>NZ_NISK01000002.1:0-704875 GCF_002205675.1 Sphingopyxis bauzanensis | reverse complement strand
CAGGGCAATCGGGTGAAAGAAGGGGCGACAAACGCGTGAATTGCTGAATCTATGCAAATCCTCAGATTTGGACGAGGGGATATTGTGATGGACAGTGGTGATCAGTCGAGCGGAGCGCTTGGCGAGGCGGTAGTTTTTCTGGATCATTTCCGTGACTTGGTCGATGGTCGGCAACTGGCAAAGGTGATGTATCCGCTTGAGGAGATATTGCTTTTGGCGCTGCTGGGCGTTTTGGCGGGTGCGGAGACATTCGTCGACATCGCCCGCTTTGGAGAGAAAAAGCTGGATTTTCTGCAGCGATTTCGTCCCTTTGCTGCAGGCACGCCCTCGCACGATCACCTTGGTGACATCTTCGCGACGCTTGATGCTGAACAGTTCCAGCAGTGCTTTGTGAAGTGGGTCGCCTCGCTCACCGGGACCTGTGCCGAGGTCATTGCAATCGACGGCAAGACATCGCGTCGTTCGCACGACAAGGCGGGCGGCAAGGCAGCGATCCATATGGTCTCGGCATTTGCCGCTCGCCAACGGTTGGTGCTGGGCCAGGTCAAGATCGACGAGAAGTCGAACGAGATCACTGCTATCCCCCGATTACTGGCCATGATGGATATCGAGGGTGCCGTCGTGACAATCGACGCTATGGGCTGCCAACGCGTGATTGCCCAGACGATCCTCGACAAGAAGGCCGAGTATGTCCTGGCGCTCAAGGGGAACCAGACGGCTCTGCACGAGGATGTCGCGCTGTTCGTAGCCGAGCAGAAAGAGCGCAACTTCCATGAGTGCAAGATCAGCCAAAACACGACGGTCGATGGCGACCATGGCCGCATCGAGACCAGGGCGACCACCGTCATCCACAATCTCGACTGGCTTCCCAAGGACCATAGATGGCCCGGCCTGAAGGCCGTCATCATCGTCGACAGTATCCGCGAGACAGGCGACAAAGCCACCCACGAAACCCGCCTCTACCTAACCTCGCTGCAGCTGCCCGCCGAGCAGCTTGGTGCCATCGTGCGCCATCACTGGGCGATCGAAAACAGTCTCCATTGGGTTATGGATATGGTCTTTCGCGATGACGAATGCCGGGTGCGCACGGAGCATGCACCTGCAAACTTCACCACCATAAAGCACATGGCGCACAATCTACTGCGATCCGCTCCGGGAAAAGACTCAATGCGGCTCAGAAGAAAAGTCGCAGCTTGGGATGACGACTTCCTCGCCGCAATTATCTCACGATGACTTGTTCACCCGATTCCCCTGTTCGTCGGCAGCGGCGGCGGAAAAAGCGGGGGTAACGACAGCGAAAGCGAGAGTCAGGCGCATAAAGGTCCTCGTCCAAGACATATATTTTCATCGGACACTCGCGGCGCTCGCCAGCGCGGCCAAGCAAATATGCATCGCGATAAATGGAAAGCTTGTGCCTGGCGCCAGCGCGATAAAATAGGTCCGCGCGGGCCTTTCCTACATTTTTCCGCTTTGCTTCAATCGCCGGTAAAATGGCACAGGCGCCCCGCCAATGGCCGTATTCTTCTGGACGACACGTAGGCGGGCGCCCTGCACGTGCAGCGACGTCTGGGGGGAAAGACGACTGACAAGTTTGACAAGTTTCGCCGCTCGCTCCGCGCGGCACGCATGGCGGGCGTTGCGTCGCGGGGGCGGGGCTGCTAGCCGCGCCCGCGTCATCCCCTCGCCAAAGGTACAGCCATGTCCGATTCCATTAAGCGCGTCGTCCTCGCCTATTCGGGCGGTCTCGATACCAGCGTCATCCTGAAGTGGCTGCAGGTTACCTATGGCTGCGAAGTGGTGACCTTCACCGCCGACCTCGGGCAAGGCGAGGAACTGGAACCCGCGCGCGCCAAGGCCGAGCTGCTGGGGATCAAGCCCGAGCATATTTATATTGACGATCTGAAAGAGGAATTCGTCCGCGACTTCGTCTTCCCGATGATGCGCGCCAATGCGCGATACGAGGGCGATTACCTGCTTGGTACCAGCATCGCGCGGCCGCTGATTTCGAAACGGCTGGTTGAGATCGCCAGCGAAACCGGCGCCGACGCCGTGGCACATGGCGCGACGGGCAAGGGCAATGATCAGGTCCGGTTCGAGCTGTCGGCCTATGCGCTGAACCCCGACATCAAGGTGATCGCGCCGTGGCGCGAATGGGATCTGACCAGCCGCACCGCGCTGATCGCCTGGGCCGAACAGCACCAGATTCCGGTGCCGAAGGACAAGCGCGGCGAAAGCCCGTTTTCGACCGACGCCAATTTGCTGCACACTTCGAGTGAGGGCAAGGTGCTCGAAAATCCGTGGGATGAGACCCCGGACTATGTCTATTCGCGCACCGTCAATCCGGAGGATGCGCCCGACACCCCTGAATATATCACCGTCGATTTCGAGCGCGGTGATGGCGTCGCGCTGAACGGGCAGGCGATGTCGCCTGCAACCTTGCTTGCGGCGCTCAACGACCTTGGCCGCAAGCACGGCATTGGCCGCCTCGACCTCGTCGAGAACCGCTTCGTCGGCATGAAGTCGCGCGGCATGTACGAGACGCCGGGCGGCGAGATTTACGCGCGCGCCCATCGCGGTATCGAAAGCATCACGCTCGATCGCGGCGCCGCGCATCTCAAAGACGAGCTGATGCCGAAATATGCCGAGCTCATCTACAACGGCTTCTGGTTCGCGCCCGAACGCGAGATGTTGCAGGCGGCGATCGACCATAGCCAGGAAAAGGTCAGCGGCACCGTCCGGCTCAAGCTCTACAAGGGCAATGCGAACGTCGTCGGCCGCAAGTCGCCGAATAGCCTCTACAGCGAACGCCATGTGACGTTCGAGGATGACGCCGGCGCTTATGACCAGAAGGATGCTGCAGGCTTCATCAAGCTCAACGCGTTGCGCCTGAAGCTGCTCGCCAAACGCGATCGATAGGAAAACGCCGATGCGCTTGTTCGATTTTTCGTCATGGCAAAGCATCGGGACGACATTGCTGGGGCTGGCGCTTTTCACCCTGATCGGGGTCGGCATCCGGCTGATGGTGATGATGACCATCCAGCAGCGCCGCGAACGGATGAACCGCCAGATCAACGAGCGGCTGCGCACGTTGATGGCGGCGTACAAGACGCTGGGCGGTTCCTTCACTGGAGACCTGACGGTCGATCCGCGGCATCTACGCGATAGGCGGCGAGCTATGCCCGTCGAGGGCGAGGCCGCGCCGCCGATCGACTTGTCGGGCGAAGCTGCGAACGGCGATTCGAGCGAAGGCGAATCGGACCGACCACGCCGAATCCGCGATGCGGTCGAAGCGGCGCTGTCCGACATCATCCTGCTCGGCACCGAAGACCAGGTGCGGCTGGCCAGCCGCGCCGCGCGCGAACTGGCTGATGGGCGGCCCGTGCATGTTCACGACCTGGTGATTGCGCTGCGCGATTTCATTCGGCAGGCGCTCGATCTCGATCCGGTGCCTGACGACGTTGTCATCCCGTTGCAAGGTCCGACCCGCCCATCGAGCGGCGGCGGCAAGGGCGGCGGTTCGGGGCGCGATCGAGGCGGCGGCGGCGGTGGACGCGGTGGCGGGATGAGCGGCGGCGGGGTCGGTATGGCCGGCGGGCTTGGTGTCGCCGGGGGTGCAACAATTGCCGGGGGGGCTGCTGATGCGGCGGGCGGTGAGGCTGTGAATGAAACGCGACCAAAATGAAGGGTTAGCATGACAGACGGACCTACGCTAAGGCGCCATTCGTGACCGCGACCCGCTTTTTCTCCGACAATGCTGCAACGGTTCATCCGGTGGTGATGGAAGCGCTGGCGGCTGCCAATCATGTCGACACCGCTTATGACGGCGATGCGCTCAGCATGTCGCTCGACGCGACCTTTTCCGAGTTGTTCGAGACCGATTGCGAAGTGGTGTGGATCCCCACCGGCACCGCCGCGAACAGCATCATCCTCGCCCATTTCGTGCGGCCATGGCAGGGCATCCTCTGCTACGAGGAAGCCCATATTGAGGTCGACGAATGCGGCGCCCCGACCTTTTATTCGGGCGGTGCCAAGCTGATGACGCTGCCCGGGCGCGGCGCAAAGATCGACGCCGAAGCGTTGAAAGCGCGGATCGCTGGGATCCGCCAGGACGTGCATCAGGTCCAGCCCGCGGCAATCAGCATCACCAACGCGACCGAATATGGCCTCGTCTGGCGCGCCGACGAGATTGGCGAGATCAGCGAGATTGCGCGCGCCAATGGCATGAAACTGCATATGGACGGCGCCCGCTTCGCCAATGCCGTCGCCTATCTGGACTGCGCCCCCGCCGACGTGACCTGGCGCGCCGGGGTTGATGCGCTGTCGTTCGGCTTCACCAAAAATGGCGCGATGATGGCCGAAGCGATCGTCTTTTTTGGCGGCAGCGGCGGACCCGGGGTGCGCGAGCTCAAGAAACGTGGGGGCCATCTGCTCAGCAAGGGGCGGTTCGTTGCGGCACAGATTCGCGCGATGTTGTCCAACGACCTTTGGCTCGACAATGCGCGCGCGGCCAACGCCGGAGCGGCAACGCTGGCAAGAGCGTGCGGGGACCGGCTCATGCACCCGGTCGAGGCGAACGAGTTGTTCGTGCGCCTGACCGCCGCCGAAGCCGCAAAACTGCGCGGCGCCGGGTTCGATTTTTACGACTGGGGCGAAGGCGCGGCGCGTCTGGTCGTCAGCTGGGATCAAGACGGCGACGCGGTCGCGCCGTTCGCGGCCGCGATCGCGGCGCTGTGAGCGCGCCGCCCAACCTGCTGACGCCGCGCGTATTATTGCCCTTTCTCTTCGTCACCCTGATCTGGGGATCGACGTGGATCGTGATTACCGGGCAGCTAGGCGTCGTTCCGCCCAGCTGGTCGGTCGCTTACCGTTTTTTCGTCGGCGCCGCCGCGATGTTCGCTTATGCGGCGTGGCGCGGCGAACGGTTGACGCTGTCGGGGTACGGTTGGGGATTTGCCGCCTTGCTGGGGATGGCCCAGTTCGCGTTCAATTTTAACTTCGTTTATCGCGCCGAACTTCACATCACCTCGGGTCTGGTCGCGGTGCTGTTCGCGCTCTTGATCGTCCCCAACACCTTGCTCGGGCGCGTGTTCCTGAAGACCAAGGTCGAGGGCCGTTTCCTGCTCGGCGCCGGGATCGCGATCGTCGGGGTGGGGATGATGATTCTTCAGGAATATCGCGCCGCCGCCGTTGGTGCTGCCGAAGTGCTGATCGGCACCGCGCTGACGCTATGCGGCGTTATGAGCGCATCTGCTTCCAATGTGATGCAAGGGAGCAACATCGCGCGCGCGCAGTCGATGGTGGTGATGATCGCATGGGCGATGCTGTTCGGTGCATTGGGCGACTCCGTTTTCGCATGGGTGACCACCGGCCCGCCGGTCATCGAGGCGACATCCGCCTATCTCGTCGGTGTGCTATATTTGGGGGTCATTGCCAGTGCGGTGACCTTCCCCCTGTACTTTAACATCATCCGTGCCGTCGGGCCGGGGCAGGCGGCATGGTCGAGCGTGCTGATCCCGATCATCGCGATGGGCTTTTCGACGTTATTCGAAGGCTATCGCTGGGCGCCGCTGTCGATCGGTGGGGGCGTGGTCGCGCTGATCGGGCTGGTGATCGCGGTGGCCAAGCGGCCCGAGCGGCCGTCGGTCAGCGGGAATATGGTAGCGGTTCCGGTCGACGCCGATTAGCGCCAGACGCTAACCCGCGCTGATCCGTTCGATGTCGGCGCCGACCGCCTGCAGCTTTTCTTCCAGCCGTTCGTAGCCGCGGTCGAGGTGATAGACGCGGTTGACCTCGGTCGTGCCTTGCGCCGCCAGACCGGCAATGATCAGGCTCATCGATGCGCGCAGGTCGGTCGCCATCACCGGCGCGCCGACGAGGTGGTCGACGCCGCGCACCACAGCGCTGCGACCGCGCACATCAATGTCGCAGCCCATGCGCGCCAGTTCGGGAACGTGCATATAACGATTCTCAAAGATCGTTTCGGTGAACAGGCTGGCGCCCTTGCCGAGGGTCGCCATCGCCATGAACTGCGCCTGCATGTCGGTCGCGAAGCCGGGATAAGGCGCGGTCGACAGCGTGACAGGTTCAGCACGGCCCGACATGGCGACGCGAATGCCGGTCTTGGTTTCTTCGACCGTGGCGCCTGCCTGACGCAGCGCCGACAGCGTCGCTTCCATTTCGTCGGCCTTGGCGCCGACCAGTTCGACATCGCCTTCGGTGATCACCGCGGCGCAGGCATAGCTGCCCGCTTCGATACGGTCGGCCATGACGCGGTACGTCGCGCCGTGCAGGCGATCGACGCCCTCAATGGTGAGCGTTTCGGTACCAATGCCGTCGATATGCGCGCCCATCGCGACCAGGCAGTTGCACAGGTCGACAATCTCGGGCTCGCGCGCGGCGTTTTCGAGCACGCAAGTGCCCTTGGCCAGCGACGCCGCCATCAGCGCATTTTCGGTCGCACCGACGGAGACGACGGGGAAGGTGAACTTGCCGCCCGCAAGGCGTCCGCCGGGGGCGACGGCCTTCACATATCCCGAGGTCAGCTCGATCTGGGCGCCAAAAGCTTCGAGGGCTTTTAGGTGCAGGTCGATCGGGCGGTTGCCGATCGCGCAGCCGCCGGGCAGTGACACCGTCGCCTCGCCAGCGCGCGCGAGCAGCGGCCCGAGCACGAGGATCGAAGCGCGCATTTTGCGCACGATGTCATAGGGCGCGACGGTCGATGTGAGCGTTGTCGTCCGCGCGGTCATCACGCGACCGAAATCCTCGGGCCGCGATCCTTCGATCGTCGTCGAGCAACCGAGTTGGTTGAGCAAGTGACCAAAGCCGTCGACATCGGCAAGGCGCGGCAGGTTGCGCAGCGTCAGCGGCTCATCGGTGAGCAGCGCGCACGGCAGCAGGGTCAGCGCCGCATTCTTGGCGCCGGAAATGGGGATACGGCCCTTGAGTCGCTGGCCGCCGCGAATGACGATTTGATCCATCGGCTGTCTTTAGCGCACGGGCGCGGGTGCGCAAGCGCGCACCTTTCGCCGTGGCTTTCCGGTTGGAAGTGTGAAACAGAATTGCATGACCGATGCGGCGCGGCAGATCGGGGTGACTGGCGGCACGCGCCTGTCGTATGACAAGCTGGTGTCGCTCGAACAGGGCAATGGCGGTTGGCGGATCCGTGCGGCGATGACCGCGACCTACCCCGACGGAGCGCGTCCGATCGAAATATATTGCCGCGCGACGCCGAGCGACATCATTCAACTAGATTTCAGCTGAGGCAAGTGGACGCCGCCCCCCGCGCGAGCGAGGGCGGCGAGGTGATAGTCAGGCGAGTGCCTCTTCCACCTGACCAAGCCGGTCTTTCCCAAAAAACATCGCATCGCCGACGAAGAAGGTCGGGATGCCGAACACCCCGCGGGCGACCGCGACTTCGGTGTTGGCGACGAGCTTTGCCTTGATCTCGGGCTCCTGCGTCCGCGCGAGCAGCGCTGGGCCATCGAAGCCATTCGCCGACAGGAAGGTTGCGACGACATCGGCGTCGTCCATCTTCAGCCCGTCTTCCCACATCGCGCGGTTCACCGCGTCGACATAATCGTCGAGCACGTCCTCATCGGTGGCGACAATCGCGCCGCGCATGATGGTCAGCGTGTTAATCGGGAAATGCGGATTGAGGCGAAATTTCCCCAGGTCATGTTTTTCGACGAAGCGCCGCATCTCCAGATTTTCATAGGCCAGCTTGGCCGGCGCATCGGCATATTGGATCATCGGCGCCTTGTTGCCCGTCGCCTTGAAAACGCCGCCGAGCAGGCACGGGGTGATGAGCAGGTCAGCGCCGGTGCGGTCGAGTAACTCAGGCAATGCCTTCATCGCCAGATAGGCGTTGGGGCTGCCAAAATCGAAAATCAGTTCGAGCGTCTTGGTCACCATTTTTCTCCCCAGGGGCGAAGGTCGAGTTCGTGCGTCCAGGCGCTCTTCGGCTGCTTGTGGAGCATCACATAATTGGCGGCGATGGCGGCCGGGTTGAGGATCAGATCCTGCGCCTTGGCGTTGTCGAAATCGGGATGACGGCCCTTGATGAAATCGGTGTCGATCGCGCCGTCGATGACGGTGTGCGCGACATGGATGCCCTGTGGCCCCAGTTCGCGTGCCATTGCTTGTGCGAGCATCCGGAGCGCGCCTTTGGCGCCCGAAAAGGCGGCATAGCCCGACCCGCCGCGCAACGACGCGGTGGCGCCGGTGAAGATGATCGTGCCGCGCCCCCGTGGGGTCATGCGCTTTGCCGCCTCGCGCCCCATCAGGAAGCCACCGAGGCACGCCATTTCCCATACCTTGGTGTAAACGCGCACCGTCGTTTCACTGATCGGGAAGTTGACGTTGGCGCCAATGTTGAACACCGCGACCTCGATGGGGCCAACCTCGGCCTCGACCTGATCGAACAGCGCGATCATCGCTGCTTCGTCGCGTGCGTCGGCAGGGAAGGCGCGAGCCGACAAGCCGTCGTCACGGATCGACTGCGCCAGCGCTTCGAGCTGATCAGTGTTGCGTTCGCGGCGGTTGACGCAGGCGGTAAGTCCTTCGGCAGCGAAGGCGCGGGCAATGGCGCCGCCGGTGGCATCGCCGGCCCCGATGATGACGGCTGCGGGATTGGGCATATGCGACGCTCCTCTTGCGCTCGATAGTAACTATGATAATCATAGTGACAAGAGATTTTTGAAGACGCCAGAGGAAGCTGCGGTTGCGCGTAAGAACACCGTCATTGCGAGCGAAGCAAAGCAAACCAGTGTGGAGTAAACTGCCCTGGATTGCTTTGCTTCGCGCGCAATGACGGGGATAAGGGGCGGTCTATGCCCAAACGCGCCGATCTGTCAGCGACTTATTGCCCCGTCGGCCGCTCGGCCGAGCTGCTCGGCGATCGGGCGGTGCTGCTCATCGTGCGCGACCTGTTCTTCGGCAATCGGCGGTTCGAGTTCATCGCGGCGAACACCGGGCTCGGCCCGCAGCTCGTGTCGGCGCGGCTCAAGCTGCTCGAAAGCGAAGGCGTGGTTGAACGCCGCCCGTATCAGGAGCGGCCCGTCCGCTACGAATATTGGCTGACCGACAAGGGCAAGGATCTCTTTGACGTCCTGTACGCCATGCGCGGCTGGGCCGAGCGCTGGGCCTATCGTGACGGCGAGACGGGCGGTGGCCCGGCGATGCGCTATATCCACCGTGCGTGCGGCACCGACGTGGGGACCGCGGTTGTTTGCCCGGGATGCGGCGCGTCGCTAGGCTACGGCGATTTAAAGGGGGAAGCTTCGCCAGCGCTCAAGGCCGAGCAGGTACGGCGGGATCGGCTTCAATCCCCCTCCAGGGGTTAGGGGTCGGTGCGAGCGAAGCGAGCCGTGCTGCCGCAAGCGGCGCTCGTTGCGACTAACCAGCAAGCTGGCAAGTTTCGCTGCCCCTGTCTTTCAGGGAAGGGAGAATTTTTACGCCTTTTCCAGCGTGCATTGCAGCGGGTGCTGGTTCTGCCGCGCGGCGTCCATCACCTGATTGACCTTGGTCTCGGCAACCTCATAGCTGAACACGCCGCACACGCCGACGCCCTGTTGGTGGACGTGGAGCATCACCTGCGTCGCTTGTTCGATGTCCATGTTGAAGAATCGCTGGAGCACCATCACGACGAATTCCATCGGCGTGTAGTCGTCGTTGAGCAGCAGGACCTTGTACATCGATGGTTTTTTCGCCTTGGCGCGGGTGCGCGTGGCGATGCCGACGCCAGGGGTGCCGGGCGAGCCGTCGTCCTTATCCGCCATGGCGCGGATCGGATGGAGGGTGGAAACTGAAAGCATCATGAGCAGGAATATCGCAAGCCGCGGGCGAAGCGCAAGGGGCGTGCACGCGGTTTTTAACCTCTTGTTCGCCAGCCGCGATCGGCCGGTTGCACCAAAACAAGAACCGCCCGCTTCCATGGGAAGCGAGCGGTCTTGAGAGTGTCGGTGCAGGCGCGGAGGGAGGGGGAAGTGCCCGCGCCGACGGAAGGTAAAGGCGCCTTAAGCGGCCTTCATCTTCGAAGTGATCACCGAAACGCGGTTCGAGATCGGCGCGAAGCTGTCGTTGGCCATCTTGACGACCAGCTCGCTGGTCTTCGAGGTCTGAGCAACGGCGGCGTCGAACGCCTTCTTGCTGTTTTCGGCATAGAGCTTGAAGAATTCGGTCGGCGACTTGACCGAGGTGTAGCCCTTCAGTGCAGCGGTCGTGTCTTCAAAGCTCTTGCGAGCGAAGGTCACGCCTTCCTGGCCCAGAACTTCCATGTTCTTGGCAGCGATCTTGCCGGCTTCGACCATCGCTTCGATGTTCGCCTTGTTGAATTCGACAGCTTCTTCGGCCAGCTTGCTGGTCTTGCTCATCGCTTCCTTGGCCTTCTCGTTGAAGTCGGCGGTCAGGGCTTCGGTGCGGGTCTTCGCTTCGTCGGCGAACTTCTTGACGGTGTCGTTCATGGTCTTGATTCCTTTGCTGACGGCAGCAACCGGCTTCGGTGCGGCCTTGGGGGCAATTTTCTTCACGGTCGCCTTCTTGGGGGCGACCTTCTTGGCAACTGCCTTCGGAGCAGCAGCCTTTTTCGCGGCCGGCTTGGCTTTTGCCTTAACCGTCTTGATCTTGGCAGGGGCCGCAGCCTTTACCGCTGCGGGTGCAGCGACAACGGCAGGGGCAGCCGGAGCTTCCACCGGCTTGGCGGCGGTTTCCAGCGTCGCGGCTTCGAAAGCCTTTTCGGCACTATCCATCTTGGTAGCCATGGGTAAAACTCCTTTATGTTGCAGTGCACAATATAGGAGTGGTTCGGCGATTTCAAGTTTATTTTGTGCAGCGCACAAAAAAATTCTCATCGCCGCCCAAAGGCTGGATAATCGCTAGATATTACCGCTGTTTGACATAGCGGCCAGGCGCGTCCTCGATCGCCTTTTTGGCCCCTTTTCCGGGGATCCGGGCACCTTTGACTGCGATTCTTTTGTCATCCTGCGCCGAAATCCAGTCGATCCAGTGCGGCCACCAGCTGCCCTTGGTCTCGCTGGCGCTGGCAACAAATTCGTCGAGCGTCGCGGCTTTGCTGTCACCGGTCCAATATTGATATTTGCCTGCGGCGGGCGGGTTGACGACCCCGGCGATATGGCCCGAACCGGCAAGCAGGAAGGTTTTGGGGCCGGACAAATTGTTCATCAGCCGCCACACGCTGGCGAGCGGCGCGATATGATCTTCGCGCCCCGCCTGGATATACGCCGGCGTCTCGATTTTCCTTAGGTCGATCGGCGTGCCGCACGCCGACAGGCTGTTCGGAATGACCATGCGGTTATCGCGGTACAGGTCGAGCAGATATTGCCGATGCCACTTCGCGGGCAGGTTGGTCGTGTCGCCGTTCCAGTAGAGCAAGTCGAATGGTGGATAGTCGTTGCCGAGCAGGTAATTGCTGACGACATAATTCCAGATCAGGTCGCGCCCGCGCAGGCTGTTGAAGGTGGCGGCCATATAGCGGCCGTCGAGGTAGCCGGGCGCCGAAAGCTGTTCGAGCAATGCCAGATAGCTGTCGTCGACGAACATCTTGAGGTCGCCGGCCTGTTCGAAATCGACCTGCGCGGTGAAGAAGGTGACCGACTTCACCCGCTCGGCCTCGCCCTTCGCCGCCAGGATCGCGAGCGTCGCAGCGAGCGTGGTCCCCGCTACGCAATAACCGATTGTATGGACCGCGGGGACATCGAGCGCCGCGCGCACCGTGTCGATCGCGTCGATCTGCGCCGCGATATAATCGTCCCACACGACGTCCTTCATCGACGCGTCGGCCGATTTCCACGACACCATGAATACCGACAATCCCTGTTCGACCGCCCAGGCCACGAAGCTTTTGGCGGGATTGAGGTCGAGAATATAAAAGCGGTTGATCCATGGGGGGAAGATCAGCAGCGGAACTCTGAGCACCTCTTTGGTCGTCGGCGTATATTGGATCAGCTGATAGAGCTCGGTCTCGTGGATTACCTTGCCGGGCGTCGTTGCGATATTGACCCCGACCTCGAACGCGTCGGGATCGACATGGCTTAGCTGTCCGCGCGACAGGTCGGTGAGCATATGCTGCAAGCCCTTGAGTAGGCTTTCGCCCCGCGTTTCGACGGCGCGCTTGATGACTTCGGGATTGGTGAGCGCGAGGTTGGTCGGCGCCATCGCATCGGCGATGCTCTTTGCAGCGAATTCCATCTTCGCGCGCGCTGCAGGATCGAGTCCGTCGAGTTGGCGCGTCGTTGCGAGCATCTGTTCGGTGAGCAGGCCGTAGGTCTGGCGGATCATCGCGAACACCGGGTTCGACGCCCAGTCGGGGTCGGCAAAACGGCGGTCTTTGGTCGCGGTGTCCGGCGCGGGCGGGGTCATCGGGTTCAGGGTCGCGAGCGAGGTCCAGAAGGCGACCCCTTGATCCCACATCTTCGACGACTGTTGCGCCCACATCTGGGTCGCCGGGTTTTCGAGCCATGTTGAGGGATCGAACATTACTGTGGCGGTGGTCTTGCCGTCATTGGTCTGACTCAGCGCATATTCGAGCATCATCTGCTGCGCGCGCCCGATCACGCTCGCCCAATGCTGTATGTCATCGGGCGACGGCAGGAAGGGGTTGGGAACGTCGGTCGTGTCGCTTTTGTCTGCGTCGCTCATGCTCGTTCCTGCTGGTCAGTGCGAATAGAAGCCTATAACAAGCCGCGGTGCGGCTGGCGAGGCGCCGTTCGCACTTATATCCGATAACGAAAAGGAGTTGTTCTAGTTTCCCATGTCCGAAGATGAATTCTATCGCATCAAGCGCCTGCCGCCCTATGTCATCGCCGAAGTCAATGCGATGCGTGCGGCCGCCCGCGCCGCGGGAGAAGACATCATCGACCTGGGGATGGGCAACCCCGACCTGCCGCCGCCGCAGCATGTGATCGAAAAATTGTGCGAAGTCGCAATGAAGCCCGACGCCCACGGCTATTCGCAGTCGAAGGGGATTCCGGGTCTCCGCAAGGCGCAGGCAAATTATTACGCGCGCCGGTTCAACGTCGAGCTCGATCCCGAGAGCGAGGTCGTCGTGACGATGGGGTCGAAGGAAGGGCTCGCGAGTCTCGCGACCGCGATCACCGGCCCGGGCGACGTCGTGCTTGCGCCGAACCCCAGCTACCCCATCCACACCTTCGGCTTCATCATCGCAGGGGCGACGATCCGCAGCGTTCCGACGACGCCTGATGAGAATTATTGGCGCGCGCTCGACCGTGCAATGGCGTTCACGGTGCCACGCCCGTCGATCCTGGTGGTCAATTATCCTTCGAACCCGACCGCCGAGGCGGTGGACCTCGCTTTCTACGAGCGGTTGGTTGCGTGGGCGAAGGAGAACAAGGTCTGGGTGCTGTCCGACCTGGCCTATTCCGAACTCTATTACGACGGCAACCCGACCCCTTCGATCCTGCAGGTGCCGGGCGCGAAGGATGTTGCGGTTGAATTCACCTCGATGTCGAAAACATATTCGATGGCGGGCTGGCGCATGGGCTTTGCGGTCGGCAACAAGCGGCTCATCGCGGCGATGACGCGGGTTAAATCTTACCTCGATTATGGCGCTTTCACCCCGATCCAGGCCGCGGCGTGCGCGGCGCTCAACGGGCCGCAGGATATCGTCGCACGCAATCGCGAACTGTATCAAAAGCGTCGCGACGTTATGGTCGAGAGCTTTGGCCGTGCGGGCTGGGACATTCCGAGCCCCAAGGCATCGATGTTCGCCTGGGCGCCGCTGCCGCCCGCGCTCAAAGAGATGGGCAGTCTGGAGTTTTCGAAACAGATGCTGATCCATGCCAAGGTCGCGGTCGCGCCCGGGGTTGGCTATGGCGAGGATGGCGAGGGCTATGTCCGCATCGCGATGGTCGAGAACGAGCAGCGCATTCGTCAGGCCGCGCGCAATGTCCGCAAATTCCTATCGATGCACGGCGTCAACACGCCGTCGGTCGCGGCGGGCGGCGAGGGATGAGCATGACCGGCTCGGCGATGATCGCCGAGACGATCCAGCTGTCGGTCACCCCGGTGTTCCTACTCGTCGCAACGGGCAGTCTGCTCAACGTCTTCACCGGGCGGCTGGCGCGCGTCATCGATCGGTCGCGCGTCCTGATGGAGCGCTGGGCCCAGACCGAGGGGCAGGATCATGAGCGCATCGTCGCCGAATTGCGCGTCGTCGATCGCCGCATCGACGTGATCAACAATTCGATCGCGGCCGCGGTCGCGTGCGGCATCGTCGTGTGTTTCCTGGTCGCGCTGTTGTTTGCGCAGGCCTTTGCCGGGTTCAATCTGGGATTGGCCGCAGCTTGGGTTTTCGCGCTCGCCATGTTGCTGCTGCTGGTGTCGCTGGTGCTGTTCTTGATTGAGGTGCGGTTAGCGATCCGCACCATCCATGTTCCGATGGAACTGCTTGAGCTCGAAGAGATGGGCTGGCAGCGGCGGCGGGATAAACGGTGACGCGATCCTCCCTGTGACGAAGCCATGGGGGTGTCGCAGACGGCGCGGAGCGCGAGCGGGACCGAAGTGGTGGAGGGGCGGCGACGGTAGCGCCATGGCCCCTCCTTCAGCGCTTCGCGCTGCCGCCTCCCCATCGCTGCGCGACAGGGAGAATTAATGCGCCACACCAACCAGATACGTTGGCGTCACCCGTTTCCGGCTCGCCTGCTCATAGGCATAACCCGCTGCCAACACCTCAGCATCGGCCCATTTCCTGCCGATGAATGACACGCCGATGGGCAGTCCCTGCACTGCCCCCATCGGGACGGTCAGATGCGGATAGCCGGCAACCGCGGGAAGCTGGCTGGCGCTGGGACCGGTGTAGTGATCTCCGTTCACGAGGTCGCTCGTCCATGCGGGACCGTTGGTCACGCCAACGAGCAGGTCAACGTCATGCTCTTTCATCAGCCGGTTGATGCCCTCAGGTCCGGCGAGCCGCGCCGCCTTGTCGCGCGCCGTCGCATAATCGGGGCTGTCTAACCCGCCCTTGCTTTCCGCCAGCTCGAACAGCGACTGGTCGAACCATTGCAGTTCGGCGGGATTCGCCTTGTTGAAAGCGATCAGGTCGGCAAGCGTTTTGGGACCATCCTTGGCGGGGAGGCTCGCGAGATAAGTTGCGATGTCGGCCTTAAGCTCGGTCATCAGCACTTCAAATTCGGCCGCGCCCAGCTCTTCCAGCCCTTTGCGACTGTCGGCGATCTCGACCACCGTCGCGCCCAGGTCGGTCATCTGTTTGAGCGCTGCATCGAACAGCGCGGCGATGTCGATGCGGTCGCCGATGCGGTCGCGCAGCACGCCGACACGCTTGCCTTTGAGTGCTTCGGGCGACAGCGCGGCGGCATAGTCGACCTTGCGCGCGTCGGCTTCGGCGGTCGCTTGATCGGCGGGGTCGCTGCCCGCGATCACCGTCATCACCGCCGCAGCATCGCGCACGGTCAGGGTCATCGGCCCGGCGGTATCCTGGCTGTGGCTGATCGGCACGATATGCGTGCGGCTAACCAGGCCAACCGTAGGCTTGAAGCCCACAACGCCATTGACCCCGGCGGGGCAGGTGATCGATCCGTCGGTTTCGGTACCGATGGTGATCGGCGCGAGGCTCGCCGCGGTGGCGGCGCCGCTGCCTGCCGACGAACCACAGGTGTTGCGATCGAGCGCGTGCGGATTTTTCGCCAATCCGCCAACGGCGCTCCACCCGCTGGTCGAATTGTTCGAGCGGATATTTGCCCATTCGCTGAGGTTGGTCTTGCCCAGGATGACCGCCCCGGCGTCGCGCAACCGCGCCACCAGGGGCGCGTCGCGGTTCGTGACATTGTCTTGCAGCGCCAGTGATCCGGCGGTCGTCGGCACCGGCCCCTTGGCCTCGATATTGTCCTTGATCAGGATCGGGATGCCGTGGAGCGGTCCGCGCACGCGCCCGGCTTGACGTTCGAGGTCCAGCGCATGCGCCCGGCTCGTTGCATCGGGAAAGGTCGCGATGACGGCATTCAGTTTCGGCCCATTATCGTCGAGCGTGCGGATGCGGTCGAGATAGGTCGCGGTGATGACGTCGCTGTTGATCCGCCGCTCGGTCATCTCAGCCTGCAACGTCGCGGCATCCTTGCCCTCGACTGGGGGCAGCGGCGGCGGCATTGCCAGCGCGGGCGCGATGGCAAGCAGGGCGGAGGCGGCGAGCAGCGAAAGTTTTTGCATGGGCAACACGCTGCCAGCCGTAGCGGCAATTGCAAGCGGCGATTTTCGGGATGCCGCAACGGCGTTGACACCGATCCCCCCGGTCTGCTCCCATGAGCGCGGGAGAATGATATGAACGAAAAGCCTGCCCTCGCCACCGGTGTCGCCCTGCCATCAGCCGATGGCGTTTCCGCGCAGACGCGGACGATGCTGTGGATCCTGCTGATCGTTTATATCTTCAATTTCCTCGACCGGCAGATCGTCAACATCCTCGCCGAACCGATCAAGGCCGAGCTCGGGCTTTCGGACACCCAGCTCGGGCTGCTGGCGGGGCCGGCGTTTGCGGTCTTCTACGCACTGCTTGGCATTCCCATTGCGCGTTACGCCGACAAGGACGGCACCAACCGGGTGCGGCTCATCGCCATTTCACTGGCGATCTGGTCGGCGATGACCGCGGTGTGCGGGCTGGCGCAGAATTTCGTTCAGCTACTGCTCGCGCGCGTCGGGGTCGGGGTTGGCGAGGCGGGTTGCACCCCCGCGGCGCACTCGCTGATCTCCGATAGCGTTCCAGCGGAAAAGCGTTCGTCGGCGATAGCCTTCTATGGTCTTGGAGTGCCGATCGGCTCGCTGCTCGGCCTGATCATCGGCGGGGTGGTCAACGACCTTTATGGTTGGCGTATTGCGCTGATGATGGTCGGCGCGCCGGGCATCCTGCTGGCGCTAGTGGTGCTGTTCGTCATGCGCGAGCCGAGGCACAGTCGGACGGCAGAAGCGGTCGCGACGGCCCGCGCCGTGGTGCCACTATCGACCGGCGAAGCGCTACGCGAAATTTTCAGCTCGCGCGCCTTCATCTATATCCTGATCGCGGCGTCGGTCGTCGCTGTGCTGGGTTACGGTAAAGCGCTTTGGACGATCAGCTTCTTCATTCGCAGCCACGGGCTGTCGACGACCGAAGCAGGCCTGTCGATGGCGGTCGTACTCGGGCTGGCCGGGGCATTTGGTACCTGGCTCGGTGGCAAGATGGCCGACAAATATGGCCCGCGTGACAAGAAACATCTGCTGACCTTTCCCGCTTACGGGATGGCGATCGCGGCGCCGATCCTGTTCCTTGGCTATTATATGGAGGATTGGCGCGTCGCGGTGGCGATGCTGATCATTCCGACGATCCTCAATTCGGCCTATTATGGCCCCGCCTATGGCTGTGTGCAGGGGCTGGTCCAGCCGCGCGCGAGGGCGGTCGCGGCGTCGATTATGTTGTTCGGGCAGAATCTGATCGGGCTTGGCCTCGGGCCATTCTTGTTCGGGGTATTGTCCGATGCGCTGCAACCGCTCGCGGGGCAGGAAAGCGTGCGCTGGGTGCTGTACGGTGCCGCGTGGCTGGGGCTGATCCCGGCGTTCTTCTTCTGGCGCGCCAGCCTCCGACTGAAGGCCGAGCTGAAGTCGGGCTAATAGGGCGGATCGACCTTCGCGCGCTGCGTCTTGGCGGCGTCGATCCACCAATTAAGATCATCGGCAAAGCGCGGGAAGCTTTTAACCAGCCGCGCGCCGTCGTCGCCCGTTGGCTGACCATCGGCGTCGAAGGCGCCGCCGATCCGCCCGACGGGCAGGATCGATGACGTGACCGCCATCCCCATCTCGCCGAGCGTATCGCGCCAGCCCATCATCGCCCGCACGCCCGCGAACGGCCCGGCCGAATAACAGGCGATCGCGGCGGGACGCCAGAACCATTCCTCGAGATAATGGTCGGTCAGATTCTTGAGCCCCGGCTGCGGCCCCCAGTTATATTCGCCGGTGACAAAGACAAAGCCATCGGCAGCTCGGATCTTGCCCGCGAGTTCTTCCATCGCGGGCGGCGCCTCGCCCTTCGGATATTCCTTATACATGCGGTCGAGCATCGGCAGATCGACCGCCTTGGCGTCGATCAGTTCGGCGCTGTCGCCGCGCGCGGTGATCGCATTTACGAGCCAATGCGCGAGCTTGATGCCCTGCCGGTCGCGGCGATAGCTGCCATAGAAGACGAGAACGTGGCGGGTCATCGCGCGATGGTGCCACGGCTTGCGTCGCAACGGAAGTCCCCTAAGCTGACCGCGACCATGGGTGGGGGAGAAAATGATGCGCGTTTATCGTACGCCGGACGATCGATTTGCGGATTTGCCCGACTGGCCCTATGCGCCAAATTACGTCGAGATCGCGGGCGGCCTGCGCGTTCATTATATCGACGAAGGACCGCGCGACGCGCAGCCGGTGCTCATGCTGCACGGCGAACCGACTTGGGCCTATCTCTATCGCCAGATGATCGGTCCCGCAGTCGATGCGTGCTTTCGCGTTGTCGCACCCGACCTGATCGGCTTCGGGCGGTCGGACAAGCCGCTGGATCGCGCGGCGTACAGCTATGCGGCGCAGGTTGCGTGGGTGCGGCAATGGATCGAGGCGCTTGACCTTAGAAACATCATCCTTGCCTGTCAGGATTGGGGATCGCTGATCGGCCTCCGGCTGGTTGCGGAAATGCCCGAACGCTTCGCCGGGGTCGCGCTGTCGAATGGCGGATTGCCCGAGGGCCAGCCTGCGCCGCGCGCTTTCGCTATCTGGCGTGCCTTTTCGCGGTACAGCCCGGTCTTCCCGATCGGCAAGATCGTCAAGGCGGGCACCAAGCGCGAATTGAGCGCGGCCGAGATCGCGGCTTATGACGCGCCGTTCCCGACCCGCGCGTCGAAGATCGCGGCGCGAGTCTTTCCGTCGTTCGTCCCGCTGGGCGACAATGTCGCAGTGCCTGACCAGAAGCGCGCCTGGGCCGCGCTGGAGGCGTTCGACAACCCGTTCCTGTGCTGCTTTTCCGACGGCGACCCGATCACGCGCGGCGGCGAGGCGTTGTTCGCTGGACGTGTGCCGGGCGCGGCGCGGATGACCCACCGCACGCTGCGCGGCGGGCATTTCATTCAGGAGGATGACCCCGTCGGCTTCGTTGCGGCGATCCGCGACGTAGCCGCCGCCGCGAGCTGATGGTCAGTCGCTGAACGGGTCGCGGATCAGGATCGTGTCTTCGCGTTCGGGGCTGGTGGACACCAGCGCGATCGGGGTTTCGATCAGTTCCTGGACGCGCTGGATGTATTTGATCGCCTGCGCGGGCAGGTCGGCATAGCTGCGCGCGCCCGCGGTCGTTTCCTGCCAGCCGTCCATCTCCTCGTAGATTGGCTCGACCTCGGCCTGATCGGCCGAATGCGCTGGGAAATAGTCGAGGATCTTGCCGCGGAGCCGATAGCCGGTGCAGATGCGGATCGTGTCGAAACCGTCGAGCACGTCGAGCTTGGTCAGTGCGATGCCGGTGACGCCGGACACGGCGCAGCTTTGCCGCACGAGCACCGCGTCGAACCAGCCGCAGCGACGCTTGCGCCCGGTGACCGTGCCGAATTCATGCCCGCGCTCGCCGAGCTTCTGGCCGATGTCGTCTTCAAGTTCGGTCGGAAAGGGGCCGCTGCCGACGCGGGTAGTATAGGCCTTGGCGATCCCGAGCACGAAACCGACGGCGCCCGGGCCGAGGCCCGAGCCGCTCGCGGCGGTACCGCTGACCGTGTTGCTGCTGGTGACAAAGGGATAGGTGCCGTGATCGACGTCGAGCAGCACGCCCTGCGCGCCCTCGAACAGGATGCGCGCGCCGGCTTTGCGGACTTTCTTCAGGCGCTTCCAGACGGGCTGGGCATATTCGAGGACATAGTCGGCGATTTCGGTAAGGTCGGCGACGAGCCGGTCGCGATCGATAGGCGGCTCGCCGAAGCCCGCGCGCAGCGCGTCGTGATGCGCGGTCAGGCGGTCGAGCTGCGGTTCCAGCTTGTCGAGATGCGCAAGGTCGCAGACGCGAATCGCGCGGCGGCCGACCTTGTCTTCATAGGCGGGGCCGATGCCGCGTCCAGTGGTGCCGATCTTACCTGCACCCGCCGCGGTTTCGCGCAGCGCGTCGAGATCGCGGTGGAAGGGCAGGATCAGCGCGCAATTGTCGGCAATCGCAAAATTCTCGGCATTGATGACAACGCCCTGACCGCGCAGCTTGGAGATCTCGTCGCGTAGCGCCCACGGATCGAGCACGACGCCATTGCCGATGATCGACAGCGTGCCGGTGACGATGCCCGAGGGGAGCAGCGACAGCTTGTACACCTGTTCGCCGACGACGAGTGTATGACCGGCATTATGACCGCCCTGAAAACGCACCACGGCATCGGCGCGGCTGGCGAGCCAGTCGACAATCTTGCCCTTGCCCTCGTCGCCCCATTGCGACCCGATGACGGTAACATTTGCCATGATGCTGTCCTGCTGAACCGGACCCAAAAACGACCAGCGCGGGTCCGGCGCGGCCTTAGCGGATTTGGCCGCTGAGGCAAGCACGCTGGGATGAATTTGCGACATTTACGTCGGACAAGTGGCGCGCGCCGGGCGGCGATGGAGGTGCGGAGATGAGCAAGCGATACTGGATGGGCGTGTTGGCGGCCACCGCCGTGGTGGCATGCGGCATGCCCGCGAGCGACGCGCGCGAGAAGCTGCGCGACCGCCTGCGCGATCGGATGGCCGAGCGCATGGGTGCCGAGCAAGGGCCGAAGGCGCCGGGCAGCGAGACAATCGCCTATGGTAGCGATCCCTTGCAGGTACTCGATATCTGGCGTGCCAAGGGTATTCGAGAGTCGGCGCCGCTGATCGTCTATGTCCATGGCGGGGGGTGGAAGCGCGGTAGCAAGGACAATGCGACCGGGCGCTTCAAACCGGTGCATTACCCTGGGCAGGGCTATGCCTTTGCCTCAATCAACTATCGCCTTGTTCCCGCCGCGACGGTCGAGCAGCAGTCCGCGGACGTGGCGGGGGCGGTCAAGTCGTTGGTCGATCGCGCCGACAAGCTGGGCATCGATCGGCGGCGCATCGTGTTGATGGGGCATAGCGCGGGCGCGCATCTGGTCGCGCTGGTCGGGACCGACGAGCGTTATCTGAAGGGAGCCGGGCTGTCTTTCGCGGACATCGCGGGCGTGATCCCTAACGACGGCGCGGCTTATGACGTGCCCGCGCAGATGAAGGACGGCCCGCCGATCATGCAAAAGACCTATGCGCAGGCGTTCGGGACCGATCCGGCGCGGCAAAAGGCCTTGTCGCCCACCGCGCATGCTGCGGCGCCCAACGCGCGGGAGTTTCTTCTGCTCTATGTCCAGCGGCCCGACGGGGTGCGGCAGGCGAAGGCCTTGGGAAGTGCGCTGGTCGCGGGAGGCAGCCGCGTCGAACATGGCAGTTTTCCCGGGGAGGGGCTGAAGGGCCATGCTGAGATCAACCGCAGCCTGGGCGATGAGGCCTACGCGGCGACCGCGACGGTCGATGCGTGGTTGAAGCGGGTGTTCGCCACCTGACCCGCCTGCCTGTTTTGGCATGGAAGCAACAGGGATTGTCCCCGCTTCGTCACCCCGGACTTGATCCGCAGTCCACCACCTCGTTAGTTGCTTGGACCCCAGGTCAAACCGGGGTGAAGAGACAAGAGAAAGCTGTGTCAGCATGACCAAACCCGACGCCCCTTATCACGCCCATATCTATTACAACCCGGCCGAACGGCCCGCTGCGGCGGCGCTGCGCGACGATTTTTCGGATGATCCCGCGATCCTTTTCGTTGGCGCGATGACCGACGGCGCGGCGGGGCCGCATCCGATTGCGCAGTATGAGGTGCATTTTTTGGCGCGTTCGCAGGCCGCGGTGGTGGCGGCTATCGAGGCGACCGGCCTGCGCGCGCTGGTGCACCCGCTGACCGATGATGATCTGGCCGACCATACGACGCTGGCGCGATGGATTGGCGAGCCGGTTGTGCTCGACGTGACCGTGCTCGATCCGCCGGGGATTAATCAGGGGGTGCCGCGGTTCGGGATTTCGGATTTTTAGATTTTCAGCATGTCGGTTGGTAACTAATCCCGTTCGCATCGAGCGTGGTCGAGATGCCCATCGGCGCGCACGCCTTCCCGGCGTCTCGACCACGCGCGACATGAACGGAAATAAAATTCGTCAGTCTTCAGACCGCGACCGGCCCATCGGCGCCGAGCCGCCACCCACAACCCAATGCCCCAGCATCGTCGGCGTCGGACAGCGCCGCCACCGTCTGCCAGTCGTCGGCGCGCAGGCTCGCCGCGAGCGCCGGATCATGACCCAGCGGGAGAAAAATGCGGCGATCGCTGTCGTCTTCTGCGCCGAGCCCCGCGTCGATCAATGGATCGGGATAGAGCGAAAAACCGACCGCGGCCTCTTCCTGTTCGCCGACCGGAATCGCATAGCCGCCGCCGCGCCCGACCGCGTCGCCCTGGCCGGGAACGAAGATCTGGAAACCGAACCAGCTTTGATAGGCAAAGCCGTGACGCTCGGTGGGGTCGAGTGTCAGCGTCACGCGGTCGCGAACCGGCGCCGCAATTGCTTCCAGCGCGTCGATGCGCGCGGTAAGTACGCCCGATGTGTCGAAGGCGCGTAGGTCAGCAATCGCCTGATCGAAGGGACCGGTGGCGCTGAGCAGCGGCAGGTAGGCCGCGGCGCCGATCCGGGTGAGCGCGCCGGCGTCCTTGGCGTCGAGCTCGTCGCGGAGCTGCTGGATGTCGGCATCGACCGGCAGCGGTCCGTTCGCCAGCAGGTCGACGACGTCGGGCAGGGTGAAATCTATCGTGACAGGACCGATGCCTGCGGCTTCGAGCGCGTCGATCGCGACGCCGACGATCTCACGCGCTGCGGCGACACTGTCGCTGCCGATCAGTTCGGCGCCGACCTGGAGCATCTCGCGTGCCGGACGAAGCTGGCTGGCGCGCAGTTTGACGACCTGTCCGGCATAACAAAGGCGGAGCGGGCGCGGAGCTTGGGCGAGCAGCGACGTTGCGATGCGGCCGACCTGCCGGGTGATATCGGGACGCAACGCGAGGGTGCGCTGCGATACCGGATCGGTGAAACGCAGCAGATCGCGAGCGGTGCGATCGTCATCGCCGCCCAACGTTTCGCGAAACTCGGCAAGCGGCGGCGAGACGCGGCCATAGCCGTGCGCGCGCATCGCGTCGACGAGCGCGCGGGTGACGCGCGATGCGGCCTCGGCCTGTTGGGGGAGGCGGTCGCGCAGGCCTTCAGGCAGCAGGGCAGGGGCTTTGGGCATTGATGCGGCCTTAGTGATAATGACGCGCAATTGGAAGCATCGCCAATCCTGTCCCAATGGGAGGGGAAACGAGACTATTGGCTTGCCGCCTAGTCGCAGTGGTGAGGGGCTGTGCACCTACGATTAGGCACAACCCCTCATCCAACTCCGCCGAGCCGCTTCGCGGCAAGGCTGCATATCCTTCTCCCAATGGGAGAAGGTGGTCAGGCGTCAGAACTTCAAACCCTTGACCGTCTTCACCCCCGGAAGTTGGCAAACTTGCCACAGTAGTGGTTCCGGCATCGGCGAGTCGAGGCTCAAAAGCAGCACCGCTTCGCCCCCCGCGGCGCGGCGGCCGAGGTGGAAGGTGCCGATGTTGAGCCCGGCTTCACCGAGCGCGGTGCCGATGCGGCCGATAAAGCCCGGCGCATCCTCGTTGACGATATAGAGCATGTGGCCGTCAAGATCGGCCTCGACCTTGATTCCGAACATTTCGACGAGGCGCGGGTCGCCGTTGCTGAACAAGGTGCCCGCGACCGAGCGGTCGCCCTGTTCGGTCGCCACGGTGACGCGGACGAGCGTGTGGTAGTCGCCGTCGCGGTCATGCCGCACTTCGCGGACGTCGAGCCCGCGCTCGCGCGCGAGGTGCGGGGCGTTGACCATGTTCACGCTGTCCGAATATCGGCGCATCAGGCCGGTGAGCACCGCGGCGGTGATCGGCTTGAGGTTCAGCTCGGCAGCCGCACCCTCGACTTCGACCGAGATCGTGGTGAGGTTGTCGTGGGCGAGCTGACCAACGAGGCTGCCGAGCTTTTCGGCGAGGCTCATATAGGGGCGCAGCTTCGGCGCTTCCTCTGCCGACAGGCTGGGCACGTTGAGCGCGTTGGTGATGCCGCCGGTGAGGAGGTAATCGCTGATCTGCTCCGCCACTTGGATCGCGACATTGACCTGCGCCTCGTCGGTCGAGGCGCCCAGATGCGGCGTGCAGATGAAGTTCGGTGCGCTGAACAGCGGATGGTCGGCGGCCGGCGGTTCCTGCGCAAACACGTCGAGTGCGGCACCCGCAACCTGGCCCGACTCCAGCGCATCCTTGAGCGCCGCTTCGTCGATCAAGCCGCCGCGCGCGCAGTTTATGATCCGCACACCCTTCTTTGCCTTGGCGATATTCTCGGCCGACAGGATGTTGCGCGTCTGGTCGGTCAGCGGCGTGTGCAGCGTGATGAAATCGGCCTTGGCGAGCAAGGTATCGAGATCGGCCTTTTCGACGCCGAGTTCGATCGCACGTTCGGGGGTCAGGAAGGGGTCGAAGGCGACGACCTTCATCTTGAGGCCAAGGGCACGCTCGGCGACGATGCTGCCGATGTTGCCGCAGCCGATGAGGCCGAGCGTCTTCGAGGTCAGTTCGACGCCCATGAAATCGTTCTTCGGCCATTTGCCCGCCTGCGTTCCGGCGTTGGCTTCCGGAATCTGGCGGGCGAGGGCGAACATCATTGCGATGGCATGTTCAGCGGTGGTGATGCTGTTGCCGAACGGCGTGTTCATCACGACCACGCCCTTGGCCGATGCAGCTGGAATGTCGACATTGTCGACGCCGATCCCGGCGCGGCCGACGACCTTCAGGTTGGTCGCGGCGGCGAGGACGTCGGCGGTCACCTTGGTGGCCGAGCGGATCGCGAGACCGTCATATTCGCCGATCATCGCGATCAGCTCGTTCATGGTCTTGCCGGTGACGACGTCGACGTCGATGCCGCGCTCCTTGAAGATCGCGGCGGCTTTGGGGTCCATCTTGTCGCTGATGAGGACTTTGGGTTGGGTCATTGTCTGTCTCCGTCATCCCAGCGAAAGCTGGGATCGTTGGGAATGGGGATGATCGATAGCGGTCCCAGCCTTCGCTGGGACGACGTCAGGCGCTAAGCGAGGCGTAGGCCCAATCGAGCCACGGCCCGAGCGCTTCGATGTCGGCCGTGTCGACGGTCGCGCCGCACCAGATGCGTAGGCCCGGCGGGGCATCGCGATAGCCCGCGATGTCGTAGGCCGCGCCTTCTTTGTCGAGCAGACCGGCGAACTTCTTGATGAAGGCCTCGTCTGCGCCAGCAACCGACAGGCAGACCGAGGTCTTCGACCGGCTAGCGGGATCGGCGGCGAGATGGCTCAGCCACTCGCGCTCCTGCACAATCTTGTCGAGCGCCGCAGCGTTTGCATCGCTGCGTGCCTTCAGGCCGTCGAGACCACCCAGCGACTTCGCCCATTCGAGCGCGAAGATCGCATCCTCGACCGCGAGCATTGATGGGGTGTTGATTGTCTCGCCTTTAAACACGCCCTCGGCGAGCGCGCCCTTGGAGACGAGGCGAAACACCTTGGGCAGCGGCCAGGCGGGGGTGTAGTTCTCAAGCCGCTCGACCGCACGCGGACCAAGGATCAGCACGCCATGACCGCCTTCGCCGCCGAGCACTTTCTGCCAGCTGAACGTCGCGACGTCGATCTTTTCCCACGGCAGGTCGTAAGCGAACACCGCGCTGGTCGCGTCGGCGAAGCTCAGCCCTTCGCGGTCGTCGGCGATCCAGTCGCCGTCGGGGACGCGGACACCGCTGGTGGTGCCGTTCCAGGTGAACAGCACGTCGTTCGACCAGTCGACCTGCGTCAAATCGGAAAGCTGGCCGTAATCGGCGCGGAATACGGTGGGATCGAGCTTCAGTTGCTTCGCGGCATCGGTGACCCAGCCCTCACCGAAGCTCTCCCAAGCGAGCGTGGTGACGGGGCGGGCGCCGAGCATCGTCCACATCGCCATCTCGAATGCGCCGGTGTCGGATCCGGGCACGATGCCGATGCGGTGGGTGTCAGGCAGCCGCAGCATCTCGCGCATCAGGTCGATGCAATAGGCGAGGCGCGTCTTGCCAATCTTCGCACGATGCGAACGGCCGAGCGATTCGGTAGCGATTTTGGAGGCATCCCATCCGGGCGGCTTTGCGCAGGGGCCGGAGGAGAAATAGGGGCGCGCAGGGCGCAATTCTGGTGTCGGCACTTCAGTCATTATAGTCTCTCCTTGCAGAGAGCTCGCGCGGCGTTGGGACCGCGTGGCCCGGCGCCGCGTTTAGGGTCGGGGACGCAACTGTCAAACAAAATGCGTGGGCTGCGCGAAATTTCCGGTGAGCCGAAGCAAAACTAAAGAGCTTGTTAACCATCTTGTCGGTATTTTGACGCCATGCCGATCCCGACCGTCTTGCAACCCCGGATCCTGATCGCCGCGACCGCAGCGCTGGCGCTTTCGGCCTGCTTCGGCAGTCCCGACGTGATGAAGCGCGGCGACCCGAAACGCCCCACGGCAAGCGCGCCGAAGCGTCCGCAGGTCGCGCCGACGCCATCCTTTACCAGCGCCGAAGCGCAGCAATGCGCGTTCGAGCTGAAGCAGGCCGGGGTACGTTTCACCCCGCTGGCTAATCAGGATCATGGTGGCGGTTGCAGTTCGATCGACTCGGTCAAGCTGCTCGACATCGGCACCCCGACCACCAATCTTGGCGCGATGACCTGCCCGCTGGCGAAGAGTTTTGCCGGCTGGGCGCAATTTGCGGTGAAGCCCGCGGCGCGGAAATTCTTCGGGCAGGAAGTCGTCAAGATCGAGACGTTCGGTACCTATAGCTGCCGCAACATCTATGGCGGTCGCTCCGGTCGCCTTTCGCAGCATGCCTATTCAAACGCGGTCGACGTATCCGGCTTCGTGCTGGCCGACGGACGGCGGATCATGCTCGACGGCGGGTGGAAGGGCGACAAGGCATCGCAGGATTTCCTCCGCGCGCTGCACAAATCGGGCTGCCGCCGTTTTGGCACCGTGCTCGGGCCGGATTATAACGCCGCGCACTATAATCATTTCCATTTCGACATGAGCGGCAACGGCTACTGCCGCTGAGATACGCCCGTCTTGGCAAAGTCACGCTGAGCGGCTAGCCGCTGTTCAATGGCAGAAGATAAACAACCCCATCGTTCGCGTTTCCACAAAGCCAAGGATGACGCTCAGTTCGCCAAGCAGGCGACCACCACCCCGCAGACCGCGAGCGCCGCGTACAAGCTGGCGTTTCAGGATAATGAATTCCTGCTGCGCGAAGATTTGCGCCCGGTGCGGTTCCAGCTGGAACTGCTCAAGCCCGAATTGCTGCTCGACGAGGCGAAAATCGAATCGATGCTGGTCATCTATGGCTCGGCACGGATTCCCGAGCCTGCTGAGGCCGACGCGCTCGAAGCCGCAGCAACCGATGACGTCCAGCGCAACATCGCGCGGCGGCTGAAGGCCAAGGCGAAATATTATGAAGAGGCGCGCAAGCTGGCGCGGCTCGCGAGCCAGGTGCCGCCCGACGAAAACGGCTGCCGCCACTTTGTCGTCTGCTCGGGCGGCGGGCCGTCGATCATGGAAGCGGCAAATCGCGGCGCGGCTGACGTCGGCAAGGAGTCGGTCGGACTGAACATCGTGCTGCCGCACGAACAGGCGCCCAATCGCTTCGTCACCCCCGATCTCAGCTTCCAGTTTCACTATTTTGCGCTGCGCAAGATGCACTTCCTGCTCCGCGCGCGCGCGGTGTGCGTGTTCCCGGGCGGGTTCGGCACGTTCGACGAAATGTTCGAATTGCTGACGCTGATTCAGACCGGCAAGATCAAGCCGATCCCGATTGTCCTCTTCGGCAAGGAGTTCTGGGAACGTGTGGTGAATTTCGACGCGCTGGTTGAAGAGGGCGTGGTGAGCGCGCGCGACCTGGGGCTGTTCAAATTTGTCGAGACTGCTGAAGAGGCGTGGGCGATCGTTCAGGATTTTTACGCGAATATCGAAGTGGAGGGGTGATGCCGCTTTGATCCTCCCTGTCGCGCAGCGATGGAAAGGGGGCGCTCGCGAAGCGAGTGGTGGAGGGGCCGCACCGGTAGTTCCAAAGCCCCTCCGTCGGCGGCTTCTCCGCTGCCATCTCCCTAGGGCTTCGCCACAGGGAGGATTAATTACTTCGACTGCGCTTCCAGATACAGGATCAACGCCTTGCGGTCTGCGGCGTCGATGACCCCCGCGAACGCCATCCGCGTTCCGGGCAGCGCCTTCATGGGGGCTTCGAGATAGGTGTCGAGCGTTGCCGCGTCCCAGACGCCACCCTTTGCCTTCATCGCGCCTGAGTAGGAAAAATCGGGCTTCGCCGCGACCGCTGCTCCGACGATGCCGTGCAAATTGGGGCCGATGCCGTTGCGGCCGCTCTTATCGACCGTGTGGCAAGCGACGCAGCGTTTGAATATCTGCTCGCCCATCGCCGCGGTCGGCGCAACGACAGCCGCAGGTGCGGCGACCGCGTCGCCAGCGGTGACGTCGGTGGGTGGGGTGTCGCTCTTGCCGCAGCTGGCGAGGGCAAAGGCGCCCGCCAGCAGGACGGGCGCGATGCGCATTATTTCTTGGCTTCGGCCGGAGCGGGAGCAGCGGCGGCCGCGTCGGCAGCCGGAGCCGCGGCGGTGCCTTCAGCGGGGACAGCAGCCGCTTCGCCTTCGGTCGGCGCATCGCCTTCGGCGGGCGCGGCGGCTTCGGGGGCGGGCAGCGGCAGGTTCGAACCCTGCGTGTTCATATACAGGATCAGATTCGCGCGATCTTCGGCGCTGCTGAGCCCCGCGAACGACATTTTGGTCCCAGGCGCATATTTACGCGGGCTGGCCAGCCAGGCGTCCATAGCTTCGAAGGTCCAGTTACCGGGAACGCCCTTCAGCGCGTCCGAATAGGCAAAGCCCGCGACATGGCCGTGCGCTTTACCGAGCGCGCCCCACAGATTCGGGCCGATGCCATTGGCGCCGCCCGAAGCGATGGTGTGGCATGCGGCGCATTTGGCGAACACGGCTTCACCCTTCACCGGATCGGCGGCGGCGAGCAGGTTGGCGATCGGCACTGCGGCTGCGGTACCGGCGCCAGCTTCGGCGTCTTCGATCGGGAAACCGGGCTTTTCCGGGTTGTGGCTGGCGAACAACATGCTCGACCCGATGGTCAGGCCCAGCGCGCAAATGCCGGCGAAAAGCACCCAGCCAGCGATCGTGTTGTTGCGATTGTCCATGCTCTAGCAGCCCCGTTAGCTGGCGCCCGCTTGCCGGACGCGTATCTGATTTGGAGGCTCCCTTACTGGTGCGGCGACGGCGGCGCAAGGGGATGAAATGGCCGATCAGGGCAATCGCTTCAGATGAACGGACTGGTGTTGATTGAAGTGTTATGATTCAGACGATGCTCCATATGCTGGGAGCCATTGATGTCTGGATTGCCATCGTCGCGTTCGATACTCGATCATTTTTCTGCGCTTCGTGATCACCGGGAGCAGTGGCGGGTTTTGTATCCGCTTCGCGAGGTCTTGCTTTTAGTGCTGTGCGCGACGCTTTCGGGGATGGAAGATTTTGTCGAGATCAGGCTGTGGGGACAGCACCGGCTCGATTTTCTGCGCCGTTTTCTGCCGTTTGCGCACGGGATACCAGCCCACGACACCCTTAATGATGTCATTAACGGGCTTGATCCCGAGCTGTTCAAAACCTGCTTTGCGACCTGGGTCGAGGCGCTGCGCGACGAGGCACCCGATATCATCGCGATTGACGGCAAGACGTCGCGGCGTAGTCACGCGAGGAGCAAAGGCCGCGCGCCGCTGCACATGGTTTCAGCCTGGGCGTCGCGCCAGCGGCTGGTGCTGGGCCAAGAAGCGGTAGACGCAAAATCCAACGAGATCACCGCGATCCCGTTGCTGCTCGAACGGCTGGAACTGACCGGTGCGCTCGTCACCATCGATGCGATCGGAACACAGGCCGCGATTGCCGAGACCATCGTGGCGCGCGGCGGAGATTATTTGCTCGCGCTGAAGGGCAACCGTCCGGCGCTGTTTGCCGATGTCGTGGCGTTCTTTGCCGATCCGCCCACCGATATGACCCTGTCGGCGCACACGACAACCGACGCCGATCATGGCCGCATCGAAGAACGCCGCCACAGCGTCTGTCACAACACACAATGGCTGTTTTCCGACCGTCGCTATCCTGATGAACCCCATTTTCCCCATCTCGCGATGATCGCCATGGTCGAAAACCATGTCGAACGGGAGGGCCGCAAAAGCACCGAACGGCGCTATTACCTCTCTTCTGTCAAACTCGATGCCCAAGCCTTCGCCGCCGCAGTCCGCGCCCATTGGGGCATCGAAAACCGGCTCCACTGGGTGCTCGACGTCGTCTTCCACGACGACCTCACAAGACTGCGAACCGGATCAGGACCCCAGAATATGGCGGTCGTCAAACACATCGCCATGAACCTGGTGCGAAATCCAAACGACAAACACAGCCTCAAAGTCCGCAGAAAACGAGCCAATCTCGACCCCGATTACCTCGAAACACTCGTCACTCAACAACAACCGTTAATCTGAAGCGATTCCCCTGATGGCCGATCGCGACCGGTTGCGTCGCTTCGGTCATGCGGCTATGCGCCGCGGCTCGAATTGGGGAAGGCAGTCATGGGCAGTTATTCGGCTTCGGCGCAGCATCTGGTCGATGAAATGCGGGTGGCGGCACTCGCCGAGCCCGCCCGCGGGCTCGCGTTTCAGGGCGCGCCCGGAGCCAACAGCGATCTGGCGGCGCGCGAATATGATCCCAATTCGCTGCCGCTGCCATGCTATGCCTTTCAGGATGCGATTGATGCCGTGCGCGACGGCCGCGTCGACCGCGCGATCATTCCGATCGAAAACAGCCTGCACGGCCGTGTCGCCGACATTCACTTCCTGCTTCCCGAATCCGGGCTGTCGATCGTCGGCGAGCATTTCCTGCCGATCCGCTATGGCTTGATGAGCCGCGATCTTGGCCCGGTGACGCGCGCAATGAGCCATGAACAGGCGCTGGGTCAATGCCGCCACTGGCTGCGCGCGAACAACATCGCGCCGGTCGCGCACAGCGACACCGCGGGCGCTGCGGCGTGGGTCGCCGACAGCGACGAGGTTGGACTTGCCGCGCTGGCGCCGCCGCATGCGGCGGAGCTTTACGGGCTGACGCTGCACGGCACGGGTATGGAGGATGCCGATCACAATATGACGCGCTTCGTCGTGCTGGCGCGCGAACCGCTTGCCTATTTTGGGGCGATCACCGGCCCGGTTATGACAACCTTCATGTTCGAGGTGAAGAATATCCCTGCCGCGCTCTACAAGGCGCTCGGCGGATTTGCGACCAATGGCGTCAACATGACCAAGCTGGAAAGCTATCAGACGGACGGCAGCTTTGCCGCGACTCAATTCTACGCCGATATCGTCGGCGCACCGGGGGACGAACGGATCGATCGCGCGCTCGAGGAACTCGACTTCCAGACCAAGTCACTGCGGCTGCTTGGTACCTATGCGCAGGCGCGCTTGCGCCCCTAAACCCCGCGGCGGCGGAGCATCCGGGCGGTCGCTGACGTCTGGACAATGAACAGCGTCACCAGGATGCTGGAAACGACCAGCGCGAACAGGTCGAACACCGAGAAATTGGTGCCGCCGATGTCGGCGCCGCCGATAATCGGCATCGCGACCGTCATCGCCATCAGCATCAACCGCAGCTCGGTCGGCCCGCCCGCCATATAAGACAGGCGAAACTCGCCGACGACCTTGGCGGCGATGAAAGTGTGGATCGACAGCAGGAAATATCCGATCACCGCCATCAGCGCGACGTCGAAGCGCATATAGGGGCTCATTCCGATCGCGCTGACCATGAGCAGCGTTGCGAGCGCATCGACACTATGATCGACGAAATAGCCATAATTCGGCCGTTCGATCTGGCGCCAACGCGCCAGACTGCCGTCGAGCGAATCGCCGAACCAGTTGATCACATAACCCGCGAGGCACAGCCCGAGCCATTCGCTGTCGAGCCAGCTGAGCATATAACCCGCCGCAACTATCACTGCCCCGAAAAAGCCGAGCACGGTCAGCTTGTCAGGGGTCACCCATTGCGGCAGCCGCGGGCAGATCCAGTTGAGGAGGCGGCGTTCGCTGCGCGCGAGAATATTCTGCTGAATACGGACCGGCGCCTGCGCGACGGGCTGAAACTTGCTCATGGAAATCCTTCGTTGCTGGCTGTCACATAATCGCCAGCCGAATGTCATCGGATCGTCATAGAGCGAAAGTCGCGTGGGTGAAAGGGTGGCGCGGTCGGCATGGCGTGCCGGGGCGTCGGTCAGTCCTGCCAGGGACCAATCTCTCCGACCTCGCCGATGCTGCGAAACCGGACCGCATCGTCAACCCACGCCACTTCCCACATCGGGGCGGGGCGCGCCCATTCGCCGATCACGAACAGTGGCAGGCGGTTCGCGGCGACAAAGGCGAGATCGCTGGCGCTGGGGCCGGGAACGGGCGTTTCGTAACGCGGGCGCAGTCGGACGACCGCGAGGGTGCCTTGCGGCGGCGCGGGCAGGGACTGGCGCGCCGGGAAACCGGTGCTGACAGCGATTATCGGGAAGCCTTTGTCGTCGCGCGCGATCAAGAGCACCTTGTCGGCGCTCGCGATCGGGCCGTTCACCGGGCGCCCGGCGACCTTGCGTCCCGCAATCGCGATATATTCACGCAGGTCGCTGTCGGCGATCGGCGCTACTGCCGCTATGGCGTTCCGCGCGGGCGCCGCGATGGGGTCGGCAGCGAGCGCCGCGACGAACAGCAGGGCCGCGATCAATGCGCTTCGCCCCAGCTTTTGCCGATGCCGATTTCAACTTCGAGCGGGACTGACAGCGTGAGCGCCGGTTCGGCGGCGCCCATCATCACGGCGCGAATAACCGCGCCAGCGGCTTCGGCCTTGTCGGTGGGGGCTTCGAACACCAGTTCATCATGCACCTGCAGCAGCATCTTGACGTCGGACAGGCCCGCATCGACGAGCGCCGCGGGCATCCGCGCCATCGCGCGTTTGATCAGGTCGGCGCTGGTCCCCTGGATCGGCGCGTTGATCGCGGCGCGCTCGCTGCCCGCGCGTTCGTTCTGGTTGGGCGCCTTGATGCGCGGGAACCAGGTTTTGCGGCCGAACAGCGTTTCGGTATAGCCCGTCGCGCGCGCGTGTTCGAGCGTGTCGGTGATATAGTCCGAAATGCCGGGGAACCGCTCGAAATAGCGCGCGATCAGCGCCTGCGCCTCGTCGGGGGTGATCTCGAGCCGCCCCGCCAGTCCCCAGCGCGAGATGCCATAGAGGATCGAGAAGTTGACCGTCTTCGCCTTGCCGCGCGTGTCGCGGTTGCTTTCGCCAAACAGCTCGATTGCGGTCGCGCTGTGGATGTCCTGTCCCTGCGCAAACGCTTCCTTGAGTTCGGGAACATCGGCCATATGCGCCGCGAGCCGCAGCTCGATCTGGCTATAGTCGGCGGCGATCAGGACATGGCCGGGCGCGGCGATGAAGGCGTCGCGGATCTGGCGGCCGGTCTCGGTGCGGATCGGAATGTTCTGGAGGTTCGGATCGGTCGACGACAACCGCCCGGTCTGCGCTCCGACGAGGCTGTAGCTGGTGTGGACGCGGCCCGTTGCCGGATTAATCTGTTGTTGCAGCGCATCGGTGTAGGTCGATTTCAGCTTCGCAAGCTGGCGCCATTCGAGAATCTTGCGCGCGATCGGCACCCCGTCGCGTTCGAGCCGTTCGAGTTCGTTCTGGTCGGTCGACCAGTCGCCCGACTTGCCCTTGCGGCCCCCTTTGAGGCCGAGTTTGTCGAACAGGATCTCGCCGAGTTGCTTGGGACTGCCGATCGCGAACGGCTGGCCCGCGAGAGCGTGGATTTCACCCTCGGTCCGTAGCATCTCGGTCGCGAATTCGCCCGACAGCTTGGCGAGATACTCGCGGTCGACCATGATCCCCGCGCGTTCCATCGTTTCGACGATGGCGGCGAGCGGGCGGTCGACCATCTCGTAAACGCGCGTCCCGCCCTCGATCGGCAGGCGCAGCTTGAGCAGCTTCCACAGCCGCAGCGCGACATCGGCATCCTCAGCGGCATATTCGGTCGCGCGGTCGAGTTGCACCTCGGCAAAGCTGATCTGCGACTTACCCGTCCCGCACATGTCCTTGAAGGTTAGGCAGGTGTGGTCAAGGTGGAGCTTGACGAGTTCGTCGAGACCGTGTTGGTGCTTGCCCGCGTCGAGCGCAAAGCTCATCACCAGCGTGTCGTCATAGGGCGCGATGGTAATGCCATGTTGCGCGAGCACGCCGATGTCATATTTCAGATTATGCCCCACCTTGAGCACCGCATCGTCGGCGAACAGGCCGCGTAGCCGGTCGAGCGCCGCGTCCAGGGCAATCTGCTCGGGCTTTTCGGCAAACATGTCGGTGCCGCCATGGCCGAGCGGGATGTAACAGGCTTTGCCCGGGGCAGTCGCGAGACTGACCCCGACCAGCCGTCCAGTGACGCTGTCGAGGCTGGCGGTTTCGGTATCGACCGCGACGAAATGCGCGGCCTTAGCGTCGGCGATCCAGCGGTCTAGGGCGTCAAGCGTCGTCACTGTTTCATAGAGCGACCGGTCGATCGCGGGCATCGGTGGCAGCGCCGGGGTCGATGCCCCGGCTTCCGGCGCGGCGGCGGCGACGGCTCCGGTACGCGGCAAGGTCGGCGGACCACCCGGCGTCGCGCCAAGGTCGAGCTTCGCCGACAGCGATCGAAAGCCATGTTCGTCGAGGAAGGTCTTGAGCGGAAGCGGCGGGATCGCGCCGAGCTTCAGGTCGTCGAGCGCATCGGGCAGCGGACAGTCGCGCTTCAGTTCGACCAGCACCCGCGACAATCGCGCCATGTCGGCATGTTCGATCAGATTGTCGCGCAGCTTTGACACCTTCATCGTCTCGGCGCCCGCGAGCGCCTTTTCCAGATCGCCATATTCGACGATCAGCTTGGTCGCGGTTTTCGGCCCGACCCCGCGCACGCCGGGGACATTGTCCACGCTGTCGCCCATCAGCGCGAGCACGTCGCCGACGAGGTCGGGGGTGACGCCGAACTTCTCGTTTACCGCGTCAATGCCCATCCGGACATTTTTCATCGTGTCGAGCATGTCGACGTGCGGGCCGTCCCCGGGCTCCCGGATCAGCTGCATCAGATCCTTGTCCGACGACACGATCGTGACATCCCACCCCGCGGCGACTGCGGCCTCGGTATAGCTGGCGATCAGGTCGTCGGCCTCAAACCCTTCGGTCTCGATGCACGGTAGCGAAAAGGCGCGCGTTGCGTCGCGGATCAGTGGGAATTGCGGGCGCAGATCTTCGGGCGGCTCGGGGCGGTTCGCCTTATACTGATCGTAGATGTCGTTGCGGAACGACTTGCTGCTGTGGTCGAGGATGACCGCCAGATGGGTCGGCCCGTCGGCATCGTGCAGATCCTTGGCGAGCTTCCACAGCATCGTCGTGTAGCCATAGACCGCGCCGACTGGCACCCCGTGCGGGTTGGTGAGCGGCGGCAGACGGTGATAGGCGCGGAAGATGTAGCTGGAGCCATCGACCAGATAGAGATGATTCTTCTCGGACATGGCGGCGGTGTAGCAGCGGTGATGCGGGCGGCCTAGTCTCGCGCCAGCGGTGGCAGGTCGAAATGCAGCACCTCTTCGCGTACGCCAAGCTTGGTGTAGAGCGCGACCGCAGGCGGATCGACATAATCGGCCTGGACGAACACCGCCCACGCGCCGGTTTCAGCGGCAATATGCTGTACCTCGGCGATCAGCGCGGTGGCGATGCCGCGGCGGCGGTGCGCTTTTGCGACAGCAAGGTCGTATAGATAGATTTCGCTGCGCGCAGCCTCAAGCTTGGGTAGATCGTAAGCGGTGAGGCCTCCGACGATAAGGCCGTCCTGCTCGGCGACGAGCAGGATGATCCCATCCTTGCCGAGCTGGCGCGCCAGCCAAGCGGCGTCGGGGCAGTCGTAGCGATAGGTCTCTCGATCGTCGAACGCTTCGCCGTAGAGCGCGTTGAGGCCGCGCATCGTTTCTACGTCATCGGGGCCGAGGCGGCGGACAGCGGGGGTCATGAATATTCGATCGTAAGCTTTCCTGCTGCCGCGACCGCTGCGGCTCTGGCCTCGTCGGTCGTGCCGCCTGCAATCCGGGCGAGCGTGACGCCCATGCGGCGATAGGGCCGGGTCACAGGTTTGCCGAATATGCGGGCATCGATCGCCGTTGCGGGGTTGGGAATGGCGAGGGCGTCGGCCAGATCCGTGATCGCGAAATTCGCTGCATCGCGATCGGCGAGCAGCACCGCGCTCGCGCTGGCATCGGGGACCGCGATCGCGGGAATCGGCAGGCCGAGGATGGCGCGGGCGTGAAGGTCGAATTCGGACAGCGATTGCGAAATGAGAGTCACCATGCCGGTGTCGTGCGGACGCGGGCTGAGTTCGGAAAAGATGACCGCGTCGCCCTTGACGAAAAACTCGACCCCGAAAATACCGTGGCCGCCGAGCGCATCGACGACTTTTGTCGCCATATCCTGCGCGCTCGCGAGCGCCGCGTCCGACATTGCGGCGGGCTGCCAGCTTTCGCGATAATCGCCGCGTTCCTGCCGGTGGCCGATCGGCGGGCAAAAGGTCACGCCATCCTTGTGGCGCACGGTCAGCAGCGTGATCTCATAATCGAAGTCGATAAACGCCTCGGCAATCACGCGCAGGCGGTCGCCGCGCATCCCGGCGGCGGCATAGTCCCACGCCGCGTTGATGCCGTCCGCGTCCTTGACGGTGCTCTGGCCTTTGCCCGACGACGACATCACCGGTTTGACGACCAGCGGTAAACCGATGCGCGCCGCGGCTGCATGCAGCGCTTCGCGCGTTTCGGCATATTCGAAGGTCGAGGTGTTGAGGCCGAGTTCGCTGGCGGCCAGGTCGCGGATCGCGTCCCGGTTCATCGTCAACTGCGCCGCGCGTGCCGACGGGACGACATGGAACCCGGCGGCCTCGACTTCGGCAAGCACTTCGGTGCGGATCGCCTCGACCTCGGGGACGATATGATCAGGCCGGTGCCTTTCGATTGTTGCGCGCAGCGCCACGCCGTCGAGCATCGAAAAGACCTCGTAGGCATCGGCAACCTGCATCGCCGGGGCGCCTTCATAGCTGTCGCAAGCGATGACGCGGCAGCCGAGCCGCTTCGCCGAAATGACAAACTCGCGACCGAGTTCGCCCGAACCGAGCAGCAGGATGGTGGCGGTGGGGGTCATAGTGGCCAGCTTTCGGTGTCATGATCGGGGTGTTGATGATTGCTCGCCTTAATCGTCGCGGCGGGTCCGGCCATCGTTTCTTCGGTCGTTCCTTCGCGCTGCACCGTCGACAGCGTGTCGAACCACGGCATCTGCCCTTCGATCCCGAACTGCATCTTTGGCGGAAATTGAGCGGGATCATCGAGTGATCCGGTGGTGATGTTCAGATGCTTGCTTGTCAGATAGTCATAGGTGAGCGGCGTGCCGCAGGTCGGGCAGAAACCGCGCTCGACCGGATCGGAGCTTTTGAAGATACCGGGCGTACCGCGCGTCCAGCGAAAGGCATCGCGTGGAACCCCGATCAGCGCCGCGAAAAAATTCCCCGCCGCCTTTTGGCACATCCGGCAGTGGCAGATGTGCGAGGTGTCGAGCACCGCGGTAACCTGATAGCGCACCGCGCCGCATTGGCAGCCGCCCGAGGCCTGAGTTTCGATCCTGTCCATGGGCGTTGTGCCTATCAAGGACGGGGTGGCATCACAACCGATGCGGTCATCAAATGTTGCGGGAACATGCTGCTTTGTCGCCCCCTAGCCGCACAGGCAGTGGCAGCTTATAGCCAGCGGGAGGGAAGAGGGAGAATTTCAAGATGCTGGATAATTTGCCGGAGTTATTGCTGCGACATCGCCGGATGGTGGGTATCGCGGCTATCGCGCTTGCCATTCTGACCTGGACCGTCGACCTGACCGGCCTCGTTTATGAATGCCCCTATTGCCGCAGCCAACGCACCGTCATCGGTCTGCTCGGACTGTTACTGATGCTACCCAATCCGGCGCACTGGCTGATGCGTTACCTTTCCGCAGTGTTCGCAGTGTTCGGCCTGTCGGTCGCTGCCACGCAGCATTTTCGCGGCTGGGGGCGCATCATGGGCGGCGAGTTCGAATGGGGCGAGCAATGGTATGTGAACGCGTGGATGCTGTCGGGCTTTGCCCTGTTCATTATCGTCGGCCTCCTGCTCCTGATCTGGAGCTGGCGGCCTGGTGAAGTCGCGGCGCCCTGACCGATAAGGCGGTCACTTCCACTCGAAGTTCAACTCTCTCTAACAAATTGAAAAACAACGAATAAATGATATTTTGTTCGAAATGACCAGTGGCAGTCCCCCAAAATACTACGCATTTGCAATCAAAAGAAAAATTCCCTTAATCGACGAAATCTCAAATCCGAATACATTCGGCTACGTCCGGGCCTGACGCTTCCATTGTCCACATGTTGGTCGCAGGCTGCTTAGCAATAACTACCGTCGGTGATAAGAACGCGCCGACCATTTCAACATTGCGATGTCTGCTTCGCGCCTGATTTGCTCAGACCGGATGCATGGGCTATTTCTGGACCGCCGACCCGCATCACCCCGCGCGCATTCATGTGTTTGAAGAGTGGGAAGGCGCCGAGGCGCTGGCGCTGCACTTTGCCGGCCCGCAATATCGCGGCATGCTCGGCCATGTCTCGCAATTCGGCCTGACCAATGCGGTTAGCCGGAAGTTTGCGGTCGCACGCGAGGGCCCCGTGTATAACACTGCGGGTCTCGCCAGCGCTGAGTTCGAACTGTCGCCCTGAGCGCGCGGCGCACCCCTTGATTACTCGACCACTCGATAGAGCCCTTGATGGATACTTGACTGTGGATCAGCGTCCGAGTGGTGCCCCGCTCTCACGGAAGCCATGGCATTGATTGCTATGCCTAAACTGGCGCATGCCGGGGGCCCGAACGGTGCCTATCGGGATCCCGGTCAGAACCGAATTTTACAAAAATTCCAATACAATAGATCGTTATAGAGGAAGGCTCAGCTCCAAGGTCGGTCCACACTTTGGTTTCAATCCATGCCCCGTGAGCGCATATCGCGCAAGCCGAGGTTGCGCGATGGACACCAGTTTGCGCGATTCCGGGTTAATTGCGCGATTTTTGGTTAATTGCGTATTGATTCCCTTAGTTGCGCGCAACTAAGGATAGCGCATTTGGTACGACGGATCAGCGTCCGAGTGGGACCCCGCTCTCACGGAAGCCATGGCATTGATTACTATGCCTAAACTGGCGCATGCGGGGGTACGGAACGGCGCCGATCGGAATCCCGGTTAAAACCTAATTTTTCCAATAATTCAAGGTAATAGCGTAAGAGAGGAGGGCTCCGCTCCAACGTCGGTCCACACTCTATCTTCAATCACAAGAATCCATTTGATCGAGCTCGAAATTCGTCTGCTTGCTGGATCAGAGGCAATGTTATAAAACCTCGGTAATGATGGATCAGTCTCCGAGGAAATATAACGCGGATGAGACGCAAGCTGAGCGGGCCCGTGGCCTGCTCGCGAAGCATGGCATGATGCGTATCAGCGAGCTCGTCGCTGAAGGTATAGCCGCAACCACTATGTCCCGCCTGCTTACCGACGGCGCTGTGCTTCGTCTGTCGCGCGGCCTCTACCAGCTTGCCGATGCAGAGATCGATACCAACCATGATCTTGCGGAGGCTGCGAAGCGGGTACCGAAGGGTGTGGTCTGCCTCACTTCCGCCCTCGCTTATCACGAACTTACAGATCAGATGCCGCGCAAGGTCTGGATGGCGATTGGACCCAAGGAGTGGACTCCCGTCGAGCATGGCCCGCGTCTCAGGATCGTGCGGATGTCGGACAGGCTGCTACAGTCAGACATCGAAACCCATATAATCGAGAACGTCAGCGTTTCGATGTTCACGATACCGCGTACGCTCGTCGATTGCTTTCGCCATAGAAAATCCGTCGGACTCAACGTTGCGGTCGAGGCGCTGCGCGAGGCGCTGCGGCAACGCAAAGCAACGCCGGCAGCTATTGCGGAATGTGCGCGTGAACGGGGTGCCTGGTCACTAATGGCCCCCTATCTCGAAACTCTCACGCTCGATGGCTGAAAAGCGCACCAATCTGGGCGCCTCGATTCGCGCGCAACTGCTCAACCAGGCTCGCGCCTCTGGTCAGCCATTCGATTTGATCCTCGTCCGCTTCGCGCTGGAGCGACTGCTATATCGGCTCAGCATCTCAGGGCACGCCGAGCGGTTCGTTCTCAAGGGAGCCATGCTTCTCACCACCTGGTTCGACGACCCTGCCCGGCCAACGCGTGATCTCGATCTGCTCGGATTTGGCGATCCGGACCCTGACGCGATGCAGGCCACGTTTCGCGATATTCTCTCCATCGAGGTCGACGATGGGATCCTGTTCAATCCCGACACTCTGCGCGTCGACCGCATTCGCGAAGCGCTCGACTATGGCGGCGTTCGCCTGCGTGCTGTCGCCGATGTTGGCGGCGCACGCGTACCCATTGCGATCGATGTCGGCTTCGGCGACGCGCTGGAACCCGGCGCCGAACTGCTCGACTATCCCACGCTGCTCGATCAGCCCGCACCCAAGCTGCGCGCGTACGCCCGCGAGACAGTGATCGCCGAGAAGTTTCAAGCGATGGTCGCGCTCGGCCGCGCGAACTCACGCATGAAGGATTTCTACGACATCTGGCTGCTGGCGACGACCTTTGCCTTCGAGGATGATCGGCTGGTTCGTGCGATCAAGGCGACGTTCGATCGTCGTGAGACGGCCATTCCAGCTCAGCTTCCGGACGCTCTCACATCCGATTTCGGCGCAGATCCCGCGAAGGTGCAGCAGTGGGAGGCTTTCAAGCGCGATCTTGGCGCAGATCTGTGGATCAGCGTTCAAGTGGGACCCCGCTCTCACGGAAGCCATAGCCTTGATTACTATACTTAAACTGGCGCATGCCGGGGTCCCGAACGGCGCCTATCGGGACCCCGGTCAAAACCGAATAATTACATCAATTCAAGACAATAGATCGTTCAGGACGAGGGCTCGGCTCCAACGTCGATCCACAAATTAAACGCGAAATGAGACCGTGACTTTTCTTCAAGCGACGAAGAAGCGACTTTGACATCATTGTCCTCCGTTAAATTCGGTGCGAATGTCTCCCATCCGCACTGGAACCGCAAAGCGGCTTACCGTGTAAGATACTCCAGATCGTAGGCGACCTGTTCGTGGGGATCTCCAATTCGAGATCGGACGGGGGCTCCCACACCTGGGGGGAGGCAAGAAAGCCCCCGTCCTCACGACCTGAACGATCTCGTCAGGCGTGTTTTCGCTGGCCCGGAAGCTGTTTGCTCAGCGCTGCCGAAACCGAGTTTTCGAGGCTGGATATGTCTTTCTGCTTCTTGGGCTTTCGCGACTCGCGGTTTCCTCTTTGATTCTTCTTTGCCATGTCGATTGCTCCGTTTACGAGTTTCATAAAAGGTCGTTGCTCTGTCTGCTGCACACCTGATCCGGAAGTTTATGTGCATCCGGATCAGGCTCATCCAAGCGGTTGCGGTGGCACGAGATTGGCTTTTCTATAGTTCATTGTCAGGTCCTCGAACGACCGTAGGTCAAGGGTTTGCCGAAAACATAGCAATCAAGGCTACGTTGATGGACGCGACAGAGAAAAAGATCAGTACTTTTAACCTCAACTTGAATTGGTTCGCTTCCTGAATTCGATCTGCAGAAGTTATCTTGTCCGGCGACTGCGGAATGGAGGTTGGCACAATCATCATCTCTTTCAATCCGAGCTGGCGTGACGATGCGGCCTGTCCCCGATCGCAAGCGATCAACGACCAGACTCTCTCGCGAAGCCGCCCAGAGTGCGTGATACTTAAAAAAGAAATCGCATCAGATGCGCTTCTTTCAACGAATATTGGATATTTTAAAATTCAAGCAGGCTGGATATTATCCGCGCTTCATTGCTTGAGAAATGGCCCCCAGTTCCCGAATTTCAAATCATCCGGGCGGGGCTGGCTAGAGCGTTAGCAGTTTTTCCGTGCTACGAAGCCAAATAGAACTGATTTCGGTTGCCATGGCTATAAGATAGAGCTCCAAAAATATTAATCAAGCATTGTCAGCCTTTTTGATCGAACCTTGAAACGAATTTTTCAGGAAAGGCGCGATTGATCCGTCATGGGGGTGGTCCATTCGGTCGCGTCGGGCAGGGATGCTGCGGGCGGGAAGCCAGTCTGTCTCTCGAGAAGACGACGAACGAGCGGTCGATCTGATCCCATGTGAAGCGCCGAGACGCGTTCGTTGATGAGTGCGTCGTCCTCAGTGAAGCGGCCATTGTGACGCAGATATTCCGTCCAGGTCGGACTGTGATAACGCTCGATCCATAACTCTGGGTCGGCAAGGTCGCGCAATAGGGACCATCGCCGAGCGCCATTTCTGCGCCTGATAACCTTGCGCTCGGCCATCACGCAGAGAAAGGCGACGATGTCCCTCTCCGCAATGCGATATTCGATGGTGATAATGACGGGCCCCGTGCGGCCTTGTACGGGCACTATCGTGGCCGGCTCGTTAAATGTCAGCAGGTCGAGGTTCATGTCTTCCGTTTCGGGAAGGTGGAACCAGCGCCCGAGCAGCGCGCAGCCGAGCTGCACTAATGCCGCGATCAGCAACGCCGCCTTAATGCCCGACTGCTGAGTGACATAGCCCCACAGCCATGCGCCGCCCGCCATGCCGCTGAAAGTCGCCATCTGATATAGCGACAAGGCACGTGCGACAACCCAGCGAGGCGCCCACATCTGGACCGTCGCGTTGAGAATTGAGACGATTAGCACCCAGCCAAGACCGCACAGCATCATAGCGGCCATCGTCAGGCCGATCGTGGTGCTAACGGCGGCAATCGCGATGCCAACGGCTGAGCTAATCAGCGCAAGGCGGACGATCCACTCGTTCGAATAGGTTATGCGCAGGCGGTGCGAACTGAAGGCTCCGGCGACTGCTCCGACGCCAAAGGCTCCGAGCAGAAGACCATAGATGGTTGGACCGCCGCTGATCAGGTCGCGCGCGATCAGGGGCATCAAAGCGGACACGGAACTTGCGCCGATGCCCGTCACCAACCCTCTCACAAGCGTGGAATTGATATTGGGGCTCATCGCGACATATCGGATACCCGACATGATCGCATGTCCGAGGCGCTCGCGCGGCAGGATAGGCTTCTCCTGCTCGGTTCGCCAACCGAGCAACACGCCGATAAGCCCGACATAACTGAGGGCGTTGACCGTGAACGCTGCCGCGGCGCTGGCTGCGGCGACGAGCAAACCACCGATCGCTGGCCCAACGCTGCGCGCCAAGTTGAAGCCCATGCTGTTCATCGCGACCGCCGAGGACACGTCCTCGCGCGGAACCATCGCGCCAACCGACGCCTGCCACGCCGGAGCATTCAGCGCGGCGCCGCACCCGATCAGGAAGGTGAAAAGCAACAAGGACCATGGCGTGATCAGATCAAGATAAGCGCAGACCGCCAATATCGTCGATATGGCGAACATGAATGTCTGAGCGACAAGCATAAGCTTGCGGCGGTCGAACGCGTCCGCGAGCGCACCAGCGACAAGCGCAAGCATTACGATCGGCAGCGTGATCGACGCTTGCACCAGCGTCACCATCTGTGCCGAAGCGCCAAGTGCGACCATCATCCAAGCGGCGCCGACCCCCTGGATCATCCCACCAAAACTAGAGACCAGAGTGGCGATCCACACCGAACGGAAAATTTCGTGCCGGAACGGGGCGAAAGCAGAGGGTGGTGCCTTGGAACTGAATTGCGGCGTATCGTTCATGATCGCTTTCGTATTGAGCCTCCCCGTCCCGGGCCGTCGCGAAATCAGCACAATATTGGCATGACGGGTTTGGCACCGGCGGTATAGCCCCCCGGCCTTGTTGGCGAGCCCAACTTGCATCCCCGGTAGGCGGATTGATTGACCGATCAGCTATTCGGGTGGCTTGATGCGCAGAACACCCCCGTGTCCTGCTGATCGCAATCGACCTCGCGCACGTCGTGCCGCTGCGATCCGGGATCTGGACGTGTAGCGCACTGGACGGCCCATTGGGATGTTTACCCTTGTCACCGACGGTTCACTTGATCCGGCGATCCTACAACGACTTAGCTTCACGATCATCTCCGTCTCGCTCGCCTTTGGTTGCTCGATGCCGCCGACCTGTCCATGGTAAAAGCGGCAGCACGTTTCACGCTGCCTCGACAGGATTGCTGGGGACTACGATCCCTCTCGTAATTGAAGGCGACCAACGATGCTTGACTCGCACGCGGCCGATGAACTTTTGCGCACACTGGTGCTCATTCTCGACCTTTGCGGTACATTCGCTTTTGCATTAAGCGGCGCGATGGCTGGCGTCAGGCGGAGGCTGGACATTTTCGGCATTCTTGTTCTGTCATTTGCAGCCGCTACCTCAGGCGGGATTGCCCGCGACTTGCTTATCGGCGCGGCGCCGCCCGCGGCGCTGCAGGATTGGCGCTATCTCGCGGTGTCGCTTGCGGCCGGACTGTTGTGCTTTTTCTGGTCCTCATTGATCGAGAGGCTGCGTAATCCCGTACGCATGCTCGATTCACTTGGACTGGCGCTGTTCGCAGTCGCGGGAGCCGAGAAAGCATTAGTTTTCGGATTGAGTCCGGTCATGGCGGCACTGCTCGGGATGCTGACCGGTATCGGCGGGGGTGTCGCACGCGACGTATTGCTTGCTGAAATACCGACCGTGCTTCGTTCCGATTTTTATGCCGTGGCGGCATTGGTGGGCGCCGCGGTGGTAGTAGGCGGCAACATGCTTCATTTTCCCATCGTCGCCACTGCACTCGCCGGGGGGCTGGCATGTTTCTGTCTACGAATGACGGCAATTCGGCGGGGATGGCAACTTCCGCTTGCAAGAGAAAGCCGTGAGCACCCCTTTTCAGAAAAGTGACCCGTCAACTCGGACTTTTTTACCGATCCCGAACTGTAATGAAGTGCGCCTCGGCGTTGGTGTGCGCCCGAGTATTATTTTGGCATCCACACCTGTTCATCGCGGACCATCTTCATGGAGCATGTCCAGCGCCTGAAGCAAGGGCTCTATCATTTCGGACTCGTCCTAGTGGAAGAGTCGACGGATTGGGGGCCGGCCTCAGGCTAAAATTCACGCGCCAGGACGTCGGACAGGTCGCTCGCCTGGAAGGGGAAGGTGGGCTCATCGGTTCCGACGACGCGCCTTGATCTGCTAGCCGGCAGGCGCGCCAACGATGCGTTGGCGACGATGGATCCGATTTGGTGCTCGTCGAAAATCGCCGCCCTTCGGAATACGCAGGGAAAAACAGGTTCCCCCAATTAAATCGGAGTATGGACGGAGTTCCTGACCGGCGAGATCGTTGGGTACATCGACACCGAAACCTTGGAGGAATTTCACCGGCGCGCTGATTTGGGCGGCTCGATCGACGAAATTGCACTTGGAGCAAACGAAGCCCCCAGTCGTCGCCGATCAGGATGAGGTGCTCAAAGTTCGGACACGCGCGTGGAAACGGAAAAACGCAAAGGTCATGTGCGAACGAAACTCGCGCCATTTGCACTCCGACGATATTCGCTGCTTAGGACATGCCGGTGCACGCACGGCGCGGGAAGGGGTCGCGGTCTTTCTGCCCCGTGCGGCCGATACACAATATTCGTTTCTGGTTAAAGAACCGTGCGGCCGGGTTATTCGAGACAGATCCGACACGCCTTGCTAGAGGATGTCATGACCTCGAAACACACTGGCTGGCCGGCCGAAATCGCGATTGATTTCGGGACCGCGAATGTACGCATGATCCACCGCGACGGTGGCGTCATATTTGACGAACCCTCGCTTTGTTGTCTCGCGGGACTGCGCGATCGGCCGCGGTTTGTTGCTGCGGGTGCGCCGGTTTATGCGATGACGGACAGAACGCCAGCGGGCATGCGCGTGCGGCGACCATTACGGCGCGGGGTTCTCCAGGATATCGAAGCCGCCACACATTTGCTTCGCTATGCGGCGTCGCAAGCGATCAAACGCCGTTCGTTTAGGTCCCCGCGCGTCATGATCGGCTTGCCCGCCGACGTGACACAAGCCGAACGAAACGCAATGCTGACGGCCGCGCAGGATGCGGGGCTCAACCCAGTTTGCTTCGTACCGGAACCGCTAGCTGCGGCGATCGGCGCGAACCTGGAGATCGAAGCACCGCAAGGAACGATCATCGTCGATTGCGGCGCAGGGACCACCGAGGTCGCCCTCTTGTCGCTAGGAGGGGTATGTCTCACGCGTTCGCTGCGCGGTGGCGGCGCTGAACTCGATGCTGCGATCATCGATTATCTTCACGTCGGTCATAAGCTGCTTGTCGGCCGCGGCACTGCCGAGCGCATCAAATATGCCATCGGCGAAGCTAGCTCGAGAGGCGGCGCAGCCGATCCTGTTGACGTCAAGGGACGGAGCCTCGTGTCGGGTTTGCCAACTGCCATCCGGATTGCGCCGATCGAGTTTGCCGAAGTGATCGAGCGACATGCGCAGCACATCGTCGATCTTATCCTTGAGGTGCTTGCTCAAACGCCGCCCGAGTTGAGCAAGGACCTTCTCGGTCAAGGCATTCTGCTTACCGGCGGCGGAGCGGCGACGCCGGCGCTTCGGGAGAAGATCGAAGCCGGAACCGGTCTCAGTGTGACGATCGCGAACGATTCGAGCCTATGCGTCGCCCGGGGCCTGTTTAGCCTTCTTCAAGGCGGGGACCCGGCGAACTGACTTCGGATGCGCGCTGGAGAAGTGCCCGGCCCTGCTTATCGGCTGCCGCACCGGCGACGGAGAAAATAGCTGAGAATCACGCCGCAGTTCCAACTAAGCAACCAGCTGTTGGTGACTCCGGGGAAGCTCGCGACTAGATAGAGACAGCCTACGATCGCAGGGATCAGTTGGCGATGAGGGCCACTGCAAGGATTGTCGTCGGGAGGCCAACCGCGACGATCATGGCAAAGATCAGCGTCCAGAGATTTTCACTGACGGACATTCTGAATACTCCTTATAATGGTGAGCCTACTGTGTGAGCGCAAATATAGCCGTACCCGCACCGCAGGTGGCGTCGAAGAGCTTGACGCGCGCCGCGGATTCTGCGGTCGTGCCGAGCTATGGCCAACGATTATTCACTCGACCGCATCGACCGAAAGATTCTGCGGCATCTCCAAGATGAGGCGCGACTCACCAACCAGGCGCTCGCTTCGCGCATTGCATTGTCGCCGAGCGCCTGCCTCGCGCGCGTGCGTCGGCTCGAAGCTCTCGGCATCATTCAGGGCTATCACGCTCGTCTTGACCCTTTTTGCGTCGATGTAGGCCTTGTCCTGTTCGTCGAGATCACGCTCGAGGGACGGGCGCCCGACGAGCAGGCACGTTTTGAAGGCGTGCTGTCGGCGACACCGGAAATCGTCGAGGCCTCGCATGTAAGCGGCCGTATCGACTATCTTCTGAAGATCGTCGTCCGCAATATGCAGCATTGGACCGAGCTTCGCGAAGCGCTGGTTGGCGGGGACTATGGAGTCGGCAGTGTGACGACCCATGTGCTCATGGACAAGCCGAAGGTCTTTAAAGGTTATCCGGTCGCCGAGCGACACGCGGACCGGTAGCGCGAACGGGTTGACCGCAACCAATCGCGCGCGGAATGGTAATCCCGCGATGACCCGTACCAGCGATCGAGGCGCATCGACGCTCGCCGTAGTTGCTGTTGTCGCGTGCGCCTGTCTGCAGATCCTAACTCCACTACTTCCCGAACTTGGCATGGGTCGCCCATCGGATCGCAGTCTGATTCGGTCCGCACGCTGCTAATGCCCGCGGGCTAGGCCTTTTCCATATGGGGCCCGCTCTATGCGGGCTCGATTGTGTTCGCGTTTTTTCAGCTCGTGCCCTCGCAGCGTGAAAATACTCTGCTCTCAACTCTCCGTTGGCCGGCCGCGGTTGCGTTTCTCGGCAATGCGTTTTGGGCGGCCTACACGCAGTTCTTCGGTCTTAGCGCCATTTCGGCCGTGATCATCTTGTGGACGCCGGCATGCCTGCTGGTAATCTGCCGCCAGATCTCATCGTGGAATTCGAAGCCCACACCGGCTGAAATCGGGGGTGTCGTTGTTCCGCTCAGCGTGCTTGCCGCGTGGCTGACCGCCGCATCGATCGTGAACATCAGCGCGAGCCTGCGCTTTCACGGTATTGAGGCCAGCGATGCCGCCGCTCCGCTGATCGGCGCAGCAGTGCTCCTTCTTGGCGGCGCGCTCGCGGCGTTCGCGGTCGCGCGCGGCAGAGGGAACCTCGCCTACGCCATAACCTTTCTGTGGGCTTTGGTCGCCATTATGCGGCCAATGGTCAGGCGGCGCCGGTTGGAGTCGCTGCAATCCTGGCCGCGATGCTGGTTTTGGGAGGGATATTTGCGGGCGGCCGCGATGCTGCGAGCCATCCCCGGACCTGATCAGCTCTCGCGCACGATGAGCATATCCCCCTCCAGTGTATCGAGAAGCTTGCGGTGGGTGCTGCCAACCAAGGCATCAAACAATGCTCCATGGCCGTTGCTGCCAACCACCGTGAGGTCGATGCAATGATCCTCGACATAGTCGGGCAGCAGCGCTTCGGGGGAACCAAATCGGGCGACCGTCTTGACCGCTTGCTTTAGAGGGTCGCGCTGAAATGTCCCACTCTGCAGAAGCTGGTTCAATTCCGCTTCTTTTAGTCCCGTCTCGTGCGAGAAGTCGCGATCGTCAATCAGGCTCGAGTAAGGATAATCAAAGGCATGGAAGAGAGTGAGCGCGGCCGCGGGGAAAAGAGCCGAGGCCACGCGCAAGGCCTCCAGCGACTCCTCCGACGCGTCGGTTGTTGCCAGCACCCGGGCATAGGCGCCGGCCGTTCGTTCGCGGACGACAAGAATGGGAATGCGGGTTTCCCGCACAAGCCGATCGACGGTACTACCCAAGAAGATGCGGCCCAGCGTCGCGTCATGGCCAAAGCCCGTCACGATCAAGTCGCATTGCTCGCGCTGCGCGATCGCGCTTATCGCAGATGCAGCTTCTCCCTCCGCGACGATCATCCGGATATTGGTCGCTTTTCCTCCCACATCGCGCGCAAGCCGCCAGCGCATGCGCTCGGTCGTATCGGCCTGACGGCGCCATTTGCGGGGGCGCTCGTCGAGCATATCGGTCGCCGTCGTTTCCGCAACCGTGACGGCGATCAGCTCCGCCGCCCACTGCTCTGCGAGCGCGAAGGCTCGATCGAGGGCGCGGTCGCTGCGGCAGCTGAGGTCCGTTGCTAGAAGGATTCTGCGGGGCGACGTTGATTCGGCGATCATTTGAGGACTCCAGTCAAGACGTCGCGGCCGGTCTAAAGGCGATTGTGCGAACCTCGCTTTCCGACCGCAAATCGTGATTCATGGTGCGCTGACCTCCTGCCGCACGCGCACGATCGTCAACTCGCGTTCATGACCTTCGCGGTCCGGCCACAAGATCGAGTGGCCCTCGCGGAGGCCGATCAATCCGGCGCCGACCGGCGTCAGGATCGAAATGCGGCCGTCGGAGATGTCAGCGTCCTTCGGAAAGACGAGTTTCACTGAGCGGGTCGAGCCATGGGCGTCATTGAACTCAACCGTCGCCCCCATGATGACAACGTCAGCCGGAATTCGCTCGCGACTGTAAAATTTCGCACGTGTCATCTCGTCGAGCAACATCGCGGACACCTGGGGCGACCGTTCGGCAGCCGCGAGCGCCAGATCGCCCAGCACATCGGCTTCACTGTCAATCATATGGATAGGAGGGCGTTTGGAATGTTTCATTTTTGTCATGTTTCTTACTTTCACGGGCGAGCGCGCGCACAAAGGGGCGCTCATAGAATATTCAGCGTGGCGAATTTTGAAAGGATGGCCCCCGGGTCAGGAGCGCAAAGCACATGTGACCGGGGGCAACTAGCCCGCGAGAAGCTGTCCACTTTCGGTTCGAAAACGGCATAGATGCTGTGCATGATGCATGGCGGTATGATGGGCCGCATCGAGTGTCGAGTCAACCGCGGCAGCCAAGGCCGGCCGACGCGGCGGGCCGCGGCGGCACCGCTTCCGGGTTGTGGGCCGCCGCAACTAGCCGTGTAGGGCAGCCCGGCTGCGGTCAGGGAAGGGCGGCGGTCACGATGATCTCGACGCGGTAGTCCGGCGTCGCGAGCATCACTTCGCCGGTGGCGCGGGCAGGAGCGTTGGCGCCGCCGATCCATTGGTCCCAGACCGCGTTCATCGCGCCGAAGTCTTCCATGTCGGCGAGCCAGATCGTCGCCGTCAGAATATGCGACTTGTCGGTCCCCGCCTCGGCGAGGAGGGTGTCGATCTTGTCGAGCACCGCATTCGTTTGCGCAGCCGTATCCTCGCCGGGCGCGCCGATCTGGCCGGCGAGATAGACAAGCCCGTTATGGATCACCGCCTGGCTCATGCGCGGCCCCGAATGAAGTCGTTCGATAGTCATAATATGCCTTTCCTCATGGTTTACATGTAGCGTTCGATGCCGAAACCGGCAGGGTCAATCGGCGGAGGCTCGCCGCCGATCAGCGATGCAACAAGGCGTCCCGACCCGCACGCCATCGTCCAGCCCAACGTCCCGTGTCCGGTGTTGAGAAATAGGTTCGCGACCGGCGTGGTACCAATGATCGGGGTGCTGTCGGGCGTCATTGGCCGAAATCCGCTCCAGAACTGCGATGGCGCGGCCATGTCGGCTCCCCCGGGGAACAGGTCGCCCAGCGAATGGCGCAGAGTCGCTTCGCGCTGGGCTGGCAGCCGGTCATCGAAGCCCGAGAGTTCGGCCATGCCCCCGACCCGGATTCGGTCGCCGAGCCGCGTGATCGCGATCTTGTAGCTTTCATCGAGCAGGGTCGACACCGGCGCGCGCGCGGCGTCGGCGACGGGCAGGGTGATCGAATAGCCCTTCACGGGATAGACCGGCAGCGAGAGCCCGGCCTGACGGAGGAGGGGCGGGGAGTGGCTGGCCAGCGCCACCAGATAGGCGTCGCCGCGGATCAATCCGGCAGCGGTCCGGACACTTTCAACGCGACCCGCGCGCATATCGAGCCCGGCGATAGGCGTGTCATAGCGCAGCTCAACCCCCATCGCGGGGAGGAGACCGGCAAGTTGGCGGGTGAACAGGTGACAATCGCCGGTCTCGTCGGCGGGGAGGCGAAGGCCACCGACGAAGCGGCCCTGCGCGGCGGAGAGACCGGGCTCGGCATCGACGCAGCCGTCGCGGCCGAGCAGTTCATACGCGACGCCGTAGCGCTGAAGCACCGCGATATCGTCCGCGCTGTCGTCGTACTGCTCCTGGGTCCGGAAAAGTTGGAGCGTGCCCAATGAGCGCTGGTCATAGTCGAGCGTTAGCCGTCCACGCAGCGCGATCAACTCGTCGCGGCTGTATTCAGCAAGCCGCACCATGCGACTCTTGTTGAGCGCATAGCGGGCGGGCGTGCAGTTTCGTAGCATAGCGAAGATCCACCGCAGCATCGCCATATCGATTCGGGGGCTCATAATCAGCGGCGCATGCTTCATGAACAGCCAGCGCATTGCCTTGACCGGAATGCCGGGCGCCGCCCAGGGCGACGCATAGCCGGGCGAAATTTCCCCGGCATTGGCGAAGCTCGTCTCGAGCGCGGGCCCCGGTTGCCGATCAACCAGCACGACCTCATGTCCTGCTTCGGCAAGATAAAATGCCGAGGTTACGCCGACCACACCTGCGCCGAGGACAATGATTCTCATGCCGCTGCTCGTTTGTGCACGGCTCGCATCCGGCCTTTCTCGATGACAAAGCGAGCATGTCGCAGTCCAAGTCCCGTCAGTATTTCATAAGTGATGGTGTTGGCATCGCGCGCGACATCCGCGAGCGATTGCGCGGGGCCGAGCAACTCCACGAAATCTCCTTCCGTCAAACGGTCTTCGCCGAGCGCGCTGATATCGATCGTGAGGCTGTCCATCGAAATGCGGCCGACAATGGGAAGTCGTACGCCCTTATGCCAGGCCGCACCTTTACCGCTGAGGCTCCGCGGCCAGCCATCGGCATAGCCCATCGCGATCGTCGCAAGCCACTGAGACGCTGGCGCAATATGCTCGAGACCATAGCCGACCCTGGTGCCTGCCTCGATGTTGCGGATCTGAAGGATCCGGGCTTCAAGGCGCACCACGGGCTGCAGGCTCATGGCCTCCGGCACGGGAGCGACGCCGAACAGCGCGACGCCAGCACGGACCAATTCGCGGTGGAAGGTGCTTGGGAGGAAGGCGCCCGCACTATTCGAGATCGACTTCGGCACGCCCGGGAAATGCGCGGCGATCGCCTCGAACCGGCGCAGCTGTTCGCTATTTACTCCGCGCGCGGGCTCGTCGCCGCAGGCGAGGTGGGTCATCAGAAGCTTGAGGTCGACCTCCTTTGCCAAAACGGGGTCGTTCGCAGCTTCCAGCGCCGCATCGTGAGATAAACCGAGGCGCGACATGCCGGTGTCGATCTGAAGCGCGGCGGGCAAGGGGCGCGCGGCAGATCGTGCGTGTGCTCGCCAGGCGGCGAGTTGCGAGGCCGAATTCAGGGCAGGAATGAAACCCGCATCGGCGCAGGCCGCCTCGCTTCCCGGGTCGAGGCCATTGAGGATGGTGATGTCGAAACCCGATCCTGCGATACGGCGAAGCTGCTCGGCCTCGCCCAACCGGGCGACGAAGAAGCTGCGGCAGCCGGAATGGAGAAGAGCGGCCGCCACCTCCGCTACGCCCAGGCCATATGCATTCGCCTTGATGACCGCTCCGCACTTTGCCGGCGCGACATGCTCAACGAGGCGAAGGTAGTTCGCCGCGATCGCATCGCAATCGATGATGAGGCGGCTCGAGTGGGGCGGCGCTGGCGATTCCAATTTGATCTCCCTCGCACTCGAGGATAACGCGTGTCATGCGCAATTTTTCGCCGAATCCACTAAGATTGGTGTTAAATTGGCGGTTTGGTGGCAGGATCTGCGATCAGATGGAGGAATCTTGTGCCAGCCTTGGATGCTCCCGATCGCCGTATCCTTAACAGTCTGCGACTGAATGCGCGGATCACGAACAGCGACCTCGCTGCAGAGGTCGGGCTTTCCCCCTCCGCATGCCTGCGCCGTGTGCGTCTCCTGGAACAGTCGGGGGTGATCCAGGGCTATACGACGATCGTCGCGGGGGGCTCGGCGGACGAAGGCATGGTGGCGATCGTGCAGGTGGAACTCGAGCGTCAGTCGGAGGAGTATCTGTTGCGGTTCGAGGCCGCGCTCCGCCGGCACGCGGAAATCCAGGAGTGGTTCCTGATGACCGGCGACGGCGATTATATTCTGCGTGTCAAGATCGGCGGCATCGATGATTATGGCGCCTTCCATCGCGACGTTCTGTCGCGATTGCCTGGCGTGGCGCGCATCACGTCGAGCTTCGCCATGCGCAGCCACCGCAGGATGTAATTGCGCGTCGGGGCCGTTGGAGGCGGCTGATTTGGCCCTTTCATGCCGTCATGCTATAAGACGGCATGATCTTTCGTATGTTTCTCCGTTTCCTTGCCCATGCTGGCAGCCTGCTGACGCGCGGGTTAGCCTCGGATCGCCGCCCCTCCGCCTGACGCGAGACGGGGCCGTTCCCGAGGCTCGATAGCTGGATCCGACTCGGATCCTCCCCGATCATTTCTCAAAGAGGAAACCCGCGACTGCGGGTTCAGAACGGCGTCTTTACGCCCGGAGTTTATAATGGATACCCCGATTTCCGAAGCCGAGGCTTTCGGTCTTTTGCAAACGCGACGTGCTGCGTTCGTCGCAGCCGCCACGCCCTTGCTCGTCGGAGCCGATATCGATGCCCCGACCGGCGCTGCCGCCGCCGACAGTTTGCTGGACATGACGATTGCCGCCTATCAAGGACGACCAGCTCCCGAGGCGGCCGCACGCGGGTTCCCGCGTTCGGCGTACAGCCTTTTCGGCGACAATCTCGTCCCGTTGCTGAAGGACGTGCTCGGTGCATCTTTACCAGTTGCCTTCTTGGCGCGATGCGTCGATTCCTATTGGCGAAGCGCGACGCGCGCGATGGCTCCGCAATGACCAAGGAGCTGGTTTGGGTAACGCGTACCGACCCCTTCAACCGGTTGACGGCCAAACGCCTCGCCGGGGCCGGCTATGATCCACTGAGCGCTCCCGCGCTGCGCGTTGTTGCGATGCCGGCTCGGCCGCTCACGGCAGTACCGGACGCCCTCGTGTTCACGAGCCTGAACGGCGTCAGGATGCACCGCTTTTCTCCGGCGCTTGCCAATCTCCCCGTGTTCGCCGTCGGCGACCATAGCGCGCGCTTTGCGCGGGGGCGCGGCTACAGCCGCGTGACCTCGGCGGCGGGCAACATTGCCGATCTGTGCGGCGCGATCCGGCTGGGCCTTAACGCCCCGGCCGAGATTCTTCATGTGGGAGCGGTTAGCCCGGCTGGCAATCTGGCTGCCATGCTCGGCTCCTCCTACCGCGTCAGACGCCTGCCGGTTTACGACATCGAGGAGAGCGATCCACGAGACTTGGAATGGATCGCGGGCCGTCTCGAGGCGATCGGACATATCATTGTTCATTCGCCGCGCGCGGGACGGCATGTCGCGCGCTGGCTCGGCGCGGATATGCCGGACTGGACGGGGGTGGCGCATTGTATCTCTCCCGCAGCGGCCGAGCCCTTCCGGGCGCTTCCTCGAATTACGGCCCGGATATCGCACCGGCCCGACGAGCGGTCACTGCTCTCGGCTTTGGTCGAAAATCGCCGTCAAGGATCCTCGATTGCGGCGGCGGCGCACGGCTTCGATCGATCTGGCGGTTGCCGGCAGGTGCGAATGGTCGAGTCCGGTCATGCTTGACTTCCCCTGCGTCAGGGCCATCTTGGTGGTACCATGAGCGATACCGCTTCATCTCCATCGCGCTTTGCGCATTATGTGGGCCGGCTGCTCGAACGCTAGCCGCCCCGGACCCGCGCGCCGCGGGCCCGGGGTGTTCCCTTGATCACAGGCAGCGCAGCTTCACTGACCAGGCAGGCCAAGGCCGACGCTTGGAAAGACAGCGTCACGGACCGATAGATTGTTTGGCTTTCCATTCGAATGACCCCGTTTGGTCAGAAAGCATCTTTGTAGCCGCTGCCAGGAGAATGCCGCCGCGCCTTGGGCGCGGCGACGATGGAGATTTACGTGAAGGGCGCTCAGCAACAGCAAGCTCTGTTCAGCCATCTGATTAAAGACGCCGCGCGCAGTGCGTGTTCGATGCTCGCGCTCCCGCACGAAGCAGCGCGCCTGCGCTCGCCTGCCGACGATGGCATGACAGCAATCGAGCGGCTCGAGCTTTCGCCGCTTGCCGAAGATCAGCTCGTCGCGACGGCGCTGCGCCTGTCGCCAAGTGCGGCGTCTGCGAAAACTATCGCAGACGCGCTGCAACTTCATTTCACGACCCCGCCGGGGTGGCTTGCGGTCGAGGCGCAGCGCCGTGCGGCCTGGAGCGATATGGCCGGCCGCGGGCTGCCACTTGATCGGGCCGCGCAAACCGCCGCCGGGATCGAGCAAAAGTTGAACGGCGACGAGGGCAGCATGTTGATCAAGCTGCGGGCCTATGCGGACCTCTACAATGATCTTTGGTGTGACCCGCGGATTGCCGCACCGGTTCCCGCGCGGCGCGAGATGCTTGCATTGGTGAGCGCGCTGCACGCGCGTTGCGCGGCGCTCGACGGCATCGAGGCCTCGTCATGAGCAAACCGTCGCCTGGTTCGCAGGGCGAACCGCTGCGGATCGGATGTCGAATGCAGATTCTGCTGCTCGTGGCCTTCGTCGTCCTGTTCCTCGCCGCCTGCTGGCTGGTCGGGACAATGGTCGCGACCTCACCCTAGATATTGGAGTTAGATCATGTTGCGCGAAGTGGCGGAATCGAGCCTTCGCTGGAACTATGCCCTTGAAGACATATTGGGCCTCATTCTCGTTGCCGCAGTCGTCGGGGCTTACAGCCTGATGTTCGCGATGACGCGGAGGCCTCGGCGCGGCTGGATCGTTTCCGCCTGCGTGTCCTTCACACTCATGGCGGCGATGATTTGGGCGAGCCCGCCCCAATCCCGCTGGGCCAGCGCGACGACAGCCGAAGCCGGGATGTAGGCTGGGGACGCCGCCAACACGACTGATCATTCCGGGCTTTCCTCTGGAGGCTCAAAGGAGCATGGACAATGAGCAAATATGTATCACGGATAGAGCGGTGGCGACCCCGGTCACCGACGTTGCAGGAAGTCGAGAAATCGCTCGATCGCTATCCCGACCTGGGCGAGCCGGAACTTGCCGGACTGGTTCGACAATTCCGGGGCCTGCCTGTCGTCGACAAGGCCGTCATCCTTGGCGACGTGCGGCTCTCCCGGAAACTGGCGCTTCTTTATCGCGATTACGAGCCCGACTTGCAGACGCCGGTCGCGGGGCTCGTCCTTTACCTTCTTTTGCCCGCTGCGCTCGCCGTCGCGGGTGTGCGGCTGTTTCTGGGCTAATCGCGCCGCAGGCGGCAAACATCGAACCATCAAATCTGGCCCTCTACCGGTCACGGAGTTTTCATTGCCCTTCGTTCGTTTCATCCCGCTCGCGGCAAGCATAGCCGCGTCGCTTCTCGCGATCCCGGGTCTGCCCGCCGTCTGGGCATGGACGCTGCTGGTCGTCGGCACCATATTATCCTGTGTCGGTCTTTACGATCTGCGGCAGCCACTTCATTCGGTACGCCGCAACTATCCGATCGTCGGCCGCCTGCGATGGTTCTTCGAGGATATTCGCCCGGGCATCCGCCAATATCTCTTCGAGGACGACCATGAGCAAACGCCTTTCTCGCGAAGCCAGCGTTCGCTCGTCTACGCGCGCGCCAAGAACGAAGTCAGCGACCGCGCCTTCGGCACGCTCGTTGACGTCTATGAAAATGGTTATGAATTCATCGCGCACTCGACGCGGCCAGTGCCCGTCGCCGACCCGGCCAGCTTCCGTATTCCGATCGGCGGCGACGCTTGCCGCCAGCCCTATTCGGCCTCGATCTTCAACATATCGGCGATGAGCTTCGGGGCGCTCAGCGCCAACGCGATCCGTGCCCTCAATAAGGGTGCAAAGCTCGGCGGGTTCGCGCATGACACCGGCGAAGGCTCGATCAGCTCCTATCATCGGGAACATGGCGGCGATCTCATTTGGGAAATCGGCAGCGGCTATTTCGGCTGCCGCGACGACAACGGTGCGTTTGACCCCGGACGCTTTGCCGATCAGGCCTCGGACCCGCAGGTCCGAATGATCGAACTCAAGATCAGTCAGGGTGCGAAACCCGGCAAGGGAGGCATATTGCCTGCCGAAAAGGTGACGCTCGAAATTGCCACGACACGCGGCATTCCGATGGGCCGCGACTGCATTTCGCCGCCTGGTCACTCGGCGTTCAGCACGCCGATCGAACTTGTTCAGTTCATCGGGCAGCTGCGTGAACTGTCGCAGGGCAAGCCGGTGGGGTTCAAGCTGTGCGTCGGACAGCCTTGGGAATTCATGGCGATGGTCAAGGCCATGCTCAAGACCGGCATTCTTCCCGATTATATCGTCGTCGATGGCGCCGAAGGCGGCACGGGCGCGGCCCCGCTTGAATTTACCGATCATCTCGGCATGCCGCTCCGCGAGAGCCTGTTGTTCGTCCACAACACGCTGGTCGGTGCGGGAATCCGGCAGAAGATCAAGGTTGGCGCTGCCGGCAAGATCGTCAGCGCCTTCGATATCGCCACCGTCATGGCGCTCGGCGCCGACTGGACCAATGCGGGGCGTGGTTTCATGTTCGCCATCGGCTGCATCCAATCGCTCTCATGCCACACGAACGAGTGTCCGACCGGGGTCGCGACGCAGGATCCGATGCGGCAGCGTGCGCTTGTTGTCGGCGACAAGGCCGACCGCGTCTATAATTTTCACCGCAATACGCTGTTGGCGCTGTCCGAAATGATTGCTGCTGCGGGACTCGATCACCCCAGCCGGCTTGGCCCGCACCATCTTGTTCGCCGCGTCAGCCTTACCGAAATCAGGCTGTTCTCGCAGCTGCACATCTTCCTGGAGGATGGAGAATTGCTGAGCGGTGCATCGGATCGCGACTTCTACGGCGCCGCGTGGCGGCTCGCCCAGCCCGAAAGCTTCGACATGAGAATGTAACTACGAGGCTGCTCGCCTTCCGTTTTTGCCATGTTGACGTCGCGTCTACCGTTCCGGCTGGCCGTGCCCCGACTCCGGGTCAGGTGGAACACCAGCATTCGCCTCGCTGCGGTCGCGGTAGATCGCCGCCCGGGCGAGCAGCATCAACGTCACGGGCGTGGTCAGGGTGACGAACAGCGCGATCAAGATCTCGTGGATGACGGGCCGGGTCTGAAGCACGGAAAAGCAAAGAGCCGAGCCAGCGAGGATTGCTGCCATCCCCGAAGTCGCCCCGAGTGTCGGCGCGTGCACGCGCTCGTAAAAATTGTGCAGCCGCAGCAGCCCGGCTGCGCCAAGCAAGGTGATCACCGCGCCGCCGAAAACGAGCAAGCCCACGATGATTGCGGCCCATGTCGGAAGGTCAGGCGCCTGGATCATTCGATCACCTCTCCGCGCATCAGGAAGCGGCCGAGGGCCACGGTACCGGTAAAGCCGAGAAGCCCGATGACCAGTGCCGCCTCGAAGTAGAGCGTCCGCCCCGTCTGGATTCCATAAGTGACAAGCAGCAGCATCGCGGCGAGATAAAGTGCATCGAGCCCGAGAATCCGATCCTGGGCACGGGGGCCCCGAAGCATGCGAACGACAGCGCAGCCCATGGCAAGACCGAGGAGGATTTGCGACGCCGTGATCGTCAGCGCGAGGAGCAATATGGTCATTCGAATATCTCGATCAGCAGCTTCTCATAGCGTTCCTGGATCAGTCGGGCCCATTGCTGCTCGTCAATAAGGTCGAGCACATGGATGAGAATGACGTGGCGATGAGCGTCGTGCTGCACCCAAAGCGAACCAGGCGTGGCGGTAATGATGATCGACAGCATGGCGAGCGCGTCAGGGCTGCGAAGCGCCGTCGAAAGCTCGATAAATCCCGAAGTGCGTTCCGGTGGCCGTAGCAAAATGATTTTTGCGACGGCGATGTTCGAGCGGATGATATCGATGAAGACAATCAAGGCGAGCCTGACCGCGGCGCGGCCGAGCCGGAGCGTCGGGCGCTCGGGCCTGAGCGATAGCATCGTGCGCGAGACCATCGCCGCGATCGCGGCGCCGAAGAGCATATGGCCGGGCGAAAAGCCCGTCAGCAAAATCCACATCGCCAGAAGCGCGAGAGTGAGCAGCGGGAAAGGAATGGCGCGGCGGATCATTTCTCGCTTCCGGCTTGCGGTGCGTCGGTTACCGCCGCGACATAGTGCGCGGGCTGGTGCAGTGTGGATGACGTCTTCTCGAGATACGCCATGACAGGCCCGGCGCAGAGCATCAGGCCGAGACAGACCGTGAGCAGCAGCCCGATCGGGACCACTTCCACAAGGCTGAGCCGCGATGGTGCATCCTCGCCGGGCGTCCAGAGCAGATCGATGCCCGCGCGCGTCATGATGATCATCGTCGCCAAACCAGAGAGGATGATCAGTCCGATCAGTACCCAGCCCGCCGGCTCCACCTCGCTCGAATTTAGCAGCGCGTCGATCATCGCAAACTTCGCGATAAAGCCCGAAAGCGGCGGCAGGCCTGCGAGAAGCAGCGCGCAAAAAATAAAGCCGCCGCCCAGGACGGCAATCGTGCCGGGGATGATCACCCCTTGCTCGTCAGTGACCTCCTCGATTGCGCCGACATATTCGTCGTCGAATACGGGCTCGGCGATGCCGGCGATCATGTCCTCCTCGTCGGCATTGCGTTCGACGGGCTCGATGATCAGGTAGAGCGCGCTGACCGCGAGCGTCGAGCTGACGAGATAGAATAGCATCGCGGCAATGAGCGCCTCCCCGCCGATGCCGATCCCGGCTAGCAAGGTCCCCGAGGAAACCAGCACATAATAGCCGGCAACGCGCGTGAGTTGGCGGGCCGAAAGGATGCCGATGATTCCAAAGATCATTGTCGCTAGACCCGCGTAAAGCAGCGCTTCATTTGCAAAGCCGGCGGCTTCGCCCGATGCGTCGCCGAAGAGCAGCGAAGACAGCCGGAGTATGACATAGATGCCAACCTTGGTCATGATGGCGAACACAGCGGCGACGGGCGGTGCGGCGGCGGCATAGGTCCGGGGAAGCCAGAAACTCAGCGGCCATATTCCCGCCTTGAGCAGGAAGGCGATCCCCAGAATTGCGGCGCCCGCTTCGAGAAGCGCTAGATCGCCGGCGTCGGTGCTCGCAACGCGAAGTGCGAGATCGGCCATGTTGAGCGTGCCTGTCACCGCGTAAAGCAAGGCGACGCCGAGCAGGAAAAGGAGCGAAGCGGCAATGTTGATGGTTATATAGTGGAGGCTGGCGCTCGTGCGTTCGGTACCCGAGCCGTGGAGAATCAGCCCATAGGACGCCGCGAGCAGCACTTCGAAAAAGACGAAGAGATTGAAGATGTCCCCGGTCAGGAAGGCGCCGTTCACGCCCATCAGCAGCAGTAGGAACAGGGCGTGAAAGCGGGGACCGGACCGGTCCCATCGCGCGACGGCATAGAATAGTGCTGTAAAGCCGACGACACTGGTCAAGAGGAGCATCATCGCCGACAGCCGGTCGGCGACCAGGACGATCCCGAAGGGCGCGGCCCAGTTGCCAAGCAGATAGACCAGCGGACCGCCACCATCGCCTGCGAACCACAGCAAAGCCGCCGCATTCGCAATCAGGAGCGCGGCGGTGGCAAGGCTAAGCACCCGTTTCAGAACGCGGCGGCGCTCGTCGAATGCCAGCATCAATGCACTCGCCATCAGCGGCAGGATAATCGGCGTGACCGTCAGATGATCAGTCCAGCCGGTCATGCCTCGCCATCCTCGCCGTCGACATGGTCGGTGCCCGTCAGTCCGCGCGAGGCGAGGAGCACGACGAGCAGCAGCGCCGTCGTCGCAAAAGAGATGACGATCGCGGTGAGTACGAGCGCCTGCGGCAGCGGGTCTGCGTAAAGGGCAGGATCGGCCGATGCGGGGTCGCGGCCGACGATCGGAGGCGCGTCGCTGCGCAGACGTCCGGCCGCGAGAATGAAGAGGTTTACCGCATAGGACAGCAGCGACAGCCCGAGGATGACCTGGAAGGTTCGCGGGCGGAAGATCAGCCACAGTCCCGATGCGGTCAAGACGCCGATGGCGAGGGCCAGAACGATCTCCATCAGACGGGCTCTCCGACCGACGTCGAGGGCGCGGCGTTGACCGGCTTCGCGCGCGGCGCCCGGATGGACTGGTGCGCGATCGCGATGAGGATGAGCACTGTCGTCCCCACCACCACCGCGAAAACCCCGATGTCGAAGATGAGGGCGGTCGCGAGCGGAATGTCTCCGATCCAAGGGATGGCGAGATAACGCGAATGACTGGTAAGGAAGGGGTAGCCGAACGCCAGCGCGGCAAGCCCCATTCCGCTAGCACAAAGAAGACCGGCGCTGATCCAGCGAACCGGCACAACCTGAAGGGTGGCTTCGACGGCGCGCGTTCCATTCGCGATGTACAGAAGAATGATTGCAATTGACGCCGTGATCCCGCCCGCGAAGCCGCCGCCGGGCAGATCATGGCCGCGCATCAACAGATAAATCGCGAACATCAGAATGACGGGAAACAGCCACTGGATAATCGCGCGCGGAACGAGCAGATAATGGACGAGCGTATCGCCGCGCTTGTGCCCCTCGCGCGCGTCATCAAATGCATTTTGGCGATGCTGCTGCGCTGGCATTTGGATACTTTCCGGTGCCGGGCGGAACCGGCGAAGCAAAGTGAAGACAGTGAGCGCGACGATAGCGAGAACCGTGATCTCTCCCAGCGTGTCAAAAGCCCGGAAATCGACGAGAATGACGTTGACGACATTGGTACCACCGCCACCGGGATAGGCTTGCTCGACGTAATAGCGTGACAAGCTGCCGGGCAAGGGACGCGTCATCATCGCGTAGGCAAGCGCCGCCATCCCCGCACCGCCAAGCAGCGCGATGAGGAGATCGCCGCCGCGCCGGAAGCCGACCGTCCCGGGCTTGCTCCCCGCTGGCCAGATATCCGGAAGTCGCTGCGGCAGCCAGCGCAGACCGAGCAGCAGCAGGACAAGCGTGACGATTTCCACAAGGAGCTGTGTCAGGGCGAGGTCGGGGGCTGAAAGCCAGATAAAGCTGATGCAGGTCGCAAGGCCTGCGCCGCCGAGCAGGACGAGCGCGACGAGGCGATGGAATTTCGCCAGCGCCGCCGCTGCGATCGCGCACGCTCCGCCCAATATCCACAACAAGCCAAATATCGGATCGATCAATGTGTCAGGCAGGGGTCCGCGGCTGTACCCAAAGCGCAGAAAGGGCAGCGTCCCGGCAACGAGCGCCGCCAGGATGACGAGACGCAACTGGACTTGCAGCCGCTTCGTCCCCAACCAACGCAGAAGTGCGCGTGCCGCCTGAACGATCGCCGCCAGCACCGCCTCGAACGTGCGGCGGCCCTTAAGCCTGCCGATGAACGGCGGCTGCTCGGTAGCATTTAGCTGGGCGCTGAAGAGGATATAGAGCGCGAGGCCCCCCAACAACGCGACAAAGCTCATCAGTAGCGGAACTGTAAAGCCGTGCCAGACGGCGAGACTGTACGCGGGCGCGCTCTCGCCGAGCACCGATCCGACCGCGGTAGCAAGGAAGGGGCCGATTGTCAGCGCCGGCAGCACTCCGACTAGCAGGCAGGTAACTACAAGAATTTCGATTGGCAAACGGATCCACGGCGGCGCTTCGCGCGGTTCGTGCCGCAGTCCTGACGGTGCCGGACCGAAGAAGGTCTGATGGATGAAGCGCACCGAATAAAGGACGCTGAACATGCTGGCGAGGGTAGCAAGATAAGGCAGGGCCACGTCGATGACCGTTCCGCTATGGGTCTGAAGGGCTTCGGCAAGGAACATCTCCTTGGACAGGAATCCATTGAGCAGTGGCACCCCGGCCATTGCTGCGGCGGCGACCATCGCGAGCGTCGCGGTGATCGGCATGAAGCGCACGAGCCCGCTCAGCAGGCGCAAGTCGCGCGTGCCCGTCTCGCGATCGATGATGCCGACGGCCATGAAGAGCGAGGCCTTGAAGGTCGCGTGGTTGACGGTGTGGAAAATGGCGGCGACCGCGCCGAGTGGGCTCCCCAGCCCGAGTAAAAGCGTAATGAGACCAAGATGGCTGATTGTCGAATAGGCGAGCAGGCCTTTCAGATCCTGCTGGAAGATCGCGGACCACGCGCCGACCAGCAGCGTTGCAAGTCCGACACTCGTCACGATGAGGAACCAGCTTTCGGTGCCGGCGAGGACCGGCCACAACAAGATCAGCAGGAAAATGCCCGCTTTCACGAGCGTCGCCGAATGAAGATAGGCCGATACCGGCGTTGGCGCGGCCATTGCGTGCGGCAGCCAGAAATGGAATGGGACCTGTGCGCTCTTGGTAAAGGCGCCGAGCAGAATCAATATGAGCGCCGGTAAATAGGCCGCGTCATTCTGGATGGCCGTTCGAGCCGCGAGCACGGCGTCGACGTCGTAGCTTCCCGCCGCCCGCCCGAGCAGCATAAGCCCAAGGAGCAGGCAGACACCGCCAGCGCCGGTGACGATCAGTGCCATGCGCGCGCCGTCGCGGGCACTTTGATTGTGATGCCAGTAGCCGATCAGTAAAAAGGAAAAGAGGCCGGTCAACTCCCAGAAAAAGGCGATCTGGATGAGATTTCCCGACAGGACGATTCCGAGCATCGCGCCCGTGAACGCCTGTAGAAAAGCGAAAAAGCGCGGCACGGGATCGGTCGGCGCCATATAATAGCGGGCGTAGAGGCTTACGAGAGCGCCGATCACCAGGACAAGCATCGCGAACAGCCAAGTGAAGCCGTCGAGACGCAGCGTCAGGTTGAGCCCCAGTGTCGGCAACCACGCCATTTCGAGCCGGGCCACTTCGCCCGCGCTAACGACGGGATAGAAGCTGGCGATGATCGTCGCACCGGCGATCGCGTTCAATCCTGTGAGCGAGGCCGCGACATCCCGGCCGCGTTGTGGCAGGAAGGCCGCGATAGCACTCCCGGCAAAGGGCAGAATTAGGACGAGCAAGAGAAACCTCATATCGTCCACTGCTACTGCGCCCTCCATTGTCCTGATAATCGATCATCCGCTTATGATGGATAGCTCGTCGACAGAGCAAGGCCGAGGATCGGGATTTTCCAGAATGATTTTCGTGAACTTAAAATGTGCGGGTACGCGGACCAAGACGACGCGTGGTTGTCCGAGGCGGTAATCACAACGGGCCGGATCGGCAGCTTGAGGCTTGGTCGAACTGGCGGCTGTTAGGCGATCCCAAGATGACCACCGCGCTGCTCGATCGCGTCACTCATCATTGCGATATCGTCGAGACCGGTAATGACAGCTGGCGCTTCAAAAACCGCAGCTGATCACCCCGGCCGACCTCTGATTAAAAGATGCCCTTGCGCTGCGCGCGCCTCCGGTCGGGCTCCGCCCTCCCTACCGCCGCGCGCAGCGCAAGGGCGCGTGTCCAATAAACCTTGCGCCATCGTGTAAGGGGGTCCCTTTTGCCCGCCGATAGGGGGTCCCGTTTGCACGCCGATTGACAGGCATGTAAGCCACAACGCAGAATAGGTTAAGAGCACGTAAGGTCGCGCCCGTGTCGGCTCGCGCTGTTGCAAACCCGAGTGACGGCGGTCGGGAGCTGTCGGTTGGCAGCTCTTCGCTCGACCGCGCGAACGATCGCGACAAGATCGTCCGGCGCAATGTCGAAGGACTCGCCGATGTCCGATAAAACGGCCTCGATATCCTCCGCGTCGAGCGGCGAACGATCTTCTGTAGATGTGTCCATCAACGAGGGACGAATGCGGTGCGGATAAGAATGGCCCGAGAGACGATGAAACGCCATTGCGGCGATCACCAAAAGCAGGGAATTGAGACCCACGATTAGGAAGGGAAATCCCCAACCGAGGGCGTGAATTGCCGACTCCCCGATTACCGCCGTCAGCGCAGCTGCGCCGCCCGGCGGGTGAAGGGAACGGGTGAGGGACATCAAGGCAATGGCGAGCGCGACAGCCAAGGCGGCGGCAACCTCCGGAGAGGAAACGACCTGCGCGACGGCCACACCGACCAACGCCGACAGCATGTTTCCGCCAATGACGGGCCAAGGCTGCGCTAGCGGGCTGGCCGGAACCGCGAATACTAGAACCGCAGACGCCCCGATGGGAGCAACGAGCCAGATTGATGACATGCTCGCAAGCAGAACCGCGCTCGCTCCTGCGACGCCTGCAATAGCCGCGAACGCACCCAGGCAAGCTATTACGCGATCGCCCGGTCGAGCACCCGCAAGGAGGGGGCGAAAGCGCAGTACTGTGCGTCGCACGAGCGAAATCCTCATTTGAACTGCCGCTGCCCCTGCCGCACAACGGGATGCGCGGAAAGAAAGTAATCATTGGCAGGGGTGAAGCCCATAGTGGCTGTGGATGAGCGTTCGAGTGGGAACCCGCTATCACGGAAGCCAGGGCATTGATTGCTAAGCATAAAGTGGCGCTTGCCGGGGTCCCGAACGGCGCCTATCGGACCCCGGTCAAAACCGACTTTTTGCAACAATTCAAGACAGTTGATCGTTAAAGAGAAGGGCTCCGCTCCAACGTCGGTCCACATCGATGAGGATGCGGATTATTCGGCCGATCGCGACGCCGTGCCGCGTTGAGGAGCGGCATTGACGCGCCCCTCGACGTGGGGTGATCACTGGTGCCTCGCTGACGTTCTGTTCTGATGGGCCCCCTAATCGAACCAAGGTCCTTCCAGCGGTGCTGCGAGGCGCATGCGAGCGCGTCGGACGAGACGCTGGATCCGCACTCGGTACTCCTCGCTTTCGAGCCGCCAGCGAACGGGTGGCGCGTTTATCCGGTGGTCTCGCGGACAACGGTGTTGATCGTTGGCGGGGGCCATGACCGCGCGTAGGTCGCCGTTATGTCAGGGGAGGTCGCTCTTTCCAGATCCAGCATTTTAACTGAAAATTGGGCCCAAAACACCGTCAGAAATACCGTTAAATTGTATCCTTACGAAGCCAGCATTTGATGTTAAGGCAATAAAATTCAGCGAGTTGCGGCTCGTTGATGATGCAGTGTCGATGATACGCGGTTCAATATTTAAATACCCGTAAAACAAAGGAAATTCACTGAAATGCCTCTGTTTTATCACTCCCACTCGATCGTCCCCGGCGGTTTCGACGTATAGTCATACACCACGCGGTTGATGCCCTGCACCTCGTTGATGATCCGCGTCGCGCAGCGGCTGAGGAAAGCGGCGTCGAACGGATAAATGTCTGCGGTCATGCCGTCGGTCGAGGTGACGGCGCGCAGCGCACAGACGAAATCATAGGTGCGGCCATCGCCCATCACGCCAACGGTCTTGACGGGGAGCAGAACTGCGAACGCTTGCCAGATCGCGTCGTACAGTCCCGCGTTGCGGATCTCGTCGAGATACACCGCGTCGGCTTTGCGCAGGATATCGCAGCGGTCTTTCGATACTTCGCCGGGGATACGGATCGCGAGGCCGGGGCCGGGGAAGGGGTGGCGGCCGACGAAGATGTCGGGAAGGCCGAGTTCCTTGCCGAGCAACCTGACCTCGTCCTTGAACAATTCGCGCAGCGGTTCGACCAGCGCCATCTTCATGCGTGCGGGCAGGCCGCCGACATTGTGATGGCTCTTGATCGTGACGCTCGGCCCGCCGGTGAACGACACGCTTTCGATGACGTCGGGATAGAGCGTGCCTTGCGCCAGAAAGTCGGCGCCGCCCAGCTTCTGCGCTTCCTCGTCGAACACATTGATGAATTCGCCGCCGATGAACTTGCGCTTCGCCTCGGGGTCGGTGACCCCGGCGAGGCCCGCCATAAAGCGTTCCTCCGCATCCACGACCACCAGCGGAATATTGTAATGGTCGCGGAACAGACGTTCAACCTGTTCGCGCTCGTTCATCCGCAGCAGGCCGTGATCGACGAAGACGCAGGTCAGCTGTTCGCCGATCGCTTCGTGGATCAGCACCGCGGCGACCGCGCTGTCGACCCCTCCCGACAGCCCGCACAGCACGCGCTTGTCGCCGACCTGCGCGCGGATCTCGGCGATCTTGGTCGCGCGAAATTCGGCCATCGTCCAGTCGCCACTGCACCCGCAGACATGGCGAACAAAGTTGGCGATCAGCTTGGCGCCGTCGGGGGTATGCACGACTTCGGGGTGGAACTGCGTGCCGTAATAGCGGCGCTCGTCGTTTGCGATCAGCGCAAAGGGCGCGCCGTCGCTGACAGCGACGATACGGAAGCCGGGGGCGAATTCGGTAACCTTGTCGCCGTGGCTCATCCACACCTGATGGCGTTCACCGACGTCCCACAACCCGTCGAACAACACGCAGGGCTCGGTGACGGTCAGGAAGGCACGGCCGAATTCGCCGTCGCGCTCGCCATCGGCGCCGCCGGGTTCGACGCGGCCGCCAAGTTGCTGGCTCATCACCTGCTGCCCATAACAGATGCCCAGGACCGGCAGGCCGCTGTCGAACACCGATTGCGGCGCGCGCGGGCTGCCGTCGGCGGGGACCGAGGCGGGCGATCCGGAAAGGATGATCCCCATGGGCTGCATGCGCTCGAGCGCGGCTGCGGCCTGCGTGAAGGGGACAATCTCGCTGTAGACACCCGCTTCACGGACGCGGCGGGCGATGAGCTGGGTCACCTGGCTGCCGAAATCGATGATGAGGATCGATTCACCAATATCGAGCTTTGGCGCGGCGGATGTGTCTGGAGTCGGCATGGCTGGCCGATAAGGGCAGCGCGCCATGCTGTCCAGCGGTGGATATGACCCGTTGGTGGAACTCGGATGGCCTCGACACATTGTTGCGACAATTGCGACATAAATGAACCGCCGACAAAGATGCGCGTCAGCAAGGGTTCAGTCCTGCAGCGCCAATAAGAAGCAAGAAAAAACAAAAGGCTCTCCCCCAATGACCTATGCCCACCTCTCCCTTTCCGCGCGCGCGCTGTTGCTCACCGCCAGCGCCGCGCTTGCCTGGCCCGCGATGGCCGAAACCGACGCAATGGCCGCCAGCGCCGCCGTGACGTCGGTTGCCGACCAACCGTCCGCGCCAGCTGTCAGTGCGTCGAGCGATCCCGAGGACGAGTATGACGATATCGACGGCGACGAAATTGTCGTCACCGCGCCGCGCCTCGCCGGGCAGCTCGAAACCGACATCAAGGCCGAAGCCGAACTCGATGAGACTGCGATCGCGAGCTACGGCGTGTCGAACGTATCCGAACTGCTCGAGGCGCTCGCGCCGCAGACGCGGTCGGGCCGCGGGCGCGGCGGCGGGCGGCCGATCATCCTGATCAACGGACGCCGCATCGGCGGCTTTGGCGAGGTGCGCAACCTGCCCCCCGAAGCAATCGCCAAGGTCGAGATTTTCCCCGAAGAGGTCGCGCTGCAATATGGTTACTCAGCCGACGAACGCGTCGTCAACATGGTGCTCAAGCCCAATTTTCGCCAGATCGCGGTTGAGGCCGAAGGCGGCATTCCGACCCAGGGCGGACGCTTCCAGAGCGAGGTCGAGGGCAGCTTTCTGGCGATCGGCGAAAATGGCCGGCTCAATGTCAATGCGGGCTGGGAACAGTCGACGATGCTGACCGAGAGCGAGCGCGGCCTCGGCTCCGCGACGCGCAGCCTGCTGCCCGAAAGCGACACCTATCTGATCGATGCGACGATCCAGCGCAGCCTGAACAAGGTGACCGACGCGTCGATCAACCTGCGGCTGGACCAGACCGACAGCTTGTCGTTCCTCGGCCCCGTCGTAGCCGGCGGCGACGTCCCGCTCGAACGCGACAGCCGCAGCCGCAACCTGACGACGACTGCCAGCGTCAATGGCATGCTCGGCGATTGGCGCTGGTCGCTATCGGGCAATTATGGTGATGCCGATCAGCGCACCTTCACCGATCGGGTGACCGGCGCGCGCGACCGGTTCGACAGCAGCCAGCAAAGCTTTGGCGGCAGCGCGAACCTGTCAGGCACCGTGACCGACGGCTGGGCCGGGCCGATCCGCCTGTCGATGACGGGCAGCTATTCGGGGCTGCGTTTCGACAGCCAGTCCGAACGCTCGGGCGCAATCACCACCACCGAGCTGGGTCGTGACACGCCGAGTGTGTTCGGGTCGTTGACGGTGCCGCTGCTCGATCCCGAATATGAAATCGGCAACATCGGCCGCGTTTCCCTGACGCTGAGCGGGCAGGTCGCCAATCCCAGCGATTTCGAGGCGCTCAAGAACTGGGGCGCAAACCTCAACTGGGGCGTCACCGACAATCTGTCGCTCATCGCGAGCTTCAACAACGATGAAGCCGCGCCGGGTATCCAGCAGCTGGGTGCGGCGCCGTTGGTCACGCCCGCGGTCACCTATTATGATTTTGCGACCGGTCAAACGGTCGAGATCACGACGACAACTGGAGGCAATCCATTCCTGCTTGCCGAACAGCGCCGTGACCTCAAGCTCGGACTGAATTGGGAAGTGCCGATGCTCGAAGGCCTGCGCCTGTCGGTCAATTACAACCGCAACAAAAGCAATGACACGTCGAACAGCCTGCCGCTGCTGACGCCCGAGATTGAAGCGGCGTTCCCTGATCGCGTGACGCGTGACGCCAATGGCGTCCTGATCGGGCTCGATCAGCGGCCGGTCAATTTTGACGAGACGGAGAATTCGCAGATCCGATGGGGTCTGAACTTCGGCAAGAGCTTTGGCCAGCCCGAGCAAGCGGCGCGCCCCGCTGGTGGACCAGGTGCTGGCGCCGACCGGCCGCGCGGCGGCGGAGGTCCGCGAGCTGGCGGTCGCGGTGGTCGCGGCGGCGGCGGTCCCGGCGCGATGTTTGGCCGCGGTCCGCAGGGCGGGCGCTGGTCGGTGTCACTGTACCACACCTACAAGTTGACCGACACGATCCTGATCCGTCCGGGCGTACCCGAACTCGATTTGCTCGACGGTTCGGCGACCGGCAGCGGCGGCGGCAGCAACCGCCACCTGCTCGAACTCGACGGCGGTGTGTTCTACAAGGGCATGGGCGTGCGGCTCAGCGCCAAATATGACAGCGGAAGCACCGTCACTGGCGGCACCGCGGGCGACCTGAACTTCGGCGATCTGGCAACTTTTGATCTGCGCTTCTTTGTCGATCTGAACCAGAAGCCGAAACTGATTGAGACCTTGCCGTTCCTGAAGGGGTCGCGTCTGCGTCTGTCGATCGACAATCTGTTCGACGCGCAACGCAAGATCACCGATGCGAACGGTGTGGTTCCGCTGAACTATCAGCCCGGATACATCGACCCGCTGGGCCGCTATATCGAACTGGAGTGGCGCAAGACGTTCTGACGAAAAATCTACCTCCCCCTTGACTGGGAAGGCAGCGAGACTTGCCAGCTTGCTGGCTTAGTCGCAGCGGTGGGGGTGCGGTCTCGGCCTGAGCCTACAGTGCAAGGTCGCACCGTCACCCCCATCCAACTCAGCCTGGCGCCTGTGGCGCAAGGCTTCATATCCTTCGCCCATCAAGGGGAAAGGGATCAAGCCGCAAGACCGACGTTTTCGAGCTTGCCCTCGGGCGTCCGATCAGCGGGAACGAAGGTCAGCGCGCTGACAAACTGCGCTGTACAGGTCGCCCAGCTGTAGCGCGCGCCGAGCGACGCGGCATCGCCGCGGTCGCACGCCAGCGCCGCGTCGATCGCGCGGCTGAGATCTTCGTCGAGTGCGCCCGCGCCATCGCGGATGATGTCGCCGGGGCCGGGAACGGGAAACGCCGCGACCGGGGTGCCGCAGCTTAATGCCTCGATGACGACAAGACCAAAGGTGTCGGTGCGGCTGGGGAAGACGAAGACATCGGCGCCCGCATAAGCTGTCGCGAGCGTTTCGCCGCCAAGCTTGCCGAGAAACAGCGCGTCGGGGTGCTGCGCCTTGAGTGCTGCAAGCGCGGGACCATCGCCGACGACGACCTTGGTGCCGGGGCGGTCGACATCCAGAAACGCACCGATATTCTTTTCGACCGCAACGCGTCCGACATAGAGCTGGATAGGCCTCGGCAGTTCGGCATAGGCGGGATGTGGCGCGCGGTCGGCGTGGAACTGCTGATGATCGACGCCGCGCTCCCACATCATCGTCTGGCCGAGACCCTGATCGGCGAGCTCGCGCGCCAGGCTGCGCGTCGCGACCATGATGTGCCGCGCCGGGCGATGGAACCAGCGGATGAAGCGCCACACAAACGCGGGCGACAATGGCAACCGCGCCGCGACATATTCGGGAAAGCGGGTGTGATAGGCTGTGGTGAACGGAAAGCCGTGTTTCAGGCACCAGCGCCGTGCCGCGAGTCCCAATGGGCCTTCGGTCGAAATATGGATCGCCTGCGGCGCAAAGGCGCGAATATGTCGCCCGACCTTGCGCCAGCCCGCGAACGCGAGGCGGATTTCAGGGTAGGAGGGGCAGGGGATTGAGCGAAACAGGTCGGGCGAGACGACACTGACCGCATGCCCCGCCTTGCGTAGTTCTGCTATCGTTGCCTGTAGCGTGCGGACGACGCCGTTGACCTGCGGCTCCCACGCATCGGTGACGATCAATATCCTCATGCGGCGCGCGCCGGGGCGGGCAGCTGAAGCTGGGTCGGCGCCGCGCGTGCTGCGACTTCCTCGGCCCAGTGCAATATCTCCATCGTGCCGTCATGATGCTCGACCAGCGCGGTGCAACCCTCTACCCAGTCGCCGTCGTTATAATATTCGGTGCCCTCGATCTCGCGCATCTCGGCGCTATGGATATGGCCGCATACGACGCCATCGACCCCGCGCGAGCGCGCGGCGTGGGCGACGACTTCCTCGTAGCGCCCGATAAACTGGACCGCGTTCTTGACCTTGTGCTTGGCGACCATCGACAGCGACCAATAGGGCAGGCCAAAAGCGCTGCGGATGCGGTTCACGACCACATTGCACTTCATCAGTGCGGTGTAGGCAGCGTCGCCGACGAAGGCGAGCCACCGGTGCGCGAGCATCACCGCGTCGAATTCGTCGCCGTGAACGACGAGCAATTTGCGGCCGTCGGCGGTTTCATGGATCGCCTCGCGGCGGATCTCGACCCCGCCGAAATCGAAGCCGTCGAAGGGCTTGACCATCTCGTCATGGTTGCCGGGGACATAGACGACGCGCGTGCCGCGCTTCGCGCGCTTCAGCACCCGCCAGACGACGTCATTATGTTCGGGCGGCCAGAAATGGCGTTTCTTGAGTCGCCAGCCGTCGATGATATCGCCGACCAGGTAGAGCGTCTCGCAATCGACATGGTCGAAAAAGTCGATCAGCATCGCGGCGTTGCAACCGCGGGTGCCCAGGTGGATGTCGCTGACCCACACCGCACGATAGCTCCGCCGCTCGCCGATGAGGCGTTCGGGGACGTGCGGGTCGGTGGTGAAGGGGTCAGGAAAACGCGCGGGGATGGGCAGGGTCGAAATCGATGCCATGTCACACTCCGTAAACAGCTTTTGGCTGCCCACGGCCTAGACAGGAGTTTTGTGACACTGTGCGATTCAAAGCGGCGTCGGTTCAGCGACGATTTGGGGGCGGTTTTGTTACGGTCCGCCTTTCCTCCGCCTTGATGGGGGAGGCAGCGAGACTTGCCAGCTTGCTGGCACAGTCGCAGCGGAGGGGGTGTGCTATCGCCCTGAAGCGACGGTGCAAGGACGCGCCGTCACCCCCATCCAACTTCGCCTGTTCGCTTCGCGATAAGGCGGCGTATCCTTCCTTCAAGGGGGAGCGTTTTTCAGTTCCGCCGAATCACCAAATTGCGGATTTCGCTCATATCTTCCATGGCGAAGCGCACGCCTTCGCGGCCGAGTCCGCTGTCCTTCACCCCGCCATAAGGCATATTGTCAACACGGTAGCTCGACACGTCGTTGACGACTATGCCGCCGACATCGAGATGGTCCCACGCGTCGAGCACCTTTTGCAGATCGCTGGTGAACAGCCCCGCCTGCAACCCGAACTTACTGTCGTTGACCTCGGCGAGCGCGTCCTCCCATTTGGCAAACTTCGACAGAACCACGACGGGGCCGAACGCTTCCTCGACGACAACATCGCTACCCGCCGGGACATTCTCCAGCAAGGCTGCCTCAAGCATGTTGCTGTCGCAGCCGCCACCCGCCAGCAAGGTCGCACCCGCGGCAACTGCATCGTCGATCCAGCCTTTCAGGCGCTGCGCTTCCTTGACCGAAATCATCGGCCCGATGAAGGTGTCGCGGTGCTTGGGATCACCCGATTTCAAGGCTTTGACCTTCACGGTGAGCATATCGCGGAACTTGTCGTATATGTCCGCATGGATGATCACACGCTGCACATGGATGCAGCTTTGCCCCGACTGATAATAGCCGCCGAAGATGATCCGCGCGAGCGCATGGTCGAGATCGGCATCCTTGTCGACGACCACCGCGGCGTTGCCGCCCAGTTCAAGCACCACCTTTTTCTTTCCCGCCTTCGCCTTGAGATCCCAACCGACGCCGGGAGAACCGGTGAACGACAGCAACTTCAACCGCTCGTCGGTGGTAAACAGGTCGGCTCCCGCGCGACTTGCGGGCAGGATACTGAACGCGCCTTCGGGCAGGATGTCGCATTCGGCGAGCACTTCGCCCATGATGATCGCGCCCAGCGGCGTCATGCTGGCGGGCTTCATCACGAACGGACAGCCGATCGCGATCGCGGGGGCGATCTTGTGCGCGGCGAGGTTCAGCGGGAAGTTGAACGGCGAGATGAAGCTGCACGGCCCGATCGGCACGCGCTTCCACATCCCCATATAGCCCTTCGCGCGCGCCGAAATGTCGAGCGGCTGGACTTCGCCATAATTGCGCGTCGCTTCCTCGGCGGCGATGCGGAAGGTGTCGATCAGGCGGGTGACTTCGCCCTCGCTGTCGGCGATTGGCTTGCCCGCCTCGACGCACAGCGCATAGGCGAGTTCGTCGAAGCGTTCCTGAAACCGCGTGACGCAATGGGTAAGGACGTCGCGTTTCTCGAAACTCGCGAGCCGCGCCATCGGCTCGGCGGCGCGCACCGCGCCCGCGATCGCTTCGTCGATCACATCGGGGGTCGCCAGCGCAGTGCGGAACGCGACCTTGCCGGTGAATTTGTCGGTCACCTCCAGGTCGGTGTTCGGCTGCACCGCCTTGTTGTTGAGATAGAGCGGATAGACGTCTTTGAGTTTCATGCGGATTCTCCCCCTCCCCTTTTGGGGAGGGACCTTTTTATTACATCTCTTTCGATATCTTCTTGATATCGGTGTTCAAAATCTGATCGTTCTCGCTGTAATCGACTGGACAGTCAATCAGATGCACCCCTGGTGTATCGCGAGTATGCGCCAGCAGTTCCTGTAGATGCGCGGCGCTGGTCACGCGGTGGCCGTGGGCGCCATAGGCTTCGGCATATTTGACGAAATCGGGGTTGCCATAGGTTAGCCCCCAATCCTTGAAGCCCATATTCGCCTGTTTCCAGCGGATCATACCATAGCTGTTGTCGTTGAGGATCAGCACCGTCATGTTGAGCCCTAACCGCACAGCGGTTTCCATCTCCTGGCTGTTCATCATGAATCCGCCGTCGCCGCACACTGCCATGACCTTGCGATCGGGATAGATCATCGCCGACATCATCGCGCTGGGCAGGCCGGCACCCATCGTCGCCAGCGCATTGTCGAGCAGCACAGTGTTCGGGCGATAAGCGGTGTAGCCGCGCGCGAACCAGATTTTGTACACGCCATTGTCGAGGCAGATGATCCCATCGTCCGGCATCGCGTCGCGGATCGACTGGACCAGGTGCGGCGGGAAGATCGGGAAACGCGCGTCTTCGGCCAGCGGCTTGGTATGTTCGATCTCGCCCTGGCGGAACTTCAGCATGTGGTCGAATTTCCAGCTGCCGCTGGGGACGATGTCTTCCTTCATCTGCCACACTGCATTCGCGATATCGCCGATGACCTCGATATTCGGGAAATAGACCGGATCTACCTCGGCGGTCTTCGACGACACGTGGATGACCGTCGGCCCGCCGCGCTGCATGAAAAAGGGCGGTTTTTCGATAACGTCATGACCCAGGTTGACGATGCAGTCCGACGCCTCGACCGCGCGGTGGACGAAATCGCCCGAACTGAGCGCGGCGCAGCCCAGAAATTTTGGATGCCGCTCGTCGATCACACCCTTGCCCAATTGGGTCGTCAGGAACGGGATGCCGGTCTTTTCGATGAATTGCAGCAGCATGCGGCTGGTCATCGTGCGGTTGGCACCGGCGCCGATCACAAGCACCGGTGACTTCGCGGCTTCGAGCGCCTTCACCGCCTCGCGGATTGATTTGACGTCCGCGGTCGGACGGCGCGAGTGGCTGCGTTTCAGCGGCGTCGCGTCGGTATGTTCGTCGGCGATGTCCTCGGGCAGCTCGATATGCACCGCGCCCGGTTTTTCCTCCTCGGCCAAGCGAAAGGCTTCGCGCACCCGGCTCGGGATATTGTCCGAAGCCGCCATCTGGTGGGTATATTTGGTGATCGGTCCCATCATCGCGACGACGTCGAGAATCTGGAAGCGGCCTTGTTTCGATTTCTTGATCGGCTTTTGCCCGGTGATCATCATCATCGGCATGCCGCCGAGCTGGGCATAGGCGGCCGCAGTGACGAAGTTGGTCGCGCCGGGGCCAAGCGTCGCGAGGCAAACCCCGGTCTTGCCGGTATGGCGGCCATAGGTGGCGGCCATGAAGCCCGCGCCTTGCTCATGCCGCGTCAGGATCAGCTTGATCTGCGTCGATCGCGACAGGCTGTCGAGAAAGTCGAGATTTTCCTCGCCCGGAACGCCGAAAATATACTCGACGCCTTCTTCTTCCAGACATTCGATGAACAAATCGGATGCTTTTTTCATATACAGTCGCCCCCTCAGCCACGCACCACCCCGGTGCGGCCCCAAGCCATGCTGGCGACCCACAGCATATATTTCGGTGCAGCGGCTCCCGTCGTCAGGCCGCGAGTCCCTGCTGCTCCGAGGGAGTTTGTAACGAGGGGGGAGGGGGTTGTCACCCTATGCGGAATGAAGGATCGGCGGATCAGCGACGGTCGATGCGAAATTCGCGGTCGAGGCGGCCCGATACTTGCGATCCGGCAGGAATTTCCACGCTACGCCCGGTGGCGACGAAGGGCAGCAGAAGGAAGGCGGCCGCGGTGGCGACTGCATCTTCGGCGCCGCCCTTGCCTCTGGCTTCGATTCCGGCGCTGATCCGTACAGTGCCGCCGGGGAGCTCGGCATAGAGCAACTGGACTTCGAGCTTGCCCTTCTTCCCGAATGCTCAGCGCTGGTCGGCCTGGCTCAACTGGCCCTCGACGACGGCATCGGCGGGTATCGCCACGATGCCATCGACAACCAGCGGCTCAATCGATGTCGAACAATCCCGCGAGCTGTTCGACCATAGTACCGCCAAGCTGTTCGGCATCCATGATCGTCACCGCGCGGCTGTAATAGCGCGTGACGTCATGGCCGATGCCGATCGCACACAGCTCCACCGGCGAGCGATTCTCGATCCAGTCGATCACCTGGCGCAGATGTTGGTCGAGATAGGCGCCATGGTTCACCGACAATGTGCTGTCGTCGACCGGCGCACCGTCGCTGATCACCATCAAAATCTTGCGTTCTTCGGGGCGGCTGATGATGCGGCTGTGTGCCCATGTGAGCGCTTCGCCGTCGATATTTTCCTTGAGCAGCCCCTCGCGCATCATCAGTCCCAGCGACTTGCGCGCACGACGATACGGTTCGTCGGCGGGCTTGTAGATGATGTGGCGCAGGTCGTTGAGGCGGCCGGGGTGCGCGGGGCGACCCGCGGCGAGCCAATCCTCGCGGCTCTGGCCGCCCTTCCAGGTCCGGGTCGTGAACCCTAAAATTTCGGTCTTCACGCCGCAGCGTTCGAGGGTGCGCGCGAGGATGTCGGCGCTGATCGCGGCGATGCTGATCGGCCGTCCGCGCATCGATCCCGAATTGTCGATCAGCAGTGTCACCACGGTATCGCGGAAATCGGTATCGCGCTCGATCTTGTAGCTCAGTGACTGGCCGGGCGAGACGATCACACGCGCAAGCCGTGCCGCGTCGAGTTGGCCTTCCTCCTGATCGAAATCCCATGCGCGGTTCTGCTGCGCCATCAGCCGGCGCTGCAGCCGGTTGGCGAGCTTGGTCACCGCGCCCTGCAGATGCTGCATCTGCTGGTCGAGATAGGCGCGCAGCCGCGTCAGTTCGTCGGCATCGCACAGCTCGGTCGCGAGGATGATTTCATCATGCTTTTCGGTGAACCGCAGGTAATTGAAATCGGGGATGTCGCCGGGCAGGCGGTTGGGGCGCACGGGCAGCATGCCCTCATCGCCTTCGCCGCCCATTTCGGGTTCGCCGTCGGCTTCCATTTCCTGCGCGTCGGGGTCGCTGTCGCCGTCGTCGGCCTGATCGCCGGCCATTTCGGCGCGCGCGTCGACCTGGCTTTCACCGGCGCCACCGTCTTCGCTGTCCTGCTCTTCCGGGCTTTCGTCCGCCTCGCTCTCATCCTCCTCGCCGCCATCCTCGCCGCCCTGTTCCAGCGGTTCGTCGCTCTGGATCAGGTCGAGATGGCGCAGTGCGAGCTTGGCGGTTTCAGCAAAGGCCGCCTGATCGTCGAGCAGCATCGACAGAGCGGTCAGGTCGCCGCCGGCTTCCTTGGCGATCCATTCGCGGACCAGCGACAGGCCGGTTTCAGTCCCCTGCGGTGCGGCCTCGCCGGTCAGTGCCTCGCGCAGCAACAACTCGAGCGCGCTCGACATCGGGACCTCGTCGCGGCCCTGCGCGCGCGAAATCGGATCGCTGCGCATCCGCATCGCGAGGCTGGCCGACAGATTGGCGCGCATCCCGTCCATGTGTCGCGCGCCCAGCGCCTCGATCCGCGCGCGCTCCATCGCGTCGAACGCGGCGGCAGCGAGCGGTTCGGCGGGGCGCGCCGCGGCGTGCAGCTTCTCGCTGTGGTGCTTCATGCGCAGCGCATAGGAATCGGCAAAACCGCGGGCTTCGGCGACCTGATCGGCGGGCAGGGTGCGCGAAGGGGTCGGCACCTTGATCGCCTTGCCGATCTGCGCCGGGGCGTCGGCGGTAAAGCCGACCTCGACCTCTGCGTCGCGGGTGACGGCGCGCGCGACGCTGGAGAGCGCAGCCTTGAAATCGTCGAGGGGCGAGGAGGCGGTCATTTCGAGTCGGCTCTAACCAGCTTTTACGGAGGAAGGAAGAGAGCCAGAAATTTCTCGTTGCGATCGTCACCCCGGACTTGATCCGGGGTGACGAAGAGGGAGTAGATAACCAGATAGCTAAGCTCGCTTGACGCCGTTCGGGCGCGGGCGCATCCGGCTGGGATGAGCTCTCCCGCCCTGTCCCCCATGAAAAAGCCCTGGGTGGTTATCGCTTGCGCCGCGTTCATTGTCACCCTCGCGATGGGAGTGCGCCAGTCGTTCGGGCTGTTCCTGCCACAGATGAGCGTCGATATCGGGATCAGCCGATCCGATTTCGGCCTCGCGATGGCGCTCCAGAACCTGCTCTTCGGACTGGTTCAGCCGTTCGTTGGCGCGCTGGCCGACAAGCATGGCGCGGGCCGTGTCGTGCTGGGCGGCGCGCTGCTTTACGCGCTCGGGTTGATCGGCGCGGCATTTGCGACCGACGCGATCGGGCTGCATATCAGCTTCGGCATCTTTATCGGCATGGCGCAGTCGGCGACGACCTTTGTCGTCGTGCTTGGTGCGGTCGGGCGAGTCGTCAGTCCAGAAAAGCGTAGCAGCGCCTTTGGTATCGTTACCGCGGGCGGCTCACTTGGGCAGTTCCTTGTCGTGCCGCTGGCGTCGATGTTGCTCGGTGACGTCGGCTATCACCAGACCTTGTGGATCATGGCGGGGCTGGTCGCGCTATGTGGCCTGCTCGCGATCGGGGTCGCCGGGCGGACTGACGGCGGTCCAGGCGTCGCCGCCGAGGCTGAACAGACGGCGCGCGAGGCGCTCCGCGAAGCCGGGGTTCACCGCGGTTTCTGGCTGCTCAATGCCGGTTTCTTTGTGTGCGGTTTCCACATCGCTTTCATCGCGACGCATCTGCCCGCCTATCTCGACGACAAGGGACTGGGGATCGGGATCGGCGCGCAGGTGCTGGCGCTGGTCGGGCTTTTCAATATCCTCGGCTCCTATATCTTTGGCCGCGCGGGCGACGTGCTGCGCCAGAAATATGTCCTGTCGGGGCTCTATGTCGCGCGCGCTGCGGTCATCGCGCTGTTCCTATTCCTGCCGCTCACCCATGCGAGCGCGCTGCTGTTCGCGGGGGCAATGGGCTTTCTGTGGCTCGGCACCGTCCCGCTGACCAGCGGAATCGTCGGGCGCATTTTTGGCATCCGCCACCTCTCAATGCTCTATGGTATCGTGTTCCTCAGTCATCAGGTTGGCAGCTTTTTCGGCGCATGGATGGCGGGGCTGATCTTCGACGCGACCGGCAGCTATAATTTCGCCTGGGGTATCTCGATCGCGCTCGGCCTGTTCGCGGGGCTCGTCCACCTGCCGATCGCCGACGCGCCAGTCAGACGGCTGCAACCAGCATGAAATTGACGCGGCAGGATGTGGCGGCTCTGGGGCTGTTCGCAGTGATCGCGGTGGGCGGCCTGTGGCTGTGGCGCGGCGAAGGGCCGACCGTCTGGCTCGCCGATTTCGCCATGATGTGCGGATTTTAGGGCGCGGCAGCCACCGGCACGCGATTGCAAATCGTTTCATCATCGGGCTTCGGCTCCGCCGGGTCGGGGAGCAGTCGGAACGCATGCGCCAGATGCGTCGCCACCCGCTCGGGCCGCGCCCGCTTGTCGGCCACGACATCAACAAAATCGCGACACGCGACCGCACTGCGCAGGAAATTGCTGTGCCCGGTCGCGCTGCGCGACACATCGGTGGTGTCGACAACGGTCAATCCGGCGACCGACACCGGATAACAGCGCACCGGCAGTCCCTTGGCTTTCAGGTCGGCCGCCTCGAACGGATCGAAACAATAAGGCGATCCGAGCCGTGGATAGCCATGCAGAGCGCGCGACGCGGCGAGCGCCTTGTCGGCGTGCGAGACATAGACGGTGATCCGCCGGTTGTTGGCGACGCGCCGCGGCGACAGCACCTCTTCCTCGATGTCGCGTTCAAAGGTTTCGCGATCGATGTCAGGTGACGCGAGGATAACGTTCGAGATATTGCTGCTGTCGGCACTGCTCGACGTGCGATCGACATAGGCGATGGCCGGAATGACCAGCCGCGCTCCCAGCGAGTGCGAAACGACGACGATTTCCTTGACCCACGGCCGCTCGGCGAGCGTCTTCAGGAAATCGCGAAATCTGCGGACGTCGTGATACATGTTGGTCTCGTCGACCGCGTAGCTCAGCACTTCGCCCTGCGACGGCCAGCTATACTCGATCACCGGACCGTCGAAGCCGGTCATCCGCGCAATCTGCGCCGCATCCTTCGATGTCGTCTCGAACGTCTCACGATAGCCGTGGACATAAAGCAGCACGCGTCCCTGCCGCCGATCGGTCTCGGCCTGCAATGCCGTCCACCAATCAACCGACGCCTGAAATGCCATCGGCGTGCGGAGCTTTTTCTTGCCCCCCACCTCAACCTCGCGCGGCACGGCAAAACGGCCATAGCGGATCTTGTCGCCCCGGTGCCGGAGCATGCTGATATCGCCAGTGCGGCAGTCGGGCAGGCGGGTTGTGGCAAAGAACAACGGCAAGGCGTCGCCATCGACCACCGCACCCGGCTGCGCCGTGCAGCGCGGATCGGCGACATAGTCGGCGTGGCGGACCGGGCCATAATCGACGGCTGCGATGCTGCAACCCGATAACGCCAGCGCGGTTGCGGCCACCGTCAGGCGGCGCACCATCATCACTTGCCGATGACGCCTTCGGGCAAATCTTCGCCAAACACGCGCTGATAATATTCAGCGACGATCATCCGCTCGGCCTCGTCGCATTTGTTGAGGAAGCTGAGGCGGAAGGCGAAGCCGAGGTTGTTGAAGATCGCGGCGTTCTGCGCCCAGCTGATCACGGTGCGCGGGCTCATGACGGTCGAAATGTCGCCGTTGATGAAACCCTGCCGGGTCAGATCCGCGACCTTGACCATATTGGCAACCGTGGTGTCGTCGGTGTTCGGCACCTTGGCCAGTATGATCGCGCTTTCGGTCGCGGCGGGCAGGTAGTTCAAGGTGACGACGATGTTCCAGCGGTCCATCTGGCCCTGATTGATCTGCTGCGTGCCATGATACAGCCCGCTCGTATCGCCGAGCCCGACGGTATTGGCGGTCGAGAACAGACGGAAATAGGGGTTTGGTCGGATCACGCGGTTCTGGTCGAGCAGGGTCAACTTGCCCTCGGCTTCCAGTACGCGCTGGATCACGAACATCACGTCGGGACGACCCGCATCATATTCGTCGAAGACGAGCGCGGTCGGCGTCTGGAGCGCCCAAGGGAGCAGGCCTTCGCGAAATTCGGTAACCTGCTGGCCGTCGCGCAGCACGATTGCGTCACGGCCGACAAGGTCGATACGGCTGATATGCGCGTCGAGGTTGACACGGATACACGGCCATTTCAGCCGCGCCGCGACCTGTTCGATATGCGTCGACTTGCCGGTGCCATGATAGCCCTGGACCATCACGCGACGGTTGAACTTGAAGCCGGCGAGGATCGCGAGCGTCGTGTCGCCGTCGAACACATAGGCGGGGTCAAGGTCGGGAACGCGCTCGTCGGCCTCGCTGAACGCCGGCACCTTCATGACGATGTCGATGCCGAACAGCTCGCGTGCATCGACCTCGATATCGGGCGCCGCGAGGAGCGTCGAACCGTGATGGTCGGGAAGGCTGTTCGGAATATCGGTCATGTCACAAGGTCCAGCGAAGGCGGTCGGGAGAGAGTCGCCGTTGCCCGGCGCTTCGGCTAGCGCGGTATAGGCGTCGGTTTCAGCTTGCAACGCCTTTTCAGAGCAGCCCGAGCGCCTTCATCACCGCCGACTGGTCGTAATAGGGGCGTTCACAGACGATCTTGTCGCTTCCGGGGGCAAATTCGAAACTCGCGGCCATGCGGATGCGAAACGCCTTGCCGGTCGGCTCGATCGTGCGCAGCCCCAGCTTCAGCGGGCCAAGATGTGTACCGGTCAGCCAGAATTCGACGAGCACCGTGTCGGTCGCGGCATCGGCGGCGATCGCGATCACCTCGTTCGCCTGATCGGGAAATGGCTCGCGCGACGCGGCGAAATAGGACCGCACTGCGGCTTCGCCGTCAAACACCGTTCCGGGGCCGAGCAGTTCGTAGCGCGGATGATCGAAGGTCGCGATGACGCCGTCCCAATCGTGGGTGATCTCGAGCGCCATATGGCGGCGCACCACCTCGATCCGGGCTTCATCCAATTCGCTCATCGCACCTGTCCCCTCAAGCAAAGGCCTTGGTCTTGCGGAGCAATTGATACGCCGCGACGACCTCACCCAGCCGCGACTCGAAACTGCGGTCGCCGCCGTTGCGGTCGGGATGATAGCGGCGGACGAGCTCGCTGTAACGTCGCCGCAGCGCGGCGCGGTCGGCGTCGGCGGCGAGGCCGAGCAATTGCATTGCGCTATGCTCCTCACGCGTCAGCCCCGGATTGGCCGCCTCGCGCCGCGCCTCGTCCATCCGCTGGCGAAAACGCGCGCCCAGCGCATCGATCGGATCCTTGAAATCGGCCCAGCGCGGCGGCAGGTCGGCGCTGCCCGCGGCGCGAAAGCTGCGGCTTTCGGTCTCCCATCCCGCGGTCGGCGACTGCGCCGCCATGATCTGGTCGGGGTTCATGCCCTCGAAGAAATTATATCCCGCGTTGAATTCGCGGACATGGTCGAGGCACAGCCAGCGATATTGCGGCGGTCCGTCCGGAGAGCGCGTCCACGACATCGGGGCGCGAAACTCGCCCGCTTCACGGCATCCGGGCGCGGCGCAGGGTTCGTCGCGCGGGACACGACCATGGAAACGGTTGGGGCGGGGAGGCGTCGGCAAAATGCGCTTTCAAGAGATGGGGGAGGTCTTATAATTTGGCGACGGAGCGGTTATGGTCAACCCCATGAGCAGCAATGGCCCCGTGCAGCAAGAGATGGAAAGCATGCTCCGTGCAGCTTTTCCCGACGCCACTTTCGACCTGAGCAACGATAGTGCCAGCCATCACGGCCACGCGGGCGACGATGGATCGGGCGAATCGCATTTCAGCCTGACCATCGAATGGGCGGGCTTTTCCGGGATGGATCGCGTCGCCCGCCAACGCACGGTGAACAAGGCGCTCGGCGATTTGCCGGGGCAGCGCGTTCACGCGCTCGCGATCAAGGCAACAGCGCCTGGAGAATGACGATGGTCGCCAAGGTCAATCTCGCCGAAGCCTTTGCAAGAATCCCCGAAGCCTGGAGCCCGCATGTCGCGGGCGACATCAACAATTTTCAGGTCAAGCTGGTTAAGCTCGACGGCAAGTTTGACTGGCATCATCATTATTCAGAGGACGAATTATTCCTCGTCATCGCCGGAAGGATGAAAATGGGGCTGCGAACTGGCGACGTGATCGTGGAGCCGGGCGAGTTCATCATCGTGCCGTGCGGTGTCGAACATTGTCCCGAGGCGCTGGGCGGCGAATGCCATGTCGTGTTGCTCGAACCCGGATCAACCCTGAACACCGGCAATGTCGAGACCGAGAAGACGCGGCGAACGCTGGAAAGGCTGGACTGAAGATGGATATCATCACCCCCTCGACCCACGATCTGGGCGCCTTTGAAGTGCGGCGGACGCTGCCCAACAAGGCGCGCACGATGGTCGGCCCCTTCATTTTTGTCGACCAGTTTGGTCCGGCGCATTTCGACATCGGTACCGGCATGGATGTGCGCCCGCATCCGCATATCAACCTGGCGACCGTCACCTATTTGTTCGAGGGCGCGATCGATCATCGCGATAGCCTGGGTACGCTGGCAACGATCCGCCCCGGCGCTTGCAACCTGATGACCGCGGGTAGCGGCATCGTCCATTCGGAACGCACCCCTGCCGCCGAGCGCGCTGCAGGCTCTGGCATTTCAGGAATGCAAACCTGGCTCGCGCTGCCCGATGGCAAGGAAGAGATCGATGCGGCATTCGAGCATGTCGCGAAGGACGATTTGCCGCTGATTGAGGACGGCGGCGTGTCGGCACGGGTCATCATGGGTAGTCTGTGGGGCGCGACCTCGCCGATCACCCAGCATGCCGCGACGATCTACGCCGATATTTTGATGAACGCCGGGTCGAGCATTCCGGTCGAGGCCGAGGCCGACGAGCGCGCCGTGCTCGTCGCGCTGGGTGACGCGAGCCTCGATGGCGAAAAGCTCGACCGTTACAGCCTCTATATATTGAAACCCGGGCAGGGGATGACGCTGCGCGCCGACAGCGATGCGCGCGTAATGCTTCTCGGCGGCGAAGCCTTCGCGACGCCGCGCCACGTATGGTGGAATTTCGTGAGCTCGTCGCGTGATCGCATCAATCAAGCGAAGCACGACTGGAAGGATGGCAAATTTCCGCTCGTTCCGGGGGATAGCGAGGAGTTTATTCCGATTCCCGACGTGCCGAAGACGGTGAGCTATCCGTGAAGGTTGGCCAACGACCGGAAGTCGACATCTCTTCTCCCCTCCATCTCAGGGAGGGGCCGGGGGTGGGTCGCCGCCAAAGGCGGCGTTCTGGCTCGGCTCGCTAGCGCTCGCACCCACCCCTAAAAGGGAGGGCTATGTGTCAAAGGCAAGCCAAAGCGGGGGGTGCGCGCCTTCTTGAGGTCGGCGGCAGTTGACTTCGGGATGCAGGCCACTTGCCAGCCGTGCCGATCCTCTCCATCAGGTTTTGAATTAAAACCAAAGGAGCGATGTCGATGATCGGCGATTTCGAACAACAGCGCGTGAAGCTTTCGACTGGCGTTGAACTCGACGTCGTCGACATTGGACCACGTGACGCGTCGGCGTTAATCTTTCTCCACGGCTTCCCCGAATCGCATCGTACCTGGCGCTATCAGCTGCCGCATTTCTCGAAACGCTTTCGCTGCATCGCGCCCGACCAACGCGGCTATCGCGGGTCGTCGAAGCCACAGGACGCGGCGTCCTACACCCCCGACAAGTTGATCGCCGATATTTTCGCGCTCGCCGATGCACTGGGTATCGAGGAGTTCACCGTCGTCGGTCACGACTGGGGCGGGGCGATTGCCTGGGGGGTGGCGTTGGGCGGCCAGCCGAGCGGGCTGCATCCGGTGTGGTCGGGGCGCGTGACGCGCGCCGTGATCGCCAACGCCCCGCACCCGGCGATCTTTCAGCGCTTGCTTCTGACCAACGAACAGCAGCGCGCGGCAAGCCAGTACATCAGCATTTTCCGCGACCCCGCGAGCGACGCGGTCATCGAGGAACATGGCATCGCCGGTATCCTTGCGCATGCCTTTGCGGGACGCGTACCCAGCGGGGGCATCCAGCCGCCCGACGAAATCGCGCGGTTACTGAAGGATTGGGAGGATCGCGACGCCTGTCGCGCGATGATCAACTGGTATCGCGGATCGCCCGCGGTGGTCCCGGCGATGGCTGCGCCCTATGCCGAACCGCCAGCAATGCAGTTTCCCACGCTCACCATCCCGACGCTGGTCATCTGGGCGCTCGACGATGTCGCGCTGCCGCCGTGCAACCTTGACGGGATCGCCGACCTTGTCCCCAATGTGCGGATCAAGCATGTTCCCGATTGCGGCCATTTCGTGCCGTGGGAGGCGCCGGACGCGGTCAATGCCGCGATGGACGACTTCCTCACGACCGACTGAATTACTGCAATTTCCCTTTGGCCAAAAAAAGTGGCGGGCGGCGTATTCGCCGCCCGCCTGGGGGGCTGGTCATGCGCATCCTCCACGCGCGAAAGGGTCTGCCAACAGACTTTTTTTACATAATTTCCGGGGTTTCCGGGAAATTTGGAGCGTCGATTTAACCATAGGTTTGGTACAAATGGCAGGCTTTCACATTCTCCCTAACTTGCCATACTTCCGTCATGGAAGTGGGAGGACTCAGGGTCGCCTCGATCGTTGACCGCATGATGGCCCGACGAACTGGACCGTCGAACGCGACGTCCATGTGCTCTACTTGTATGAAGCGGGAAGTTATCACTGGCTGGAAACCTGGCTCGACGATCGCAGGACGTCGCTCGGCGATCCTTTGCCCGGCGAGATGTGGCTGGCGCCCGCCGGACGTCGCTATTACGGCGAAGCAAAGGGCGGGGCGGTTCGCTATATCGAGGTTGAAATTCCGAGCGCGCGGCTGGCGGTGGCGTCGGACACGCGGGCGCTCGCAGGGCATTATGACATGGCACTGGCTGCGTTCGTGCGCGCCTTGGCGGCGGGCGACGCCGCTGCCGCCGATGCGCTGGTGACCATCCTTGCCAAAACGCTGGAGGCGATGGTGGTGCGACCCGACCCGTCCGCGGTCACGCAGCGTATCAACGACCTGTTGGCGCATATTCAGACTCAGCTAGAACTGTCGCTGACCGTCGAAGAGATGGCGGCGGAAGTGGGCATGTCGGTCAACAGCCTGATCGTCCATTTCGCGCGCGCGATCGGTTACACCCCGGCGCAATATATGCTGCGCCAGCGGCTGCGCCGCGCCTGCTGGTTCCTGATGAACCGCCCGCTGTCGGTCGCCGAAATTGCCTTTGCTACCGGCTTTTCCAGCCATGCCCATCTGTGCGCGATCTTTCGCCGCAAGCTGGGCATGTCACCGGGCGAGTGGCGACGGCGCCATGTTTCGGCGATTTTGCCGCCAGCCTGGGAGGATTAATCGATGTCGCACACCGCTATCATGCTGCTCGCCGGAATGGCGCTGCTGATCGTGCTCCGCCTCACGGTCCGCGACGCGGCGCGGGCGATGCGGATCTTCCTGATCCTGTGGTTTGTCGTTTCGATCGGTAATCTGCTCGTCGGGGTGCTGTACGCCGGTTACGGATGGGCCGAGGAAGCGGGGATTTGGCTGTTGGTGTTCGGCGCCCCGGCGGCGGTCGCGCTCGCGGCGCGCCGGATCGCGGCTTAGTCTTCGGGCCGCAGCAGACAGCCACTCGCGCCTGCATAACGCGCGCTGCGCGATGCGAGCAGCGGGACGCTGCCGGTTACCGTCTTGGTCGCCGGGTCTTCGCTCAGCGACACCATCTCCATCCCCGGCTCGAAATCGCTTTGGCAGCTCTCCAGGCTGCGCCCCTGAACATAGCGGCACGAACAGCCGACGCGCGCCGCATAGGCCGACCCGAGTTCGGCCTGGGCCTTGAACGACGGGAATTTCCAGATCGCAAAGCCGGTCAGCAGCACCGCAAGAACGACCAGCCACGGCAGGCAGCCGCCCCAGCGGCTCGGCGTTTGGCGCGAGCGCGGTAGGGTCGGGACGGGGGTTTCGGGCAGTGGTGCCGCGGTGGGCGTCTCGCCCGTTGAAGGACCGGTCGGGTTGGTGCTAGTCACTCAACCCATGATCACCATAAAACGGCTGCTGGCAAGTGCCGCTCTCGCGATGCTCGGTGCCTTGTCGCTGGTACAGGCGGCGGGGCAGGGCAATATCGCACCCGCGTCGGCTGCGCCCAAATTCGGCGCGTCGCTTGATGGGGTCGCCGCGACCGACACCCCTCAACCGCTGCCCGCGCTGCCTGCCGCGATCAAGGCGCGCGCCGATGCCTTGTTCGTCAATGCCGAGGATGTCGGGCAAACGCGCGCGCTATTTATCCTGCGCGATGGTGAGCCGATCTACGAACGCTATGCCGCGGGCTTTGGCCCCGAAACCAAGCTGATCAGCTGGTCGATGGCGAAAAGCATCACCGCGGTGCTGACCGGCTTTCTCGTTGCCGACGGGCAATTGGCGCTCGACGGCCCGGCGCCGGTCGCGGCGTGGCAGCGCAGCGGCGACCCGCGCGGTGCCATCACGCTCAAGCATTTGCTCCACATGTCGGCGGGGCTCGAGCATGTCGAAAATGGCGATCCGATCTGGCAGGGCGACACCGTTGCGATGCTGCTCGGTGGCGGTGCGCCCGACATGGCCGGGTTTGCCGAAGCCAAACCCGCGGCGGCGCAGCCCGGCGAAATCTTCAACTACAGTTCTGCAACCAGTGTCATCCTTTCCGACATCTTGGCTGATACGCTGACGCCGTCCCGAAGCCCGGCAGCGCGGCGCGACGCGATGCGTGAATTTATCGCGGGGCGCCTTGTCGAGCCGCTCGGCATGACCAGCCTGACCCCCGAGTTCGACGCCAGTGGCACGATGATCGGCGGCTCGATCATGCACGCGACGGCGCGCGACTACGCCCGCTTCGGCGAGTTTTTGCGCAATCATGGCGTCGTGAACGGTCAGCGGCTGCTCCCCGAAAGCTGGATGGATTTCATGCTCAGCCCGTCGGCGAACGACGGTGGCTATGGCGGACATATCTGGCTCAATCGCAAACGTCCCGCGGGGGCGCAGCCCGCCCTGTGGCCCGACCGCGGTCCCAATGACCTGTTCGCCTGCATCGGGCATCAGGGGCAATATATCATCGTCTCGCCGTCGCAGCGAGTGACGATCGTCCGGTTGGGCGTCACCAAGGGTGAACAATTCCCGGCGCTGCGCCGCCATCTGGCCGATTTGACCGCCGCTTTATAGCAGGAAATCGCCGACCAGCGTCGTGACGCAGTTTCCGGTCAGCTCGACCATGTCGCCATCGAGGCGGCAGCCGACATGGCCGCCACGTGCGCTGGCCTGATAGGCCGCGAAGGCGTCGCGCCCCAGCCGTGCGGCCCAATAGGGGGTCAGCACGCTGTGCGCCGATCCAGTGACAGGATCCTCGTCGATCCCCGCGCCCGGGGCAAAGGCACGGCTGACGACGTCGGCGCCCGATGGATCGCCATCGCCGGGCGCGGTCGCGATGTAAAGGACATCGCCGCCCTCCTTGAGGGCGCGAAAATCGGGCGCCAGTGCACGGACGCTCGCCGCATCGCGATAGGCGATGATCGCATAACCGCCGGGGTGCCACTGCGTCTCGACCGGATCGCCGCCAAGCGCCCGGACGATATCGGGCATCGCTTTGGGTGCGGGCGGATAGGACGGCAACGCCATGCGATACCCCGCGTCGTCGCCTTCCTCTCCATTGATGCGCGACACCTGCAAAATTCCCGCCTTGCGGGTACGAAAGCGCATTTCCTGACGCCATGGCGCCGCCGACAAGAGCACATGGCCGCTGGCCAGCGTCGCATGACCGCACAGCGCAACTTCGACTGTCGGGGTGAACCAGCGCAGCTCATAATCGGCTTCGCCGCTCTCATCGGGGATCAGAAAGGCCGTTTCCGCGAGGTTGTTCTCGGCCGCGATCGCCTGCAGCACGCCGTCGCCCAGCCATTCCTCGAGCGGCATCACCGCGGCGGGGTTGCCGGTGAACGGGCGGTCTGCAAAGGCATCGACCTGGCTGATCGGCAGCCGCCGCGCCGCGCTCATGGGTAGAGCATCCCGCTCGACCAACCATTGGCGGTGCGGGTGTAAACCGTGCGTTCGTGTAGGCGGTGCGCACGATCCTGCCAGAATTCGATCGCGGCGGCCGCCACGCGCCACCCCGACCAGCGCGGCGGGCGCGGCACATCCTGCCCCTCGAACCGCGCCTGCATGTCGGCAAAGCGCGCCTCGAAGGTCGCACGGTCGGCGAGCGGGCGTGACTGCTCGCTTGCCCAGGCGCCAAGCTGGCTGTCGCGGCTTCGCGTCGCGAAATAGGCGTCGGCGGTGGCATTGTCGACGGCCGCCACCGGCCCTTCGATGCGGATCTGCCGCCGCAGCGATTTCCAGTGGAAAAGCAGTGCAACGTGCGGATTAACCGCCAGCTCGCCGCCTTTGCGGCTGTCGAGATTGGTATAGAAGATAAACCCGTCTGGACCATGCCCCTTGAGCAGCACCATGCGCAGCGACGGATGCCCGTCGGGCGTCGTCGTTGCGAGCGCCATCGCGTTGGCATCGTTGGGTTCGCTCGCCCGCGCCTCGACAAACCACGCATCGAACAGGGCAAAGGGATCATCTGTCATGCGCGCGGTCATACTGCGGTGCAGGGCCACGCGAAAGGCGGAACTTGACCGCTTAGTGGCACATTCCCACATCGACGCGTAATCGGGCCTTCCCGGCCAATCACTTATCGGGCTACAGGAACACTATGGCAGATCCCTATTCCACCCTGGGCGTCGCAAAAGGCGCGAGCGAAGCGGAGATCAAATCCGCCTATCGCAAGCTCGCCAAGGAATTGCACCCCGACAAGAACAAGGACAACCCGAAGGCGTCGGAGAAATTCTCCGAGGTCACGCGGGCCTATGACATCCTGTCTGACAAGAGCAAGCGTGCGCAGTTCGACCGCGGCGAGATCGATGGCGACGGCAATCCGGCGATGCCGTTCGGCTATGGCGGCGGGGGCGGGTTTCGCGGCGATCAGCGGACCGGGCCGGGCGGCTTCAGCGGTTTCGGCAACGAAGGCGCCGATTTTGGCGACATTTTCGAAGGCCTGTTCGGGCGCGGTGGTGGCGCCGCGGCGGGCGGTGGGTTCGGCGGTTTTGGTGGGCGCAGCGCGCCGCCGCCAAAGGGCGCCAACGTCGCTTATCGCCTCTCGGTGTCGTTCGTCGATGCCGCGACGCAGGCGCCGCAGCGGATCACGCTCGCCGATGGCGGCACGATCGACCTGAAGCTGCCCGCCGGGGTCGAAAGCGGCACCCAGATGCGGCTGGCCGGCAAGGGCCAGCCGGGGCCGGGCGGCACTGGCGACGGGATCGTCACGATCACCGTGAAGGACCATCCGTTTTTCGAGCGCGACGGCGCCAACATCCGGCTCGACCTGCCGGTGACGTTGGACGAGGCGGTCAAGGGGGCCAAGGTCAAGGTGCCGACGGTCGATGGACCGGTGATGTTGTCGGTCCCCGCCGGGTCATCATCGGGCAAGGTTATGCGGCTAAAAGGCAAGGGTTTTAGTCAGAAGAGCGGCGATCGCGGTGACCAACTCGTCCGCTTGATGGTCGATCTGCCCGCCGACCATGCTGCGCTGTCGGCCTTGCTCGGCGACTGGACCGATCCACGTGCGGTGCGGGCGGACCTCGGCGTCTGATGCGTGGCTGACGCCGCTCCCAAAGGCCGCACAGCCGCCGAGGCCGCCGCCATCGACGAATTGGCACGCCGGGTTGCCAATGAGGTCGATCAGGAATTTCTGGCGGGCGGGCATTCCCCGCACTCGCCCGAAGCGCGCGCCGAGCGCGCCAAGCGGTTTCAGCTGCGCGCCCGCGCCCAAGGGTTGATCCACCGCGGCCGCGAAACGCTCGGGCCGGGAACGCGCGCCTTCAAGATCGTCCGCCGCGTCGTCGTGGGTACCTATACCGACGGCTTCATCCACGCTGGCAATCTGGCCTACCTGGCGCTGATCGCGCTTTTCCCCTTTTTCATCCTGCTCGCAGCCGCCTTCTCGCTGCTCGGTGGCAGTGTCGGCGGGGAAGCGGCGATCGAGGCGGTGTTTTCGACCATGCCGCCCACCGTCGCCAACGCGCTGTCGGGGCCGATCCGAGAAGTGATGAGTGCGCGTACCGGCATCTTTCTGTGGCTCGGGGCGCTCGTCGCGCTGTGGACGGTGGGCAGCCTGATCGAAACCGTGCGCGACATCCTGCGCCGCGCCTATGGCACCCATTTCAGCAAGGGCTTCTTCCACTATCGGCTGCTGTCGATCGGTATCATCACCGGCGCCGTCGTCCTGATGCTGCTGTCTTTCAGCATGCAGGTGCTGATCGTCGGTATCGAACAGTTTGTGACGCGGGTGCTGCCCGAACAATATCAGTCGTGGGGTGTGGTAGCGATCTCGCGCGGGGTTTCCGGCCTGGGCCTGTTCGTGGCGATCTACATGCTGTTTTACTCGCTCACCCCGTCCAAATACCGCACGCGGAAGTTCCCCAAATGGCCGGGTGCGCTGTTCACCACGCTGTGGTGGATTGGCGTCACGCTAGCGTTGCCGCCGCTGCTGGCCAGCTTGCTTAGCTATGACGCAACCTACGGCAGCCTCGCGGGTGTGATGGTCGCACTGTTCTTTTTCTATCTCGTCGGATTGGGTATGGTGATGGGCGCCGAACTCAACGCCGCGCTCGTCGAGGTTGAGGATTTGGGCCGCGACGCTATTGGACCCGTCGACGACATCATTATGGAAAAGGCCGGAGACGCAGAATGACGGGTTTGATGCAGGGCAAGCGCGGGCTGATCATGGGGCTCGCCAACGACAAGTCGCTCGCCTGGGGCATTGCCAAGGCGCTCAGCGCGCATGGCGCCGAACTGGCGATTTCTTATCAGGGCGATGTGATGCTCAAGCGGGTGAAGCCGCTGGCCGACGAGCTTGGCTGCGACCTGCTGATCGATTGCGACGTGTCGGACATGGACAATCTCGATGCGACCTTTGCGACGCTCGCGGCGCGCTGGCCGACGATCGACTTTGTCGTCCATGCCATCGGTTATACCAACAAGGAGGCGCTGCGCGGCCATTACGCCGACGTGACGCTCGACGACTTCCTGATGACAATGAATATCAGCGTCTACAGCTTTACCGCGGTCGCCAAGCGCGCAGTCGCGATGATGCAGCCGCTCGATCCCGAAACCGGCAAGGGCGGCGGCGCGATGTTGACGCTCAGCTATTATGGCGCCGAAAAGGTGATCCCGCACTACAATGTCATGGGCGTCGCCAAGTCGGCGCTGGAAACCAGTGTGAAATATCTCGCCAATGATTACGGTCCGCAGGGGGTGCGCGTGAACGCGATCTCGGCGGGGCCGATCAAGACGCTCGCCGCATCGGGCATCGGCGACTTCCGCCTGATCCTCAAATGGAACGAGCATAATGCCCCGCTACGCCGCAACGTCACCATCGACGATGTTGGCGGTTCGGCGCTGTATCTGCTCAGCGATCTGGCGAGCGGCGTGACCGGCGAGACGCACCATGTCGATGCAGGCTACCACACCGTCGGCATGAAACAGGAAGACGCCCCGGATATCGCGCTTGTCTGACGGATTCGTCATCCGCGCCGCGACGGCGGCGGATGGCGATGCGATCGACGCGCTTCACCGCGCCGCGTTTGCGACGACCGAGTTCGGTTATCAGGGCGAGGCTGATTTGGTGCGGGCGTTGGACGCGGACGGCGACACATTGGTTTCGCTAGTCGCGGAACAGGGCGGCTCCGTTGCGGGGCATGCGCTGTTCAGTCGGATGGCGGTCGAAGCCGGCGGCCAGACTTTGTCGGCGGCAGGGCTCGCGCCCGTCGCCGTCGCACCGGCGTTGCATCGCCAGGGTGTTGGCGAAGCGCTAATTCGCGCCGGACTCGCGGCGCTGCGCGAACAGGGCTGTGCGATCAGTTTTGTCCTTGGCCACGAAAACTACTACCCGCGCTTCGGCTACTCGCTCGAACTTGCCGCGCGTTTTGCCTCTCCGTTCGCCGGCCCGCATTTCATGGCGATGATGCTGGACTCGGACGCGGCTTGGCCGCTAGGCGGGCGGGCAGACTATGCACCTGCATTCGGCTGGATGGGATAGGCGATGAGTTTCAACAGCTTCGGACGCGTCCTTCGCTTTACCACCTGGGGGGAAAGTCATTGCCCCGCGCTCGGCGCCGTCGTCGATGGCTGCCCGCCGCGGCTGTCGCTGTCCGAAGCCGATATCCAGCCCTTCCTCGACAAGCGCCGCCCCGGCCAGTCGCGCCACACGACGCAGCGACAGGAGCCCGATCAGGTCCGCATCCTGTCGGGCGTGTTCGAGGGCAAGACCACGGGCACCCCGATCAGCCTGATGATCGACAATGTCGATCAACGATCGAAAGATTATGGCGACATCGCGCAGGCCTATCGCCCCGGCCACGCCGATTACAGCTATGACGCCAAATATGGCATCCGCGACTATCGCGGCGGCGGCCGATCGAGCGCGCGCGAGACCGCGGCGCGCGTGGCTGCGGGCGGCGTCGCGCGGCTAGTGATTCCCGAGGTGCAGATCCACGCGTGGGTCGCCGAAATCGGCGGCGATGCGATCGACCCTGCCAATTTCGATCTCGAAGAAATTGATCGTAATCCCTTTTTCTGTCCCGACCCCGCCGCGGCGCACCGCTGGGAAGGCCTGATGGACGCGGCGCGCAAATCAGGCAGCTCGCTCGGCGCGGTGATCGAATGCGCCGCCAGCGGCGTTCCCGCCGGCTGGGGCGCGCCGATTTATGCCAAGCTCGACAGCGACCTTGCCGCCGCAATGATGGGGATCAACGCGGTGAAGGGCGTCGAAATTGGCGCGGGCTTTCAAGCGGCGCGCCTGCGCGGTGAGGAAAATGCGGACCCGATGCGCCCTGCGACCGACGGCAGCAACCGCCCCGATTTCCTGTCGAACAACGCCGGCGGCATCGCGGGCGGCATTTCAACCGGCCAGCCGGTCGTCGTCCGCGTCGCGTTCAAGCCGACGAGCTCGATCCTGACCCCGGTGCCGACGATCAACAAGGCGGGCGAGGCCGCCGACATCGTTACCAAGGGCCGTCACGACCCGTGCGTCGGCATCCGCGGCGCCCCGGTGGTCGAGGCGATGATGGCGCTCGTCCTTGCCGATCACAAACTTCTCCACCGCGCGCAGTGCGGGTGACCGACGCATGATCGCGGCCGGCCAGGCCTTCATCGCCGACTATCAAGCGTTCATCGGTCTCGCGATCCTGGGCCTAATGTTCATCGGGTTCGTGATGGAGCGCTTCCCGGCAACGGTAGTTGCGATCCTCGGTACCTGTACATTCCTGTTCATGGGCATTTTGTCGGGCAAAGATCTTTTCTCGGTCTTTTCCAACTCGGCACCGGTGACCATTGGTGCGATGTTCATCCTGTCGGGGGCGCTACTGCGCACCGGCACGCTTGACGCCATCGCCAGCCGGATTATCGCGCGCGCGCAGCAGCATCCCAAGCTGGCGCTCGCCGAGATGTTCCTTGGCGTTTATGTCGCCTCGGCGTTTCTGAACAATACGCCCGTCGTCGTCGTGATGATCCCGATCATGCTCAAGTTGGCGCAGGCACTCGGCCTCAGTGCGAAGCGCCTACTGATCCCGCTCTCCTATGTCGCGATCCTTGGCGGCACCACGACGCTGATCGGTACATCGACCAATCTGTTGGTGGCGTCGGTTGCGCAGGATGCAGGGCTCACGCGTTTCGGCATCTTCACGATCACCCCTGTCGGCCTTGTCGCCGGCGTGGTGGGGGCGTTTGCGATGCTTTTCATCGCGCGGCGGTTCCTCCCCGAGGAGGCGTCGAGCCAGATCGCGCTGGGCCAGGACCATCGCGCCTTCCTGTCGGAAATTCGCATTCTGAAGGACGGGAATCTGGTTGGGCGCCGGATCGGCGACATCCCGCTCGCCAAGCGCGCCAACGTCAAGCTTGTCGCGCTGAAGCGCGGCGCCACACTGCGGCGCTCGGGGCTGGTCGACGAGGTGCTGGAGGCGGACGACCGCTTAGTCCTGCGCCTCGAACTCGCCGAGCTGCTGTCCCTGCGCGCCAACAAGAATGTCGCAATCGGGCTGACCGCAGGCCATGACGACGTCGATCAGGACGACGACACGATCGTCGAAGCGATGATTGCCCCCAGCCATCCCGCAATCGGGCGACGACTGGTCGAAATTCCGTTCTTGTCGGCGCTCCGTGTCCGCATCCTCGGTATCGCGCGCTTTCGCAAGACCCCCGGTCCCGATTTGCCCAATGCCCGCGTCCAGGCAATCGACCGCGTGCTCGTCACCGGCCCCGCCGACCAGATTGAGCAGATGTATGGCAATCCCCACCTGTACGGCGTGGGATCGACCAGCGAGCGCGAGTTCAGGCGCAGCAAGGCGCCAATCGCCATCGGTGCGCTGATCGGTGTGGTGATGCTGGCGACGTTCAATATTATGGACATAGGCGTTGCAGCGATCATCGGCGTCGGGTTGATCCTGGTGACGCGCTGTATCGATGCCGACGAGGCATGGGATTCGATCGACGGCAATGTACTGGTGCTGATATTTGCCATGCTTGCAGTTGGGCTGGCGCTTGAAAATTCAGGCAGCGTCGCGCTGGTGGTCGCCGAACTGACCCCCTTCCTGCGCGATGTGCCGCCATGGGGTCTGGTGCTGGCGACCTATATCGTGTCGGTCCTGTTGACCGAGATTGTCACCAACAACGCGGTCGCGATCCTCGTCACGCCGCTGGCGATCGCGGTCGCACGCGACCTGGGTGTTGATCCCTATCCCCTGGTGGTCGCGGTGATGTTCGCGGCATCGGCCAGCTTCGCGACCCCGATCGGATATCAGACGAACACCCTCGTCTATGCCGCGGGCAATTACCGTTTCGTCGATTTTTTCAAGGCGGGCATTCCGATGACCTTGTGCGTCGGCGCAGCGACCGTGGTTGCGATTTCCTTCCTGATGTAATGCAGCGCTGCCGGGCTGGACCTCGGCGCCGATATGGTGAAGGGTGCGCGCAGACAACGGCGGCGGGATCGCCGCGGGGCGCGAAAGGGCAGGCGATGGGTTGGTGGTTCCGGATTCCTTTGTGGCAGCGCGTGATCGCTGCTTTGATCCTTGGAATCATAACGGGATTTGCGTGGGGGCCGGAAGCTGCCAGCATCAAATGGATCGGCGATTTCTTCATCCGGGCGGTGAAGATGCTAGTGGTTCCGCTGATCTTTTTCTCGCTCGTTTCGGGGGTTGCCGCGATCGGCGACCTGCGCAAACTCGGTAAGGTCGGCGGACGCGCGATGCTGTTGTTCGTCGTGACCGGACAGATCGCGGTGTGGCTGGGGCTGATGCTCGGAAGCTTCGTCCAGCCAGGCATCGGGGTCGACACCAGCGCGATTCAGCGCGGCGCAATTCCCGAACCCAGTGCAACCAGCTGGACCGACATGGTCCTGTCGATCGTTCCCGAAAGCCCGGTGCAGGTGATGGCCGATGTGCAGGTGCTGCCGCTCATCGTGTTTGCCTTGCTGATCGGCATCGGTATCCTGATGGCCAAGGAAGAGGGAACGCCGGTCGCCAAGATATTCGATAGCGGCGCGGTGATCATGCAGAAGGTGACGATGATCGTCATGGAGCTGACGCCGTTCGGCGTCTTTGCGTTGATGGCGTGGGTCGCTGGGGTGCTCGGGCTCGACGCACTGCAATCGCTCGCGAAGCTGGTCGCGCTCAATTACGTCGGTTGCCTGCTGATCATTCTCGTCATGTATTCGGCGATGATCCGGTTTCTAGCCAAAGTGCCGGTGGTCGGCTTTTACCGCGGGATGATCGACGCGATGGCGGTCAGTTATTCGACTGCATCGTCGAACGCGACCTTGCCGGTGACGCTGCGCTGTACCCAGCGCAACCTGGGCGTGTCGCCCAGCGTGTCGAGCTTTGTCGTGTCGCTGGGCGCGACAATCAATATGAACGGCACCGCCATGTACCTTGGTCTGGCCACTCTGTTCGGCGCGCAGATATTCGGGGTCGATCTCAGCTGGGCCGATTATATCATGATTTCGGTTACCGCGACGCTGGGAGCGATTGGCGCCGCTGGGATCCCCGGCGCGGGACTGATCATGATGGCGCTGGTGTTCGGCAGCGTTGGCGTTCCGCTCGAAACGATCGCCTTCGTCGCGGGCGTCGACCGGATCATGGACATGATGCGCACAACCACCAACGTCACCGGCGATGCGGCGGTGGCGGTTACGGTGGCGTCGATGACCGGCGAGCTTAACGTCGAGGAACTGGTTTCGGCGGACGATGTATGATCGGCATTAGCGGTCAAATGATTGATGCCCTGACAGCAGGGGAAATCCGGCGATGACCGAAACGGCGGCGGCCACCCTTGCAGAGCGTGAGGATGCGCGCGCCAAGCGCCTGCAATGGCGGATGCTCTTCGGCTTTGTCGGGGGCCTGCTCGCCGGTCTTGCGGCGCATTATGGCGCTGCCGGGCAGCCTTGGGTGGCAGAGGTCATTTTCTATCTGGGCAAGGTCGGCGACGTTTTCCTGCGCTTGCTGTTCATGCTCGTCATCCCTCTCCTGGTCTCCGCGCTGATTGTCGGAGTCGCGGAAATGGGCGAAATGCGCGCGCTCAAGACCGTCGGGCTGCGCACGCTGATCTACACCGTCGTTGTTTCGTCGATTGCGGTCGCGATCAGCCTGCTGGTTGTGAACCTGTTGCAGCCGGGGGCGGGCGTCGATCCCGCGCTGGCGCAATCGCTGATCGCCGATGGCGCAGAACGCGCCGGCAGTATCATCCAGTCCAGCCGCGAGGCCAAGGCAGGCGCGGATGCAATCGTGGCGATCGTCCCCAATAATTTCTTCCTGGCGATGACGGAGAATGACGTGATCGCCGTCATGTTCTTCGCGCTGTTCTTCGGCATCGGCCTGATGATGGTGCAGACGCCGCAGACGCAGGCGCTGAAAGCCGCGATCGAAGGCGTGTTCGAAGTGGCGATGAAGCTGATTGGTCTCGTCATCCAGCTCGCGCCGATCGCAATCTTCTGTTTCATGTTCAACCTGGGGGCGCAATTCGGGGTCGATCTGCTCATCCGCCTGTCGGCGTTCGTCGGTGTCGTGCTGCTCGCGCTTGGCATTCAGATGTTCATCGTGTTCCCGATATTGCTCAAGACGCTGGCCAAGAAGTCGCCCATCGAGTTTTTCAAGCAAACGCAGGAGGCCTTTGTCATGGCCTTCTCGACCGCGTCGTCGAACGCGACGCTTCCCACCGCACTGCGCGTCGCGCGCGACAGGTTGCACCTGCCAGACCGCGTCGCGCGCTTCGTGCTGACCATCGGTGCCACGGCGAACCAGAACGGCACTGCGATGTTTGAGGGCGTAACGGTAATCTTCCTCGCGCAATTTTTCGGGGTCGACCTGACGCTGCAGCAACAGATCATGGTGATGGCGGTGTGTATTCTGGGCGGGATCGGCACTGCGGGCGTCCCAGCGGGATCGCTGCCGGTGATCGCGTTGATCCTGGCGATGGTGGGCGTGCCGCCGGCCGGGATCGGGCTGGTGCTTGGCGTCGACCGTTTCCTCGACATGTGCCGCACGACGCTCAACGTCATCGGCGATCTGGTCGCCGCGACGGTCGTGTCGGCAGGCGTGAAGGACGAACCGGCGGGAGCGGATCAGGGGCCCGCCACCTGACTGGGTTTTTCCCGATTGATCGTTAATCCGGGCGGACGTTTCTCTCACGATTGCCGCGGCTCGGTCGTTCCGCCCTTTCCTGGCGAATTTCAGGCGCTGGCGCGCTACGCACAGCAGGCGCTGATTGCACTGTGGGTGCCTGACGGATGGTCGGTGCCGGGCGCTCGGCGCGCGGGACGCGGCCCGGCATGGCCGACGGAGCAGGCCGTTCACTTCTTGGCGTGCGCCGAATTTCGGTGCCGGTGCGCGGCGTTGAAAACACCTCGCCGGGTTCGGTCGCTGGCATGTTGCGGATCTGACGCGGACGTCCTGCGCTTCCGTCGGTTTGCGGAACTGGGCGAGGGCGGGCGGTCCCCCAATCGGGACGACCGGGGCGTGCGGGGTTGGTCGTGACTGGCGGTGTGCCGGTCGCGCCGTCGCCGCGTCCGCGATCTGGCCGCGTGCCGCGCGGGCCGTCGTTGTCGCGATCACCGCGGTTCCACCCGCCGGGCCTGCCGGGACGCCCATCGCCCGGGCGCCCGTCGCCATCGCCGCGGTTCCAGCCACCGGGCCGTCCCGGCTGACCATGGCCGCGGCTGCCATGATGTTTCCACCAGGCGCGGCGGCCGCCCCAATAATTCAGATAATGGTCGCGCAGCGGGTAGCGGTTGCGATAATTGTCGAACATCCACATGCCGTAACCGGGATAATAATAATCGCTGTACCAGCCGCCGCCGAAACCGATGTTGGCGAACCCGCCACCATAATCGGACGCGTCGTAACAATCATAGCCATAACCGTCGTCATAGGCGTAGCCGTCATAATCGTAGTAAGCGTTGCCATAGCGTGCGGCGCAATCGCCGCCGGACGCATAGCTCGCGCCATAGACGCCGCCGCTGTAACAGCCGCCGAGCGTCGTTGTCGCGATTGCCACCAGCGCGAGCGAGAGGGGGCGCTTGTAGTTGATCGGCATGAGCCATTCCTTCGTCGGGTCCGGGCGGACCAGTCATCTTGGCGACCAAACTGCACGAGTCGAGTTGAATTTGCGGTGAATAGTGTCCCAGCAGGCCGCAGGCGTTACTTGCATCAGTGTCAGTAGTCCGTTAGCTTGGCGACAAAGCAGCACCTCAGAGGATGGACCCGATGAACGCGCCGACCAAGATCAAATGGCCCGAAGCCCGTTTTGGCCCCGAAACGCAGCATTGGCTGCCGCGTAACCCCGACCAGGCGCTCGACCATATTCCCGGCGAGGATGGCTATCCGGTCATCGGCAACACGCTCGAACAGCTGAGCGATTATCGCGGCTTCACCACGCGAATGGTCGCCAAATATGGCCGCGTCTATCGCAACAACAGCTTTGGCGGGCGCAGCGTCGCGCTCCATGGTCCCGAAGCGAACGAGCTCGTCATGTTCGACCGCGAGAAGATATTCTCGTCCGAACAGGGCTGGGGGCCGGTGCTCAACCTGCTGTTCCCGCGCGGGCTGATGCTGATGGATTTTGAGAAGCATCGTGCCGATCGCAAGATTTTGTCGGTGGCGTTCAAGCCCGAGCCGATGCGCCATTATGCCGAATCGCTGAACGAAGGGATCAAAGATCGCGTCGCATCGTGGAGCGGCAAGACCTTCCAATTTTACGCAGCGATCAAGAAGCTGACGCTCGATCTGGCCGCGACCAGCTTCCTCGGCATTCCCTTTGGTCCCGAAGCGGACAAGGTGAACAAGGCCTTTGTCGACATGGTGCAAGCATCAATCGGCGTCGTCCGCGTGCCGATGCCCTTCACCGCGATGGGCCGCGGCGCCAAGGGCCGCGCCTATCTGGTCGAATATTTCGGGCGCATGGTTCCTGAGCGTCGCGAAGGGACGGGCGAGGATATTTTCAGCCAGATCTGCCGTGCTCGCGACGATAACGGCGACTATATGAGCGCCGAGGCGATCGTCGATCATATGAACTTCCTGATGATGGCGGCGCATGACACGATCACCAGCTCGATCACCTCTATGGTGTGGATGCTCGCCAAGCATCCCGAATGGCAGGACAAGCTGCGCACCGAAATGCTCGCGGTGTCGCCCGCGGGCGAGGGCGTGGGGCATAACAGCCTGGGCGAGCTGGAAATGACCGAATGGGCGTTCAAGGAAGCGCTGCGGCTGGTGCCTCCGGTGCCCAGCTTTCCGCGCCGCGCACTCAAGGATTTCGAATATGGCGGCTATCGCATCCCCGCCGGTACGTCAGTGGGGGTCAGCCCGGCCTACACGCACATGATGGAGGAGCATTGGCCCGAGCCCGAAAAGTTCGACCCGATGCGCTTTTCGCCCGAAGTCGCGCGCGAGCGGCACAAATATGCGTGGGTACCGTTCGGCGGCGGCGCGCATATGTGCTTGGGGCTGCACTTCGCCTATATGCAGGCCAAGATCTTTTTCCACCATGTCATCACCACCCACCGCATTGTGGTGGCGGAGGGTTATGAACCCAAATGGCAGGTGCTGCCGATCCCGCGCCCGAAGGACGGCCTGACGGTCAGCTTTGTACCGCTCGGCTAGATCCTGACGCCAAGACCCTTATTCGTCATCCCGGCGAAAGCCGGGATCTCGACCTCACGCCCAAACGCTCGGGTGAGATCCCGGCCTTCGCCGGAATGACGATGAGCAGGGCGGGGTAGGCTCTGGTGTGACAGCGTGCCGATAGAAAACGCTGGAATTCTGCAATTGTGAGCGTTATCAATTCCGCCTGATCATGCGCCGAGGACCGTAAGGACCGATGAGTCGCGGGCGACGGGGAGGGCGGGTGATGGCGGAAATCTGGGGCGAATTCGCGCGCGCCGTCGGCGACATTCTGGGCGCGCATGGTCCGGCGGTCAATGCCGCCGCGAGCTATACTCCGACCGACTATAGCGTCCATTTCTTCCTGCAGATCGCGGTGATCCTGCTGGTCTGCCGCGTCGTCGGCTGGGTAGCGAAAAAATTTCTCGGCCAGCCGCAAGTGGTCGGCGAGATGATTGCCGGGGTGCTGCTCGGCCCCTCGCTGTTCGGACTGTTCTTTCCCGATCTGCAAGCCGCGCTGTTTCCGAAGGAAACGCGGAACGTCCTGTATGTTTGTGCGCAGGCCGGGGTCGGACTCTACATGTTCCTGGTCGGCACGACGCTGCGGCTCGACCATTTCCAGTCCAAGGCCAAAAGCGCCGTCGGCGTTTCGGTGGCGGGCATCGTCGCGCCGTTCCTGCTCGCCGCGCTGATGACCCCGTTCCTGCTCGATATTCCCGGCCTGTTTGCCGACGGGATGGGGCAGGGCAGCGCGACGTTGTTCATGGGTGCGTGCATCGCGCTTACCGCTTTCCCGATGCTCGCGCGGATCATCAACGAACGCGGGCTGGCGAACACCTCGCTCGGCACGTTGACGCTGACCGCCGGGGCGTTCGACGATGCGGTGTCATGGTGCGTGCTGGCGATCGTGCTCGCGACCTTTGGCGGCGGGCCGGGGATCGCCCTGCTGGCGATCGTCGGCGGGCTGGGTTTTGCGGCGTTCATGTATGTTTTCGGACGTCGGCTGCTCGTGCCGCTGGGCCGGGCGGTCGAGGCGCGGGGGGCGATGAGCGACACGGTGCTGTCGATCATATTGATGCTCTTCGCTCTCTGTGCCTTTGTCATGGACGCCGCGGGTATCCATGCGGTGTTCGGGGGCTTCATTCTGGGCGTCTGCATGCCGCGCGGCAAGCTGACCGAAGAGATCAAGCGCAAGGTCGGGCCGATCACGATCCTGCTGGTCCCCGTCTTTTTCACCTATTCTGGGCTGAATACCCAGCTCAACACGGTGAACAGCCTGTCGCTGCTGGGAATCTCGCTGGGCATATTGCTGGTGTCGATCGCGGCGAAATTTGGCGCGTGCTGGCTTGCAGCGCGGCTGGCGGGCGAGGATAATCGCACCGCGCTCGGCATCGGGGCGCTGATGAACGCGCGCGGGCTGATGGAATTGATCATCATCAACATCGGGCTGCAAAAAGGGATCATCGGGCCGACGTTGTTCGCGATCATGGTGCTGATGGCGATCGTCACCACCGTGATGGCGGGGCCGTTGTTCGAAATCGCCTATGGCCGCAAAGCGCGCGCGGCGGGCGAACTCGGCCCGCTCGGCACCGAAGGCCCACCCGACGAGCCGCTGAAAGCCAGGCCGGCCTGACCCCGCCCCGCTGACGCCGCCCCCTGACCCCCATTGTGCCGGCCGCTGCGGCACCCCAATAAGGGCGGATGAAAAGCGTTCGCCCCTATCTGATCTGGTTCGGTGTCGCGGTCCTGCTCGCGCTTGGGGCGATCCGCGGCATGCAGTGGGTGGCCGACCATCCCGAGCACATTCCGACGGCGCGATTCGAATTCTCGCATCCGCAGGGGTGGGCGACGCACCGCAAGCTGGCCGGGTTCGCCCGCGACGACGCCGCCTGTTTCGCCGCCTTCGATCGCGCGCGGGCGGGGTATGAACGGCGCCCAGTGGTCGGCACCGGCGTGTGCCGCGCGAGTCAGCGCATGGTGCTGACCGGCAACCGCTTGGTCCCCACGATGCGGCCCGCAAACGCGGCGCCCGGTTGTGCGGTGACCGCCGCGATGGCGCTGTGGACCCGCGACGTCGTCCAGCCGCTGGCGCAAAAGCATTTCGGGCAAAAGGTCGTCGCGCTCGAAAATCTGGGCAGTTACAATTGCCGCAAGATCGCGGGAGAGCGGGCGCAGAGCCAGCATTCGACCGCCAATGCGATCGACATCTCCGCCTTCGTCCTCGCCGACGGGACGCGCATCTCACTGATCAATGACTGGACCGATCCCGATGTCCGGCGCGACTTCCTGCACGATGTCCGCGACGGATCGTGCGGCCTGTTCAGCACCGCGCTGTCCCCCGATTACAACCGCGCTCACGCCGACCATTTTCACCTCGACATGGCGGCGCGAACGGGCTGGTCGGTGTGCCGTTGATTAGACGGTAAAGCTCTCTCCGCAGCCGCAGGCGCCTTTGGCGTTGGGGTTTTCGAACACGAAGCCCGCAGCGAAATCATCCTCGACCCAGTCCATGACGCTGCCGATCAGATAGAGCACCGACGCGCCGTCAATGTAAAACACGCCGCCGGGAGTTTCGATCTTCTCGTCGAACCGTTCTTCGCTCGTCACATAATCGACCGAATAGGCGAGCCCCGAGCAGCCGCGACGCGGCGTCGACAGCTTGACCCCGATCGCGCCCTCGGGCGCCGCCGCCATCAGCGCGGTTACACGCGCTTCGGCGTTCGGGGTCAGCGTGACCGCGGCAGGGCGGGTACGGGTTTTGGTCTCGGTCATAATCCGTTCCTTTGCCCGTTCGTGTCGAGCGAAGTCGAGACACCTTGAGGGCTTGCATTACCGACGGGCATCTCGACTTCGCTCGATGCGTACGGAAAATATAACAGGGCTTTGTTCACAACATTCCCAACTCAAGCCGCGCTTCGTCGGTCATGTTGGCCGGCGACCACGGCGGATCCCAGACGAGGTTCACTTCCGCATCACCCACGCCGGGAACAGCTCCGACGCGCAGTTCGACCTCGGCGGGCATCGATTCGGCGACCGGGCAATGCGGGGTGGTCAGCGTCATCGTGACAACGGCATGGCCTTCGTCGATCTCGACATTGTAGATCAGGCCGAGGTCGTAAATGTTTACCGGGATTTCGGGATCATAAATATCCTTGAGCGCATTCACAACGGCTTCATACAGGTCGCCGCCGACGCCGTGTGGGTCGATCGCCGCGGGCTTGGCGGCCAGGAAGCCTTCCAGATAGTCGCGCTTGCGCTCCAGCTTCTCGGGTGCCGTCTCGACATCCGCGACACGCGCTTTTGGCGGCGTCTCAACGCTTTCAACCTCCTCGACTTTGATCATGCGATCCTCACTCATCCGAAAATCCTCTCGACGCGCGACAGGCCATCGATCAGCGCCGCCACATCGTCATCATTGCTATACACGCCAAAACTCGCGCGCGCGGTCGCGGGTACGCCCAGATGCTCCATCAGCGGCTGTGCGCAATGGTGCCCGGCGCGGATCGCGACCCCGCTTTCATCCAAGATAGTGCCGATATCGTGCGGATGAACCCCCGCCATCGAAAAGCTGACGATTCCGGCGCTGTTTTCGGGCCCGAACAAGGTGATGCTGTTCCGCCGCGCCAGCGCGTCGCGCAGCGTGCCGACCAGCGCGCATTCATGCGCATGGATCGCCTCGACGCCGATCGCTACGACATAATCGACCGCTGCCGCGAGCCCGATCGCTTCGATAATCGCGGGCGTTCCCGCTTCGAGGCGGGTTGGGGCGGGGGCATAGGTGGTCTTTTCAAAAGTCACGCGGTCGATCATCGACCCGCCGCCCTGCCACGGCGGCAACGTATCGAGCTTGTCGCTCCATAGCACGCCAATGCCGGTGGGGCCGTAGAGCTTGTGGCCCGAGAAAACATAATAGTCGCAGCCGAGCGCGGCGACATCGACGGGCAGCCGCGGCACCGCCTGACAGCCGTCGATCAGCAATTCGGCGCCAACGCGGTGCGCCAGTTCGGCGGCGCGCGCGACGTCGAGCGGGCTGCCGAGCACGTTCGACACATGCGCGAAGGCGACCAACCTGTGTTCGGGCGTCAGCAGCTTCTCAGCGGCATCGAGGTCGATACAGCCGTCGGCGGTCAGCGGGCAGACATCGACCTGCCAGCCCGCCAGCTGCCACGGCACGATATTGCTGTGATGTTCGAGTGTCGAGAGCAGCACGCGGCCCTTCCGCGGGTGCGAATAGGCGACAAGGTTGATCGCCTCGGTCGCGCCGCGGACGAATACGACCTGCTCGTCGCGCGCGCCGATAAACGCCGCGATCCGGCGACGCGCCGCTTCATAGGCCAGCGTCATATCGGCCGAGCGGGCGTAAACGCCGCGGTGGACGGTCGCGTAGTCGCGGCCCATCGCGTTGACGATGGCGTCGATGACTGCCTGTGGCTTTTGCGCGGTGGCGGCCGTGTCGAGATAGTGCCAGCCCGGGTTGAGGCCGGGGAAGTCAGCCCGCACGTCGGGGAAAGTACGGAGGGCGGTCGTGGTGTTCACACCAGCTCCCCCAGCTTCGCCAGCGCCAGTTCCTGCAACCGCGCCTCATCCTCGGCGCCTTCGAACACGCCCGCGACAAATGCCTGCAACATCAACTTCTTCGCCTCGCCCGGCGGAATCCCGCGCGATTGCAGGTAATAGAGCGCCATCGCGTCCAGTTCGCCGATCGCGCAACCATGCGCGCATTTTACATCGTCGGCGTAAATTTCCAGCTCGGGCTTGGCGTTTGCGGTCGCGCTGCGATTGAGCAGCATCGCCTTCACATCCTGCGCACTGTCGGTTTGCTGCGCATCGCGTGCCACCGCGACCTTGCCCAGATAGGTGCCGGTCGCGGTGCCGCTCAGGACCGATCGCACGACCTGCCGCGACGTCGCGCCGGGTTCGGCGTGGGTAATCGTGGTGACGATCTCGAGATTCTGCTCTCCGCCACCGATCTGCGCCGCGCCGAGCGTGAAGTCGGCGCCCTCGTTCAGGGTCACCGCGAGTTCGATGCGCCCAAAAGCGCCGCCGATGTTGAGCACATGCAGCGAAGCAACCGCGCCTTTGCCGAGCACCAGCTCGATCTGCTGGATGTCGCCCGCATCCTGCACGACCGCGCGCGCGAAATGGCCGCCTGCGGGCACGATGATGCTTTCCGGCGCCGGCAGCGGCCAAGCCGCGGTTACTGCGGCGATGTCGCTGTAGCGCCACGCTTCATCGCGGCGGGTGGGGAGGGTGGCCGTGGTCAAGCTGCGATCTCCGCATAACCATGTTCTTCCAGCTCGCGTGCCAGCTCGGGCCCACCCGACTTCACGATCCGTCCCGCGGCCAGCACATGGACAAAATCGGGCTGCACATAATCGAGCAGGCGCTGGTAATGCGTAATCAGCAACACCGCCTTGCCGGGGCGCCGCATGATGGTATTGATCCCATCGCCGACGGTACGCAACGCGTCGATGTCGAGACCGCTGTCGGTTTCGTCGAGGATTGCCAGCTTGGGGTCGATGATCCCCATCTGTACCATTTCATTGCGCTTTTTCTCGCCGCCCGAAAAGCCGACGTTCACCGAGCGTTTGAGCATGTCCATGTCCATCTTGAGCAGCGCAGCTTTCTCGCGCGCCACCTTCAGGAACTCGCCGCCCGACAGCGGCTCTTCACCGCGCCCGCGGCGCTGCGCATTGAGCGCCTCGCGCAGGAACTGGACGTTCGACACGCCGGGGATTTCGACCGGATATTGAAATCCCAGGAACAGCCCCGCCGCGGCGCGCTGGTGCGGTTCCATGTCGAGCAGGTCGGCACCGTCGAAGGTCGCCGACCCGTCGGTCACCTCATAACCAGGCCGCCCGCCGAGCACATAAGACAGCGTCGACTTGCCCGCGCCATTCGGCCCCATGATCGCGTGGATTTCGCCGGCATTGATGGTCAGCGACAGGCCTTTGAGGATCGGCTTGGCGGCGACGGTGGCGTGGAGGTTTTCAATTTTGAGCATAGTCACTTTGCATTTCCAGCGTTTGTTTTAACGCGAGTTGAAGCCATCCCATCGGCGATGCGTAAGCTGGTCCAACTCATCATCCGACCGACCCCTCAAGGCTGATCCCCAGCAACTTCTGCGCCTCGACCGCAAACTCCATCGGCAGCTGCTGCAGCACTTCCTTGGCGAAGCCATTGACGATCAGCGCCACCGCTTCCTCCGCGTCCAGCCCGCGCTGCATCGCGTAGAAAAGCTGGTCGTCCGAAATCTTGCTCGTCGTCGCTTCATGCTCGACGGTCGCGGTCGGGTTGCGGACCTCGATGTATGGCACAGTGTGCGCGCCGCTGAGCGAGCCCAGGAGCAAGCTGTCGCACTGGGTGAAGTTGCGCACCCCCTCGGCATTCGGCGCGACGCGCACAATCCCGCGATAGGTGTTGTTCGACTTGCCCGCGCTAATCCCTTTGCTGACAATGGTTGAGCGCGTGCGCTTGCCATTGTGGATCATCTTGGTGCCGGTGTCGGCCTGCTGGTAATTGTTGGTGACCGCGACCGAATAGAATTCGCCGACGCTGTCGTCGCCGTTCAGCACGCAGCTGGGATATTTCCACGTCACCGCAGAGCCTGTTTCGACCTGCGTCCACGACACCTTGCTGCGCTTGCCCTGACACAGCGCGCGCTTGGTCACGAAATTATAGATGCCGCCCAGACCATCGGCGTTGCCGGGATACCAGTTCTGCACCGTCGAATATTTGATCTCGGCATCGTCGAGCGTGACGAGTTCGACCACCGCAGCGTGGAGCTGGTTCTCGTCGCGCATCGGCGCGGTGCAGCCTTCAAGGTAGCTGACATATGCGCCCTTGTCGGCGATGATCAAAGTCCGCTCGAACTGCCCGGTATTCTCGGCATTGATGCGGAAATAGGTGCTGAGCTCCATTGGGCAGCGTACGCCTTCGGGCACGTAAACGAAGGTGCCGTCCGAAAAGACTGCGCAATTGAGCGCCGCGAAATAATTGTCGTGCATCGGCACGACCTTGCCTAGCCACTTCTTCACCAGATCGGGATATTCGCGGATTGCTTCGGAGATAGAGAGGAAGATCACCCCCGCGCGCTTCAATTCCTCGCGGAAGGTCGTCGCGACGCTGACGCTGTCGAACACTGCATCGACCGCGACCCTGCGCGCGCCCTCGACACCTGCGAGCACCTTCTGCTCTTCGATCGGAATACCGAGCTTCTTATAGACCTCGAGAATTTCGGGGTCGACCTCGTCAAGGCTGCCGAGCTTGGGCTTAGGCTTCGGCGCCGCGTAATAATAAGCGTCCTGATAGTCGATCGGCGGCACGTTGAGCTTCGCCCAGTCGGGCGTCTCCATCGTTTGCCAGTGACGAAACGCATTCAGCCGCCAGTCGAGCATCCAGTCGGGCTCGTTCTTCTTCGCCGAAATAAAGCGGACGGTATCCTCGGTCAGCCCCTTGGGCGCGAAGTCGGTTTCAATGTCGGCCGACCAGCCATGCTCATAATCGGCGACTTTGGCGGCGGCGTCGTGCGCGGCCTGGTCCTTGATCTTCACATCATCCATATCACACACCCGCTCGTGCTGAGCTTGTCAAAGCACTGTTCTGTTCTGAATCGCGGTGAGCAGGGAAGGACGGCCCTTCGACAAGCTCAGGGCGCACGGTCTTGGGAGCAACACTCAAACTTGAGAGGCTAATCCCCGCCAGCGCCCCGCGCACCGCGCCGTTCACGACGCCCCAATGCGGCTGCACCTTACAGCTACCCTCGAGCGAGCAATCATGACGCCCCTCGGCGACGCAGCTGGTCAGCGCGATCGGTCCTTCGACTGCTTCGATGATGTCCGCAACGCTGATCGCCGCAGCGGGCCGCGCGAGGCGCACCCCACCGCCGCTGCCGCGCGACGCGACGAGCAGACCGGCGCGCGCTAGTCCGCTCACCAGTTTCTGCGCGGTCGGCCCGGGAATCCCCGTCTGCTCAGCGAGAAGCGCGGCATGGAGCGGCACCGACCCGCACTGGCGGGCGGCGGCGCTCATCAGTACCACGGCGTAATCGGCAAGATTGGACAGGCGCATCGTTTCTCCGTTCGCAATTTGCGAACGATTCTTAACTGGAGTAAATTACTCCACTTATATAGGCCAAGCCTTTGCGCGGTGCAACCAAGCGGCACTTCGGGGGCGCCAAGAAAAAAATGGCACCCATCTGGCCGGGGCCAAATGAGTGCCGAGATGAAGGTCTCAGTCCTCGTCAGAGGATGAGCTCTTCTGGGTCGCAAGGGGGGATTATGTCGACGCGATGATTCGCGATTGTACGGAAACGCCAAAAATGGCTTAGGCCATATTTTGATGGTTAACGGGGCGTACGGGCGAGCGGCCGACCGCGCCACGCCAAACCAGTCTAAGTTTCCGACACCATCGGACCGACCTTGCCGGCCAACTGCTTGCGCCCTTTGGTCGTCGCCTGCGTGTAATAGGTCGGCTTGCTCAGCTGCCCCGGCGTCGCGCCCGCAAAGCGCTTGATCTCGCGGATCAGATGCGACTGGTCGTAAAAGGCATCGCCGAGCTGCGCCGAATCGAGCCCTTCGCCGCGCGCCAGCGCCGATGCGGCCCGCACCGCGCGATATTTGCGCGCCAGCATCCGCGGCGACAGGCCGTAATAATGCTTGGTCATCCGTTCGACCGACCGGATCGACATGCCGGTGGCATCGACCAGTTCGGGAACCTGTGGGGAGGGCGACGCGGTCAGCCACTCGTCGACGGTGCGGATGAACCACAGCGGCGGCGCTTCGCCGCGGGTCAGCACCTCGCGCGCAAAATTATTGCCGATCACCAGCTTGGCTTCGACGTCCGCCGCCTGTTCCAGCGTTGTCGCCACATCTTCGATCCACGGTCCGAACCGGTCGGTGGCATCGAGCGCGCGATCGGTCAGCTTTTCGGCATCGTCACCCATCAACGCCGCCCACCCCGCGGGCAGCAGACCAAAGCCGAACAACTGCGCCGGGCAGTTGCTGATTGCGCGCACCCGGCCGCTGGTCGGGCCGATGATAATCGCGCGTGACACCGGTGCGTGGTGGCCGTCGGCAAAAATATACTCGCCATCAGCATTGGTAACGAAACGAAACTGCGGCCGGTCGGCGCGCTCATACTCGTCGAATTTCGGCAGATTCAGGCGAGCAAAATAAAAGCTCGACACCATGTCCGCCAGATCGGGATCCGGCGGAAAATAGTGCAGTTCGAACGGCGCGCTGCCGTCCGCGTCTGAACGCGAGGATGAAACTTCTGACATGACGAACCCAGACCATGGCAGCCTTTCCCCAGGCCGCCTTGTTATCTGGAACAAATCATTTGCATTTCTTCACTGCGCGTCAAGCGCGAAGTTTATAATTTTATTACCCTTGCGACGCCGCGATCCACGCATCGACCCGCCGTTCGAGGATGTCGAGCGGCACGGGTCCCGATTCGAGCACGACGTCGTGAAAGGCGCGATAATCGAACTTGGCGCCCATCGCCTCCTGCGCGCGACCGCGTAGTTCCATGATCTTCAACTTGCCGATCAGATAGGCGGTCGCCTGACCTGGATAGACGATATAGCGCTCGATGGCCTTCTCGATGTCGCCGTCGGGGTTGGGCGTGTTGTCCTTGAGATATTTGATCGCCTGCTCGCGGCTCCAGCGCTTGTCGTGGATGCCCGTGTCGACGACTAGCCGACACGCGCGCCACAGCTCCATGCCCAGCCGCCCGAAATCGCTGTAGGGGTCGGTGTAAAAGCCCATGTCCTTGGCCAGTTCCTCGGTATAGAGGCCCCAGCCCTCGGTATAGGCTGTGAAACCGCCGAAGCGGCGGAAAGGCGGCAGGCCGGTAAGCTCGGTCTGCACCGCGCGCTGCAGGTGATGGCCCGGGACGCCCTCATGATAGGCGAGCGCCTCCAGTTCGGTCTTGGGCATGTCGCGCAGGTCGTAGAGGTTCACATAATAGGTGCCGGGTCGCGAGCCATCGGGCGAGGGCGACTGATAAAACGCCTTACCCGCCGATTTTTCGCGAAACGCCTCGACCGCTTTTACCTGCAACGCAGCCTTGGGCAGCGTGTTGAAAAAGGCGGGGAGGCGCGCTTCCATCGCCTTGGTCCGCGCATCGACTTCGGCCAGATAGGCTTCGCGCGTCGTGTGATAATATTGCGGGCTGGTGCGCAGATGTTCGAAAAACTGCTGTAGCGTGCCCTTGAAACCGACCTTGGCCATGATCGTCTTCATCTCGCCGTGGATGCGCGCGACTTCGGACAGGCCGAGATCGTGGATCTGCGTCGCGGTCATGTCGGTCGTGGTGTAATTGGCGAGCAGCGCCTCATAATAGGCCTTGCCGTCGGGCAGCCGCCACACCCCGTCCTGTGTCGGAGCACTTGCTTGCTGGCGCTTCATCTCTGCCAGCAGGCGACCATAGGCGGGACCGGCGCTGTCCGCCCATGCGGCCTTCGCCGCGGCGGTCAGCCGCGTCTTTTCGGCGGCGTCGATGTCGAGCTTGGCGACCTTCGCAGCCAAATCCTCGACGACCGCATTGTTCGGCGCTTGCAGATTGCCGATATCCGAAATCAGGTAGGCATAGACCCATTTCGGCGGCTGAACGCCATTGGCGGCGCGCGTCACCGACTGGGCGGTCAGGGCATCGAGCACCGGGCCAAGTCCGCGAATCCGCGCGATATAGGCTTCGGCCTCGGCAATATTTGCGACGCGGTGGATGTTGATCAGGAAAGCGGGGAGCTGGCTTTGCGGGCCGTTCATCTGGTCAAAGACATAGCCGCGGTCGCGGAACGGGAACAACCGCTCGGCGCGCGCGGCCTGCGCGTTGAACAGCTCGAACGACAGCGCCTCGTCAGTGGACATCGTGGCGGGATCAAAGCTGCCGCGCATCGCCTCGGCGGTCGCTTGCTGCAATTTGTGGCTCGCGACCGCGGCCTCGTCGCTGACGTCGTTCCAGCGGCCATAATCACCATCGCGGATGCCGCGATACGCCTTGCCCTGCGGGCTGAGCGATAGCTGCGCGGCGTCATAATTGTCGAAGAATTGCGCGAGGTTTGCTCCGGCAGGCACCGCGTCGGGAGCGGCCGCCAATGCTGCGGTAGCTGGAGCCTCCTGCACCGCGGCGGGCGCGCAGCCCGCGACGGCGAGCAGCGCGAGGCCGGTGGACAGACGAGCGATGATGAGAAGCTGCGACACGATTTTCTCCCGGTTTTTCCGATGGCTTTTTGGCGATACCCAATAGGTTGAGGCAGGGCTTGCCATAGCGGCGCGGGGCGCGCAATGGCGGGCCATGTCGCTCTTCGCCTCCGCCGCCGACGCCGCCTATGCGCTGGTCCGCCCGATCATCCACGCCACCGATGGCGAGGCGGCGCACAATCTGACGCTCAGCGCGCTCCAGCCCTTGCCGCGCGCGCGGTCCGCTTTGACCAGCCCGGTGCTGGCGACCGAACTGGCCGGACTGCATTTCCCCAATCCGGTCGGCCTTGCGCCAGGTTTCGACAAGGATGCGCGCGTCGCGCATGCCATGCCGCATTTCGGCTTCGGATTTGTCGAAGTCGGCACGCTGACCCCGCTGCCGCAGGACGGCAATCCGCGCCCGCGGCTGTTCCGGCTGGTCGAGGATGGCGCTGTGATCAACCGCATGGGCTTTAACAACGGTGGACAGGCTAAGGCGGCTGAACGGATCGCTTGTCTGCTCCGCCACGGCCTGCCGGTGCCGCTCGGGATCAACATCGGCGCCAACAAGGACAGCGCCAACCGCATTGCCGATTATGCGAAGGGCACGACGGCGATGGCGCCGCTCGCCGATTATCTGACCGTCAACATCAGTTCGCCGAACACGCCGGGGCTGCGCGCGCTGCAGGACAGGGGCGCGCTTGAGGCGCTGCTCGACGGTGTCGCCGCAGCGCAGCCAGAGGGTGGGGCCAAACCGGTTTTCCTTAAGGTCGCGCCCGATCTGGAACCCGCCGACATCGACGATATCGTTGCGGTGGCGCTCGGCAAGGGGCTAGCCGCGGTCATCGTGTCGAACACCACGGTCACGCGCCCGGCGCTGGTATCGCGCCATGCGGCGGAGGCGGGCGGCCTGTCGGGCGCCCCGCTTGCCAAACTGTCGCTTGAGCGCGTCCGAGATTTCCACGTTGCCAGCGGCGGCAAAGTGCCGCTGGTCGCCGCGGGCGGCATCGCTTCGGCCGAGCAAGCATGGGAGCGCATCCGTGCGGGCGCCAGCCTCGTGCAGATCTATTCGGCGATGGTCTATGCGGGGCCGGGGCTTGCGGCGCGCATTGCGCAAGGGCTGGAAAAGCTGGCGGTGCGCGATGGGTTCGCGCGCGTGGCCGACGCGGTGGGTGTGGGCGAATAAATTCTCCCTGCGGCGAAGCCGTGGGGAGCGGGACCGCTCGCGAAGCGAGGGGTAGAGGGGCAGCAACGGGTGCACCATCGCCCCTCCGTCCGCGCTTTGCGCCGCCACCTCCCCATCGCTGAGCGACAGGGAGGATCGGTTGGGCTTGCACTCCCCCCGACCCCGCGCCAATGTCGCCGCCATGTTGAAAAGATTCCTGCCGCTCGCCGCGGTCTTCGCCCTGACCCTTCCGTCATCCACCCTTGCACAGGGTGTCACCTCGTCCGCCGACTCGCGCGCGACCGAGGCCGGGCATCAGATTTTGCAACAGGGCGGCACCGCCGCCGACGCCGCGGTCGCGATGGTCGCGGTGCTGACATTGGTCGAACCGCAATCGAGCGGTATCGGCGGCGGCGGTCTGATGCTGCACCATGATGCAAAGGATGGCAGCATATCGACAATCGACGGCCGCGAAATGGCGCCCGCGTCGGCCAAGCCCGATCGCTTTCTCGGCGCCGACGGCAAGCCGCGCGGCTATTCTGACGCGATCCCGGGCGGCCTGTCGGTGGGCATTCCCGGCAACATGCGGCTGATGGAAATGGCGCACAAGAAATGGGGCAAGCTGGAATGGGCGGCGCTGTTTCAGCCCGCGATCAAGCTAGCCGAAGAGGGTTTCGAGGTTACCCCGGTGCTGCACAATTGGATGACGCGGTTCGAATCCTTGTGGAAGGATTTTCCCGAAGCGCGTGCGATCTATTATGTCGATGGCAAGCCGGCGCCGGTCGGGACGCGGATCCGCAATCCCGCCTACGCCGCCCTGCTGCGCGATGTCGCGGCGCGCGGTCCCGATGCGTTTTACAGCGGCGCGAATGCCAAGGCGATCAGCGACGCGGTTGCCAATGCACAGCGCAACAAAGCGACGCTGACGGTTAAGGATGTCGCGGCGTACAAGGCGAAAGAGCGCCCGGCGGTCTGCACCAGCTACCGCATTTACAAGGTGTGCGGCATGGGGCCGCCCTCGTCGGGTGCAACCACCGTGCTCGGCATTCTCGGCATGGTCGAGGGGTGGGACATGAAGGCGATGGGGCAGGACAATCCGATGAGCTGGCACTTGCTCGCCGAGGCGATGCAGCTCTCCTACGCCGACCGCTCGGCCTATCTGGGCGATCCCGATTTCGTCGATGTCCCGGTGACCGGCCTGCTCGACAAAAAATATCTGGCCGAGCGCCGCCAGCTGATCTCGCCGTTCGGCGCTGCGGGGCGCTACGAGCCCGGCACCCCGCCGGGGGCCACGCCGCGCGCCGCCGCTGTTCCGATCCCCGAGCAGGGGACGACGCATTTTGCGGTGGCGGACAAGGCGGGCAATGTCGTGTCGATGACCTCGACGATCGAGAGCATCTTTGGCAGCCACCTGATCGCCAACGGCTATTTCCTCAACAACGAACTCACCGATTTCGACCTTGCGCCAGTCCAGAACGGGGTACCGACGGCCAACCGCGTGCAGGCCGGCAAGCGCCCGCTGTCGTCGATGTCGCCGACGATCGTTTATGGCCCCGATGGCAAGGTCGTGCTCGCGGTCGGCTCGGCGGGCGGCAAGCGCATCATCATGCATGTGACAAAGGTGCTGGTCGGCGTGCTCGACTGGGGACTCGATGCCAAGACGGCGATGGAACTGCCCAATCTCTATTTCGGCGATCGCGGCGTGCTGATTGAAAACACCGACGCGGGCGAGGCGATGGCCGTGAAGATGAAACCCTTCGGCTACAGCTTCACGCCTACCGACCTCGGTTCCAAGCTCAACGCGGTCGAGCGCGTCGGCGACGGCTGGCGCGGCGCCGCCGATCCGCGCGGTCCGGGAACATCGTCGGTGGATGGCGCGCCGCCGCAAGGCTAAGCTACAACGATAACAGGTCAAAATTCGCGGAGAGTGACAGGCATGAAGCTGGACAATCCCCATCTCGACCATTTTCCGAGTCTGGTCGCGATGTTCTTCGACCGCGCCGAAAAGGGCGGTGAAGATCCGTTCCTGTGGCGCAAGGCTGATCGCGTCTGGCATCCGCTGAGCTGGCGGCAGGTCGCGAACCAGGTCGCGGCATTGGCGCATGGGCTGCGCGAGATGGGGTTGAAGGACGGCGATCGCGTCGTGCTGGTCAGCGAAAATCGCCCCGAATGGTGCATCGCCGACCTCGCGATCATGGCTGCGGGTTGCATCACCGTGCCGACCTACACCACCAACACCGAACGCGATCACCAGCACATCCTCGACAATAGCGGGGCGAAAGCGGTGATCGTTTCGACCGCCAAGCTGGCGCGCACGCTGATGCCTGCGGTCATGCGGTCCGACGCCAATATCGTCATCAGCATGGAAAGCCTGCGCGTCGGGCAGCAGGGCGATGTGGCGGTACGCGACTGGCAGTCGCTGGTTACCGGCGGCGAGGCGCATCAGGGCGACTCCAAGGCCCGCGCCGCCAAAATGACGCGCGATGACACCGCGTGCCTGATTTACACCAGCGGCACCGGCGGCGCGCCGCGCGGCGTCATGCAGCATCATGGCGCGATTCTGCACAATGCCGCGGGCGCCGCCGAAGTGCTGGTCAATGATTTCGGCATCGGCGACGAGGAGGTGTTTCTGTCATTCCTGCCGCTCAGCCACGCCTATGAGCATTCGGGCGGTCAATTCCTGCCGATCATGGTCGGCGCACAAATCTACTATAGCGAAGGTCTGGAAAAGCTGGTTTCGAACATCGAGGAAACGCGCCCGACGATCATGGTCGTCGTGCCGCGCCTCTTCGAAGTCATCCGCGCGCGGATGATCAAGTCGGTCGAAAAGCAGGGCAAGCTCGCCAACTGGATGCTCAACCAGGCGCTGCGCGTCGGCGAGAAGGATTATGAGCGTCGCATGGGCGTGCTCGACCGGCCGGTCGACCTGATCCTCGACAAATTGTTCCGGCCGAAGATCCAGAAGCGTTTCGGCGGGCGGATGAAGGCGCTGGTGTCGGGCGGCGCGCCGCTCAATCCTGAAATCGGGGTGTTTTTCCACTCGATCGGGCTGACCCTATTGCAGGGCTATGGCCAAACCGAGGCAGGGCCGGTGATCAGCTGCAACCGCCCCAGCGCCGGAATCAAGATGGACACCGTCGGTCCGCCGCTGATGAACACCGAGGTCAAGATCGCCGACGACGGCGAGATATTGGTGCGCGGCGAGCTGGTGATGAAGGGCTATTGGCGCAATGACGCCGAAACCGCGCGGGTGCTGGTGGATGACTGGCTGCACACCGGCGACATCGGCCATATCGATGCGCAAGGTCGCATTGTCATCACCGATCGCAAGAAGGACCTGATCGTCAACGATAAGGGCGACAATGTCTCGCCGCAGCGCGTCGAGGGAATGCTAACGATCCAGCCCGAGATATTGCAGGCGATGGTCTATGGCGACAAGCGCCCGCACCTTGTCGGCTTGCTCGTTCCCGATCCCGAATGGATGGCCGAATGGGCCGAGGCCGAGGGCCTGCCGAAAGAGCTGTGCCGCCTGCGCGAGCATGAAAAATTCCGCGCCGCGATCCGCGCTGCGGTCGACCGCGTCAACGGCCAACTGTCGGTGATCGAAAAGGTCCGCAAATTCGATTTCGCCGACGAAGCCTTTTCGATCGAGAATGAACAGATGACGCCGTCGATGAAGATCCGCCGCCATGTGCTGCGCGAGGTTTATGCGGACAAGATTGCGGCGCTGTATAAGGGCTAAATATTGAGGCTAACCCCAACCCGTTCGTGTCGAGCGAAGTCGAGACACCCATCGGCTCGGAGTTTGGTCGAGGGGCATCTCGACTTCGCTCGATGCAAACGGACCCAGAGGGGCCGTTGTGAATAAAGCAGACGGGGTTGCGACCCGAAGAGCTCGGCACAAACCGGTCCCCGCCTGCGACTGAACCGCTGGTTCAGCCAGCGTCCCCCGCCGGTTTGCGATAGGGGACGAATTCGCCAAAAACGCAGGTCGGGCCGCGAATGCCGCTCGACCGATCGACCAGATGGAAAAAGTCGCCTTCGCAGGTCGACGATCCGAACTGGCGCACGACCATGATATCGCTATCGCGCGCGAGGCCGGGGCAACTGTTCTTAAGGTCGTTGCGGTACACCAGATTGCCGCCCGAACGATACAACAGGATGCTGTCCGAGACGCGGATGGTGTCGTTGCTGCGATAATTGGGCAGGCATCTCATCGGCTCGCCAGGAATCTTGCCAGCCAGCTGCTTGTCCAGCCGTTCGGCCTGTTTCGGGGTGAGCGCCGCGGCGCCCGGCTCGGTGGTGCCAGCGGGAGCGCAGCTGGCGATCAGCGGCGCCGCTGCGAATAGCAGCGCGGCGCGCATCGGGTTCAGCGTGGCCATGATATTGCTCCTTGAGAAGAATCTGGATAGCCCGCGCGGATGAACTGGCGCTGAAGTAGCATCGTCACGCGGCGTCCTTCAGTGCGCGGATACGCCCGAGTTCGGCGGCATCGGGTGCGCGCAAAAAGGGGTTTGTGGCGCGTTCGGCTCCGATCGTCGTCGGCACTGTCGCCTCTCCGGCAGCGCGCGCCGCTTCGACCGCGACCAGCCGCGCCGCGAGGGCGTCATTGTCGGGATCGACCGTCACCGCAAAGCGCGCGTTCGACAGCGTATATTCGTGCGCGCAATACACCCGCGTCGCATCGTCTAGCGTGGCCAGTTTCTGCATATTGGCGAACATCTGCTCGGCGGTGCCTTCGAACAGGCGGCCGCATCCCATTGCGAACATCGTGTCGCCGACGAAGATCGCGGCGTCGTCGGCAAAATGATAGGCGATATGGCCCGCGGTGTGCGCAGGGACGTCCCAAACGCTGGCGACATGATTGCCGAGATGAACCGTATCGCCGCCCGTGACCTGGACATCGAGCGTCGGGATGCGTGCATGTTCAGCCGCCGGACCGGTGATCGTGCAACCTGTCGCGTCCTTGATCGCAGCATTGCCGCCGGTGTGGTCGGGATGCCAGTGGGTGTTCCAGATGTCGGTGATCGTCCAGCCCCGCGCGGCGGCGGCCTCGAGCACGGGATCGGCAACCGCGGGATCCACGACCATCGTCGCCTGGCTCTCTCTATCATGGACCAGCCAGACATAATTGTCGCTGAGCACCGGAATGCGGACGATTTCGAGTGCAGTCATGCGTCGCTCCTTTCGATCACCGGCCTCATGCTCATCAGACGGAGACGCGGGCGCGACGCCTTGGTTGCACGGCCCTACCAGCTACCTGTGTTTGGCATTGACGACCAAGGTTCCTGCGGCGGTAAATGACCGTCCTGTAGCAGCTCGACCGAAATCCCGTCGGGTGAGCGGACAAATGCCATATGACCATCGCGCGGCGGGCGGTTGATCGTCACCCCGGCGTCCATCAGCCGCTGGCACGTCGCGTAAATATCGTCGACGCGGTACGCCAGATGGCCGAAATTGCGCCCGCCCGCATATTGCTCGGGGGCGCTGCCGTCGTCGGGCGGCCAATTATAGGTCAGCTCGACCTCGGCGACGCCATCCTGCCCCGGACAGGCGAGGAAAATCAGCGTGAAGCGTCCCTGCTCGCTGTCGAAACGGCGGACTTCTTCCAGCCCGATCAGGTTGAAAAATGCGACGGTGGCGGCGGGATCCGATACGCGGATCATGGTGTGGAGATATTTGGTCATGAGACCATTCTACGCGCGAAGGCTGCATCCTTCAAACGCTTCGAACAAAGATACGAATTCATCGGGCACCGGCGTCGGCGCGCCCTGCGATTCGGCGACATGGACACTGACCTCCAGCCCCGTCGCGCGCAAGTCATCCTTCCCGGCGCCATGCAGTTCGAACAGAAAGGTCATCGAGCTGCGCCCGACGCGCGCGCAGCGCACGCAAATATCGACTTCTTCGTCGAGCAGGATCGGCACCTTGTAATCGACCTCGGCGCGCGCGACGTGGAATTCGGGGCTCGTGTGTCCGGGCCAGCGATCATAGACGCCCGCGGCGCGCCAATATTCGGTGATGCCGATGTCGAAATATTCGAGGTAACGGCTGTTGAACACGACGGCCTGGGCATCGATTTCGGCGTAGCGGACGCGTTTGATGACGCTAAATTTGAAGTCGCTGCGGGCCATGATAATCCTTTAGTTTGTTGTCGTGAGCCGCGCGACGGTGTCGATCAGCAGCGCGATGTCGGTTTCGCGCGACAGGCGGTGGTCGCCGCCCTTGACCAGCGTGACCTGCACGTCGTCGCTGGCAATTGCCGCCGACAGGCGCAGGCTGATTTCGGGCGGGACGTCGCCATCGTCCTGCCCGTGCAGCAGGCGCACGGGGCAGGTGAGCGGGATTTCGGTATCAAGCAACCGGTTCGCCTCGCCCGACTGGAAAAACCCGCGCGTCGTCACATAGGGCTGGTCGCTGTACGTGGTTTCTTCGCGGAGCTCGCCTTCGGCCAGGATGATCGCCTTTTCGCTATCGCTGAATCCCCAGTCGGTGAAATCGGGCGCCGCGGCGATGCCGATCAGCCCAGCGACACGCCCCGGCCCGTCGCGCTGTATCAACGCCAGCGCGGTGAGGAGCATCAGCCAGCCGCCCATCGACGATCCGACGATGATCACCGGACCCGCGGCGCGGGCGTCGATCAGGTCGAGCACATCGCCGCGCCAGTCGAGCAACGCCTGGTCGGCGAACAGCCCGTCCGATAGCCCGCAACCGGCGTAGTCGAGCAGCAGGCAGGCGCGACCTTCGGCGGCCGCCCAATCGAACAGCGCGGTCGCCTTGCCGCCCGCCATGTCGGACAGATAGCCGGGCAGGAAGACGATCGTTGGGCCCGTCCCCGCGACATGGTGATAGGCGAGGCGGGGGCGGCCCGCGCGGTCGAGATATTCGGGACCAGCGTCCACCGCGGTCAGATAACCCAGTCGATCGTATTCATCTGCATCGCAGCCTGCCCCTTCGCGGCGCGCTGCTCGACCATGATCTTGTTGAGCCTGCGAATCGTGTCGCTGCCGGTGGTGATGCACCAGCCGGGGACGACGGCATGGACCAGCGCACACAGGCCGCCATAGATCATCGTCACCCCGAATTTCGACGCGACCCCGAAATGCTCGATGTAATTTTCATCGACCGCCTTGGGATGGTCAACGAACAGGCGCTTGAACATGGAATGCCTCCCTTCCGGCTGCCGCTGCCCTAGCGAGCGATCGATCGGCTCGCAAGGGCAGGGCCCGGTTGGGCGCTCATTCGGCGAGGAAGTCGTTGACGGCCTTGGCAAAGATTTCGGGCTGGTCGAGCATGATGAAGTGACGGCTGCCCGGCACAATTTGGGCGGTGAATTTTGCGACGCCGACATATTGCGGTTCGAACGCCGCCTTGGCGCGTTCGGCGGGCATCAGGCTGTCGTCTTGTGCATAGAGCAGGGTCACCGGCGCGGTCACCGCGGTCAGTTCGCCGCGCATGTCGGTGGTCATCACATCATGCAAGACCTGCGCCGTCACCCGCGCATCGGCGGCGCGCATCCAGCCGAGGACAGCGGTGCGCCCGGCGGGCTGGTTCGACATGCTGCCGACCATGCTCACCGGGCCGGGATCGCTGACCGGCCCCGTCGGCGCGGGCTGGCCATGCTGGGCGCGCATCATCGCCGCCATCTGCTCGGCTTGCGGTTTCACGCTGTCCACCGTCGCCGCGGGATTGAACAGGGTGCCGATAAAGGGCAGCGCATCGACGATCATCAGCTTGCCGACCTCCCGCGGGACGCGCGCCGCGATCATCAATCCGGTCAGTCCGCCCATCGAATGGCCGATGATCGCGGGCGGCGCGCCGCCCTGATCGGTAACGCAATCGTCGATATAATCGGCAACTTCGCGCATCATCGGGTCAAGCACCGGCCCCCCGGCATTGACCCCTGCGTCATCGCCAAAGCCGCGGATCTGGACCCGGTGCAGCCGGTATTTGTCCTTCAGCCGGTCGGTGGTCACGTCCCACACGGCGCGCGGACTCGACAGACCCGGAATCAGCACGACATCGGGACCATCGCCCTCGACCAGCACGGTGATGCGTTTGCCCTCGACCAGCCCGGTCGGACAGGGCTCGGCGGCATCGGCGCGGCCCGCGATCAGGCCGACCGCAAGAATAAAGGTCGCGGCAACAGAAGTATGTCGTTTCATGGCGTTCAATCTCTCAGGAAAATGTCTTCGATCGGCAGCCCGAACAGGTCGGCGATGCGAAAGGCGAGGGGGAGCGAGGGGTCATATTTTCCCGTCTCGATCGCGTTGACCGACTGGCGCGATACCTCCAGCCGCTCGGCCAGGTCGCCCTGGCTCCAGTCGCGCTCGGCGCGCAGGACTTTCAGGCGGTTTTTCACGGGCAGGGTCCGCCATCGCCGATGGTGACCTTGTTGACGAGCGATCCGACTGCGAGTCCCATGCACCAGACCGGGAACACATAGAATAGCTGTACCCGCGGCACATTGGTGAACAGCTCCAATATGCCCCAGCCGCTGGTGAGCGCGAGCGTCAGGCCCGTCGCGACCAGCATTTTGCGGATTTCCAGCATCCGGACATATTCATCCTTCAGCTCGGCGACATAGCTTGCCATCGCCCAGATGAAGCCCGAGGTCGCGAGCGCAGGGACGAGCGCAATGGTCACGGTCAGCAGCGTCGCCGCCGCATCGTCGGGAATGAGCCAGCTCGCCAGCATCACCGCGGCGATATAGGCGACGGAAAGCAGGATCATACGGCGCATATAGCGACGCTGCGCGGGGTTCTTTGCCACCGGTCAGCCCTCCTGCGGGCGGCAGCGCGCCGAACCGGCGACGATCGCGACCATGACGAGTGGCAGCACCGTCACCAGGCTGTTCGCCACGTCGGCGCGGATGATGTCGGCGGCTCCCAACAGGGCGATGGCGAGGATAGCGATCGCCCAGGGCAGGGCGCGCAGCATTTGCGGCATTGGTCAAGCTCCCTTGTTAATTAGTCAAGGAGCTTTGACACTATGGTTCGCAATTGTCAAGCGACATTGACTAAGTGACAAGCTTGCCACTCATCGAATGCCGGTTCGTTGCAGCGATGCAAAAGCTGGAACTAGCGAAGGTGCTCGCGAAAATCGTGACGCCAGCGCCAGTTGAGCAGGTGCGCGGTGACAAGCGCCACCGCGCCGAGTGACGTCAACAGCCGGTCGGTGGATTCAGGATCGGGCAGCGCCAGCCAACCTTCGTGCGCTGCCAGCCCCGCCGCCAAAAAACCGACTCCTGTCGCGGCAAGCATGGCGGGCAGCGCCCGGCCGTGCCGCCGCCAACCATCCTTCATGGCAAAGGTCGCGGCGGGCAGCGCCAGCATCAATATGGCCTCATGCACCCATTCGGGCATCGCGATCCATGTGCCGAGCGCGGGCGCGAGCAGGATGAGCAGCGGCAGTGCGAGGCAATGGACGAGACAGGTCAGCGACAGTGTGATCCCCAACAGGTCGGCAAAGCGCGGGCGCGCGGCGGGGATACACATGACGGCAGATCTTTCGCGGGAGGGGCCTGCCGTGCGAGATAGCGATACAATGTATCATTGCAACTCCGATTGTGAATCCGCCCCTTGCCGCCCCCCACGCATGCTGGCAAAGGAACCCGGCAATTTTGCCCAGAAAGGCTATAGTTTCGATGTCCCAGATGATCCGCGTCACCCTTCCCGATGGCTCTGCCCGGGACGTCGTGCGCGGGACCACCCCGGCACAGATTGCCGCCGACATCGGACCCGGCTTGGCCAAGGCTGCGCTTGCCGCGCGGATCGATGGCGAGCTGCGCGACATCATGCGCCCGCTGGAGGAAGATACGAACCTGGCGTTGGTGACGAGCCGCGACGAGGCTGATGCGCTCGAACTGGTGCGCCATGACTTTGCGCATATTTTGGCCGAGGCGGTGCAGAACCTGTTCCCCGGCACGCAAATCACCTTTGGCCCGTCGACCGGCGACGGCTTCTATTATGACTTCGCACCCACCGCCGAGCATGGCCCCTTTCGCGACGAAGAACTGCCGCTGATCGAGGAAGAGATGCGCCGGCTGATCGCGGCCGACCTGCCGCTGACGCGCGAAGTGTGGGAGCGCGACAAGCTGATCGCCAAATGGCAGGCCGATGGCGAGATGTTCAAGGCCGAATGGGCCGCCGAACTGCCCGCGAACGAGGAGCTGACAGTCTATCGCTCCGGTGGCGGCTGGATGGATATGTGCCGCGGCCCGCACCTCGCCTCGACCGGCAAGCTCGACCCTGCGGCGTTCAAGCTGACCCGCGTATCGGGTGCCTATTGGCGCGGCGACCAGAAGAACGCCCAGCTCAGCCGCATCTATGGCACCGGCTGGCTCAATAAGAAGCAGCTCGCCGAACATCTCGTCCGGCTGGAGGAAGCCGCCAAGCGCGATCACCGCAAGCTGGGGCAGGAAATGGACCTGTTCCACCTCCAGGCCGAAGCGCATGGTTCGGTGTTCTGGCACCCCAAGGGCTATATGATCTGGCGCGAGCTGGAGGCCTATATGCGCCGCGCGATCGACGGCGCGGGGTACCGCGAGGTCAAGACGCCGCAGGTGATGGACGCGCGCCAGTGGGAACAATCGGGCCATTGGGGCAAATATCGCGAGAATATGTTCGTGATCCCTGATGAAGTGCCGAACGTCGAGGATGACGGTCCGATCATCTCCGACGACGCCGAGTGGATGGCGCTCAAGCCGATGAACTGCCCGGCGCATGTGCTGATCTTCCGCCAGGGAATGAAGTCGTACCGCGACCTGCCGCTGCGCTTGTATGAAAATGGCTGCTGCCACCGCAACGAACCGCATGGCGCGCTGCACGGATTGATGCGCGTGCGTCAGTTTACGCAGGACGACGCGCATATTTTCTGCCGCGAGGACCAGATCGTCAGTGAAGTGCAGGCTTTCTGCGCGCTCGCCGACCGCATCTACAAGGAATTCGGTTTCACCTACTCGATCAAGCTCGCGCTGCGCCCCGAAAAGCGCTTCGGGACCGAAGAGATGTGGGACATGGCCGAAACTGAGCTGCGCGCCGCGGTCGTCGCTGCAGGCCTCAACACCCCCGAATATGGCTGGGAAGAACTGCCGGGCGAGGGCGCTTTTTACGCGCCGAAGCTCGAATGGCATTTGACCGACGCGATCGGGCGGACGTGGCAGGTTGGGACGATCCAGTCCGACCGCGTGCTACCCGACCGCCTCGACGCATCCTACATCGCCGAGGATGGCGAGCGCCACCGCCCGGTGATGCTGCACCGCGCGATTTTTGGTAGCTACGAGCGTTTCATCGGGATCTTGATCGAACATTTCGCGGGCAAGCTGCCCGTCTGGCTGGCGCCGGTGCAGGCGGTCGTCGCGACGATCGTCAGCGACGCCGATGACTATGCCAAAGACGTTGCGGCGCAGCTGGCGGCGGCGGGGGTGCGCGTCGAAACCGACCTGCGCAACGAAAAGATCAACTACAAGGTCCGCGAACACAGCCTGGCCAAGGTTCCGCACCTGCTCGTCGTCGGCAAGCGCGAAGCCGACGAAGGCACGGTCGCGATCCGCACCCTCGGGCAGGAAGGCCAGCGCATCCTGTCGCTCGCCGAAGCGATCGCGCTGCTCAAGGGCGAAGCGACCCCGCCCGACCTGCGTCATTGATCGTCACGCCCGAACGTCGCCCGCGCCGGTGGCGGCGCTGGCTGCTGTTGCTGGCGCTGTTTGGCGTGGCTCTTCTGGCCAAGGGCTATTGGAATGCGACGCGCGATCCAGTGGTCCGCACCGCGATGGTCGCGGTCGCCGACTGGCCGGCGGGGCAGCCACCGCTGAAACTGCTGTTGCTGTCGGACATCCATGTCGCCGGCCCGGACATGCCGCCCGAACGGCTGGTAAAGATCGTTGTCCAGCTCAACCGACTGCGCCCCGATCTGGTGCTGATCGCGGGCGATCTCGTCAGCGAAAAGCGCAGTGCGACGCATATTTACACCGCCGCCGAAGTCGTCGCGCCGCTCGGCAAGCTGCGCGCGCCGCTGGGCGTGGTCGTGGCGCCGGGCAATCACGACCATTGGTTCAAGCCCGACGCGCTGCGCGGCGAACTGGAACAGCGCGGGCTGCGCGTGCTGCAGAATGAAGCGGTCAAGCTCGGTCCGCTGATCATCGGCGGTGTCGACGACGATTATTCGGGACACGACGATGTCCCCGCGACGCTTGCTGCAATGGACCGTCTCGGTCCCGGCGTCCCGCTGCTTCTGACGCACAGCCCCGACATCATCCCCGATGCAAAGCGCCTGGTCGCCGCGATCTTCGCCGGCCACACCCATTGCGGTCAGATCCGCTTCCCCTTCGTCGGCGCGCTCACCTATGTCTCGCGTTACGGCGACCGCTTCGCGTGCGGCGACATGACCGACAACGGCCAGCGCGTCTTCGTCGGGTCAGGACTAGGGACCAGCCTGCTGCCGCTGCGCTATCTGACGCCGCCCGATGCGTGGTTGGTGACCCTCGGCCCGAAGAGCGTTACGCCATGAGCGAAGCTCATCATCGCCATGGCGCTTACATAGGCCGCCACGCGGCGAGCGAGCGTCTGCCGCGGCACCGCCATGCCGACCCCTATGTCGCACTCGTGCTCCGCGGCGGCTATCAGGAAGCGGGCGACGAGGGCCGCTTCGCCGCGCGGCCCGGCACAGTGATTGTTCACGGATGCTGGACCGCGCATCTCGACCGCTTTGGCGCATGCGGCGCCGAGGTGCTAAATTTGCCGACGGTCGCGGGCCTCGCGCCCGGAGTTGGCACGATCGACGATCCGGACGCGGTGGCCCGCATGGCCGAACGCGATCCGCTCGCCGCCGCCGCGCATCTTCGCAACGGCTTTAACCGTCACGCTGTCGGCATGGCCGACTGGCCCGACTTGCTTGCCGAGGCGCTTCGCACCGATCCCGATCTCGCCCTGGCGCAGTGGGCCCGGCGGATGAAGCTTGAACCGGCCTCGGTCAGCCGCGGCTTCGCGCGCGCCTATGGCGTCAGCCCCAAACGCTTTCGGCTTGAGGTGCGGACGCGCCGCGCGCTTACGGCGCTGGGCGATTGGCGCGGAAGCCTTGCCGATCTGGCCGCTGATCATGGCTTCGCCGATCAGGCGCATCTGACCCGCTCGGTTGGCGCGATGACCGGGGTTCCGCCCGTCGTCTTGCGGGCAAAGTCCGTTCAAGCGCGGGGCGATCAAACCGGTTAAACCGGTGCCATGGATCGCCGTCTCTTCCTTGCCGCATCGCTCGGCAGCCTCGCTATTCCCACCCTCGCGCACGCGCAGCGCCCGCCAATGCGCACGCGCTGGAAAGTTCGTGCATCCGAAGGGTTCGACGCGCTGGCCTTCCTCGGTCCGCTCGCGGGCGGTGAGCTCTATCTCCCCTATTACGAGGCTGACGCCAACGCCTTTGCGCCGCGTCTTGCCGCCGCCGTCCGATCGGATATTCCCGCTTTGTCGAAAGAGGCCGAGCGCAGCGGCTTTGGCCTGCTCGGACCGAATTTGTCAGTGCTGTTCTCCAACGGCAGCGACGCCGATCTGCCCACCTTGATCGCCAGCGTCGCGGCCCCCGACGCGCGGCTGTTTCGGGCTTATCGGGCCAGCCCCTATTGGAACGAGAACGACTGGCGCTGGTTTGTGGGCGTCGCGCCTCGGCTCAAGGCGCTGTTCGAAGCGATGCAGGCGGCGGGTTTTGCAGCCTTCCGCGACGAGCGCGCGGGCGCTGTCACGCGGCGGATCGCCGAGCTCGATCGCGATCTCGCCGATTATGATGTCATTCGACTGCACGAAAAGCTGACCGGTCGGGTTTTCGATCCGCTGATCGAGGTGGTGTTGCTGCAATTTTGCAAACCGCACGGGATCAAGGTCCAGGGCCAGACCTTCCTTCAGGCCGCCGACTGGAACACCCCGATCACCGTGCGCAATGCCGCTCACGAAATGCTGCACCCGCCGGTACCGATGGACGGTTCCGCGGCGCAGGCGGCGCTCGCGGTGCTGGCGCAGGATCCACTGATCCCGCGCGTCGTGGCGGACCATGACCCGAAATGGGGGTACACCACGCTCGAAGGGCTGCTCAACGAGGATATTGCGCAGGCGCTCGATCAATTGATCAGCGAGGCGCTTGGCGTTGCGCGCAATCCCGCCGATCGCTGGCGCAATGCGGACGACGGCATCCATGTGCTCGCCGGCGCCATCTACGGCATGCTGCGCCACGATCGATGGATTGAAACGGGTGGGTCGATCGAGGCGTGGCTGGCGGGCGCGGTGCGCGCTGGGCGCTTCGATCCCGGACGGCTGCATGCGGTCGCCGCGCAGGTGCTCGAACGTCCGGTGAATGCACTATGGCCGCTCGCCTGAACTTGGCGGCAAGGGGCTAGGCGCCGCTGCACTCTTGCAGTATCGGCCGGGGCGCCCCTGCGGGCGCCCGGAGGATTCCCCTGCTTATTGCTCACGAATTTCGCACGCTGGCCACTGCGCCATGACCAGTCTCGCCCAGCTTGTCGGTCTTGCCCCGCTCACCCTTGCCGGTGCCGCGGCGATGACCTTTGGCGCGGCCTATGTGCGTGGGCTCACCGGGTTCGGGATGGCGATCATCCTTGTGCCGCTTCTAGGCTTGATCATCACCCCGGGCGAGGCGGTGGTGCTCGGCATTTTGTTGCAACTGCTGATCGGGCCAGTGGGGATGAAGGTGATCCTCGCCGATGCCGATCGCTCGACCGCCGTACCGATCGCGCTGGTCGCGATGGCGACAACGCCGCTCGGCATGATCGCGCTCGATGCGACGACGCCCGACGTGGCGCGGCTGCTGATCACGCTGGTCGCGGTCGGCGCCTTCGTCGCGGTGCTGCTGCCTAAACAGCCCGAGGGACATCGGCCGGGCCGGCTGGCGATTGGTGGCACCGGCGTGGTGTCGGGAATCCTGACCGGCTTTGCGGCGATGCCCGGCCCGCCGGTCGTCCCCTTCTATCTGCGCAGCGCGTTGCCGCCCAAGACCTCGCGGGCGTCGATGATGCTGATCTTTTTCGCCACGGCGATCGCCGGGACGCTGGCGGCGCTCTGGGTCGGGATCGCCACCTGGCGGTTGCTGATCCTGTCGCTGCTGCTCTTCGCGCCGATGTGGATCGGCAATTATGTCGGCGGACGCCACTTCGGCCGCGTCGCACCGCATGTATGGCAGGCGATGGTCGCGGTCGTGCTGGGCGTCGCTGCGGTGGCGGCGGTGGCGAGACTGATTTAGGAAGAAGATGAAAAATACTATATTGGCATGATGAAAACTATTCAGTACCTATTCCTTGTAGGAAAGGAATCATGTCATGGGAAAATATGATCCTCTCGGCGATCATCTGCGTTCGCTTTCCGACACCAGCTGGAACGCAAATTTCACCGAGATTGAAGAGATTTTGGGTTTTCCGCTGCCACCGAGCGCTCATAGCCACCGCGCTTGGTGGTCCAACCATGTCGGCGGCAACCATAGTCAGGCCGCTGTGTGGGTCGAGGCGGGTTGGGAAACACGTGAAATCGATCAGCGTCGCGGACATGTTCGATTCGAGCGTTCAAAGACAGCGGGTCGCGGCCCAGGGATCGTTGCGGACGACGAACTGTGGGCGCAAGCCGAACGGATCAGTGGGATCAAGGATCGCAAAGAGTTGGAGCGGGCGGCTCTGATGGCGCTTGTCCAGCGCGAGGCTGCTCGGTCGTTGGCGTTAATGGGCGGAACCATGTCCGATGCTGTCTCAGCCCCGCGTGAACGGCCTTTTGAATGATCCTTGTCGATACATCGGTCTGGATCGATCATTTGCGCCGTGCGAATTCTGCGTTGGTGTTGGCCTTGTCGGAGGACGGCGTTGTCCAGCATCAATTCGTCACGGTAGAACTGGCGCTGGGGTCGCTCGAGGAGCGGGAAAAATTCGTGTCGATGCTCGGGCTGCTTCCCGCGGCTCCGGTCGTTACGCAGCGTGAATTGCTATCTTTCGTGACTGAACATCGACTGCACGGCACTGGGCTTGGCATGGTCGATGCACATCTGCTCGCGTCCGTCACCCGCCTGCCGGACGCATCATTGTGGACGCTTGACAAACGATTGGCGGCTCAAGCCACACGGCTGGGCCTCGCTTCCGACGGCTGACCGGTCAAAGACTCCGCAAAGCCTGCGCCGGTTTCGCCGACAACAACGGCCAGCTGCCCGCGATACCGATCAGGAACGACAATCCCGCCCCGCCGATCAGCGTCGCGCCGACAATCAGCGGATCGGGGGCGAAGGTGAATTCGAACAGGCTGACCACGACATAGCGCGCTGCGATCAGGCCGAGTCCGAGCGCGAGCACCGCCAGCACCGCCGCCAGCACCGCATATTCCATCGCCTGCGCGCCCAATATCTGGCGCCGCGTCGCGCCGAGCAGTTTCAGGATCACGCTGTCGTACACGCGTCGCTCGCGGCTGGCGGCAATCGCGCCGATCAGGACGGCGATTCCGGCCAGGATCGCAATGCTCGCCGCCGCCGCGATCGCCTGGCTCATCTGGGTGAGCAAGGTCGTCACCTGCGACACGACGTCACGTACCGCGATTAGCGAGGCGGAGGGGAAGGTGCGCGGGATGCTGCGCGCCAGCTCGGCTTCGGCTTTGGGATCAACGGCGACGGTCGCGACCATATTGTGCGGCGCCGCGTCGAACGCGCCGGGCGAAAACACGAGCACATAATTCAGCCCGAAATTATCCCACTGCACGGTGCGAAAGGATGCGACCCTGGCCTGCACCTCGACCCCCAGCACATTGACGCTGAGCGTGTCGCCGATCTTGAGGCCCAGCGAAGTCGCAACCTCCTCTTCGACGCTGACCAGTGGCGGTCCCTTGTAATCCGCGGCCCACCATTGGCCGCCCACCAGTTCGCTGCCATTCGGCGGTACCGCGCTGTACGTCAGCCCGCGGTCGCCGCGCAGCACCCACGCGCCTTCGGGAAGTTCGGCGAGTTCGTCGACGCGCTGGCCGCGAAATTCGGTGACGCTGCCGCGCAGCGCCGGGATCATGTTGATCTGCGCGTCGGGGGCGGCCTTGGCGACGAGATCGCGAAATTGCGCGGCGCCGTCGCGCGGCACGTCGAGCACGAAAAAGCTCGGCGCGCGCTGCGGCACGGTGCGCGCGATCTCGTTGGTGATGCTTGTCTGGATCGCAGCAAGCGTCACGAACAGGGTCAGCCCGAGCCCCAGCGCCACAACCAGCGCGCCGGTCGAGGCGCCGGGTCGGTGCAGGTTGGCCAGCGCGAGGCGCAGCAGTGGCCGGCGCGGGCGGGGCAGGCGGCTCGCAATGCGGCGCACCAGCCAGCCGAGCCCGACGAGGATCAACAGCAGACCGATCGCGGCACCGATAAAGCCGAGTGCAAACAAAGGCTCGCGCGCGGTGCCGACCGCCAGCGCAACGATCGCGATCAGTGCGACCGCCACGGCAATCAGCGCGGGGCGGTCGATCCGCGCCGCCTTGTCGACGGTGGCGCGATAGAGCCCCGCCGCCGGAATATGCTTCGTGGCGGCGAGCGGCGGCATGGCAAAGGCGATGGCGATCAGCAGCCCATAAGCGGCGCTGACTGCGAGCGGGAGTGGATAGAGCGCGAAGCCGGGGCGGACGGGCAGTACGTCGCCGGCAATCGCGCCGATTGCGATCGGCGCCAGCGCGCCGACGACCAGGCCTGCGACGATCGACACCCCGGCTACCGCCAGTATCTGCAAGCCAAAGATGCGGAGCACCGTCGCGCTGTCGGCGCCGAGAACTTTCAGCGTCGCCAGACCCGGACGTTTCCCCGCCAGATAGCTCGCGACGCCATTGCCGACGCCGATCCCGGCGATGACCAAGGCGGCAAGGCCGACAAGCGACAGGAACTGGCCCATGCGCTCGATAAAGCGCCGCGTTCCTGGCGCGCCGTTGCTGCGGTCGGTGATGTCCCAGCCCGCGCCGGGGAATTCGGCGGTCAGCGCCTCGCCGACCGCTTCGGGGTTGGAGCTGTCGGGCAGGCGGACGCGATATTTGCTTTCGAAAAGGCTGCCCGGCTGGATCAGCTGGGTCGCGGGCAGGTCGGCGATACCGATGATCGCGACAGGGCCAAGGGTGAAACCTTCGCCCAGCCGGTCGGGCTCCTCGGCGATGACGCCGTCGATCAGGAACGGTTTTTCGCCAAACTTCACCCGTTCGCCGACGTTCAGGTCGAGCCGCGACGCGAGATCCTTGCCGATCCAGATGCTGCCCGCGGGCGGGGGGCCGCGGCGCGCGCCGCTTTCCAGCCGCAGCGCGCCATAGAGCGGATAGGCTCCATCGACTGCCTTGAGTTCGGACAATAGCGCGTCGCCTTCGGGCGCGTTGGCCATCGCGCGCATCCGCACGGTTGACGATGTCGCTCCTGCTTTGCGGAATGCCGCGATTTCTTCGGCGGTCGCCTCACGCTGCGGAATGCCGAATTCGATATCGCCGCCCAGGATCGTCTGCCCGCGCACCTCGAGTTCGGAGGTGATGCCGCGCGTCAGGCTGCCGATCGCTGCGAGCGTCGCGACGCCGAGGAAAAGGCAGACGGCGAGTAGCCGCAACCCGCGGATGCGCGTCGCAAGGTCACGGCGCGCGATCCGCCAGAGGGAGGCGAGGGGGAGCACCTAGGCGGCCCGCTCTTCGATTTTCCCATCGTGCATCACGACAACCCGGTCGCAATGCTGCGCCAGCTCGGGATCGTGCGTGATGATGAGCAACGTCGCGCCCAACGCCGCGCGGCGTGCAAAGATAAGGTCGATGATCGCGTGACCCGTCGCGGTGTCGAGATTGCCCGTCGGCTCGTCGGCAAAGATGATCGCGGGCGAGCTTGCCATCGCGCGGGCGATCGCAACGCGCTGCTGCTCGCCGCCCGACAGCTGCGCCGGATAATGGGTCAGGCGGTGGCCAAGCCCGACGGCTTCGAGTTCGGCCGCCGCGCGCCCGAACGGATCAGCGATCCCTGCCAGTTCCAGCGGCACCGCGACATTTTCCAGGGCGGTCATTGTCGGCAGCAGGTGAAACGCCTGGAGCACGATGCCGATGCGGCCGCGGCGCGCGCGCGCCAATTCGTCCTCGTCCATCGTGGTGAAATCGAGCCCCGCAACACGGATGCTGCCGCCATTGGCGCGCTCCAGCCCCGCTAGCACCGCCATCAGCGAGCTTTTGCCCGAGCCCGACGGGCCGAGCAGCGCGACCGAGGCGCCCGCGGGCACCTCCAGATCGACGCCGCGCAATATTTCGACCGGGGCCTTGTCGCTGCCGAGGGTCAGCGTCACATTATGAGCGGCGATCGCCATGTCAGGCGCCACGGCCTGAGGGGGTCGAGTGTCGGGCAAGGAGAGAACCCTTTGGAAAAGAGAACGGCCGGATGGCGCTCTTACGCATTATATGGTTGCGCGATCGCGCTTTGCCAACCGCTCGCCGCATGCGGATCGGCGGAAACCCCGGCGGCTTCGACCAACGACAAGGTCGCCGCCAAGGCAGCCCCTGCCGTCCCCGCCAACGCACCGCTGGTTATCGCGTTCGGTGACAGCCTTTATGCGGGATATCAGCTTGGCCCGAAAGAAGGGCTGTCGCCGCAATTGCAGGCGGCGCTGGCCGCCGACGGCGTGGTGGCGCGGGTGCAGAATGCCGGGGTGTCGGGCGACACCACCGCGGCGGGGCGCCAGCGGCTGACCTATGTGCTCGATAATGCGAAGGTGAAGCCGGCGCTGGTGCTGCTCGGGCTGGGCGGCAACGACATGCTGCGCGGCATCGGCCCCAACCAAACGCGCGCCAACCTCGACGCGATGCTTGCTGAGCTCAAGAAGCGCGAGATTCCGGTGCTGCTTACGGGCATGATGGCGGCGCCGAACATGGGCAGCGATTATGCGAAGAAATTCAACCCTATCTATTCGGAACTCGCCGCCAAATATGATGTCAGCTTTTACCCCTTCATCCTCGACAATGTCGTGACGGACAAGGCGCTGATGCTCGGCGACAATATGCACCCCAATGCAAAAGGGGTGACGGTGGTGGCGGAAGCGCTGGCGCCGCTGGTCGAGCAGGCGCTGCCGAACGCGGACTAAAACATCTTCCCTGTCGCGCAGCGATGGCGAGGTGGCAGTCCGAAGGACTGACGGAGAGGGACTTTGGCGCTACTTTCGCCGCCCCTCCACCCCTCGCTTCGCGAGCGGTTCCCTTCCCCATCGCTGCGCGACAGGGAGGAATCTAACTCCCCCGCGGCCCGAACAAAATAATCGCCGCGCCGCCCAAACACACCGTGGCACCGATCAGATCCCAGCGGTCAGGCTCGGCGCCCTCGATCGCCCACAGCCACAGCAAAGCCGCGACGATATACACCCCGCCATAAGCCGCATAGCTACGCCCCGCATGCTCGGCATCGACCAAGGTCAGCAGATAAGCAAACAGCGCCAGCGACACTGTGCCGGGCGCTAGCCACCACGCCGACTTGTCGAGCCGCAGCCAAGCCCAAAAGGCAAAGCAGCCCGCAATTTCTGCGAGCGCGGCGGCGATATAGAAGAAGGCGGTCATCGGCTTACCGTGGCCGGTCGTGCTGCAAATGAAAAGGGGCGACCAAGCGGCCGCCCCTTCCTGTTTCGTTGCTGACCGAAAGATCAGAAAGCGAAGCCGACGCCCGCGACGAAGGTGTCGAAATCGCCAAAGTTCTCGATGAACTGGTGACGATATTCGGCCTTGGCGTACAGGTTCTGGCCCAGCTTGTGCTGGTAGCCCGCGCCGACATAGGGATCGTCGATGTCGCTGAAGGTGTAGCCACCGGTGACATAGGCCTTGCCGTTCGCGCCAACCTTGGCACCGACGCGGCCGCCGGCCGAGAACTGGACGTCGGCACCGTCAACAAGCACCTTGTCGCCCGCAACTTCGGCGCCGACGAATGCGGCCGAGCCAAGGTCGAAGTCATAACCGGCGGCGAGGCCAAGCGTGCCTTCGTCGATGCCGTTGCCGGTGATCAGGCCGCCGCGCACTTCGACGCGGCCTTCGCCGCCTTCGGCCGCCATGGCGGGGGTTGCAACGATGGCCGTCAGGAGAGCGGCTGCAACTGCGAATTTCTTCATTTTATTTTCCTTCTGCTTTTACATGGCCACGCCCTTTGGGTCGCGGTCCACCGCCTAAATGGCGTTCGCAGCTGTCGCTTCAATGAACGGAAGGGTCATCATGTGACAATTTTCTTACCTGTGTTATTTTTACCACACAGTACAGAATAGCTATGCAATCGCGATGCGTCGAATCTGGCGCTTATCTGCCAATTAAAGGTGAGGCGGTTGCGATCCGACAAAGCCGGATGGCACAAGATTCAGCCCAGCGCCGCCTGTTTCTCTTCCGCGATCCGGTCGAGCTCGGCGCGGGTCGGCTTGGTCGCGGCGCTCTTGAGCTGCCCGCACGCCGCCATGATGTCGCGCCCGCGCGGGGTGCGGACTGGCGCCGAAATACCGGCTTTGAATATCAGGTTGCTGAACGCGCGCACCCGCTCGGGCGACGAACATTCATACATCGCGCCCGGCCAGGGGTTGAAGGGGATCAGATTGACCTTGGCGTGCAAGCCATATTCGCGGATAAGGCGAACAAGTTCGCGGGCGTCGTCGTCGCTGTCGTTCTTGTCCTTCAGCATCACATATTCGAAGGTGATGCGCCGCGAATTGCCGGCGCCCGGATAGTCGGCGCACGCTTTGAGCAGTTCGTCGATGCCATATTTGCGGTTCAGCGGCACGATTTCATCGCGCACTTCCTTCGATACCGCATGCAGCGAGACCGCGAGGTTGACGCCGATTTCTTCACCCGCACGCGCCATCATCGGCACCACGCCGCTCGTCGACAGCGTGATCCGGCGGCGTGACAGCGCAAGCCCGTCGCCGTCCATGACGATCTTCAGCGCGCCCTTGACCTCGTCGAAATTATACAGCGGCTCGCCCATGCCCATCATCACGATGTTGGTCAGGATGCGGCCGTCGGCGGTGTAATGGCCGCCCTCTTCGTCGTCTTCGTCCTCGGGATCGGGGCCAAAACCCGCCATCGTCCCCTTGGGCCATTCGCCCAGCTCGTCGCGCGCCAGCATCACCTGCCCGACAATCTCGCCCGCGGCGAGGTTGCGGACGAGGCGCATCGTGCCGGTGTGGCAGAAGCGGCAGTTGAGTGTGCAGCCGACCTGGCTCGACACGCAGAGCGTTCCCCGATCGGCGTCGGGGATGAAGACCATTTCATATTCCTGGCCGTCGGCGGCGGCGAGCAGCCATTTGCGCGTGCCGTCGCTCGACACCTGCGCCTCGCGCACGGTCGGGCGGCCGATGATGAATCGGTCGGTCAACCACGGCCGCATCGTCTTGGCGATGTCGGTCATTGCCTCGAAATCGGTGACGCCGCGGTGGTACATCCAGTGCCAGATCTGCTTGGCGCGCAGCTTGGCGCCCTTCGCGTCCAGACCGGCTTCGACTAGCACGCCGCTAATCGCGTCGCGGGTCAGCCCGACCAGGTCGATGCGGTTGCCGCCGCGCAGCGGGACGGTGCCCGTCGTGACGGGGTCGATATGGCCGGGAATCTGCATGATGGGCGCGCATATAGGGGGGAAAGGGGAGATGTGCAATCGCGCGCCCGTCGGCCCTGGGCCGGGGCCGCGATCGTGCCCGAATCGCGACCCCGGCTCTGACGAACCCTGCAACATGGGTTCGCCAGCTATTTCTGGATCGAGCTGACCCGGATGACGCTATCGGGCGCCGCGCTGGCAATCACGCGATCGGCCTGCGTCGAGGCAAGCTGCCGCGTGTCGGTGCGGCATTGCCGGACGTCGTTCTTGCCTTGCAGGTCATAGTCAGGCGCGGTGCCGCACACATCGACGACGGCGCGCCAGATGCGGCGGTCGAGACTTTTGGTACCAGCCTCGGTCCGCAGATCGAGATCTTTGTGCGGGACAACCACGCTCGGGTTTGCGTGCGGTGTTTGGGCGAAAGCTGGCTGGCCAACCGAAACAGTGGCCAGCGCGGCGAGGATCAGAAGCTTTTTCATCTTATGTCTCCATCGGCCGGCTGAAGAGGAGGGGAGGAAGCCGGTGACCACAAGATAAGCGAACCTGCGGGGCAGCAGGAGCAACGATGTTGCGCTACCATTCTGCAAAATTGCAGAATGCCGCAAAGCCGCATATGAAGCACAAGACGCCATGTATGATTGGAACGACCTCAAAGCTTTTCTGGCCGTCGCCGAAACGGGCAGCACCCTGACCGCCGCGCAGGCGCTGCGCGTCAGCCAGACGACCGTCGCGCGGCGGATCGCGGCGTTGGAGGCTGCGACGGGGCTCAATCTGTTCGAGCGGCGGCAGACGGGCTACGCGCTGACTCCGGTGGGCGAGGCGATGCTGGGCAGCGCGGCGGCGGTGCGTGAAGCCGCCGATCGGTTCAGCGAAGCGGCCAGCGCGTCATCGCGCGAAGTTGGCGGCACCGTCAGCCTGACGACGATGGAAATCTTTGCGGTCACCATCCTGCCGCCAATTCTGCGCGATCTGCGTGCCGAACATCCGGGCATTCACATCCAGCTCGACACGTCGGACGAGCAGCGCGACCTGGCGAGCGGCGCCGCCGACATTGCGATCCGCAGCAGCAAGCAGCCGACCGGCGCCGGACTGGTCGGGCGGCGCACCGCCGACAATCCATGGACCGTCTATTGCAGCCGCGATTATGCCGACCGCCACGGCATCCCGCACAGCCGCGAACAGCTCGCGGCGCATCCGTTCATAGGCGGCGGTGGCGGGGTGTGGGGGCCCTATCAGGCGTGGCTGCGCCAATATGGTCTCGAAGACTCGGTGGTGATGAAATATGACACCGGCACCGGCCTGCTGGCCGGAGTGCGTTCGGGAATGGGCCTCACCATCTTGCCCGCTTTCATTGCTGATCGCGAACCCGATCTGATCCGCTGCATTCCACCCAAGAAAGAAGACACCACCGGGCTCTGGCTGCTGACCCACGAGCGGTTGCGGCATGTGCCGCGGGTGCGGTTAGTGCTCGATTTTCTGGCGAAAGAACTGACGAGGCTGGCGCGCGAGGGCTGAGCTATCAGCCTAGCTTCGCACACCCCAGGGCCGCCGCGTCGATTGCCGTCGCGGCGCCGCGCAGGCGGTAGGTGTCAGCAATCGCGCCGCCGCTGGCTGTGCTGCTCGCGACGCTCATGCTGGGTGCTGACCGCATTGCAGCGATGATCGCGGCGTCCATCCGCGCGTCACTCGCCCAACCATGCGCGCCGTTGCCGGTCAGGATGAAGCGGCGGCTGCCGATGGTCAGGCGCAGGTCGCGCCCCGCCGCGCGCGCCTTCGACAGGCGGACGTAGAATTGGCCGCGGATGCGCAATTTGGGCCAGTAACCGACGCTGGCATAGGCCTTGACTTGCGGGGTGCCGATCGTCGCCGAGGGGGCGGCGATGGCGTAACAGCGGGGAGTGGCGGGATCGCGGAACGCGCCCCAGCCGTCGAAAATGCCGAGCGCCGTCGGGGCGGCAGCCAGCGCCGCGGCGGGCAGCGCCGCCAGCATCATGAAAAAGAAGGCCCAGCGCCGCATCGCGCCTTCGTTCGCGCGATTGAGGATGCTTTGCAAGCATGGCTTGCACGTGCCGACGCGTGCGTTAAGGAAGGTGGGCATTTTTAGGGGCCGGGAATCGGGGCAACGAATCGCCTTCGATGGCGGCTCTTTCAGGGACTTCTCCCGCGGAACACAGGGATGGCGGATTAGAATGAAAGCGACGATCGAACGCGCAGTGTTGTTGAAGAGCCTTGGCCACGTCCAGTCGGTGGTCGAGCGGCGCAATACCATTCCCATCCTGTCGAACGTCCTGATCGAAGCCGATGCGTCGGGCCAGCTGAAGCTGATGGCGACCGACCTCGACTTGCAGGTCGTCGAAACGATCGCCGCCAAGGTCGAAACCGCCGGGACGACGACCGTGTCGGCGCACACTTTGTTCGAAATCGCGCGCAAGCTGCCCGAAGGTGCCGAGGTCAGCCTCGCGGCTGCCGAGGGCAAGATGCAGGTCAAGGCCGGCCGCTCGAACTTCAACCTGCCGACGCTGCCGCGCGATGATTTCCCGATGATCGCCGAGGGTGACCTGCCGACCAACTTCGAACTGCCAGTCGCGGAGCTGATCCAGATCATCGACAAGACGCGCTTTGCGATCTCGACCGAAGAAACGCGCTATTACCTCAACGGCATCTTCCTGCACGTCGCCGAAGATGCGTCGGGTCCGGTGCTGAAGGCTGCGGCGACAGACGGCCACCGCCTCGCGCGCTACACTGTCACCCGCCCCGAGGGCGCCTCGTCGATGCCCGACGTCATCGTGCCGCGCAAATGCGTCACTGAAATCCGCAAGCTGCTCGACGAGGCCGAAGGCAATGTCGAAATCAGCCTGTCGGCAAGCAAGATCCGCTTCCAGCTCGGCAACGCCATTCTGACCTCGAAGCTGATCGACGGCACCTTCCCCGATTACAGCCGCGTTATCCCGACCGCGAACGACAAGCTGCTCAAAGTCGATCCGAAAAGCCTGTATCAGGGCGTCGATCGCGTCTCGACGATCGCCAGCGAAAAGACGCGCGCGGTCAAGGTCGGGCTCGACAAGGACCGCATCACGCTGTCAGTGACGAGTCCCGAGAATGGCACCGCGGCGGAAGAAGTTGCCGCGGTTTACGACAGCGAAGCGATGGAAATCGGTTTCAACGCCCGCTACCTTAGCGATATATTGGGTCAGGTGGACGGCGACACAGTCGAACTGCACCTCGCCGATGCGAACGCCCCGACGCTGATCCGCGAGAGCGAGAAGAGCCCGGCGCTGTACGTGTTGATGCCGATGCGGGTTTAAAGGCCGTCGCCCCCCCGCGCAGGCGGGGGCGGCTCTCGGGTTTGCCCTGCACAGGCTGGCCAAGGTTGCCAGCGGCCCGCGCCTGCGCGGGGACGACGATTCACCCTGCCTTCGCTACCCGCCAGATGACCCCGCCGCTATCGTCAGCGATCAGCGCGCTGCCATCCTTCGCAACTTTCACATCGGCCGGACGACCCCGGGCGGTTTTGTTGTCCGACGCCAGAAAACGATCGAGCAGGGTGACCGGCAGCGCATCGACCGGTTTGCCGTTGGCGCCGAACTTGACGAACACGACGCTGTAACCCGCCGCCGGTTCGCGGTTCCACGATCCGTGCAGCGCCACCAGCGCACCGTTCGACCAGCGCTCGCCAAGGTCGAGCCCCTGGGTGAAGGTCATGCCGAGCGGCGCGGTATGTGCGCCGAGCCCATATTCTGGGCGCTTGACATATTGGCGGCGATCCTCGGCCTCGGGTTCGACGCGCGGATCGACAAAGCCGCCCCAATAATACCAGGGCCAGCCGTAGAAATCGCCCTCGGTAACATCGGTCAGATAATCGGGGACCAGGTCGCTGCCCAGCATGTCGCGCTCGTTGACCACGGTCCACAGCCGGTCGCTGCCGGGATAATAAGCCAGACCGACGGGGTTGCGGATGCCCGCAGCGAAGGTCCGCATATATTTGTTTTCCGGTCGTACTTCGAGCACGCTGGCGCGGCGGAACTCGCGGTTCATACCCTTTTCACCGATATTGCTGTCGGCGCCGACACCGACATAAAGCCAGCCGTTCGGCGCGGCGACCAGGCTTTTGGTCCAATGGCGGTTGGTGCCTTTGGCGGGCAGGTCGACGACCTTAGTGGGCTTGCCGCTCATCTTCGTCTCGCCCGCGACGTAGGGAAAGGCGAGCAGCGCGTCGGTGTTGGCGACGTACAGCGTGTCGCCGACCAGCGCCATGCCATAGGGCGAATTGAGGCCGGTGATGTAGGCTGTCTTGACCTCGGCCTTGCCGTCGCCGTCGCCATCGCGGAGCAGGCTGATGCGGTTGGCCGACACGCCGCCGGCACCCGCCTTGCTCATCAGGCGGCTCATCACCTTGCCCTCGATCCCCGAGCTGTCACGCGGCGGGCTTTGCGCTTCGGCAACCAGCACGTCGCCATTGGGCAGCACGAACATGGTGCGCGGATGATCGAGCCCGTCGGCAAAACGCTGGACAGACAAGCCTTGCGCGGCGCGCGGCGCCTGACCTGCGGGCCATCCCGTCACTTCGGGGACGTTGATCGTCGGAAAGGTTTCGGTTTTTTGCGACGCCATCACCGGCACCCGGCCGCTGAGTTCGGCGGTCGAGAAGCGCGCCACATCGGGCCGCGACATGATGTACAGTGTCGCTCCGCCAATCAGGACGAGCAGCAACAGGGCGGCGGCGATGAATTTCAGGATCTTGCGCATCCCGCCTATCTACACGGCTGATAGGCGGCGGCAAAGAGGTGAAACGCGTGCGGCACGATGCGGCAAAGGGTTAATAGCAGCGGCATTGCGATTAACCTTACCCGAATCTTCATCACAGTTGGGAACGGCGCGGTGAGGGGCGCGGGGTAGGGAGATGGTTCCAAGGCAAAGACGGGGACTCCATGCATCTGCCTGCACCATTTCTGACCGATCGCGCCGCAGTCGAAGATGCCCATGCGCTCATTCTCGTGCATGGCGAAGAGGCGGGATTTGCCGCCGCTGCGCGCGCCGAGCAGTATCGCGTGCTGGGCAACCACGTCCATTTTGCGCGCTGGCGCCAGATTGAACGGTTGATCACCTATCTGGCGGTCGAGGATATTCTCGACACCGTCCACTAGGTCTTAAAGCCGCAGGCCTTCGGTTTCGGGCAATCCCGCCATGATGTTGAGATTCTGGACGCAGGCGCCGCTCGCGCCTTTGCCCAGATTGTCGAGCTGCGCGACCAGCCGCGCCTGGCTGCCGTCAGCATTGGCAAACACGAACAGCTCGATCCGGTCGTCGCCCGCGTCCGAGGCGCGGAGCAACATTTCGCCATCCGTCGGCGCTTCGCCCATCACCACGATCGGGCTGGCGGCATAAAAATCGGCGAGCGCGGCGCGCAGCGCGCTGGGCGCGGCCGCATTCCGCATAGCGGCAAGCGGCAGTTGCACGTCGACCGCCATGCCGCGATGCGCGGGGATGACCGATGGCGAAAACAGCGGCGCGATCGACAGGCCGCAGCGCGCCTGCATTTCCGGCACATGCTTGTGACCAAGGCCCAGCGCATAGCCGCGCCAGGCGATATCGCGGTCCTGCTCGAAGCGTTCGATTAACGCCTTGCCGCCACCCGAATAGCCGCTGACGGCGTTACAGGCATAGGGCCAGTCGGCGGGAAGCAGCCCGGCGCGGATCAGCGGCGCGATGAGCGCAATAAAGCCAGTTGAGTAACAGCCGGGGTTGCTGACCCGCGCCGCGTTGGCGACCGCGTCATGCCCGCTGACTTCGGGAAAGCCATAGACCCAGCCCGGAGCGACGCGGTGCGCGGTCGATGCGTCGATCACGCGGGTGCGGTCATTGGCAATCATCGCCACCGCGTCGCGCGCCGCATCGTCGGGCAGACAGAGGATGACGAAATCGGCGTCGTTCAGCGCCTCGCGCCGCGTGCCCGCGTCCTTGCGGCGCGCATCGTCGATCGCGAGCAGCGAGAATTCTCTGCGCCCCGCCAGCCGCTCGGCAATTTCCAGGCCCGTCGTTCCCGCCGCGCCGTCGATGAAAACCGTCTGTGTCATGATTTATCGCAGTCGTTTATACCCGCTCACCGGCGGATTATGGTCCTTGGCGGCCGAACGCGCGATGACGTCGGCCAGCGGTTCTGTCTTCACTGCCATCCATCGTCGGCTGGCGTGGATGATATTCTGCTCGTCCGCCATGATGCCGACATGGCCGGGAAAGAACACCAGATCGCCGCGCACGAGCGCCGAGGGATCCACGTCCTTGTCCGCGCGCAGTGCTGCCAGCTGCAAATCGCTGTCGCGCGGCAACTGCACCCCGGCGGCGGCCCAGCTCAGCTGGACCAGCCCCGAACAGTCGATGCCCTTCGCCGTGCGGCCGCCCCAAAGATAGGGAGTGCCGATCAGTTCCTCGGCGCGTCCGGCGGGGTCGGCATCTTCGGCGCCAACCTCGACCAGCGCCGCCAGCGGCAGATAGCCGTGCGCCGTCGCGAGCCACTCGCCCTCGACCTCGCCCATCACCAGCGCGCCGCGCGGCAGAACGGCGGGGCCGCCGCTTGCTGCATCGGGGGCGTTGTGGAGGATGGCTTCGATCATTTCGACGCGGTGCGTCGGCGCAATCGGCGCGGCCAACGCATCGGCGGACAGATAGCCGACATAATGGTCGGCGAGGCAATATCCCCACGCCCAGCCGCCGGTCAGGTCGAGCAGGGCAAAGCCTTCGCCAAACAGTAGCTCGCTGGTCTGATCGGCGTCGAGCGATGGCGATCCGCGCAGCACCGCAGCAGGCAACACCCCGCTTCGCATCATCGGTGCGGCATAGTGCGGGGCGAAATGCTGCCCCGCGACCGCGATGTCGGCCAGGTCGGGGCGGATGGCGACGATGCGCGGGTCATAGGCCTGCGATGTGCCAGTCAGGCCAAAGCGATCGCGGCCCGCGCCGACGGCGCCGGGGCGTCCCATGCGCACGCGGTTTGCCGCTGAAATGTCGCCGCTTTGAGCTGTCACCTGTCGTCCCGTAAATAGCAGTTCCGCGCCCCCGGCGGACAATCGCGCGCCATTAGACCAGCCGGACCCGCTTTATCAAGAATGTTCAGGCCTTGCCGCGCCGGTCGTAGCGCGACTGCAGCATCGCCCATGCGGCGCGCAACCCCAGCGCCGCGCCACCTTTGGGGCGACCGGGCTTTGCCGAGGGGCGCCAGGCAAAGGTGTCGAGATGCGCCCATTGGACGCCTTCGGGCACGAAGCGTTGGAGGAACAGCGCCGCGGTGATCGTGCCGGCAAAGGCCGAGCTGCCCGCATTGCCCAGGTCGGCGATATCGGTTTCGAGCAGATCGGCATAGCCATCCCACAGCGGCATCCGCCATAGCGGGTCGTCGCGTTCGGTTCCTGCGCTCAGCATTGCCTCGGCCAGCGCATCGTCGTTGGCGAACAGCGGCGGCAGGTCGGGGCCAAGTGCGACGCGCGCGGCGCCGGTGAGCGTCGCGAAATCGACGATCAGTTCGGGCTTGGCCTCGCCGGCCTTCGCCAGTGCATCGCCCAGCACCAGTCGCCCCTCGGCGTCGGTGTTGCCGATCTCGACGGTCAGGCCAAGGCGGCTTTTCAGCACATCGCCGGGGCGAAACGCATCCCCGGAGATCGCATTTTCGGCCGCCGCGACCAGGCAGTGCAGCCGTACCGGCAGCCCGCTCGCCATCACCAGTTCGGTAAGCGCCAGCACATGCGCGGCGCCGCCCATATCCTTTTTCATCAACCGCATGCCCGACGCCGGCTTGATATCGAGCCCACCGCTGTCGAAGCTGATCCCCTTACCGACCAGCGCGACGCGCGGGTCGCCGTCTTTGCCCCATTCGATTTCGATCAGGCGCGGGGCGTGGTGCTTCGCCGCGGCGCGCCCGACCGCGTGGATCATCGGATAGCCCTGTTCCAGCGCTTCGCCCTTGGTGACGGTCAGCTTGCCGCCATGCGCTTTGGCAATGCGTTCGGCGGCCTTTTCAATCGCCGCTGGCCCCATATCGGCGGCGGGGGTGTTGACCATGTCGCGGACCATTGCGGTCGCGCGCATCTCCGCCACCATCGGCGCAATTGCGCCGACATCGGTGGTCAGCAGCACCCGCGCGCCCTTGGTCTCGACCTTTGATCGGTAGGTGTCGAACCGATATTGCGCGCTCATCCAGCCGAACAGCGCCTTGCCCGGTTGCTGACCTTCGAGCCGATAACGCCCGGCGGGCAGAATCTGGCCCAGCTTGGCGAGGCACCACGCCGACAGGCTGTCGGTCTTTGCTACCGTCGTGACGACTGCCCATTTATCGGGGTCGTCGCCGGGCAGGATCGCATGGACATAGGCGTCGGGTTTGAACCCCACCGCGGCGAGGTGCGCGCGCTCGCGGGCGCTGCGACGCTTCAGCCATTCGTCATAGCCCGTTTTGTCGACAAGATGGATCGGGCGGGCGTCCTGCCCCTTGTCGGGCTGGATCAGATCGGAATAGTCGGTCATGCGTCCGTGCTAGGCCGCCATGGATATTTTGTCGATTCCCCGCGTTATGCTGGCATGACGACTGCAACACGGAACGCCACCACCCTGCTGCTCCTGGCCGGCGCTGTGCTCCTTTCCAGTTGTGCCGACGAGCCGCCGACGCCCGCCGAGAGGGCGGCGGCCGCGTTGGTACCGGGTGCCCCGGATAGCGCCGCCGCTGATGCGGAAGCCAAAAATGCCGCGGCCTCGAACGTCAAGGAAAGCAGCGACCTTGTCGAATTCGCTTATGCTTATCCGCGTGAGGCGGCGATGATCCCGGACCTTGCGGCGTGGCTGGACAACGATCGCGCGACTAGGCGCGATGCGCTGATTGCCGTGGCACGGCGCGACAAGGCGGCGGCGGAAAAGGCGGGCTTCCCCTATCGCCCGCACAGCCATCTTCAGACGTGGCAGCGCGTGTCGAACACACCGCGTTTCCTCAGCCTGTCGGCGGAAATCCAGACCTATACTGGCGGCGCGCACGGCATGACTAGCTTTGCTACACTATTGTGGGACCGCAACCGGGCGAAGCAGCGGCAGCCGCTCGACCTGTTCACCAGCGGCGAGGCGTTCGACGCGGCGATCCGCAACGCCTTCTGCGCGGGCATCGAGCGCGCCAAGACGGCCAAGGGCATTGTTGCCGAAGAAGCTCCGGACAGCCCGTTCGGCAATTGCCCGCCCGCGTCGGCGCAGACCGTGTGGCTGGGCTCGTCCGATGGGCGCTATCTCGATCGCATGACAATCGCCATTGCGCCCTATGAAATCGGTCCCTTTGCCGAGGGCAGCTACAAGATCAACGTCCCGGTGACCGGCACCCTGGTCGGTGCGGTGAAGGACGAATTCAAACGCGACTTCCTCCCCATCAATTGAGATCGAAGGACAAGGACATGGCGAAACAGCCCAAAGCCGGCAAGATCGGTGAAAACCCGAAAGATCAGAAGGGCAAGCAGAACGCCGCGGCCAAGCTGCGGCGTGACGTTGGCGGCGGCAAGACGATCGCCAAACCGCCATCCGATAGCGAAGCCGACCTCGACCGCGCCCCCAAATGGCAGCCGCGCTACCCGGGTTCGGGACGGCTCGACGGCAAAGTGGCGATCGTCACCGGCGGCGACAGCGGAATCGGTCGCGCTGTCTGTGCGCTCTTCGCCCGCGAAGGAGCTGACGTCGCAATCGTCTATCTCGACAACCGCGCGGACGCGGTCGAGACCGCGGCGATCGTCGAGGCAGAGGGGCGCCGCGCCATCGCGATCAAGGCCGACGTTGGCAAGGCCAAGTCGGGCGCAAAGATCGTCGCGCAAACGGTTGCGAAACTCGGCCGTCTCGACATCCTCGTCAACAACGCCGGTGAGCAACACCCCGCCGAAGACATTCGCGACATCAGTCCTGATCAGTTGGAACAGACATTCGCTACCAACATCTTCGGTATGTTCTATCTGGTACAGGCGGCGCTGCCGCACCTCAAGAAAGGCGCGGCAATTGTCAATTGCACCAGCGTTACCATGTATCAGGGGTCGGGCGGGCTGCTCGATTACAGCGCCACCAAGGGTGCGATCACGGCGTTCACGCGCTCGCTCAGTGAAAATCTGGTCGAGAAAGGCATCCGGGTGAACGCGGTCGCGCCGGGGCCGATCTGGACCCCGCTCAATCCGCGCGGTGGCGCACCCGCGGACAAGGTCGCAACTTTTGGCGAGAGCACCCCGATGAAGCGACCCGGCGAACCGAACGAGGTCGCGCCCTGCTTCCTGTTCCTCGCCTGCGCCGACAGCAGCTATATGTCGGGCCAGGTGTTGCATCCCAATGGCGGGACAATCGTTAATGGCTAGCGGGGCGGCAAAGGAGAGGAAACATGCCTGCGAAGTCCAAAGCCCAACAGCGAGCCGCCGGAGCCGCGCTCAGCGCCAAACGCGGCGAAACGCCGAAATCGAACCTCAAGGGCGCATCGAAGGAGATGGCTGAAAGCATGACCGAAAAGCAGCTTGGAGAGTTTGCGTCAGGCTCGACCAAGGGCAAGCCTGAGCACGTCGACTGACTATTCAGCAGCTTCCAGTTCGGCAGGCGCCGAAGCCACCGCCCGCGCATTTGCGAACGCCAGCACCCCGTCGTCGATCGCGCCGGTCTTCATGTCGATCCGATCCTGGATGTAATTCTGGTTGAGCCGCCAGGGCAGCTTGTCGGCATTTTTCGGCATGATGTGCAGCGAACGCTGGATATAGCCCGACGAGAAATCGAAGATATTTTCCTCGGTCAGCGTCGCGGGGTCGGCCAGCGCCGGGGTCGCTACCGTCGTGCCGGTCGCCTGCATATGGTTGAGCACGCGGCAAACATATTCGGCGACGATGTCGGCGCGCAGCGTCCAGCTGGCGTTGAGATACCCGAACACCGCCGAGAAATTCGGGATGTTCGAGAACATGCACGCCTTGTAATAGAAATGCTCGCTCCAATCGACGAGCGCGCCGTCGACGCGCACCGGAATCTTGCCTGCGACGGCGAGCTTGAGCCCGGTCGCGGTGACGATGATGTCGGCGTCGAGATGTTGGCCCGACTTCAGTTGTATGCCGGAGGCGTCAAAGCGTTCGATATGATCGGTGACCACCGACGCCTTGTCGGCCTTCATCGCGTTGAAGAAATCGGCGTCGGGAACCAGGCACAGCCGCTGGTCCCATGGATTATAAGGCGGGGTAAAAGCCCTTTCGTCGTAGCGGTCGCCGAGCGCCGCCTTGATCTTGCCGGACAGGAAATCCTTGACCTTCTCGGGCTTTTCACGCGCGCGGCGAAAGCCGATGTCCTGCAGCTTCACATTTTTGAAGCGGGTGATTTTATACGCGAGCTTCTCGGGCAGGACTTTGCGCAGGAAATTCGCAAAAGCGTCCTTCGCCGGGCGAATGAAATACCAGGTCGGAGTGCGCTGAAGCATCGTCACATGCGCGGCCTTGTCGGCCATCGACGGGACGATCGTCACCGCGGTCGCGCCTGATCCGATCACGACGACCTTCTTGTTCGTATAGTCGAGGCTTTCGGGCCAGAATTGCGGATGGATGATCTGGCCTTTGAAGTCCTCGCGGCCGGTGAAACTGGCGTCGAACGGCTCGTCATAGTCGTAATAACCCGCCCCGAGATAAAGCCAGCGCGCGGTGGTCGTCGATGTCCCGCCGGCATTGTCCTCCAGCGTGACTGTCCAGCGCGCCGCGGCGCTGTCCCAATCGGCGCCGACGACCTTGCGATCGAAGCGAATGCGCTCGCGGATATGACGCTCGTCGACGATGCGGTTGAGATATTCGAGGATCGCGGGGCCGTCGGCGATCGTCTTTTCATGCTTCCACGGTTCAAACACGAACCCCAGCGTGTGCATGTCGCTATCCGATCGGATGCCCGGGTAGCGGAACAGATCCCATGTGCCGCCCAGATTGGAACGACGCTCGACCAGCGCGAAGCTGCGGTCGGGGCTGAATTGCTGAAGATGGACCGCCATGCCGATGCCCGAGATCCCGGCGCCGACGATCAGCACGTCCTGATCGACCGGTGCAGCCTTCGTGTCTGCGGCGCGTTCCATCGTCGCGGTGCCTGCCATCATCCTGTCTCCCGACTATGTTTGACGCCAGCTTACGCACCACGTTGCATTTTGCAATCGAATTGACGTTTACGGAAAGGAGCGCGGCGACGAAGCCTGCTTGTCGCTGTCATAATATTGTCATAGAGGCGTAACGCTTTTGTCACCTCGGTCCGTCGCGGCCATGAAAATCCAGAAAAAGGTCGAGTTTGTGCGTCAGATCGCTGTCCTCCCTTATCGATTCGGCGGACCGGCGCACGACGGTCCGACCGAAATCCTGCTGATCACCTCGCGCGAGACGAAGCGCTGGGTGGTTCCGAAAGGCAATCCGCTGTCGGGGATGACCCGCCACGCCGCCGCGGCTGTCGAAGCCGAGGAAGAGGCGGGCGTCACCGGGGCAGTGTGCCCGACCCCGATCGGCAGCTATGAATATCGCAAGCGCCGCGCGAACGGCGCGGCCATCATGTACAATGTCGAAGTATTTCCGCTGGCGGTGACCAATGAGCTCGCCGAGTGGAAGGAAATGGACGAACGCGAGCGCAGATGGTTCTCGTTCCGCGATGCCGCCCTGGCGGTTGAGGAGCCCGACCTGCAGGCGCTGATCCGCTCATTTGGCGACGGCGGTTTTCGCGCTGTCGCCGCGCCGCGCAGCGCCGTTCAGAATGTAGCAGAAAAAGCAGGGGTAAGCCGAATGTTCGCATGGTTTCAGCGATTGCTGCCGCGACAGGGAAATTTCTTTGAATTGTTCGAAAGCCACGCCGCGACGCTCGTTGCAGGCGCGAATGCCTTGTCGCGGATGCTGCAGGGCGGCGAGGGCATGGCCGACCATGTCCAGGAAATCATCGAGCGCGAACATGACGCCGACGCGATCACCCGCGAAGTTTTGCAGACAGTGCGCCGCACCTTCCTGACCCCGTTCGACCGCAGCGCGATCACCGACCTGATCGCGTCGATGGACGATGCGATCGACGAGATGCAAAAGACCGCGGGCGCCGTCGATCTGTACGACGTTACCGAATTCGAACCCGAAATGCGCGACATCGGTGGCATCATCGTCGACGCTGCCCGGCTGACCGCGGAGGCGCTGCCGCTGCTTCGCAATATTTCTGCGAATGCGATGCGCCTGCATGAGCTGACCGAGCGGCTGGTGCGGATGGAAGGCCATGCCGACGAAATCCACGCCGCGGGCCTCAAGCGCCTCTTCAAGGAACATGGGCAATCGAACAGCGCCCGCTTCCTGATCGGGCGTGAACTCTATCGTCACCTTGAACGCGTCACCGACAGTTTCGAGGATGTCGCGAACGAGATCGACGGCCTGGTCATCGACCACGCATAAGCGGGGGCGCAAACCATGCACGAACTCGCTTTCCCGCTCCTCGTCGGCCTGGTCATTCTGGCACTGGCGTTCGATTTCCTGAACGGACTGCACGACGCCGCGAACAGCATCGCGACCGTCGTGGCGACGCGGTTGCTGCGCCCGGTGCAGGCGGTGGTCTTTGCCGCCTTCTTCAACTTCGCCGCCTATTTCCTGTCGATTATCTTTCCCGAACTTCATAAGGTTGCGGAGACGATCGGCAAAGGGATCGTCGACAAGGATCTGGTGACCCCCGCCGTCGTGTTCGGGGCGCTGGTGGGCGCGATGTTCTGGAACATCGTCACTTGGCTGAAAGGCATCCCGTCGTCGTCGAGCCACGCGCTGGTGGGCGGGATCGTCGGGGCGGGCGTGGCCCATGCGGGTTTTGAGGGGATCGAATGGACGGGCCTCAACAAGACCGTCATCGCAATCTTCCTGTCGCCGATGCTCGGCATGTTGCTGGCGATGCTGGTGATGCTGGTCAGCAGCTGGGCGTTACACCGCGCCACCGCCAAAATCGCCGAGAAGACGTTTCGCCGTCTCCATCTGCTGTCGTCTGCAGCTTATTCGGTCAGTCATGGGCTCAACGATGCGCAAAAGACGATGGGAATCATCGCCGTTCTGCTCTATTCGACCGGCTATTTGCAGGGTGAGTTTCACGTTCCACATTGGGTGGCGTTCAGCTGCTACGTCGCCATCGCGCTCGGCACATTGTCGGGCGGGTGGAAGATCATCGAGACGATGGGCGGACGGATCACCAAGCTGTCGCACCATCAGGGCTTTGCCGCGTCGACCGGCGGGTCGATCATGGTGTTTACTGCCAGCCTGCTCGGCATTCCGGTGTCGACGACGCACACAATCACCGGCAGCATCATCGGCGCCGGCGTCGCGCGCCGCGCCAGCGCTGTGCGCTGGGGCGTCGCCAGCAATGTGGTTGCGGCGTGGTTTATCACCATTCCGGCGAGCGCGATCGTCGCGGCGGCCTTCTATGGGATCACGCGGCTGTTCTGATCATTTTGCGGGGCGGTAATCGACGCTCGCCCCACCGACCATCCGGACCGGCAGGTACAGACCGTTGCCATAGGCCTTGATCTGACCAATCTCGAAGCCGTCGACCCGGGTACGTATGACGAAGGCCCCCTCGCGCCGCTGATCGACCGCGCGCTTGATCTTGCCCTGTAGTTCACGCAGATCGCGCGCGAAGTTCTGCGTCAGGGCATCGGCGATCAGCGGGGCAAACCCCGGGCTCTGGCCGAGCGTGATCAGCAGGTCGCCCCCAACCCCGTCGGTGTCGCCGTTGATCAACAGGTCGGTGAAATGCACCTCGGCCGAGCCGGGTTTGTTGTTGGGAACCGCCGTCATCCAGATGCGTCCTTGGGTCGGCTGGCCGCTGCGGTCCGCCAGACGCATGGCGACATCGACACCCAAGGCGATGCGCCCGTCGGGCGCGCCATAGATCGTCGATTTGCCGAATTTGACCGTCATCGGTCCGACTTTAGGCAAGACAAATGGCCGCGCCGACCGTTTGAGCAACGCACGATCGACCACGGGCTGAAGTTGCGAATAATCGGCGAGCACCGGAACCCGCACGTCGAGATGCGGCGTCGGCGCCTCGCGAACCATGTTCGGCAACGGAGTCGGCGTTGGGTCGGTCGGGCGACCCGAAACAAAGGTTTCGGTAATCGCCTCAAGCCCGAGGTTCAGCCGCATCTGCTGCCCCTCCATGCGGTATCCGCCATAGAGGATGCGCTGTGGCGTGATGCGCATCCACACCGGCGGCTTGTCGCGATTGAGCTCGAGCGCGGTGAAGCTCTGCCGCCACACCTCCGACGCCTGCTGGCGGATGTCGATCCGCGCGATTTCGCGGTTCACTTCGCGCTCGACGTCGCGGACGACAGGCTTCAGCTTGGCGTCGGCCTCGTCGGTAAAGGTGATGCGCTTGCCGAGGAAATTGATCCCCGGCGCTTTGGTCCAGCCATAGCTGATCCGCGCCGTGCCGCGGGTGCGCCAGTCGGGGGTGATGTCGATTTGGACCCGGGCATGCGCCATCGCGGCACCGGTCGCGGTCTCGCCCTTGAGCACCCCGCCGACGTCGCGCGCCGCGATCGTGGCGCTCAGCGGCACATCGACGATAATCTCGTCACCCACGCCTCGCAGCCGCAGCGGTCCGCGCGTCACCCGCCCGACGATCGTGCAGGCGATGGGCGGCGTGACCTCGACCTCCTTGCCAAAGACCTTGAGCTGCTGCGGCTTGACGCACGCGCGCTCGCGCCGGTTGATCGTCCACAGCGTTTTTGGCACCGCGCGTTCGAGCGCCCGTTTGAGCGCGGTGGTATCGGCGTTGATTGGCACCGCAATCAGCGAGGTTTGCGTGGGGGAGGGCGCTTTGTCGGTGGCGCGAGGCGGGGGGTCGACGGCGACCTTGCGGTCGCAGGCGGCGAGCGCGACCGCCGCTGCGATCGTTACGGCTAATGAATTGATCGCCCGCATATTTCAGCCCCCGCTAGATGTTCCTGCGGTAACACCCATTGGTAAAGCTCGTTCCAACAAATCCACGGTTCAGCCGGCGACAACTCCGAACAGATCATGCTCGTCAGCATCCTCGATCGCGACATCGACGATATCGCCGGCTTTCAACGTCGCAGCGACGTCGCGGAGATAGACATGGCCGTCGATCTCAGGCGCGTCGGCCTGTGACCGCCCGGTGGCACCGATGCTGCCGTCTTCGTCGGCTTCGCCGACTTCGTCGATGATCACCGGCAGCGTGCGGCCGATTTTGGCTTCGAGCTTCGCGGCGCTGATCGCGGCGGTTTTTTCCATGATCCGCTGGTAGCGTTCTTCCTTGACCTCTTCGAGAACCTGATCGTCGAGCGCATTCGCCTGCGCGCCCGCTACGGGTTCGAAGCGGAAGGCGCCGACGCGGTCGAGCTGGGCTTCGTCGAGCCAGTCGAGGAGATATTGGAAATCCGCCTCGGTCTCGCCAGGAAAGCCGACGACGAAGCTGGAGCGGATTGCGATGTCGGGGGCGATCGCGCGCCAGTTCTTGAGCCGTTCGAGCACCTTCGCTTCGTTCGCGGGGCGCTTCATGCGCTTGAGGACGCTCGGGCTGGCGTGCTGGAAGGGGATGTCGAGATAGGGGGTCAGCAGTCCCTCGGCCATCAGAGGGATCACCGCGTCGACGTGGGGGTAGGGATAGACATAGTGGAGACGCACCCATGGAGCGCGGCCTTCGCTGGTCTGAAGCTGGCCGAGTTCGCGCGCGAGGTCGGTCAAATGGGCGCGGACTTCGCGGCCCTTCCACTGGCGCGGGTCGTGGCGGGTATCGACGCCGTAGGCCGAGGTGTCCTGGCTGATCACCAGTAGCTCTTTGGTTCCCGCCGCGACGAGCTTTTCGGCCTCGCGAAGCACTGCGTCGATGCGGCGGCTGACGAGTTTGCCGCGCAGATCGGGAATGATGCAGAAGGAGCAGCTATGGTTGCATCCTTCGCTGATCTTCAGATAGCTGTAGTGGCGCGGCGTTAGTTTCAAGCCGCCTTCGGGAACCAGATCGACGAATGGGCCTTGGGTCGGCGGCGCGGCTTCGTGGACGGCGTCGACGACCTGTTCGTACTGGTGTGCGCCGGTGACCGCGAGCACATTCGGAAAGCGCGCGCGGATGACCTCGGCTTCATTGCCCATGCAGCCGGTGACGATGACGCGGCCATTCTCGGCCATCGCTTCGCCGATCGCCTCGAGGCTTTCTTCCTTCGCCGAGTCGAGGAAGCCGCAGGTGTTGACGAGCACGACGTCAGCGCCCGCATAATCGGGCGACAGGCCATAACCGTCGGCGCGTAGCTTGGTCAGAATCCGTTCGCTGTCGACGAGTGCCTTGGGGCAGCCGAGCGAAACCATGCCGACCTTCGGCTGGGAGGGGAGGGATTTGACTGTCATGATTGCGGGCGCGCATAGGGGATTTTTTGGGGTTTGTCACCTGTCCCAAGCCCCTCTTCTGAAGGGAAAGGGTTTTAGCGCGCCCCCGCCAGCGTATCGGCGACAATCCGCCAAACCTTCGGGTTGATCCCCAAACCCAGATGCGTGCTGTCGACTTTGATATTCCGCGCCTGATCGTTGTAAGTGTCGACGGCGATATCCGGCCCGACGATACCGTCGCGGTCAGAGTAGATGACGGTCAGCGGCTGCGTCAGCCCTTTCAGGTTGCGCGCGTGGATCTCGCGCTCGATTGCGTCGAAATCCCGCCCGGCGAAGCGCTGCGCGAGCGCGGTATATTTGGGGCCGCCGATGACCGGGGTGCCCATGGTGATGACTTCGCGGACCAGTTCGGGATAAGCGCGCGCGGTTTCGCGGGCAATGACGCCGCCGAGGCTCCAGCCGATCAGGGAGAGCGGGGCGCCGTCGGCCTTGACCCATTCGGCCGCCTGCGCCGCGAAGCGTTCGACGTCGGCGGCGACGCGGCCCTGATTGCGGCCCATGCCCCAGTCGCGGACATGATAGCCGAGGTGACGCAGATACGCCTCCAAAGGGCGCATCGAGAGCTCGGACGCGCCATAACCGGGGAGCAGGGCGACGGGCCGGCCGTCGCCACGCGGGGCGCCGATGAGATGATAGCCCGACAGGCCATAGCGCAGCATGTCAAACGGCAGCGTGAGTTCGCCGAGCTGCGCGCGGCGGCTCGGCGGTTTCAATCCGGTGGGCAGCGGTATGTCGCGGGGCATCGCCTTCTCCCTGTCATCGGTTTACAGCTTGACCGATTGGTGCGGCATTGCAAGCGGATAGGGTAACGGATGAGCATAGGCATATTTGCGGCAGTTTCGGCGGCGGTTGCGGTCGCGGCGGGGGCGTTCGGCGCGCATGGCGCGACGGGGCAGCAGGAGGCCGAATGGCTGCGCACCGGAGGGATGTATCAGCTGATCCACGCGGTCGCCGCGCTGGCGATCATCGGCGTTGCGCGTGGTCCGGCGATCATGTTGCTGGTTGGAGCGGCGATTTTTGCAGGGACGCTCTATGCGATGGCGCTCGGCGCGCCGCGCTGGTTGGGTGCGGTGACACCGATCGGCGGTGGGTTGCTGATCATTGGCTGGCTGTGGGCGGGCTGGATATACTGGCGGGGTTAGTCGCCGTCGACGCCTGCTTCGCACTCTTCGCAGCGGATGACCTCGACGACCAGGTCGCCGGGTTCAAGATTTTGCGCTTCGGGTTCCCAAAAGCCGTAGGGTTTGCCTCCGCGATAGATGCGCAGGCCGCGGCCTTCGTTGGCGAGTTGGTCGATGCTGCGCCCGATTTCGGCGGCGGCGACAGGCCGTTCGCGCAGTTGGACGCGCCCGCCGATGCTGGCAAGGTCAGCCATATAGTCGGCGACATGCGCGCCCTGCGCCGATCCGGCAAGCAAAAGCCCGGTGAAGCTGACCGGATTGATGACATTGTTCGCGCCTGCCTGCCGCGCGAGGACTTCATTGTCCTGCGCACGAATGACGACGCTGATCGGCACTTTGGGTGAGAGGTGGCGAACGGTCAGGACCATGAGGATCGAGCTGTCGTCGCGGCCCGCCGACACCAGCACCGCCTGCGCTCGTCCGATATGGACGTCGATCAGCGTGTCGTCGTTCGATGCGTCGCCCTGCAGCACGTTACAGCCCATCGCCTCGGCCTCTTCGATCCGCGACGCCGACTGGTCGAGGACGACGATGCACGCCGGATCGGTGCCGCGCGCGATCAGTTCCTTGACGGCTTCGCTGCCGCTGACGCCAAAGCCAAGGACGACGATATGGTCGGTGAGCTGTGCCTGGATGCGGGCCATGCGCCATTTTTCCCATGTGCGTTTGAGGACGAAATTATAGGCGGTGCCGACGAAGATAAACAACACCGCGATGCGGATCGGGGTGACGATTACCGCCTCGATCAAGCGCGATCGATTCGAGATCGGCGCGATATCGCCGAACCCCGTCGTCGTCACCGAGATCATTGTGAAATAGACGACATCGAGAAAGCTGACATGGCCATCGTAATGGTCGACCAATCCTTCGCGATCGATCCAGTGAACGAGCACGACGATACCGATCAGAAAGAAGGCAAGCGAAAGCCGTGCGCCAACATCGGCCCACACCGGCCATTTGCTGGCGCGGCGCAGCGGCTGAAAGCGGTGCTGCGGTTTCAGCTTGGACGGTTTGTGGTCGCTCATCGGGGCGGCAATTGGTTCATCGGATCAATGGGTATGCGATTTTTGCGCAGCTGGAAATGGAGTTGCGACGTCTGGACCTGGCCAGTCGCTCCGGCGCGGCCGATGACGTCGCCTGTCCGCACCGCCTGACCGCGCTGCACGTCTATTTTCGCTGCATGGCCATAGGCGCTGACCCAGCCGCCGCCATGGTTGATCAGGACCAAGCCGCCATAGACGCCGATCTGGTCGCCGGCATAGGCGACCACACCATCGGCGGTGGCGCGGATCGGGGTGCCCGCGGCGGCGGCGATGTTGATGCCGTCGCTGATCTTGCCCGGTGCGAGCGGGCCGAAGCGCGCGAGGATCGGGCCGTTTAGCGGCCAGGCAAAGCGACCGGTGAAGGCGGCTGGTGCAGCAATGGCGGTGGTCACCGGCTGACGCGGCGCGGCGCTGCCCGCGGTCGGACGGCTGCTTTCGGCGAGCGCGGGCTGGCTGCCGGTGACGATGTCGTCGATGGCGAGGGTAAAGGCCGCGGCGCGGGCGCTGACGTTGACGGGGCCGGGAGGCGCGGCGCGCGCATCGGACGGCAGGCGCAGCCGCTGGCCGACGCGCAATATATAGGGGTCGGCGAGCGCGTTGATCGTGATGATCTCACCCCATTCGGCGCCATAGGCGCGCGCGATGCTGATCCCGGTCTCACCCGCGCCGACGCGGTGGTACAGGCCGGCGGGGATACGAAGTTGTTGGCCGGGGTGCAGGGTGAAGGGCGGGGTGAGGTCGTTTTCGAGTGCAAGCGCTTCGGACCCCGCGCCGCTCATTTCGCCGATCGCGCGTAGCGTGTCGCCGGGGCGGACGGTGTAGGCTTCTGCGGTCACGCGCACCGCATTGCTGACCACGGGTTTGAGCGTCCAGGTCGGCCGCGCGTCGCCGCCGACGACGTTGCTCACCGGTCGGCGATCAAAGTCGAAGCTGCCCTGGGAGGAGGGCGGAGCGGTTGTCGGCGCGACGGGCCGTGCCGGCGGGGCAGGGGCCGCGGGGATACAACCGGCAAGCAGCATAGCGCCCAGCAACACCCCGACATGATGTCTGATTTCCCCCACGCGCCGCAATTGCCAAAGGAAGCGAGCGGTGGCTAGACCCAAAGCCGTCGCCCCCGCGAAGGCGGGAGCCGCGAGAGGCCATATGCCTTCGTCGCTGCTTAAACCGACAGCGGCCCCCGTCTTCGCGGGGGGGGACGACTTAGACCGCGTAAGCACTCCGCAACGCCGCCAGCGACGCGTCGTGCGTCAGGTCGAGATGGAGCGGAGTGACCGAGATGAAATTATCGTCGATCGCCTCGAGGTCGCTGTCGTGCGCGAGGCTGTGTTCGATGCCGTGCAGGCCGAACCAGTAATAGCGATAGCCGCGCGGGTCGGTGCCTTCGACGATCGAGCCGCGGCCATAATCGTGGAAACCCTGGCGGGTGACGCGGATGCCCTGCACCTCGGCGGCTGGGATCGCGGGGAAGTTGATGTTTATCAGCGTGCGCGGCGGCATGGCCATGGCGAGCAGCGGACGCAGCACTTGTACACCCCAGGTTTCGGCGGGGGCGAAGGGGACGGTGTCACCCATGCCTTCCTTGGCATATACTTGGCTGAGCGCGATCGAAGGAATGCCTGCGAGCGCGCCTTCGATCGCCGCCGATACGGTGCCCGAATAGGTGATGTCGTCGCCAAGGTTGGCGCCGCGGTTGACGCCCGACAGGATCAGGTCGGGCTTGTCGGGCATGAGCTTACCGATCGCCATCATCACCGAATCAGTGGGCGTCCCGCTGCACGAGAAGCGCCGTTCGTCATGCTGGCGGATGCGGACGGGACGCGACAGGGTGAGCGAGTGACCGGCGCCCGACTGCTCCTCGGCGGGCGCGCAGACCCAGATATCGTCGCTGAGCTGGCGCGCGATCGTTTCGAGCACGGCGAGGCCGGGGGCGTGGTAGCCGTCGTCGTTGGTGAGGAGGATGCGCAACGTTTCGATCTTTCTCTCTTCGTCTTGCCGGACCCTTCGACCTGCTCAGGACAGGCTTGAGCAGGTATCCATTCGGCGATGGCGTCGTGGACCCCGGATCATGTCCGGGGTGACGAGTATTAGGCGGCGGGTGTCAGTTTCGTGATCCCGCCCATATAGGGGAGCAGCGCATCTGGAATGATGACACTGCCATCCGCCTGCTGGTAATTTTCGAGCACCGCGACCAGCGTCCGACCGACCGCGAGTCCCGACCCGTTCAGCGTGTGGACGAATTCGTTGGTCTTCCCGCCCTCGCGGCGGAAGCGCGTGTTCATGCGCCGCGCCTGGAAATCGCCGCAGTTCGAACAGCTCGAAATCTCGCGATAGGCGTTCTGGCCGGGCAGCCAGACTTCAAGGTCATAGGTCTTGCGCGCGGCAAAACCCATGTCACCGGCGCAAAGCAGCATCTTGCGATAGGGCAGTTCCAGCGCTTCGAGGATCGTTTCGGCGGCGCGGGTTTTGCGTTCGAGCTCGGCATCGCTGTCTTCGGGGCGAGTGATCGAGACGAGCTCGACCTTCCAGAACTGGTGCTGGCGGATGTAGCCGCGCGTGTCGCGCCCCGCTGACCCGGCTTCGGAGCGGAAGCAGGGGGTGAGCGCGGTCATGCGAATCGGCAGATCGGCGTCGGGCAGGATTTCTTCGCGCACCGCGTTGGTCAGACTCATTTCGGAGGTCGAGATCAGCCAGCGGCCGTCGGTGGTCTGGAACAGATCCTCGCGGAATTTGGGCAGCTGGGTGGTACCGTACGCAGCTTCGTCGCGGACCATTAGCGGGGTAGCGCATTCGGTATAGCCTGCGTCGATTGTCTGCCGGTCGATCATGAACTGGCCGAGCGCGCGTTCTAGCCGCGCCATCTGGCCCTTCAGGAACGCAAAGCGCGCGCCCGACATCTTCGCCGCGGTTTCGAAATCGAGCCCGAGCGCGGGGGCGAAGTCGGCGTGTTCCTGCGGCGCGAAGTCGAAGCTGCGCGCAGTGCCCCAGCGTGCGATTTCGACGTTGCCGTCTTCGTCCATTCCCTCGGGAACGTCGGCGGCGGGGAGGTTCGGGAGCGCGGCGAGAGTGTCTTGCAGCGCCGCGAGTTGTTCGCGCTCGGCATTTTCTTTTTCGGGTAGCGACGTCTTGAGCGTCGCGACCTCGGCCTTCAGCGCTTCGGCCTTGTCCTTGTCGCCCTGCGCCATTGCCTGGCCGATCAGCTTCGACGCTTCGTTGCGGCGCGCGAGCGAGGCCTGAATTTCGGTCTGCAACGCGCGCACCGACGCATCGGCGGCCAGGATGGCGGCGGACAGGGGTTCGAGGCCGCGGCGTGCGAGGCCGGAGTCGAAGGCTTGCGGGTCATCCCGGATCAGGCGGATATCGTGCATGGGCGCGCTATGGCGTTGCCGGGCGGGGGGTGCAAGCCTGTCCTTGGGTGCTCCTTCCTGTCGCGTAGCCATGGGGAGGGGGGCCGCTTGCCAAGCAAGGGGTGGAGGGGCCGCGACGGTAGTGCAAATGCCCCTCCGTCAGCGCTACGCGCTGCCGCCTCCCCATCGCTGCGCGACGGGGAGGATTGTTGTTCCGCCGCGCTGCTCGAGCCCGATTGCGCCCATAAAAAAGGGCCGCCCCGAAAGGCAGCCCTTCAGTGTGGTGGTCCGGGTTAGCCCCCCGACCTCCAGTGGATCATTTACGCCGCGTCGGCGTCTTTGTCGTTGCGGTTCGCTGCGCGGCGGCGGGCGACCAGCGCGACGGCGGCGGCGCCGAACAACAGCATCATCGGCGGCGCCGGAACGGGAGTCGGCGTACCCGACGATCCGCTGCTGGTGCCGCCCGAGCTGGACGAAGAAGAAGAGGACGACGAACTGCTGCTCGACGATGAGGAGCCGGTGCTGCCCGTGCTGGTGCTGCCGGTCGAGCCCCAGCTGCTGCTGCCGCCAGTCGCGCCCGACGAGGTTGCACCGCTCGACGTGCTGCTGCTCGACGACGACGACGAGCTGGACGACGAGCTGCTCGAGCCGCCCGAACTGCCGCTCGAACCATTCGAGCCGCCCGAACTGCCGTACGACGAGCTTCCCCAGCCCGAGCTGCCATGCGACGAGCCGCCCTTCGACGAGCTGCCGCCCGACGACGACGAACTGGACGAGGAGGAGGAAGACGACGAACTGCTGCTCGATGACGACGTGCTCACGTTGCCCGATGACGTCGAGACGTTGCCCGACGAGGTGCTGACGTTGCCCGATGAGGTCGACACATTACCCGACGAGGTCGAAACGCCGCCGGTCGAGGTGCTGACGCCCCCGGTCGAAGTCGAAACGCCGCCTGTCGAAGTGGAGACACCGCCGGTGGACGTCGTCGAACTGATCCCGCCGGTAGAGGTGGAGGTGCTGACGCCGCCGGTCGAGGTCGAAATACCGCCCGTCGAAGTCGAGGTGCTGACGCCGCCGGTCGAGGTCGAAACACCGCCCGTCGAAGTCGAGGTGCTGACGCCCCCAGTCGAAGTCGAAACACCGCCCGACGTGCTGCTGGAGGTGGTGCTGAGGCCGCCGGTCGTCGTCGAGGTGACGACAATGCTGCCGCTGCTACCGCCGCCGCTGCTGCCGCCAAAGAAACCTCCGAAAAAGCCGCCGCCGAAACCGCCGCCAAAGCCGCCACCGATCACGGTGACACCGCCGCCGCTGCCGCCGCCTTCAAAACCGCCGCGCTGCGGAAAGGGAGCGTAGGGGATCGGGGGCAGCGGGATCGTCTGGGTCACCACCTGCGTCTGCGGGGTCGCAGTGCGGATGATGCGCTTGGTTGTGACGACGCGGCGCACGCGCTTGACCGGCTTGCGCGCGGCGTGACGTTTGCGAACAACCTTTTTGCCGACGCAGGGCGAGCATTTGGCTGTCTGGGCGCGCGCCGACGGAACATCCGCAACCTGCATCGCGCCGGTCCCGATGAGCGCGCCGCCGCAGGTGCAGGCGCAAAGCTTGGCGAGGGCCATTCGGACAGACATAGGTTTCTCTTTCTTTCCCGTTGCAGGTGCAAAGCGCCATCCACCGGCACCTGTTTCACCTTCGCTACACCCCAAAAGGTCAAAGCTTTGCGAACGCGGCAATTGCGTTAACCGCGTTTACCTGTCCGGCAGCGGGAAAAGGTCGCCGGAATCAACCCCAATGGCGGTTATTGTCCCAAAATAGTACGGAGACTGCAATGATTCCGTACGATTGGTTAATCTTCGGCCCTAAATCGGGTTCGGCCACGGCACGCTACGGCTTGCAATCGATCGGTGAGAATCTCCTCTGATACGCTCTCCGTTCAGCCGCGCTTCACGGCCGGTCACTATCGGCTGCTTCGGCGCTTGTATCGCAACCAGCGGCTGGTTATAGGCGCGCCACTCCCTGCACCGCTTGACGGCTGGCAGGGTGACAGGAAAGGACGCGAGAGCCCCTCATGCCGACCAAGATTGCCGACATTGGTGCCGACGCGCTGCGCGCAGCCAAATCAAATCTCGATACGGATTATGTTCCTCGCGACGACGAAGAGTTTATGAACGAGCGGCAGCAGGAATATTTCCGCGGCCTGCTGCTCGCCTGGAAGAAGTCGATCCTGTCCGAATCCGAATCGACCCTCGCGCATTTGCAGGACGGACCGCTGCGCGAACCCGACCTGGCCGACCGCGCGTCGAGCGAGACCGACTGGGCGATCGAACTGCGCACCCGCGACCGCCAGCGCAAGCTGATCGCCAAGATCGATTCGGCGATCCGCCGCATCGACGAGGGTGAATATGGCTATTGCGCGGTGACCGGCGAGCCGATCTCGCTCGCCCGCCTGCAAGCGCGTCCGATCGCGACGATGACGCTGGAGGCGCAGGAGCGCCACGAGCGCAACGAGCGAATTTCGCGCGAAGATTGATCCGCTTTGGGACGAAGCGCCCAATGGTGCATCGGCAATTTACATTTCGGCAATGGCTGCGCTCTAGATTCCTATTCCTGACAATCAACGCGGGGAATGGGTCGCAATGGATTCGCGTAGGCCGGTAACGGTAGATGAAGAAGTGGCGGCGCTGTCGCGCGGCGCCGATCGGGACAGCCTGTTCATGCAGGCCGGATTGATCCTGCCAGGCCGCGCCGAACCGGTGGTGGTGCGCGTGCGCAACCTGTCGCCGGGCGGCATGCTGGCCGAGGGCAAGGTGCGCGTCGAACAAGGCGCGGCGGTCGAAATCAAGCTGAATAATGTCGGCAAGGTACCCGGCCGTGTCGTGTGGGCGGGCGAGGGCAAGTTCGGTATCGCGTTCGATCATCAGATCGATCCGCAGGCGGTGCGTCGTCAGGTGGTGAAGCAGTCCGAGCTGCCGCCGCATCTGCGGCGTTCCGGCCTCGAACAGGGGCCGCTGTACCGCCGACGCTGATGCTTTCTGGCTAGGTTGGCACCAGCGGGGCGGTAACGGCTGGCGATCGTCAGGCGACCGCGAGCATCTCTTCCTTCAGTTTCAACTTCTGCTTTTTCAGTTGCGCCAGCGCCGCCATGTCGGGCGCGGGACGCCGCTCTTCATTCGCAATTTTCTCGTCGAGGTTCGCGTGGCGCGACTTCAGGGCGGAAAGATGCGACTTGTTCATGGGCCATTCTCCTTTTCGACTCGATTGGCAGGTCCAAGTAAATCACGAATCGGGGCGAATGTCGTGACGATTCGCTAGGCCGGTCCCCGTTGCGGACCAGTGGTGAACGTGGCAGGGAAGCGGTCGTGAGCCCCGACGAAATCACCCAGCGCCTGGAACTGTTACGGATCGAGCATCGCGACCTCGACGCCGCGATCATCGCGCTCGGTGCCGCGGCGGTTCCCGACCAGTTGCAGCTCGCGCGGCTCAAGAAACGCAAGCTGCGCCTGCGCGACGAAATCGCCTGGTGCGAAGATCAGCTGGTTCCCGACATTATCGCCTGAATCAAAACGGGACGGTCGCAGGCAGCAATTTCATGGTTACCGCCATTGCATTGCGGCGTATCCATGGCATCCATCGGTCCATGGTCGCCCGGCAATCAGACATGATGGCAATCGCAGTGCCGGTGCAACGCGCCCAAGTTGAAAATCTTTATGTCGAAGCAATGGTGCTCGCCGACGAGGCGCACGCCGCCTTTGCCGCACAACGCGATCTGGGCGATGTCCGGCGTGACGGAGTGATGCAGATCAGCCTGGCATGTGAATCGCTCAAGACCACGACGCGGCTGATGCATGTCATCGCCTGGCTGCTCCACCGCCGCGCGATGATGGCGGGCGATCCGGGCGCGGGACCACACGACAGCGCGGCGCGGATCGGCGAGCCGGTCGCGGCCGATTGGGACGTTTGTGCCGGGTTCGACGCGTCGGTGCGGCGGATCATCGCGTCGAGCGAGCGCTTGTTCGAACGCATCGCGGGGCTGGAAGCGGGCTGGGATGCACCGCAGGCGGCGACGCCGGTGCAGCGGCTGCTGGCGCAGCTGGAGGCGCGGCTCTGACGCCTTCCCGTTCTCAATGCTTGGTCATATGCGATAGCTCTGCTTGATGGGGGAGGAGCATTTAACCCAACCACTCCACCCACGCGCCATGGGCGTGGGCATGCGCCAGCTTCACCGGTGCGCTGCCGCCCGGCCAATGTCGCACCACCAGTTCATGATGATGAACCGTCCGATTGGCTTCGAGCGCGATCCACGCCAGCGGGCGCTCCGCGGTCGCGCGTGCGCCCGCGGCTTCCATCGCCGCGGTGATCCGCGCCTGCTGGTCGGCGGGCACATATTGCCAGACGATCGAATGCATCAGGACGCGAGTTGCCCCGTCCGCCTGCAATTGCGCTAGTTCGGCCTCGATAAAGTCGGCGGCGTTGGCGTGGACCAGCTGCGGCGGGGCTTCTGTCGCTGCGGCAATCGCCGCTTCCATGCGCTGAAAGCGGATATGATGTTCGGGCCAGATATAGGCTTTCAGCCGCAGTGCCTGCGCCGGATCGGTCAGGTCGACCGGCGCGACGTCGCAGCCTTTCAGGCCCACCAAATCGATCGCGTGCTGCGGCGGATGGTTGCCGCGCCAGTCGGGGGTGAACGCCATCGCGCCGGGCTGCGGGCCGACATGCACCCCGCCGAGATCATAATGATAGCGGTCGATCATCAGGTTGATCCCGGCGCTAGACCCGATTTCAAGGCAGTCGAAGCGCGGCGGCAAGCCGCGGTCGGTGAACCACAGCATCGCGGCGATGAAGTTCGACGAGCGCCCCGCCTCGTTGGTCTGCGGCGGCCCGTCGAGCCAGGGGAGCAGCGCCGCCTCGTGGCGCGTCACCGCTCCGGCGACGATCGCGGCGTCGTTGATGTCCTCGGCATCGGCATAGATCGGTGCCAGCTCGTGCGCGCTGCCCGCCAGATGCAACGCGTGGATGCCGCCCGCGGCGCGCAGCGGTAGCGCGTCGGCGAGCGGGGCGCCGGACCAGTCGGCGAGGCGGCGGGCAAATTCGCTGGCGGGTTTATCAAGCAAAGTGCTGAGCGCGGCAACGATCCGCGCGGTCACCGGGGCGCCATTGGCGCGGCAATAGAGAATTTGGTTGGCAAAGGCAGTGCGCACCGCTGCGGGTCCGGTTTCGGCCATGTCAACGCAGTCGTATCGCTCGCTCATTGCCCTTTTTCTCTCCGCCGCCTATGTGCGCGACGCTTATGCCCGAACCCATCATCTTTGCCATCCCCAAGGGGCGGATCCTCGACGAAGCGCTGCCGCTGCTGGCGCGCGTGGGGATCGAACCCGCAGCGGATTTCTTCAACAAGAGCAGCCGCGCGCTGGTGTTCGCGACGAACCAGCCGCACATCTCGCTGATCCGCGTCCGCGCGTTCGACGTCGCGACGTTCGTGGCGCACGGCGCGGCGCAGCTCGGCATCGTGGGCTCCGATGTCGTCGACGAGTTCGATTACAGCGAGCTCTATGCGCCCGTCGACCTGGGCATCGGCCATTGCCGTCTGTCGCTCGCCGGCCCCGCCGATACGCCGCCACCTGGACTGGGCGAAAGCCACATTCGCGTTGCGACGAAATACCCCGCGACAACGCGGCGCTGGTTCGCAGCGCAGGGTATCCAGGCCGAGTGCATCAAATTGAACGGTGCGATGGAGATTGCGCCGAAGCTTGGGCTCGCCTCGCATATTGTCGACCTGGTTTCAACCGGGCGGACACTGGTTGAGAACGCGCTCGCCGAACAGAAAATCATCAGCGACGTATCGGCACGGCTGATCGTCAATCGCGCCGCGTTCAAGCTGCGTTCGGCCGAAGTCCCGGCGCTGGTCGAGCGGTTCCGGCAGGCGGTGGGCGATGCGGCGGCTTGATGCTTCCGCACCCGGCTTTGCGGCCGAATTCGACGCGCTGGTCAATGATCGGCGCGAGAGCGATTCCGACGTGTCGAGCGACGTCGCGGCGATCATTGCGCGCGTGAAGGCCGAAGGCGACGCGGCGCTCGCAGAATATACCGCGAAATTCGACCGCTTCGATCTGGACGCGAGCGGGTGGAGCATTTCGAGGGCGGAATGCGCCGCCGCCTATGCGGCGCTGGCGCCGGAGCTGCGCGACGCGCTCAACCTCGCTGCGGACCGCATCCGCGCATATCACGCTGCGCAGCTGCCCGAGGACCGCGACTATCGCGATGCGACGGGCGCGCGGCTTGGCGCGCGCTGGAACGCGGTGGATGCGGCGGGGGTCTATGTCCCCGGTGGCCGCGCTGCCTATCCGTCGTCGGTGCTGATGAACATCCTGCCTGCGAAGGTCGCGGGGGTCGGGCGCATCGTGATGATGACCCCGACGCCTGGCGGTGAGACCAACCCGGTCGTGATGGCCGCGGCGCATATCGGCGGGGTCGATGAGATCTGGCGGGTCGGCGGCGCGCAGGCCGTCGCTGCGCTCGCCTATGGCACGGACAAGATCGCGCCGGTCGACGTCGTCACCGGTCCCGGTAACGCATGGGTTGCCGAGGCAAAACGCCAGCTCTACGGCGTCGTCGGCATCGACATGGTCGCGGGGCCGAGCGAGATCGTCGTCGTTGCCGATGCGCAGAACGATCCGCGCATCATTGCCGCCGACCTGCTCAGCCAGTCCGAGCATGATCCGACGAGCCAGTCGATCCTGTTCACCGACGATGCGGCCTTTGCCGACGCGGTCGCCGCAGCGGTCGGTGCGATCATCCCGACGCTAAGCACCGCTGCGACAATGCGCCAAAGCTGGGACGCCAATGGCGCGGTGATCATCGTGCCGACGCTGGCCGACGCGATCCCGCATTGCGACCGGCTGGCACCCGAACATCTCGAACTCGCGGTCGATGCCGCCGAGGCCGACGCGCTGTTCGCCAAGGTGCGTCACGCTGGTTCAGTTTTCCTTGGCCGCCAAACTCCCGAAGCGATCGGCGATTATGTCGCCGGTCCCAACCACGTCCTCCCGACCGGCCGCCGTGCGCGCTTTTCGAGCGGGCTGTCAGTCAGCGATTTCATGAAGCGCACCAGCTTCCTCGCACTCGACGATGCCAGCCTTGCCGCAATTGGCCCCGCTGCGGTCGCGCTTGCCGGGGCCGAGGGGCTACCCGCCCACGCGCTATCGGTCAGCCAGCGTCTCAGCTAAGAAAAGAACCATGAACAAACGCTCTCAGTCTCGCTCCGCCGCCCGTCTCGCCGCCGTCCAGGCGCTCTATCAGCACGAGATGGAAGCGACGCCGGTCGCCAAGCTGATCCACGAATTCCACCAGCACCGCATCGGCGCGACGATCGAGGATGCCGAATATGCCGGCGCCGACGTCGAATTTTTTGACGATATCGTGAAGGGTACGCTGGCGCGGTCCGAAGAGATTGACGCGGCAATCATCACGCGGCTGGCCAGCGGCTGGTCGATGGAGCGGCTCGACCGCACGATGAAGGCGATCCTGCGCGCCGGCGCCTATGAACTGATCGCGCGCGGCGATGTGCCGGTCGGCGCCGTGGTCAGCGAATATGTCGATGTCGCCAAGGCGTTTTTCGACGCGCGCGAGGCGGGGTTTGCCAACGGGCTGCTCGATGCGATTGGTAAGGACATGCGGAAGAATAGCTAGAAACCGTTCGCGTCGAGCGAAGTCGAAACACGCCGAAGCCCAGCGCGTCCCACGCGTGTCTCGACTTCGCTCGACACGAACGGAATTAGGGCACATTGTTTTGGGCGAGAGGGTCGCGCATGTCCGAAGCCGATTTCATCATTCGCCTCCGCGGCATCGCGACCGATCCCGCCGCGCGCGGGCTCGCCGACGATGTGGCCGAGTGGGAGGGGCTGGTCCTCACCCACGACATGATCGTCGAGGGCATTCACTTCCTGCCCGACGACACCCCGCAGGACGTCGCGTGGAAACTCGTCGCCGTAAACCTGTCGGACCTCGCCGCCAAGGGTGCTGCGCCGGTCGGGGTGCTTGTCGGCTACAGCCTTGGCGACGACGAATGGGACGCGGCGTTCGTGGAAGGTCTCGACCTCGCGATGCGCCGCTTCGGCGTCATCCTGCTTGGCGGCGACACGGTGCGGGTGCCTGCGGGCGCGCCGCGCAGCTTTGGGCTGACCGCAATCGGTCGCGCGCCGCCGGGCGGGGCGCCATCGCGGTCGGGGGTGCGGCCCGGCGATCAGCTGTGGGTCACCGGTTCGATCGGCAATGCCGGGCTGGGGCTGGCGATGCGGCTGGGGCAGGAGGAGGCGAACGAGACCTGCCTCGCCGCCTATCGCCGCCCGCAGCCGCAGCTGACGTTCGGGCAGGCGGTGGTGCCGCACGTTCACGCGATGATGGATGTTTCCGACGGGCTGCTGATCGACGCGCAGCGCATGGCGGACGCGAGCGGGTGCGAGTTTGTGCTGATGCTCGAGGCGGTGCCGCTGTCGGCGGCTTTGCTCGCCGTGCGCCCCGATGTCGTCGACACGCGGCTCGCGGCGGCGACGGCGGGCGATGATTATCAGCTGTTGTTCGCTGCCGATCCCGGCGCGGCGGGAGCAATCCGCGACATTGCGGCGGGGCTGAATGTCTTGGCGACGCCGATCGGCCATGCCGGAGTGGGCGCGGGAATCGTGCTGACGCACCGCGCCCAGCGCATTGTGCTGCCCGAGCGGCTCGGTTTCACACACTGACGCGAAACCGTTACAAAAGTGCCGAAAAACCGGGCTTGCCCTAGGCTTTCTTTCTTCCCATAACGCGGCGTCCAAATTTAGGGGCGGTCGCATCAGGGGAGAGGGCGAACCGGCAATCATAAGTCGGACGTGCTCGACTATTCACCTGACTCCGCCCCGCTCAATGGGGAAGGAAATTCATGATTGATCCGGTTATGATCGCGATAGCGTGCGGCCTTATCGCCGTGCTCTATGGCTTCATTACCTCGCGTCAGGTGCTCAGCGCCTCGCCGGGTAATGAAAAGATGCAGGAAATTGCCGCCGCCATTCAGGAAGGCGCCAAGGCCTATCTGGGCCGCCAATATCGCACCATTGCTATCGTCGGTGTCGTTGTCGCCATTCTCGTCGGGTTCTTTCTCGGCCCGATTTCGGCGACGGGTTTTGTTATCGGCGCCGTCCTGTCGGGTGTGGCCGGGTTCGTCGGCATGAACATCTCGGTGAAAGCCAATGTCCGCACCGCCGCTGCGGCGCAGACGGGCCTTCAGGCGGGCCTGACCATGGCGTTCCGCGCCGGCGCGATCACCGGCATGCTGGTGGCAGGCCTCGCCCTGCTCGCGATCTCGGTCTTTTTCTGGTATCTGATCGGCCCCGGTGGGTTCACCGTTGGCGGTGAGGATCGCACCGTCGTCGACGCGCTCGTCGCGCTGGCCTTCGGCGCCTCGCTGATCTCGATCTTCGCGCGTCTGGGCGGCGGTATCTTTACCAAGGCCGCCGACGTCGGCGCCGATCTGGTCGGCAAGGTCGAGGCCGGAATCCCTGAAGACGATCCACGCAACCCTGCGGTGATCGCCGATAACGTCGGTGACAATGTCGGCGACTGCGCCGGTATGGCTGCCGATCTGTTCGAGACCTATGTCGTCACCGTCGGCGCCACCATGGTGCTGATGGCGCTGCTGCTGAAGGGTGCGGGCGATATGCTCGTGCCGTTGATGAGCCTGCCGCTGCTGATGGGGGGCGTCTGCATCATCACCTCGATCATCGGTACCTATTTCGTCCGCCTGGGCGGCGGAACCAACGTGATGGGCGCGATGTACAAGGGCTTCCTCGTGACCGCGATCCTCTCCGTCCCGGCGATCTGGTTCTCGACCAGCTACATCCTGCGGGGCGACATGACGACCGATGTGGTCGGCACGACCTTCAACGGCATGGATCTGTTCTATTGCTCGCTGCTTGGCCTTGTCATCACCGGGCTGATCATTTGGATCACCGAATATTACACCGGGACCAATTATCGCCCGGTGCGGTCGATCGCGAAAGCATCGGAAACCGGCCACGGCACCAACGTCATTCAGGGGCTGGCGATCAGTCTGGAATCGACTGCGCTGCCGACGCTGGTCATCTGCGCGGGCATCATCATCGCCTATATCCTGGCGGGCATCATCGGCATCGCCTTTGCCGCCACCGCAATGCTCGCGCTGGCGGGCATGGTTGTGGCGCTCGACGCTTATGGTCCGGTCACCGACAATGCTGGTGGCATTGCCGAAATGGCGGGACTTGATGAGTCGGTGCGCGAAAAGACCGACCTGCTCGACGCCGTGGGCAACACGACCAAGGCGGTGACCAAGGGTTATGCGATCGGTTCGGCGGGTCTTGCGGCGCTGGTGCTGTTCGGCACCTACACCGCCGACATCACCGAATATTCGGCGAAGCTTGGGCTCACCGAACCGCTGACCTTCTCGCTGTCGTCGCCTTATGTCATCGTCGGGCTGCTGCTCGGGGCGTTGCTGCCGTACCTGTTCGGCGCGATGGGCATGACCGCGGTCGGCCGCGCAGCGGGCGAGGTGGTCAAGGATGTTCGCGACCAGTTCAAGAACAACCCGGGCATCATGACCTATGAGAGCAAGCCCGACTATGCGCGCACGGTCGATCTGGTGACCAAGGCGGCGATCAAGGAGATGATCATCCCGTCGCTGCTGCCGGTGCTGGCACCGATCGTCGTCTATTTCGTCATCCTGGCGGTGGCGGGGCAGGTCGCGGCGCTCGAAGCGCTCGGCGCATTGCTGCTCGGCGTGATCGTCGGCGGGCTGTTCGTTGCCATCTCGATGACCTCGGGCGGCGGTGCATGGGACAATGCGAAGAAATATATCGAAGACGGCAACCACGGCGGCAAGGGCAGCGAGGCTCACAAGGCCGCGGTGACCGGCGACACCGTCGGCGATCCGTACAAGGATACCGCGGGTCCGGCGGTCAACCCGATGATCAAGATCACCAACATCGTGGCGATCCTGCTCCTCGCGGCGCTGGCTGCGGGATAACGCATCTGCCTGCGGGCTAAAAAAGGCCCCGTCGGAGTGATCCGGCGGGGCTTTTTGTTGTCGGGATCGGGGTGGGGACGGACGTGGGCAACGGGCACGATTATCCCCGCCCGCCTGCTGGAGGGGAGAAGAAACGTCCACAACTAGTCGTTAGCCGCCACCTAGGACGCGCTCGCCGCCTTCATCTGCGCCGCATAGCCCGCCTGCACCATCGCGCTCATCCGGTCGAACAGGGCGTCGGGGTCGCTGCGGCGCAGCGCCGCGATCGCCGCCTCGGCGCCTTCTGCCACCACCATCTCGCGTGTCCCGGCATCGACCGCGTCCACGATCTGCGCGGCGGCGAAATCGGGCGACAGGCCGTTGTCGATCGCGGCGTCGCTTTCCCCGCGCACGCTGCCGTCGGCGTTCAGCGCGTTGCGGCTGACATTGGTCTGGACCGACCCCGGCGCGACCACGAGAACCTTCAGCCCCAGATGCTCATTCTCGGCGCGCACGCTATCGTGATAGCCGATGAGGCCGTGCTTGGCGGCGCAATAGGCGCTACGCAGCGGCACCCCGGCGATGCCTGCGACGCTGGAAATAGCGACGATCTGGCCGCCGCCGGCGCCGACCATGCGCGGCAGCAGCTGCTGGGTCAGCGCGATCGGGGCAAGCAGGTCGACTGCGACAATCTGTTGATAGACGGCAAAGTCGGTGTCGATCGCCAGGCTGCGCTGCGAGATGCCGGCATTGTTGACGAGGCCGTCGATGCGGCCCTGCCAGCTCCATGCCTGCGCGGCGATCGCGGGGAGGGCGGCATAATCGGTCGCCTCGAACGGCAGCACCAGCGTCTCGGTCGCGCAATCGGCGGCGACGGCTTCGAGGGCGGCGATGTTGCGTCCCGACAGGATCAGCTTTGCGCCGCGCGCCGCCAGCGCGCGTGCCAGCGCCGCGCCGATGCCCGACGAGGCGCCGGTAATCCACCAGATTTGATCGTTCATAGCCGCTCCCATTCCATGCTTTGGTTGCAACCTGAAACGGGTTCACGCAGCCGTCAAGGCGGCGCGCTCGCGCATCCCGGGGCGGGGGTGGCAATTTTGTTGCGAATCTGTTATAATAAATATCAACGCGCCGACATTCTGCCTCTTCCCGTCTCGGGCTGGGGCGTTTCGCGGCGTTCCGATGGAGCCATATCCCTTGTCACTCTGACTGGCTAGCGCCGACCGAATGCTGATCCCCCTTGGCTAGAGGGCGGGATGCGCCGTTGTTGTCGCAGTTTCAGATCAGGGTCAAGGCACAACAAAAGGAATTTGCATGTCCGTAAGCACGCTCTTGTTCGAAGTCGGTGATTATGTCGTTTATCCCAAACATGGCGTGGGGCGCGTCATCGAGTTGCAGAAATCGGAAATCGCCGGGATGCAGCTCGAACTCTATGTTCTGCGCTTCGAAAAGGAAAAAATGACGCTTCGCGTACCGACGAACAAGGCCGAAGGCGTCGGGATGCGCAAGCTGTCGTCGGACAAGACGCTGAAGGAAGCGCTGCAGGTGCTGACCACCAAGCCGAAGGTGAAGCGCACCATGTGGTCGCGCCGCGCGCAGGAATATGAAGCGAAGATCAATTCGGGCGACCTGGTGTCGATCGCCGAAGTGACGCGCGACCTGTTCCGCGCCGACGACCAGCCCGAGCAGAGCTATTCGGAGCGCCAGATCTTTGAAGCGGCATCGAGCCGCCTCGCGCGTGAACTGGGCGCGATGGAAGAGAGCGACGAAAAGACCGCGCAGGCGAAGATCCTGCAGATTTTGAATGAGCACGCACCGCTGTATTACGCTGAAAAGGTGTAAGCGCGCGGGGTAGCGATAAAGGGAAGGGCGGTCCGCGAGGGCCGCCCTTTTTCCTTGCCGTTACAACATGCTTGTCCCCGCGAGGGCGAGGACCCATCTCCGGTCGGCGCAACATTGCGCCGTCGGATGATGGGCTCCGGCCTTCGCAGGAGCACGTCAGCTTACGGGTATGTCGCGCTCACAAAATACAACCCATCCGGCGGCGCATTCAGCCCCAGCGCATTTCGATCCGCCGCCGCCAGCGCATCCTTCAGATCGCCCGCCGACCATCTTCCATGTCCGACCAGCGACAGGCATCCGACCATTGATCGCACCTGATGGTGCAGAAAACTGCGCGCCGCCGCCTCGATGATCAGCTCGTCGCCGTGGCGGCTGACGGTCAGCTTGTCGAGCGTCTTCACCGGGCTTTGCGACTGGCAATGCGCCGAGCGGAAGGTGGTGAAATCATGAAGGCCGACCAGCGCCTGCGCCGCGGCGTGCATCGCGTCGGCGTCCAACGGCCGAGCGACCTGCCACGACAGCCCCTTGTCCCACGTCAGCGGCGCGCGGCGGTTGACGATGCGATATTCATAAGCCCGCCCGGTGCAGGCAAAGCGCGCGTGCCAGTCGTCGGGGACGATCTCGGCCGCGAGTATCGCGATCGGCGCGGGGCGGAGCTGCGCGTTGAGTGCCTCGGTCAGTTTAAACGGGGTCAGCGGCTTCGCGATGTCGACATGCGCGCGCATCGCGATCGCATGGACCCCGGCGTCGGTGCGGCCGGCGCTGAATATCTGGACGGTTTCGCCGGTGAAGCGGTGGATCGCTTCCTCGATCGCCTGCTGGACGCTGGGGCCATGCGCCTGCCGCTGCCAGCCCATGTAAGGGCGGCCGTCATATTCGATGGTGAGGGCAAATCTTGTCATTGCCGCCCCCTTAGCCGTTCGTGTCGAGCGAAGTCGAGACACCCCGAAGGCGCACACCACCGATGGGCATCTCGACTTCGCTCGATGCGAACGGAATTAGGTAAGCCGCGTCCCCGCCGAAATCGCCCGCCCGTGCAGCAATTCGCCCGCCTCCATCGCGGGCTTGCCCGCGCGCTGCACCCGCGTCGCGCGGATCGCGCCGGGGTTGCAGGCGATGGTGAGCGCGTCGTCGAGCGTCGTGCCGGGGGCCGCTCCCGCGACCGTCTCGCCCGGGTGCACAACCTCGGCCGCCATTATCTTGTACCGCTCGCCCTCCAGCTCGAAAAATGCCCCCGGTACCGGGTTGAACGCGCGTATCTGGCGTTCGACCTGGACCGCGCTGACCAGGAAATCGAGCCGCGCTTCGCTCTTGTCGATCTTGGCGGCATAGGTGACGCCCTCGTCTGGCTGCGGCATCGGCGAAAAGGCGTGGAGCTCGCTCAGCACCCGCCGCATCATCAACGCGCCCATTTCGGCGAGTTCGTGCGTCAGCACCCCGGCGGTCTTGCGCCCGATCGGGGTCGGCTCGACCAGCCGCATCGCGCCGGTGTCGAGCCCGACGTCCATCTGCATGATCGTCACGCCCGTTTCGGCATCGCCCGCAAGGATCGCGCGCTGTACCGGCGCCGCGCCGCGCCAGCGCGGCAGGATCGAGCCATGGACGTTGAGGCAGCCCTCGCGCGGGGCGTCGAGAATCGCCGGCGGCAGGATCAGGCCGTAAGCCGCGACGACCGCAATATCGAGGTCGAGCGCGGCGAACTCGGCCTGTTCGTCGGCGCCCTTCAGGCTTTTCGGGGTGCGGACGGGCAGGGCGTGCTCTTCGGCCCAAACCTGCACCGGGCTTTTCTGAAATTTCTTGCCGCGCTGCGCCGGACGCGGCGGCTGGGTATAGACCGCGGCAATTTCATGCCCCGCCGCATGCAGCGCATCGAGCGTCGGCACCGCAAAGGGCGGCGTTCCCATGAAGGCGATACGCATGGGTGCGGGCTTTGGCGGAGGTTGGGGGGTTGTGCAAGTATCCCTTTCCCGTCGGGAGAGGGGATATTGCGCGCATCCCCTAGCGCCACTACCACCCCACCATGGCCTCCAGCGAAATCGAAGCCCTCGTCCAGCAACTTGCCCGTCTCCCCGGTCTCGGCCCGCGGTCGGCGCGGCGTGCGGTGCTGCATCTGATGAAGAAGCGCGAGAGTGCGTTCGTGCCGCTGCTCGCGGCGCTCCAGACGGTGTCCGAACGGCTCGTCACCTGCACCATCTGCGGCAATGTCGATACCCACGATCCCTGCGCGATCTGCGCCGACCCGCGCCGCGATGCGCGGTCGCTGTGCGTTGTCGAGGAGGTTTCGGACCTGTGGGCGCTCGACAAATCGCGGCTGTTCCCTGGAAAATATCATGTCCTAGGCGGGCGATTGTCGGCGCTGGAGGGCGTCCGCCCGCAGGATCTGACGATCGACGCGTTGGTCGCGCGCGTCGCGGCGGGCGGCATCGACGAGGTCGTGCTGGCGATGAACGCAACGCTGGAGGGGCAGACGACCGCTCATTATCTGGCCGAGCGGCTGGAGGGCTATCCGGTGCGGCTGACGCAGCTGGCGCATGGGCTGCCGGTGGGCGGCGAGCTGGATTATCTGGATGAGGGGACGTTGGCGCAGGCGCTTCGCGCACGGCGACCGGTTGGTTAATAGTGAAAGTGATGAACAGCGATATTGCGACCGCAATATTGATCGCTTGTTCAGCCTGTTCTTCGACGACTGATTTTCAGCCGAGCGATGCGGAAATTGCGAAGCTTGAACGCAAGCTTCCCACCAGCCATTGCGTTGGAGATCTCGACAACTGGCAGCGAGCTTATGTGCGCAAGGAGTCTTTGGAGAATGAAGCCGGCCAGTTCGACAGCAGGATGATCGAATTCACGTTGCAGAGAGCAGACGGGAAGGTGGCCGTTGCAGGTAGAAAGCAACTAAAGCGCTATGAAGATTGGGTAATTTCGGGAGACTGCCGCGAACCAGACTGTCTGTTCGGTGGCTATGTCATCTCAACCGATGAATTACTGCTCGAATGTGGGGGGCCGTCAGCCCCTTGACCCCACGCCCCTCCGACCATACCTGAGCCCCCATGGCCATCCTACCCATCATAGAGACACCGGATCCCCGGCTGCGCGTCATTTCGAAGCCCGTCGAGACTTTCGATGCCGAGCTGAAGCAGCTGGTCGCCGATATGTTCGAGACAATGTACGACGCGCCCGGCATCGGGCTGGCGGCGATCCAGGTCGGGGTGGCGAAGCGCATCCTGGTGATCGATTTGCAGGAACCCGATCCCGAGGATGAAGAGGGCAAAAAGGTGATCCGCGAGCCGCGCGTGTTCATCAACCCCGTCTTTTCCGACGAGAGCGAAGAGCATAGCGTCTATTCGGAAGGCTGCCTGTCGGTCCCCGAGCAATATGCCGATGTAACGCGCCCCGCCGAAGTCACGGTCGACTGGCAGGACGAAGACGGCAAGCATCATCAGGAACGCATGACCGGGCTGATGGCGACGTGCATCCAGCACGAGCATGACCATCTGGAAGGCATCCTGTTCATCGACCATCTGTCGCGGTTGAAGCGCGAGATGGTGCTGAAGAAGCTGATGAAGATGCGGAAAGCGGCTTAGCGCTTAAGCCCCTCCCGCTTGCGGGGAGGGGTTGGCGTGGGAGGCCGCGCGCTTGCGCGCGAAGAACCTCTGGTCCCGACATCGATGTCGCATATTCTTATGTGGCGCAGACGCGCCGCTACCCCCACCCCTTGATCTCCCCCCGCAAGGGGAGGGGAGATTTTGGCTAACCCGCCTTCGCCACCGCGACCATCGCGGGGCGCAGCAAGCGGTCCTTCATCATATAACCCGCCTGCATTTCCTGCACGATCGTGCCTGGTTCGGCGTCGCTGCTCGGGATCTCCAGCATCGCCTGATGCTGGTTGGGATCGAGCGGCAGGCCGATCGCGGCGATGCGGGTGATGCCGTTGCGTTCAAAGACGCTGAGCAATTCGCGCTCAGTGGCTTCGAGACCGGTGATCAGCGGCTTGATCGCGTCCGACGCGCGCTGTTCGTCGCTGAGCGCGGCAAGCGCGCGGCCAAGGTTGTCGGCAACCGACAATATGTCGCGCGCAAACTTGGTCGCGGCATAGGCGTGCGCGTCGGCAATTTCCTTTTCCTTGCGGCGGCCCAGATTCTGCGTTTCGGCGCGCGCGTAGAGCAGGTCTTGCTGCACCGCGGCGAGCTGTTCGTGCAGCTGGGCGACTTCATCATTCTCAGGCGCTGCCGCTTCGGGGGCGTCGGTTGAGGTTGCGGCTTCTGAGGTCGCGCTGTCGTCGACCGGGGTGTCATTTTCGATGTTTGTCATAAACCTATCGTATCAGTCTGGAGAGCGATTGTGCGGTGAAATCCACCATGGGAACGATGCGGGCATAGTTCAAGCGGGTGGGGCCGATAACCCCGACCACGCCGACCACGCGCCCGTCCGATCCGCGATAGGGCGCCGCTATCACGGAAGAGCCCGAAAGCGAGAATAATTTATTCTCTGACCCGATGAAAATGCGGGTCGCGCTGCCGTCGCGCGCGCTGTCGAGCAATTGCGCGATGTCCTGCTTGGTTTCCAGCTCGTCGAGCAATTGCCGCACGCGGTCGAGGTCGCCGACCGCGCTGTCGTCGAGCAGATTGGCCTGCCCGCGCACGATCAACACCGGGCGGTCGGCGCCGTCGGACGACCAGATTGCCAGCCCGCGGCTGACCAGATCCTGCGCGGCGCGGTCGATCGCGATGCGCTCGGCCTCTATCTCACGCCGCACCCGCGCCATCGCTTCGGTCAGCGTCAAACCCGCCAGCATCGCGCTGATGTAATTGCCCGCCTCGACCAGCGCCGACGGATCGAGCCCGGGCGGGGTGTCGATGACACGGTTCTCGACCGCACCATCGCTCGCGACGAGCACGACGAGTGCCTGCGCGTCGGACAGCGGCACAAACGCGACCTGTTTGAGGATGCGCTCATGCTTGGGGACGAGCACCAGTCCGGCGCACGCGGACAGGCCAGAGAGCGCGGAGGTCGCCTGCGCCAGCGCGCTTTCGATCGGACCGGCGTCTGAGAGGGATGCCTCGATCTGCGCGCGGTCCTCGGCGCTGGGTTCCGCGACCTGCATCATCCCGTCGACGAACAGGCGCAGCCCCTGCTCGGTCGGCAAGCGACCCGCGCTGGTGTGCGGGCTGGCGAGCAGGCCGAATTCCTCCAGATCCTGCATGACGTTGCGGATTGATGCGGGGGAAAGGTTGAGCGCCGCGAGCTTTGACAAGGTGCGCGACCCGACCGGCTGGCCGGTTTCCAGATAAGCGTCGACGACCAGCCGGAACACGTCGCGGGCGCGCGTGGTGAGTTCGGTGATCGGCGCGGTGGTCATGGTGGGGATTTAGGGACGCGGGGGCGTGGGGGCAAGCTATGCTCTGGCCAACTGCCGCATGCCCCGCTAAGCGCGCCGCACACATTCACAGGAGAATCCCCCATGCGCCCATCCGGCCGCGCCCCCGATCAGATGCGCCCCATCGCCATCGAAACTGCCTTCACCATCCATGCCGAGGGCAGCGTGCTCGTCAGCTTCGGCAACACCAAGGTGCTGGTAACCGCCAGCGTCGATGAAAAGGTGCCGCCGTTCCTGCGCGGCAAGGGGCAGGGCTGGGTGACCGCCGAATATGGCATGTTACCTCGCGCGACGCACACCCGCGGCAGCCGCGAAGCAGCGAAGGGCAAGCAGTCGGGACGGACGCAGGAAATCCAGCGGCTTATCGGGCGCAGCTTGCGCGCCGTGGTCGATATGAAGAAACTCGGCGAGCGCCAGATCGTCATCGATTGCGACGTGATCCAAGCCGACGGCGGCACGCGTACCGCGTCGATTTCCGGCGCGTGGGTTGCCCTGCGCATCGCCGTCGACAAGCTGCTCGAAGCCAAGACAATTGCCGAGGATCCGATCGTCGACAAGGTCGGCGCGATTTCGTGCGGCATCTACAACGGCACCCCGGTGCTCGACCTCGATTATGACGAGGATTCGGTCGCGGAGGCCGACGGCAATTTCGTGCTGACCGGCCGCGGCCAGATCGTCGAAGTGCAGGCGAGCGCCGAGGGAGCGACCTATGACGAGGAAGGCCTGCTGCGGTTGCTGCGGCTGGCGCGCATCGGCTGCACCGAGATTTTCGCGGCGCAGGACAAGGCGACGGGGCGGTAATAAACGTCGTCACCCCGGACTTGATCCGGGGTCCGCGCCGCCGTCGCTGGACTGGATGCCGGATCAAGTCCGGCATGACGAAAGATAGGGCAGGTTGATGTCGCATCGCAAACTCAACCCCGGCAAACTCGTCATCGCCAGCCATAATGCGGGCAAGGTGCGCGAGATTCGGGCGTTGCTCGAGCCCTATGGCATCGAACCGGTGTCGGCGGGCGACCTCGGCCTGCCCGAGCCCGAGGAGACGGGGACGACGTTCCGCGACAATGCGTTGCTGAAGGCGCATGCGAGCGCGTCGGCGGCGGGGCTGCCTGCGCTGGCCGACGACAGCGGGCTGGAGGTTGCCGCGCTTGGCGGACGGCCGGGGGTTTACACCGCAGACTGGGCCGAACGGCAGGCCTTCGAAGGCGAGCCGGGTAAGCCATGGGCGGGCCGCGACTGGTATATGGCGATGGGCAAGGTTGAAGGACTGCTCGCCGAGCAGGGGCCGGACGTCGACCGCAGCGCCTGCTTTGTCTGCACTCTCGCGCTCGTGTGGCCCGATGGCCATGCCGAAGTATTCGAGGGCCGCGCGCAAGGCAGCCTGGCCTGGCCGCCGCGCGGTCTGCTGGGTTTCGGTTATGATCCGGTGTTTGTTCCGACCGGCAAGTCACTGACTTACGCCGAAATCGATCCGGCAGAGAAGCATGCGATCAGCCACCGCGCCGATGCGTTTGCCAAGCTGGTGGCGGGCGTGTTTTAGGGACAAGTCGATGTTCATCGAAAATGCCTATGCCAAACGTACTAGCCTGTCTGATCGCGATCTCGGGCGGTTGGCGGACGCATTGAAGGTTCAGATTGAGCGCTACCGGGTCTCTATAGAAATTATCCCCCTGACCGTATGGAAAAGCACGGCACACCGTTCCTGCAGCGTCTTCAGCAGCGGTTGGATGAGGTGAATAGGCCCATCGCGACACGCGCCGAAGATCCGAGCCCATAGTGGCCGAACCGCTCGCCCTTTATGTCCATTGGCCGTTTTGCGTGTCGAAATGCCCCTATTGCGACTTCAACAGCCACGTCCGAGAGAGCGTTGACCAAGCGCAGTGGCGCGATGCCCTGCTCGCCGATTTACGCCATGAGGCGGCGTTGCTGCCGGATCGCCCGGTCGGGTCGATCTTTTTCGGCGGTGGTACGCCCAGCCTGATGCCCCCTTCCACCGTCGCAGCGGTGATTGCGGCAGCGGCGGCCGAATGGGGCTTGACCGAGGATGTCGAGATCACGTTGGAAGCCAATCCAAACTCCGTTGAGGTCGCCAATTTCGCCGACCTCGCCGTCGCCGGGGTGAACCGCGTATCGATCGGAGTTCAGAGCTTCGATTCGCAAGTGCTTGAATTTTTGGGCCGCGCGCACAGTGAGGAAGAGGCGCGGCGCGCCATTGCGACGGCGCAGGAACATTTCACACGCGTCAGCTTCGACCTGATCTACGCGCGCCCCGGTCAGACACTGGCGGCGTGGGAAAGCGAATTGGTGGGCGCGCTGGCGTTCGGCACCGATCATCTCTCGCTGTACCAGCTGACCATCGAGCCCGGCACGCGCTTTGCGACGCTGGCGGCGAAGGGCGATCTCACCATCCCCGATGGCGACGCCGCCGCCGACCTGTTCGACGCAACGCAGGCGATGACGCGCGCCGCGGGCCTGCCGCGTTACGAAGTGTCGAACCATGCACGGATCGGGCAAGAGAGCCGCCACAACCTCGCTTACTGGCGCTATGCCGATTATGCAGGGGTCGGTCCCGGCGCGCATGGGCGGCGGCTGGGACAGGCGACCGAACGCCACAAGAAGCCCGAGAATTTCGTCGCGGCGGTGGCGCGCAATGGGCATGGGTTGAAGGTCGAAGCGGACCTGCCGGCGCACGAACGCGCAACCGAGGCGATGCTGATGGGGCTGCGGTTGACCGAGGGCGTCGATCTGGCGCGGATCGAGACGCGCAGTGGGTTGGGGCGCGAGGCGTTTGTCGATGCCAATGCGGTAGCATGGTTGGTCGATCAGGGACTGATGACGCTGGAGGGCGACCAACTGACAGTGACCGATGAGGGCATATTGCTGCTCGACTCGATCCTCTCCGCGGTTGTCCGCACGGGTTAAGGCAACTTATGCTCCGTTTTTCCTGAGCTTGTCGAAGGACCATTTTTCCTTCACCGTCGAGAGAAGCAGTGCTTCGACAAGCTCAGCACGCATGGGATTTTGAGTGAGCCTCGATCTGATCCGCGACTGGGATGCCCATCTGGCGCATGAAAAGCGCCGGTCGGAGCATACGCGTCGCGCCTATATCGCGACCGCCGAACGCTTCTGTGCCTTCCTGTCGGAGCACCGCGGTGGCGCCGTCGATGGCCCGATGCTGGCGAAACTGACCCCCAATGATCTGCGCGCCTATCTCGCCGACCGCCGTGCCCAGGGGCTGGGCAATGCGTCGGCAGCGCGCGAGCTTTCTGCGTTGCGCGGCTTCCTGCGCTTCGTTGGCGGTTCGGGCGCGAGCGTGCCGCCGTTGCGCGGGCCGCGGGTCAAGAAGGGGCTGCCGCGCCCGGTTTCGCCCACCGAGGCGCTCGCGCTGGCGCAGGATGTCGAGGACAACGCGCGGCAGGGCTGGACCGGCGCGCGCGATTTTGCGCTGCTGTTGCTGCTTTACGGCGCGGGGCTGCGTATCGGCGAGGCGCTGGGACTGACCGGCGCGGTGCTGCCGCTGGGCGAGACACTGCGCGTTACCGGCAAGCGGAACAAGACGCGCGTCGTGCCGATCCTCCCTGCTGTGGCGGCAGCGGTGACGCGTTATGTCGACGCCTGCCCCTATCCGATCGCCAAGGACGCACCGTTGTTCCTCGGCGCGCGCGGCGGGCCGCTGGCACCCGGGGTCGTGCGCGCCAGCGTGCGGACGGCGCGGCGCGCGCTGGGGCTGTCCGAACGCACGACGCCGCACGCCCTGCGCCACAGCTTCGCGACGCATCTGCTGGCGGGCGGCGCCGATTTGCGCAGTTTGCAGGAACTGCTCGGACACGCGAGCCTCGCGTCAACGCAGGTGTACACCGCGGTCGATGCCGCGCACCTGCTCGACATTTATCGCAGCGCGCACCCGCGGGCTTAGTCAGCCTGCGTCGGCTTCCAAGTGACCACGCGATAGAGATACAGCAGCACCAGCGACCCGATCGCAACCAGCGCCACCGGGCCGACGAACGCATCCAGATTGGCGAATCTGCCGCCGAACCAGTTGCCCGCCCCAGCGAGCGCGCTGATCCAGATCGCCGATCCCGCCGCGGTCCACAGCAGGAATTTCGCCTGGTTCATCTTCACCATACCCGCGGGCAGCGACACCATCGTGCGCGCGACGGGCATGAAGCGCGCAGCGAAGACGATGCCGGGCCCATATTTCAGAAACCAGTTATGCAGCTTTTCCACCTCGGCCCAGTCGAGCGTCAGCCAGCGGCCGTGTCGGTCGATAAAGGGCTTGAGCCGCTGATAGCCGATCCAGCGCCCGATCCCGTACCAGACCCAATTTCCGACGGTCGTCCCGGCCACCGCGACCGCGACCAGTGTCCAGAAATCGAAATGGCCCCTGGCGACAGCAATGCCGCCGAGGCCCATGATGACTTCGGAGGGGATCGGCGGGAACACATTTTCGAGGAACATGAGGATGAAGATCCCCATATAGCCCCAGCTCTGGATCAGGTTCAGGATGAAATCGGTCATGGCGGAGGTAACGCGCGGAGTGCGTCAGCCGATCCGTCGAACGATCGCGTCCCAGATCATGCCCGTCGTATCGCTGTTGTTGAACCGGTCGATCGCGACGATGCCGGTTGGCGAGGTGACGTTGATTTCGGTCAGCCATTCGCCGCCGATCACGTCGATGCCGACAAAGACCAGACCGCGCTCGCGCAACTGCGGCCCCAGAACGTCGCAGATTTCCTGTTCACGCGGGGTCAGCGTCGCGGCTTCGGCATAGCCCCCAACCGCCAGGTTGGAGCGGAATTCGCCTTCGCCGGGTTTGCGGTTGATCGCGCCAGCAACCTCGCCGTCGATCAGCACGATGCGTTTGTCGCCCTGCGACACGCTGGGCAGGAACTGCTGGACCATGAAGGGTTCGGGCCACACCTGACCGAACAGCTCGACCAGCGCGCCCAAATTGCTGCCGTCGGCGTCGATGCGGAACACCGCCTTGCCGCCATTGCCGTGCAGCGGCTTGATCACAACGGCGCCGTGGCGCGCCTGAAAATCCTTCACCGCGTCGAGGTCGCGGGTGACCATCGTCGGCGGCATATATTCGGGGAAGTCGAGGACGAAGACTTTTTCGGGCGCGTTGCGGACCGAGACTGGGTCGTTGACCACGAGCGTCTCATTGGCGATCCGTTCGAGCAGCCAGGTGCCGGTCAGGTAACCGAGGTCGAAGGGCGGATCCTGCCGCATCAGTACGACATCGACGTCGCGGCCAAGATCAAGGGTGACCTCGTCGCCGAAGCTATAGTGCGCCCCCGGCTCGCGCTGCACGTCGAGCACGCGGTGCGCCTTCGTCGTCAGCCGCCCGGCCTCCCACGTCAACCCGCGGACGTCGTAATGATAGAGGGTGTACCCGCGCTCGAGCGCCTTCAGCATCAGGGCAAAGCTGCTGTCGCCTCCGATGTTGATGCCGTCCATCGGGTCCATTTGCACTGCGGCGCGCAGGGTCATTCGATATTCCTCAGGGTTGCCAGACGTCGACCAGATGGCGTGGCAGGCGCCCGGGCGCAAGGCGCATCACATCGATGCGGATATCGTCCTGCGGTCGGGCAAAGCGTGAGGCGAGCATTTCTGCCGCCGCCGCGACACGGCGCAGACGATATTGATCGATCGCCAGATCGAGGTCTTCGGGCCGTTCGCGCCAAGTCACCGCGCTGAAAACGACTATGCGGCCGCGCCGTGCGACCAGGGCGACTTCGCATGCCGCGACGCGCAATCGCTCGCCCAAGATGCGCCAGCCGTTGAGGCGCAGCCACCATGCCGCGCGGCGCTCCGCCTCGCGGCCGCGGGCTTCGGCTGCCGCGCGCTTCAATCGGCATTCTTCAGCGTCAGGGCGCGCGCATAAATGTCGTGGCGATCGAGCCCGAAGCGCTTGGCGACCGCTTTCGCGGCTTGTGCAACCGGCTTGTCGGCCATCGCCTCGCGCAGCGCGGTGTCGAGCGTCGCGTCGTCGGCCTGTTCGATCGCGGCTTCGCCCGGCGGGCCGACCACGACGACGATCTCGCCCTTTGGCGGCACGTCGGCATAGCGGGCGGCGAGTTCGGTCAACGTGCCGGTGACGCATTCCTCGAACATCTTGCTGATCTCGCGCGCGACGGCCGCCTCGCGGTCGCCGAGCCCCTCGGCCATCGCGGCGAGCGCCGAGGCGAGACGCGGTCCGCTCTCGTAAAACACCAGCGTGGCGCGCAGGCCGGCAAACTCGGCGAGCGTGTCAGCGCGGGCCTTGGCTTTTGACGGCAGAAAGCCGGCAAACAGAAACCGGTCGCTGGGCAGCCCCGACAGCGTGATCGCCGCGATCGCGGCGCAGGGGCCGGGCAGGGTGGCGACGTGCCGCCCGGCGGCGCGCGCGTCCCGAACCAGCTTGTATCCGGGGTCCGAAATCAGCGGGGTGCCCGCGTCAGACACCAAAACGACAATTTCGTCGGCCATCCGCGCCACCAGCGCCGCGCGCGTCCGTTCGTCGCTGTGATCGTGATAAGGGGTCATCGGCACGCGCAAACCCAGATGCGACAACAGCTTGGCGGTCACCCGGGTATCTTCTGCCGCGATCAGGTCGGCGCGTGCCAACATCGCCCCGGCGCGTGCGGTGATGTCGCCGAGGTTGCCGATGGGGGTCGCGACGATATAGAGACCGGGCAAGGGAGAATTTGAGATGGTCGAATCTGGCATGACGCCGAAAATGGCAGAAACTGCTGCCGAGCGCCAAGCTTATGCGTCGCCGCGGCGGCAAATGCTGCGCGGACTCGGTGCAGTGGCGATGGCGGGGTTGCTCGCCGCGTGTCAGGTCGTCCCGAAAACCGGTGGACCGGCGACACCGCCGCCGCCCGAAACCCCGACCGACAATGTCGGTCCCGGCCTGCCGACCGATACCGATCGCCACCGCGTTGCGCTGCTGGTGCCGCAGACCGGCCCCAACGCCGACGTCGGCACCGCGATCGCCAATGCGACGACGCTGGCGCTGCTCGACTCGCGCACCGAGCGCGTTCGTATCACCACCTATGACACCGCGCTCGGCGCGGCGGCGGCGGCGCGGCAGGCCGTGGCCGACGGCAACCGACTGATCCTCGGTCCGCTGCTCAGTGAAGATGTCACCGCGGTCGCACCGATCGCGCGCGACGCAAAAGTGCCCGTGCTTAGCTTCTCGAACGACAGCAGCGTTGCGGGCAACGGCGTCTTCATCATGGGCTTTGTTCCCGGTCAGTCGGTCGAACGCGTCGTCGCCTTTGCGCGCGGCAAGGGGCATCAGCGCTTTGGCGCGCTGGTGCCGAAGAATATCTACGGCGATCGTTCGGGAGCCGCCTTTCGTTCCGCAGTGAGCGCGGCGGGCGGGACGCTGGTCGCGGTCGAAAGCTATGACCGCAGCGCGACCGCGCTGACCGGCGCAGCACGGCGGATCGCCAATGCCGGCGCGATCGATGCGGTCCTGATCGCCGACAGCGGCGGCAATGCAATTCGCGCGGTGCCGGTGATCAAGGGGAGCGGGCAAACCCAGATCCTCGGCACCGAATTGTGGAACACCGACGCGTCGCTCGGCACCAGCGCGGTGATGCGTGGCTCGTGGTTCGCCAGCGTTTCCGACGGCCTCTATGGCCAGCTCGCGACCAAATACCGCACCCGTTTCGGCCGGGCACCCTATCGACTTTCCAGCCTGGGCTACGACTCGGTGCTGCTGACCGTTCGCATTTCGCGCGACTGGAAACCCGGGACGAGCTTTCCGGTGAACAAGCTGCTCGCGGCGGACGGTTTTGGCGGCATCGACGGCATTTTCCGCTTCAACAATCGCGGCATTGCCCAGCGCGCGCTTGAGGTCAGCGAGATCGGCGCCGGCGGTTTCCGCGTCGTCGATCCAGCGCCGACCAAATGGTGATCGGCGTGGCCTGACCGCCACAGTCGGTCGAAAAGCGTCACCTTCATGCCACGCGCGGCCTTTACGGCGCGCGCGCGTTCACTATATGAGCATGGCGTGCGTATATCGCGCTGATTCCGCACGCCACCCGTCCACGATCAGGAGATACAGCTATACCACCGCCCACGACTCGCCGCCCGATGGCGCCGATGCCGCCGAAAAACGGCCCGCGATACAATGAATTCATCGCTTCTCCGAAGGTCCGCGTGATCGACGAGGAAGGCGAAAATCTGGGCGTGATGCTGACCGCCGAAGCGATCGAGCAGGCCGCTTCCGTGGGCATGGACCTGGTCGAAGTGTCCCCGAACGCCGATCCGCCGGTGTGCAAATTCCTCGATGTGGGCAAATTCAAGTACGAAGCCCAGAAAAAGGCGAATCTGGCACGCAAGAGCCAGAAGACGCAGGAAATCAAAGAGATCAAGATGCGTCCGAATATCGACGATCATGATTTCGATGTGAAGATGCGCAAGGTGTTCGACTTTTTGGGCGAAGGTGACAAGGTCAAGATGACCATGCGTTTCCGCGGCCGCGAAATGAGCCACACCCAGCTTGGCCTGAATGTGCTGCAGCGCGTCGCGGAACTGACGTCGGAAATCGCGAAGGTCGAGGCGCATCCGCGCACCGAAGGCCGCCAGATGCTGATGGTCATCGCGCCGAAATAGCTACTTGGTCGCCCGCCTTCGCGGGGGCGACGGTATGTTCAGCCAATACGAAATTGCAGGGCGGTCGTTCCAACGGGGCGGCCGCCCGCTTCGTATCGGCGTTCGATGATCTGCCCGTTCCCATCCGCTCCCACCGCAATCAGCGTTGACGCGCGGGTGCCATAGACGTCGCCGCGCAGGAACAGCGCCGGATTGCCCTCGGCGGTCAGTGTGTCGAGCAGGCCTTGGGGGTCAGTGCGCGCTTTGACCACCGCCGCCAGTGCGGCGCGCAGGCGCTCGGCGCGGGGGCAGGGCTGATCGATCGGCTCGTTGGCAAGCGCGTGTATGCCTGCGCCAAGCGTCATGATCGCGGCCTCCGATCGATTGGTGAGCAGCTGCGCTTCGCCACCGCCGATCGCAAACAGGTTGAAGGCGTTAAAGCGGTCGAGGTCGGTCACGACCGGATCGGCAAAACGGCCATCGCCGCGCAACAAATCCACCACCAGCGCCCCGCGCGATTCCTTGGCCGGATCGGGTAGCGCGCCGCGCACATTGGTCACGACAACGATCCGCCCGCTCGCCGGATGCGCGCCAAGCCAGGTGCCTCCCGCCAACAAATCACGCCCCGCGACGATCCCACTGCCCCCGTCCCATTCGGCAAGCGGCGCGGCGGGCCGCGCATGAAACTCGTCGCGGTTGCCGATCAGGATCAGCGGCCAGTCGGCATGAATCTGCCAGGCGAGGGCGACGACGCACATGCTGCCGCTATTGCGGCTTCCCTCGACTTTGCCAAGCCATCGATCTTAACTGTATTATTAAGATATATCACTGCATTGATCGCTACGAGAAAAAATGTTAGCCTTGCGCCATCTTTCTGGGGAGGGAGACAAATATGACTGATGTCGTCAAAACGCCGTGGCACCTTTGGGTGGTCGGGGTCGTATCTTTGCTGATTAATGCGTTTCCGGTCGCCGACTTCACATTGACCAATATGCAGAATGAATTCTGGCTCTCGCCGTTGACCGCGGCCCAGCGCAGCTTCATCCTTGGCGCGCCGCTGTGGGCCGATGCCTTTTGGGCGCTCGGCGGCTTCGGCGCTTTTATCGGATCACTGTTGTTGCTGATGCGGTCGCGCCACGCCGTGACGGCTTTTATTTTGTCGATAATCGGGCTCGCCGGATCGACGCTGTATCAGCATGTTCTGCAAGGTGAGACCACCCGCGAGCTCTTTCAGAATGTCGCGCTCTATGTGACGCTCACCATATGGGTGATCATGCTCGCGCTGCTCTTTTATGCTCGCGCTATGAAGGCGGAGGGCATTCTTCGCTAAAGAAAAAGGGGCGCCCGCGGGCGCCCCTACATAGCTACCGCGCCCGGATAAACGCGCGAATATCCGCCGACAATTTGCTGCGATCCTCGTCGCGGATATACATCATATGGCCCGCGCCATAATAGGTGTAGCTGATCCGGTCCTGCGGGATGCCGGTGCGTGACAGCGCATATTCGGCGGCGAAAAACGGAGTGGCGAAATCATAATAGCCCTGCGCGACGAGCACTTTTAGCCCCGAATTTTCGCGCAGTGCCTGCCCGATATAGGGCGTGACGTTGAGGTAGGCGTTGGTGTCGCGGCCGCCGATGCGCCAGTCCCACTGGCCGCCGATGCTGCCGATCGACTGATATTCGCGGTCGGTCTTGAACCCCAGCCCGTCGCGGCTCCAGCTGTTGATCGCCGCGGTATAGCTCGCGTCGATGCCATAGAAGCTGGGGTCGTTGTCGGGCTCCTCGCCCGCGCTGTCATAATCCTTTCCGGTGTAGCGGCTGTCGAGACGGCCAACGGTCAGCCCGCGATCGCGTAGCAACTCCTTGTAGAAGCGGCCGGGGGTGACGCGCAGGTCGGCGCTGTCGAGATAGGTTTCGGACAGGCCGGTGAAGCGCGCGAGCTCGCGGCGGATCGCGGCGCGTTCCTCGCCCCGCAGCTTCTGCCCCTTGAGCAGCGCCGACGCATAGGGGCCGATCGCCCATTGCCGCGCTTCCTCGGCAAAGGCTTCGGGCGAGGTGCCGGTGGCCTTGCCATGATAGAGCGCCGTGACCGCCATCGACGGCAGGTTGGTGATGAACGACAGCTCGTTGCCTGCGGTGTCTGACCCCGCGGCAAAATCGAGCACGGTCGAGATCAGGATGATGCCGTTCAGCGCGACGTCGTTGTAGGTCGCGTTCATCAACTGGTTGGCGACCGCCGCCGAGCGCGTTGTGCCATAGCTTTCACCACCCAGATATTTGGGGCTGTTCCAGCGGCCATTGTCGTTCAGCCAGCGGCGGATGACTTCGGCCACCAGCTTCGCATCCTGCGTCACCCCATAATATTCCTTGGGGTCGGCCTTGCCGATCAGGTGCGAAAAACCGGTGCCGGGCGGGTCGATGAACACCACATCAGTGACGTCCATCAAGGCGTCGGGATTGTCGACGATGGGGTAGGGCGGGGCGCCATCGTCGACCCCGGTGCCGGGGATCGCGACGCGCTTCGGCCCGAACGCGCCCATCATCAACCACACGGTGCCGGAGCCGGGGCCGCCGTTGAACAGGAAAGTCACGGGGCGGCCGGGATCGCGCGGTTCCTTGACATAGGAAGTGGTAACGACGGCAACCTCGGCAACGCCGTCCTTGTTCTTGATGATCGTCTCGCCAATCGTCGCCGCATAGTTGATCCGCTGGCCGCCAAAGGTGCCGCTGAGCTTGGTGGTGCGGACCTGCGGTTCGTAATCGGCGGGCTTTTCGGCCGTCGCATCATCGGCAGGTTTGTCCTGCGCGTAGAGGACCGAAGGCGCGGTAGCGGCAAGCGCCAGCGCGATAAGCGAAAGACCCGATTTCATAAGCATTTTCTCCCCGATTGCGCGCGAACCCTATGCAGCACGCGGGGAGGGGGCAAGGCTACTTGTCGGTACCAGGCGGGGTTTCGTCGAAGGGGGTTTACGCGGCTTTGCGTTGTGCTGTGAGTTGCAGACCCAGCGCATCCAGAACAGCGTCTGCCTTGCTTTGCCGCCGTCAGCTAGATGGCGATGCCAAGATTATGTCCAAAATGGACGCGATCATCGCCCCCACTTGGTCTTGCTCTGCTTCCCGTACCGTCCCTTGCGCGTGCCGGGCTTGCCCTCGTTCGAGCGCCCGACACGCGGCGCGACCTGTTCGCCCGCGGGCAGCCCCAACTCGTCAGCTTCCAGCTTGCGGATTTCGTCGCGCAGGCGGCCGGCTTCCTCGAACTCCAGGTCCGCCGCCGCATCGCGCATCCGTTTCTCCAGATCCTGGATGTACGCGCGCAGGTTATGACCGACCATGTGCGCTGGCTTGTCCTCGCCGATGTCGATGACGACGCCGTCCTTCGAGGCGACATGCGCGATGATGTCGCCGATGTTGCGTTTGATCGTCGTCGGGGTGATGCCATGTTCTTCGTTGTAGGCGCGCTGCTTTTCGCGGCGGCGGTCGGTTTCGCGCATCGCGCGTTCCATGCTGCCGGTGATGCGGTCGGCGTAGAGGATGACGCGGCCGTCGACGTTGCGCGCGGCGCGGCCGATCGTCTGCACCAGCGACGTTTCGCTGCGCAGGAACCCCTCCTTGTCGGCGTCGAGGATTGCGACCAGCCCGCATTCGGGAATGTCGAGCCCCTCGCGCAGCAGGTTGATCCCGATCAGCACGTCGAACACGCCCAGCCGTAGGTCGCGGATGATCTCGATACGCTCCAGCGTCTCGATGTCGCTGTGCATATAGCGGACCTTCATCCCCGCTTCGTGAAGGAATTCGGTCAGATCCTCAGCCATGCGCTTGGTCAGCGTCGTCACCAGCGTGCGGTATCCCGCCGCGGCGGTCTTTTTCGCCTCGACGATCAGGTCGTCGACCTGCTCCTCGACCGGCTTGATCTCGACCGGCGGGTCGATCAGCCCGGTGGGGCGGATCACCTGCTCGGCGAAAACGCCCTGCGTGCGGTCCATTTCCCAAGTGCCGGGGGTCGCCGACACGCTGACCGTCTGCGGCCGCATCATGTCCCATTCGGCAAAGCGCAGGGGCCGGTTATCGATGCAGCTCGGCAGGCGGAAGCCATATTCGGCCAGCGTGATCTTGCGGCGATGATCGCCCTTCGACATCGCGCCGATCTGCGGGACCGTCTGGTGGCTTTCATCGACGAAGAGCAAAGCATTGTCGGGCAGATATTCAAACAAGGTTGGCGGGGGTTCGCCGGGCAGGCGGCCGGTCAGGAAGCGGCTGTAATTCTCGATCCCCGCGCAGCTCCCCGTCGCAGCGATCATTTCGAGATCGAAATTGGTGCGCTGTTCGAGCCGCTGCGCTTCGAGCAGCCGGCCCTCGGTCTCCAGCTCCTTCAACCGCTCGGTCAGCTCATGCCGGATCGCTTCGCTCGCCTGTTTGAGCGTCGGTCCCGGTGTCACATAGTGCGAGTTGGCATAGATGCGGACATGGTTGAGCGTCGCGATCTTCTTGCCGGTCAGCGGGTCGAACTCGGTGATTTCCTCGATCTCGTCGCCGAAGAAACTGATCCGCCACGCCATATCCTCATAATGCGACGGGAAGATTTCGAGATTGTCGCCGCGGACACGGAAATTGCCGCGCGCGAACGCTTGATCGTTGCGCTTGTACTGGAGCGCGACGAGCTTGCGAATGATCTCGCGATTGTCGGCAACCTGACCCTTTTTGAGGTCAAAGATCATCGCCGAATAAGTCTCGACCGACCCGATTCCGTACAGGCACGATACCGACGCCACGATGATCACATCGTCGCGTTCGAGCAAAGCGCGCGTCGCCGAATGGCGCATGCGGTCGATCGCCTCGTTTACCGAGCTTTCCTTCTCGATATACGTATCCGACCGCGGCACATAGGCCTCGGGTTGGTAATAGTCGTAATAGCTGACGAAATATTCGACCGCATTGTTCGGAAAGAAGCTCTTGAACTCGCCGTATAGCTGCGCCGCGAGGATTTTGTTCGGGGCGAGGATCAGCGCCGGGCGCTGCAACGCCTCGATCATCTTGGCCATCGTAAAGGTCTTGCCCGATCCGGTGACACCGAGCAGCACCTGATCGCGTTCGCCGGTCAGCGCGGTGTCGACCAGTTCGCGGATCGCGGTGGGTTGATCGCCCGCGGGCTCATAGTCGCTAACCAGTTCAAAACGCTTGCCCCCTTCGACCTTGTCGGGGCGCGCGGGACGGTGCGGGACATAGCCCTCCGCCGTGTCGATTTCATCGAGCGATGTACGAATCTGAATTGCCATTGTTGCCAATATGGTATCGATGGGGCGGGTCCACAATCGCAATGAGTCCGCCACAGAGCAGGCAGCGGCTAGTCACAGGAGACAGGGTATGAAAAAGATTTTGACGATTGCAGCCGTCGGCACGCTCCTGGCGGTGTCGGGCTGCGGCAAAAGCGAAAATGCTGGCGGTGCGGTGAAGCGCGAGGCCGGCAACTGGAAAACCGATGTCAAGCTGGTGAAATTCGAAGTCCCCGGCATGCCCCCCGAAATGAAGGACGGCATGTCAAAGATGATGGAAGGCGCCAGCGGTATGGACCAGTGCCTGACTCAGGAACAGGTCGATAAGGAAGATATCGCCGCCGAACTCGCCAAAGGTCCGGGCAATGGTGGCGAATGCACCTGGGCAAAAAAGGACATTGCGGGCGGCACGATCGACATCGCCGGTACCTGTACTGCCAACGGGCAGACGGTCGACATGGCGATGACAGGCACGATGGCGGCCAAGAAAAGCGACGTGACGATCACGACCAAGGGCAAGGTGCCGACCGGCGGCGACATGGAAATGGTCATGCAGATGACCAGCACCCACACCGGCCCGTGCAAGGCACCGGCGACGACCTGAACCACGGACTAGTTGCCAATCGATCGGGGCGTCAGCAGAGCTGGCGCCCTTATCATATCGACGACGTAGCGACGTGAGAGGAGATTGACGATGCTGGGTTATGTGACGATGGGAACCGACGACATCGACCGCGCGCGCGATTTTTACGCCGCGCTGCTCGGGACGATTGGCGCCAGCGAATTGATGCGGATGTCCGACGAGGACAATGGCTTCACCCTCTATGCGACCAGCTGGGGTCAGCCCGGCATCGCGGTGACGCGGCCCTATAACGGCCAGCCGATGCACGCCGGGAATGGGCATATGGCTGCAATCATCGTCGATGAGCGCGCCAAAGTGGACGGGCTGCATGCCAAGGCGATCGCGCTGGGCGGCACATGCGAAGGGCCGCCGGGCGTTCGCGGCGACGAGGGCGATCAGGCGTTTTACGCTGCTTATTTCCGCGATCTCGACGGCAACAAACTCTGCGCTTTTCGGGTCGGTCCGGCCTGACCTTGACCGCTTGGCTCGACCGCCGTTCGACGCCGTTGCTGGTCGGCCTGTTCGCCGCCTTGCTGGCGGTCGCAGCGGGATTGGTGTCGGGCGCTGATGCAGCCGAGCGCGCCGGACTGGCGGCGCGATGGACGGCGCGCGCCGCGCTGCCGCTGTTCCTGATCGTATTTCTGGCATCGACGCTCATGCGCCGCTGGCCCGCGGGTATCACCCGGGCGCTGCGCAAGCGGCGGCGGCAATGGGGGTTGGGCTTTGCGCTTGCCCACACCATCCATCTCGCGGCGCTGGCGGTCAACGTCATTGTCTTTGCGCCGGGAAGAACCTGGCAGTCGCTGATCGGCGGCGGGCTGACCTATGTCATGATCTTTGTGATGGCGTTCACATCGACCGATGGCTGGCAACGACAGCTCGGCCGCTGGTGGCGGCGCCTTCATACCGTCGGTATCTATTATATCTGGTTCATTTTCACCGCCAGCTATGCGGGTCGTGCCTTTGGTGACGAACCTGAAAAGCGGGTCGTCGGCCTATTGTTCGGAACAATCCTGATCGCCGCCCTGATCGGGCGCCTTTGGCCGCGGTGAGCACAGCCTATCGACTTGCCGGACAGGTGACAGGTGGGGCTGTCATCCCGTCCGGCGAAGTCTTAAATTGAGACCGGAGGATAATGAAGAATGCCAGGGACCAGCTCGCACACTTCGCCTTTCGGCCTCAATGTCGCACCGATGTAGGAAGGGCGCGACGATGCAATGATGGCAGGATTTCCGGCATTTGGCAGTTACAAGGGGTCACATCCCTTGATGTCGCCGGTTGATAACCCTTTGTTTACCTCGTTTCGCGTTTCATCGTTCCAGATTGGCGTCTCGTCGTTCTTCTGCTATGGCAACGGTCCTATCTGTTACCGTTACGTGGGAGTAACAATGGCTGGTCGCGGTTATTGATTGGCGTATCTACCGCAGCGCTCGTTGTGGGCAATTGAGGGTAGCATGGACCACGCGAAAGCGAATGATACGCAAGCGGCCGGTGGAAACGACCGGATAATTGCGGAGGAGCTGGAGCGGCTGCTCGAATCGCCGCTGTTTGTCCGCTCGCCGGTGCTGTCGCGTTTGCTGCAGTTCCTGGTTGAGCACCGGTTGCGCGGCGGGCGCAGCTCGCCCAAGGCTTACGCCATCGCGACCGAAGCTTTGGGCCGCAGTGCCGATTTTGATCCCGCCGTCGACAGCTATCCGCGCGTCATGGTCGGCCGCCTGCGGACACTGCTTGATCGCTACTATGCCGATACCCCGTGGATTCACCGGCTGCGCGTGCCGCAGGGAAGTTACGAGGTGGTCGTCCAGCACCGCGTCGCGCCGCCCGCACGTTCGCTCGACGGGCGAAATGGAGTGGATGACGTCAAGTCTGCCCCCGGCGGCGACAAAGCTGGTTCGCCGCGCGTACCGGGCGCGGTCGGTCGGGGCACGTCCCCGCGCTACGGTCGCTGGATCGTTGCCTTTATGCTGGTCGCGCTGGCGCTGTTGGCGCTGTGGGCGCTGCGCAGCGGCCCCGATCGCCTGTTTGTCGGGACGTCCGTTCCGGTGCCCACGCTCGAAGTCAGCGAACCTGTTTCGGGAAACAGTCCCAACTCGCGCGCCCTTGCGCGCGCGCTCGACAGCAAGCTGCGCGATGGATTGCGGCGCTTCGCGTTGATCAACCTGTTAAGTGCGAAGGCGCCCGGCGCTGCGACATCACGGCCCGCGGATTACCGCCTCGACGTGTCGATGGTCCTCAACCAGCAGGGAGCGGGCGAGGTTACGCTGGTGCTCAATCGGGTGGATGACCAGCGCGCGATCTGGTCGCAGCAGGTGCGGATCGCCGACGATAACATGCCCAATATCGCTCCCATGGAGCCAAGCATCGCTCAGATCGCGGGCGATTATGGGGTGATCGTGCGCGATCAGGTGCAGCGCCAGTCAGAGCGTTTCTCCCCCGGCTATCCGTGTCTCGCGCAATTCAACCGGCTTCGCCAGATGCGCAACATGCCCTACGCCCGGCAGGTCGAAGCCTGCCTGCGCGCGACTTTGGAACAGAATGACCGCGACCCGGTGGCGCTCGCCGCCTTGTCGCTGCTGCGATTTGGTGACTGGCAGCCGCAGCGCACGACGCCGGCTGGCCGCGAAGCTTTTGACGAAGCGCGGTCGCTGGCCTTGCAGGCGTATGAGAGCAGTCCCAGCTCATCGGCAGGGCTGTTCGCAATGGCCCGCGCCAATTTTTATACGGGTGATTGCCAGCGCGGCAACACGATGGGCGACGCGGCATTGCGGCTGAATCCTTATGACCCGGACATGGCGGGTTTTCTGGGATTGTTCAAAATCACCTGCGGGCAGGCCGAGGCCGGAGAAGCGCTGCTCCGTCGGTCACTGGCGCTCGACGATTCCTCTCCTGGTGTGCCTGCTGTGACGCTCGCGTTCATTCTGTCGCAGCGCGGCCAGCAAGCTGAAGCGCGCGCGGTGCTCGACCAGATGCCATCGCCCAGCACGATGGAACCCCAGTTTTTGATGGTCCGCGCCATTGTGCTGGCCCGTCAGGGCGATTTGGCGGGGGGACAAGCGGAATGGCGCCGTCTGCTCGCCTATACCCGTCAACCCGCGAACGCTCCGCCCGAAACGGTGCTCGGTCGGTTTATGATCACGCCGGCGGTGATCCAGCGGGCGTCGGCGGCGCTGCGCGATTCGGGTGTCGTTCCCGCCAAGCCCGCGCCTTGACGCGCTGAAGCGCGCCAAGCAGAACGGACCGATGCTGCTCGCGCTCGCCTTGCTCGCCTCTGCGCCGTCCCCGCCCGCTGCGGTGGCGGTTGATTTCGACCGCGACGGGACGATCGAAACGCGCGTGGTCATGGGCCACGCCGACCGGGCGAACGCGCGGGTGCTGACGGCAGATGACCCGGTCCGCATTGCGTCGGTGTCGAAACTCGTCGTCGCGCTCGGCGTGCTGCGGCTGGTTGAGCAAGGGCGGCTCGATCTCGACCGCGATGTCTCGGACTATCTCGGCTGGCGGCTTCGTCATCCTGCCTATCCCGACCAGGCGATCACCTTGGCGCAGCTGCTGGGGCATCGCTCCGGGCTCGCCGATCGGGTCGATTATGCATTGCCGCTGGATGCCGATCTGGAAGAGTCGCTCCAGAACCCGGCGGCATGGGATGCGCCGCGCGCGCCCGGCGGCGATTTTGTTTATGCCAATCTCAACTATCCGGTCGTCGCCGCGGCGATCGAAGGCGCGACGGATGAGCGGTTCGATCGGGCGATGGCTCGGCTTGTGCTGCGCCCGCTGGGGATCGACGCCTGTTTCAACTGGCCGACCTGCAGCGACGCCGCGGTGGCGCGCGCGGTGGTGCTATACGGCGCCGACCGCTCGGTCGTCCGCGACGACATGAAGGGCGTTCGCCCGGCCTGTCCTGTCGTTCCGGCGACCGACGGCAGCTGCGACCTCGGCACCTACCGGCTCGCGCGCCATGGCGCGGGCTTCAGTCCGCAAGGCGGCCTGCGCATATCGGCGAACGGGCTGGCGCAAATTGGGGTCATGCTGCTACGTCGCGGCGACAATTTTCTGATGGCCGACAGCCTGGCCCGGCTGGAAGCCATGGCGCCGGTCCGCCCGGCGACGGGCGAGGGGGCCGGCGGCTTTTTCTGCGAATATGGCGCCGCGATGCACAGCACGGGCAGCGGCGCGGCGACGGGGCCAGGGTGCCGCGACGACCTGTTCGGCGACGGACGGCGGCGGCTGGGCCACTCGGGCGATGCCTATGGATTGCGATCGGGGCTGTGGTACGATCTTGAAGCAGGCACTGGCACGGCCTATTTCGTGACACAGGTGCCGGACGGACAGAAAGGGAAGCGTTCCGCCTATAGCGCGGCGGAGGAGGAACTGGTCGATACCAGCCCTCTTGCCAGCCCCGTCCACGGACACTAGGGCAATTTCCAACATTCACGGCTTAGTCAGAAAAGGAATAGCGCATGAGCGATTCGGCCGAAAAGGTTAAGAAGATCGTCGTCGAACATCTGGGCGTCGAAGCCGACAAGGTCACCGAAGAAGCGAGCTTCATCGATGATCTGGGCGCCGACAGCCTCGACATCGTCGAACTGGTGATGGCATTCGAAGAAGAATTCGGCGTCGAAATCCCCGACGACGCGGCGGAAAAGATCGCCACCGTCAAGGATGCGATCGACTATATCGAAGCGAACAAGGGCTAATCTAGCCTGTCCGGCGTTGCCGGATGCGGCGGCGACGCCGTCAACGCAATTCCGGCTCCCCGGTCTCGAGCGCTCGTGCGCAGCGACCGGGGAGCTTTTTTTATGTGCGCGCGTCATCTAGAAGCGCGCGAACTACAATGATGCGGGCGCCTGCGGGGGCAGGGGCCGACGAAAGGAATGACTATGCGCCGGGTTGTCGTGACGGGATTGGGTTTGGTGACGCCGCTGGGCGCCGACGTGGAAACCACATGGGCCAATCTGCTCGCGGGCAAATCGGGCGCAGGTCAGATCACCCACTTTGACGCCTCCGACTATAAATGCACGATCGCGTGCGAGGTCAAGGGACCGGACCATGAATATGGTTTCGACCCCGGCAAGCGCGTCGACCACAAGGTGCAGCGCCAGGTCGACCCGTTCATCATCTACGGCATCGATGCAGCGGGGCAAGCGATCGAGGATGCGGGTCTCGAGGACATGACCGAGGCACAAAAGCTTCGCGCGGGTTGTTCGATCGGCTCGGGCATCGGCGGCCTGCCGGGCATCGAAAGCGAAAGCCTGTTGCTCGCCGAAAAGGGCCCCGGCCGGGTCAGTCCGCACTTCGTCCACGGCCGCCTGATCAACCTGATCTCGGGCCAGGTCAGCATCAAATATGGGCTGATGGGACCGAACCACGCGGTCGTCACCGCCTGCTCGACCGGCGCGCATTCGATCGGCGATGCGGCGCGGATGATCCGCGACGACGATGCTGACATCATGCTGGCGGGCGGCGCCGAGGCGACGATCTGTCCGATCGGTATCGCGGGGTTCGCGCAGGCGCGCGCGCTCAACATGAGTTATAACGACCGCCCCGAAGCGGCGAGCCGCCCCTATGACAAGGACCGCGACGGGTTCGTCATGGGCGAAGGCGCGGGCGTCGTGGTGCTCGAGGAATATGAACATGCCAAGGCGCGCGGCGCCAAAATCTATGCCGAAGTCGTCGGTTACGGGCTTTCGGGCGACGCCTATCACGTCACCGCGCCGCACCCCGAAGGGTCGGGCGCGTTCCGCTCGATGGAAATGGCACTGAAAAAGGCGGGAATGACCCCGTCGGACATCGATTATATCAACGCCCACGGCACCTCGACGATGGCCGACACGATCGAGCTTGGCGCTGTCAAGCGGCTGTTCGGCAATGCGATCGGCGACGTGTCGATGAGCTCGACCAAATCGGCGATCGGCCACCTGCTCGGCGGCGCCGGGGCGGTCGAGACGATCTTCTGCATCCTCGCGATCCGCGACCAGATCGTCCCCCCGACGCTCAACCTCGACAATCCCGATGAAGGCACCGAGGGCGTCGATCTGGTCCCGCACACCGCGAAGAAGCGCCCGGTGAAGGCGGCGCTGAACAACAGCTTCGGCTTTGGCGGCACCAATGCCAGCGTGATCGTTAAGGCGATCGGCTAAAAGCGCTCGTCACTGCGAGCAAAGCGAAGCAATCCAGAGTGTGACAAGCCGCTCTGGATTGCTTCGCTTTGCTCGCAAAGACGAACTAAAAGCTCTTTCCTACATTTCGCCGCCATGCTCTATCATCCCTGTCGCCAGGCTCTGGCCTAAAGCGACAAAGGAGACATTTGCGACGCGTTCATGCGTATCTTTTGTCGCTTTAAGGACAAGGTTGGGAGAATCAGGTGCATTCGTTTCGCTGGCTGACGATCGCCATTTTGGCCGCGCTGCTGGCAGCTTGCTCGGGCGGTGCGCCACAGGATACGGTCGTCGTGATCCCACAGGGCGCCAGCATCGCCAAGGCCGGCGAAATCCTCGAAAAGGCCGGCGCGGTCTCCGCCTCCAGCTTCCGTAACGAAGCGCGCTTCTTCGCTTCCGACGACCCGATCAAACCCGGCGAATATAAGATCGAAAAGGGGATGGACGCGGGCGACATCCTCGCTTTGTTCCAATCGGGCAAAACGATCCAGCGGCTCGTGATGATCCCCGAAGGCATGCCGTCGATCATGGTGTGGGACCGGCTGATGGCCGAAAAGCGGCTGACTGGGGCAATCCCCGTGCCACCTGAGGGCAGTATCCTGCCCGACAGCTACGCCTTCACCACCGGCGAAAGCCGCGCCGCGGTCGTCAAACGCATGCAAGCGGCGATGGACAAGGCGTTCAACGAGTTGTGGGCCAAGCGCACCCCGCGTACCGCGGCCAAGGACCGCAACGAAGCGATCACGCTCGCCTCGATCGTCGAAAAGGAAACCGGCGTTCCCGCCGAACGCCGCACCGTCGCCGGGGTCTATACCAACCGGCTCGCTGTCGGCATGAAACTGCAGGCCGACCCGACGATCATCTATCCGCTCACCAAGGGCAAACCGCTCGGCCGCCGCATCCTGCGCTCCGAAATTCAGGCGGTGAATGATTACAACACCTACAGCATGATCGGCCTGCCCAAGGGGCCGATTGCCAACCCCGGCAAGGCATCGCTCGCCGCGGTGCTCGACCCCGAACCGACCGATTATCTGTTCTTCGTCGCGAAAGGCGACGGCGGCCATATCTTTGCGCGGACGCTGTCCGAACATAATGCCAATGTGCAGAAATGGTATCAGCTACGCCGCGAACGCGGCGAGATGGAGTAGAGCGCCGAAGCTCCTGATCGTCGCCCCCGCGAAGGCGGGGGCCGCTGTCAGCGTAGCGCAATCTCGATAGCGGCCCCCGCCTTCGCGAGGGCGACGGAGAGACGATATGACCGCCAAACTCTTCATCCACGGCGTCCCCGACAGCCCGGCGATCTGGCGCCCGCTGCTCGCCGCGCTCGACCTGGGCGACACGCCGGTCGCGGTTCCGGCGCTGCCCGGCTTCACCGCGCCGTTGCCTGCGGGTTTCCCGGCGACCAAGGAGGCCTATTCAGACTGGGCGATTGAGCAAGCCGAAGCTTTGTTCGCGGCGCACGGACCGATCGACATCATTGGCCACGACTGGGGCGCCTTGATCGCGCAGCGCGTCGCGATGCTGCGTCCCGATCTCTTGCGCAGTTGGGTGATCTCGAATGCGGTAATCGACCCCGACTATCGCGGCCACCGCGTCGCACGTATCTGGAACACCCCGATTCTCGGCGAAATCTTCATGGCGCTCAGCAAACCAGCTATGCTCGCTCAGGGACTGGCCGCGCAAGGCATGCCCGCTGACATCGCGTCCGAAGAGGCCGAGCAGTGGCGGAACAAGGACAAGCGCCGCGCGATCCTGAAACTCTATCGCTCGGCCAAGGGGCTGAGTTTCGAGCATGACTGGGCGCGCGATATCGGCAAATTGCCCGCGCAGGGGGCGTTGATCTGGGGCGCCGACGACCCATATGTGCAACTGTCGGTCGCGCAGCTCTTCAGCGCAAACACCGGCTTCCCGCTCACCGTCATCGACGGGGCAGGGCATTGGGCGATCGCCGAGCGACCCGCAGAGGTCGCGGCGGCACTTCATCGCTTTTGGTCTTCGCTCTGATCGCCTGACTCAATCAATATAAGCGGCCAACTCGATTTGACCTGCGTCCGCCAGTCTGCTTTTGGTGCGCCGCACAAAAATCCCACAGAAAGGATTCTCTCCCATGATCAATCAACCCGTTCCCGCCGTGACGCTCAAGACGCGCGTCCGCGATGAGGCCCTCGACGGCCCGAACCCGTTCCGCTGGCAGGACGTCGACACCGGCGAAGCCTTTGGCACCGGTCGCCACATCCTGTTCGGCCTGCCGGGCGCATACACCCCAACCTGCTCGAACGAACAGTGCCCCGGTTTCGAGCGCCTCTATGGCGATTTCGCCGCCGAAGGCGTCGCCGATATCCATTGCATCAGCGTCAACGACGCGTTCGTGATGTACAACTGGGGTAAGAGCCTGGGCGTCCAGAACGTCAAGATGGTCCCCGACGGCTCGGGCGCCTTCACGCGCCGCATGGGCATGCTGATCAACAAGGATCACGTCGGCTTCGGCATGCGCAGCTGGCGCTACACCGCGATCGTCGACGACGGCGTCGTGGTCCAGATGTTCGTCGAGCCCGGCATCAACGATGTCGGCGCGGATACCGATCCCTATGTCGAATCGACCCCCGAAAAGGCGCTCGAATGGGTGAAGGCGAACCCGTATCAGGGCAAGCTGGCACAGGCGGCCTGACACAATTAGCGGCCCGGCCATTCCCCCTCCCGTCCGGGCCGCTGGCGCCGCACCCATCATCGTGACCGCGACGATGGGTGCGGCCGACCAGCGTTTTTTCGACACGCTGCGCGCCGCGCATTTCCCGCCCGAGCGCAATTATCTGAGTGCACATATCACGCTGTTCCACCAGCTGCCGCCGTCGGCGCTGGACGAACTCGACGGCCTGATCCGCCGTATCGTCGCCGATACCCCGCCGCCCGCGGCGCGGCTGCGTGAGCTGTACTCGCTTGGCAAAGGCGTCGCCTATCGCATCGACAGCCCCGACCTGCTCGCGATCCGCGAACGGATCGCCGAGCATTTCACCGGCATGCTGACCGCGCAGGACCAGGGCACACCGCGGCTCCACATCACCGTCCAGAACAAGGTCGCGCCCAGCGAGGCGCGCGCGCTGCTTGCCGAACTCGCCGCCGATTTCCAGCCGCGCGCGCTAACGATCACCGGCCTCGCCGCCCACCACTATCGCGGCGGCCCGTGGGAAGCCGCCTTCGCGCGGAATTTTCGCGGGGCGCGCACATGATATTGACCAGCGCCAACACCCTGCCTATAGGCGCTGCTCGCCCGTCGCGGCGACCCTTCGGGGCGGAGTAGCTCAGCTGGTTAGAGCAGCGGAATCATAATCCGCGTGTCGGGGGTTCGAGTCCCTCCTCCGCTACCAAAGCCGTTTTTTTCTACCGGCGACCTGCTGCGGACACCGGCGAACATTTTTCCTTTAAAATCAAATATTTTCGACGGCCCACGGGGGCGTTTCGGCGGACTGTTGTGGCCCGCGGTCGTGCCCCCAGCGGTGGTGTAGGTTCTGCCGGTAGCGAAGCTGACCGGACACGCGCTAAACGAAAAAGCGCTGTAGTGTCCGGTCAGTTTCGCGGGTGGTCATCGGCGAACTTCGGTAAGCTTGTGTTGCAAAACTCAACTTACGGAGAACACCGATGACCAAGGATCAGATGGACTTGAATGCGCTGGTTGGGAAGAGCGCCGATGGCGATTTTCTGCGCGACATGATCAGCTTTGCCGCGCAGCGCCTGATGGAACTGGAAGTGGGCGGCCTGACGGGTGCGGCCTATGGCGAGATCAAGCGGCGCACCGACGTCGTCGGCATCTTCCCCAATGAGGCGGCGATTACACGCCTCGTCGGCGCCATCCTGCTGGAACAGAACGATGAATGGGCGGTCCAGCGTTGCCGCTACATGACCCTTGAGAGCGTCTCGGGATTAAGCGGTAATGCTACCATCACGTTGCCCGCCATGGCAGCATGATCAACCCGGCTTCGCCGGAGATCGCTAAGGCTACGCCGGCGAACCTACACCACCGTATGGGACACGACCGGAGCCCATGTCACAAGGCGAGCGGGCATGAGGCGCGCTTTGGTGATAAATCACGATGCGTTCATCAGGTCACTCGGCGCGGATGCCGTCAAAGTGGCGTCAGAGTGAAGCGTCCTGCTTTTGAGTGGCAGCGGGGAGGGCGACAAGGGGGAGGGGGAGGTGCGCGGCATCTGTTGGGCGCACTCTGGCCTCGAAGGCTCGGCCAGGGGTCGCGCAGATAGCCGGCCGCGCGGGCGCACTTGGCTCAGTTTCCTTTCGGGGCAGCGGCTAGGCACTGGCGCGCATCGCACGCCGCTCCGCTGCGGCCTCGCCAAGAGCGCGTTTTCTTGGCCCTTCGGGCTGCCGGGCGTGTGGATTTTTCTGGAAGCGGGCTTGGCACGGCGGCAAGCGCGCCTCAGTCGTCGAGGCTCTTCTTTTCATAGACGGTATGGATCGCACTGCCGTCCCACATATAGCACAGATGTCTCTCCTGCCGGCAGTTCGATAGGAGGCGGGGCCGGAAGGCGGCGGCGCATTCGCCGCCTTGGTGGCGGACGCTCAGGTAGCGGATGCCATCCGACCCTGCATCGCGCAGCTCGGTCGCGAGCCCCTGCGCATGGATGTAGCTGTCCGGGTCATAGAGATCCGCGTGGCTGTCCCCGAGTGGGCGGATGTCATGGAGATCGGCCTGGAGATCGACCGCATAGACGCGCATGTCGATCTCCTGTTCGGGTTCGTCGGTTGCGGCAAGGAATTTGGCGCGGTGGTGTCTGGTTTCCGCGATCGCGGTATCGAGCGTGAGGGCGGCATAGAAAACGCCGAAGCTGCCGTCGCTGAAGCGGCTGCCTGCGGGGTTGAGATGGGTGAATGCGGCCATGATCGGCGTCGCGCCGGGACCTGCGACGCGATCCTCCGCCGGCACGAGCGCGAGGTCGCCGACCTCGTCGCGGAGCCGATCATTGGTCATCGCCTCGATCTGGAAGACCGCGTCGAGATCCTCGGGGACCGCGACCTTCTCGAACAGCCCGATGGGCGGAAAGCGGCTCGGGATGATGCGGTAGCAGGGCGCCCAATGGGTCGCGGTGACGGGAATCTGGGTGGGCACGGGTCAGCCGCGCTGGCCGTCGATATATTGCCGCACGACATAAAGATCCGCGACATTGCCCGAGACCATCCGGTCGAGCGCCGACTGGCCCGCAAAAAGCTGCGCCCTGTTCGGCTTGCGCACCCATTTGTCGGCGCTCGCCGGCACGAGGATCTGCAGGCCCTTGTAGATGCCCATCACATAGCTAATCCGCTCGAGCGCATCCTTCGACAGTGCCGCGACCGCGCCGCGCTTCCAGTTCTGCAGCGTCGAACGGCTATCGAGTCCGAGGATCGCCATCTGCTCAGCCTCATTGAGCCCCCAGGCCTCGGCAATACTGAAAAAGGTCCGCAGCGCCGGACCCGTCAGGTCTTTCCGATCCATCAACTTGGCAGCTGCCGTCGCCATTGTACGCTCCTTGTCCGACAGCATATGTTCCTTTCGCGCGCAAAAGTCAATAATTGCGCCAAAAAGAAACATAAGGTTGACGGGTCGGAGAACCGGCGGGCGCTATCGCCGCTGCCGATAGGGCTCGCAGGCAATGCCGTCGCCAACGCCATCGCTATCGCCATCCATCTCGGGCCGGTAGCCCGGCTGACCGCGATAAAGCGGCGCGGCGCCCGCGGCGCGTGCTCGTTGCAGCCGCGATAATAGTTCCCGGAAGGGGAGGGGGGCGCATGGCTCCGCCGCGGTGCGGCCTGCGGCGCAGACCTTGACCATGGCGCCGGGTGCGCGGCGCGATAGTCGCTGGGCCGCTCGAATGTCCCCGCCCAGATGCCGCGGCGCTGCTCGCGCGCGCGCGCTTCGTTCGAGGCATAAGCGGCTGTGAAATGCGGCAGCGCGATGGCGAGCCCGGCATCGACCATGGCGGCCGACAGGTCGATCCTGCCGACGCGGCAGGTTGCAACTCTGCGGCCATAATTGTCGATGCCCTGTTGCTCGCATCGCACGCTCTTGCCCTCGACCAGTGCTGCAGGAAGACAATCCTGTCCGAAATTGATAAAGAGAGGACAAAAAATTACGAGCAAGACATGCGCGGCACCAGAATCTCGGTCGATAGAACCGCCCACGGGTACAGTTCTGATTGCAATTGCAATGATGGGCGGCACGATAAAAGAACGCTCGGATTATGAGCGGGTGACCGGGCTCTGGCTCGAATGTCCAGGCTTTCAGCTAAAGGTGTCAGTGTGCATGCCCGACGTGCGCTTTCTATAGCTCGGTCACTTTTTCGATCTTCCTGTAATAGCCGAGCGATAATCAGAACTGGGTATGCCGCGGTCGATTTTCTGGCGCGCGTCAGAGCGGGCGCCACCAGTCGTAGACATCGGAAAAGCCGATGACCCCGTCGAAGAGGGCGCACAGGATGAGCATCTGGCGGCAATGAACCGAATAGCGCCCGCGCGCCATCTTGAGATGGCGGTTCACGGTTTCCTCGCTGATGCCGAGAATGCCGGCGGTCTCGCCGGCGGTCTTGCCGCGGGCCGACCAGAGCACACATTCGCGCTGCCGCTCGGTCAGCGCCGCCCGCCGCGTATAGGCGCCTGTCCCAATGAGTTGCCGCGCCGAGGCAAGCGCGACCGCGCCGACGATCTCGGCAGCATGGAGCATCTCGAGCGGAATCCTGGCATTGGGAGCGACGGCAAAGGAGCAACTTCCTGTGGCTTCTCCGGGCAAGTGCCGCGGTACGGTGAATCCGTCGCCGATGCCGCTCTCGCGGGCGACCTGCAGCAATTGCCGGTCGCCGCGGGAGAGCGGGATATAACGATCGACATCTTGCCATTGGAAACCCGTCATGGATTTTTCACCGGCTCGCCGGATCGGGTCGCTGTCGCTGAGGTCGAAGCCGACATAGACATTCGCCCAGGCCTCGGGATAATTGTGCACGAGCATCGATGCGGCATCGCCGCCGCGGCGATCGAAGGCGAGCGCGAAAAGATCAAAGCCCATGCGTCCGGCGGCGTTTGAGAGGGCAGCGTATAGCTGCTCCTCTTTTTTGGCCCCGGAGATTTCGTGTGCGAGTTCCTCCGTCAGATCAAAATGCTTCACGTCGTTTCATCGGCCGCCAGCACGTTCCCGACCCGCCCGCCCGCGATCCGCTCCATGGTCCATCGTTCTCGGTTCCTATCCGCGAACGATGAAGATGGACAAGCTGCGCGATGGTCCTCGCATTGCCGCGGGCCGTTGTTGCCACAGCCATTCCTGCAATGCCGATCGCGGTTTCGGTGTAACGACAGGAAATTGCCGGATATAGCGGCTTGGTTTACCAATTGAATCCAGATTGACACCTATTGCCTTCTTACGCCGACCGCGGCGGTGCGTGCGTCATTCCTCGGCTGCATCTTGGGTGGTCTTAGTGATCAACACTTCATGGGCGAAGCAGTCGTTCGCAGCTTGGTGCGACAAAACCCCGGACCGCATCGACCACGGCGGCGAATTTCACGCCTGCAAGCTCGAGGCTCGCGGCATAGGCGTCCCACGACCGTCGAGGCTGCCAGATTGACGGATGCTTTAGCCATTGAAGGTGAGCGCCTTGAGATAGGGCTGCATTCGAATTCTGGTTCGCCACTGCGCTGGTCGGCGGTGCTTTCATTGTCGGGTTTGCCGGCGCGATCCGATCGCTGTTCGGCGGGTAACGCATCGGATCGGCGGGCAGGGGACATGCGGCGTGGGCGCGAGTCATGACCGCAAGCTAGTGCATTGCGAGGAGTGCTTCGCTTCCCTGGATAAGCGGCATGACTTCGACGCCGCCGCCGATCGGATATGTCTCCGATCCCGGATAGATGAGCAGACGCCGCTCTGGTTCAAGGTCGAGACAGGCGTGATGAAAGCCGCGTTCAAGCTTCGGCTGCAGGCTTCGCTTGATCTCGACGGCCCAAAGCGCACCGCCAGGCAGGGTCATCACGAGGTCGATTTCGGCACCGGCGGCCGTCCGGTAGAAATAGGCATGCGTCCCTTCGGGGGCGGCGGCAATCAAGGTTTCGACCACAAGGCCTTCCCAGCTGGGACCGGCAATCGGATGTCCAAGTATATCTTCGCTCGTTGTGAGTCCTAGCAGCGTATGCACGAGGCCGCTGTCGCGAACATAAATCCGCGGCGATTTGACGAGGCGCTTGCCGGCATTGCTGTGCCAGGGTTCAAGCCTGCGCACCAGGAGGAGGTCGACCAGGAGGTCGAGATAGCTTGCAACCGTCTTGGCATCGACGCCGAGGCTGCGGGCCAGTTCGGCCGCGTTGAGCAGGCCCGATTGGCGATGCGCGAGCATCGTCCAGAAGCGTCGCAGCGTTTCCGCAGCGATGCGCGGACCCAGCAGCGGGATGTCGCGTTCAAGATAAGTGCGGATGAAATCCTGACGCCATCGCTGGCTCGCCCGATCGTTGCTGGCAAGAAAGCTGTCGGGAAAGCCGCCGCGCACCCACAGGCGATCGAGCCGGTCCGCACCGACTTCGAGCGCATCAAGCGGGCGCATTTCAAGATAGCGGATCCGCCCAGCGAGGCTTTCGCCCGATTGGCGGAGCAGATCGATCGACGCCGAACCGAGCAACAGAAATCGTCCGGATTTTCGTCCGCTGCGGCGGCCCGCATCGACGAGGCCGCGGAGGATCTGGAACAGGCCCGGAAGCCGGTGTACTTCGTCGAGGATGACGAGCTTGTCGGCATGGGTCGCGAGAAAAAGCTCGGGTTCTGCGAGCTTCGCCCGGTCGGCATCGGACTCAAGGTCGAGATAAATGGAAGGCCGTGCCTTGCCGGTCTCGAGCGCAAGCGTCGTCTTCCCGACTTGCCTGGGCCCAATCAGCGCGACAGCTGGTACTTAGTCCAGCCTTTCCGTCAGTTCTGCTGCAATTCGTCTTTCAATCATCCTAGCAATTCTGGAGTTCTATTCCAGATTTACAAGGTTATTTCACGCGTCTCTTCCGAAAATCATGACTTCGGTACCGTAAAATCATCGATATCGAACGTCCATTTTTTGGCGCGTCGGTCGGCGCTCTGAGCCTGTTCGCTGCCGCCACGGCAGGTTCGTCAGCGATCCGTTCATTTACTGCGGCTGATGCTCCCTCTCGCAATCGGCAGGCTAGAGAAGCGTCGGGGCTTCCGCGCTCGGTGTCTTCCGGCTGAACCAGGGCACGTCGGTCCGCTCGACTTCCAGCCGACTTGCCGGATATTGGGTGACAAGCTTCATTGCCTCCTCAGGCGGGGCTTGCAGCCAGGCGTCATGATCGGCGGCGGGAAGAATCACCGGCATGCGGTCGTGGATGTCGAAGAGCTCTTCGGTGGCATCGACCATCACCATCGTATAGCAGTCGCCCCATTCGTCGGTCGGACGCCAGAGGCCGGCACAGGCCGCGAGCGGCTGGTCGGTCACACGTAGCCATGTCCGCGTCATCCGGCCTTTCTCGCCTTCGGCCTCGGCAAAAGCCGTGATCGGGATGAGGCAGCGTTGCGCGGGGTTGGTGAACCAGGTCCGCCAGAAGGTCATCAGCTTGTCGTCGCGCGCATTGTTGACCGGTTTCGGCTTGCTTGTCGGCTTCATATGCTTGAGCCGCACCGGAAAGCCCCAGGTCATCGATTGGAGCGCGCGCGTGCCCGCATCCTCGCCGACGACGAAACCCTGGCCGCCCGGATAGACTTCGCCGGGCTGCGCATTGGTGAGCGGGCGCCGCGCGCCGAACGCAGAGGCGACTTCGGCAACCGAGGCCTTGAGGGTCACGAGATTGCACATGGCGGCGGTCCCTTTAAGGCCGCGCCCAGCATCTCGTCAAAATTCTGCTGGATCGGCGGCATGATGCTGAAACTGTTCTTGGGGAAGGGGCGCAAAATGTCCAGCGGCGCGCGCGCCAATTAGCCAGTCGAACCAGTCTTCGGGCCGGAGCACCGCGACATGGCGATCCTTGTGGGCTGCGAGATCGTCATAGGCCGGCACGGTGAGCGCCGCGAAACTCTCGGGCCACAGGCGGTGCGCCGGGCGCCAGCCCCGGCAATGCAGAAGAAAGGCTCGTCGGTGGTCAGGCTCGCGGCGACAATCCCCTTCTCGCGTTTCACCAGACCGAACTCATTGGCGAGCAGCAGGCACGGCCGGTCGATGATCGCGGTCACGGACTTGAGCGGCGGGATCTGGAAGACGTCAGCGTCGCGCGACGGCAGGCTCCAGAGCATCTCCTTCTCGCGCTCGCGCTGTCCGTCCCAGGCTATCACGCGGTAAAGCTTGCCGATGCCGATGAGGGCGTCGTCGGTCTCGATCTCCATGGGTCCAGCGCTCAGGCCCGGAAGCGGCTGAGTGCGCGCTTCCATTCGCGCTCATCAGGCATGGGCAGGGCAATGTCGTCGGGTCCGGGGTCGACCAGTTCGATCCGGACCGGGCGAACGCGCCTGCCCGTCCGCGCGCCGCAGCGGACGCACCAGAATTTCTGGCGCGCCTTGAAAAGATCGTCGTCCCACATCTTGCACTGGAAGCGCCACCAGATGCCATAAGGGTTGAAGGTCGCGCTATTCCCGCAGCGGCACACCGGTTTGATCGCCCGGAACCAAGCCGCCGCCTCGAAGATGTGGGTCGCACGGGGCAGTCCGTCTTTTGTCCAGCCGCCCACGTCACAAGGATAGTCCGAGCTGGTCGGGGCTCGTCGGCTCCGGGCCAGCCTTCACGCTCTCGATGATCGCGCGCGCCAGCTCGAACGCGGCCTCGACCCGGATATGGCTCGTCGGCGCGGTGATGCCGACGCGCGCCCAGCCGGGGGCGGAAAGGATGGTCTCTGCGACTCGGGCGGTATCGATATTGTCCATGGCCCAATGAGAACATAGGAAGAACACTTTGACAAGTGGGCGACGGGATCGCTCGGCCAGACCGCTTCGCGGTCGGCCTTCGTCCAGTCCTTGCGCTGACGCAGGCGCTGCTCGCCCGCCCGCTCGTCCGGCGCCAGGGAAGAACGGGGTTATGGCATGATGCGAGATTTATGGCATAAATCTGCTATCGTTGCACAGATAGTCAATTGAGCCTATATTGTAAGAGTTGAAGTGGGATTGTGATAGGAGTGCCAGATGACAATCCAGGTCAATATCACGCCACAGGGACGAATGAGCCTACCAGCTGACGTCCGTAAGCGATTGGGGCTGACCGACGGCGGCGCTGTCTTTCTCGAAGAGACCGCCGATGGTGTCGTCTTGCGGACCGCCGCCCAAGCTGTCGCGCGCGCGCAGGCAATTGCGAAGCGGTTCGCCGAAGGTGGCGGTGATGTCTCGGTTGAGGGGTTCTTGGCTCACCGCAAAACGGACGGTGATGAGTGAGCGAGTATATCCTTGATGCATCTGCGCTTATTGCGATGCTCCGCTCCGAACCCGGCGCTGACAGGGTCTCAAAAACGATCTCGGATGCAAGAATGAGCGTAATCAACTATAGCGAGGTTGTGAGCTACTTCGTTCACGCGGGCATGGACGCACGCGACGTAGACGCCATGCTTGATCCGCTGCCGATTAATTGGATTCTGGTGGACAAGCAGCTGGCGAACCTCGCCGGTCGCCTTCGCAAATCAACGGCCTCCGCTGGCTTGTCACTTGGCGATCGCTTCTGCATTGCCCTGGCGAAGCGTGATGGTCTAGCCGCCTGGACGGCCGACAAAGGGTGGAAGAAGATCGAGTCCGACGTCGGCGTCGAGGTCGTAATCATCCGCTAAGCGATCAAGAATTTCATGTCTGCCTTAGCTCAACAGTTGTCGGCCAAGGAGTTCGTCAATCGCGTCTTTAGCGATCGCCAGCTCGGCGAAGTACCCGGAGCGAACGTCGCGCGCCGTTATAGCGTGTCAACCGGGCCTTGCGAGACGGCTCGCTCGTTCGCCTGCCCGACCTGCGCATTCGTGCAGTCAGCGGCCTATGCGGCAAACCTGAACTCATGGTTCAATTCTGGACTGCGGACTTCTTTCGCAAGGACAATATTCCTTCCTATCAGTGGCAATATCGCAAATAAGTTCGGCGAAACGAATCCTGGCCGCTGACAGGACCACGGCGCAAGGTGCTCTTCCGCCGCGCCACAGCTGACGCTGAGTCCAGATTGGTCGCTTCCGGCCCTTCATAACCTCACAGGTCCCCGCGTTCGCGAGCCTGCCCTGTCCGAAGGAACCTTTGGAAAAGCCTTTATCCCAGCAGCACGGCGACCGGGCTGGCGAGCAGACTTGCGCCGAAAAGCCATTGCAGCAAACGCTTCGGTCTCGGCTGGGGCCGGACCGCAGCAATGAGCAGGATCAGTGCGCAAAGGAGCCAGAAGATTGCGGTGAGCGGCGCAGCATTGCCAGCGATCAGGCGCGCAAGAAAGGTCAATGTCAGTGCGAGCGGCACGCCCCACAATACCCCATCCCAAAGGCTGCGAAGCCGCTGGTCATGGGCACCGCGTCGTTCGCGCTTGCCAAGCCAGATGGAAGTGCCGGTTGCGACGACAATAGTTAGCGCAAGGCCAAGCAGGAAATAGATGATCTTGACCGGCAGTCCGCCATAATTGCCGAAATGGAGGTTGTATGTCGAGGCCGCGAGCTGTTGCCCCAAATGTCCGTCGGACAGGCCGACCTTGCCATGATAGGTGCCGTCGGCGCCGAATTCATAGGTTTCGCCATAGATAAGGCGGCGGGGATGTTCGGCGACGATCTGGATATGCTGGCCGCGCGTCCCGGGGTCGTGAAGGATGACATAGGTCGGGCGGACTTGCGGACGCTGAGCTGCGAGCCAGGCTAGCGGGGCGGCGACATTGGCGGGCGGGGCGGGACTTGCGTTGGCGCCGTGCTCTGCGCCAAAGATCGGGGCATAAGCCGCCTCAATGTCATTCTCGTAAAAAACGGCAGCGAGCCCGTAGGTGCCGACGACGCCAAGCCCGATCATTGAACCGGTGAGCGCGATCGCGAGCGAAAAGGGCAGCGTCCAGACGCTGAGCCGGTTGTGCCAGTCGGCGAGACCAACGCCATGATTGTCGCGCGCGCGAAAGCGAAAGGCGTCGCGGAAAATGCGCGGGTGCGCGACCACGCCCGAAAGCGCGAGCGCGAGGATCATCACCCCGAAGATGCCGACGATCGTCATCCCGACGAGACCCGGGATGTTGAGCGCATAATGCGCGCCGAGCAGAAATTCGGACCAGGCGTTTTCCTCGGGCACGGCGATCTTGCCGTCGGCGTCGATGTGGAACGCCTGATGGTCGGTGGTGATCGTCGTGCGCGGCAGGCCGTCGACCGGCATATGGACATAGAGGTGGGTGGTGGCGGGCTTGCCCTTTTCGGCCCTGAGCACCGCGGCGACGCCGCGCTGCACTGCATCGGGCGCGATCGCGGCCATTTCGGGGGCGTCGAGCTGTTCGATCCGCTGCCATTCCTGATAGAAAACGACGACGGTGCCGGTGAGACAGATGAGATAGAGCAGCGCCGAGGCGAGCAGGCCGATCGCGGCGTGGCCCGACAGCGCGCGCTGGACGGCATCCTTGGAAATGGCGAGCGTCATACGGCGCCTCCGATGAAGATTCCGATGAAGATAAGGCCAAGCCCGGCGACTGCGGGTACGGCGAGGCAGGCCCATTGGCTGCGGCGGCGCGGCATCATCAGCAGCCAGAAGGCGAGGATGCCCCAGAGCAGCGGCAACAGCAGCAATGCCAGCGCGTTGCCGTTGGCATCGCTCCAGCCTCCCATTCCCGCGAGCGCGCGGACTCCGAGCGCGGCGATCAGCGACGCGGTAAAAGCGAGAGGGATGGTGATGAGGAACGTCAGCAGGCGGCGGCCGATGTTGCGCGGCTCGCCCCGTTCGGGGAGCATATGCGCCTTGCGGTCCGATGCGCGCCCCTTGCCCTGGGGCGACGTCCAGCCGGCGTGGGCGAGGAGCAATGCGGCACTTGCCATGCCGAATAGGGCGGCGACCGCGAGGCCCCATGCGCCGCTATCGGCGAGCGCCAAAGCCGCGCCCGCGAGCATCAACGTCCAAGCGATGCCATTCTGCAACGTCGAGCGGCGAGGCAGGCCCCATGCGCGGCGCAGTTGCAGCACCGCGGCGACGATTGCCGCGGCACCGAGCCATAGGAGAGGCGCGGTCTCGCTCACCGGAAGCGGTAGCCGACGGTTGCCATAACGTTGCGCGGCGCGCCGGCGAAGCAGTCGCCGCGCGCGAGGCACGATGCGAAAAACTTGTTATCGAGCAGGTTCGTCGCATTGACCGCGAAACGCCAGTTGTTCCAGCTGACTTCGGCGAGCGCATCGACCGTGGTATTACTGGGGGTGACCAGCGACCAGGCCGGGCCCGTCGAGCGGCGCTTGCCGGTATAGACGACCCCCGCGCCGAGCCGAAGCTGTGCTTCGCCCGGGAGCCCGAAGGTCTTGGTCGACCAGACCGAGGCGATGTGGCGCGGGAGATAGTCGAGGTCGGTGTTCACCTCCGACTTCAGCTTGTTGTAGCCATAGTTGACGAGCAGGTCGAAGTTGCCGGGCAGCGTGTGGCTGGCCTCGAACTCGACGCCCTTGGTGGTGAGCTCGCCCGACTGGGCGGTGCCGCCGCCCGCGAGGTAGAGCACGCGGTTGCGTTCCTTGACGCGAAAGCCGGTGACGGTGACCAGCGTGCCGGGGCGCGGGTTCCATTTGATCCCTGCTTCCCACTGCTCGCCGGTCTGCGGCCTGAACGGATCGCCGACGCTGCCGTCGGTATTTTCGTTGCGCCCGGCGATCGGCAGGAAGCTTTCGGTATAGCTGACGAACGGCGAGAAGCCTGCGCCGATGTCGCCGATGACCCCGGCGCGGAAGGTCGTGGCATTGTCCTTGTTCCCTGCCGACGACGTGACGCGGTCGCGCCGCGCGCCGAGGACGACCGAGACGCGGTCGAAAAAGCGGATTTGGTCCTGAACATAGACGCCGAGCTGTTTCTGCGAGTCATAGTTGAAGGGGCCGGTCGGGTCGTAGGTCAGCAGCGCGTCGTAATCGATGTCGTAAAGGTCGATGGTTTCGAACCCGAACACTCCGCGCTTGCCGACCTTGTTCCAGCTGTAGTCGACGCCGACGAGCAGCTTGTGTTCGATCGTGTCGCCGGTGTTGAAATTGAACTGGAGATTATTGTCGGTCGAAAAGACGTTCATCCGCGCGTCGCTGGCATCGGCATAAAGGCCGATGGTGCGGCGGTCGGTGCCATAGACCGAGAAGGGATCGGTCGGGTTGCTGTAGCTGTCGGCATAGTGGGTGAAATATTCAAGATCGCTGTCGATGTAGCGCGCTTTGAGGCTGAGCCGCACCGCGTCCGAAAAATCATGCGTGACGCTGGCCATGCCCTGCAGCGAGCGGCCGGCGTAGCGGTCCCAGCCGGGCTTGCCGACGAAGGTGTAGCGGTCGAGCGGTCCCGGCGCGCCGGGGTTGGGGCGGAAGGTGCCGATGATGGGCAGGAACTGCGATGTCGAGCCGGTGTCGTCCTCCTGATAGAGGCCGGTGAGGACGATGTCGGTGTCGGGGGTGGGCTTCCAGCGCAGCGAAGGGGCGAACATCACGCGGTCGTCGGGGACATGATCGACATAGGTGTCGGCGTCGCGCGCACGGCCGACGGCGCGGATCGCGAAGCTGTCCGACAGCGCCAGGTTGACGTCGGCGAGCACTTCCTTGCGGTCGTAGCTGCCATAGACGAGGCTCACTTCACCCTGCGTTTCAAAGCCGGGGCTTTTCGACACCAGGTTGACAAGGCCGCCGATCGAACCCTGACCGAACAGCACCGACGCCGGGCCGCGCACGATTTCGACGCGGTCGAAATTATAAGGGTCGGAGGTGATGCTGGCGTAGAAGGAAAAGATGTCGCGCATCCCGTCGCGGAACTGCAGCGCGTCGATGCCGCGCACGTTGAAGCCGTCGACGCGGGTGTCGCGGCCATAGGGGTTGGCGAGCACGCCCGCGGCATATTTCACTGTATCGCTGATGCTGATCGCGCCCTGCGCTTCATATTGGTCGGCGGTGATGACCTTCACGGGCTGGGGCAGTTCGACGAGTACGGTATCGGTCTTGGTCCCCGCATAGCCGGTGACGACGATCTGGTCCTGAGCCTCGATATCGGCCGAGGCGGATTCGGCGGCGAGGGCGCCGCTGCTGGCCAGCATGGTGCCGAGAAGCAAGGCGATGCGCGCGGTTTTCACTTGGTATTCCCCTGACGGTGTAACGAGTCCGTCGCCATCTAATGAGAAGCAGTCGCATTAGCAATGCTGAATTGCGATCGTTCGGCTTGATTGCCGAACTGATCGACGGTCATGCAGACTGGGAGGTCCAGCCGCAGTGTCGCAACCTAGCAACGTAACGGGTCAAAGCATTAAGCTCGACGAGGAAATATCTTCATCTGGCGGACAACCACTCGCCTTCATCCGTTGTTTCACTACCAGTTCGTTGGCCGTCATCTGCGGCCGCCGGGGCTGCGCGTGCGCGGCGTACTGGTGCTCGATATTCCCCGTATCGCGATGCCGCCACTCGATCTCAACCTCGCGATCGATTTTGTCGTCGGCAATTATCTCGGCGACAACTGGAAGGCGCTGCGGCAGGACACGCAATATGCCCACCCCTTCGTGGGAGCATGCGACGGATTTGGGTGCCCTATTACGACTGCATCGCTGGGCATTCGTTGCGTGCCATCGGCTGAAGAAGCAATCGGTGACCTTCCTGCTTGACCTTTGGCGGCGGGAATCGTGAACGCTTTTCGCAGGCGAACGTGGTCCCAGTGAAAGAAATTCGCAGAGGTTCTTATGAGTGAATGGCTTTCGCAGCCCGTGACGAGCTTTCGCGGAAAGGCGCTTCCCGAACCAGGGACGCCGGTCGGCTATGCAGCGCTGATTTCCTATTATGACCTCCAACTGCCGACGCCGCCCCGTCTGACCGCGATCGCCGAGCGCCATGCGTCGACCGCGGAGTGGAGAATGCTGACGCCGCGTCACAGGCCCGCCGCAAGTTTCGCTGGCCTGTCGTCTTTGCGATAAAATGGGCGCCGCATAAATGCTGCAGCGTTGAAATTTGAATCCACGGCTCAATTCGTTGACAATGTGAACGTTCCCATTTAGATAACGTTCACATAAGGGAATCAACGCCACCAAAAGAGAGTGGTCAATTGGGAGGATAAGGGATGCGGGCGTCTCAAAAGCAATGGCTTGCCAAGTTTCTGGTCGGTACGTCGGCTCTGTCCTTGATGGGCATAGCGCAGGCGGCGGTTGCGCAGGAAACGGCAGCCGAGGGTGAAGCGAACGGCGACGAGATCGTCGTCACCGGTATCCGCGCCAGCCTTGAAGCATCGGCGATGATCAAGCGCGAGGCGCAAGGCGTCGTCGATGCGATTTCGGCCGAAGACATCGGCAAATTCCCCGACACCAACCTCGCGGAATCGCTGCAGCGCATCACCGGCGTGTCGATCGACCGCTCGAATGGCGAGGGGTCGCTGGTCACCGTTCGCGGCTTCGGACCCGAATTCAATCTGGTGACCCTGAACGGTCGCCAGATGCCGACCGCGCTGATCGGCGATGGCGGCAGCGCGCCATCGTCGCGATCTTTCGACTTCGCCAACCTTGCATCCGAGGGCATTGCCGCGGTCGAGGTCTACAAGAGCGGCCGCGCGACGATCGAGTCGGGCGGGATCGGCTCGACGATCAACATCCGCACGCCGCGCCCGCTCGATAACCCGGGCATGCGCGGCAGCCTCTCGGTCAAGGGTGTCTATGATACCTCGCGCAACGAGGGCAATCCGATCACGCCCGAGGTGTCGGGCATCTTCAGCAGCACCTTTGCCGACGATACGATCGGTATCGTGCTCGTCGGATCGTACCAGAAGCGCAGATCGAGCACCAACTCCGCCAATGCCGGCTGGCGCGACGGTTATCTGGGCAGCGAAAACAACTGGGGCTCGCTCGCGCAGCCGGGCACACCGCGCGCCGCAAACATTACCAATCGGCCCGATCCGACCGACGTCTATCAGGTGCCGCAGAACGCGTCCTACGACCTTAACGACATCGATCGCGAGCGGATCAACGGCCAGGCAGTGCTGCAATTCCGCCCGAGCGACGCCTTTACCGCGACGATCGACTATGTGTATTCGCGCAACACCGTCGAAACGCGGAACAGCAATGTCGGCGTTTGGTTCAACCATGAAGACACGTCGAGCGCATGGACCGACGGCCCCGTCGCCGGCCCGCTTTTCTATACTGAACGCTTCGCGGCTCCGACGGGCACGCCCGGCCCGAACGCGCTCTATGGCGGCAAAGATCTGTCGTACAGCGGCGCGCTGACCGAAAACCGGGCCGAGAATAAATCGCTGGGCGTCAATCTGGAATGGCAAGGTCCGGGTGGCGTCACTTTCGAACTCGACGGCCACCATTCGACCGCGGCAGTCAATCCGGTCAACCGCTTCGGATCGAGCATGTCGCTGGGCAATGCGGTCTTCGGCGTCCAGAACCAGTCGATCAATTTCGAAAATGATCTGCCGATCATTTCCTATGGCATGTTCCCCGGCATCGATCCGCTGAATGCCTCGCTGATCACCCCGACGGGCAATGCGTTCCGCAACGCCATTTTCCGGAACCGGATCAACCAGGTGCAGCTGCGCGGTCAATATGACCATGACGGCGGATTCCTCGACAGCATCGATTTCGGCGTGTCGTACGTCGACAGCAAGGTTCGTTCGGCGTTTGGCACGATCCAGAACGACGATACCTGGGGCGGTGCCGGGCCGGCATCGAGCATTCCGGACGACATTTTCTCGCTCGTGACGCTTCCCGACAAATTCCCGGGGCTTGCTCGCGACGGGATGATCCAGAGCTTCTACACCTTCGATTTCGAGCGCATGGCTGACCTCGTCGAGCAGAATTTCCAGACATGCAGCAACCCCGCAACGGGTTCGGCGCAGCCGGGCACCTGTCTTGCCAATTTCAACACCGACCGCCGCATTTCGGAAAAGACGCTCGCGCCCTACCTTCAGGTCGCGACGGTGTTCGACCTGTTCCAGAATCCGGCCCATTTCGTCGCCGGCCTCCGTTACGAGACGACCGATATTGCATCGGCGGCGCTCGTGCCGGTGCCCGTGACGACACGCTGGGTTGGCGACAACGAACTCAACGTCGTCTTTTCGGGCGACAGCGACTTCACGCGCTTCAAGGGGTCGTACGACAATTGGCTGCCCGCGTTCGACTTCGACATTTCGCCGATGGAGAATGTCAAACTGCGCGCATCGTACAGCCACACAATTACCCGCCCGGACTATGCGAGCATGCAGGGCGGCCGCACGATCGATACGCTGTTCCGCGTCGGGGGTGGTACCGGGGCCCAAGGCAACCCGGGGCTGATCCCGTACAAGTCGAAGAATATCGATCTGTCGGCGGAATGGTATTATGATCGCGACAGCTACATCTCGGTGGGATATTTCAACAAGGATGTGAGCAACTTCATATCGTCGACGCGCATCGACTCCAGCGCGTTCGGGCTCACGACCCCCATCGGGGGGACGCGCTGGAATGCGGCACTGGCGGCGCTCGGCGCGAACGCGACGGTAGGCCAGATCCGGCAATATATCATCACCAACTTTCCAAGCACGGTCACCGGCAACATCATCAACGCCGCGCCGGGCGATCCGCTGGTCAATTTCGAGATCACGACGCCGATTAACAGCGATCAAAAGGCCTCGATCGACGGCTGGGAATTCGCGCTCCAGCACAGCTTCTGGGATACCGGCTTCGGCGTGATCCTGAACTATACGAAGGTCGACGGCGATGCGACCTACGACAACACCCAGCCATCTTCGGTGCCGCAGTTCGCGCTCACCGGGCTTAGCGACAGCGCCAATGCCGTCGCCTATTACGACAAAAACGGTCTCCAGGCGCGTGTCGCATGGAACTGGCGCGATGAATTCCTCGCAGGAACGGGCCCCAACCCTTTCTACACCGAGGAATATTGGCAGATCGACGCTAGTGCGAGCTATGAGTTCATTCCAGGCCTCACGGCGTTTGTCGAGGCGATCAACCTGACCGGCGAGGGCCGGCGCGGGCACCTCCGCTACAAGAATAATGTCACCTTCGTGCAGCCAGGCTTTGCCCGCTACGCGGCCGGGGTTCGGTTCAGCTTCTAGGGCGGACAGACCAATTCCGCCGGGTCGCAAGAAGAAAGGGCCGCGTCCTCCCCGGGCGCGGCTCTTTTGCGTGACGATGGCGGCAAGCTGGCTTAGGATTGACGGCAATGAATGAAGCGATCGAGAGGATTGTCATCGTGGGCGGCGGCACCGCCGGCTGGCTCGCGGCGTCGCGCCTCGCCAGTTCGCCCCGTGCGACGGCGGGCCACCTATCGGTCACCTTGATCGAGGCGCCCGATATTCCAACCATAGGCGTTGGCGAAGGAACCTGGCCGACGATGCGCGCCACGCTTGCTGCGATCGGGATCGGCGAAGCCGAGTTTCTGGCGGCCTGCGATGGATCGTTCAAACAGGGGTCGCGGTTCGACGGCTGGGTGACGGGCGAAGCGGGCGATCGCTATCTTCATCCGTTTACTTCGCCGCCGACTGCGCCGATCGGCGGCCTGCTCGCGGCGTGGCAAACGAGTGCGCCCGACCTGCCGTTTGCGGCGGCGATGACCGCGCAGGCGCAAGTCTGCGACCTCGACCTCGCGCCGCGGCAACGCGCGATGCCCGAGTATCAGGGCGCGGCGAATTACGCCTATCATCTCGACGCCGGAAAATTTGCGGCGCTGCTTGCATCGCACGCCGTTCGCAAACTTGGCGTGCGGCATATTTCGGACCATGTCGTCGGGGTGGCGCGCGGCGTGGACGGCGGCATCGCGTCGGTTGCGACGCGTCAGCACGGCGATGTCGCTGGCGATCTCTTCATCGATTGCAGCGGGCATGCGTCGCTCTTGATCGGCGGCGAGCTTGGTGTCGAGTGGATCGATCGCAGCGATATCCTGTTCAACGACCGCGCGCTCGCGGCACAAGTGCCCGTTGCCCCCGGCAGCCCGATCGCGTCGCAAACCGTATCGACCGCGCATGCCGCGGGCTGGATCTGGGATATCGGCCTGCCGGGTCGGCGCGGTATCGGCTGCGTCTATGCCAGCCGCTTCATGGACGACGATGCCGCCGAGGCGGCGCTGCGCGCCTATATCGCCCGCGTCCTGCCCGGCGCGCCCGAAGTGTCGGCGCGCCGCCTGAGCTTCCCGACCGGGCACCGCGCTCGATTTTGGCAGGGCAATTGCCTGGCCATCGGGCTGTCGGCAGGCTTCATCGAACCGCTCGAAGCCTCGGCCATCGTGCTGATCGAATTGTCGCTCAATGCATTGATCGACAATTTTCCGGCAAGCCGGGCGGCGATGCCGATCCATGCCGACCGGTTCAACGAGCTGTTCCGCTATCGCTGGGACCGCATCGTCGAATTCCTCAAACTTCACTATGCGCTCAGCCGGCGTCCGGAAGCCTATTGGCTTGAGCAACGCAACCCTGCCCATATCCCGCCGCGGCTGGCCGGGATGCTGGAGCTATGGCGCGACCAGCCTCCCTCGATATGGGATTTCCCGCGCGTCGACGAGATTTTCTCGGCCGAAAGCCACCAATATATCCTTTATGGCATGGGCTATCCGGTGCCCGCCAACATGACCGCAAACGATCGGGCGACAGGGTTGCTTGCCGAAACACGCCAGCGCGGGCGTTCGCTTGCCGCAGCACTCCCCGCCAATCGCGATTATCTCGACGCATTGCACCCTGCTGTCAGTACCGCAGCGGCGCGATAGGAAAGGAATTTGATGCCTCGCCACGCCGTTCTCGACAGTAACACCCACCGCGAACTGCGCATCCGCACCGATGCGGGCGCGGACCTCGGCGACGATATCATGGCGACGCTGACGGTCCCGAGCGAGTTTCGGCGGGTGCAGGCGCATTTCCCGATTCTCTTCCGCCGCGAGACGGGGCGCGACGATTTTTCGGCGCTGGCGATGTTCGGATTCCAGAATGGCGAAAACCTGTTTCTCGACGGTGATCGCTGGGATGCGCGCTATCGCCCGCTGTCGGTTGCGATCCAGCCGTTCCTGATCGGGCGTCCGGCAAGCGGCGACGGTCCGGGCCAGGTGCATATCGACATGGACCATCCGCGTATCGCCGCAGCGAGTGAAGGAGTTCGGCTGTTCGACGCCGACGGCAAGCCGACGCCCTATCTCGACGACATTGTCGAGCGGCTCGGCGACCTAGACGAAGGCTATCGAGAGAGCGCTTCCTTCTACGATGCGTTGCTTGCCTATGAGCTGCTCGAACCCTTCAGTCTCGAGGTGACGCTCGATGACGGATCGATCCACTCGCTCGTCGGCTTCCACATCATCGATGAAGCCAGGTTGCGCGCTCTCGACGCCGAGGTGCTTGGCGCCTTGCACGCTGCGGGGCATCTGATGCCGATGTTCATGGCGCTCGCCTCGCTGTCGCAGCTGTCAGTGCTCGTCGCGCGCAAGAACCGCAGGCTTGGCGGTGGCTGAACAGGGCAGCTCCTTCACCGATCGGCTCGCCTGCGTGCCCGAGCGCGAATGGAACGAGGGGGCGGGGATCGACGCGTTGCTCGACGGCGCGCGCGAACCTTTCGTCCTGCGCGGCCTTGTCGCCGACTGGCCGTTGGTCGCGGCGGGCACGAGAGGCGGGCGCGCCGCACGGCGCTATCTGCTCGATCATGCGCGCGAGCGACCGTTCAAGGTGTCGATCGGCCCGCCGGGGCACGATGGGCGGCTATTCTACGATTCGGAAATGGAAATGAATTTCCGGATCGGCACGGGCAAGCTCGCGGACATTTTCGCCGGCATCGACACCGCGGAGGAACTGGGCGAAAATCGCACCGTCTATCTCGCTTCGATCGATATCCCATCGCATTTCGACGGGCTCGAAGAGGCGAATTCCATCGAACTCGGCGACCGCGAGCCGTTGCAAAGCATCTGGATTGGGACACGCACCAAGATCGCCGCGCACAATGATTTTCCCGACAATCTCGCTTGCTGTGCCGCGGGCCGCCGCCGTTTCACGCTGTTCCCACCGAGCGCGTTCCGCAATCTCTATCTTGGTCCCATCGACAATACGCCCGCCGGCCGGGTCGTCAGCATGGTCGATTTCGACGCGCCCGACCTCGCTGCGCACCCGCGCTACGCCAATGCGATGGCCGAGGCGCTGACGGTCGAGCTGGAACCCGGCGACGCGATCTTCATCCCGTCGATGTGGTGGCATCATGTCGAGGGGCTGGCGGACTTCAATATCCTCGTCAATTACTGGTGGCGGCGTACTCCCGCGTGGCTCGGCCAGCCGCAGGCGGCCCTGAACCATGCGATCCTCGCGATCCGCGATCTTCCGGCCGAGGACAAGGCGATCTGGCGCGAGCAGTTCGACCATTATGTCTTCGACAACGACGGCCGCGTCACCGATCATATTCCCGAAACCGCGCGCAGCATTCTCGCCCCGCTCACCTCCGAGACGGCCGGGCGGCTGCGCGCCTTCTTGCTGAGGGCTTTGAGTAAATGAGCGACAAGAAACCGGTCCAGCGCATCGTCATTGCGGGCGGCGGAACCGCCGGCTGGATGATGGCGTCGGCGATCGCGCGCACCATGGGCCAGACCGTCGATCTGACGCTGGTCGAATCCGAACAGATCGGGACGATCGGGGTCGGCGAGTCCACGATCCCGCCGCTCGTCAATTTTAACCGCATCCTCGGCATTCCCGAACCCGAATTCATGCGCGCGACGCAGGCGACCTTCAAACTCGGCATCCTCTTCGACAATTGGAAGCACGACGGCGACAGCTATTTCCATAGCTTTGGCCTGTCGGGAAAAGACCATTGGTCGGCGGGCTTCCAGCATTTCTGGCTCAACGCGCGCGAGCGGGGGCATGAACAGCCCTATGCCGATTATTGCCTCGAACTGGTTGCGGCGATGCAGGGCAAGTTTGCGCACTTGCCCGAAGAGCGGATGAACTACGCCTATCATGTCGATGCGACGCTCTACGGTCGCTATTTGCGCAAGCTCGCGGAGGCCGATGGCTGCAAGCGCGTTGAGGGCAAGATCGCGCGCGTCGAACTGAACGACGAAAATGGCGATATCGCGGCGCTGCATCTTGACGGCGACCGGCGGATCGAAGGCGACATGTTCGTCGATTGCACCGGCTTTCGCGGCCTGCTGATCGATGGCGCGCTGCATGCCGGGTTCGAAGACTGGAGTCATTGGCTGCCGAATGACAGCGCGATTGCGGTGCAGGCAAAGCATGTCGGCCTGCCGCAGCCCTATACGCAGGCGATCGCGCACGACGCCGGCTGGCAATGGCGTATCCCTCTCCAGCACCGGATGGGGGCCGGCATCGTCTATACAAGCGGCTATCTGTCGCGCGACGAGGCCTATGATCGTTTGATGCGCAGCGTCGGCGAACCGTTGATCGAACCGTTCGACATCAAGTTCAAGGGCGGCGTGCGGCGGCGGCAATGGTATCGCAACTGCGTGGCGGTCGGCCTATCTGGCGGCTTCGTCGAGCCGCTCGAGGCGACGACGGTGCATTTGATCCAGCGAGCGGTGCTACGCTTCATTCGGTTGATGCCGAACGGACGCGTCAGCGAACGCGACGCGCAGGAGTTCAACGACCAGCAGCGGCTCGACATCGAGCAGATTCGCGACTTCGTCGTGCTGCATTACAAGGCGACCAACCGCCGCGACAGCCCCTTCTGGCGCCATGTCGCGAACATGCCGGTCCCGGACTCGCTGCAGCAGAAGATCGAGCTGTTCCGCGAAACCGGCCGCGTGTTCCGCAAATATGAGGAATTGTTCGCGGAGAACAGCTGGGTGCAGGTGATGATGGGGCAGGGGATCGAACCGCAATCCTATCACCCGATCGCCGACAAGCTGCGCGACGACGAGGTCGAGCGATTGTTCCAGACGATCCGCGACAATATCGCCCAGACCGTCGCGACGCTGCCCGAGCATCATGCCTATGTTGCGCGTTACTGCGGGGCGGAGGCACCGAAGGCGGCATGATCCGCGTTGCGACGATCCTGATGCTGGCGGCCACGTTTGGGGGCGGGGCAGCGGCGCACGAGCCCGCCGATGGCAGCTGGCAGCTTGCCTGGTCGGACGAGTTCAACGGCGCCGCGATCGACCGGGGTAAATGGGATTTCGACGTCGATTGCTGGGGAGGCGGAAACAACGAACGCCAATGCTATACCGACCGGCCCGTCAATGCCGCGATCAAGGACGGCAAGCTGGTCATCGCCGCGCGTAAGGAGGCGATGACCGGGCCCGCCTTTCCCTTGTCGCAGCGCGGCGACGCCGAAAAAGCGGCGGCGCTGGCAACGAAGCCGTTTACCTCCGCGCGGCTCGTCACGCGCGGCAAGGCGGCGTGGACCTATGGCAAGATCGAAGTGCGCGCGAAGCTGCCGCAGGGGCAGGGAACGTGGCCTGCGATCTGGATGCTGCCCGAAGATAGCCGTTATGGCGGCTGGGCCGCTTCGGGCGAGATCGACATATTGGAAGCGGTAAACCTCGGCGTGCGGTGCGACGAATGCGCCGGCGGAATCGAGAACCGCGTCCTCGGCACGTTGCATTTCGGCGGGCAATGGCCGGACAATCAATATAAAGGCGACGAGACTGCGCTTCCCGCGCCGCTCGACGGATTCCACGTCTTCGGCCTCGTCTGGGAAAAAGGAAAAATTGTCTGGACGGTCGACGGCAAATCCTATGCGACGCGCGTCGCGGGCGAGTGGTCGACAAGCGGATCAGGCGATCCCGCCGCGCCGTTCGATCGGCCCTTTCACCTGATCCTGAACCTAGCGGTCGGCGGCGGGCTCGCCGAGGGGCGCGGGCTGAAAGGCGTGGATGAAAGCGGCTATCCGAAAATGATGGAAATAGATTGGGTGCGAGTCTGGCAATGTGGCGGTGATGTGGTTAGCGATTGCGGCAGCACGGGGGATCAAGAAAAATAATGGGGCGTCGGCGGCAGTCGGTCACGATCAGGCATGTTGCAGCCGACGCTGGCGTGTCGCTGCAGACGGTGAGTCGTGTCATCAACGACGAGCCCAACGTCCGTCCCGAAATGAAGGAGCGCGTGCAGGCGTCGATCGACAAACTCGGTTACGTGCCCTCGATCGCGGCGCAGCGGATGAGCGGATCGCGATCTTATCTGATCCTCGCGATCAACGACCGCGAACGCACGATCGCAGACTGGCAGGGTCGGCAGGGCGTCGACTGGGTTGACCAGATGTTGCTCGGCGGCATGCTGAAATGCGCCGAATATGGCTACCGGATGATCTTCGAGCTGGTCGATACCCACAATGATCATGTGGAGCGCGAGCTGCGCGCGGCGATCGCGGCGCTGCAGCCCGACGGCGTCATCCTGACCCCGCCGCATTCGGACAATCCGCTGATCGTCGGCCTGCTCGACCAGCAGAAGATCCCGTTCGCGCGCATCGGATCGCGCGGCGGTTCGGCGGGGATCGCGCTGACGATGGACGACGAGGGATCGGCGCGGCGTGCGACGCGGCACCTGATCGACCTTGGCCATCGGCGTATCGGTTTCATTGCGGGCTCGTCCGAATATAGCCTCAGCCGCTGGCGCATCGATGGCTGGGAAGCCGAAATGGCAGCTGCGGGCCTTGCGACCGACGGGCTGCTCGCCGAGGGTGATTTCACCTATGCGTCCGGCACCGACGCGGCAGGGCATTTGCTGCGCAGCGCCACTCCGCCGACCGCGATCATCGCGAGCAGCGACCAGATGGCGCTCGCGACGCTGGAGTTGGCGCGCGACCTCGGCCTTGACGTGCCCGGGCAATTGTCGATCGTGAGTTTCGACAATACGCCCGTTGTCCGCTTTACCCAGCCGCCGCTGACCGCGGTCGACCAGCCGGTTGCGGAAACGGCGTCGCGCGCGGTCGAATTGATCATCGCGGTACAGCGCGGCGCGCCGCGTCCGACCGAACCGACGCGCGTGCAAGGTGGCCTTGCCGAGCGCGGTTCGACCGCGGCGCCTCCTGTCGTCGTCCATGGCTGAAGCCGGGCTCCCGCGCCGCCAATCTCACCTCTTCCTCCTGCTTTATGCGCTCGCATCGGCGGGGGGGGCGATGGCTTATGTTCCGTTCCTGACCATCTGGCTGCCCGGGCGCATGACCGACTTGGCCGGGGCCGCGGACGTTGAGATGCTCGGCTATGCCACTTTTTTCGGCGCCCTTGCGGCGAGCGCTGGCGGCATCGGATTCGGCTGGCTCAGCGACAGGACGCTCAATCGACGTGGGTGGATATTGGCCGGACTGGTCCTGACGATCGCACTGCTGCTAGTTGTTCCGCTGGCGCAGGATATCCGGTCGCTGGTTGCGATCATCGTCGCCTGGCAGTTCGCGCTCAATATGATGCTGGGGCCGCTCGCGGCATGGGCTGGCGACTGCGTTCCCGATGAGCAGAAGGGCCTGCTCGGCGGACTGCTCGCCTTTTCGCCAGCGCTCGGCGCCTGGTTGGGGTGGCTTGTCACCTGGCCGGGGCTGGTGCCGGCGGAGCAACGGCTCGAGGTCATCGGCCTGCTGGTGGCGACGGCGGTCTTGCCAGTGCTGCTGTTCGGGCGCCCGCGATCCTTTCCAGACCTCACCGCACCGCCGGCGGCGCTCGAGGCCGGGAAGGCGCCGCGCCGACCGACGGGTCCGGCCGTGCGAATGTGGCTCGCGCGGCTGCTTGTCCAGATATCCGAGGCGGCGCTGTTCGCTTATCTTTATTTCTGGTTCCGTTCGGTCGCTCCCGGCATGCACGACAATGAAAAGGCGCAATTGTTCGGCATGGCGCTGACGATTGCCATTCCGATCGCCTTGGCCAGCGGGCGCTGGGCCGACCGCAACAACCGGCCCTTCCTGCCGCTGGTCGCCGCCGCAGCGGTGTCGAGCCTCGGCATGGTCGGAATGGCGCTGGCGACGGATCCCGACGCGGCGAAGGCGAGCTACCTCGTCTTCGGCATCGCGTCGACGGTGTTCCTGTCGCTCCATAGCAGCCAGACGCTGCGCGTCCTGCCGCGGTCGGACCGGCGGGGGCGCGACCTTGGCATCTTCAACCTCACCAATACCATGCCGTCGCTGATCATGCCGTGGCTGACGATTTCGCTCGTCCCCGGCTTCGGCTTCGATGCGCTTTTCCTGCTGCTCGCGGCGCTATCGGCGATCGCGGTGCTGCTGCTTGCGACGATCCCGCGCCCGCGCTGATATAGCCTGGAAACAGAGAGCCCTTGCTTTCATCCATCGACTATGCGAAATGACGTTGATAACGTTCACAATAGAGGAATGGGAGAGACGATGCGCCGACAGGCAATGGGTATGGCGACCGCGCTGCTGCTGGCAGGAACCGCAGTCGCCGCCGCGCAAGCCCCAGAAACGAAAGCCGCGGCCGTCCATCCCGAACTCTGGCCCACAGCGAAGAGCCCCGTCGCCATCACCGACGCCGCGACTGAGGCGCGGATCGACGCGTTGATAAAGAAGATGACGGTGGACCAGAAAGTCGGCCAACTGATCCAGGCGGATATCAGCACAATCACGCCGAAGGATCTTGAAACCTATCCGCTCGGATCAATTCTGGCGGGCGGCAATAGCGGGCCGAACGGCAACGAGCGTTCGAGTGCTGCCGACTGGGCGAAGCTTGTCGGCGAGTTCCGCGCGGTGTCGTTGCGCCCGCAAGCCAACGGCGTCGCGATTCCGATCATCTTCGGCGTCGATGCCGTCCACGGACATAATAATATTCCCGGCGCGACGCTGTTCCCACATAATATTGGTCTTGGTGCGGCGCGTGATCCCGAGTTGATTCAGCGCATTGGCGCCGTGACCGCCGCCGAGATCGCGGGGAGCGGTATCGAATGGACCTTCGCCCCGACGCTCGCTGTGCCGCAGGATCTGCGCTGGGGGCGCACCTATGAAGGTTATGCCTCCGACCCCAAGCTAGTTGCCGATTATGCCGAGGCCATGGTGATCGGGTTGCAAGGCCCGCTCGAGACAGGAAAAAGTGTCGGCGCCAGCCATGTCGCTGCAACCGCGAAGCATTTTCTCGCCGATGGCGGCACGTTCGAGGGGAAGGACCAGGGCGATGCCAGGATCGACGAGAAAGAGCTGATCGCCAAGCATGCGACGGGTTATCCCGCCGCGGTCGACGCCGGCGCGCTGACCGTGATGGCGAGCTTCTCAAGCTGGCAGGGGATCAAGCACCACGGCAACAAGGGATTGCTGACGGACGCGCTCAAGCAGAAGATGGGCTTTGCAGGCTTTGTCGTCGGCGACTGGAACGGGCATGGGCAGGTCGCCGGGTGCAGCGTCACCGACTGCGCGCAGTCGATCAACGCAGGGCTCGACATGTTCATGGCGCCTGACAGCTGGAAAGGCCTCTACGAAACGACGCTGGAACAGGCGAAGGACGGCACCATCCCCGCGGCACGCCTCAACGATGCGGTGCGCCGTATCCTGCGCGTCAAATATAAGCTCGGCCTGTTTCCCCAGGGGCATGTCGATCGCAGTGTCGTAAAGGCGGTCGGCACCCCCGACCATCTCGCAGTGGCGCGCGAGGCCGTCGCAAAGTCGCTCGTGCTGCTCAAGAACAACGCCAATGTTCTGCCAATCAAACCTGGCGCACATGTGCTCGTGACGGGCCCCGCGGCGGACAGCATGGCGATCCAGTCGGGCGGCTGGACGATCAGTTGGCAAGGCACCGACGTTGTCCGGTCCGATTTTCCGAACGGCCAGACGATCTGGGAGGCGATCGACAAGGCGGTGCGCGACGCGGGCGGCGCAGCGACGCTGTCCGCCGACGCAGCGTTCACGGACAAGCCTGACGTTGCGATCGTCGTGTTCGGCGAGGCTCCCTATGCCGAGTTTCAGGGCGATGTCGCGACGCTCGATTACCAGCCGGTCGAGGCGACCGACCTTGCGACGCTCAAGAAGCTGAAGGCCGCAGGAATTCCGGTGGTCGCGCTCTTCCTGTCGGGAAGGCCGATGTTCACCAACCCCGAAATCAATGCCTCGGACGCCTTTGTCGCGGGCTGGTTGCCAGGCTCGCAGGGCGTCGGCGTCGCCGACGTGCTCGTCGCGGGCAAGGATGGCAAGACGCCGCGCGTCTTTACCGGCACATTGCCCTTCGCTTGGCCGTCCGATGCGCGTTCCCCGATTGAAAAGCCGCAGTTCGCGGTCGGTTACGGGCTAAAATATGGCGAAAGCACGATGCTGCCGCAGCTTTCGGAAGAACTGGGCGTCGACATTGCGGCGGTGCTGAATGTGGAGAATTTCTTTTCGGGTGGCCGCGCGCGGTCGCCGTGGGTGCTGTCGATCACCGATGCTGGCGGCAAGCGCCCAGTCGAGTCGGGGCCGATTGCGAGCCCCGGCGGCATGATCGCGGCGCGCTCGGTCGACGTGCGCGCGCAGGAGGATGGCAAGTCCTTTACCTGGACCGGCCCCGCGACGCTCGAGCTGACCGGACCCTATGCCGACTTGTCGCGCCAACTCAACAACAGCTTCGCGCTCCGTGTGGACTGGCGGATCGATGCGGCCGACAATGCGTCGGTGCGTCTATCGCTGGGTGGCAAACCGTTCGACATCGCCTCCGCGGTCAAGGGGGCGACGCCCGGCCATGTCTCGACGATTAAGGTGCCGCTGCGCTGCTTCGCCGATGCGGGGGCCGATTTGCGGCAGGTCGACAATGCGGTGACGATCCACGCCGACAAAGGCTTTGCCGCGACATTGCTCAAGGCAAACGTCGAGGCGGTGGGTGAAAATCTACCCTGCCCGCCGGCCGCGAATTGACACGATTGAACGCGGGTTAGGCTGAGAAAGGGAGGGGAGAGCGACATGGCTTTAGCGCCGGATATTTCGTCAAGCACCGACCCGGTTGCGGTCGAAGGGCAGGGTACGCACGTCGATGCGCCCGAGCTGCGGCTGTTCGTGATGGGGCTGTTCTTCATCTTCGGCGGCATCACGTCGCTGAACGATGTGCTGATCCCGAAGCTCAAGGAACTGTTCACGCTAAACTATACGCAGGCGATGCTCATTCAGTTCTGCTTCTTCGCCGCCTATCTGGTGATCGGCATTCCGGGCGCCAAGCTGGTGAAGAAAATCGGCTATATGCGCGGCGCGGTCGTGGGGCTGGTGACGATGCTCGTGGGCTGCCTGCTCTTCATCCCGGCATCGCAGCAGGCGGTCTATGGCTTGTTCCTGCTTGCGCTGTTCGTGCTCGCGAGCGGCATCGTGATCGTCCAGGTCGTCGCCAACCCGCTGATCTCGCTTCTCGGCAAGCCCGAAACTGTGCACAGCCGCCTGACCTTTGCGCAGGCGTTTAATTCGCTGGGGACGACCGTTTTCCCTATCATCGGATCGATCCTGATCCTCGGCAGCCTCGCGACGGTCAGCGCCGACCAGCTTTCGGGCGTCGAACTCGACGCCTATCGCACCGCCGAAAGCCAGGCGATCGTCCACGGCTATCTGGGTATCGCGGCCGCGCTGACTGTCGTCGCGGGCGCGGTGTGGCTGTTCCGTAACCGGCTGCAGGGCGAAAAGCATGAGGCGCGCGCGGGGGTCGCCGGTTTCGACCTGCTGGGGCGTCCGCGCTTCGGCTTCGGCGCGCTCTGCATCTTCCTCTACGTGGGCGCCGAGGTGTCGATCGGCTCGCTAGTGGTCAATTATCTGATGCAGCCCGGCGTGATGGCGCTGCCGGAACAGGCTGCGGGCAAGCTGATCGGTCTTTACTGGGGCGGCGCGATGATCGGCCGCTTCATCGGATCGGGTGTGATGCGCGTCGTCAGCCCGGGCAAACTGCTCGCCTGTGTCGCAATCGGTGCGATTACGCTGATCCTGATTTCGACCAATACGACCGGCATCGTCTCGGGCTACAGCCTACTGGCAATCGGGCTCATGAACGCGATCATGTTCCCGACAATCTTCAGTCTCGCGTCCGAAAAGCTTGGCAGCCGCGCGGCCGACGGGTCGGGGATCATCAACGTCGCGATCTTCGGCGGCGCGGTCGTGCCGCTCGCCACCGGCATCATCGCCGACCTGACGGGCAGCCTGGCCACCGCGCTGTTGCTCCCCGCGCTCTGCTATGCCGTAATCGCTGCCTTCGGCTATTACGCACGGCGTCCGGCCTGCTAACGGCAAAGGTCCGGACAACTCGGCCTAACGCCGTCGACGCTGCCACCCGGCCGCGCCGTGACCGGAAAGTCGCACCAGATAATTGCCTAAGTGCCTTCTGTGGTTGCCTCATGGGCGGCACCCACAGAAGACTCTGAAGGTGCAATGGTTGGCCGTAACGTAACCCCACTCCGACCCATTCATATCCCTAACTAGAACCCTTAGAACCACATTCTTGTTGAGGTTTTTTAAATTAAACCTTACTAAGATGTCTGGGTCGTCTCGCTTGGTTAGGCTTAATGCACAGGAATCACCTCACACACGCGGTTCGCGAGCAACTGGTTCGCTATCCAGCGCCCCATGACAGCCATTACGGCGTCATACCCCTGGCTCCGCCCGAGGACGCCCTCCCGATCCAGGGGGCGCAGTCCGCTCATGACCGCGCCCTGACAATGCTCGGACGCGTCCAGACGCTAGCGGCGCAAGTGTCCGACCCCTATGTCATCAGCCGAACGCTAAGCCGCCGCGAAGCGGTTGACAGCTCGGCGATTGAGGGCACCAATTCCACGCTCAACGAGCTTCTGACGATCGAGGACCATGACGACGAAACGCGCGATGCCGCGCAGCAGGTACGCGACTATGCCTTGACCCTCGATCGCATGCTGCCCCGCGCGACACGCGAAGGGAGCGATGTCTTCACTATCGACGTGATCCAGGAACTTCATCGCGAGGCCATGCGGCATGATCCCGACTATCGGGACGTCCCTGGCGAGTTTAAAAGCGAAATGAACTGGATTGGCGGGGCGGGACATATCTCGACGTCGACCTACAATCCCGCACCTCCCGACCAGGTCCGCGTCTGTCTTGAGCAAACCGTAGCCTATATGCGCTGCGACGGCATGCAGGCGGTGACGCAGAGCCTCATCACCCGCATGGCGGTCGCCCATGCGCATTTCGAAGCGGTTCATCCGTTCAGCGATGGGAACGGCCGCATCGGCCGCCTGTTGCTGCCGATGATGATGGCGACCGAAGGATATGTTCCGCTCTATCTCGCGCCGTATATCTTCGCCAATCGCGCCGGCTACTATGACGGCCTCAAGGCTGCGCAGCAGCGTCTCGAATGGGCCCCGCTCATCGGTTATCTTTCGGATGCTGTCACCGGAACCGTCGAGGAGCTGTTCGCAACACGTGCGGCGCTCCAGCAATTGGCGGAAGAGTGGCGGGATCGTCGCAAATACCGCGCGGGATCCGCCTCGCTGCGTGCCCTTGATTTGCTCATCGACTATCCGGTGATCACGCTGAAACGGCTGGCTGACAAATTGAGCGTTTCACGGCCTCAGGCACTGGCCGCGATCAACCAGTTGGTTGAAGCGGGTGTGTTGATCGAGCGCACTGGCTATCGCCGCAATCGCGTCTTTGCTGCCGAGGCGGTGTTGGCAATCGTAAATCGGCCGTTCGGCGCGGCTCCGGAATTCTGAAAGATGGCATCGAAGAGCTGCCTCTTCGATGCCATCGCGTCAGACATAAAGATCGAACGGGCTGGCTCTATGAAGCACGGCAATCAACCAATTTCAGCGGATCAGCCGACAATTTTCCGTAGTCTGGTCCTGACCGTCCGGCACTGAATGCTTATCGCGCCTGGTCTCATGGGGTAAACTATGATGGATTGGTTGGCGGAAAGCGCAATGTGGCAGCGATCTGTGCTTCGGCCGTGCTTGCTTCAGCAATGAGAAGGCGCAATGCCTTTGCGGTGTCCTCCAGAAGTCCGTCACCAAGAGGCCGCTCGCCATTGATAAAACGGCGGATGGCCCGTTCGTCTATGCCAAGGCGCCGCGAGAACGCAGTGGTGCCACCAAACAGCTGGACGCAATAAGCAAAGTGCTCGCGTCGCTCGTCCACTGAAAATGAAGCGCCCATTGTTACCCTTTTCCGTTGCTATTCGTGATCATAGGCTATCTTGCAGTTAAGGTGCAATCGGCCAGTTGTCGCAGTACGCGCAGTCTAACCGCAAGTGCCTGCGATCTTAAACATCGCTGACTGACTGTCGTGCGGAGCGTCTAAAGAAAGTATCTTGCAAACAAGAAGGTTAGTGGGCTTACGCGAGTTGGCTGCGCGGGGTTCAAGATCGGGTTTCCGCTCGGGCAGAAGAAATAGGTCGAGCACGCAGTTTGGCTGAGCCCGGGCGATCGGCTATGCGCCGACGATGCGCGACAGCCCTATCCTCTACAGCTTTCGCCGATGTCCGTACGCGATGCGCGCGCGGATGGCGTTGCTGATGAGTGGGACGATCTATACGCATCGCGAGGTTCTGCTGCGCGACAAGCCTGCGGCCATGCTTGCCGCGTCGCCCAAGGGAACCGTGCCGGTGCTGGTTCTGGCGGATGGGACGGTGATCGATGAAAGCATCGATATCATGCACTGGGCCCTGTCCCAGCATGACCCGGAGGGCTGGCTGCCGCGTGTCGACGCGGCGCTGATCGCGACGTTCGACGGCGCGTTCAAACATCATTTAGACCGCTACAAATATGCCGGTCGTCACGATGTTGATCCGCTGATGCATCGCTCAGCAGGCCTGGCGATGCTGGGGGAGCTCGGCGAGCGGCTGAAAGCGCGGGATTATCTTGACGGCGTGACGCGCGGGTTCAGCGATGTCGCCCTGTTTCCCTTCGTTCGACAGTTCGCCGGCGTCGACGCGCCATGGTTCGCAGCCCATGCGCCCCGGAGGGTGCGCGAATGGCTGGCAATCCTCGTGGCATCGGAGCTGTTTGAGCAGGCGATGATCAAAATAGCGCCTTGGTCAGCACGACAAGGCTGAAAGGGGGAGGCCGTAGATCTTCGCCTTTCGATCCTTGCCAATCCATAACAGACCAAATGTAAACGGCCATGCCGGCAGGCTCTAGGGACCACATACTCGCCGGGCCCGTGTTGTCATATGCTGGCTACGCCAACACGCGTGGCGATCGAGCAAGCTCCACGTGCGACTGTGCAGGATCAAATTTAGGCTATTATGACGTACTATCTTTAGGTTATCGTGTTAACGTGCTGCTTTCACATCTTAATTCATGCCTTCAGTCGCGTTGGCGCGGGTCGGTGGAACGGCAATGCGGTTTGCGCATTCTTGCTATCGAAGGTGAGAAGTCATGGCCGCACGTGCATATTGGAAAGGGCAGATCCGGCTCGCGCTGGTATCCATCCCGGTCGAGATCTATTCTGCCACCAAATCGGGCGCGGCGGTGACCTTCCGGCAGATCCACGAACCCAGTGGCAAGCCGGTCAAATATGAAAAGATCGTGCCCGGCATCGGCGCGATCGACCATGACGAGATCGTCAAAGGGTTTGAATTGTCGAAAGGCAATTATGTCCTCCTCGATGAGGAAGAGATCGAAGCGGTCAAGTTGGAGAGCAAGCGCACCCTCGAACTCGTCCAGTTTGTCGATACCGACGCGATCGACGTGCTCTATTACACCAAGCCCTATTATGTCGTCCCCGCCGACGAACTCGCCGAGGAAGCGTACATTGTGCTGCGCGAGGCTCTCAAACGCACCAAGAAAGTCGGGCTCGGTCAGTTGGCGCTGCGCGGGCAGGAACAGCTGGTCGCGCTGCGGCCGTGCGGGCGCGGACTGGTGCTTGAAGTGCTGCGCTACGCCGACGAGGTGAACAAGGCCGCCAATTATTTCCGCGACGTCGGCAATGCCAAACCCGACGCCGACCTGCTCGATCTGGCCGAAACGCTGATCGACAAGAAATCGGGCGCGTTCGATGCGTCCGATTATCACAATCACTACATCGATGCGTTGAAGCGCGTGATTGCGAAGAAAGCGAAAGCCAAGGGCAAGCGTGTGCTGGAAGATGTCGAAGAACCCGCCGACACCGGCCGCGGATCGAACGTCATCGATCTGATGGCGGCGCTAAAGGCGTCGGTTGATGGCAAGAAAAGGCCACCCGCCAAGGGAGCATCGGCCAAGGGAGCATCGGCCAAGGAAGCACCGGCCAAGAAAGCACCGGCCAAGAAGGCGCCGCCGAAGAAGGCTCCTGTGCGCAAGCGGGCGTGAGATGGCCAAGCGGCCCGATCCACTCGCGCAATACAACGCCAAACGCGATTTCGCGCTCACCCCCGAACCCGAGGGCAAGGTCGCCAAGGGCGCGGGCAACCGCTTCATCGTCCAGAAGCACGACGCAACCCGGCTCCACTATGACTTCCGGCTGGAAATCGACGGGGTGCTCAAAAGCTGGGCGGTGACGAAAGGCCCGAGCGCCGATCCCGCCGACAAGCGTCTTGCCGTCCGCACCGAAGATCATCCGATGAGCTACGCCGATTTCGAGGGCAATATCCCCAAGGGCGAATATGGCGGCGGCACCGTGATGCTGTGGGATCGTGGTACCTGGGAGCCGATCGCGGGCAAAAGCGCGAAAGATCTGGACGACGGCCACCTGCATTTCACCCTCGACGGGACCCGGATGAAGGGTGAATGGCTGCTTGTCCGCATGAAGCCGCGCCCCGGCGAAAAGCGCGAGAATTGGTTGCTGCGCAAGGTCGACGACGCCTTTTCCGCCGGCACCGACGATCTGGTCGGCCGCGAGCTGACGAGCGTCCTCACCGGTCGCACGATGGCCGAGATTGCGGCCGACGATGAGGGCGAACAATCGCTCAAGTGCGCGAAAGGCGCAGCCTTTGCGAAAAAGATGCAGGCCGCAGCCCAGCACAACAAGAAGGTCGCGAAACCTGTGGTCAAGGGCAAGCCGCCCAAGTTCCGCCCGCTTCAGCTCGCGACGCTCGTCGATGCGGTGCCGGTCGGCAATGGCTGGTTCCATGAGATCAAATATGATGGCTATCGCGCCGAAATCGCGGCGGCGGGCGGTGACGTGCGGGTTTACACGCGCAACGGCCTTGACTGGACCGACAAGTTCGCGCCGCTCGTCCGCCACGTCGCCGCGCTCGACCTGCCGCCGTGCCTGATCGACGGCGAGATTGTCGCCTATGGCAAGGACGGCAATCCCGACTTCTCGTCGCTGCAAGCGGTGCTCAAACGCGGTCATGGCGCGCAGGATGAGGCGACGGCGCTGCATTTCTTCGCCTTCGACCTGCTCGAACAGGACGGCCAATCGCTCGTCAAGCTTGGCAATCTCGAACGCAAGGAACGGCTCGAGGCCTTGTTGCGCCATGCCGCCCCGCCGATCGCCGTTGCCGATCACATCATCGGCGCGGGCGAGACACTTTTTGATGCGATGTGCAGCGCCGGGCAGGAAGGGATCATTTCGAAACGCGCCGACGCCGCTTATTCGGGGCGGCGCTCAAAAAACTGGCTGAAGGTCAAATGCACCCGGCGGCAGGAATTTGTCATTGTCGGCTGGAACCCCTCCACGACGAAGGCGCGCCCTTTTGCCTCGCTGCTGCTGGCCCAGCATGAGGGCGAGAGCCTGGCCTACAGGGGCAATGTCGGCACCGGTTTCGACGCCGCCACCATGGCCGACCTTGCCAAAAAATTCGCCCGGCTGGCCCGCAAGACGGCGCCACTGGACATCGAAGCCGCTACCGCGCGCAAGGCGCAATGGCTCAAGCCCGAACTCGTCGCTGAGATCGCGTTCGCCGAATTTACCGCCAGCGGGTCGGTTCGCCACGCAAGCTTCCTGGGGCTACGCAGCGACAAGGAGGCCAAAGACGTGACCCCCGAAAAGGAGCAATCCGTCCCGCCCTCAACGAGCGACGTGACGATCACCAGCCGCGACCGCGTGATCTTCCCCGAAGCCAAGGCGACCAAAGGCGATCTTGCGGATTATTACGCCGCCATCGCGCCCGTCATGCTCCCGCACAGCGCGCGCCGTCCGATCAGCCTCGTGCGCTGTCCGCAGGGGCGCGGCAAGAAATGCTTCTTTCAGAAACATGACGCAGGGTCATTCGGCGATCATGTCCATCAGGTGCCGATCCGCGAAAAGGACGGCGGCCACGAGGATTATCTCTATATCGATGACGCCGACGGGCTGCTCGCGTGCGTGCAGATGGGGACGATCGAATTCCACGGTTGGGGCAGCCATGTCGATGCGGTGGAAGAACCCGACCGCATGATATTCGACCTCGACCCCGACGAGGGGCTCGATTTCGCCGCGGTCAAAAAGGCCGCGCTCGATATTCGCCGCCAGCTTGCCGACCTGGGGCTGGTCAGCTTCGCAATGCTGTCGGGCGGCAAGGGGGTCCATATTGTCGTCCCGCTCGATCCGGGCCACAGCTGGGATGCGCACAAGGATTTCTCGAAGCGCTTTGCCGAGGCGCTCAGCATGGCCGAGCCCGATCGCTATGTCGCCACGATGAGCAAGGCGAAGCGCAAGGGCAAAATCTTCATCGACTGGCTGCGCAACCAGCGCGGCAGCACGGCAATCCTGCCCTATTCGGCGCGCGCGCGCGAAGGAGCGCCGGTGGCGGTGCCGATCGGCTGGGACGCGCTTGCCGACGTCAAGGGTGCGGGGGCATGGTCGATCAACGATGCAGATGAATTGATCAAGCGCCCCGCTGGCGCCGACCTCAAGGGCTGGGGCTTTGCGGCGCAGACCCTGCCGACATATTGATCGATGCGCGTGGGTGGCTGGGACCGGTCCGTGCCTGCCATTGTCTGCGCCGCCCGAACGCGTTTGACTGGTAGCGGCGTGGCTGCCTGAGCCAGCCTTGCCGTGCGGTAGCGGACCCCGCCCGCGCCCGGCGAAATGTTTCCATGGTCGGCAACCGGCCTGTTTGGCATCGCCGCTCGGGCTTGGACAGTCAGGCGCGTCCGCCGCGCTGGCGCCGAACGATATGATCGACGACGGGTCCCGCCGTGAAGCCATGAACGACGGTCGACAACAGGATCGTCAGCGCGATCGTGGCCCATAATTGCCCTTCGTTGACCAGCTCGAGATGGCTGGTCGCATAAGCCAGATAGTAGATCGATCCGATCCCGCGCACGCCATAGAAGGCGACGACAAGCCGATCCTGCGACGGCAGGTCGGTGCCGACCATACTCAGCCATCCGGCGAGCGGGCGCACGATGAACAGCAGGCCGATCGCAATGCCCGCATGCGCCCAGTCCAGCTCACCGAATAGCAGCGGGAAAGTGCCGCCGATCAGGATCAGCAGCAGCGCGGTGAGCGCGAGCTCGATCGCTTCGTTGAAGCTGTGGAGCCTGCCGTGGAATTGATGGCTGGCCTCGAACCGGCGCAGCACGATCCCGGCGACAAAGCACGCGATGAAGCCATAGCCTTCGACCAGTTCGGTCGCGCCATAGCAGAGCAACACCCCGGCGATCGCCAGCACACCCGAGGCGGTGTCGGCAAGGACATTGCCGCGCGGGATGACGAACAGGATCCGCGCGAGCAGCCATCCGACCGCCGCGCCGCCGATACAGCCGACCAAGATGCGATAGACGACATCGACCAGCAGCCACTCGCCCAGCATCGCAGCGGAAAAGCCCGTGGTGCCAACGAGCAGGCCGAGATAGACGAACGGAAAAGCCAGCCCGTCATTCAGTCCCGCTTCGGTGGTGAGCGCAAAGCGTACCGGCTGTTCCGCGCCTTCGGTGGGCGGCCCGACCTGGACTTCGCCGGCGAGCACGGGATCGGTCGGGGCGAGCACCGCGCCGAGCAGGATTGCTCCCGCCAGCGTCATGCCGGCAAAGGTCAGGCCCATGAATGCCACCGCGGCGATGGTGAGCGGCATGGCGATCGCCAGCAGCCGGATCGTCGGACGCCAGCGGAGATAGTTCGATAGATCGTCGATGCGGATGCCGGTACCGAACAAGGCGACGATCACTGCAAGCTCGCTGGCCAATTCCCAAAATTTCGGCGTCGCGCGGGGATCGAGCCCTTTGGCGACATCGGGCAAAATCCAGTAGATTGCGATGCCGAACAGGATGAGCAGCGCCGACGCCGCCGGTTCGCGCCCTGACAGAAAACGCGGCAGCCAAAAGGCCGCGATAATCCCGGCGCCGATCAGCGCCATACCGACATGATAACTGCTCAATGCGAAGAAGGGTTGATCGTTCATTCAGGCCTGTTGCGGGCGAATTTCAAAACCCGTGACATTGGGGTCACCCGACAGGCTGGCGGCCAGCCGCTCGGCGCGGCTTTCGCTATAGCCGTGCGCGATGGCGCCATATTCCACGATATCGTCGTTCATCGACTGGTCGATGGTAATGGATCTGAGCTTATGGTCGGCGAGCAGCGAGCCGAAGTCGCTCAGCGCGATGGCCTGTGACCGCCGATATCGGGCTTTCAGATGCACGATGCGCTGCTGCGGTGCGCGCCGGTCGGTGATCGTGACGGCGGCCAGTACCAGAACTGTCGCGGCCGCGGCGAAGATCGCCAGCTCGTAAAAGCCGATGCCGAACAAAATGCCCAGCGTCGCGGTCATCCACAGCGAAGCGGCGGTTGTGAGCCCACGGACGTTGAACCCTTCGCGAAAGATCACTCCGCCGCACAAAAAGCCGATGCCGGTCAAAATCCCATGCGCCATTCGGACCGGGTCGATGCGGACCACCTCGACCGGGGCGTCGTTGAGCCACGCCATCTGATGCACCGCCGACAGCATCAACAGACAGCATGAAAAGCCCACCAGGATATGCGTGCGCAGCCCGGCGGGGCTGGCCCGATACTCGCGTTCGGCGCCGATAATCGCACTGGCCACAATCGCGCCGATGATCGGCCAAAGCAGGTCGGGGGAAAGCAGTTCCAACTATTGGGTCCTGAGGATGGAGCCGATGAGGCGAATACGGGTTGCGACGCGGCGGAATGGCAAGGAAGTCGTCATAAAATTGCAACGCGCGCTAGCTGCGGCGGTTGCAACGTCGGCAAGGCGGCAGCCGATTCCAGCAACGTTGGCGGGCCAGAACCTTCACAATCTAACATGGATCAAGACGATTTCGCGCCAGAGCAAGGACGGTTTGCAATACGATTCGGCGTCGCGAGGGGCTGGCAATGACGAACGACAAAGCGCTGATATGGCAGGCCGTCCTTGCCGCAGATGAGGACCATGGTGAGGCCGCCGAGGCGCACGCCCATGCAACCCGGGCGGCCGCCGAGGGCGATGCGGCGCAGGCGGCGCTGTGGCAGGCGACCGCTGAGGCGTTGCTGACGCTTCATACGATCAACTGTCACGGGACGCGTCGTCGCCGTTAGCGGCGACGGCCGACGCGTCAGTAGGCGGGCGGGTCGCTCGCGGGGAAGGATTTGTCCGCGGCTTCGTCGACGCGGTCCCAGTCCTGGCGGGGCGCGTCGCGCGTTCCGGCGGGCCCGGCGGAGCGCGTCTGGTCAAAATTCTCGGGGTCGGTTTCGCGTTTAGCGAAAGCGGCCGAATGCGGTTCCGGGTTCGATGCGCCAGACTTGCGGCCACGGGTGAACCAGAAGATGCCGCCGAGCACGGCGGCGCCGACGAACTTGCCGAAATATCCGCTTCTGCCTTTGGTGGCGGTCGAGGGTTTCGTGCTGGTCATGCGATCGTTCCTTTTCGGACGATCAACGGGGCGCCGTTGCAAAAGTTGCCCGGTCGCGGCGCTATTCGCGTTAACCTCCATCAACTTAGGCCGAATGGAGAGCAGGCAACCGACGGGCTGGGACAAATCGATGCAACCCAGGTTAATCGGTCGCAACCGGACGCGCCGCCAGCGGTTACTCACCCATGCTTAACCCTGTCGATGATAGTCGCCACCCCCTGGCTCAGCGCTTTCAGGCGTTCATTCGCGATCCGGCCTTTCCGTGCGTTGGTGCCAAGTCGGCACTGGCCAAGGAGCAGATGCGGATCGTGGTTGGCCGCGACATGTGTTCGGCGTGGGACGATCTGCGCATCTATCCCAATTTGCTCGATCTGGCGTCGAGCTATGCGCGCGAGCCGACGCTATTCCACTCGCTCGCGGTACTGTTCGAAACCGATAATACGCTGGACGAAGAGGCCTTCGAGCGCTGCCTTTGGGAACGGCTGGAATCGCTGACTGACAAGGATGATTTTCACGGTCAGCGCGCCGACCCGCGCGTCAGCGCCGATCCCGGCGACCCGCATTTTTCTTTGAGCTTTGGCGGCGAGGCGTTTTTCGTCGTCGGCTTGCATCCCCAGGCCAGTCGACCGGCCAGACGGTTCGAGCGTCCGGCGCTGATCTTCAACCTGCACGACCAGTTCGTCCAGTTGCGAGCGAGCGGCGTGTATGACAAGATGCGCAGCACGATCATTGCGCGCGATGTGGCGCTGGCGGGTGACGTCAACCCGATGCTGGCGCGGCACGGAAGCGTGTCCGAAGCGCGGCAATATTCGGGACGGGCGGTCGGCGCCGATTGGTCCTGTCCGTTCGCCGGACGCAGCGGCGCCTTTGCCCCGGGAGGGAACGAGCACGTGATGTTTCCCGATTTGCGCAGCGCCGACGTGACAGAAACCGTGTCCGATGCCCGCTCGCGATCGCCGTCGCCGACGAATATCGCGGAGGCCGGGCGATAGAAGCGCCACGCGCCGCGCCATCCTCGCTGGATTGCCTGGTCATCGGCGGCGGACCGGCGGGGTTGACCGCCGCCATCTATCTGGCGCGGTTTCACTTGTCGGTAGCGGTTATGGATGCGGGGCAGAGCCGCGCCAGCCTGATCCCGCTGACCCGCAATCACGCCGGTTTTCCCGATGGCATATCGGGGAACGACCTGCTGATGCGGATGCGCGAGCAGGCGCGTCTTTATCACGCCGATCTGCGCGACGGCCGTATCGAAAGCATCGTGCGGAACGGCGACGGGTTCGCTGCGACGATGAAAGGATCCGTTATCGCCGCGCGCTCCGTCCTGCTCGCGACCGGGGTGGTCAACCGGCGCCCCTTGCTGCTCGATGATGCTGCCCAACGACAGGCGCTTGGCGATGGTCGGCTGCGCTACTGCCCGATTTGCGATGGATATGAGGTGACCGACCGCCGGATCGCGGTGCTCGGCACCGGCGATCGGGGCTGCGACGAAGCGCTGTTTCTGCGCAGCTATACCGCCGACATCACGCTGATTGCACCCGAAGGCGGCCACGAACTGGATGATGCCCATTATGGGCGATTGCGCGAGGCGGGTATCAAGGTGGCCGGCAGCTGCCGGGCGATCACGTTGGCGGACGACGTCATCGAGCTGCGGGTCAATGGTGACCGGCTGTCTTTCGATAGCCTCTATCCGGCCTTGGGCTCGGACGTCTGTTCCGAGCTGGCCGCACCATTGGGCGCGGTGATGTCCGAAGCGGGCTGCCTGAAGGTCGATACGCATCAGCGCACCAACGTCCCCGGCCTCTATGCCGCCGGCGATGTCGTGCTCGGGCTCGACCAGATCAGTCATGCGATGGGCGGGGGCGGGATTGCTGCGACGACCATTCGCAATGACCTGGCTGAAAAAGCGCCGCTTCGCCGCTGACCAGTGCGCAATTGCCGGGCGGCACGTCGGACATGACGGAAACTAACCTGCATCATGCGTTTAACCGCGCCTGCCATGCAACAGCAGGCGATGTCGCTCGTTCGGACCGTGGCACAAGGTAATCGCTGATCCTTCACGAACCCGGTCGCAAGGATAGTACATCATGTTTACTGAACGTTTACTGAGAGACAAACGCGGTGCGAGTCTCGAGGTGAACGAGCGCGCGCGGATTGAGGGCGCGATCAGTGAGGTCAAGACCTTTGGCCCGCGCAAGATCGTGGCGCGAGCGGGCGAGCCGCTGACCAACAGCACCTTGCTGCTCGAAGGCATCATGTCGCGCTATCTTGACGACCGGACCGGGCTTCGGCAGCTTGTAGCGATCCATTTTCCCGGCGACTTTCTCGATCTCCACGCCTTTCCGCTCAAGGTGCTCGACCATGATGTCGCGACGCTGACGACCGCGACGGTCGCGACCGTCCCGCATGCCGAGATCGAAGCGATCGGCGACGAGATGCCGCAGCTGATCCGCAAGCTGTGGTTCGCGACTTTGCTCGATGCGGCGATCCACCGCGCGTGGCTGTTTCGGCTCGGCCGCCTCGATGCCACGGGGCGCGTCGCGCATTTTCTGTGCGAGACCAACGCGCGGCTGTTCTCGGCGGGCCTCAGCGACGGGCGCCGCTTTGCGCTTGCGCTCACGCAGGCCGATCTCGCCGAAATCTGCGGGTTGACGACGGTTCATGTCAACCGTGTGATGCGCCAGTTGCGCGAGGAGCAGCTTTGTTTGTTCCGCTCGTCGCTGGTCGAAATCCTCGACCCGGCAGGGCTCGCCGCGCGCGCGCAGTTCAATCCTGCCTACCTGTATATCGACGACGATAGCCAGCTCCCCTCCGTGCAAAGGCCAAAATGATGAGAGACGCGTCCGACCAGCTTCAACCCGAAACCAAGCCGGGCACCGCGACCGCCGAAGGCGGACTTGTTTTCCTCGACGGGCCTGACGGCGTGGCAGCTACCATGACGCCAGAGGCCGCCGCGGGGACCGGGCAAAGCCTGATCGATGCCGCGGCGGCCGCCGAGCGCCAGCAGGCGGCGTCCGATGTTTGACGCCTTCGCCCAATGGAACCGCATGCTCGCCGCGGGCGCATCGATGCACACTACGAGCGTCCGCGCGGCCGAAACCTTTGGCGGCGCGAACAAGGTCGTCGCGGCGCGCGGCGCGATCATTGGCAAGGCGATGCAATCGCCGTGGACGGCGGACCATGCCGAGCTTGGCCGGATAATCCCCGAAAAGATCGACACGCTGTCGCGTGCGGGTTCTGCCGCCGCGACGATCTGGTGGGACAGCCAGGCGGCCTGGATGGAGCATTTCCAGCACCTCGGCACCATGGCAATGCGTGGCCGGTTGCCGACTGCGGCCGAGATCGGCGACCTTGGCGAACGCAGCGCCACGCTGATACTGGAATCTATCGAGGCGACCGCCAGGCTGAGCGCGGCGAGCCTCGCGCCGGTCCATCGCCAGGTCGCGACCAATGTGCGGCGCTTGGCGGCGAAGCGACCCGCAGCGAAGGGGCGAGGGGCATCGCGGCGCTGATTGCGGCATCGTTGATTCAAGCGCCATGGGAGGACATATGATGACAATCGGCTGACATGACGACGACAAATTCAGGCCCCGCAGGATCGCTCCCGCAAGCCAAGGTCGAAGACCGCGAGAATGTGAGCACCGTCAAGCCGAGCGACTATCCCAAATGCGACCGTGACGACGGCGCCGTCACGGGCGCCGACAACCGCGGTCGGCGCGCGAGCAAAGGCAGCGGCCCGGTCAGCGGCAGCGGCGCCGGAGCAGGCGGCAAGGGCTATCCTGAAGATTATGACAGCGATGCGCAGGCAGGTGGCGGCACGGCCGGGATGCGCACCGACCCCCGAAAACCGGTGGAGAAGCGCCGATCGGCGGCAGCCGCTAGGCACCTGCCCCAATCCGGCGCCTGCTGATTCAATTCTGGAAAATGGCAGGGGTTCCCGGTTTCACCATCTGCGCCAGCCGCGCCGCATCCCAGTTCGTCAGCCGGACGCAGCCATGGCTTTCGGCGCGGCCGATGGTGTGCGGCTCGCTGGTGCCATGAATGCCATAATGCGGCTTGTTGATGTCGATCCAGACCACCCCGACGGGGCTGTTCGGACCAGGAGGCAACTTAACCGCCTCTTTGCTATCACTCACATCCCAGAACAATTTAGGGTTATAGTGAAAATCGGGATTGCGGCCGACGCCCTGGATTTTCCATGTCCCGATCGGCAGCGGATCGCGGCTGCTTCCCATCGTCGCGGGGAATTGCGCGATCAGCCTGTCGCTTGCGTCGAATACTTTCAGCACGCCTTCGGATTTGTCGACGACGACCTTGGCCGCGGCCGGTTGTTGCGGCGCAACGCCCAGGCGTTCGAGCGTCCCGTTCCAGCCGCGCGAATCCTCTCCCAGCTTAGATTGGTCGATGTCGGCGATGTTGGGGACGCGAAACGGGCGGCCGGCTCCCACCAGCGTCGATGCGCTGTTCAGCGCGACAAGGGTTTCGGGCGTGGTGTGAAAGCGTTCGGCGAGCGCCTCGGTCAGATTGCGATAGCCGAGCGCGGGCAATTTGGCCTGTTCGGCGGCGTCTTTCGGAAAGGCCGGGACGAACGGCCCTTTGGCAAAGCCTGCCGGAATGATGACAACCCGCGTCGCGGGCACCTCTCGCCACCGCTGCAACGCCTGCTCCGTCGCGGTGTCGAGCTTGCCGGTGTCGGCAAGGTCATTCGCCTGCTGAAAGCCGCGCAACGCCGCGGCATAGGACGCGCCTTCCTTGCCATCGATGACGCCGGGCGAGAAACCGAGATGATCGAGGATGACCTGCGCCCGCAGGATGGGGGTTTCCGTGAAGGGGCGCGAGCCAGGTTCGGCGTCGGCGAATATCAGACTATCGCCGTTCGCCTTCGCCTGCGTGGCCGGGCGCGTTTCGTCCGCACTCTTGTCGGGTGAAGCATTGCAACCGGCGAGCAGCAGTGACCCGGCGAGATACATTGGAATTTTCAAGCGCTGGTCCTCTCGGTTGAGGCTTCATCAACGATTGCGCAGGCTAAAGGATGCGCGCCGTTCGCGGCGACACGCAAACTTCGGCTAAGGTTCGATTTCATAGTGGATCGGTTTGAACGTCCCGCCGCAGCTGTCATAGGCCGAACAGGCGGTCAGGCCGATGATCAGGTCGTCGAGGGCGCGGAACCGAATGAAATCGCCGGGCGTGGTCGGCGGCGGCAGCACCTTGACCTTGCCGGCATCGTCGACCGGAACGTGCATGAAGATATTGAACGCGACGGGAATATCGTCCGCGGCGATGCCATAGGGTGCCAGCGCCTCGGCCAGGTTCCCGAAACAGCCGCGATGCACCGGCTTGTCCTTGTAGAAATGGCGAAAGGTCGCCTCGCTGCACGGGGTCAGCAGGAAATCATGCGTGCCGACATTGTCCTCGACAATCTCGAGCATGAGATTGGAGCGGTTGGACCACAGCCGGTTGCCGGTCGTCAGCCGGATCGTTTCCTCATAATCGAACGTCCGCCCGTTCGAGACGACCTCGCGGACGTCGCCGCGCATGAAGGCCAGCATGTCGCTGACCTGACCGCCCTCGGGGTCGATCACGCGCAGCGTTTCGCCGCGGCTGAGGGGGAAGGCCGTGCCGCTTCGCGGTGCGATAATCTCGGTCATGCATGGTCTTTCGCGCAAGAGGGTGTGCGGATATTACGTGCGGCGCGAGCGAAGGCTGCCTCGCCAGGCAAACTCTCGTCATCCCTTTCTTGGTTTCCGGTTTGCGCGTGAATAGCGCCTGAGGCCGCCATTCAGCAACCCGACACCCGGCAAAGCGCTTTGGGACGGCACGCTGGGGGGCTGACAGGAGAAAGCCGATGAAGACGCTACTCGTGAGCCTGGCGGTATCCGCCGCGGCCCTCACCAGCCCCGCCGCCGCTCAATATCCGAGCGATGGCTACCAGAACCGCGGCGACAATTACCGCGACGACGACCGCGCCGGTGCAAACATGGCGGCGCGGATCGAACAGATGCGCGTGCGGATCCAGGCCGGCGTGCAGTCGGGCGCGATCAGCCGTCAGGAGGCCGTCTCGCTGCGCGCCAACCTGCGTTCATTGACGCAGTTGGAGCGCCAGTACAGCCGCGGCGGACTGACCAATCAAGAGCGGCAGGGACTGCAAGCCCGGCTGCGCGCACTGCGCCAGGATGTTCGCCGCGCCGAGGGCGGCGCGAACGGGCGCTATGACGATTGGGACCGCCAGAATGATCGCGACGATGATCGCGACGATGATCGCTATGACGGACGCAGCGATGGCCCCGATGGTCGCTGGAATGATGACGACCGGGACGATGATTATCGTCAGCCGCCACAGCGCGGCGGCATTGGCGGCTTGATCGACAATGTACTGGGCCGCAACGAGGCGACCCTGCAAGTCGGCCAGCGCGCGCCGTCGAACCTTTACGGCGTACCCTATGAGTATCGCGACCGGTATCGCGACACCAGCCAGTCCTATTATCGTTCGGACGGGCGCCAGATCTACCAAATCGACGCCCGGACCCAAGCGGTTGTCCGCATCCACGCCATGAATTGATAATCGCGCGCGCCTCAGCCAGCATCCTTGGCTGACTGAGGCGCGCTGCAGGAGCTCGCGCCAGCATCAACGTTGCGGCGAACGAGGCTCTACGGCGATGTTGGTGACTGAACAATGCGGGGTTCCGGCGACGGAGTTTCCTCTCACTCCGGCGCAAATCCCGGTGTTTTTACGGTATAGGCGGGTAACCACGATTCACGCATTCTAGGGTATTATGAGCGAAGGGGACGCTCGGCACTGCTGCACATGAGTCACACCCCGCGTGGATAAGAAGGGCGATTGTCGTGGAACGAGAAGATAACGTCGTGACAATTGCCCGGTGCAGACCGAGAAGACTGCCGGAACTGACCATGCGGAAAACCAAGCTGGTGGGCGAAGTCGTCGCGGCTACTGGTGCCGGCGATCTGCCGTTGGACGTTCTAGCTGGCGCGCTGCTCGAAGCTGCTGAGAGCAATGACGATACAAAACTGGTGGCTTGGGCGTTGCGCGGAGCTGAATTCTTCAACGGCGGTGATCGGTCTGTACCCTGAATGGCAGGAAGAGCGGCTCGATTATCTGCCGCCCCGTTTGAAAGGGGCGGGCCCGGGTACAAATAGCGGTCCCCGGAACGCAGTCTTCCTTAGAAATTCACGGTCTTGGCTGACCGGCAGCGACCCGAACAATATTTCACATTATCCCAGTCCCGCGCCCATTTTTTCGCCGCGAGAATGGTCGGCAGCAGCCTGCGCAGATCCTGGACGGAGAATCGGATTTTCTGATCATCCGTGGCGCTGCGATTTGTCCTGCAGAATGTGGTTTTTGATATGCAAACTCCGCGTCACGATCCTGAACAGGCCGCCGGCGCAGGAGCGTGAATGAGCAGCGGCCGACACCCATTGATACCGTCCTATCATGTCGCGGTTTTGGCGAAGGGCAACGTCGTGCGGCAACATTTCCGGCCCGCTTCCTCTGCCATGTATAAAGGCCGGTCGGCGGAAGCGAGGAGCGCGTGCGGGATCGCTACCGATCCGCCTTGACGGGCGAATGCGGTCGCTGCGCCAAACCTGATCGTGACCATGCCGCTTATCGTCGTGCCGAGCGGGATTTCCAGTGCTTCATTGCAGTTCCGGCATGCGGGTGATGGGAATGGTGACGGCGGATCAGGTGGGGCTGATCCGCCGTCGTTCGAAGGGACCAACCTTCGGTAGAAAACGGGTAGCGCCCCTGGTGTTAACCAAAGTGGACCAACCGACACGGGAAAAATACGGTATCGGATCGCCGCACAACTTCGCATCGCCGATCGCGGAAACATGCTATCCTTCGCGCACGCAAATTTTCGCCATCGCTGTGGACCGCAGCGCGGATCAGCGGGCTGGCCTGTTTGCAAGGCGGCATGGCACAGGGATATGTGGGATGACGGAAACCATCGAACCGCGCGGTAGCGATCGGGGTAGCCCCACGGGCTCTCTGGTGGTCTCTATCCAGAATGCCAGCATTCCCATATTGTTCATCGACGTAACCGGCGGAACCCATTCCGTTGCAATCGCCAATCCCAGCTTTTTTGCTGCGACGGGATTGTCGCATCCGGCGGTTCTGGGGCGATCTGCATCATCCGTCTTTACGAAGATTACCGACGCGGCGAGCGTTGCGACGATCGAGGCGTTTCTGAAAGCGGGCCAGCCGGCAACGTGGGAGCTGAATTTTCGCCGACGCGACGGTTCGACGTATCTGGCTAGCGCGTTGCTCCATCCGGTGCGCGATCATACGGGGGTGCATCGCCAGCACATCTTGTCTTTCTACCCTCACGACAGCAAAATCGAAAGTCCGCGCAGCAACCCGGCGGAATCGCGCGCGCTATACAAGCACGCCCCGGGCTTCATTGCCACGTCGGAAGGACCTGCACACCGCATCACCTTTGCCAATGAATCCTATCGCCGGTTTGTCGGCCACAGAAAGCTGGAAGGCCTGACGGTGGCAGAGGCGATGCCCGAGATTGCCGCGCAGGGTTTCGTCGCCATCCTCGACCGGGTGTTCCAGACGGGTGTGCCTTACCGCGGCGAAACCGTGGCGTTCGATCTGCCCAGTCCGAGCGGTGGGCCGATGGTGCGTCGCTACGCCGATTTTGTTTACGAACCGGTGCGCGACGCCGACCTGAACATCGTCGGTATTTTTTGCGAAGGCTATGATGTTACCGAACATCAGGAGGCGGCCGCGGCACTGCAAACCCTGCAAACCGAACTTGTCCATACATCGCGCGTCAATGCGATGGGGACGATGGCGACGACTTTGGCGCACGAACTTAACCAGCCGCTCAGCGCAATCACCAACTACGCTGCCGGGTGCCTGCGCCTGGTGGACAGCAGTGACATCGACAATGCCCAGGTGCGCGAGGCGCTAAACGCCATCGACATGGCCGCCAAACGGGCGGGCGCGATCATTCGCACGCTGCGCGACCTCACCGATCGCCGCGTTCGCGCCAGCGAATCTTTCGAGCTGAAAGCCGTCGTCGAGGAGTCGATCAATCTTGTCCGCAGCGCCTGCTCGATCGATACCAAATTACGCTACGCCATCCCCGCCAACCTGAAGCTTTTCGCGGACCGCACCCAAATTCAGCAGGTTGTCATCAATCTGTTGCGGAACGGCTGTGAGGCGGTGTCGGACCTGGAGCAGAAGGAAGTCAGGATTTCGGCCGAAACCGCCGCTGACGAGATCGTCGTTGCAGTGCGCGATACGGGGCCGGGCGTTACGGCCGAAGCGGCGCAAGGCATTTTCACCTGGTCCGATACGATCAAGGAAGGCGGCATGGGGCTGGGCCTGTCGATATCGCGCACGATCATCGAAGCACATGGCGGTCGCATCTGGCTGGAAGATTCGTCCGATGCGGGCTCGGAATTCCGTTTCGCGCTGCCGATTGCGCAGGCTGACATCGAGGAAGCCGCGGGATAGCCAAGGCGCCGTGTTCGCTGGATGTCACACGGTCATGAGTTCCAACATTGTATCTGTCAGCCAGCGGGCGGTGCGCTGCTTGTCCACGCCGGGCGGACTTGCCAACACGCGCGCAACGTGGCGTGCGATAAACAACGACGGCCCATTATACGCTAAAGCCCAGTCGTGGAATATTCGCTCTTTGAGAGGGGCTTGATTGATGACTGTCAGCTGATCATGGCGTTCGTCGCGGCCGATCGACTTCATCAGGGCTGTGATGACGTCCTCCCGCCCTTCCAGTATTTGAGCGAAATGCGCACCGGTGAACAGCAAGGCTCCCGTGATGTCGCGGCGCAGGTTGTTCGCGATAGATACCTCGACCAGATCCGCGATGGCCGCGGTTGCGCGGGTCGGTTCGATCCGGCTCCGGCTCACATAGAGTGTCGAGATTAGCATGCCAGGGCGAGGCTTCCGCGTGTTGTTGGAAATTTTGCGGGCCTATAATGCGGCAACGTTCGCTCAATCAACGACGGTACGTCGGCTGCCGGGGCAGGCGCACTGTAGAAAAATCCTTGCCCCAGATCGCATCCGTGACGGCGCAGGAATGACGCCTGCTCGACCGTTTCAATGCCCTCGGCTACGGTTTCGATTCCGAGACTTTTCCCAAGCCCGATCAGCGCCCGCACGATGGTCGCATCGTCGGGGCTGGTCGCCACGCCAGCGACGAACGATCGGTCAATCTTGATCACATCGACGGGAAATTTCTTCAAATGCGTCAGCGATGCAAAGCCGGTTCCAAAGTCGTCGAGCGCGACGCGCACCCCGCGTGCGTTCAGCAACGCGAGCGCCCGCGTGACTTGCTCATTCCCCCGGCCCAGGAAAACGCCTTCGGTAACTTCCAGTTCGATCATCGCCGGGTCCAGTCCGCGGCTATCGATAGCATCCAGCAGTCGTTCGGCAAAATCATCGCTTCTGAAATCGGCCGCGCTGCGATTAATTGCGACATGGCCGAATGCGGCGCCGGTATCGACCCAGTGCCGCACATCGTCGAGCACCTGCGCCAGCATCTGCCGACTGATGTCGGCCGCGAGCTTGCCATCGGTAAAGGCGTGCGCGAACATTTCGGGCAGCAGCGGCGGCGTTCCCGCCTGCTGGCAGCGCGCCAACGCTTCGAAACCGACGATCCGGCCCGTCGCCAGGCTTACCTTAGCCTGATAATGCGGGATCAATTCATTGGTGGCGATTGCCGCACGCGCGATGTCGAGCATGCGCGCCTGTCGGTCGAAATTCTCCGCCATCCCCGACGAAAAGATTGCGGAACAGCCGCGCGATGTTTTGGCAGCGGCCAGCGCAAGGTCGCTGCACTTGATCAAATCATCAGCGGAGGTGGCATGGTCGGGATAAATCGCCACGCCGATGCTGGCCTCGCAATTGATGACTCGCCCATTATGTTTGAATGGCTTGTGCAAGCGCTCGCCCAGCGAACGCAGCAGCATTTTCAGGTCGTCGCCGGCGCCGATGTCGGGAATGACCAGCCCGAATTCGTCGCCGCCAAGTCGCGCCACGGTGTCGGTGCTGCGCGTGGCAGCCCGAAAGCGTTTCGCAAAGGCGCAGAGCAGTGAATCGCCGACGTCATGACCAAAACTGTCGTTGATCTGTTTGAAATGATCAACATCGACGGTCATGACCGCCGCCCGGCGACCAGTTTGACCGGCATCTGCCAGCGCCGCGTCGAGCTTTTCGCGGAACAGGTTGCGCCTTGGTAACCCGGTGAGTTCGTCGTGGTTCGACATATGGCGAAGCTGCCGCGACAACGTCCTTTGCAGCGCCACCTGCTGCTTCTGCAGAATGAGGGCATGACGCAGTTCGAGGAGCGATTCGACCTGCGACGCCAAAATTTGCAGCGTCAGTCGTTCGGCTTGGGTCAAGCCTTCGGGGCGCGGCGCTGAATCCATCACGCATATGGCGGCGATCGGGGTGCCGTCGTTCGCGAGCACCCGCATGCCGGCATAGAAGCGGATGTGCGGATCACCGGTCACCAGCGGATTTGCCGCGAAAATCCGGTCATGAGCGGCATCTTTGACCAGAAATATCCCCGAGGATTTCAGCGCGTGCGCGCAAAAGGATTGCTCGATGGGGGTCTCGGCAACGCCCAGGCCATGCTTGGCTTTGAACCATTGCCGGGTGCGATCGATAAAGCTGATAGCCGCGAAAGTGGCGCCGAACACCTCCGCCGCAAGTATGGTGAGATTATCGAAATCGCGCTCGGCGGCGCTGTCCAAAATATTGTAGCGCGCAATCGCCATGCGGCGGCGGGAAGCTTGGGGACACTCGGCGTCGAGATCGTCTATATTGTCCTGCGATCGCAATTCTTTCCCCCTTCGGGCGGCTTTGATATGCCCAGTTATTCGCCATACGCCATGGAAACCGTAGGGGATAGATCGGGGAAATGCGGGGCGCCTCGTGCAACCATTGTTAACTTTCACCGTTTTGGTTTTAGGGAGCACAGCCATGCAGCAGTTGGCAAATCAGGTGAATCAATGGTCGAAATTCAGGACGGAGCCGACGGGTCGTCTGAGCGAAACGTCTATGTGATCGACGATGACGGCGATGTTCGTCAGTCGCTCCATTTCTTGCTCGGTACGTCTCATATTCGGGCGTGGCCTTTTGCGGCGGCGGAGGATTTTTTCGATCTGTTACCGACGTTGAAGCCGGCGCCCCTTCTGCTCGACCTTCGCATGCCGAAAATGGACGGGCTACAGGTGCTGGAGGAATTACGCTGCCGCGATGTGTCGTGGCCGGTGATCATAATGACCGCGCATGGCGATATCGCGACGGCGGTGCGGTCTGTTAAGATGGGCGCAATCGAGTTTCTGGAGAAACCCTTCGAAATCGGGCTGCTCGATGAGGCGCTGGCGGCGGCTTTTGGCATGCTGGGCACGCTTCAGGAAACCGCCGCAACTCGATCGCACGCCCGCGCGCTGCTGGATTCCCTGTCGCCGCGCGAACAGGATGTCGTGGCAACCTTGCTCGACGGATCACCCAATAAACTGGCCGCCCATCAGCTCGGTTTGAGCGTCCGAACCGTTGAGATGCACCGAAAAAATGCGCTGACCAAGCTACGGCTTAAAAGTATCGCGGAGGTTGTTGCGCTGGTCGCCAAAGCGGAACGGACGCTCGGCCTGTCGAGGCGCATAAAGCACTATGCCGACAATCACGCTCAGTAACACGGCCATGTCACCGCATAAGTTTAAACATTTCATGACCTGACGCTGTGGTAATTCCCACAGCTATCAATGCCCCCCAGTACCTTTAACCTCGCCGCTGGAAGGGGCAGTGGATGAACACGCACAGTTTCGATGAGTATGGCAGCGATCCGTGGCACGGGTCGATCAACGATGATCGATCGCCGGGTGGCGACAAGCGTTCGCAGCCCCGCCAGCGCAGCGTCTTTCGGGTCGCGCGCGTTTCGGCGGCAAGCGAAGAAGGCTTCGCGCGCGTCCTCAACATTTCCGATGAAGGGCTTATGCTTGCTACCCAGCTGCGCGTATCGCCGGGCGCGGACTTGCAGATCGATTTGTCCGAGGTCATTCGCCTAAGCGGCAAGGTCGTGTGGCACGACGGCAAAAACTGCGGCGTGCAGCTTAGCTACCCCATCGACAGCGCGGCGACGCTTGTCCGGCTGTTCGCCGACAGCGTCCGCGGCGGCGACCGTCCGCTACGCCTGCATTGTTCGACCGAAGCAATCGCGAAAGGCGAGTTCGGTACGCGCAGCGTCCAGATCGAAAATATCTCGCTGCGCGGCGTTAAGGTTCGGCATGACGGCAGCTTTCAGGAAGGCCTACGGGTGAAGCTTCTCCTTGGCGCTATCGAGGAACGCGAAGGCGTTGTGCGCTGGTCGCAAGCCGGGCAGGCCGGTATTTCTTTACTAACCCCGTTTTCAGTGCGTGATCTCGGTTCGACGGATAAACTGGGACGTGTGGGCGGATGATAGTTGGAGAGGTTGCCTCCGAACGACGCGGTCGCCGAAGGCACCAATTAGAGGGATATCGGCAACTGAGAGAATTTGCCTGCCGGAACGTCCGCAAGTCTTGCTGGAGACCCACAAGCCGACCGTCTCCAACTGATCCGTCCCCTTCCGAGTGGTCCAAAATTGTTGATATTCTGGACGACTCAGAGGGAGAGGTAGATCAGATTTAGGGGCGTCGGCGAAGGGCGCTATTGATGGCTCGGCGCCTCGGCAGCCAGTCTAGGCGTTCGCAGCGCGGATCACGTCGGCGCGTGCGGCGAGCGCGGCCGCTTCCCCTTCGAGGCCGTAGAAAGCGAATGGGTTGAGGAACTGACGGCCCCAGAACTGCTTGGTGTCGATCTCACCCAATCCGGCCTCGTCAACAAGCGGCTTCCAGCTTGCCCCGATCGTCTCGAGCAGCGCCGTCGCCAGTGCGAGTGCGCCGGCGCGATCGAGGTGGAAGTGCCCAGCGGCGTCGAGGCAGGCGGCGATCTGGCTCGCGCGGACCTGGCCGTGGATCAGCATCGCCTGGCTCGCTTCGCCCCCGGCCCGCGCCTGCGGACAGATATCATAGGCCGGGGTGAGGCGAAGCGATGTTCCATCCCAGAAGGCGGCGTGATTGCGCGCATGGTCGTCGACATTGCCGACAAGGATATTGAAGACAAGGCGTGCGAAAAGTTCGTGAAGCGTCGCGTTCGGCGCTGCGAAGCGAAGCCGGACCTGCTCGGCGAGATCCTGGTAGCTTGCATAGCGCGCCTGCATCTCGTCGAGTTCCAGGATCGTCAGCGCCGACACCATTGCGCGGCGCTCCCAGCCGGCCGGGCCATGCGCCCGGTCGAAGCGTTCGACGAGTAGCACGTCCTTGCCCGACGCTTGCGCGAGCCCCACGGTCGCGACGTCGAGCCCGGCGCGTGCGGCGAGCCGCATCGCGATATATTCGCCTTTGACGACGCTATAGGTGTCGCTCGTGCTCGAAAATTTGGCGACAAATTTGCGGTCGCCGTCGGTGATGAGCGCCTTGGGCCGCGCGCCGCCGATCGAACTGCCATGATGCAGCGCCTGGTCGAGCTCGGGCGAGAGCGGCAGATTATTTTCGACCCGCTCGGCCGAAGCGATGAGCGCGTCGAGGCTCGCGCCGTCGCCTCCGCGCCGGGTGTAGACGCTCGCTGAGGCCTGGAAGTCGAGCGCGCCGATGCGGTCCGAGCCCGATTGCAGAAGAAAGACGAACTCGTCGAGCTCGAGCGCATCCAGCTCGGCGCCGCGTGCGCCGAACAGCCGGTTGAGAATGACCCGGCGGCCCCAAGCGTCGGGCGCCGCATCGCGCAGCGAACTCGCCATATAATGCCCCGCAGGCGGGCGCATTGTCTCGCCGCCGAGCGGCAGCTCGGGCAGGTAGAGCGGGACCGCATTGGCGCGTTCGCGGTACGAGCGGCCGTAGACGAAATGCGCTTCGTCGCCGACGCGAACGAGCCGTCCGGCGACGACGGGTTCGCTCGTTCCGGGCAGCCAGGTCCAGACGAAGGCGTCGCGGGGACGTGCGGGATCAGAAGTCATCGGCGAGCTCTACCGTGCGCGCGCGCGCATAACGTGGCAGGAGGGACAGTCGCCGGCGCCCTTCCTCGACGCGCAATGTCATGCTGCCCACATCGTCCTCGCCGAGCAGCGGGATGCCAAGGATCGTGCACGCCTCGAAAGCCACGCCGATATCGACTTTCGGATTGCCGGCTTCGAGCCGCTGGATCATCGCGCGCGTCACGCCGATCCGTTCGGCAAGGCCTTGCGCGGTCACCCGCTGTTCCTTGCGCGCGACCGCAACCAACTGGCCAAGGCGCTCAAGCGCCGCCAAAGTGTAACGTGCATAGCTATTCTTCTTCGAAGCGGGCATTTGTATCACTCATAGATCATATAAAGTTGATATGCGTTATCAGTAGATCATTAAGGAACCAAAAATGACGCATGTCAAGATAGTGTGCTATGAGTAGCGCATATAAGCTCGATATGCGTCACTCATAGAGTGAGCATGCCCGCGTCGCGGCGCAGGGTTCCCGTCTCTTCGATTCTCGTACCGATCGTCATCATGGCTTCCAGCTATGAAAGGTCCCAAGACCGCGCCGGAAACTTTGGCTGAACTTATATCAACTCAGCCCGATCGCTCAGTGCAGCCGAAATGGTACGCACGCCCTCCGTCGCCGTCGCCATCCATCTCTGGTCGATATCCGGGCTGACCGCGGCATAGGGGCGCGGTACCTGCTGCCAATGCTGCATTGTAATTGTAGTAGACGCCCGACGGCGCCGGCGATGCAATGGGCCGACGGACGGCGGGATGCCTGCGACTTGGGCTGATGAGTCCTGCGATTGGCGGCCCAATAGTCCTGCCAAAACCTGTCCGACAAATTGCCATCAAAGTTAGTCATTCTGCCATCTGACATTTCAAAGGGTAATTCCGAAGCGGCTTAGCAGCGCGGTCATCGCGGCATAAAGCAGCACGGTCAGCACGCATCCGGCAAGCAGCGCCGGCCAGAAATCGATCCCGCGCCTGAGGAGCAGCGGAATGAGTAGGAACATCGGCAGCGAAGGTAGGACATACCAGAATGTTGCCTGCGCATGCGCCGCCATACGTGCCGGATCGCCGGTATCGCGCCACAGCCAGATCATGCCTAGCACCGAGATGAGCGGCAGCGACGCGACGAGCGCGCCGAGACCCGCGCTCCGGCGTGCGATTTCCGAGACGGCAACGATGATCAGCGCCGACAGAAGCGCTTTGACAAGCAGATAGGTCATGGCTCACCCTTTTTTGCAATGTGGCACATACGCATGCGGCGGATGGCGGCATTTGTCCCCCTCGGTTTTCCTTCCCATAGGCGAATGGTCGCCCCCGTCTTGGTTGTGCAGCATCGCGGTGACGGCGCTGCGGGTCGATTGCACCGTTGCGTAATCCGCGTTCAGCAGCTCCTTACTCAGCACCCGCCATTCGGCATTGGCTCAACGGCCCAATGAAAGACCAAAAATTGCCGCTGATGGTGTGGTCAGATTGGCTAGGGTCAGTCGATACGCTCAGCAATATTGGACCCTCCGTCGAACGACAACGTAACGGTTGCAGCGCGGTCTGGATCGGGCGATTCGATCGTCATGAAGCTGTCCGGGGAGAACAGCTTTGCGGGGGTAGCCGGCAGCAGTGTGCGGCCAACATGCCCTTCGCGTGCCCAGCGCAGGTCGCCGTGCGCGTCGCGCGAGATGCTGAACCGTTCGGCCGGAAAGTCCTTGAGGCGGTAGTTCCCGGCGAAGCGGCGCGTTATCGCTTCGGTGAGCGGTATCGTCGCTTGGACGGCGGGCTCCTGGCGGCCTGGCCACTGATAGACGTCGCCGATTGCGCCCATAATTTCATTGATCAACCACCCGCCATCATAGCCATTGGTCATGACGACCGCGCCTTGGCAGTGGTCGGGATAGATGATGAACATCGACGTGAAGCCGATGGTCTTGCCGGTATGGCTGATTTGCCGCACGCCGACGTCCGGGCCGAGATTGACCCCGAGGCCCCAGTTGCCAAGGCCTCGGGTCATCAGCTGGTCGTTGGCACTTTTGTTGAGGATAGCGCTCTCGTCGCCGCGGGCCGAGCGGGCCAAGCCGATCGCGAAGCGGGCGAGATCGCTCGGGGTGGTCCAAAGGCCGGCGGCGGCCATTTCCGGATAGGTTCGCCATTTTCCAGGAAGGGCCGAACCGTCGGCACTCGTCGCTTCGGCTGCTGCGGCATGGCGACTTTGCGGCAGCGGCTGCTCGTAGCTGCTGCGCGTCATTGCGAGCGGCTTGAGGACGAGGTCCTGCATCAACGGAGCAAAATCCTTTCCGGTCGCCTCGCTCATCAGCGATTGCGCAACGACATAACCGCCGCCCGAATAGCGCCAGCGACTGCCGGGTTCGCTCTCGACAATAATGGCTGGAATGTTGCTCGGCTTTTCTCCCTTGAGGATTTGCTCGGTGCTGGGAAGCGGCGCTCCGGGCAAATAGCCTTTCATCCCCGCGACATTCGTCCCTGCCGTATGGGCAAGCAGATGTCGCAGCGTGACGGGCTCCAGCGTATCCTTGTAGGCCCAGCCCTTCATCTGGAGACGCACGTCACGATCGAGCGCGAGCGTCCCGCGCTCGAAAAGGCGCAGTGCCCCGATCGCCGTGACCGACTTACTGATCGATCCAGCCTGAAATATTGTCTCCGCAGAGACGGGATCTCCGCCCCATGTTCGAAGGCCAAAGCCCCGTGCATCGACGATGCGGCAATTCTCGATCACCGCGATGCTGACACCGGGTACTCGATAATGCGCCATGCGCTCGGCTAGATCGAAGCGTTGATCCGCCGCTCCTTTGATCGCCACGGCGCGGCGCAGAGCGCCTTCGAACGGGACGGAGCTGCCGCCGGAAAATGCCCCGGCCGGCATCGCCATCGATGCCGCTATCGCAGCGAGGAGAAGGCGCGCGACGAACGGCGTGGTGCTGCCGATTCTCGGAGACTGAGCGCGTGCGGCGACGAGGCTGCTTGGCATGGGTCGTCCTTTAGTGGAGGCAGGGTGCCACGCCGACTTCATCGGGCGCAGAAAGGCGGAAAGGGGTGTGATGGCAATAAAGGTCGTCATGCCCGATGCATTGGTGCGGTCCGCTACCCTAGCCGCGCGTCATAGCCGGCTGCTTTGATGGCTGCGATTAGCGGGTCACTGTCCCTGCCGGTGTCGACTCTCACAATCCTTCCCGGGACGTCGGTGTCGACCTCAGCTTGCGCGTCGACGCCTTTAATAGCGGCGACGATAGTGCGCGCGCAGCCGCCGCAAGTCATCCCTGGAACTTCAAAACGGAATTTCATGGAACCTCCAAAACTTTGAGTGAAATCCAAAGATGGGGCTTGCCACCGTGGCAAGGTCAAGCAGCTTCGCAAAAATTTTATTGCTCTTGACCTTCCCATCGTGGGAAGCCGCAAATTCCGGTTCACTGAACAAAACCGGAGAAATTTCCATGTCTGTTGCCATTGAATTGAAGCCCGAAAGCAATGCACCTGCTGCCCACTCGGCGGAGCTGAGTGTCGCGGTTGCCGGCATGACCTGCGCTTCATGCGTGGGCCATATCGAAAAGGCGATCGCGAAACTGCCGAATGTCTCCAAGGTCACCGTCAACCTGGCGACGGAACGTGCCGCCGTGATATTCGCGGGCAGTGCCGATGCCGGAGCCGTTGTGGAGGCAATCGAACGCGCCGGTTATCAAGTACCGGAAACCGCGGTCGACCTCCGCGTCGAAGGCATGACCTGCGCCTCTTGCGTCGGCCATCTTGAAAAGGCGCTCGCCAGGGTTCCGGGCGTCATCGCCGCCACCGTTAATCTGGCCACCGAAAAGGCAAGCATCCGCTATTATGGCGGTGTCGCATCGGTGGAAGATCTGGAGGCCGCGATCCGCGGGGCCGGCTATGAGCCCCGCCGAATCGCGATCGACGGCGCACCATCCGACCAGCAAGCCCTGGCGCGCGATCAGGAGCTGCGCAGCCTGCGCGGCTCGCTGCTGTTCGCAGCCGTGCTGGCGCTGCCGGTCTTTGCTTTGGAGATGGGCTCGCACCTCATACCCGCGGTCCATGATTTCATCATGCGCACGATCGGAATGCAAACGAGCTGGCTGATCCAGTTCGCCCTCACCACCCTTGTGCTTTTCGGTCCAGGGCTGCGCTTCTACCAAAAGGGAATACCCGCGATTCTGCGCGGCACACCCGACATGAACGCGCTGGTCGCGCTGGGGACGGGGGCGGCCTGGGGCTATTCGCTGGTCGCGACTTTTGCCCCCGGCGTCCTGCCGCCGGGTACTGCAAACGTATATTATGAAGCCGCGGCGGTGATCGTCGCGCTGATCTTGCTTGGCCGCTTTCTCGAGGCCAAGGCGAAGGGCCGTACATCGGAGGCGATCCGGCGGCTTGTCGGGCTCCAGGCCAAAACCGCGCGTGTCGCGCGCGGTGACACTATGATCGAGATTGCACTCGCCGACGTCCGTACGGGGGATATCGTTCAGGTCCGCCCGGGTGAGCGCGTGCCGGTCGATGGCGAGGTCGTCGATGGTAATTCCTATGTCGACGAATCGATGATTACCGGCGAGCCCGTCCCCGTCGCCAAGTCCGCAGGCGCGAGCGTCGTCGGGGCGACCATCAACAAAACCGGTGCGTTCACATTCCGCGCGACCAACGTGGGCGCTGACACTGTCCTGGCGCAGATCATCCGCATGGTCGAGCAGGCACAGGGGTCGAAGCTTCCCATCCAGGCGATGGTCGACAAGGTGACCGCCTGGTTTGTGCCTGCCGTAATGGGAATCGCGGCGCTGACTTTTGCGGTCTGGCTTGTCTTCGGCCCTGATCCGGCGCTGACTTTCGCCCTGGTCAACGCGGTTGCGGTGCTGATCATCGCCTGTCCCTGCGCGATGGGGCTTGCCACCCCAACGTCGATCATGGTGGGCACCGGGCGCGCCGCCGAACTGGGCATCTTGTTCCGCAAAGGCGAAGCCCTTCAGACGCTGCGCGACGTGACCGTCGTGGCGCTCGATAAAACCGGAACGCTCACCAAAGGCCGCCCCGAGCTGACCGACCTCGAGCCGGCACCCGGGTTTGAGTATGACGAGGTGCTGGCGCTGATCGCCAGCGTCGAAACACAGTCCGAGCACCCGATTGGGGAAGCGATCGTGGCCGCCGCCAAAGCGCGAAATCTTTCCGTCCGGTCACCCCAGGCGTTCGAGGCCATACCGGGTTTTGGCGTATCGGCACGCGTCGGCGGCCATGAGGTGCAGGTTGGCGCCGACCGGTTCATGATCGGGCTGGGCCATGATGTGTCGGTGTTCGCCGCTCTGGCCAGCGAGCTCGGGGCGCAGGGCCGGTCGCCACTCTATGCGGCAATTGACGGCAAGCTTGCGGCGGTGATTGCCGTCGCCGACCCGATCAAGGACACGACGCCCGAGGCGATCCGAGCGCTCCATTCGCTGGGGCTCCGCGTAGCAATGATCACGGGCGATAACCAGGCGACGGCGCTCGCCGTCGCGCGCGCGCTGGGGATCGATGAAGTGGTCGGCGAGGTGCTGCCCGACGGCAAGGTCGCAGCGCTCAATCGGCTTCGCGCGGGCGGCCGCAAGGTCGCGTTTGTCGGCGACGGCATCAACGATGCCCCTGCTCTTGCTGCGGCCGACGTCGGCCTCGCGATCGGCACGGGTACGGATGTCGCGATCGAGTCCGCCGATGTGGTGCTGATGTCGGGCGATCTGCGCGGCGTGGTGAACGCGATCGCCCTGTCGAAAGCGACGATCCGGAACATCCGGCAGAATCTGTTCTGGGCGTTCGGCTATAATGCGGCGCTGATCCCCGTGGCGGGCGGGGTGCTCTATCCGCTGAGCGGCACGCTGTTGTCTCCGGTGTTCGCTGCGGGCGCGATGGCCCTGTCGAGCATTTTCGTGCTAGGCAACGCACTCCGGCTGAGGGTCTTTCAGCCGGTGATCGCGTCCCATGAAAGGGCCGAGGGAGAGGCATCATGAACATCGGCCGCGCCTCTAAACTGTCTGGCGTCTCGACGAAGATGATCCGCTACTATGAGCAGACGGGCTTGATCCCTAAAGCGGCCCGCCACAATTCGGGCTACCGCGACTATGACGACGCCGACGTCCACCGGCTGCGCTTCATCCGGCGTTCGCGCGATCTTGGGTTCACGGTAGAACAGATCGGTGGTCTGCTCGACCTTTGGGCCGATCGGAGCCGGGCCAGCTCCGACGTAAAGTCGTTCGCGCTTGGGCATATCGAACGACTGAAAGAAAAAATGACTGAAATCGAAGCCATGGTGCGAACCCTCGAATCGCTTGCGGATCATTGCCACGGCGACGATCGGCCCGAATGCCCGATCATCGATGGATTGGCGGAGAATGATGGGGATTCATTGCGCCCGAAACGGCGCGAACCGCAACGCTTTGGTAGGCCGGGTGGGCAATCCGCACGGCACCATGGCGGCGCGGCGAAGGTTACACTCTAGCCTGACCTCCGAAATTCTTGACACCTTTCCTGCACACCGAACGGGTCTCTTGCGTCGAATGCCCTGATCGTTGCGGTCAGATGCGAACGAACCGAAGCCGCAGCGCGTTGGCGATGACGCTGACCGAGGAGAGTGCCATCGCGCCGGCCGCAATGATCGGCGACAGCAGGAGGCCGAAGGTCGGGTAGAGTATACCTGCCGCGACAGGGATTCCCGCAACATTATAGGCGAAAGCGAAGAAGAGATTCTGTCTGATGTTCCCCATCGTGGCCTGGCTGAGGTGGCGCGCCCGCACGATTCCCATGAGATCGCCGCGTAGTAAGGTGATGCCGGCGCTCTCGATCGCAACATCGGTGCCCGAACCCATCGCTATCCCGACATCGGCAGCGGCAAGCGCGGGCGCATCGTTGACGCCGTCGCCCGCCATGGCGACGACGCGTCCTTCCGCCCGAAGCCGCATGACGACCGCGCTCTTCTGGTCCGGCAGCACGTCGGCTTCGATGTCCGAAATGCCGAGCTTGCGGGCAATCGCCTCGGCCGTCCGGCGATTGTCACCGGTGAGCATGATCACGCGGATCCCGGCCTCGCCCAGCGCCCGCAGGGCGTCAGGAGTTGTCTCCTTGACCGGGTCGGCAATCGCTATGACCCCGGCAGCTACGCCGTTTATCGCAAGGAAAATTGCGGTCGCGCCATCGCTGCGTAACCGGTCTGCGGTGCCTGCGAGCGCGTCAAGATCGATGTCATGGTCCGCCAGGAACCCTGCGTTTCCGGCGAGTATGACCTGCTGCTCAACGATGCCGATAATGCCCTTGCCGATCGGCTGATCGACCGACGACGGCTCCTTGAGTTCGAGATCCCGATCGGCCGCGGCCTTGACGATCGCATGCGCGAGCGGATGCTCGCTGGTCCGCTCGAGGCTTGCAGCGATACGCAGGATTTGCTCTTCAGCAAATCCTTCAGCCACCTCGATCGCGACGACCGACGGTTTGCCTTCGGTCAGCGTGCCCGTCTTGTCCACAACCAGCGTATTGATCTTTTCCATCCGCTCGAGTGCCTCGGCATTTTTGATGAGCACACCGGCTTCGGCACCGCGGCCCACGCCCACCATGATCGACATCGGCGTGGCGAGGCCGAGCGCGCAGGGGCAGGCGATGATGAGGACCGACACGGCGGCGATCAGTCCGTAGGCCATAGCGGGAGCGGGGCCGAGCAGCGACCAGGTCGCAAAAGCGGCTAAGGCAATTGCGATGACGGCGGGAACGAACCATGCCGACACCTTATCTGCGAGGCGCTGGATCGGCGCGCGGCTGCGCTGCGCATCGGCCACCATCTGGACGATGCGGGCGAGCATCGTGTCGCGCCCGACTTTCTCGCTGCGCATCAGCAGCGCCCCCGTCTGGTTGATCGTGCCGCCGATCAGCGCGGCCCCGATATCCTTGGTGACGGGCATCGACTCGCCCGTCACCATCGATTCGTCGACCGTTCCGCGTCCCTCGGTGATCAGGCCGTCGACCGGGATTTTTTCACCAGGCCGGATACGCAATATATCGCCGACCCCGACCTCTTCGAGGGTGACCTCCTCGTCGCTGCCGTCGGCGCGCAGGCGCCTTGCGAGCTTGGGCGTCAGGTCGAGCAGCGCCCGAATCGCCCCGCTCGTCGTCTCGCGTGCGCGCAATTCGAGCACCTGGCCGAGAAGGACGAGGACGGTGATGACCGCGGCGGCCTCGAAATAGACGGCAACCGATCCGTCGGCAGCGCGGAACGCGGCGGGAAAGATGGCCGGTGCCAGCGCCGCGACCATGCTGTAGAGCCACGCGACCCCAGTCCCCATCGCGATTAGCGAGAACATGTTGAGGCTGCGGTTTCGCACCGACTGCCAACCACGCGCGAAGAAGGGCCAGCCGGCCCAAAGGACGACGGGGGTGGCGAGCAGCATCTGGACCCAATTGTTCGTTTCGCGGCCAAGCGACATGTGGAGCCCGGTCAGATGTCCGCCCATTTCGAGCACGAATACCGGCAAGGCGAGCGCGAGTCCGACCCAGAAGCGCAGACGCATGTCTCGATATTCGGCGCTCGGACCTGCTGTTGCTGACGGCAGGAGCTGTTCCAGCGCCATCCCGCAAATTGGGCAGCTTCCGGGCTTCGGACGCTGAATCTCCGGGTGCATGGGGCAGGTCCAGATTGCGTCCAGGGGCGCAACTGCCTGCGCTGGAGCTTTCACGCCAACATAGTGTGCCGGATCGGATTCGAACTTCCTCTGGCAGCCCGCACTGCAGAAATAATGCTCGACACCGGCATGGGCGGTGTGGTGCTCCGCGATCGCGGGGTCGACCTCCATACCGCACACCGGGTCACTGGCGCACGCGCAGCCGTGATGCTGATGATCCATTGTCCAAAGCCTCCAGATGCCCGCGCGGGGCTCGGAGGAATCCGACCGCGACGTGCCACTCGCTTCCGGTCGCTTGCCTGCGGAAACCCGGGGGCAAGCGCCGCTCGTTTCATCGGCCTGTTTTCGATTATAGGCGGGGGATGCCGCGATCCCCTGCAATGATGCGCATCAGCCGGCGAACTGGTCAAGCTGTGCTGGGTTACGGGACGGGCTCGAGCGTTCCAAGCCAGGCCACAAGGGCCAGGATTGCCGCGGCGGCGAGCCCTTCGAGAATCAGGCTCTTGCGTATGGCGCGGATCGCCGCGCCGGGGTTCGCCTCGTCGATGCCAACCTTCAGCGCCGGGGTGAGGCGCCATCGGTTGGCGGCGGCGAGAGCCAGCATCAAAGCGAACAGTCCCAGCTTGGCAAGGAGGAGCTGGCCATAGGGCGTGGCGACCGAGCGGCCGATGTTCGGTACGCCGACGATCATCTGGCTGTTCACCAGCCCGGTGGCGACGATGATGAGAACACAAATCGTACCGACCCGGGCAAACTGGTCCAGGCTTCGCGCAGCGCAGTCCAGCCGCTCGGACCCCGGTTCGGGTCGCGGACGCATCAGCAGGAGAAAGGCGGCGATCGCTCCAAACCACACGGCGGCGGCGATCATGTGGAGGGCGTCGTTGATCCGATGCAGCGCTCCGGCGGTTCCTTCGCTTGCACCGGCATGCCCCGACCAGACAAGCGTCGTCAGCGCGATCGATCCCGCAATTGCCAGCATGGAAGCGCTCGGCGCCGGACGCGCGGCGACGGAACGCGCTGCCGCAAGGGCAATGAACAGAGCCGCCATGCGGGCGAGCCACGCCGTCCCGACGTCGGTGTCGCGGATCATTTGCGTGAACATCGCGGGATCGACGGAAAAAATGCCGACGCCCTGCATATCGGCAGTGAGGACCACCATGCCTGAAAACGAGAGGACCAGACCGCCGCCGCAGAGCCATGTCTGCGGCCAGGCAACGACCGTCACCATAGCGCCTTCCTCGCGCTCGGCTGGATCAAGCGCATAAAGAATGAACGCGGCCAGCCCCACGATCAGCATCAGGTTCGCAAAGAGCGCGAACCTGATGCTGATCAAAATGAGGTCGGCCATGGTCCTATTTTACGGTGAAGCTGAATTCGCTTCCCATCCGGTGCGTATCCGCACCCGCTGCCGCCCATTTGACCTTGTAGCTCCCGGGAACAAGGGCGCGCTTCAGCGAAAGCGACATCGACTTGCCGTCCTTGCCCATCATCGGCGTCACGGCAATTTTCATCGGGGCGTGATTGGCCATGCCCGGCATTCCGGTCATCACGAGCTCGACCTTTACCGTCGATGCGATGACCTTCTCGTTGAACCGAAGGCCGACGGAGGTCACCTTCGAGACGGTCGCATTCGCGGCAGGCGTCGAACCCACAAGTTTCGCGTGGGCGCTTGCCGCCGTCGGGGCGAGTAGGAGCGCAAGGGCTGCCGTGGCGGCGGGAAGAATGGACTTGATCATAAATGCTCCAATTTTGGGTCTGTCCTGCTAATACGCAAATCAGGAGCCCGGCCCTTGGAAAATCTGCGCCTGATCGTCGGATTAATTCTGAGGGATGATGGGATCGTGCGCGTATGATCTTTGGAAGGGCTAGCAGTAAAAACCAATGGACGAACTCCGGATCTTGAACGAAGCGAAGGTGCCGGGCGCGCTCGACACGCTCGATGATCGCATTCTGGCCGCCTTGTCGAGTCGGCAGCGCGAGGCGTCCGCGATGCAGCGGATGTTGGCACTTGCCGCTTTTGTCTCGCTTGGTGGAGGCTTCGTTGTCGGTAGCGCGGCCGTACCGCCCGCCGTGGCGGCAAGCCCGATCACACCGCTTATCCCGCCCAGCCCCTTGGCCCCGGCGACAATAGTGGGCGCGCGTTGATGACGCCGTCGCGCCGGTTACTGCTGTTCGGTCTGGTTGCTTTCGTCGCGGCGCTTGCCGGCGTGCTCGCCGGTCGCTTCATCGTCGAGACGCCGCGTGCCAGCGAAACCGAATTACACGCACGGCTTCACAGCGAGCTTATGCTCTCGCCGGCGCAGCAGGTGAAGATGGACAGGATCGAGGCGAAATTCGCGGAACGGCGCGATGCGCTCGAACTCGACATGCGCGCCGCCAACATCCGGCTCGCGCAAGCGATCGAGGCCGAGCATGGCTACGGGCCGCGCGTCACCGAGGCGATCGACGAGACCCATCGGGTGATGGGCGAGTTGCAAAAGGAAATGCTCCAGCATCTGTTCGCGATGCGGGTGGTCCTCGATCGCGAGCAGGCCGAAATGTTCGACAAGAGCGTGGTCCAGGCGTTGACCGCCGATGCTCGGTGAGTCTCGACCTTTCGCAATGTAGCGACCGCGAGCTCGCCGCTCTTGCCCAAGCTGGACAGCAGCTGGCCCATCGCGAAATTCTGCGACGCTACAAGGCGCCGGTCTTTCGTTTGATCCGCAATAATATCGGGGATCCGGACGAGGCGATGGACCTGACGCAGGAAACCTTTGTCGCAGGATTTGCGGCGCTCAGCCGCTACGACACCGACCGACCATTCCGGATCTGGATCGCGCGCATAGCACTCAACAAGTGCCGCGACTGGGGGCGGCGGCGCACGGTACGGTCATTTTTCGCCCGTGCCCTGCCGCTCGAAAGTGCCCATGATGTCGCAAGTGACGGCCCGGCTCCCGATGCCGAGGCCGCGGACCGCGCCGAACTCGCGCGCGTTCGTACCGCCATGTCGCGGTTGCCGCCTAATCTGCGTGAAATTCTGATCCTGCGCGGGGTCGAGGAACTCAGTCAGGCGGAAACAGCCGAATTGCTCCGGATAAGCGAAAAGACAGTAGAAACGCGGCTTTATCGCGCCCGCGCAAAATTGAGGGCCCTGCTCGGCGAAACGTCGTTGCATGCGAGAGAGTAACCGCCATCAGGCGCGAGACGAATTTAGTCGTGAGCGTGAGGGGCGCGCGGGTGCGCCGCGTATGACTAGTAAGACCATATAGCATCGGGAATTTTATGCAGATTGACAGACGTCGTTTCGTGGGTGGCGCGTTGGGGGGCGGGACGGTCGCCGCGCTGGCGCCCTGGTTCCCGGCCTGGGCGCAGGCTGTGTCGCCCGGAATTGTCGCGCCGCTGCCGACGGTGTCGGGCAATGACATCAGCCTGCGCATCGCGCGGCAGACGATGCGGATCGATGGCAAGGTCAGCCGCGCTATCGGAATTAACGGCACGGTGCCGGCTCCGCTCGTGCGACTCAAGGAAGGGCAGACGGCGCGCCTCACCGTGATCAACGATCTCGACGAAGATAGTTCGATCCACTGGCACGGCCTGATCCTGCCGTTTCACATGGATGGTGTGCCCGGCGTCAGCTTTCCCGGGATCAAACCGCGCTCGCAGTTCGTGTATGAATTTCCGGTCGTCCAGTCGGGGACCTATTGGTATCACAGCCATTCGGGGCTGCAGGAGCAGCTGGGTCACTATGGCCCGATCGTCATCGATCCCGCGGGCGCCGATCCGGTCGCATATGACCGCGAACATGTCGTCGTGCTGTCGGATCACAGCGAACTCTCGCCCGAGGCGATCTTTCGCAAGATGAAGGTCAATCCCGGCCATTTCAACATGCAGCGCCAGACCCTGTCCGGGCTGCTTGCCGGCAAGGACCAGTCGCTCAAGGAACGCGCCGAGTGGGGCGCGATGCGGATGGATCCGACCGATATCGCCGACGTCAACGGATCGACCTACCAGTTTCTGGTCAACGGCTATGGCCCGCGCGACAATTGGACCGCGCTTTTCAATCCCGGCGAGCGCGTCCGGCTGCGGATCATCAACGCCTCTGCCATGACGATCTTCAATGTGCGCATTCCAGGCCTCCGCATGACGGTGGTCCAAGCCGATGGCCTCAATGTCGTGCCGACCGAAATCGACGAATTCCAGATCGCCGTCGCCGAGACGTACGACGTCATCGTGACCCCGGTCGAGGAGCGTGCCTATACGCTGGTCGCCGAGGCGAATGACCGGTCCGGGATGGGGCGCGCGACGCTCGCCCCGCGCGCCGGCATGGCTGCCGCAGTGCCGCCGCTGCGCGAGCGGCCGCTGGCGACCATGAAGGACATGGGCATGGGCGCGATGGCAGGCGGCACGGCTGGCGACGCCGCCTGCACCCCCGAACATGCCGCGATGGGTCATTGCACCCCGTCCGCCGATGCTGCGCAGACGGATCATGCCGCGATGGGGCATGGCGACGGCGGCATGCAACATAGTATGCGTGATTTCGACGTTGCGCCCCAGGTCAAACGCGACCCGAGCGTCCAGACGATCTCGCCGATGCCGGTCGACCGCATGGGCGAGCCCGGCCAAGGGCTTGAAGATGTCGGGCACAAGGTGCTGACCTACCACGATCTCGTTGCGCTCGAGCGAAATCCCGATGTGCGCGCCGCCGAGCGGTCGCTCGACATCCATCTCACCGGCAATATGGAACGCTTCATGTGGTCGTTCGATGGGGTGAAGATGTCCGACCATCACGAGCCCATCCCCTTCATCGAGGGCGAGCGGGTGCGGATCAACCTCATCAATGATTCGATGATGAGCCACCCCATCCACCTCCATGGCCATTTTTTCGAACTGGTCACGGGCAAGGGCGATCGCTCGCCGCGCAAGCATACGGTCCTTGTCCAGCCCGGCGGCACCGCCAGCTTCGACTTCACCGCCGATGCGCTCGGCGACTGGGCGTTTCACTGCCACATGCTCTACCATATGCACGCCGGGATGATGCGCGTTGTCAGCGTTCGTCCGAAGGGAGACGACGCATGATCCGCGCGCCGCTTTTCCTCGCGGGCACCGCTGCGCTGGCCTTCGCCGTGCCGGTCGCCGCGCAGTCGATGGATCATTCGTCAATGCCCGGCATGACCATGCCGACCGAAGCTGAGAAGCCTGCTGCCAAGCCGCACCCCGCGTCGCCGCCGCGAACCGAACCGACGCCGATGCCCGAGATGGATCATGGCGGCATGGACATGAATCCCAAGGATGCAGGTTGCACGCCCGAGCATGCGGCAATGGGCCATTGCGCGCCCGAGGCGAAACCGGCTGCTTCGAGTGCGCAAATGCCCGAGATGGACGCGATGGACCATGGCACCGCCGCGCCGTCCGACCCCGACTGTCCGCCCGAACATGCCAAGATGGGCCATTGCACCCCGAAGGACCCCGCGGCGGGCGTGGGCGATATGAGCGCGGCAAGCGGCACCGACTTGCCGCCGGGCGACGCTACCGCGCCCGCGCCGCCGAGCGACTGGTACGCCGACCGCATCTTTCCCAAGGCCGAAATGGAGCATTCGCGCCATGCGATGATGGAAGAAAATGGCGCACAGAAGATCGCCTTCATCAGTTTCAACCTCGCTGAATATCAGGCTCGCAAGGGACATGACGGTTTTCGCTGGGACGGCGAGGCCTGGTATGGCGGCGACATCAACCGACTGACCCTCAAGAGCGAAGGCGAAGGCGTCTTTGGTGAGGGCATCGAGGAGACCGAGACCCAATTGCTCTACAGCCGTGCCGTCGGCCCTTACTTCAATGCCCAGGCCGGCATCCGGCAAGATCTCGGGCCGGGGCCTGATCGCACATATGCGACGATCGGCTTCGAGGGGCTCGCACCCTATTGGTTCGAGGTCGAAGGCGCGCTGTTCTTGTCCCACAAGGGCGATCTGCACGGCCGGTTTGAAGGCCATTATGATCAGCGCATCACGCAGAAGCTGGTCCTCCAGCCGATGGCCGAAGTTAACTTCGCTTTGCAGGATGTTCCAGAAATCGGGGTCGGGTCGGGCTTGTCTGACATGGAGCTCGGACTGCGCCTGCGCTACGAAATTGTGAAGGAATTCGCGCCCTATGTCGGGGTCGAATGGGCGCGCAAGCTTGGCGACACCGCGCGCTTTGCTCGCGCAGCGGGCGACGATGCCGACAGCGTGAGCTTCGTCATGGGGGTGCGAACCTGGTTCTAGCAGGCTGTTGAAGAAGTCCATTTGCGAGCGATGAAGGGATATTCGTCGCCGTGTCGGTAGCAGATTTCGCCGTAGAGAGAGCCGTCTGGCTGGAGTTCGGCGGAGCCATCTCCGCATACTTCGGTCATTTCGTCGCTGCCGTCCCAGGAGAAGTCGATCCTGGTCGCCTCCGCGCTGCTCGCTTCCCATATGTGTCCGGTGCAGCAGCCAAAGGCAAACTCGCCTCCGCCCTTATGCTCGAACAGGATATAGGCTGGCTCGACCATATCGGGATAATCGGCCGGGAAGTCAGGCATCTCGACGATGCGCCATTTGCCGCCGGGGCTCATGCCAACGCTCCGAGGAGCTTGGGCAAGCGGATCAGATTGTAGGCGGCCAAGGCGAGGGTGAAGACCGCATCGACCTTGGCCCGTCCTCGCAGCTTGACCTTTGCGAGGCCGGCCGAAGCCTTGCCCCATCCGAACACCTCCTCGATGCGCTTGCGGCAGCGTTGGCTGATCGCATAGCCGGGGTGACGGGTGGTGCGCCGATCCATGGCAGTCGCGCGCGCCTTGCCATTCTTCGAGAGATGCCCGTTGATCGCGATGTGGGGGGTGACCGACCGCTCGCGCAAATCTTCCACGAACTGCCGCACGTCATAGGCCTTGTCGGCACCCAATGTGATCCGACGCCGCCGTCGGCGCCGGTCCAGCATCGCAAGCGCGGCTTCCCGTTCGGCGGTACCGCTGGCCTGGGTAATGCCGCCGTCCACCACCAGCCCGTTGCGGTTCTCCATCAGGGCGTGGCCGATATAGCAAAGCCTGGCAGGCTGGCCGTCGCCCTTCTTGTAGAGCCGTGCCTCGGGGTCGGTCGTGCTCTGGTGGGTCTCGTTGGACCGCTTCTCCTTGTGGAAGTTGCGTGTCGCATTGCGGCCCGGACCCTGGGGGTCATCGTCGCTCCCATCTTTGCGGCGAAAGCTCTTGATCGACGCCCAGGCCTCGATCAGCGTACCGTCCACCGAGAAATGATCGCTTGAGATCAGCCGCTTTACCTTCGGTTGGGCCAAAATCGCGCGCAGGAACTTGGCGGCGATCTCTCCGCTGAGCAGCCGGTCCCGGTTGGTGCTGAAGCTCGAATGGTCCCAGACCGCCTCGTCGACACCCAATCCGACAAACCAGCGGAACAGAAGGTCAAACTCGATCCGTTCCATCAACTGGCGCTCCGATCGAAGCCCGTAAAATACTTGCAGAAGCATGGCCCGCAGCAGCCGCTCCGGCGGGATCGAGGGCCGGCCGAGCCGGCGCGGGTAAAGCGCCTCGAAATCCCCGTCCAGCGCCGATAATGCCGTATTGGTTATCTGCCGGATCTGCCGAAGCGGATGATCCCGCCTTATCCGCGCCTCTATATCAACATAGGAAAACAAAGCTCCCGTGCCTTCGTCAGAACCGCGCATCGATCACCTCCAGATCCCGGAAAGTGAATCACGATCAGCCCTCGCGCGCTACCACTTTTTCAACAGCCTGCTAGCCTCGTCTGGCGGGACAAAATGGGCAAGGCCCGCTGCTGCGAACGGCCCCGACAGCGGCGACGGTCCGAAGTCGTTCAAATGCGGCGGACATGAGAGCGAGCATGGCTATGTCATCACAGTACAACCGTCGGATGTTTATCCAGCTTTTTGCGGCGGCGGGTGGCGTTGCGCTTGTGGGGTGCGACAGCAAGCCCTCGCCCGCTGAACGGGTTGCAAAGGCAGCCGCGATACGCCCGACGGCCAAGGTGACGGACGCCGTGCCGATGCTCGTCTATCGGGACCCGGCATGCGGCTGCTGTGAAGCGTGGGCCGATATTGCGCACGCCGAAGGATATCGGGTTACGGTCGAAGAGCGCCGCGACATGCCGGCGGTAAAGGCGCGATACCGTGTGCCTGGGCAGCTGGCGTCGTGCCATACCGCACTGGTTGGCCGCTATGTCATCGAGGGACATGTCCCGATGCGACATATCGCGAAACTGCTGCGAGACAAGCCGGCCGCTGTTCAAGGGATTGCGGTTCCCGGCATGCCGCGCGGCTCTCCCGGAATGGAAATGCCCAACGGAAGCACTGACGCGTTCGATGTGATGGCGTTTGGTAAGGACGGCAGCGTTGCTCAATTTAGTGCGTGAGCCTCAGGATGGGGCTGGGAGCCAGCTAAGATGAGATGTGTCGCTCTGATGGGCACGGCAGCGCTGGCGTTTGCCGCGGCGGGATGCAGCGCCGAGTCGGCGCTGCCGAGCGCCGGCACCGAAAAGAGCGCCGCTGCGGATAGCGAGGCCCCGGTCATGGTGCCATTGGCCGTTGCGCCGGACGCACCCTCCTTCGCTGACTCCATGGCATCGACCCAAGCAGACGGACCGCCTGCCACATCGCGCCCGGAGCCAGAATATGAAACGGCCGGGCCGCCACAGGCAACGGCCGCGCCGAATAAGGCCGCACCTGCCGAGCCCAGACCCGATCGGCATGCCTGGCGTGATCTGGATTGACCTAAGGCCAATCATCTCGGCCATGGCCGAGCGGGTGATCCCTTTGACGCATCCGCCCTGCTGCCGACGCCCGGTAGCTCCGTCGCGGACCGTGCACTGGGACGGAAACTCCTTTGAGCATCGGCTAAACGCTGCGCTGGCGAGGGGAGGCGACTCAGCCCTCCCATCCGCTGATTCGTACCTGCGCGTTTTGACCAGCACAGTTTTTAGCCGGGGGGCGCCCGCGACGGTTATCGCCTGCAAGGTAATTATATTACGCGAAATGGATGCCAAGGGAAGCGCAGCGGACGCCTCGCCGCGTTTGATGAAAAAAAGATGTGCAATGGTGAGGGGTAAGGGCCTGGGGTGCGTATAAGTCATATCCGCTGCAACCTTGCGATCCTAATCTAACTTATTGAATAAGAAGAAGTTTTTCTGTTGACCTGTATATACATTTGATGCTCTCTAAGGTTCATAACGTAACCAAAAAGGGGGTTTCGCATGTCGATCAGAAAATCATTGCTCGCGAGTGGGGCGGTGCTCGCAACGATTTCCACGCCTGCGTTTGCGCAGGACGGGGCGCCCGCCGCGTCAGAGGCTGAGGCGAGCCAATCGGGTAGTGATATCGTTGTAACTGGTTCGCGGATCCGGCGGCAGGATCTTGCCAGCGTCGGCCCGGCAACCGTCGTGTCCGCCGAGCAGATCGAGAACACCGGTCTGGTCAATATCGAAACCGTGCTGCAACGCTTGCCTGCGAACGCCGGTTTTGCAGGCAACCAGACATCCGCCTATTGGGCGAACAACGGCTATGGCACCGCGCAGGTGAACCTGCGCGGGCTCGGCATCAAGCGCACCTTGGTGCTGCTCAATGGCCGCCGTCTTGTCGCCGGCGGCACCGGCGCAAACTCCTCGCCCGACCTCAACATGATCCCGGTCGCGGCGCTCGCGCGCACCGACGTCCTCAAGGACGGCGCCTCGGCGATCTATGGCGCCGACGCGATGGCGGGCGTCGTCAATCTCGTAACCCGGACCGATTATGAAGGTCTTGGACTCAGCGTTCGGCAGGGCATCACCGAAAAAGGCGACGGCTCGGATTTCACCGCCGATTTGCTTTGGGGCGTCCGTAATGATCGCGGCGGTTTCATGGCGGCGGTCACCTATCAAAAGACGAATGCGGTCAACATGGCGACCCGCGCGCCCTGTTCACTCGCCGAGACGGCGCCGGGAACCCTGGGCTGCGTCAATAGCGCCTCGACGATCGGTGGCCGTGCCGTGTTGCCGAACGGCCAGCAGATCAACTTCAACCAGGTGCTGGGCGGCAATGGCAATTTCTTTGAACCATACAGCGCCGCCAAGCATAATTTCAATTCGAACCCGTTTCTCAATGCGGTGAGCCCGGTCGAGCGCGTCAGCACGGCCTTCTTCGCCGACTATGACTTGGCCGACAATATCGAGGCGTTCGGGGAATTCCTCTACACCTTCCGCAAGTCGAACCAGATCGCGTCGCCGGGTACGCTGCGCAATCTCTCGATCGCGGCGAGCAACCCGACGAACCCGACCGGTCAGAATATCGTCGTGATCCAGCGGCGCCTCGCCGAACCGGGGCCGCGCCAGTTTTTCCAGGAAACCGACACCTGGCAGGGCACCTTCGGCCTCCGCGGCAAGCTGTCGAACGACTGGGGCTGGGAAGTCGCGGGCGCTTTCGGCCGCAATACCGCGGTCGACGGCTCGACCAACATTGCCAATCTTGAGCGCGTCCGGAACACGATCAATACCGGTGTCTGCAGCCCTGCACCCGGCGCGGCCATTCCGTGCGGCGATTATCTCGGATTTGGCGATCTGACCCCGCAGGTGCTCGACTATATTCTCTTTACCTCGCGCGACCGCGGCGGGAACGAACTCGCGACGGTCACCGCCGACCTCAACGGCGACCTGTTCAAGCTGCCCGCAGGAGCGGTCTCGTTCGCGGCCGGTGTCGTCTATCGCAAGGAAAAAGGCTGGCGTGACCCCGATCCGCTGACCGTTCTCGGGATTGCCAACACCAACCAGCAGAGCCCGATCTCGGGGACGAGCATCGCCAAAGAAGCCTATCTCGAGCTGTCCGTGCCCATTCTTGCCGATACGCCCTTCTTCCAGGCACTGACCGCTGGCGGCGCGGTACGCTATTCGAACTACGACCTGTTCGGCAGCGACTGGAACTATAAGGCGAGCCTCGACTGGGTCATCAACGACAGCGTCCGGCTGCGCGGCACCTATGGCACCGGCTTTCGTATTCCGAACGTCCCGGAACTGTTCGGCGGTGTGTCCGAGGGGAATCTGACGACGACCGATCCCTGCTCGCGCTATTCGACAAGCGGCAACGCCGGGCTGATCGCCAATTGCCAAGCATCGGGCGTCCCGGCGAACTATGTTCAGCTTGGCACGACGATCCTGACAACCGTGGGCGGCAACGAGGATCTTCAGCCCGAAAGCTCGACGACCTGGACGGTCGGGACGGTTATATCGCCCAAGGACCTGGTTCCCGGCCTGTCGCTGACCGCCGACTGGTTCGACATCAAGATCAAGGATGCGATCCGCGCCATCCCCGGCTCGACGAAGCTCGCCATCTGCTACGCCAGCGCCAACCTGTCGCATCCCTTCTGCGACGATTTCACACGCAGTCCGCTGACTGGGGAGGTCACCTTCCTTTCCGCGCAGCCGATCAACACCGGTCGCGAAGAGATGAACGGCCTCGATCTTGGCCTCGTCTATAATAATGACATCGGCAGCGTGAATGTCTCGCTCGACGTCAACCTGACCTACCTCTCCAAATATGTCGTTCTGCCCTTTCCCGGCGGCGCGCCGATCGATTTTGACGGGTTCATCGGCGGCGGGAACGGCGGCTACCCCAAATGGCGCGGTTATGGCGTCCTGACCGCCGAAAAGGACGGCATCAGTGCGACCTGGTCAACCCAGTGGATCGGCAAGGCGACCGACTTCAACGCGTCGCCCGGCGAGCTCGGCTATCGCACGCCGAACATCTTCTACCACAATCTCCAACTCGCCTTTGAGATCGATGAGAAGACGCGTTTCCAGCTCGGGGTCGACAATCTTTTCGATCGGAAGGCGCCCTATATCCAGAGCTTCACCGATGCAAACACCGACACGATGACCTATGACCTGCTCGGACGGCGTTTCTACGTCGGCTTCCGAACCGCGTTCTGAGGGTATCGACATGGCGATCCGGTGGCCGCTGCTTGTCCGGCGAACGCATAAATGGCTGGCCTTGGTGGTCGGCGTCCAGGTGCTGCTGTGGACGCTCACCGGCTTCTACATGGTGGTCGTGCACATCGACACCATCCATGGCGACCATTTGGTGCGCGCGCCTGCTTCCCAGCCATATGAGCTTGCCGGGCTGGCGCCCCCGTCGCGGATCGTGGCGGCCGCGCCCGGCGCGTCCGAGGTTCGTTTGCAGCGATTGTTCGATCGCGCTGTCTGGCGTGCCGAAACGCCGGACGGCGCGAGGCTGTTCGACGCTCGCTCGGGTGCACCGCTGCCTGCTCTGACCGAGCCGCAGGTCCGCGAGCAGGCGCGGCGCATCTACACCGGCGACGGCAAGATCGTATCGGTGAAGTTGCTGACCAAGTCGCCGCTGGAAATGCAGGCGCGCAAGCCGCCTTATTGGCAGGTCGAGTTCGAGGGCTGGAACCGTCCGACCCTCTATCTCTCGCCCCAGACCGGTGAACTGATTTCACGGCGTCACGCGCTGTGGCGCGTGTTCGATTTCGCCTGGATGCTCCACATCATGGATTATGACGAGCGAACCGACGTCAATAATCCATTGCTGCGTGTCGCGACGTGGAGCGCCTTCGCCATGGCGCTGACGGGAGCGTGGCTCCTGATCTGGTCCTTCAAGCGTCGCAAAGGGAAGAAGGCATGAAGAAAATACGCCTGACGCCGCTTTTTTTCCGCCGCATCCACAAATGGGTCGGCCTGATCCTGGGTCTTCAGTTCCTGCTCTGGGCCTTGAGCGGCTCGGTGATGGCGCTGCTCGATAAGGATCAGGTCGGCGGCCATGGTGGCGGAATGTCGCACGCCCACCCGTTGCCGCCCGGTGACTATTTCGATCTCGCCTCCTTGCCGCGTCACGAACCCGTGACCGATGTCGTCCTGCGCGACCTCGGCACGCGCCCGATTTACGAGCTTCGGACGACGAAGGGTGTGCGCCTTGTTGACGCGACGGATGGCAAGACGGTCCTGGTCGACGAGGCAATGGCCCGCGAGATCGCCTCGATGATGAACGACGCCCCGATCCGCAAGATCAGCGTCCTCACAAAGCCGAACCTTGAGTCGCGTGACCACGAAGGTGCCATGTGGCGGGTCGACTTCGCCGATGCCGAGAACAGCAGCGCCTATGTTTCGCTCGACACTGCGCGTTTCCTCGTGATGCGCGGCGATACCTGGCGGACATGGGACTTTTTCTGGATGCTCCACAATATGGATTATCTGAACAGGAAGAGCTTTAATCATCCGCTCATCATCTTCGTCGCGTTCGGAACATTATGGCTGTCGGGCACCGGCTTCTACCTGCTGTTCAAAAGCTTCAGCCGCGCCGATTTTCGCTGGCTACGGCGACGTCGCAAGCCTGCCGAAACCCGCGGCGCAGCCTGACACATCAGCCGTCAGACGTCAGCCGTCGATCGCGAAGGCGGCCGACAGCTCAAAGCGTGATCCTGGGTGCGTCAGCCACGCGTGGGAGACGAGGCGCGAATGGCTCCAGGTTCGGCGCGTCATCCGCAGCACCGGCTCGCCATTTGCTAGCCCCAGCATCGTGTGCGTCTGCGCGTCCGGCATCTCCGCGCGGACGCGATGTTCAACCCGTTCCAGGGGCGCGGTGCGCGTCAGATATTCGTTCGGTGTCGTCTGCGTGAAGTCCATCCTGCCATAGTCGGGCGCGGCCGATGCGAGGACAAACCGCTCCTCGAGTTGAATCGGAAATTCGGCCTCGTGATGCACGATGATCGAATGGAACAATTTTGTCCCGACAGGAACCTCCAGAAGCGCCGCCATGTCGGCGCTGGCCCGGATCTTCTTGTTCTGGACGACGCGGGCACGATAATCATGCCCCCGCGCGCGTATTTCGTCTGCAATATTACGGATCTCGATCATCTGGCCGATCGGTTTCGGCTCAGCGATGAACGAACCGCTGCCGGCGCGGCGGACCAGAATGCCTGCGGCTTGAAGTTCGCGCAGCGCCCGGTTGGCAGTCATGCGCGATACGTCGAACTGCTGTACCAGTTCGGCTTCTGACGCCACCCGGTCGCCCGGTTTCAGGAGCCCGTCGCGAACAGCATCGCAGATGCTCTGCTTGATCGCTGCATAGCGCGGCCCTGTGCGAACGTCGTTGTCATCGGTTTCACTTCGCCGGGAAGCGGTTGAACCCTTTGAAAAGCTTGAACCGCTCCCGGGCGTGCGCGCATTGGAATCCATAACCCGTCTATACAGGTTGGTATGTGAAATTTCCAAGCACTCGAACAGCAAAAATCGGATCGGGGTCGGCGGCCACCGACCAGAAGGACGCTTTTTCATAAACTTTGGTTCTTGTCAGTTCATCGGTGCGCTGAGCGAGCCGAACTTCCGCTTGGTCGCCATGCAGGCGTGCCGCTTTGCGGACTTCTTGCCAAACGCCTTTTTCAGGGTGCGATTTCACCGGAGCAACCCTCGTGATTTGATCTTGCTGGAACCGGTCCCTGGCATAAGTTCTGCGAAAAGCGAGCCGCCGCCCTGACTTTGGTTGGCAATCAGAATGTCGCTATCGCAGCAGGCGCGAACCGAAGCGACCGTGGACCGAGACCAGGTCCGGCGGGCGAAGACTGTCTTGATTGACCGTCCTGAAACCCTCTGGCTGAAAATTTTGTCCGGACATTTGGATATTTCGCGGTTGCCGTGCGTCTCTTTCATATCACTGTGAAAGGATTTCCAATGACCGACATTGCAACCGAAGAAACCAATCGTCTCATCGCCTCGAACAAGGTTGAAGGAACGAACGTCTATAACCGGGAGGGCGAGAAGCTTGGGTCGATCTATAATTTCATGGTCGATAAGCGCTCGGGCAAGGCCGAATATGCGGTGCTCCAATTCGGCGGCTTGTTCGGATTGGGCAGCGACTATTACCCTCTGCCATGGGACATGCTGACCTATGAAACCGAGCACGGCGGTTACGTCGTAAACCTCGACAAGGCTCTGCTCGAAAAGGCGCCGCGCTATGGGGCTGATGCAGAACCCGCCTTCGACCGGACTTATGGGCAGTCCGTTTATGGCCATTATGGCATGAATTATCCGTTCTAAACTGTCAGCGGCCATGCCGGCGAGGCATGGCCGCGCGCCGCGCTAAACCGAGGAGTTGACGATGGCCAAGGATCAAGTCGAAATTGCCAAGGAAGCAATGCGCCTTCGACGGGTGGCCGATGAGGAAGAGATGTCCGCGCGTCCTGAAAATGTGCAACACGCCGATGTAGGAATGAATGCTATCCACCGAGACGATCAACCACCGTCGGGCGCATTTGATGCCGAGGGTCAGCGTCCCGTCTTGGAGCGCAGCCGCAAAACACGCTGACCGGTTCTCCGGATCGCCGCGCGTTGGCTGGTCAAGTCAATGCACCGGGCCTGTTCGGCCTAAGGGAAGCCCTCGTGCGCGCAGAATTACCCTGTTCTAACCATGAATGGTTTGCGGCATCAACCGGTCTTTGGGCGGCGCACGATGACAAATTGTTCGGAACAACGGCGACTTGTCGTCGCATCACGACGCTTTTCGCGGTCGGCACGCACGGCTACGCGGAACGGACAGGCGACGCGGCTACGCCGCGCCTCCGTGACGGGGCCAACAAGGCTTGGCCTACATCGTTGCCAATGCGCAGTTGTCGAACGCGCCCTTATAGTCTTGCGCGATTTTGAGCTTCGTTTCGAGGGACTCGATGATCGGAACGGTGAAATCGACATCGTTCATATCGCCGATCGATTTGAGGTTGCCCGGCGAAAAAACATTCACCTCGAGGATCTTGTCGCCCACGATGTCGATGCCGACCAGGAACATGCCATCTGCGATCAGCTTCGGGCGAATGACCTCGGCGACCCGCAGCTCGGTCGCGCCGATCTTGACTTTCGCTGCCGTGCCGCCGGCGTGGATGTTGCTGCGGATATCGCCCTTGGAGGCGACGCGGCGCATCGCGGCATATTTGGTGCCGATCTTCAGCGGCCAGCCGTTCATCATGAAGAGCCGGATGTCACCCTTGCTCGCCGCAGGGACATAGGCCTGCGCGATGATATAACCGTCGCGGTCGATCGCCTCGATGATCTGGTTCATGTTCGAGGAGCCGTCGCCATCGACCTTGAACACGCCGCTTCCTCCCGAGCCCTGCAAGGGTTTGAGGATCAGGTTGCCGCCCTGCGCCTTGGCGAATTCCTTGATGTCGTTCGCATGCTTGGTAATCAATGTTTCGGCGCGCACCTCTTCGGGAAACGACTGGAAATAGAGCTTGTTGACCGCCCGGCCGAGACTATCGGGATCGTTGACGACCAGGACGCCACGTTTTGCCGCCTCGCGCCCGAACAAGATGCCGATATCGGCTGCCCACGGCATCGTTTGCGCGTCGAGCGATGGGTCGGAACGCAGCATCAACACGTCGATATCGGTCGCCTCGATCGCTTCTGTTTGCGTACCGACCTGCTGCATTGCGGCGAAGAAATCGGAATGCGACTTATATTTCTTTGCTGGCGCGAACCGGGCGTGGACCGCCATTTTGTCATCGGGATGCAGAACGAAGTCGGAGGGCGTCACGTAGCAGACGCGGTGACCGCGCTGGGCCGCGGTGTGGGCGAGCACCGTGGTCGTGAAATTCTCATGCTCGCGTTCCATGTCGTTCACGAAAAAGGCGATCAGCATGGCGCAGGTCCAATCATATGAGGTTGGTAAAAGATGGTGCGGCGCAGAATGCGCCGACCCGGTCGGTAAAACTCGTGTGCGCCAAGAACTCCGGACGGCTCGTGGGCGCGGACAGGATCCCGCGGTCCGATAGTTCTTCGACCGCGGCCACGTGCTGCGGAGCGATCTTGCCGTACCAATAGGGCTCGAGCGAACGACCTGCCGCAAGCAGATCGAGGATCGTCTTGAAGCCGCGCAGGTAAATGGCATCCTTGGCAAAGCCACCCGATCGAAAGACGCGGGTCGTGAGGTTGAAGGCACCCGCGGCGCTGAAGCCGTGCGCGTCACGCATCAGGCGAAACACGTCGATGAAGCTCGCGCCGTCGGTCATCGCATGAACGGCGACGACCCGCCCGGCAAGAAGCCGCAGCCGCGCGCGCGTCAATCCGCCGACCGCCCATTCGGCGAAGACGCCGAGGCCTTCCTGCACCCCTTCATAGCCGGCAAGGCCCCGCTTGAAGATCTGCAGTCCCTGTTGCGAACCGTTGACATAGGTGAGCAGGTGGATGCCGACCTCGTGGGTGAGCAAGGGTTCGAGCCGGTGGGCGGGCACCATGATATCGTGCGAAATATAAAGCCGATCGCCCGATACGAGCATCCCGGCAGTGACATCCTCGCGGATTTCGATTGTCACGTCGAATGCCGGATCGATTGCCTGGTACCGCGCCGCCATCGCGTGTGCCGCGGCGGCAACGACATGACAGTCCGCCGGCGGCCGATCGGTTGCGGCGGGCGCCCGGGATCGCGATCCCAGGATGTCATGGGCGGCGGCGAGAAGCGCACTGTCGACCGGCTCGTAGAGCATCAGCGAGGCATAACGGAACCGGTCGCTGTTCCGGCAGGCCAGCATCGACAGCTGATGGTCGATCTCGTGACGCTTCTCTGAAAACAGGCTTTCGAGCATCGGATCCTCGACCTTTTTGAGATCGATTTTGTACAGCGCTCGCTTGGCTTCGTCGGGATCGACCGTGAGGGGCCGGTAGCGAAACTCGGGCGCTTGCTCATATCCGGATGCAGCAAATCGCTCCTGCGCTTCGCTGCCATTGATCGGCGACACCGCCATCAGGAAATCATAGGTGCCGCAAATGACGTTGAGCTTTTCATCGGCTGCACGCGCCGCATCGACGAAGGAGCTCCGCCCCAAGCTGCGGTAATGCGCCGGAGCGCCAAGTTTGCTGTGTTCCATGAAGGTGCAGGCAGCCTTCAGAATCGCGTCGAACGCCGCCACTTGCAGGTCGTGGAAAATCTGCGGATAAATATCTTCGCCGTCGGGGGTGAGGTGAATATGCGGCAGTGCGAGCCGGATCGTTTCGCCGGCCGAACGACCGCCGCCGCTGCTTGGCAGCATTTGCTTGGCTGGATCGAGCGGCGCGATCTCCCCGACCGTGCAGTGACGCAGATCAATCTCGATTTCCTCAAGAGCCTCACGCAGCCTGCCAGCCGCGATTTGCACAGATGGATTGGCCGTCGCGGCAATCCTGCACTCGAACGGGGGCAGCCGAGGCGCATCCTCGGGCTTCGCCGGTGGGCGCGCGAGGTCGCTCAGTTCGATGATCAGGAAGGCCGGAAAATGACGGCGCGCTTCGGTGACGACGGCGTTTAGCGTTACTGCCGCCGCCGCATCGTCGTGGGCCGGCCAGACAATATACGCCGGGCTCGTCACGCTGATCTCGAGTGCAAGGCTCGCGGCGATGTCGGGGTCGAACCGATGGATGACGATGAAGGGGAGGGGGCGATCGACATGAACGCGGCCATGCGCGCCGAACGCACTGCGCAGCGCGCCGCTTTCGCTAAATTCGATTGAGGAGACATCGCTCGCCAGAGCTTCGCGGAGCGCGGTCACTTGAGTGCCGCCTCAGCCGCGGCGGCGCTGTGCGAAATGAGCTCGCGCATCGCCGCGAGCGCCGCGGTATCCGGCACCCCGGTCCATTCGTCCATGAAAAACTTCTTGAACTCGATCGCAATCGCGCAGCCTTTTTGAGGATAACGCTCATGCACGAAACGCGTCAGGGCTCCCTTGCCCTGAAACGCAATATTCTCGCGCACGTCGAGCTTGCGGCCGTTGAAGTTGAAATCGCGCATCGCGGCGATGATCGGATCGAGAACCGGTGCCCAATGATCGCGCGGCATCGAATAAGTGCCGATATTGATGTCGGGCGCTTCCTCTGGCGGGGTGGCCGCGGCGCCGGGTCCGTCCCGGCGGTGATTATAGCTATGGATGTCGAACAATATGAACTGCTCGTGCTGCGCAGCGATTTCGTCAAGCGTATCGGCCATCATCCTGTAGAACGCCGTATGAAGTGCGAGCGAACGCGCGACGAGGTCATCCGGCGGCGCCGCATGCCAAACCTTCAGTCCCCAGCTTTGGTCGGGGGTGCGATACACGGCCTCATCAAATTCCCGGTTGAGATCGACTTCGAAGCGCGACCGCGCCGCGATGATATGATTGGGAACTGCGGCGGCGGCTTGACCGGTGTGGGGGTCTTCTTCGCGAAGGCGGTCGCTTTCCGAAAGCGCCATCGCCGCACGAACCTCGGCCCGCAGGCCATGGCCATCATGGATGGCAGTCGCAATGATGGGACCCGAGCCCCTTTGCAACTGCCACCAGATATTGTCATCGCATGCCTGACGGCCCGGATTTGCCATGTGTGTCGCGCCGTTCCTTGCCTTTGCAAAGTAACGACAGCCGGCTGAAAGGGTTCCCCCCGCTACAGTTCGCCGTGGAGACGTTGGAGTTTGTCCGGACTGCGCCGCTCATATTGCAATACCCGGCCGACGTCGCGGTTCCGCGCCGCCAATTGCGGTTTCGTTGCAACCGAGACATCACCAAGGCGTTAGATGGCAATCTGGGCTATCCGCACGGCTTGCGACGAATGAATTTCCATAAGTGATAGCAGCGGATCTGCCCTTCTTTCCTGCGGTTAAATTGCCAGCAGCTCATTCAATGAAGGTCAGACTCGATGAAAACCATTCTCCTCATAGGCGCCGCTTCGAGCGCGTTGCTCCTCTCCACGCCTGCAATTGCGCAGGAGCAGCGTCAGCAGCAGGGCAATATCCTCGAGCAGCTGCTGGGTTCTGTGTTCGGAAACAACGAACAGGCGAGCGAGCAGACGCTGGAAACCGACTGGAATCAGGGTCGGCGACCCTTCGCTCAGCGCCGGGCGGCACTGGAGCAGCGCATCGATAGCGCCGTGCGCGATGGCTCGCTCGGCCGATACGAGGCGGACCAGATGCGCAGAGAATATAACGAGATCGTCCGGCTGGAGGCACAATACTCGGCCAATGGCAATATGTCGCAGCAGCAGCGCAGCGATTTGCGGATGCGGTACCGGGCATTGAATCAGCGGATTGGCGGTCAGAATACCGATCCGTCCGGTGGACAGGGTGGGTATCCGGATCAGGGCCGTTGGCAGATGTTGTCGACGCGCAGCGCGGACTTCGAGCAGCGCGTCACGATGGGGTTGCGGAACCGCACCCTGACGCGGGCAGAAGCCACGCAGCTTCGCAATGATTGGCGGTCGTTGGCCCAGCTGGAGACCAGCTATCAGCGCGGGGGGTTTGATGCACGCGAGCAGGCCGATTTGTGGTCGCGGTACAATGCTATCAACAACCGCCTGGGCGGCGGCTTTGGCAATGACGGCAACAGCGCGAGGTGGAGCCAGTTGGAAACGCGTCTGGCGACATCCGAACGGAATGGCAGTATCAGCCGCAACGATGCGGTGCAGGTACGGGCTCAGCTCAGCGACCTGATGAGGCTCGATGCTGCTTATGCGACCGGCGGCTATAGTGCCGACGAGCGGACTTATTTGACGCGGCGTTATGGTGAGCTTGACCAAATGCTTGGCAATAACCGCCGATGACCAACCGCGAAACTGACCGGACACTACAGCGCTTTATCGATTAGCGCGTGTCCGGTCAGCTTCGCTACCGGCAGAACCTAGTCCACCGCTGGGGACACGACCGCAGGCGCCATCCTCGGCTTTGGATCCAAACAGGTTCACGGATGTAAGCGCGCCTGAAAGATTGTGACAGATATCGACAAGCCGACCGGCTTTTTGCTGGCTGTACGAATTCTGCTGGGTCACGCCACAATCAAAAAAAACGCTGCAATAGCTCGGCGTTGATGGGGGAGATGGGCTCGCATTGGCGGAAGGGATCGAAGTCTAACGTGAAAATCTGAACAGCGTGAGAGGGTGCGCTCCGGCATGTCGCGGAACGTTGGCTCGCTTTGTTCGGTGGGCAAAAGACCGTATGTTCGGTCTGCCAAACTAGCCTGCCCCCGTGGTAAGCAGGGTACGGGGGCCGCGCCGCCAGAATTCTGTCGCGGCACACCGCTGCCTTTGATCGGCATAGCCGCGGGCATAGCCTCACGGCTGGGACAGGTGATAAGCTTCCGCAATGACAGCTTCAAATCACTATGGTGCGACAGTCGAGAGCGGAGCGGCTGGCGGCGGAATTGTCGCTTGGCGATCTCTCCCTATCAACTGCGCGCGGCAAATGGCCGCAGCGCAGTCGATCGGAGGCAATTGAATGGCCTCGCTCGCAAGCGCCTTCAACATTGCTGATATGGCTGCGCTCGCCGGACGCGCTTTGCCGCTGCCGATCCGAGACTATCTGGAGGGCGGTGCCGAAGATGAGTGGACCTTGGCGCGCAATCGTGCGGTGTTTGACGAATGGGTGCTTGCGCAGCACACGCTTGTCGATGTGAGCAACGTCGATGCTGGCACCGACCTGCTCGGATACCCGAGCGCGATGCCGCTGATGTTGTCGCCGACCGGCATGTCGCAGCTGTTCCATTCCTCGGGGGAAGCGGCGGTCGCGCGTGCGGCGGCCGCGGCGGGCGTGCCCTATGGCCTGTCGACGATGGCAACGACCTCGATCGAGGCAATCGCGGCAACGGGAGCGAACCGCTATTTTCAGCTCTACCTCTTTCGCGACCGCGGACTGACGAAAGCTCTGCTCGAGCGCGCCGCGGAGAACAGCTATGGCGCGCTCTGCCTGACCGTCGACACCGCGATCGCGGGCAACCGCGAGCGCGATTTGCGCAGCGGCATGATTATGCCGCCACGCTTTACCCTCGGCAGTTTGATGAGCTTCGCGACGCATCCGCGATGGTCGTTCGGCGCGCTGAAGAATCGTACTTTCCAACTCGCCAATGTCGTCGAACATGTTGGCGATATCGGCAGCGCGGGCACCAGTGTCATCGACTATGTGAACGCGCAGTTCGATCGGTCGGCGACGTGGAAAGACGTCGAATGGTTGCGCTCGCAATGGTCCGGAAAGCTGGTGATCAAGGGCGCGATGATGCCCGGGGATTGCGCGCGCGCCGTCGCCTGCGGCGTCGATGCAATCATGGTGTCCAATCATGGCGGTCGCCAGCTCGATACTGCGGCGACGCCGATCGACTATCTTCCCGCGATCCGCGACCGGATCCAGAATAGCGTAGAGTTGATCGCCGACGGCGGCGTGCGCCGCGGCACCGACGTGCTGAAGGCAATCGCGCTCGGCGCCGATGGCTGCTCTGTCGGTCGGCCTTATCTCTACGGTCTGGCGGCGGGAGGTGAAGCGGGTGTGGCGCGCGTGCTGGCGATCTTCCGGGCCGAAATCGAGCGTGACATGGGTTTGATGGGCCGCACGCGCATCGCCGACATTAGCGCCGAGGATGTCGATCATATTTCCCAGTTTTGCGCGAAACCCGGCAGCGCGGGGGCCGCCGTCAAGCCGCACAGGACCGCGCCATGATCCACGCGGCGATCAGCGATAGTGGCGAATAGGTCGGCTTTGGGCTGCCGATATCTAAAAACCGACAGTTTTCAAACAGCAGACGTTGCGCGTACCAGGGCATATCAGTTCCTACGATCGGCACATCGACAGATGGTGTTGCGCAGCGGCGCGGATGCTATGGCGTCATGATGACGACTTCGGACCTAGCTGGTGCAGCGATCGCGATCGACGGCGGACTTGTCCGCGGTTGTCTTGACGGCCCGATTATTCGCTACCTTGGTATACCCTATGCCGCTCCTCCTGCGCGCTTCGAGCTGCCGCGTATGCCGGACGCCTGGGACGGGGTTCGGGACATGGACAATCCCGGCCCGGCCGCGCCTCACCGGATCAAACCGTTCCCCGAGATCGATCCGTCGCCGCTAATTGGCAGCGGTAGTGACGGCAGTGACGGCGATTATCTGCGCCTGAACATCTGGGCGCCGCGCGATGCCAAAACCGCGCCGGTCATGGTGTTCGTCCATGGCGGCGGCTTTGTCGTCGGCAGCAAGGATGCGCCGGTTCATGATGGCAGCGCATTCGCGGCTTCGGGCCTCATCTGCGTCGCGATCAACTATCGGATGGGGATCGACGGTTTCCTGCCGGTGCCGGGCGCGCCGACCAATTTGGGGCTGCGCGATATCTTGTTCGCGCTGGCTTGGGTGCAGCGCAATGTCGCGGCTTTTGGCGGTGATCCGGCAAATGTCACGGTGTTTGGCGAGAGCGCGGGGGCGATGGCGATTGCCGATCTTGTGACCTCGCCGCTCGCCGAGGGATTGTTCGCGCGGGCGATCATCCAGAGCGGGCATGGTTCCATGGTGCGGGAGGTTGCGGTCGCGCAGCGGTTGGTGCGGAAGCTGGCGAAAGTGCTGCGTATCGTGCCCGATGCAAACGGATTTCTACCGGTGTCCAACACAGATGCGATGGACGCGGTCGAGAAGGTGGCGAAGCCGTGGGCGATCGACCTGCGCGACCAAGACGGGCGCGAACCGGTGTATGGGATCAGCCGGTTCATTCCGGTTTATGGCGACGATGTCCTGCCCGTGAAGCCGCTCGACGCACTGCGCAAAGGCGCCGGACGCGATGTGGAAGTCGTCATCGGTAGCAATGCCGACGAGATGAACCTCTATTTCGTGCCAACCGGGATACGCAAAAAGATCGGCGGGCTGCTTGCGCGCTGGCTGCTCGGGCGGTCGCATCCGCAGGCGAAGGCGGCTCTGATGGCCTATGGATATAAACAAAGGGGCGTGCGGCCAGGCGAGGCGATGACGCGCGCGATGACGGACCTGGTGTTCCGCTGGCCGGCGCGGCAATATGCGGCGGCGCATCAGGGCAAGACGTGGCTGTACGAATTCGACTGGCGCTCGCCCGCGTGCGACGGCGAGCTGGGCGCGTGCCACGGGATCGAGATGCCGTTCGTGTTCAAGACGCTGCCGACCGTCACCGGTCCGCGCGGGCTGGCGGGGATGGACCCGCCGCAGGCGCTGGCCGAGCAAGTCCATATTCTGTGGGCGGGCTTTGCGCGCAGCGGATCGATGCCTTGGCCCGAGTTCGACGCTGATCGAATGGTTTATCAGGTGACGCGCGGCGAAGCGGTCCACGAACCGGTGATGCCCGCCGCCGCCTTCGTACCGGAATAGGTCCATGTATCTGGAGAAGCTGCGCCTTGATGGGCGCACAGCCTTTGTGACGGGGGGCGCGCAGGGGATTGGGCTGGCGGCGGCCGACGCGCTGGCCGAGGCTGGCGCGCGGGTGACGATCGCGGACCGCGATGCCGCCGCGCTCGATCGCGCGGTCGCCGATCTCGCGGCAAAAGGTTATGCCGTCTTTGCCGAGGCGCTCGACGTGACCGATAGTGCGGCCGTCGATGCCACCGCCGCCGCGATGCTCGCCCGCGAGGGGCGGATCGACATTCTGATCAACAATGCCGGGATCGCACGCAGCGAGACAGCGGCCGAAGATGTCGCGGACGACCATTGGTTGAACGTGCTCGACGTGAACCTCAATGGCAGCTTCTGGTGCGCGCGGGCGTTCGGGCGGTACATGCTGGCGGCGGGGCAGGGGAGCATCGTCAATGTCGGATCGATGTCGGGCTTCATCGTCAACCGGCCGCAGCCGCAAAGCTATTATAATGCGTCGAAGGCGGCGGTGCATCAGCTGACCAAGAGTCTGGCCGCCGAATGGGCTGACCGCGGCGTGCGGGTGAATGCAGTGGCGCCGACCTATATTGCGACGCCGCTGAACGCTTTTGCCGACCAGGAAGGCGAGATGTATCGCCGCTGGATCGACGGAACACCGATGGCGCGGCTGGGCGCGCCCGAGGAGGTGGCGGCGGTGATCCTGTTTCTGGCGTCCGACATGGCAAGTTTGATGACCGGGAGCGTGGTGCTGGCCGACGGCGGGTATAGTTGCTGGTAGCGGGCTCCAAAAACATCGTCATTGCGAGCGAAGCGAAGCAATGACGGGATGGGCCACCCATGCTCTGCAAATCCCGTCTGCCGATCGGCACAGTCGACAACCTTTCATATAGGTCGTAAAGCTGTCAGATAGGTTCCGACGGGCGGCTCAGACCGCCGTTTTTGGGGATGTCTGATGACCAAGCTGAATTTTGCCGTTTCCATCGCCGTGCTGGCGACCATGCTCGCCGCGGCACCGGCCTATGCGCAGGATACAACCGGACCTGCCGTAGCCGAAGGTGAGAACGACGGCATCATCGTCGTGACCGCACGTAAGCGCGACGAAACATTGTCCGATGTGCCGATCGCGGTGACCGCTATCGATGGCGATACGCTGACCGCGCGCGGGATCAATTCGGTCCGCGAAGCCGCGGTGCTGTCGCCGGGGCTCAACATCAACAGCGACGGCAGCGGCCGAGCATTCGTGGCGATCCGCGGTGTCGGGGTGACGCTGGTGCAGTCGGTGCAGCCCGGCGTCGGCCTGTTCATCGACGGAATTTACCAGCCGAACACGGCTTATCTCAACAACCCGCTGCTCGATGTCGAGCGCATCGAAGTGCTGCGCGGGCCGCAGGGTACGCTCTATGGCAAAAACACGCTGGGGGGCGCGATCAACGTTATTACCCGCGCGCCGAGCGACGTGTTCGAGGTGCGCGCCAACGGCAGCTATGCCGGCCCCGACAATAGCTGGTTGGTGTCGGGTGCGGTGAGCGGGCCGATCGCAGGCGACGTGCTGGGTTTCCGGATTGCCGCCTCGCATCGCCAGCAGGACGGTTTCCTGACCAACACGCTGCTGAACAAGGATGCGAACCGCTTCAACACCGACTCGATCAACGCGACCCTGCGTCTGGCGCCGTCGGACGGCTTTTCGCTGACGATCAAAGGCTATTATGATTGGGTCAATGGGGTGAACACGCCCTATTCGCGCGTCAGCAGCCCGACCGATTATCGGCGCGATATTCAGTTCAATGCCCTGAACGAAATTTCGTACAAATATCGCGGGATCAACGCGCGGGCTGAAGCCGATCTGGGCGGCGGGTCGAAGCTGAGCGTCATCGGCGCCTATGATTTGCGCAACAGCTTCGCCCCCGACAACGATGGCGATTTTGGCCCGACCAATACGGTGCGCACCGTCGGCCGCGACAGCCTGCGCACGATGACGCTGGAAACACGGCTCGACAGCGAATGGACCGATCAGATTTCGACGCTCGTCGGGCTCTTCTATAGCAACGAGGCAACACGCGCGAACGTCACCGACACGATCTCGCTCGTCCATCCGATCCTGGGCCCGATCAGCATCGTGCGGAACACGGTGGCGAAGAATGTCGCCGACACCTATGCGGCATTCGGTACCATGTTCTGGAAACCCAATTCCGATTGGGAAGTCGCGCTGGGGCTGCGCTACGATCGGGAGAACCGGGTTTCGCGCAGTTCGATTTCGGGCGCCATCCTGCCGATCGCCAAACTCAATTCGAGCGAGTGGCAGCCCAAGCTGACCGTGTCGCGCAAATGGACCCCCGACCTGATGACCTATGTGTCGGTCGCGCGTGGCTATCGCGGCGGCGGGTTCAACGCGCCGACGGCGCCGACGCGCACTTATAACGGCGATTCGGCTTGGACGTATGAGGCGGGTGCGAAATATGCGACGCCGCGCCTGATGCTTTCGGGCGCGGTCTTCTACAATGACTATAAAGACTATATCGGGCTCAACTCGATCGCACCGGCGGCGGGCGGCGGGCTGGTCACGGTCGATCTCAACAGCGGCGACGTCGAAAGCTATGGCGTCGAACTCGAAGCGATGGTGCGGCCGGTGCCCGCGTGGTCGATCCGCGGCGGCTTTACCTATATGCACGCTCGGATCACCGACGACAGCGCCTATGTCGGCACCACCGGGCGCCAGCTTTCGTCAGACCGGCTGACATTCCAGCCCGACTGGATGGCGAACATCTCGACCGACTATCGGATCGAGATGGGCGGCGACGATGAAGTCGTGCTGAGCGCCGGGCTGTTCGGCAAGGGCAAGCGGCTGGCGGCGACGCTGAATGAGACGACACCGACGTTCCTCGACAGCTATTGGCTGACCAATGCGTCGATCGCCTATCGCACCGGCCCGGTCGAGATCGCGCTGTTCGCGAACAATCTGTTCAACACCGAATATTTCGAAAGCTATATCGAAAAGACGACGCTGGCGCTCGCGGGGCTGCCCGCCTCCGACCTTGGCATCACCGGCGATCGCCGGCGGTACGGCGTACGCGCCAGCCTGAAGTTCTGACCATGGCGGGGACGGCGCATTCGGGGGAACGCAGGCCGCTCCCCGCCAGCCTGGTAGGGGCGCTGGAGGAGCGGTTTGGGGACCGTTTCCAGCGGGGCGCCGCGGTGCTCGGGCAGCACGGATCGAGCGAGTCCCATTTCGCTCCCGTGCTGCCCGACGCCGTCGTCTTTGCGCATTCGACCGACGATGTCGTCGCGCTGGTGAAACTGTGTGCGGCGGCAGACATTCCGATCGTACCGTTCGGCGCCGGGACGTCAATCGAGGGTAATGCGCTGGCGATCAATGGCGGCATCTCGCTCGATATGAGCCAGATGGACACGGTGCTCGCGGTGAATGCCGAGGATTTTGACTGCGTCGTCCAGCCCGGGGTGCGCCGCGAGGAACTCAACCTCCATTTGCGCGACCAGGGACTGTTTTTTCCGATCGATCCGGGCGCAAACGCGACGATCGGCGGCATGGCGTCGACCCGCGCGTCGGGCACCAATGCGGTGCGTTATGGCACGATGAAGGATGCCGTCCTCAGCCTGGAAATCGTGACGCCGCAGGGGACGGTGATCCGCACTGCGCGGCGCGCGCGCAAGTCGGCGGCGGGGTATGACCTGACCCGGCTCTATGTCGGGTCCGAAGGGACGCTGGGCATCATCACCGCGGTGACACTGCGGCTGCACCCCGTTCCCGACACGATTTCGGCGGCGGTGTGCAGTTTCGAAACCTTAGGCGGTGCAGTCGATACCGTGGTGCAATCAATCCAGTGTGCGGTGCCGTTGGCGCGGGTCGAAATCCTCGACACCAAACAGATGATCGCGGTCAATCGCTGGTCGAAGCTCGATTATCCCGAAGCTCCGACGCTGTTCTTCGAATTTCATGGCAGCGCTATGAATGTCGCCGAACAGGTTGAGACCGTGAAGACGCTGGCCGAAGCCAATGGCGGCAGCGCGTTCAGCTGGTCGAACCTACCCGAGGAGCGGTCGAAACTGTGGCGCGCGCGGCACGAGGCCTATTATGCTGCGGTCAACATGCGCGCCGGGGCGATCGGCTGGGCGACCGACGTGTGCGTGCCGATCAGCCGCCTCGCCGAATGCATCGCCGCAACGCATGTCGATCTGGAGACGTCATCGGTCCCTGCGACGATCCTCGGCCATGTCGGCGACGGCAATTTTCACGTCATCTTCTCGATCGACCCGAACGCGCCCGAAGAGATGGCCGAGGTCGAGGCGATCAACGCGCGCCTCGTCGAGCGCGCGTTGGCGATGGACGGGACGTGCACCGGCGAACATGGGATCGGCATCGGCAAGCAGGCATGGCTGGTCGCCGAGCTGGGCGACGCGGTCGAGCAGATGCGGATGATCAAGCGCGCGCTCGATCCGCAGAATTTGCTCAACCCCGGCAAGATCTTCGCGCTGTAATGGCGACCCAGGCTGAACCGCTCGCGTCGTCCCACGCGCGGCTGACCGCACCCGCGACGCTCGTCCCCCTGCTGCTGCTCGCGCTGGTGGCGACGCTGGGCTTCACTGCGCTCGGCAGCTTTGGCACGATTCAGGAAAGCGCGAAGGCCGAACTCGGGCTCACCGACGACAGCCTCGCGCTGATCCAGGGGCTCGGCGCCGCGGTGCCGATGGTGCTGTTCTCGATCCCGATCGGCATTTTGGTCGATCGGCGTAACCGGGTTCGGCTGACGATCGGGCTGGCGCTGCTGTGGACGCTCGGCACCTTGCTCACCGCCTTTGCGCCAAGCGCGGGGTGGCTCACCGCGGCGCGCATGCTGGTCGGCATCGGCTCGACGGGTTCGCTGACCGCGGCGCTATCGCTGTGCGCCGACTTTTGCGCGCCCGCGCAGCGCGGGCGCGCGATGCTGATTGTCAATCTGGGTAAGGCGCTGGGCGTCGCGCTCGGCTTTGCGCTGACCGGCTGGCTGTTCGGCCTGCTGACCGATTTTGGCGCCCCGGGCTGGCTCGCCGACCTGGCCCCGTGGCGCAGTACCCATGTCCTGCTTGCTGCGATCAGCGCGCTGTGCCTGCTGCCGCTGCTCTTGCTGCGTGAACCTGAGCGCCGCGAGGTTGAGGCCAGCCCCAATGCGCCGTTCCGCATCGTAGCAGCGGAGCTGTGGTCGCGGCGGTCGTTCCTCGGCCCGCTTTTCGCGGGTCAGGTTGCGGTCGTCATGGCCGATGTGGCGGCGACGGTGTGGGTCGCGCCGGTCTTGTCGCGCGACTTCGGGCTTCAGCCCCAGCAATTTGCGGGGTGGGTCGGGGCGCTGATGTTCGGGACCGGGGTTGCGGGCGCGGTGCTTGGCGGATTGTCTGCCGATATCGGCCAGAAGAGCCAGCGGCGCGGCGGTATATTATTGGGCGCGGTCATCGCAGCCGGGATCGGGGTGCCTGCCGCCTTGTTTCCGCTGATGCCGAGCGTGGCCGGCCTTGCGGTTGCACTTGGGGTGATGTCGATGTGCGGCGCGGTGACCGGACTGGTCGTGTCGGTCGCGCTGACGGTGCTGCTGCCCAACGAGCTGCGCGGGCTGTGCATCGGGGCGTTTATCGCGATTGCCGGACTGATCGGTTTCGGGCTGGCGCCGTGGATCGTGACGCAGGTGAGCGGATTGATGGGCGGCGAGGCGATGCTGGCCGAGGCGCTGGCACTGGTCGGGGTCATCGTCAGCGCGCTGTCGTTCTTCGCCTTCGTCCTCGCGATGCGGCGGGCGCCGGAACCTATCATACAGCTATTGCCAAAGCTGTAAGATAGGTCTATGGGAGTCGGTGAGGGAGTTTCGTCCATGCCGATCAAGCACAGCGTAATCGTCTCGTCCGAAATGACGACCTTCGTTGGTCCCGGCGCGTGCGATCGTCTGCTGCTGCCGCCCGACGCGCTGCTGATCGGCTTTGGTGATGTCGGCGAGCCGGTGGTTCGCGCGCTGGCATTTCGCGAGCTGGAAAGCGAAGCACATTTGCTGGTGTTCGCGGTGTCGCGCGGCGCCTGCCGCCGGTTGTTTGGCGACCTTCCCGATCCCGGCGGGCGCTGGTATCTGCCGTCAGACCTGCGCGCGCTGGGGCAATCGATCATCGCCCCCGAATGTGACCCCGCTGCGGCGGACACGCTGCGCCTGGCGCGGAGCATCGAGATGCTGTGCCAGTTTTTCGCCGCGCTGAGCGCGGGCAGCCTGGTGGCGGTCGATGGCCAGCCCAGTTTGAGCGAGGGCGACATCTCGCGGATCGCCGCGGCGCGTCGGATCGTCGACGAACGCTGGCACGAGAAGCTGACGATCGACAATATTGCGCGCAGTTGCGGGATCAATCGCGACAAGCTGACCCGCGGCTTTCGCGAACTGTATCATTGCAGCGTCGGTGAGGCGCTGAGCGAGCGGCGATTGCGGCAGGCGCGGACGTTGCTGGCGGCGAGCGATCTGCCGGTGGCGAGCATCGGTTATCGCTGCGGCTATCTCAACAACGCCAGCTTCACGCGCGCCTTTTCGCGGCGGTTTGGCATGGCGCCGACCGCGATGCGGCGGCTGGGGGTGGCAGCATGAGCGGAATGATCGACCTTGGTCGCGGCTCGCTCGTCGATCGCGCGGTCGATGCGGTGCGCGATTATATCCGCGCCCACGATCTGAAGGTCGGCGACACGCTGCCCGGCGAAGGAAGTTTTGCAACCCAACTGGGCGTCAGCCGTCCAGTGATGCGCGAGGCGTTCGGCGCGCTCACCGCGCTGCGCCTCGTCGATGTCGGCAATGGCCGCAAGCCGCGCGTGGCGGCGATCGACGGCTCGGTGATGGCGGCGTCGATGGGTCATGCGGTCAACACCGCGCAGGTGTCGCTCGCTGATGTCTGGGACGTCCGCCGAACGCTCGAATTGCGCACGGCCGAACTGGCCGCGATCCACCGCAGCGAGGAACAGGCGCAGGCGATCCTGACTGCCGCGCACGGGCTGTCGGTCGAGCATGACGAGGCAGCGCGTACTGCGGCGGACACGCGCTTTCACCAGACGATCGCCGCGGCCAGCGGCAACCAGCTGTTCCTGCAGATCGTGCGGTCGTTCGAGCAGCTGATGGCGGTCGCCATCCCGCGCGCCTGGGCGGGACGCACCACGCGCGAAGAGCGCGACGAGACGCTGGCGCTGCACCGCGAGGTGGCTGAGGCGATCGCGGCGCGGGACCCGGCGCGCGCGCGCGCGGCGATGGACAGCCATTTCAACAATTCGATCGGCGAAATGCTCAAGGATCAGTTCTGAGCCGATGTTGGCCGGGGTCGAACTGGGCGGCACGAAATGCATTTGCACGTTGGGCACGGGGCCGGACGATGTGCGGGCGCAATTCGAGATTCCGACGACAAGTTCCGAACAGACGCTGGCTGCGATTGCGGGCGTCCTTGATGGATGGGATTTCCAGTCGCTCGGCATCGCCAGTTTCGGGCCGCTGGAGCTTGATCGCAGGTCGGCGAAATTCGGGAGCATATTGTCGACGCCGAAGCCAGGGTGGAGCGGGACGGATCTGACGTCGATCGCGAACGGGGTTCCCTTTGCGATCGACACCGACGTCAACGGCGCGGCGCTGGCCGAGGGCTTGTGGGGCGCGGCGCAGGGTTTGGAGAGCTGGGCGTATATCACGATCGGCACCGGGGTCGGCGTCGGTTCGGTTTCGGCGGGCCAAATCTTGCGCGGGGCGGGGCATAGCGAGGCCGGACATCAGCGGGTGCCGAAGCTGGCCGGCGATCTGTTCGCGGGATGCTGCAGATATCACGGCGATTGCGTCGAAGGCTTGGCGAGCGGCCCCGCGATTGCGGCGCGGGCGGGAAAAGAAGGCCGCGACATCGCACCTGATGACGTCGCGTGGACCCACGTCGCGCACGCCATCGCGATGCTCTGTCACAATCTGGTGCTGACGACATTACCCCAGCGTATTTTGATCGGCGGGGGCGTCGCGATCGGCCAGCCGCAGTTGCTGACGGCGGTATGCCATCATCTGGTCAACAGCCTTGCCGGATATCACCAGACCGATGGCGTCGAGAATTTGATCGTGCTGCCGGGTCTCGGCGAACGCGCCGGGCCTTGCGGGTCGCTCGCTCTGGCTTCAAAGGCCGCGAAGTAGCGCTGCTCAGTCATTCGCGATTGTCCCGACGCGGTTTTCGTCTGTTCTCGAAGCACTAAGGCAGAAAGCGGATAGACCGCTTTCTGCCAGAGTCCCCATCAATGAACATGCGACCACCTAGGCCACCGCCCCCGCGAAGATTTCACCTACGGCCCGGAGCGCAGAGGTCGCGAAAAGGGATCCTCGCGCAGAGATTTACCGGCCGTCTCGGGCATGAAACGCAGCGCAATAAGCCCGACGACGCACGCGATCATCATATAATAGGCGGGCATTAGCGGGTCGCCGGTCAGGCTGATCAACCCGCTGCCGATCATCGGCGCCGTGCCGCCAAAGATCGACGTCGAGATATTATAGGCGATAGCGAAACCCGCGAAACGCACCGCGGTGGGGAACATCGCAGGGAAGGTGGCCGAGATCGTCGCGAGCTGCGGAACATAGAGGAGGCCGAGCAGCAGGAAACCCGCAACGGCACCCGCAAAGCCTGTGCCTATCAGCATATAAAGCGGGACGACGAAAATAAGTAGGCCGATCAGCGACCAGCGCCACATCGGCCGCCGCCCGATCCTGTCCGACAAGGCGCCCGCGAACGGCAGAAAGATCATCATGAAGAGCATGCCGATGATCGGCACGATGAGCGCCTCTTCGTTCGACAGGCCGATGCGCCGCTGCAGATAGGTCGGCATATAGCTGAGCAGCGAATAGTTGACGACGTTGAGCGCGACGACCAGCCCGCCGACGACCAGGAGCGGCCGCCAATATTCGCGCATCATCGCGGCGATGCCCGGCGGCTTGCGTCGGTCGGCCGATGCCATTTCCTCGCGAAATACCGGTGTATCTTCAAGCTTCGAGCGCAGATACATGCCGACCAGGCCGACCGGCCCGGCAATCAGGAAGGGTATGCGCCAGCCCCATTCGTGCATCGCTTCATCGCCAAGGTGCAGCGAATAGCCGAGCATCAGCGCGGCGCCGAAGGAAAAGCCCGCGAGCGTGCCAAACTCCAGAAAGCTGCCATAGAAACCGCGGCGGTCGTCGGGGGCATATTCGGCCATGAAGGTCGCCGCGCCGCCATATTCGCCGCCGGTCGAAAAGCCTTGCAGCATCCGCAGGATGATCAGGATCGTCGGTGCCCAGAAACCGATGCTGTCATAGGAGGGGATCAGCCCGACGGCAAAGGTTGCCGCGGCCATCAACAGGATCGTCATCGCGAGCACCGACTTGCGCCCGATGCGGTCGCCGAGCGGGCCCCAGAATAGCCCGCCGAGCGGGCGGACGAGGAAAGAGATCGCAAAGGTTGCGAGCGCGAACAGCACCGCCTCTTCGGTATCGCCAGGAAACAGCGCCGCCGAGATATAGGTCACGCCATAGGCATAGATGCCATAATCGAACCACTCGACCGCATTGCCCAGCGCCGACGCGCCGACCGCGCGATTGAGCGGCGAGGGCTTGGCGAAGGGCGCGGGTTGTCCGGGCGCCGGGATCATCTTTTCGTCCATGTGTCACCTGTTTGCAAAGGGGGCCCCGTCGCCGGAGAGAGGGCGTCGGGGCCGGCGGGATCGAGCAGCGCAGCGACCGGCGTCGTGCGCGGCAGGATCTGGAAATCCTGCTGGTCGGCACCGGGGACCGGGTCGCTGATCGCGAGGCGCCACAGGCCGAAGGCGAGCATCGCCGCCGCCACCGCGGCGATGAAGAGAAAGAGCCCGCCTGCGCCTGCCAGTGTCATCGCCGCCGCGGCGCCGAGCGGGCCGAGCGCGGCGCCGGCCGAATAGAGGAGGACAAGCTGCCCGCTCGCGGCGACCCGCTCCGACGCGAGCAGCCGGTCGTTCACGAAGGCCACGCAAAGCGGATAGAGCGCAAAGCTGAGCCCGCCGAACGCCGCGCCAAGGGCAAGCAGAAGGATGCCAACCGGCTGCATCGCCAGCATGGCGCTGACCGCCAGCGTGGCCGCAAAGCAGGAAATGATGATGCGCCGCCGGTCGTAGCGGTCCGACAGGCGCCCGAGCGGCCATTGCAGCGCGACGCCGCCCAGGATCACCGTCATCATGAAGGTCGCGGTGTCGCCAAGATCGAGCCCGATGCGGCGAGCGTAAATGGCGGCAAGGCCATAGAAGGCGCCGAGCAGCAGTCCGGTCATGCCCGCCCCGGCGACCCCGAGCGGCGATGCTTCGAACAGGCGCCGCAGTGGCAGCGCAGCGGCGTCGTCCAGCATCGGCGCGGGGCTGCGGGTCAGGCAGACGGGAATGATCGCGAGCGAGATCAGCATGGCAGCGATTTCGAACGGAACATGCGGCGCGGTGTTGCCGGTGCGCAGGAAAAGCTGGCCGAGCGCCTGCCCCGAATAGAGCGCGACCATATAACCCGCGAGCACGGTGCCGCGCGTGCCGCTGTCGGCGCGGTCGTTGAGCCAGCTTTCGACGCAGATGAACACCCCCGCGACGCACAGCCCGTCGATCAACCGCAGGCCGCCCCAAAGGAGGGGATGCTGGAACAGGGCATAGGTCAAGGTGCTCGCCGAAAGCAGCGCCACAAACGCCGCGAAGGCGCGGATATGGCCGACGCGGCGCACGACCTCGCCCGCGCGCAGTGCGCCGATGACCAGACCGGCAAAATAGGCGGTGGCCACCAGCCCGATCACCATCGTGCCGCTGCCCGCCCGGTCGAGCCGCAGCCCGATCAGCGTCGACAGAAAGCCGCTGCCCGCCATCATCATAAAGATGGCGATCAGCAGGCTTCGCACCGGCAGGATGGTTGAAAGCATCGCGGGACACCGGCCGCCGCGTCAGGCGGCGCGTCGGTCCTTCGCGGCTTCGGCTTCGTCCTCGACCAGGGCGCGGTGGAGGACGCGGACGGCGTTGTCGAAGTCGCGGCTATCGATGATAAACTGGATATCGACATTGCGGATCTGGTGCTGCATCGCGATCATCGTGATGCCGGCATCGTCGAGCGCGCGCAGCGCATCGGGGACCAGGCCGGGGCGCGAGATGTCGCTGCCGATCGCCGACACCATCGCCACCGGCTGCGCCGAAATGGCGGCATCGGGATAATCCTTTTGCAGGTCGGCGATCACCTTTTTCACCGCATCGGCACTGGCGAGCAGATAATGGGTGATCGTGTTGGCGTTCGACGATTTGCTGACGATCCACAGCCCGTGGCGCTCCAAGGCGCCGAGGATCGCGGTATCATAGCCTTTGACCCCGACCATATCCTGTTCGAAAAATTGCAGCGCCTGCATGTGGCGGATGCCGGTGATGATTTCGACGCGCGGAACGTCGGAGACATAATGCCCCGTCACCAGCGTGCCTTCGTCCTCGCGGTCGAAGGTATTGCGCACCCGCAGCGGAATATCGGTCTGCCGCAGGCCGCGCCCCGCGCCGGGATGGATCGCTTCCATGCCGAGGTTCGCGAGTTGGTCCGCGACGTCGTAATTGGTCCGGCCGATCTTGCGCGCCTTGTCCTCGCCGACCAGCTTCGGGTCGGCGCTCGACAGGTGAAATTCCTTGTGGATGATCGCCTCGCGCGCGCCGGTGACCACCGCGAGCCGTGAAAAGGTCATTTCGGTGTAGCCGCGCGCATAGCGGCGAACCATGCCGCCCTCGCAGCCCGCATAGCCGGTGACGATCGGCAGGGTGGTGGTCAGGTCGATGTCGGCGAACGCGTCGCCGATCCGCGCGTCGAGGCTGCTGAGGTCGTCCTGATCCCACAGCGTCAGGTCGACGAACTGCGCATTCACATCGCGGTCGCGCAGCAACAGGCTGGTGCTGTGCGCGCTATGCGCTTCGCCAACTCCGGCGAGCAATTCGCGCACCGTCATCAGCTGCTCCTTGACGCAGAAGCGGCCATGACTGCGCAGCCGGGCGAGATCGTCGAGGCAGGCGGTGACCGCGGCGATCCGGCGATCGACAAAGGCATCGGCTTCGGCGCGGCTTTCGTCGCGGGCAAACATGGCGGCATTGCGCGCGTGCATCGCATGATGAACCTCGCGCATTGCGCCCCGCCAACCGTCGGCGGCGTCATCGGCGACGAAACGCCCATAAACGCCGGGAACGCCCGTCTTTTTGTTCTCGAGCAGCAGGTCGGTCATCCCGGCATAGGCCGAGACGACAAAGATGCGGCTATAGAGATCGGCGCCCGACCGACCTGCGATCAGGACATTGTCGAACAATGTCGCGGTCGCCGCCATCGACGTGCCGCCGATCTTTTCGACGCTGTGCCGCCCGGTCATGCCGCAACCGTTTCGACCAGTGATCCGCGTTGCGGCGTCAGCGGCGCGGGTTCGTCGCGATTGGCGAGGAACCACGGCCGGGGCTTTTCGACCCCGAACGGTTTTTCCAGCGGGTTGCTGACCGCATTATAGACCAGGAACGCGTTGGCGCGCGGGAAGGGGGTGATGTTGCCGTTCGATCCGTGCATCAGATTGCAGTCGAACAGGATCACCGTTCCCGGCTTGCCGGTGGGGGCAACAATGCCATGCTTGTGCGCCAGTTCGGTTAGGCTGTCCTCGTCGGGCACGCCATATTCCTGTTTTTTCAGCGAGCTCAGATAATGGTCGTCGGGGGTTTCGCCGACACAGGTCAGATAGGTTTTGTGCGAGCGCGGAATGACCATCAACGGCCCGTTGTGCGGGGTGTTTTCGGCGAGCAGGATCGACATCGACAGCGCGCGCATCCGCGGCATGCCGTCTTCGACATGCCAGGTTTCAAAATCGCTGTGCCAGTAAAATTCCTTGCCCTTGAAGCCGGGTTTGTAGTTCAGACGCGACTGGTGGATATACACTTCGTCGCCCAGCAGGAAGCGCGCGACATCGGCGAGCCGCGCGTCGGCAGCGAGCCGCGCCATCACCGCGTTCTGCCGGTGAATTTCAAAGATCGAGCGGATTTCGTTGCTCTGCGGCTCGGTCACGATTGTGTCGTCGTCGAGCGCAGACGGGTCGGCGAGCAGCTTGCCGGCGGCGCGCTGCAGAAAAGTCACCTCGTCGTCCGAAAAAAGATCTTCCAGCACGATATAGCCGTCACGGTCGAATTGTGCGGCCTGTTCGACGCCGATCGGCGCATCGTCGCTCCATTCGCTATGGACGACAGGATCCTGGCGCGGCCGCATCTCGGCGGCAGACGCTTGGCGGGATGGGTAGATGTCGGTCATGGGACGTCCCCCTTTCATGGTCTGGATGGATGTCAGTCGGCGGGAACGGGTTCGCGCGCGGGCGCGGTGTCGGCCGGATAAGCGCCGCTCGCGTCATGCACTTCCTTACCGGTGACCGGCGGGTTGAAGACGCAGGCGGTCAATATGTCGGTCTCGGGGCGCACGATATGGCGATCATGGTCGTTGAGCGCATACATCACGCCGGGTTCCAGCTTGTGTGTCTTACCCGTGCCCAGATCCTCGATCGTGCCGGTGCCTTTCAGGATGAACACCGATTCCAGATGGTTCTGATAATGCATCTTCAGCTCCGACCCCGCGAACAGCGTCGTGATGTGGAAGGAAAAGCCCATGCCATCGTCCTTGAGCAGCATGCGGGCGCTGGCCCAGCCGTCCGAGCGGACATTCTGGTCGGTCTTGCGAATGGCGTTCAAATTGCGAACGATCATGGTATATTCTCCTGTGTTATTCGGCGGCGACGGCGTAATCGGCGGCCATCGCCTGACGGAATTTGGTTTCGAGGATATCGAGCCCGGTCGCGAGCGTCGCGTCGTCGATGATCAGCGGCGCGAGCACCTTGATCACTTCGTCGTGCGCGCCGCTGGTTTCGATAATCAGGCCGGCGTCGAAACAGGCCGCGGTGACCGCAGAGGCCAGTTCGCCCGACCCGGTGTTGACGCCGCGCATCATTCCGCGTCCGCGCGTTTCGAACCCATGCTCGGCCGCGATCCGATCGAGCCGCGTTTCGAGTAGAGCGCCGCGGCGCGCAACGTCGCGCTGGAATTCGTCGCCGCTCCAGAAATGGCGGAGCGCCGCGGTCGCGGTGACGAACGCGTGGTTGTTGCCGCGGAACGTGCCATTATGCTCACCCGGCGACCACTGGTCGAGTTCGGGATGGAACAGCGTCAACGCAAAGGGCAGCCCCATGCCTGACAGCGATTTCGCCATGGTGATAATGTCGGGGGTGAAGCCCATGCCTTCAAAGCTGAAAAAGCCGCCGGTGCGGCCGCACCCGGCCTGAATATCGTCGATGATCAGCAGCGCGCCATGCGCCTTGGCAATCTCGGCGATCCGGCGCAGCCATTCGGGCGATGCGGCGTTGAGGCCGCCTTCGCCCTGAACGGTCTCGACGAGAATCGCGGCGGGCGCATCGAGCCCGCTCGACGGGTCGGACAGGCGTTGTTCGAGCAGTTCGGCGGTATCGACCTCGGGGCCGTAATAATCGTAATAGGGTTCATGCGCGACATGGCTGAGCGGCACCCCGGCGCCGCCGCGCTTGGCGGCGTTGCCGGTGCAGGCGAGCGCGCCTAATGTCATGCCGTGGAAGCCGTTGGTGAAGGCGATGACCATCTCGCGCCCGGTGATCTTGCGCGCGAGCTTGATCGCGGCCTCGACCGCGTTGGTGCCGGTGGGGCCGGTGAACATCATGCGATAATCGAGCCCGCGCGGGGTCAGGATCACCTCTTCGAACGCGCGCAGGAAGTCCTCCTTGGCGTCGGTGTGGAGGTCGAGGCCGTGGGTGATGCCGTCGGCGGCGATATAGTCGAGCAGCGCCTGTTTCAGCAGCGGATGATTGTGGCCATAGTTGAGCGTCGAGCAACCCGACAGGAAGTCGAGGTAGCGGCCGCCCTGGTCGTCATGCATCCACACGCCCTGGGCCCTGCCGAACTGACGAGGCATCGAGCGCGCATAACTGCGCACGCCGGATTCGCGTCGCTCATAGATTTTCCGGTCCGGAATCGTGCCGGACGGTTTCGGTGACATATTCATTTAATTACCCCTGGGCTTTCTGAATCTTGCTAAAGGTCAAAGGCCCGATGCGGGCCTGATATTCGGTCGGATAAGCGCCGGCGAAATGCGCCTCGCGCTCAAACAGCGCGCTGCGCTCCAGCTCGGCACCCCAGTCCCGGGCAAGGCCGCGAAAAAGCGCCCACGAGGCCTTGTTGCCGTCGGTGATCGTCGTGATCAGATGGGTGACGTCATGCTGCGCGGAACGGGTGAGCAGTGATTTGATCATCTGACTGGCCAGGCCTTTGCCGCGTCCTTCGGCCGCGACAGCAACCTGCCAGACGAAGAATGCACGGGGGTCCGACGCAGGGCGATGCCCCGAAACCCAGCCGACGATCCGGTCGCCGAGTTCGGCGATCACGCACTGGTCGGCAAAATGCGTACACTGAATCAGATTGCAGTAAGCCGAATTGCGATCGAGCGGCGGGCAGCGGGAGATGAGCGCGGTAACCGCCGGGCCGTCGGTGCTGACCGGCGGGCGAAAACGCAGCGATGCCCCGGACGATGGCTCTGCGTTCAAATCGGGTTGCGAGGGCAAGGACACGTCGTCCTTTTGCCGATACAAGATAATTCATCTCCTGAAATAAACTGCTGAACCAGCTATGTGGTGCCCAGCGGAATGTGGCGTAAATATAGGATTTCTGCCAGATCAATCAACCCCCGAGCCGGGAATATAATTCGATATCTGAAGTATATTGTTGCGCCAGCGGTGCAAAAATTTGCCATTGGTGCGCAGGCGCCGCGCAGCTAACAGGGGCGGATGGAAGCTGCGATCGCCAATGCCACCTTGAAAGCACTACGCCGGATTTTGCGCGCGACCGACGGCGGCAATCGCAAGCTGGCCGCGGCAACCGGGCTTACCCCGTCGCAGCTGCTCGTCCTGCGCGAAGTCGAAGCGCGCGACGAGGTCACGCCGGGCTCAATCGCCCAGCGATTGCAGTTCAGTCATGCGACGATCACCGCCATCGCCGATCGGCTCGTCGACCTCGGGCTGGTCACGCGGACGCGCGGCGAGCGCGACAAGCGGCAGATCCTGCTGAACGCGACGGCGGAAGGGCGCCAACGGCTCGCCGACGCTCCGGACATGTTGCAGGAAATCTTCGCCGAACGCTTCGCTGCACTTCCAATGTGGGAACAGGCGATGATTTTGGCCGGCACAGAGCGGCTCGCTGTCATCCTAGGCGCAGGCGACCTAGATGCCGCACCTCTCCTCGACACCGGAATAATCGACCGGACGGGCGTTCGCGACGGGCAATAATGCGGGTTTTCAACGGGCCGAAACGGGCGGCAGCTTAGATTCTCTGCTAAGCTGAATTTGGGCCGCACCGCGTGGAATTGCAGTATCTGTCCCAGGAATTATGCGTTTTGGAGCGGTGAAATTTCATGATAGATTGGTAACGTCATTTGAAGTTCGCCTTCGCAAAAAAGGGGGATCGTGATGCATCATCCGTTCAAGGCCGCCATGATCGTCGGTATCGGATTTTCTCTCGCCAGTTTTGCACCTGCGCCGGGTTATTCCATCGCCGCTCTCGAAGCGCTGGATCCCAGTCGGCTGGCCAACTTCTATTGTGGCGCGCGGCGTGCGGGTTCGACGCTGGCCAACGAGCTCCTCATCGCTGCGGCAGTTGCCGCACCCGCCAGTGAGGGCGGGACGATACCCCTCTTTTCCGATCTGACTTCTTCGTCATTCCCGGTTTCGACGCGCGATACGCAGGCCCGGCGCTATTTCAGCCAGGGCCTGCTGCTGACCTACGGCTTTAACCATGCCGGGGCGGTTCGCTCCTTTCGCGAAGCCCAACGCAGCGATCCGAATTGTGCGATGTGCTGGTGGGGCGAAGCCGTCGCGCTCGGCCCGAACATCAACGCGCCGATGGACGATCGCGACCACGCTGCGGCACTCGATGCCATGGACCGCGCGATGGCTCTGCGCGCCGGTGCGATTCCCGTGGAGCGGGCGCTGATCGAAGCGGTGGCGCGTCGGTACTCGCGCGATCCCGGCATGGACCGTGCCGCGCTCGACGCCAGCTATGCCGACGCCATGCTTGACGTCGCGCGCCGCTTTCCCGGCGATGACGATGTGGCGGTGCTCGCCGCAGAGGCGGCGATGGACACCAGCCCGTGGAATTATTGGGAAGCGGACAAGAAGACGTCTGTGGGACGCAGCGGCGAAGCGGTGCGGCTGATTGAAGCCGTCTTGCGCCGCAATCCAGCCCATGTTCAGGCGAACCATCTTTATATCCATCTCATGGAAGCCAGCGATCCGCAGCGTGCGGAAGCCGCAGCTGACCGACTGGCAAACCCGCTAGCGCCGAGCGCCGCGCATCTCGTTCATATGCCGGGCCATATCTATCAGCAGCGCGGTCGCCATGCCGACTCGATCCGCGTGAACGTCGCGGCCGCGCGTGCGGATGAAGCGTTCATGCGCAGCGCCGGCGACAATGGCCTGGTGCGTTACGGCTATTATCCGCACAATATTCACTTCATCGTGACATCTGCGCAGATGGCCGGCGACATGCGAACCGCGATCCGCGAGGCCCGGCGCCTCAGGACTGTGCTCAATCCGGATACCTCCGAGCGGATAGCGTGGATACAATCCATCGACGCAGCGCCTTATATGGCAATGGCGCAGTTCGCCGATGCGAAGGCCATTCTGGCAATGCCTGAGCCCGACGCGCGCTTGGCCTATCCGACCGCGATGCGACATTATGCGCGGAGCATCGCCTACGCCCGGCTTCGCGATCAAGCCGGATTTGATAAGGAAATGGCGGCAATGGCCCGGCTGCGGGGTTCGGGTGCGATGAAGGGCATGATCGATCAGGGTGTGCCCGCGGCAGATTTGGCGATGCTCGCCGAACTGGTCGCCCGCGGCCGTTTCGCGTCGGCGCGGGGCCGCTATGACGAGGCAATCGATTTTTACCGGCAAGCCATCGAGATCGAGGGCCGTCTCCCATATCAAGAGCCGACGTACTGGTATTATCCGGTCAAGCAGTCACTGGGCGCGGCGCTCTTTCAGGCGCGCCGCTATAGCGACGCGAGCGACGCCTTTCGCGGAGCGCTTGCGCAGACGCCCAATAATGGCTGGGCGCTCTACGGGCTCTCTCGCAGCGAAGCGGCGCAGGGCCACAAACTTGAGGCGGCCGCTGCAGACAGGGCTTTGTCGAAAGCTTGGCTTGGTAATAAACGCTGGCTTCGCATGGACCGGCTGTAATCGACGCTTGAGGCCAACGGCCTCCAAACAAATTTGGCATCGGTCTTTTTGGGCGCATTCGAGCGCGCCGATTGCCTCGCCGCGAAGATCGGTCGTTTACCCACGCGATGACGTTCGCATAATCGTTCCCGGCAGAAATGCTGCGTGACAATAATCGGCCAACTTCCCTCTCAGGCGATAACAAGGGTCAAGCTTCATCGATCAGAGCAAGAAGTTGACGGTTGCGGCGAGGGCCAAGGCGGAGAAGGCAAGTCCGGCCATCTGAACCAGAGCTATTCCGATCGTGCCAGGAAATCGGGAATAACACCCGTTGCGTCCCAATAGTCGGCGAGCCCCATTTGCTCGCATAGCGGCAGGAAGCGTGGATGTTCGCGAAGGGCCGACGTAACCGGCAGAAACAGCATCTGGGTGACGCGGCGATGCTGGTCGGTCACCGACGGATCGGACACCGTCTTGTGCAATCCGACGCTGACGGGTCCGCTGCGCAATAAATATCCATCCGCAACGCGCAATGCCGCCTCAACCTCGCCAAGTCCAGCGAGGTGAATTACCGCCGCCAGTCCCTGTGCAGGACCCTGTTCGGCCGATAGCAGGTTTCGCTCCACTGCCTGCGCGTGCCGGGCCGCGTCGCCGGGATCGGCAAGCGCCGCCAGCGTAACCTCGAGTGTCACGAGCGCGGGCCCGGGCAGGTCGGGCCGCGCCGCCGTATCGCCGAGTTGCTGGATCGCCTGCCGAACCCGACCAGTGAAGGCAAGGCTCCACAGCCGGGCAAACCATATCGCCGGATGGCGCGGCCATAAGGTCATGCCGCGGTCGCCAATTCGGTCCATGGCAGTCAACTGGCCCGTCGACCAGAGTTGGTAGTTCAGTTTGTAGTGCAACGTCGCTGCGAGAGGCTCAATCGCTATCAAACGGCTGCCAATTGCGGCCGCCTCGCTCGGCCGTCCTGTCGCCATTTCGAGCATGCAAAGATCATGCGCCGCGACAATATTGTCGGGGCTTTCTTCCAATGCGCCGATGAGTTTTCGGCGGCGCTCGATCCAGTCACCGAACAGCGGCGGCAGTCCGATCAGAGCCGCGCGAGCGTGAGATTGTGTCGGGTCAATCGCCAGAGCGCGCGCCGCGGCGCCCTCGCATTCGCGTACCAACTGGGAACAAAGATCGAGGTCGGCATATTCGGCGCCATTGCGCAGGATCAGGGCCAGCATCCCTTGGACTTCCGCCTGCTGCGGTGTCGCCGCCGCCGCCGCGCGAAGCGCCGCGAGGGCGCCATGGTCGACGAAAGGCGCTCCCAGCTTCCAGCTCTGCCAGCCTTCATCGATCGCATGTGCTGTAAGCTCGCTGTTGTCAGCGACCAGCAACGCATAGCCTGAACCGGGGACTGTTTCGACCCGCAAGCCGTTGTCGGTCGCGGTGTTCAAGGCCCGCCGCAGTCCACCTATCGCTCGGTTCAGGCTGTCATCACCGACGACCGTTCCGTTCCAGCATCGCGATAGCAGGTCGTCACGGGTAACGAGGCGGCCAGGCGCCTCGGCCATCGCGACGAGCACCTGCATTATCCGGGGTTCGACGACGGCTTGGCCCGACGCGCCCTTGATGCTGCGCATCGACGGGCTGATCGTCACACCCCCCAAGGCAAAGTCGGGACGCGGGGCCAGGTTGTTCGGATTAAGTGGCTCGCTAGACACCCCCGTCACGCCCCTTCCGACCGTCATGAAATCATCGGTTCTCCATCATGGCCTTATCCGATCCCTGCTGACAAGACACAGCAAAGCCGAAGGGGTGATTTATGCAACATGATCCGATCGCCAGAAAGCCCGTCACATTGGCGTTGATGCTGATGGTCTTGCTTGCGTCTTGTGGCGGAGATTCCTCGTCCGATGGTGGTAGCGCCGTGGTCTTGCCACCGCCAGCACCAACGCCCACGCCGACACCAGCACCGACGCCGACACCTTCGACCTTTGTCGGCGCCGTCTATGCGGGAACGAACAACAATGGTCCGGGGGGCAATTGGGTCGTCGGCTTCGGCCGCCGGGCCGACGGAACGCTCGTGCCGCTCGATGCCTATGAAACCGGCGGAACCGGCCGCGCGAGTTTCTCATCGACGCCGCCCCGCCTCAATTCGTTGATCGCAGAGGATTCGATCATCGCTGTGGATGATCGTTTCCTGTTGGTCGTCAACGCCGGTTCGAATGACGTGACCAGCTTTCGCATCAACGCCGACTACAGCCTGTCGCAGATCGACGTCGAACCGAGCGGCGGAACGGCCCCGATCAGCCTCGCTTATCGCGACGGCGTCGTCTACGTCGCCAATGCCGATGAGGATGGGAGCTTCACCGCCCCGCCAAATCAGAGCGGAAATATCACGGCGATGACGATCGATCCTGCGACGGGCGCGCTGGCCCGCATTGCGGGCGTTTCGGTCAGCCTTGGTGGCCGTCCGGCCGATCTTGAGGTGACAGCCGATGGCAACTGGCTCCTCGCTTCCTCGGTCAATGCCGGGTCACCGCAGCTGCCGCAGCCAACCGCGGCCGAAATATCGACCTTCCGTATCGAGGATGACGGCCGGTTCGCCGCCGCGCCAACCGGCACCGGCATGTCGACGCAGTTCGGCAACGCAGCAGGACGGCATTTGCCGAATGCCATTGGAATCGAAACCTGGTCGGTCGGCAACCGCCAATTCGTGATCGCAGCCGAAGCGAGGACGGTCTCGTCGACGGGCATTCCATCGGCTACTTTCGCGGCGCTCCAGACCGCTTCGGTCTCAACCTGGGAAATTGCGGCCGACGGCAGCTTGCTCCCACGATCGCAGGATTTCCTGCTCGGTCCGACGACAAGCTCAGGCCCGACCCAGGCCGGATTTCTTGTCTATTCCCCGATCTATTCGGTTTTCTGGGTGGCCACTTCGGCCAGTGCCACGATCTCGGGCTATGGACTAAACGTCGACGGGACGATCGCCAGTGGCGGCATGGCAGGTCTGGTTGCCACCGGCATCGCTGCCGACCCGGCAGCGACGAGCCCGCTTGCCAATGCCGACGGCTATGTCGACCTGGCGATCAGCGCCGACGGCCGTTGGCTATACCAGCTCGTCGGACTCAAGGGACGCGTCGATGTCTATGAGATTGATACGCTCGTCGCGACCAACATCGCGCGCCGCCAACAGGTCGTTACCGGCCTGTTGCCGATGGACAATCTGCAAGGGCTCGTTTCGGTGGGAGGATAAGCGACCACGACCGGTGCGCGCTGACGATCGCGCCGACCAAAGCCTACGCCCGGTCGATCCGCGCGTGAGCGAGGTAACGGCTGGCGAGCATATGGGTGCTCACGACGTCAGCCTTGGGTCGCGGCGCGGCGTTGGAGACGGCTTGCGGAGCAGCACTTCGATCGCGGCGAGTTAAATGCCGCGTGACAAAGCGGGCGGCGCGAGACGGACCAACTGGCCCGCGCCGCCCTGCCGACGTCGCGCCCAGTCGAGCGGCACGTCATCGGTTATCCACTTGCCGCACATGGCGGTTGCGCGGAGACTTTGAGCTTCAACGCCCAATCATGCGATTAACCTTCGCGAAGATCGATAGGCTGGGAACCGGTCACGAGCGAAATGGCCTCCTCGGCCGGCGGCGCGGTCGTCGGCGCCGGATTCACGAGCGCAGCAGCCAATTCGGTGCGATGGCCACGCTCTTTGCGGAAATCAGCGAGCGCTGAGCGCGCAGCACTCGCATCACCTGACGCGATGGCGGTTTCCAGGGCGCCCAGCTGCCCTGACGCTTTGACAGCCAAAGCGGATTTACTGTCGGACCCTTGAAGCGCCGCGACATTCGCCTGGGCAGCCTCAAGATCACCGCGCACAATTGCGGAATTTAGCTGCCCGAAATTTACTGGTTTTGGACGCTGTATATGGTTGACCGCGGAGTTGCGGTGGACGGACATGTTCATTTTTCGTCTCCTGAGATCCGAGAATCTCGGTTTGCACGGATCCCACCCAGCCCCACCATACACCGACATGGTTAATGCCGAACAAATGCTCGAAATAAGCAGGGAAGCGGTCCTGATCTGGCAGATCCCAAAATCTTCACCCTCCGGGCGTATCGGCAAATCGTGATTGGCCGACGTGCTTTGGCCATTCCATTTTGGATCAATTATTCGCGCGGCATTTCACCGCCAGCGGTCTTCAATCTTGGCGAAACCTTCGGCAACCAACGCATCTCCAGCGTCGCGGCCATTCACCGAAGCACGGCAAAGCGCGCGGCCATAACGATCCGAGCCGGTGCAATTTAGCTGGACCGGCCCGCCACTAAGCATATCATCGAGCCAATTCCGTGCGCGCTCGGCCAGGTCCTGGTCGCACCATCCATCACGGTCCGCCTCGCAGCGCGGGCTGGTGTCAAACTCGGGTGCATCGACGGGACCGCTCGCTGCCACCAGACGGACCTTCATCCCGCCGCATCGGAAGGTGTCGCCATCATGTACAACTATACGGCTGCAGTCAGATCGCTGGGCTTCGACGGAATCACGCATCTCCGCAGCAGCGACTGGCGTGTTCGATTGCGCAGGTTGCGCAGGCGGCGCGTCAGTGGTCCTCGCGACCAGTGCCTCACTCTCGACGGGGGGAGCGGCCGCGGGCGCCAAAAGCGGGGGTAAAAACAGGATGGCTGCGCCAAGTGCGACACCGCTCATGAACGCGCTGACCGCCAACCGCATCGTTCGCCGCCGCCGTGCACGCTTCACATCGAACAGGACATATATGTCGCGCGTCATGCCGCCTTTTTTGCCCGATCGCAGCGGAGCTGCAAGGGTAGACATTCGACATCGCATGGCGGCAGTCTTCGTGCCTAAATCCCGCATATGGGCGGCGGCACTGCGGTGTGTCCGGAACCTTTAGCAGCTTTCGGCAATAGATCTTGCAGCCCCGTCGCTTTGCGACCCAGGCGACGGGGCAACCAAGGCATTCGACCCGCAGGGTCGGACGTGCAGATCGCACCAATGGTGCAGCGATTTGCGTCTGGCGCGGCGCGCGGATCACGGCGCACAAGAATGTTTGACGACATTCGCCTATCCGCGCACAAAAATGGGGCGGGCCACGTGGCGGCCCGCCCAGTTTACGATCGGCGTAAATCGGGGTCGTTGCCGATCGCCCCTTCGGTCAATCCTCGCTGGCGTCCTGCTGCTCGGCCGCTTTCTTGAGCTGGCCTTTCGTCATCCCGCTCACCAATACGTCGCCCGAACCGGCAAAGCTGGCAGCGGGGAGCGTCGCGGTGCGGTTGCCGACCTCGACGGTCACGGCCTCGACAACGCCGCGCCCGCTCTGACGCAGCTCCTGCACATAACCGATTACCTTGCCGCGCGGGTCGGTGACAGGCATGCCGGGCGCGACGGCGAACATGCCGTTGCCGCTGGCCGCGCCGCTGCCCGCAGCGGCGAGCTGACCAAGGCCGCCCTGGAAGCTGCCCGCGGCCGAGCCGGCGCCGCTGGCACTGCCTGAGACGCCTGGCAGCGCGGTGCCGGCCCGATCGCGGACAGTCCCGGCCGCACCGCGCGCGGTGCCGGTTGCGGTCGAAGCGGTGTCCCGTGCGGTGCCGACAACGCCGCGTGCGGTCTGGCCCACGAAATCGGTGCCGACCGCTTGCGCGTCGAGGCTGCCACCGCCCGACGCGCGGCCCGATCCGGCAGCGCTGCCGCCGATCGTGCTGCCGAGCAGGTCAGCGTTGCCATTGGCTGAGCCGTTACCGTTCGCGTCGGCGCTGCCCTTGCCCTGGACGCGGCCAGAGCGGCGATCGACGCGGGCGTCGCCGCGGCCCGATCCGGTGATATCGCCTGCGGTACCGAGCGTGCCGCCGATCCGATCGGTGGGGTTGCCGAGCGTGGTGCCCAGCGTTCCGCCCAGATTGCCGCCAAGCCCGCCGCTGCCGCCGAGCAGCTGCGCCGAGGCGGGCGCCGAAAACGCCATCGCCGATGCGGCGATCGCGAGCGCCGAGGTGAAAATACGATGTGCCATTGTGCTTCTCCTTCGTCGTGCGGCCCGGAGGGGAGGGCCTGCCCGGAAGAACGATAGCGCGTTCGAATTTCTTCCGAAAAAATGTCGGGCGGGTCAGCGGCCGCCGCAATCGCCGCAAATCAGGCCGTGGCCATAGATCTCGTCGCGGCCCCGCTTGCCAAGGTCGTGCGCCTCCATGACAAGCGCGGCGACGGCAGGACCGATGCGATCAACGGCCGGTGCAGGGTAGCGAAGCGCGAGCCGTCCCGCGACCAGCGGCGCCGCAAAGGAGGTGCCGCGCAGCCTGTCGGCCGAGGCCAGCCCGGTGGCCGCCAGCACCGCATCGCCGGGCGCGGCAAAATCGATATGGCGCGCGCGTCCCGCCTCGGGAAGCGCGCGATTGCGTGCATCGACCCCGGTCACCGCGAAAACGCCTTGGTAGGAGGCGGGATAAGCGGGCGGCGCGGCCGGACCGTCGTTGCCCACCGCCGCGACGATGAGCATCCCGCGCTGCTGCGCCCGCGAAACGGCAACCGCCAGCAGCTTGTTGTCAGGTCCCACGAGACTGATCGTCGTCACCGCCACACCGTTTTGCGCGAGCCAGCCGAGCGCGCGCGCGATGGCGCTCGCATTGCCGCCCGCAGGATCGGTGCCATAGACGTCGGCGGCGAGCAGCCTCTGTCCGGGCGCCGAACCGCGCACCGTTCCGGTCCCGACAAGCAGCGAGGCAACCGCGGTACCGTGCCGGCTTGCGGCGGGGGCGCCGGCAGCGAAGCCGCGCTGCGCGACGCGCCCCGCCAGCGATGGATGCGCGGCAACGCCGCCGTCAATCAGTCCGAGCGACGCTTTGCCGGAAGTGGAGGCCGCCGCGAGCGTGGCGGCGGGGAGCAGGCCGCCGGGACCGCCCGCGAAATAAAGGTGATCGGCATCGACCTCGGCATCGGGGAGCAGCTTGGCAAGCTGCTTCTGCGCGCGGGCAAGGCTGCGCCCACCCGGAACCGTGAAGCGGACGATGTCGAGGCCCAGGCCCTCGATCCGTTCGCGGTCCAGCAGGCGGAAGCCTTTTTCCGCCGCGCGCACGATCATCGCATCGTCGACGCCGGTCGCGACTAATATACCGCGCACTGCGGGCTCGCCGTTGCGGTCGGGTTCGATCCGGTCGCGCTGGTCGCGCAGCAGGTTCGTGATCCTCTCGAGCCGTACGTCGGCGAGCGTATCGCCGACGCGCGCCAGCGGCTCTGTCCCGAGATTTGGCAAGGGCGGAAGCATCCGCGTGGCATCGGGAAGCTGAACGGAAGGCAGCGCGACCTGGGCCACGCCGCGCGGCACCGATCCCGGCATCAGCGCGGCGAAGATCAGGATCAGGGCGGTCCATTGTCGCATCGCTTCTCCTTGCGCAGACGGGGCTAACCGATGCCGAAACCCCTTGCGGCCTGAAAAATTTAGCATGGCGGGGAAGAAACGATAGGGTGGTGTCGTTTATTCCTCGAACCTGACGAAAAGGCGAATATGCGCTTCGAAGAGGAACTGGTCGAATTATTGCCGCGCCTGCGCCGGTTCGCACGCGGGCTGGCGCGCGATGCAAGCGACGCCGATGATTTGTGCCAGGCCGCGATCGAGCGCGCGCTGAAATCGCGCGATCAGTGGCAACAAGGAACGAGACTGGACAGCTGGATGTACCGCATCACCCGCAATCTCTGGATCGACGAGCGCCGCGCCGCGGGCCGGCGCGGCGTTCACAGCCCGATCGACGACGCGGTCACGCAAGTCGCGGGCGATGGGGCGGCCGAGGTGGAGGCTGGCGCGTTACGGGGCGATGTCGGCGGTGCGATGGCGAGGCTCCCCGACGAACAACGTGAGATTGTGATGCTCATCCTCGTCGAAGGCTATGCCTATCGCGAAGCGGCGGAGATACTCGACGTGCCGATCGGCACGGTCACCTCGCGCCTCGCCCGCGGGCGCGAGACATTGATGTTTTATCTGGGAGAGGCGGCATGAGCTTTGACCCCGAAATGGTGGCGGCCTTCGTCGATGGCGAACTCGACGACCTGACCGCGCGGCGGATCGAGCGCGCGGCCGAAACCGACGCGGCACTCGCCGCCGAAATCGTCCGCCACCGCGCGCTCAGGGCGCAGCTGGCGGAGCATTATGCCCCGATTTGCGATGAGCCCGTGCCCGAGCGGTTGCGGTCGCTGCTCGCCGATGGCCCCAAGCTCGATACCAGCCTGGCTGATCGCCGCGCGGCCCGGCGCTCGCGTTTCAGCACCCTGCATTGGGGTGCCATCGCCGCGTCGCTCGTGCTCGGCCTGACGATCGGGCTGCGCCCCTGGATCCCCGCCGGCGATGTCCAGACCGACAATGGCGCGCTGATCGCAGCGGGATCGCTCGCCAGGGCGCTTGAAACGCAGCTTGCCTCGAATCAGTCCGCGGGCGCCGCGGTGCGGATCGGCGTCAGCTTCGAAGACAAGGCGGGCCGCTATTGCCGCAGTTTCGAAAGTCCAGGACTTGACGGAATCGGTTGCCGCGAAGGCGATCACTGGCGGCTGGAGCGGACGTTGGCGGGCGAGGGGGGGAGCGGCGATTATCGGCAGGCCTCTTCAGGCGAACTCGCAGCGGCGGCAGCCGCAATGATGCGCCGCGATGCGCTGGACGCTCGCGGCGAACGGGCGGCCCGGGATGCTGGGTGGATGAGCCGCCCATAAGGTGCAGCGGACCCATTTTGCGGTTCCAGGTTTGGCGATCTCCCGCGCGGCCACTTCAAAGGGTACTGATCGGCAGACCGAGTGGTGGCTTGTCTTCAATTCATGGTGTTCGTGTGACGTCGTCGCGATGTCCTTGTGGAGAGCGTCCGCTCTTTAAAATTTGTCGCCTTGGCAACGATGGCGGCTGTACGGCGTAGTGGTTGCAACCCCGTCTCCTGAAAGCCATTCGTCTCAAGGCCATTCAGGAGACGCGGCCTGCGATTTGGCCCGTAATGGTAGCGCTATCAGCGACGAGTAAGCTTACGGCCGCCTCCTCCCCCACGAAGTGGCGGTCGGGCCGGGGCGACTGGTTGGTCCCAACGTCCCGGCCATCCCGGCTGCAGCCGACGGTTTTCGAAGATTGCTCTTGCGACCGGCCCGGTCGCAATCTGCAACGCGTGACCGGTAAGATGGCGTGGAGGAGCGGCGCGCCTCGCCGCCTTGGGAGTTGCGCCGCGAATGGCGCCTTAGGCTGCGGCAGCCGTGACCAGGTCAACCTCTACGCAGAACAGAGCCCGGGCCTTTCCACTGGCCTTGGCTCGGTAAAGGGCCCCGTCCGCGCAGGCGAGCAGTCTCTCGAGCTCCAGGCCCATCTTGGGCGCTGTCGCGATCCCGACGCTAACCGAGATGGTCAGGAGGTTGTCCTCGACCCGATAGGGCTTGCTGATTTCCCGAATGATCCGGCGCGCGAGCAATTCGGCTTCGGTGTCCTGCACCAGGTCCGCCTGCAAGACGATGAACTCGTCGCCGCCCAGCCGCGCGATCACATCTTCGCTACGAACCATCGCCTCGAGCCGCCGCGCGACTTCCCGCAAGACCGCGTCCCCGGCAGGATGTCCGTGATGATCATTGATCGCCTTGAATCCGTCGAGATCGAGAAAATGCACCGCGACCTGGCTGTCGGTGCGCCTTGCCGCTGCCATGCGCCCCTGAAAATGCTCGCGGAGCGAGAGGCGGTTGGCGAGCCCGGTCAGGGCATCGGTCTTGGCGAGCAGCGCCATGTCATGCCGCGCGGTGTGATGCTCGACCGCGGAGCGGTAAAGATGCGCGACGGTCTGGAGGCTGAGCCCGGTGATCATTGCGACGATGAAGGCTTCGATCAGAAACAATTGCGTATGCAGCGGATCGGGGTGCGGTTGGAGCGCATGCAGGGCGAGCGCAGCGATTGTTGGCAAGGTCGCGAGCAGAAGGCTTATGACGCAGACTTTTGGCCGTGCGGCTATCCGCGATACGATGCCCGCGCCGAAGCCGAACACCAGGCTGACCGTGAGGAGGTGAAGCATCGGCTCATGAGCCGAGATCGCGGCGACATTGAGAATGGCGATGAACGCCGCGAGAGCATAGTTCCCGATCGGATAGCGCTGCTCCCAGCGCATCAGCGCCTCGAAATCGCCGACCGGTGACGCGCGCCGGTAGGCGCGGAGAGCCGCCAGGCGCAAAACGGTTGCCAGGGCACCTAGCACCGCGAGGCCAACGAGGAGGGGGTTACCCAGCTCGCGGGCAACCAGGAGGCATATGCCTACAAAGACCATGCCAAATCCGAAGATCGGCAGCGCCATGCCGTACAGCATGTCGATAAATTCGCGGTAGACGGGAAGCGGAAGCGCGGCAGGGTTCGGGAAGCCCCTGAATCGGGCCGAGCGCGCAACTGGCGCAGGGTAATCCGACCGCCTCATGGGGAGACGATGACCAATGATCGTTAACATATCGTTGAGGGTCAGCCGTTCGAGAACATGATCCGGAAACGGGCCGACCGCCGGCGGCAAGCGATTGTCTTGAGGAAGGTGTTTGGGCCTTGCGACACTCCAGTCGGATCGATCAGCGCCCTCGCGCGGCGGGTGGATCGGCCGAGCGATCGTTCGCGAGCATAGAAGGGGCTGAAGTCAAACGGACGGCGCGAGAAGGACCAACTTGCTCGCGCCGTCCTGCCGATGCCGCGCTGTGGGGTTGCGGCACCGGTATTTCAACTCGGGGATTGATTGCCAAAACATTGGGGCGGTGGGACCGGGCGTTGAGACTGCGCTAGAGCTGTTCGAGCCATCTTCCGGGACGTTCGCACCAAGTTGAAGCCGGCCCGGATGAAAAGCGGTTGCTCGCCCCCGCGCGACATCATCTTTCCAACGCACACAGGGATGTTCGAGCGTCGTCGCCACGCATGATTTTCGTTACAGTCTGCATTTCCCGGGGTCATGAGTATGGCTTTCGACTTGGTTTTCGACGGGCGCGGCCTCGCTACCGCCGCCAGAGCGCGATGCTCTCCAGGGCAGCGCGATCAAGTGGCTGGGTGAACCAAAGGCCTCCGCGCTGGCCGCGTGACCAGCGCACAAGTGCCCGGCGGCGCGTCTCGCCACCCGGGAGGATCAAATCGACCTCGGTGCCGGGTTCGAGCCCGCGGTCATAGCGAAAGCCCGCACCATGCTGCGAGATATCGACGAGGTCGATCGGACGGGCGCCATCCCTCAGCGCAAGGACCGCCTCGACCTCGACCGGCAGTCTGAGCGCCCGGTAGCCGTCTGCGCGCTGCTCGTCGGCGAGCTTTCGTAGCACCGCGACGACGTCAATTGGCCGATCGAACGCCACGCCGAAGAAACCGCGCTCCGCCCAGACAATCGTACCGCGCAAGACAATCGTTTCGGACAGCGAAATGCCGAGCGTTTCCCCGACCGTCGCTGACGTGTCGGCGGCGAGCATCAGCCCCTCGTTTGAAATATTGCGCACGCGCCACAAACCCACATCGTCCGCACGCTGGACGCGCGCAATGCGGCATACCGTCCGATGGCGCTCCGCTCCGCGGCGATCGCTCAGGGCCATATCGTCGATGTCGTGGATGCGCGCTGTGTCCGCCGCAAGGGGATAGTCACTGCTCTCCATCAGGCCCGTCCTCCCATGAGCGCGGGTCCGATCGAAAGCCGAACCACACGCTATTGCCGAGCTACGCTCAGCGCTGATATCTTCACGGCACTCCCACGCGCCGGAAAGATACATGCGGTCCTAAGAGGCTTGCCTACAGAAAAATTCCGTTACGGCAAGCATAAGTTTTTCGCTCACACGCGGCGCGCGTCGATCGAATAATCGTCTTCAGTCAAACCCGACCGGAACTTGTAGTTCGATGTCCGGCGTTTCAGTTTCGCCCTCGGCGTGAGGCACGCCTATCGCCGCGCTCTCCGCGCTTCCCGCGGCCGATTGGCTGCGATCGGCCTATTCGGTGCACTGATTTGCGGCGCTCATGTCACGCCTCACCCCTGTGCCGACCGGGCGACCATATCGAGACCGGCAGATACGACCTCGGCATGCGCGACGGCTGCCCCAACCAGGATCAGCGTTGGTGCATCGGCGGCAAAGGATTTTGTTGCCAGTTCAAGCAGGTCCAGTCGCGTCGCGAGCCGCCGCTCCTTGGGACCGCTCACATCGCATGCAATCATCACGGGTATCGCACCGGGCATGCCTGCGCGCATGAGGCCTCGCATAATTTCTGCGGCCGCGTCGCGCCCCATGTAGAATGCGAGCGTTGAGCCGCCGCCCGCGAGCGAAACCCAGTCGATGTCGAGCGCGGCGCCGCGTTTGCTGTGCGCGGTGACGAAGCGGACGTCGCGCGCGATACCGCGGAGGGTAAGTGATATTCCAGCGGAAGCGGCTGCAGCGCAGGCGGTGGTGATACCGGGACAGATGTAGACCGGAAAGCCGGCCGCGCGAAGCGCCCGAAGCTCTTCGGCCGAGCGGCCGAAGATCGACGGGTCGCCGCCCTTCAGGCGCACGACCCTTTTTCCTGCTGCCGCTGCCTCGACGAGCATCGCGTCGATTGTGCGCTGGTCTTTTGAATGGCGACCGGAGCGCTTGCCGACGCTGATGCGCTCGGCGCCCGGCGGGATGAGTGCAAGAATGTCGGGACTGACCAGCGCATCGGTAAAGACGATGTCGGCACTCTCGATCAGCCGTACCGCTTTCATCGTCAGCAGCTCGGGATCACCCGGACCGGCGCCGACCAGCCACACGCTTCCCGGTGCGAAATCGTCATGCGGCATGGATTTTCTCCTCGGCGATGAGTTTGGCGAGCGCCGGGCGGCACGACCCGCAATTTGTGCCCGCGCCGATCGCGGCGCCGATCGCGGCGACATTGGCAAGCCCCTGGTCGCGGATCGCGGCTGCGATGGTCTTGAGTCCGATATCGAAACAGACGCAGATGACGGGGCCGCAGTCGACCTGCACACCGGGGGCGCGGCCTGCGAGGAGGGTCGGCGCAACCTGCGGGGCGGAAAGCTGCGCAATCAGCCAGTCGCGCGGCGGCAACTCGCCGGTTTCGGTGACAAACAGCGCCCCGGCGAGGCGTCCGTTCGCGATTACTGCGATCCGGCGGGTGCCGCGCGCGGCGTCCTGTGCCTCGATGCGCTCGCCCTTGGGCAGCAGCGCCTCGATGACGCGCAGATCGCTGTTGCCTGCAAGTTCCCACAGCGCGCCCGACGGGACCGCGACGCGGGTCGCCCACAGGCAGGCGGGGCGATCGGTGATGTCGCGCGCCAGCAACAGGAAGCCGCGCCATTTTGCCGCGACCGGCGCGATCGATGCCGGTGTCCGCTTGAACCCAGGCTGGCCCGACACCGGATCGACCAGCGGGCGGGACAGGAGTCCGGTTCGGCCGCCGCTGCTCGTACGGTCGGTCCAGTGGATCGGCACGAACATCTCGCCGCGCCGCTGGCCGTCATGAAAGGCGACGCGAAAAATACTGTCGCCCTGCGGCGTATCGACGCGCGCGAGGCCGCCGTCGCTGAGCCCAAGCCGTGCACCATCGTCGGGATGGACCTCGACCAGCGGCTCCTCGCGGTGGCGGGCCAGCTTGGGAGCGTGGCCGGTACGGGTCATACTATGCCACTGGTCGCGGTAGCGTCCCGTGTTGAGCGTCAGCGGCCATTTGGCGAGCGGTTCGGGCAGCTCTTTCTGGACGACCCCGACCAGCCGCGCGCGGCCGTCGACGGTCGAAAAACGGCCGTCGGCGAACGGGTGAGCGCCGCCCCAGCGGAACGGTGCCATATGGTCATAACCGGCGTTGCCACCCTGCGCCGCACCCGACAGCGCGAACAGGCGGCTGCCGTCATTGTCATAGGTCGAGAGCCGACAATGCTCGCGCCAGATGTCGGCGGGACGGTCATAGGCGAAGGCGGTTTTCCACCCCATGCGCCGTGCGACCTCCTTGATGATCCACCAGTCGGGCATCGCCTCGCCCGGCAGCGGAAACAGCGCGCGCTGGCGGCTGACCATGCGGTCGCTGTTGGTGACCGTGCCGTCCTTTTCGCCCCATGCCGCGGCGGGCAGGCGGACGTGGGCAAAGGCGCCGGTGTCGGTATGTTCGATCACGTCGCTGACGACGACGAAGGGGCAGGCGCTCAGCGCCTCGCGCACCCGGTTCGCGTCGGGCATCGACACCGCGGGGTTTGTCGCCATCACCCACAGCGCCTTGATCCGCCCCTCGCCGATGCTGCGGAACATGTCGACGGCTTTGAGCCCCGGCTTTTCGGCGATCGTCGGCGCGGCCCAGAAACGCTGGACGCGCTCGCGGTTCTCGGGCGCGAAATCCATATGCGCGGCAAGCGTCGTCGCCAGCCCGCCGACCTCGCGGCCGCCCATCGCATTGGGCTGACCGGTGATCGAGAATGGCGCGGCGCCCGGTTTGCCAATCCGGCCGGTAGCGAGATGGAGATTGAGGATCGCGTTGACCTGGTCGGTCCCGGCCGTCGCCTGGTTGATCCCCTGGCTGAACATCGTGACAGTGCGCGGATGGGCGGCGAACAGCTCAAAGAAACGCCTGAGGTCGGCAGCGTTGACGTCGCACGTCCGCGCCACCGACCACAGGTCGTTCCCCCCTCCAAGCTCGTCCCAGAAACCGTCCGGCACCGCGACATGCGCCGCGAGATACACCTCGTCGACAATGCCTGCCTCGCGGCAATATTGCAGCAGCCCGTTCATCAGCGCGACGTCGCTGCCGGGGCGGATCGCGAGATGCAGGTCGGCCTCGTCGGCGGTTTCGGTGCGGCGCGGATCGATGACGACAAGCTTGGCCCCCGCTTCGCAGCGTGCGCGGATGCGTTGATAGACAATCGGGTGGCACCAGGCGGTGTTCGATCCGACAAGGACGATCAGGTCGGCAGCATCGAGATCGTCATAGGTCGCCGGCACGATGTCCTCGCCGAAGGCTCGCATATGCCCCGCGACGGCGCTCGACATGCAAAGGCGTGAATTGGTGTCGATGTTGGCGGTGCCGATGAAGCCCTTCATCAGCTTGTTGGCGACATAATAATCCTCGGTCAGCAATTGCCCTGAGACATAGAAGGCGACGCTGTTTGGCCCGTGGCGCGCGATGGTCTCCTTAAACTTCCTTGCAACAAGGTCGAGCGCCTTGTCCCAGCTGGCGCGTTTGCTCCCGATGATGGGATGGAGCAGGCGGCCTTCGAGCCCAACGGTCTCGCCGAGATGGGTGCCTTTGGAACAAAGTTTGCCGTAGTTGGCCGGATGGTCGGGGTCGCCTGCGATCTCGACCTGGCGCTCGCCGGTCACCGCCGCGCGGATGCCGCAGCCGACGCCGCAATAGGCGCAGGTGGTGCGGACCGCGTCGCCCATCAGGCCGCGGCCTTGAGCGTGCTCGCGCGGCAGATGAGGACGCGGCCAGCGTCGATCTTGACCGGCACCGTCGGCGTGCAGCCCTTGTCCTCGCCGAGTGCTTCCCCGGTCGACAGGCTGATCCGCCAATTGTGCAGCGGGCAGGCGACCGCGCCGCCATGGACGATCCCCTGGCTCAGCCGCCCATGCTTGTGCGGGCAGCGGTCGCGGAGCGCGAATACCTTGCCCTCGGCGGTGCGGAAGACCGCGATGTCGTCGCCGCCCGCAACTTGCACGGTGCGGCTGCCACGCACCGGTATTTCATCAACCCAGCCGATGTCCAACCAATCGCCGGTCATGCCAATTGCTCCTGAGGGGTGAAGCGCGCCATTGGCGCATGGTGCTCGCGCTCGGCGCCCTCGGCGCGCTGTGCCCAGGGATCATCCTGCGAAAAGCCTTGCGCGTAGAGGAAGCGCGCGCGCAGCGCCTCGCGGCCCGCTGCGTCGTCGACGATCCGCGCCTTGATCTTCTCGACCCCGACGCGCTCGATCCACGGCGCGGTGCGTTCGAGATAGCGCGCCTCCTCGCGGTAGAGCTGGATGAAGGCGGCGCAATAATCCATCGCCTCCTGCTCGGTCGCGACCTTGCAGAGCAGGTCGGTAACGCGCACGTGAATCCCGCCATTGCCGCCCACGTGCAGCTCGTAGCCGCTGTCGACGCAGACGATGCCGAAATCCTTGATCGTCGCCTCGGCGCAGTTGCGCGGGCAGCCTGATACGGCGATCTTGAACTTGTGCGGCATCCAGCTGCCCCAGCTCATCCGTTCGATCTTGACGCCGAGCCCGGTCGAATCCTGAGTGCCGAAACGGCACCATTCGGAGCCGACGCAGGTTTTCACGGTGCGCAGCGCCTTGCCATAGGCGTGGCCCGACACCATCCCCGCGGCATTCAGGTCGGCCCAGACTGCGGGCAGATCCTCTTTCTTGATCCCGAAGATGTCGAGCCGCTGGCCGCCGGTCACCTTGACCATCGGCGCGTCATATTTCTCGACGACATCGGCGATCGCGCGCAACTCGGTCGGGTTGGTCAGTCCGCCCCACATGCGCGGCACGACCGAATAAGTGCCGTCCTTCTGGATATTGGCGTGCAGCCGCTCATTGACGAAGCGGCTCTGCTGGTCGTCGACATAGTCGCCGGGGAGCGCGCAGAGCAGATAATAGTTGAGCGCCGGACGGCACGACGAACAGCCGTCGGGAGTCGTCCAGTGCAGTTTCTGCATTACCTCGGGGATCGAGCGCATGTTCTGCGCGACGATCTCGCGGCGAACGTCGTCGTGGCCGAAGCTGGTGCATTTGCACATCGTCTTTGGCCCGGCCTGCACCTCGTCGCCCAATGTCAGCGCGAGCAGATTTTCGACGAGGCCCGTGCAGCTGCCGCAGCTTGCCGACGCTTTGCATGTTCCGCGCACCGCGTCGAGGCTGTGTGCGCCCTTGGCGATGCACGAGACGACCTGGCCCTTCGTGACGCCGTTGCAGCCGCAAATCTCGGCATCGTCCGAGAGCGCCGCAACGGCCGCCTTAGGGTCCGCGGCGCCCCCTCCCGCGGCGAAGGCTTGGCCGAAGATCAACAGGTCGCGAAGGTCTGAAACGTCGTCCTGCTTCTTGAGCAGATCGAAATACCAGCTGCCGTCGGCGGTATCGCCATAGAGCACCGCACCGACGATGCGGTCGTCCTTGACGATCACGCGCTTGTAGATGCCGCGGCTCGCATCGCGCAGCACGATATCCTCGCAGCCGTCGCCGCCCGAAAAATCGCCCGCTGAAAAAACGTCGATCCCCGACACCTTGAGCTTGGTCGAGGTCACCGAGCCGCGATAGCCGCTGGGCTGTTCGACGAGCCCGTCGGCGAGGCTGCGGCACATGTCCCACAAAGGCGCGACGAGGCCGTAAACCTGCCCATCATGCTCGACGCACTCGCCGACCGCGAGGACGGCCGGGTCGCTGGTCACCATATGATCGTCGACCTGGATGCCGCGGCCCACGGCGAGGCCCGCATCGCGTGCCAGCGCTACGGACGGGCGGATGCCGACCGCCATCACGACGAGGCTCGCGGGGATCAGCGTCCCGTCCTTGAGCTTCACGCCCTCGACCTTGCCGTCGCCGACAATCTCGGCGGTGTCAGCGCCGGTCAGAATCGTCTGGCCGCGCGCTTCGAGCGCATTTTTTAGCAGCCAGCCCGCCGCTTCGTCGAGCTGGCGTTCCATCAGCGTCGGCATCAGGTGGATGACGGTGACCTTCATGCCGCGCAGGCTGAGGCCGTGCGCAGCCTCGAGCCCGAGCAGCCCGCCGCCGATTACGACGGCATCGCCGCCGGCATCGGCAGCCGCGAGCATCGCGCTGACATCGTCCATGTCGCGGAACGCGATCACCCCGGGCAAATCCTTGCCCGGCACCGGGATGATGAACGGATCGGAACCGGTCGCGATCAGCAGCCGGTCATAGCTCTCGGTCGTGCCGCTGCGCGTCGTCACCGTCTTTGCCGCGCGGTCGATCGCGGTAACCGGATCGCCCGCGACCAGCGCGATGCCGTTGGCTGCATACCAGTCGGCATCGTTGATCACGATATCGTCGAAGCTTTTTTCGCCGGCGAGAACGGGCGAGAGCATGATGCGGTTGTAATTGACCCGCGGTTCGGCGCCGAAAATCGTCACGCGGTAGCGGTCGGCGTCGCGTGCGATAAGTTCCTCGACCGCGCGGCAGCCGGCCATGCCGTTGCCGATCACGACCAGATGCTCGCGGGTGTCAGCCTCGGGATTGAGGGGGCGATGTTCCATCACAGCGTCCAGTCCAGTTGCAGCAAAAATTTGTCGGTGTCGGTGGCGAAGCCGTCAGCGTTGTAGTGCGCGTGGGCTTCGGCATTGGCGGCGAGGCCGTCCTGATCGACCGCCTCATAGCGGAGGCGGGCTTCGCCGAGCGGCTTGATCTGGACGGCCTGGGCATGCGCCGTCGCGGCCGGCGCAAGCGCCAGCAGAAATAGGAGGGTGCGGGTCATGGCTAGATCCGCACGCCTTCGGCGGCGCCCCAGGCCCTGCGCCACTGGCTCTTGACGAAGAGCAGTCCGAGCAGCGCGACAACGGCAAGCCCGGCGAAGATGTAGAAGCCCGGTGCGAAGCTGCCGCTCCACTGCTTGGCAAAGCCGAGTGACGAAGCAAGGTAGAAGCCGCCGACGCCGCCTGCCATGCCGACCAGTCCGGTCATCACCCCGATCTCGGCCGAAAAACGCTGCGGCACGAGCTGGAACACTGAACCATTGCCGGTGCCGAGCGCGAGCATTGCGATCACGAACAGGCCGAGCGCGGCGGGCAGGGTGTCCGCCTGCGGCACCCCGGCGAGCGCCAGCGCGGCGACGACGAAGACCATCATCAGCGCCTTGACCCCGCCGATCCGGTCGGCGAGCGCGCCGCCCATCGGGCGCACCAGCGACCCGGCAAAGACGCAGGCCGCGGTGCAATAGCCCGCCATTACCGGGGTCAGGTGGAACTGGTCGGTGAAATAGATCGGCAGCGAGGCGGCAAGCCCGACGAAGCCGCCGAAGGTCACCGAGTAAAAGCCCATCAGCCACCAGGCATCGGCGGTCTTGAGCGGCTCGAAATAATGCGCGAGCTTCTTGGGCGCCGGCGCGTTCGGCGCGTCCTTTGCCATGACCAGATAGATGAAGAAGACGATGGTGAGCGGGATGCAGGCGAGCCCGAGCACTGCGTTCCATCCGAACATGACCGCGAGGCCGGGAGCGAACAGCGCCGCGAGCACGGTGCCCGAATTGCCCATCCCGGCAAGGCCCATCGCCTTGCCCTGATGCTCGGGCGGATACCAGCGGCTGGCGAGCGGCAGCGCGATCGCGAAGCTGGCGCCGGCAAAGCCGAGCACGACGCCGAGCGCGAGCGTGCCGGTGAAGCTGGTGACCCCCATCAACCACGCGAGGAACAACCCGGCGATTACGATCACCTGGCTGATCGCGCCGGCGCGCTTGGGGCCGATGCGATCGACAAGCAGCCCGTTGACGACGCGCAGCAGCGCGCCGGCCAGCGTCGGCACCGCGACCATCAGCCCCTTTTGCGCGGGGGTCAGGCCGAGGTCAGCGGAAATCGCAGGCGCGAGCGGGCCGAGGACGACCCACACCATGAAGGCGAGGTCGAAATAGAGAAAGGCTGCGACCAGCGTCGGCCAGTGCCCGCTGGACCAGAAACTCGATTTGGGCGCGGTAGTCGCCCCCGTTTTTGCCGTCGTCATCGTCCGTCCCCTTCGTGTGACGGGCAATAAAAAAGCCGCCAGGACGGCGGCCACGCGGGCGCATCCTGACGGCTTCATTGCCTGTTGGATTACGGGAAAAGGCTTCCCGCCTGCCGCGCGGACCGGCCCCATCGTTGGAGCCGTAGCCGCTTTATCCTGCCCCGGCAGCCTTGCCGAGTGCCCTTAAGCTGCCTGATTCGCGGCCCGACCGCAAGCAGTTATTTCGCAGTTGCAGCATAAAATGAAATTCAAGGAAGATTAGCTAGATAGCCCTGAATATCGTCGGGATCGAAGGCGTGGCCGTCGAAAAACCGGTCGCTGCCAAGGACAAGCCGACCCTGCACCGACCCGGCACCCATGGGTTCGCCGATGCCCCCTTCCAACTTTGAACTCGCCCCCGGCAGCGGCGCCCCTGACCCGGCGAGCGCGGTGCGATAGATGTCTGGGCGGAACACGGCGGCCGCGGTGGCGGCATCGGCGCTCGAATAGGGCGCCGCGTCCCAGCGCAGCATCTGCGAATAGAGCCACGCCGCCTGACTGCGCCAGGGGAAGTTGGCGGCTTCGCGGTGCTGGAACATGAAATCGGGATAGTGGATTGGCTCGCCGCCGGGCGTCAACCGGACGCGGTCGGTGATCGCGCGCAGCACTGCGTCGCGCGAGGCGTTCAGATATTCCGGGCGCGCCAAGATGTCGGCGCTGTCCTCGGCGGTGCCGGGTTCGACGAAATGGGCGGCGGCGGCGTGGAGTGCGCGGAGCAGCGCCTCGACCGCGTCGCGGCGCTCATCGACGACGGCTTCGCGCAGCGCGAGCACCTTTTCGACCCCCCGGCGCCAGATCTGCGCGGTGGCGAGCGCGATATGGCCGACCCCGCGCTCGACCGCGATCGAATTCCACGGTTCGCCGACGCAGATGCCGTCGACCTCGCCGGCGGCCAGCGCGTCGGCGGCAAAGGGCGGGCTGGTGACGACGATGTCGATATGGAGATCGGGACGGATGCCCACCCCGGCGAGCCAGTAGCGCAGCATATAATTGTGGCTGGAGTAGCGATGGACGACGCCGAAGCGCAGCGGCTTGCCCGCAATCTTGCGCGCCGCCGCCACGCGCTGCAGCGCCGCGCCAATCATGGCGGGATCGCCCAGCGTCTCGCCCAGTCCGACATCCTTGGCGAGCTGGGTCGAAAAGGTCACGGCATTGCCATTGAGCCCCAGCACGAACGGCACCGCCATCGGCACCGCGGGCCGGTCGCGGCCGAGCGCGGTGGCGATCGCCAGCGGCGCGATCATGTGCGCGGCGTCGGTATGGCCATAGAGCAGGCGGTCGCGCACCGTCGCCCAGGTCATGTCGCGCACCAGTTCGAGCTGCACGCCTTCGCGCGCTGCAAAACCCAGCTCGTGGGCCAGGATCGGCAACGCGGCGTCGACGAGTGGCAGAAACCCGATCCGGAACCTTTCGGCGGTCATTCCATATCTCCCAACAGCGCGTCGCTGGTCACGATCGCTTCGGCTATTTCCGAAATGCGGCGGTTGGTGCGCATGGCCTGACCGCGCAGCAAGGCATAAGCGGCGGGTTCGTCGATCGAGCGCCGTTTCATCAAGATCGCCTTGGCGCGATCGATCGTCGCGCGTTCGACGAGGGCATTTTTCGCCTCGTCGAGCTCGCGTTGCAGCCGGGAAAAGGCCTGGAACCGCCGCACCGCGAGGTCGATCACCGGCTTGATTCGCTGTTTGGAGAGGCCATCAACGACATAGGCCGACACCCCGGCGTCGATCGCGGCGCCGGTCGCTTCGGCGTCGCTCTGGTCGACGAACATCGCGATCGGACGCGCGAGCGCGCGCGACATGGCAAAGAAATCCTCGAGCAGGTCGCGGCTGGGGTTTTCGAGGTTCACCAATATGACTTCGGGCTTTGCCGCCTCGATTTGGGCAACGAGCGCGCCCGCCGGATCGATAAGCACCAGATCGTCGAGACCCGCCTCGCGCAGTCCATCGGAAATGATGGCGGCGCGCGTCGTGCTGGTGTCTATGATCGCGATCCTCATTGTCGCGCCTTTACGCTGCGGCGCACAAATCTGCTAGCTGGTTTCAGCTCCGCAATGGATATCTGCTGCCGGATGGTCGCTATTTGATATTTTTAGCTGAAAGCCGAGGCCGCTATCAGCCACGTTTCGCCAAGATGGCGCCGTCGGTGTCCCGAATTTCCCTTCATCTCGCCCGGGCGTAACATGCTCACAAGCCGGACGAAGCTCCGCCGAGCAATCGCCTTGAGAATGGGCATCTGATGGCGCCAAGGCTTTTCATAGCCGGCAAACACCGTCAGCCCCTCCATCAAATGGTGGTTGTTCGGGTGTGGCCTCCGTCACCCTGATTCAGGGTTTAAGCCCAAAGTGCGCATATTCACGCTCGATGGAAGGAGCCATGCGGCGGGCGACGGCGAGGTCGGTTGCTGCTTGATTGTCATTGCCCAAACGCTTTGTGACAATTGCCCGCAGGAAGCGACTGGATCCCATTGCGGGGGCCTGAAGCAGCGCAGCGTCCAAATCGCGAAGCGCGTCTTCGTCGCGGCCGAGACGCATCCAGACCAGGGCCCGACTATCAAGAATGGCTGCCGTGCTTTCACTCAATTCCATGGCGGACGTGCAATCCTTGAGGGCCGTATCGATTTGGATGTTGCGCGATGCCTTGATCCAACAGCGCTCATTCAGCAGTGTCGGCGATCCCGGCTTTTCAGCAATCAAGGCATCAAGTTCCGTAAGCGCTTTTTGCGCGTCGCCGAACTGGCCGATCAGCGCGAACTTGGACCTGCGATAATCATCGCGTGTTTTACCACCCAATGCGATTCGTTCGTCCAGCAAAGCCACCGCATTTGTCACATCGCCCTGTTCAGCCATGTAGCTCGCGACCGACACCATCGCCTGCGGCGATGCCGGGTCCAACTTTCGCGCCTCTTCGGCATCGCGCAGTGCGCCAGCCAAATCACCCATCTCCCGAAGCGCGGCGGCGCGGGCCAAATAGGCATCAGCTGACGGCAGCAGCGATAACTGGCGGGTAAGGACTTCGGCCGCTCCTTTGAAGTCGCCAATGCCGCGATAGAAGGAGGCGCTACTTGTCAGCGCCGTGATATCCTCTTCGTCGGCATCCGCGCTTGTTTTTGCGAATATGGCTTTGACCGCTTTAAGCTGGGTTGAAGAGGCGGCGCCCTCGAGCTCCCACCGTCGGCGCGCGTTTTCCGGGGCGACCAGCCGCGGCGAGCGCGCCAGCATGGTTGCTACCCGATCGCGTTCGGATGCAATCTGCCCTGCCGGGACTTCCGCACCAGTGGCGCTGAGAGTCTCCTCAACGACGATCACACCATCGGCCATGCTGACCGACCTTTTGATCGCGGCGCCGGCCATTTGCGTGTCGAGCAACTGCTCGCCGTCAATTGTGTAGCCGCGCCCGCCGTCTGGCAGCCGTATCTGCATCCGATAGTGTGACATGTCGGGGGCGGCCGTGGCGACAGGAATATCGGCCCATGCCGGCCGCGCGCGGTCAGGCTCAAAACTGAATAAATTGGGGAAGCGCGATAGCCAACGCTCGGTACGCCGCTCCTGCAGGCGCCAACCCGAATTGAAAACACCGCGTCCCTTGAGGGTCACCGTGCCATTTTCGGTATCGGGTGTTGCGGTCAGCAGGTCATACTGCGCCTCGCCGACGTAATTCTGGAGCAGTTGTTCGTGTAACTTTCGCTGCTCCTTTTCCGGCAGCTGCGACGCTGCCAACGTCAACAGGCTGGCAAACTGGCCGCGGGTGACCATCGTCAGATCGATCACCGACGGGAGATCCACACTCGTACTTTCATCCACGTCGATCGACAGCGAAACGCTTGGCCGCGACGGGGGACGCAGGTCGATTTTCATCAACTCGGCACCTTCCGGTCGTACCGGCAGAACATAACCCAGTGCAGGTGTGTCGCGGATGTCCGCAATGCGGGTACCGAGCCCTGTCCCATCCAGCCAAAATGTGTCGCCGCCAATCGTCGCCCGCACGAGAATATGATTGAAAGCCAATGCGCTGGGTACGCGAAGGGGAACAACGTCTCCCAGCATCGCATGGGCAAGGACCGGTTCCGCTTCGATATCCATCGCCTCGAGCATCGCGAGCAACAACAGCGTTTTTGCTTTGCAGTCACCGTAGCGTTTGTCCCAGGTCGTTGTCGGAGATTGAGGGACATAATTCCCGCCGTCCATGCCCACGGCCAGGTAGCGGATCTTGTCCTGCACCAGCTGAAGCGCCATGGCGGTACGCCGAAGCGGGTCGGTGGTCGCAGACGTGATCGCATCCACCTCCGCCGCAATTGCGCTACCCTTGAGGATCGCTCCCTCCGTGGCGTAGTGCGGCGCCATGATTTTAGATACGTCCGCCCAGTCTGCAAATGTCGAAGCCTCGATCAGGTGCAGGCGTTGGAACCGCCCTGGCGCGTCCGCGGGGATGTCGGGCTGTTTGGGAACGGGCAAGGCGATCGGCAATTCCGAAAATGCCCCGTTGCGCGCAGCTTTCGCATCGACCTTGTCGGCCAATATTTTCCAGCTGGTCGGCTCGCCTGCGCGCCACGATAATTTGTAGCCCGCAGCCGACACTCGCACCGGGTCGGCGACCAGCGGCTGGACGACTTGCGCGCGGCCGCCGAGGGCGTTGTCTTTCGCCGATGTGGACATCCGCAGGCGCAACGTGTCTCCAACGCGCAGGCCTTCGACCGCGAACGTCGCCGACAAAATACCGGTCAGTTCGCGCTGCTCCAGCTGCTGTTCGCGGCGCAGCACGGTAAACGTCTGCCCGCCCGCCAATGCATCGATTTCTTCGCCATCGCGGAAAATGGCGAGCTGATGGATAATCAGATCGCCTTTATCGGGACTCCACGCCACGGTAATGTTGCTATTCTGTGCCAAGGCCTCCGGGGTGTCGAGGCGGATAGCCGTGTCGGAATAGTTCCATACCGTCGCACCATCGATCCGCTGCTGAATGTCCAGGAGTACAGGACCTCCCGACACGGCCGACTTTAAGGCGTCGGACAATTTGGCGGGCGCGATCCAATCAGGTGCCGGGGCATACAGGGGCTGATCGCCTGCCGTGGCAACGTCTATGGAGACGAGCATTACCGCCGCGAATACGGTACCGCGCCAAACTGTCATATGCCCCCCAGATGTTTTGCTGCCTTCTTAACTGCATGGTCAAGTCACGCAATGCAAACGCTATTCCGATCACTTAGATCGGAGCCCTCCATTTACGGCTAGAAGCTTTCCGTCCCCTTTCCGCCAGGTCCAGCGATAGGGCGAGGGCGAGGGCGAGGGCGGGAGCACAGGGAACGGCGGGAACGGATCGTTAGCTGCCTTTGGGCTAGTCCTCCGTCGCCCGGGCGGCGGCCGAGGTAACGCTTAGCGGCTTAGCTCAAGGGGCAGGCGCCCCGTCAGCCGAAGTGACGACGAAGCCAGCCCCGCTTTTTTGGAACGACGGGGGATTGCCCGGAAAGCCGCACTAGATAATTGCCTAGGATAGCCGCTTGCTGCTTGGTCATGGTGAACCTGAACAAATCGGGGTCGTGCTTCTTTGCTGCTTCCGAAGACTGTACGCTTTCAAGCCGGAGCATAATGCGGTCACCCGCATCATGGTGGGTCCAGCCAACCAGAGCCCCAAAACTCTCCATCATCGCGGCGCCCCTTCACGATCTTCGCGCGACTGATGCCGACAGTCCGCGAGGGGTTGTTAGCAGATTTCCAGAGGAATGTCGTCTATTGGTCGCTTGACGTTGTTCGCGCGTGAACATGGCGACTGTCGGCCATCCTGGATCCACACCCGACAGCCGCCGGTTTAAAACCGGCCAGGTCCCGCTGATATCCCTACATCCCGAAATACTGCAGCACCTCGTTCTTGAACTCGAGCGTTAAGCGCGACGGCCTGGAGACGTTCGATACCGCAAAGGCATATTCATGCAGGATCGGCGGGTCGAAAGCGCGCGTCACCAACGGCTTGTGCAGATAAGGCTTCACGAGCAGCGCATTGAGGATCGCCATGCCATTGCCGTGCGCCGCCAACGCGCAGGCCGAGCCATGGGTATGCGTTTCGACCGCGACAACCGGACGCAGGCCAAAGGCCGCAAAGCTGCTGTCGACCTGCGTCCGCCAATAGCGTCCCGCGCCGAGCAGGATCAACGGATGCTGACCGATGTCGGCGGGCGTGATCGTGTCGAGCGCAGCTAGCGGATGGTTCTCGTGCATGACGCACACGGAACCGCTCGATACGATCTGCTGGATGGCAAGGTCGCTTTCGTCAGTCGGGAGTTTCAGAAAACCGCAATCGACATAGCGCATCGCGATCATCGTCCGCGCCGTTTCGACGCTGCGCGAATCGATGCTGAATTCGACGCCGGGAAAGCGTTCGCGAAACCGCGAGACGATGTCGGGCAATATGCCTTCGGCAAAACTGGGCGGTGCGACGATGCGGATCGTGCCTGCCGAATAACCGGCAATATCGCGAACCAGGCTGTTGAACCTGTCGAGGCTCGATAGCGTCAGTTCGACTTCCTGGATCAGCTTGATGCCGTCGGCAGTCGGCACCAGCTTGCCGCGATCGCGATAGAACAGGTCGAAGCCGACATTGGCTTCCAGCTGGGCGATCAGGCGGCTGACGGCGGGTTGCGAGAGCGACAGCTGCTTGCCCGCGGCGGTTGCCGATCCGGTCCGCATGATTTCTGAAAACACTCGCAGCGCGCGAAAGCTGACATCCTTGTCGGGTGACAGCCCGGGCGGCGTCGGCAGCTTTTCCATCAAGGCGCCACGACGGGCAGCAAAATGCGCGATGCCTGCCCGGCGCCGAAATGCACATTATTTTCGGCCGACCGCGGCGGTTGATCGAAGAGACGCCAGTCGCTGTTGGGGTTGATGTCGAAATGCGGGAAATTGCTGCTCGCGATCTCGATGCGGATCCGGTGGCCCTTGCTGAACAAATTGCTCATCGGAAAGGACGCGATCTGCACCGCATAGACTTTTCCCGCTTCCATCGCCTCGGGCACCTCGAACGAATTTCGGAACCGCATCCGCAATATACCGTGCGCGATGTTGAGCGCATAGCCCTCGGGATAATCTTTGTTCGGCGGATAAAGGTCGACGACCTTGATCGTGAAGTCGGTATCGACCGCGCTGGAGCTGACGAACAATTCGGCGACGACCTGCCCGGTCAATTCGACATCGGCGTCGAACGGGTCGGAGTCGAATATCAACACGTCGGGACGCTCGGCCAGCGGGCGATAGGGGGGCTTGGACCCGAAGAAATCGGGACTCTCACGCTGATCGAAACCGCCCGCCTCCATCACTGGCGCCCCCGATGCAATCGCGCCGCCGATGGTCGGGACGGGATTGTGAGGATCGTGAGTGAAGCGGGCATATGCCGCCGCCTTGGATTGCTCGCCCAGACGGCCATCGCCGCGCAAATAGAGCGGCTGCATCGTGACATCGGGCAGCGGCCAGGCTGAAGCGCTATGCCAGCGCCCGCCATGGTCGAGCCGGCCGCTGGGCAGACGACGACCCGACCCGCCGCCCATGGTGAAGAGATAGACGGCATCGGGCAGCGGGTCGGCGACATCGGCGTGCCTCAGATGATGGTCGAACCACGCGCGGCGCAGCGCGGTGTAGTCGCCGAACTGAAAATCGAGCGTTGAGGCGGGGCCGAAATCGGCATCGCCCGCAAAGGTCAGCGAACGTTTGCCGTGCGTCCATGGCCCCATGATCAGTTTGACCGGCCCCCGTTTGCGGCCGACCAGACCGGTGAAATTATCGATGGCGGTCAATGCATAGGGATCGTACCAGCTCGACATATGCACCATCGGCACATCGGCGAATTCGTCGTACCAGCCGCGCGCGTAGATCCCGCGCTGTTTCCAGAAGTCGGTGAAGCGATCCTCGCCCCACTGTTCGAGGATGAAGGCTTCATATTCCGGCGCGGCGCTGATCGGCGAACGACCCGGTGCCCAGCGATCGACCCCGATCCAGTCGCGGATGTCCTGCTCTTCCAGCGCCGCTCGCCGAGCTGGATCGCTTGCCGTCTCGCGCGCCAGCAGCGCATGTTTTTGCGCCCAGGTCAGCTGTTTCAGTTCATAGGCGCCGCCCTGGCGGATGCCGCTGTGATAGGCGCTCGAAAAACCACCGGAATCGAGAAACATCGCTGCCAGACCTAGCGGGTTGAGTGAAGCCAACGCCGCCTGGACATGGGCGCCATAGGACAGTCCCAGCGTACCGATCCGGCCATCGCACCAGGGTTGGGCGCGGATCCAGGCGAGCGTGTCGGCACCATCCTCGGCTTCCGACAGATATTTGCGAAAGCCGCCCTCGGATGCGTAACGTCCGCGGCAATCCTGCAGGACAAAGGCGTAGCCATAGGATGCGAATATCCGCGCGATGTCGGGCTTGGAAAGCGGCGCTGTCGCGGCGACCGAAAAATCGGCGTGGTTGGTCCCTTCCTTGTCATAAGGGGTGCGCTCCAGCAGCACCGGCAGCGGCACATCCGATGCGCCGGCGGGCAGATAGATGTCGGTCGCCAGATGGATGCCATCGCGCATCGGCACCATCGCATTGCGGATCGGGCCGTGCGGCGCTGCCATGCTCATTGCGCGACCACCGCATAGGTCGCGGGCGCCCCGGGGCCGACTGGCCAGCCAAAACTTGTCCAGGCGGCAATCAGCGACAGGCCGGTGATCCCGATCGCGATCGAAAAGGGCAGCATCATCGCGATGAGCGACCCGACGCCGAAATCCTGGCGCCACCGCTGCGCGAGGACAAGGACAAGGACGAAATTTGCCGCAACCGGGGTCACGATGTTGAAGATGGAATCGCCCATGCGATAGGCGGCCGTGGTCATTTCGGGCGATACACCGAGCAGCATCAGCATCGGCACGACGATCGGCGCCATCGCGCTCCACTTGGCTGACGCCGAACCGATGACGAGATCAAAGATCGACGACATCAACAGCAGCAGGATCAGTAGCACCGGCGTCGCCAGTTGCTGCGCGCGCAGCCAGTCGGCGCCATTGATCGCCATCACCGGCCCCAGGTTCGACCAGGCGAACATCGCGATGAAATGCGCAGCGAAGAAGGCGATGACCAGAAAGGGTGTCATCGTCGCCAGCCCGGCGGTCATCATCCGCACGACGTCGCGGTGCGATTTTATCGACCCGGTCGCCGCGCCATACGTCCAGCCGCAGACGAGGAAGAGCAGCATGAACGCTGCGACGAGCGACGCATAGAAGGGGCCGTATCGCGCCGGCCCCGTGGCGGCATTGTCGATCAGCGGCGTGTATCCGGGCCACAGCGTGAGCGCGGCGAACAACGCGATGATTACCAGCGCCGCGAGCCCGGCGCGCCGCAGTCCTTTTGCCTCGCCCTCGGCCGTTGCTTCGGCGGGACCGTCGCCTTCGGGCGGCGTGCCCGTCCAAGAACCGAGCCGGGGTTCCACGATCCGGTCGTTCACATACCATGTCACGGGGATCAGTAGAATGCCCAGCGCGGCGGTGAACCACCAATTGCCCAGCGGGTTGAGCATGTGGTCAGGGACCAGCAACGCCGCCGCCGACTTGGTGATGCCCAGCATCAGTACGTCGAACTGACCGGGAACCAGATTGGCGGCAAACGCGCCCGATATACCGGCATAGGCGATCGCCATTCCGGCCAGCGGGTGGCGTCCCGCGGCGGCAAAGACGATCGCCGACAGCGGGATCAGCACGACATAGGCGGCGTCGGCGGCTTGATGCGACAAGAGCCCGATCACAAAGATGGCGGGGCTGAGGAAGCGCGTCGAAACACCGCGCATCGCGCGCGTCATCAGCGCGGTGAACAGCCCCGACCGTTCGGCAACCGCGGCGCCGAGCATTACCACCAGGATCAGGCCGAGCGGCGGAAAATGCGCCAGGGTTTCGGGCATGCCGGTGAGCAGATTTGCGACATTTTCCTCTGACAACAGGCTTTTGGCGACCAGCACGTCGCCCGTCATCGGATTGACTGCGCCCCAGCCAAGGCCTGCTGCGACAGCTGACACCGCGACGAGCAGCACGATAAGGCCCAGAAAAATGAACACTGGATCGGGCAGGGCGTTGCCCCAGCGCTCAACCCGGTCGAGCCATTTGCCTGTTTTTCTATCCGCTGGCATTGCCCCGCCGCCCCGCAAAATAACTACCGATGCCCGTTCCGCGTGGCGCCGTTCTGCAAGAGACCGGCGCTACGCGGAAACCTTGCTTACATCTTCACCGAGAAGCGGGCGTAGAAGAACCGGCCGCGCGCATCATAGGTATAGATGTCATAGTTGATCGGCGCGTTGGCGTAAGAAGCGGGTGGCTGCTTGTCGAACAGATTGTTGATACCCAGGTTGAACCGCGCCGCATCGTCATTGATGCTAAATCCAATTTCGGCGTCCGTGTAGATGATCGACCGCGTCCGGTCGTCCTTCACGGCATTCACCCGGTCCGTTGTCGGCCCGATGTACCGGGCGCGAAGCGTCATATCGACGGTGTCGCCAATCCAGCCGAGCGATGCTTGCCCCTTCCAGCGCGGATAGGTCGAACGCGGCTGGTCACCCTTGCCCGCGCGTTCGTCGATGATGGGATCGCCGCCAGCGGGGTTCGGCGCGGTCGTCTTGAACGAATTGAGGTACGATGCGTCAACCATCGTGGTGAATCGGCCGATGCCGGTGTTGAAATCATAGCGCAGCGTTGCATCAACCCCGTCCGTCTCGACCGCATTGAGGTTTTGCGCGCCCTGAAGGAGCTGAAGGATCGCGCCCGTCCCTGCGTCGCGAATGATCAGGTCGCAGAACACGCCGCCGCGCAGCGCACACAGCTGCATGATCTGCGTCGGCGATTGCGATGCGATCGCGTCCTTGATCTTAATCTTGTAATAATCGACGGTCAGCGACAGGCCGCGCACCGCGCGCGGCGAGATTGCGATCCCGGCGCTGAAGGTGTCGGCGGTTTCGGGCTTGAGGCCGGTGTTGCCACTGATAACCCCCGGGATCAGTCCGTTCAGATTGAAATTGGCCTGATTATAGCCGGTCGGAACGCCGGAGCAGCCGGGCAGGCTCGGGTTTGCTGTCGCCCCGCCATTGCACGGGTCGGTACCCTGAAAGCTCGTCTGGCGCGCGCCCTGGTACAGTTCGAGGATCGACGGCGCGCGGAAGCCTTGCGAATAGGTGCCGCGCAGCAAGATGTCCTCAATCGGCCGGTAACCGATTCCCGCCTTCAGCGTCGTCTTGCTGCCGACCGTTGAGTAGTCGGAATAGCGTGCCGCAAGGCTGACATCGAGGCTTTGGGCGAACGGCTGGTCCTTGAAGATCGGGATATTGAGTTCGCCATAGGCTTCGTGGAGGTCATAGCTGCCCACCGTTGACGTGCGCGTCTGCCCCGTCGTTTTGGTGTACAGCGCGGCGTTCAGGTAAATCGGCGGCGCGTTGACGATCGGATCGGGGGCGTCAAAGCCGCGATTCTGGCGATATTCATACCCCACCGCGAGCGCCACGGGACCGGCCGGCAGGTCGAACAGGTTGCCGGTAATGTTGAACGCGGCATTGTACAATTCGGTGCGGTTATATTCGCGCGAGGTGAAGCGAATATAATCGGCCTGCTGCGCGGTCATCGGCGCGAACAGGTTGATCGGTACGCAACCGGCATTGGCGGCGCAGGTCGCGGGCGATCCCAGGCCAAGGAACAGATTGTCATAATTGATGCCATTTTCGGCGGTCGTGTGGATGCTGTTCTTCGAATAGGAACCAAAGACATCCCAGCGCCATTCGCCGCCCATGATCGGCAAGATACCGTCGACGCCGACCGATATGCGGAAGGTTTCGACATCTTGCGCGTTGTTGCGGTTGCCGACGTCGCTCATCACCTTGCGGATGCGCCAGGCGCTGTTGGCGGCAAAGCCGATCGCATTGGCAGCGGGGACGCCATTTGCGGTGCCGAACGGGTTGAACGCCTGATTGTTGGGGATGGCAAAGCCGCGCACCGTTCCGGCGGTGCCGCCGACGTCGAGCAGCACGGGTGAGAACAGCTGGTTCGACTTGCGCCGGTTGTAAACGCCTTCGATCTTGATCGTCGCATCTTCGGTCAGTTCATAGTCGAACCGGCCATAGACACCGTAACGCTCCGACGGGCCGGTCGAGTAAATCCCCTGCGCCTGGGTGTTGTAGGCGTCGCCCGGGAGCGCCCCGACGTGGAACGCATTGTCGGCCTGATTTCCGGCGCCGATCGCGGCGCCATTGTTCAGCACGATCGGGTTGGCGCTGCTCGCAAAGCCCGCCGCCGTGCCGAAATAGGCGTTGTTGGCGAGCCCGGGCAGAATGAACAGGCCGTTGGGATTGTTGCCGACTGCGGTTTGCGGCACGAGTGTCAGCGTGGTCAGCTCGCGCGCATCGGTCCGGATCGGACGCGATTTGAAATAGCTGCCCGACAGGATGACCGACGCGCGGTCCCATGTCTTGCCGACCGTCAGCATGCCGCCAACTTCGGCGCCGTCGCCGCGGCTGGTGACGCCAGCGCGAACCGACCCGCGCAGCCCGTCGAAGGGCTGGACCGTCTTGATGTTGACGACGCCCGCGATCGCGTCGGCGCCATAAATGGCCGACGCGCCATCCTTCAACACTTCGATGCCGTCGATCATGCCCTGCGGCAGCGTGTTCAGGTCGACGAAATCGCGGAAACCGCGCTGTCCGACGCCGTCGACCCAGCGATGTCCGTCGACGAGCACGAGCACGCGGTTGCCGCTGCCCTCGGCGCCGCCCAGATAGCGCAGGTTGATCGAGCTGGCGCCGTACGACGTGCCTTGCGTCCCGTTGGAATTGAGGCTGACCCCCGCCGACGGAATTTTCTGGAGCAACTCGCCAATCGAAGATGTCCCCGACCGGGCAATATCTTCCGAGGTAATCGTCAGCAGCACCCCGACCGAGTCGGCGTCCTTGCGGCTGATTCGCGACCCGGTGACGATGATGTCGCCCGCGCTGTCCGCTTCGGTTTCGGCAGCGACATCTTCGGCGTCCTGCGCCTGGGCCATCGTCGGCCACACGAGCGCCGCCAGGCTGATGCTGGCCGCGGCGGCGGCAAATTTAGCCCGGCGACGTTGCCGGTCGCTCTGAACGATTGCACTGGTCATGGATAATCCCCCCAATTTGTGATGTCCCGACCCGCTTAGAGCGAAGTGCCGCGGTGAAAAATATTATGACACTCCGTGATGCTATCATAACGAAAGTGCATGACGTTGCCGGTGAATGCGCAATCTTTGTATGAGAAGGGCAGGGAGGAGACCAATGGGTTCCGAAATATTGTCCATGCCAACGCGTCGGCATCTGATCGCGGCGGGCGTGTCGGTCGCCTTTTTTCCGCTGCCGGTGGCGGCGCGGCCAGCGCCGCTGCGGATCAGCCTGCTCGGGCAGGCGCTCATCAAGGCCGACCTTCGCGCGGTCGGCTGGCCTGCTCTCGGCCATTTCCGGCGCCTGCTGCAGAACAGCGATGTCGTCTTTACCGACCTGGAAACGGTGATCGCCGGGCCGCTCGCTGGACAATCGACCCGGCCCGCGGACAGCGAAGTGCTGCACGTCGGTGCGCCCGAGGTCATCGATTGCCTGCAGGCGATCGGCGTGAACCTTCTCGCGACATCGAACAATCATGCGTGGGATCTCGATGCGGGGGGCATATTGTCGACGATTGACGCGGTAGAACGGCGCGGGCTGACGTATGCCGGTTCTGGGCCGGACCTCGCCTCCGCCAGCGCGCCGGGATATTTGAAGGGGCGAAAGACGGTGGCGCTGGTCGCCGCGGCTGCCGGCGCGATTCGTGACGGCGCAGCCGCGACGGCCACCCGCCCGGGAGTCAATGAATTGCGGCGCAGCGCCGACGGCGCGCTCAATGGCTTTGACGTGGAACGCTATCTCGCCGCCATCCGCCTGGCAGCATCGTCGGGAGCGATCGTCATCGCCTATCTGCACAGCCATTATTGGGAGCCGAAGAAATCGGACACGCCCGAATGGCAGCGCGATCTGGCGCGCCGAGCGATCGATGCGGGAGCGGTCACCTTTGCCGCCCACGGTGTCCCCGAATTGCAGGGCATCGAATATTACCGCGGCGCACCGCTGTTCCATGGGCTGAGCTCATTCATCTTTCAGTCGAAGAAACCCGACGGCGCTTATGGACCCGAGGCGTGGCAATCTTTGATCGCACAGATCGAGATCGACAGGGGCCGGGTTGCGCGAACGCGTATCATTCCCGTCCAGCTTGACGCAAAAGGCGTGGTCCACGACGGGTCGCTGGTCCGCGGGACCCCTACGGTCGCCGATGCCCGGCAAGCGCGGGCGATCATTGATCGCGTCACGGCGCTCAGCGCGGTTCTTGGTCATTCCGTGAACTTTAGGCCGGCTGCGATTGCCCGCAAACCCGTTCTTCACAGCTCTGCCGAGCTACGTCCCGAATAGGTCCGCTGCGCGGCGGCAAGGTCGAATGACTCCGCGACCGGATTGCCTGTCATTGCCATGCGAATGGCGCCCCTTTGGCGTCCGCTTGCCGTCGATCGCCGCGCCGGGCGGATTTGCATCCAGCCCGCAAAGGCGCAGCCGACTTGTTCCAGGCCGGCGGTCATCTCGAGCGGATAAGTTGGCACTCCGGGCTGACCGGGCTGGATTTTTCAGTCTCCCGGATGGTCGGAAATCGGCCAAATCCTGTGCTCGCAAATCGGTGGCTTTCCCGAATCCCGATCCCTGTCTACGGCGAAGCTATGATTAGAAGCTCATCCATTGCAGAACGAGTCGAAGCGCTGATCCGGCGTATGGACGGCACAGCTCTCTGCGACGACTGCATCACCGACCGGCTCGACCTATCTTCCATTGCGCAGACCAATGTTGCGACGGGCGCGGCTGCCGGCGTCAGGGGTTTTGAACGGTCGAGGGGGCCGTGCGGCCTGTGCAGCGAGGCGCGGCACGTCATTCGTCACAAGGGCTGAAGCGGGCGCCCGCGCCGCGGGCAATCGAGCGCGGTTGAATTGGGCGTGGATTGGAGCCGGCAAGCGGCGCCAGGGACCGCGCGTTATCCTGGGCCGCGCAGCGCAATTGGCTCGGTAAGCTTGCCGGACGGCGGCGGGCCCCAGGCCCGCGCGCACGCCGCCCGGCTGCACTCTCGCCAAGAGCGCGTTTTGTAGGGGCGCTTCGTGCTGGGTCTTTGATGATTTTTGATCGCCTTGGTATTTGAATCGATCGGTCGTCCGCATTACGGACCGGGCAATGATGTTCAGCCTGTTCCTGCTCGCCTCGGTCGTTCCTTCCGGCCAGGCCTTCACCTGCACCCCCGTCGCGGTCTGGGATGGCGATGGCCCGATATGGTGCGCGGAAGGGCCGCATATACGCCTCTCGGGCGTGGCCGCGCGCGAAATGAACGGCAGCTGCAGTCCAGGGCATCCCTGTCCGGACGCCGACCCGGTCGCGGCGCGCGATCATCTCGTCGGCCTGCTCGGGACGCCGCACGGGCAGAACCGGACCGGCCATATCCTCGTTCGCGGTCCGGCCATGCGCTGCGTCTCGCGCGGCGGGGCCGGCGGCACCCGTACCGCCGCCTTCTGCACGTCGCCCCGTTCGGGCGATATCTCCTGCGCCATGGTCCGGAGCAGCCTTGCCGCGCGCTGGGACCGATATTGGGGTGCGCATCGCTGCGATTGACCCCGCGGTCCCGCCCGGCACCGCCGGGCGGGATACCCATTTCTGGGCAGGGACATCCCCGCTTCTGGGAATTGGCGCATGCCCGCATATCGCCAACACTTCGGTCTCGCTTTGGAGGCGGTTATGGCGGTGCAGAAGATGGCAAAAGGCAAGCGGGCACTGCGCCTCGACTTTCCCGGCTACGCCCAGGAGTTTCTGCACCGCAGCCCGGATTATTGCCGCGACCATGAGATCGTGATGGCGGATCGCCATGCCGATCCGGCGTCGCAGGAGGGCATGGCCCGGCGATGGGGTCTCTGCTTTCCCGGCCGATCCGCGTCTCTCGGCCCTTGATGCGCCTGCCTTCTGGGACGCGGCGGTCTACCCCTATATCGTGATCCTCGACGCTGCGCCGCGCGGGTTTGCAGCTGAACCATATTTCGACCCGGCTCTCTCGGCGGCTTTCTTGATAGGCGAGTTATTCAACAGCTTGGTGGCGCAACCGGCACTATAATGGCACCATGCGTCTCCCCATGGTGCCGCCGGACTCCCCAAATTATGATGTACAGACATCGACTTACCCCATTGGGGGAGAAACAGCTTTTATCTTGCCCTCACGCTTTCAACCCGCCGAAGCAGCCGTTCGTTGTTTTCAAAGGGGTAATTCTCCCTTCGCCAAACCCTCCGCCACCGCTGCCTCTACGGCGGCTCGCTCTTGGTATTCAGGGTATTCTTCGGGATAGCTCGCGTTCAAATGCGGCTTCCGGCTCGCGTCAGCCAAAAAGGCCGATTTCGCCGCGCGGCTACGATCAATTGGCCGGTTTTGATCAATCGAACCACGGGCCGTCCAAGGGACATGACAGGCGCATGCGCGCAATCTTGAACAGGCGCTGCACCCTGAGCCGGTGCGACGAATTTTCAACCCGCCACCGGCGGGCGGACATCGCAGCTCCAAAAAGCTCGTGCGCCAGCTGGTGTTGGCTCGCCCCATCGAGGATCGCGTCCCCGGCGCGGAGTTCGCGGATCCACTGCGCGGCCTTGCGCTCGCGCGGTATCATCGAGGCGGGTAAATGACCCGCGCTGGCCAGGACGATAAATTGCCTTAGCGCTTCCAGCTTCGGCCTCGCCGACTGCAGACCCGCGATCCGCTGCTCGACGAGCGCCGGGCTGCCGAGCAGCGTGCCGCCTTGGAGGTCGAGGCGAATTGCCCAATGACCGTCGCTGAGCAGCCAGTGCTCGATATGGTCAACGCCAATTTCAACGGAAACAAAGGGCGCAACCGACCGAATGTCAAAAAGATCGTCGGGGGGAGCGGAGGCTGTGGCGAGTCTCGCGCGAAGCACGCGCGGATCTTTGTCGATGCTCCAGATCGGACGAGCATCCGGCGCCGGTAGCGCGGGGTCGATCCATCCGAGCAGCGCGAAGCGCTCAGGACCAATCGCGCCGGGTTGGCCGCGTTGCGACCAGAGCCGACGGTACATATCATTCCGACGCAGCCACTCCCACGCGAAGGTGCGGCGATCCGAAACCAGCAATTCGCGATAGGCCTGGCTCGACCGCCAGTCTGCTGCCGGCCCGCCCGTCATGCTGAATAGCCGGAATATTTTTGGAAAATATTCATCGAGCGCCAGAATCGCACCGAGGACCGTGGTCAGTGGCTGAGCGCCGCCGCCGTCGGGCGACCGGGCAAAGTGCGTGCTCCACTGGCTACTGCGTGCCATTCATGCGCCGCCGGTCGCACGACGCGCGGCCGTCGCATCATAAACGCTCTATTCGGTGCCTTCGGCAAAATAGGCTCGCAGCCGATGAGAGACGGCGGGCGCAATATTTATAAGGCTCCGCCGCCCGTCGGCTAGGTCTGGCGATCGCTCAAGAATCCCGTCGTCGCACATCCGCTGTATCAACTTCATCGCGCTGCTCGTCGGTATCGCGGCCGTGACACAGAGCGCCGACATCGACAGGCGCTGGCCTTTGGCCTCGTGGATGAACAGATCGAGTATTATGTCCCAAGCTGGCTCGCCGAAATGTTCGGATCCGCCCAATAACTGGTTGCGCAAGATTCTCCGCCGGAATGTAATCTCGGCGTTGCGGAGCGCACGTAATTCGGCGGCGTCGCCTCGACACGGGTCGCTGCGGAAAAACATGGCCCAGCCGCTTGTGGGCTTATCGGGCAGCTTGTCTCCGGCGATGAGATGGTGCGTCCGGGCTGCGGTCACGATGATGTGATCGAGGATTTCGACGCCGAGCGCGCGTCCGAGCTGGTCGAGACGCTGCGTGGTCGCGACATCTTCCGCGCTTGGACTATGATCGCCGCTGGGATGGTTGTGAACGAGGATGATCGCGGCCGCATTATGCTCGAGCGCGCGGCGAAAGATCGTTCTGGGGTAAATTGCGAGCTGGGTCAGAGTGCCCTGTTGCAGGGGCTCGTCGGCAATCAGCCGGTGGCCGGCATCGAGAAACAGCACCCGGAGCATCTCGTCCGGCAGCGAACCCATCGATGCAATCAGATAGCGGCGCAGCGCCGGGTCGAACGGATCGATGGGAACCGAGCGAAGGCCCGAACGCATTCCTTCGAACATCGCATCGTGCACGCTCGCGAGAAAGGCCTGGACGGTGGGCCAATCGGCGAGGATGCGCGACAGGCGTTCAGGGGGCTGCAACCAGAGGCGTCCAAGTCCCTTGAACTCGGCCAGCAAGATTGTTGCTATCTGCTCGCATTCGGCTGGCTCGACGAACCCCAGGAGCGATACCAGGATTGATCGATCCCGCTCGTCCGCAGCCGCATCTGGTGTCGCCATGTGGCAAAAGCGAGCAGGGGAGGGAGAAGCCAGGCGGCAGCGACCTGCATCGCAAGATAAGCGATCGGATGAACCGACAGGTCGGCGGCTTTCCCGATATGCGCCATCAACGGCAGGAATTGCAGCACCGCCGCCGGCATGGGCCAGAAGCGATGCGCCGTCATCGCAAGAACAAAGGTCGTCCCTGCAGCCATCAGATCGATCAGCAGGTGCCCCATATCCACGCTGCTGAAGCGCGGCGGGATAAAGAGGTGCAGAATCTGGTCCGCGAGCAGCATGGCGATCAGGATCAACGCCATCGCGCGCTCGGGACCGCCTCCTTTTCGGAGCGCATAGAGGAGGGCCGCCGACAAGATTGTCACGAAGACCGCTATTCGAATCATCGCTGTCTTTCTCCATGAGGGCGACCCTCGCCAAAATTACGCCGCTGCCTTTGACCTGTCCGCACTGGGAGCAGCCAGCGCGGGACATTCATGGAGGTCGAGCCCTGCGGTCTCCTGCGCGATGTCCGCGAGGTCGCCGTGGACTCGCAGCACATCGCCGCTCGCGCCGACAAGCGCGCTTTGGACCCGGGCGAGGCGCTGGATCGTCGCATGGCCTCGAATAGCGGGAACGCCCAGCGTGTCGCGCCGCGCGGTGACCACGCTCGTCATCAGCGTGGAAACCGCGATCAACGCGTCATCGATCCGATGTTCGGCGGTTGGCACCTGGCGGCGCAGGCGAGCGACGGCAAATTGGATGTTTTCAGACATGATGGCTCCTATGGCGGACCCGAAAACTGGGTCCCGGGGGATGGACATTGAGACGATTCAGCTCGCGACCAGACGGGTCAGCGATTCGGCAATTCCGAGGCTTCCCAACACAAAGATGATCAGGGTAACGAGCGCTGCCGCCGTGATCGCCATTCGTGTGTGAAGCTTGTGGTCGTGCCGCCAGATCTTCCCGAACGACAGGTTCGCCAAGGACATTCCATCCTCTGCCCGGCGAGTCTCGCCGAGCCCGAGGACGGTAGCAGGACCGTCGTCTGCGCGCCGGGATGCCATCGGCGAAGGCGGGGCGGGAACCTCCACCGGATCATATGCGATCCGGTCGCATATCTTTCTGAGCCGCGCATATCGATTGGCGGTGTCGCCGCGATCGCGCCCGCCCAGCACCAGGCGCGCTGCGGTGATGCGTTGGTCGACGGTATATTTCGAGACCCCGAGGTCTCGTCCGATCTGTTTAGAGGTTTTGTGTTCGAGCAGGAGATCCAGGCAGGCGCGCTGCTTATCGGTCAATCGCGCCCAACACTGGCAATCCTCGGCAGAAGCTTGCGGCCCTTCCATCGTTATATTGCTCCCTCTTGCAGCGCCGTTTGAAATTCGGCGGTAAATCCGATCCATAATTGTCCGCTGGTCTTTCGATTTGACGGCGCTGGCGGGCGCCAGCCTTGCCTTCATCGCCGATGCCCAGCCCACCAAGACAACAGCGCGAACCCGCGCGCGGGATGACCGGCGCCGAACGCAAGACGATCGGGCCCGCAGCGCGCTAGCGGCATCTTAAGCCAAGTTCGGACCAACAAAAACTCTCAAAATGAGACTAACTCACGAAATTATTTGAACTATATCCGGCCGATCTTACAGTGGCGACTTCGCATCTTTTGATGCGAGTGTTGGATCCATCGCGGAACCCAGGCCATTTGAGAAGGCGAGCGGGTCGGCAACGGACAGGGGCAAAACCGGGCGAGCGGTCGAGAACGCCGCCGGCGTTGCCATAGGTCGCAATGCCAAAACTCGACGCCGCGAAGCGTTTCAAGGCAGAGATTCTGAATGTTTCGAGCTACGCCGCATTGGCCGATCTGTTGGTGGAAGCCTGCGCGGCGATGGGGTGCTCCTGGTTCGCGCTCAGTCATCACATCGACTTTCTGGCCGGCCCGGAGAAGGGCGTGCGGGTCCATAATTATCCCGAGGAATGGGCGCGCTGGTTCGATGAACAGGGCCTCGGCGTCAACGACCCGGTTCACCGCGCCAGCCAGCGGCGCGCGGCCGGCTTCCTGTGGCACGAGATCCCGTCATTTTCCCGGCCACGCCGGGGAGACCGGGCCATATTGGCGCGGGCCCGACACCATGGCATCTATGACGGGCTGACCATCCCAACCCATATTCCCGGCGAAGCGCATGGCTCGGTGTCTTTCGCCTGGGCGCGGGGATCACCCGCGACGCCCGAAGCCTTGATGTTCGCGCAGTCGATCGGTGCGTTTGTCTTCGAGGCGGCGCGTCAATTGTCGGGCAGGGGCGCCGCCAACGATTCGCCGCGCCTGACCGACCGGCAGATCGAATGCCTGCTATGGGCGGCACGCGGCAAGTCGGATTCGGTCATTGCCCAGATCATGAACCTGCGGACCGATACGGTGAGCGAGCATCTGCGCAATGCGCGCAGCCGTTATGACGCCCGAAGCCGGATCAGTCTTGCGATCCGCGCCCTGTTCGACGGGACGATCTGCTTCGGCGACATTGCAAAAGGCTAAAACACCCCCCTTTCTTGGTATGGCGGGAGCGATTTTTTCGGTTCAATTGGTCTGTCTCTTTCACCTGAGGAGACAAGCCGATGTTCATTTCGATCATCATCGAAAGCTGCCCGCAACGTATCCTGCTGCCGAACGACCGGGCGGTCGAGCCGCAAGCCCAGGCCGCCTATGCCGCCTTCGGGCTCAACGCGGCGCAGATCGAGATCGTCGCGCGCGCTACACCCAAGCGACAATATTATCTCCAGTCGGCGCGCGGCAACCGGCTGTTCGAGCTGGGGCTCGGTCCGGTCGCGCTCGCGCTTTGCGGAGCCTCCGATCCGGCCACGCAGGCGCGCATCGATGCCATCCTTGCCGCGCATGGCGGCGCCGATTTTGCTGCGCACTTCCTTCGCGCCGCCGGCCTCGACTGGGCGGCCGCGCTGCTCGCCGACTTCCCCAGGACAACAACGACCGTCCAACCCACCCCCCCCGAAGGAGAATTGCCATGAAGATGCTTGCCCACCTGTTGTCGATCGGTGCCGCCGTCCCGGCGCTGCTGCTGGCCGTGCCATCCGCCGCGATGCCGGTGTTCGACAGCGCCAATTATTCGCAGAACCTGCTCACCGCGGCGCGCACGCTCAAACAGATCGACCAGCAAATCCAGCAGTTACAGAATGAAGCGAAGATGCTCGCCAACATGGACAAGCATTTGAAGCGTTTCGATTTCCCCGAGATCGAGAAGCTGAAGGGCAATCTCGCGCGCGTCGACGCCCTGATGGCGCGGGCCGATGGGATCGACTTCGGCGTCGATCAGCTCGACGCGCGCATGGCGGCGCTGTTCCCGAAAGATTTCTCCGGAATGACGCGGTCGACGAGCGTCGCCAATGCCAAGGCGCGGCTCGAGACCGCGATGGCGTCGTACCGCCGCACGCTCGCGGTCCAGGCGCGCATCGCCGCTGACCTGAAGGACGACGCGGCGACGCTGGCCGAGGTCGCAGCGCGCAGCTCGGCCGCCGAAGGCAGCTTACAGGCCAGCCAGGCAACGAACCAGCTGCTCGCGCTCGCCGCCAAGCAGCAGATGCAGGTCCAGCAGATGATGGCGGCTGCTTATGAAGCCGACATGCTCGACCGCGCGCGCGCGGCGCAGAGCGCGGCGGAAGCGCGCGAGCGCATGCGCCGCTTCCTTGGCGACGGCAAGGCCTACACGCCGATCCGCTGATTTTCGACACGGACGGCGGTGGCTGCCCCTCTCCTGGCCCGCCGTTCGCCGCGGGGTCTCGGTCACTCCCCCTTGAGACCCCGCGGTTATCTTCACCGCTCTTGAAAGCCTGCCCGATGGACGATCTCAATGTCATCGACCGCTTCATGGAAGCCTTCATTCGTTACATCGACAGCGGTTTCGGGCTGCTCGGCGGCGATGTCGCTTTCCTGACCAGCATATTGATCGGCATCGACATCACGCTGGCCGGTCTGTTCTGGGCGATGGGCGGCGAGAATGACGTCATCGCGAAACTGCTCAAGAAGATCCTCTATGTCGGCGTTTTCGCATTCATCATCGGCAACTTCGGGGCGCTGTCCGACATCATCTTCCGCTCTTTCGCGGGTCTCGGTATCACCGCCGGCGGCGGCACGATCTCGGCCGAAGACCTTCTGAAGCCCGGACGGCTTGCCGGTGCGGGGTTCGAGGCGGCGCATCCGCTGATCGATCAGATCAAGGACATGCTCGGACCGATCGCATTTTTCGAGAATTTCCTCGAGATTGTCGTGCTGTTGATTGCCTGGGTCCTCACGATCCTCGCCTTCTTCATCCTCGCGATCCAGCTCTTCATCACGCTGATCGAATTCAAGCTCACCAGCCTCGCCGGTTTCGCGCTCATGCCGTTCGCTCTCTGGAATCGCACCGCCTTCCTTGCCGAGCGGGTCCTGGGGAGCATCGTCTCGTCAGGCGTCAAGGTCATGGTGCTCGGCGTGATCGTCGGGATCGGATCGGGCTTTTTTCCCGATTTTCTGACGTCGATGGCCGGCTCCGAGCCCGACGTCGAAGAAGCAATGTCGCTGGCGCTTGGTGCGTTGGCCCTGCTTGGCCTTGGTATATTTGGTCCTGGCATCGCCTCCGGCCTCGTTGCTGGCGCACCGCAGCTTGGCGCCGGCGCTGCTGTCGGTACGGTCGCCGCCGCCGCGGGCACGATGGTCGTCGCGGGCGGCGCCGGCTTGGCGGCGGCGCGCGCAGGCGGCGGCGCGGCGCTCGGGGCGGTCCGCGCCGGGACGTCAATGGGAGCGGCCGCCTCCACCGCCTACACGCTCGGACAGGAAACCACGGGCTCGCCGTCGGTTGGCGCCGGTCTCGGCGGGGTCGCGACCGCCATGCAGGGCGCCGCTGCCAATGCGGCGCGGCGTGCGGGGGCTGGGCTGGGCATCAGCGAGGCGGCCGCCGCCGGGCGCGATGCCGCCTGGGACGCCGGCAACCGAACCGACCGCGCCGCGCCGTCGTCATCGCCTGAAAATGCGACATCGTCGAGCGCCGCCCCGGCGTGGGCGGCAGGTCTCAAGGCTGACCAGCGCCGCCGCGCAGCGCGCCAGGCGGCGGTCCATGTGCTTTCCGACGGGAGCCGCGGCGGTAGCGGCGCGAGCCCCGACATCGCCGAGAAGGAGGATTGATCCGATGAAATTCAAACGACCCATCCAGCGCTACGGCCGCACCCCCGAGCCGGTCACGCCCTATCAGCGCGCGGCCCAGGCTTGGGACGACCGGATCGGCGCCGCGCGCGTGCAGGCGCGAGGCTGGCGAATCATGGCGTTCGGCGGGCTGCTGCTTTCAACCGCACTTGCCGCCGGGCTAGTCTGGCAGTCGGTGCAGAGCCGCGTGACCCCATATGTGGTGGAAGTCGACCGGCTCGGCGAAGCGCGCAGCGTCGCGCCAGCGGTATCCGACTATAATCCCACCGATCCGCAGATCGCCTGGGCGCTGGGCCGGTTCATCTCGAACGTGCGCGGCATATCGCTCGACCCCGTGTTGATGCGCGAGAACTGGCTCGCCGCCTATGATTTTACGGGTGAGCGCGGCGCACTCTTCCTCAACCAATATGCCCGGTCGGCCGATCCGTTCGCGCAGGTCGGAACGCGATCGGTTTCGGTCGAGATCGTCAGTGTGGTGCGCGCATCGCCCCGGTCGTTCCAGGTCAAATGGCGCGAGAGCCTATTCGAACGCGGCAGCCTCGCCTCGACGTCGCGCTGGACCGCGATCCTGACCGTCGCCGTCAAACCGCCGCGAACGGCCGAGATTCTGCGCAAGAACCCGCTCGGCCTCTATGTCGAGGCGATCGACTGGAGCCGCGAATTTGAAGCCGCCGAGCCTGTGCGGGCAGGGCGCGATGGTCAAGAAGTCGAGGCCGCGCCGCTTCCCGGGTCCGCGCCGGAGCTGCCGCTGGTGCCCGCCATCCCGATTTCCACCGCATCCGAAGGGAAAATGCCATGAAGCCGATTCTGATTTGCCTGCTCGCCGCCGGAACGGCGGTGGTGCCACCTGCACAGGCGGCACCGGGCGGGAGCGCGGAGCGCGTTCGCGCCGCTGGCGCGGCAGCCGTCAAGGAACCGCGGCGCGAAGATTATCGCGGTGCGATCCAATCCTATGCCTATGCCGAGGGCGCGATCTACCGACTCGTCGCCGCGCCCGGCCATGTGACCGCGATCGCGCTCGAGCCCGGCGAAGCGCTGCTCGCGGTGGCCGCTGGCGACACCGCGCGCTGGACCGTCGGCGATACGGTGAGCGGCGCAGGCGAGCAGCAGCGTATCCACATCATGATCAAGCCGCTGGCGCCATCGCTCGCCACCAACCTTATCATCACGACCGACCGGCGCGTCTATCATCTCGCGCTGACCAGTACCGCGGCCACCGCGATGGCTGCAATCCGCTGGACCTATCCTGACGACGCGCTGCTCGCGATCAAGCGGGCCGCCTCGGCGATGCGCGAGCAGACGGCAGGACGCTCGGGAGTTGATCCCTCGGCGTTCAACTTTGGCTATCGCATCAGCGGTGACCGCGCGCGATGGCGTCCGCTGCGCGCCTTCGACGATGGGCGGCAAACCTTCATCGAGTTTCCGCCGAGCCTGGCGCAGGGCGAGGCGCCGCCGCTGTTCGTGACTGGGGACAGCGGCAGCCCTGAACTTGTCAACTATCGTGTGTCGGGACGCTATTATGTCGTCGACCGTCTCTTCGACCGCGCCCAGCTGAGACACGGCACCAAACGCCAGACGGTTGTCCATATCATCCGCGCAGGGGACGCACGGTGAGCGGGGAAGATCCAGACACCAGGGGCGAACGGGCCGACGTGGCTGCGGAAGATCGTCCTGATACGCTTGTGAACGCAGCGCCGACCAAGATCGATCCCGAGACGCTCGTGCTGCGGGGTTCGCCGCGCCGGGTCACGCGTTTCCGACGCGAGATCATCATCGGCGTGGCGGTCGTGGGCGCCTTGGCCATTGCGGCCGTGACATGGATTGCGCTCAAGCCCATGTCCTTCAGGCTCGCGGTAACCGGCGACGAGATGTTCGAAAAGGCGCAGGGCAAAACGCCGGAAGCGCTCGCTGGAACACCGGGCCGCTATGACGAGATTCCCAAGCTCGGGCCGCCGCTGCCGGGCGACCTCGGTCGGCCGATCCTTGAGCATCAGCGCAGAATGGGCGGGCAATATCCCCCCGCGCTCGCGACAGACGACCGCGCTGCCGCGCTCGAGACCGAGCGTGAGCGGCGAGCGGCCGAGGAGACGGCGGCGCGCCAGTCGGCCGTCATGATGTCGATTGGCGGTCGACGCGAGGAATTGTCATCCGGTGGCGCGCGAAGCGGAGTTTCACCGCCATTGGCCGAGCCAGAAGTGCCATCGGCGCGAGCCGCTGGCCCGGGGCCGACGATTGCAGCGAGTTCGAACGTCAGCCCGCATCGTATCGAGGCAGCGGCATCGCCGTGGCTTATCAGCAGCGGCAGCGTCATCGCGGGAAGCCTGGTCACTGGCCTCAATAGCGATCTGCCGGGTCTCGTCGTTGGCCAGGTCAGCGAGAATATCTACGACAGCATTACGGGGCGCACGCTCCTGATACCGCAAGGCGCGCGGCTGATTGGGCGTTATGAGAGCGATACGGCTTACGCGCAGCAGCGAGCGTTCGTCGTGTGGCAAAGGATCATCTGGCCCGATGGCGCATCGCTGACCCTCGACGATGCGCCCGCCAGCGATGCCTCCGGCTATGCCGGGATCAGGGACCGCGTCGATTCGCACGGCTGGCAACTGATCAAGGGCGTGGTGCTCTCCACTCTCCTCGGTGTCGGCACCGAGCTGAGCACCGGAAACGACGAGAGCGAGCTCGTGCGCGCAATGCGCGGGTCCGCGCAGCAAAGCGGAAGCAGGGCAGGCGACCGGCTCGTTGGGCGGAGCCTCGACATCAAGCCCACGCTCATCATTCGGGCCGGCACGCCCGTGCACGTGCTCGTCCACAAGGATCTCGTGCTGCGTCCATGGACCGGGAGCTGACGTCGATGACCGCATTGAAGCTTCCGAAGCTACCCGATCGCCCGCCGATCAAAATTCGATGGGCATGATAGTGTTCGGCGTTTCCTACTCGCCAATCGGAAGCGGCCAGTCCTCAAAGAGACGAAAAATTTTGAGTTTCCGGCAAAGCGATGAATGATTGTAACGCCTGCCGCGCTGCTCAAATAACTGGCCGGAATGGGGCGAAAACTGATGCCGAAGCCGGACCGCCTTGGTCGCCGGCCTCGTTTTTTCTGTCGGGCCGCGACGCGGCCGCACGACCCGATCGGCGCTCTCGCCTCAGGGCGCCCAATGGATATCGACCGGTAGCTCGGTATCTGCCAGGACGCGGCCGATCGGGTAGGGCGAGGCGCGGCCCTGATCGATCGCGCTCTCGATCACGGCGCGCTTCTCGTCGCCCCGGACGGCGATCAGCAAGGCCCTGGCCGCGGTAATTGCTCTGAGGCTGAGGCTCACGCGCGGTACCGGGGCGTCGGCGGGCAGGGGATCGGGCATGACCCCCAGGGCGCGCTGGGTCTTGGGGCCGCTGATCGCATCATCGAAATCCGGTCCCGGAAAAATCGAGGCGGCATGACCGTCACGGCCGACGCCGAGGAGACAGAGGTCGAGCGGCCAGTGCAGGTCCTGCATCAGGGCATCTGCGGACCGTCCCGCCGCCTTGTAATCTGCGGCAGCGTTCGGAACGATCGGCATCACGCGCGCGCCTTTCGGCAGGAAAAATTTGGCCAGCATGGACACATTGCAAAGCGGGTCGCTGAGCGGGACAATACGCTCATCGCCGGGCACGATCGTCACGCGCTTCCATTCCAGCTTGGCCGCGGCCAGCGCCTCGTAGATCGGGATCGGCGTCTTGCCGCCGGCAAGCGCAATCACCGCGGCGCCGCGCGCGTCGATCGCGCTTTCGATGATGAAGCCGATATCGCCAGCGACGGCCGCTGCCATTTCGGCCGCATTGTCATAGTCCCACCATTCGATTTCTTCGTTCACGCAATCTTCCTTGTCATGCTCGTCTTTAGTGCTGGCGCTGCGCCGAAGGCTGAAGCGCGGCACGCGCCGCTCTATTGCCTGTTCGGCCTGATGGCCAGCCAATCTCTGATGATGGTCGCCGAGCGACGGTCGCAGCGACCTTGCGCATTCAGGCCAGCGTGGCCGCCTGACTTGCGTGGCAGTCGATCGATCGCGGCGAGGCCCGGCAGCACAGACGCAAATCTGCCCGCTTGCGCGCCATTGCTCTGCCGATAAATTTCGCTCGATTGCCGTTCTTGGCCAAGCAAAAAGGCCGCGCCAGTGGAACGCGGCCTTTCCGGCATATGCATGCAGCCCCCCCCGGCCCCCAGGGAATTAGAGGGGCCAAAGTTACGGCAAATTTACCGTATTGGCCTTGGGCGTCAACCGACGCTCTAACGCGGCGGTTCCAAAATGGGACACTGCGATCGATCGCCGCCAAATGGGCGCTCGATTTACGAGGCAGCGATATTGGGCTAAAAGTCGAGCGAGCGATGACCTGAAGTTCAGGCGAGGGGTCAGATCCGCAAATGGGGCCACGCTGATCAATGCCGCAACCACCGACTGACCCGCGCCAACCGGAGCCGGAAGACGACGCATGGCTTTGGGCGCTGCTGGCAGGGACAGCGCTGCTTTCGATGATCGGGATTTACAGCGGCGTCGCGAACTAGCGCCGGTATCGCCTGAACCGGTCCGATAGGCCGATAACGAGAGCCCTTCTGGGCACCATTGTTCTTCCGAGGGTGTATCAATCGGCGCGCAAAAGGGACCCCCTTTCACGATGGCGCAAGGTGGATCGGACACGCCCTTCGAAGTCTTGAACTCGGCTACCGCTATCAATGCTGAAATTCTGGGGATGGAGGGGAAACTCGGTTGCATTTCCCCAGGTGCATTCGCCGATCTACTCGTCGTTGATGGCGATCCGCTTACGGACCAAAGCTTGCTGTTTGAGGATTCGACCGGAATTCACTCTGTCTGGAAGTCGGGCAGGCCGCTCGCGAGTCTCGCCATAAGCTCGGGCGTAGCTTCATCGAGCCAGCGTAACGGCGACAAGGCGAGTTGCAGGCTGCTCTGCTTTCAGAAAAAGTGGGGACAGCCGGGCTTCGGCGATCGCGTAGATGTCGCGCACAGCTTATAATGCGCCATGGCGATCGCGGATCAAAGAAGGTAGCGGAATATTTCGGAGCCGCCGCTCGAAGGCAAGGCGCATGTCGGCCATGATTTGCTTCGCTTCAGGGAGGCGTAGCGCGGTTACAAACTGCTGAGCCATGGACGTGCCAGATTTGGAATCATCGGAAAATATTCTTAAAATAAACCGGGAATATGGCTTGGAAAGAGATTCCGAGGCGGAGGGTTGATTTTCATTGATAATTATGCCATAAATATACCATGAGCCTATCACGATCAGAAAAATTGAAGCCATTGCTCGACGCATGGGAGCCGCACAGCGTCGCGACCACCGTTCATCTCAAGAGCCTTGGAATAACGCCGCAGGATCTCCAAAATTACACCTCGTCGCGCTGGCTCCTGTCGCTCGGTCGCGGCGCCTTCAAGCGCCCAATGGAGACTGTGACCTGGCAGGGCGCACTGTATAGTATACAAGCGCAATTGCGCCTGCCCGTCCACGTAGGGGCGCTAACCGCCCTCGAGATGTCGGGGAACAGTCATTATGTCCGGTTCGCAAACACCAAGGCCTACCTGTTCTCGCCGCTCAACGTAGCGCTGCCACTCTGGTTCAGAACCCATTGGGGTGATGATGTCCGGCATGTTCAAACCAAGCTCCTGCCTCCGGACCTCGGGCTGAGCGAGCGGCAGGCGCCTGAAGGCTTTACGCTTAAGACGTCCAGCGTCGAACGCGCCGCCTTGGAGTTGCTGCACCTTGCTCCGAAAGAGTTCGACCTCGTCGAGGCCGGGATGGTCGTCGAGAGCATGACCTCGATACGGCCCAAGCTCATGCAGACCCTGCTGGAGCAATGCGCCTCGATCAAGGTACGCAGGCTGTTCCTCTACCTCGCGGAGCGAGCCGATCTGCCGGTGATGCGCCATCTTGACCTCGACAGGATCAATCTTGGGGCCGGGGATCGAAGTCTCGTGCCGAACGGGCGCTATGTCGCGAAATACCAGCTGCTACTTCCCAGGGAACTGGTCGATCATGGCTGAACCCTATCGCGACCAGGTCCGGTTGCTGCTCGACATCCTGCCGTTGGTGATGGCGGAACCGGTCTTCGCGCTGAAGGGCGGCACCGCCATCAACCTGTTTGAATGGGATTTGCCTCGCCTCTCGGTCGATATCGATCTCACCTACTTACCCAATCATGATCGCCAGGAATCGCTGGCCGCGATCGCCGGGGCCTTGGCGCGCGTCGGTGCCGAGATCGAGCGCCGCTTGCCGCCGACCCGTGTCACCCAGGCACGGCAAGGCGGTGAGGGCATGGAGGTAAAGCTAAACTGCCAGCGCGTCCGCACGCAGGTGAAGATCGAGGTAAATCCATCGCTTCGCGGCCACCTGATGCCGGTGCGCGACCTGGCATGCTCCCGCCAGGTGCAGGAGCAATTCGAAGTCTTTGCCGAGGCGAGATGCGTGTCGCATGGCGAGCTGTTCGGCGGGAAGATCTGCGCTGCACTTGACCGGCAGCATCCCCGCGACCTGTTCGATGTCAAACGCCTGCTTGACCAGGAAGACCTCACGGACGAGGTTCGCCGTGGCGTGATTGCCGCCTTGGTCAGCCATGGCCGCCCGATCGCCGAGCTTGTCGCTCCCGCGCGGAAGAACCAACGTGAAACCTTTCGATCGCAGTTTGAAGGCATGCCGTTTGAAGCATTCACTTATGACGATCACCAGGCAACGCTTGAGCGCCTGGTCAGAACGCTTCGCGAGTCGTTCACCGATGACGATCGCGATTTTCTCCTGTCATTTGAGACTGGCGACCCGACTTGGAGCCGTTTTCCGATCGGCGTGCTAGCCGAGCTTCCGGCGCCGCAGTTCAAACTGAAGAACATTCGCAAATTTCGCGAGGCCAACCCGTCGCGCCATAAGGCAGCTCTAAACGCACTGGAAAAGTCGTTTACATAAGGGATCCGGTCCGAACCCGGTCAAACGTCGATCGGGGGGCGGGCAGACCTCGGTCATGGCGGGCGATTCGCCGAGCGCCTGGTCGCCCCGCCTCCCTGGGTCGCATAGAGGCGGGGCTGCAAGGTCAATTGCATGCTGCGCGTTAAGATATCGTGCAGCGCTCCGCAGAAGCGGCGCCAGGGGTGAGACCGAGCATCGAGGTGCACGGGCTGAATCAGGGTAGGCTATCCGCATGGTAGGCTGACGGGTCACGCCGTCGCAGCTAGTTCCTGCTCGCCTCATTGGCGTTGATGCCAGCATCCCCGATCAGCGAAAAGGGCGCCCACGCGCTCGGATGTGACCAGCTTTTAAGGTAGGCATCATCGCGCGGATCATCGCGTATCTCCCGCGCTACGCGCTGCAGCGCCTCGGCGCGCGACAGTTGCGGACTGGCCTCCAGAACCTCGAAAAGTCGCACGGTGAGCACGGTCGCGACATCGTCGCGCACCGGCCAGTGCGAAGCGAGCAGGCTCTCGGACCCCGCAAAGAAAAAGGCGCGCGCGAGCCCCGAAAGGCCGGGGGCACCGGCGCGGCCATCGCCGGCGGCGGTGTTGCACGCCGACAGGATGACCCACCCGGCAGCGATATTGAGGGCCGCCACCTCGCTGGCCGTCAGCAAGCCGTCGTCGGCCTGGCTGGCGATTGTCGGTGGGGTAAAGACCAGCCCCGGCTCACCGTTATCGCCGAGCTCGCCCGCAACAAGCCCGTGGGTGGCAAGGAACAGCACCGAATGCGAAGCGAGGTCAGCCGTTTTCAGATTGGCCTCGGTCGCAGCATCGCCAAGGAACAGCTGCGCATTGCCCGATCCCAACAGCGCCGCCATCGCCTTCAGTTCTTTTTCGGTCCCCGGCAGCCGCGCGAGGCGGCGCAAGGCGGCAGGATCGGCAAGCCGACCCGCGTCGCTCGATGTCTGCCACATATTGAGGGCGGACGGCCCGGGGCCGCCGCGCACTGGGCGGGCGCGCCCTTCGACCCCGCGCGTTGCGGCGACGCCGTCGAGGCTCGGATCGCCGAAGCCGATCATGCTGGTCTCGCCACGCCGGCTGTCCCGGCCAGCCACTGCACGGAGAAGCTGCAGCGATTGCAGCGAGGGCAGCTGCACGATCGCGGTCGTATCGGCAAACCAAGGGGTCGCGCGCAATGAGGCCGGGTCGCCGTCACTGCCGACCGGTGTCTCGGTGACCAGGATGCCGAGCGGCAGCGAGGAAATCGAGCCCGTGGCCGAGGTAAACAGATGACGCTTACCCGCAAGTGCCGACCGCACCGGTGCGATCAGTTCTGCATAAAGGCGATACGCCGTGCCGCGATCGAAGGGAAAATCGCCCTCGCCCTCGGCGGACCATCGCGCATCTTCCTCGGGGGTCACGTCGATATTGGCGCCGACATCCCACAACAGGCGGCGGACGTGCCCGGCGAGTTCGGTCTCGGTCAGGCCCGATCGGTGCCAGTTGATGCCCTCGCGCGTCACGATCAGACTGTGCGTGCCGCGGCTCGTCGGCACGATCATCAAAAAGGCCTCGTCGGCTGCCAGCAAGGCCTTTGCACCCGCTTCGTCGAGCAGCGCCGGTTTGACCAGCTCGGCATAGCCCGGCGTCGCCGCTGCGAGCCGGGCATCGATGGTCTCCAACGCGCTATTCGCGACGCCAATCTGCTGCCAGAGCGCGTTGTCGGCTTCGCTTCCGCTTTTCATGCCTTCGCTGCGGGCAAACAGCGCGCTGAGCTCGGCGGCTTTGGCATCGCGATCAGCAGCAAGCGCCGCCGACCCGGACGCGGCCGCTGCCCGCTTGGCGGCTGCGCGCGCCAGCGCGCGCGACGTGCGACCCGCCATGATATCCTGAAGAATGAGCAACGCGTCGCTGCTCGCGGTCGGGCCTTTCGGAGCGGCCTCCCACAGCGCGTCGGCGTAGAGATGCGACCATTCGGCAAAACTTTCTTCGCCCGTGTGGGTGGACGGGTCCTTCTCGGCAAGCTCGACCATCTGCTCGTCGAGCACCCCGACCCCGAACCCGCGCCGATAGGCAAGCGATGAGGCCGCGGCGATGCGCGCCGATGATAGAGCGGCTGCTGGTTCGGCATCGTCAAGCGCGAGCCTCGCATGGGCGGCAGCGGCCATGCCAAGCGCTTTGCCCTCGACCGTGCGGCCGCGCGGCACAATATGCTCCGCCGTGTCGGTCAGCGCGGCGCCGCCTTCCCACGCGGCAAGCACCTCGGCGAGCATCTTCGCGGCCTCGGATTTGCGTCCGTCCTGGACAAGCGAATGCGCGAGCGCCCTTGCGACATAAAGCGTATCGCTCGCACGGTCGCCCTGGATCGTTCGCCGAATCGCGAGCGCGCGCATGCGAAGCGCGGCGTCTTCCGCCCATCGTTTCGCTGCATAAAATTCGAAGGCAAAAAGCTGGAGCGCGTCCGCATGGGCAATGCTGGCTTCGCCATGATAGTCGGCGATGAGCTCTGCCCGTTCGCGGAGCAAGGCGATGCGTCCGGCCTTGTCGCCATAAGGCAACGCACTCTGGCGCTGCCTGATCCCCGTCATGCGGGTATCGAAATCGAGCTTGCGGGTTTCGTCGAGGGCAACGGGGGGTTGGTCATAGGCCGGCAGGCCGGGCGCAGCCGTCAGCATACACCCCGTCGCCGCTAGTATTGCGATCCATCCCCGCATGGCCATTCGTCCTTGCTGCTCGACCGAGCGCTAGCCGCTGTTGGTCAATGCCGCAATGCGGCGACAAGGATGGCGGCGTCGTCAGCCAGCTCCGCCTAACGCACCGCCCTGCCGATGTCGGTTCGGCGCCCGCAGACTTGAACACGACATTGCCTTCGCTTCGAGGATGCGTGGACATTGGCGGGCACCGCCATGAGGCTGCGGACGGGAAGACAGGCGTATGGATTGCCGTCTAGCCTGAACGGAAAGGGCAGGAGCCCGGGCTAAAGCGAGGCGCTGCTCCTGCCGACTGCGCAGCTTTATTTTGACAAGAAGACCGTGGTCATGAGAGGAACCGTGGTCGCAACGGTGCGAAGATCCGGCTCGGGGGCGGGGCCGAGGCAGAGCGGCCGCTGGTGGCGGGACGGGGGGAAACAGTTATGATCGGAACGCCGGGCGATGAGTGAAGGCCAGCCATTCAACGATCTTTATGACATTCTCCACGTCGATCCGGGCTGCGACGACCGCGAGCTTGAGGCCGCCTACCGCTTCCTCGCAAAACTCTACCATCCCGATCGCCGCGAAACCGCCGATAGCGACAAGTTCAACGCGGTGGTCGAGGCTTATCGGGCGCTGCGCGACCCCGACCGCCGTGCCGAATATGACGGGCAATATGCCGAACATGGGCGGTACCGCCATTCGCAGCGGTTCCGCGACAATCAGGCGTCCACGCCCGAGCAGTCCGCCGTCAGCGACGCTGCGGCGCACGCCAGGATCTTGCGTTTTCTCTACGACAGTCGTCGCAAGAATGCCGAGAACGCAGGAGTGGCGGGCTTTTACGTCCAGGAAATGCTGGGCTGCACCGACGAGCAGTTCCAATTCTACCGCTGGTACCTCCTTGCCAAGGGATATGTCGAGACCAATGAGCAGGGCGGGCTTGCGATCACCGTCGATGGCGTTGACAGGATCATCGCAGAATCGCGCAAGACGGTAGAAGAGATGCGGTTGATTGCACAGGCGGCCCCGTCGGACGACTAGCGCCGCGTGAAGGCGGCTGGATTTGAGCGGACGAGCGTCTGTAAGAGCACCTCGCGGTCCCAAGCGCAGTGGTAAGCCCGCCTGAATTGCCGGCGACTGCGGCGATGCGCAGCCGATGAGAGAAGAGACGCGGCATCCCTGCGGTAAGCCTTGTGCCGTTTTTAGCGACCGGAGCGGGGGTCGCTGGCTTTGTCGTCGCCGTCGGCGCCTGCGGCGCGGCCTGCAACGGGCTGCAGCGTTCGCGGCCGGTGGGTCATGGTTGTCCTCGGTGACCTTGGCCGCGGGCAAGGAATTGACCTTCGCCCGCCTTTTTACGGTGAAGCATTTGGCCGAATATTAACCACTCGGTGCTAGACGAAAGGTCTCTCGCCGCGCTGCCACCCAGACGTGCGGGAGGATCCTGTCTCGCGACGGTCAGCCCATGACGTCGCGAATCAGAAAGGCGCTGTTGCTCGTCAACAGAGCCTTTTTTGCTGGCGGCTGCGATCGCCTGCCGCACATGCGACGGCGCGATGACGGGTGACAATCTTCGCATGTGGTTTCCAAGCGTGCCAAGCAGCGCCGTAAAGCTAATGCTTTTGCCCGACAGGGCGATCCTCGGGCCGCCGTTGATGTTGTCGTGGCCCAGTACGTCCTAGCGAGCGGAGTCGGCAGCATGACGATGATTGGCGGCAGGATCGCCGTTTTCGGGTACCGCGACCAGTCGGGGCGAAACCTGCCGCGGGGGATAATGTTTGCCGCGGGACAGAATCTGGCCGTCCCCCAGATCGCCATCCGAACAATTGAGGAGCTTGTTGAGACATGCCGCTTCCCATCGAAGACGTATGTCGTCCTCCCAGGCTTCGAAATAATCGCTGTGGAAACTGGCGCCCGGACGGCGCAGCGCAGGCGGCAGCATGGCATCGCTCGAAAGCTGCCAAAGCCTGGGTTCGTCGCCCGCTTCGATGCTGTAGCCAACGCCCATGGTGAACTGAGGGATGATGTAAGGATGCGAGGCGGGACAGGCGTTCTGCCCGCTGTTCCGGTCGCGGACCATGTCTGCCAAGTGGCTGCGATGGTCGGATGAATCGAGATCGACACCGTTCCAGCATTGCGGGGTGGCAATGGTGGCCGACAGCCATTGCCCTGGCTTGCAGACCTTCATCGGCTCGACCATGTCAGGGAAGGCAGCCGTGGTCGGTTTCCAGACGTTCACGCACTTGAAGTTGAACAGCTTGGCGTTTTCCGGCTGCGGCTCATTGGGGCGGGTTTGATCCCAGCCGAACACAAAGCGGAGTCCCCGCGGGATGCCGACGCAGCTCTTGCCCGCAACCTTGCATGCCGGATCACTGGCGGGGCGGCGCTTGTAATAGATCGACACGGAATCGGGGCGAACCACATTGCCCTTGCCGTCGAGCATGGCTGGCATCCAATAGGCGGAGCGGTTTAATTCATTCTGGCAGGTGCTTTCGCCGGACTTGCGCAGGCTCTCATAGGTCGAGTGAGCATTGGCTCCGAGGTTGCCGAAAAACTGGTGCAGGTGCGCCTTGCCCGGTTGACCGGGGTAAACGACGGGGTCGTCATAGCTTAGCTGCCCCGGACCGCACAGGAAGCGAAAGGCGCCGACAACATCAGGCGCGGCGCTGGGCGGAATGCGTTTGGGACCAAGCAAACTGGCCACCGGCAGTCCCGACGGTACCTGTCTTACTTCGCCGGCATTCCTCGAGAGATTTTCCTCGCGTGCATCGCCGGACAGCGCCGCGGCGGCCAACACCCATGTCAGCGCTAGCATTTTCATCGGCCTTCGCCAGTCGTTCGCCCGCTATTATCCGATGGCCGCCCGGACCCAATATCATGAAGCTTTTTCAACGCCGTCATCGGCTTACGTTACCGCAGCTTCGTAGCGAATGTCGATAGGATCGGATGATCGCCAGGCCGATCCAGCTAAAGCCTGCTGCGAAACTTGACGAGAAACTGCCGGTCGCCGCCGCTTGTGCTAACCGAACGGACGCCGCGTTGCCGCGCCAATGGCATTCGGCGCGCGCTTGCGCGGTAAAAGGGACGGCTCAGCTGCCGGATAGGCCCACAAGACGTGGGCTGGCGGTCCAGCTGGCTTCCCAGCTCTGCTTCATCCGCTGGCCGTTGCCAAGGTCGCCGCCCGAACAGTTCAGCATCTTGTCGATGCAGTTTTTTTCCCACAGATCATGCACCGTCGGATCCCAAGCCATGAAGAAATCGGCGTGAAAAGTATCGCCGCGCTTGTGCGTCGGCGATGTGTCCATTGCGTCGGAGACAAATTCGTACGTCTCGCCGGCTGCCTGGGTATACCAGACCCCCATGACGAAGGAGGGGATCACAAAGGGGTGGGTTGTTGGACATTTCAGATAGCCCCAATTGCCATAGGAGCCGTAGGACAAATGGCTGCGGTGATCGGCGCTGTCGAGGTTCTTCCCGTCCCAGCAGTCGGGCGCGCTCATTACCACCCCGATCCGGTTGCCGACCGGGCAGCCATCCTGAGCTTCCTCGAAATTCTTCCAGTCCTTGCGCGTGAAGGACACCGGCCCGTCACAGTTGAAGTGCATTTTGCCCGTCGGCGCATCGGCCAGGTTGAGCATGTCACGCCCAAAGATGAATCTTAGGCCATTGGGCAGGGTCGTTGCTTTTCCCTGATATTGGGGGTGGCTCGGATCGGACACGACCGGATCCGACGATGGGCGCCTCTTGTAATAGATTGACACATAATCGGGCCGGACCACCTGACCTTTGCCGTTGAGCAGCGCGGGCACCCAATAGGCCGACCGGTTCACCGGCGACATACAGGTCGAATTGCCAGTGGTCCGCAGCGAGGTATAGGTCGAATAGGCATCGGCAGCATCGTTGCCAAAGAACTGGTGCAAATGGCTTCTACCCGGTTGCCCTGGGAACACGATGGGGTCGTCTTTCTTGAGCTGGCCCGGCATGCAGATGAAACGGAACGCGCCAACCACGTCAGGAGCGGCCGATGGGGGCAGCGGCGTCGACACCAGTTCACGCATCGGATCGAAGTTGCTGGCGATCACGGCAACGCCCTGCGTTGCCGTGCTTTCCGATCCTGCGGAACTTGCGGGCGCCGGGGTCGGCGTCGGTGCGGGCGCTGGCGCTGGCGGTAGAACCACGGAATGGGCAGAGCTGCTGCTGTCCGAACCCCCGCCGCCGCCGCATGAGGCGGTTACGAGAGCCAAGGCGGACACTAGACCAAGACGGCGCATAGGTTTTCCTTTGATGGTAAAATCATGCTGCGATTTGTGGCTCAGGCGAACAGACCAAGGCGTCTGCGGCGAGCGCTGCTGGTCCGTTGGCGCCAAGCCACGGGCAGCGCCGACAACGGCCAAATTCCTGATTCAGCAATTCTGTGTGCAACATGATGATCGTCCCCGCGGCCCTGAGGGAGGAGGTGCCACGCAAACGCTAATTTGAAGTAAAGGCTTCTGGCCGTTGCCACGATAGGGGACCGTCGCCGCAGTGGACCCGGCCTCCGCAAGTCGGGCTGCATCGCATCGCGAAACAGGCGCACGCAATGGCGGGTGACAGCTTGCGCCCGGCCGGGGCGGCGCGTATCGAGATGGTCGATGGACCAACGTCAGCCGATCGGGCGCAACGCGATAATCGACGGCTGGCGGGGAATCAGCGTTCTGATGGTCGTCATCGGCCACCTGTTTGCCTATCGCGCACCCGAGGTTTACCCGATCGGCGCGCTCAATTCTCTGGGGTTGTCGATAGGCGACAAGAGCCTAGCCATCGTGTCATCGCTCGGCACGCTCGGCGTCAGTTTCTTTTTCATGATCAGCGGCTATCTGATAACGACTTTGCTCGTCGCGGAGGAAAGCCAGCGTGATCGGGTCAGTCTGCGGGCTTTTTATGTCCGGCGCATCTTTCGTATCATGCCAGCCTTCTACACCTACGTGATTGTCATCTATTTGCTGGGGCAATGGGATTTGGTGCGCGTCGACAATGGGGCGGTGCTGCGCAGTGCGCTCTATGTCTGCAACTATGCCGGTTTTTCCTGTTCATGGTGGCTTGCCCACACTTGGAGTCTCGCGGTCGAGGAGCAATTTTACCTAGTGTGGCCGCTGATCTTTGCGTTCGTAGCCGCTTTTCGCATCAGCGCCGCCGTCATCCTTCTGGCGGGTCTGTTCGTCGGTTCGCTGGTCTTCGCACCGCTCGGCAGCTTCATCTATATCATGGTCGGCGTGCTGGTCGCATTGTCCGCCGGTTTGCGGCAGCGCTTCGCGCGCGTCGCTTCCCGCTATATCTGGCTCGCACTTGCGGTGCTGATATCCTTGCCTGCAGCGCCGCGCGTCGTCGGACAGATCGCGGCCCACGCGCAGCCCGCGCTGGTCGCCATGATCCTGTTCGGCACCTTGCTTGCTCGCGATGAGGGATGGCTGCAAAAGCTGCTGCGGCAGCCGTTTCTGACCCGCGTGGGCTTGATTTCTTACAGCCTGTATCTCTGGCAGCAATTGTCGCTTGCGCCAGCCCATTGGGGAGGTGCCGCGACCGGCGCCGACACGCTTTATAAGGGTTGGGACTTGATGCTCGCCTTCGCGTTCATTCCCTTGGCGATCGCGTCCTATTTCTTGATCGAAAAGCCCATGGTGCGGATCGGACACCGGATATCGCGCCGCATCATGCAGCAGCGGCGCGAACCGGCGAGGGCGCGATCGTCCGCCTAGCCTGGTCGGTGGCGTGGTCTTGATAGCCGATCCGCCGCGTTGCGGCGCCGTAGCGCGAATTGTTAACATTGATCGGGTAATCCCGCAGGCCAGAAGGATTGGTCATGGCTCGAGTTATTCTGCTTTCTGTTGTGCTGCTGGGCGGCTGTTCGCCCGGGGCAAGGGATATCCCCCTGTCCGGCATCAACCTCACCGACATGCAAACCGTGCGTACGATCCGGGAGCAACTCGCGCCGCAGGATGGGATCGCCTTTGCCAATTATGTTATCCGGCATCATGCGAAATCGGCCAGCTATTGTGGCAAACCACTGCTCGACGCCGACGGCAAGGCGCCCGCAACCGTTGGTGACGCCATCGACCTCGCGGTGCGCCGTGATGCTATGGAGCAGGCGGCCTTGCTGGCATCGCAGGCACCCAAACACCCCCTCCAGCTTGCTCGCGAGGAGTGGGACATGTTGCAGCGCGACCGCGACATTGTCATCGACACCCAGACCCGCCTCCGTTCAGAATTTGGTGATGGTGCCAGCCGCCGACCGGAATGGGCGTCGCTGGTAACCCGGTCGGCCGAGATCGACCGGAAACTTGTCGCCATGAAGCCGACCGTCTTCGGCGCGGAGCGCTAGCGCCGCGTCTCGCGGCGGTCTTGGGGTGGATAGGTTCGGAGCCGGACTTGGCCGACCATTTGGATGAACGGTATGACTGAAATTCGACGAACCTGGACCTTCATCCGTGATCGCCGCGCCCGCTGCAAACTCCGGCGCCCGGCGATGTCCGGTGGCAGGCGCAATTTTGCATGCTTCACGGCCCCGACCGTGCCAATAGCGAACATGGAAGCAATGAAGAGGAACGACATACTGACGCTATTGGCTCCGCTGCCGCGAATAGGCTGGGCGGTCTTGACGAAGACGTGTCGCAGCTCGTGCTCGTCCGCGCCTTTCGCTGCGCTTGAATGCTGCTAAGGCACAATCGCCATGCGCATCATTGCACTTATCTTCATATTGTTGGCCATTCCCTTGGCCGTCGCTTGGCTGAAGGCAAGGCCCTCGCAGCGTAAATGGGCCTATTTCGCAGTCGGCGTGCTTCCCTTCACGATCAGCGCTCTCAACCTCGATGCGTCGCTGATTTCTTGGCCAGCTTGGTCGGGCTATGCAAAAGGCCTGATTGTCACCCTGCTCGACTCGCTTGCCCTGGCGCTGGTCATCGTTTCGCGCGCGCCGGCCCGTCGCCTGCCGTTTCTGGCGCTGCTCATCGCCTATCTCGTCGCCGCCGGGCTTTCGATCGGCTTTTCGACCGTGCCGATGAGCACAAGCTTTTACGTGTTCCAGCTGATGCGCGTGGTCATCCTGTTCATGGCGGTAGCGTCTTTCGCCGGGCAAACCGGTGCCTTGCGCTGGCTTGCGATGGGGCTGGCCACCGGTGCGATTTTTCAGGTGGTCGTGACGATCGATCAGAAATTCTCGGGCGCTGCGCAGGCGGCCGGTACAATGGGGCACCAGAACCTGCTGGGGCTCATGCTCCATTTTGTGACCTTGCCTCTTCTGGCGTTCCTGCTGGCGGGAGAACGCCGAAAGATCTTCATGTTGGGCGTGCTCGCCGCGCTGGTAGCTGTCGCATTCGGCGCTTCGCGCGGCGCGGTCGGCTTTGTCGGCATTGGCATGGCGATCCTGTTTTTCCTGTCGATCGTGCGCAAGCCGACCGCGCACAAATGGAAAATGGCCGGGCTCGCTGTTCTGGCTCTCGCTGTCGTCACTCCGGTGGTGATTGCGAGCTTTGGCGATCGTTACGAAGTGCGTCCGGATTCGGAAGGCTCGACTGAAGAACGAATCTCCTTCGAGGCGGCGGCCAAGGCCATGTGGTCCGATCATCCGATGGGCGTGGGAGCGAACCAGTATATCCTGATTGCCAACGTCAGCGGTTACTCCGAACGAGCGGGGGTGATCTGGAACTTTGAAAGTCGCTCGGCACCGGTGCACAACATGTATCTGCTGATTGCGGCGGAAACCGGATGGCCCGGGCTGATTACTTTCGTGATGCTTATTATCTGGTCGATCCTGCGCGGACTTGCGTTTGCATTTGGAAACCGAACGGACCCGCGCGGGGAAATCGTGCTTGGCGCCAGCGTCGCCATATTGGTGCTCGCGCTGCACGGCTTGTACGAATGGGTCTTCGTCACATTTTATGCGCAATATGTCTTTGCGATCTCGCTCGGTATTATTGCGGGGATCATTCGCCAGGTCGAACGCGAGAAAATGACTAGCAAGCAGCCGCCGCGGCGATCAGCGCGTCAAGGCGTCGCGCAGCCGGTCAGGGATGACCGGTCTGCACCAGCGGCAGAGGCGGTTTCCGCCGCGGGGTGAGCCAGCCCAACATGCGCTTCTCGACGCGGTGGTGCAGAAATTCGGCGACCAGCAAGGCGGCAAGCGCGAAGGGAATCGCGATCAGTGCGGGTGGCTGGTCCGCGAGCCAGGGGATCTGGCGGGCTAGCTCGATCGCCAGCGTCACCAACAGGATGTGAATCAGGTACAGAGCGTAGCTGCTGTCGCCAAAATGGCCGAGCTTGCGAACGAGCGCCGAGGGCGCCCGCGCGGCTTCGTGCATCGCGAGGCCGAGGATCAGCAACACACTGGGGACGCCCCACATGACGACCGAAGGCACTCGCTCATATCCTGCCGCGATGCCCGCCCCGAACAGGATAATTGCGGTCATGGTGATTGTGAGACCGCCGCGGCTGGGCAACTTGCCCGCCACCAGCAGCCATCCGATCGTCGCTCCGGCAATAAACTCGATGAGCAGGCTGCTGGTGACCAGGGTCCATACCGGATGGTCGATCGGCAGCACTGCACCCGCCGCGACCGAGATCGTGAAAAAGCCGATCAAAATGATCAGGCCCCGGCCGGAGCCGGCCAGCATCGCCAGTCCAAAGCAGAGATAGAAATACATCTCGAACGCGAGCGTCCACGCCGGGCCGATGATACTCGATGCGTTCCCGGGCAAGAGCAGGAGCGCGCCCGCCGCTTCCCGGGCATCGATGTGGTAGGCTTGTCCGATGAGGACGTGGACGGCGACGTAAAGCGCCGCGCAGAGCCAGTAGATCGGATAGATCCGCAGCAGACGCCGCCGGAAGAATGTCTTTGCCGCAAAGACTTTGCCAGGCGGATTGGTGTACACCATGATGAAGCCGCTGATGACGAAGAAAATATGCACGCCAACCGCGCCGAAAGCAAAAAGATAGGATTCAACCGCGAAGAAGGGGGGCGTGAACCGGATCGCAAACGCCTGGTGGACATGGAATAGCACCACGAGCATCGCCGCAATGGCGCGCATCAACTGAATCGAATGCACCTTTGCCGGGAGCGCAATGCCCGTTTCGGCGGCTGGCTCGTACCCCGTTTCGCTGATCAAACCTCTGCTCATACCCGTCCCTCGTTCACCTATCCCTATTATCACCGCATATCCGTTTGTCATTTGCCTTGATCGGCGGCACTGCTAAGGGCCGTCGGTCGATAGGGAGTGGCCTGCTGCACGCGGCGACGGGTTCGAAGAAGGCGAGTGTATCACGTGGATGACCGCCCGCCACAGGATGCGTCCGGCCTGGGCCCGCGCTCGCGAATGATCGCTGCGGTGCGCGGCATTCTACATCCGCGGCAGGCGATTTTCGGCGCCGCAGGCTGGGTGACCGCGACCTATGTCGCGCAGCAGGCGCTCCGCCTCGGCTCGAACATCATTCTCGCCTGGCTGCTTGCCCCCGCTTTGCTGGGTACAATGCTGTTGATCAACACCCTGCGAACCGGCGGGGAATTGCTCACCGACATCGGGGTCGGGCAAAGCATCGTAAATCATCCCCGCGGCAACGAACCGAATTTTTACAATACCGCCTGGACCATCCAGATCGTCCGCGGACTGCTGTTGTTCGTGTTGGCAATGCTGCTTACGGCGCCGATCGCCCATGGCTATGACAACCCCGAGCTGCTGTTGCTCTTACCGGCGGTCGCTCCGATTTTCATTATCACCGGGCTTACATCACCGGCGCGCTTCCTGCTCCAGAAGCAGCTCGCGGTCCGCAAACTGGCCTTGTTCGATCTGGCTTCCGCGGGTTTTGGCACTCTGGTCCAGATCGGGTTTGCATTATACATGCCGACGATCTGGGCGCTCATTTGGGGCCTGCTGGTTAGTACCGCGATACCCGCGGTGGCGAGCTTCTTTTTGATCGACTGGCGCTCGCACCGGCTGGCATGGGAGCGCGAAGCGGTCCGGGCGATCGTCCATTTCGGCAAATGGATATTCCTCGCGTCGCTGGTCTATTTCCTCGCGATGAACTTCGATCGGCTCTACTTCGCCGATGCGATCCCGCTCACCCTGCTCGGCATCTACGGCATTGCCCGGACCTTTTCTGACACGATCATGCAGCTGTTTCAGCGCCTTGGAAGCCTCCTGATCTTTCCGCGCGTTTCGGCCTCGGCCCTGCGCGGTCGTGACTTGCAACGCGCGATCGGACCGATGCGCCTGCTGGTTCTGGCGAGTGTGTCGGTCAGCCTGGCGTTCGGCATCGCGATCGCCGATGAACTTATCTACTTGCTCTATGACGATCGCTACCGGGCGGCGGGATTTTTCCTGACCGTATTGCTGGTCGGCACGTGGTTCGGAATTGCGGCAACGATGGCTGACGCAACAATGATGGGCATCGGCAAACCAGCGAACGTCGCCTTGAGCAATGGCGTCAAACTGGGGGTAATCGTTGCCGCACTGCCTTGGGTACTGACGCATTACGGGATTAACGCCGCGCTTGTCGTGTTCGTGCTGGCAGAGGCGTTACGCTACGCCATGCTGACCTGGCGCCAGCGATCGCTGGGACTGAGCTTTATCCGCCAGGACGTGCTGATGCTGGCTATTTTTGTCGGTCTGATTTTCCTGTTCCGCGAAGCCACCGCGCTACTGGGCTTCACCGATGGTATGGCCGGGTGGCAGGTGCTGGCATCGGTTTCGCATCTTTGATGGATCTGCGGCGGGTCGCCACGGTGGCTGGCGCCCTTGCGTGTGCGTGCGGATTCTGGACCGGTTCCTGAGGATGTACATGCCTGCGGGCGCCTGCGTGCTGCGGAGCATCTCTGCGGATGCGTGCCGCTGCGCGCACGGATCGAAGAAGCTAACCACATGTGTTTGATATATTTCTTAAGATGTTTGTCTGCAAGGCCTGGTGCCATGCAGCATTCCCCGCATGCTTCAATGCTCGCACGCCACTACGCAAGATTCAGTCAATAGAGCGTCGACGCCATATCCGCCGAGCCAGAGGTAGTCGTCTGTGAACAATGCGATGTGCCAGCAGTGACCAAGTAGGATTCCCCACTCTGCAGGGCATGGGTCTTAAATCGTTGCTGGGCGCGATCGGAGCTCGGCGAGCCATGCGGTAATCAGGGCACGCAAAAGCGCCGCCAGCCATGCGACCAGCAACCGCATATTGTGTCCGGCGGCCACCAGAATGGCGTTGACGGCATCGCCGGCGGCACCAGCCAGGTGATTGCGTTCGAGCAAGCCGTCGGATTTGGTATGACCGATGATCGGTTCGATGGCGTTTCGTCGCCGCAGCTCCCGCCTGATCGTGGGTGATGCAATGCCGCGGGTATGGGCAATATAGACCTTGGCCTTGCCGTTGTGCCGGTGCCCGCGATAGCCGCGATCGACATAGGCGCGTTCGACGGCGACACCGGTCAGCCGCTCGACCTGCTCGATCTGTCCGCTCAGCGTATGGCCGTCATAGGGACTGCCAGGAAGGGTCTGCATCCCGACAATGAACTGGCCGCCTGCGGTGCGCGCATTGGTCACCGCGATCGAGGTCTTGACCCCGAACTCGTATCGGGTCCGCGCCTTCCCCTTGGCGAGGCATTCGACTTCCGGGGCGTGGAAGGCATAAAGCTTGTGACCATCACCGGCCTTCTGCGCCAGGATCCGCGTCACTTTCTGGCGCGTATCGGCAAAGGCGGCCTCCAGCACCTCGTCCCCGGCGATCTTCCGGCCGATGTCACGATCAAGGCGGCCAAGCCATGTTCTCAGCTTGCGAACCCAGCGCATTGCTTGGCTGTGGCCGCGGCCATGGATGAGGCGCGACACATCGCGCTTTGCCTGCCGGCCAACCCTGATGAAGGACTGGCGCAGCTTGATGCCGTGCTTTTTCGCCAGCGCATTGAGCCGCTCGATCGCGCGCATCAGCAGATGACTGTCGGTCGGATGCGCGACCGCCTTGGTCTGCACCGTCGTATCCACCGTGACGCGCTCCATCGCCCGCTCGCTCGTCGCTTGCGTGCGGACGGCAACGGCGAGGGTTTCGGCAAGCAGCAGTTCCAGCGCCTCAGCACCGATCCGGCCCCGCCAGCGCGTCATCGACGAACGATCGAGCACCAGCCTGTGGCAAAAATACTGCTCGCCGCAAAAATACTGGAAATAAGGGTTCTCCACCCAGCGCTTGCACACCACCTCGTCCGACAGGCCTTCCATGTGCTTGAGCAAGTGCAGCCCCGCCATCAATCGTGTCGGCAGGCCCGGCCGGCCCTTACTGGTGTAGAACCGCCCATAAGCCTCGTCGAAGCGTGACCAGTCAATCATCCCGGCCAGCTTCACCAGCGAATGCTCCATGTCGATCATGTTGACCAGTTGCATCCGGAACAGGTCGTCGTCGCGCAATTTCGGCTTTTTCGGGGGCATCTCGAAATCCTCGGCTTCTCGTCGAACCGATTGAATCATAGCGCCACCGCAAGGGCAATATTCTACGTGCAACCCCACACCAAATCACAAGACTTTTGCACCAAAGCGACCAAAACCTTGCAAATCGGAATACTTGATCTGAGCTAAAACACACGCATCTCCGCGGGGTTCAGCGTTTTTCACGGGCGACGAGGTAGCGCAATCGGGCGGATGCTGGACATCCCGGCCCAGCAACATCGCGGTTGCAGCCTGGATATCAGCCGGAAGCGAGAGGCGGACTCTGGCCCGGGCGCGCTGCAAGTTCGGCGATGCGTTCGGAGCATATCGCGTGAACGGCGCGACCCAGTTCCTCAACACAGCCGCCAAGCCAAAGACGTTCTTGTTCGGTGATACGGTAATGCTTCGATTATGCCGAGCGGCCCACTATGCCGAGTGGGCGCGCGAACGCTCTGGTTTCCAACAACTTTGCGGTGACTGGCTCGGCATAGTTTTACGCTGCTCCTCTGCACTCATTGCAGAGGAGGAAGCTATGACGCTGGATGATTTTTTGAACGGCAGCTGGACGATCCGCGAATTGCGGGCGGGGCCATTCAGGGACTGCCTCGACCTGTATACGGCCCGGCTGCGCAAAGACGGCTACCCTTTCTCGACGCGCTGTAGCCAGCAGCTGCTGAGCGATCAGAGGTCGGCCTTCTGCCGGAGCCCATCGAGCCATTCGCGCGACACCGTCTCGACCGTGTCGCGCAACATGGACACCGCTGACTTGATCGCCTGCAGATCGTCGCTACCGATGTCGTACGCAGCCGAGTAGCGAGCCTCGACATATGCGCGTTTCGCCAGTTCGAAGCGCCGGCGGTCGAGCTTCGTCGCCCGCGGCCAGGCGTCGACGAGCCGCGGGTCACGGTCCTCGGCCAGCGAGCGCAAGAACTTCAGATTATGCGAACGCGGGACATACTGGCTGCGCACCAGAAGGAAGCAGGTGTAGGCACGTTCCGCAGCTTGATGCAGCGTGAAGGCGGCGTCGTTAAACTTTCGCTTCTCGATGCAAAAGTCCGCGATCTCGAGCGCATCGTTCACCTTCGCAGACCAGTCCGCAAAATAACCGCTGGCCATTTCATAGGCATCAGATGCCGTCAGCGGCATCGGCGTGGTCAGTTCACTGCCGGGCAGGTCGTAAAGGACGATGCCATCGCGCGCGATGTCGACCCAAAAATATTCGCCGCGCTTCAACCCGCGGTTCACTTCCTCGAGCGTGTGGACGATGATGTTGACGGGCCGCGCGATCTCCGCATCGCGCAGAATCTTATCCTCGGCGACATACCAATATTCGGCAATATCGGTGAGATTGGCGTGGCTGACGATGATCAGCAGATCATAATCCGACTGATAGCCATACTCGGGCTCGTCGACCCAATCGCCGCGCGGTAAAATAGGCGACCAGCGCCGTACCGCCTCTCAGCGGTCGGTTTCTGATCGCCTTTTCCCGAACCGGGCATGCGCCTTTCGTTACGCATCCGGCTCTCCGGAAGACATGGCAAAGTCAGGCTGACCCATCCAACAATATCGGAACCGGCGCACCGAGGTCCACGCGAGCATGTACTGCTCATCGGGACCCTCGCGCCAGAGCCGACGTGTCGGGCGGCGTTGACTGCGAAGATAATGGTCTCGCAGTATGACGCCTCCCGGCGTTTTGGGACGTTGCCGCCGCAACCAGATCCAGAGCCGTTTGCCGACATACCAGTCTATGCTGGTAAAGACACGCCCGGCCCGGGCGCAGTAGCGGTAGTAGTTCGCCCACCCACGCAGGATTGGGTTGATCTCTTGGAGCTTTTCGCCAAAGCTGCACCAGCTGTTGTTTCTGGTGCTTTGTTTGACCTTGCGACGTAGGTCGGCGGCTTTGGATTTAGGTATCTCGACGCGCGGGCTGTAGCCGTAGCGTCTGTCCCACTTCATTCCGACATGGAAGCCGAGGAACTCGAACCCATCCTTAACCGCGGTGACCCGCGTCTTTTCTGCCGACAGTTCAAGGCCTGTCGCCTCGCGAAGATGGTCTGCCAGAGCGGATTGCTCCGCCATGGCGTCTTCCTTCGTGCCCGAGACGAGGACCACAAAGTCGTCGGCATAACGCACGGGGTAAAAGACGCAGCGACCGGCTTTACCGTCTCGCTGCCGCGCCCCGCGCGCCGCCGCCATCCCATCACACCGGCGATGGGCCCGGATCTTGGTGCGGTGTTCAACCCACCGTTCATACCGTTCCTCAATCGCGCTAAGCGCAATGTTGGACAGCAGTGGTGATATGATCCCGCCTTGAGGCGTGCCGGATTTTGTGCGGAAGAACTGTTCTTCCGACATCACTCCGACCTTCAGGAACTGCCCGATCAACCGCGTTACCCGTCGATCCGATACGCGAGCGCGCACCCGATCCATCAGGAGATGGTGGTTGATATTGTCGAAGCAGCCCTTGATGTCGCCCTCAATGACCCATGGATATGGCAGTCGGGTCCGGTGACCATCCGCGTCCCGCTTGCGCGGCTGGATGGTCGCCCGGATATTCTCCAAGGCGCCATGCGCGCTCCGCCCGGGCCTGAACCCGTAAGAGACATGCCAGAACTGCGCCTCGAAGATTGGCTCCAAGAAAGTCTTGATCGCGCTTTGAACGACGCGATCCTTGACCGTAGGTATGCCCAGGGGTCGGAACTGCCCTGGTTTTCCGGCTTTCGGGATCAGCTTGCGTTTCGCCGGACTGGGCCGATATGCGCCGGAGCGCAGCTCGTCCTGTAGCCCTTTGATGTACCGCAGTTCCCCCTGTTTCCGGATGCGCCCTACAGTCATCCCGTCGACGCCCGCCGTGCGCCCTCCCTTGTTGGAGGATACGCGCCGCCAGGCATGGTGCAGCGTCCGGAGGTCGGTTATCCAACCCCACATGTCGCGCCACCTGTCTTCAGGATGTGCCTTACTCCACTGATAAAGTTTGCGCTGAACGCCGAGTATCCAAGCCTCATCAGCCTGACGATCCGTGTCCACAGATCATTCCTCCGTCATGCAAGCCTATCGTCTTCCTGCTTCCCTTCGCCATGTGAGCGGCTTTCCCGCCCTCAGACTACTACGAAAGCTCCGCCCCCGGTGTCATCCATCTCCGGCCGTCGCGGCTAGCCCGGTTCCGTACCGGGCAGATGATCCAGGTTCCCGTGTTCCGATTTCCAACCTTTGTGCCCTTAGGTGGTGAGCTCTACCCCTGACGATGCAGAAGAAAGGCCAAAGAGAGTCGTCCTTTCCCGAGCACGCTTCGCGTGCCCAGCAGCGAGGAGCCATGAACCCCGCCGCGTCAGATCGTTAGGCCCCCGTCGCCATCACGACATTTGGAGGCGAGGTACGGTAAATACAGAGGCGTCCAGCACCCACTTCGTTGCCTCACCATAGACACTGCGGTAGCACGACCTGCGGCTGATGGGCCGCATCCGTTACATTTAAGACCGATCTGCTTATGACACCCCGCCGGCGACGCCCGGCCGAGCTTTTCGGTCCCCTTCCGACTGCTACTCTCTGCAGCGGGGCGACATCGCAGTCGCCGGTCGGAAATCAGCATGCTTGGGTGGTTATCTAACTCATAATAACCTCCCGCGCCTCACGGCGCACCATAGCTGCCGTAGAGGATGATCTTGACGATCCGGCCCTTCTTCTTCCAACTCATGGTACCCAGCGCGAGCGCGTCTTCGAACTCCTCGATGATGATCTGCTTCACACGCTCGAGTTCGCGCTGCTTGTTCGCTGGAAGATGATCGAGGTCGGTTTTCATGCTGGAAGCGCCCTGTCGAGACGACGGCAAATTGGCAAGGTCGAAGCACCGTTAGCGGCGCCAGAATTCCCACCGCCTCCGGTTCATTTTATCGACTGTCTGCGCGATGATGCTCAGGATTTAGATCATCGCCTGCTCAATCTCGGGCACGCTGACGCCATGGCGCTTGGCCGCCAAAAGCAAGATCTCGGCGATCTGGACCGGGCAAACATTCTTGTGATCAGATCGCGATGGATGGCGCGCGTCTCCCGGCGGACGCCGTGCATAAGGCGAATGACAATAATTTCAGGCGGTGGTAGCGAACAGTCATGCCCAAGCTCCATCAGCGCGCCGCTCATTTTGTTCTCAAACGGCTGGGGTTCTTCAATCGCAGCTATCGCGAACGCGCCTTTGGCCGCAATTTTGTCGTGCCGATCATTAATGGCCGGAAAACCTATATTTCCGAGCATTGGATGGCTGAAATGATCGCGCACCTGTTCGAGGTCGCGCCGGGCGCCTTCATCGACGTTGGCGTGAACCTTGGCCAGACGCTGTTGAAGGTCGCCGCCGCCGACCCGTCGCGGCGCTACATTGGCTTTGAGCCCAACCCGGCTTGCGCCGATTATGCCGTCGAACTCATCCGTGCGAACAAGTTGACCTATACGCTAATTCCAGCGGGGCTCAGTTCAAAGGCCGGTGTGGCGCAACTCCAATTTTATCGCCAGGAGGACACCGACCCTTCGGCCAGTCTAGTCGCAGGCTTTCGCGACAATCAGGTGGCAAGCAAAGCCGTGGTCGTTCTCTCGCTCGCGGAGCTGCCCGAGGAGCTGGTTCCCGACGAGGTAGCGATCGTGAAGATCGATGTCGAGGGCGGCGAGGCTGATGTCCTCGAGGGGATCAAGCCGCTGTTGCGCAAGCAGCGCCCTTTTGTGCTCGTCGAAATCCTGCCCGCCTACACCGCGGACAATTGGACCAGGATCGAGCGCCAGCAGCAGATCGAGCGAACGCTGAGCGAAGCCGATTACAAGATGTTCCGGATCCGGCGCGACGCGGGGGAGCGATTTCGGGCGATCGAGGCGATCACCACGATCGGTATTCAGGATGATCTCGCGCTCAGCGACTATCTGATGGTCCCCAGCGAACGGATAGGGTTGCTGGCGGTGCTCGGCGAAAGGTTCCACGGCAAGGACTGAGCTGACCGGCGGTCGCAGCGGCATTGTTCTCGGCTCGGGCTTTTGGTAGCGACGCGGGGCTGGCGCGCGCGTTCCTTGCCCGCCATGATCGCTATCAGATAATCCTGTTCGCAGCTCCCGCGGAGGAAGCCGATGAAAATATTTGACCATTTCGACCGCATTCGGGTCATCAATCTGACCTACAGGTCCGATCGCCGCCGCGAAATGGACCGCGAGCTGGCGGCCGTCGGTCTCAATGACGACCCCCGTGTTGCCTATTTCGCGGCGATCCGTCCGGGCGATACCGGTGATTTTACCTCGATCGGCGCGCGCGGCGTTTATGAGAGCCAGAAGGCGATCTTGCGCGAAGCCGTGGCGGCGAAGGAGTCCGTGCTGATTCTGGAGGATGATTGCAGTTTCGTTCGGGGGACGGCGGATCGTCAGGTCGCGCCGGGATGGGATATCTTCTATGGCGGCTATACCGCCGCATCGCCTGACAATCTGCACGCCAGCGACATTCAGGGTGCGCATATGATGGGCTTTTCGCAGCAAGGCGCGCAGCGCGTCAGCGCATACCTCGAGCAGCTGCACTACGAGGGCATCCATCCGCCGATCGACGCCGCCTATGTCTGGTACCGCCGCGCGAACCCCGACGTCGTGACCGAATTTGCCGTGCCGCCGCTCGGCGAGCAGCGATCATCGCGCAGCGATATTGCCGATCTCAAATGGTTTGACCGCTCGCCGCTGACGCGCGGCGGCGCCAATGCGCTGCGCCGGTTGCGCCGGATGGTGGCCAAGCTGGGGTAATGATGGCGGCGGATTCTGCTTGCGGCCCGACCTTCGGCGTCAGGCCGACTGGCGCCAGCGGTAGGTGACGTTTACCCGTTCCGAGAGCAGCAGGTACGGCAGCCAGATCGCGATGCTGATCGCCGCTTTCTTGAGGTTGCTATCGAGCAAAGGCGCGATCGAGGCGGCGACGCTGGCGGGCAGGAATGGCGCGCCGCCGACATAGTTGGCGACCAGGACCTGCGATGCCACGTCCAGCCCCCAGGTCAGTAGCAGCATCCGGGGGAAAAAGGGATGGCGGCGCAGAGCCATGAAGAAACATAGCGTATAGAGAAAGTTCATCGCGATCAGGTCGGTCGCCATCGCCATATAGATCATCTGGCCCCATTGCGGTGCCGATCCGGTCATCGCGGGGACCGCGGTCATGAATTCCGCGGTGCGGATCGGGACGTTCAGCAACATGCCGATCAACAGCGACGCCATGATCCCTACCGGGCCAAAGGCGGGGTGGTCGCGCGCCGACAGGGCGTTCAGGGGACGCCAGCTGCCCAGCCGGGCCAGCCGGATTTCTGGCTGCGCGAATTCGGTGCCGCGCGGGAATAGAGCGTTGGCGGCCCAATAAGCGAGAAAGGGGCTGGTCAGGATCAGCATGTGCGGGACGTACAGTATCAGCGCGTCGACAATCCCGGCGGCCGGGGTGACCGGAAAGGCGATGCGGAGCAAGCAGGCAGCGGCGACGACGATGGTCCAGCCGAGCAGCAGCAGCCGCGATTTGTCCTCCAGCGGCGCGACAAAACGGACGCTCTGCCGAAACAGCCGGGTCTTCATTGCGTCGAAGCGGGTACCCACCATTGTCCACCTATTCGTTGTTATGGCCGATAAGTAAAGCCGACATGGTTAATAAATCATTGGCGGCCATCGGGTTCCCGGCATTGGCGCGCGGAATTGTCCCGTGACGGGGCGCGTCGGCGCGTGCGGCGGCAGGGACGCGGAGGAGGCCGCCGCCTTGTTAACCGAATCTGTCAAGCAATTCCGTCGCGGTAACAGACTGTTACGCGGCATTGCGAATCACGCATAAATCGATCGGCAGTAAAACCGAAATTGCGGCTATTCGCATCATGGTTAACAAAAAATAACCAATAAGGCCTTGTTTAATTGTGTTAATTTTGTGTTGACGAGGGGGGCGAAAAGGCGTTGAATCATGGTCGTTCCATGTGGGGGGCCGCATTGACAGGTAGAACCGGCACTAGCCGGATAAAACACCGGGTCGCGTCGGTTCCATTGCTCCTTCCACAGGACTGTCTGACCATCTCCATGGGGGGGATTGGTCCGGCAAACCGCCTTTCTCGGTTGGCGGATCAAAGGAGAATGATCATGAAGAATTTTTTGAAAAATTTCGTGCGTGACGAAAGCGGCGCTTCGGCTGCTGAATATGCCCTGATCCTCGCGATCGTAGGCACCGGCATTGCCTTGGCAGCTACCAACCTTGGTACCGCCATCGGTGCAGCGATGGATCGTGCAACCGCCGATATTGCTGCGACGAACCCCTAATAATTGTCTTGTGGTTGGGGGGCGTTGGCGAAAACCGCCATTGCCTCCCAATTCATACCTTTGGGGGGGCGTTATGTTTGTGGGGCGAAACAAAATTGTTGTAGGGGTGGCACTCGTAATAGGGCTGCTCGTCGTGTTCTTAGCTAATAGCTTTTTCCGCGGGGTTGAGCAGCGAGAGCAGCGAAAATCGGAACAGCTCCAATTGGTTCAGGTTCTCGTGGCGTCGCAGCCGCTGGAATTTGGCGCCGTTCTAACCGCTCAGAATACGAAACTAGTTGGCTGGCCCGCGGGGTCGCTCCCGGAAGGCGCCTTCAGAACCTCGATCGGCGTCGTCAACAATCCCAAGGGGCCGCGCGTCGCGCTACGGCCGCTAGTGGTCGGCGAACCCATATTGGCTTCCAATATCAGCGGTGCTGATGGCCGCGCCAGCATCTCGGCGCTGCTGCCCGACGGCATGCGCGCCGTGGCGGTTGGCATTGACGCCGTATCGGGCGTTGGCGGCATGGTGTCGCCCGGCGATGTCGTCGACGTACTGGTGACCCGGGAAATGGGCGGGCAGGATGCCAACGACAAGGACCAGATGACCGACATCGTGCTCGAAAAGATTCGCGTCATCGCGATCGACCAGGTCGCCGATAACAAGGCGACCGATCCCAAGGTTGCCAAGACCGCCACTCTCGAGGTGGACGCAGTCGGCGCGCAAAAGATCGCGCTGGCGCAAGAGGTCGGCACCGTCTCGCTCGCGCTGCGCAATGTCACCAGTGTCGAAGATGGCGCCAATATGACCGTCACCCAACAGGATCTGGGCAGCGGCTGGCGCTCGGCGCCATCGCGCCGCGCGCAAAACGCATCGCCTGGCCTCGCGGGATTGCCACCCGGCTTTTTCAGCGAGGCGCCGATGGGCGCCCCGCGCTATGCCGCACCGCGGCCTTCCACCCCCGCGGCGCCGCCGCGCCCCGCCGGTCCGACGGTAGAAATCGTCCGCGGCACCGCCCCGACAACTTACGAGGTCAAACGTCATGGTTCGTGATGTCCCCACCCTTGCGCTGCGCCGGATCGCCTGTTCGATCGCGCTGCCGCTGGCGCTTGTCACCGCGATGCCCGCGGCGCAGGCCCAATCGGGCTATGACGGCGGCGTCCGCGCGGGTCAGCTCGACGTCCCGCTGAACAAGAGCCAGACCGTCACACTCGACCGCCCGTTCGGCCGCGCGATGATCGGGTCCGAAGAAATCGCCGACATCATGCCGATTTCCGACCGCTCGATCTACGTCCTCGGCAAAAAACTGGGGGCGACCAGCCTGACCGTTTACGACAAGGGCGGCCGCGTCATGGCGATCATGGACATTGCCGTCGGTCCCGATGTCCTGTCGCTGCGCCGCCAGCTGGGCGAACTGATGCCGGGCGAAAATATCAGCGCGCGCATCGCGAATGATGCGGTCGTACTGTCGGGCGTCGTCAGCAGCGCCGCTGCCGCCCAGAATGCGGTGCAGATCGCCACTACCTATGCCGGCGAAAAAGTCGTCAACATGATGGGTATCGGGTCGAGCCAGCAGGTGATGCTGGAGGTGCGTTTTTCCGAAATCAGCCGCCAAACCGGCAAGGAGATCGGCGTCAGCGGCTTTTTCCGCAACGGGTCGGGCAGCTTTGACGGTGTGACCGGCGCGGGCGCATCGCTGACACCCGGCGCAGGCACCGGCGAAGGCGTGCTGCGCCTTTCGTCGATCACCGACAGTTTCGGAATTTTCCGCAAAAGCTTTAGCCTCGGCGGACTCGATATTTTGGGCGTGCTCGACAGTCTCGAGGACAAGGGGCTGGCCAAGACGCTGGCCGAACCGACGCTCGTCGCGCTGTCGGGCGAGAAGGCCAGCTTCCTCGCCGGCGGCGAATTTCCGATCCCGGTCGTTCAGGGCGGCGGTGGCGTTGGCGGGGCAGGCGGCGCCAGCATCACCATCGAATTCAAGCCGTTCGGGGTCAGCCTGGGCTTTACGCCCACGATCTTGGCCGATGGCGTCATCAACATGATTGTCGAGCCCGAAGTCAGCTCGATCGATCCGCAAAACTCGATCATCCTGAACGACATCACCATCCCGGGGCTCCAGACCCGCCGCGCTTCGACCACGCTCGAACTGCGCGACGGCGAATCCTTTGCAATCGCCGGGCTGATCCGTCAGGATTTCCGGACGACCGTGAAACAGGTGCCGCTGCTCGGGTCGATCCCGATCATCGGATCGCTGTTCCGTTCTTCGGGGTTCCAGCGCGGCGAAACCGAACTGCTGATCGTCGTCACCCCGCGGTTGGTCCAACCGATCAAGCCAAACCAGGTGGTGCTGCCGACCGAGCGGGTCGGCGATCCGACCGAGCTGGACCTGTTCCTGCTCGGTCGCACCGACAATGCCGTCCCGGCAATCCCCGGCGTCCAGCAACAGATGAAGGCTCCCGCCGCGTCGGGCGCGACCAGCACGCCCAAGGAGGGAACCGGCTATGAATATTGATCGTCGCCTGATGACAGCCCTGGCGCTTGCCGGTCTTGCCAGCGGTTGTACGCCGACCGATGCCACCTTTGGCAATGCGGTGCGTCAGACCATGGCCGCGCAGGTTGTCAATCCCGACCCGCAATATGACACCGCCATTCCGTCCACCGAGGCGGCAAAGGCGGGCGCGGCGGTCGATCGGTATCGGAACGACAAGGTTAAGCAGCCCGACACGATCCGCACCACCGACACCAAGACCGGCTCGCCGCAGTAAGACGGAAGGCGACAGCGTGGGCAAGAACATGGACATAACTAACCCCGCCAATCCAGGGTTTCTCCGCTTGAGTTGCAAGATCAAACTGCTGATTTCCGAAGAGGCATTTGCCCGCTCGGCCATGGCGCACGAAGAATACTCGTCGCTGGCGTTTGAACTGGTGCATGTCGATGCCGGGGAATTGATCACCGCCGACATGGTCGGCGACGCCGAAGTGCTCGTAGTCGAGCTGCGCGGCGACGAGCCGCAATCGATGCAGCGATTGACCGGGCTGCGCACCCGCTTTCCCGGCCTGCCGCTGGTCGTCGCGATGCGCGACGCCGATTTCGCGACGACCCGCGCACTGATCCGCCAAGGCGTCCAGGACGTGATCGCGCTGCCGGTGCAACGTGCCGAATTTGACGATGTCGTCAACAACCTGCTCGCGCTGTCGGCCAAGGCGACCGATACTGACGGCGATCTGGCACCCGTCATCGCGATTGCGCAAAGCGTCGGCGGCATCGGTGCCACCACCGTGGCGACACATCTGGCCTATTCCTTGGGCGCCAACAGCCCGCGCGGTTGCTGCCTGATCGATCTTGATCTGCAATTCGGCAACGCGGCCTCCTATCTCGGGCGTACCACGACCCTCACCATGGAGCATCTGCTCGAGGCTGGTGATCGCGTCGACGGCGAGCTGCTGCGCAGCGTTGCCGCGCTGGGCGACGATGGGGTCGCGGTCATTGCCGCGCCCGAAAAGATCGCGCCGCTCGAAGCGATCGACGCCGACCGCCTGATGCGCGTCATCGAACTCGCCCGGCGCCAATATGACCATGTCATCCTGGACCTGCCCGGCAACTGGGCCAACTGGACCTTGTCGGCGATCGACAAGGCCGACCTGATCCTCCTGGTCGTCGACCTGTCGATCGGCAGTTTGCGCCAGGCGCGGCGGCGGCTTACCTTGTTCGAGGACACCGGCATCGGCGCCGACCGCATTCGCGTTGTCGCCAATCGGATCGAAAAACGCATGTTCCGCACCATCGGCGTAAACGAAGCCGCCGATGCGCTCCATTATCCGGTCTTTGCGTCGATCCACAGCGACTATGCCGTCGTGCAATCGGCGCAGGACCAAGGGGTGTTGGTCGGGTCGGTCGCGCGCAAGAATAAAGTCGCAACCGACCTCGCGGCGCTGTCCGACCTTGTCATCGCGGCTCTGGGCAAGGTGTAATTTCATGTGGCAGCTGCAAAAACAGAAGCAGGCCAAGGCCAATGCCGAAGCATCTGAGGCTGGCGCCGCCCCCGTTGGCGAAATGGCGCAGGCGGGCGCCGAGAGCACGCGCAGCGCCGCATTGCTCTCGCTGAAGGTTCAGGTCCACCGCGAACTGCTCGACGAGATCAATCTCGCCCAGCTCGACAAGATGTCGCGCGCTCAGATCGAGACCGAAGCGGGCGATGTGATCGCCAATATCCTCGGCCGTCATCAGATGGCGCTGACCGCCGCCGAACGGCGCCTGCTGGTCAGCGATGTCCTCGACGAACTGCTCGGTCTCGGGCCGCTCGAACCGTTGCTGCAGGATGGCACGATCACCGACATTCTCGTCAACGGCCACGATACGGTTTTTGTCGAACGCATGGGCGTGCTCGAGAAGGTCGCCACGCGCTTCAAGGACGAGCGCCACCTGTTCCGCATTATCCAGAAGATCGCCAGCGGCGTCGGTCGCCGGATCGATGAATCCTCGCCCTTCGTCGACGCGCGCCTGCCCGACGGTTCGCGCGTCAACGCGATCGCCCCACCGCTTGCCCTCGACGGGTCGCTACTGTCGATCCGCAAATTTTCGCATATTCCGATCAACATGGCCAAGCTCGTAGAGTTCGGCAGTGTCCCCGTCGCTATCGCAGAAGTGTTGCAGGGTGTCGTCGCTGCGCGGCGTAACATCTTGATTTCGGGTGGTACGGGGTCCGGCAAGACGACCCTGCTGAACGCTGTGTCATCCTACATCGACGAACGCGAGCGCATCGTGACGATCGAGGACTCGGCCGAATTGCAACTGCAACAGGCGCATGTCGCACGGCTCGAAACTCGCCCCGCCAATATCGAGGGCAAGGGCGAAGTGACCCAGCGCGATCTGGTCAAGAACGCGCTGCGCATGCGCCCCGACCGCATCATCATCGGCGAAGTTCGCGCCGGCGAGGCGTTCGACATGCTGCAGGCGATGAACACCGGCCATGACGGTTCGATGACCACCGTCCACGCCAACACCGCGCGCGATGCGCTCGCCCGCGTCGAGCAGATGATCAGCATGAGCGGCATCGAAATGTCCCCGCGCGCCGCGCGCGCTCAGATCGCCTCGGCGATCAATGTCGTTGTCCAGATCGGCCGCTTGTCCGACGGTAGGCGCCGCTTGCTCAGCCTGTCTGAAATTACCGGCATGGAAGGCGAAATCGTCACCATGCAGGATATCTTCATTTTCCGCATGAGCGGCCGCGATGCCGACAACCGCGTCATCGGCCATTTCGAGGCCACCGGGATTCGCCCCAAATTCCTCGATACATTGCAATCTCATGGCATCGAGCTGTCGCCCGACTTGTTCCGGCCCGACCGTCCCGTGAACTGACATGAACGACAGCATCCTTCGACTGCTGACCATGGTAGCGCTTTTCGCGTTTGTGGTGCTCGTCGCCCAGCTGATCGGCAGCGCGATCGCCGACCGGCGCAGCAAGAGCCGCGCCGTCAACGAGCGGCTGCGGATGATCGAGGCAGGCGTCGACCGCGAAATTGTTGCCAGCCGTCTTCGCAAGGACGTCCCGCGCGATATCCCGGGCGCCCCCGAATGGATGTCCAGGGCGGTCCGGGCATTTCATCGCAACTTGACCGCTGCCAACATCCGCCGCTCGGTTTTTGAAGTCTTGGGTTTCATGGCGCTCGCGGCCGCCGGCGTTACGGCAGTCGTCCTCATCCTGGTCACGACCGCCGGCACCGCGATCACCTTGGGCGTGACCCAGCTTGCCGTCGCCATGGGCGTCGTCGTCGGCATCCTGCTCCCCTGGATGTTCATCGGCCGCCGCGCCGAGGCGCGCCGCCGCCGCATGGAAAGCCAGTTTCCCGTTTCTCTCGACGTTTTTGTTCGCGGCTTGCGCGCGGGTCATCCGATCCCCGCGGCGCTGAACTTGCTGGTGGAGGAAATGCCCGACCCCGTTGGGACCGAATTCGGGATCGTCAGCGACGAAATCGCCTTCGGCTTTGGCCTGCGCGATGCCTTGCAGCGCATGGCCGACCGCTGGGGGCTTACCGACATCGACATGTTCGTCGTGTCGGTGTCCGTGCAGATGGAGACTGGCGGCAATCTGGCCGAGATTCTCGAGAATCTGGGACGCGTCATCCGCGAGCGCGCGAGCATGTTCATGAAAGTGCGTGCCTTAAGCTCCGAAGGCCGCATGACCGCTTTGATACTGACGGTGCTCCCGATTCTGGCTTTTGCCGGTCTTTTTGCCGCGCGTCCCGAATTCTATCTCGAAGTGGCGGGCGACCGCATTTTCGCGATCGGGTTTATGGGGCTGCTAACTCTATATACGATCGGCTTCTTCTGGATCCGCCGCATGGTCGATCTGAAGGTGTGACATGATTGAACTGATCGCCTTGACGCCGTTGATGCGCTGGACCGTCCTGCTGCTGCTCTTTGCCCTCGTCTCGGGACTCGCCTTTCTTCTGCTCCGCTCGCTGACCAACCGCCGCCTAGTCCTTGATCGGCTTGATGCGCAGTCGCGCGAGGCGATGGCGTCTGAAAGCGCGGCGGCGCGGCTGACCATGGCCAACGTCCGCGCCAGCGCCTGGTCGCGGTTGACCGATCGCATCGAACGCGGCGGCCTGTCGCTCGGCGATTCCGATCCCAAGGCCTTGCAGCGCAAGATGCTGGCCGCCGGCTATCGCTCGCCCGCCGCGCCCAAGATCTTCACCCTGGTTCGCATCATTCTGATCGTCGTGCTGCCGCTCGCCATCCTCTTGCCGCAGCTGCTTTCAAGCGAACCGCCCTCGCTGCTCAGCCTCTATCTTCAAGGCGCCGGCTTTGCGGTCATGGGACTGGTGCTGCCCAATCTCTTCATTACCGCTAAGGCCGATCGGCGCCGCCAGGAAGTCGTCAACGGTTTCCCCGACTGTCTCGATCTCATGCTCGTCTGCGTTGAGGCCGGCATGGGTCTCGAAGCCGCACTTGACCGCGTTGCTCGCGAAATGACCACCTCCCATCCACTCGTCGCTGAGACATTGTTGCAGACGACGCTCGAACTACGCGCCGGTGCCAGCCGCGAAGAAGCGCTACGCGCCATGGCGGAACGTTCGGGCGTGGACGAGATCCGCGCCTTTGCGACCTTGCTCATCCAGTCGGACAAGCTAGGATCGAGCATCGCGACGACGCTCCGCGTTTATGCCACGGAAATGCGCGAAAAACGTCGGATGCGCGCCGAAGAAAAAGCGCATCGACTGCCGGTGCTGATTTCGATTCCGCTCGTTGCCTGCATGTTGCCGGTGATGATCGGGGTGCTGATGTTGCCTGCAGCGATCCGCGTCATCCGGCAGGTCGCACCGGCGCTGGGAGGAGGCTGATCATGCAGCGGCGTACCTTGTCTTATGTCGTGGTGACGGCAGCCGCCCTGGCTAGTTGTTCCGTTGGACCGCAATTCCGCGCGGGCTTGCCTGCTGTCAGGAGCGTGCCGGTTTTGGCAGGTTTGGCACCGGCGGAATCGCTTGCACGCGCCCGGACCTATCTCGCTTCGCGGCAATATGGGCTCGCCATCGAATTGTTTCGGGCGGCCGGCAAGGACCAGGCCCTCGAACTCGACAGCCTCAACGGACTGGCCATCGCCTATGACGCGATCGGCCGCGCGGATCTCGCCCAGCGCTACTTCGAGAAAGCGCTCGCGCTGCGCGGTGATGATCCGCGCACCCGCCGTAATCTTGCCGCCTTTTACGGCGCCTCGGGCCAGCCACAGAAAAAGGCCGCGCTGCTCGCCGACGCCGCGCCGCAAGCGCCAGCCGAACCGCCTCTGGTGCTCGCAGATCGCTCCGGGGAGAGCCCGCTGCGCGACATATCCTTCGCGCCGACTGATGCGCGAGACCGTATTGCGCTCGATCTGCGCGGCGCGAGCCCCCTCGGTGGCGCGTTCCGGCCGCTCATCGTCAAGGCCGCCTATGCGGCGCCTGCAGTCGCTGAAGCCGGTGCATCGGCGTCGAACACATCGATCGTCTGCCTCGCCGACAGCGAGGCGCCCGCCGGGCAGGGCGGCGGTGAGAGTGTGGCGCTCTTTCGGATCAATATCGGCGAGGTGTTTGTTGCGAGCCAGCCCGCGGGATCCTCATGCAATATTGCCCTTTTACTTCCTTCGGGCCTCAAACCCGAGACCATAAGCAACAAGGAGTATCTGGGCTTCGTCGCAGCTTATCTCGACCGCCTGAATCATGCTTATCATATGGCCGAGCTCACCATGCCGACAAAGCTGGCGGCCACTTGATCCGATGGCAACTCGGGGGGCTATTCCGGCCTTGATGCTCATGGCGGTCGTAGGAGCTCTTGTTCCGCAGTCATCTATTGCCCAACACGCCGAAGTGCCAGTTGAGTTTGCCGATGCGCCGACCGCACCTCTAGCAGACGGTCTGGTTGCGCTCGATCAGGCGCTGGCCGGCGGACGGCTCGTCGAAGCAAAAGATCTGCTCGATCGTCTTGAGGCTGAGGGCACCGATCGCGACCCGAGACTGACGTTGCTGCGCGCCGAATGGTTGATCGCCGTCGGTCGCGCCGCGGACGCTTTGCCGTTGCTCGCCGTGATCGACAGCAAAGTGACAATGCGGTGTCGTGTCGTAGCTGCCACAACCATGGCGCTGCTTGATACTGCTGCACTGGACGATGCCGACTTGTTGCTCGCGCGAGAAGAACAGCCTTGCAGCGGCGAACCCGTATACTGGCGCGGCCTCGGGCGACTGCATCTTGCGCGCACGCGTCCCGCCGAGGCAGTTGCTGCGCTGCGCCGCGCTACCGCGCTGGAACCGGCGAATGACGAGGTCCAGGGCGAACTCGCGGTGGCGCTGCTCGCGCTTGGCGATGCGGGCGATGCCGTGCAGCTGCTCGCGGCTCTTACCCGGCGCGATCCCGCCCGCGCCGATATTCGTATCAATCTCGACTATGCCCACGGCATGCTCGGGCAGCGGCCATCGCGCGCTGTCGGAGACGACGACATGTTCTGGAGCAGGCGCCTTCAATATGCCGGGCTTGGCGCGCGGCGCGCCGATCGGGTGCGCCTCGCCGAAGCGATGCTCGGGCAGGCAATTCTCGTTAGGCCGCGCCACGATGCCGAGCTTTGGCGGCAATATGACGAGATCAATGGTATCAACGCGAAAAGGTCAACGCTTGTTAGCAATTGATGTCGCTTATGTTGGTCTTTTGGTTCTGGCGGCATTCTCGGATGCCCGCCGGTTCATCATTCCCAATATTCTACCACTTGGATTGCTGTTGCTCGGCATCCTTGCCTGGTTTGTTGGTTTTCCGTTCAGCGGGCCGCTTTGGTCGTATATTCTCCACTTCGCGGTCGCGCTCGGCGTCGGCATGTTGATGTTTCACTTCGGCTGGTTCGGCGGCGGCGACGTCAAGCTTTATGCCGCGGTCGCCTTTTGGTTCGACTTTTCCGAAGGTCTGTTTCTTTTGCTGATCACCTCGCTGAGCGGCGCGACCATTGTCTTGCTCTCGATTTTGTTCCGGTTGCTGAGAACCGCATTTGGATCGACGCCGACTGACAAGGGCAGTTGGCGCAAACGGCGGATCGCCTATGGCCTCGCCATCGCGGCAGGGGGCATCATAGCTCTACTTTCGACATATCCATTGCCAAGTACGGGGGTTTGAACGAAACCGTGTCGGCCCCGCGGCGGAGAGTGTCGCGATCTCGCTTTACATTCGAAAAGTCGAGGTGATCGTCAGTCTTTAGATGGTTGGTGTAGCCGCGCGGCAAGCATTCGCCGTCAACGTCACGTTGAGTGGCACAATTGGAACGATGGCCTGGAATTGATATGTCGCCGTCACTCGCCTGCCGCATGCAGGCGAAGATGCTTCAAAATTCGAGGCTGTGAGGCTGTCGACACCGGCATTGTTCGCGGCGGTAGCAGCATAGCTTTCGACATTGGCTTGGGTGCTACAAGGCCGGGTTGTCAGCTCTTCGCGATCTAGCGCGTAGCAACGTGCAGCATTCTCCACCACCGATTGCATTGTATTACGCATCCACATTGCGCGTCCAAATTCGATGATACCAAAACTGAATACGAGCAGCAGCGGGACAACCATCGCGAATTCGGCGGCCATGGCTCCGCACCGCGATGCGTGCAGACGGCGAAGTGAGGCCAGACACTTGTTCATGATATGCGAACTTTTGCGGTCGCAGAGAGCGTCACGGGATCGAACCAGATCGGCGTATAAGTCGCACTCACGGGTACCGACACATAGTCGCCTGATACCAAACTGCCGCCGCAGGGCTGAACCGTCGCGCCCGACGCATCGAGACAACCAGTTTCCTTTACTGGCTCGCCAGGCGTGACCGCGAGCCCAGTCGCACTGGCAACCGCTGCCTTGATCTCAACCGGCGCGAAGCTTTGGGCGGCATTTACCAGCGCGTAATTCGCCCCCGCTCGTGCCGCTGCTTGTACTTCCATTTTGGTCCATGCCATGCGGCCAACGTCAATAACGCCGATTAGAAGCGCGACCATGATTGGCAGAAGCAACGCGAACTCGGCGGCGCCAGCGCCCGTTTCGCGGCGAAGCAAATCGCAAGCAAATGACGGTATGACGTTGCGCATCGGCTCACTCCATCAGCGCGACGGTGGAACCGCCAGGGCTGCGAATACCAGCGCCGGGACAATTGTGATGCATATTAGCATTCCCGGTAATTTCAATTTTGTTTGCAACAAGTTGCGTGCATTTCGTGTTGTCAAAGCTGCCCAAGAATTTCATCGCTCTATTGGGGAAATATAGCGCCCCCGTGGTGCGGAAGGTCGTATTGCCATTGAACGTCATCACCGATGATGAACTTGTAAGGCTCATGATAGCAATGCCAGCATAAGCGCCAGTGGCCGGTGCAGTAATATTTATCACCGGGCTTCCATTGGTTGAAAAAACGTTGTTTCCGGTTGAAAGTAAAATTATTGTGACTCCGCTCGGAGCATTAAGAGTCCCACTGACCGACAAAGTATTAGCATAATATACCCCGGGACTGAGGTTTACCGTGTTTGATATATTGAGGGCGCAATAATAGTTAGGCGTAAGGTTAAAATTGTTCGCGGGACTATTATTCGCTGTCGTGCACGAGCCTGGAGGCGATACCGTGACATCGGCATAGGGATCGACCACAGGCGAGCGCCCGGTTGCATTAACCGCGCCCAACAAGTCGCCACTTCCTTGTACCCTGTGATCGCCAACCGCATAAGTGGAAGCGCGAATCGTGCAGCTTCCGCCACAGACCAATGCCTGCGATGAATTCGAGTTTGAAAAGACGTTGCAGCCTGGACTGTCGATCACGCCGCTGCCCCAGACTCTCACGGTGTCCGATTCGGTGGTATTCAGGCCTATGATGCAGGCATTTCCGCCGGATGCCCCGCCCGCGACCGCGCGAGCGTTAACGGTCGCGGTCCCGCCAAACAAATAGCCCGCAAGCCATGTCGCCTGCGGCTCCGTCACGGTCACCTCCCAATACCCGGCGTCGCCTGCGAACTGGCCGGCAGTCGGCGGATTCGAGACCGCCACTGCCACCCCGTTGACGGGGTCGTGGCTGAAACCCATGCTGGCAGTTATTGCCCGCGCGTCGCTCGTTACGTTTGCCAAGTCGTTGCCGGCCTTGGACGATACCGCGGCGGAATAAGCCGCTTGATCGGCAGCGCCCTGCGCCTGCCTCTTCTGTACGTTCCAGATGCCGACATCGACGGCCAATGCGCCCATGCCGACGAGTACCGGCAACGATATGGCGAAAATGGCGGCGGTCGCCCCTCGCTGGTCAAAAATCATGCGCTTTGCGGTCGGCGTCAGGCGCCGTCGGTCGTTCCCACTTCGCATGCGGCCCTCCTTGAAAAGAATCACGCTGCGACCCGTGGCAGAAGCTAGGCGATAGTTAGTGTTACATCAACTAAAGAAACGGCGCATTTGCGCGGCTTGTGGCGTAAAATGGGACGCTTTTGACTGGCTTGGTAGGGACGTTTCGACAGGCGTCGTACCCTGCCGCGGGGTCGGGGCCGTCGGAGTGGTGATCTGCCGTGTCTGGGGTGGGGCGCACCGTTGCGGAATTTATGGCATATTTCCAGTTATATGGCCCTGTCATGCGGCTCGACAGCCTATAAGGCAGGCCATTGGTGTTCAATTGCACCGTTGCCGTGAGTGCCGTCCCGTCGTCGTCATTATCGATCCAGCTGTGCCTGGTGGGGGCGGCTGAACCTTTTTGTCCCCGCCGCGGTGTCGCAAAGGTAAATATGCAACACTGGTTGCTAGCGGCGCCGGTCGGCGATCGAGAACGACTCGCCAAACGACTCGCCATCCGTAAGTCTTGCCTTCGGTACGGCTCGACTGGATCGCCCTATGTCCTGTCGCCGCGCCCGACCGCTATCGCCCGAGAAATCTGGGCATGATGCCGGCCCATGACCGTGCGTGCTGCCGTCCGGCTCCGTTTACGAAATGGTGGGCGGAAGTGCCGAAACAGGACGGCATAAAATTCGGGCTTTTGCAGCGCGGCGTTTCGGCTATTCCCGCTGGGCGACCCGAACGGATAGCTCCGTTCATTCTCACTGAGGCGGCCCAATGGCCGCCTTTTTTTTAACTTCTGTTTTAGAGCGAACCGCAGCGACGGCTGCCGGCTGTTCGGTGCCATTGATGTGGCATCAGCCAGCCTTCGCGCCGTTTCGCTCGCTTGGCGTTGGGCTGCGAGTCCAAAAATGAGACAAATTGAAACATTTAGGACTCGCCATCTGCGCCGAAGTGGTTAAAAATTACTTACTAATAACGCAACAGGGCGAGTCGCACGGCCTGTCACCCACTACAATTTGGAGATGAGACGATGCGCACAATGATGATTAAATTGGTTCTTGCCTCGGCCGCTGCCATGGCGCTTCCGGCAGCTGCTCACGCGGCGGTCACCATCGGCTCGGTTACGCCGGGCACTTCCCCGTACTCGGGTCCGACGCCGACAATTGATTTCGAAAGCCCCGCTCCGGTTTCCGGGGGCCTGGTGACCACTGGCAATCTCAATGGCGTTCGTGCCCAGCCGTTTGGCAGCACCGGTAATTACTGGACGGTCGGGCCGAGCGACGGGTCGCCGGGGGTGATGGATCTGTCGTCGTTCGGAGATATCCTCAACATCAGCTTCCTCTGGGGCTCGGTTGATTCCTACAACTTCATCGACTTCCTCGATGGCGACGACAACGTGATTGCTACCTTCAGCGGTTCGGACATCTTCAATCCGGCCAATGGCGACCAGACCAATCCCAACCTGAATCCGGTTGTGCGCTTCGATGTCACTGGCGAGCATGTGGCTTCGCTGACGTCGCTCCGCCTGCGTTCAACCAGCAATGCGTTCGAAACCGACAATTTCGCAATCAACGCCGTGCCGGAACCGGCAACCTGGGCGATGATGCTGCTCGGGTTCGGCGCGATCGGCTTCGGTATGCGTCGCCGCCGTTCGGACACGGTCCGCGTTCGCTTCGCCTGATCGCAAAGCATCATGACAAGACAAGGGGCGGCCGATTGGCCGCCTCTTTTTGTCAGTGGTATCGAGAAGGCCCGATCCTGCGGCTATGCCGCGCGTTACAGCAGGCGCTAGGCCCGGTGCTGCAAATTTAAGGTCGTCGGAAACCTAGGATGTCTCATTGAAAATAGCGCTCTTCGGCGGTCAGCAGGGTAGAGTCGGAGGATCACCGCGCTGAAAAACCCCTTGGGTGACGACTGAACCGCCGACGAAGGTTATAGCGCGCGGCGAAGCAAAAACTTCCCATCCGGCATGAAATTCCGGCATACGACTCGCTTCATCGCAATTATGAAAAGCACGGATTGCCAATAGATTAATCGCAGCTCCCTCTCACAGGGGCGGGTTCATTCCTGCAGCCGTCAACGGGGCCAGCTATTTCGTCGACGATGGCGTCGAAGGCTCTGCGGTCGGCTCGGCCTATATCGGGCAGGGCGTCGTCTCCACCAACGCGCACTGTGCCGCCGTTTTTGCTCTAACGGGATCGTCTGGGCCGCTCAGCATCCACGCACTGGGTAAATTTGTGGTTCGCGTTTTACCAGTCCGCAGAAAACGCCGCCGAGGGAGCTCTCTGTTAATCTGCACTTTGAAACGGCGGTGGCGAGCGCCGTCCCAAGCCAGAGGCCTGGGCGATGATTCTGCTGGGCTGCGGCTTTACCGGCGGCGCGATGCGCGTAATCCGGCGTCGTTGGAAAGTTCGCTGTCCGTCGCCTGAACCCGGATCCGATATCAGAGAAGCGCCGCTGGCCGCACGGCTGGTGGCATTTGTCGTCCTCGACACATCGGTCGCCTTTAAGGTTCAAATATTGGATGAGAGAGTTATTCGCCGTGGCCGCCCCGGGCCAGCTCTGCACCCTGCTTAAAACACATGGCAAGCGGTGCTCTGTTAAAATTAGACCAGAGCGGGCTGCGGGTGCATCGTCGAGGAAACGGCAGGGGCGGGAATGCTGCGCCAGATCTGAATTCCGAAAGGGCAAGACGATGTGCGTCGCGGCAATCGCTGCTCTTTTTGTTTCGGAGATCGGGGCAAGCGGGATGCGCAGAGAGCGCCGTTCGATTGGAATTCTAGCGCAAGATGTGGGCGGATCTCCGCAGGTGAACATCAAACCCTCAAGGCACTCGCCAGACGGTGAAGTGCCGAGCCATGCTAGCGAAATTGCGGGGTTTGAAATGAGCTTCGGCAGCAGCGCCGGTTAGGGGTGGCGCTGCTGCCGAAGACGGGGGTTTCAAGAGTTGTCTGCGGGACAAGATTATGTCACGAGACGCCTTTCACCCAATATCATGCGCCGGAGCGAGCGCTCAGGCGAAACGCACCCGGAGCGTGTCCGAACGGCGACGGCGCATGCCGAAACCGATCGCGCCGAAACCGAACAGCATCATCGCCCAGGTCGCCGGTTCGGGAACCGCCGCCATCGGCGTCGCCGCGGTCATGCGGAACTGGCGAACATCCTGTACGGTCGCACCGTCGCCGAACGTCATCGTGACGCTCTTGAAGGTGCCGTTGAAGGCATTGAAGAAGTTCTGACCATTGCTGCCAATGTCGTACAGCGAGGTCACCTGACCGTCGCTGTCGCCGCCGGCAAAGGTAAAGAACACATCACCGTCGGTCAGCGCGTTGATGTTGAACTCGAGCGCGCTGATCAGGCCGTCGTCGAAGCTGAAGGTCAGCGGATTGTTGAGAATCCCGTCAGTCGCCCTTACGCGCGCCGCGCCATTGGCGGGAAGGCTGAGCGACTCGGTCGAGGTGAGGGTGACCGTACCGGGCGCATTGTTCAGCGTTCCCTGAACCGACGTTCCCGTTTGGCCCGTGTTGAGCAGGACGTTCGAGTCCGGCTGAGCGGCGCATCCGCCGCCGAGGCAAATCGTGACCGCAGCCGAAGCCGGGACACTGGTTCCAATCAATAAGGCCGCCAAGGCCAGTTTACTAAAATTACGCATGTCGCGTTCCTCCCTGAAATTAGGTGCGACCCATAATCCCGATGTTGCTTGATAAGGATTTCTTAACACCATTTAACCGGAGGAGTCGAATCATCGGCGGCGATTTTTTTGCGGCTTGTCTAGAAATGGAACAAGAGTTTTGACACGAAGGGTGCCGAAAGGCGCCTCAGAAAAGGCACCATGAGACAGGGTGAAGTGCACGAGATTGTGCGCCCCGGCACGCGAATGGGCAATCGCGCCGCTGCTCCGTGAGGAACAAAACCGTTCGGATTCCGCCACCTTTGGCGGCAGATATGTCTAATTGAGCGGAGAGGTTTAGCGTAACAAACGTCATTACACCTACCTAATATATTGTTCGAACGCCGCCCGCAGGCGTCCTTCAATTTCACTTCCTCGCCTGCAGCCGATCAATCGCGCAGTCGAAAAAGATTCTGCGTGGAGGATTTTTCTCAAGTGCGTTGGCCGCCGATTCGCCGCCGCGACTCGCAATCTGCAACCGCGACTCGGGGCTTGAGCTGGGAACGGTTGGGAACCCTAGGCACGAGGGTCGGGCCTGCTCTGACCACTCAGTAGCGCTCCGCGTTGCTTCGGCTTTGCCGTGGCGCGGCTGGCGACATTCTCCTCGACCAAGATTGCTTGCCAGAGTGTCGCTTGGACGTGGGTCACCTACTTTGTTGCCGAATTTCTCTGCAACTAAGCGGTAACGAAGATCGAGGGCGAATAATCGCCGGTCCGGCGGGGGCAGGGCGCCTCCGCCGGTCTACTTCAGCAGGTCGACCGCAAAGGCGCGGACCTCGGCGGCGATGTCGGGGCGTTCGAGGGCGACGGCCAGATTGGCCTGGATATAGCCGGCCTTCGACCCGCAGTCGTAGCGCGCGCCATCAAAGGTCACGGCATGGAACGGCTGGGTGCCGATCATCGTCGCCATCGCGTCGGTCAGCTGGATCTCGCCGCCCGCACCCTTTTCCTGTCCCTCAAGCACGCGCATCACTTCGGGCTGGAGGATATAGCGGCCCGAGATGATCAGGTTCGACGGCGCCTCGGCCGCCGAGGGCTTCTCGACCAGCCCCGTGACTTCGGTCAGCGAGCCATCGCGCGCGCCGGGGGCGATCACGCCATAGGAGGACAGCTGGTCGCGCGGCACTTCGAGCACCGAGATCAGATTGCCGCCGACCTGGTGGTAGGCATCGACCATCTGTTTCATGCAGCCGGGCGATCCGTGCATGAACTCGTCGGGCAGGAAGATCGCAAAGGGTTCGTCGCCAACGATCGCGCGCGCGCACCAGATCGCGTGGCCGAGGCCCAGCGGCTCCTGCTGGCGGACATAGGCGCAGTTGCCGGGGCCAAGCCGTGTCGGCTCGAGCACCGACAGATCCTTGCCGCGCTCGGACATCGTCTTTTCCAGCTCGAACGCGATGTCGAAATGATCCTCGATCGCGCTCTTGCCGCGGCCGGTGACAAAGATCATCTGCTCGATCCCCGCCTCGCGCGCCTCGTCGACAGCGTACTGGATCAGCGGGCGATCGACGATCGGCAGCATCTCCTTCGGGATCGCCTTGGTCGCCGGCAAGAAACGGGTGCCGAGACCGGCGACGGGAAAGACGGCTTTGCGGATCGGTTTCATGGCGCAGGAGACTAACGATCTCAGCGTGTAAGAAGAAGAGCCTTTCTAAGTGCCTTCGTCGCAAACTTGTTCGATATTGGCGCGGGGCCTTGGCGCGGTCCTTGCTTCGGCGGGCTGTCGACTGTCCCGATTCGAGCAAAAATCCCGTCTATCCGGCCGCTTGTCCACCTGCTAGGCTTATCCTTCGATAAGGCTGCAGCGAGAAGTTGCAGCCGAAAAGGCCGCATGGCCAGTGAAGGAGGGGCAGGCGGTGGAAACATTTTGGGACTGGATTACCGTATTTGCATTTGCAGGGCTTGTAACCTTGCTATTGCAGCGCTCGGCGGAAGAGGAACCGCGCGACCATCTTTGGCAATATGCACCTCCGGCAGTCGGTTGTGCGCTCGTCAACTATATCGGCAATGAAGGTTATCATGCGCCGGCGGTGGTGTTGTTTGTCGCCGTCGTCATTTATATCTTCAAGGTCCTCAAAGTCCCGATGCCGTTTCTGAAATAGGCCAGCGACTGTTGATAGTCGTCCCGTTCCGGGCCGCAGTCCGAACTTAACAATGTCGTTTCAGTCCTGTAAAGTCTGCGCCATCCTCGTTAAAAGGGTGATGCGCTCGCTGCGAGCGCATGATGAGGGCGACGAGGGCTGATGGTGACCGTGGTATGCGATGATGGCCCGTCGGTGGCGTCGATTGGCTCCAGCCGCCTCGCTGGTTGGGTGCGCGCCATTTTTGCGGCGACGCCCTTCACCGCTTCTTACTGCAACTTCTTCCCTGCACATCTGCCCGCCGCGCTTGCGCGGGCCGCGCGAGCGCGTTGGTTACCTGACTTTATGCGGGGTGAGCGACTGGTGCCCTCCGAGGCGCGCCCCAGTCAGATCGCGGTGATGGCCCTGTCCGGTTCGCTCGCCGCGGCGGGCGCACCGGCATGATGCGGCGCTTTGGTTCGGTGCTGCTCGCGACCAGCGCCCTGGCGGCAAGCGGCGGGTTCGGATTGCGCCCGAGTTTTGTTGCAACGCAATATGCACCTTTTGCGTTTAGAGCTGCTGTTAGCGACGGACAAGGGCGTGAATAATTTGAAACCAGACCTGATCAAGGAACAGCGCGCGCGACTGCGTGTCGTCGATCCGTCAGCACATGAGCGCGGCATATTGTCGAGCGCGCGCGACAAGCGCAGCTTTCTCTACTGCCTGTCGCTGCTGCTCGATATCCTCTCGCTGATCGGCGGCTATGTCATTGCGCTGCAATGGCGCGACGAGCGCTGGCTCGCCGCCGACGGCCATTCGATCATCTATGTGGCGTTGCCGCTGTTCATTATGTTCGAAATCGCGCGCGAGGCGCAGGACAGCGAAACCCTCGCCAACCGGCTGACCGCGATCCAGCGCTCGCTCGGTGCGCTCGGCGCGACCGCGGTTGTCATCATCGGCATGGGGTTCCTGTTCAAGGCTGAGGAAATTTCTCGGCTCGGCTTCGCCGTGACTTTTGGTGCTGCAGCCGTCTTCATCGTCGCGTCAAAGATCCTGATCGACGTCATTGCCAAGAAAATGATTGGCGAGGCGGTGCTATCGACAATTCTGTTGCTCGACGGGCTCAGCGTTCGCGCTGAACCCTATGCGGCGGTCGTCGATGTCGGCGCCGACGGACTCTGGCCCGATCTTGACCGACCCGACATGATCGACACCTTGTCGCGCCTGATCGCACCGTACGACCGGGTGATCGTGGCGTGCCAGTTCGACCATCGCCCCGCCTGGGCGACCTTCCTCAAGGGGCATGACGTCGGCGGCGAAATCCTGCTCGACCGTGATCATCTCCACGGCGCTGTCGCAATCGGGCAATATGATGATCGCGACACCATCATTCTCTCGCGCGGCCCGCTGAACTTCATGAACCGCATCCAGAAACGTGCCCTGGACCTTGTGGTGGGCAGCCTGGCTCTGATGATCCTGTCACCGATCCTGCTCGTCGTGGCCGTGGCAATCAAGCTCGAAAGCCCCGGGCCAATCCTCTTCCGGCAGATGCGCGTTGGTCAGGGTAACCGCCAGTTCCGGATCTTCAAATTTCGATCGATGCGGGCCGAAGACAGCGATGCCGACGGCCGGCGGTCGACCGGACGCGTCGACGACCGGATTACCCGGGTGGGGCGAATCATTCGCCGCACGAGCATCGACGAACTGCCCCAGCTGCTGAACGTCCTTCGCGGCGAGATGAGCATGGTCGGACCGCGGCCCCACGCCCTCGGATCGTTGGCGGGCGACGCATTGTTCTGGCGCGCTTCGCAGCAATATTGGCTCCGTCACGCCTTGAAGCCGGGGATAACGGGCCTTGCCCAGATACGCGGCTTTCGCGGTGCGACCGAACATGCTGACGATCTGGCCCGGCGCGTGCGCTGCGACCTTGAATATCTTTCCAACTGGTCCTTGTGGTTCGATGTGATGATCATGCTCAAAACCGCGCGGGTTGTGATGCATAAAAATGCCTATTAGCCGCCCACTACAGGCCGCGCGCGTGTCGTGCGGCGGGGACTGGAATGGACGACCGCCATGGCTTTTTGTTAGCCCCGGCGCCGCCGCGCATGGCGGCATTGCCGTGGCGGAGTGCGAACTTGGGACCTTCGCGCATGAATAAAAATGCCAGCATCGGCGTGATTGCCATTGGTCGCAACGAAGGCGAACGCCTCAAGCAATGCCTGCATTCAATCCCCGCCGGCATTCCCATCGTCTATGTCGACAGCGCCTCGAGCGACGGCAGCGCCGATTTCGCCCGCTCGAGGGGGGCGATGGTAATCGAACTCGACCTGGCGATTCCCTTTACTGCGGCGCGTGCGCGCAATGCGGGTCGCGACCTTTTGCTCCGCGAATGGCCGATGCTGAAATATGTCCAGTTCGTGGATGGCGACTGCGAACTCGAAACCGGGTGGCTGGAAGCGGCGGCGCTCTTTCTCGACGCTGAGCCCGCGGTGGCCGCGGTTTGCGGTCGTCGTCGCGAGCGCTACCCCGAGCGCAGCTTTTACAACCAGATGTGCGACGACGAATGGAATACCGCGGTCGGAGCCGCCGAAGCCTGCGGCGGCGATGCGATGTTTCGGACCGCGGCGCTGGCGCAGGTGCGCGGCTATGATCCTGCCCTTATCGCGGGCGAGGAACCCGAGCTTTGCCATCGCTTGCGTGACCTGGGCTGGCGGATCTGGCGGATCGATTGTCCGATGACGATCCACGACGCCGACATGCACCACCCCCGCCAATGGTGGCTGCGCACGGTCCGGAGCGGTTTCGGTTTTGCGCAGGTATGGCACAAGACGCGTACCGGTTCGAACCCGCCGCTCTACGGTCGCCAACTGATAAGTGCCCTGCTGTGGACAGTCGGCGTCGCGGCGCTGAGCCTCGCGGCCGCGCTGGTGGTCGGACCTGCGGGCTTGGCCGCGGGACCGCTGCTGTGGCTGCTCCAGCTGGCGCGTCTGACGAAGCGGAGCGGTCTGCGCCGTGGCGGCCATCTGCTCGTCGGCAAAATTGCTGAAGCCACAGGTATCCTGCGCTATGCACTCAGCCGGCTCGCGCGCCGCAAACAAGGCGCGATTTTCTACAAATGAGCCGCATCGCCTATCTGGTCAGCGAATATGACGCGCCGTCGCACACCTTCGTGCGGCGTGAGGTGGCGGCGCTCCGCGAATTAGGCGTCGATGTCCTGCCGTTCAGCGTCCGGCGCAGTGTCGCGGACAGCGGCGCGGCGTCCGCGCTGCTCGGTCGCTCGCCCTTCGCCTATATCGCGGCGCTCGGCTGGGCGCTCGCGAGCAGACCGAACCGTTTCGCCTCGGGTTGGCTGCTTTCGCTGCGCCACCGTGCCCCTGGCTGGAAAGCTCTGCTCTGGGCCCAGTTTCACTTTATCGAAGCCCTGTTGCTGGCAAGACTCCTTGTCGCAGCTGGCGCGACGCGGTTACACAGTCATTTCGCCAACAGCGGTGCCACGGTCGGAATGATCGCCGCGCATGTGGCGCAGCTGCCGTGGAGCCTGACGCTGCACGGCATTTCCGAAACCGATTATCCCGCCGGGCTGCTCCTTGCCGAAAAGCTCGAGCGGGCTTCCTTTGTCGCCTGCGCGAGTTACTTCATGCGCGCACAGGCCATGCGCCATGCAGCGCCCAAGCACTGGTCCAAGATGACCATCGTTCGCTGCGGGATCGACGTCGCTGCTTTGCCTGCGCCAGCCGCGCACAGCGTGAGCAGTCCAGCGCGGCTCGTCTTTGTCGGCCGCCTGTCGCCCGAGAAGGGATTGTTTGGCCTGCTCGATGCCTTGGCTGTGCTCAAGGCATCGGGAGCCGCATTTGAACTTGTTGTCGTGGGCGATGGTCCGTTGAATGCCACCATACAGGCACGCGTCGGCGATCTGGGGCTCTTTGAACGTGTCCAGTTTGTCGGCGGTTTGCCCGAAGCCGGCACACTCGCCGAAATAGCCCGGGCCGATATCCTCGTCCTGCCGAGCCTCATGGAAGGGCTACCCGTCGTGCTGATTGAGGCACTTGCGCTTGGTCGCCCGGTTGTTGCCAGCCGCGTCGCTGGTATCCCCGAACTGATCGAGGAGGGCGAGTCGGGATATTTGTTTGCGCCCTCCGACTGGCGCGACCTGGCGGCGGTTCTACAGCGATTGCTCGCCGCTCGCGGCGATTGGGCGGCGATGGGCGAGGCCGGACGCCAGCGCGTGGTGGCCGAGTTTCTTGCCGATCATGCCGCGGCGCGACTTGTCAACCTTTTCGAAGGTAAACTGCTAGATTGACGCGACCTGACGGCACCGTCTCGTGCGCGGCGTCGCCGCACACCGTGGCTCCGCAAGTCCGGATGTCGGTCGTCGCAGAATGCGCCGTCGCTTGACAGACGTGGTCCCCGCTATTTTCGGCCGATGAATATCTTTTCGCCGCGGCTTAGCCGATGCCGCAGCACGTCGTGCGGGCCTGCGGTGATTTCGCGCAGTTTGAAACCCGCGCCGCGAATACGATCGCGAACGTCGCTGCCATAATAGCGTACATGATCAAACTGGCCGAAATGCAGATCTCGCCCGATGGGATCGGTGATTGCCGGGTTTTCATAGGTTTCCGTCCAGCCTTCGACAATCGGGAACATACAGACCAAATCGCCGCAGGGGCGAAGGATGCGGTAAATTTCGGCGAGCGCTTTGCGGTCGTCAATATGCTCGAGCACGTGATTTGCGATGACGAGGTCCACCGAATTGTCGGGCAGGTCAATGTTCTCGATGTCCAGGCGCAGATCGCCGTGGTCGCCTTCATATTCCGAAACTTGATAGCGCGCCGGCAGCTTCGCTTGAATGAGCCGGGTAACACTGAGTTCGCCCGCAAAATGGATAATCGTCCGACCACGGATTTCGATGTCGCCGCGCTGTATTGCGAGCGCAAGAAGTCGTTGGCGCTCGAGCGACCAGCATTTCGGACATTGAACTCCCGACCGCAACGGCATTCCAAACGGGCCAAACTTCCCTTCATGACCGCAAGCGGGGCAAATACCGGCTTCTGCCTTCGCATGAGAGATCGCCGCAAGACGCAGTTGCTGAAACATCTGCTTGGTGAATGCCGTTCGGGCGACGGCCTTGAGCGTGCGCGGGTTCATCAGATTTTTATTTCATAAGCGTGCAAAAAAGTCACCGAAGTTTTTGGTCGGCAGCCAAAAACAGGATTTGCTGGCCGCCATGTGGTCGGGCGGCCCCATTTATGCGGAACGCCGATTGCAATGCGGGGCAGGGGCCGGCGAACCAGCAGTCTCCATATGCGGGGTAGGCTGCCGGTCGATGGCAGCCTTCAAATGATGCGGCTGCGCCGGCCCTTACTAAGCGGCGTCATCCGTATCTACGGCGAACCGGCGGCACATCTCGTCGATGAACGAACCGGGCGCCGGCGGGGCATCACGCAGCCCTTGGAGCCGCGAATGCCACATGTGAACCGCCACCGTTTGCGGCGTCAGCATTGCTTCGACCGTTGCAGCGGGTTCGTAAAGCGCAAGCGCATCTTTGTAGCGGACCGGGTAGAAAACGTCGGGTGGCCGCGCATAGCTCATCAACTTGTTGCGCTTGATCGCATATGTGAGCAGACCGGCGCTGAACGTGCCCCACGGATAGTCCTCGAGCTCGATCAACCCCTCGCGTAAGCGTCGCCACAAAAAATGCAGCCGCCGCCGCGGTCCCCACCAGGGCGGCACCAGATTGGCACGCGGAATGGTCTGCAGGTCGTGTACCAGCGCCGAGTCCGCCGGCGCGTAGACAACCGCATTATTGATCCACCCCTCATATTCGAGACCGAAGAGGTAGGGCGAATCGGCGGGCAGCGATTGCAAGAAAATGAAATCCATATCGACCCAGCAACCGAGCCCCTTGGCAAGCAGTTCGATGCGCCACAGATTGGCGCCGAGTGCCACTGAACCGCTGTCACGATAATGCAGAAGGCGTTCGCGTGGCATCACCTCGGCGGCATCGCGCAAATCGGTTCCCGGCGGCACCCCGTCGAGGGCAGCAGGGTCATAACTCCACAGCGTGAAATCATGGCCGGCAGCCTTGGCCGAGGCGAGGCAAAGGCGCTCAAGATAATTTAATCGCGGTCCGACCCAGAGCGAATTCAGATGGAGAGACGTCATCGCTATCCTTTGCGGAAATAAGGGGAGGGGAGTTGCGACCGTAGCAACTGACTTTGGTCCGACCGCCGGGTCGGGCGTCGTTGCCGCTTTGCCAGGACTGACCGCGAGTGATCGCCTGCTTGATCCAGCCCTTGCCCACGCTCTTGCTGCTCGTAGCCGACGCTGATTTTTATACGGGCGCGGCACGTTTTCGGAGAGGAGCCGTGGCCAGAGACGACATCGCCGCTGACCAAACTGGCTGGCTCGCCAGGTTCTTCGTTTGAACTCGAAAGGGGTTTGTCAGCCCCGTCAAGGTGAAACATAGCTTGTAAACGGCTTAACAAAGAATCGAGAGTGGAGCAGGAAGCGCCAGATTTCAAAAGAAATATCACCATGCGCGACGGAGGCTAATCGTCGCTCGCGGCGCGTTCGTAATATTTGCTGTAATTGGGCCCACCATAGCCGTAGCCATAGCTGTCGCCCAATCCCCCCTGATAGCGGTTCAGGATGGTGCCGATACAGGGCGTCGGATACAGCATCGCCATCACATCCTGGACGTGCCGGCGCGTTGTCTTGCCCGCATCGACTACCAGCACGAAGCCGTCGAGCTGCGCCAGGCTGATCATCGCATCGTCATTGGCGAAAGCCGGCGGCAGGTCGAACAGGACGATCGATGCCTCGCTGCGATCGCGGAGCGTCGTTATCATTTGCGCGAAGCGCTCGCCGGCGAGCAACTCGGCCGTGTTGCGCGAGCGCCGTATCGTCGGAAATATTCCGAGACTGGTCCCATCGATGCGACGGCCGATTCCGGCGAGGCTGTCGATCGTTCCTTCAAGATAGCTCTCGATGCCATGTTTGGGGACGAGGCCGATTTCGTCGGCGAGCGAAGCCCTGCGAATGTCGAGGTCAACCAGGAATATCGGTTCCTCGACCACCCGCGCCAGTGAACTCGCAAGGTTCATCGACATGAAGGACTTGCCCGCCGCCGGGGTCGCCGACGTGATGCCGATCAGGCGGTGCCCGTCTTCCTTGAGCTTCTTGGCAAAGCTGGTGCGCAGCAGATTGAACGGTCGCGCGCGCGCGTCGCGATTGTCAAAGCCGATGATCCGGTGCTTCCTGATCTCGGTGACCGGCGGGGTAAATTCCGTCAGGCTGGCCAGAGTCACAAATTCCGGGTTGATTGCGGTAGTCAGTTCGGCGTCAGCCATGGGGGAACCTTCGGACGTTGGGCATCAGCGCTTGGCGCGCGACGGGATGAAGCGGCGCCAGCCGACGCGGCGGACCGTCGTGACCTCGATAATCGGAATAATGCCGAGCGGCGGCGCGCCGAAGATCGACTTAAGCGCCGAGGGATCGCGGATCGGACGGAGCAGCAACTCGACCGCGAGCGCAAGGATGAAGCCGAGGCCGAGGCCGCCGCCGATCCCGATCGCAGCGATCAGCCAGCGGTTGGGCCAGCTCGGCTGGTCGGGTATGACCGGCGGTTCGACAACCGAAAGCCGTTCAGTCATTTGTTCGTCTTCCGCGCGCACCCCGGCTCGGGCCGACAACAGGCGGTTCTGGACCTCATCATATTGCGCATTCAGGGCATTGAGCCGCTGCTGCAGTTCGCTGATTTGCTGTTGCACGAGGGGGGCTCGTGCCTGCGCCGAGAGCTGCGAATTGATCTGCGCCGTTTCACCAGCTTTTGCGGCGCGCAGCGCTGCAATTTGTTCGTTGTTGAAACGGATCTGTTCGTCGATCGTGTCGAGCGGCAGCTTTTCGCTGTTGGATTTGGCCAGCTTTCTTGCTTCGGCGAGAGCCTGCTTCGCAATCACCACGTCTGGATGTGTGTCCGCGTAAACCGAGCGGGCACTGGCCAGCCGTTGTTCGGCCGCGGCGACCACCGGGTCGCGCTGATCGCTCGTTTGCGCGACGTTGCGCTGTTGGATAAGCAACTGGTTTTCGCGCTGCAAGGCGGCGATCTGGACGTCGTAACTGCCAGTGCCGCCGCCCATGATGACGCCGCCACCGGACAGGGCGCTGCCGTTGCGCGCGTTGATCTGAGCGATCTGCGACTGCAGCGCCGCTATCTGTGTTTCGAGCCCGGCCGACTGGTCGGTGAGGAACTGGACGGTGTTGGTGGCTTGCTCGGCGCTGCCGCGGGCGTCGAGCTGGAGCACCCGGTCCATGAGGTCCTGCGTAACTGCCTGCGTCTGCGCCGGCTGAGAATATTCGAACGCCAGCTCGAACGAAATTGTCCGGCTATCCGTGCTGCGTCCCGGCAGAATCGCTTCGGCAGGCGTAAGGGTTATCGCAGAACGCATGTCATCGAGCACTTCCGACAGCGGCTTGCTCTGGCGCGCGCTCGTATAGAGCCCGTGGCGCTCGATCAGCTGGATCAGATCGGGACGCGCCGTGATTTGTTGGCGAATCGCCGCCACGCGGCGGTCAATCATGTCGCCGCCGTCGAGCCCCAGCACTTCTTTCGGGAGCTGCGGCGATTCGACCAGCATGATCGCGTTCGACCGATAAGTGGGCGGAATCAGCAGCGCGGCCGCGATAGCCCCGACAATGCCGATGACTGCGGGAATGATGATGAACCAGCGGCGCTGCCAGAGGATGACGGGCAGTTGCTCAAGGAAATTGCCGCCCGCTGCACTGTCGTCGAGCGGGGGATCGTAAAGGGTTTCGTCCACTAGCGCCGCTTTCCGAACTTCATCGTCAGCCCAAACATGATTGCGTAATTCGCACGGCGCGGCTGCAGATCATCGAACAATTTCGCGTAGCTTGGCGTGACAGTCAGTGCAATGCGTTCGCTGATATCGCGGCTATAGGTGGCTGAGGCGCCGACGAAGTCGGTGACACGCACCAGGGGCAGCCCCGCGCCATCCTCGTTGGTCCGGCCATAACGTGCCCCGAGCGCCAGCCGATCGACCCGGCTGAGCCGTGCGTCATAGCTCAGCGCGGCGGTGGTGACCGTCGAGACGCCCCCGAGCGCGGTCGGTTGCGCACTGCGGCTGGCCGACAGGCACAGCGACCGGTTCGGACCGCGATCGCAAAGGCCGAGGCTGCCTGCGAAGGTGACACGCTCGCTATGACCGCCGACTACCGCCGTCCTGACAAATGAAATTCCCGCGTCGGCAATCAGGTTCATGCGTTCGCTGAGCTGCTGTTGCACGCCGACGCGCGGCGACACGATCAGACTGTCGCCCGTGCGTCGGCCGAGATAATCGACGCCCCCGACTTGCGTTCCCATCGTCACGGTGGTGCGCGGCGAAAGCTTGCGTTCATACCCCAAATTGGCCGATGCGCTGCGATAGTCGAAACCGGCATCGTTGCCGATATAGGTTCCATTGAGTTCGACGCCCGCGTTGAGGCCGCTAAGTTCGTCGAGCTCGTGGGCGATGCCGATGTTCGTCCCGATGCTCGTCGTGCGCGCGCGCGTTCCGGCAATCGTGGTGTCAAGGATCGGGCTCACCGGCGGCACCAGCGGACCGGGAATCTCGCCCGGCGTCGGCGCAAAGATCAGGCCATTTCCGAGCGCAGATCTCGAGGTGCGCGCGGAAACGCCAATCTCCAATTGCGTCCGTTCGTCTAGCTTACGGACGGTTGTCGCTTCGAGTGCTCCTGCAATATCGCTGCCATAGCGCTGTAAATATTGGGTTAGCCGTAAATCGCCGCGGAGCCGTGTCTCGCCGAGCTCGTCCTCGACAAAGACCGACGGGGAAAGGGCGATCGTTGCCGATCCCGAAGTTTTTCCATTGCTGTCGAGAAACGGGTTAGACGTAATACCGCCCCCGACCGACACATCGAGCGTCATCTCCGGCGGTGATTGGGCAAAAGCCATCGACGCACTGCACGCGCAGACCGCAGCGATCATAGAAGAAGCGAGGTTCTTCAACAGACGAATCCTTTGCTCCATCAGCGAACGATTACCGTATCGCCTGTTTCGATTTGTAAAATGTTACCGCCCGCCACATCGCGGGAATCGGTCCCCACCTTGAACAGCGAAGCAAGCCGCGCGTTGAGGGTTCGCAGCTGGTTGCCCGACTTGCGGATGATCAGTACATTGTCGAGATTGGCAAATTCTGCCGGGCCGCCTGCCATGCTCAGCGCTTCGAGGACGTTAATATAACGCCCGGGGCTGAAGGTGCCGGGCGACTTGACCCGGCCCATCACCGAAAACTGCATGCCCGACGGCACGACAACCGAGACGGTGACCTGCGGCACCGCGCCGACATATTGGGCGCTCAGGCCGGTGGTAATCAGCCGTTCGACGTCGGCAGGCAAGAAACCCTGGACCACGATCTGGCCGACCAGCGGGAAGGCAATCGTACCGTCGGGCAGCACCTTGACCTTGCGCTGCAAACGTTCTTCGCCCCAGACATAGACTTCCAGTTCATCGCCGGCGTTGATCCGGTAGGTCGACGCGGCGGAGGGCGGGGCAGCGGCGGCGCCGGCTGCCCCAGGCCGCGGTTGGCTCGCCGGACTGCTGACGGGCTGCGCCTGCACGCTCGACGCCATCGTTGTTGCGGCGGCGAGCGCCATCATGAGCGAGCGTCTGATCATTCGAGTGTACCTTATTGAGCGGTCGACAGTTAATTCGCCGTGTCTATAAGATGCTCTAAAGTTTTTGGCTAGCTTGTTAACCCTAGGAACTCCGCACCTTGACCCAGTTTGGGAAGCTCCCGTTGCCCCTGATCCAGATTGCCGTCGGCACATTATTGCTCGCCGCCGCCGCATCACTTGCGGGCTGCGGCGGCTCGGCAGTCGCGGCCGCAGAAGACGCCGCATTGGCGCAGAACCTGCTTGGTCAGAACCGCATCGCCGAAGCGCGGCTCGCGATCAAGGAGGCAATCGAGCAACGCGACGACGAGCCGCAATATCATCTGTTGCGCGGCCGCATCGAAATAGCAGCCGGCTCACGGTCGGGCGCCTTCAGTGCCTACAGCGACGCGATGTCGCTCGATCCGACGAATTTGGAGGCGCTGCAGGCAGTATCGCAGCTCGGACTACAGACCGGGAATTTGCGTGAATCCATCGAGGCGACCGATGCCATCCTCTCGCTGACGCCCGACGAGCCCGGCGCGCTGCTAGTGCGCGGCCTCCATGGCGTCATCCGCAAACGCTTTGCTGAGGCCGATAGCATTGCCGACCGCATTCTGGCGCGTGACCCCAACGACGAAGGTGGAGTGATCCTCAAAGCGCGCATCGCGGTCCGCAAGGGGTCACCGCAAGAGGCGCTGCAAGTGCTTTCGGGCTTCGGTGTCACGAAAACCAATACTTTGGGGGTCGTGGCGACGCGGCTCGAAGTCTACCGCGTCATGCGCGACGCTGCGGGGATGCGCACCCAGTTCGCGCTGCTGCGCAACCTCGCGCCGGGCGATCCCGATCTGCGGCTCGATGAAGCCAATTTCGCGTTCAAGGACGGGCGCGCAAGCGATGGGAGCGGCCTGATCGTTGCGGCGTTGGCCGACCCCAAAGCCACTGCCGAGCGGATCGCGCAGAGTCTCGCGCTGTGGCGCGAATATGGCGACGTCGGGCCTGCCGATGCGAGCCTGGCGCCCATTGCCACCACCGGATCGATGGCAGCCCGGCTCGCGACCGCCGAGTTTTTGGCCGAGCGTAACCGCCTGGCTGCAGCGCGACAGTTGCTTGCAGGACTTGACCGCGGTCAGCGCAAGGCGCTCGATGCACTGATTGCGGCGCGCGAGGCGCGCTGGTCTGAAGCAAGGCGCCTCGCCGACCAGGTCATCGCTGCAGACGACACCCATTGCCTTGCCTTGACTGTGCGCGCCGAAACCGCGCTGCAGCGGGGCGCCGTCGCCGACGCGCAGCGCGCGGCGCAAGTGGCCGCCAGCCAATGTTCTGGGCAGAAGCGGGCCTGGATATTGGCCGCAGACGCCTATACGCGCCGCGAGGATATGGAGAATGCCCGCCGCATGTGGCGGCAGGGTATCGCCGCAAATTCACAGGACGCAGAGCTGGCGCGCGCCTATTTCGACTGGCTCGCACGCGCGGGGATGGAGCGAGAGGCGGTTTCGGTGGCCCGCCGCCTGACCCATGCCGCCCCCGCGCTGCTCAGCGGCTGGCGCCTCTACCGCGATAGCTGCCAGCGGTTCGACGCGTCGTGCCAGCAGGCCGCCGAAGCTGGCCTCGCCGACGCCGCGACACTGTACGCCATCGACTTTCTCCCTGGCCAGGCAGCGCCGAACGGCCTTTTTGGCCGGATCGTCATGCGATGACTCCCATTGCCAGGGAGCGCTGCGCGTTTCTCGGGGTCGAGTTCGATCGTCTGACGCGGGCGGCGGCAGCCGAGCGCGTCGGAGCGCTCGCCGCAGTTCCGGCGTTCGCTTATGTCGTGACCCCCAATGTCGATCATATCGTCCAGTTGCACCGCACGCGCGATCCTGAACTTGTCGCAAGTTACCAGGCCGCCGCGCTGTGCCTGTGCGATAGCCGGATATTGGCCCGGCTTGCGCGCTGGTCCGGGATGGCGCTGCCGGTGGTCGCGGGAAGCGATTTGACGCGCGACTTGCTCGAGGCGGCATTGCCGCCGTGCAAGATCGCGGTTGTCGGCGGTGACACCGCCCTCCACCGCGAGCTTGTCGCGCGCTTCCCCCGCTTTGCCTGGTCCTTTCACCAGCCGCCGATGGGAGTAAGGCGCAGCGCTGCCGCGCGCGCCGCGATCGCCGACTATGTTGAAGCCACTGCTGCGGATGTCACATTTCTGGCGATCGGCGCCCCGCAAAGCGAGATCGTCTGCGCCGAGATCGCCGCGCGCGGCCAGGCGCGCGGGGTTGCGCTGTGCATCGGAGCGTCGCTGGAATTCATGACCGGAGCGAAGAGCCGCGCTCCTCTATGGATGCAGCGCGCCAGTCTCGAATGGTTGTACCGCCTGCTCCGCGAGCCCCGGCGCCTGTGGCGCCGTTACCTTGTTGACGGGCCGAGGATATTTTTGATCTGGTGGCGTTGGCGACGCATCAATCCTCCTCGCCTGGCCGCCGCGTCCGGTTCCAGCCAGTCTGGCGACGGGTAAAAAAACCGATATAAATCGGTATTTTCCACATCATATATAATGGAATGCGGAGGAGTGCCGCAAGTGCCAGGTCGCGCCGTGCATGGCGCCACCAGGCTACCAGCAGCAGGGTGACGGCAAATGTGAAGGCGGCCGCAAGAATGAGAAAAGGTAGCCAATGCCCCGACGCGGCGCCCGCTGCGCCCGCGACGGCGAGCCCGGTCAAGGCCAGCAGCATCAGCAGCGCCAACGGCGGGACGAGGAGATGGGCGCCAAGCGCTGCGCGGTGGCGCGATGCCGCTGCGATGCCGCCGGCCAGCAAGGGCAGGCCTTGCCGGGATGCGGTGAGCAGGAAGCCATGCTCCCAACGGCTGCGCTGCGCTCGGCTGCTCGCGAGCGCTGCAGCGGGGCTCGTTACCTGCGAGCGTTCGTCGAGATCGACGGCGATGCCCTGACGCGCTAGCCAGAGGCCGAGACCAAGATCCTCTACCGCATCGCTCGTCGCTAGCGGAAGGGTGCGGAAGAGCGGCCAGGGAAATGCCATCCCGGTGCCAAATAACAGCCCCCCGCCACCAAGGCGGACAAGGCCGCGCGCACGGACCACGTTTTTAATGAGCACTGCGAAGTTCGACACGGCGACCAGGGGCGATGCGTCGCCGTTGGCGGTCATGAGATACGCCGCCTGGATCGGTCTATCGCGCGCAATCGCTTGCGCAGCGAGGCGCTCGGCGCTGCCAGCGGAAAGGCGGCAGTCGGCATCGACGATGATTACGACATCGGGCGGATCCGCAGCGACCTGGTCGCGGCCAAATGCCATCGCATATCCCTTGCCGCGACGTGTGGGATCGTCGCGTTCGGCCACTCGCGCGCCCGCTGCGCGCGCTGCGGCCGCGGTGTCATCGCGGCAGTTGTCGGCGATTACGAGAATGTCCGCGGCAGGGACGACGGTCCGCAAAGCCATGACAGTCGCTCCGACCCCTGCCGCTTCGTCGTGCGCTGGGACGAGCAGCAATATGCGCGGCGGCGGCGAAAGAGGTCCGCTCGCCGTGTCGAGCGGAAAGAGGCCGAGAAGCAGCTCGGCGCCAAGATATAAGAGCGATGCAGCCAGCGGCACGATGACAAGCCAGGCGAGGATTTCTATCATGGAACATCGGGCTCTAGCCTATCCTCGCGAAACGGCAAGAATAGGCTGCGCCACCTTTCAAAATGACACGACAAGAATTGAGCGCTTTGCAAGCGGCGCTGCGCGCTTTACCGGCAAGTTGAGAAAATGAAGGAATGTTGAGACGATGGCGCGTGAATATTTTTCGGCTCGCAGGGTATTGGTCACCGGCGGTGCGGGCTTTGTCGGGTCGCACCTTATCGACCGCTTGATCGCCGCCGGTGACGAGGTGCTGTGCGTCGACAATCTGTTCACCGGTGCCAAGGCCAATATCGCACATCTGCTCGACCATCCGCGCTTCGAGTTCCTGCGCCACGATATCTGCTGGCCACTGTTCGTCGAGGTCGATGCGATCTTCAATCTTGCCTGCCCCGCCTCGCCGATCCATTATCAGCACGACCCGGTGCAAACCACCAAGGTGTCGGTGATCGGTTCGATTAACATGCTCGGCCTCGCCAAGCGGATCAAGATTCCGATCCTCCAGGCGTCGACCAGCGAAGTCTATGGCGATCCGACCCAGCATCCGCAGACCGAAGCCTATTGGGGCAATGTCAATCCGATCGGACTGCGTAGCTGCTACGACGAGGGCAAGCGCTGCGCCGAGACGCTGTTTTTCGATTATCACCGTCAACATGGCATCGACATCAAGGTGGCGCGCATCTTCAACACCTATGGCCCGCGGATGCATCCCGCCGACGGCCGCGTTGTCTCCAATTTCATCATGCAGGCGCTGCGCGGCGATGACATCACCATCTTCGGCGACGGGTCGCAGACCCGCAGCTTCTGTTACGTCGACGATCTCGTCGACGGGCTGCTCCGTCTGATGGATTCGCGCGACGGTTTCACCGGTCCGGTCAATATCGGCAACCCGGTTGAATTCACCATTCGCGAGCTCGCTGAATTGGTCATCGACATGACCGGTTCGCGCTCGAAGCTCATCCAGCTGCCGCTGCCTTCCGACGACCCGACCCAGCGCAAGCCCGACATCACGCTCGCGCGCTCTGAACTTGACTGGGAACCAAATGTTGCGCTGCGCGACGGTCTCGCCAAAACGATCGCCTATTTCCGCGAGCTAGCTAACTGATCGCCGCTCGGCGACCAAGCCAGTTATGAAATCGCGGTACTGGTCGGCGACGGTGGCCCATGAGAAGCGCTCGATGCCGTGGGGCTGACCTTCGCGCTCCCGTCCGCGCGCAAGCGCGGCCCGCAGCATGGCGACCAGCGCCCGCTGGTCTTCGGTATCGCAAAGAAATTCCCCGCTATCGCCCAAGATCCAGCGCAGGCGTTCGCTGTCATGACCGATCACAGGAAGCCCGCTCGCCCAAGCCTCGATAAAGACGTTGCCGAAGGATTCGAGCAGTGACAGGTGCAGAAATGCGTCTGCCGAACGATAGAGCGCCGGCATGTCACTCGCCGCGAGGCTGAGCCGCTTGAACCGCCCGGGCAGCAGGTCGGCAGCGAGCGCTTCGCCTTCATCACGCAGCGGACCATCGCCGGCGACGACGAGATAGGCATCGTCAAGCTGGCTGACCGCCCTGATCCCGTCGAGCACCCGTTTGGTTTCGATGAAGGCGCTGACCATCAGCACGATCGGCTTGTCAGCTGGCAGCCCGAAGCGTTCGCGCTCCGCTACGCCGGGGACAAAGCGATCGAGATCAACCCCGTTGGGAACCAGGGCGCAGCGCCACTGCTCCCGATTGCGTTCGAAAAAATCTGGATTGGTGCACACAAGCCCGTCACAGCGAAAGCTGCGATATTCTGAGTTGGAAGCATATGCTGGCCAGTCGCCATTCTGGGTGACGAAGATCTGCAGCGGTCTTGCCCGGGCCGGGCGCCGCAAGGCCCAGTGAGTGAAGGGAAAGGAACAGGTGACCACCGCATCATAATCGCCGGGGCGGTAGGCCGCGAGCAACCCGGGTACGAAGCTTGCATCTTCCCACGCCGTTTCGTTGCGCAGTACGGGAAAAAAGGGAAAGCGCTCGAACCGTTCGCGCCGGATCGCGCCAACGCTGTGAAAATCATAAGCGGTACCGGCGCGCGCCGCACCCGCGCCCATCACCATGACATCGTCGCCGGTGCGCGCCAGCGCATCGGCAACCGAAAGCAGCGCCACCTCGGCGCCGCGATCATAGCGATGGAAGCCGGGGAGGGCGAACAACAGTCTCATCGCTTATTGGCTCCTGAACGTCGGGCCGCAGACAGTGCGGCCAAGATTGTGGCCGCCCCGAGCAAGCTCCACAGCCAGCCGATCACAGGCAGGCCGTTCGCCTCGCGGTACAGCAAGGTATCGATACCGCCGAGCGACGCCGTGTCGACCAGAAAAAGCAAGGCGCTCAGCAAGGTAGCCGTTGCCGCTCCCGAGTTCGCGCCGTCCGCGGCAGGTTGGCGCAATTTGGCGAGCACGAAGAGCCCGGCTGCGATAACCAGCAAAAGCGTCGCCAGATGCAGCAAACCGAGCGACCCTGTGGCTTCGCTGACCGCGCTTCGGATTGTCTCGGGGAGACGGCGCCGCCAACTGACCGCTGCTTCGATCGCGAAGCAGGCATTGGCGAGCCCGAGCAACGGCCAGGGCCGCGTTCCGGCGACGAGGCAGGCGGCGGCCGCTGCTCCAAACACCCAGACGCCGATCCATTGTACGATGTCCATGACGCCCCCCCCATGGCGCGTCGCGACTCAATTGCGCTACCGGTCCATCGCAATCCTGATCATGACGCGCACGCTGCGCACGTCATAATAGCGCAATTCGCCGTGCGATGCGACTGCGCGGTGATGCATCGTAGCTGGGGTGACGCTGGTTCGGCGTTGCTACGCTTGCAGCGACCTGTTCCTGATCATCGGATTGCTGCCACGCCGCCGGGGTGGCATGGGCCGCTATTTCTTTTCGGCAGCGCCTTTCGTCTTGTCGGCAGGCGGTGCAAAACCCGCCTGATACTCGATCTCGGCCGCCGTGCGGCTCTGCTTCAGCCGTTGCTGCACGGTTTCGGTGAGTTTCTGCTTGCGCAGCGCCTGCACCGCCAGCGGCCGTGCGTCGCTGGCCGACACGGGTTCGGCGCGTTCGCCGACAATCACGCCAACCGTCACCACGCCATTTTCGGGAACGACAAAAGGTTCGCCAGCCGGCAGCGCGCGGATCTGCGCCATGCGCTGCTGGCCCAGCGAGGCAGCGTCGACCTGCGGGGTGTCGCGGCGAAACGGGATGCCCATCTCCTGCAACCTTGCTGCGACGGCGTCCATCGAATGATCATTTTCGAGCGCTTTGAGCTGGTCGACCTTTTCGGGGAGGGCAAACTGGATCCGGTCGATGGTCAGGATCTTGCGTTCCGCAAACATCAGCGGATTGTCGCTGATGAATTTGTCGATCTCCTGCTGGTCGGGAACTTTCAGCGCACGCTCAGCGCGCTGACCCATCAACTGGACGAGCAGTGCATCGCGCAGCTGGCGCTCGCGGAGCAGATAATCGGGGGTCTTATCGAGGCCATCCTCGCGCGCCGCTTGCGCAAGCAGGCGCCGCTCAACGATCTTTTGCAGCGCTGCCTGCTGAACGACCTTTTTGTCGACTCCGTCAGGGATGGGCGTGTTGCCGAGTTCGGCGTTGATTTCCTGAAGGGTGATTTCCTCGCCGTTGACAACGGCGGCGACCTGCCCGGTCGCTTCCTTGCCGCAGCCGGCAAGGGTCAAGCTCGCGAGAGTGATGGCAATGCTAGCAGTGCGGTACATGTTTTATCCTCTTGTATCGGGACCGAGCAGCAAATGCTGCATCTTCGGGTTGGAATTTTCAATGAACTGACGCGCGAAACCGGTCAGCAGACCTTGCGCTTCGCGCGGATCGGTGCCGAGCACCGAGACGCGCATCATCATGCCGTCGGGAACCTCGCCAGCGAGGTTGGCGCGCATCACGGCAATGCGCTGCTCGCTCCACTTTCTCGGATAGGCGGAGCCGAGGCGCGTGAAATAGGCGACTTGCTCCACCCGGTTCGGGGCGGTCGCGGTGAAAAAATTGGCGGGCACCGAACGGTTGCTGGCCTCGATCATGATATCGCGCGTCGGCGTCAGCTGGAATCCGCCGACCGGATAGCAAAACTCCGGCCGATGCACCTGCAGCACCCCGTCCTGCGCATTGTTATAGGCCAGCAGCAGCATCACCGGCGGGAGGTCAGGTGCGACATACACGCGCGTGATGAGATTATCGTAAAGCCGGTCGCTGAGTGCATCGGGTGGCGGCAGTATGACCCCGCTTTGCGATACCTCATCCCAGGCACCGAAGTTTTTCGGAACCCATTCTTCGAAACGCTTTTCGGGAATCTTCGGGTTGGCAATCGCTGGCTGCCGGGCAAAAGCGATGGCCGACGCGCCGCCGAGCACGACGCCGAGGAGCATGTTGCGGCGCGAGATGTCGAAGGTAACGGGTGATTTGCTCGGCTCAGCCATGGACTGCCTCCTCTTCGGGGGTCTCGATATAGCGGTCCCATAGCGGCTTCAGGATCACGTCGAGCCCAAAGATCGTCATGAGCGCGATTGCGAACATCACGATCCCGGCAAAATTGTGCAGGAAACCCTGCGCGGCCGCTTCACCCGCATGATAAGTCAGCAGGATCAGGATCAACACGCGGAAAAAATTGGCGACGAGCGCCACGGGCACGATCAGCAGCACCAGCAGGAGCGCGTAGCGCCACCGCGCCTGATGCCGGATGTAGATATAAAAGAGCGAAATGGCCGAAAGCGAGATGATCGAGTTGATCCCGGAACAGGCCGCGGCGACTAGTAACTCATATTGGCCGATATAGATGCGCACGCCCTCGCCGCCGATCGGATAGCCGAACAGGGTGAGAAACCAGATTGCGGCCTCGGAAAGCCAGATCTTCATCGGGACGGTCACAAAGGCGACGAACGTCTCGGGCGGCGGGAAAATAAACGCGAGATAGAAGAGCGGGAACCAGAGCCGTTTCATCACCTCGAGGCCGACGATGCTGTAGAGGATGACCAGCACCGCGGCATACATCAGATAGCCTTCGATCTCGACGATCTGGGTTATCCGCGCGAAAATCTGCAGCGGGATCAGGATTGCGAGCAGCAGCCAGACGATCCCGGAGGGCGCGGGCGCGGCATAGCCGGATACTTCCCGCCACCGCCGGTGGAGGAGCCACAATCCGGTCAGCAGAACGATCGGTCCATGCGCGCCTTCTTCGCCCGACCATGACTGCTCGACGACGAACATCATCGTGGGAACGCTGAACAGCAGCAGGCCGACGAGCAGCACGATCGTGCTCGCCGACACCTGCTCCGGGATGCGGCTGGGCCGTCCCCCGGTGACTTTAACATTGGCGACAGTGGCCATTCTTTTCTCGATTATGAAAGGTTTGGCAGGGGAATATAGCAAAGTGCGCGTCCTGCCAATCTTTCGATCGCGCCGCGCCGTATCGCCCTGATACAGATTTCGCCTGCTTTGTCCCGCACTTGGACCCGCTTCCACGATAAACATGGGCGCATTGCCGGCGAATCTGGTGTAATCGGCGTGCCGATGAAGGCGACCACACCTATGATCGCGGCTTCGCGCCGCCGCCGCGCGGTCGCCGCCGGGCTGCTGATTGCTGGTATCGGCGGCGTTCTAGCCGCGGCATTTTATGCAGCGTCGCCCTGGGTCGATCGATCGCCTTCGCCGTCGCAGCGAGCAGTTACGGACGTCGCGAGACCCTTACCGCCGCTCCCACTCCCGCAAGCCTACAAGCCCTTGACGCCCGACGATGCGCTTGCCGAGAATGAAACGCTGCCCTTTTCGACCGCTCCGATCGAGCGCGCGCCGCCGCTCATTGTGCCGCTCAACGCCGCCGCCTTCGTCGGACGCCGTTCGGCGATGGATTGCCTGACCGCCGCTGTCTATTATGAGGCCGCACAGGAATCGCTCACTGGCCAGCGCGGCGTCGCGCAGGTGATCCTGAATCGGGCCCGGCATCCGGCCTTTCCCAACAGTATCTGCGGCGTCGTCTATCAGGGGTCGGAGCGGCGCACCGGCTGCCAGTTCACCTTCACCTGCGACGGTAGTCTTGCCCGCCGTCCCTCGCGCGCCGGCTGGGATGCAGCGCGGCAGGTCGCGCTGGCGGCGCTTTCGGGTTATGTCGAGCCGAACGTCGGGATGGCAACGCATTATCACGCCGACTATGTCGTGCCGTATTGGGCGTCGTCGCTCGCCAAGCTGGCGAAGATCGACCGTCATATCTTCTACCGCTGGGCGGGCGGGTGGGGACGCCGCGCTGCGTTCCGTCAGTCGGTCAGCCAGGAGCAGTTCTTCGACATCCAGCCACAAATCGAGGGACTGGCCGAACTGGACAGCGATGTAACGCTGGCCTCACCATATGCCGGCACTGTGCCGCGCGGGCCGCGGCTGGCCGCCGATGAAACGGCGGGTGCGCTGACCGACGGCAATGCATCGGCGCTGCCGCGCAGCGCGGTCGCGCCCTCGATCAGAGCCGACGAGGCGCCGGCAAAGCTGGCGGTCGACATTGCGAAAGGCAGTCTCAAGGTCGATTGACCCGGGGCAGGGGGCGCAAACGCGCGTTGCCAGTCGTGCGCGAAGGGATCGCGTCCGCGCACATTGCCGGGCTCACTGTAGCGGCACACGAGGATTTCTTCCCGGTCGCTCTGGGCAAGGCCGCAGCCGACCTCGCCCGACCGGCCCCAGATCAGCTGGGTATAATGCGAAACATCCTGCGGGCGGCCCGTGCGGCTGTTGCGGGGAAAGACGCCGGGAACGAAATATTCTTTCTCGGCGATCCACAGATCAACCATCGATTCCGGGCGGAACGCGCCTGGTGTGCCACCCCAGATATTCTCGCCCTCGAGCGGGCGCCCGGGGACATTGGGCGAATGCTCGAAGCGCCCCGTCGCGGCAAGATGATCTGCCCAGGCCTGCGCACGCTGCGCGAGATCGCCGTTCCAGCGCAGCGCCGGCACGCCGGCGAGCGCACGCTCGCGGTTATGGCTGTCGAGCAGCCGGTCGTTGATGGCGCCGAGGCGCGGCTGCGCGCCGGTGAGCACGGTCGCTGCCAGCGCGAGAAAAGCGATCTTTCCTGTCGTTTTGCCAAACCGCGCCATAGTGCATCTCCAAGAAGCGGGGATGCCCTACTTCCGAACGGACTAAGACGAGGTGGCAGGATTTGGTTAATTTCTGATTAGCTGTTGGTGCCCGCCGGGCGGCGCGGTGCGCCGATATCGGCCGATCTTATGATCTCGACGCTGTCGCCGATGCTGGCGGCATCGAAGAGGCGCTGCGCAAATTTGTCGGGCAGGCCGATGCAGCCATGGGTCGCGCGGCGGCTCGACATCGGGCTGCCGTGCAGCGCGACCCCGGTATTGGTAATGAACAGCGAATGCGGCATCGGCGCATCATAGGTGCGCGAATGATAATCGCGATGCTTGGAGAGGATCGGGAAGCGGCCGAGCGGCGATTCCATCGTTTCATCGCCATAGACGATCACCGCGGTGCCGATTTCATGACCGCCCCGGAACACCGAGATCAGCTGGGTTCGCAGATCGACCCAGATGGTGAGCGGTCCTGCCGCGACTCCCTCGTCGTTCCAGCGAAAATCGCCGTGCCGCATCACGCCTTCGGTCCGCAGCAGTGAGCGGACGCCGGCGGGCAGCAATCCGCTGCGGCGCGCCGCAGCTTGCTGAGCGGGCGAAAGGTTATCGCGCTGTGGGTTCTGCAATTCAGGAGGGGCGGCGGTAGCCTGCGCCGCAGGGTCTGCTGCGCCTGCCATCAGCGGCACGGTCACAAGACTATTTGCAATCAGGAAGCCCGAACCGATTGCGACGACGAGGAGCAGCGCCGCCAGCAGGCCGCGACCTATCATGCCGGGCGCAGCGTGCTTTCAGCCGAATTTTTGCGCCGCCGCATGGCCGCCGCGCACAGGCCGAAGCCGATCAGCATCATCGCCCAGGTAGCCGGTTCAGGGACCGGCGCGACTGGCGTCTCGGTGCCGGGCGGAACGGGCTCGACGGGGGTGGTTGACGTGGGAGGCGGCAGGATGCCTCCGATACCACCGGGGGTGCCAGGCGTGCCAACGCCGCCCGGCGCGCCACCGACCGATCCCAGCGGGAGCAGATCGGAGGGAGGAGGCGCCGCCAGATCAATAGGTCCGGGAACGCCTGCCATTTCGCCGAGCGATGCCTCGGGGGTCGTGTCGAAAATCTTGCCTAGCGCCCGCTGCTCGGGTTCGCCGCCGCCATTGCCGCGCCGACCCATCAGCCGATCGGTCAGCGACGGGCCCTTGCTCGCCTTGCCCTTGAGAAGATCGGTTTCCGATCTTTCGCCGGGCGAGCGGCCGAGGTAGCGATCGAGTGCATCAGAAGTCTGGGCCATCAGGCTGCCGCCGTCGCCGCTGAAAGCCGGAATGGTCACCGACATCAGCGCGAGCACAAGCATGGCAAGCGCCATTGCTGCGACGCGACGCTTTTCAGCTATAAATGCGATCAACCGAGACATATCAGCGGGGTAGCGCAAATATTACATCGCGTGAAGAAATTTGTTTTGCCTTCAGCCCCCATGTCCCGTTCGGGCACAGTGCCGGACCCACTTGTAAATCTTCGATCCGCAGCAAGAGCGTGGTTATTGTTCGTCGAGGATATGCTGACTATCCATCAGAAAACAAACAATTAAAGTTAATAGTCGGCGTGTAGGAATGGCCGTCTGGCGGCTAGCGGACGAGGCGCGCGGACTACGGGGTGACCCTGGCGATGTCGTTCGGCCGAATTCCTGCAGCGACCGAATTGACCACAGTTTTGTAAAAGTTGTTACATGTTCGGGCGCGGATACGGCATTTAGGACGATCCCGGCAAACCGACTCGGGTTCCGAGCGCCATGACGGGGAGCGTCCCCCGCTTCACTTGCAGGTCCTGACGCTCCGCCGAACCGCGCCGCGGCGGTTCGCCGCGTCATTTGCTGCTGCGGCGCTAGCATTTTGTTAACCGCGCGCACCGACAATGAGGCTATGGCCATTTCTGCATATCTTCAGTCGCCGGCAGCCGATGCCGGCAGCAGGCGCAAGCCGCGCCGCAAACTTCAGCTCGATGTGCCCGCCGCCCATGCGGGCGGTGAGGGGCTGGTTGTTACGATTCACAACATCTCGCAGAGCGGGATGCTGATCGAATGTAATGCCGGCCTCGCCATCGATGACAAGATCGACGTCGAACTGCCGCACGCCGGGGTGGTGACCGCGCGGCTGCTCTGGGCGAGCGGTTCCTTGTTCGGTTGCGAATTCAAATCGCCGATCTCAGCCGCTGCGGTCAGCGCGGCCGAGTTGCGCGGATTGGCTCCGCCGGTATCAGCACCCGAAGCCCCGACGCCGTCGGGGACCAGCGAAGTGCACAACCCGGCCCTCCGGTTTGGCGCCAATCTGAGACGTCTCCGCATTGCCCGCGGCCTCAGCCAGGCCGACGTTGCGGCCGAGATGGACGTCAGCGCGCCTTCGATCTCGGGCTGGGAAAAGGGACGGGCGCGGCCCAAGCCCGACCGGATGACGGCGCTCGCCGCGCTGCTTGGCGTGCCGGTGACCCAGCTGCTCGTCGATCTCGCCGCCGAGCCCTATGAGGATCTCATTGTTCAAGGGCGCGATCGCATTGCCCGCGCAACGGGAGCTAGCCCCGACAAGATCCGGATTTTCATCGAGATTTGACAGAAGCATTGCATCGCGAGGCGTCGACTGCCAGCGCTTGCAAGCCTGTGGCGGCTATTGTTCTCACCGCGCTATTGAAACGCGGTGCCATCGCTGGCTGCTGCGATTAGCCGTTGGATGGAGCGGTCAGCGCTGGCGGGTTGGTTATGCGGCTTGACGTAGTTCGGCTTTCGTCATCTCCTTCAGGTTGTTCATGTTAAGATATCGATTAGCCTCAAGCCAGTTTTCGTGGGTCTCGATAGCAAGGGCCCGGCCCACTCGGTGGGGGCCGATCGATTCTCCAACCGTCCTAATAACCGCTGTCTTTCCGCGTTTTCCTCTCAGCACATCGCTGCCGACCACAAACCCTGTGGATTTCGCTCGATTTGACATGGCGTCCATTTGAGGGACACGGTCGAGCAATTAACATTAACATGACAATTGCCAGTTTTACCTAAGGATGCCAAGAACCGGCCTTGGGTGGGGGATTAAATATGCTGGGCCGGTTTGCAAAGTTATGCGCGATTAGCGCCTGCGCTCTTTTAGCCGTGCCGGCGATGGCAGGACGAGGAACGCAGGTCGATGTGCCGTTCGGAGGGGCGGCCTGCTCGCTGGGCAGCACGAATTGTACGGGTGTCGATGTGTGGGCATCGGGTATCTTCTCGACGGCCTATATCTATAGGGAAGGAATTATCTCCTTCGATGGATTGCTGCCGGTCGGTGCGACCTCGAACGATCTGTCCAGTCTGGGGACGGGAAACTACCTCGCTGTCGGGTTCAGCAATACCGCTAACTACGGGACCAGCGCATTCAGGCGCATTGGGACAGACCAAGACTAAGGGTATTACGGGTTCGAAGCGTATACTTTCAACTTCTATAACCAGGATGAGCCACGTTACGCTTCAGATCCAGATACCGGAGAGATATTCTACTCCTCGCCTTTTGCGCCTGCCCTTCAAGGACAGCTCTTTTCGCTCGATCGCTTCTTGACCGCGGATCAGCTTTTCAGCGGGGTTGGACTCGCCGCGGGATATCGGCCAGGGGCGGAACCCTTGCCCGGCGCATATGTTGGATTCCAGCTGGGCGGCGTGCAGCAGATGGTCATGAATTCGAATGGATTGCTTATCGGCTCTGCGCCCCGGGACACCGATGTGTTCACCCAGACGTATTTCAATGCTGGCCACCCGCCCGAACCCCTCTACGACGACAACGGAAATCTCCTTTTAGATGATGATGGGAACGTGCTCTTCGGCCCGGATGTTCCGCCAGGCTGGTCGGAAGCAACCAGATTCACGCCTCTCTATGGTGATGCCACGATATCGTCGCCCGTGCCCGAACCCGGGGTTTGGTTGACGCTATTGCTTGGCTTCGGTGCCGTTGGCGGAGCCATGCGGAGCAGGAAAAACGAAGGCCGTGCCATCACCGCCTGACCCTGACCATAGCGGCGACCTGAAGCGGTATGCCGCTTTCATCAGCTATAACCAGCGAGATCGCGCGCAGTCGCGCTGGCTCCACCGTGCGTTGGAGACATATCGCTTTCCCGCCAAGCTAATCGGGCGAGACACCAAGGTCGGAACTTTGGGTAATCGGCTACCCCCGATATTCCAAGATCGCGCGGAACTGTCAGCATCTGCCAACCTGGCGGCTTCGGTGCAGGTCGCGCTCGCGCAGTCCGCATCCCTGATCGTGATCTGTTCACCAAATGGCGCGCGTTCGCGCTGGGTCAACGAGGAAATCCGGGAATTTATCCGCCTGGGGCGACAATCGGAAATTCAATGTCTCGTGATAGCGGGCGAACCGCGCCCACTTCGCAACGCCGACGACCCGTCCGACGACGGTGCCTTCCCGCCAGCCCTGTTCGAGAGCGGGGGTCAGGAGCCGCTTGCGGCTGACATCAGGCCCGGGATGGACGGTAAGAACTTGGCCCGGCTGAAGCTGATCTCAGGCATTACGGGCCTTGCGTTCGATGAGCTGCGCCAGCGCGAACAAAGCCGACGCACAAGACAACTGGTCATTGCCACATCAATACTCGCGCTGGCGTTGCTCCTGGTCGCATCGCTAGCGGTTTTCGCACTGGTTTCTCGGGGCGAAGCGATCACGCAACGCGATATTGCGCGCCAGAAGACCGTGACCGCAGAGCGCACCGTGGAGTTCGTCAAATCCATGTTTGCCGTCGCGGATCCGTCTCAGGCGCAGGGCGAGGTAATAACCGCTCGGCAGATAGTGGATCTTGGCGCGCTACGGATCGATCGCGAATTGGCCAATGAACCGACGGTCAAGGCTGAACTGCAAGTGACGCTGGGCGAAGTGTATACAAACCTGGGCTTGTTCAAGCAGGGGGACTTATTGCTTCGCCGCAGCCTCACCGACGGCGCTGCCGATCCAGGTCTCCGGGCGAGGCAGAAACTTGCCTTGGCAGAGGCGCTTTCATGGCAAGCGGATGACGAAGCCGCCGCGCGCGCCTACCGCGAAGCATTGGCCTTGACGCGGTCGCGCGATTTTGACCGCATCTATCTCGTTCCCCGCATTCTGGCGGGTCTGGGAGAAACTGAAGGCTACCTCGGCAACGTGAAAAGGGCTGAGGATTTGATCCAGCGCGCGCTCAAGATCGACCGTGCGCGCAATCAAGGAGAGGGGCCGGAGGTCGCGCGTGATTACGAGGCGTTGGGGCAGGTTTATCTCGGTGCCAATCGCTATGCCGACGCCCGTGCCTATTATGACAAAGCGTTAGCGATACGCCTGGCCCGACAGGGCCCATTGCATCCGCGCACTATCCAAGACCTCAATCAACTCGGCGCTGTGGCTTATCTGGCAAACGACCCCGGGGCAGCGGAGCGATATTGGTCTCGCCAACTTCCGCTGGCAGAGAAAGTGCTGGGGAAAGATCACCCTGAGGTAGCCGTGACCCTCAACAACATTGCGCGAATCCGCGTCGAACGAGCGCGCTATCGCCACGCCATCCCGCTTTTGCGCAGGGCCATCGCTATCCAGTCGGCGCAAAGGAGCGAGGGCAACGAAGAACTGATCTTTCCTACTTACAATCTGGCGTTGGCACTTCGGGCCACAGGCGACCTAAGCGAAGCCACCCAGCTTCTTAAACAAGCCCTGCCAATCGCTGAGAAGCAAAAGCATCGCAATCTGGCTCCGATTCAGGTCGAGCTAGCTGACATATATTGCAAAGGTGGAAACACGGTGGAAGCTCTTGCGCTTCTTCAAAAGGCGCGCCCTTTAATGGCTAAAAACTATCCGGACCAGCCGTGGCGCTCTGCGTTGCTCGACTTTACTGCTGCGTCGTGTCGCGGCGACGTAGCGGCCATGACCAGCAGGCGGAAGGTCGTCCTGACTAGATGGCCCTTGCCAAGTTACTTCGGTCAGCAGGTATCTCGCCGGTGAGACAGCGCGGTTTACGTTGCGAACGCCTCAGCATAATCTTTGGTCAAAGTGACGCGGCCGATCTTGCTGCGTGGGATGGACCTGGGATCGCAGTGCCGTAGCCACGCCGGACCGCAAGCGATCGGGTTAGACGACCAGGTTTTTTGCCTGAAGATCAGGCGAGTGGATTTTTCGGCATTGCCGCGTCTTGCGCCAACCCGGCGGCGACATCGGCACGGGCGGAACGGCCGGCCAAACGCCTGCCCAGGGAGTTCCAGCGCCGCTCATAATGGAACGTCGAGAGATGGGCGCATGCGAAGGTGGCTGCGAGGAGGAAGGGGCGCTTGGCATATTTGACCAAGGTGTCGCCCGAGCCGAGCCAGCTGCCCGCAAAAATGCCGTGGAAGACATAGAGGGCGTAGGATGTCTGAGCGACATAAACCACGCTGCGCCACTCGCAAAGAGTGCGAAGCCAGCCCGGCGCGTTGTACAACGACGCTCCGATCATCAATGCGCAGATGTAGGGCCGCAGATAGGGCAGATAACCGATCCGCACATCGGCGCTCGCAAACAGCAGCGGAAGCAGCAGAAAGATACTCGGCCGCGCGACCATGCGGCGGACCCGCTCACCGAACCAGCCTTCATAGATCAGCGCCAGCGTTGCCCCGGCGAGGATCTCATCGGCCCGGAACCAGGTTACGATCGATATCGGCTCCTGCCAGTAGAAGCGCGCGCAGGTAATCGCAGCGCTGGCGAGCGGGATGATCAGCAGGGCTCGTTTGCCGCCAACCGCCACCAGCAAGGCGACCGATAGGTAAAATTGAACTTCGAGGCAAAGGCTCCAGAAATGCGCGCCCGGAGCCACCAGCGAAGCGGGTGGCAGATTGGCTACGAACAGCAAATTGCCAAAAATCTCGCCGGTATTTGCGCCGCCTGCCACGACGAAGGCGAGCAGCATGCCGAGCCAGCCGAGGGGAACGATCCGCAAAAGCCGCCGGATGAGGAACCGGCGGATATCGCCGTCCTCGATCAGAAAGCGGGTGATGAGAAAGCCCGACAAGGTGAAGAACATCACCATGCCCGTCGCAGCCGTCGGCTCGTTAAGCTGCCAGCCGCTCGGCCCGATCGGCACAAGGTGACCGGCAAGCACGAGCGTAATGCTCAGCGCGCGCCAGCCATCGAGCAAAGGCAAATGCTGCAGCGGCGCTGGCCCTGCTCCCCCGGATGACTGCATCAATCTTTCCCGCTTGTCTTCGTCGACAGATGCTAGGCGGTTTTTGTCCTCTGTCCAGCGTGGCGTGATCGGTGCTGCGACTTTCCTGCCTCTGATTTTCGCCAATTCGTCCATGGCTTTAACCGCACCGGCCACGCAGAACGTCCATTTTTGGCTATTGTTTTGCCCACCTGATTTGGCGTCGCTGTAGCGAAGATGTAGATGCAGCGCAGATCCTATGCGTCCAAGTGTCTCGGCAGCCTATGACGCGTCCATGTCGGGGGTGCGAGGATAGATTGCCGCTGCACTGGCGACGATCCCGATGCCGACCATCTCCGGCACCGAACTCCAGTCAATTCGGAAGGTGCGGCCGCCCAGAAAATCGTCAAGGTGATGAAATGACGCCGCGCGCAGGAGCGCGAAAAGGCCGATGAATGCAAAGCCCACCACAGCAAGACGGACGGCATGATCGGCGCGCCGGGTCAGCCAGAGTATTGCCAGCCCTGCCATGGCGGCGACGCCGGATAGCGCGATGACGAAGGCATATTGCGCTGCGCGATGCGCACCATACCAGCCGAAGGCTTTGGCATGCGTCCGGCCCGCGATCGTTATCAGCGTGTGTAGATCGAGAAGTTCGTTGATTGCGAGGAGAACTAGCAGCCCCGCCGCAAACTGCCAGAAATGGCGTTCGAACGCGGCCGAAGTGCCGCGCGCGGCCGCCCGCATCGACATCGCGGCCGCAACCAGGCAAGCGGCGATTGTCACCCAATCTGCCATTTGCGGCGGCGCGATCGAAGCTTGCCATTCGCCGACCACTCTTCTTCCCCTCATTACGGGTCACCACCCGGGCGCGGCATGATTAGCACAGGATGTGGCTCGAACAATCGGACTTACCGGCCGGCGCCAGTCGGTCCTTGGCTGGTCAGCGGCTGCAAGGAACGCCGCACCCGGCTTCGCGTCGCCACCAAACGCTCGCCGAACAGATCGCTCGAAGAGAAGCGACAGCGAAATGGGCGGGGCCATTTTCTATCCTGGGGCTCGTACCAATGCCGACGCTGCGCTCGCGTCGATTCGAAGGCCATCGGCGCATCCGCGCGATAGCAGCGGCATCGGGGTTTGCCCCGGCGACGGTGTTGCGGGCGGCTGCCCTGCGCGATCACAGCAAGCTCGACCGGCCGCCTGAGGCCGATCAACTCGAGCTATTGCCGATCTTCGAGCGGTCCGATCCCGAAAGCTGGTCAATAAAAATGGGTTCAACCTTGCACTCGGATCGTTTAACCAGATCAACAACCTAGCAGAAGATCCGACAGGCCCGTGTTAACGCAGCGGCGACAGGAATCTATCGCCGACCCGGCACCCAAAAGTGCCAAATGGCGTGCAGTGTGCGACCGGCTGGTCGCGCCGTTACAGTGGCCGATGCTCGATGCGCCCGGCGAAAGTCTTGCGGCCATTGAACTCAACTAGGCGATAGAGATAGCGAGCGACCAGTTCGGCGATACCGCGCGCGACGCGGCGATCGAGCAGTTGCAGCGCAACTATTTCTGCGAGTTAGGGCTGCTGCGCCGAGCGTCCGACCGTCAAATGCCAAGAGATTTAGCTTCTGATCAGCCGCTCGCGCAGCTAACCGCAGGCTGCGGTCAGCGGCACTTGATTTCGCCGCGATCGATTGCCCGGCCAAGCAAGCCGCCACCAGCCGCACCGAGGATCGTGCCGACAGTTCGGTCGCGCCCGCCGTCGAGTTCGCGCCCAACGAGCGCGCCGACCGCTGCGCCGATGATCAGGCCGGTGGTGCCGTTATCACGGCGGCAGTGATAGCGCCCATCGCGGCCGCGCCAGATGCGATCGCCGCGCGACAGGCGGCGCGGCTCATAATAGCGGCCGTCACGGTCATAAAGCGCGCGCTCCTTTGCCCGTTTTCCGTGCGCGGGCGCCCAAGGCGGGGGGTCCGCATAAGCGGAAGCAGAGGGCAGGGCGAGAGCCGCGAGCAGCGCGGCGGCCAGAAATTTCTTCATCACATTTCTCCTCGGCAGCTGGGTAAACGGTTTTCGCCTAACCGGCGGTGAACGACATATTGACCCGACACTGGCGCGCGCTGCAAGGGCTTCTCGATCGGTGGAGCGGTGCCAGCGACAGATATGCCATTAGGTTGAGCGACTCCTGTCTGCGCCGCAGCGCGCGGCATCGCGGTCGGAAGGATAGGCCAGGATGTCGGGCGGAGCTGGGGAGCGAGCGGCGCACCTAGATTGAAGGCGCGACGCTGCGGGTCGGATCCAGTCGGATCCGTTTTGCTTACAGTCCGAAACCCCCGCTTGGCCGCTTGAAGGCGCGCTGCGAACGCGACGCTGCGGCGTCCCGCGCCGGCACCGCCTCGCCAACGATGCGTAATTGTGGTCCGCCAACCACGGCTTCGGCGGGCGTCCCAAATAGGAACCCTTGCGCCTGTGGGCATCCTTCTTCGAGCACCATCAGGCGCTGCGCTTCCGTCTCCACCCCTTCGGCCACGACAGGCAAGTCGAGGCTGCGACCGAGGCCGACAATCGCACGAATGATCGAGCGTGCCGACGCGTCGTCGGTGATGTGGCAAAACTGCGATCGATCTTGATCTTGTCGAACGGGAAAGCCTGCAGATTGCTCAGCGACGAATAGCCGGTGCCAAAATCGTCCATCACGATCCGGACGCCCAGTGCCTTCAAGCGGTGAAGCGCCTCCAGCGCTGAGGCGCGGTCGCGCAGCATGACGCTTTCGGTGACCTCGAGTTCGAGACGGGTGGCAGCAAGCCCGGTTTCGGCGAGCACCGCCTCGACAATCGCGGGCAGGTTGGGAACCTGGAACTGCACGGCCAATACATTGACCGCGATGTTGACATGCGCCGGCCAGCGGACCGCCGCGCGGCACGCTTGTTTCAGGACCCATTCGCCGATCGGGATGATCGCGCCGATATCTTCCGCGATCGGAACGAAGATGTCGGGCAGGAGCGGGCCGCGGGTCGGGCGGGCCCAGCGCAGCAACGCTTCATAGCCGACGATCGCGCCGCCCGCGGTCGCGACGAGCGGCTGGAACATCAAGCTGAGCTCGCCGCGCGTGATCGCGTGTCGCAGGTCATGCTCGAGCTCGCGTCGCTCGCGAACCAGGCGTTCCATTTCCAGGTCGAAGAAACAGGCCATGCCGCGCCCGCGTTCCTTCGCGCGGTAGAGCGCGACGTCGGCATTGTGGCGCAGGGTCTCGGCGTCGATGGCATCGGCAGGAAATAGCGCCACGCCGATGCTGACCCCGACCGCCATCGGATCGCGGGTGATATCCATGTCGCGCGCGAAGGCCGCGAGGATGGCCGACGCCAGCTGCTGGGCATCGCGCACATCCGCAATGTCGCGCTTAATGATCAGAAACTCATCGCCGCCGATGCGTGCGACAATGTCACGCTCGTCGGTGACGTCGAACAGCTTTTGGCAGGTCCGGCTTTTGATCGACAAGCGCACGAGAAGGAATCGTCGCCTCTCGCCATCACCCGACAGCGTCGGCTATAGTCGATGTCCGCACAGCGACCAACGCGGCATATTCTCTTTGGGGTCGCAGAAGGATGCTTTCGCCGCGTTATGCAATCAACTGACAAATGCCTGGAAGAACTCGGCTGGAACGAGTTTTTCAGCGATCAGGTCTCCGAAGCCGATGTCGGGCAATGTCGCCCCGTACGGGTCATGGCGGTTCATCGCGGCAAGATCGCCGTGGCGGGCGCTGGGTTTGAGAGCTTCATCACCCCCTATATAACGGGTGCGGAACCGGGTGACGACCATCCGACTGTCGGCGACTGGCTGCTGATCGACCGCGATACGGCCGCGCCCATGCGCGTCCTGCGCCGGATGAACCTGTTCAAGCGGCGCGCGCCCGGCGATCCGCGCAAAGAGCAGATGATCGCCGCCAACGTCGAGACATTGTTCATCGTCGCCTCCTGCAACGAGGATTTCAGCGTGGCGCGATTGGAACGCTATCTGGTGCTGGCGCGCGAGGTGGGCGTGGATCCTGTCGTGGTCCTCACCAAGATCGACCTGACCGATCGCTTGGAGGATTTCGCGGCGGCGGCGCGCGCAATCCAGCCCGGTCTGGATGTTGAAACCGTCAATGGCCGCGATGCCGAAAGCGCCGCCCGGCTCGCTGGCTGGTGCGGCAAGGGGAAAACCGTCGCGTTGCTCGGTTCCTCGGGCGTTGGCAAGTCAACGCTGGTCAATACGCTACGGGGTTCGGACAGTATCGCGACGCAGCCCATCCGCGCTGGCGACGGCACCGGGCGCCACACGACGACCGTCAGGGAGATGCACCGTCTGGCGCAGGGTGGCTGGTTGCTAGACACACCCGGCATGCGCGAGCTGCAGCTATCGGATGCGGCCGAGGGCATAGCCGAGGTCTTCGACGATTTCATCCTCGTCGCGCAGCAATGCCGTTTTTCGAACTGCGCGCATGGCGGTGAGCCGGGCTGCGCTGTCCGCGCCGCGATCGCCGAGGGCTTATTGCCTCTGGCGCGTTTCGATCGCTGGCAGAAACTGGCGGCCGAGGATGGTATCATCCACGCTCGACGCACGAAGCGTCCCCGGTAAGGGATGCCGGGTGCCCATGACCGGGTTATTGGTCGAGGCCATTGTAAAATGCGGCCTATGGGCAGGCCGTCGGCTCGCCGTGTCCCTTGCACGACCGACACCATCCTATTCGGAATGCGGCCACAAAATGCTACACGCGAGGAAATGCTTGGTACAGGAGCGTTCAAATGCACCAATTTTTACGTCCGATCGCGGCGCTGCTTCTTGCGGGCGCAACTCCCTTTACCGGATCGGCGGCGCTGGCGCAGGAGCCGGCGCCCGCGTCTTCGCTGGTCGCGGGCGCCACAGTTTATGACGTGAATGGCGAAGAGGTCGGCAAGATAGCCAAAGTGACGGGAGACAGGGTCGCCGTCTCGATTGACGGCAATGGGTTAGGGTTGCCGAGGCAGGCCTTTGTGCAAGGTGCCAAGGGCCCTGCTCTGAAAGCGACGAAGGTAAAAATTCTCTCCGTTCTGAGGCAAGCCGAGGCCAATGCGGCAGCCGTCGGCGGCGCGTTGAAGCCGGGGGCTGCGGTGCGGAGCGCCGACGGGGCGGTGGTGCTGGGCAAGATCACATCGGTAACGCCGCAGGGCGCCTTGCTGACGACCAACGAAGGCAACATCACCATGCCGCGCGCCGCATTTTTCCTGTCGAAAAATGGATTGGCGGTAAAGCTCAGCGAAAAGCAGTTTCTTGACGGCGTCAAGGCGGCGCGGGCCCAGAAAAAGGGCAGTTGATCGGGCCCCCGCGCGCCCGGCGATTCGATTTTATCAGCCCAAACCTACGATGCCCAGCCCATTGCAGGCCGCATAGGCGGCAACCCCGCCGGCGCATGCTCGATTCGTAAGCTGCGCGCCGAAACAGCTTGCGCGAATGCGAAATGTCTCAAAACAGGACGATAATTTGACGGCCCCGGCAGCAATCGGTTGCAGCCAAGGTAATTTGCTGCTTTAGGAAAGTTAAGTTTGTACAAATGTTTAACGCAACCAGGGGCTAGCATCATGACACTTAAGAAGCGACTTCTCATCTCCGCTATGATCTTCGCCGGCATCGGCGCTGCCCCTGCTACTGCAGCGGAATTTATCGATTTCGAAACGACCGCGGGAGGGGCTGCAACCCTTGATGGCGGCGCCATCGGAAATGATTTCAGCGCATTCGGCGCAACGTTTACAAATGCCTTTTACCGGCAGTGCGGTGGCGGTTGCCCTGCACCAGCCAATGGCATCTTCGCTTCGTCCAACAATTTTGCGAACCCGTTCACGATCACCTTTGCGGGCATTACCAACGCTTTCAGCTTCTCCAATGTCAGCAATTCCTCGGGGACTGCCAGCGCATTCGGGATCGGCGGAAACCTGCTCGAATCGATCGCAATTTCAGGCTTCCCGTCATCCTTCTCCTTCACCTCGACGGGCATCAATTCGATCTCGTTCTCAAGCAGCGCGCAGCTTGGCGTGGACAATTTCGCATTCGGTGACGTCCAGGGCATGAGCGCCGTCCCTGAGCCGGCTGCCTGGGCCATGATGCTGATCGGGTTCGGCTTCGTCGGCGGCACAATGCGCGCCGCAAATCGCCGCAAGAAGTTTGCCGTAACTTACGCCTGATTAACACGGCCATCAAAAAGCGCCGCCAGTCGAGAGACCAGCGGCGTTTTTTTGTGCCGGGCGCGCCGCTCTCGCCGGTCTAGTGCTGGCCCCCGGCGGCGTGGGAATTCTTGTCAGGAGGCTTTTTGTTTTTCCTGACCGGCGGGCCTTTCAGCTCGATGCACACCGGGGTGTGATCGCTGCTTTTCTCCCAGCCGCGCGGCCTGGTATCGACCTCGGCCGTCTGGAGCAGCTTTTTGGCGGGTGGATTGAGCAACAGATGATCGATGCGGATGCCGGCGTTGCGCGCGAACGCGTTTCGCCAATAGTCCCAGTAGGTGTAAATCGGCTCGTCAGGATGAAGATGGCGGATGGCGTCGGTCCACCCTTGCGCGAGCAGGCTTTCAAAAGCAGCCCGGGCCTCGGGGGAGAAGAGCGCGTCGTCCTTCCAGCGTTCGGGCTTGTAAACATCGCGCTCGGTGGGAATGACGTTGAAATCGCCGGCGACAACGACGGGTGCCTTTAGATCGATCAGCGTTTTGAGATGGGCGGCGAGGCGGGCCATCCACGCGAGCTTATAGTCGAATTTGGGCCCCGGCATGGGATTGCCGTTGGGCAGATACAGCCCGGCGATCAAGATACCGCCCACGGCCGCTTCGATGTAGCGGCTCTGCCGGTCTTCGGGATCACCCGGAAGGCCGCGGCGCGTTTCCTGGATCTCGCCGATCCGGCTGAGCAGCGCGATGCCGTTCCAGCGGCTCTGCCCGTGCCAGATCGCCTGATAACCGGCTTTTTCGATCGCGGCGCGCGGGAACGCTTCCTGCGGTGCCTTGAGCTCCTGCAGCACGACAACGTCGGGCTCGGCAAGCGCGAGCCATTTGAGCAGTACCGGCAGGCGGCCGTTGACCCCGTTTACATTGAAGGTCGCGATCTTCACAGGTCTGGCAAGGCCTGGCTGGCGCGCCCCCAACCGGCCAGGGCTTTTGACTGCGCGCGCCTGAGCAGCGTCTTCGTGTCGCCGATATGGAAGTGCGACGCTTTGTCGATCGTTGCCATTTCTTTCCAGCTGATCGGCGCCGCAACCGGTGCCTGTTCCCGTGCCCTTGCCGAATAGGGCATAACGGCAGTCGCGCCGCGCTGGTTGCGCAGATGATCGACAAAGATACGGCCCTTGCGCTGCGCTTTGGACAGCGCCGCAGTGAAATTGTCAGGATCATTCTGGGCCACCGCCTGGGCGAGACGGCGCGCGAAATCCTTCACTTCGGGCCACTCCGCGCGCGGGGTCAGCGGTGCAATGACATGGACGCCCTTGCCGCCGGTGAGCATCGGAAAGCTCGCCAGGCCGATATCCTGCAGAATATCGCGAAATTGACAGGCGGCGCGGCGCACCGCCTCAAAGTCCAGCCCTTCGTCGGGATCAAGGTCGAAGACAAGCCGGTCGGCCTTCTCGACATCTTCGACGCGGGCGCCCCAGCCGTGGAATTCGATCGTTCCCATCTGCACGCAGGTCAGCAGGCCTTCCGGTGTGTCGACATAAAGATAGGGCTCGCTATCGCCGTCCTTCTCGGTGATCGCGACCTGCTGCACCGCATCGCCAAATGCGCCGGCATCATGTTTTTGAAAAAAGCATTTCTTGGCGCGGCCTTGCGGACAGCGGACAAGACTGATCGGCCGTGAACCGGCCCAAGGGAGCATGATCGCAGCCACCGCGGCATAATAGTCGGCCAGATCGCCCTTCGTTATATCGCTCTCGGGGTAAATCACCCGGTCACGGCTGCTGATCGCAACGGCGGCGGCTGAGCCTGCTGCAAAATCCGCCGCCTCGGTTTCGAGCGTGACCGCGCCGGGACGTTTGTCTTCGCGCAGCCCGAGGTAGCTCGGATGGCGCAGCGTACCCTCCCGCGTCATCTCGGCATAGGCGATCTCGGCGACCAGTACCGGTTTGATCCAGTGCGCGCCGCGCGTCTCGCTGCGCGGCGCGCTGACCGTCGCTGCCTTTTGTTCCAGTGGCTTCATCAGCGCTGCCAGTCGCTCCAGCTCAGCCGCATCGAAGCCGGTTCCGACCTTGCCCGCATATCGCAATTGCCCCTTTTCATGGACGCCGAGCATGAGCGAGCGGAAGGCACGCTTCTTGTCGGAGGGAACCCATCCGACAACGACAAACTCCTGCCGCCGGATGCACTTGGTCTTGAGCCAGCTGCCCGACCTTGCACCGACATATTTTCCATCGGCTTTTTTCGAGATCACGCCTTCCAGACCCGCGCTGCAAAAGCGCTTGAGCAAATCCTCGCCATTCCCGGCAATATGATCGGAATATCGCAGACGCCGATTCTTTTCCGGCAAAAGCTTTTCGAGCTTCGTCTTGCGGGTCCGTAGCGGTAGCGCGGTCAGATCCTCCCCGTCGAGTTCGAGCAGGTCGAAGGCGTAGAAATCGATCGCGCCGGGGTCCGCTTTCAGCGCGTTTTGCAGCGCCTGGAAGTTGGAGCGCCCGTCGCCGTCGACGACGACCGCTTCGCCGTCGATCAACGCCGAGCCAAGCTTGAGTTCGCCAGCCGCTTTCAGCAGCGGCGCAAAACGGTCCGACCAGTCGAGCCCCGAGCGGGTATAGGCGCGGGCTTCACCGCCTCCAATCGCCAGCAGCAGCCGGTACCCATCATATTTCATCTCGTGCAGCCAGTCGTTACCGCTGGGAACCTGATCGACGAGTTTGGCCAGCTGCAGCGACCGGAAGGGAGGCGGAGTACCGGGCCCAGCGATATCGTCGTCGCCGCGGCGGCGGCGCGGCGCGGTGCGGTTTTTGGTCGGAGGGCGGACCTTGGCCATGCCGTAACTACTCGATTGCCGGCCCTTCGTTCCCGGCCCGCGCGAGCAACTTCGCGCCGGTGCAGACGTTGAAAACAGGAAGCCCGAGGGAGTGCATCATGGTCCAACGCAAGCGAGCGATGCTTTTGCCCCGTCGAACCCTGCGTTTTGACAGACGAGGCCGCGGGTCGGTGCGCTTCGCTTGTCCTATGCCACGCGCCAATTCGGGCGCCTTGATCGTGCGCGAACCGCGCCATCCGGCTGCACCGGTCACAGCCCCATGACCGACTGGATCACCGACCTCGTCGAGAGCATGGGCTATATCGGTATTCTGCTTTTGATGTTTCTCGAGAATGTCTTTCCGCCGATTCCATCGGAAGTCATCATGCCGCTTGCCGGGTTCGGCGCCGCCGAGGGCAAATTTCGCCTGGCGCTTGTCATCGCCGCAGGGCTGACGGGTACCCTCGGCGGGGCGCTGTTCTGGTATGCTTTGGCGCGGCGGATCGGAGACCAGAGGCTGCGGCGCTGGGCCGACCGGCATGGCCGCTGGATCACCTTGAGCAGCGTGGAGATTGACCGGCTCGAGCAATGGTTCTGCCGTCATCGCGGTTGGGCGGTGCCACTGGCGCATCTCATTCCGGGGCTCCGCACCCTGATTTCGATTCCGGCCGGTGTTTTCGCGATGCCCCTGCCACGCTTTGCCGTGCTGACCGCGCTCGGCGCCGGCGTTTGGACGAGCGCGCTCGCGGCCGCGGGCTATCTCCTTGGCGACCGCTTTGAAGGCGTCGACCGCTATCTGGGACCAGTAAGCACCGCGATTATCGGCGTGCTGTTCCTCGTCTATATATGGCGCGTCGTTCATTTCCGGCCCGACCGACGAGCCTGACTAATTGGTATCGGACAGGCTGCCGACGGGCGAGGCGAGCGCGACCGATTGCGATGCCGTGACGCGCCAGACCGTGTTGGAAAGATCGTCGGCGACCCACAGCGCGCCGCGGGCCGGATCGTAGGTGACGCCAACGGGACGACCGCGGGCGCGCCCATCCTTGATGAAGCCGGTCACGAAATCTTTCGGCTTGCCCGTCGGTCGGCCACCGGCAAAGGGGACGAAACTTACCTTGTAACCGACCAGATTGCGCCGGTTCCAGCTGCCATGCTCGCCGATAAAGGCGCCCTGCGCATAGCCTGGGAAACCGGTGCCGCTCGCAAAGCTCAACCCGAGCGGCGCAACGTGCGAACCCAGCGCATAATCGGGCGTCACCGCGGTCCGCACGAGCTCGGGTTTTTGCGGCTGGACGCGCGGGTCGATATGTCGGCCCCAATAGCTGTAGGGCCAGCCATAAAAGGCCCCTTCGCGCACTGCCGTCAGATAATCGGGGACGAGCTCGGCGCCAAGTTCGTCGCGTTCGTTGACCACCGCCCAGAGCTGGTTCGAGCTCGGTTCGAAGGCAAGCGCCGTGGGGTTGCGGATTCCCGAGACATAGATGCGACTGGCCCCGGTCGCTGCATCGACCTCCCAGATGACGGCGCGGTTTTCCTCAAGGCTCAGACCGCGTTCGCCGACATTGCTGTTCGAGCCGATGCCGACATAAAGTTTGCCGCCGTCAGGGCTCGCCGCAAGCGCCTTGGTCCAGTGATGGTTGACCTGGGAGGGCAGTTTGGTGACTTCTTCACCCTTGCCCACGATGCGGGTCTGCCCGTCGCGATAGTCGAAGCGGAGCAGGGCGTCCTGATTGGCGACATAAAGGCGCCCTTCCACCAGGGCGAGGCCATAAGGCGCGTCTAGATCGTCGATGAAGGTGGTGCGCAGCTCAGGCCGGCCGTCGCCGTCGGCATCGCGCAGCAACGTGATGCGGTCACCGCCCTCGACGCCGCTTTTGCCAAGGCTCTTGATATAGCCTGCGATCACATCCTTGGGCCGCAGCTTCGGCGCGTTGCCGCCGACGCCTTCGGCAACGAGAATATCGCCATTGGGCAGCACGAGGATCTGGCGCGGGATCTTGAGATCGGTTGCGACGGCTGTGATGGTAAACCCCTCGGGAACCGTCGGCTGCTCGCCCTCCCAACCCGCGGGCTTCGCGATTTTCATTGGTGGGACGAGCGTTTGGTCGCGGGTCGGCAGCTGGGGGCGGGGACCCGTCTGATCGAGGCTGTCTTCTCCCCCGCCGCAGGCCGCCAGAATGGTCGCAGCCAGCAGGCTGGCAAAGAACAGGCGCGCGGTCATCGTGCGATCCTCTCGCCACTAAAGCCGAGCCAGCCAGCGGCGAGCGCGGTGACGGCCGCGACGATCGAAAGCGCAACGCCCGCAGTCCCGACCGAACTCCATGCGTCCTGGCTGTGCTTGAAAGCATTGATCAGGCCCGCGCCCCACATGACCAGCAGGAGCAGGAAATAGGCAAGCGCATGACGCCGGGCCGGATCTCGGCGCCGCCGCCAAAGGCCGAGCGCGGCCCACAGCAACAGCGGGGCACCGGCGAGGAGCGCGCCGGTAATCGCCCAGGCTGCAAAATTGCTCCACTGCATCTCTGCCGTGTTCAGATAGGCGATATCGGAGAGCAGCGCGGTGGTGAACAGCGCGACGGGGAAGGCGAGCAGGAGACCATGAACGGGATGGACCGGGCGTCTGTCCGGGCTGGGTCGGGTGGCCAAGGCTCATTCTCCTTTCGCGTCGCTCCCTGAAACAATGCACGGCTGCGCCAGAAGTTTCGCGTGGCTGCTGCGCCGCGGCGCGCAAGGTCAGCCCGGGCGAGGTCAGCCCGGATAGGGTGACTGCTTGAGCAGCCGGGCGAGATGCGCGGCGTTGCCCGCCACCATCTTTGCTGTCTTGCTGATGGAACGTGGACGGTGCTCGAGATCCTTGAAATCGACCGAGCCCATCGCTTCGCCGACCCAATAGCAACCAGCCACCGCCGGAATGGTCCAGCCGACGTCGTTTAGGGCCTGAAAGATCTGGCTGCAGACATGATGGGCGCCGTCCTCATTGCCGACGACCGCGGCGACCGCGACCTTGGAATAGCTCGGCATCCGCCCAGCATCGTCGGTTTCGCTGAGAAAGGCGTCCATTCGTTCGAGCACGAGCTTGGCGACGCTCGAAGGCTGACCCATCCAGATCGGCGTGCCGAAGATCAGGATGTCGGCGGCAAGAATTTGTTCGCGGATCCGCGGCCATTCGTCGCCGTCGCCCTCGTCCGACGTGACGCCCCAGCGCAGATGATGGGCGGCGATGCGCACCGGGTCGCTGACGGTGACGTCTTGGATTGCAAATTGCTCGGCGAGCACCCCGATCATGGCGTCGGTCGAACTCTCGCGGCCGCTCGCGGAGAGCGAGCAGTTGATGGCGGCGGCGGTAAGCGAGGGCATGTCATTCTCCTTTGCCCCCTCGAAGACAATGATCCGGCCCGCGCGGTGGTTCCCGCTAGGAGGTCGCTTCCGGGCGGTGGGGAACAAGAATGAGCGTGCGTCCCTCGACCCGCCATGACGCGAGTTCGGAGAGAAAGTTCATCCCGAGGATGTCGGTGTCGCCGAGCCCCGGCGCGATCACAACCTTGAGCCTGCGCGCTTCAATATTGCCTATTTCCAGCCGATCGATGGTCGCGGCCGTAGCCTGCACCGTGCCGTTCGCGGTCTTCATGAGCAACGGGACCAGCGTTTCATCACTGTCAACCCCGGCAGCCGCCGCGGTTGCCTGCGATAGCGCGGTGACGGTCGCGCCGCTGTCAACGAGCATGCGCCGCTCGGTCCCGTTCACGCGCGCGGTGGCCCAAAAATGCCCGTCCCGATTCATCGGAATGCGAACCTCGTCGCCGGCGACTTGCTGCTGGTTGAGGCCGAGCTGCGCAGTCACGCGCGACAGCGAAGGATCATAAGGCGATTGCTGGAGCACGACAAAAATAAGGGCGGCGAGGATGGCAAATGACAAACCGGTCCGAAGGACAGGCCCCACATAAGGAATTTTGAACAGGAGAAACAGGATCAGCGCCGCGCCGACCGCGTAGATCGCGAGCTGGTCCCAGGGAAGGTCGATGGTGATAGGCATGTCGTCTCCGATTTTACCAGCGGGCAGGTGTCGCGCGGCTGAACGATGCCATGCCCTGCGCCAAGGCGCGGCGCGGTGCTGGCGGCTTCATCATGGACCGCGCCCTGGCGCAGGGCGCGCCGGTCGCATCCGGGCGACATCGCTTCCATGATAGCGGCGCGGTGCGGCGATCGGGCTCGACGCCGTCATCATTTGATGCTCCGCACAAAGCGATAGCTTCGCTGCTCGAAGTTGAGGGCACGGAAAAAATTGTGGCTGTTGTCGATGCGAATGTCGCTCATTGCCTCGATTTCGGTGCAGCCGGCCTTCGCCAGTGCCGCCTGCGCATGCGCGACCAGGGCCGCACCGATACCGCGCCGCCGCTGGCGTTCATCAACCAGAAGCAGGGTCAGCCTGCCAACCGGTCCGCGCTGCAGCGTCGGCACGACGGCCCAGGCGCAGCAGCCGACAAGGCCGTCCTGCTCTGCCACCGACAGCCCGGCGTCGGCGTCTTGCATCGCGCGCATGCGGCGTGCCGTCCGCGCCCGATCGACACGCTGGCCCGGTAGCTGCCCAAGCAGCGCCGCGACGGGTGCCGCGTCGCTCGGCACGGCGGCGCGAATATTCAGAGCGGTCTCGCGAGGAGGGGGTGGCTCGGGGGGCGCAACGATGCGCAGCGCCGGCCGAGCGCGGGCAGGACGCTCGTCCCGGTGGTGCCTCAGCTCGCCGGCTTTGCCGCGTGCGACCGCTTTGCCATCGCCCGTCGCTGCTAGCTTGGCGGCGGGGGCCGGCTTGGTTGCGGCCGCCGGTCGGCGCGCCGCTTTTGTTTGCTGCGATTTTGCTCTGGCCGCCGCCTCGGCCGCGCGTTTCCAGTCATCCTTGCTGCTCGCGCGCAGATAATCTTCGATTTGCTCGGCGGTGGCGGCAAGGCCGTCGGTCTCGATCCCGAGCACGGCTTTGCCGGCCGCATCGATCAGGCCGAACTTGCCATAGTCGCCGGCGCCAGGCGTGCGCTTGCGCGACCGGAGCAGCTTGAGCCCACGATGCGCGGCCATCGCGCGCAGCCGCTCATCCGCCGAAGTGGTGGCCATCACTGGCTATCCTCGCGAAGCTGCCCAGCGGTGTGACCTGGCGCGGGCGGTGGCCGACCTGCGGTGCAAAATCACTGTCGCCTCCGGAACGCTGCGGTCTTTCGCGCGCTGACCGGGCATGCGCGTCCATCGCTTTCCTGCGTCGTCGACGATCGAAGAGCTTTGCTATGACCCTGGCAATCAGACCCTCTGCATCGCGTTTCGCGAGACCGGACGGTATGTTTACGACGCCGTTCCGGAGCCTGTCGTTGAAGCCTTTTGCCGCGCCCCTTCGGCGGGGGGCTTTTTCAACGCGCAGATCAGGGACCGCTATCGATTTCGCCGCGACCCCGCTCGCAAATACTTCGGTCCCAGCCGATAAGCTTCTGACAAGGCAAGCGACCATCGCTCATCATGCTCGTTTGCGGGCGGGTTGCTTGGCAGCGGCCTTTTTTGCGGCCGGCTTTGCCGTTTTTTTGGCCGCGGGCTTCGCCTTCGCGCCGCTTTTGTCGCCGATAGACTTTTTAAGCGCGGCCATCAGGTCGACAACATTGGAACCGCGCGGATCGCCGCCATCGCCGCCGCTTTCGATATTGAGCGTCTTGCCCTTCTTTTTACGCTCGATGAGTTCGCGCAGCGCCTCGACATAGCGATCATGAAAATCGCTGGCATCGAATTTGCCGGTTTTCTTGTCGATCAGCGTCGTCGCGAGGTCGAGCAGGTCTTCGTCCGGATCCTCGTCGCCGATCTCGCGAAAATAGCTCGCGGCCTTGTGGACCTCGTCGGCATAGCGCAGCGTTTCCATCACTAGGCCCCGGCCGCATGCCTTGATACTCACGACATATTCGCGGCCGCGCATCGCGAGTTGGCCAAGACCGATCTTTCGGCTCCGCCGCAGCGCCTCGCGCAGGACGATGAACGCCTCCTCGGCAAGGTCGTCGGCGGGCACAACATAATAGGGCTTTTCGAAATAGATCGCATCGATGTCATGGGCCTCGACGAACTGGGTGAGCTCCAGCGTCTTCTTGCTCTCGAGCTTCACGCCTTCGATCTCGTCGTCGTCGAGCAGCACATATTCATCCTTGGCATATTCAAAGCCCCTGACGATATCCGCAACATCGATCGGCCCGATACCCGGCACCACTTTTTCATATTTGATGCGCTTGCCCGACGGCTCGTGGATCTGGTTGAAGGCGATCGTCGCGCCGCTGCGCGTGGCCGAATAGATTTCGACAGGTATTGAAACAAGTGCCAGTCGGATCTGGCCTTTCCAATAGGGTCTCACTGCCATGGTCGTCTCCCTTGCGCTGCTCCTGCTTCAATTCCCGATCGCGCCGGTCGTTCCGCGCAAGGCTTCGCGCGCGCTTCTGGCTTGAACTTTACCGCGGGCCGCGATATTTTCCGTCATCGTCAACAAGCGAAAGGAGGTGGTCGAATGTCTCATTGTCCCATGCCCTGTGCGGCAGAATGGAGCCCGGCCAACCCTGCGGCGGCCTGCGGCAAACAAGTCTCCGCATAGCTGAGACAATGGAAGGGCCGTCCTGACCGGGCGGCCCTTCATTTTTGCAGCGAACGGCGCTGTCCCGGCTCGTCGATAATCGTCGCAGCCAGCGCGAGCGGACCCAGCCATCCCGCGCGGGCGCCAAGCGCCGGTGGCACGACGAGTTGATCGACCGGCCCGCGATTGCCATAGTCAGCGAGGCTGTTTGCAAGATGGTCACGGACCATCGCCAGCAGCTGCGGCTGTCCGTTCGTGACGCCGCCGCCAATCATGATGCGCTCCGGCAATGTGGTGAGCAACAGATTGTGGCAGAGCATCGCAATCGCGTGCGCGCCATGGTTCCACGCCGGATGGTCGCTTGGAAGCAGAGCCGCTTCGCGGCCGGTCCGGGCGGCGAGGGCGGGGCCGCTGGCGAGGCCTTCGACGCAATCGCCATGGAACATGCAAGTTCCGCCGAACCGGTCGCCAGCGAGTTTGGGGATCCGCTGATGTCCAGCTTCGCTGTGGCCCGCGCCGCGCAGGATGCGGCCACCCGATACCGAACCGACACCGACGCCGGTCCCCACGGTGATATAAGCCCAGCTATGCAGCCCCTGCGCCGCGCCCCAGCGGCCCTCGGCCAGCGCCGCGCCGTTGACGTCCGTATCGATGATGCACGGCATGTCTTTCGCGAGCGGCAACAGGCTGGTTCCGCGCCACAGGCTTTTCGGAGTCGCAAGGATCGTCCCGAAGTCGGGGGAGGCGCGATCGAGCTCGAGCGGTCCGAAGCTGGCAATACCGAGGGCTCTGAAATCCCACCCGGCCAGCACGCGCGCGATCGCCGCGAGGGTCGCCGCCGGCGGCCCGGTGGCGATGACTTCCTGGCCGCGCACATCATCCTGCCCGGTACCCCAGGTGCAGATACATTTGGTGCCGCCCAGTTCCACGCCTGCCAGCATTCGCCTCTCCTTCGCCTCGTCGATCGGCTGGCGGCGATAGCCGCGCATTCCGGCTCGGGCGCCCTCATGTGGGGGGCGCAGCTTTACCCTTCAGCATGGCCTCGATATCCTGCACCGGGCGGCGGGTCATCTCCTTGACATGCTCGCCGACGATGCGCTTGGCAACTTCCTGGTGCCACAGCGGACGCAGTTCGCCCATCGTGCGCGCCGGGGCAACCACCGCAAGCGTTTCAAACTTGCCGGTCAGTGCCATGTGGTTGATTTCGTCGGCCAGTTCGCGCGCGAACCGGTCCTCTTCCTGCTGGTGAAAATCCGTCTCAGCCATCGTCCCGCCCGAGAGGCCCGTGCCTCCCGGGGCGGGCGATTGCCCCGCGGGGGCGGTCTTGATGTCGCTGTCCTTTCGGTCCTCGCGTTCGCGATGCGAGGTGGTTCGAAGGTCTATCCGGTGTTCGTCGCCCTGATTGCGCAGGAAAAGGGCCTTACGGCCATCGGCCACGAGAACAAGACTGTCATGGGGTAGGGTCATTGGGCTTACTCCTTGTGCCTCGTCAACGCGCTCGGCGCCGCGGAAGTTTCGCGCACCCCCATTATGGGCACACCGTCGCACCTGGCCCTCATAACGCAGGGCTATGTTCAACATCGCGTTGCGGAGCCTGATCATCCTTGCGGATGAAACTGATCTTGCCTTGCGGTTCGAGAATGGCCCAGGCGACACTCGATAGCCGGGCGATGCCCGCCAGCCGCATTTCGGACAGGATTTCATCGCGCGTCAGTCGATCGCGGCGCAGATTGCCGGTCATGATCTCGCCGTCGCGCACGATGACGCGCGGGGTGCCTTCAAGAAAATCCTTGGCGCTGGGAAACAGATAGGTCACCCAGCTCAGCACCAGCGCCCAGAAGGCAAATGTCGAGATGGCGAGCAGCGCGCCGGTCAGGCTGAAATCATTGTGCGTCACGCCCTGCTGGATGAGGTCGCCCATCACAACGAGCAGGACCAGCTCGAAAGGCGTCATCTGGCCAAGCTCGCGTTTTCCAAGCAGCCGGATCAGCAGGTAGAGCAGCGCGAACATCGCCGTGGCGCGCAAGACGATATCCATCAGGGCAAGACCCGGATCGCGAGTTTCTGCCGTCCGACAAGTTTGTCACCGTCATAGAGGGCGACATCGCCCGCCGTGCCCGCGAAGAGCGGCGGATTGATCTGCCCGTCGATCTTGACCGACAAGGTTTCACCGGCGGCGAGCGGCCCATAGGAAAAGCGATACGCGCCCTTTTCGAAATGCTCGTCGCTCGCGGCGGGGATCATGCTGTTGATCGTGATGTCGCGCCACAGGTCCGAACCGATCGCGAGCTGCGCGTCGCCTAGCCGAATATTGGGCGTGATCTCGATCTGGCTTTCGAAAAATTCGCCGTTGCGCAGGATGACGGGCGTTTTGATGCGCAGGCTGGCGGCGCCCAGATCCTTGGTGATCGTCGGACTGGTTTGCCCGCCGGCGAGTCCGGTCAGCGCCAACATCAAAACGCCGGCAAGTATCAGGATGGAGAGCGGACTGGCATGCCGGTCCCAGATTCCCGTCGCGGTCTGCTGCTCGAAAATTCCGTCGGGTGGCTGCATGCGCTGCGATCTCCTCGGCTTCGCAACGCTGGCAGGCGCCCCTCCGGGCCGGCGCCTTGATCCAGATTAATGAATTGGCCGGGATAGATGCAAGGGGCGACGCGTTGCATCGGCTCACTTCATGAAAAGGAACCGCTCATGTCTGCCACTGACATCGCCACGAACGAGACCTCCGGGCTGATTGCCTCGAACAAGGTCGAAGGCACCGCTGTCTACAACCGCGACGGCGAGAAGCTGGGATCGATTTACAACTTCATGGTCGACAAGCGCGCCGGCACGGTCGAATATGCCGTCCTGCAGTTTGGCGGCTTCCTCGGTATCGGCAGCGATTATTATCCCCTGCCGTGGGAAATGTTGACCTACGACACGTCGCAAGGGGGCTATTCTGTCACCCTTGATAAGGCGGTGCTGGAAAAAGCGCCGCGATACAGCGGTGACGCCGAGCCGAGCTTCGATCGCCAATATGGCCGGGACGTCTATGGCTATTATGGCGTAAATTATCCATTCTGATCCCGGAGCTGATCGTGACCGGTCCTCCTGGCGCTGCTTCTGCTCAGTCGGAAGCCGCGCGGGGGAGCCCGTTATCATCGGCGTGGTTGGCCTCAAGCCGACCTCGCAGGTGGCCCGCCGGTCTTCGCGGTGTAGCCGTTTTGCCGGCCAATTGAGGTGGGAGATCGATCATTATGCCGACGGCGAAGCTGCCTACCCGCCGCGTGGTGAAGCCGTGGGGGGTCCGAGCGCTTCCCCCGCCCTTTGTCCCCGATAGCGATGAGCGCATCGGGGAGATATGGTTCGAACCGCCTCCCGGTTGTCCGCTGCTCGTCAAATATCTGTTTACGAGCGAACGCTTGTCGATCCAGGTGCATCCCGATGATCGGCAAGCGCGCGCGCGCGGCCTGGCCGCCGGCAAGGAAGAATGCTGGTATATTCTGGCGGCGGAGCCGGGAGCGCAGCTCGGGATCGGTACCGTAAGGCCGCTGGATGGCGATGCCATGAAGAGTGCCGCGCAGTCGGGCGCGCTCGAGCAGCTGATGCAGTGGCACGATGTCGCCGCGGGCATGTTTTTCCATATTCCGGCTGGCACCGTGCATGCGATTGGCGGCGGTGTGACGCTGATCGAGATTCAGCAGAATTCGGACGTGACGTACCGTCTCTACGATTATGGCCGCCCGCGGGCGCTGCATCTCGAGGACGGTGCCGCCGTTGCCCGGGCGGTCCCCATGCCGATCCAGTTGCAGCAGATGATTGATCCGAACAAAAGCACATCGTTGCTCGACAGCGACCATCTCGGGGTCGCGCATGTCGTCGGGAATAACCTGGCGCCGCTCGCGGACCTTGGCAGCGATATGATGCTGGTCCCGCTTGCCGGTCCGCTGACGGTCGACAATGTCGTGGCCGTCCCGGGCGAATGCCTCTGGTCTACCGGAGCCGCTGTCATCACCGCCGGTGACGACGCGCGCTTTTTGGCCGGCTGGTTCAAGGGATGATGCGCGCGCGCTGCTGAGCCCACACTTTGGCCGGCAGCATCTTTGCGTTTATTCGCGATGGAATGAGCCCGGTGGAAGCCGGTTTGATGCGCGAGAGATTGGTGATGACCTATTTCGGGTTGCGCCTTATAGGCGGCGGCCCTTATCCTGGCGTCGCTTGCCGTGAAGGAATTGACCGCGCCGATGTTGAATTGCCGAGCTGTTCGATCGCCGCTGCGGATTCTCGGCGAAAGGCTGGCCGCCGACCCGTCGCGGGTCGTGCTGCGCCCATTTCATCTGGCGTGGCAGGAAAATGTCGCCGAGCGCACCCGGGCGGAACTGCTCGTCGCCGACATTCTGGCGTTGGACGAGGCGGCGGCGGAGATGGAACTCGACGGCGTCTGGAAGGACTTCTCGGAGCGGCATTGGCAGATCGGTCAGATATTTGATGAGCGATTTGGCGAGATTGCCGAAGACATGACGCTGGCGCCGGAGAGTGTGTCACCGGTCAAACGGCGCCTGATCGGCGCCTATTTCTGCCACGAATATAGTTATGCTGCCGCCGCGCTGATGAACCCCAGCATCGTCGCGCACCCCGATCAGAGCGGGATCGACGGCGACCAGCTGCGGTTCGTCATGTCGATGCGGGCCGTCGGCGAGGGGCATATAAGCTCGGTTGCCTTTCGTGAAGGCATCGTTGGTCCTGCAGGGGATTTCGCGCTTTGGCCGCAATCGGGACATGCAATGGCGGCGGTGCCCGACGACCGGCATCGCCTCGGCCCCGACGATGCGACCATGGTTCATCGCCAGCCCGATAGTGCCATATCGAATTCGGTCCTGTTTCCGGTCACCGAAGCGCAGCGCAACGGACTGGAAGATCTGCGGCTGGTGCAATTTACCCATGACGACGGGAGCAGCGAATATCTTGGGACCTATACCGCCTATTCGGGTCACGCGATCCGCTCGGAACTGCTGCGAACCCGGGATTTTGCCAGCTTCTGCCTCGAACCGCTCGCCGGGCGGGCGGCACGCAACAAGGGCATGGCCTTGTTTCCGCGCAAGGTGGGCGGCAAATATCTGATCGTCGGACGGCAGGACGGTAAAAATATAACCCTGTTGTCGTCGTCCGAGCTGACCCGTTGGGACGACGAGGGAACCCCCTTGCTCACCCCCCAGTTTCCATGGGAATTTGTCCAGATGGGCAATTGCGGCAGCCCGATCGAGTGCGATGCAGGCTGGATATTGTTCACCCACGGCGTCGGTGCGATGCGCAAATACAGCCTCGGCGCGGCCCTGCTCGATCGCGACGATCCGTCGCGGGTGCTGGGGCGCACCGCCTGTCCGATCCTTTCCGCCGCCGACAGCGATCGCGAGGGCTATGTTCCCAACGTCGTCTATACCTGCGGCGCCCTGGCGGTGGGCCGCGAGATTTTTATCCCCTACGGGATCTCGGACAGTGCGATCGGCTTTGCCTCGGCTACCATCGATGATCTGCTCAACCTGATGGTCTAAATTTCGGACGGCGGTTTGGCGCCGTAGCGGCGGCGCGTTCAGCGCCCGGCTGATGATCCGCGGGGAACGATTTCGAGTACCATATCCTGCCGCGCAACCGGGTGGTCCCTGATGATCCCGGCAAGCACCGAGAAGCCCGCCAGCGCCGCATGTTCGCGCAGGCTATCACGTTCGCCTGCGCCGAGATGAAATTCGCGGCACGCGGCGCGCTCACCCGAGCAGGCGGCGGTCCGGTAGTTCCCGGCGGGGCGCGCAGTCCGGTCGGCGCGGCGCAATTTGCAACCCAGATTAGGGAAAAACGCGGCGATGACCGTTGGGACGTCGCCGTTTGACCATGCCGCGCCCCCACGCTGCATCCTAACTTGCGTTAAGCAAGGGCCGAAAATTGTGGGTCTGGCGCTCGCTGGGGGGAGCCACCTGGCCGCTTTGGTCGTTCCTGCCGCATGCAAACATCCGAACCGCACCCCTTCGCTGCCGCCTTTGGCGAATTCATCGCCAACCCTGACTTTCCCTGCGTCGGAGCCAAGTCCGCGCTTGCCCGCGGCGGAGTCAAGATCCTTGCGGCACGCGATCTGACGAGCGCCTGGAATGATCTTGAAATTCACAGCGAGCTTGTCGCCTGGGCACGCGCCTATCGTCAAAATCCTGGTGGGTTCCGTAGCCTCGCCGTCGTCTTTGCGACACCAGGCGGTCTCGATGAGCAGCAGTTCGAAGCGGCACTATGGGCGCGGTTGCAGTCGCTTGCCGACAAGGATGCCTGGAAAGGGCTGGCGCCCGATCCGCGCGTCTGCGCCGATCCCGATAACCCGCGTTTCTCATTAAGCTTTGGCGGCGAAGCCTTTTTTGTCGTCGGGCTCCACCCGCATGCCTCGCGTCCAGCGCGCCGCTTCGCGCATCCGACGCTGGTATTCAACCTTCATGACCAGTTCGAAACCTTGCGCCGCGAAGGCCGGTATGAGCGCATGCGTGCGGCGATCCTCGCGCGCGACGAAGAACTGGCGGGAAGCATCAACCCCATGCTCGCGCGTCACGGGGAAGCCAGTGAAGCGGCGCAATATAGCGGGCGCGCGGTCGGGGCGGACTGGCGTCCGCCATTTCAGGACCCGAGGGCGGCGTGACATACGCACCACGTGAGCAGGCGTGGGGCGGTGCCGCTGGTCAGGCCGGATGCATAAGGCGCGGTATCTGCGCCGGCAGTTCCCGCGCGAGATAGCCGATCGGACCGACCGTTTCGGCCAGCCGGCGCCCCGCCTCGCCGTGCAGCCAGGTGCCCCACGCCAAGGCCTCGAGCAGCGCGAGGCCGCGTGCCGCGAGCGCCCCGATGAGACCGGCAAGGACATCCCCAGATCCGCCCGTCGCGAGCCCGACGCCGCCTCCGCCATAGGCCAGACGGACCGTGCCTGCCGCGATATAGCTTGTCGCGCCTTTGACCATCAGCGCCCCGCCATAACGTGCTGCGGCGGTTTCGAGCGCTGCGCTCGGGTCGGCGTCGATCGCCCGACGGTCCATTGTGAGCATCGCAGCAAGTTCGCCGGCGTGGGGGGTATAAATTGTCTGGTCGGCGCGCTGTTTGAGCGCTTCGCCATGATTGGCCGCGGCGTGCAGCGCAGCCGCGTCCAGCACCAGCGTTACACAGGCCGGAAGGCGGCGCAGCAGCTCGGCAAGCAAGCCGTCGGCGGCGCCTGCGTCGGTCATCGCGGGACCGACGATGACCGCATCATAGCTGGACAGTTCCGCATCAAGCGCGGCGGCGGCCGATGCGGCGATTTCGCCCGTGGGCGCTTCGTCCAATGCGACAACAGCACATTCGGGAAAGGCAACGCCGAGCGGCACCGCGGCCGCGGCGATCGTGGCCAAAGTCACCTTGCCGGCACCGGCACACAGCGCCGCGTGCGCGGTCAATCCGATCCCGCCGGGAACGCGCCGCGAGCCGCCCACGATCAGCAATTTTCCTCGCTGATTTTTGTCGGCATGGGCGTCGGGCAGGGGGAGTGGATGCATCTTCAGCCAGCGCGGGTCGAGCGCAGCAAAGTCAGCCACGAGCGGCAACCATGACGTCAGGCGCGCGCGTCACCGGTATTGGCTCGGCCGTCGGCGCGGTAACATTATAGCGCTCGAGCTCGAGATGACCCTCACCATGGGCATCGCCCGCGAGGCGATACTCGGTGATCGCGCAGTTGGCCACATCGCCCGCCTGGTCAATCGCAAGGATTTCGCGCTCGCTCAGATTTTCGATGATCGTGCGAAGGCAGAGCACGACCACCTGGTGGGCGATGATCATGACCCGGCGCCCGCCATAGTGCAGCGATACCGTGTCGAGCAGCGAACGCAGCCGCAAGATGACGTCGCACCAGCTTTCGCCGCCTGGCGGACGGTGATAGAATTTCCCCAGCAATTGTCGGAATGCTGCTTGGTCAGGGTGCGCTGCTGCGATCCCGGTGCGGGTGAGCCCATCAAGGATACCGAACTCCTTTTCGCGCAACCGTTCGTCATGGCAGATGCCGACGTGCGGCGGGCAGCCGCCCGATGCACGAAAAATCTCGGCGGTCTCGATGGCGCGAACATAGGGCGATGGCAGGATGATTTCGGGACGCTGCTGCTCGGTCACGCCTGCGAACCATTCGCCAAGTGCAGCTGCCTGCGCCTGACCGAGCGCGGAGAGCGGTACGTCGACATCGCGGTGATCGAGCGATATTCGGTGCGCTCCCGCTTCATCGGCTGCGTCGCGCGCGACATTGCCGGGACTTTGACCGTGCCGCACAATCCACAAGGTCGCAGGCCAGCGCGGCGTCACGGCAAAAGGCGGGCTATTATCATTTCTTGTCAACGCTGGGTGGCCCGTGCGGTTGCAGCGTCCGGGGTGCGGTGCGCGCGGGAATAGGGGCCCAGTGGCTGCTATCACCGCGCGCCACCTCTCGGGGTACGCCATTACCCTCGGACAGTTGCCGCGGGCTGCTCCTCGCTGCGGCGCGGATTGCTCCGGCGCTGCCGAACGTGCTTTGCGTTGCGCCCAAGCGTTAACATAGGTGAGTCACGCCTCGGCCCAAGCCGCTATGCTCGCCCGGCTAGCACGGCTCGGAAGCGACACCGACGGGCAGCGCATCTCCTCAGGCGTAGCCATGCAAATGAGGACGGAAAGGCCTCGCATCAACGCGGGGCCTTTTTGTCGTCTCGTCCGGCGGGATTGATTTGCCGCGCGGTTGGCCGAGGCGCGGAGCCGGCAGGAGCCGTCAGGGTGAAAACTGTCCGGCGCTCGCGCTATCGTGCAGCGGCGTTAACCCAGGTCTATAAGATCATCGGCCAGAAGCATGACGGTCATGCCCGGATCCGGATACGAACCCCAGAGGGCGATCTTCGCCTATATACGCGGCGCCAATAGCCTTGGTTGACCTCATCCCGCTTCGCGTTCCTGGGCTTTTTGGTCAGCTTCTTCCTCGGCGCGGCGCTTTCGTGTCGCTTCTTCGGTACGCCGCTTTTCCGCCTTCGTCTGGCGGTTATGGGCCATCACCCACAGCACAATCACTGCGAACAGGATCGGTCCCAATACCGTCATCAGGGGCCATTCCATCCTCTTGTCCTTTCTCTTTGATGCTCTCGCGGCGCCCGCCGCGAGGCTGATCCATCGCTGTTGCCCTTGCCGCCCGCGCCGGCCCCGCTGCCGCTGGCCGGGCCGCTTCCCTTGCTCGCCCGGCGTCCGCGGTTTTGGGCTGCCGGATCGGCAGCCGCCCGATCCTCTTTCGGATACTGCTCGGGGCGCGCCGTGCCGACATTGCCGCGATCCTCGATCTTTTCGGGGGGCAAGGAGCCTGGCGTGCGGCTCGTCTCATTGCTCGCGCCGCTTTCACGCGAGCGCTGTCCGACATCATTCTTGCTGGCTCGGTCATGTTCCATCGGACGTGGCCCCCGCTGCGCTACCGAGCTTGTCGAGCTCGCGGCGATGCATTTCGACGACGGCCACGATCTCGCTGGCCACCTGCTTCAAGCTGGCGGTATCGCCCTGCTCCGCATAGCCCCTATGCAGGGCAAGTGCCTTGTCATGGGCGGTCCGCTGGTGGCGCAGATAGATCGCGTCAGCGCCTGCCGCGTCGGCGCGCTGGATGTCGTCGAGCATCCGTTGCTGATCCCCATCGAGGCGGGGCGGCGTAACATCGATGTCGGCCGTTCCCGCCGCCGCCTTGATCTTGGCGGTCGACCGGCCATGCTGCTCGATCATCATCTGCGCAAAGTCTCTGACTGCGTCGTTGCTCGTCTTGGCAAGGATCGCGCGCGAGGATTCGATTTCCCACATATCCGCAGCGCCGGCCATGGTGACATAGCTTTGGGCATCGGTCGGCGCAGTCGGCGCGCTGGCGCTTGGCATCATTTCAGCCGCGGGCGCAGCGGAATTTGTCGCCGGGTCGGCGGCCGCCGAAGCTCTCTCGCTGCTGCCGTCGCAGGCGGCAAGAAACAGCGCTGAAGCGCCGAGCAGACTGACATAATTCATCGATCATCTCCTGTCCTGGGTCACGCCCCCTCTGCGCTCGCCAACGTGACCGGGTGCGCGCTGGTTCCGCCGTGATGCCGCGCATCGGCGGACACTGGTTGAAAATTGACCCAGGATAGGAAATCCGTTGTCGGCGGCGATGGCGCTGGCAGCAACCTATGTTGGTGCGCCGCACAGGCTGGGCGCTAGATTGAATGGGCGGTTTCCACCGGGTCGGGTTGCGGGACAGTCGTTTTCATTTTCAGTGGCTTCTCAGAAAATCGGCCGACCATTCAATAACTTGTCATGGCAGAGTGACGGTCTGCGATGGAAAGGGCAGGGGTCATGCTGAGGTATCAACTGGTTATGGAAGGCGATTCGGATCGCCGCCGCATCGAATTCCAGGCGGAAACGCCGGATTATGCTTTGAGCATTGCCGAGCGCGAGGCCGATGGCACCCGGGCTGAACTTTGGCAGGGTGAGATGCTCCTCGCGCGAATGACCAAGGCCGCACCCAATTTGTGGCAGCTGCATCCGTGCCGTCAGGGCGACGCTCAGCCTGGGACGGGATAAAGTCGGCACCCTGCTGAGCGTAGCGGCATCACGGTTCCGCTGCGAAAACGACGGTGCCAATGGCGGCGCTCAGCGCCCCCGGTCGAGATGCAGATAGGCCGGATTGAACAGGCCCGCAATCGCCAGCCGATCAATGTCGTGAAGCACCAGTTTTTTGTCGTGCAACGAGATCAGGCCGTCCTGGCGCAGTTGCTGGACCGTCCGGTTGACATGGACGGGGGTTAAACCCGTCGCATCGGCGAGATCGTTCTGGGTCACCGGAAATTCGCACTCGCCGCGCGCGGCCATGTTGACGACTTGCAGCCTGGTGTACAATTCGCAAAGTAGATGCGCGATCCGCTCATAGGCGTTACGCTGCCCGAGGCTGGTCATCCATTCGCGCTGGATCGAAGCGCCCGAAAGCTCGTTCCACCAGAACGCCTGCGCGATGCGCGGCGATGCCGCCATCATGACCTGAAATTCGGTGGCACCAATGAAAGCGACGCGGGCGTGGGTGAGCGCCGACACGGCATGGTCGGCCCGCTTGGGCAGGAAAATGTTGGTCGCGCACAAATCGCCGGGAAGGAGAATGTTCACGATCTGGCGGCGACCGTCGACCAACTGCTTGGTGGCGACGGCCCAGCCGTCGATGACAGCATGGACAAATTGCGGTCGTTCGCCCTCGCTGAGTATCTCCTGCCTGGGCGCGAACCAGCGGGCGCTGCGCAGCACCGTATCGCTGAGACGCTTGCGATCATCTGCCGTCAGCATGGCGAACGCCGACAGGCGCTGCGTCAATGCCAGGTCGATATGCTCCATTTTGACTCCGCAACCCTTCGGCGTCGTCGTCCACGGCTCGCCGGGCCTCGGCGTCGCTGGCCCGACGCGCCCCTGTCGATCGCTGTGAGTGTTGCCCGCCCGAATGACCTGTTCTCGTGGGTGGCGACTAAACAGGCTTCGCAGCATCACTCCCTAACATATCATATAGTGGATCAATTTTCTGTCTGTGCGGGTCATTGCCTCGGAACGATGGCGCGCGCGCATCGTCAGTCGCTCATAGACCGCAAAAGGAGACAGCTGATGACCCGACCCCTGTTGATTGCTTTGCCTTTTCTTGCGCTGCTCGCGGGCTGCAGTTCTCCCGAAAATGATACGGTGCCGAACGACACGCAAGCCATGCCTGCCGGCGATGGCGCCATGACCGCGCCCGGAACAATGACGGATCCCGCGACTGGCAGCGTTGACGGCACACAGACTGGCACCATGCCCGGCGGCGAGGCCGCGCCGATGCCCGGCCAGACGCCGCCCGCGGTGCCGCCGGTCAATGACGAGATGGGCGGCACGCGTGGCACGGGTTCCACCATTCCCGAACAAGACGGTACGCCGCCTCCCGCCAATTGATCTGCGGCATCCCCGGTTGGGAGAGGACCAGACCGTCACCCGGTGTCTCTCCTAGCACCGGGCGGACGAAGCCCGGTCGGGCCCTGGCGCGCCGGCCGGGCGTTTCGCGCAGCTTCCCCTGCGATTTCCACTGCCGACGAGGAGGTTGGGCTTGTCTGGACTGCAACATCACGCGGCAGCGAGCGGATGGGCGTGGATCAGTATTTGAGGAGAGTAGAAATGTCGAACGATCGTCGCACGCGTCGCGTGCCCACCGAGAAAACGCGAAATCCCAACCTGTCGACCGAAAACCAGCCTGAAGGGTCGGCGCGCCGCCCCAGCGATACGCTCGATCGCGTCCCCGATGGCGCCTCCGACAAAGATATCGCAACTGATCACACCGACGAACGCGGGGTTTGAGCTATGGTTGTTTCAGGGTGGAAGCTTGCGCCTGCGAGCCGCGACTTTCTGGTCGATATCTTTCCGCCTCGCTGGCCCGATCTTGTCGCCGATCATGTGACGCTTGATGCGCAGGCGACGCGGCGCGATCCGCCGCCGCCGCGTCCGGGCGCCGAGGTCATCGGTCATGCCGATGACGGGGAGGGGCTGGAGGTCCTGGTGGTTGCGATCGATGGATGCCCCGACCGTCCCGATGGCAGCCTGTTTCATATCACCTGGTCGCTTGATCGGGCGCGCGGTCGCAAGCCGGTCGAGAGCAATCAGCTACTGGCGCGCTCAACCTGGCGCCCGCTCCGCGTGCCGATCGCGATCAATCTCATGCCGACGCGTTTCTGAGCAGGCGGGATAGCATTGATCTTCTACAAGATATCGAACATAGGACCGCTTTCGGCGGGAGCTAGTGACAATCGCTCGGCCAGCAACCTTCCGCCGGCCTCGCGCATATGAGCCGGATCATCGTTCCTCGTCGCAATTTCGCGCAATAGCGCGCCAGCAGCTCGGCGCACGATCTGCGGGTGGGCAATTCAGCTCCTGGTACGGCGACCGCAACAGGCGCCAGCGGCGACGGGGCTTCTCGGCAACATAGATCAAATTGCCCATGTTTTCGTCAACTGTTGCGGCGTCGCCTCGCAACTTGTGCGCCGCAGCAGACGTTTGGAGAAGACGCTGCGCGGCGTGCGCATGAAGACCACGAGTTACCAAGCTTCGGGAACGTCGCGCGGCACGCATTTCAATATTACAAGAAGAGGCGAGTGGGCCATGAAGTATGAACCTGAAGACCGGCTCTTTTCGAACATGGCGGAGCTGGACGCACCGCCACCCGAAGCATTGCCGCGTTGCACGCGGCCCGAGGCTCTGCCGCGTGCAGCGCCCCGCGTTGCTCTCATCGGCTGTTTCAGGCCGCGGCGCTGTGGCATCGCCACCTTCACCGCTGATGTCCATGAGCATCTCGCGCGCGAACGGGCCGATCTTGCAATCGACGTCTATGCCATGCGCGCGAAGACCGATGTCGGCAGCGACGCCGCGATTTGTCAGACGATCGGCGATCATGATTTGCAGGCCTATCGCACTGCGGCGGCCGCCATCAACGCCAGCGGCGCTGCGGTGGTATGGCTCCAGCACGAGTTCGGAATATTCGGCGGCGAAGCAGGGGGTTTCATCCTCGATCTCGTCGATCGGGTCGCTGCCCCGCTTGTCGTAACGCTGCACACGGTGCTCGCCGCGCCGACCGAGGGCCAGCGCCAGGTGCTTGATCGGCTGATCGCTCGGGCCTCGCAGCTTATCGTCATGAGCCAGTTTGGGCGCGACACTCTGGTCGAGCTTTACGGTGCCGATCCGGCAAAGGTCGCGATCATCGAACATGGCACCCCTGATCGCGCTTTCGCTGCGTCCTCGCCGCTTCGCGGCGCGCTCGCAATCGGCGACCGGCCCGTGCTGTCCACATTCGGCTTACTCGGCCCCGGCAAGGGGCTGGAAACCGCTATTCGTGCGCTGCCCACGATCGCCGCCCAATATCCCGATATTCTCTACCGGATCGTCGGCGCCACTCATCCCAATCTGGTGGCCGCTGAGGGAGAAGCCTATCGGGAAAGTCTTGTCGCCCTGGCGGAAAGCCTCGGCGTGGCCAGTAATCTGGCGTGGGATGACCGGTTCCTCGATACCCCCGAACTGCTCGAGGCAATCGAGTTGTGTGACATCTATCTCGCCCCCTATCCCAATCTTGCTCAGGTCACGTCGGGCACGCTTGCTTATGCCGTCGCGCTCGGTCGTGCGGTGATCTCGACGCCATTTGTTCACGCGCGCGAGCTTCTCGCCGACGATGTCGGCATCCTCGTGCCGCAGGCGGACAGCGAGGCCATTGCCGAGGCGGCGCTCCTTTTGCTTGCGGTCCCCGCAGAGCGCGAGGCGCTCCAGCGGCGCGCGTACAAGCGCGGACGGCAAACGGCGTGGCCGGTGATCGCGCGCGCCTTCGGAGACCTGCTCGACCGCGTCATCGAGGGCGGAAGCGGCGAACGAGTCTTGCGCCGTGCGACACCATCACGAGGCGCGATCTGGGCGATGAGCGACAGCGTCGGAATCCTCCAGCACGGCCGCGGACCCGTTGCCGACCGGGATCATGGCTATTGTATCGATGACAATGCGCGCGCCTTCATGCTGATGAACTGCGGCGAACTGCGCCGGGACCCGGATTGCCAGAATTGGGCGCTGCGCTATGCAAGCTTCATCCAGCACGCGTGGAATGACGAGCTGCGCGCGTTTCGCAATTTCATGGCCTATGACCGGCGCTGGCTCGAGGCCACAGGGTCCGAAGACAGCAATGGGCGGGCGCTCTGGGCGCTCGGGTATGGCGCCGCGCACGCCGCGACCGGCGAGCTGCGCGACTGGTCGGCCGATTGGTTCGCGCGCACAGCGGCCATCGCTGCCAACTTCAAAAGCCCCCGCGCCATTGCCTTCGCGGCGTTGGGCGCCGACGCGCTCCTCGATCGCCACCCGTCCGATCCGCGCGCAATTCAGCTCGTCGAGCGCGCGGGCGCCTTATTGCATGCCATGTGGAAGAGCGCCCGTCGCCCCACGTGGGATTGGTTCGAGCCGGGGCTGACCTATGACAATGCCCGGCTCGCCGAAGTGCTGATCCGGGCCGGAAGACGCCTGCAGTCGCTTCCGATGGAAGAAGCCGGTCTGTCCGCGCTCGTCTGGCTGTGCGATCGCCAGACTAGCGAGCAGGGCAATTTTCGGCCGGTGGGCTCGGACGGCTTTGGTCTTATGGGCGAAACAATGCCCTTCGATCAGCAGCCGCTTGAGGCATGGGCGACGATCGCCGCCTGCGCGACGGCTTTTGCGCGCGGCGCATCACCGCGCTGGGCGGGGCATGCCGACGCCGCCTGGCGCTGGTTCGCCGGGCGCAACGATCGGCGCGTCGCGCTGGCCGATCCGCAAACGGGCCGTTGCCGTGACGGCCTGACACCGCACGGGGTCAATCTGAATGTCGGGGCGGAATCGACGCTCGCCTATCATCTGGCGCATGCCGACATGGCGGTTTTCTGGGCAGCACGTCAACGCATGCCGGAGGAAGATCCGCTTCGGCGCCTTGCCAGCGAACCTGCTTTTGCCAGGACTTGAAGGGATTGAGGACTGCGCTGGTTCAGCGGGTAGGGTCGGCGGACCCGATCATGCGGCTGCCGACTGCCGCTTAGTGGATCAGTCGGCGTCGCGGGTACCGCGCTCGGCATCGACGGCATGAATGAGCACCGCCGTGCAAAATTGTCCCTGCTCGTCCACGACTTCGACCCGTAACCCGTTGGTTGCCGCGATGATATCGGGATTGTCGTGCAACAGGCTCCCGCCATAGCGGATCGCCTCGCGCCGCGCCGCTGCAGGATCGGCCAGTTCGACGCCAACATCGTCACGGTCGCAAGAGCCATCGCTGGTATGAAAAAAATAGCGGGGCATTGCAGGTCTCCTTGCCGGTCGGCGTCCTAATTGGCGTTGTCGCGGTGCAAATAGAGCGGCGTGAAATCCGCCAGTTGTGCCAGTGCTGCGACATCGCGGGTATAAAGGCGGCGGCCCTTTCGGACCACGGCGCCTGCCTGTTCGATTGTTTTCAAGGTGCGATTGACGTGGACGGGGGTCAGACCGAGAATATCGGCGAGCTGTTCCTGCGTAATGGGAACCTCGATCTCGTCACTCGAATGCGCGAAGATGAGCTGCATGCGGTAAACAAATTCGCAGAGAAAATGCGCGAGGCGCGGCAGCGCATGGCGCCGCCCGATATTGAGCTGCCATTCGCGGCCGATCGAGGCCTCGATAAGAATGTCGACGAGGATTGCGCGCGCGATCGATGGCCGCGCCTCCGCGAGCTGCTCGAGCGCGGGCAATGGCACCAGCGCCAGCGAGACCGGGGTTAGCGCCTGCATATGATGGTCGATCGTTTGCAGGTACAGCGACTGGAAATCGAGCGGATCGCCCGGGATGCGCAGCGAGACGATCTGGCGGCCGCCGTCGGCTGCAATTTTGTAGCGATAGGCAAATCCCGAGAGCAGGATCGGACAGACGCGGGCGCTGTCTCCCTCGTGCAATATGCTCGCCTGCGCTGGAAGGTCGCGAAGCTGGAATGGGAGCGCCAGCAAGTGCTGTTGATCGATCGTCGATAGCCGGCATTGACCGAGTAGCTTGCGCAGAAATATGTCGAGCCGACCGCCGTCGGCGCCGCCCACATTGTGCATTGTCATTCTGGATATGGGTTCGCTCATCCTGCTCCTTTCGCGGCAACCGGCGCGGGCGTCACGCCGCGGCGAAGCCGGCCTTGTTCATCGCCGACGTCACATGCGCATTGCCCTTCTCCCCAAGGACTTCGCGCAGGCGCGGAAAAAGTTCCTCTTCCTCGGCGCGGATGTGCTTTTCAATGTCCCGCCGAAAGTCGCGCAATTTGATGATCCAGCCCGGATCGGCAGGGGACATTTCCGCGAGATCAAAAAGATATTGTTTCACATATCCATGATCGTGCACCAGCTGATCGGCTTCGGGACCAAGGCCATGATCGCGCATCGCGGGGTAAATGACATTTTCTTCCTCGATCGCGTGCTTGGCCAACGCATGCTGCAACTGAAGCAGGAGCGCCTTGCGCTTCTTGACCTGCTTCGCGTCGGTGGCTTCGATCGCGCCGAAAATTTTGAGGGTCAGGCGATGTTCGGCCTTCAGGCCCTCGTCCCACGCACCTTGCGCCACCGTAACGCCTTGCACCAGCGCCTTGCGGCCGAAGTTTGCGGCCAATCCGACGAGGAAGCCCGCCGCGGCAGCACCGACCAGTCTGGCGGGCCCGGTCAGTTGATGCTCGGATGCCGAAATATATTTCATATCAATGTCCTTTTCTGCCTCTCAGGGGTGTTCGAGGCGCGTTTCGACGCGCATCAGCGATACCGCGGTACGGCGCGGCTGGGTGAGCATGAAATGGGCCGCCGCTGCGATATCTTCGGCGCGAAGCATCTGATGCTTGTTGATCAGTTCGCGCTGCTTCTCGGGCGGAAACTCGGGATACTGAAAATCGGCGCCGGTAAAGCCCGGCTCGATCAGGCCCACCTTAATGTCCTGATCGGCGAGCTCTTTGCGGAACGACGGTACAAATCCCTGGATGCCGGCCTTGGCGGCCACATAGATCGAACTGCCGGGGCTTTTTGACACGGCCGACATCGATCCGATAAAGATGATGTCGCTACCGGCTTTCATGCAACGTGCCGCTTCCTGAGCGCAAATGAGATAAGCGGTGAGGTCGGTGTCGAGCTGGTACCGCGTTTCATTTTCACCGGCATCAGCAAGGGCGCTGGCCGGAACGGCCGCGTTGATCACCGCGAGATCGATATCGCCGAGATACCCGCGCGCAGCCTCGAAAAAACGGTCGACATCCTCGGCAAGCGAGAGGTCGACGGCGATCCCATCGCCTTCGCCTACTTCTCTGATCCGCTCTAGCGCGTCGGCGAGATGGTCGGGGTTTCGTCCGCAGACGAACAGCTTCACGCCATAGCTGGCAAGAAGCACGGCGATCGCACGGCCGATGCCTGTTGTTCCGCCGGTCACCACCGCCAGGCGCCCCCTTAGATCGGGCTGTTCGGTATGCGCATCCTTTTCGTCGAGCATCGTCTTCTCTCTCTCTCTCTCTCTTCAGCCCGCGCGGCTACCGGCGCCCTCCATGCGGGCGTAGGCGCAGGGACATGGCGAAATAACAGTCAGGCTGTGTCGCGAGGTAGCCGGCGGCCCCAAGCCCTTGATTACTGCCGAGCGATCGGAGGGTACGTCGTTTGCCGCGGCGCGACGCTTCGTAGACGGTTGCCCGCGCGACATGAGCGGAGTCGGCTTCGCGTGCCCCCGCGCGCCATATCCGGCCGCGGTGAACATTGCGCCGCGTTCCTGCCCGTTAGTATAGCCGCTCTTTTGACCGCGAGGCATGCCGCCTCTCCTGCAAGCCCCCTCTGCAGCGACTAACGGTAAGTGCGCGGCGAGGTTCCGCGATGGCAGTGAAGAGCGTCTGCGGAAATCCTTAACCTGGGTCAGTTTGAGTCCGGAGCAATCTATCCATGGCGGTAAGCGACCGTGGCCGAATCGTCCGCCGCCTCCGGACCTGAGCGATGGGCAATCTTGTTGTTGATCGGGGTTAAGGCGATCGGACAGCGGGGAACGGTGGCGGCGGGTGGCACGTCTCTTAGACAGCCCATTCCCGGGCCGAAGACTGGAAGAGGATAAGCTTATGACCCAGAATCAAGAAAATCGTCCGCAGGCTGGAAACGATCGAGGCGGAGCGCAGAACCAGCAGCAGGGAGGCTTCGAAAATCAGCCCGGGACCAACAATGGCCAGCAGGACCAGGAGGACAATCAGCGCCGCCAGCAGCAGCAGAGCGACGAAGAACGGCGCCGCACGGAGGAAGAAGGGCAGGGCGCCGGCCGGGGCGATGCCGGGCAGGCCGGGCAGGCCGGGCAGCAGCAGCCAGGTCAGCGCTTCGACCAGGAACAGCAAGACGGCGGCATGAATCGCCGGGATCGCTGACAAGCCGCTGACCTGTTGGGTGGGCCGTGCTGCGCTGGGCGCAGCCCGGCCTAAGCTCTTGTGGCGCTTGGACGAAATGCCGATGATCGGGGCGGGACCGGCGGGTCTGACCCCAGCGCTTTAGCTCGCGCTACCGCCGCCGCGTCCGGATCGTCGACAACGGCCGGTCGCGGGCGCGGCTGGGCATGGAATCCGAAACCAACGGCGGGCTGGCCGCCACTGTTTTTGCCGAGCCGATCGTCCCTGCCTCTTTCCGGCGGGCGATGTGTTGAGCAGTCTCGAACAGATCAGCGTCGCGGCTGGGCGCCACGGCGGCCAGCCGCCTTCACAACTGGCTGCGCGCGCAGCAGCGGCCTATTCGGTCCGAAGAGCCAGCCGCCGATTGACCCGGAGGCCCGCTCATCTGGACACGGCGCTGTCATAATCGACCATGGCCTCGCGCGGCCAGAAGCGAAGCGCACCGCATGCTTTGACGAAAGCGGCCGCGTCCTTTTCCTTTTGTACGGGCACGACGGCTTCGTCGCGGTCGGGCGGAAGGCGCGCCGCATCGAAGAGTGGCGCTGCTGCGGCATTAAAGGCAATATATTTGCAGTGGGCAAATGCGTCGGACACGAAATCTTTCGCTGCCGCGTCGATCGAAAGCGCCTGCGCCCCCTCGGCCGAGAGCAGCACCGCGACGGCATCGAAAAGTACCGACGGGCCTCCGTCTATTTTCTGCTGCGCCGCCAGCATGGTGCCGTCGTCGAGCCGCACCCCGCCAATCTTCGGCGCCACCACCTCCCAGATTGCGCCGGCTTTCTCGACCGCCGACGTCAGCGCGGCGACCAGCGGCGCAGGAGCGCCGTCGCTGAGCAACAGGCCCATTTTCCGCCCCTTGAAGCCGTTCGGACCATTCGCCAATATGCTGAGCGCTGGCGACCGGTCCAGCTCGCGCGTCGGCTGCGCTGCAACCGCGGGCTCCGGAAGCGTCAGTCCGAGACCGTCCGCCACCGACTTGGCTAGCGTCTCATCAATGTTGCGCAGATGCGAGACCGCGCGGGCGCGAATGTCCGGCCGCACGCATTTGCTCAGTTCGAACACGAGCGCGTCGCCCAGATGTTTTTGCTCGATCGGCAACTGGCTCGCAAAAAATTGCCGCGCCTGGCTATAATGGTCGGCGAAACTTTCGGAGCGGATCCGCGCTTTCACGCCATCGACCGGCGCCGCAAAACTGCGAAACCCTACGTCGGGATTTTCGCGCGGCGTCCCTGCGTCGAAGCTGTTGGGCTCGTAATTGGCGCGGCCTGTCGGATTGACCATCGCCATATGCCCATCCTGCTGGAAATGCATGACCGGGCAGCGCGGCGCGTTCACGGGCAATTGCGTGAAATTGGGGCTGCCGAGGCGCTTGAGCTGCGTGTCCAGATAGGAGAAATTGCGCCCGTGGAGCAGCGGATCGTCGCTGAAGTCGATGCCCGGCGGCACATTCTGGGTGCAAAAGGCGACCTGCTCGGTCTCGGCAAAGAAATTGTCGACGTTGCGATTGAGGGTCAGCGTGCCGACAATCTCGATTGGCACCAGCTCCTCGGGAATGAGCTTGGTGGCATCGAGATGATCGAAGGGAAGCGCAGCAGCCGTCGCTTCGTCGAATAGCTGGACGCCAAGATCCCATTGCGGAAAATCGCCGCGTTCGATCGCGTCCCACAGGTCCCGGCGGTGGAAATCGGGATCGGCGCCATTGATCTTCACGGCCTCGTTCCACAGCACCGATTGCAGACCTTGCCGCGGCTTCCAGTGGAATTTGACGAAGGTCGACTCGCCTTTGGCGTTGACGAGCCGGAAGCTGTGCACACCAAAGCCTTCCATCGTGCGGAACGAGCGCGGGATGGCGCGGTCCGACATCAGCCACATGATCATGTGCCAGCTCTCGGGCATGAGCGATGCAAAGTCCCAGAACGTGTCATGTGCCGACTGGGCCTGTGGGAAGGCGCGATCGGGATCTTCCTTTACGGCGTGGACAAGATCGGGAAATTTGATCGCGTCCTGAATAAAGAACACCGGGATATTATTGCCGACCAGATCCCAGTTTCCCTGCCGGGTATACAGCTTGACCGCAAAGCCGCGGACGTCGCGGGCCAGATCAAACGACCCTGCGCGGCCGACAACGGTTGAAAAGCGAACAAACACCTCGGTCGGCTGCTTGGTGTCGGTGAGAATGTCGGCGCGGGTATAGCGCGCAAGTGACTTGGTCAGCCTGAACTCGCCGCGCGCGCCATATCCACGCGCATGCACAACCCGTTCGGGAATACGCTCATGGTCGAAATGAAAGATTTTCTCGCGAAGAATGGCATCCTCGAGGAGCGTCGGGCCCCGCGGGCCCGCGCGCAGACTGTTCTGATCGTCGGCGACGGGATGGCCCTGCTGCGTGGTGAGCGTCGCCCCCGGGTCGCTCGTCTGCTGGTGCGTCTCACCGCCATCACCAAGCGGTTCATCGAAGGCCGCGTCAGGGGGCGTCTTCACGCTCTTGCTGGCCGGGGCTTTGGCGGACGTCGATCGAGCCATAAGTCATTCCTCTCGCTGAATTGGCAACTTCACTGGGGTCGGCTGGGTTGTCGAATGTCGGCCGGTCCGCGACGATCCAGTAAGGCGCGTCGCCGGCAAGCGCTTTCACCAGTCGGCAAAGCGGCCGACCGTTTTCGAGGAGAAGCGCCCGCCGGCCTTCGGCCTCGGCGCGGGCGATCTCGAGCGCGTAGGCGGCGCTGACCGCCTCAAACTCGATGCGTTTTTCAATTCCGAGTGCGTCATCCTCGTAACGCAGCGTGTAGGTCGCGCGTATTCCCGATTGCCTCGCCGGGCGTGGGGCATTGGCGTCCTGCCGTAGCGATAGGTCGAAAGCTTGCTCTCTCATCGGCCCATTTCCTCAGTAGGAGGGTGGGTCGCTGGCCGGAAAAGATTCGTCGCTTGCCTCGTCGACCCGGTCCCAGTCGTGCCGTGCGCCATCCCGCATGGCCTGCGGACCTGCGCTGCGCGTCTGGTCGAACGCTTCGGCCTCCGTTTCCTTATCGGCAAAGGCGGCCGCATGGCCCTCGGCCTTGTCAGGTTCAGCCTGGCCCGGGCGGCGGTTGAACCAGAACAATGCGCCCAGCGTCATGATTCCGATAAGCTTGGTGGTCGTGGCCATATCTCACTCCTCAGTTCCGGTGAACGAACCGGCTGCGGCGCGGGAGGTTGCTGCCTGGCGAACCACGAAGCGCTTTTTTTACCTCGCACTTATCACAGGTTACGAAGTGGCTTGCCGATCGTCGCGCTGCGCGAGCACCAATGGTCGGCTGGCAGCGAGCGCTTTGCGGTCGACCGCGGCATGCAGGATCGAGCATTAGCTTCGCGCGGACCGCAACCTGAGGATGAATTCAATCCGCGGCGCGCGAACATCCAAAAGATTCTCGAGCCAGCTCGCTGCTACTCCCACTGTAGGATGAACCGTCCGTTGGCGGGAACGCGGTAATCGATCCGGTGGCGGCCTATGTCGTGCGGGCGAAGCATGTCCCCATCGGGGGCGGCGACGCGTGTGGCAGTGAGCTTGTGACGCTTTTTGCGGACGAAGCTCAGCCGCGCCGTGCATGTGTCGCCGCCAGCAAGGCTCAGCATCAGCGTATGCGACCCGGTCCGCTCGATCGCGCGGACGAAATGGTCGCAGTAGAGCAGGAACGGCGCACCCTCGACCTGGTGGAAGGCGCGGGTCGCGAAGACAAAAGCGGCGCCGGCGCCGTAAATTTCCTGGCCGACCTGTCCCGCCGGCTGCCCGTCGGGATAAAGATCTTCGAGCGGAAACGCGAGACTCCGGTCGATGTGGCCGTTGTTCTCGCGCTGCTCGTCGGCAATTGCTTCTTTCGGCAAGGCATCGGGATAATAGAACCACGCGCGGTCGAGCGCATATTTGCAATATTCAGACACCAGCATGCGCGCGGCGGGATCAAGGTCGGGGCCGCTGTCGGCCAGATAATGTTCGAAAGCGGCAAAGCTTTCGAAACATTCGTACAGCGCCATATAGGGGGCGTCCTGCAGCGCCGTCGCGCCGAGAAAATTGCGATAGTGAACGGCATGGCCGAGACGGCTTTCCCAGATTTCGCAATGGTGGAAAAAGCTCGCCAGGTAGACATAGCTTTGTTCCAGATAGACGTCGCGGTTGGTAATTCGCCAGAGCCGCATGCAGGCTGCTGCACCCCACGCGGTGAGATTGGCCTGATAATTGATATTGAAACCGAGCCCGATCGCGGCGTCGATCGCGGCGCGCGCTTCGTCCAGATAATGAGGCTCGTCGGTCAGCTCAAATGCCTGGAGCATGACCCACGCGTAGATGCCGCCGACATCGGTCTGCCCACGCCCATCGGCATCGGCTGTATCGGTGATGACCGAGAAATCGTCGATCTTATATTCGATCGGCCATTTATAGCGGAAATGGCGGGCGGCGCGAATGCCAAAGCCCAGTGATTTGACAAATAGCGCTTTAGCCCTTTTGTCGCCGCTAAGCGCCAGTTTTCCAAGGTTGAGAAGCGGGTGGTACAGATACCAGCTGTCGACGGCATCGGCATCCTTGTCGGCGCCGACATTCGGGAGATAGCGGCGCAGCGCGCCAAGCTTGCGATCGTAAAAGCGGGAAAGACCTGCCTTGAACTCGGTCTCGAGCGGGTGCGCGGCGCCGGTCCATTGGCCCCAGCCGTGAAGCGCTTCGACGACGGACAGCTGGACCATGGAATCGGGATATTCGGCCGCCGTATAAGGATGAAGATAGCGGTGGCCATAGTGGCGAACGGTCGCCTCGGGTGCCCGATCGAGGTCGCGCAGGCTGGCCTCGGCGCGCGCGATCCAGTCGCGAAATTCGGTCGGCGGCAGCTCGAGCAACTGATAGGCACCGCCCAGCATCTGAAGAAAGTGGCGCGCGCGTTCGCGCTCATCGCGGGGGCTTTCGGGGCGGACCAGCAGAATGGCGTCCGACAGGGTTACAGCTTCACCGGCCGGGAGCGGACGGGCGCTTTCGGTATCGTGCGTGGTGGCGGGTGGAAGGCGTAGGCCGAGTTCGGGCCATACCCCTCCGACGACCTCCGCCGGACTGGTTTCGGTGATCCGGAAATAATCATTGAGCGCGGTCAGGTTCTGCAAGTAGAAAAAGCTGTCGGCGACCGGCGCTTCCATTTCAAAATAAACCAGGCCCGTGTTCGGGCCGCGCTGGACGGCATGGACCTGTCCGGTCGCTGCCAGGGGATCGTCGCGCGCGCCAAGGGCAATGAGATCGCGGTGCGCGGTCGGCAGGAGGGTAGGTGCCGCCGGGGTGAAGCGCCACTCGATGCGAAAATAGGCAAGCGTGAGGGCGCCGAACTTGAACGAAATTAGGTGCTCGCCGAGTGCGCTCGACACCGCAAAACTGGCTGTTTCTCCCGTCGCGGGCGCGAGGCGACGCAGCGGCGCTGCGTCGAGCCAATCGGCGATGCGCAGCGCGAACCCGCCTCGGGCGCGCCGACGCCCGATCAGCCACAGTGCTGCTCCCAGACGGCGTATCTCGACGTCGAAATCGCCGACGGTAAAGCTTTCCTCGGGCTTGCCGACTGCGCTCGCCAGCCGGTCGCGCAGCGCCAGCAGATCAGGCGTCAGGCAAGTCTGGCTTTGGCTCCGTGCGGGCGCTCTCATGTCGTCTCCTCTCTTGGCCATGTGAGGGCTCTTCGCCCGAGGCAGCGGTCGCCCAGGGTCCCCGCCGGCGACCCGAATCTCGACGACCGCCCGTTGCCGGGGTAACCCCGGTTCAGGCGCCAAGCTCGGCCGCGATCGCTTCCAGAATCGGCAGAGCAAGGATCGCCTATCAACGTCGCTTCATCCAGCCATCGCACTTATCCAGCCATCGCACTTATTCGTTACTGGTAACGCTTCAGAAAAAGGATTGGCGGCGACGAAATTGTTGAGCGAGATTAATTGCCAGACTTCGTGCCGAAAAACGGCGAGCTGCCCGATCCCGATGACAAAATGCGCGTTGGCCAACATGCGTTAAGGAACGAGGGTGGATGCGGTGGCATGTTCCGGAGGAGCGGGGGGCCAGGAGCGCCCATGTCCAACGTATCATCCGTTCTTCATCTGATCGAACCCCTGAAATCCGAAACGCAACCGCTCCGTTTTCGGGCGCGGCAGCCGCTGATCCGACGCGGAGAGTTGCCTACGGCGGTCTGGTATATCGAGGATGGCTGGTCCGCACGCTTCAAGCTGCTCCGCGACGGTCGCCGCCATATTTCCCGCTTTTACGCACCGGGGGACATTTGCGATCTGTCCTGGCTCGTCGCCGGCGCCGCTGATCAGTCGGTGATGACGCTGACCCCGCTGCGCGCCGTCCGCATCGACCGCACGCGCCTCGATGCGCGCCTGCGCAACGACGCCGCGCTCGGGTTCGCTCTCGCGCGCGAGGCGCTTGCCGAGATGCGCTGGCAGGCCGAATGGCTTGTCACGATCGGGTGCAAGTCGGCTGCCGAGCGGATCGCGCATTTTCTCTGCGAGCTTTATTTGCGGCTTGAACGGCGTGGCAAGACGCGGGAAACGTCCTGCGATTTCCCGCTCTCGCAGCAGGACATCGCCGACTTCACTGGCATGACTTCCGTGCATGCGTGCCGGACGCTGCGCGAACTTCGCAATTCCGGGGTGATCGAACTGTGCCGCCGCCGCCTGCGTATTGTCGATTTTTCGCGCCTCGTCCGCATGGCCGCCTTCGACGCCAATTATCTTGAGGAACCTATGACGGCTGCGGGGGCGGGACTAGCGGCCCCGGGGCATCGCACCGCGACACCGGAATGCCGGCCGGCGGCTTGCTAGCGCGGCGCCGCCGCACCACGCGCGTCGTCAGCGCGAGTGCCGCCGCCGTCGCGCGCTCGAGCACATGCTCGCGGCCAATATCGCCGAAATGGTAGGTCGCCGTCTCGGGCGGAGACGCCTCCGGAACGCAGGCGATATGAACCAGGCCCACCTCTTCCTGCGCTTGTTGCGGGCCGCAAAATCCGGTGACAGCTGTGGCAATATCGGCTCCGCTCCGTGCGAGCGCCCCGCGCGCAAGGCTCAAGGTCACGGCCATGTTCACCGCGTCCGAACAGGCCACCTCGGCGGGGTGAGCGCCTAGGACCTCAATCTTCGAACGCGGCGAATAGACGATATAACCGCGGTCCAGATGCGGACCGAGACGCGGTTCCCCGGCCAGCCGAGCGGCGAGCAGGCCGCCGGTGCAGCTTTCAGCCGTCACAATGCGCAATTCGCTGCCCGCGAGGGCCGCCGCCAGTTCGTGGGCGCAATTGTCGATATCGCGTCGGTACGGGGTGACCATGATTGTCACATGGTTACGGGCTGGGCCGGTGGCAGCCCTTCGCTCTCGGCAAGCGTTTTGAGTTCCTGTTTTCGCGCCAGCATCGCGTCGCCGAGCGCTTCGAGATCGATATCTGCTGCGCGCGCCTGCTGGAACATATTGCCGCGCATCTTTTCCTCTTCCTCGACATGATGCTCGATCTGTTCCTTGAGCACGGTGACCTTGGCGTCATAGAAGGCGTCGTCGGATCCGCCGGCCATGATTTCGTTGATCAGCGTTTTCGCCCCGTCATGCTCGACATAAGCCTCGTTGAGCAGATCCTCGTCGATCTTGCCGCGAAGCGCGGGGTAGAATATTTCTTCTTCAATCTGCGCATGGATCTTGAGTTCCGTGCAAATTTGCTCGGCAATTGCCTGCTTTTTGTCGCTGTCGCGCGCTTTTTCGAACGTGTCGAACAGCCGCTCGACCTCGCGGTGGTCCGTAGCGAGAATATGGGTCGCGTCGCGATCGGTTCTGCTGGTCATGTCGCACTCCTTGTTCAGCCCTGCCCGTGTCGCAGCAACGGCACGCGGCCCGCCGCGGTTGCGCGCGAATGCCTTAACCTGGAGCAATTTCCGTGACCGGTTGATCGCTCAGAGGCCAAAACGCGCTTTGGGAATATGGGTAATCCGGCAGGCGAGGTCGGCTTCGCCCGATGCTATAATGAAATGGTCGCCGCCGTCGGCAATGCCCGTGCTGAACACGATATCGCGGACATAGATCTTGTCTTCGAGCGGCCTCGTGAGCACGGGGTTGGCCTCGAGCAGCGGCGCATGATCAGTGCGCAGTACCCGCGCCGGGTCGTCGGCGGCGAGCAGCGACCAGTAGGTGCGATAGATGCCGACGATCTCCTTCGGCTCGACCCCGTGCCAGAGCGTAAGCCAGCCCGCGTCGGTGAGGATCGGGGGCGTCCCGCCACCGATCCGCGCGGTGGCAAGCGTGTCGGCGTGCGGACGAATACCCGGCCGGCGGTGCGGTTTCCAGTGCAGGGCATCGGGCGAGGTGGCGAGGTTGATCGACGGCCCCGCCCGCCAGGGGGAATCGGGGGGATATGCGAAATACAGATCGCCGAGCGGCCGTGTCTGGGCCCAATATTGCCCGTCGATCTGTCCCTCGAAAATCAGCATATCCTTGTTCTGATGATCGAGGACAATATCCTCGAAGCGCCAGTCGAGACCATCGAGTGAACTGTAGAGTGTGGTCGAGTGACGCTCCGGGCTGACCGAGCAGCTCGTCATCAGCCAGCGCTCGCCAACCCGGCTGATCCGGGCATCCTCGATGCCATAGCATTGGAAATCGGCATGCGGCGCGATCGCGCGGTCGTAGTGAACCGCGATCACCTCAAGCCCGTCCGGCGCGAGCTCGACGGGCAACAACCATGAGAGCGATGTCAGCGCCATCACGCGCCAGGCGCCGCCGCGGACGAGAAACTTGCGAGGGTCGGCGGTATCGCAGAGCGCAAGCGGCCAGGCGTCGAGACTGAAACGACCGTCCGACCAGCGTATGCACCGGACATGACCGTCGTCGATCGGCTGCACCAGCGCTTCGGCAACGCGAACCATCATCAGCAGATTGCCATTGGGCAGTCTCGCGAGACCCGGATTGAAGGCACCCAGCACATAAGTCTCGGCGGCAAAGTGGCCGGCCAGCGGTGATCGGGAAAGATCGACGTCGTCGGGCCCGAAAATGAGTTTGTCGGTCGCAAATGCCATTGCCAATTGCTCCGTTGCTATACGCAGCGCCGCGCTGCGCACAGCCGTTGATGCTTTGTTGCGGCCCCCATCCTCGCTCAAAGCGCAGAGGCCAAGGATCGTTCCCCGCGCCGCCGCTTTGTGGGAACCAATTCTTCACGAGACTTTTTTGGAGTGGGCGGTCAGCCCGGCAGATCCTCGTCCCAAACCGGAGACCGCCCGATGAAGCAGCTTATCGCCTTCGATCTCTACGGAACGCTGGCCGAAAAAAAAGGGGCGGGCGCAGCGCCGTATCGTCATATTGACCGTCACCTATCGGGCGCCTGCACCCGAGCCGAGCGCGTTTCGCAAGCTGGTGGCCGATCATGGCATGAGCCTGATCACGATCGAACAATCGCTCGACGAAGGACGTCTTGCTTATCGGGCGGCGGCGCATGGCTATCGCGAGACGAAAGGCGACAGGTTAGCGGCGGCGCTCGGAAGCGAGCCGTCCGCCGCTGGCCATGCGATCAGGCCGCAGCAGGCTTAAAACGGGCTGCGGATCCAAGGACAGCGCGCTTGGCGGAGCGCGGCTATTTAGCAACCTGCGTTAAGGCTCGCTTCGCAATCGCCTTGGCCCGCACCCCGCGTCCCCGGCACCGTGCGGCAAGGAATTCGGCGCCATCCGGAATAGCCTGCGGCGCAGCCTCGCCCCGCATAGCAGCGACGGAGGTCGAAGCAGCGACGGAACATCGCACCGGTCCGCGCGTCGGTAAGTTGTCGTCACGACAAACGCCGCAACCTCCTCATCCACCCCGTCTGGAATTCATCATGTCTTATAGATTGCCAACTGCACATCCCGCGCCCGCCTCCCGAGCCGCCCTGGTGGCGGCATCGCTTTTGGGGGTCGCTGCCATCGGTGCCGGTCTGATGCGCTGGCGCCAGCGACGCGTGACGGATCGGACCTCCGAGATGATAGCGACCGACGCGCCGCATTGGACGCTCGACAAGCCGAGCGACCGCGCCCTGTTCGGCAAGTCCCTGCTGATCAATCGACCGCGCCAGGAGCTGTTCGATGCCTGGCAGGTCGAGCGGTTCCCCGCTTTCATGGAAAATGTCATCGCCATCGAGCCGCAGGCCAAGGACGTGTCGCGCTGGACCGTTCGGGCGCCAGCGGGACGCCATGTTGTTCTGATCAACCGGATCACCCGGGTCGTTCCCGGCGAAGCGATCTATTGGCAGAGCGAGGATGCGAGCGATATTGCCAATAGCGGTGAGGTGCGGTTTCGCGACGCGCCAAATGGTCGCGGCACCTATGTCAGTCTGATCCTCGCCTATGCGCCGCCCGCCGGTGCGCTGGGGCGCTGGGGTGCCAAGCTGCTCCAGCGCGAGCCCGAGGTTCAGGCCCGGCGCGATCTTCATCGTTTCAAGCAGCTCATGGAAACCGGCGAGGTTACGAGCAACGCGTCGCCGTCCGCGCGGTCGTCCGAGCGCCCGACTCAGCCCCATATTTGAGGAGACCATCATGCGTGCAGTCACTTGGCAGGGACGTCATAAGATCAGTGTAGAAACCGTCCCCGATCCCGAAATCGTCAACCCCCGCGACGCCATTTTGCGTGTGACTTCAACGGCAATCTGCGGCTCCGACCTTCATCTTTATGATGGGTATATTCCCGGCATGCGCGCCGGCGACATCGTCGGCCATGAGTTCATGGGCGAAGTGGTGGACGTGGGTTCCGGCTCTTCGTTGAAGAAGGGCCAGCGCGTCGTCATACCGTTCACGATCAGCTGCGGGCAGTGCTTCTTTTGCGAAAAACAGCAATTTAGCGCCTGTGACAACGCCAACCCCGCCGAAACGCGGGATGCCTCCGAACTTCTCATGGGTCATGCGATGGGTTCGGCATTCGGTTATGCCCACCTGACCGGCGGCTATGCCGGTGGTCAGGCCGAATATGTCCGTGTGCCGTATTCGGATATCGGCCCGGTCATCATTCCCGACGATCTCGCCGACGAGGACGTCCTCTTTCTATCCGACATTCTGCCGACAGGCTGGCAGGCTGCGATCAACGCCGACATCGAACCCGGCGACACAGTTGCGATCTGGGGCTGCGGGCCTGTGGGGCTGTTCACGATCCAGTCGGCAAGGCTGCTCGGCGCCGACCGAGTCATCGCGATCGACCATTTCCCCGCGCGCCTCGCGCTCGCCAAATCGCTCGGTGCCGAGATTCTGGACTATCGGCAGGTCAATGTTCGCGAAGCGCTCGACGAGATGACCGGCGGCATCGGCCCCGACGCCTGCATCGATTGCGTTGGCATGGAAAGCCACGGCTTCACACTCGACAATATCCTCGACCAGGTCAAAGCCCAGTTCTACAGTGTCACCGACCGACCGCACGCCCTGCGCCAGGCGATCCTTGCCTGCCGCAAGGGTGGCCGAGTTTCGATACCGGGCGTCTATGGCGGCTTTGCCGACAAATTTCCGCTCGGTCAGCTGATGGAAAAAGGTCTCACCGTCAAAAGCGGACAGACCCATGTGCAGCGCTATACCGGCGAGCTGCTCGACATGATCCGCGATGGCAAGTTCGACATGACCTCGCTGGTGTCGCATCACGCGCCGCTCGAAGACGCCGCGGCGATGTACCGGCATTGGCACGACGATCAGGATGATTACACCAAGATCATCCTCAAGCCCGGGCTTGAAAAGACGATTGTTCAGAACGCGCACGCCATGGCCGATGCCTGATCCGAACCGGCCTGCCCCGATGGGGCCCCGCAGCTCGCAGCGACCATCGCCAGCAAGCGAAGGTGGATCGAACCTGTTCGAACAATTTCTGAGCGACGCCGAAGCTGAGCTGCGGCATCTGCATCACCTGGACCATCAAGCGCTCGCCGCCATCGCGGTCGAGACAACGAGCCCGGCGCCGCACGCGCGGCATGCGCTGCGCGACAAGATTGCCGAACAGCGGTGTCTGGTCGAAAAAATGCGTGCCTATGTGGCTCGGCCGGGGAACTGAATGCGCCCTCGAAGCTTTTTCGACAAACATGTTGGAGACGCAAAGAGGCGGCGGCAACTGCCGTCGCAGGCGCATGGAGGCAGACCGGGTAGATCGGACGATCGCCGACCGCGCGATGGCACTCGCGGCGCCGGCGCTTTCGCTTGAACGTGCGGCAATCGCGTCGGGCCCAGGTTTTCGGCCCACGCACAGGAGAGACGAAAAAATGAGCAAGCAGGTTCTGATCGTGGAAGACGATGCGTTCATCGCCCTGCTGCTCGAAGAATTTGTGGACATACTCGGCCATCAAACCGCCGCGATTGTCGATCGCGTCGGCGCCGCGCTTGAACGTATCGCGCTGGGCGGGATCGACGTCGCCGTGGTCGATGTGCATCTGGCCAATGGCGAGATGGCCGATGCCATCGCAATGGCCCTGGCCGATCGTGCAATTCCGTTTCTCGTCGCCACGGGCGGCTTTGTCGGAGAGGCGGGGCCCGCCTGGCGCGGGCGGCCCGTGCTGGCTAAACCTTTCAATCTTGAAGATTTGCGGTCGGGCCTTGCCCCGCTGCTGGAACGCACTGCCCGGGAACCCGAAGCGCCGGTCAATCATTCTTGACCCAGTAAATGGCCGACCGGCGCGCGGGCTCAACCTAGCGTCGCCTGCTCGATCCATCTGTTGTCGCAGTGCGACTGTGGGAGACATTTGGCGTGAAAAAAGCAGCGGATCAGGCCGGAATTGGCGCAGGGCGCGCCGCGAAGGCGCTCACCGGCGTTGAGGGCCTCGACGATATCACCGCAGGAGGCTTCACCCGCGGCCGCATTTTCCTCATGGAAGGCGACCCCGGGACTGGCAAGACGACAATCGCCACCCAGTTTCTGCTCGCCGGCGCGGAGGCGGGCGAGCGCTGCCTGTATATCACGCTATCGGAGACCGAAGACGAATTGCGCGAGACGGCCAGGTCGCACGGCTGGGATCTGCCCACCAATTTTCATATCTTTGAGCTGGTCCCGCCCGAAGCCCTGCTAAACGACGAGCAGCAGCAAAGCTTGCTCTACTCCTCCGACCTCGAACTGGGCGAAACCACCAAGCGCATCCTGCAAGTCTATGAGGAGGTCAAACCCGACCGGGTGGTGCTCGACAGCCTGTCGGAGATCCGGCTGCCGGCGCAGGGCTCGCTGCGCTATCGGCGGCAGATACTGTCGCTCAAACATTATTTTGCCCACCGCGACGCGACGGTGTTGATGCTCGACGACCTGACGTCGGAGAGCGCTGACAAAACGGTGCACAGCGTTGCCCATGGCGTCATCCGCCTGCAGGAGATGTCGCCCGACTATGGCGCCGAACGCCGACGCTTGCGGGTGCTCAAATATCGCGGCCAGAAGTTTCGCGGCGGCTATCATGATTTCGTGATCGAAACGGGCGGGGTTCGCGTCTTCCCGCGCCTCGTATCGCTTGAGCACAAGACCGACTTCGAACGCAAGCCGGCGCCCACCGACAGCGAGGAACTCAATGCTTTGCTCGGCGGCGGCTTCCAGACCGGATCGAGTGCGCTGATCCTCGGCCCATCCGGAACCGGCAAATCGCTGTTTGCGCTCAGTTTTGTCGCGAGCACGATCCGCCGCGGCGGCAAAGCGGCGATGTTCGTCTTTGATGAGGAACTCGGTCTGCTGTTCGCCCGTGCAAAAGGCCTGGGGATCGACATTCAGGCGATGGTCGACAGCGGCGGCCTCATCATCGAGCAGGTCGATGCCGCCGAAATGTCCCCCGGCGAATTTTCGCAGCGCGTGCGTCACTGCGTCGAAGAATATGACGCCAAGACCGTAGTCATCGACAGTTTGAACGGGTTCCAGGCTGCGATGCCCGAAGAAACCGCCCTCATTCTCCACATGCATGAACTGCTCCAATATCTGAACCGTCAGGGCGTGGTCACCTTTCTCACCGTCGCGCAGCACGGGCTGGTCGGCGACATGAAGTCGCCGGTCGACGTAACCTATCTCGCCGACACCGTCGTGCTCCTGCGCTATTTCGAAGCGGCCGGGCGCGTTCGCCGCGCAATTTCGGTGATGAAAAAGCGCACTGGCGCGCATGAATATACGATCCGCGAATATCGGATTGGTGCGCAGGGCATCACCCTTGGCGAACCGCTTACCGGCTTCCAGGGGGTCTTGCGCGGGGTTCCCGAGTTCATCACCAGCGGCGCGCCCGACATGCAGATGGATCCGTCTGCTTGATGAATGCCACCCTTTCCGAGCGCGCCATCATCCTGGCACCGCGCGGACGCGACGCGGACATAGCCGGGGCGATCTTGCGCGAGGCGGCGATCGATAGCGTGACTGCCTTGGCCCTGCCACAGCTGGTGAAGGAGCTTCATGCCGGCGCTGCCTTTGCGCTGGTCACCGACGACGCGCTGGCCGGCGCCGATCTGCGCGGGATCGCCGGATTTCTTCAGGCGCAGGGCGAATGGTCGGATTTTCCCTTCATTTTGCTGACCGAGCGCGGCGGAAGCATTGAGCGCAACCCGGCCGCCGGGCGTTATCTCGAGCTGCTCGGCAATGTCACCTTTCTCGAGCGGCCCTTTCATCCCACGTCACTGATCAGCGCCGCCAAGGCAGCGCTGCGCGGACGCCGCCGCCAATATGATGCGCGCACCCGCCTTGAAGAAATTCGCGAGGGCGCGCAGCAGCTGCGCGTCGCGCTCGCGGCGGGCAAACTCGGCGCCTGGTCGTTTGATCTCGCGGCCATGCGGCTCGACGCCTCGAAGGATTGCAAGGCCCAATATGGCCTGCGCGCCGAAGACGATTTTACCTATGACGATCTAATAGCCTGCGTGCATCCCGACGACCGGGAGCTGATGAAGAGCGAAATTCGTCGCTCGCTCGCGACCGGGGCCGATTATGATGTCGAATATCGCTGCAGGTGGCCCGATGCATCGCTTCACTGGGTGCAGGTTCGCGGTCGTCCGCAGTTCGATGCCGCTGGCGGCGTGCTTGGCTTGACCGGCGTCAGCCAGGACATCACCGCGCGCAAGACGGCGGAGGAAACCTTGCGCAATTTCGCCGCCGAACTTGAACAGCGGGTCGCCGAGCGGACCCGCGAATATGCCGATGCAATGGCGCAGTTGCATGAGGCGCAGAAGCTGGAGACGCTGGGTCAGCTGACGGGCGGGGTCGCGCATGACTTCAACAATCTGCTCACCCCGATCGTCGGCAGTCTCGATCTGATCCGGCAGAAGATTTCCGAGGAGCGGCTGCTGAAACTGGTCGACGGCGCCCTCCAGGCGTCCGAGCGCGCCCGCACCCTCGTGGCGCGGCTGCTGGCTTTTGCCCGGCGCCAGAATCTCGAAACCCTGCCCGTCGATGTCGCGGCGTTGATCGGCGGCATGGCAGATCTCATCCAGCGTTCTGTCGGACCGACGATCGCGCTCGAGGTCAAGGCTGCGGACCAACTCCCGGCGGCGATGGTCGATCCCCATCAGCTCGAGTTGGCGCTGCTCAACCTGGCGATCAACGCCCGGGATGCCATGGCGAAAGGTGGGCGCCTGCAGATCGCCGTCGATGCGGTCGCGGTCGACAAGGATGCTGAACTCGCCGCCGGGCAATATGTGCGCATCGCGGTCAGCGACAGCGGCGGAGGAATGGATGCGCAGACGCTGGCGCGTGCGGTGGAACCCTTTTATTCGACGAAAGGGGTCGGTCGCGGGACCGGGCTTGGATTGTCGATGGTGCATGGCCTCGCCGCGCAATCGGGCGGCCGCCTGCGTCTCATGAGCGAAGCAGGCGCCGGCACGACCGCCGAGATCTGGCTTCCGGCCGCCGCCGCCGCGGCGCTGTCGCCCCCGCCGCAAATTGATCGCGCGATCGCCGTCACGCCCTCATTGACGGTCCTGCTGGTCGATGACGAGGAACCGGCGCGGTCGAGTACAGCGGCGATATTGGAAGACATGGGGCATGAGGTTGTCCAGGCCGGATCGGGAGAAACGGCCTTGCACCTGTTTCGCGCCCGGCCCTTCGACCTGATCATTACCGATTATCTCATGCCGGCAATGAACGGCCTCGAGCTTGCCGCCGCGGCGCGCAAGGTTCGCTCGAGCATCCCGATCCTGATGATCACGGGTTTTGCCGACATCGCCGGGACCGGTGCTAATGTCGCGCGCCTTTCCAAGCCGTTCCGGGTGGCGGAACTGGCAGGCGCGGTGCGCGAGGTGGCGCGCGCCGCAATGTAAATGCGTCTGGATTGCACCCGATTGCAATTGGTATGAGGCATGGATCCCCGCCAGCCTCAGATGGTCGTCAATCCATGCCAAGATAAGCGGAATCGAAATCCGCGAGCGCCACGAGGCCGGGCCAGTCGTTGATCGCAATGGTCCGCTTGTCGGTGGCGACCAGCCCCGTCTGGCGCAAAGCGTTGAGCACCCGGTTGACATGCACCGCAGTCAGCCCTGTCGCATCGGCGAGCTGCGCCTGGGTCATCGGCAGGTCGAACGCTTTGCCGTTCGTGAGCCCGACGGCGCGGAGCCGCACCGCAAATTCACATAACAGGTGGGCAACCCGGCTTTGTGCGTCCCTGCGGCCGATGGCCGCCAGCCACTCGCTGAAAATCGATGCGTCGATCGCGGTCTGCCGCCACAAGGCGGTCTGGATCGCGGGGTGCGATGCCAGCACGTGGTGCAGCGCGCCCGCGGCAACGCTGGCGACGGTACCCGGCGTGAGCATACGGATCTCGTCGACGATTGGCGCCTCGAAGACACCGCTCAGGGTCACGAAATCGCCCGGAACATGGACCGAAACGATCTGCCGGGCTCCGTCGCGCAGCAATTTGCTCGCATAGGCAAAGCCGGACAGCAGGAAGCTGCAGCTTTTGGCGGGCGAGTTGTTGCGCGCGACCGAGGCGCCGGCACCGAGATTGCGGCGCCTGACAGGCAAGGACAGCAGCGCTTCCAGATCGTCTTGGGACAAGCCGTTTTTTGCCGCGAGCGACGTCCAGAATCCTTTGGTGGATATCGCGTCCGACACCATTTCCTCCTGTTGCTCAGGAAACTTTTGAAGCGGTTCATTCGTTCCGTGCGCGTGCTGCCTGCCCCGACCGATCTTCGCGCTTTGCTCTACATCAGCGACACGCTGCTGCCGCACCATACTGCTGCGCGGGAACTGGCGACGATCGTCGCGGTGTCGCGGCGTAATAATTTCGCCCGGCAGATCACGGGCGCCCTTATGGTTACCGAACGGCATTTTGTCCAGTTTCTCGAAGGTCCGGACGCAGCGCTCGAGGCCCTGCTGGCGAAACTTCATGCGGACGGACGCCATCAGAATCTTCGCGTGTTGAGCGACGACCGCGCGCGGTCGCGCCATTTCGGGCATTGGTCCTTGGCCTATTGCGGGCCGCAGACCTTTCTGGCGGACTTTATCGACGATGCGATGCGCACTGGCCGGGGCGGCGCGCAGGCACGCGACGAGCTGGTGCTCATGATGGCAGCCTTTGCCGGGGCGGCGCTGCCCGAAGGTGAGGGCGAAAATGTCATCCGCGGGTAACGTCGCCCGGCCAGCTGCCGCAGAAATTGCTGGGCTTGCCGGGATCAGGCGCGGCATCGCCGCGCTAGGGTTCTTGTGAACGGTCCTTCCCATCATCGGGGCAGCAACCAGCTCGGCGCAGCGGCGCAAAGCCCTATCGCCTATCCACCACGAGCCGTGTGGGCGATATTGCGCCGCGTCTGGGCCAAGAACAGCGAGCATAATCTCAGCCTGCTCGCAGGGGCGGTTGCCTTCTACGCCTTTTTGTCCTTGGTGCCGCTGCTGGCAGCGCTGGTCATGTCCTACGGGCTGGTTGCCGACCCGACGTCAGTCGCCGCGCATATGCGCCTCCTGATCGACCTCATTCCGGCCGACGCCGCCGAGCTGATCTACAGCCAGTTGACGCAATTGACGCAAAGCGCGGCCGAGCGAAAAGGGATCGGTCTCGCGGTGGCTTTGCTCGTCTCGCTTTACGGCGCGTCGCGCGCATCGGGCGCCATGATCACGTCGCTCAATATCGTCTACGAAGAGAAGGATCGGCGAAGCTATCTGCGCTGGACCCTCGTATCCGCAGCGCTTGCGGCAGGGGCGATTGCCATGGGCGTGGTGGGGCTGACAGCGGCGTCGATGCTGAGCCTGTCCGGCAGCCTGTTCTTCGACCTTGGCCCTGCGGGCGCGGCGGTGCTGCAAATATTGAGCTGGATCCTGGCTGCCGGGCTATGCATCGCCACCCTTGGCGGCATCTATCGTTTTGCGCCGAACCGGGCCGATGCCCGCTGGCAATGGCTGAGCCTCGGATCGGGCGTGGCGACCTTGCTCTGGCTGGGAGCTACCATCGGGTTCGGGCTCTATGTCACGCGTTTTGGTGATTATGACGCAACCTATGGATCGCTCGGGGCCGTCGTCGTCCTGCTGCTGTGGCTCTATCTATCCGCTTATGCGGTCCTGCTGGGCGGCCTGATCAATGCGGAAACCGAGCGGCAGACGGCGCGCGATACGACGACCGGTCGCCCGGAGCCAATGGGCAAGCGCGGCGCGACTGTGGCCGACATGAGCGCCGCGTACGAGACGGACGACCCCAACGTGCCAGGCGCGGCTGAGTCGGCTCAAAGGTCGGACAAAGCCACCGAATAGAGCTTTCAGCCGCGCACAGTTTCAGACTGGCTGCAGCGCCCGGTCAGTCCCCATGATCACAGAAGCCAGTCGGCCGCTGCCTGTCTGCCCGCAGCCGGGCCGGTATGGTTTCCGCGCAGCCAGCGATCAAACAGGCCGGCGCACCGGAACTTCGGTGCCGACTTTGGCGTTGTCTGCACACCAACTTTTTGCAGGACGCCCACCGATGATTGTTCCTCCCCGCGACGCCGAAGCACCCGAAGCTATCAATCAGGAGCAGGAAGACGAAGACGCGCAGGCGCAGACCGTCAGCGCCGATGCGATGCGCAACCAAAAACTCGCCGATAGCGATAAAACGCCGGCTGTCGATGAAACCGACGACGTGCAGGATCTCGTCGATCACATGCGGCAAATGGAGCGCTCGGGCCAAATCGATCTCGATGCTTTTCGCGGTGAACGCAGCGATGACGACGAGAGTGGACTGCTGGGGCCTGGCGGCGATGAAGACGAGGGACCGCGCGGGGCCGAGTGAGGTTAATCGTGTCGGACTAACGCAGGTTTTTCGCCCGCCTGTATCGGACGCATTGTCCGAGGGCGGAAGGCCGCGCGGCATCAAGTGTTTGCCGCTAGCCCAAAATGGCTCGGATGATGGCGACGTGCGTGTAGTCCGGCGCTGCGGCTGGCGCGAAGATAGGCTTCCATCCGGCGTTCGGCCCGCGCGGTCAAAGGCATCGCCAACATCGCGTAGAGACTGGTCATCGCTCCGCGCCAGTCGCGCTCGACATCGCTGTAAGCGATCTCGATCCGCGGCACCGCGGTACGCGCAAGCGACTTGGCTGTTCGATCCTGGCGCAACCTCAGCTTTCGCGACCATTCCTGACCGATCGCGGTGGGATCGACGCAGTCCGATTGCATGGCCATCTGGGAGAAAACGAGCGATGCCGATGAGGCGAGAACGGCATCTTCGTCGCGCGTCACGTGGACGATCCGCGCATCGGGAAATGCGGTGAGCAACGCATCGAGGTCCTCGCCAAATTGCGGCACCTTGAGGATGAATGGCCCTTGATCGAGGCTTTGTCTTAGCCAGCTGACCGTTTTGAGCATGTGCTTGAAATGGCGGTAGACCGCGTCGCTGTTCATCGCCTCGCAATGACGGACGAAATTCGGTAACCGCCACTGCGCTTCAAAGGCCGCGGGCGTCATGAGCATGTTGAAGAAGCCGATCTCTTCGTCGGCGGCAAGTGCGCCGGTGGGGTGCATTGTCCGGAAATCGGGATTGAGAAAATTCGCGGCGAGAAGTGCGGCGCGCGTCCGCCATTTGCGATCATCGAAATATCGGTTCGCGGCGATGCGGGGCAAGGGATTCCAGCTCTCGTAGAAGCGGGTATACCGAAAGCGATCGTCGCACGCGAGAAGGCGCTGCATACGGGTGGTGCCCGACCGCATTTGGCCCACGACGATGATCGGACGTTCGATCCTCTCGCGATCGATTTCGGGATGGCGCTTCCACAGCGCCAGCATGCCAAGCATGTTGGCGGACGCGGAAACGAGCTGACCAAAAGCGATCGTCCGGCCAAGCGGGGTCAGATGTGCGCAGAGCTCGAGGTCCTCGGTGAGGAGCGTCAGTCGGTCGTACCAATCGCGCGGCAGCCGGTCGCGGCGGGTCCCCGTCCGTCGCTGCGCGGCGGCGAGAATTGCCGCTGGATCGAGGCGAGGTCGCTGCGCCGCGCCTTTCGCCCAAGCCCGTTCTAGCGCCGCGTTGATTAGCCGGATACGCCGACGCGTTGCAGGCGGAGATACGGGCATTTCGCCGCAGGGGCTTGTCGAGACCATCAGCTCTCAACGCGCGCCGGGGGCGGGAAGGTTCCAAAAAAAACAAGGCTGCGCGGCGGTCAGCGGATCGGCGCAGGCCGCGCGCCCTTTGGCCGTGTGATGCGACGACGATCGCCCGGTTTATTGTCGCTGCGGCGAAACCCGGGCCGCCCGCGTGCATTGAAGAAAGAGCGACGGAAAGGTTAGGCAGAATGGTCGACAACTGGGACGCGCTATGGCGAATACTGCTGCTCGGCGCCGCCGCCTACCTGGCGCTGATCGCGCTATTGCGAGTGAGCGGGAAGCGCACGCTCGCCAAACTGAATGCATTCGATCTGGTGGTGACCGTAGCCCTGGGATCGACCTTGGCGACCATCGTGCTCAGCCGCGATGTAACCCTTCTTGAGGGTCTCGCCGCGTTACTGATGCTGATCGCGCTGCAATATGTCATCGCGGCCATGGCAGTTCGCTGGCGGGTCGCAGAGCGTTTGGCAAAATCCGATCCCAGGCCTGTGCTGATCGATGGCGTGTTTGACTGTGAGGCGCTCCGCCGGGAACGTGTCACCCGCGCGGATGTGTTGTCTGCGATCCGGAGCAAAGGGTTTGGCGACCTTTGCGATATTGCAGCCGTCGTGCTCGAGACCGATGGCAGTCTCAGTGTTATCTCGCATGAGCACGCCGGTTCGCGCTCCGCCTTGCCGCTTGTTCGAGACAGCTCATGACACGTCTCGACGATCGGACCGACCTGGCTGAAAGTCGGACCGAAATGGCCGAGGATCGCACCGTGCTGGCGCATGAGCGAAGCTTTGCGGGCTGGGTGCGCACCGGACTGGCAGCCGTCGGCATCGGCCTTGGCTTCAATGCGCTGTTCGCGACGCTGGAGCCGACCTGGATCCCCAAGGCCATCGCCACCGGCTTTTTGCTCGCGGCCATTTACATCTTTATATCGGCCGAACGCCGCGCGCGCAGCATCATCGACAAACTCCAACCGCACAAAGTCACTGTTCTCAAACCCATGCGGATCCGCCTTCTCGCCTGGGCGCTTGTGGCTGCCACGACCGCGCTCGCCGTTACGCTCTGGCTGTTCGCTTCGCAATGAACCGAATGCCGAAAAATTGGAGGGTTTCAAGCACCGCAGGACGATCGGGTCTGCGGCCGGCAGGTGCCGCGGATCGCCGAATTTGGAGGAAATTGGGCACCGGTCCTTCGACTTCCTGTGAGCGGCCAGGACTTGCGCGCTTGCGCGGATCGGAGCTTGGCCTGGATCGGGCGACGTTAGCGGGCACCGCCGCTATGGCTTTTGGTCCATCGCGGCGAGAATATCGCCAAGCGGGACCAGTTTGAAATTCTGCGGTGCATGTCGCCCGAGGAGTTGGGGTTGTTTCCGTCCAGCGCCACAAACTGTCCGGCGAGCCCCGCTTCGCCAAAATCGCCTCCGTGCAGGGCAATGCCGTCGGGCTGTTCGGTACCGCGGGGCCCCTCATGATCTGTGCGCTATCGTCCGGCGGTCGCCACACTGTCAGGGCCGAGATCGTCGCTGACGTTGGCCGTTCCCGATCTTTCGGTAGAGGGCAATATATGCGTCGGCCATTCGCTGCGCCGAAAAGCGCTGTGCGGTATTTTCGGAAATTGCGCGACGGTCGATGGATCCCACATCCTCGACCGCCCGAACCGCGGATGCGATGTCCTCGACCAGAAACCCGGTTCGGCCGTGTTCGACGATCTCGCGCATCGAACCGCGCGGCCGCGCGATGACCGGCGTTCCGCAGGCCATCGCTTCAATGACCGAGAGGCCGAAGGGCTCGTCAAAGTTGATCATATGCAGAAGGGCGCGCGCGCGTCCGAGCGCGGCCACGCGCGCGCCGCCGCCTACCGGGCCATGATAGAGAATATTCGTGCCGTCCACATGGGGCAGGACATGGCGCAAGTGATATTCTTCGTCCTGGACGATGCCGTAGATATGGAGTCGGCGCCCTGCTCTAAGGGCAACTTCGATCGCTTCTGCTGCGCCCTTGTCGGGATGGATGCGGCCAAAGTAGAGGAGATCCTCGCTGCCGACCAGGTCGAGCGGAAACTCCTCGGGCACGATGCCATGATGAATGGTCGCCGCATAGCGCAAGTCCGGATGCCGATCCGCCTCGCTGATCGCTACATAATGGACGCGATCCTCGAACGGCTTGTACATGGGCAGGATGCGGGCCGAAGAGAAGCCATGGATGGTCGTGACAATAGGGGTCTCAACCAACCTTGAGAAGGCGTGCGCGGGAAAGTCAGCCTGATTGTGAATGATATCGAACGTGTGCGCGCGCTCGAACAGATGCGCGAGGTGGCGATATTCCCAGACCTTCGCGTCGATCGCCGGGTCTTCGCTGTAGGGCGCGGGGACGATCCCCTCGAGCCTGGCGGTTGTCACGCTGTCCAGCGTAGCGAACAGGGTAACGTCGAGCCCTTTGGCAACCAGCGCTTCGGTCAGGATGCTGGTGACCAGCTCCCAGGGACCGTAATGCCGCGGCGGGGTCCGCCAGGCGATTGGCGCCAGCATCGCGATGCGCATTATCGAGCCCGCCGTGCAAGGAGAACGCCTTCATTTGGCCGGAGCTTGCCGTCAAACGTCCTGCGTTCGACCGTCGAGAGCAGCAGGCGATATGATCTCATATCCTGCTCGCACCGGACGTCGCGGGCGCGCGCGCCGAAATTGAGCGCGACCATCAGCCAGTCATCACCGATACGGCGTTCATATTGCAGGACCTCCTCCCCGGAAGGCAGGATCCGCAAATGGCCGGCGGCAAGCGCGGGATGGACACGCCGCAGCGCAAGCAACTGTCGATAAAGGTTCAGCATCGAGTGCGGGTCTGCCGCCTGCGCGCGCACATTCCGGCTCGGCCAGTCATCGTGCAGTGGCAGCCAGGGTTCGGTATCGCTGAACCCGGCGTTTATCTGGTTATTCCAGGCCATGGGGGTCCGCGCGCCGTCACGGCCGAGCCCGAGCCCCGGCTGGCGCAAATCCTGCGGATCGCGGATGCGGTCAGTCGGGATCGCCACGCGGCCGATGCCCAGTTCATCGCCCTGATACAGGGTCGGCGTACCGCGCAGGGTCAGCAGCAGCATGGCTGCAACACGCGCCTGCGCTTCACCGAGGCGGCCGGCAATGCGCGGCGCATCGTGGCTGCCGAGCACCCAGTTTGGCCAGGCCCCGTCGGGGAGCGCCGCTTCATAATTCTGGACAAGTTGCGCGATCACTCTCGCATCCCAAGGCGCGTCCAACAGCTGGAAATTGAAAGGTAGATGGACGCCCGGCGTATCGGGTTGGCCATAATAGGTCATGAGCTGATCGAGCGGCAGGCAGATTTCACCGACAAGCAGCCGCTCCCCATAGCTGTCGGCGAGGGTGCGAAACGCATGCGCGATCTCATGGATCTCGGGCTGGTTCGTCGAATGCTGCTGAAGTACCATGAACTTCTCGCCTTGGTCGGACGAAAAGGCGGGGTTGGGCGGGTTGTCGGGCAGGTCTGCTGCCTTGATGCAGTGCCACAATACGTCGATACGAAAGCCATCGATGCCGCGATCGAACCAGAAGCGAAGGACGTCGGTCATCGCGGCGCGCACCTCCTCATTGCGCCAGTTGAGGTCGGCCTGCTCCTTGAGAAAGCTGTGGAGATAATATTGGCCCGTCGCCGCATCATATTCCCATGCCGAGCCGCCCATGTCGCTCATCCAGTTGTTTGGCGGGCCGCCACAGGGTGCCGGGTCGCGCCAGAAATACCAGTCGCGCCGCGCGCTGTCGCGCGAGGCGCGGCTCTCCTTGAACCAGGGATGCTCGATCGAACTGTGGTTGGGGACAAGATCAAGCAGTAGTCGGAGGCGGCGGGCGTGCGCCTCCCGAAGCAATTGATCAAAGGCGGCAAGGTCGCCGAACATAGGATCGATGTCGCAAAATTCCGTAACGTCATAGCCGAAGTCCGCCATTGGCGAGGGAAAGATCGGTGACAGCCAGATCGCATCGACGCCGAGCGTCTGGATATAGTCCAGCCGCTCGCGGATGCCGTCGAGGTCGCCGACGCCGTCGCCGCTGCTGTCTTGAAACGAACGGGGATAAACTTGATAGATGACGCCGGTTGCCCACCAGGGCCGCGCCTTGTCTTCGGTGCTCGGAGGGCTGTTCATATCGGCGAAACGCGCGCGCGCCGCGAAGGTTCGGCCGCGGGCAGATATCGTCTTCATTTGTCGACGCTTGGCGGGAGGCCCTGCAACGCTGACCCAGGTTAACAAGAGGCGGCAGGTTGCGCGGCGATTTTGCAACATGGTTTAGCTTTTCCGGCGACGACCTTGCGTAGGGTGGATCCACAGCGAATCGAGGTCCAATCGACAAGAAAATGGAGGGTCGCCATGCTGCTTTATTCTAGAAATACGATCGCCAGATGTGCCGGCGATGCGCGTCAGCGCTACGGCGATGCGACCGAAGTGGTGGTTGAGCGCCAAATCGGCTGGTCCGAAGCAAGAGGTGCGTCCGAAGAGGTGGCATTCTGGCGCGCCGTCCGCAGCAGCCTGGCGCCGGGGTCGAGCAACGCAGCGATTCAGCGGTCGCGTCTATCCCTGCGGCTCAGTTAAATGCCTGACGGACAGCCCACGGCCCTAACGGCTCAAAATCCAGCAATGCTTATATCCTGTGCCGCCCCATCCCCGGCGGCACAGCTCCTGCCCATCTTGATAGAGAATAGCGCGCGCGCCGATGGTCTTCTCCTCGATCAGCAAGAAGGCCGCCGGAGCACTTGCTGCTGCAAACAGCTCAGTCACCTCGCCGTTCGATCCGGGCGCCGCATAACGCAGTAAATATCGAGGCATTTGGGTCTCTGTTTTATGCCATGCTGGCTCGATCATGCCGCCGCCATCGCGCCGAGCCCGACACCCTCCTCGTCCAGCACGTCATCGGTTCCGTTGCGCAAGTGGAGAAAATATCGGTCGATCATCGGCTCCTCGCGGAGGGGGAGCAATTCGGTCTCAAAGTCACTGCGACCAAAACATTGCGCGGCGATGACCTGCCTATGCACAAGCGGGACCGAAGTCGCCGATATTCCCTCCGCTTCGTCGCATTCGCCGTGGCGGGGGCCGGCGATCGCGGTCCTGTTTTACGCAAAGCTGCTGGGAAGCGGGTCGCTCAAGGTTGGATATCGATCGCTTCGTCGAAGCGCACGCAGTGCAGCAGCGTCCCATCGCCATCGACGATTTCGACGCGATGATGTCCAATGAGATGCCCTTGCCGGACGGTGTCGGCAGCCAGCGACCGCGCCGCTATTCGGGCATGCGCAATAGCGGCGCCGAGATCGGCGAATTCCATGCCCTCATGATCGATCGTGTCGAGATCATTATGCACGTTGAAGAAATATCGTCGCATCGACGCTTCTACGAACGGGGCTCGGGCCGGTTCCACCGCCTTAATTCAGATTAATCTCCGGCTGCCCGCCGGCAGCGTGCGAGCACCGGCTATCGGCCGTCATCGTCCGCCGCGTCGTCCTGCTCCCGGCCCGACAGCAGATAGGCGCGAACGTCATAGACGAGATTTCCGATCCGCTAGACCGCTGGCTTCAGTCGCGCCTCGCTGACACCGAGCCACTGCGACCAATCGCGAAGCTCATGCTCCTTTTCACGCATTATCCTTCGCCTTGCGAACCGGCCGCCGGCAGTATGAGCCGACGGGATGGGCCAACGGGATCAGCCATCCTCGCCGCTTTATCGGCAAATCGACGCTGCGACGACGGGCAGGCCGGTATAAATCAGGCTGAACAGTCCGGCCGCGGCGCCGGCAAAAGCCAGTCGATCGAGAAACTGGCGTCGCGAGACGCGCGGGCGGTAACGCCAGCAGAGCAGAGCGAGCACGCCGATGCCGCTGGTATAGACGGCAAGCAGGACGAGCCGCGCCAGGCTGGCTTCTGCGATCTGCCATTTGTCCCATCCGAGGGCGCACGCCAGCCCTTGCAGCGCGTAGAGCGACGCGAAGACGATGGCCCAGATGATCAGGCCTGCCGCCGCGCGCAGCAGGGCGGTCATGACAGCAGCGCCGGCAAATGCGTGCAGGCGAGCGCGATGGCGCCGGCAGCGACGGCATAGTCGGTCCACAGCCGCGCGATCCGCGGCTCGGCGCCGTTGATCGCAGCGATATAACCAGCTCGGCGCCGCGCGCGAGCAAAACAGCAGATCACCAGCGCCAGCGCGGCGTGCAGCGCGGCATAGGCGAGGAGCACCGCCACCACCGCGCCATAGGCATGGCTGGTCGGCGACGGGGCGAGCCGAAAAGCGGTCAGCAGCAGGGCCGTCAGCAGCAGGCCCAGACCCGCGCCGGTGACCGTCACACCGGAGCTGCGGCGCGCAGCGAGTGCGGCGCCGAGCAGGCCCGCAATCACGACGGGGAGCGAGGCTGTGACGAGGGCGGGCGGCGGCCAGTTGGGGGCGACCGTCCACAAATAGGCGTGGCCGAAGATCAGCGCGGCAAACAGGCTGCCGTCGGCGATCGACAGGAAAACGCTGCCCCACCAACCTGGCGAATCGCGGACTTCGGCATGAATCGGGGCATGATCGCCGCGGCCGATGGGAAGCTCGCCATGGGCGTGTTTGTCGCCAAGTACCCAGGCCCAGCGCCAGCCCAAAACGACGAGCCCGGCGAGGGGCAACAGCGTCCATGGATAGAGCTTGAGCAGCACCAGCAGGAAAAAACTGCCCGTCACGAGGGCGGTTCCCAGCGGCAACAGGCTGTTGCCCGGGAGGACAACAATATGGTCGATCCGGCCACTTTTGGTGTCGACGGCGAGTGTCTCGCGCCAGCCGTTGCGGGGGAGGGCCAGATAGCCCTCGCCGCGCGCCAGCGAGAGCGCCAGATCGGGCGCCGTCTCGAGCGGCTCGCGATCGTGCACCTGCGGCAGGCTGGCAATATTATAGGAGGGCGGCGGCTGCATCATTGCCCATTCGAGCGTGCCGGCGCGCCAGGGATTGCGCGGCGCGCGCGGGGCGTGAAACAATTGCAGCAGGACATCGATGATGAAGAGCGCGATGCCCGTCGCCATCACGAACGCCCCCACCGAGGACAGGAGATTGTACAGGGTCCAGCCGACGCCTTCGGGGTAGGTGTCGATGCGCCGCGGTTGACCGAGCAGCCCGGTCAGGTGCATCAGGAAAAAGGTGAGGTGAAAGCCGATGAAGATCAGCCAGAACGCCGCCTTGCCGAGCGTGTAGCTGTAGCGCCGGCCGGTGAAATGGCTGAGCCAATAATAGGCCGCCGCGAGCATCGGGAACACGAAGCCGCCGACCAGGACATAATGAAGATGCGCGGTGATGAAGGCGGTGTCGTGCGCCTGCCAGTCGAACGGCACCATCGCCACCATCACGCCGGTCAGGCCGCCGAGGACAAAAGTGACGAGAAAGCCGATGAGGTAGAGCATCGGCAGATGCATTTGCGGTCGGCCCGCCCACAGGGTGCCGAGCCAGGCGAAGATCTGCACGCCGGTCGGAACCGCGACGAGGGTAGAGGCGGCGGAAAAGAATGCCAGCGCCAGGTGCGGAATGCCGACGGTGAACATATGGTGCACCCAAAGCCCGAAGCTCAGAAAGCCGAGCGCGAGGATCGCGGCAACGATCCAGCCGTATCCGAGGATCGGGGTGCGCGCCATGACGGGGATGATCGTCGACACGGCGCCGGCGGCCGGCAGGAAGATAATATAGACCTCTGGATGGCCGAACAGCCAGAACAGATGCTGCCACAGCAACGAATCGCCGCCGCGGGCGGCCTCGAAAAAGGGCCAGCCGAAGGCGCGCTCGAGCTCGAGCAGGATCGAGCCGAGGATGAGCGGCGGAAACCCGATCAGCATCATCGCCGCGGTTACCAGCATGTACCAGGCGAATAGCGGCATGCGGTCGAGGGACATACCCGGTGCGCGCAGCTTGAGGATTGAAACGATGATATCGACCGCGGTGACGATCGCGGAAATTTCGACAAAGGTGATGCCGAGCAGCCAGAAATCGGAATTGATCCCGGGCGAATAGGGCTTGGAAGACAGCGGTGTGTACAGGAACCAGCCGGCATCGGGCGCGATGCCGAGCAACATCGAGACGAGCAGCATCGAGCCGCCGAACAGATAGCACCACCAGCCATAGGCCGTCATGCGCGGGAAGGCGAGATCGCGCGCCCCGAGCATCTTGGGTAGCATGTAGATCGCGAACCCCTCGAACATCGGTATCGCAAACAGGAACATCATGATGCTGCCGTGCATCGTGAACAGCTGGTTGTAGATTTCGGGGCCAACGAAGGCACTGCCAGGGGTCGCAAGCTGCGCCCGGATCAGCATCGCGAGCACACCGCCGATCAGGAAAAACACAAAGGCGGTCACCATCAGGCGCACGCCGAGCGTGCTGTGATTGACCGTCGCGAGCGAGCCGCGCCAGCCCGCCGGCGTACCCCAGATCGCCTCGAAGGCGCGGTGGAGTCGCAGCGCCTTCACGGTGCTTCGCCCGCCTGAAAGCGCGCCCATCCCGCCGCGTCATGCGCGACGACGCGAAATCCGTGCCGCGCGTGGCCGGCGCCGCAAAACTCGGCGCACAGGCCATGATAGACGCCCGGGCGGTGCGCTTCGATGCGCAGCACATTAGGCCGACCCGGGATGGCGTCCATCTTGCCGGCAAGCCGCGGTACCCAGAAGGCGTGAATCACGTCGCGCGTCGTCAGCTCGACATCGATCGGGCGCCCGGCGGGGACATGGAGCACATCGCGGGTGCGGATCGGCCCGGCCGTGCCAGGCTGGGTGAAGGTCCACTGCCAGCGGCGCGCTTCCGCGCCGACGCGGAGCGTCGCCGAATCGGCGCGCGGCAGCAATTGTTCGCCGACGATCAGGCCATAGCCAAGCAGCGCGCTAAGCGTCGCGATCGGAAATAGCAGCCCGCCGCCCACGATCCAGGCTGTCGCCGACACGGGCTGGTCCGCGCCGCGGCGCCGGAACGCGAGCAGCAGCAGCGCGCAGACCAGGCCGAAGATTGCGGCAGCGCCGGCGAGCATGACCCACCACAATGGCGCAATGGCCGCGGCGGCGGGCCCCGCCGGGGCGAGCGTCGAATAATCTGTGCTGCAACCCGATGAAACAAATGTCGCGCCAAGCGTTACTCCTCTGAGCAAGCGGCCGGAGAAAGGAAGACGATGGTAACGACGCGGCAGCGCGAGGATCAGCTGACCGATCCGATCAGCGCCGATCCGGCGTTCGACGACGCGGAATCGAAGGTCGCGGTGTCGGGGCATCCGGTTCACGCGATGCTGGTCTCCTTTCCGATCGGCCTCGCGGTCTGCGCGCTGGGAGCCGATCTGTTCTACTGGTGGACCGGCGATGGGTTCTGGGCGCGCGCGGCGCTGTGGAGCACGGCCATGGCCTTCCTCATGGGTTTGCTGGCCGGCTTGTCCGGCACCATCGAATTGTTCAGCGTGCCGGGGATCCGGGCGCGCGCCGCCAGCTGGACGCATTTCATCGTGGCAATGATGCTGCTCGGCATCCTCGGCGCCAATTGGGGCTATCGCCTTTCGGGCTATGAAACGGCGGTGCTGCCCTATGGTCTGCTGCTGTCGCTGCTCTCGGCCATCTTCGTCGGCTTCGCCGGCTGGCATGGCGGGAAGCTTGTGTTCGATTATCATATCGGGACATCTTCGACGGGGAGCTGACGGCCGCGCGGGGTAGCGAGCCAGTCGGGAATTTCGATCCCATCCGCGGCCGGTTTCGCCAGCACCAGGATGAAGACCGCGGCGAGCAGGGTGATGGCGATCGCGATCAGCGGCCAGCTCGGCGATGGTTGGCGCCGGTTGGCATGTTCCCCCATGCGCACGACCTGCGTGCCGATCCAGGCGTGCAGCGCCACCAATCCGCCAACCAGAACCAGTTTGGCGAACATCCAGGGGACGAAGACACCGCGAAGAAATAGCAGCACGGTTCCGGCGGCGACCGCAACGACGGCAGCCGGGGTCAGCAAATGCGTGTAGCCATAATGGGTGAAGCGGCGGACGCGCTGGTAACCGCTCTGATCGTGGCCGGGCCGGTGCTGCGACAACAGCAGTGGCAGCGCGATCAGGCCGGCGGCCCAGAACAGGATGGCGGCAATATGGAGGCCTTTGACCAGGGGAATTGCAAACATCACCGGGCCGGACCGAGATGTCCGCCGGACCAGGCGCGGCGCGCCAGTACAGCGGCGATGAGCGCATAGGGCAGCATCGCGGGGACCCACATGATCAGCCCCGCCAGCTGCTGGTCGCGCAGCGGGTCGAGCCCGTAAGCGAACGGCGCGATCAAATGGTGGGGATAGAGCGCGCGCGGGGTGAAGGTCAGGAGCGCCCCGAGCAGCCCCATCTGCCCTGCGGCGGCGACCAGCGCCGCAAAGACTGCGGGCAGGTCGGGTTGCGCCGCGAACAACGCGCGCCAGAACCAGGTCGCACTGATCAGCAAGGACAATTGCATCAGCCAGAAGACCGCGTGGTTGTTGAGGGCGGCAGTGTAGAGAGCGGGGATGTGCCAGGCCCACAGAACGATCGTCGACACCAGCAGCGCAAGCGCAGTCCCATTTGTGCGGCTTTTCTCGCCGAGCAGGGCAAAAAGCGGTGCGGCGACGGTCACCAGCAGGACGTGATGCACGGCGCGCGCCGAAAACAGCGCGCTGCCCGCCGCGCATAAGGGGGAAACGAAGATCACCGCCAGCGCCGCAATGGCAAGCGTGCCGATCAGGCGTTGATCGCGCGCGGCTGCCAGAACCAGCAGCAAACCCGCTGCCAGCGCGGTCAGCAGCAGCGGATCGAAATTCCACTGGCCAAGCAGGTCGGCTGGCGGTGGCGGAGGTCCGCAATAGGGCACGCGCAGTGCGATTTTTCCCTCCTTGACCGACAGATTGGCGCCCCGGCGCCCGATACCGGTGCAAACGACAGGTGGCGGGCAAGGGTTCCAGCAGAGGGGAGCGAGACGCTCCAACATCGTTGGCAGGCACCGCACCACGTTCATCAGAATTTTTTGGGCGGTGTGGCGGACCCTTTGGCCGCACGGCCCGTTAATCGGAAAGATCGGCCGCGTTACACGGACGAGGTCGGGCCCGGCGGACGGAGGCTATGACAGACAAACCCATCGTGCTGATCACGGGCGCTGCCGGCAATCTTGGGCGCTCGATCGCCGCGGCGCTGCGCGACCGCTATACCGTCGTCGGCCTCGACACCGACACGCCGGATCTGGGCTTTCCGATCTATGCGATCGATCTGACTGATGTGCAGGATACGGCCGATGCGCTGGCGCGGGTGCGCAGCGATTTTGGCGATCGGCTGGCCTGCGTGGTGCATCTCGCCGCCTTTTTCGATTTCAGCGGCGAGGACAAACCGCAATATCAAGCCGTGAATGTCGACGGCAGCCGGCATCTGCTGCGCGCCTTGCGCGATTTCGAGGTCGAGCAGATCGTCTATGCGGGCACGATGCTCGTCCATGCGCCGGGTGCGCCCGGCGAGCGGATCGACGAGACGACGTCGATCGACCCGCAATGGGCATATCCGCGCTCGAAAGCCGCAGCGGAGGAGGTACTTCGCGCGGAGCGCGGCGACACGCCGCTGGTGCTGCTGCGCCTTGCGGGCCTCTATGACTCCGATACGTCGGTCCCAACCTTCGCGCAGCAGATCGCCCGCATTTACGAACGCGACCTGCAGAGCCATTTTTATTCGGGCGACACCGACGCCGGGCAGGCGATGGTCCACCGCGAGGATCTGGTCGATGCGTTCGTACGGACCATCGACCGCCGGCAATCGCTCCCCGGAGAAACCGCGATCCTGATCGGCGAGGAGGAGGCGCTCGGCTATGGCGCGTTGCAGGACCGCCTGGGAGCCCTGATCCACGGCGAAGAAGACTGGGCTACCCTTCGCTTGCCGGCATCTGCCGCCGCGGCGGGGGCATGGCTGCAGGACAAGGCGGAACCGCTGGTTCCCGATGCGATCGACGCCGGCGAACGGCCCTTCATCCAGCCGTTCATGACCCGGATGGCGAGCGATCATTATGCCCTTGATATTCGCCGCGCGCGACAACTGCTGGGCTGGCGGCCGCGCCATCGGCTGGCGGACGAACTGCCCGGGATCGTAGCGAAGTTGAAGGCCGATCCCGCCGCCTGGTACGCCGCCAACCGCATCACCCCGCCGCCGTTCGTCGAGGAGGCGGGGGCGGCGGGTCTGGATCCGGAAAATTTGCGGCGCGACTATGAAGCGGCGCGGCGCGCCGATCATGCTGGCACCCGTTGGATGCACTTCGCCAATATCGGCCTTGGCTTCTGGATCTTTACCCAGCCGTTCATTCTGCAGGTCACCGAGCCCTTGCTGTTATGGAGTGAGCTTATCCTCGGGGCCGCCTTGATGTTGTTCGCCGCGTTCGCGCTGTCCTGGCGCATGATCTGGGCGCGCTGGGCGTCCGCCGGCGTAGGCGCGCTGCTGATGGCCGCGCCCTTTGTGTTCTGGACCGGCAACGCAGCGGCGTTTCTTTCCGACACGCTGATCGGCATGCTGGTCTTTTCCTTTGCCGTGGGCGGACGCCCCGAACCCGGTCCGTCGATGGTGGCGGCTACCGACCGGTCGAGCGTGCCCGCCGGCTGGTCGTACAATCCCTCGGCCTGGAGCCAGCGCATTCCGATCATCCTGCTTGCCCTGATCGGGCTGGTGATCGCGCGCTATCTCACCGCCTATCAGCTCGGCCAGATCGACAGCGTCTGGGATCCCTTTTTTGCCGGCCTGCCCGAAGAACCGGCCAAGAATGGTACCGAGGCGGTCATCACCTCCTTCGTTTCAGAGAGTTTTCCGATCCCCGATGCCGCTCTCGGCGGCTATACCTATGCGCTCGAAATCGTCACCGGGATCGTCGGGTCGCGCGCCCGCTGGCGCACCATGCCCTGGCTGGTGTTCCTGTTCGGACTGATGATCGTACCGCTGAGCATCGTGTCGATTTCATTCGTCATCATCCAGCCGATCGTCATCGGGACCTGGGCCACGCTGACCCTCGTCGCGGCCGCGGCGATGCTGCTGCAAATACCCTATGCGGTCGATGAGCTCGTCGCGACCATCCAGTTCGTGCGCCGCCGCGCTGGGCAGGGGCAAAGCTGGCTGCGTGTCTTCCTGTTCGGCGATGCCGATGCGGCGGGATCGCGAGACGACGCTGACGAATTCGCGCGTCGTCCGGGAGCGATCGCACGCGATATGCTGGGCGGCGGCGTCAATCTGCCGTGGAACTTGCTTGCTGCCGGATTGATCGGGGCATCCTTGCTGTTCACGCCACTGACCTGGGGCGCCGAAGGCTCCGCAGCGCACGCCGATCATGCTTTGGGATTAGTCAGTCTGACGATCGTCGCGCTTGCGGCGGCGGAGATTAGCCGGATCGCTCGCTTCCTGCTGATCCCGTGCGGCGTCGCGGTGGCCGCGGCGCCCATGCTGCTCGGCGCATCGGTGGATCATCTGATCGCCAATCTGGTTGCAGGCGCCGCGATCGCGGTACTCGCCCTTCGGCGCGGACCTGTCCGCGAGCGCTACGGGTTCGCGTCCGGCGCAGCTTGACTGCGCTGACCCTCGGCTTCGCTCGTGAACGCCGCGAGCGCGGGCGCAGCGGCGCCCCCGCCACATCGCCCTGAAAGGCGCGGAGAAACAGGCTCGACTGATAGGTGAGGTAGCGCCCTTCGTCGGGGCGGCACAAGGCCAACTCAATCGGGAATTCGCGCGATCACCTTGATCTCGAAATCGAACGCGGCAAGCCAGTTGACGCCGACTGCCGTCCAGTTTGGATAGGGCGCCACGCGGATCTCTTCGTTGCGCACTTCCATGATGATCTCGAACTGCGCTTCGGGATCGGTATGGAATGTCGTGACATCGACCACGTCATCGAAGCTGCATCCTACGGCCCCTGCTCCTCGGCGCCCAGCTTCGCGACAAAGCTAGCGAGGCTGACTCAGGGACACCGGCCACGCCCTTGGCCGGTAATGAATCGTCCCGGGAGCGCGCCGCTGAGCTCGCCATTCCTCAGCACGGCGACGCCGTTGACGAACACGTCGCGCATCCCCACCGCATATTGGTGCGGCTTCTCGAAGGTCGCACGATCAGCGATCGCCGCCGGATCGAAGACGACGACATCGGCAAAATAGCCCGGTTTCAATGCGCCTCGTTCGCTGAGGCCGAGGTTGGCCGCAGGCAGCGCAGTGAGCCGGTAGACCGCCTCTTCTAGCGAAATCAGCTTTTCGTCGCGCACATACCGCCCGAGCAGGCGGGCGAAAGTGCCATAGGCGCGCGGATGTGCGCTCGATTTGAGGAACACGCCCTCGGTGGACTGCGACGGGGAGTCGGACGCAAAGCTCATCCAGGGCAGCTTGATCTGAGCGCGCACATTCTCTTCCGACATCAGAAAGTAGATGGTGCTGACGCGCGACCCGTCCTGGACAACGAGGTCCATCGCGGTATCCTCGGGCGATTTGTTCCAGAGCAACGCAACCTCGGCCAGCGTTTTGCCGGAAAGCGGCTTCAGCGCATCATTCTTGAAACCGGCGAGGAGGATTTGGTCGGGGCCGGCTCCGAGAAAATAATTCTCCCAGTCTCCGCCAGGGCTTTTCATTTCGGCGGCGACCCGGGCGCGTGTCGCCGGGTCCTTCAGCCTTGCGATCCAGGCCTCGAGGCCGCCGGCCTGCACCCATGTCGGCATCGCGGCATCAAGCCCCGTCGCCCCGGCGGTATAGGTGTACATGTCGGCGGTAATCCGTAACCCCGCGGCACGCGCTGCTTCGATCTTCGCAATCACGGCTGCGTGCTTAGTCCAGTTGCTGCGCCCGGCCATCTTGAGGTGATAAATCTCGGCAGGCGCGCCCGATCGGCGCGAGATGTCGATCAGCTCGTCGATTGCTTCCTCCAGCCGATCGCCCTCAGACCGTATATGGCTGATATACATGCCGCCGCATTTTGCCGCTTCGCTGGCCAGCGCGACCAGCTCATCAGTTTCGGCATAAGCAGCCGGTGCATAGATGAGCGAGCTTCCAACCCCGAGCGCCCCTTCGTTCATCGCGCTGCGGACCAACCGGCGCATTCGGGCCAACTGTCCAGGCGTCGGATCAACATCGTCCTCACCCAATTCGTGGATGCGCACTGTCGCTGCGCCGACGAAACTTGCAACATTGGTCGCCACGCCGCGCTTTTCCAGATGGTTCAGATAGTCGCCGAGGCTGGTCCATTCGATCGCATATTTGATGTCTCCCTGGCGCTCTAATTCCTTCGCCTTCATCGTCGCATTGAGCGGTCCCATCGACCAGCCTTCGCCCATGACCTCAAGTGTCACGCCCTGCCGGATATCGCTCTGGCTGCGCGGGTCTGCGAGCAGGGATTCGGTCGCCCAGCTCAGCATGTTGATGAAACCTGGCGCGATCGCCATGCCGCGCGCCGGAATTTCCGTGCGGGCCCGGCCATCCACTTTGCCCACCGCCACGATGCGATCACCGTTGATCGCCACGTCGCCGACCACGGGCGGCTGGCCCGATCCGTCGTACAGCGTGCCGCCGCGAATGATCAGATCGTAGGTGGGCGAAGGGGGCTGTGCGTTTACGGTTGCCGCAAGCGCCACCGAACCGCTCACAAGCAGCAGGGAAAATGCAAATTGTCGCTGGGATGCCATCGATTTTCTCCGTGAATAGCGCGTGAATTTCCAAGCTGGCGTATCCCCGCCGCGCGGCGCTGTCATCAATCTTGAACGCTTGCGCAGATGCCTATGAGGTTGCCTATGGACGGCGGGCGTCGGTATTTCGAAACTGGGACCGTCGCTGGTCACAATCGCAGCCATGATCGCCAGTTTTGCGTTGCTGGCGCCCTCGATGAAATCGCTGCCGCTCGGCACCGCCTATGCCGTCTGGACAGGGATCGGTGCGGTCGGCGCATTGATCGTCGGCATCGCGGTGCTGGGCGAACAGGCGAGCGCGATGCGGATCGTCGCGGCGCTCCTCATCGTCAGCGGTCTTGTGCTGGTGAAATGGTCGTCACCGGCCTGAGCGGCCAAGCGTCGTGATCGTCGGCCAGGCGCCGCCGGTTTCGACGCGCGCTTCGATGCCATAGACGGCCCGTAGCCGGTCTGCGGTCAGGACGGCGGCGGGTTCGCCGTCGGCCACCACACGCCCTTTGTCGATCAGCAGCAGCCGGTCGCAATAGCGCGCCGCGAGCGTCAGGTCGTGGAGCACTGCGATCACCGTACCGCCCGCCGCAGCTTCGGCGCGGAGCAGGTCCATGACGTCGATCTGGTGGCCGGGGTCGAGGCTGGCGAGCGGTTCGTCGACGATGAGGGCCGGTGCCTCGACCGCGAGCGCGCGCGCGAACAGGGCGCGGGCGCGCTCGCCGCCCGACAATTCGGTCGCGATCCGGTCCCGCAGATCGAGCACATCGGCGCGCGTCATCGCGCCTTCGATTGCGGCGGTGTCGGCGGCGCTGATCCGCGACATCGGCGCGAGGTGCGGCAGGCGGCCCAGCCCGACCAGCCGCTCGACGCTGAGGGGCCAGTGCAGCGTCTGGCCCTGCGGGACATAGGCGACGCGCCGCGCGAGTTCAGCGCGCGGCATCGCGGCGACGTCGGCGCCATCGATGCGGACGTGGCCGCAGATCGGGACGAGCGCGAGCAGCGCGCGCGCGAGGGTGGATTTGCCCGCGCCATTGGGGCCGACGATCGCCGTCAGCGTACCGGGCGCGAACGCCGCATCGACGTCGTGGAGCACGGAGCGTCGGCCCAGCGTCACGCCGACCTGTTGGGCGACGATCATCACCACAGTCGCCGCTCCCGCATCAGGTGGAGCAGGAAGACGGGGACGCCGAGAAAGGCGGTGACGACGCCGAGCTTAAGTTCGCTGGTGGTCGGGATCAGGCGCACGCCAAGGTCGGCGAGGGTCAGCAGCGCGGCGCCGCCAATTGCGGAGGGAAGGAGGATTGCCGAAGGACTGCGGTCGGTCAGCGGGCGGATCAGGTGCGGCACGATCAACCCGACAAAGCCAATCGCGCCCGCCACCGACACCGCGCCGCCGACGCCGATGGCGGTGCCGAGCAGCAGGCGCAGCCGCGTGCGCTTAAGGTCGGTGCCAAGCGCCTGCGCGGCGTCCTCGCCCAAGGTTAGCGCGTCGAGCGCGCGGCCGTTCCACAGCAGCAGCGCACCGCCAACGACGATGCAGGGCAGGGCGATCCACAGATGGTCGAACGAGCGGTTTTCCAGGCTGCCAAGCAGCCACGTCATGATCTCCATCGCCGCAAACGGGTTGGGCGACAGGTTGAGCGCCAGACTGATCCCCGCGCCCGCCAGCGTCGCGACGGCGAGCCCGGCCAAGATGAGGGTGAGCGGGCTTTCGGCATCGCCGGTGAGCAGGAACAGCAGACCGAGCGAGAGCAAGGCGCAGCCGATGGCGAGCAGCGGCAGCACCGCCGGATGGACCTGCGCGAGGCCGAAATAGAGCGCTGCCACAGCCCCCAAGGCCGCGGCATTCGATGTGCCGAGCACCGACGGTTCGGCGAGCGGGTTGCGCAAATAGCCCTGCAATGCCGCGCCCGCGAGGCCGAGGATTGCTCCGACGGCAAGCGCAAGCAGTGCGCGCGGCAGCCGCAGGTCAAAGAGGATGATCGACGCGGTGCGGTCGCCGTCGCCGGTCGCGGCAGCGAATAGCCGGACGAGCGACAGGTCGACGGCGCCGAACAAAAGGGAAGCAATTGCGGCTATGACTGCCAGTGTTGCTAGGACCCCGAGCAGCAGGGGCCGGGGGATCGGGCGGTTCATCGCGCCGTCCCGTCGTACTGCGCGATCTGCGCGGCGATGCTGCGCGCCGCCTTGGTATAGGCGGGGCTGCCGCACACTGTCCAGGCTTCGGGCACCACAATCCGCGGGATGCCGGACAGGGCGGGGTGATGGAGCATTTCGCTCCCCTGATCGTCGATGATCGTCGTGGCGCGTTCGACGATCAGGAAATCGGGGCGGGCGGCGACCATTTCCTCGAGGCTCAATTGCGACAGCGGCGGCTTGCCAAGCTTGCCCGCCAGATTGACCAGCCCGACGCGCGTCATCATGTCGTCGACGAGCGTCCCGGTGCCGGTCATGTAGCCGCGCCGTTGATAATATGCGGCGACGCGGCCACGGCCCGGCCGGGGCAGGTCGGCAATATCCTGTTTCATCCGCGCGATGAGCGCCGCACCGCGCGCGGGATGGCCGACGGCGGCAGCGGTCTGGCCGATGGTGAGATAGATTTGCTCGAGCCGGTTCGCGGTTTCCAGATCGAGCAGCGAATAACGATCGGGAGCAACCGCCAGTGCCGCGCTGCCGCTGGCCGGCATGCCGACAACCAGATCGGGATCGATGGCCAAAATCTGTTCGGCCGAGTTGCTGAGCAGGGGCAGGCCGCGCGCCGCTGGGGCTTCGTCAGACATCCCGGGATCGACGGCGTTGCGCGTCAGTCCCGCGATCTGCTGACGGTCGGCGAGCGCAAGCACGAGCTGGTCGGAGCACAGGTTCATCGACAAGATGCGCTTGGGCGTGGCGGGCGGCGTCGGCGTGCGGCTGGTCGAGGCAGCGGACAGCGCGCCTGCGACCGCCACCGACGCCGCCGCCGCACTGACAAAAAGGCGGGCCGATGCGATCAACGCGGCGTTGCCCGGAGGATCGCGCCGCGATCGATTTGCGTAACGGTCATGCCTTGCCTCCCGTCCAGACGGCGCTGCCGATCTGCACCGGCAGCGCCCCTGTCATCAGAACCGCGCCCGAACCCCGCCATAGGCGGCGCGGCCATAGGTGCCATAGTTGAATGCCGTCGCATAATCGGCGCCGAACAGATTATCGACACGTCCGTACATTTCGACCCGCTCGGTTATGGCGAAGGACGCGCGCACCCCGGCGATTGCATAACCGTCGAGCCGCACCGTGTTCGCCGCATTGTCGAAACTGTCGCCGACCATCGTGATCGTCGCGCCGGTCGACAGCCCGAACGACCAGTCATAGTCTGCCGACAGGCTGACCGCCTGTTCGGCGCGGCGCGGCAGGCGCTTGCCGTCGAACGCCGGGCGGCCCGACCGGTCGCGCGCGTCGATATAGCTGTAGGACGCGGTGACGTTCAGCGCATCGACGGGGCGCAGCGCCAGCATCGCCTCGACCCCCTTGGCGCGGGTGCGGTCGATATTGCCATAGGTGAAGGTCGCATTGTCGTAATTGATCTGGTTGACGGTGTTGCGCAGAAACGCCGTCACCGAGATCAACGCCCGCCCGTCGGCGAGGCTCTGGTCGATGCCGACGTCATAGCTTTTCGACTCTTCGGGGCGCAGCGCCGCATTGCCGCTGAAGCTGTCGTAAAGCTGGTAGAGCGATGGCGCCTTGAAGCCTTCGCCATAGCTCAGCCGGACATTGGTCGCGCCGTTGTTGGGCGAATAATTGGCGTTGGCGCCCAGGGTGGTCGCGCCGCCAAACTGGCTGTGGTCGTCATGGCGAACCCCGCCGGTCAGCGACAGCCCGGTCACCGGCTGGAGAAGAGCCAGTGCATAGACGCTGTCGATATTGGCGCGCTGGCTGTCGGTCGAACCAAAACCGAAGAAATCATAATCGGGGCGTTCATGCTCGTAGCCGAACACAAGCTTGGCGGTGTCGGCGGGGGCCACGACGCCCTGATATTCGAAGCGCAGGTTCGTGCCCTTGTAGCCATAGTCGGGGGCGGTCCCGCGCACGAAGAAATAGTCGCGCTCGTTGCGCATCCACGTCACCGCGGCGCGGCTGGTGAAACGGCCGTCGAACAGCCCGAGATTGAGTCCCGCATAGCCGATATATTGGTCGAGTTTTGCGACGTCGCCGCTATCGGCCGGGGCGCCGAAAAAGCTGTCATAATCGAGGTCTGCGTTGATGTAATAGCCGCGCAGGTCAAGGCTGAGCGCGTCGCTGAACGCAATCTTCAGCCGCGCGTTGCCCGCGAAATTCTTGTAGCCGTCCTTCTCGGTGCCGATCGCCGCCGACGAAATGCCGTCGGTGCGGAAATAGGCGCCGCCGATACCGCCCGACACGGCCCCGGCAGTGCCCGACAGATCGGCCTTGGCGTTCACCGTATCGCTGTAGCCATATTCGGCCGACGCGCGGGCGGCAAAGCCTGCTTCGGGGGCTGCGGTCATCAGATTGACCACGCCGCCGATCGCCTGGCTGCCGTGGACGACGGAGTTCGATCCGCGCAGCACTTCGATGCGGCTGATGTTGCCGGTCAGCAAATGACCGAAATCATAACCGTCACCGATACCGCTGGGATCGTTGATCTTCACCCCGTCGATCAGCACCAAAGTCTGCGTCGTTTCCGCCCCGCGGATTGAGATGCCCGCCACCGAACCGGTGCTGCCCGACCGGTTGAAGCGGATGCCGGGGGTGGTCGCGAGCAGGTCGACGACATCGGTCGCCTGGCGTTTTTCGATGGTGTCGGCATCGATGACGGTGATCGCCTGGCCGACCTCATCGCGCGATTGTTCGATGCCCGATGCGGTGACGACGATGTCGTCGAAACGGGAGTTTTCCTGCGCGGCGACGGGTGCCGCGGCGACAAGGGCGAGAAGAGAAATGCTCGAATATTTCAACATGGGAGACTCCCGCACGCCGGCAACGAAGGCGGAGCCTGCCGAAACGCGCACGCGATCGACCGATGCTGGCGTCGCAAGTGGCGTAAATGCCTGCGGCCCCGGCACCGAAGCGGTTCCACCGCTTGGTCGTCGCTCGACGGAATCGTCCGTGCCGCGGCCTTTCCCTGGGCCTTGGCAGTGAGCGACCCACGCCGGCAGGTCTCCTGGCTCGCGGGTCAAAGCTTGATGCACGCCTTCCCAGGTTGCCCCAGTGGCTGATCCGAAAGCTTCGGATCGGTGCATCTTGCTCGCCGCTTACAGTTGCAGGGACAGCCTCGGCTTCGGGGGTTCAGGACGAACTCCCTTACCGCGTTCCCATTTTAAGCCCTTTCGGGCACCGGCGCGATCTGCGCGGGGCAAGCCCCGCACGCGCCGCCCATAGCGGAGTGGCGGTTTTGCGCAATCGTCATTTGTATCAATGATCCTGCCTGTCGCGAAGCGATGGGGAGGGGGACCGCGCCGGAAGAGCGTGGTGGAGGGGCGGCAACGTCGCGGCAAGGGCCCTTCCGGCAGCGCTTCGCGCTGCCTCCGCCCCATCACTTCGCGACAGGGCGGATTTTCAGGTGACCCGCTCGACCACCATCGCCGCGCCAACCCCCATCGCGCCGGTCAGCACGACCAGGCCGTATCGTCCACCACTTGCATCGAGCGCGTCGAGCAACGTCGAGGTCAGGATTGCACCGCTCGCCCCCATCGGGTGCCCCTTGGCCAGATGCCCGCCCGATACATTGACCCGCGCCGGATCGACGTCGCGGTCGCGCAGGAATTTGGCGATGGTGACCGCGAACGCCTCCATGAACTCAATCTGGTCGATATCAGCGAGCGTCAGTCCGGTCCGCGCCAAGACCTTGTCCATCGCGGCGAAACCGGCGGTCAGCGATGCGGCGGGATCGCCGCCGCTTTCGGCAAATGCCACAACGCGGGCGCGTGGGTGAGCGCCAAGATCTGCACCGCCGACGAGCGCCAAACCCGCGCCGTCGCATATCGGCGGGGCGTGCGCGATGCTGTGCAGCGGCGCAAAAGTCGCGCCTTCGAGCGCGCCCGCATATTGCTGTTGCAGGTCGCCGAACGCAGGCGAGGCGGCGGCGAGCGACTCCGCTGAGGTTTGCGGACGGATACATTCCTCGCTGGCGAGCGGTCCGGCGGCGATGCGCGATTGCTGGAGCGCGGCGTCCGCGTCAGTCGCCGCTGCCTTTTGCTGCGAGGCGAGAGCGACCGCGTCGAGTTCGGCGCGCGTGATTCCCTCGGCGTTGGCGAGCCGGTCGGCGGCGAGCACCGGCGGCACGAAGCGTGCGCGGGGCGGCAGTTCGTCATTGGCATAGAACGCCGCGCCGTCGCTCAAAAAGAGCGTGCCGCTCATGGACTCGACGCCGCCCGCAAGAACACAGCTGGCTTCGCCGCTAGCAATCTTCGCTACCGCCTGACCGATCGCGGACAGGCCCGATGCACAATAATTGTTGATGCTGTGCGCGGCCGCGGTGTCGGGCAGACCCGCATGAAGCTTGGCCAGCATCGCGATATGCCCGCCCTGCGCGCCGCTCTGCGTGACGCAGCCGAGCAACAGCGCATCGGGGTTTGCTGCCTTATCGCCGCATCGCGCCGCGAGCGCCGCCACCTGCTGGCGCACCAGTTCCTGCGGGCTCAGTCCGGCGAGCCCGCCGTCGGGCCGCGCCTTGCCGCGCGGGGTACGAACGGCGTCGTAAAGATAGACGTCGGCCAAATCAGGTGCCGACGACGAAGCTGACCGCGGTGGTCGCGCTGCCGCCGACGTTGAAGGTCGCGAGATTCTTGGCGCCCTCGACCTGATAATCACCCGCATTGCCGGTGACCTGCCGCCAGCTGTCGAGCAGCATCCGCACCCCGGTAGCGCCGACCGGATGGCCGAGCCCGATCAGCCCGCCCGACGGATTGACCGGCAGCTTGCCGCCGAGCGCAATCGTGCCGTCTTCGATCGCGCGCCAGCTTTCGCCGGGCGGAGTGATGCCGAAATGGTCGATCGCCATATATTCGGTGATCGAGAAACAATCATGCACCTCGACCCCATCGCACGCATAGACATCGGGCATTTCCGCGCGGCGCAGCGCGTCCATCATCGCCTTGCGCACGCTGGGGAAGACATAAGGCTCGCCGCGGCTGCCCGCGACCTTGGTCGAATAGAGCAGGGGGGCGGTCGAATGGCCCCAACCCTTGATGCGCGGGATGGCGCCGAACGGGATGCCGCGGCGTTTGGCATAAGCCTCGGCAACCTCGCGTGAGGCGAGGAAGATGGCCGCGGCGCCGTCGGTGACCTGTCCGCAATCGGACTTGCGCAAGCTGCCCTCGATCAGCGGATTGACCTCGTCATTCTCGCCCAGATGATCGTCGGTCACCGCCCAGCCGCGCGTCTGCGAATTGGGGTTTTTCTTTGCATTGGCGAAGTTATTCGCCGAAATCCCGCGCAGATGCGCGCGGTCGAGCCCGAAGCGTTCGTCATATTCCTCGGCAACGCGCGCAAACATCCACGGCCACAGATAGCGCGCTTCCTGCGCCTCGCGCCCCGCCCAGGCAGCGGCGCCGAGATATTCGGCGGCGCGCTGGCCGGGGACGTTGCGCATCAGCTCGATCCCGAGGACCAGGGCAAGTCCGTAGCGTTCGGCCTCGATTTCCGCCGCCGCCGCGAGAATGGCTATGCTGCCTGACGCGCAGGCGGCTTCGTGGCGCGAGGCGGGAACGCCCGCGAGGTCGGGGTGGACATGGCCAAAAAAGCCGCCGAGCTGGCCTTGTCCGGCAAATAATTCGCCGACGAAATTGCCGACATGCGCGGTCTCGACCTCTTTGGGTTCGATCCCGGTTGCTGCGAAAGCCGCTTCGGCAACATCACGGAACAGCTCGAACAGCCCGCCCCCCTCGCGCTCCATGTTGCGCGCAAAATCGCTCTGCGCGCCGCCGAGGATGAAGACGTCTTTCGCCATATCAGGCTTCCTTTTCGAGAGTGACGAGCGCCTGTTCGCGCACTTCGCTGCGCATCACCTTGTTGGTGACGTTGCGCGGCAAAGCGTCGAAGCGGAACAGGCGTTCGGGCAGTTTGAACACCGCGAGGTCGTGTCCGCGCAGATAGTCGGTGACATCGCCCAAGCCGACATCTTCATTGCCGCGCGGGACATAGGCGAGGCCAATGCGCTCGCCCATCGTTGGGTCGGGGAGCGAAAAGACGCAGGCTTCCGCGAGCAGCGGATGTCCGCCGAGAAGCTGGTCGATCTCTTCGGGCGAGATGTTCACCCCGCCGCGAATGATCAGATCCTTGCAGCGCCCGACAAAGCGGTAAAAGTCGCCGCCCTCGGCGATTTCGAACAGGTCGCCGGTTCGGAACCAGCCGTCGTCGGTGAAGGCGGCGGCGGTCTGTTCGGGAGCGTTGTGATAACCCTCGAACAGGCTCGGGCCGCGGATCTGCAGTTCGCCTGACACGCCATCCACTTCGATCGGGTCACCGCCGCCCGGCGACACGAGGCGGCTTTCGATATTGGGCGCGCGGCCCTCGCCATAGGGCGGCGGATATTGGCCGCGGCGCGGGAACAGGCTCGCGCGCTTGTCGGGGTCGGGCATGTCGCCCGCACCGGTGATGAAGCTCATTCCCTCGTTCGATCCGAAGACGTTGACGATGATGATGCCGAGCTTTTCCTGAAAGCCCCGCACCATCGCGGGCGCGAGCGGCGCCGAGCCCGAGGCGATGACGCGCAGGCTGGAGATGTCCACCGAGGCCAGCAGCGCTTCGTTCCGGAGCAGCATGTTGAGCACCGCGGGCGGCGCGATCGTCAGGCTGGGTCGCTCGGTCGCGATCTGTTTGAGATAGATGCCGGGATCGAAGGGATGATGCAGCACCATCGTGCCCGCGCTGGTCAGCCAGCACATGGTGATGCCGCCGATGCTCGCCATGTTGATCAGTGGGAAGGGGTTGAGCAGCACGTCGCCCGGCCCGACCTTCATCGCCTCGTAACCCGCGGCGGCGACCGCGATCCAGTGGTTGTGGCTGCGCGGAACGCCCTTCGGGACGCCAGTGGTGCCCGAGGTCCAGCAGATGGTGAAAATGTCGTCGGCATCGACCGGGTTCGCGGCGACGTGGGCAGCGAGGGCGTCAGCGTCTCCCGCTGCGCTCGAGAGGTCGAGCGCATGGGCGGGAGCATCGGGGCCGAAGGTCATCAGCGCGATGTCGCCCAGCAGGGGAGCCGCAACGCCGACATGGTCGCAGCCCTTGACCTTGGTCGCGCAGACAAAGGCCTTGGGTTCGACAACGCCGATCATGCCTTTCAGTTCGTGGCTGCGATATTGCACCGCCGCGGGGCTGACGATGGCGCCGATCTTTGCCGCCGCGAAATAGAGGGAGACAAATTCGCTGATGTTGGGAAGCTGGACGAGCAGCACATCGTCCTTGCCGATCCCGGCGGTGATGAGCGCGCCCGCGATCCGGTCGATCTCGGCCTCAAGCTCGGCATAGGTCAGCCGCTGCGGCTCGCCGAACGCGAAGTCGCTGCGGTTCGGCGCATCGACCAGTGCAAGCCGTTCGGGATGCGCCGCCGCATTGGCCGCGAACAGGTCGGCAAAGGTCTGGTCGCCCCACCAGCCGCTTGTCCGATGCCCCCGCCGCTTGTCCTCTCCCGCGACGATCATCTCAGGCGGCCAGTACGCTGTTACCGCCCATGCCGATATCGTCGCCGCTCGCCCACACGCTGTGCGTCCCTGAACAAATGCGCTCGGGCAGCATGATCCGGCACACCGGCCCTGCGGCGATATTCTTGGCGTCGATCAGTACGCATTCGGATTTGTCGGTTTCGAGGTCGGCGATGAAGGAGACGAGATAGCCATCATCCTCATCCTTCGCGTTGATCCGCGGCGCAAAGGGCGCCTCGCTGCCAAAGCGGCCCGGGCCGAACGCATATTCCTCGCTCGTGCGCGCATTGAGGTCGTGTTTGACCAGCCCGCGGAACAGGAACCAGCCCGGCTCGGGGATCGCGCTATAGGCGTAGCGATAAGGCTTGCCCGCATAGCGGTGGTTGAACATGCCGAATTCGAGGTCGCGATCGTCGAGGCGTTCTTCCTTGGTCTGGCCCGTCACCAGATTGAAGCGCCAGCGGTGGAGACGCGGCTTGAGCAGCCCCTGGTCGAGATAGGCCATCATTCGCTCCAACCCGTCGGGCGCGTTGGGATAGGATTTGGGCATCGGCTCTTCCTGATAATAGCCGTCGAGGATGATCTCGTCGCCTTCCTCCCAAGCGTTGAGCCAATGCAGCGTGTAGGTCGGCGCGGCCTCGAACCAGCGGATGTCCTCCGGCTGGCCATGGCGCGGGATGATCGCAAAGCGCGTCTTCTGGTCGGGGTGAAATTGCACCACATGCAGCCGTTTTTCGAGCAATTCCTCGTTCCAATAGAGCGGCATGTCGTTGAGGATCGTGTAGTTTTCGGTGAATGCCATGTCGTGCGGAAGGCGCGGTCCGGGCAGCGGCACAGGGATATAATGTTTGAGCTTATTGTCCGGCCCGACGACGCCATAATGCATGTAAGGTGCGTGCTTCGAGTAATTGAAAAACATCAATTCTCCGGTCGCAAGGTCGACCTTGCAATGCGCCGAAATGCCGTCGAGCGGCACCCAGCTTTCGGTGCCATGCTGTTCGAGCGTGAACGGGTCGAGCCGGTACGCCTCGCCGCATTGATAAAAGGTCGAGATGATCTTGCCCGCATGGATCGCGACATCGGTCGAGCTGCTATCCTTGAGCCACTCTTGCGCCCCCCACCCATGGCGGGTCGATTTGTGCGGCGGTTCCATGAGGCCGGCCCAAAGCGACCGTCCCGCTTCCTTCTCGGCTGCGAACCCCTTGGTGCGGACAAATCGGCTGCGATAGCTCGCACGGCCGTCCTTGAACGAGATGGCATGGATGAAACCGTCGCCATCGAACGGGTGATAGCGGCCGATCGGTTCGTGGATCTGGTTCTCGCCGGTGCGCACATAGACGCCGTCGATGTCGGTCGGAATATTTCCGATCACCTCGGCATCGCCATTGGCGAAGATCGCGTTCCACTCGTTGTAGGTCGGTCGCCACGCGCCCTTCATATAGGGATGGTCGTTCGGCTGGATCGTCGTTTCAATGGTCTCGACAAGCTGGGCGGTCATGCGAGGACTCCTTCGGCGGGGGTAAAGCGCGGCCTTGCGGCAGCGGCATCATATTCAAAAACAAGGCGGTCGACGATTGTCGCCACCGGCTCGACACCGCGCACTGCGCCGACGCCTTGCCCGGCGGACCAGACATTCTTCCACGCCTTCGCCTCGTCCTGCGCGTCGGCAAAATTGGGTCGTTTGTCCTCGGGCATGTTGGCGGGGTCGTAACCCGCGGCGATCAGGCTCGGTTTCAGCCAGTTGGCGGTGACCCCGGTGATGCCCTTCGACGGCACAATATCCTCGGCGCCTGCGGCGACGATCATGTCCTTGTAGCGCGGCACCGCCATGCTCTCGGCGCAGGCGATCAGCGACGTACCGAGATAGGCGAGGTCGGCGCCCAAAATCTCGGCCGCGCGCACGGCATGGCCGGTGGAGATCGCGCCGCCGAGCACCAGCGGCCCATCCCAGAACTGCCGCACCTCCTCGACAAATGCAAAGCCAGCGGTGGCGCCAGTATGCCCGCCCGCGCCCGCGGCGACGAGCACCAGCCCATCCACCCCGGCGTCGGCGGCCTTGCGGGCAAAGCCGACCGAATTGACGTCGGCGAACACCAGCCCGCCATAGCTATGAATTTCCTCGACCACCCTTGCCGGGCTGCCGAGCGCGGTGATCACCAGCGGCACCTTGTGGCGCACGACGCAGGCGAGGTCCTCGGGCAACCGGCTGTTCGACGGATGGACGACCAGATTGACTGCCCATGCGGCAGCATCGGGATCGTGCGACAGCGCCGCGTCGATGCGGCTCACCCAATCCTCCAGATCGGCCGAGGTGCGCGCATTGGGGGCAGGGAAGCTGCCGATCACTCCCGCGCGCGATGCCGCAATCACCATCTCTGGTCCCGAAACAAGAAACATCGGCGCGGCAATGGCTGGCAGGCGCAAATTGCGCGTCAGCGCGGGGGGAAGGCCGTTCTGCAGCACCGTTATCCTCTCTCAAATTATCTGACTTGCATAACGATACTTAAAGCCGTTATGAGTCGCAAGGCAAGAAAAACATCGCGGGCGGTGGTCGCCAAGACGATGATGCGTGGGAGGATCCTTATGAAGAGCTATTTTGTTGCGCTGCTCGCTGCATCGGCGCTCGCGAGCCCCGGTATGGCTTTTGCGCAGGACGCGGCCCCGGCTGACGATCAGGGCGGGCTCGAGGAAATCATCGTTACCGCGCAGAAACGCGCCGAAGGGCTGTCGGACGTGCCGATCTCGATTTCGGCGATCAGCGGCAAGCAGGTCGAAAACTATGGCCAGACCAACCTCGAACAAATCTCCTCGTCGGTCCCCAACCTGAAAATCACCCAGACCGCGATTGCCAACCGCATCGCGATCCGCGGCATCGCGTCGGGCGACAACAAGGGCTTCGAACAGTCGGTCGCGATGTTCGTCGACGGCGTCTATTATGGCCGCGACCAGCTGTCGCGCCTGCCGCTCGTCGACATGGAACGCGTCGAGGTGCTACGTGGGCCGCAGCCGACGCTGTTCGGAAAGAATGCGATTGCGGGCGCGGTCAACATCACGACGCGCAGCCCGACCGACGAGTTCGAAGGGTCGGTGAGCGGCCTCTATGAATTCAACCACAAGGAATTGCAGCTGACCGGCGTGTTGTCCGGTCCGCTGAGCGAAGGCGTAGAGGCGCGGGTCGTCGGCTATTATCGCAAGATGGATGGCTATTTCTACAACGCGAAGCTCGACCGCGACGAGCCGAACGTCGACGAGAAATATTTCCGCGGCAAGCTCGAGTTCGATCGCGGCGGACCTTTTGCGGCCGAGCTCAAGCTCGAATATGCCGACTTCGAAATGAAGGGTCAGCCGCGCGACGTGTTCGGGGCGGTCGGCAATTACAATACGGTCTTCCAGGGTCCGTTCTTTGTCAGCACCGACCCCGATTATGTCCGCGAGGACAATGGCTATGAAAGCCGCAACAAGGTGTTCGGCGCGACGCTCAACGCCGATCTGGAGATCGGCGAGCATACGCTGACGTCGGTCACCTCGCTGCTCGATTACAAGACACGTGAGATTGTCGATGTCGATTTCTCGGGCATCAGCTTTCTCGACGGGACCAATTTGCAGGAAGACTACCGGCAATATTCGCAGGAGCTGCGGCTGGCGTCACCGGGCGGTGAGGCGTTCAACTATATCGCCGGTGCCTATTATCAGCACGCCAAGCTCGATGTTGACGATCAAGTCTTGTTCAACTCGACCTTCCTGGCCCTGGGGCCGCCGTTCAACGCGCTCGGCGATACCCGCAATGATCGCGTCTATTCGCAGAAATCGGACCTGATTTCCGTGTTCGCGCAGGGCGAGCTGGCGCTGAGCGAGCGGTTCAGGATTACGGCTGGGGCGCGCTTCAACCATGAGAAGAAAAGCGGCAGCCGCGATCTGCGGATCGTCCAGGGCCCGCTCAACACCTTCAACCCGCTTGTCGTCGCCGGAACCTTCCGCGCGCTCAATATCGAAGCCCACAGCATATCGGGCAAGCTCAGCGAAGACAGCTTCAACCCGATGGTCAACGTCCAGTTCGACGCCACCGACGAGCTGATGCTCTATGCCTCGTTCGCGCGCGGCACCAAGGCGGGCGGTTTCGACATCCGCTCGAATTCATTGCCGGGCTCGACCACCGTCGCAAAGCCCGGCGCTTTCGAGTTCGAAGATGAAAACGCCGACAATTTCGAAGCGGGGCTGAAATACAAGGGGCGCAATGTCGCCTTCAACCTGTCGCTCTATCGCACCACCTACAAGGATCTGCAGGTCAACATCTTCGACGGCACGCTGAACTTCAACGTCGCCAACGCTGCGGGCGCGCGCACGCAGGGAGTCGAGGCCGACTTCCGCGCTGCGATCGCCGACGGACTGACGATCAGCGGTGCGGTTGCCTATCTCGATTTCAAATTCACCAACTTCACATCGGGCCAATGCTATTATCTGCAAGTCCCGGGGCCGGGAGGATTTTGCGACTATACCGGGCTGCGCAACGCGCTGTCGCCGAAATGGTCGGGCAACCTCAACCTCGATTATACGACCCCGATCAGCAGCGACATGAAGGTGGCGTTCAACCTCAACGCCGACTTCTCCTCCTCCTATATCGCGTCGGCGAACCTTGATCCGCGCACGCATCAGGACGGCTATGTCAAGCTGGGGGCCAGGCTGGCGCTGGGGCAGATCGACAATCGCTGGGAAGTGGCGCTGATCGGGCGCAACCTGACCAACCAGCGCATTCTGCAAACCGCCAGCTCGATGCCGCTGGCAACGACGATCACGCGCAACGCCGGCAACGCGTATAACGGCATCGTCGATCGCCCGCGGACAATTGCGGTGCAATTGACGGGGCGCTTCTAGCGGCCTCTCCCCAGGGAAGAGGGAGCGCGGGCACCGCTCCCTCTCCCGACCTTGCCTTGTCGATGTCGGGTCGCTGGGGTAGGGCGGCGGCAGAGCAAGGAATGGCTTGGGCTTGAAACACGATCGCACCATCAGAGCCTGTTCGATCTGGCGCGCGCTCGACGTGGTCGGCGATGTGCCGGTGCTGTTGCTGATGGAACAGGCGCTGCTCGGCATCCACAGCTTTGACGAATTTGTCGCGCGCACCGGGCTCGCCCGCTCAGTGGTCAACGGGCGCCTCAAAAAGCTGGTCGAGGAAGATTGCCTGGCGAAAGTGCCGCGCAAGGCCGGCCGCGGCTTTCACTATGTGCTGACCCAAAAGGGGCGCGACCAGTTTCCCAACGGCCTGATGATGCTACGCTGGCAGCACAAATGGGAAGCGGACAGCCGCGATTTTCAGGTTCATTTGCACCATGCAACGTGCGGCCAAGCGACCGAACCGGTGCCGACCTGCGGCCATTGCCGCGCCGAGATCGACCCCCGCGACGTCGACTGGCGCGAGGGGCCAGGACTTGCGCAGGTCGTGCCGCACTATGAGCGCCGTCGTTTCAACGGCGACGTCGGCACCCGCCGTCCCGGTGGCCGCCCGTTGGTCGACACGATGATCGAGCTGTTCGGCGACCGCTGGGCGACGCTGGTCGTCCGCGCGATGTTCACCCATATCAATCGCTTCGACGAAATCCAGCGCGACACGCTGATGGCGACCAATATCCTGACGGGGCGATTGGAACGGTTGGTGCGGCAGGGGATCATTCGCGCTGTCCCCTATTCCGACCGCGGCGACCGGTTCGAATATCGCCTGACTGCCAAGGGACGCGACCTATATCCGGTGCTGCTCGCGCTGCTGCATTGGGGCGACCGCTGGTTTTCGGACGAGCGCGGGCCGCCGGTGCTGCTCACCCATCGCCCCTGCGGTCACGACCTCAACATGGTCGTCGCGTGCAGCGATTGCGGCGACGAACTGCGGCTGGAGAACAGCCGTTTCACCGTCGAGCCGACAGAAACGTAGCCCACGAAATAATCATGCGTCGCCCACTGGCGCGCGCGGGGCCGACTGGTTACATGGGCCGCCACCAAACGAATCGCGCGTGCCGCCCCGAAATGCGGGACAGGCGCCGCCCGCACCAGAAAGTGGCCCCGATGGAAATCACGACCGGTCTGACCTTTGACGATGTGCTGCTGGTGCCCGGCCCATCCGAAATCCTGCCCAGCGATGCGATCCTTTCAACCCAGCTGACCAGCGAGATCAGCCTGAACATCCCGATCCTGTCGTCGGCGATGGACACGGTGACCGAGGCCGACATGGCGATCCTGATGGCGCAGATCGGCGGCATCGGCGTGCTCCACCGCAATCTGACGATCGAAGAACAGGCGGCCGCGGTGCGGCAGGTGAAGCGCTTTGAAAGCGGGATGATCGTCAATCCGATCACCATCACGCCCGATGCGCCGCTGTCCTATGCCACCGCGCTGATGGACCAGCACAAGATTTCGGGCATTCCGGTGGTTGAGACGGGTGGCAGGCTGGTTGGCATCCTGACCCACCGCGATGTGCGTTTTGCCGACAATCCGGGTCAGCCGGTGCGCGAGCTGATGACCGCGGAAAACCTTGCCACGGTGCGCCCCGGCGTCGGCCAGGACGAAGCGCGCAAACTGCTTCACCAGCGCCGCATCGAAAAGCTGCTGGTTGTCGACGACGATTATCGCTGCATCGGGCTGATCACTGTCAAGGATATGGAAAAGGCGGTCAATTTCCCCGATGCGACCAAGGACAGCAGCGGCCGCCTGCGCGTCGCCGCGGCGACGAACACCGGCCCGACGGGGATTGAGCGCGCCGAGGCGCTGCTCGAGGCCGAATGCGACCTGATCGTCGTCGACACCGCGCATGGCCACAGCAAGATGGTCGCGCAGACGGTCGAATCGATCAAGAAGCTGTCGAACCGTGTGCAGATCCTCGCGGGCAATGTCGCGACGGGCGACGCGACCAAGGCGCTGATCGACGCAGGCGCGGACGGGGTGAAAGTCGGCATCGGACCCGGATCGATATGCACGACGCGGATCGTCGCGGGGGTCGGCGTGCCGCAGCTCACCGCGATCATCGACAGCGTCGAGCAGGCTGCCAAGCAGAATATCCCGGTGATCGCCGACGGCGGCCTGCGCACGTCGGGCGATATTGCCAAGGCGCTGGCTGCCGGCGCTTCGTGCGTGATGGTCGGCTCGCTGCTCGCTGGTACTGCCGAGGCGCCGGGCGAAACCTTCCTGTTCCAGGGCCGCACCTACAAGAGCTATCGCGGCATGGGCAGCGTCGGGGCGATGGCGCGCGGCTCGGCCGACCGCTATTTCCAGCAGGACATCAAGGACCAGATGAAGCTGGTTCCTGAGGGCATCGAGGGTCAGGTGCCGTTCAAGGGTCCGGCCAAGGATGTCATCCATCAGATGGTCGGCGGCGTGAAAGCCGCGATGGGCTATACCGGCAGCCGTACCCTTGCCGATTTCCGTGACCGCGCCAAATTTGTACGGATCACCAACGCGGGTCTGCGTGAAAGCCATGTCCACGACGTGTCGATCACCCGCGAGGCACCGAATTATCCGGCTGGGTAATCTGCCCAGTCGTCATTGCAAGCATAGCGAAGCAATCTAGAGCGGCTATCCACTGCCCTGGAACGCTTCGTCGCTTCGCTCCTCGCAATGACGGGGAAGAAAGGCTGAATCCATGACCCCCGCTGCCCGCGTTCAAACCGCGATCGAGATCCTCGACGTCATCGCCGCCTCAGCGCGCGATGGCGGCGCTCCCGCCGATGCGATCTTTGCCGAGGCGATGCGCGCCCGCCGCTATGCCGGCTCGAAGGACCGCCGCGCGATCCGCGGTCTCGTCTATGATACGATCCGCCGCGTGCGTTCGGTGCCCGCGTCGGGCCGCGCCGCGATGCTCGCGCTCGCTGATAGCGACGCGCAGCTCGCCGCGCTGTTCGACGGTGCTTCCTATGGCCCCGCCGCGATCACCGCCGACGATCCGCGCGCCGAAACCGGGCTCGCCACCCCCGCGCTGATAAAATTGTTCGACCCGCTGGTCACCAAGGCGGAGCACGCCGCGATGCTCGCCCGCGCCCCGCTCGACCTGCGCGCCAACCGCCTGCGCTCGAGCCGCGATGAGCTGGCGATGATTTTCCCCGACGGCGAAGCGATCAACGGCCTCACCGACGGCTGGCGCCTGCCGGGCGAAACCGCCGCGGTCCAGAACCCGGCCTATGCCGAGGGGCAATTCGAGGTGCAGGATGCGGCGAGTCAATTTGCCGCCGCCGCGCTCGCCGCCGACGCCGGGCAGGTGGTCATCGATCTGTGCGCGGGCGCCGGCGGCAAGACGCTCGCCATCGCTTCGGCAACCAATGACGAAGCCACAATTCTCGCCTGCGACACCAACCGCGCACGGCTGCAACAACTGGCGCCGCGCGCGCACCGCGCGGGCGCGACCAGCATCGAAACGCTGCTGCTCAACCCAGGACAGGAACGCGCGATGCTCGCCGACCAGATGGGCAAGGCCGACCACGTCATCGTCGATGCCCCCTGTTCGGGCAGCGGCACCTGGCGGCGCAGCCCCGAACTGCGCTGGCGCTCGACCCCGGCGCGGCTCGACCGCCATGTCGCCGATCAGGCGAAACTGATGGACATCGGCGCGGCGCTGCTGGCGCCGGGCGGCAAACTCCTCTATGCTGTCTGCTCGATCATCGCTCGCGAGGGGCGCGCACAAGTGGATGATTTTCTGACCCGTCATCGCGGCTGGACCGCCGATACCGGCTATTTGCCAGGCGGCATTGGCCGCGCCGCGGGCCGTGGTTTTCTGCTCACCCCAAAGCACGACGGATGCGACGGATTTTTCCTCGCACGACTGACAGCGCCATGTTAGCATCCCTGCAATGAAGCGATGGGAGAATGCGATGCGCGTCAGTTTTCTGGCTCTATCTGCGGGTTTGATCCTTGCCAGCCTGCCCACGGCATCGGATGCCCAGCGCGCCGATAACGACATTTTCCCGCGCTCGATCGCGCTTCAGCAGCAAGGCCAAGCGGCGCAGGAAGCCGGCGATCTGAACCTTGCGGTCGACTTCTATGAGTCGTCGCTCACCGCCGACCCGCGCAACCGTTCGGCGATCATCGCGCTGGCGCAGGTCGCGCGCGCACAGGGTCTGCCGGGCAAGGCGATCGGCCTCTATCGTGAAGCCCTTGTGCTCGAACCCAACGACATCGTCGCGCTGACCGGGCAGGGCGAAGCTTTGGCCGACAAGGGCGCGCTGGAACTGGCGCGTCAGAAACTCGCCGAAGCGCAGCGGGTTTGCAGCGACAAATGCCCACAAGTGGCGGCGCTGGAAAAAACGATCTCATCGAGCGCGTCGAAGCGCGTCGTCGCTGCGGAGGCTTTGGTGCCGAAGCCGGTCGTCGCGACGGTGGGTACGACGAGCAAGAATTGACCGTCGCCCCCCGCGAAGGCAGGGCCGACTGTTGGCCCGCTATTGCCCCAGCGCCCGCGCCAACGCTGTCCATTCCGCAACACTGACCGTCTCGGCTCTGCGCGTCGGGTCGATGCCGAGCACCTCCGCCGCGGCAACCGCGCCTTCCAAGCCCTTCAGGCTCTGGCGCAGCATCTTGCGCCGCTGCCCGAACCCCTTCTCGGTCAGTTTCGACAGCAATTTCGGATTGACGCCGTCGGGTTGCTCGGCCGGTACGACATGGACAATCGCCGACATCACCTTGGGCGGCGGGGTGAAGGCTGAGCGGTGGACTTTCATGGCGATCTTCGCGGTCGATCGCCACTGCGCCAGCACCGCGAGCCGCCCATAGGCGTTACTTCCGACCGGCGCGACAATGCGTTCGGCGACTTCCTGCTGGAACATCAATGTCAGCGATAACCAGCGCGGCGGCCAACCCGCCGGCTCCAGCCAGCGCGTGAACAGGGCGGTGCCGACATTGTACGGCAGATTGGCGACGATATGATAGGGCGCCCCGCCGGTCAGCGCATCGACGTCGACTGCCATCGCGTCGTCGGCGATCACCGTCAGCTGGCCCGGAAACGCTTCGCTGAGCTCGCCGAGCAGCGGCAGGCAGCGGTCGTCGCGTTCGACCGCGATCACCTTTGCCCCGGCGCGGAGGAGCGCCCGGGTCAGTCCGCCGGGGCCGGGGCCGACCTCGAACACCGTGGCGCCGTTCAGATCGCCCGGAACTGCAGCGATGCGATCGAGCAATTGTTCGTCGAACAGAAAATTCTGGCCCAGCGCCTTGCTCGCCTGCAAGCCATGCGCGCGAACCGTCTCGCGCAGCGGCGGCAGATGCGGAGCGGCCCGCGCCGTCACTTCGCTGACGCGCAGCGGCGCTCGCGCGCCATCGCCAGCTGGGCGGCCATTGCGATTGCCGCGATAGTCGGACCGGGGTCGGCTACCCCGCTACCGGCGATGTTGAACGCGGTGCCATGGTCGGGCGAGGTGCGGATGATCGGCAGGCCGAGGGTCAGATTGACCCCGTCGTGGAAATGCAGCGCCTTGAACGGGGTCAGGGCCTGATCGTGATAGGCGCAGAGTAGCGCGTCATAACGCGCGCGGACGGCGGGCGCGAACAGGCTGTCGGCGGCGAGCGGGCCATCGACGATGATGCCCTCCTCGGCGAGCTGGGCGACCGCGGGCACCATGATCTGCTCTTCTTCGTCGCCAAGCTGGCCGCTTTCGCCGGCATGGGGGTTCAGGCCCGCCAGCGCGATGCGCGGGTGTTCGATGCCGAAATCGCGTTTCAGCCCGCGCACGACGATCCGCGCTTTGGCCACGATCAGCTCGACCGTCAGCCGCCCTGAGACTTCGATCAGCGGAATATGGACGGTGAGCGGAACGACGCGGAGCGAGGGCCCCGCGAGCATCATGACGGCGTTGGTCGCGGTCACGCCGCAGCGTTCGGCGATGAACTCGGTCTGGCCCGGATGGGTATAACCAATGCTGTGCAGCGCGAATTTCGACACCGATCCGGTGACCAGCGCCGAACTCGCCTGGTTGCGGGTCAGCCCGATGCCGGTTTCGAGCGCATGGAGCGCGCAGGTTGCGCCCGCCGCGGTAGGTATGCCAGGCGTCAGCGGCCCGCTGTCTTCCAGATGCCAGACGGGCAGGGCATCGTTGAACGTCCGCTGGACCTCATCCATGTCACCGACCCGGGCGATCGGGCCATCCCAAACTGCGGCGATCGCCGCGGCGTCACCGATCGCGACGAAGGGGGGCAGGTGGTTTTCGCGGCGCGCCGCCCAGGCCCGCGCGGTGACTTCGGGTCCGACGCCGGCCGGGTCACCCATGGTGACCGCTACCGGCTGTCGAAGTTCGGGATACGGCATTAGCTATATTCGATCACGGCATCCCGGCGGAGATCGCGCAAATAACGCTGAGCCCGCTTGTTGACCTTTTCTTCGAGCAGGCGCGCCTCGATCTGCTCAAGGTTCGGCGCGGTCGCGGTCTGTGGCATGTCGCGACCGCAAAGCACCAAAACGCTGACGCCCTCGTTCGCCGCGCCAAAGGGCTGGGTGGTTTGGCCGATCTGCAAACTGGTCAACGTATTTTGCAGCGGTGCGGGCAACGCCCGCATTTCGATATTGTCACGCGAGACCACATTGGCGCCAAGCTGCGCCGCAACCGCATCGGCGCCCCCGCAACCTGCGATATTGCGCGTCGCTTCGGCGAATTGACCGGCAAGCTCGGATGCCCGCGCCTGCGTCGTCCCGGCCGGGAAATCGAGCGAGATCTGCTTGAGGCTGAGCACCGCATCGCGCGGGTCGGCGGTCAGCACCTGGCGCCGGTCGATCATCAGCATGATCGACACGCCGCCGGGAACCTGGATCGGCCCGACCAACTGGCCCGGCTGCATCGTCATTGCCGCCTCGGCCATCGATGCCGGTAACTGGCCAGCCTTCACCCAGCCCAGGTCGCCACCGACGACCGCGGTCGATGCTTCCGAGAACTGGCGAGCATAGGCGGCGAAGCTGCCCCCCGCCTGCAACGACTGAATGATTTTTTGCGCGTTTTCGGTGACCGCAGTGACATTTTCGGGGGGCGCCGACAGATAGATTTCACCAAGATGAAACTCATCCTGACCCTTGGAATCGTTCATCCGCTGGACCACCGACTCCACTTCGTCGGTCGATACATTGGTTGTCGACTGAATGTTGCGCGACAGCAGGCGATCCCAGGCGAATTCGCCACGGATCTGTTGCTTGACCGCCGCCGCAGACGAGCCTTTGCTGGCAAGATAGGTCGTAAACTGTTCGGGCGTCTGCTTGAAGCGAAGCGCGAGCCGTGCGAACTGGTCGTTGACGACATTCTCGTCGATCGTGATGTCGGCGGCCTTAGCCTCTTGAATCTGCAACTTTTCGTCGATCAGGTTGCTGAAAACCTGCTGCCGCAGCCGCTGCAGTTCTTCGGGCGGCAGGGCGACATCGTTGTTGGCGATACGGATCAGCGCCATCCGCTGCTCGATATCGGTCGCGGTGATGATCTCGCCGTTTACGGTCGCCGACGGGCGATAGACATTCCTGTTGGCATCGCCGAAAATCTGAACATTGCCCGGAATGTTGAGGCTGGTCGTCGGAACTTCGTCGTCGCCGACAGTCTGCGCCAGCACAGGCGTCATTCCGGCGGCGGTCACGGCGATCAGGCCAATCATGGTCGAAAATTTGGTCATCTTTACCCTATTCGAGAAGGTCCGGACGCTCCGTATCAGCGGAGACGCCCGATGGTCCAGTGCAATCCACCATCCAGACCTGTTTGAAGTCTGCCGGTAGCGAAGCGACGCTGAACCTAGGCTGAGCGACGCGTTCAGAACCCCAGGTTGCGAAAGGCGACGCGGAACGAGAAACTGTTGCCGCGACGCGCATCGCCAGTGTCGGCATAATCGCGGCGCCAGGTCAGCGCGATCGACAGGCAGTCGTCGTCATAGGCAACCCCCAGGCGGTGACGAATCGGTTCGAAACCGTCGGCGGTGCTCAAGGGGTCATCCCGCTGTTTGGTCAGGTCGACAATCGCCGAGCCGAAGACCGACCAATATTGCGCCACCTTCACCCGCCCGCCGACGCGCACTTCCTCGCGGTCCTGCAAGTCTTCGCCAAGCAGCAGGATGTCGCGGTTGAGCCGTGAATAGCCGAGCACGGCATAGGTCGAGCGGCTACCGATCGTCGCGTCAAACTCGTTACGGCGGATCGCGAAATCATCCTTGTCGAGCCGGTAGCGGTGGGTCAGGCGCAGGAAGTCGCGGTAGGCGATCGTCGTCCGCCCGACGATGTCCGACGTGCGGTCGGTGAGCCCGGTGCCGTCGGGAAACAGGCTCGGCTTGTCCGACAGGCGATAGCTTTGGCCGACGCTGCTGCTGATATTGAAGCCGGGGCGGCTGTAATTCCATTCGACGCCGTAAGTGATGCGCGCGCCATCCTCGAACCGGTCGTATCCGTTGAAGCGGTTGATCGCGAACAGGTTGCTGTCTTCCAGATCAAAGGCGCGCGAATCTTCGTTCGGAATGTCGAGGTTCTTGAGCGGCGGGGTGGCGACGATCTGGACGCGCGGGGTTAACGTCTGGGTGCCACCCGCAAATTCACCGACAAAAGGCCAGCGCATGTCGGCGGCGACCGCGGCGATGCCGCGCCCCTGCCAGCCCGATTTGCCGCGATAACCAGGGATCGGGGTAAGCAGGTTTTCGTCGCTGTGATAGACATCGCCGCGCACGAGCGCGGTCAGGGTCACCTCTTGCCCCAACCGCGTCAGCCCGCGCAAATCCCAGCGCGCGCCGGCAAAGGCGCGCTGGGTGTCTTGTCCCGCGGTGCGGCCGATCGCGAGCGTGTTGAGCTGCAATTCGACCTGGCCACCGAGCACGGGGTCGGCGAAGCGCTGGCGATAATCGATGATCGGCAGCGCAATCGGCTGTTGGCCCTGTTCGTCGTTGCGGCGCAGCGTCTGCGTCGCCCAGCCGGCGATCGAGAGGTAGCTATTGCCGCCGATCCGCTCCAGCTCGAATGTCGAACGCAGGCGGTCGTCGCGACTGATGTCATAGCGGCGCATGAACGTCCGGTCGGTCGCGATGCGGCCCGAATAGGTAAAGCTCCAGCGCGGGTCGAACTGGAATTTGCCCGCGCTTTCCAGATAGCCGCGAAAGCGCTTGCGGCTGTCGGGGTCTTCGCCGGTCAATGGCACCAGCGAGCCATAGGTCGCATAACCGTTGATGCGGAACGAACCGATGTCGGTCAGCGCGCGGAACTCACCCTCCAGCATCGGCGCGGCGCCGGTGTAGAGGTGCGGGGTGATCGTGATATCGCGGTCGGCCGCGAGGCGCAGATAATAGGGCACCGCGATTTCGAAGCCATTGCTGCGGTCGAGGCGGATTTCGGGCACCAAAATGCCGCTGCCCGCTTCGCTGTTCGCCGGGTGGCTGAGCCCGGGCAGGGGGATCAGCGGCAGGCCGAAAATCTCGACCCGCGCGCCTTTGTAGCGGATCTTGTTGTTCGCCCGGTCATAGGTGACGCGAACAGCGCGAATCTGCCAGCTGGGGTTGCGGGGGCAGCCTTCGGCGTCCTCGACCGGGCAGGCGGTATAAGCGGCGTTTTCCAGCTCGATATTGCCGTTCTCGAACCGCGTGCCCTTGATTGCGGCGAGGCGCGAGCCATTGTCGAGCACGACCAGTAGATTTTCCACCACCCCGTCGCGCAGGCTGTCAGTCAGTTCGATGCGGTCGCCATAAGCGGTGTCGCCTTCGGGACTTTTGATCGCGACATTGCCCTCGGCAAAGACCTGGCCCGTCTGGCGGTTCCAGGTGACCTTGTCGGCGCGCATCGAGATCGCCTCGCGGTTCATCGCGACATTGCCCTCGGCGACCACGATTTCGCTGTCGCTGTCGTAATTGAGGTTGTCGGCGGCGAATCCGACCTGGTCTTCGGCGGCGACCGCGGGGGCATCGATCGTGACCGGCGCGACGTCGGGGGTCTGGAGATCGGGTTCGCCAGAAATTTCCTGGGCGGGGAGCGACTCGCCTGCCTGCTGCGCAGCCGCAGGGCTCGCGATCAGAGCAAAACCGCTCGCCGTCGCCAGCCACAAGGGCTGCGATTGGCGCGCCTGTCGGAACAAAGCCCAGCTCATTTAATCACTTTGTCCCACATATTTGTCGCGTCCGCCCGGGTTGGACCGGCTGCTTTGTTTTTGCAACTCGCAAGCGAAACCCCTATCGGTCCCGCACGCTGCAATCAATCATCGCATGAGAGAGTTACCGAATGGACATTCACTTTGTCGCGCAAATCGATGCGTCTGCCGACGTCGTCGCGTTTCCGGTCCGCAAGGGCGAGCTGAACGCCTTTGTCCAGGCGCTGGGTGAGCCGCATGGCGCCCTGCTGAACGGCGCCGCGGGGCAGGCACGCTTTGAGGGCGCGGCAGGCGGTATCGCCGAAACCGCAGCGGTCGACGGCGGGCGCGTTCTGCGCCTGCTGCTCGTCGGAATCGGCGAGGGCACGCTGCATGACCTTGAGCGCGCCGGCGGTGCGCTGACCGGGCGGCTGCAAACGAGTGGCGCGACCGCGGTGCATGTCGATTTCGCCAGCGCGGGCGCGGTCGATGAAGAGGATGTGCTGGCCTTTGCACTGGGCGCGAAACTGCGCAACTGGCGCATCGATACCTATCGCACCAAGCTTGCCGACAATGCCAAGCCGACGCTCAAGTCGCTGACCATCGCGTCGCCGCCCCGCGACCTGTCGGCGCGCTGGGCCGTGAATGAAGCGATTGCCGACGGCGTCGCGCTGACCCAGACACTCGTCGCCGAGCCGCCGAACATTCTCTATCCCGAAAGCTTCGTCGAACGCTGCCAGCATCTCGCTGACCTCGGCGTCGAAATCGAAGTGCTCGACGAAAGGCAGATGAAGGCGCTTGGCATGGGCGCGCTGCTCGGCGTCGCGCAGGGCTCGACCCGCCCGCCGCGCCTGCTCGCGATGCGCTGGAACGGCGGCAAGGACGGCGACAAGCCGGTCGTGTTCATCGGCAAGGGCGTCACTTTCGACACCGGCGGTATCAGCATCAAGCCTGCCGCGGGCATGGACATGATGAAATGGGACATGGGCGGCGCGGGCGCCGTCGCGGGCGCGATGAAGGCGATCGCCGGGCGCAAGGCGAAGGCGAACGTCGTCGGCGTCGTCGGCCTCGTCGAAAATATGCCCGACGGCAACGCGATGCGCCCCGGCGACATCGTCACCACCATGTCGGGCCAGACGGTCGAAGTACTCAATACTGATGCCGAGGGGCGGCTGGTGCTGTGCGACGCGATCACCTGGGCGCAGAAAATATATTCGCCCAAGGTTATCGTCGATCTCGCGACCCTGACCGGCGCGATGGTCATCTCGCTCGGCCACGAATATGCCGGCATTTTCGCCAATGACGAAAACCTGGCGACGCAGCTGATCGCAGCGGGCGAGACCAGCAACAACAAGCTGTGGCGCTTCCCGCTGTCGGCGGCTTACGACAAGCTGATCGACAGCCAGATCGCCGACATGAAGAATATCGGCCCGCGCGAAGGCGGCTCGATCACCGCGGCGCAGTTCCTGAAACGCTATGTCGATGACGGCGTCGCTTGGGCGCATCTCGACATCGCGGGCGTGGCGTGGGCCGACAAGGATGGCCCGGTGTGGGCCAAGGGCGCGACGGGCTATGGCGTCCGCCTGCTTGATCGCTACATCGCCGAAAACCACGAGGGTTAAGGGCAGGGGAGCATGGCGCGCGTCGACTTTTACCGGCTGACCCGCGATCCCGTCGAACGGGTGCTCCCCGCCATCGCGACGCGCATTCTGGGCGCGGGCGACCGCCTGCTGATCGTCGCCGCCCCCGCGATGCAGCGGCAGGCGATCGACGAGGCGCTGTGGACGCTGACCCCCGCCAGCTTTCTGCCGCACGGCGCCGCTGGCTCGCCCGACGAAGAGATCGAACCGATCCTGATTGCGGGAACGCTCGACCCCGCACCGCCCAACCGCGCTCGACTGGTCGCGCTCGCCGATGGCGAATGGCGCGATGAAGCTTTGGGGTTCGACCGCACCTTCCTGCTCTTCGATAACAGCCGTATCGACGACGCCCGCGCGACCTGGCGCAAACTGAGCGCCGCCGAAGATGTCGAAACCCATTTCTGGAAACAGGACGACCGCGGCCGCTGGTCGGAGGGGCCGTAGGCGCTAGCCGTCCATCAGCACGATATCCCAGCGATACTTCGCCGCGCCGTCGAGACTTGCAAGCGCTGTATCCGCCCAGTCGCCGAGCCCCTTGTAAAGCATATCGGCAGCATTGCTCGCGGCGTCATCCGAAAAATACATCTGGGTGACGAGCCGCTGACTCTTGCCTCGCACGTCGAAATGGATGTGCGGAGTTCGTCGACCGATCGGCGAGTCATAGGCGGCGGGCTTGATGGTCGTGATCCGCCAGTCGCCGCCTGCACCGGTCCGGATTTGGCAATAGCCTTGAAAATCCGGGTCCAGCGACGCTGTGGCGGTGTCGTTGGGGTGGGCATAGCGACCCACCGAATTCGCCTGCCAGACCTCGAGGTCCGCGCCCTGCACCGGATTGCCGTGCCGGTCGAGGACCCGCCCGCTGACTTCGATCACATTGCCAATCGCACGCTTCGCATGGCCCTTGATCCAGGTGAGGTCGGCGTCTTCATCCGCAAGACGTTCGACTGGATAGAAAGGGCCGAGATCTCCCAGCGCCGTCGGCCGCAGCATCTTGTCCGCCGCCTTTGCCGCGCCCGTAAGCGCAATGGAGGCCGCCAGCGCCGACCCCGCAAAAGCGCGGCGCGTTATCCGATGATATTGGTTGTCACGCATGGTCCAACCCCCCCTTTGTTCGACCCGCTGAAGTCCATAGCATGGCTTGCGGCGCCGCCAAAGCGCGGCTAGAGGCGCGCGCATTGCAAACCATAACAAAGCAGGAGCTTCCCCCATGGCGGTCACTCGCACTTTTTCGATCATCAAGCCCGACGCCACGCGTCGCAACATCACCGGTGCCGTCACCAAGATGCTGGAAGACGCCGGCTTGCGCGTCGTCGCGTCGAAGCGCATTCATATGAGCCGGGAACAGGCCGAAGGCTTCTACGCGGTTCACAAGGAACGCCCCTTCTTCGGCGAACTCGTTGATTTCATGATCAGCGGCCCCGTCGTCGTCCAGGTGCTGGAAGGCGAAAACGCCATGCAGGCGAACCGCGACATCATGGGCGCCACCAACCCCAAAGACGCCGCCCCCGGCACGATCCGCAAGGAACTGGCCGAAAGCATCGAAGCGAACACGGTTCACGGTTCGGACAGCGATGAAAATGCCGCGATCGAAATTGCCTATTTCTTCAAGCCCGAAGAAATCGTCGGTTAAAAATCGATCGTCGCCCCCGCAGGCGGGGGCCGCCATCACTTTACGCATCGCCGCTGGTTTGAATGGCCAGCGGCCCTCGCTTCCGCGCGGGCGATGCTATAAAACGGCCGCCTGAGCGATCCGGCGGCCTTTTTCATGTGGCCGCGGCGATAAGCGCGTCGAGGTCGGATGTTTCCCCGCCCTTGCGCGAATCCTTTGCGACCGACTGGCGGCGGCCGATCTCCGACTGGACATGGGCGACGAACGATTTGCGCTGGCTGACCAGCACCGCATGGAGCGGCGCTGTCGCAGCTTCGGGCTGGGCCAGCAACCGTGCTGCCGCCTTGTGTGCGATCACCAGCGGGTCGAGCAGCTTCGGCCGCCTCCCTGCATAGGTGCCGGCGGCGCGGGTTCCGTCGCGCATGCCGATATTGACGAAGAACAGTCGTCCTTGCTCGGTCAAGGCACTCAGCGAGAAATAGGCATCGTTCAGCCGCCTGCGTTTCTCGTCGGCGGCGATTGGCGAGTCTGCCTTGGCACACAGCTCGACGATCAGCAGCACCGCGATCGACTTGTCGGCCCAGGCGGCGACGTCGCGGCTACGCAGGCTGTCGGACTGAAAACGCCGCCACCCCATGTAAAAGCCCGCCGCGGTGATGAAAACCGATAGAGCGGTGCCCGCCCACGCCAGCCACTGGTCCATTTGTCTCCCCTTAAAACTCTTCGGCAACCCCCATCAGGCTCGCCAGCTTCTTCGGCGCCACCGCGAGCCAGCTTTTGCGCAGCCACTCGCCAATCGCGTCCCAGTCAGTATCGCCCAGGTCGAGCCGGATGCCGACCCAGCCGTCGCCGAAATAGGCGGGGCGGTAATAGCGGTCTTCGTCCATCTCGATCAGCGCCGCCTGCTCATCGGCGCCGCTGATCTTGACCAGCAGCGCGATCTTGCCGTCGCCATGATGGTCCTGGGTGAAATAGGCGAATTTCTTGCCCTTCACGATGCCGAAGCACGGCATGCCGTGCGAGGTCACTTCGTCGGCTTCGGGCAACGCCATCGCGCGTTCACGGACGCGGCCGACCAGGTAATCCGGCGACCGCTCGCGGGTAACAAAAGCTGCAAGCGTCGGCGGATACAGCTGATGCTCGGCAATCCGTACCCGCCCGCTCAGCGTCAGGGCCGTGTCGCCGGGCAGGATCGCGACCGGCGTCTGCGCCAGCACCGGGCCGTCATCGACGCCGGGGGTGACGATATGGACGCTGCACCCGCCAAACGTGTCGCCCGCGTCGATCGCCCGCTGGTGGGTGTCGAGCCCCTTGTAGAGCGGCAGCAAGCTGGGGTGGATATTCAGCATCTTGCCCGCCCAGCGCGCCACGAAATCGTCGCTCAGGATCCGCATATAGCCGGCAAGCGCGACGAAATCGGCTTTGGCGTCGCGCAGCTCAGCATCGACCAGCGCGTCGAACGCATCGCGGTTCATGCCTTTGTGCGTGGCGCTCCACGTCGCGATGCCTTCGGCGGCGGCGATCGTCAGCCCCGGTGCATCGGGATTGTTGCTGGCAACCAGCACGATCTCATAGGGGCAGTCGGCGGCTTTCGCGGCGTACAGCAGCGCCGCCATATTGGTTCCGGCGCCGGAGATCAGTACGGCGACCTTGGCTTTCACGTCTCCCCTCCCGCTTGCGGGAGGGGTCGGGGGAGGGCATGTTCAAAAGGAGTGCCCCGACACAGGCCCTCCTCTAACCCCTCCCGCAAGCGGGAGGGGGACTTTATGGCGTCAGCCATTATGCGTCGCGCTCCACGCGGCCATCGCGCTCCACGTCTCGGTGCTGCCCGTCACGGTGCAGCCCTTGGCGCCCTCGGCGATATACCCGATGCGAAACACCGTCTCACCCGCCGCTTCGAGCGCCGCGGTCACATCAGCGACATCATCCTTGGCCACGACAACTGCCATCCCGATCCCGCAATTGAAGGTCCGCGCCATTTCCTCGGGCTCGATATTCCCCTGCGCCTGCAAGAACGCCATCAACCGCGGCTGCTCCCACCCATCAGCATCAACAAATGCATGTAAGGTTTTGGGCAGGATGCGCGGGATATTTTCCAGCAGCCCGCCGCCCGTGATGTGCGCCAGCGCGTGAATCTTGCCGGTTTTCACCAGCGGCAAGAGGCTCTTCACATAAATGCGCGTCGGCGCCATCAGCGCGTCGATCAGCAGGACATTCTGGTCGAACAGCGCCGGTCGGTCGAGTTTCCACCCCTTGTCGGCGGCCAGCCGCCGCACGAGCGAGAAGCCGTTCGAATGCACCCCCGAGGAGGCGAGGCCAAGGATGACGTCGCCATCCGCGACCTTGTCAGCGGTCAGTACCTGGTCGCGTTCGACCGCGCCGACGCAGAAGCCCGCGAGATCATAGTCGCCGTCCGAATACATCCCTGGCATCTCGGCGGTTTCGCCGCCGATCAGCGCGCATCCCGCCAGCTTGCAGCCTTCGGCGATGCTCGCAACCACTTGCGTCGCGACGTCGTTGTCGAGCTTGGCGGTGGCGTAATAGTCGAGGAAGAACAACGGCTCGGCGCCTTGCACGATCAGGTCGTTGACGCACATCGCGACCAGATCGATGCCGACCCCGTCATGGCGCCCCGATTCGATCGCAAGTTTCAGCTTGGTGCCGACCCCATCGTTCGCCGCGACGAGCAGGGGATCATTGAACCCCGCCGCTTTCAGGTCGAAAAAGCCGCCGAAACCGCCCAGGTCGGCATCGGCGCCGGGGCGCCGTGTCGCTCGCGCCAGCGGGGCGATGGCACGGACGAGCGCATTGCCGGCGTCGATCGACACGCCCGACTGGGCATAAGTGTAAGCGGCGGGTTGGTTGTGCTTGGAATCCATGGCACGCGCGACTAACGGTTCCAGCCGACAAATGCCATGATTTCCTCGTCGGGGTCCGACAGATTTCCTCGTCGGGGTCCGACAGATTTCCTTGTCCGCGCGTGCGCTTTTGGGCAGAGCATAGAGAAGAGATGATTTCCACCGCTCCCCTTCCGTTCGCCCACCGGTTCAAAATCGTTGCGTTGCCGCGCGACGGGCGCTGGCTCGCGCTGTTCGGCTTGTTCTTCGCGATCCTGCTCGTTGGGGTTGTCGAGGGGCAGATCAGCCGCGGTAATCGCGGCATCACCCCGATCAATAGCAGCGGCGATTTCCTGACCAGCGGCATCCTCGTCGACGTCACGGGCGACAATGCCGACGACGCGCGGACCAAGGGCTGGCGCGAGGCGCAGCGCAAGGGCTGGACCCAGCTCTACCGCAAATTGAACGGCAGCGATGGCCCCGCGCTTGGCGATTCGGTGCTCGACGGCATCGTCACCGCGATCATCGTCGAGGAAGAACAGATCGGCCCGCGCCGCTATGTCGCGCGGCTCGGCGTTCAGTTCGACCGTGTTCGCGCCGGACAGATATTGGGTGTCAGCGGCCGGACGCTCCGCTCTCCGCCCTTGCTCGTCATCCCCGTCTATTCGATCGCCGGCATCCCGCAGGTGTTCGAACAGCGCAGCGCGTGGCAGCGCGCCTGGGCGGAATATAACACCGGGCAAAGCGCGATCGATTATGTCCGCACCGCAGGCACCGGCGCCGACACGCTGCTGCTCAACGTTGGGCAAACCGGGCGGCGCGGGCGCATCTGGTGGCGCGTCATCCTCGATCAATATGGCGCCGCCGACGTGCTGATCCCGATCGCGCGCGTCGAATATTCTTGGCCCGGTGGGCCGATCAAAGGCCATTTTACCGCGCGCTTCGGCCCCGACAGCAAGCTGATTTCCAGCTTCACGATGACCGGTCCCAGCCCCGCGGCGCTGCCCGACATGATGGAAAAGGCCGTCGCGCGCATGGACCGCATCTATATCGATGCGCTGGCAGCAGGCGTGCTGAAAACCGATACCTATCTGGTCCTCGAAAAGCCCGTCGAGCGCGAAGACCTGCCCGAGGAAGCCGCGACCACTGACGAGGACGCACTGCCCAGCGAAACCGACAGCAGCGTGCCGACCACCGCGCCCGCGGGGGTGCAGAGCTTCACCGTCCAATACAGCTCGCCCGATGTCGAATCGGTCACGGCGACCGAACGCGCCGTGGGCGGGATCGCGGGGGTTCAGTCGGCATCGACCACCAGCCTGGCGCTTGGCGGCACATCGGTGATGCGCGTGACCTTCGGCGGCGATATCGCAGCGCTCAGCGCGGCGCTCGCGGCGCGGGGGTACAAGGTGCAGGAAGGCGGCAGCACGCTGCGGATCAGTCGCTGATGGCGCGTTCGACCCGTCAGATCGCTCTGCCGCTCGACTGGAGCGCCGGGGGCAGCAACGACGCTCCGCTGGTTATCGGGACCAGCAATGCCGATGCGATACGCTATCTGCGTCATGTTGCGACCTGGCCGGTGCGGACGGCGGTGCTCACCGGTCCACGCGGGTCGGGACGCAGCTTGATCGGACGGCTGTTCGCCGCAGAAACCGGCGGCCGCGTCATCGACGGACATGATAGCGTCTCCGAGGAAGAGATTTTCCATGCCTGGAACGCCGCGCAATCGTCGAACATGCCGTTGCTGATCATCGCCGATGCACCGCCGTCCGAATGGGGCATTGTGCTGCCCGATCTCGCGTCGCGCCTTCGCGCTGTGCCGGTGTTGACGATCGCCGAACCCGATGATTGCCTCGCCCGCGATCTGATCGAGGCGCGGTTCGCGCAGCGCGGGATCGCGCTGGCACCCGAGGTGGCTGCTTATATCGTGCCGCGGATGGAGCGCAGCTATGCGATGATCCACCGTGTCGTCGCGGCGCTCGACGCCGCGTCGCTCGAACAGGGGCGGCGCGTCGGCATTCGTCTTACGCGTGAAACATTACTGTCACAGGGGCTGATCGATCCCGATCTGCTCGAACGACAGGACCATAACGCATGACGCTCTCCGGACAGTCCCTTCGCGCCGACAATGACGCCAATACGGGGCTTACGTCGTTCGGACCCGAACGCTTTTTCAACCGCGAACTCAGCTGGTTGGCGTTCAACCGCCGGGTGATGGAGGAGGCACGCAACCCAGCGCATCCGCTGCTCGAACGCCTCCGCTTCCTGTCGATTTCGGGTAGCAACCTCGACGAATTTTTCATGGTTCGCGTGGCGGGTTTGAAGGGCCAGCAGCTGCAGGGCATCGACGATCCCTCCGCCGATGGCCGCTCGCCCAGCCAGCAGCTCGCCGAAATCGAGGCCGAGGTGAACCGGCTGGTCGATCAGCAGCAGAGCGAATGGCAGCGGCTCCATAAGCTGCTCGGCGAACAGGGCATCGTCGTCCACGGCACCGGGTCCGACCGCGAACCGCTGCGCGCCGCACTGCGCCAGTATTTCATCGACCAGATTTTCCCGATCCTGACCCCGCAGGTGCTCGACCCGGCGCACCCCTTTCCCTTCATCCCCAATCGCGGGCTGGGGATTATCTTCGACCTAGAGCGCAAGGCGACGGGCGAGACGGTGCGCGAACTGGTGCTGATCCCCGCGGCGCTGCCGCGCTTCGTGGCGGTGCCGGGGCAGGCGCAGGCCTTTGTGCCGATCGAATATCTGATCGAGATTTTCGGCGACCTGCTGTTCCCCGGTTTCACGATCCGCTCGCTCGGGGTGTTCCGCATCATCCGTGACAGCGATATCGAGCTCGAGGAAGAAGCCGAAGACCTGGTGCGCCTGTTCCGTACCGCGATCCGCCGCCGCCGCCGTGGCCGCGTCATCCTGCTCGAACTCGAAGCCGATATGCCCGGCGAGATTGCCGAAGTGCTCAATGCCGATATTCAGGGGCATGAAGCGATCGTTGCCAAGATTGGCGGCTTCGTCGGGCTCGCGGCGCTGTCGGCACTGGTCGATGTCGATCGCCCCGACCTGAAATTCCCGGCCTATTCGGCGCGCTTCCCCGAACGCATCCGCGAACATGGCGGCGATTGTTTTGCCGCGATCCGCAGCAAGGACATTTTGGTCCATCACCCTTACGAAAGTTTTGACGTGGTGTTGGCGTTCCTGCGTCAGGCGGCGGCAGACCCCGATGTCGTCGCGATCAAGCAGACGCTGTACCGCGCCGGCGATCAGTCGCCCGTCATCCGCGCGCTGATCGAAGCCGCCGAGGCAGGCAAGTCGGTGACCGCGGTGGTCGAACTCAAGGCACGCTTCGATGAAGAGCAGAATCTGCTGTGGGCGAACCAGCTCGAACGTGCCGGGGTGCAGGTCGTTTACGGCTTCATCGAGTGGAAAACGCACGCCAAGATTTCGATGGTCGTGCGCCGCGAAGGGCAGGGATATCGCACCTATTGCCACTTCGGCACGGGCAATTACCATCCGGTCACCGCGCGCATCTATACCGATCTCAGCTTCTTTACCGCCGATCCCCGCGCCGGGCGCGATGCGGCGCAGCTGTTCAACTATATCACCGGCTATGTCGAACCCGAACGGCTCGACATGATCACCATGTCGCCGCTCAACATGCGCGCGCATCTGTGCGACCTGATTGATGCCGAAATCGCGGCGGCGAAAACGGGGCAGCCGTCGGGTGTGTGGGCCAAGATGAACAGCCTCGTCGATCCCGGCATCATCGACAAATTATACGAAGCAAGCGTCGCGGGCGTGCCGATCGAGCTGATCGTCCGCGGCATCTGCTGCCTCCGCCCCGACGTCCCCGGCCTGTCGGAAACGATCCGCGTCACATCGGTGGTCGGGCGTTTCCTCGAGCACAGCCGCGTCTGGGCATTTGCCAACGGCGCGTCGCTGCCGCATCAGCGTGCAAAGCTGTACATCAGCAGCGCCGACTGGATGCCCCGCAACTTCGACCGCCGCGTCGAATATATGATCCCGATCGAAAATCCGACGGTGCATGACCAGATTTTGGACCAGGTGCTGGTTGCAAACCTGATCGACAATGAACAAAGCTGGGTGCTGCAATCCGACGGTACCTATATCCGCACAAGTCCGGGCGATAAGCCATTTAATCTCCATCATTATTTCATGAACAACCCGTCGTTGTCGGGCCGCGGGACGGCGCTCCACAAGCGTCAGGACGTCCCGACGCTCGCCTTCGACATGCGCGATGATTGAAACTTTGGGACTGTTGCGAACCTCAAAACAGGCCGTCCATCGCTCCGCCGTTATCGACATCGGATCGAACTCGGTCCGCCTCGTCGTCTATGAAGGACCGGCGCGCGCGCCCGCGGTGATCTTTAACGAAAAGGTCGCAGCCGGGCTGGGCCGCGGCCTCGCAATCGATGGCCGCATCGCCGACGAGGATGCCAAGCGCGGCCTGACCGCGCTGCGCCGCTACGCGCTGCTCGCCAAACATATGGAGGTCAAGAACCTGCAATGTGTCGCGACCGCGGCGGTGCGTGACGCCGAAAACGGTCCCGAATTTATTGCCGCTGCGGCCGAGGCTGGGCTCAAAATTCGCCTGTTGTCGGGCGAGGAAGAAGCCGAAGCCGCGGGCTACGGCGTGTTGTCGGCGATCCCCGACGCGCATGGCATCGCGGTCGACCTCGGCGGTGGCAGCCTTGAACTGGCCGAGGTGGCCAATGGTCAGGTCGGACGCCGCGCGTCCTTCCCGCTCGGGGTGTTGCGCCTGCCCGCGCTGCGCAAGGATGGCCAACAGACGTTCGAGCGCGCGGTCCGCAAGATGCTCCGGACGGCAGGCTGGCCCGGCGGCATGACCGGCCTGCCGCTCTATCTGGTCGGCGGATCGTGGCGCGCGCTATCGCGTCTCGACCTGGAATTGACGCAGGATCCGCTCGCGGTGCTCGACCAGCACAGCCTGCCGCGGGCTGCACTGCGGCGCCTCGTTCGCGCTACCAACCGGCTGACGTTCGAAGAGTTGCGCGCGATCCCCGGCATGGCGTCGAACCGTGCCGCTGCCTTGCCCGACGCGGCGGCGCTGCTCGCGGCGTTGGTCAATATCCTCGATGTCCCCGAAATGACGGTGTCGTCGTCGGGCCTGCGCGAAGGGCTGCTCTATCAGGCGCTCGACGCTGAAACGCGCGCGCAGGATCCGCTGATCGTCGCCGCCGAGTTTGAGGGGCGCCGGCTCGCACGCTTTGCCCCGCATGGCCGCGCGATCACCGAATGGATTGCGCCGCTGTTTACTGGCGAGGCACCCGCCGACAGCCGCGTCCGGCTCGCCGCCAGCCTGCTCAGCGATGTCGCCTGGTCTGCCAACCCCGACTTCCGTGCCGAACGCGGGACCGAGATCGGGCTGCACGGCAACTGGCGCGGCATCGATATTCCGGGGCGCATCCTGCTCGCGCGCGCGCTTCATGCTGGCTTCGGCGGTGCCGACAGCGATTTTCCCGACATGGGGCCGCTTGTGGCGCCCGAACGGTTGGCGCGGGCGCGGCAATGGGGGCTCGCGATCCGGCTGGCGCAGCGGCTGACCGGCGGGGTCGAGGCGCCGCTGAAAGCCAGCCATATCGCGCTGGTGGGTGGGAAACTGCGGCTCAGCCTCGACAAGGGGTGGCACCATCTGGCGGGTGAATCGGTCGAGCGCCGACTGCGGTCGCTGGCGCAGGCGCTGGATACCAAGCCGGACATGATGCTGCTTTAGACGCGTCGCCGTCGCGAAGGGGGGCGTTATCATTTTGCGCAGCGACGCAGGAGAAGGCTGCCATCGGCCGCGATCAGAGGCACGCGTCTCTGCATCACCCTTCGCGGGGGCGACGTCTGTTTAAGTCTCGGCTGCCGTCGCCGCGTCGATTTCGCTCATCACCAGCTTGCCGTGCTTGACCGCAAAGCCCATCCGGCCTTCGACCAGGTTGAGCGCGGCAAAGCCGAACACATCGTATCGCCAGCCTTGCAACATCGCGATACCCTCACGGCCGCCCGCCGCGAGTGCTTCCAGATCGTCGCTGCGCGCGATCAGGCGCGATGCGACGTTGAGTTCACGGGCGCGGATTTTCAGCAGCAGCTTCAGCAGGTCGGCAACCAGGGCGCCTTCCTTGCCCAGCCCCGGGCCGCGCGGAGCGCGGTCGGGCATGTCGTCCTTGTCCATCGGCTTGGCGCTGGCGATCGCGTCCATCAGCCGCGCGCCGATATCGTTGCCGCGCCAGGTCGCCGACAGCCCGCGGACGCGGCCTAACCCGTCCTGATCCTTCGGCGGATGCGCCGCGATGTCGGCGAGTGTCTCGTCCTTGACGATGCGCCCACGCGGCAGGTTCTTCGACCGCGCCTCGCGTTCACGCCATGCGGCGAGCGCCTGCAACCGGCCCAGCACATCAGGCTTGCGCGAAGGGATTTTGATCCGCTGCCAAGCGTTTTCGGGATCAAGATTATAGTTCGACGGATCGGCCAGCTTTTCCATTTCCTCGTCGAGCCAGTGACCCCGACCGGTCTTGACCAGCTTGTCGAGCATCATCGGGAAAATCTTGGCGAGATGGGTGACGTCGCCGACGGCATAGTCGATCTGGCGCTTGTCGAGCGGGCGGCGGCTCCAGTCGGTAAAGCGCGCACCCTTGTCGAGTTGCAGCCCGATCCAAGCCTCGACCAGGTTCGAATAACCGACTTGTTCGGCCTGGCCGATCGCCATCTGGCCGATCTGGGTGTCGAAAATCGGATGCGGCGTCTTGCCGGTCAGGTTGAAGATAATTTCGACATCCTGCCCGCCGGCATGAAAGACCTTCAGCATATCCTCATTGTCGACCAGCAGGTCGAGCAGCGGCTTCAGGTCCATGCCCGGGGCGAGCGGATCGATCGCCGCGGCATGCTCGCGGTCGGCGACCTGGATCAGGCACAGCTCTGGCCAAAAGGTGTTTTCGCGCATGAATTCGGTATCGACGGCGATGAAATCGCTGCGACTGATAAGGGCGCAGAATTCGACGAGCGCGGCGTTGGTTTCGATCAACGGATGGACTTGCATAGCGCGCCTATACAGCTAGTTGAAAAGAACGGGCAGGAAAAATTGTCCGTACTCTTCGGGTCGCGGAACCGGAATACCGGTCAGGGGAAAAACGAAGGGATTTGGGGCATGATGTGGGTCGGTTGGGTGCTGGCTGCGCTCGGTTTTGCGCTGCTCGTCGGGCAATATGCCGCGGGGCAGGCGGATATTTTCGTCTCGATCGCCAATCCGCGGCCGCTTGATGAAGAATCGATGGTGGTGATGCTGAAAGGCTGGGGGTTCGCGGTGCAGGCGGTGCAACCGTTCCTGACGCCGGAATCCGATCATGGCCTGTGCGATGTACGCGTATTCGCGACGCGGCGACAGATGTTGGTGGCGATAGCGAGTTTCGGGTTCCTGCGCCCGGTCACCCTCGCTTGGCGCGCCCACGCCGGCGTGCTTCCGCTGGGAGACGCCTGATGCCGATCGTGCGACTCGGCGACGAAGGACGCTGGACCAATTATCACGGTACCGGAACTTGCGAAGCGGCGACGCGCTTTGCGCTGCGCAGCGGCGATGCGGAGCGCGGCCGCGACGAGATCGCGATTGCTTCCGGATCGGTGCAAGACTGGCTGGTTGATGCGGTGGCGGCGCAGCGCCGCGTCCGGCCGCTCGGCGCGGGTTGGTCACCGTCAAACATCAATATTGCCTCCCAATGCTGGTTGCTCCACACGCGGCGTTTCAACCGCTGTTTCGGCATCGACGCCGCCGACGTCCGGCCCGGTGTCGACGCCAGCGGGCTGATGCTGGTCGAGGCGGGAGCGCTGGTTGACGAAGTGTCGGACAAGCTGGAGGCACAGGGGCGTTCGCTGTGGACGAGCGGCGCGGGCAATGGTCAGACCTTCGCGGGTGCGTGTGCCACCGGCACCCACGGGTCGATGATCGCCAGCGGTGGCATCCAGGATCATATTCGGGCGGTGCAGATTGTGACGCCCGCGGGCATTCACTGGATCGAACCCGCGACAGGGTTGATGAACGATGCCTTCGTCGCTGCTACGGGTTCGGTGCCGATGCGCGACGATGATTTGTTCGCCGCGTCGCAGCTGCCGGTCGGTTCGCTGGGGATCATCACGGCGCTGGTCGTGGATAGCGTGCCAAAATTCCTCGTCCGTCCAATTCAGAATCTGCGCAAGGTCGATCGCGCGGCGCTCGGCTGGCTGGCGGCGGGCGATTTCCGCCGCTTCTCGGCCGCCTATGCACTCGATCGGGATCCCGATTTTGTTCAGATGATCGTGAATCCCTATAAACCGTTCAAGCGCCCCGCGATGCTGCGGTTCCTCTATCGCGAGCCGTGGCGCGACGATTATCCACGCGCGACACCAGGACAGCTGGGGGCAGGCTATGATGCGCTCAGCCTGCTTGGACGGCTCCTCGACGATTATCCCTGGGCGCGGGGTGCGTTGCTGCAATTCGCGATGAAGCAGGGCTATGCGAGCGGCCCTGACGTTGATGTGCCGCCGGTGTACGGCAGTTGGGGGGAGGGTCTGGATACGCACCGTCCGCTCGCCGACCTGTTCAACGCCTCGGTGACAATTGACCGCGCCGATCTGGCGCATGCATTCGAGCTCATCTGCGATGTCTATGCGCGGCACGGCGGCTCGACCGTCATCACCGTGCGCTTCATGGCGCGCGCCGAGGGTTTGCTGGCGCCAGCGCGCTTCCCGCACAATGCGGTGATCGATTTCGACGGACCACGCAGCCCGCGCACCGCCGACGCCTACGCCCGCGTCGTCGAACGGCTCGATGCCGAGGGGATCGCCTTCACGCGCCATTGGGCCAAAAGCTGCCGCCTCGACGCGGCGCGCGTCGCTGCCGACTATGGCGAGGATTTCCGCCGCTGGCGCGCCGCCCGCGACCGGCTGCTTCCCGATCCCGCCCATCGCGCGCTGTTCGGTAGCGAGATACTCGACGGGCTGGGGCTGACCTGCTGATTGGCCTTCAACCCTTGACAAATGGCGCGCCGCGCTGCCTTAGGCGCGGCCATATTAGCGTGTTTTCTACGCGCGCTCCCGAACATTGAAAGACGATCCCATGCACGCCTATCGCACCCATAACTGCGGCCAGCTTCGCGCCGAACAGGTCGGCCAGTCGGTCCGCGTCTCGGGCTGGGTGCATCGCAAGCGCGATCATGGCGGTCTGTTGTTCGTCGACCTGCGCGACCATTATGGCCTGACCCAGATCGTCGCCGACAGCAGCGATGCGGCGTTCGCGATCCTCGATGGCCTGCGCGCCGAAAGCGTCGTGACGATCACCGGCGACGTCGTTGCGCGCTCGCCCGAAACGGTCAACGCCAACCTGCCCACCGGCGCGATTGAAGTGCGCGCGCGCGATGTTGTCGTCCAGTCGGCGGCAATCGAGCTGCCGATGCCGGTCGCGGGCGAACAGGATTATCCCGAGGATATCCGCCTGAAATACCGCTTCCTCGACTTGCGCCGCGAACGTCTCCACGCCAACATCATGCTGCGCTCTAACGTGATTGCGTCCTTGCGCCGCCGCATGGTCGATCAGGGCTTCACCGAGTTCCAGACCCCGATCCTGACCGCTTCGTCGCCTGAGGGCGCGCGCGACTATCTGGTGCCCAGCCGCGTTCATCCCGGCAAATTCTATGCGCTGCCGCAGGCGCCGCAGATGTTCAAACAGCTGCTGATGGTCGCGGGCTTCGACCGCTATTTTCAGATCGCGCCCTGCTTCCGCGACGAAGACGCCCGTGCCGACCGTTCGCCCGGTGAATTTTACCAGCTCGATTTCGAAATGAGCTTTGTTACGCAGGATGACGTGTTTGGCGCGATCGAACCTGTGCTCGCGGGGGTGTTCGAAGAGTTTGCGAACGGCAAGTCAGTGACCCCGGCGGGTTCGTTCCCGCGCATTCCGTACCGGGAATCAATGCTGAAATATGGCAATGACAAGCCCGACCTGCGCAACCCGCTAATCATCACCGACGTGTCGTCGCATTTCACCGGCTCGGGCTTCGGCCGCTTCGCCGACATCGTCGCTGCGGGCGACGTCGTGCGCGCGATCCCGGCGCCTGCAACCGCCGAGAAGAGCCGCAAATTCTTCGACGACATGAACAGCTGGGCACAGGGCGAAGGCTTTGCGGGCCTCGGCTATGCAACGCGCAAGGGCGGCGAATGGGGCGGTCCTATCGCCAAGAACCACGGCAGCGACAAGATGGATGCGCTCGCCGCCGAGCTCGGCACCGGCCCCGACGACGGCTTGTTCTTTGCCGCGGGCAAGGAGGCTATGGCGGCGAAGCTCGCGGGCCTCGCGCGCACCCGCGTCGCCGAGCAGCTCGACCTCATCGACCCGAACAAATTCGAAATGTGCTGGATCGTCGACTTCCCGATGTTCGAAGCCGACGAGGATACCGGCAAGATCGATTTCAGCCATAACCCGTTTTCGATGCCGCAGGGTGAGCTCGAAGCGCTCGAAACAAAAGACCCGCTCGACATCTTGGCCTGGCAATATGACATCGTCTGCAACGGCGTCGAACTGTCGTCGGGCGCGATCCGAAACCATCGCCCGGACATCATGTACAAGGCATTCGAAATCGCGGGCTACAGCCAAGCCGATGTTGACGCGAACTTCAGCGGCATGATCAACGCCTTCAAATTCGGCGCGCCGCCGCATGGCGGTTCGGCCCCCGGCGTCGATCGCATTGTCATGCTGCTCGCCGACGAGCCGAACATCCGCGAGGTCGTCGTCTTCCCGATGAACCAGAAGGCCGAGGATCTGATGATGAATGCCCCGGCACCGGTCAGCGACAAGCAGCTCAAGGAACTCGGCATCCGCATCGTGGATGGACCAAAGGGCTGAGCGTGAGTGAAGCGCCGCGCGAGCACCGGCTGGACACGCCGGCGGGCGAGATTTGCTGGTTCGAATGGGGTGAGCCGTCGGACCGGCCTTCGCTGCTGCTGCTCCACGCGACGGGTTTTCACGCGCGGTTGTGGGATCGGGTGGTCGCGGCCTTGCCGCATGGAACGCACGTCATTGCGCCCGATCAACTGGGCCATGGTCGCAGCGCCAAGCCCGCGTCGCTGTCCGACTGGGCCAAGACCGCCGACGCGCTGCTGCCGCTGGTCGACCGATTTGCCGGAACGCCGCTCATTGGATGCGGCCACAGCATGGGCGGTTACGTCCTGACCCGGCTCGCAGCCGAGCGGCGCAATGCCTTTGCGCATATCTTTCTGATCGATCCGGTAATCATGCCGCCCGAAATTTATATCGGAGCGGCCGATGCACCGGTACCCGATCCGGCGGAGCATCCAGTGGCGCGGCGGCGCAGCCGTTGGGATGGCTGGGAAGCCATGAACGCGCATTTCGCATCGCGTCCGCCCTACGCGCATTGGCAGCGAGAGGCGCTCGCCGACTATTGCCGGTTCGGCCTGCTCGCTGCCCCGGATGGTGAGGGCTGGGAGCTTGCCTGCCCGCCCGCGCTCGAAGCGTCGGTGTATCAGAACGCCCTGCGCACTAATCCGCACGACTGGCTGGAATGCCTCGCCGTGCCGACGAGCGTGATCCGCGCCAGGACCGGGGAACGCGCGGGCACTCTCGATTTCTCGGTCAGCCCGACCTGGCCTGACCTTGGCGCTGCGTTGGGCGCGGTGCGCGACGAGCAATGGGCCGATCAAAGCCATTTCATCCCGATGGAGGCGCCGCAGCGCCTCGCCGACCTGATCGCTACCGAATTCTGACCCCGGTGCCTGCGCTGTTTTGACAGCGCTGTCCCATAAATCGACATCGCCGCTTCGGGCTTGGTCTGACTGCATGGGTTGGGCTAGGGATAGCGTCATGACCATTTCCCTTTCCGATCACGAATCCGGCACCAAATATGACGGCGACTATGACGACGCCATGGAAACGCTGCAGGAGCGGCTTGAGCGTGTGCAGGCGGCACATATTACGCACGGCCAGCGCAGCGTCATCATGTTCGAGGGCTGGGACGCGGCGGGGAAGGGCGGCATCATCAAACGCATGACCGCGCTGCTCGATCCGCGCTATTTCGAGGTGTGGCCGATCGGCGCACCGACCGACGAGGAAAAGGCGCGCCATTTCCTGTGGCGCTTCTGGAAGCGACTGCCCGGCAATCGTGAGATTTCGATCTTTGACCGCAGCTGGTATGGCCGCGTCCTCGTCGAGCGGGTCGAGGGGTTCGCAACCGAGGCCGAATGGCGCAAGGGCTATGACGAGATCAACGAGTTCGAGGCGCAGCTGACCGGCAGCCGCACCAACCTCGTCAAGCTTTTCGTTCACGTGACGCAGGAAGAGCAGGACAAGCGCTTTGCCGACCGCCTCGATGCCCCCTGGAAGCGGTGGAAAACCGGCGCCGATGACTATCGCAACCGCGCCAAGCGCAAAGACTATCTCGCCGCGATGGACGAGATGTTCGCGCAGACGAACACGCGCTGGGCGCCGTGGAAGGTGATCGATGGCAACAACAAGAAAGCGGCGCGCATCGCCGCGCTGACCCATATCGCCGAGGCGCTGGAGGCGATCGTGCCGATGACGCCCCCCGATCTGGACCCGGCGGTCGTCAAACTGGCTACCAAAGCCTTTGGCTACAAGCCCAAAGTCTAGGTTTTTCGCGGCCTACGGGTAGCCATCACCGGCCTTGCTCGCTACATGGGGGTGATGAGCCGCGCCAAAAGATCCGACGATTGGGGATTTCCCCGCTGGCGCCCCTATGGCTCGGGCAACGAAGCGCAAAAGGTTCGCCTGTGCGACCGGCACGGCTGCACCAATCCCGGCAACTGCCCCGCGCCGAAATCGCCGAACAGCCCCGAACGCTGGTATTTCTGCGAAACCCATGCCGCCGAATATAATCGCGGCTGGGACTATTTCGAAGGCCTGAGCGCCGAAGATGCCGCCGCGCGCGCCGCTGACGAGACGCGCGATGCCGGGGCTTACGCCAAGGCGCAGCATTATGCCTGGGGCGGATCGGGCGACGGCAGCCGCAGCGCCGACGAAATGCGCGCGCTGGAGATCCTCGATCTGGAACCCGACGCCGATTTCGAGACGACGAAAAAGGCGTGGCGCGCGCTCGCCAAGGAAACGCACCCCGACGTCAAGCCGGGCGATGCCGCCGCCGCCAAACGCTTCTCGGCAGGGCAGGCGGCGTTCGAGGTTCTGAAACAGGCTGAAGACCGGAAAAGCTGGAAACCGGCTTAAGTTATGCGGTCGGCCGCGACCGATTGCGGACGTAAAGCCCTCTCCCCTTGAGAGAGGAGAATGACAGCCACTTCCCAAATCGGCGACCGGCAAACCGTGGCGAAACCGCCCCTCACTGCACGCGCGTTACCCTCATGCCGTCGGCTTCCAGTATCGCCGGTACGCCATCGACGCCCAGCAGATGTCCTGCGCCAACCGCCATCATCACCGTGCCGGGCTCAGCCATCCGTCGTTTCACCCATGCGGCCCAGCGGCGGTTGCGGTCGGTGACGATCGCCAGGCGGGCAGCCGGCACCGCGTCGACATCGTCGTTGACCATCTGTTCCATCGCCGCGACATCGCCGCGGCTCCACACGGCGGTCAGTTTGGTAACGTCATCGACCGCCTCGTTCGCGCCGACGGCGGCGCGGGTCAACAATGTGCGCTGGGTCCGCGCGTCAAGATTTTCGAACAGCATCAGCTGGCCTCGCGCCGATTCCAGCCCGCGGATTGGCTTGCCCGCCGCGCGGAATTTATCGGTCAGTGCGCGTTCGACGCCTGCTGCCGGTGACAGATCGGCATCGCGCGCGGCACGCTGTCCGATTAAAATCACGATTGCCCAATCGTCGAGTTGGTCCGCGTCCAGTTTGCCACCGCTCGCCTCGAAGGCGCGAAAGCGGGCCAACGGTTTTCCGGACAGCCGCGCCTCGATCGGTAGCGGGGCTGCCCGTGTCGCCAGTTCCCGGAATATCCGTCCTGCGGCACCGGCTTGCTGCGGCGACAATTCCATCATCAGTTCGTCGGCGGCGGCGATCGCCTGCCCTACTGCGCCGCCATCCCAATCGGTTCCGGGCGGCAGCGCGTGCATCGTGCCGAGCAGGTAAATCTTGGTGTCGTCATCGGTGACCAGCCACATCGCCGGCTTTGCCTGCGGTGCGGGTTCGGGCGTGCCGCACCCCGCCAGCAACAACGGCAAAAGGGCCGCCGCAAAGCGGCGACCCCAATGGCCGGCGGGATGCGTTGCCGTCGTCAATAGTCGATGCGCGTCGCAGTCAGGCCGCGGTCCTTCAGATAATCCTGCACGCTCTTTTCGCCCGCCAAATGCCCGGCGCCGACCGCGATGAACACCGTGCCCGGCTTGTCCATCCGCGTCTTGATCTGGTCGGCCCAGCGCTCGTTGCGCTCATACAGCAGCATGGCGGCAAGTTCCGGCGTCGCCGCCAGACTGTCGTTCATCACGACGGCGAGCCCGTCGGGATCGCCCTTCGCCCACAGCCCGACCATCTTGTCGAGCGTCGGGCCGAGCTTGTCGAGATCCTTGACCACCGAATTGAGGAAGGCGACCTGCTGCGTATCAGGCAACTGGTCGAAGAAGCCGAGCTGTTCTTCGAGCGTTTCAAGCCCTGCAACCGGCTTGCCATCGGCTTTGGCGAATTTGGTCAGCAGCTTCTCTGCGCCCTGTTCCGGATCATAACCCAGCTTGGTCAGCGGTAGCACCGACAGCGTCATCGCCGGAAACCAGGGCTCGAAACTGTCGAACGCATTGGCCGGCAGCCCGACGCTGACCATCGCGGCCTGATAGGCCTGGAGCTGCTCGGGGGTCAGGCGCGAGGGGATGGTCTTGCCGGTGGTGTCCATCGCCAGCGGCATCATCGTTTTGGCCACCGCGGCCTGATCTTCGGGCATGACGATTTCCAGCATCATCTCGTCCGATTTGTCGAACGCGGTCTTCACCGCTTCGTCGAACCAGCTGAGGCCGGGTTTCAGCACATGAACAGTGCCGAACAGATAGATTGTCGTGTCATCGTCCTTGACCACCCACAGTGCCGGATCGGCGTCGGTCGGCGCAGCGGCCGCGGCGGCCGGAGCGGGTTCAGTGGCTGCAGCGACATTGCTGCCGGGCAGCACCGCGCACTGCGCAAAGGGGATGACCGCGCAGGTCGTGGCGAGGATTTTGAACCATTTTTTCATCGGAAGAATGTCCTTTTATCTATGGCGCTTATGGCCGGAGGGGGGTGGGAAGGGGAGAGGGAAAGTGTTCAGCGGAACTTGAACCAGAAATATACGATTCCGTTGACGATCAGCGACAGGGCAAACAGCTGCATCGCGTCGACCGGCGGCGCCAGATCGGCGCGCCACAGCACCCACCAGACGGGGCAGGGCATGACAAAGGCGTAGAAACCCGCGAGCGCCCCGAGATGATAGGCCCGCCGCTCATGATCGTCGATCGTGCGGTGATAGAGGAACAGCGCGACGATCAGCCCGACGATCCACAGCAATGACAGGCCAATGGCAATATTCGGCGTCATCGCGCTGTTGCTGAGCAGGCCGTCGGCGCCTTGCGGCCCGGTCTGCAACACCAGCGCGGTGACGAATCCGAGCGCGCCCGACAGGATGACGCTGATCCAATAGAGCCGCTTGCGCGGCGACCAGCTGCGGAACGAGTCAGCGTGGCGACGAACATAGAGCGCCAGCGCAATGCCGCCGAGCGCGACAGCGAACAGCGGCCCTACCCAGGGTGCTATCGCAGCCTCGCCCGATTCCGTAGCGGACTGATTATAGCCAGCAAAACCGCCCGCCAGCATCGCAGTGCCAAGGCCGATTGCGACCGGCACCCACATCGAGGGGGCGCGGCGCGGTTTGGGATCAATGTCCATCGTCATGTCCTTCATGGCCATCGTCGAAAATCTCCTCGATCGGCATCGCGAACAATCGTGCCAGTTTGAAGGCGAGCGGCAGCGACGGGTCGTATTTCCCCGTCTCGATCGCGTTCACCGCTTGGCGCGACACGTCGAGCCGGTCGGCCAGTTCGGCCTGGCTCCAGTTCCGCATCGCGCGCAGCACCTTGAGCTGGTTGTTCATCGTCGATCCCGTTGTCAGGCAACACTGACCGAATGTCAGGTGTTATTGACTAAATGACATGATTCGCTGACTGTGTCAACAAGACCTTACATCGCCCCGAAATGACGGGCTGCGCGACAGTTCGCCAACATCCGCGCCGCACGCGCCTTGACCCTGCACGCGCCCTGCGCCAAGGGCAGCGACACTTGTTGCACCTGCGAAAGAGCGGACAGTGGCCGACGCGGCGGAGAAGAAATCCTTAAGCTTTCAGGACATGATCCTGACGCTGCACGCCTATTGGGCGGCGCGCGGTTGTGCGATCCTGCAACCCTATGACATGCGCGTCGGCGCAGGGACATTTCACCCCGCAACCACGCTGCGCAGCCTCGGCCCCGAGCCATGGAACGTCGCTTATGTCCAGCCGAGCCGCCGCCCGACCGACGGCCGCTATGGCGAGAACCCGAACCGACTCCAGCATTATTACCAATATCAGGTGATCCTGAAGCCATCGCCCGCCGACCTGCAGGAACAATATCTGGGCAGCCTCGCCGCGATCGGTATCGACCCGCTGCTCCACGACATCCGCTTTGTCGAGGACGACTGGGAAAGCCCGACGCTCGGTGCGTGGGGGCTGGGCTGGGAAGTCTGGTGCGACGGGATGGAAGTCACCCAGTTCACCTATTTCCAGCAGATGGGCGGCTTCGACTGCAAACCCGTCGCGGGCGAGCTGACCTACGGGCTCGAACGACTCGCCATGTATATCCAGAATGTCGACAATGTATACGACCTGCGCTTTTCCGACCCCGTCGGCGACGTGCCGGGCGTGAGCTATGGCGACGTGTTCCTTGAGAATGAAAAGCAGTTCTCGAAATGGAATTTCGAGGTGGCCGACACCGACGGGCTGTTTGCGGGGTTCAAGGCGGCCGAGGCCGAATGCCAGCGCGCGATCGAAGCGAACGTTCCGCTCGCCGCCTATGATCAGGCGATCGAAGCGAGCCACCTGTTCAACCTGCTCCAGGCGCGCGGCGTCATCAGCGTCCAGGAACGCGCCAACTACATGGCGCGCGTGCGCGACCTCGCCAAAGGCAGCTGCAAGGCATGGATCGACAGCCAGTCCGACGCATGGAGCGCGAAATACCCGGGGTGGACGCTGTGACCGACTTCCTCCTTGAACTGCGCAGCGAGGAAATTCCTGCTCGGATGCAGGCTGGCGCACGCGCCGAACTCGACAAATTGTTTCGCGCCCAGATGTCTGCCGCGGGCATCGACGTCGGCGACCTCAGCATCTGGTCGACGCCGCGGCGCCTCGCGCTGATTGCGCGCGACCTGCCGGAAGCAACCGCCGCGGTCAGCGAAGAACTCAAAGGCCCGCGCAGCAGCGCGCCGCCGCAGGCGCTCGAAGGTTTCCTTCGCAAGACCGGGCTGACGCAGGACCAGCTCGAAGACCGCGACGGCGTATATTTTGCGGTGATCGACAAGCCCGGTCGCGCGACCGCCCAGCTGCTGGCCGAGGCTATCCCCGCGATCATTCGCGCCTTTGCCTGGCCCAAATCGATGCGCTGGGGCAAGGACAGCGCGAGCAGCGAAAGCCTGCGCTGGGTCCGCCCGTTGTCGGGCATCGTTGCTATCTTTGGCGAAGAGCTGGTGCCGAGCGAGATCGGCGGAATTGCCGCAGGTTTTGCGACGCGCGGCCACCGTTTCCACTGCCCGGGCGAAATCACGATCGGCTCGGCGTTGGACTATGCCGAAAAGCTGCGGGCGTGCCATGTCATCGTCGATCACGAGGAGCGGCAGGCGATCATCCGAGACGGCGCCGCCAAGGCCGCCGCCGACGCGGGGCTGACACTGGTCGCGGACGAAGGGCTGGTGATCGAGAATGCCGGGCTGACCGAATGGCCGGTGCCGTTGCTGGGGCGTTTCGACGAAGCGTTTCTGGAAGTGCCACCCGAGGTAATCCAGTTGACGGCGCGCGTGAACCAGAAATATTTTGTAGTGAATGACGCGGCGGGCAAGCTGGCGAACGGCTTTGTTTGCACCGCGAACATTGCGGCGCAGGATGGCGGCGCGGAGATCGTTGCGGGGAACCGCAAGGTGCTCGCGGCGCGGCTTTCGGATGCACGTTTCTTTTGGGAGCAGGATCGCAAGATCAAGCTGGAAGACCACGCAAAGAAGCTGGATCGCATCACCTTCCACGAAAAGCTCGGCACCGTCGCCGACAAGGTCGAGCGCGTCGCGAAGCTGGCCGAATGGCTGGCGAGCGAAGGCATCGTCCCGAACTGCGACCCCGCCCTCGCGCGGCAGGCAGCGGAACTGGCGAAAGCCGACCTCGTCACCGAAATGGTCGGCGAATTCCCCGAACTGCAAGGCCTGATGGGCGGCTACTACGCCCGCGCCGAAGGCCTGCCCGATGCGGTCGCGGATGCGATCCGCGATCATTACAAGCCGGTCGGGCAGGGCGATGACGTGCCGACGGCGCCGGTGACGGTGGCTGTGGCGTTGGCGGATAAGCTGGATACGTTGGTTGGCTTTTTTGGCTACGGCCTGAAACCGACGGGGTCCAAGGATCCGTTTGCTTTGAGGCGGGCTGCTATTTCAATTCTTCAATTGATTGAGCGCGGTGGCATTCGCGTTCATCTCAGACCGCTCCTATTTCGTCTATCTTTGGCCTGCTACCAGCAAGCAATCGCTCGCGCATATTTTGAACGGTTTGGCAAAGTTGCGGACGTCTTTGGCGCAGAGTCGAATGACGAGAAATATGATCTTCTCATGCGCCTTCAGGGCATTGAGCCGAGGCTGGAGACAGATGCGCTAAATCCCAAAACTGCCGCTTCCCAGGTTCTCGAATTTCTGATTGACCGCCTCAAGGTGCAGCAACGCGAAGCCGGCGTTCGTCACGACCTGATTGACGCCGTGTTTGCGCTCGGCGGCGAGAATGATCTGGTTCGGCTGCTTGCGCGGGTCAATGCGTTGCAGGCGTTTATGGCGAGTGATGACGGGGCGAATTTGCTGGCGGGGTATAAACGCGCCGCGAATATTCTGAAACAGGCGGGCAAAGATATCGTCATCCCAGCGAAAGCTGAGATCGCTGGCGATGGTGAGCCCACGATAGCGGCCCCAGATTTCGCGGGGGCGACGGATATCGACAAGACCCTCCTTACCGCCCTCGACAGCGCCGAACCCGCCGCCTCCACCGCCGTCGCCGAAGAACGCTTCACCGACGCCATGGCCGCGCTCGCCTCGCTCCGCGCCCCGATCGACGCGTTTTTCGACGGCGTGATGGTCAACGACCCCGACGAAACGTTGCGCGCCTATCGGCTCGGCCTGCTCGCCCGATTTACCGGCGCGGTGCATGGCGTTGCCGATTTCTCGAAGATCGAGGGCTGACGCATCGGCTATGCGCCGCTCCTTATAACGAACGAAGTAAATCTGAATCGACGATAGACATTCCCGACCCTATCCAGCCGCAACCTCCTCCCCGGGGCAGCAGGAGCATATGATGACGAAGATGGTGCATTTGTTTGGCGGCGCGGCCACGACGGCCGAGCGTTCGAAGGAATTGCTGGGCGGCAAGGGATCGAACCTTGCCGAAATGGCCTCGATCGGCCTGCCGGTGCCCCCGGGCTTTACGATCACCACCGACGTCTGCACCGCTTATTATGCCAATGGCGAACAATTCCCCGCGGGCCTGATTGAACAGGTCACCGCGGGTATCAACCACATCGAAGGCATCACCGGCAAAGTGTTTGGCGACGCCGCCGATCCGCTGCTCGTGTCGGTGCGCTCGGGCGCGCGTGTGTCGATGCCGGGGATGATGGATACCGTCCTCAACCTGGGGCTCAACGACAAGACCGTCATCGGCCTGTCCGAAGCGTCGGGAGACCCGCGTTTCGCGTGGGACAGCTATCGCCGTTTCGTCCAGATGTACGCCGACGTCGTCATGGGGCTCGACCATGCCGAGTTCGAGGAAGCGCTGGAAATTGCCAAAGAAGACAGGGGTTTCTACCTCGACACCGAGATGTCGGCTGAAGATTGGCAGGCGCTGGTCAAGGAATATCAGGCGATCGTCGAACGCGAAACCGGCGCGCCATTCCCGCAGGATCCGAACGATCAGCTGTGGGGTGCGGTTGGCGCCGTGTTCGCCAGCTGGGAAAGCGACCGCGCGAAAGTCTATCGCCGCCTGAACTCGATCCCTGCCGAATGGGGCACTGCGGTGAATGTGCAGGCGATGGTCTTCGGCAATATGGGCGACACCTCGGCGACGGGCGTCGCCTTCACCCGCGACCCCGCGACCGGCGAGCGCGCCTGGTACGGCGAATGGCTGATCAACGCCCAGGGCGAGGACGTCGTCGCGGGCATCCGCACCCCGCAATATCTGACCACCGCAGCGCGCGAGCGGGCGGGCGCCAAGCCGCTGTCGATGGAAGAGGCAATGCCGGAGACGTTTGGCGAGCTGGGCCGCGTCTTCGATACGCTCGAAACCCATTACCGCGACATGCAGGACATCGAATTCACCGTCGAGCGCGGCACTTTGTGGATGCTCCAGACGCGGTCAGGCAAGCGCACCGCCAAGGCAGCGCTGAAGATCGCGGTCGATATGGCGGCCGAGGGGCTGATCACCGAAGAGGAAGCCGTGGGCCGCGTCGATCCAGGCGCGCTCGATCAGTTGCTCCATCCGACGCTCGACCCCAACGCGCCGCGCGATGTGCTGACCAAGGGGCTGCCCGCCAGCCCCGGCGCCGCGTCGGGCAAGATCATGTTCACCGCCGATGCGGCCGAAAAAGCCGCGGAGATGGGCGAGGCGGTCATTCTGGTGCGCGTCGAGACGTCGCCCGAAGACATCCACGGCATGCACGCCGCCAAGGGCATCCTCACCGCGCGCGGCGGGATGACCAGCCACGCCGCGGTCGTCGCACGCGGCATGGGGCGTCCGTGCGTGTCGGGCGCGGGCGGGCTGTCGATCGACGGCAATGCGCGCGTGCTGCGCGTCGCCGGGCGAGAACTGCGCGAGGGCGATATCATCACCCTCGACGGATCGACTGGTGAAGTGATGGCCGGCGAGGTCAAGACCCTGCTGCCCGAACTGGTCGGCGATTTCGGTACGCTGATGGTGTGGGCCGACAAGGTCCGCCGCATGAAGGTGCGCGCCAACGCCGAAACGCCGCAGGACGCGCAGGTCGCACGCGATTTCGGCGCCGAAGGCATCGGGCTTTGCCGCACCGAACATATGTTCTTCGACGCCGCGCGGATCACCGCGGTGCGCGAGATGATTCTGGCCGAAAATGAGGCGGGTCGCCGCGTTGCGCTCGCCAAATTGCTGCCCGAACAGCGGGCGGATTTCGCGGGGATTTTCGAGGTCATGGCGGGGCTGCCAGTGACGATCCGCCTGCTCGATCCGCCGCTCCACGAATTCCTGCCGACGCGCGAAGAGGATTTCGCCGACGTCGCCGCGGCGGCGGGCGTGGGCATCGAGGCACTGAAGGCGCGTGCCAACGAACTGCATGAATTCAACCCGATGCTGGGCCATCGCGGCTGCCGTCTCGGCGTCACCTACCCCGAAATCTATGAGATGCAGGCGCGCGCGATTTTCGAGGCGGCTTGCGACGTGGCCGCTGCCACCGGCGCGGCGCCGATCCCCGAGGTGATGATCCCGCTCGTCGCGACGCGCCGCGAGTTCGACTTGATGAAGGCGGTCGTCGACGCACAGGCCAAGGCAGTGTTCGCCGAAAAGGGCCGCGAGATCGCCTATCTGGTCGGCACGATGATCGAACTGCCGCGCGCCGCGTTGATGGCCGGCGAGATTGCCGAGACGGCGGAATTTTTCAGCTTTGGCACCAACGATTTGACCCAGACGACGATCGGCATCAGCCGCGACGATGCGGGACGCTTCCTGACCCAATATGTCGATAAGGGCATCTTCCTGACCGACCCGTTCGTCAGCCTCGATGTCGAAGGCGTCGGGCAGCTGATCGAACTGGCGGCGGAGCGCGGGCGCAAGACGCGTCCCGACGTGAAGCTTGGCATCTGCGGCGAGCACGGCGGCGACGCGCCGAGCATCCATTTCTGCGAAAAAACCGGCCTCGACTATGTCAGCGCCTCGCCGTACCGTGTGCCGATTGCACGGCTGGCGGCAGCCCAGGCGGCGTTGAAGGCGAAATAGTCGTCGCCCCCGTGAAGGTGACGACAGGGGGAGCACGTCATGAAGAGCTGGCACCGCTATGCGACCGCCCTTGTCGGCGGCCTGACCGTCGGCCTCGGTGCCGCCTGGGCGCTCACCAACGGCGGGCTCAGCAATGGCGCGATTGCCAACGGGCCGTGGACGACCTCGCTGGGCTTTGGCACCAAGGCGACAGATCCCGTCACCCGCGCGCTGGTCGCCCGCGCCGGCCTGCTCGCACTACCCGCGAAGGAAACGGTCTATTGGTCGGCGACGACCGATGCCGCGGGCGCGCCGCTCGATGGCAATTGCCGCTACCGCCTGTCGGGAAAACCGCTCGATGCGCGCTGGTGGAGCGTAACCATCTATGATGCCAAAGGCTATCTGGTTGCCAATCCGGCGGATATCTGGTCGGTCAACGGCGCCAGTGTTGCGCTTGATGCCAAGGGCGAATGGGGCGTCACAATCGCGCCCACAAAGCCTGCCGATGGCGCGTGGCTGCCGGGCACCAGGGACCAGCCGTTCCACCTGACGCTCCGCATGTACAATCCGGGAACCGCATTCCGGGCCGACCCGGCGAAGGCGGTGCTGCCGCAAATCGTCAAGGAGGGCTGCTGACATGCGTAACTGGCTCGGCCCGCTCGCCTTTGGTCTCATCCTTTCTGCCGCAACCGCATGGGCGGCAATCGGTGCGATTCCCTATGGGCTGATGAAAATCGCATCGGACCGGCTGGGGCAAAGCGGCGTCAATACCATGTCGCATGGCAATCTGGCCAATCCCGATCGCCAGCCAGTTGTGCGGCCCAGCCCCGATCTTGCATATTCCAGCTGCCCTTATGATCTGTCGGCGGGGCCGCTGGCAATCGACGTGACGCCGGTTCCGGATCGTTACAGCTCGCTCAGCGTCTTCGATGCCGCGACCGACGTGATCTTTGTCCGCAACGATGTTGAGGCAGCGGACAAGCCGTTCCGAATCATCCTGGCGCGCGAAGGGCAGGCGGTCCCCGCGGGCGTCGAAGTGGTTCGCACGAACCATGATCGCGGCATCGCGCTGATCCGCCTGCTTTTGAAAGACCCCAAGGAAATCGGCGGCCTTGATGCGGTGCGCCGCCAATCATCCTGTGCCACGGTCACAAAGCTGAAATAGGGGGTTGCGCCCCCACGCGACGCCCCTTAAAGGCGCCTCTCCACGCACCCGTAGCTCAGCTGGATAGAGCATCAGACTACGAATCTGAGGGTCGGGCGTTCGAATCGCTCCGGGTGCACCATTTCTTTCAATAGCTTGGCAAATTTGCTCGGCGTACTGGCGTCGAGCTAGCAAGCACGTAGCAAGCACCACGATTGATTTCGGCGGTTGGATGCCCACCGTTGCCAAAGACGAAGCTGCTTTAGTTTCATAACGAAACCCAAAGATGGGTACCCCCCTCGTGCGTTCTCGCATTTCAGAGCGCCATTGAGGGTGGCGCAAACTTTCCTTTTATAATTTTCCTTTTTTCCCGATTCATCTGCAAATCGGTCGGCCAGGTCGTGGGTAGGCAGACTGCCCAAGAGGTGCTCGTCGCATACGGGATTCCGGACGATGCGGAAGTTATGCCGCGATCAGATTCGGTTTACCGACCAGCGGATCCTTTCAGCGAAATGAATAGGCGATATGTGTGGGCTTTTTGCCGTTGTCATGTTCTTCGGACATGAGCGTGCGGATTCCAGGGTCATCACGCGCAGTGTTCCGATTTGATCGTGCGCAGCATTCCGACGTGATCTCGCGCAGCATTCCGATTTGATCGTGCGCAGCAATCCGATATCTGAAGTCACCTAATGGAACGCATTTTTTCTTTTGGTTTCCTGATCCTATTTTCTCGCCATACTATCGTGGAGTGCTTGCCACTGCGACCAAAATCACCAAGCGTTTACAAGCCATACCACGTTCCTTTGCCCGTTCCGTGCTGCGTAAGGTGCTTGGCCTGAGTCAGTGTGGCGAGGTGCTTCTTCACGGTATTGCGGTTCGCGCCGGTAAGGTTGACGATCTCGCCGATCGTGACGCGCCCACGTTCCTTGACGGCATCGACGATCTGGAGTGACAGCTCGGGCAGAGTGCCCAGCACGAGGCGTTCCCGCTCGATCTTTTTCTCAAGGCGGCGTTTTTGCTGCTGGAGTGCGCGCAGGAAGTAGGTGATCCAGGGTTGCCAGTCGGGCGCGTCGCCGCGGATCGTTTTTTGCGTCTGGCGCAGCGCGAGATAATAGCCTTCCTTGCTGTTTTCGATCACGCTTTCCATCGAGGAATAGGGCACATAGGCATAACCGCTGCGCATCAGCAGCAGCGTGGTCAGAACGCGCGAAAGCCGTCCGTTGCCATCCTGAAACGGATGGATTTCGAGAAACACCACGATGAAGGTCGCAATCACCAGCAGCGGGTGCAGGCTCTGTTCGTTCAGCGCCTTGTAGGTCCATTCGATCAGTTCTTTCATGCGATGCGGCGTGTCGAAGGGCGTGGCCGTTTCGAAGACAACGCCGATCTCTTTGCCGTCCGCATCGAACGCGCTCACATGATTGGCGAGCGTTTTATATGCGCCGCGATGGCGTTCATCCTTGTCGCTGAATGACAGCAGATCGCGGTGCAATTGCATGATGTGATTTTCGGTCAGGTCAATCGCATCGAAATGCGCGAAGATCATTTCCATGACCTGCGCGTAGCCAGCAACTTCCTGCTCGTCGCGCGATTCAAAGGATTTGATTTCGAGGTTGGACAGAAGCCGTTTGACCTCGGCATCGGTGAGTTTGCTCCCCTCGATGCGCGTGCTCGAGCCGACGCTCTCGATCGTCGCCACGCGGCGCAGCGCCGAAAGGCGTTCCGGCGCGAGCGTACCAAGCGCTCGCCACGCGCCCTTGAATTCATCGATCTCGGCGACGAGGGCGAGGACTTGAGGCGTAATCTGCAAGGAATCGGTTTTCAGGGCCATACCCAATAATATACCCATAAATACCCAAAAGGCAAGGATAGGCTGCGATACCCGATAATTGACCCGAAAATACCCAAAAAGTCCAAGCCAAGGGGCCTCGGACGTTCCACCTGGTGGCTCACCATCCAGCTATGCGCGGTGGTTTGGCTTGTCCTGATGAGCAAGCGCGCATAGCTATGCCCTGTTGCATCGCCGCTGACCATGCGACATTCCCGCTGTCGAGCAAACCGCAAACGATCGGCGAGGGAGAGATATGAGCGAACGCATCGTCACGGTCGACATCGGCGGCACCCATGCGCGGTTCGCAATGGCCGAGATTGCGGACGGGCGCGTGCTGTCGCTCGGCGACGCGACGACGCTGCATACGAAGGACCATGCGAGTTTCCAGACGGCGTGGGAAGATTTTGGCCGGCAGCAGGGCGGGGCGTTGCCGCGGGCGGTCGCAATCGCGATCGCAGGGCCGACGCGCGGCGAGATCATCCGCTTCACCAACAATCCGTGGATCATCCGTCCGGCGCTGATCGGTGAAAAGCTGCACGTCGACGCCCATGTTCTGGTCAATGATTTTGAGGCAGTCGGTCACGCGGTCGCGCAAGCCGACGAGAGCTATTTCGAGCGGCTGACCGGACCCGATCAGGCCTTGCCGACAACGGGGACGATCAGCGTCATCGGCCCCGGAACCGGTCTGGGTGTGGCGCATATCTGGCGCGACGGGGCTGATTATCGCGTGCAAGCGACCGAAGGTGGCCATATCGACTTTGCCCCGCTCGACAGTATCGAGGATGCGATCCTGGCCCGGCTGCGCAAGCGGCACCGGCGCGTATCGGTCGAGCGCATCGTTTCAGGGCCAGGTATCGTCGATATTTACGAGACGCTGGCGATGCTTGAAGGGCGCGCGGTAACGCCGCTTGACGACAAGGCGATCTGGACCAATGCGATCGGCGGGCAGGACAGCCTTGCTGCGGCGGCGGTCGATCGTTTCTGCCTGTCGCTGGGCAGCGTCGCGGGCGACCTCGCGCTGGCGCAAGGCGCGAGCGGCGTCGTCATCGCGGGCGGCCTTGGCCTTCGGATCCGCGACAGCCTCGTGCGCTCGGGTTTTCCCGAACGTTTCATCGAAAAGGGTCGGTTCGAGGGTTTTATGGCGGCGTTGCCGGTGAAGCTGATTACCCATCCCCAGCCCGGCCTGTTTGGCGCGGCAGCGGCGTTCGCGCGTCAGAAGGCCTAAATTAACACTGGCACTGTCCGATTAAAATCGGCAGCTAAGGGGCATGTCTGAGCGCCCGGTCCTTGGCATCATCGCCTGCAACCGCACCGTCGGGGTCGAGACCGCGCAGGCGGTGATGAATCGCTATGCGATCGCGGCGATGCAATATGCCGATTGCGCGGCGCTGATCATTCCCTCTCTGCCCGATTTTATGCGCGCAGAGGAGGTCGTTGGACGGCTTGACGGGGTGCTGCTGACCGGGACACCGTCGAATGTCGAACCCGCGCGCTATGGTGATGCTGCGGTGGGTGAGGGGCCGTTCGACCCCGATCGGGACCGCATGATGATCGAGCTTGTCGAGGCGGTGATCGCGGCGCAGCGGCCGCTGTTCGGCATTTGCCGCGGGTTTCAGGAAATCAATGTCGCGCTTGGCGGGACGCTGCGCCGCGATACATCGGCGAGTGCACAATTGCTGCGGCACCACGCGCCCGATGAGGCCGATTTCGATGCGATGTTTGATCATCGCCACCCGGTCGAGCTCGTAGCGGGCGGGCTGCTGGCGGCGGCTTATGATGCGCCGACGCTTCAGGTTAATTCGGTGCATTTCCAAGGCATCGGCGCGCTCGCCGACGGGTTGGCGGTCGAGGCGCGCGCGCCCGATGGTTTGATCGAGGCGTATAGCGCGCGACCGAACGGCGCGCCGCTGCTCGCGGTGCAATGGCATCCCGAATGGGCGACCGACGAAAGCGATGACAGCCAGACCTATTTCCGCCTGCTGGGCCATGCGCTAAGAGGCGAATTATGAACCGTCGTGTCACCCGCTATGACCGCTATCTCGCGCGGATCAGCTTCTCGCCCTGACTGGAATATTCCCCTCCCTGCAAGGGAGGTGCTAAGGGTGGGTGGCTCGCCGCAGGCGAGCGCTCTTCCCTCAGACGTTCCACCCACCCCCAACCCATCCCTGAAAGGGAGGGGAGTCAGGAAGAGAAATATGCCCCGCAATCACGACATCGCCGAACTGCGCCGCCTCGACGTCGCGCACCACCTTCCCGCGCAGGCCGACTGGGCCGAAATCGAAAAGCTTGGCGGCAGCCGCATCATCACCCATGCCGAGGGCTGCTACATCCACGACGGCGACGGCCACCGCATCCTCGACGGGATGGCGGGGCTGTGGTGCGTCAATGTCGGCTATGGCCGCGAGGAACTGGTCGAGGCCGCGGCAGCGCAGATGCGCGAGCTGCCCTTTTACAACACCTTCTTCAAGACCGCGACGCCGCCAACGGTCATGCTGGCGGCCAAGATCGCCGAACTGACCGGCAACCGTCTGCCGCATGTCTTTTTCAACGCGTCGGGCAGCGAAGCCAATGACACGGTGTTCCGGATGGTGCGCCACTATTGGAAGCTGAAGGGCGAGCCCAAGCGCACCGTCTTTATCAGCCGCTGGAACGCCTATCATGGTTCGACCGTCGCGGGCGTCTCGCTGGGCGGGATGAAGGCAATGCATGCGCAGGGCGACTTGCCCATCTCCGGGGTCGAGCATGTCCGCCAACCCTATGCCTATAACGAAGGGCAGGGGATGACCGAGGAGGACTTCTGCGACGCCTGCGTCCAGGCGATCGAGGACAAGATCCTGGAAGTCGGTCCTGAAAATTGCGCCGCGTTTATCGGCGAGCCGGTGCAGGGCGCGGGTGGGGTCATCATTCCGCCGAAGGGATATTGGCCGAAGGTCGAGGCAGTCGCGCGCAAATATGGCCTGCTCGTCGTCGCCGACGAAGTGATTTGCGGTTTCGGGCGCACCGGCAAGATGTGGGGCCATGAGACGATGGGTTTTACCCCCGACCTGATGCCGATGGCGAAAGGCCTGTCTTCGGGCTATCTGCCGATCTCGGCGACCGCGGTCGCGGCGCATGTCGTCGATGTGCTCAAGACCGGCGGCGACTTCGTCCACGGTTTCACCTATTCGGGACATCCGGTGGCCGCGGCGGTGGCGCTCAAGAATATCGAGATTATCGAGCGCGAGGGACTGGTCGAGCGCACCGGTAGCGTGACGGGGCCGCATCTGGCCAACGCGCTGGCGACGTTGAATGATCATCCGCTGGTCGGCGAAGCGCGTTCGATCGGGCTGCTAGGCGCGGTCGAGATCGTTGCCGACAAAGAAACGCGGGGGCGGTTCGGCGGGGCCGAAGGAACCGCGGGGCCGATGGCGCGCGATGCGTGCATCGCAAATGGGCTGATGGTGCGCGGCATTCGCGACAGCCTGGTGATGTGCCCGCCGCTGGTCATTTCGACCGAGCAGATCGACGATATGGTTGCCATCATCCGCAAATCACTCGATGAGGTCATGCCGAAACTCCGCGTCCTTTAACGAAAGATCCTCTCCCATGCCCTCCGGCCTTTTTGCCCTGCTCGACGATGTCGCCACGATTGCGAAAGTGGCCGCCGCGAGCATCGACGATATCGGCGCCGCCGCGTCGAAAGCGGGGGTCAAGGCCGCGGGGGTGGTGGTCGATGATGCCGCGGTGACGCCGCGCTATGTCACCGGGTTTCAGCCGAACCGCGAGCTGCCGATCATCTGGCGGATCGCCAAGGGGTCGTTTTTCAACAAGCTGGTGCTGATCCTGCCTGCCCTGCTGCTGCTCTCTGCAGTCGCGCAATGGGCGATCACCCCGCTGTTGATGGTCGGCGGGGCATATCTGTGTTTCGAGGGCGCAGAGAAGGTCTGGCACTCGCTGCACAAGGACAAGGTGCCGCTTGCCGAGGCCGCTGAGATCGTGGCCGACAAGGACCATGAAGAAACGATGGTGAAGGGCGCGATCCGCACCGATTTCATCCTGTCAGGCGAAATCATGGTGATCGCGCTCAACGAAGTGATCGACGAAGCCTTTGCGATGCGCGCTGCGACACTGGTGGTGGTGGCGATTGCGATCACCATTGCGGTTTACGGCGCGGTCGGGTTGATCGTTAAAATGGACGACATCGGACTGCACATGGCGAAAGCGGGCAACAGCGTTCGCCGCGCGATCGGGCGCGGGCTGGTGGCATTCATGCCAAAGCTGCTCGGCGCGCTGGCGCTCGTCGGGACGGCGGCGATGCTGTGGGTCGGGGGCCAGATCATCCTGCACGCGCTCGACGAATATCATATCGGCAATCTGGGGCATGGCCTGCACGATTTTGCTCATGCGGTGGCGGGCAATCTGCCGGCAGCGGGCTTGTGGGGATGGCTCATCAATGCCGGCGGGGCCGGGGTGTTCGGGCTGGTGCTCGGCGGGGTGATTGTGGCGGTGCTGCATCTATTGCCGGGGAAAAAGGCGGCGCACTAGTCATCCTCGTCATTGCGAGGAGCGAAGCGACGCGGCAATCCAGGGTAGGCGGTCACCGCTCTGGATTACTTCGCTTCGCTCGCAATGACGAATACAGGGGATTACCCCAGCAACACTACCGGACTATCCGCGCGCCAGTGCATGCTGACCTTGTCGCCCCAGGTGAAATCCTCCTGATCGTGGCGCGACAGGTTGGGACGTGAGACGCGGATGCGCGCGCCCGATTCCAGCTCGATCTCGAACAAAGTGATATCGCCGAGGTAGCTCATGCCTTTGATCTTGCCGCGCGCGAAATTGTAACCATCCGGGGCGTCCTGCGCCGCCGCTTTGACTGCCTTGCCTTCGCCGGGAACGTGAAGGTAGATTTTCTCGGGGCGCAGCGCGATCCACACATCGGCGCCGTGCGGGCCGGTGACGCCATGGTTCAGGTAAATCTTGCCGACCCCCGCGCAGTCGACCGCCGCCTTGTCGGGCTCGTCGAGGGTCAGCTTGCCTTCGAAGATATTCACCGAACCGACAAAATCGGCGACGAAGCGGTTGGACGGATATTCATAGAGGTCCGACGGCGTCGCGAGTTGGGCGACTTCGCCCTTGTTGATCACCCCGATGCGGCACGCCATCGACAGCGCCTCGTCCTGATCATGGGTGACGGTGACGAAGGTAATCCCGACCTTTTCCTGCAATTCGGACAGCTCGAACTGCATCTGCGCGCGGAGCTTCGCATCGAGCGCCGACAGTGGTTCGTCGAGCAGGAGCACCTTCGGCCGCATCACCAGGCTGCGCGCGAGCGCGACGCGCTGGCGCTGGCCGCCCGACATCTGGTCGGGCATGCGCTCGCCAAAACCGCCGAGCTTGACCAGATCGAGTGCTTCGGCAACGCGATCCTTGATCTCGCCGCCCTTCACCCCGGCGATTTTCAGGCCGTAAGCGACATTGTCGGTGACGCTCATGTGCGGGAACACCGCATAGCTTTGGAACACCATGTTGACCGGCCGCTTGTTCGGCGGGATGCCCGCCATATCCTGCCCGTCGATCAGGATCCTGCCCTCGGTCGGCAGCTCGAAGCCCGCGATCATCCGCAGCAAGGTGGTCTTGCCGCAGCCCGACGGGCCAAGCAGAACGAAAAATTCGCCGGCGTTGATGTCGAGGCTGACATTGTCGACCGCCGTCACCTTGCCAAAGCGTTTCGAGACATTCTGGATCTGGATGATCGACTTGGCAGTTTCGGTCATGAAAGGATCCTAATTCCGTTCGTGTCGAGCGAAGTCGAGACACCGTGAGAGTGTGTGCCACCGAGAGGCATCTCGACTTCGCCGGGTGCGAACGGGGAAGGGGAGCGATCGGGAAAAAAGCGTTCCATCAATGCGTCTCCGCAATCGCCTTCACGCCCTGGGCCTTGAGCGCGATGAAAGTCAGGATGACGGTCAGGATGATGAGCAGGGTCGACGCCGCATTGACTTCGGGGGTCACTGAGAAGCGGACCATCGAATAGACTTTCACCGGGAAGGTGATCGTGTCGGGGCCGCTGGTGAAATAGGTGATAACGAAATCGTCGAGGCTGAGCGTGAAGGAGAGCAAAGCGCCCGCGACCAGCGCGGGTTTGATGTGCGGGATCAGCACGTCGCGGAACACCTGGGCTTCGCTCGCGCCCAGATCTTTGGCGGCCTCCTCCTGCTCGCGGTTGAAGCTCGCGAGGCGCGAGCGGACGACCATGGTGACGAAGGGGAAGCAGAAGGTGATGTGCGCGATGGTGATCGCGCCGAGGTTGAACGGCCAGACGAGATCGGTCGGCCACCCGACCGCGGCAAAAAACATCAGGAACGCGACGCCGAGGCAGATTTCGGGGACGATGATCGGCAGCGAGATCGTGCCGTCGATTGCTCCCTTCCACGGGAAGCGAAAGCGCCACAGCAGCACCGCGGCGAGCGTACCGAGCACCAGGCTGGCGAGCGTCGCCAGCGCCGCGATGGTCAGCGAGTTGATCAGCGCCTCGACCAGTTGGTCGTTGCCCAGCGCCTTTTCATAATATTTGGTGGTGAAGCCGCGCCACACGACGTTGCGCTTGCTGTCATTGAAGCTGAAGATCATCAGCACGACAAGGGGTGCGTAGAGGAAGACCATCACCGCCCCGACCCAGAGGCGCATCCACAAGGTGCGGCTATATTCGAGCGGGGCGACGGGGGCGCGGGCGAAGAGGGCCATCAGCGGACCTCGGGCACTTTTTTGTGCATCGACTGGATCGCGATCAGCGCAAACATCGCATAAATGAGGAGGAAGGAGAGGGCCGCGCCAAAGGGCCAGTCATTCGCTTTCTTGAACTGGCGTTCGATGACGTTGGCGATCATCTGGCTGTCGGTGCCGCCCATCAGATCGGGGGTGAGGTAGGCGCCGAGCGCGGGGATCAACGTGATCATCACCCCGGCGATGATGCCGGGCGCCGCCAGCGGCACGACAATCCGCATGATGGTGCGAAAATGCCCGGCGCCAAGGTCGAGGCTCGCCTCGATCAGGCTGCGGTCGAGCCGGTCGAGTGCGGCGTAAAGCGGCAGCACCATGAAGGGCAGATGGACATAGACGAGCCCGAAAACGACCGCGAAATTGTTGAACAGCAGCTGCACCGGCTCCCATGTCGGCAGCGGTTGCAGCCCGACGAGCGTCTTGATCCAGCTCGTTCCTTCCCACAATGCGCCCATCCCCTTGTTGGCGAAACCCTGCGTGCCGAGCAGCATCATCAGCGCATAGGTGCGGATGAGGAGGTTGGTCCAGAACGGCAGCATGATGCCGAGGAGCAGCCACGGCCGCCATTTTTCGCTCGCAAAGGTGATTGCCATCGCGACCGGAAAACCGATGATCAGGCAAATCAGCGTGACGAGCGCCGCGACCGCAAAGCTTTTCCCGAAAATGCCGAGGTAGAGCCACTCGGTCGCGCGCTTGTAATTGTCGAGCGTGCCCGAGAATTCGATCTCGGTCAGGCCGCGATTCTCGCCGAAGCTGTAGAGCCAGACGATGGCCATCGGCACGAGGAAGAAGACGACCACCCACAACAAGGTCGGCAGCGATACCGCTGCGAAAGTCCTTTTGCTCGTTTTCCAATCCTGTTCGGCCACCCCCCGAGTGCCTCCCAGTCAGAGCGTCTTAGACGCGATAAATCGGCCGTCGCTGCGAGCGCAGCGACGAAGCAAAGGCACCGGATTAAGCCGCGCGCACTCGCGTAAAGGCTTCTTCGAACAACGGCTGCAAGGTCGGATTGAACTTGGCATACTCGCATTTCGCCAGCACATCGGCGGGCGGATAGATGACCGGATTGTTCTTGTAGGTATCGGGCATCAGCGCTTTGGCTGCGGCATTGGGGGTCGGGTAGAGGATCGTTTCGGTGATGCTTTTGCCGACCTCGGCATCGAGGATATAGTTGATGAAGGCGTGGGCGTTCTTGGGATGAGGTGCGCCCTTCGGGATGCAAAGATTATCCGAATTGAGCTGGCTTCCTTCGCTCGGTACGACGAAATCGATGTCGTCATCCTCCAGCATCGCCTGCGCGATGTCGCCATTATATTCGAGCACCAGGTCGATATCGCCCTTGAGCAACAGATCCTGCCCGTCGTCGACGTGGAAATTCTTCACATTAGGCTTTTGCTTGATCATCATCGCCTCGATCGTCGCGATGTCGGCGGGGGTCAGCGCGTTGACCGATTTGCCCAGATATTTGCCGTAAAGGCGGAACATGTCGCCCGCTTCGGACAGCCAGGCCATGCGACCGGCATATTCGGGGCTGTCGAACAGCACTTTCCAGCTGTCGGGCTTCGCCTTCATCTTCGACTTGCGATAGCCGATACCGAGAGCGAGCCAAGTGTAAGGCATCGATACTTTGCGGCCCATGTCATAATCGACGTCGATGAAGGTCGGATCGACATTCTTCATATTCGGAATCTGGGCATGGTCGAGCGTCTGGAGCATCCCCGCCTGCGCCATGCGTTCGACGAAGTCGTTCGAGGGGACGATCACGTCGTAACCGGGGTTGCCGGCCTTGAACTTGGCGAACAGCACGTCGTTGCTGTCGAACAGGTCCATCTTCACTTCGGCGCCGCTTGCTTCCTTGAAATCGTCGAGGGTCGTTTCGCCGATATAGGTGTCCCAGTTGTAGAAGTTGAGCTTGCCCTCTTCGCCATTGGCGAGCTTTTTGCCTTCGCCCTTGCTGCACGCGGCAAGACCGCCAAAGCTGATCCCGATTGCCGCGACCCCCATCGCTTGCAAGAGCGAGCGACGCCCGCGGGTTTGCTTGATCAGTTCGTTCAGATCCATGACGGCCTCCCTGATTGTGACGTCAAGCTGACTCAATAAAGTCCGCTTGGAAAGAGGTTATTTTGCACCGCAACACGAATCTTTGAAAGATTCATGCGTTGCGGAGGTACCAGTCGTAATCAAGCGTGGGTACGACGCCAAAATAGCGGTCCTGTTCGACGCGTTTGACGATGCTGAACATGTCGACAAAGCGCTCGCCCAGATAGTCGCGCATCAGCGTGGAGCCGTGGAAGCGATCGACCGCGGCAAACCAGTTCGACGGCGGTTTGTCGTCGCCGCTGTTGTCGCGATCATAGCCGTTGCCGGCGACGGCAGCGCCGGGATCGGTCTTGTTCGTCATGCCGTGGTGCATGCCTGCCAAGACGGCGGCGACCGCCAGATAAGGATTGGCGTCGGCGCCGCACGCGCGATGCTCGACGTGGCGGCTCGGTGGCGGCCCGGCGGGGATGCGGAACGACACGGTGCGGTTGTTGACGCCCCAGGTCGGCGCGACCGGGGCGTAACTGTTCGCCTTGAAGCGGCGATAGCTGTTGGCGTGCGGGGCAAAGAGCGCGAAGGCATCGCCGACCGTGCCGATCATGCCGCCGATCGCGTGACGCAGCGCCGGGGTGCCTTCGGGGTCGTCGCTGGCGAAGATGTTGGTGCCCGAACCGTCGTTGACCGACACATGGATGTGCATCCCGCTGCCCGCCTGCTCGGCGAACGGCTTGGCCATGAAAGTGGCCTCAAAGCCTTGCTGCTGCGCTACGGCTTTGACCAGCCGTTTGTACATGATCGCATCGTCGCAGGCGCGCAGCGCGTCGGGCTTGTGGCGAAGCGTCAGCTCGAACTGGCCCGGCGCAAATTCGGAAATCGCGCTTTCGAGCGGAATGTCCTGCGCATCGGTCGCGGCATAAAGCGCGTCGAAGAAGGGCCGGAAATCGTCGAGCTCGCGCAGCCCGTACACCTCGACATTGCGCGGTGTATCGCGGCTGTAGCCGGGGCGGGCGGGGCGCACCGTGCCGTCGCGGGCGCGGCGCGGGTCGACGAGATAGAATTCCAGCTCGACCGCGAGCACGGGGGTCAGCCCGTCGGCGATAAAACGATCGATAATGCCGCCGAGCACATGGCGGGGATCGAGGTCGTGGGGGGTGCCGTCGAGCTCGTAGAAATCGACGAGGAACTGCGCGGCATGGTCGCCGCCCCACGGGGTGCGGACGAGGGTGCCGGGGATGGGCTTCATCGATCGGTCGGCGTCGCCATCTTCCCACACCAGCCCGGTTTCGACCGTGTCCTGCCCGGTGATATCGACGACAGTGATTGAACCGGGGAACATCCGCCCGCTTTCATACACCGCCATCACCTCATGCTGGCGCAGCCGCTTGCCGCGCGGCACGCCGCCCATATCGGTGTAGATCATCTCGATCGAATCGACGTCGGGATGGGCCTTGAAAAAAGCCTCGGCCTCCGATCGCGGCGCGATCACGCCCGATGATTTCGACATCGCCCCTCTACTCCTTCAGCGCTTTGGTGCAGTCCGCGAAGCCCTCCACCAACCGGTCGATCTGGTCGTCGCCGGTAACCGGGCTCACCAACATCATATTGTGGAACGGCGCCAGCAAAATCCCGCGGTTGGCAAGGAAGAGGTGGATCGCCGCCTCGAGTTCGGGCTGCATCGCCGCCTTCGCTTCGCCGCCATTGCGCGGCGGCGTGGGGCAGGTGAGGAACTCGACCCGCGCGCCGACCTGGGTGACGTGCCAGTCGAGATTGGCGTTCGCGATTTGGGCTTCGAGCCCGGCTACCAAGCGTGCGGCGCCGCGTAGCATGTGATCGTAGGCGGGGCGGGTGATGACCTCGGACAGCATCGCATCCATCGCCGTGATCGCGAGCGCGTTGGCTGACAATGTCGTCCCGATGCCGCTGTGACCCGCTGGTCGCGACTGGTTGCGTGCCGCCATCCGCGCGGCGACTTCGCTGCTGAAGCCATAGACCGCGCACGGCACGCCGCCGCCGATCGATTTGCCGACAACTATGAGGTCGGGCTTTGGACCATGGGTGATGCCATGGCCGCCATAGCCCGACGAGATGGTGTGCGTTTCGTCGAACACCAGCAGGGTGCCGGTCTCGTCGCAGAGAGTCCGGAGCGTCTGGAGAAATCCCGGGCCGTCGCGGACCATACCAACGTTGGTCATCACCGGCTCGGCAAGGATGCAGGCGATGTCGCCGCCGCGCAGCGCGTCGGCGAGGGCGCCTTCGTCGTTGAACTCGATCACGGTGGTCGTGTCGCGCAGATCATGGACCTGGCCGACCAGGCTCGTGCGCATGACGGGCTGGCCGTTCTTCAGGTCGACGAAGGCGTCGTCGACCGCACCATGATAGGCGCCGTTGAAAGTCAGGATCTTGGCGCGCCTGCTGATCCCGCGGCACCAGCGGATGACCGCACGATTGGCTTCGCTGGCGGTCGTCGTGACCTGCCATAACGGCAGGCCGAACATCGCCGCCAATCGCGCGGATAATGCGGCGCCGCGCTCGGTTGGGAGCATGTAGCTCAGCCCTTCACTCGCCTGCTTCGCCAGTGCCGCGGCGAGCGGCAGCGGTGAATGGCCGAACAGGCTTGCAGTGTCACCGAGACAGAAATCGTCATAGGTCTGGCCGTCGATGCTCGTCAGCGCTGCGTCCTTGGCCGACGCGGCGATGATCGGCACCGGACTCGGCCAGTCCTTCATCCAGTGGAACGGCACCGACTGGAACCAGCCGGTCGCCGCGGCATGGTGGGCAAGGGCGCGTGGGTTGGCAGCGCGGAAGCGTTCGGCTTCGCGGTTCGCCATGTGGGCGATGGAGCCGGATGAAATCATCCGAGCCGGTCTTTCATCGCATAGTAGAGCAGCCCCAAGGTCGCGAGCGGCTGGCGCAGCCATTTACCGCCCGGGAAGGGGCGACTGGGCAGATTGGCGAGCACATCGAAGCGCTCGGCGGTCCCCGCCATCGCCTCGGCGATCAGTTCGCCCGCCAGCGTCGTCACCAGCGCGCCGTGACCCGAAAAGCCGTGGGCGAAAAAGACACTCCCGCGCCGTCCGATATGCGGCAACCGGTTCATCGTCACCGCCACCGCGCCGCCCCAGCCATAATCGATCCTGGCATCGGCGATCTGCGGGAACACCTGCGCCATGAACGGCCGCACGAACGCTGCAATGTCGTGCGGTGGGGTTTGCGAATAGCGTTCGCCGCCGCCGAAGATGAGGCGCTTGTCGGCGGAGAGGCGGAAATAGTTGAGCACGAACCGGCTGTCGGCGACCGCGGCGTCGCTGGGGAGTAACTCGTCGGCGTTCGCGAGCGGTGCCGTCGCGATGTTATAGTTCATGATCGGCACGGTGTAGCGGCCAAGGTCGGGCTCGATCTGACCGATCCAGCTGTCGGTGGCATCGATGACATAGAGCGCTGCGACATGCGCGCGGTCGGTCATCACACCCAGACCATCGGCCGTATCAGTGATCTCGTAAGCGCGCTGACCTTCCCAGATGCAAACACCCGCCGCTTCGGCGGCTTGGGCAAGACCGATCGCGTAATTCAGTGGATGAAAATGGCCGCCCTGCGGGTCATGGATGCCGCCATGATAAAGCGGGCTGGCGATAAGATTGGGCATATCCGCTTTCGCGACGACGTCACTCTGGTAGCCGAAGCGCCCGGCGAGATAGTCCGCCTCGCGCCGCATTGCGCCGAAATCCTTTGGCGTCCACGCTGCTTCCAGAAGGCCCGATTTCAGGTCGCAATCGATGCTGTGCTTGGCAATCCGCGCCGCCACCCGGTTGTCGCGCCAGCACAGATCGAACAGTGCATCGGCGCGCTCGCGGCCAAATTCTTCTTCCAGTTCCGATGCCGCCCAACGGAGGCCCGGAATGAGCTGCCCGCCATTGCGTCCCGAGGCGCCGAAGCCGACGTGGTCGGCTTCGATGAGGATAACCGAGAAGCCGCGCTCGGCGCAGGCTAGGGCGGCACTAAGTCCCGTGAATCCACCACCGATCACCGCGACATCGCAGCGCGAGTCGCCCCGGATATCGTTGCGCGGTCGCCATTCGTGCGCGGTCGCGGCGTAATAGCTGTGGTTCAGCGGATCGGCCATGGTGGGAATGCGGGTCAGACCCGCATCAACAGATGTTCGCGTTCCCAGCTCGACACCACCGACTGGTAGTTGAACAGCTCATAATCCTTCACCGCGAAGAAGATTTCGAAGAAATCGTCGCCGAGCAGATTGCGCACCTTCTTGCACGAGCTGAACCGGTCGAGCGCGGCTTCCAGCGTGCGGGGCAGGGTGCGGGCGCGGTTGTACGCGCTGCCGGTGATCGATTTCGCCGGGACCATGCGATCGACAACGCCGATGTAACCGCAGATCAGCGACGCCGCGATCGCCAGATAGGGGTTGCTGTCGGCGCCGGGCAGGCGATTTTCGACGCGGCGATTGGCCTTTTCCGAAATCGGCACCCGGAACCCGCACGAGCGGTTATCCTCGCCCCACTGGACGTTGATCGGCGCCGCGCTGTCGGGACGCATGCGGCGGAAGCTGTTGACGTTGGGCGCCCACAGCGGTGCGATCTGAGGCATGTAGCGGACGAGGCCGGCGATATAGCTGCGGAACATCGCGCTATCGCGGCCGTTGGCGGTCGAGAACAGGTTCTTGCCGGTCGCCGCGTCGACGACCGACTGGTGAATGTGCATCGCGCTGCCGGGCTGGCCCGCCATGGGATTGGCCATGAACGTCGCATAGACGCCGTGCTGCTTGGCAACGCTGCGCACCGCCCGCTTGAACAGGAACACCTCGTCGGCGAGCCGCAGCGGATCGCCATGCTCGAAATTGACCTCGAGCTGCGCGGCGCCCATTTCGTGGATCATCGTGTCGATATCGAGCCCCATCAGCTCGCAATCGTCATAGATATGATCGATGATATCCTCATATTCGTTCATCGCTTCCAGTCCGTAAGGCTGACTGGCGGACTCGCTGCGTCCCGACTGACCGGTCGGCGGGGTCAGCGGAAAGTCGGGATCGACATTCTGCGACACCAGGTAAAATTCAACCTCGGGCGCGATGACCGGCCGCCAGCCCTTTTCGGCATAGAGCGCGAGCACTTTTTTCAGGATGGTGCGCGGGGCGATATCGACCTCGCTGCCGTCGCGGTTGAGCACGTCGGCGATCACGAAGGCGGTCGGCGACTTGAATCCCGGCGCGACGCAGATGGTGTCGGGATCGGCGATCAGGATCTTGTCGGGATCCTTGTCCCAGATGTCGTCGATATCCTCAGGATAATGGCCGTCGATCGTGCAGATGAACACGCTACCAGGGATGCGCAGCGACTTGTCCTTCACCGATGCCAGAAACTTCTTGGCCGGCAGCACCTTGCCGCGCTGGACCCCGTTGATGTCGGGGACGATACATTCGACTTCGTCGATCTTATGGTCGCTGATCCATTGTTCCAGATTGACTGACATGCGCCCCCGATTGGGCCGAAAGGTTGGCCCGTTGTGCAGTGGCAGCGTATCGCAAGGATCGATGGAGCGCCAGAGGGGGACGCTATTCAGCCACTTTTGGCATGGTTATATGCTGGTTTCTTTGCTTGCGCACTATTGGCAAGGCTTCAATCTGGGCGGACCGGGCTTGACCAGGCGCTCGCCTCGTCGTCAAGCAGGGCAAGGATGGGCGGTACTGATGCGCAGGGCAAGGAGACGATGGCGATGAAGGGCGAAAATGATCCGCTGGCGGCATTCTGGATGCCGTTTACCGCGAACCGGTCCTACAAGGCGAACCCGCGCCAGCTCGTATCGGCGAGCGGGATATATTATCAGAGCAGCAATGGGCGGACAATCCTCGACGGGACGTCGGGGCTGTGGTGCAGCAATGCGGGACATTGCCGCCCCGAGATTACCGACGCGATCGCAAGGGCCGCGGCAACGCTTGATTTCGCGCCGACGTTTCAGCTTGGCCACCCGTTGCCGTTTGAGCTGGCGCAGCGGCTCGCGGCGCTGATGCCCGATGGCCTCGACCGGATATTCTTTACCAACAGCGGCTCCGAATCGGTTGATACAGCACTAAAAATTGCGCTCGCGATCCAGCGCGCCAAGGGGCAGGGGACACGGACGCGGCTGATCGGGCGCGAGCGCGGCTATCATGGTACCGGCTTTGGCGGGATCAGCGTTGGTGGGCTGGTCAACAACCGGCGCGCGTTCGGAGGCGGTTTGCCTGGCGTCGATCATCTGCGCCATACGCACGACATCGCACGCAACGCATTCACGCGCGGCTTTCCGCAGCATGGCGCCGAGCTGGCCGATGACCTGCAGCGGCTTGTCGACCTGCACGGCGCCGAGACGATTGCAGCGGTGATCGTCGAGCCGATGGCGGGATCGACCGGGGTGCTCGTTCCGCCAGTCGGCTATCTCCAGCGGCTGCGCGAAATTTGCGACAAGCACGGCATCATCCTGATCTTCGACGAGGTAATCACGGCGTTTGGCCGCGTCGGCGGCGCGACCGCGGCGGGGCAGTGGGGGGTGACACCCGACATCATCACGATGGCGAAGGGGCTAACCAACGCTGCGGTGCCGATGGGCGCGGTGGCGGTGAAGCGCGAACTGCACGATGCGGTGCTCGACAGCGTCGATGCGGGCATCGAACTGTTCCATGGTTACACCTATTCTGGGCACCCGCTGGCGAGCGCGGCGGGGCTGGCGACGCTCGACCTATACGCGCGCGACAGTCTGTTCGACCGCGCGAGCGAGCTCGGCAGCTATTGGGAAGATGCGGCGCATAGCCTGAAGGGCAAGCGGCACATCATCGATGTTCGCACCATCGGGCTGGTGGCCGGAATCGAACTGGAACCGCGCCCCGGCGCGCCGACGGCGCGCGCGATGGAACTGTTCCATGCCTGTTTCGACAATGGCCTGCTGGTGCGCGCGACGGGCGATATTATCGCCCTGTCGCCGCCCCTGATCGTCGAAAAAACGCAGATTGACGAGATGTTCGGGAAGATTGCCGACCTGCTCGACGCGGTCGATTAACGGTCCAGGTCGTCCATCTGCATCGCGGCGGCTTCGGCGTTCGCCTCGGCCTTGGCTGCGGTCGCAGCGACCTGGCGGGCGCGCGTGGCTTCGGTCTGAACCAGACGTTCGGCCATCGTGCGCCACGCCTGTTCGGCGCGCAGATTGCGGTCGCGAACCTGCGACAAAGTGCTGGCCGCCGCGTCGACGGCGCATTTATCGGCCTGGGCCTGATAGAAGTCACTGGTGTTCGACATGGCGGGTATCCTTTGGTCTGGGGTGGGTTAGTCGGTCGGTCTGATTTGGGTCAGTCGATCATCTGGGCGATCAGGCGGCGCAATTCGCTTTGCGACAGGGTCGGCGATCGCCGACTGGTTTTCCGCGCTGGCGCGTTGATCGCGGCATAGGGGCGGAGAAGGGAAGGAAAGCTATTCGAAATTAAGTTCATATTATCCTGTATTCATTCATGTTTTTGTTATCGGGGGTCAGCGCCGGTTGCCCTTGCGCGGACCGCTACCGGCCGGACCGGCGCCGCGATCACGATAGATGATGCGGCCTTTGGTCAGGTCATAAGGTGTCATTTCGACGCGAACGGCATCGCCGACGACCGACCGGATACGAAAACGTCGCATCCGGCCTGCCGTATAAGCGATGATCCGATGGTCATTTTCCAGCGTGACGCCAAAGCGTCCGTCGGGAAGGATCTCATCGATCTGGCCGTCGAGGGTCAGTAGTTCCTCTTTGGCCAAAGATCAGGCCGACTGGATGTTGACGGCGGACACTTTGCCGCGCTGGTCGGTTTCCAGATCGTAAGAAACGCGCTGATCCTTGTTCAGCGTCGACATGCCGGCGCGTTCGAGGGCGGTGATGTGGACGAAGCTGTCGCCCGAGCCATCCTCGTTGGCAATAAAGCCATAGCCTTTGTCGGTGTTGAAAAATTTTACGGTGCCGGTGGGCATGGGTCGTTCCTTTCACGGAAGCGGAGTTACCACCGATTCATATCGGCGGCGCCAGGAAGCGTGAGGAAGGAATGTCCTGCCAATGCGGCAACAAAATCCGTCGAAAGCGACGATAGCCTGTTGAAGATGGGCCATTCAGGGCCAAAAGTCAAGGACTAGCCGGTTTTCGCGGTCCCGCGCGCGGGCCGTCAGCCTTCGCTCAGCAAGGGAAATGTCACCGAAACCCGCGTTCCTCTGCCGACTTGGCTGTCAATATCGAGCTGCCCCTGGTGGCGCTCGCCGATATGCTTGACGATCGCGAGGCCAAGCCCGGTGCCGCCGACCGAGCGGCTGCGCGCCTCGTCGACGCGATAGAAACGTTCCGTCAGCCGCGGCAGATGATCGGGCGCGATGCCGTCGCCTTGATCGCTGACCGACAGGCGCACGCGGCTGCCCTCGCGTATCAGCTCGACCGTCACCGGGGTTCCGGCGTGGCCATATTTCATCGCGTTCGAAATGATGTTGTGCGCGAGCTGGCTGAGCTGGGCCTCATCGCCCAGCATCGGCTGCGCACCGTCGCCGAGCTTGGCCACCAGATCCTTCGCGCGCGCGGGTTCGCTGTCGCTCAGCTGGCCAATGGCGGTGCGAACGATCATGGCGAGATCGACCGTCGCCGTCGGACGGCGAAAACGGTCGGCCTCGACCCGCGAGATCGACAGGAGATCGATCACAAGCTGCTGCATCCGCCGCGCTTCGCGCTCGATGATCGATAGAAACCGGTCGCGGGTTGGCGCGTCGGTTTCGCCGTTCATTTCCTGCAATGTCTCGACATAGCCGAGGATCGCCGCGAGCGGTGTACGCAATTCGTGGCTGGCGTTGGCGACAAAATCCGACCGCATGCGGTCGGCGGCGTCGATCGCCGAACGGTCGGACAGAAAGATGATGTTTTCACTGCCCGACAGCTCTGCGATCCGCATCGTCCAGCGCTGGCCCGGCCGCGGAAAATCGATCAGATTGACCGGTTCCAGCGGCGTGCCGCCCTGGATGCGTGACAGCCATTCGGTTGCCGCCGGGTGACGTATCGCGGTTCGCACGTCGGCGCCGACGATATGGCGCCCGAGCAGTCTGACCGCGGCGTCATTGGCGATGGTCACGATATTATCGGCGGTGCCGAGCAACGGTTCTTTTTCCTGATCGACCCAATGCGCAAAATCGGGGTGACGAAGCAGCGATATCGGCGCAGTCTCCGCCGGGGCGGGCAGGGTGCCCGAGCGATCGGGGGCCGCAAGCGGAAGCGCTCTGTAAACGATGCCGGCACCAGCAAAGCCGGCGAAGGTCATGATCGCGATGGCCAGCAGGTCGCCGCCCGTCAGCACGGCAAAAATCGCCGCGATGACGATCATTGTGAGCCCAATGACGAGGCTGGACAGGCGGTCGAACATCATCCGCCGCCTCGCACGAAGCAAGGGGCGGACGCAAGGCCGTTTGCAGGTGTTAACGCTTGTGCGGCGAATGTCCCAAACCGGGATGTAGGCGGTCGTCAGCGGTGTTTTGCTTTTCCTTGCGTCCTCATTGGGTTATGCGCCGATGATGGATAAGCGCGAAATTCCCACTGAAAACGCCGTCGAAGCAGGCGATGCCATTCCCTCGCGGCGGCGCATGCTGGCGTTGGGAGCGGTGGGGGTGTCGGCGGCACTGACGATCCGCCCCGCCTTTGCGCAGACCGCGGTGTCGGTGATGAACTGCCAAATTCCCGTCCCTGGCCCGGGCGGCGTCGGAAAATTCATCGACACCCAGGGCAAGCTGGTCGCGCCGGGAACCAAGGGCGCATTTCCGGGCGCGCTGCGGCCCTTTACCGGCGAAGAAGTGAAGCGTGCGTTCCGCGGTCAGACACTGCCCGGCACGACGTATAATCAGTCGCAGGCGTATCTTCAGTACATCCGGCGCTTGCAGGCGGGGCAGAGCGGCTTTACCTGTTTCGCTTCGATTACGACGTCGCGCTGATTTTCGCTCCTTAGCCAAGCGATGTCGGTTCAGCCGCGTCGCCAGCCAAAGGAGTTTTCGTGAAACTAGCTTCGCTCAAACAGGGCCGCGACGGCCGCCTCGTCGTCGTTTCGGATGATCTGGCCTGGTATGCCGACGCCGGTCACATCGTTCCGACTTTGCAGGCTGCGCTCGACAATTGGGCCTATGCCGCGCCGCGGCTCGCCGCGCTGGCCGAAGACCTGAATCACGATGCGATCCCCAAGGAGCGGTTCCACGAACGCGAGGCCGCATCGCCGCTGCCGCGGGCGTATCAATGGGCCGACGGCAGCGCTTATGTGAACCATGTCGCGCTGGTGCGGCAGGCCCGCGGCGCCGAGATGCCCGACAGTTTCTGGCACGATCCGCTGATGTATCAGGGGGGCAGCGATGTATTCCTTGGCCCGCGCGACCCGATCCCGCTCGGCGATCCCGCGTGGGGCTGCGATATGGAGGCTGAGGTCGTCGTGGTAACCGGAGATGTACCGGCGGGGATCGACGCGGTCGCGGCGCGCGACAAGATTCTGCTGATCGGGCTGACCAACGACGTGTCGCTGCGCGGTTTGATCCCGGGCGAACTTGCAAAAGGGTTCGGCTTTTTCCAGTCAAAGCCGTCAAGCGCGATGTCGCCGGCGTTCGTGACGCCCGAGGCGCTGGGCGAACGCTGGCGGGATGGCAAGCTGCACGGCACGCTCTGCGTCGACCTCAATGGCCAGCCGCTCGGCCGTGCCGATGCCGGTGTAGACATGACGTTCGATTTCGGGGCGCTGATCGCCCATGCGGCCAAGACGCGCGATCTGGGGGCGGGGACGATCATCGGATCGGGGACGGTATCGAACCGCGACGCCGATGGCGGACCTGGCAAGCCGATTGCCGAGGGTGGCCTGGGGTACAGTTGCCTCGCGGAAGTGCGGACGGTCGAAACGATCCAGCAGGGCGAGCCGAAGACGCCGTTCATGCAAAAGGGCGACAGCGTTCGTATCTGGATGGATGACGAGCGCCACCACAGCATCTTTGGTGCGATCGAACAGCAGGTGATGTAAAACGAAAAGGGGCGGGTTTGCGCCCGCCCCTTGTATCGTGTCTTCGAACCGTCGTGACGATCAGCCGAAGCTGCCGCCCGACATCGCATCGCTGAGCGAACAGGCCGCCGGACCCAAGATGACGATGAACAACACCGGCAGAATGAACAGGATCAGCGGCACCGTCATGATCGCGGGCAAGCGCGCGGCCTTTTCTTCGGCGCGCATCATGCGTTCGTTGCGGAATTCTGCCGATAGTACGCGCAGTGCGCTGGCGAGCGGTGTACCGTATTTTTCGGTCTGGATCATGGTCGTGACCACACCCTTCACCGATTCCAGATCGACGCGGTAAGCCAGGTTTTCGAACGCCTGACGGCGCTCGGTCAAAAAGCCGAGCTCGATCGAGGTGAGCGCGAATTCCTCGCCCAGTTCGGGATAAGCGCGGCCCAGTTCCTTCGACACGCGCGAAAAGGCAGAATCGACCGTCAAACCGGCTTCGGCGCAGATCACGAGCAGATCGAGCGCGTCAGGAAGGCCTTTTCGAATGGCATCGGTCCGCTTGGTTCGCTTGTTCTGGACGAACAGATCGGGCGCTTTGTAACCAAGGACGAGCGCCGCCATGGTCGCGCCCGAACGCTTGAACGGCGTCAGGTCAGGCCACATGTCGAGCCCATAGATCAGCAAAGCAGCGAGACCGCCAAACACGATAGGCAGCACCAACCGGCCAAAGATCACCGCGACGGCCAGATCCTTTGATCGGATACCAGCCTGTGCCAGTTTCTGCTGAACCTCTTTGATCTGTTCTTCCTGCAGCACTTGCAGCTTGCCCAGGAAGGTGCGCATTTTGTCGGCATGCTGGTTTTTGCGAACCAGCTTGGCGCGGCGTTTTGCGGTCGATGCGGTGATTCCCGCTTTCAGTTGTTCGCGGCGGTCGTTGAGCGCCTTGACGCGCTTGGTCATCGGATTGCGCACAGTCAGCGCGCCATAAATGGCGAACAATACTGCGAAGACGCCGACCGCGGCCAGTAAAGTGCCGGCCCAGATGACGTCGACGCCCATGAGTGTTGGGCCGGCTTGAGCGCCGGTGAAGGTGGTGAGAAGGAGGCTGCTGTTCACGGTTTTCGCGCCTTCAAATTTCGAAGCTGATCATTTTGGCCATGATGCCTGCGCCTATGCTCATCCAGATCAAGCCCCCCAAACCAGTGATGATGAGCCGTTGCTCGTAAAAAAAGCCAGCGAGGTACTCAGGGTTCATCGACCAGACCACGCCAAAGACAAAGAAGGGCAGCGCGCCAACGATATAGGCCGAGGCTTTCGCTTCGGACGACATGGCGCGGATCTTCAGCTTCATTTGCGCTCGCTTGCGCAGCACGTCAGACAGGTTGGACAGCGTCTCAGCCAAATTGCCGCCCGTCTCACGCTGAATCTGGATAGTGATGCAAAAGAACTGGAACTCGGGCGTACCGAGCATCACAGCCGTTTCTTGCAGAGCGGCCTCCATCGTATTGCCGATGCGGATGCGCTCAATGACGCCTTTGAATTCTTCACCGACCGGTCCAGGGAGTTCCTGACTGACGATCTGGAAGGTTTCGGTGACCGGCAAACCGGACCGCAGGCCGCGCACGAGCAGGTCGATCGCGTCGGGAAAGCGGGTATTGAACTTCGCGACACGCTTTTTGATCGCACGGCCGACAACCAGATAGGGAAGGCCGAGGCTCAGGAAGAGCCCGATCATTGCCGCCATCATGAACGGCGCGCGAACGGCGAGCAATCCGCCGGTAACGACAACGAACAGCGCCATCGACGCAATCATATACTGCGTCAGCGTCCATCCCTTGCCGGTGCGGCGAAGGCGCTTTTCCATCTCTTCTCGGCGCGGCATCAGGCTCGTCAGCGTTGTACCGCCGCGGCCTGCCGACTGGATGGTCTTGCGCATCTGCGCCGCCACCACGGCCTCGGTCGAGGCCGCGTGGCGATCCTTCACCATCGCCAGTCGGCGCGTCTTTGCCTTGCCGACGGATGGCCCGCCCAGCAGAATGACGAGCAGGGCAAAGGCCGCAAAGGCGCCCGCAATGATAAGGATGACTGGCAGGTTCATGTCGGCAGTTGTCCGCTTCTATCGCTTAATGGTGTTGACGACCCGCAAAGCTGTCCGTCAAGCCGCCTGTTTTGCGCCCTTTTTCGTCATCAGCCCCAGCTTGCCGAGCAGCGAGCCGCCCGATTTGCCCTTGGCCGCGGCTGCCTGCGCTTCTTCGGCTTCGATATCGGCGCCATCGAGGATCAGGCGCATCAGATTGCTCCACACCAGGGCCGCTTTCGTACCCTTACAGACCTCGGCGTAAGACTTTCCGAGCTTTGCCGATTGGCAGACCAGTTTCGGATCGAACGGGATGACGACGTCAATCTGGCGCTCGATCGAAGATTCGAATTCCTTGCGTGACAATTCGCCAATGGCATTCTGGAACTTATTGGCCACCAGTACCACGCGAGCGCCGGGCACATTCTGTTTGAACCAGGACAAAAGGCGAATCGTATCGCGCGCGGCCGCTAGCGTCACGTCGCTAACCAGCAGGATCGTTCCGGCTTCCGCCACAAGGTGGGGGAAGGGGATCAGCACCTGACGCGGGATATCGACGATCGTCATTTCGAACGCGCCGCGCAGCTCTTCCTCCAGCTGGAAAAAGGCCGAACCGTCCGTCATCACCGGCTGGTGGATCGGCGCTTCTGCAGATAGCAGGCTGAGCTTGTCCGACGCGCGTACCATGGCGCGTTCGATGAACAGGCCGTCGATGCGGCTGGGGTTGTCGATTGCGTCGATCAGGCCGCGGCCGGGTTCGAGATCGAGCGTCAGCGCGCCGGTGCCGAAGTGGACGTCAAGGTCGAGAAGCGCGGTCTGGCGGCCCGCCTGTTCGCTCATCGCCCAAGCGAGCGAGGTTGATACGAGCGAAGCCCCGACGCCGCCGCGAACCCCGACCACCGCCATCATGTGATGCGGTTTATCGTCGAGTGCGTCGGCATGTTTTGGCGCGGTCAGCATCGCTTGCGCCATCGTCAGCGATTCGCGAACCTGTTCCAGCGACAACGGCTTGAGCAGATAATCCTGGATGCCGCTCGACAGCAGGTCGCGGTACAGGCGGACATCGTTGACCTGGCCTGCCGCGATCACGACGGTGCCGGGTTCGCAGACTTCGGCGAGCGCGTTGATATCATTGATCGGGTCACCCGATTCCGACATGTCAACGAACAGGATGTTCGGGCTGGCGGACACCGAAAGTGACTGGACGGCATTGCGCAGACCGCCCTTGTTACATTTTTCGATCGGCCAGCCCATGTCATTTGCTGCTGCGCGGATCAACTCCAGCGTATCGTCGTCACAGACATAGGCGCTGAACGGATCGCGCAGTCCCGCTGATTTGAATGGCGCGTTCACTTGCCGCCTCCTTCGCTGGTTGCCTGGCCACGCAGTTCGCCGCCACCCGTTGGCGGCTTTTCGCGGAAGGTTTTGATCGCCCGCGTTGCCATCGAGGGATCGTTGCTGGTGCTTCGCGCACCCTTAATCAGGTCGTTCGGGTCGGCGACCATCGCAGCAAGGTTGCTGTTGGTCGCGCAGCCGTAATTTGACGAGGTTGCGTTGGTCGGATTGAGTGACGATTTCGTTGCCCAATCGGGGCAGCCAGGAACGAAAGCGGAGGCACGCGTGACGATGATGCGTAGATGGCCCTGCGGCACTGCGCCAGTGGTCACCGGCACATCATTGCTGATCAGCAGTCCGCGACGTTCGATCATCGATCGTACCGTTGCCTGCGCCGAGGCGGCGCCATAAGCCGAAGGATCCTCGATCGAAATCCGGTCGCCGTAGCGCACGCCCATCGCGTCGAACCAGCCTTGCAGGCGGCCTTGTTCGCTAGGCGGCAGGTCGCCGCTCGTGGCCGCCACATCGAATTGATGGATGGCATTGCGCACGACTGGCTGATGCACCGAATCGAGGCTGCGGTTGCTGTGGGCGGCGCCCGAGCATCCCGCGAGCGATGTGCTCAAGGCCAGGATTGTCCAAGTTGCGATTTTCTTCATCACTTTGCTCCTGAAATCCTGCCCATCACTTGATGCTGAAACCGGGCGCGGCGTCGACGCTGCTGCCCCGCGGACGATCGGCATCGCCGACATTGGTATCGAGCCGCGGTTTCGGGCGGTCGCCGCCCGTCACGCCGTCACCCGTCTGGTTGAGAAGCAACCGCTGCAGGTCGTTGGCGTCCTGAAACGCGTCGGTCGGTAACTTGATCTCGTTCGCCGACACCGGCTGCACCAGATAGGGCGTTACCACGATGACCAGCTCGGTTTCGCCGCGCCGGAAGCTGTCCGATTTGAACAGCATGCCAAGCAGCGGCACGTCGCCAAGACCGGGCATTTTGTCGATCGCACCAATCGAGCGGTTGTTCATCAGCCCGGCGATCATGAAGCTTTCGCCTGATCCCAGCTCGACCGTTGTTTCGGCGCGGCGCACGGTGAGTGCAGGCACCTGAAAACCGTCGAGTTCGATCGCGCCTTCGGTCGAAAGTTCGGACACCTCGGGGCGAACACGCAGGCTGATACGGCCGTTGGAAAGGACCGTCGGGGTATAGGCCAAGCTGACGCCATATTTGCGATATTCGATCGTCGTCCCCGTGAGGTTCCCGGGGATCGGGACGGGGAATTCGCCGCCGGCGAGGAAATCTGCAGTCTCGCCAGAAATCGCGGTCAGGTTCGGCTGCGCCAGTGTCGCCACCATGCCCGACCGTTCGCCCAGATCAAGCGAAGAAATCAGATCGAGCCCGAACAGACGTCCGGCACCGGCCAGGCTACGCGTGCCAGAGGGTGTCGTGATGTTATAGGTCGTGTTGCCATTCGCGTCGGTGGTGATCGATCCTGCGCTGCGGCCGCCGAAAACGCCGCCGAGGAATCCGTTGCCGAGCGGGCCGTCGGTATCGCGGGTCAGCACATTGCCACTGATTTCCTTGACCAGCGAACGGTTCACTTCAGCGATGCGCACCTGCAGGTTGACCTGCAGCGGCGTCGCGGTACGCAGCCGCGACAACACTTTGGTGCCTTCGCCGACAAACGCCTGAACCAGCATTTCGGCCTCGGCCGCATCGTCGGGCGATTGGACCGTGCCGGTGAGCAGCACAAAGCCGTTCATCGTGTTCGCCGAAATGCTCGCCTCGGGCATCGCCAGCGAAAGCATCTGGTCGATCGTTTCGATATTGTTGCCAACGCGGGCGACGGTCGAAAACACGACCCGGCCGCTGGCGTCGGTGGCGTAGATGCTGGTCTCACCCGGCTTTTTGCCAAAGATATAGAGCTGACGACCTGAGCGGACCTGAACATCGGCGACCTCGTCATTGGCGACGAAGATGTCGGTCATCGCGGCAGGAAGGCTGATCAGGCGGCCACGGCCGACCGACAGGTCGATGCTGCTGCTGGCGTTCTGGGTCGCCTGCGCCGCGACCGGCGCTGAGGGAGCGGAAACCAGTGTCGCTGCCACCAGGCCGATGGCCAGGGTGCGGGCGAGGGCCGCTGCCTTGAAATTGGCTTTGCTGTTCATCTTACTTACCCCCAACCGAAACTTCGGTCACCTTGTCGCCGCGGGTGATGCGGACGACCGGCCCACTCGATGCTGCCGGCCCATAATTGCCACCTGAAGGCGCCGCGGGCATTCCAGCTGCTTGCTGCTGCGGACGCGATCCGCCGCCGACACGGCCGCTGACCGGGATCCAGAAACGCGATACGTCGCCGCCGGTTGTCGCCGTCTTCGACGTCACGGGGCGCGCCTGAGCCTGCGCCAGCATGCGGCGTTCAGCTTCGGTGCCGCCCTTGGCGGGAACGCTGATTTCGCCCGACGCAATCGCCGCTTCGAGTTCGCCGCTGCTTTCGGCCAGCGGGCGCAGCGCGAGCGACAATTTGCCCATGCTCTGCGCCACCGCGATGCGTTCTGCGAGATCGGGCGTCGCCTCGAGCGTGACCGAGCCAAAGGTACGGACCGGGGTTTTGCCGGTCTCGTCCTCGGCGTCGTAGCGCTGGTCGGTGGCGAGCACGCGGACATTGCGCACGATCGTTTCGGCTGTGAAAATCTGGTCGTCGGGATAGGAGCTGCCTTCCTTGACCTCAATCGTCTGGGCGAGCAGCACGTCGACGCGGTCACCCGGGAAGACGAAGCCGGCGACACCCTGTTCCTGGCTGACCTTGACCGTCACGGCACGCATGCCGGGGCCAAGCGCCGCAGCAAGGAAGCCGCGATCGTCAGGATGGACGAGCGCGCCCTGGGTCAGCGGCTGACCGGCGGTGATCGGATAGCGCACGACGGTGCCGACCAACGTGTTGACGTCGGTCTTTTCCTTCATGAAATACGCCTTTTCGACCAACTCTTTCGGCCAGGGCTGGAACCGGAAGCTGTCTGGGCCGATGATCGTCCCCACTGGCAGCTGCCGCGTTGCGACCAGGATCATCGGGCCGGTAATCTCCGGCGCCGCTGCGGCCCGAGCTTCCGGCGTCGAAGCTCCCCGCATCATCTGATTGACCCCGAATGCCGCACCGATCGCAATGACCAGCGCGCCAACGATCAGCATAATCTTTCGCGTATCCATGACGATTTTTCGCCTCCTAACACCAGCCAGACACGGCGGTGTTTGCCCTCAGGTTCATCCGATAGCCTGAAACTGGTTAAGATATTGTTGGTGAAGCGCCCAAAGTCCGGCAGCGGCAATGGCCACCCCATAGGGCACCTCCACCGGCTTATCCGAACGGCGTAATTTCAAATGTATAAGCATGATCGCCGACAGGATGCCGCCACCAATCGCCATGACGGTCAGTGTCGGCATGAACAGGGGTAGCGGGATCCAGAGCATGACCGCCCCGATCATCTTTACATCGCCCCCGCCCATCGCGCCGATTGCGAACAATCCGGCGAAAACGAGGAAGACGGCAAAGGCGGCGGCGAACTGAAGCGCGATGTCGGGCCAGATCGCAAGGCCGCTCGCGATCCAGAAGGGGATCGCCAGCAGCGCCACGGCCGCGTTGAGCTCGTTCGAGATGGTCCGTGACCGGAGGTCGCTGATCGCCGCGGCGATCATCAACAGGCCTAACACGGCCATCAGGCCAAGGGAGATCGTGCCGCTGTCCATCGGCGACCTCCTACGCAACATGGCTTACCAAAGAGTAACCATGCGGGGTGGGCGGTGCGGCTTGCATTCCGCGGGCCATTGGATATGCGGCGGGGCATGACCGCCGCGCCGCCTTCTGCCACCGACGTGCTGATCGTCGGCGCAGGCATCGCCGGCGCCAGTCTGGCCGCTGCGCTGGCGCCCTGGCGCCGGGTCATGCTGATCGAGGCGGAAGATGCGCCGGGCTATCACGCGACCGGCCGTTCGGCCGCATTCTGGCATGAGACCTATGGTGGCGCGCGAGTCCAGCCGCTGTCGGCTGCATCCTTCGACACCCTTGCCCGCCCGGCGCCCGAATTTTCCGAACATGGATTCCTGTCGCCGCGCGCCGCATTGACGATCGGCCAGCGCGGCGAAGCGTCCGCAGTTGATGCCTTTACCGCCAAGTTTTCCGCCAAAGGCGTCGCAGTTGTGCGGATGGGCGCGGCCGAGATCGCCGCAAGAATCCCGGGTGTCCGCCCGGAGTGGAGCGAAGCGGCCTATGAGGCGGCTTGCAGCGACATCGATGTCGCGGCGCTTCACGCGGCCTATCTGCGCGCCGCCAGGCGCGCCGGGGCGCGTATCGCGACCCGCGCGCCACTGCGATCGGCGCGGCGGGCTGCGAGCGGGTGGGACGTCGAAGTGGGCGGGGAGTCGATCCACGCGGCGCTGATTGTCAACGCGGCGGGTGCGTGGGCCGACCGAGTGGCCGCGGCGTGCGGGGTCGCGCCGATCGGGATCCAGCCCTATCGCCGCACCGTGATTCAGCTGCGGCTGGGTGTGCCGGTCCCAGCCGAGTTGCCGCTGATCATCCACGTCGGCGGTGATTTCTATTTCAAGGGCGAAAGCCAAGGTCGGGTGTGGCTCAGCCCGCATGACGAAACGCCGGTCGATCCGCATGATGCCGCGCCGGAAGATGTCGACGTCGCGATCGCGATTGACCGTTTGCAAGCAGTCGTCGACTGGCCCGTCGCCGCGGTCGAGCGCAAATGGGCGGGACTGCGCAGCTTTGCGCCCGACCGTATCCCGGTGTTCGGTGCTGACCCGCACCAGCCCGGTTTCATCTGGTGCGCCGGGCAAGGCGGCTTCGGTATCCAGACGGCGCCCGCCATCGCGGCGATGCTTGCCGCACAGCTCGGGGCGCCGGCGCCCAACGGCAAGATCGGCGCCGTCGATCCGGCGCCCTTCGCGGCGTCGCGCTTCGCCTGATATCAATCTGGCGTCTTGCGCGCCGCAGCCGTCTGCTTACGATGGATGCGTCGCGACACCTTGGGCGCGACAACGACCGATGGAGGATCCGATGGCCCATTATTTCGAGATCAAGAAGAACAAGGCCGGCGAGCATGTCGCCTATTTCAAATATAACAGCGAAACGATTTTCTGGACCGAGGGTTATTCCAGCAAGGCGTCGGCGATCAATGCGATCGAATCGATCAAGAAGAACGGACCCGCAGCCGAAACGCGCGAGGCCGAATGATTTGGCGGGCGCGGGCGTTTAGCGCGCCCGCGCTACTTCCAATGCGGCATCGCTCGCCAACTGATCGGCGATCTCGTTATCGCCATGCCCGGCGTGGCCCTTGACCCACAGCCATTCGATGTCGTGGCGCTTGGCCTCGGCGAGTAGCCGCTGCCACAGGTCGGCATTGGCCACCGGCTTTTTGGCGGCGGTCTTCCAGCCGTTCTTCTGCCAGCCAAAGATCCATTTGGTGATGCCGTCGCGGACATAGACGCTGTCGGTGGATAGCTCGACGTTACAGCGCCGTTTCAGCGCGGCCAGTGCTTCGATCGCCGCCATCAGCTCCATACGATTGTTCGTCGTGTCGGGTTCGCCCCCCGACAGCTTTTTCACCACATCGCCCCAGCGCAGCACCGCGCCCCAGCCGCCCGGACCAGGGTTGCCCTTGCACGCGCCGTCGGTCGCGACGATCACCGTCTTGCTTTGTGCGTCGCTCATGCGGGGGAAAACAGACGGGCAGCGTCGTCGGCGCGATAGCGCAGCAGGCGCGCGAGGAAGGGCGAGGGGTCTTTGCGGGTGACCAGCGCGTCGGCAGGGGTGTGGACCCAGTCATGCGCGCGGGTCAGCAGGAAACGCAGCGACGCGCCGCGCGCGAGCGTCGGCAAGGCGGCAATCTCCCCATCAGTCAACGCGATTTCGCGTGCATAACCGCGCATCAGTGCCTGCGCCAGGGCCGGGTCGCAGGTGCTGCCATCGGCGGAAAAGGTCCACGCCGCGTGCGTGATCACGAGATCATACGCCCGGAAATCGCTGGCAGCGAAATAGAAGTCTATCAGCCCCGTTACCCGGTCGCCGAGCATCAGCACATTGTCGGGAAACAGGTCGGCATGGATGACATGCGCGGGCAGGTCTGTCGGCCAATGGGCATCCAAAAAGCCAAGCTCTTCGTCGACAGTCGCTTGCAAGCCCGGACGGACCGCGTCGAGATCGCCGGTAGCATTTGCGACCTCTCGCCAATGACGATGGCCCATGCTGTTCGCGCGGGCACCATCATATCCGGCCAGCGCGCGGTGCATGGCGCCCAAAGCGACACCTGCCGCCTCGCACTGCGCTGGCGTGGGATGGGTCAGCGAGATACCCGGCAGAAACTGGATGATGCAGGCGGCGCGCCCTGAAATCTGCTGAACGGCGCTGCCGCTGCGGTCGCGGATCATTGCGGGGACTGGCGAACCGCTGGCCGCAAGATGATCGAGCAGATCGACAAAGAACGGCAGGTCGCCTTCACGCACGCGTTTTTCATAGAGGGTGAGGATGAAGCGCCCGCCGGTCGTCTCGAGCAGGAAGTTGCTGTTCTCGACGCCCTCGGCAATGCCCTTGCACGACAGGACGCTGCCCATCTCATATCGCGCCACAAGTGCGGCCAGGTCGTCAGGGTCAACGTGCGTATAAACCGCCATCAGGCGGACGCCGGTTCTAGCCCGCGCGGCAGTTTGAACACCATATTTTCCTCGGCCGTGACCACGACCTCCTCGACGATCCGCCGGTGCGCAGCGACGGCGTCGATGACTTCGCGGACAAGCGTCTCGGGCGCACTGGCGCCTGCCGTGATGCCGAGCGTTGCGATATCGGTGAGCCAGTCGGGATCTACATCGATGCCGCGCTGGACCAGATGCGCGGGGGTTCCCATCCGCTGCGCAACTTCAACGAGACGCAGGCTGTTCGAGCTGTTTGGCGCGCCGATCACGATCATGCAGTCGCAATCTTCGGCGATCGCCTTGACCGCGTCCTGCCGGTTCGAGGTTGCGTAGCAAATATCCTCGCCGCGCGGCCCGGTGATGGCCGGGAAGCGATGTTGCAGCGCTGTCACGATATCGCGCGTATCGTCGACCGACAGCGTGGTCTGCGTCAGGAACGCCAACATATCGGGATCGGACGGCGCCAGTGCTGCGACATCGTCGACCGATTCGACCAACGTCATCGCGCCTTCAGGCAACTGGCCCAGCGTGCCGATGACTTCGGGGTGTCCGGCATGGCCGACAAATATGATGTGTCGTCCCGATTCATGCGCCCGCTCAGCCTGGCGATGGACCTTCGATACCAGCGGACAGGTCGCGTCGATATAGTCGAGCCCGCGCATTTCGGCCTTGGCGGGGACCGCTTTGGGGACTCCGTGGGCGCTGAATACCACCGGGACGCCGTCGGGAACCTGATCGAGCGATTCGACAAAAATCGCGCCCTGCGCCTTCAGCGTATCGACGACATAGCGATTGTGGACGATCTCGTGACGAACATAAACCGGCGCGCCAAACCGCTCTAGCGCCAGTTCGACGATACGGATCGCGCGATCGACGCCCGCGCAAAAGCCGCGCGGTGCCGCGATCAAAACCTTGAGTTCTGCGGTTTCGTCGCCGTTCGGGCGCGGTGTCAGATGGGGAGCGTTCATGATGCGGGCGCTCTAGCGCAGCATATGGCGCCGGGTAAAGAAGTTCGTCCGTGTTGCGCCGCGTTCATCGCACCGATAAGAAGCGGCGCGCATGACGCGGGATCGACCATCCCGATGCACCGCAAGCCGCATTGGCAAGCCTGTTTGGAAAGCCCGTTTATCATGATGTCCATTTCGTTCCCGTCGCGTAAATTCCTGACTGTGCTGTGCGGCACGGCGGCCATGGCGACGGCGGCGGGCTGTGCGAAGGACAATGAAATCGATGTCGCGGGCGGTGTCGGCATCACCGCAACGCGTAGCGCCTGTCCCGCGGTGGCGGTGCCGCTGCACACCGGCGACATCACCCTTTTCGACCCAGCAACCAGCCGCGATGCGCGCGCCATCGATATTGTTGCTGCAATCACCAATGTGACGCCGCAGTGCAATGATGCGAGTGAGAAGGTTTATCAGCTCGCCAGTTTCGACGTCGTCGCGACGCGCCGCGATGCCGGTCCGGCGCGGTCGGTGACTTTGCCTTATTATGGCACGGTCCTGCAGGGCGGCACCGCCGTGGTTGCCAAGCGACTTGGCAATGTTGTGGTCGCTTTCCCCGAAGGGCAGACGCGCGGTACCGGCCGGGCGCAGGCATCGGCTTATGTCGATCGCGCCGCCGCGACTTTGCCGGCCGACATTCAGGAACGCATCACCCGCAAGCGCAAAGCGGGCGACCAGGACGCTGCGATCGATCCGCTCAGCCAGCCCGAAGTGCGCGCCGCCGTGCAGCGCGCCAGTTTCGAACTGCTGATCGGTTTCCAGCTGACGCAGGAACAGCTCGAATATAACGTCCGACGATAGCCGCGGCGGCGCGCGGCGCCGTTCGCATTTCGATGGCCCCGCGCGCCGACCGGGCGACGCGGGGCTTTTCGCGCCCGCTCAGCTGCGATAGGGCGCGCGCAAGACTGTTCTGATCGAAGATAGGCCCAGCCCGTGACCCTGTTCAGCCGCTTTTCCGACCATATCGACGTCGCGCTCGATGCGCTTGTCGCCAAAGGCGCCCTACCTGCCGGGCTCGATCGCGCCGCGATCAGCGCCGAACCGCCGCGCGATCCCGCCCATGGCGATGTCGCAACCAATGCCGCGATGGTACTCGCCAAGCCTGCCGGGATGAACCCGCGCGCGCTTGCCGACCTGCTGGCTGCTGAACTCGGCGCGCTCGATGAAGTGACCGAGGCGAGTGTCGCCGGGCCGGGGTTCATCAACTTGCACCTCGTCGATGGCAGCTGGCGCGAAGAGCTGGCGCTGATCCATGGCGCAGCCAACGATTATGGTCGTTCGGCCATGGGGCAGGGGCGGCGGGTCAATGTCGAATATGTGTCGGCGAACCCGACCGGCCCGATGCACGTCGGCCATTGCCGCGGCGCGGTGGTTGGCGATGCACTGGCGGCGCTGCTCGAATATTCGGGCTACGACGTGATCCGCGAATATTATGTCAACGACGCGGGGGGACAGGTCGACGTGCTCGCGCGATCGGTCCATCTGCGCTACCGTGAGGCGCTTGGCGAAGACGTCGGGGCGGTGCCTGAAGGGCTCTATCCCGGCGATTATCTGATCCCCGTCGCGGGCAAGCTGGCCACCGAATATGGCGACCGCTTCGTCGGCGCGCCCGAAAGCGCGTGGCTTGGGCTGTTCCGCGCCGAGGCGGTCAGTGCGATGATGGACATGATCCGCGCCGACCTCGCCAAACTCGGCATCCATCACGATCTGTTTTCGTCCGAAGCCGAGTTGCAGGCGGCAGGAAAGCCCGAGACCGCCGAAAAATGGCTGCGCGACAATGACCTGGTCTATGACGGCGTGCTCGAAGCGCCGAAGGGCGAGACGCCCGAGGATTGGGAACCGGTCGAGCTGCCGCTGTTCCGCTCGACCAAGTTCGGCGACGACCAGGACCGGCCGATCAAAAAATCGGACGGCAGCTGGACCTATTTCGGCGCCGACCTCGCCTATCATTTCCAAAAGGCCGAAACCGCCGACGAGTTGATCGACATCTGGGGCGCCGACCATGCGGGGACGGTCAAGCGGATCAAGGCTGCGGTCGCCGCGCTGACCGACGGCAAGAAGAAATTCGACGTCAAGCTGGTCCAGATGGTTCGCCTGCTCAAAAATGGCGAACCGTTCAAAATGTCAAAGCGCGCCGGCAATTTCGTGACGCTGGCCGACATCGTCGACGAGGTTGGCAAGGATGCGGTGCGTTTCACTATGCTGACGCGTAAAGCCGACGCGCAGATGGATTTCGACTTTGCCAAGGTGGTCGAGGCGTCACGCGACAACCCCGTCTTTTATGTCCAATACGCCCATGCCCGGATCGCATCATTGAAGCGCAAGCTGGCCGAAGCAGGTGTCGCGGATGCCGCACCGAACGCGGACCGCCTCGACGATTATGAGCTCGGCCTCGTCAAACTGCTCGCGCAATTTCCGCGCATCGTCGAGGCGGCGGCTTCGGCGCGGGAGCCGCACCGCATCGCTTTCTATCTCGGCGACGTCGCCGCGGCGTTCCACGCCTGGTGGAACCTTGGCAACGATCGTCCCGACGCGCGTGTCATTTTGGCAAATGACCCCGAACTGACCGCGACTCGCCTTTATTTGGCCGACGGAATCGGGCAGGTTATCCGTAACGGGCTGCACCTGATGGGGGTTGAGGCGCTCGAGGAGATGAAGTGATGGCCGAGGACAAATACGCCGACCAGGGCGATGCCGGACTGGGGCTGGAAAGCGAAGACCGTCTGCCTTGGCTCGAAGCCGCCGACGGGGTGGAGGAAGATGGCGACGTCTCGCCGGCGCGTTTGCTGGTCATGGTGCTGGGCGGGCTGCTGTTGATCGGCGCGGTGCTCGGCGGCCTGTGGTGGGTCCAGAACGGCGGCGCGCGCGGCAAGGGCGAGCTGATCGCGGCGCAGGACGGCAGTTACAAGATCGCGCCCAAGAATGATGGCGCGAAGACCTTTGAAGGTGAGGGCGATGCCAGCTTCTCGGCCAGCGAAGGTGCCGAGCCCGCCGGGAAGGTCGATCCGACGCGGATGCCCGAAGAACCCGCCGTGACGCCGCAGGAGCGCGAAGCGGCCAGCGCCAAGGCGGCGGCGGACAAGGCCGCTGCGGCAAAGGCGAAAGCCAGACCGGCGGTCGTAGCAACAAAGGAGCAGCCGAAGCTCGCCGCCACGTCGGTCAAGACGCCCGACGCAGCGGTCAAAGCAGCGCCCGCCGCCGCAGGATCGGCGATGATTCAGCTCGGCGCGTTCAGCAGCGATGCCGCCGCGGCCAAGGCGTGGACGAACCTGTCGAAACGCTTTGCCTATCTCGCCGACCTCAACAAATCGGTCGCACCAGCCAAGGTGGGCGATGGCACCGTCTATCGCTTGCGCGTGTCGGCGGGAACGGCCGCTAACGCTGCGAATCTGTGCGGAAAATTGCGCGTTGCGGGTGAAAATTGCGTCGTCGTTCGCTGATTCGGCCCGTTTGGCCGCAGACTCCGTTGGTACAATCGCGCCGCTATGGCATGTTGCATGGGGTGGTAGCCGCATGAGGGGGTGGCGGCCGATGGAGTTTGAAGCACAATGATACCCGCCATTTTCGGCCTTTCGGGACTGACCCTCACCGACGACGAACGCGCCTTCTTTCGCGACAGCGATCCCGCAGGCTATATCCTGTTCGGGCGCAACATCGAAAATCGCGAACAGCTGCGGCGCTTGACGGATGCGCTGCGCGCGCTGGATGGGCGGGATAATGTACCGATCCTGATCGATCAGGAGGGCGGCCGCGTCGCGCGGATGAAGTCGCCCGAATGGCCGCCCTTTCCGAGTGGCGCGACCTTCGACGCGCTCTACGAACGCGCGCCCGCGAGCGCGATCGAGGCGGCGCGGCTGAACGCGATGGCGCTCGCCGCGATGCTCGCCGAAGTCGGCATCAATGTGGATTGCCTGCCCTTGCTCGACGTGCGCCAGCCGGGCGCGAGCGACATCATCGGCGACCGCGCGCTTGGCAGCGAACCGATGCGCGTTGCGGCATTGGGGCGCGCAATTCTGGGCGGACTGCAGGATGGCGGCGTTGTCGGCATCGTCAAACATATTCCCGGCCACGGCCGCGCGCTGCTCGACACGCATGAGGCGCTGCCGATCGTCACCGCGACCGATCGCGAACTCCAGACCGACCTCGCGCCCTTCGCCGCGCTGCGTGATGCGGCGATGGCGATGACCTGTCATGTCATATTCGAAGCATGGGATCCTGAGCGACCCGCGACCTTGTCACCAACCATCATCGACAGCGTGATCCGCCAGCGGGTTGGCTTTCACGGCCTGCTGATGTCGGACGATCTCGATATGAAGGCCTTGTCGGGCGACGTGCCGTCGCGCGCTGCCGACGCGGTCGCGGCGGGCTGCGATATCGCGCTCAATTGCTGGGCCAAGATGGACGATATGGTGGGCATCGCCAATGCGCTCGATCCGATCAGCACCGTGTCGCGCGCGCGGCTCGAAGGCGCGATGGACCGTGTCTCTGGAGTGGCGGACGACCGGGCCTTTGCCACGTTGGTCGACCAGCGCGACGCGCTGCTCGCGGTTGCCTGAGCGGGCAATGGACGAACTGGCGCTCGATTTCGAGGTGGCGCCGACCGCGCCAGACCATGACGGCGCGCTGCAGCTGTCGCTGGAAAGCTGGGAAGGGCCGCTCGACCTGCTGCTCACGCTCGCGCGCAGCCAGAAGGTCGATCTCAAGCAGATTTCGATCCTCGCACTGGTCGAGCAATATCTGACCTTCATCGCGGAAGCGCGCGAGCTGAAGCTGGAGGTCGCCGCCGACTATCTGGTGATGGCGGCGTGGCTTGCTTACCTCAAATCGGCGCTGCTGCTCCCCAAGGATCCGCTCGAGGAGCCCTCGCCCGACGAGCTCGCGCTGCGCCTGCAATTGCGCTTGCAGCGGCTGGCGGCGATGCGCGAGGCGGCGGCGCGACTGCTTGCGCGCGACCGCATCGGCCGCGACGTGTTCCTGCGCGCCAAACCCGAGGGGCTGCGCGACGTCAAGCTGCGGCGCTGGGATGCCAGCCTCTTCGACCTGCTGGCGGCCTATGGTCAGGTCAAGCTGCGCAGTGAGCCCGTCGTCCATATGGTGTCACGGCGCCCGGTGATTACGCTCGATGCCGCGCTTCACCATTTGCAGCGGATGATCGGGATCAAGCTCGACTGGGCCGAACTCGCCGATTTCCTGCCGCCCGACTATGACGGTCCGCTGCGCCGTTCTGCGATTGCTTCGAGTTTCGTCGCCGCGCTCGAACTGGCCCGGCAGGGGCGCGTCGACCTGAAACAAGCAGGCGCATTCGAACCGCTTTACCTGAGGGCCGCGACTATGGGACAACCCGCTGCATGAACCCGATCGACGACCGCGAACGTGCGATAGAGGCGATGCTGTTTGCCAGCGACGAGCCACTCGATGCGCGGCAGATCGTCGCGCGGCTGGGCGACGACTGGAGCATCGGCGACGTGCGCGCCTTCATTCAGGCGATTGCCGCCCGCCACGCGGGCAGCGGCATCGAACTGGTCGAACGCGGCGGGCATTGGCATTTCCAAACCCCCGCCGACCTCGCGCATTTGCTCCGCCGCGAGCGTGACGATCCACGCAAATTGTCGCGCGCCGCTGCTGAAGTGCTGGCGATCGTCGCATATCACGAACCCGTCAGCCGCGCCGAGATCGAGGCGATCCGCGGCGTCCAGACTTCGAAGGGCACGCTTGACGTGCTGATGGAGGCTGAATGGATCGCGCCTGCCGGGCGCCGCGAGGTGCCGGGGCGGCCGCTCATCTACAAAACAACCGACGCATTTTTGCAGCATTTTGGCCTTGGCAGCCGCAAGGATTTGCCGGGCATTGACGACCTGCGCGCGGCAGGCCTGCTCGATCCGGTCGACCTCGCTTTTGACGATGCGATGGGCGAGCTGGACCTAGTAAAAGACGGCGAAGAAGCCTAGATGACCTTCTCAAGGAGAATTTAGATGGGTAGCTTTAGCATCTGGCACTGGCTCGTGGTTGGCATTCTCGTGCTGCTGCTGTTCGGCAAGGGCCGGTTTTCCGACATGATGGGCGATGTCGCCAAAGGCATAAAAAGCTTCAAAAAGGGCATGGCCGAAGACGATGTGCCGCCGGCAGCCCCCAAGCATATCGACGGACAGCGCGCGCCCGACGGCGCCCCGATTTCGACCCCGACGGCCGAGCACGACAAGCTCTGATTCTGGTCCGGCGGCGGAGGGAAGTTGTAATCGATGTTCGACGTCGCGCCCACCGAGCTGCTGCTCGTCATCGTGGTGGCCCTGGTCGTCATCGGCCCCAAAGATTTGCCGAAGGCAATGCGCTTCGTCGGCAAATGGATGGGTAAGGCGCGGGGGATGGCGCGGCATTTCCGGTCGGGGCTCGACACGATGATGCGCGAGGCCGAGCTGGAAGAGCTGGAGAAACAGTGGCGCGAGCAGAATGACGCGATCATGCGCGAATTTCCGCGGATCGACGATGTCAGCGCCCCGGCCCCCAAAGCTGCTGCGGCGCTCGACGCTCCGAGCGAGCAGGATGCGGACGAAGCCGCTGCGGCGACCGCGCAACCCGAAACACCCGAAACACATGCGGTGCCGCCGCGCGACGGTCCGCTGCCATGACCGCCGAAACGCCGATCACTGCCAGTGAAGACGATGGCGCGGGCGGCAAGATGCCGCTGCTCGATCATCTGATCGAACTGCGCTCGCGGCTGCTTAAATCGCTGGTCGCAATCGCGCTCGCCTTTGGCGTGTGCCTCTATTTTGCTGAGCCGATTTTCAGCATCCTCGTCCAGCCGCTCGTCGCGGCGGGACAGGGCAAGATCATCTATACCCAGCTGTTCGAGGCGTTTTTCGTCCAGATCAAGGTCGCGCTGTTCGCATCGATGATGATCGCCTTCCCGGTGATTGCCAACCAGCTGTGGAAATTCGTTGCGCCCGGCCTGTATCGCAAAGAAAAGCGCGCGTTGCTTCCCTTCATCTTGGCGACCCCGGTGCTGTTTACCGCTGGCGCGTGCCTGGCCTATTTCGTGACGGTCCCCGTCGCGCTGAAATTCCTGCTCGGCTTTCAGGGTGATATGGGCGGGATCGAGCAGGAAGCGCTGCCGTCGGTGGCCAATTACCTCAGCTTCATCATGCAGTTCATCATGGCGTTCGGGATCGCGTTCCTGCTGCCGATTTTCCTGATGCTGATCGAGCGATCAGGGCTGGTGACGCGCGAGCAGTTGGTATCGGCGCGGCGATACATGATTGTCGCCGCCTTCGCGATCGCTGCCGTTGCGACCCCGCCCGATATCCTCAGCCAGTTCCTGCTCGCGCTCCCCTTGATCCTGCTTTACGAACTGTCGCTGTTCGCGATCTGGTTTACCCAGCGCCGACGCAAAACAGGCGCCGAAGAGGCGCCTGTCGAGCCTCTCGAAGAGGCTTAGGGTAAGTGATCTAGACCCGATCAGTCGATGGCGTCACTGCCAGCCTGACCAACCGATTCGATGTCGCGGCCTGCACCCTTGACGGTGTTGCAGCCGGTGACGGCAACGCTTGCCAAAACGGCGAGAATGATAGCTCGGAAACTCGTCATTTTTTCAAACCTCTCTGAACTGGGTGCAAAATGGCCCGGCGCGCTTTCGAGGGGGGGGAGGGAAATGCGGGCCGGGCCAATGTTGCTGAGCAGCGCTGCGGGGGGGCGATGATCGCTGCTCGAATGGGAAACGAGCCAAATGTCAGATAAGTTCCCGAAAAAAATGCAGCCGATGAATTTTTTTTTGCATTATTTTGGACCCGCAGAATCGACTTTTGATTTCAATATCTTGCTCAGGCCATGGTGGTCAGGCCGCTTGCTACCGCGAGGCCCAGGAAGGCCAGAAAGCCCATGGAATCGGTGGTCATGGTGACAAAAATCGAGCTTGCAACTGCAGGATCCTGATCGAGCCGGTCGAGCAAGAGCGGGATCGCCACCCCGGCCACGCCCGCCACAAAGATGTTCACCACCATCGCCGCGGCGATCACCGCGCCCAGTTGCGGGTTGGCGAACCAGAATGCCGTCGCCGTACCGGCGAGCAGCGCAATCGTCGCGCCGTTGAGCAGCGCAATCTTCATCTCGCGCCAGATGGCGCGCCAGCTGTTCGAATCGGTGAGCTGGTTCATCGCGAGCGCGCGCACCGTCACCGCCAGCGTCTGTGTCCCGGCGTTGCCGCCGACCCCGGCGACGATGGGCATCAGCACCGCGAGCGCGACCATCTGTTCGATCGCCGCGCCGAAAAATCCGACGATCGACGATGCGAGCAGCGCGGTACCGAGATTGGCGACAAGCCAGCGCACCCGCGCGCTATAGGTTTCGCGGATCGGCTCGTTGATGTCGCCATCACCGGCGCCTGACAGACGGAGAATATCCTCGCCCGCTTCTTCCTGAATGATGTGGACGATGTCATCGACGGTGATCATCCCGACGAGTCGTCCGGCGCGGTCGACAACCGCAGCCGAGATCAGCGCATATTTCTGAAAGCGCAGCGCGACCTCTTCCTGGTCCATGTCGATCGGAATCAGCGTTTGTTCGCGCTTCATTACATCGCTGATCGCGATGTCGCGCGGGGTGCGCAGGATCCAGCTTAGCTGGCAAGAGCCCACCGGGCGATGCATCGGATCGACGACAAAGATTTCCCAGAAATCGCTCGTCAGCGCGGTGTCTTCGCGCAGCCGGTCGATGACGTCGCCGACGGTGACATGCTCGGGCACCGCGACCAGGTCGCGCTGCATCAGGCGCCCGGCGGATTCCTCGGGGAAGGAGAGGGCGTCCTCGATCGCGGCGCGATCTTCGGGCTCCATCGCGTCGAGCACCGCCTGCTGCTCGTCGGCTTCCATATCCTCGATGATCGCAACAGCATCGTCGGTATCGAGTTCGGACGCGAGTTCGGCGACTTGCTCTGGCGCGAGCAGGTCGATGAGCTCCTCGCGCACATAATCGTTCATTTCCGCCAGCACGTCGGCGGACAGCATATTCCCCAGCACCGCGGCGAGCATCGGGCGCTCGTCGCTACGCGCCAGTTCGAACAGATCGGCGATGTCGGCAGGGTGCAGGCGGCCGATACGCTCGCGCGCCGCTTCGCCTTCGCCTGCCTCGGCCAGTTCGATGACGTCGCGGACGAATTCTGGCCTCAGCCGGTCGTCTTCATCGAGTTCGGTTTCAGTTTCGCGCACCACCGCTTCACGGTCGCGCTCGTCGGTGATGGCGATATCGTCGGTGGACCGGGAATCTTCGCGGTTATCCATCGCGCGGTCCTCCCTGTTTGAGCCGACGGCAGTCGGCGGGCCGTGCCTTTCCCCTAGTCGCGGCACCGCCAGATGGCAACGTCAGCGAGGCGACTGCGGCAATTAAAGCGTGGCTTTGACGCCGTTGGTCGCTATGGCACCGCGATTATTTTTGACAGGAGCCGATCATGACCGACCAGACCCTTACCCTTTCGCTGTCGACCGGCGATGTCGTTATCCGCCTGCGGCCCGATCTGGCGCCGCTGCACGTCGAGCGCATCACCCAGCTCGCCAGCGAAGGCTTTTACGACGGCGTCGTGTTCCACCGCGTCATCCCGGGCTTCATGGCGCAGGGCGGCGATCCGACTGGCACCGGCATGGGGGGCAGCCCGATGCCCGACCTGCCCGCCGAATTCAACGCGCAGCCACACGTGCGCGGTGTTTGCTCGATGGCGCGCGCACAGAACCCGAACAGCGCGAACAGCCAGTTCTTCATCTGCTTCGACGACGCGCGTTTCCTTGACAATCAATACACCGCCTGGGGCGAAGTGATCGAAGGCATGGAAAATGTCGACGCGCTGCCCAAGGGCGAGCCGCCGCGTGAGCCCGGCAAGATCGTTAAAGCGACCGTTTCCTGATTGGTTCGCCGCCTCCGTCGATGCGGAGGCGGCGGTCCGCCGCGCGGCGCTTTGCCGGATTACAGACGGCCGCAATGGATGGCGCCATCGGCCAGACTCATCGCATGATGACAGAAAATTGCTGGTCGGGACGAGAGGATTCGAACCTCTGACCCCCACACCCCCAGACGATATTTTAGGGGGGCGCTTGCATCGCGCCGCACCCAATAATCCGTGATTTTTCCGCAGTTTTCTGCTGTTTCTCGAGCATCGTCGGCGTTGCTTCCGGTGCCATTTTGCCTCGGGACGCAGCCGCACGCTCAACCTCGGTAAACTCAGGGTCGAATTGCAACGTGCGCCGGCGTGGCAGTTGACACTTGCAGGCAAACCCGGAGGCCAGCTCGACCGTTTCACCATCGACCGGCTGATGCGGATTCTAGACCGACTAAACAGGGATGTGCAGATCAAAATCTCGGTCGTACCGCGCGGCCGTTCTGCGGGCCGGCGCTTGTCGTCGCCGCTGGCAGCCTGACACTATGGACGGCAGTCCGCCCGCCAACCTTGTGAAGTCCATTAGAATCCGGACTGCTGAAGTTATAGCCTATGATGTCCCGCGCAATGTGTCCGGCTGGGCTTGTCCGGCGGCAGCAGGGACGAGGCTAAAGGATTCGATGGGGATTTGATCCACCTTGGCGGCATTAATAGCAGCCTGCCGATAACCTGCCCGCGCCGCGTTTCGCAGCGGGTAGGTGGTGTTAAGTCATTGAAATAATTGGTCGGGACGAGAGGATTCGAACCTCCGACCCCCACACCCCCAGTGTGATGCGCTACCAGGCTGCGCTACGTCCCGACCGGCCCGATTGGGCAGGCGTGGCCCCTAGCGCGCCTTGGCGGGCTATGCAAGGCCATCATATCTCCGAACCCAAGGCGGCATTTTGTTCACGCGGCGATCGGCATGCCTTGATCCGGACGCTACGCTTCCCATTTCAGGCCCGCTTGTCATAAGGGGGGAGCGCGCTGCGACGGTTGCGCCTCGAGTCCCTGCGTGATAGGCGCCGCGCCATTCTGTGCACAGGTTCCGCGGGGATCGGGCAGCATTTCTAATCGAAAGTTTTTCATTCATGTCGACCAACTTGCTTATGACGCAGGCGGCAGGATCGGGCGGCGGGGCCGCTGGCTTCCTGATGCTGGTTCCCTATCTGCTGATCTTTGTCGTGTTCTGGTTCTTCCTGATCCGTCCGCAGCAGGTGCGCGCCAAGGAACATCGCGCCAAGATTGCCGCGGTCAAGCCGCGCGACCAGGTCGTGACCGGCGGCGGGATCGTCGGCAAGGTGACGCGCGTCGACGATGACTACGCCGACGTCGAAATCGCGCAGGGCGTCAAGATCAAGGTCGTCAAGGCGACCTTGGCCGACGTGATGCAGCCCGGCGGCAAGCCCGCCAACGACTGACCCGGCGGGGTCGGCGTCGCCGCCGTCCCGCGCATGCTATCGGACCATCAGATCATGCTCGATTTCCCGCGCTGGAAAACCATCAGCATCAGCATCATCCTGTTGCTGGGCGTCCTCTTTTCCATCCCCAGCTTTCTGCCCGAAAAGACGTTCAACAGCCTGCCGTCATTTATGCAGGCGAAGGTCAACCTGGGTCTCGATCTTGCCGGGGGCAGCCATTTGCTGCTCGAGGCCGACATCGACGACCTGCGCACGACGCAGCTCACCAGCATGGAAAAGACCGTCCGCGCCGCAATGAACGGCGAACGCGGACCCGACGATGATATTGCGATCGGTGAGCTGTCGACCGATGGCGGACGAATCAGCTTTCTTGTCCGCAATCAGGCGCAGCTTGACGATGCGCGCGACCGATTGTTCAGCCAGACCCAGGGCGCAGCGTTGACCGGCCAGCGCGACTGGAACATCGACATCGTCGATACCACCCGCATCGTGATGACCCCCACCAGCGCAGGGCAAACCCAGGCGGTTGCTGACGCAATGGATTCGGCGCGCGACATCATCGACAAGCGCGTCAACGCGCTGGGAACGCGCGAACCAACGATCATCCGGCAAGGCAATGACCGCGTTGTCGTTCAGGTGCCCGGGTTGCAGGATCCGGCCGCGCTGAAGGAACTGATCGGCAAGACCGCGCGGCTGGAATTTCGCATGGTCGACCCCAATGCCGACCCTGCCGAAGCCGCCGCGGGGCGTGTGCCGGTTGGCAGCGAAATCGTTCCCTACGCCGAGGGCGAAGGCAGCGGCGCGACGTTCGAGGTGCTGCGCCGTCAAGTGATGATCAGCGGCGAACAGCTCATCAACGCGCGGCAAAGCTATGACCCGCAATCAAATGAACCGGTCGTATCGATCAGCTTTGATTCGGGAGGGTCGAGCACCTTTGCCAAGGTGACCGCGCAGAATGTCGGTAAACGCTTCGCAATGGTGCTGGACGGCAAAGTGCTGTCGGCGCCGTCGATCAACGAACCGATCCTGGGTGGTAGTGCTCAGATTTCGGGCAGCTTTACCGTGGCCAGCGCTAATGCGCTGGCGATCTCGCTGCGCTCGGGCGCTCTCCCAGTGAAGATGGCGGTGGTCGAAGAGCGCACCGTAACCCCTGAACTGGGCGCCGATTCGATCCGCAAAGGCGCGATCGCGGGGATCATCGCGACGGTCGCCGTGTTGGTGTTCATGATCATCGTCTATGGCCGGTTCGGCATTTACGCGAACATCGCGCTGATGTTCAATATCGCGCTGATCATCGCAATCATGGCGGCCTTCAACGCGACGCTGACCTTGCCCGGCATTGCCGGGTTCGTGCTGACCATTGGTGCCGCGGTCGACGCCAACGTGCTGATCAACGAGCGAATACGCGAGGAGTTGAAGCGCGGCCGACGGGTATTCCAGGCGATTGACGTCGGTTATTCCGAGGCGAGCCGGGCGATCTTTGATGCCAACATCACCAACGTCATCGCCGCCGGATTGATGTTCTGGTTCGGGTCGGGGCCGATCAAGGGTTTTGCCGTCGTGCTGACCATCGGCATCATCACCAGCGTCTTTACCGCCGTCACCGTCACGCGCATGTTCGCAGCCGGGTGGCTGCGCAACTCGCGCCCGACGTCGCTGAATATCTGATAAGGGATCGACACCATGCGTCTGCTGAAACTCGTCCCCGACGACACCAACATCCAGTTCCTGAAATGGCGCAAGCTTGCCATGGTGATCAGCATATTGATGATCGTGGCGTCGATCGCGCTCGTCGCGGCGCGCGGGCTTAACCTCGGGGTCGATTTCGTCGGTGGCCAGTCGGTCCGCGTCGAATTCCCGCAAGCAATGCCACCGATCGACGAAATTCGCAGCAAGGTTGCGACGATCGGGCTGGGTGAGGCCACGATCCAGCAATTCGGTTCGGACAAGGCGGTGTCGATCCGAACCGCGCTTCCCGAAGGCGACAAGGCGGCGGCGGATCGCGCCGGCGCGCAGCTGTTGGCCGGGATCAAAACGGCGTTTCCCACCGCCACCACCGGGTCGGTCGAAACCGTTTCGGGCAAAGTGTCCGAGGAATTGCTGCAGACCGGCGCGCTCAGCCTGTTGCTCGCGATGGTGGCGATCTCGATCTACATCTGGATCCGCTTTGAATGGCAGTTCGGGGCCGGGGCGCTGTTTGCGTTGTTCCACGACGTTGCGTTGACCTTTGGCTTTTTTGCGCTGACGCAGATGCAATTCGACCTCAACATCGTCGCGGCGTTGCTGACGATCATCGGTTATTCGCTGAACGATACGATCGTGGTGTTCGACCGTATTCGCGAAAATCTGAAAAAATATCGCAAGATGGAGATCATCCCGCTTCTCGACCTCAGCCTGAACGAGACCTTGGCGCGCACCGTGATGACCAGCTTTACCATGCTGATCGCGCTTGGCGTGCTGCTCTGGGTTGGTCCCGATGTGATCTTTGGTTTCACCGCAGCGATGCTGCTCGGCATTTTTATCGGCACCTATTCGTCGATCTATATGTCGGCGCCGATCCTGGTGTGGCTGAAGGTCGGCCCCGACAGCTTTGTACCGCGCACGACCGCGGGCATGGCCGGCGGCGAGCGGGTCGAGCGCAAGGACGACGGCGCGGTCGTTTAATGACCCGCGCAGCGGCGCAGATGCTCGGCCAGTTCGCGGCCGTTGCGGTCCCAGTCGAAGCGGCCCGCGAGGGTGGCGGCGACGACTGACGGCGCGGGCGGGTCGGCGAGAATCGCCTGCACCGCGGCGGCAATGGCTTCGGGCGTCCGCGTGACGATCCGCCCCGCGACGGGCGAGGTGACCAGTTCGGCGGCGCCGCCTGCATCGCTGATGACGATCGGGGTGCCGCAGGCGAGCGCCTCCACCCAGGCATTGGCCAGGCCTTCGCTGACCGACGGCATCACGACGACATCGGCAGCGCGATAGAGCTGCGGCAGGTCGGCGTTGGCGACCGGCCCCATGACATGGACGCGCGCCTCGACGCCGAGCCGCTGCGCCAGCGCGCGGTAGCGGCCTTCGGCTTCGCCCGCGCCGGCGAGCCGATAGTGGACGCCGGGCAGCGCGGCGAGCGCCTCGATCACGAGCGCCTGTCCCTTGCGCGGGATGAGGGCGCCGACGGTCAGGATCATCGGGGAGGAATCGATGCCGAGCGCCGCGCGGGCTACCTTGCGGTCGCCGGGCGAGAAGCGGGCGGTGTCGATGCCGGTGTAATGAGTGGTGACCTTGGCCGGGTCGATGCCGATCGCGGTCATGTCGCGGCGCATCGCGTCCGATACGGCGAGCAGGCCCGCGGCCTTGTCGGCCGCCGCGATCAACTGCGGTGCGGTCGCGGGATCATGGCCGAAATGGCTGATATCGGCGCCGCGCGCCTTGACCGAAAAGGGGAGGCCGAGCGCGGCGGCGACGCGCATCGCGGCGGGACCGTCGGGGTAGAAGAATTGCGCGTCGACGACGTCGAACGTCTGACCGGACACCGCCGACAGCACGGCGCGCGCGACCATCGCCGGGTTAAGGCGCGCGCCGATGCGCGGGATTAGCGGGAAGCGCGGGCGGTGGACGGTGAGGCCGTTCCAACGTTCGCGGTCGGGCAGTTCGCGAAGCGTGCGATAGCGCGGGTGCAGCGAGAGCGGGAAGGGCGGCAGGCCGACCGGCGCAACGACGGTGAGGTCAATCCCCGGCTGCGCGGCGAGCGCCCGCAGGCTCTTTTCGACGAACAGGCCAAAGTTGGGGCGGGCCGCGTCGGGGAAGAGCGTGGCGATGGACAGGACGCGGAGTAGAGTCATGCTGGCCCTCTCACCCGTTTTTGCTGAGCTTGTCGAAGCACCGCTTTTCCTTGACGTCGGTGAAAGAAAGGACGGCCCTTCGACAAGCTCAGGGCGAACGGACAGGCCTAGAGCGTGCGGATCAGCCGCACTGCGATTGCGGCCCAGGGCGGGTTGCTGACCACCTGTTGCCGCGCGCCGGTGCCGAGCGGCAGCAGGTGCAGCTTCTCGCCATCGACATTGAGCAGGCGCGCGAAGAAAAAGCGCCCGGTGGGACGCGGGACGAGCAGGTCGAGATTGAGCGCGCTGGTCCAGTCGCCTTCGATCCGGCGGCACCAGATTTCGTCGCCGGCGCGGTAATCGCCGATGGATGAGGTGACGCGTACGGCGACCATGTCTTCGCCGGGGCGCGCGGTCAGCGCCTGTTCGACCCGCGTCGGCGCCTGCGCGCCATCGGCGCCAAGGTGCGCGGTGATCGTCAGCTGGGTATCCTGCGGCAATTGCACCAGCTCGGCGGCTTCGACCCCCAGCGCCGCGGCAATGCGGTTCATCCAGCCGAGCGACAGCGTGCGCGTCCCGGTTTCGAGACGTCCGATCGTCTGCGCGGTTGTCGGCGGATCGCAGCGCGCGCCGACCTCCTCGAGCGTCAGTCCCTTGGCGCGGCGCACGGCGCGGATGCTGTTGATCATCGAAAAACCTTCAAATAACCAAATCGGTTCTTCTTTCCTACAAAATATTCCAGTGTCAAGGCCTGTCTTCTGGCCAAAGGATATTGGCATGCCCGCACGCCAGCTAGCCGCCCGCCTGCATCGCGATAACCGGATCGATCCTGACAAAAGCGGCCCGCAGATGATGCGGCAGGAAGCGGTCAACATAGCCGAGAGCCCGATCGCCTGGCTTTCCGACATTCGCTGGCGGGTGATGTGGGCGGGTGAGGGGATTGCCGGGGCGGAGAAGGGGCTGGCCAGCGCGGTCGGGCAAGCTGATGCTGGGGCTGGCGCTGGATCGGTTGTCGCGGTTTTATTGGCTGGGATAACCGGGGTGAAAGGTCAGAACGACCGATTGCTGGGGATCTTCCCTGTCGCGCAGGGATACTGGGGAGGTGGCAGCGCCGGAATACGCCTTAGCGGCCCCCGCCTTTGCGGGGGCGGCGGTTATTGGAGTGCTTCAACCTCTTCGGCCAGTTCCAACCAGCGATCTTCCGCCGCGGCCTTCTCCTCGCGCAGCTTTTCCAGCTTGCCCGTCAGCGCGGTGAATTTTGCATGGTCGCGCGTGAACAAAGTGCCGTCCGACAGCTCGGTTTCCGCCGCCGCCATCTCGGCTTCGATCGCCTCGATCCGGCCCGGCAGCAGGTCATAGTCGCGCTGATCCTTGTAGCTCAATTTCTTGCGCGCGGTCGGTGGGGGCGGGGCGGCGGCGGTTGAGGCTTTGGTTTTGACGCTGTTCGGCTTGACCCGCTTCGCCTCCCAGTCGGCATAGCCGCCGGCGACAATGTCGACCTTGCCGGTTCCGTCGAGGCCGAGCGTCACGGTGACGGTGCGGTCGAGGAAGTCGCGGTCGTGGCTGACCAGCAGCACCGTCCCGGCGTAATCGGCGATAACTTCCTGCAAGAGGTCGAGCGTTTCGAGATCGAGGTCGTTGGTCGGCTCGTCGAGGACGAGCAGGTTCGATTCGCGAGCGAATTCGCGAGCGAGGAGGAGGCGTGAGCGTTCGCCGCCCGAGAGCGCGCCGACGCTGGCTTCCATGACACCGGGATCGAACAGGAATTCCTTGAGATAACCCTGGATATGTTTTTTGACCCCGCGCACTTCGACCCAGTCGCCGCCGTCGGCGAGGATGTCGCGGACGGTCTTGTCGGGCGACATCAGGCTGCGCTGCTGGTCGATGACGATACCGTCGAGCGTCGGGGCGAGGGTGATCTTGCCCTTGTCGGGCTGGATCTCGCCGGTCAGCAGCTTGAGCAGGGTTGATTTGCCCGCGCCATTGGCGCCGACGATGCCGATGCGGTCGCCGCGCTGGACGCGGAAATCGAAATCCTTGATGATGACGCGGTCGCCGAAGCTCTTTGACACGCTCTCGGCGACGATCACCGATTTCGAGCGGACATCGTCGTTCGCGAGGCCGAGCTTGGCGACGCCGGGGCCACCGATCATCGCGGCGCGGGTGGCGCGCATTTCCTTCAGCTTTTCGAGGCGGCCCTGGTTACGCTTGCGGCGCGCGGTGACGCCGCGTTCGAGCCAATGTGCCTCGAGCCGCAGCTTCGAATCGAGCCTTTGCGCAGCGCGCGCCTCCTCGGCGGCGACGGCATCGCTCCATTCCTCGAAGCCGCCGAAGCCGATTTCCTTGCGGCGGATGCTGCCGCGGTCGAGCCACAAGGTCTGGCGCGTCAGGCGCGTGAGAAATGTCCGGTCGTGGCTGATCGCAACGAACGCCCCGGTGTACCGCGCAAGCCAGCTTTCGAGCCAGTCGATCGCGGCAAGGTCGAGGTGGTTGGTCGGCTCGTCGAGCAGCAGGACGTCGGGGTTTTGGGCGAGGGCGCGGGCGAGCGCAGCGCGGCGGCGTTCGCCGCCCGAGGCGCTGGCGGCAGTGCGGTTCATGTCGATGCCGAGTTGGTCGGCGATTGCTTCGACTTCATAGGCTTCGGGCGCATCGGGCGCCGCGACAGCGAAATCCATCAGCGTTGCGAAGGGCGAGAAATCAGGTTCCTGTTCGAGCATCACAACATGGGTGCCGGGGACGATGACTCGCTTGCCCTTGTCGGGATCGATCTGGCCCGCGAGCAGCTTGAGCAAGGTGGTCTTGCCCGCGCCGTTGCGGCCGATTAGCGCCAGCCGGTCGCGTTCGCCGACATAGATGTCGAGATCCTGGAACAGCCAGCCGCTGCCCTGGACGAGGCCGAGGCCTTCGTATGATAAAATCGGTGCTGCCATTATGAACGGCTCGCTACTGGCGCGTTCAGCATCATGCAAGCGCCGTCCGCGCAAAGGCCGGAACGGGTCTGTTCCGTCAGCGTTACGGAACCAGAGTTCACAACTGGCCGGGGGTCCGGCCAACAGGAGAATGAAATGACGAAGCAATTGTTCGCCGTTATGGCCGCCGGAATGGCTTTGATGGCGGCGGCGCCCGCGCTCGCGCAGCAGGGAGGCTCGACAGTGACCACAGCAACGACGCAGGGACCGATCTTGGCCTTTTCGGTCAGCGAGGAGGTGCGCTCGCGCCCCGATCAGGCGACTGTTGGCGCCGGGGTGACGACAACCGCGCCGACCGCGGTCGAGGCGATGCGACTGAACGCCGCCGCGATGGACAAGCTGATCGCTGCCGCCAAGGCGCGCGGGATCAAGGCCGAAGACATCCAGACCAGCGGCATCAGCCTGTCGCCGCAATATGATTACAACAATCAGGGCAATGGCCAGCCGCCGCGCTTCCTGGGCTATCAGGTGAGCAACAGCGTTCGCGCGACGACGTCGAAAATCGCCGATATTGGCTCGCTGCTCGATGCGCTGGTCGCCGCGGGCGGCACCAATATCGACGGACCGTCGTTCGGCATGAAGGATCCCGACGCGCAGCTGGTCGGCGCGCGCGGTACCGCTATAAAGGCGGCCGAAGCGAAGGCGGCGGACTATGCACGGCTCGCGGGTTTCCGCGGCGCCGAGCTGGTGTCGATCAGCGAGGGCGGCAGCTTTGGCCCGAACCCGCCGATGCCGATGGTGCGGATGCAGTCAATGGATGCGGCGGGCAAGGCGACCCCGGTCGAGCCAGGTCGCGTGTCGAATACGCTGACGCTGAATTTCCAGTATCGCTTGGTTCGGTAATTTAATGGGAGTCGGCTGACGTCGACTCCCACGTTCCGTTCGTGTCGAGTTTAACCCAACTCGCCCTCCGCCCACGGCCAAGGTCGTTCGCGGAACCATTTGGTGATGATATATTTGCGCCCCTTGCGCACCTTCATCCCATGGTGGAGGGTGTCGGGGTTGGTCTTGCCGTCGGGGCGGACATTGTTCCACGCGAGCAGCTTGCCCAGCTCGGGCTGGTGCAGCTTGCCGGTCGCCAGAAAGCGCGTCGCGCCGCCCGCACCGGGTTCGTTGAGGTAAATCATCAGCGTCCAGCTGCGCTGCCCAGGGATCGCGCAATAGGTTTCCCAGTCGGCGCCGTGGGGGTCGAAGTAATCGGTGTGCGCCTTGAACTCCTGTCCGACGTCATAGCGCTGGCCCTGCATCGGCTCGCCATATGCGAGCGGAATGCCGGTGAGGTCGTGGAGGCGGTTGTTGACCGCGATGACCAGCGGGTCGCGGTGATCGAGGTCGCACGTCGTGCTGGTACGAAACGCTTCGTCGCCATTGGGATCTGCGATGGTTGAGGGACGGACCTCGCGGTCGATCTGCGCCATCAACCCGGCACAGGTTTCAGCGTCGAGAAAGCCCGGCAGCATATATTGTTCGAGCTTGGGCGTCGGCGCGCGGCGGATGCCGGGGACCGCGGCGAGCCGCGCCGCGGTGCGGTCGGCGCCCGAGGTCGCCATGTCGACAAATTCATTTGCAGCCATGGCGCGCTTTTTAGCAGGGAAGCGCGTGCGAACAATGCTTGACGAACGGGGCGATGCGCGCCTATCGCCGCGCGCTGTCGAGGCCGCTTTCTGCGCTCTCTTCGCATATGTGGCGATCATAGCTCAGTTGGTTAGAGCGCCGGTTTGTGGTACCGGAGGTCGCGGGTTCGAGCCCCGTTGGTCGCCCCATTTCCGCTATTTTCGACCGAAGAGTTTTTCGGCGTGGAAACGGCGTGACTCTGCACGTGCGTCTGATTATTACGTCTCCACGTAATTTTTTAACGCGAGGGTTTGTTATGTCCGCAGTGTGGGATTTTGCCGATTTCGACGATCATGAGCATGTCCACATGTTCCGTGATCGCGCCAGCGGGCTGACCGCGGTCATTGCGGTCCACTCGAGGCACCTTGGCCCCGGCGCGGGCGGCGTGCGCTACTGGCACTATCCACAGCGCGCAGCGGCGATCACCGACGCGCTGCGCCTGTCGCGCGGGATGAGCTATAAAAATGCGATGGCGGGGCTGCCGATGGGCGGCGGCAAGGGCGTCATCCTGGCTGACGAGGGCGTGGCAAAAACCCCCGAACTGCTCGCGGCGTTCGGCCGCGCGGTCGAATCGCTGGGCGGTGCATATGTCACCGCTGAGGACGTCGGCATGTCGGACGCCGACATGGTCGCGATCTCGAAGCACACCAAGCATGTCAGCGGGCTTCCCGTCGCGAGCGGCGAAGCGGGCGGCGATCCCGGCCCGCTGACCGCGCTCGGCGTCTTTCTGGGCATCAAGTCGGCGATCAAGCAGGGGCTGGGTACAGACAGCGCCAAGGGCGTGCATGTCGCGGTGCAGGGCGTCGGCAGCGTTGGTGGCGGCGTCGCGCGGCGACTGGCGGCCGAAGGCGCGAAGCTGACCCTCGCTGACGTCAATCTGGCGCGCGCCAAGGAATTGGCCGAGGAACTGGGCGCTGACTTGGCTGATTCGGCGGCGATCATGGAAATCGAAGCTGATGTGCTGAGCCCCAATGCGCTGGGCGCGATCTTGACCGAGCGCAGCATCGAGAAACTGCGCGTGCCGATCGTCGCGGGCGGCGCCAACAACCAGCTGTCGACCGCCGCCGACGGCCAGCGCATCCACGATCGCGGTATCGTCTATGCGCCCGACTATGTGATCAACGCGGGTGGCATCATCAACGTTGCGCTCGAATATCTGGGGCAGGGCAGCCGCGAGGAAGTCGAAAGCCGTATCCATTTGATCCCTGGGCGGCTGGCCGAAATCTGGGCCGAGAGCAAGGCAAGCGGTGCGCCGGCATCGGCGGTCGCGGACCGGATGGCGCAGAAGCTGATCGGGCGGGGGTAAGTTTAAGCGCGGCTCCTCGCGTCCGTTCGCCCTGTGCCTGCGGAGGGCCAATTCTTCCTTTTGGCGCTGTCAGAGGAAAAGCGGTGCTTCGACAAGCTCAGCACGAACGGATTTGGGGTGCGCCGTTTTGGCGAAGGCTGGCGCGTCCCTAAATTTCCGCTAAGCCACCCCCAATGAAGCGGCATTTGTTTTTGGTCGGCGGCTGGACGTCGCTCGCGGTCGGGGCGATCGGGGCGTTTGTACCGCTGCTGCCGACGGTTCCGCTCGTCATTCTTGCTGCCTTTTGCTTTGCGCGCTCCTCGCCGCAGCTTGAGGCGTGGCTGCTGAGCCACCCGGCATTTGGCCATCATATTCTCGCCTGGCGCGAGAAGGGTGCGATCAGCCGCAAGGGGAAGATCGCGGCGAGCATGGCCTTTGCCTTCAGCATCGTGCTGGCGTTGCTGTTTGCGCCGTGGCCGTGGATGATGGCGCCGATTATCGCTGCGGCGGTCGGCGGCAGCTGGATCTGGACGCGGCCGGAGGGGTGATTGTCGCTCTACCACGGCGAAGCTTGACCTCCGCGCATCGCGTGGCATGAGGGGCCGGACCGGGTCGCATCGGGCAAATTGCTGGACCCCTGTGCCGGGCTCCCCTAAGGACGCGAACCGATGCACGCTTACGCGAATCCGACCCGTTTTCTGGCAATTGCCAGGCCGCTGACGCCATGGCTGCTCGGTGTGGGTCTGCTGCTCGTGCTGGCGGGCGCATGGGCCGGGCTGACGCAGGTGCCCGGCGATTACAAGCAGGGTGAGACGGCGCGCATCCTCTATGTGCATGTCCCCGCCGCGTGGCTGGGCATGGGTGGCTGGACATCGCTGGCGCTGGCTGGATTGATCCAGCTGGTGTGGCGCCACCCCCTGTCGGGCATTGCGGCGCGCGCGATTGCGGTGCCGGGGATGTTGTTCACCGCGCTGTGTCTCGCCACCGGATCGATCTGGGGCAAACCGACGTGGGGCACCTGGTGGGAATGGGACGGACGGATGACGTCGATGCTCGTCCTGCTGTTCCTCTACGCGGGTTTTATTGCGCTGACCAATGGCGATGCCAGTGGTGGTGGGGGCCAGCGGCAGGGCGGTTCGCTGTCGCGCGGCGCGGCGATCTATGCGCTGGTCGGGGCGATCAATATCCCGATCATTAACCGCAGCGTGGTGTGGTGGAACAGTCTGCATCAGGGGCCGAGCATCACATTGCGCGGGTCGAGCATCGACAATGCGCTGCTATGGCCATTGGGCTTGACCTTACTGGGTTTTTCGCTGCTATTCGGGGCGATTGTGGTGATGCGGATGCGGCGGATCATCGCCGACAATCGCGTTGGGGCGCGGCTACGGCGGCTGGCCGACGACGAGGGGAACTGAGCGTGACGGGGGTGATCAGCGGCAGCGGCCAGTGGGCCTATGTGGCGGCGGCTTACGGGCTGACGATGCTGCTCACTGGTGCGGTGCTGTGGTCAAGTTGGCGCGCGATGGTGAATGCCGAGCGACGCAGCGACGCGCTGCGCAAGGATCGTAAATGAAGGCGAAGCATCAACGGCTGGTGCTCGCGCTGTTCGCGGTCGCGGGGATTGCGGGCGCGGGCGTGCTTGGTGCGAGCGCGCTGCGTGACGAAGCCGCTTATTTCCGCACGCCGGTCGAGATCAAGGGCGGCAAGGCGGTCGTTGGCGAACCGATGCGGCTGGGCGGCATGGTCGCTTCGGGCAGCATCGCGCGGCAGAGCGATGGCTTGACGATCCGATTCGTCGCGACCGATGGCAAGGCGTCGGTGCCAGTCGAATATACGGGTATTGTCCCCGACCTTTTCGGCGAAGAATCGGGGATGGTTGCCGATGGCCGAATGCGCGCCGATGGGACCTTCGTCGCCGACCGCATCCTGGCAAAGCATGACGAGCGTTATATGCCGCCGCAGATGGGTGACATGCCGAAGAATATGAAGGCGCCGAAGGCGTGATGCTGAAGAATAACCGCCGCCCCCGCGCAGTTGGGGGCCGCAAGAGGCCTTGCGCCAACCTGCCAGCGGCCCCCGGCTGCGCGGGGGCGACGGTTATATGATCGCCGAACTCGGCCTTGCGCTGCTCTGGATCGCCGCGGCGCTCGCCTGCCTGTCGCTTGTCGCAGGGGCGCTGTATCTGCGCGGCGGGCAGAAGGATCTGGCGGCGCTGGTTCGCCCGGCGAGTGTTGCCCAGGGGGTGCTCACCGCCACCGCGTTCGGCCTGCTGATCGCGCTGTTCGTGCGGTCCGACATGTCGGTCGAGCTGGTCGCGCGCAACAGCAACAGTCTGAAACCGATGATCTTCAAGATCGCCGGGACGTGGGGCAATCACGAAGGGTCGATGCTGTTGTGGCTGACGATCCTGACGCTGTCAGGGGCGCTGATCGCGCTGTTCGAAAAGCGGCTGCGCGAGGATACGCTGATTGCGACCTTGAGCGCGCAGGCGGCGCTCGGCCTTGGCTTCTTTGCTTTTCTGATCTTTTCATCGAACCCGTTCAATCGGTTGCCGGTCGCACCGCCCGACGGGCAGGGGCTCAACCCGCTGCTCCAGGACATCGGCCTCGCCTTCCATCCGCCGACGCTTTACGTCGGTTATGTCGGGCTGTCGGTCGCGTTCAGCTTTGCCGTCGGCGCGCTCATCACGCGCGAGATCGGGCCGGCGTTCGCGCGGGCGATGCGGCCGTGGGTGTTGTTCAGCTGGATCTTCCTGACCATCGGGATCACCGCGGGCAGTTACTGGGCCTATTATGAGCTTGGCTGGGGCGGCTGGTGGTTCTGGGATCCAGTCGAGAATGTCTCGCTGATTCCCTGGCTGGCAGGCGCGGCTTTGCTGCATTCGGTCGCAGTGACGGCGACCCGCAATGCGCTGCGCGCGTGGACGGTGATGCTGGCCGTCATCGGCTTTTCGATGTCTATGGTCGGCACCTTCATCGTGCGGTCGGGGTTGCTGACGAGTGTCCATAGTTTCGCGGTCGATCCCGAGCGCGGGACATTTTTGCTCGTGCTGATGGCGATCTATATTGGCGGCGCGCTGACGCTGTTTGCGCTACGCGCGGGCAGCGTGGCCGAGGGGAAGAAGTTCGCGCTGCTCAGCCGCGAAGGCGCGCTGGTGATCAACAATCTGTTGCTGACGACGATCCTCGCGCTCGTCCTGCTCGGCACGCTGTATCCGATCGTCGCCGAGGCAATGGGCGAGAAGATTTCGGTCGGGCCGCCCTATTACAACCGCGTTGCGGGGCCGCTAGCGCTGATCTTGTGCCTCGTGATGGTGGCGGGACCGCTGCTTGGCTGGCGCAAGGACGACGGCAAGAAGCTGTGGTCGCGCCTGCCGCTGGCGATCTTCGCCGGGGCGGCGGTGCTATTCGCGCTGATCTTGTTCGGCGGCAAGGTCGGCATCCTGCCGTTGCTCGGGATGACCGTCGCGGGCGTCGTTGCAGTCGCCAGCCTCGCACCGCTGTGGGGCCGGAACCTCCGCCGCACGCCGCTACCGACCTGGGGCATGGTGGTCGCGCATTTTGGAGTCGCGGTGTGTCTGGCGGGGATGGGCGCCGAAAGCGCCTTCATCAAGGAACGGCTGGTCGCCGCGGCGCCCGGCGATGTCATCAAGGTCGGCGATTTCGCCGTGAAATTTGTCGGCGTGAAGCCGGTGGCGGGGCCGAATTTTACCTCGATTGAAGGCACGCTGGTCGCGACGACGTCGGGCGGCCAATCCTTTACGATGCGGCCCGAGGCGCGCACCTTCCCCGGCTTGATGGGGACCGCGCCGACCGAGACCAACGAAGCGGCGCTGCTGACGCGGCCGGGCGGGCAGCTGTATGCGGTGCTAGGACAGCCGGTGACGAGCGATGACGGCATTGCAGACCGTTATCAGATCCGCCTGTGGTGGAAGCCGCTGGTGTGGTGGATCTGGCTTGGCGGCGGATTGATCGCGCTGGGCGCGACGCTGTCGATGCTCGGCCGGGCGCAGTTGCTGGCCATCTGGCGCGCGCGGCGTCACCGCAAATCACAGGAGCGCTTTGCGCCATGACCAACCGCTGGGTTCTTTTTGTGCCGCTGGCGATCATGGGGTTGCTGTTCGGCGCTTTCATCTATCGGCTGGTGACGCCCGCCGAGACGCTGATCCAGTCGCAGTGGATCGACAAGCCGATGCCGTTGTTCGACCTGCCGCCCGCGACCGCGGGGGTGGCGGGGCTGAAGAGCAGCCAGCTCGCCGACGGCAAGCCGAGGCTGGTCAATGTGTTCGCAAGCTGGTGCATTCCGTGCCGCGCCGAGGCGCCGCAACTGGAGGCCTTGAAGGCGGCAGGCGTGCCGATCGACGGCATTGCGATCCGCGACCGGCCTGAGGATGTCGCGATGTTCCTGCGCGAATATGGCAATCCGTTCGACCGGATCGGATCGGACATGCAGAGCAGCGTCCAGATCGCGCTCGGATCGTCAGGGGTGCCGGAGACATTCCTGATCGATGGCAAGGGCGTTATTCGCGAGCAGATCCAGGGCGTGATTCTGGCCGAGCAGGTGCCCGAAATCGTCGCCAAGCTAGAGGCGATGAAGTGAGGCTGATGCTCGTCCTGCTTGGTTTGCTGGGCGCGTTCGCCGCGCCGCTGGCCGCGCAGGACCGCCTGCCGCCCGCGCCCTACGCCTATGAACAGCTGCGCGACCCGGCGAAAGAGGCGCGCGCAAAGGCTCTGATGGAGGAATTGCGCTGCCTCGTCTGTCAGGGCCAGTCGATCGCCGACAGCGATGCGCCGCTGGCGGGCGATATGCGGCACGAGGTGCGGAGCAAGATCGCCGCGGGCGAAAGCCCCGACGAAATCAAGGCGTGGCTGGTGGCGCGATACGGCAATTGGGTCAGCTATGATCCGCCGTTCGACGGCGCAACCGCGTTTCTGTGGCTGGGGCCGCTGCTGTTCCTGCTGCTCGGCGGCTGGCTGGCGTTCGGACGGTTTCGCCGCGGCGCGAGTGACGATGCGGAGGATAGCGCATGATCTGGCTGTGGGTCATGCTGGCGGCGCTGCTGACGATCGCCGCGATTTTCTGGTTGGGCAAGCTGCCCGCTGCGGCGCGGCCGCTGGCGGGCGCCGCGGTCATGCTGGGGCTCGCGGGTTACGCGCTGCAGGGCAGCCCATCGCTGCCCGGCAAGCCGGTGGCGGCGCCCGAGGAACCCGCGGGATTTGGCGACGCGATCACCGACCAGCGACAGGGCATGGCCGAACGCTTTGGTCCGGCGGCGCAATGGCTGGGCATGTCCGATGGCTTTGCGCGCACCGGCAAGACGGAACTCGCGGCGCAGACGCTGGAAAAGGGGCTGGAGCGCTATCCCGACAATGTCGATCTGTGGGTCGGACTGGGCAATGCGCTGACCGCGCATGGCGGCGGGATGATGTCGCCTGCGGCGGCGCTGGCCTTCGATGAAGCGGCGCGGCGTGATCCCACTCACCCCGCACCGCCCTTTTTCGCGGGTCTGGCGCTGGCGCAGGGCGGCGATCTGAAGGGCGCTGAAGCGGTGTGGAGCCAGTTGCTGGAGCGCAGTCCCCCCGACGCGCCGTGGCGGCCGGACCTCGAAATGCGGCTTGCCCAACTACGGCAGGCATTGGGGCCCCAGCCGTTGCCCGCGACGGGACAAACCCCCTGATATGGACGCTATTCCAATCGTGCGGGCTCGTCTAATGGCTCGCGATGACTGCTGAGTCGCATAATAGCGCGAGCGGCGCCGAAAGCGTCGCGCCGAGTGCCGCCAATACCGGCCATTATGGCCATGGCCACACCGGAGACGGCAAGCTGAAGCTTGCGGTCGGTGCGATTGGCGTCGTGTTCGGCGACATCGGCACAAGCCCGCTTTACGCGTTTCGCGAAACTTTCTCGGGTCATTATGGCATCGAAGCCGACCGGCTGCATATCTATGGTGTGCTGAGCCTGGTCTTTTGGTCGATGACGTTGGTCGTCACGATCAAATATGTGCTGACGATCATGAAAGCCGACAATAAGGGCGAGGGCGGCAGTCTGGCCTTGCTGGCGCTGATCAGCCGTTCGTCGGGCGAGAAGCGCTGGACCTGGCCGATCATCTTGCTTGGTGTGTTTGCCACCGCGCTGTTCTATGGCGACAGCATGATTACGCCGGCGATGTCGGTGCTGTCCGCGACAGAGGGTTTGAATCACATCGAGGGCAGGTTTGCGCCGTATGTGGTGCCGATCGCGCTCACCATCCTGATTGGATTGTTCATGATCCAGTCGCGCGGCACGGCCAAGGTTGGCGCGCTGTTCGGCCCGATCATGCTTGCCTATTTCCTGATGCTTTCGGTGCTCGGGCTGATCCACATCGTCGATAATCCATGGATCATCGTCGAGACGCTCAATCCGGTGAACGCGCTGCGTTTTTTCATTACCGACGGCTTTACTGCCTTCATCGCGCTGGGCGCAGTAGTGCTTGCGGTGACGGGGGCGGAAGCGCTTTACACCGATATGGGCCATTTCGGGCGCGCGCCCATCGGGCTGAGCTGGATGTTCTTCGTGCTGCCTGCGCTGATGCTGAATTATATGGGGCAGGGGGCGATGGTCCTGGCCGCCGAGGCCGCGCCCGCCGCCGAATTGATCCGCGATCCCTTTTTCCTGATGATGCCCGACGGATGGCGCATTCCCGTTGTCGTGCTGGCGCTGCTTGCCGCGATCATCGCCAGCCAGGCGGTGATCACCGGCGCCTTCTCGCTGACGCAGCAGGCGATCCAGCTGGGTTTCATGCCGCGCCTTCGTGTCGAGCATACCAGCGCATCGGCGGCGGGGCAGATTTATATTCCGGTCGTCAACTGGGGTTTGATGGTGATGGTGATCATCCTCGTCCTCGGGTTCGGTTCGTCGAGCAATCTGGCCGCCGCCTATGGCATCGCGGTGACCGGCGCGATGTTCATCGATACCTGCCTGCTGTCGGTCGTGCTTTTCACCTTGTGGAAGTGGCCGGCGTGGAAAGCACTTCCGGTGCTGGCGGTGTTCTTCATCGTCGACATCGCCTATTTCGGCGCCAATCTGATCAAGGTGCCCGACGGTGGCTGGGTGCCGCTGGTGATCGGGCTCGTCATTTTCACGATGTTGACCACCTGGTCGCGCGGGCGCAAGCTGATGCAGCAGGAAATGGCCGAGGGGGCGATGCCGATCCCTGTTTTCGTCAAATCGGCCGCAAACAGCGCGACGCGCGTGCTGGGCACCGCGGTGTTCATGACGTCGAGCAGCGACGGCGTGCCGCACGCGCTGCTCCATAACCTCAAGCACAACAAGGTTCTGCACCAGCGGATCATTCTGCTGACGATCAAGGTCGCCGACGTTCCGTTCGTGCGCGAGGAGAACCATTGTGCGCTCGAGGATTTGGGGCAGGGGTTCCACCGCCTGATCCTGAATTACGGTTTCATGCAGCCGGTCGACGTGCCCGATGCGCTGAAGCGCGTGACGAGCTGTGGCGGCGAGTTCAAGATGCTGGAAACCAGCTTTTTCCTGTCACGCCAGACTCTGATCGCGGCGAGCAAGCCCGGGATGCCGATCTGGCGCGAAAAGCTGTTCGCGTGGATGCTGCGCAACTCGGAAAGCGCGATGGAATATTTCCGCCTCCCGACCAACCGCGTCGTCGAGCTGGGCAGCCAGGTCGCGATCTGAGGCCGACGGCGAGATTAACCCCGCGTCATTTGCGACTATGCGTTTGAACATTGTCGCCCATCTTGCGATGTCAGCGCGAGGCGATGGAGGTTGGCCGGTGATGGACGACGCGATCGCGCGGTTGTCCGGCAGCGCTATAGCCTGACCTTCGCGTCCAGCTCGCGGCGCGCCGCAAGATATTGCGCCTCGAGCTCGGCGACGAATTCAGCGACCGGGCGCACCGCCCTGACCGGGCCGATGCCCTGACCCGATCCCCAGATGTCCTTCCACGCCTTGACCTTGGTGTTGCCGCCCGAACCGAAGTTCATCGTCTTGAGGTCGCCTTCGGGCAGATTGTCGGGGTCCATCCCCGCGGCGACGATCGATTGGCGGAGGTAATTGCCGTGGACGCCGGTAAACAGGTTCGAATAGACGATGTCGCCCGCGCGACCCTCGACGATGCCGTCCTTATACGCCTGATCGGCATTGGCTTCGGCGGTGGCGATAAAGGCGCTGCCGATATAGGCGAGGTCGGCGCCGCATGCCTGTGCGGCGAGCACCGACCGGCCATGGCCGATCGCCCCCGACAGCGCCACGGGGCCGTCGAACCATTCACGGATTTCCTGCACCAGTGCGAAGGGCGACTGGCGCCCGGCGTGGCCCCCTGCTCCGGCGGCGACGGGGATCAGCCCGTCGGCGCCCTTTTCAACCGCTTTACGCGCAAAGCGGTCGTCGATGACGTCGTGGAGCGTGATGCCGCCCCAGCTATGCACCGCCTGATTGAGTTCCTCGCGCGCGCCCAGCGAGGTGATGGTGATCGGGACTTTCCATTTGGCGCAGGTCGTGATGTCCTGTTCGAGCCGGTCGTTCGATTTATGGACGATCTGGTTGACCGCATAGGGCGCCGACAGCCGGTCGGGATTGGCCCGGTCCCACGCGGCGAGCTCTTCGGTGATCTGGTGCAGCCATTCGTCGAGCAAGGTCTGCGGCCGCGCGTTGAGCGCCGGAAAGCTGCCGACGACGCCCGCCTTGCACTGCGCGATGACCAGTTCCGGCCCCGACACGATGAACAGGGGCGACCCGATGACGGGCAGGCGCAGGCGGTCGAAAATCGGGGGAAGGGCCATGAATCACTCTCCGGTAGCAGTTTGAAACTGACCTTAACGTAAACGGAAGGTCGTGCAAGAGGGGGCGGCGGTGTTGAAACGACAAGGGCGACCGAAGCCGCCCTTGCCGTTGGATTTGTTTGTGATCAGGCGGCGGCGGTCCGGCGCCGCGCCGCCGTGAACGCCAGATAGCCGAGGCCGACCAGCGCGATCAAAAGCATGGCTTGAGCGACGGCGAAAGGCGGTTCGGTTCCATTCGGGGCCAGCGCGTTGAGCGCCGGCACTTTCAAGAAGCTCTGCACCACCAGCACGAACATGTTGAGATAGAGCGCGAGAGTGGCGGTGACCGCGTAGATGGCGGCGGCGCTGCCAGCGAGCTTGCGGCCGTACCAGGCCCAAAAGGTCGCGACGAGGATTAGCGTCGAGAGGATTCCGAAGCCGAGCGCCGGGGTGAAGGCGACGATCGGAAACAGGAAGCCGGTCAGGCTGGTGAGCAGCGTCGTCCACAGGAAGACGCCGGTCGTGCGGGGCAGGATACGGCCGCGCGCGAAGGCGGGGAGGGCGATCAGGCCGGCAGCGATGGCGATCAGGCTGATCGCGACATGGAGCGCGGTGAATTGCGCTATGGTCAGACCGAGGATCATGGCACCGCTCCTTTACAGATACCGCGGCGCAGGGCGCGCCAGCGACAGGTTGGGACGCAGCGCCGAACGAGCCGCGATATAAACGTCGTAGTCGGCCATGTCGGGCAGTGCGGGGATGGTGACCGTCTCGCCTTGGTCGAAACCCGCGAGGGCCGCGTCGACCATGTCGTTGACGTCCATCACCATCTCGGCAGGGATGTTGGCAAGCTGTGCCTCGTCCCAGATCGGGGTGCGGGTGATGCCGGGCACCACCGCCTGAATGCGCACGCCCTTCGCACCGAGTTCGACCTGCAGCGCTTCGGTAAAGGCGAGGACATAGGCCTTGCTGGCCGGGTAAACCGCCGTGAAGCTGTCGGGCATCAGCGCGGTGACCGAGGTGATGTTGACGATCGCGCCTGCGCCCTTGGCGGCCAGCCGCGGGGCGATCGCGGCCGAGAGGCGCGTCACCGCAACGATGTTGAGGTCGATCATGCCGCCGAGAAAAGCGGGGTCGGCTTCGACAAAGCTGGTCTCGCCCGCGATCCCGGCGTTGTTGATCAGGCCGGTGATCGTCTCATCGGTCCGCAGGCGCGCCTCTACGCGGGCAAGATCGTCGGGTTTGGCGAGATCGGCGGCGATGATGTCGACGGATACGCCGGTATCGCTGCGCAGCTGGTCGGCAAGAGCCGCAAGTTTGTCGGCGCGGCGCGCGACGAGGATCAGATCATGCCCGCGGCGGGCGAGGCGGTCGGCATAGACGGCGCCGATGCCGTCCGATGCGCCAGTGATGAGGAAGCTTTGCTTGGTCACGGCGTTTCTCCTTGATAAAGGAGGAGGCGCGATCCGGCTGGACCGCGCCTCCGTGTATCAGCTGTTGATGAAATCGAGAAGATCGGCGTTGAACCGGTCCTGGTGGGTGACGGTCAGGCCATGGTCAGCGCCTTCATAGATTTTCAGCACCGCCTGTTTGACGATCTTCACCGTGGCGCGGGCCGAGGCATCGACGGGAACGATCTGGTCGTCGTCACCGTGGAGGACGAGCGTCGGGACATCGAATTGCTTCAGGTCTTCGTTGAAGTCGCTTTCCGAAAAGGCGCGGATGCTGTCGAGCTGGCCCTTGAGCCCGCCCATCATGCCCTGCCGGACAAAATCGTCGCGCAGTGCTTCGCTGATCGCCGCGCCGTCGCGGTTATAGCCATAGAAGGGGATGGTCAGATCCTTGAAGAACTGCGGCCGGTTGTCGAAGGTGCCCTTGCGGATGCCGTCGAAGGCGTCGATCGGCAGCCCGCCCGGATTGGCTTCTGTCTTGAGCATCAGCGGCGGCACCGCGCCGATCAGCGCGATCTTGGCGACCCGCGCCGTGCCATGCCGACCGATATAGCGGGTGACTTCGCCGCCGCCGGTCGAGTGGCCGACGAGGATGACGTCCTTCAGGTCGAGCTGTTCGATCAGTTCGGCAAGGTCGTCGGCGTACTGGTCCATGGTATTGTTGTTCCAGACCTGATCCGAACGGCCATGGCTTCGGCGGTCGTGGGCAATGGTGCGGAAACCCTGATTGGCGAAGTAAACCAGCTGGGCGTCCCAGGCGTCGGCGCTCAGCGGCCAGCCGTGCGAGAAGATGATCGGCTGGCCATCCTTCGGACCCCAGTCCTTGTAGAAGATGTGCGTGCCGTCCTGGGTGGTGATCGTGGTCATGGCGTGGTTCCTTTCGATTTAGGGGGGGCGGTGTCCGTCCCGATGACATGGATTTAGGCCGCACCGGGGTTGCGCGGGATTGGCGGATACGACAATATGCGGGTCAAATCCGACAAAGGAGCCATTATGCCCAAGCTGAAGATGCCCGACGCGACGACGATGCCGCTGATCGAGGTCGGGTTGATGACTTATCCCGACTGCCAGATGGGGATGGTGCACGGCATCACCGACCTGTTCGACATCGCCGGGCGCTTTGCAGTCCAGCACGACCGCGTGCCGATCCGCGTGAGCCATTGGCGGCTGCAGGGCGGCGGCGGTCTGGCGCGATGTTACGACAGTCACCCCGATCAGCCCCCAGCCAATACGCCCGCGGTGCTGATTGCGCCCGGCAGTTTGCACAAGCTGCTCGAACCCGGCGAAGTCGAACCCTATGCCCGCTGGCTGCTCGACCGGCATGCGCAGGGCACGGTGCTGGCCTCGAATTGCGGCGGCGCCTTTGCTTTGGCGGCGACCGGGCTGCTCGCGGGGCGACCGGCGACGACGCACTGGTTCTTTGCCGAGCAGTTTCGCAAGCGCTTCCCCGACGTGCGGCTGGAAGCCGACCGGATGGTGATCGACGATGGCGACATCGTCACCGCGGGCGGCCTGATGGCGTGGACCGACCTCGGCCTCCGGATCGTCGAGCGGTTGCTGGGGCCGACGGTGATGATGGAGACGGCGCGCTTTCTGTTGATCGATCCCAATGGCCGCGAGCAGAAGAATTATGCCAGCTTTTCCCCGAAACTGACCCATGGCGACGAGGCCATCCTGCGCGTCCAGCACTGGCTGCAGGCGCGCGGGGTGGGCCCGGTCGCCGTCCCCGCCATGGCGAGCGAGGCCGGGATGGAGGAGCGGACGTTCCAACGGCGGTTCAAGGCCGCCACCGGCATGACCCCGGTCGAATATGTTCAGCATTTGCGCGTCGGTAAGGCGCGCGAACTGCTGGAATTCACCCGTCGCACCGTCGACCAGATCGCCTGGGGCGTCGGATATGAGGATGCAGCAGCGTTCCGCAAATTGTTCCACCGCATCATCGGACTGTCACCGCATGAATATCGCCAGCGTTTTGCGACCCCCGGGTCGCTGGCCGACGCCGCCTGATCTGCGGCACCTACGCGCCGGATAATCGCCCGCAGAATTTTTTTCGTTCATGTGTCGATTTCGATAAAGCTCGTTCGTCGTGACGATACGAGGCCGATATTGGTCCGGTTTTGCAGGAGACAGAAAATGCGTGTGATGGTGTTCGTAAAAGCGACCGAGGACAGCGAACAGGGCATGCAGCCGTCGGCTGAGCTGAGCCAGATGTTCATCGACATGGGCAAGTTCAACGAGGAACTGGTCAATGCCGGCGTGCTGGTCGCCGGCGATGGGCTGAAGCCCTCTTCGTTCGGCAAGCGGGTCGCGTTCGACGGTCCCGGCCGCACCGTCATCGACGGACCTTTCGCCGAAACGCGCGAACTGGTCGCCGGATACTGGATCTGGGAAGTGAAGGACATGGACGAGGCGGTCGAATGGGTGAAGCGCTGCCCCAACCCGATGTTCGGCCCCAGCGAGATCGAGATTCGTCCCTTCTATGAAATGGAGGATTTCGTCGATGTGATCCCCGACGAAGCCGCGGCGATCCACGACGGCGTGGGCGAGAAGCTTGCGAACCGCTAAACCCCTCGTCCGCCCCGCCATGCGCCGCGCACCGTAGCGCATGGCGGCGGACCCCACCCTCCGGGCGACCGAGGCGGTTTTCCGCATTGAGCGGGCCAGGCTGATTGCCGGGCTGGCGCGGCTGACCCGCGATGTCGACCGAGCCGAGGAGCTGGCGCAGGATGCGCTGCTTGTCGCAATGACCGAATGGCCCTCCAGCGGCGTTCCCGCCAATCCCGGCGCCTGGTTGATGGCCGCGGCGAAGCGGCGCGCCATCGACGGCATCCGGCACGCCCAGATGCGGGAGCGCAAACATGCCGAGATCGCTCGCGAACTGGACGAGGAGCAGGGCATGAGTGCCGACGCCCTTGAGGCTGCGCTGGACGATCCGCTGGGCGACGAACTGCTCGGGCTGATCTTTGCCGCGTGCCACCCGGTAATCGGACCCGAGGGGCGCGCCGCGCTGACGCTGCGGCTGGTCGGCGGACTGACGGTAGAGGAAATTGCCCGGGCGTTCCTGTCGAACGAGGCGGCGATTGCGGCGCGGATCACCCGGGCCAAGAAGGCGATTGGGAAAGCCGGGGTCGCGTTCGCGGTGCCGCGAGGCGCCGAGCTGGCGGTGCGGCTGCCGTCGGTGCTCGAGGTCGTCTATCTGATCTTCAACGAGGGCTATGCCGCGACTGCGGGGCTGTCGCTGGTGCGGCCGCCGCTCTGCGGTGAGGCGCAGCGGCTGGGGCGCATCCTGGCCGGGCTGATGCCCGAGCAGCCCGAGGTGCTGGGGCTGCTGGCGCTGATGGAAATACAGGCGTCGCGGCTGGCGGCGCGCGCCGGGCCCGACGGCCAGTTCGTGCCGTTGACCGAGCAGAACCGGGCGCGCTGGGACCAGCTGCTGATCCGCCGCGGGCTGAATGCGCTGGCGCGGGTCGAGGCGCTAGGCGGCGCCGACGGGTCTTATGCGTTGCAGGCGGCGCTCGCGGCGTGCCACGCCCGGGCGCGGCGGGCCGAGGACACCGACTGGCGGCGGATCGCCGCGCTGTACGACCGGTTGCGGCAGGTGATGCCGTCGCCGGTGGTCGAGCTGAACCGCGCGGTCGCGCACAGCATGGCGTTCGGCCCCGACGCCGGGCTGGCGCTGGTCGATGCGATCGCCGACGCAGCGGCGCTTCGCCACTATGCGCCGTTGCCCGCCGCGCGCGGCGACTTCCTGTTCCGCGCCGGGCGCCGCGCCGAGGCGAAGGCGCAGTTCGAAGCCGCGGCGGCGCTGGCCGGCAATGACCGCGAACGCGACTATCTGCTGCGACGCGCCGCCGACTGTTAATAGCCCCCTTCTGACCCCGGGGCGCGGTAGAAGCGGTGCCGGGTGACGGCGCCGTCGATCAGGCTTTTCTTCAGTTTCTTGCGCATCTTGTCGGCGCCGTCGGGCGAGACACAGACCAGGCGGGTGCCGCCGTCGGGCAGGGGCTCGATCGCGCTGATGATGACCCCCGCGCTTTTGCACAGCGCGGTTACTTCGGCCTCGGGCAGCGTGACGTTCATCGCGCGGCTCATGACGTGGCGGCGCCCGGCGCCATGGCCCGGATCGCGGCGGCGACCTGTTCAAACCCCTCGGCGCTGGCGGTGGCGAGCGCGAGCGGGCGGCCGCCGAGCGCGGCATTTTCGCTGTTGAGGAAGTCGACCGCCGCGTCGCGCCCGCCCATGGTCAGGAAGGCGAGCTGGCTGATGTCGCCCTGTCGCTTGGCATCGTCGCGGGCAAGCGGGGTCCGGTTCTTGCGGAAATAGTTGTTGGTGCGCGCGCGGGCGGGCGCCGCGTCGTCGGCAGCGTCGGTGCTGGCTGGTTTGGCAGGCGCAGCGGGGGCGGGCGCCTTGCGGACGGGCGGATTGACGGGTTTGGCTCGGCTGTTCATCGGGCGCGGCTCCTGTTCGGGTAAGCGGGAGCGCGCAGGTCTCTCAGCCGCGGCGGCCTAAGGAAAAATCGGAACCGCGATCGGGATGATATGGGAACGCCAATCGCCGATTGTAAGATGGCGGCGGCACCCCGGCCATCGTCGGCGCTCGGACCGTTCGTCGATGGCCCCTTGCCACTCGTCGAATGGCGGCCAATCGCCCCGGCGACCCATGGCAATGAAAAGGCGTCGATTTTCATACTGTTCCAGATGTCGTGCCCGACCCATTTGCACGGCGCGCATGGTTCGGGCGTTTTTCGGACGAGGAGACATATCGCCGACTAAAATCTTTCGCCCCCGGCGGCGGTCATCGCCGGACTGACCAGCGGCACTGCCCCTTCGGTTCCCCCAACGAAGGTACTCTCCCATGAAGATTCCCCGATCCTTGCAGCGCGGCGCCGCCGATGGTGGCTGCGATTGCCTGCCGCGCGCCGATGCGCCCAGCGGCGACGCGCCGCCCGGCGCCGTCCCTGCGACCACAGAATCCCTGACCACGTACATTCTGCGATACCGCGACGCGTGGTTGGGGATGGGAAAGCGCGTGGCGTTCGAGGCGGCCGACGTCGCGGCGGCGCTGGCGATGATCGCGCGCGAGCCGATCGGCGATTGGGCCGAATTGCTCGTCGATGGCGCGGTGATCTGTCGCCGCGGCCATGAACCCGGCGGCGCCCACGATTATTGGGTCGCCGATTAGGGTCAGCCCGTCATGCGCTGTCGCCCGAAAGCGATGGCCTGCTGATCGCCCCCAGCGTCATTGGCGGCGACGTTGCGCTAAAGGCTTCTCCGTCAGTCCTTCGGACTACCCCCCATGACCTTCGGTCACAGGGAGGGACCGCTTGGGGGCTCGGCTTGTCCTGTCGGGGCCTCGGTTCGGCAACCCCGCGTTGGCCAGACCGGCGGGGCGCTGTCTATGGTGGGATTTCACCCATCGACAGGAGACAAGCCATGAAAAAGCCGTTCGGCTTTATCGCATCACTGTGCCTTGCGGGCGCGGTGGTTTATGCCGGTCCCGCGCTGGCGGTGCAGGCCAATCCGGCGCCGACCCCTGCGCCCGCCCCGACTGCGTCGCTCACCCCCGGCACCAATGTCCATGACTCGGCGGGCGAGGTGGTGGGCAAGATCGCGCAGGTCGAAGGCGGCAAGGTTGCGGTGGCGGTCGGCGATCGCGGCATCGTCGTTCCCGCCAACGCCTTTGTCCAGACGCCCAAGGGTCCGGCGCTCAATGTGACCAAGGCAAAGCTGCTCGCATCGGTGGCGCAGGCCGCAAAGGAAAATGACGCCGCGGTCGGCGCTGCGTTGAAGGTCGGCGCCGATGTGCGCAGCGCGGGCGGCAGCGCGGTGCTCGGTCAGGTGAAGGCGGTCGCGGCGGACAGCGCGCTGCTGACCACCGGCGCGGGGGATGTGACGGTGCCGCGATCGGTGCTGTTCGTATCGAACGCCGGGCTGGCGACGACGCTTTCGGCGCAGCAGTTTGCGACGGCGGTTGCGCAATCGAAGGCTGCGGCGGCGCCAGCGAATTGATCTTCGGTCGGGGCGCGCGAACGCGGGCCTAGGCCCCGTTCGCCGCTGAGAGGGTCCGCCCAATGGCTGGTGGCAGGGCGGCGGCGTTGCGCTTTTGGCCCTTCGTCAGTCCTGCGCCTGCGGCGCAGTTTACCCTGAGCGCCTGCAAGGCAGTCGAAGGACACTGCCACCTCCCCATGGCCTTTGGCTACAGCGCGGATCGGCTAGCCGCCTAGCTGCTTGCCCATGCGGATCAGGGGGACGCTCGCGCCGTTGGGGCCGGGCGCGTTTACCCGTTCGATGGGGATGTAGCCGCTGGCGCGGTAAAGGGGTTCGCCCGATAGCGTGGCCATCAGCTCGGTGCGGGTGAAGCCGGCCTGCTGCGCGGCGGCTTCGCAGAGCGCCATTACCATGCGACCGACGCCCTGCCTTGCGAAATCGGGGTGGGTGTACATAGCGCGGATGCGGGCGGCGTCGGTGGTGGGGCTGAGCAGGGCGGGGTCGCGCAGGGCGGCGGCGTGGTCGCCGCCGTAGAGTGTCGCGCGGTGCGACCAGCCGCCGCAGCCCGCGATCTGACCATCGGCCTCGATGACGAAATAGGTGCCGTCGGCGATCAGCTGGGTGTCGAGGCCCATGACGGCGTGGCTGGCGGCGATCTGTGCGTCGTCGAGGAAGCCCTTTTGCAGTTCGGCGATCGCGAGCGCCATCACCGCGCGCAGCGCGTCGAGGTCCGACGGCTGCGCGAGGCGGTGGCAGAGCGGCATCGCGCGGTCAGGCGCCGTTGGCGGCGCTCAGGATCGCGCGCACGCTGGCGGTCGCGACGTCGGTGTCGAGGCCGCAGCCGAAGACGCTTTTGCCGTCGGGGGTGCGGCATTCGACATAGGCAGCGGCTTGCGCGGTGCTGCCCTGGCCGATTGCGTGCTCGCTGTAATCGACGATGTCCATGACCGGGCCGCCGGACTCGGCGAGCGCGGCGATGACGCTGCTCATCAGGCCGTTGCCGCGGCCGCTGACGCTGCGCGGGGCGCCGTCGATGGTGAGCTTGCCAGCGAAGATGCGGTCGGCTCCGGCGTGGCTTTCGGACCAGTCGACGAGCTGGAATCTCTTGTCCTCGACCTTGAGATACGCAGTTTCGAACGCGCCCCAGATGTCGTCGGCGGTCAGCTCGCGGCTGGTTTCGTCCGCCAGCGCCTGCACCACGTGGCTGAAGCTGGCCTGCATTTTCTTGGGCAGTTTCAGCCCCTTGTCCTGTTCGAGCACCCAGGCAACACCACCCTTGCCCGACTGGCTGTTGACGCGGATCACCGCTTCGTAACTGCGGCCGAGGTCGGCGGGGTCGATGGGCAGGTAAGGGACTTCCCAACGTTCGTCATTCTGGCGCTCGCGCGCGGCGAAGCCTTTCTTGATTGCGTCCTGATGGCTGCCCGAGAAGGCGGTATAGACCAACTCGCCGCCATAGGGGTGGCGCGGGTGGACGGGGAGCTGGTTGCAATATTCGACCGTCGCGATGACTTCGTCGATGTTCGAGAAGTCGAGCCCGGGGTCGACCCCCTGCGTGTACATGTTGAGCGCGATGGTGACGAGGCAGCTGTTGCCGGTGCGCTCGCCATTGCCGAACAGGCAGCCCTCGACGCGGTCGGCGCCCGCGAGCAGGCCGAGCTCGGCGGCGGCGACGCCGGTGCCGCGGTCGTTGTGGGTGTGGAGGGAGATGATCGCGCGGTCGCGGCCGGGCAGGTTCTTGCAGAAATACTCAATCTGGTCGGCGTAGATGTTCGCCGTCGATGCCTCGACCGTGGCGGGCAGGTTGAGGATGATCGGCTTGTCGGTGGTGGGTTGCAGGATGTCCATCACCGCAGCGCAGCACTCGATGCTGAAATCGAGTTCGGCGGTCGAGAAGGTTTCGGGGCTGTACTGGAAGCGCCAGTCGGTGCCGGGGAGGCGCGCGGCGTTGTCGCGCAGCTGCTTGGCGCCCTCGATCGCGATCGCCTTGATCTCGGGCATCTCCATGCCGAACACGATGCGGCGCCAGGCGGGGCTGACCGCGTTATAGACGTGGACGATCGCGGTTTTCGCGCCGGCGAGGCTTTCGAAGCTGGTGCGGATGAGGTCGGCGCGGCTTTGGGTGAGCACCTGCGGGGTGACGTCGTCGGGGATGCGGCCCTGCTGGACGAGGCCGGAGATGAAGTCGAACTCGGTCGCGCCGGCACTGGGGAAGCCGACCTCGATCTCTTTCAGGCCGATGCGGCAGAGGAGGTCGAAGAAGCGCGCCTTTTTCTCGGCATCCATCGGGTCGATGAGCGCCTGATTGCCGTCGCGCATGTCGGTGGACAGCCAGATCGGCGCGGCGGTGGTGACGCGGGTGGGCCATTCGCGGTTCGCCAAGGGAACTTGTGGGAAGGCGCTGTACTTGACCGAAGGGTCGCGGAGCATGGTCATGGGATTGGTCTTCTGCTGGTCGGTTGCGATGATGTCGATCGGACCCTTGAGCGGGTGGCCGCGACTAACGCGCAGCCAGTGTCACGCCCAAGGGCGTGTAAGTCGCAGAAGAAGAAGGGCGTTGCCGTGCATGGCGCCCTAGTGATGCAAAATGTCGCGCTTGACAAGGGGGGAGTGGGAAAATTGCAGGGCAATCGCTTCAGATGAACGGACTGGTGTTGATTGAAGTGTTATGATTCAGACGATGCTCCATATGCTGGGAGCCATTGATGTCTGGATTGCCATCGTCGCGTTCGATACTCGATCATTTTTCTGCGCTTCGTGATCACCGGGAGCAGTGGCGGGTTTTGTATCCGCTTCGCGAGGTCTTGCTTTTGGTGCTTTGCGCGACGCTTTCGGGGATGGAAGATTTTGTCGAGATCAGGCTGTGGGGACAGCACCGGCTCGATTTTCTGCGCCGTTTTCTGCCGTTTGCGCACGGGATACCAGCCCACGACACCCTTAATGATGTCATTAACGGGCTTGATCCCGAGCTGTTCAAAACCTGCTTTGCGACCTGGGTCGAGGCGCTGCGCGACGAGGCACCCGATATCATCGCGATTGACGGCAAGACGTCGCGGCGTAGTCACGCGAGGAGCAAAGGCCGCGCGCCGCTGCACATGGTTTCAGCCTGGGCGTCGCGCCAGCGGCTGGTGCTGGGCCAGGAAGCGGTAGACGCAAAATCCAACGAGATCACCGCGATCCCGTTGCTGCTCGAAGGGACTGTCATGATTTCCGTGTGCGGGCTGGCGGTTGAACATTAGGCCGCCATGGCCCTGATAAAGCGCTCGCCGAAGATTACGGCGAACTGGGCCTTTGCCATGCTCCACTCACGTGGCGGCATTTTCCACTCTTTTTCGGATCGGTTCAAGACCAGATAGAGCAGCTTGGTGGCCGCCTCGTCGCTTGGGAAGTGTCCCCTGGCTCGGACCGCGCGCCTGAGCTTCGAGTTAAGCGCCTCGATGGCATTGGTTGTGTAGACGATCCTGCGCACTTCGTCAGGGAACGCAAAGAACGGGATGACCTCGCTCCAGGCGCGCCGCCAGCTCTGGCCGATAGCGGCATAACGCTGGCCCCAGGGACCGGCCTCGAACGCCGTCAGCGCCTTTTCGGCAGCGTCGGCATCTGTCGCACGGTAAATCTCCTTGAGTGCGGTTGCCAGCCCCTTGCGGTCTTTCCAGGACACGAAGTCCATGGAGTTACGCAGCAGGTGGACAATACAGGTCTGGACTATCGTCTCCGGGAACACCGCGGTGATCGCATCAGGGAAGCCCTTCAAGCCGTCGACGACGGCGAGAAGGATATCTTCGACGCCGCGGTTCCGTAGTTCGTTCATCACCCGCAGCCAGAACTTGGCGCCTTCGTTCTGTTCGAGCCACAGGCCCAGAACCTCTTTGCCGCCATCGGCGCGGACGCCGAGCGCGATATGGAAGGCCTTGTTGCGGACCATGCCTTCATCCCGGATCTTGACCCGGATCGCGTCGAAGAAGACCAGCGGATAAATCGGGTCAAGCGGCCGCTGCTGCCAGGTGGCGACCTCGTCGAGGACCGCATCGGTCACCGTGCTGATCAGATCGGGCGAGACGTCGATACCGTACAGATCGCGCAGGTGCCCGCTGATCTCACGCGTGCTCATGCCCCGAGCGTACATCGACACGATCTTATCATCAAACCCCGGAAAACGGCGCTGATACTTGGCAATCAACTGCGGGTCGAAGCGGCCATGCCGGTCGCGGGGCACGTCGATCTCGAGCTTGCCGGTGTCCGTCGTCACCGTCTTGCGGCCGTAACCGTTGCGGCTATTGCCAGCCTGCTCATCGTCGCCCAGATGATGATCCATCTCGGCATTGAGCGCCCGTTCGGCCAGCGCTTTCTTCAGCGTATCGAGCAATCCGCCTTGATCCAGCGCTGCAGCTGCGTCGCTGCCGGCCAGCAGTTGATCCAGAAGATCTGCCGGGATCACCGGCTCTTTGCGTCGTGACATAGTGAGACTCCTTCTTACCCATTATGCCAGCCCACACACGGAAATCATGACAGTCCCCTGCTCGAACGGCTGGAACTGACCGGTGCGCTCGTCACCATCGATGCGATCGGAACACAGGCCGCGATTGCCGAGACCATCGTGGCGCGCGGCGGAGATTATTTGCTCGCGCTGAAGGGCAACCGTCCGGCGCTGTTTGCCGATGTCGTGGCGTTCTTTGCCGATCCGCCCACCGATATGACCCTGTCGGCGCACACGACAACCGACGCCGATCATGGCCGCATCGAAGAACGCCGCCACAGCGTCTGTCACAACACACAATGGCTGTTTTCCGACCGTCGCTATCCTGATGAACCCCATTTTCCCCATCTCGCGATGATCGCCATGGTCGAAAACCATGTCGAACGGGAGGGCCGCAAAAGCACCGAACGGCGCTATTACCTCTCTTCTGTCAAACTCGATGCCCAAGCCTTCGCCGCCGCAGTCCGCGCCCATTGGGGCATCGAAAACCGGCTCCACTGGGTGCTCGACGTCGTCTTCCACGACGACCTCACAAGACTGCGAACCGGATCAGGACCCCAGAATATGGCGGTCGTCAAACACATCGCCATGAACCTGGTGCGAAATCCAAACGACAAACACAGCCTCAAAGTCCGCAGAAAACGAGCCAATCTCGACCCCGATTACCTCGAAACACTCGTCACTCAACGACAACCGTTAATCTGAAGCGATTCCCCTGGGGAAAATTGCGTGGGCTGGGCGTTATCCCTTCACCCACTCGACCGCGGGGTCGTTGAAATCGAGGACATCGGCGAGCTCGTACACATTGGGATAGCCATAGCCGACGAGGTTGATGAAGGTCTGGATATTGAGCGCGAGCGCGACCGATTTGACCGGCACCGGGGCAACATTGTTGCGGAAATTATTGTTGCAGTAGATGAGGATGGGGCGATCGGGGTTGGCGCCGATGACCGCGGCGAGTCTGCCCGCGGTGAAATCGGTGAGCGGCAGGTTGACCGCGCCCTTGATATGCCCGCGCTGGAAGGCGCTGGCCGAGCGGGCGTCGAGGAGCAGGACATCGGGCTTCGCGGCTTCGGCCTTGAACGCGGCGAAGGCGAGCAGGCGGGTAGCGCGCTGCGGCGCGACGCTGGCGGTGAGCGCCTGGAAGGCGGGATAGTCGATCTGGGGGTTGGTTTGGCCGAGCGCGGGGGCGGCGATAAGCGCAGCGGCGAGCAGCAGGGTACGCATGATGGTCCTCCCTAAGATGGAGGGAGGTTAGGCCGAGGTTGCTGGCTGCGCGATGAACCGAAAAATGGCGCCGGACCGCGAGGGGGTCGCGATCCGGCGCAGGCAGGGGGCCGGGAAAGTCGCGGCGGGGCGAGCGTCAGGCGGCTTCGCTCTCCGCGTCGTCCTCGTCCCACGGCTCGAAAATCTCGTCCTCGATCATATTGTCGATCGCGTGGACGCGCACGGCGATCAGCCAGTCGGCGAGCGGGCCTTCCCACGCGGCCTCGATCTGGGTCAGTGCGCCTCGATCACTGCCGGCGTCGCTGCCCGCGGGGCGATCGCCGACGAGGTCGAAATCCTGGACGCCGTCCTCGGGCGGGGTGCTATAGACATGCGGGTCAAGCCGGACATTGGCCCAGCCCGCGGTGGGGATGAGGCCCTCGGCCTCGACGGTCAGCAGCGGATTTTCCTCGTCGCCGCCGATGGAGGCGTTCACGTCGACAATTTCGCGTACCAGTTCGCTCATCACACGGGCTCCTCGCAAAAGGGGGCGGGACCGGTGAAGATCCCGCCCCGGCTTTTACGCGGTGCGTGTGACAGATTTGGGTGTGTTGAGGCCGCGCTTACTGTTTTTCGAACGCGGCGTGGATTTCGAGTTCGACCTCGTCGCTGACCGCGGGGATACCGTAGGCGATGCCGAAATCGCTGCGGCGGATCTTGCCCTCGGCCTCGAAACCGATCGTCGCTTTCTTGTTATAGGGATTGGTCCCGGCGCCGTGAAAATCGACGTCGAGGGTGACCGGCTTGGTGACGCCGTTGAGGGTGAGATTGCCGGTGACCTTGGCCTCGTCGCCGTCGTCGTCGAGCACGACGCTGGTCGAGACGAATTTGGCGTCGGCGGGGGCGGCGCCGAAGAAGTCGGGCTTGCCGCCGTCCTTGCCTGCACGGAGCAAATGGCCGGTCAGGCCGCTGCTGGCAGTGGTGACCTTGGCGACGGGGATCGTGACATCGACCTTGGACGCGGCGGGATTGGCGGGGTCGATGACGAGGGTGCCGGTGACGTCGCCAAAGATGCCGGTATATTTGCTGAAGCCGAAATGATCGACTTCCCAAACGACCATCGTGTGACCCGCGTCCGCGGCATAGGTGCCCGCGGCGACGCGCGCCTTGTCGGGGGCGCCGGGGACGGTGGGGGCGTTCTGGGCGATGACGACGGGAACCGCGACGACGGCGAGCGCGAGGGCGGCGAGGGGAGCGATACGGCGCATGAATGGGATCTCCTGTTGGGGGCGGTCAGGCTAGGCGCGCGGGCGGTGCCGCGTCAATCCGCCCACAGGAAACGCAATGTTTCGCCGACGGGTTCCGTCAAGGCGCGCGGCGCGCCTCGAACCACTCGCGCAGCGCGGCCGAGGCGCAGCCGGTGAAGCCGTAGCTGCCGACCGGCGAGCAGCTGTTCGGGCGCGTGGAGCGGGCGATATTGTCATACCCCTCGACCGTCGAGGCCCAGCTGCCGCCGCCAATGGCGACGTCTTCCTTCAGCTCTTCGCGCAGTTCCTTGGGGACGCGGTAGCGCTCGGATTCGGGCTGCTGCGCGCAGACGATGATCTCGTCGCCGACGGGTTCGGGGCAGGGATCGTTGCCGAAGGTATAGAGGACCGAGGTGCGCTGCGGCGGCTGCGCCGATTGCGCGAGGCTTTCATCCTGCGCAGCGGCGGGCGCAGCGAGCGCGGTGAGCAGCGGGAACAGGAAATAGAGCGGCTTTCTCGTCATCGGGCGTCGTGCCTCCAAAAGCCTCTCCCGCCATCGGTGATAGGCGGGCTAGATGAACCTAAGCCTAACTGCCGAGCCGAGCGGGCGTTGCATCGTCTTGCCGCGCGCCCCACATCGACGATCGAAGGAGCCGATTGTATGCCGAGCGTTCGGATTGCCCATGACCTGCCGCGCGCCGAAGTGCGCCGCCGCATGGCCGCGCGGGCCGACGATCTGGTCAAGCTGATCCCTGGCGGACTGGGGCGGGTCGAGCATCGCTGGGAACATGAAGACCGGATGGATTTTGTGATCCACGCGATGGGGCATAGCATCGCGTCGACCGCGATGGTCGAGGATGCGGCGCTGGTCATCGATTTCGATCTGCCCGCCGGTCTGGGGTTCGTGCGGCCGATGATCGAGGGGATCATCCGCCAGGCGGGCGACAAATTGCTGCTGGAGAAGCGCTAGGACAGGCGATCGAGGGACAGCGTGATCCCATCCCACACCTGCGCTAAATCCTCTGCCGTGATGCAATAGGGCGGCATCACATACAGCGTGTTGCCGAGCGGGCGGAGGAGGACGCCGTGGTCGCGGTAAAAGGCGATGAGGCGCGGCGCGAGGTTCGAGAGATAGCCCGAGTCCGGCACGACGATGTCGAGCGCGGCGATGGTGCCGAGGCGGCGCGGGTTGGCGACGCGCGGGTTGTGGCTCAGCAGCGACAGGTGCGCGGCCTGGGTGTGGGCGAGGGTGTCGATGCGCTGCTGGACGGGCTCGTCCCGCCAGATTTCGAGATTGGCGTTGGCGGCGGCGCAGGCGATGGGGTTCGCGGTGTAGCTGCTGGAATGATAGAAGGCCTTGCTGCGGTCGGTCGAGAGATGCGCGGCGAAGATCGGTTCGATGCAGAGCGTCACCGCAAGCGGGAGCGCGCCGCCGGTCAGCCCTTTCGACAGGCAGACGATGTCGGGGATGACGCCCGCCTGATCGCAGGCGAAGCGGGTGCCGGTGCGGCCCCAGCCGGTCATCACCTCGTCGGCGATGAACAGGACATTGTGACGCGCGCAGATGGCGCGTATTTCGGCGAGCACCCACGCGGGGTAGATGAGCATACCCCCGGCGCCGAGGATGAGCGGTTCGACGATGAAGGCGGCGGGGAGCTGGGCACATGCGGCTTCGAGGGCGTCGAGGCTTGCCTGCTCGCGGCCCACGTGCGGGAAGGGGATGGTGCCGACGTCGAAGAGCAAGGGTTCGTAAGGCTTGTTGAACACGCCGCGTTCGCCGACCGACATCGCACCGATCGTATCGCCATGATAGCTGTGTTCGAGGACGAGGATTTTGCTGCGCGCCTGCCCGACGTTCGTCCAATAGCCGAGCGCCATTTTGAGCGCGACCTCGACGCTGGTCGAGCCCGAGTCCGAGAAGAAGACTCGAGTGAGCGGGTCGGGGGTGATGCGGATCAGTTCGGCGGCGAGCGTCTCGGCGGGTTCGTGGGTCCAGCCGGCGAAGATGAGCTGGTCGAGCTTCTCGGACTGGTCGCGGATTGCGGCCATGATGCGTGGATGGGCGTGGCCGTGGGTGGTCACCCACCAGCTGGAAATCGCGTCGATCCAGTGGTTGCCGTCGGCATCGTAGAGGCGCGCGCCTTCGCCGCGGGCGATCAGCGGAATCGGGTCGTCGAGGCCGTGCTGGGTGAAGGGGTGCCAGATGGGGGCAGGATTTGTTGTCATCACGTCTCCCTATACTCCTTCACCACCGCCGCGAAAGCGCGCGGCCAGCTTTCTTCGTGCCTTTTCTCCGCGCCTCTGCGCCTTTGCGTGAGCCTCAAAAAATCTCACGCAAAGGCGCAAAGGCGCAAAGAAGAAAAACTAGATCTCCGCTTTCGCGGAAATGACCGGGTTAGTTGAAATCTGCGACGTTGAAGTTCGCGTTGAACGCTGCCGCCAGATTATCCGGGGTCAGAGCGTCGAGGATTGGCAGGCGGCCGAGGCGGCGGACGCCGCTGAGTTGCGAGATGATCGCCTCGCTGTCCTCCACGGCATCGCCGAGGAAGGCGAGGCCGTGGATGGGCACGCCGCGCGCCCGCAGCGCTTCGATCGTCATCAAGCTGTGGTTGATCGTGCCGAGCGCGGTGCGGGCGCAGATGATGACGGGGATTTGCCAGCGGGCGAAGAGGTCGGCGTAGAGCGTGGTGCGGGTGACCGGGACCAGCGCGCCGCCGGCGCCTTCGACGATGAGGTCGCCGGGGGGCGGAGCGAGTGCAGCAACGTCAATCGTTACGCCGTCGATCTCGGCGGCGATATGCGGCGAGGCGGGGGTGTTCAGGCGATAGGCTTCGGGGAGGATGGATCCTCCTTGCGGCGAAGCCGTGGGGAGATGGCAGCCCTCTTCGCCTGCCTTGCAGGCGCTCAGGGTAAACTGCGCCGCGGGCGCAGGACTGACGGAGGGGCTTTGGGGCGAGGTTGTCGCCCCTCCACCGCTCGCTTCGCTAGCGGTCCCGCAGGCGCTGCGCGCCCTCTGCGCCTCCCCCATGCTTTGCACAGGGAGCAGTCGGGCAACGGTCTCGCTGTCGGTTTCGTCCTCGAGGCCCGACTGGACCGGCTTCCAATATGGCGCACCCGTCGCGCCTGCGAGTGCGGCGGCAAAGATCGTCTTGCCGATGCCGGTGTCGGTGCCGGTGACGACGAAGCGGGTCATGCCGCGGCCATCGCTTGCGCGAGCGCGTCGGCCATTTTGTCGATGTCGGCTTCGTCGACGTTGAGGGTGATCGCGATGCGCAGCCTCGCCGTCCCCTGCGGGACGGTCGGCGGTCGGATACCGCGGATGTCGAACCCTGCGCCCTGCAGCGCCCCGGCGATGCGCATCGTGCGCTGGTTGTCGCCGATGATCACGGGCAGGATCTGGGTGCCGCTGGCGGGGATGCCGAGCGGCACGAGGCGTTCGGCGGCGTGGCGGATGACGGCGTGCAGGCGTGCCTGCCGTTCGGGCTCGTTCGCGACAATCTCGATCGCCTGGCGGACGAGCCACGCCATGAGCGGCGAGGGTGCGGTCGAGAAGATGAAAGGGCGGCCGCGGTTGACGATGAAGTCGGTCGCGATGGCGGGGGCGCAGAGCAGCGCGCCTTCGCAGCCGAGCGCCTTGCCGCAGGTGTGGAGGGTGATGAGGTTGTCGCGGCGCCGCAGCGCGTGGGCGAGGCCGGCGCCGCCGGGGCCGAAGACGCCGGTGGCGTGCGCTTCGTCCACCACCAGAATGGCGTCGTGGCGGTCGGCGACCGCGGCGAGGGCGTCGAGCGGAGCGCGGTCGCCGTCCATGCTGTATAGACTTTCGACCGCGATCCACGCGGTGCCGCCGCCGCCGCCGGCGCGCCAGCGGGTGATGATATCGTCGAACGCCTGCGCATCGTTGTGCGCGGCGGCGACGGTCCCGGCGCGGCCGAGCTTCATGCCGTCGTGCGCGCTGGCGTGGATCAGCTCGTCGTGGACGACAAGGTCACCGCGCTGGGGGAGGGTAGCGAAGAGTGCGGCGTTGGCGGCGAAGCCGGTGGCGAAGTAGAGCGCGGCCTCGCTGCCATAATGGCGCGCGGCGTGGGCTTCGAGCGCTTCATGTTCGGGGTGGTTGCCGCGCAGCAGGCGCGAGCCGCCCGATCCGGCGGGCAGGCCGCGCGCGATGCCCGCAGCGAGGGCGGCGCGCAGCGTGTCGCTATCGGCGAGGCCGAGATAGTCGTTTGAGGCGAAATCACGGCCGGTGCGCGCGGCGAGCGCACGGCGGCTGCTTTGAACCGCGAGCGCGTCGAGATCGGCGCGGTGGGTGTCGAAGGGATGCCGCATTTTTTCCTCGCTTCGTCATTGCGAGCGGAGCGAAACAATCCAGGGCGGCTTGTCCCGCTCTGGATTGCTTCGTCGCTACGCTCCTCGCAATGACGAGGTTTAGTTCTTCGCTTTGTCGACCAGCTGGTTCTTGGCGATCCATGGCATCATTGCGCGCAGTTCGCCGCCGACTTTTTCGATCGGATGCGCGGCGGCAGCCTTGCGGCTGGCTTTCAGTTCGGGCTGGCCGGCCTGGTTGTCGAGGACGAAATCCTTGACGAAGCGGCCCGACTGGATGTCCTGCAGGACGCGCTTCATTTCCTTCTTGGTTTCTTCGGTGATGATGCGCGGGCCGGTTTTGATGTCGCCATATTCGGCGGTGTTGCTGATCGAATAGCGCATGTTGGCGATGCCGCCTTCATAGAGCAGGTCGACGATCAGCTTGGTTTCGTGGAGGCATTCGAAATAGGCCATTTCGGGGGCGTAGCCCGCCTCGACCAGCGTTTCGAAACCCGCCTGGATCAGGTGGGTGATGCCGCCGCAGAGCACCGCCTGTTCGCCAAAGAGGTCGGTTTCGCACTCTTCCTTGAAGGTTGTTTCAATGATGCCGCTGCGGCCCCCGCCGACGGCACTGGCATAGGAGAGGGCGAGCGCCTTGGCATAGCCGTTGCCGCTATTGCCGGTCGCTTCCTGCGCGACCGCGATCAGGCAGGGCACGCCGCCGCCCTTTTGATATTCGCTGCGCACGGTGTGACCGGGGCCTTTGGGGGCGACCATGAAGACGTCGATGTCGGGGCGAGCTTCGATCAGGCCGAAGTGGATGTTGAGGCCGTGGGCAAAGGCGAGCGCTGCGCCGGGCTTCATGTTGGCGGCGAGATCATCGGCATAGATCTTCGCCTGAAGTTCGTCGGGGGCGGCGATCATGATGACGTCGGCCCATTCGGCGGCTTCCTTGTTGGTCAGCACCTTGAAGCCGGCGGCTTCGGCCTTTTTGGCGGTCGCTGAACCGGCGCGGAGCGCAATCGCGACGTCGGCGACGCCGCTGTCGCGCAGGTTCTGCGCATGGGCATGGCCCTGGCTGCCGTAGCCGACGACGGCGACCTTCTTGCCCTTGATCAGATCCTGGTCGGCGTCGCGATCGTAATAGACTTGCATGTTTTCTTCCCTGTAGTTTTTTCGTCATGCCGGATTTGATCCGGCATCCATGGACCCCGGATCAAGTCCGGGGTGACGATGGTTGAGACCCTAAACGTAAACTCTAAACCGCCTCCGCTCCGCGAGCGATCGCGACGACGCCGGTGCGGCCGACTTCGACCAGCCCGCATTCGCGCATCAGCGCGATGAAGCGGTCGACCTTGTCGCTCGTCCCGGTGATTTCGAAGATGAAGCTGCTGAGTGTCGTGTCGACGACCTTGGCGCGGAACACGTCGGCCATGCGCAGCGCCTCGATGCGTTTGTCGCCGCTGCCCGCGACCTTGACCAGCGCGATCTCGCGTTCGACATGCGCGCCGCCGTCGGCGAGGTCGGTCACCGAATGGACGGGGACGAGCCGATCGAGCTGCGCAATGATCTGATCGATCACGGCGGGCGGGCCGCTGGTGACGATGGTAATCCGCGACAGCGCATGATCGGCGCTGATGTCGGCGACGGTCAGGCTTTCGATATTATAGCCCCGCGCCGAGAACAGCCCGGTGATCTTGGCGAGAATGCCCGCCTCGTTATCGACGGTGACGGCGAGCACATGGCGCTCACCCGCTTCGGTTGTGATTTTCATCGGCTTAGACCAGTGCTTTCGCTTCGTCGTCCATCGTGCCGACGATGTCGTTCGGCTGGAGGATCATGTCGGTGTGCGCGGCGCCCGAGGGGATCATCGGGAAGCAGTTGGCGAGCTGCGCGACGCGGCAGTCGACGATCACCGGTCCCGGCGTGCCCAACATCGTCTGGATGCCGTCGGCGAGTTCGCCGAGCGTGTCGATGCGCAGCCCGGTCCAGCCATAGGCGTCGGCGAGCTTCACGAAATCGGGCAGGCTGTCCGAATAGCTATTTGAATAGCGGCTTTCGTAGGTCAGTTCCTGCCACTGGCGGACCATGCCCATCCACTGATTGTTGAGGATGAAGATCTTCACCGGCAGGCGGTACTGGCTGACCGTGCCCATTTCCTGGATGTTCATCTGGAGCGAGGCTTCGCCCGCGATGCAGATGACGAGGCGATCGGGGTGCGCGATCTGGGCGCCGACCGCGGCGGGGAAGCCATAGCCCATCGTGCCGAGCCCGCCGCTGGTCAGCCAGCGATTGGGGCTGTCGAAATGGAAATGCTGCGCCGCCCACATCTGGTGCTGGCCGACCTCGGTGGTGATGATCGGGTCCATGCCGCGGGTGGCGTCGAACAGGGCCTTGACCGCGCGCTGCGGCATGATCTCGGCGCCATCCTCTTTCTTCTCGGGAAAGTCGAGGCAGCGCGTCGCGCGCCAGCCGTCGATGCGGCGCCACCATTCGCCGAGGTCGCGGGCTTTGTGGCCCTTGTCGGCCCACGCCGCGATCAGCGCATCGAGCGCGCGGCCGGCGTCGCCGACGACCGCAAGATCGACGGGGACGATCTTGTTGATCGAGCTGCGATCGATGTCGATGTGGATCTTTTTGGAATCGGGCGAGAAAGCGTCGAGGCGGCCGGTGACGCGGTCGTCGAAGCGCGCGCCCACGGCGATGATCAGGTCGGCGCGGTTCATCGCCATATTGGCTTCATAGGTGCCGTGCATGCCGAGCATGCCGAGCCATTGGTCATCGTCGGCGGGGAAGGCGCCGAGCCCCATCAGGGTCGAGGTGACCGGCGCGCCCGTCAGCGCGACGAGCTGACGCAGCGCTGCGCTCGCATCAGGGCCAGCGTTGATGACGCCGCCGCCGGTGTAGAAGATCGGGCGCTCGGCCGCGGCGATCATCGCGATGGCGGCGGCGATGGCCTCGGCATCGGGATCGACCTGCGGGCGATAACTTTTATGGTCGATCCGGTTGGGGATCGAATAGGTGCCGGTCGCGACCTGGACGTTCTTGGGGATGTCGATGACCACCGGGCCGGGGCGGCCGTGGGTCGCGATATAAAAGGCCTCGTGCAGGATCGGTCCGAGCCGGTCGGGGTCCATCACCAGATAATTATGCTTGGTGCAGTGGCGCGTGATGCCGACGGTGTCGCATTCCTGAAACGCATCGGTGCCGATCAGCGTCGTCGGCACCTGCCCGGTGAGCACGACCATCGGAATGGAGTCGAGCAACGCATCGGTGATCCCGGTGACCGCGTTGGTCGCGCCGGGGCCGGAGGTGACGAGGACGACGCCGGGTTTGCCGGTCGATCGCGCATAGCCTTCGGCGGCATGGGTCGCGGCCTGTTCGTGGCGGACGAGGATGTGCTTGATCGTCGGGTGCTTGAAGAGCGCGTCGTAAATCGGAAGCACCGCGCCGCCCGGATAGCCGAACACTGTATCGACGCCAAGGTCGACCAGCGCCTGCACCACCATGTCGGCACCGCTCATTTCCGTCACGACGAAACTCCTTTCAACACAAAAACGCAGCGCTTGTGCGCTGCAACAGGGTTGCGGGCAATAGGTATATGATTCTATCCTGTCAACAGCCTTTCACGTAATATAATTGCTAATTCATCAACAGAATCATTGTTTAGTGACTCGATGTGTGGGTGCCACCCGGTTGGAGGCTGGTTGCGGAACCAGGTATATTGGCGTTTGGCATATTGGCGCGTGGCGGCCTGGGTGAGAGTGAGCGCCTCGCCGCGGTCGATCGCGCCGGTCAGATATTGCGCAATCTGAGGGACGCCGATGGCGCGCATCGCGGGAAGATCGGGGTCGAGGTCGCGGGCGAGCAGCGCTTCGACCTCGGCGATCGCGCGGCTCTCGAACATCTGGACCAGCCGCTGGTCGCAGCGATCGCGCAGCCACGCGCGCGGCGGGAGCAGGATGAGCGGGGTGAGCGTGATCGTATCGCCGACGCCGCCCGTGTGCGCGGCGTGCCAGTGGCCGAGCGGGTGGCCGGTCGAGCGGACGACTTCGAGCGCGCGGGCGATGCGGGTGGTATCGGCGGGATTGAGGCGGGCGGCGGTATCGGGATCTTCGCGGGTGAGCGCGGCGTGGGCATCGGCGACGGCCAAGGCGCGCGCCGCGGCGCGAACATCGGGATCGATCTCGGGGATCGGTGAAATGCCGTCGAGCAGGGTGCGGATATGCAGGCCTGTGCCGCCGACGAGGATCGGGATGTCGCCCGCGGCATGCGCGGCGGCGATGGCGGCGCGGGCCTCGCTCGCCCAGCGCGCGGCGTTGTGGGCCTCGGCGGCGTCGATATGGCCGAAGAGGTGATGCGGGATGCCCGTCATCTCGTCTTCGGACGGACGCGCCGAGAGGATCGCAAGGTCGGCATAGACCTGGCTCGCGTCAGCATTGATTACGACGCCGCGCCCGACAGCTTTTGCGAGCGCCACCGCCAATGCGCTCTTGCCGCTGGCGGTGGGTCCGGCGATAAGTGCCACAGGCGGCCGTGCGCCGAGAGAGGATGAAGGAGCAGCCATGTTCGTCGCGACGCTGATAGCAGCCGGAAAGCTGACCGACGAGGTGGTTCGCGAAGCGATCGACCGACTCGACGCCACGGGTCATGACGTCGGCGCGCCGCACTGGCTCGACGAGGGCGACGCTGCCGATATTGTCTTTCACGGCAGCCTGGTGAGCGCGCGCAAGGAACTGGCGTTGATGGACCATGGATCGCTCGACACGATCGTCCAGCCGCAGGGCGACCGCACCAAAAAGCTGATCATCGCCGACATGGATTCGACGATGATCACCGTCGAATGCATCGACGAACTGGCGGATTATGCGGGGCTGAAGCCCGAGATTGCGGCGATCACCGAGCGCGCGATGCGCGGCGAGCTCGATTTCCGCGCTGCGCTGATCGAGCGGGTCGGATTGCTGGCGGGGATGCCCGGAGCGACATTGGTCGAATGCCGGATGGAGCGGGTGAAGCTGACCCGCGGCGCGCGCACGTTGGTGCAGACGATGAAGGCGCATGGCGCCCATTCGGTGCTGGTGTCGGGCGGCTTCATGCCGTTCGCGGGGCCGGTCGGCGAAGCGATCGGGTTCGACAAGGTGCTGGCGAACGAGCTGGAGATTCGCGACGGCAAGCTGACGGGGAAGGTGATCGAGCCGATCGTCGACAGCGCGGCGAAGCTGGAGACCTTGAAGGCCGAGGCGGCGAAATATGGCCTGCCGCTCGCCGCCACGCTGGCGGTGGGTGACGGCGCGAATGATATTCCGATGATTACGTCGGCCGGGCTGGGGGTGGGTTATTATCCGCACCCGGCGGCGGGCGAGGCCGCGGCGGCGGTGGTGCGGCACCATGATTTGACCGCGCTGCTGTGGGCGCAGGGCTATCCGCGGCGGAGCTGGGTGCTGGGGTAGGGCAGGGGTGCTTGGCGAAGGTGACCAACATCCTGTTCGTGTGCAGCCAGAACAAGCTGCGCAGCCCGACGGCCGAGCAGATATTCGCCGATCATCCGGGAGTGGAAACGGCATCGGCGGGCACCAACAATGATGCGGAGAATCCGCTGACATCCGAAGTTGTTCGCTGGGCGGACATGATTTTCGTGATGGAAAAGGCGCATCGCAACAAGCTCCAGAAGCGATATCGGACCGCGCTGAAGGACGCGCGCGTAATCTGCCTCGACATTCCGGACGACTATGAATTTATGGATGAGGCACTGGTCCAGCTTTTGAAGGTCAAAATGTCCCGATATCTGCCTATGTAGATTTCGAGACGCGCAGCGGATCCGCATTAGACCCGAATGGGAGGACTCCATGACCAAACACCGCATCTTTTCGATCAGCGTCGCGAGCGTGTACCCGCATTATATTGCCAAGGCGGAGAAGAAGGGGCGGACGAAGGCGGAGGTCGACGATATTTTCCGCTGGTTGACGGGGTATAGCCAGCAGCAGCTTGAGGGTGAGCTGGCGCAGGGAACGAATTTCGAAGATTTCTTCGCGCAGGCCCCGCAGCTGAACCCGGCGCGGTCACTGATCACCGGGGTTGTCTGCGGCATCCGCGTCGAGAATATCGAAGAACCGCTGATGCGCGAGCTGCGTTATCTCGACAAGCTGATCGACGAATTGGCGCGGGGGAAGAAGATGGAGAAGATTTTGCGGGGGTAGCGGCGCTGGCGCTTAATGGACCGGCCCCCTTTGCTCGCCGACAGGCATGTAAGAATAAGCCGTCGCCGCATCAGATGACCAGCGGGCCGGTTCCGACGATGACGGCTATGACGCCGCAGCAGGGCGCATCCGCTGCGGGACTGGGTGCTGGGGTAGGACGCCGAGCTGGCAGAGGGCTACAAGCCGCTATTCCGGGTCCAGCTTTACGAACCGCATCTCGCCCTCGACGCGGCGCAGCGTGGCGCCGCGGTCGGTCTTTTCCAGGCACGCCCCGTCGAAATCGACCACGCCGATATCGTTGGGGACAATGATCGCGCGCAGCTTGCCGCCGTCGGCTTCGGTCAGTTCGAACCGCGGCGCGGTGATATCGTAAATCGCTTCACGCAATTCGACCCAGCGTGGAATGCGGTTGTCGTCATCGGGCATCGTCCAGCCGTCAGTCTGGGTGTAATCCTCGATCGGGTCGCCGCGGTCGAATCCGATGGTGAAATCGACGCCGGGGATGCCTCTGCCGTTGGGCCAGGTGACGAGCAGGGTGGGGATGCTGCCCTCGACCTCGATCAGCGCGCCTTTCTCCATGGTCGGCGACACCGGCTTTGGGTCGGTGGTGAGGCAGATCGTGTCGCCCCGCGCTTCCCATCGCCCTTCGGCGCGTTCGTCGAGCGCGCCCGCCGCAAGCATATATTGGAAGCGGCCGTCGCCGCGGATCAACAGCCCACCACCGACGTCGGGGCCTTCGGCCAGGCTATACTCGCCGACCAAGGGCGAGTCCTGCGCCGCGGCGGGGGCGGCGATCAGCGCGGCGGCGAGGAGAAGGGTTCGCATGGCATCCTTCATGCGTCGGCAGTGGCGCGCATGCCAGCCCTTTCCACATCTGGCGCCACCTGCTAACCGCCCGCGACATGTCCCAGACGCATCCCGATCGCCGCACCTTTGCCATTATCTCGCATCCCGATGCGGGTAAAACGACGCTGACCGAGAAATTGCTCGTCGCTGGCGGCGCGATCCATATCGCGGGCGAGGTGAAGGCGCGCGGGGCCGCGCGGCGCGCGCGATCCGACTGGATGAAGATCGAACAGCAGCGCGGGATTTCGGTCACCTCGTCGGTCATGACATTCGAGCATGCGGGGCTGGTCTTCAACCTGCTCGACACCCCGGGGCACGAGGATTTCAGCGAGGATACCTATCGTACCCTGACCGCGGTCGACAGCGCGGTGATGGTCATCGACGCCGCGAAGGGCATCGAGCCGCAGACGCTGAAATTGTTCGAGGTGTGCCGCCTGCGATCGGTGCCGATCATCACCTTCATCAACAAGGTCGATCGCGAAGGCCTGCCGCCGTTTGAGCTGCTCGACGAGGTTGCCGACCGGCTCGCCCTCGACGTTTGTCCGATGAACTGGCCCGCGGGCATGGGCGGGCAGTTCGAGGGGATTTACGATCTGGTCGATCCCGCGATCATGAAACCGGGCGGCGATGCGTCGCGGATGTACGAAGGCCACCGCGCCAAGGTGGCAGGGCTCGGCGATCCGGCGCTGGCAGCCGAGATCAGCGCCGATGCGCTGGCGCACCTGAAGGAAGAGACCGAGCTGGCGTCGGCCTGCTACGCCGATTTCGACGCCGCGGCTTACCGTAATGGTGACCTGACCCCGGTCTATTTCGGCTCGGCGCTGAAGGAATTTGGCGTCATCGACCTGCTCGCCGCGCTGGCCAACCACGCCCCCGGTCCGCAGCCGCAACCCGCCGAGCCTGCGCCGGTCGATCCGGCCGACGCCGCCGTCACCGGCTTCGTCTTCAAGGTGCAGGCAAATATGAACCCCGCGCACCGCGACCGCATTGCTTTCATGCGGCTGTGCTCGGGCAAGTTCGAGCGCGGGATGCGCTTGATGCAGGGCGGCACAGGCAAGGCGATCGCGATCAGCCGCCCGATGCTGTTCCTGGCGCAGGACCGCGAAATGGCCGAGGAAGCCTTTCCCGGCGACATCATCGGCATTCCCAACCACGGCACGCTGCGCGTCGGCGACACGCTGTCCGAACGCACCGACATCACGATCACCGGGCTGCCCAATTTCGCACCCGAATTGCTGCGCCGCGTCGCGCTGGTCGATCCGACCCAGACCAAGAAACTGCGCAAGGCGCTCGACGACATGGCCGAGGAGGGGATCATCCAGGTCTTTTATCCCGAAATCGGCGCGAACATGATCGTTGGCGTGGTCGGTCAGTTGCAGCTTGAAGTCCTGATCAGCCGCCTCGACGCCGAATATAAGGTCGAGGCGAAGCTGGAACAGTCGCCGTGGGAAACCGCGCGCTGGATCGCCAGCGACGACCCGGCAAAGCTGAAGGCGTTCCAGTCCGAACATCGCGGCGCCAGCGCCACCGACCGCGACGGCGCGCCGGTGTTCATGGCCAAGGACGGGTGGGAAGTGGGCTATATCACCCAGCGCAATCCCGACATCCGCTTCACCGCGACCAAAGAACGGCGGTTGGGGGCATTGGCTGAATAGCCTGCCCATGCCGGGTTGATCGCGCGCGCCAAGTCCGCCACCATGACGCCGCTTCGGGCCGATGGGAGGATGACGATGCGGATAGTGATGCTGACGCTGGCGGCGATCGCCAGCTGTGTTCCTGCGATGGCGCAGCTGGCCATAAAATTGCCGATCGCCAAGGGCTTGTGGACCAACGATAACCAGAAATGCGCGACGGTTCGCTATGGTTATGTCTTTGACGGAACGCGGTGGGGCTCGCTCTATTTTTATGGGCCGAACGGTAATCTTGGCCCCGCCGCCGAATTGCGCCCGATCACGCAGACGCGGGTGGTGGAGGGCGGTTTCACCCAGATGCAGTTCGACGGCTATGATGGTGCAGGCTATTTTCGGGTCAAGGCGACGGGCACCGATCGCGCGCTCTATCGCGTCGGTGCGCCGTTTCGCGAGGAGATCCAGGTGTTGGATGAACCGCTCATCCGCTGTGCCTTGCAGACGCTATCGCCCAAGATGCAGGCCGCGATCAGGCGCCATGCGCCCGCGGCGGCTAAATAAGGCTGAGCAGGTCGGTGGACGTCGGCGACGCGTCCGACGCGTCTTCTTCCTCGCCTTCGAATTTGCTCAGCGTAAGCCCCAGCAGGCGGATTCCCTGCTCGGTCGGCAGGAGCGGCGCCAGTATCGCTTCGCCCGCCGCCAGCAGCGATGCGCCGTCGAGGATCGGCGCCGGCACCGATTTCGCTCGCGTGATCGTTTTGAAATCGGCGTAGCGCAGTTTCAGCGTCACGGTCCGCCCGCGCGCGCCCTTTTTGGCGGCGCGGTCCCACACCACGGCGCAGACATGCGCGAGCGCCTCGAGGATCTCGGTCTCGGTGATGAGGTCATTGAAAAACGTCCGCTCGCCGCCGAGCGATTTGAGCGGGCGGTCGGATTTGACGCGGCGATGGTCGATGCCACGCGCGAGGTTGAATAGCCATTCGGCGCTATTGCCAAAGTTCTCAGCGAGCCACAGCGGGTCTTTGCCCGCGAGATCGGCACCCGAAAACACGCCGAGCCCCTCCATCTTGGCCGACGTCACGGGGCCGATGCCGTGAAAACGGCGGATCGACAGGGTCTGGACAAATACGGCGCCCTTGCCTGGCGGAATAACGGTCAGCCCGTCGGGCTTGTTCTGGTCCGACGCCAGCTTGGCTATGAACTTGTTGTACGAAACCCCAGCTGAGGCGGTGAGGCCGGTTTCGTCGCGGATGCGGCGGCGAATCAGCTTGGCGGTCGCGGTCGCGCTGCCCAGCCCGGCCTTATCGGCGCTGACGTCGAGATAGGCCTCGTCGAGCGACAGCGGTTCGACCTCGTCGGCATAGTCGTGGAAAATCGCCCGGATCTGGTGCGAAACCTCGCGATAGGCGTCGAAACGCGGCGGGACGAATATGAGGTCGGGGCATTGGCGCTTGGCCGTGATGCTTGGCATGGCCGAACGCACCCCGAACTTGCGCGCCTCATAGCTGGCCGCGGCGACCACTCCTCGCCGCGACGATCCGCCTACAGCAACGGGCTTGCCGCGCAGCGAAGGATCGTCGCGCTGTTCGACCGATGCGTAAAAGGCGTCCATGTCAACATGGATGATCTTGCGGACGGGAGCGTCCGCTGGCGTGTCGGGGGCGAGGTCGGCGACATGATTCACGCGAGCAACCTAGCATGTTGCCATGATGTTCTCAATGGCGCACGCAACGCGGTGTCGTGCGCACGAGGTATGTCCGATGAGTTGACGCGTCATATGTCCGATTTTGGTGTCTGGATGATCTCCGAGCGAAGGGAGTCATCAGATGCGGCGCAATCGGGCATTGACGGAGGCGATACGGATGGAGCGCTTTGAGGAGCTTTACCTTGCGGTTGAGGCTGGGCGACTGAGTTGTTCGGATGCGGCGATGATCCTGGGTTGTAGCCCACGTCATTTTCTGCGGCTGCGCAGCCGGTATGACGAGGACGGGTTTGCTGGATTGCGGGATCGCCGCGTTGGGCAGGTATCGCGGCAGCGGGCGGCGGATGCAGAAGTCGAGGAGCTCACGCAGCTTTACCGAGATCGATATGCGGGATTTAACATGCGTCATTTTCACGAGCTGGCGCGGCGCGATCACAGCCTGCGCCGGGGCTATACCTGGACGCGTCTGGCGCTGTTGAGTGCGGGCCTGGTGAGGCCCGTCAAGCGTGGTGGAACGCACCGTCTCAAGCGCCCGCGCAAGCCGATGCGGGGGATGATGATCCATCAGGACGCGAGCACGCACTGCTGGTATGGCGAGGGCTATGCGGACCTGGTGGTGACGCTCGATGATGCGACGAGCGAGATCACCTCGGCGTTCTTCTGCAAGCAGGAAGGGACCAACTCGAGCCTGCGCGGCATCCATGAGACGATCGCAAAACACGGGCTCTTCTGCTCTTTGTACACCGACCGGGGCAGCCATTATTTCTTCACGCCCGAAGCGGGCGGCAAGGTCGACAAGTCGCGCCCGACCGAGGTTGGGCGAGCGCTCCGCCAACTCGGCATCGATCATATCGCGGCCTATTCGCCCGAGGCGCGCGGGCGTTCGGAGCGGGCATTCGGCACCTTGCAGGGGCGGTTGGTCAACGAGCTGAAGCTGGCGGGCATCGCCGATATGGCAGCGGCGAACCACTATCTCACCGAGGTCTATCTTCCCCGTCACAACGCGCAGTTCGCGGTTGCGCCCGAGATGGAGGCGTCGGCCTTCGTAGCCATCCCCGGCTACGACATCGACAATATCCTGTGCGTCCAGGAAGACCGGCAGGTGGGGGCCGATAACACCGTGCGCTACATGGGAATGATCTTGCAGATCCCGCCCAGCCCCTTTCGCCATCACTATGTCAAAATGCGCGTCCGGGTGCATCACTACCCCGATGACTGCCTGGCCATCTTCCACGGCCCGCGCAAAATCGGCGGCTATCGCCCCGACGGCACCCTCCAGGACGAGGTTCAAATCGATCCGCGCGAGTGCAGCCCGCTCCGGACCGGCTCCGGCTACGCCTCCGCCAGCCCTCCGCAGGCTGCACTCGCGCTATGAAACCAATCGGACATATGTCGTGTCAATTAATCGGACATCTTCATTCGCGCTCGACATGGCGCACGCAACGCGGACTTGACGACGAAGGGGCAAAATGGCAATCGCCGCCGACCTTGGTGAGCGGGTATAGCATAGTGGTAATGCTCTAGCCTTCCAAGCTAGCTAGGCGGGTTCGATTCCCGCTACCCGCTCCAAGATTTCATCCGACATCGTCCGACATTGTCTTTGAAAACCGCAGAAAACTGCGGTATGTTGCCTTTCTTTTTCCGATGGCATCCGGCGTTATCCGGTGGCAGCCGAGCATGTCTGGGGGCCACTTCGGGGGCCTCGTCATCGGGGACGAATTCGAGTGGCCCCCACCGTGGGGGCCACTTGGAGGAAAGGCCCATGAAATAATGCCACTTTCTGATGTCGTCATCCGCAACGCTAAGCCGCGCGAGAAACCATTTAAGATGGGTGATTCGCTCGGACTGTTTCTGCTGGTTCAGCCGAGCGGCGGGAAATTGTGGCGGCTCAAATATCGTATCAACGGCCGCGAAAAGAAGTTCGCGCTAGGCGTTTATCCGGATGTGAGCTTGAGCGACGCCCGCCGCCGCCGCGACGAGGCGCGCAGGTTGCTCGCGGATGGCAAAGACCCCTCGCTCGAAAAGCAACGCGAAAAGGCGCGCTCGCGAATTGAAGCGAATAATACCTTCGGCGCAATCGCCGAAGAATATTGCCGCAAGCGGCGACGTGATGGTGAGAATGCCTGGGCAACCTCCACCGCGACGCGAAGCGAATATCTGCTTTCGCAACTTGCCATTTCGATCGGCCGCGTTCCGGTCGCCGAAATCGGACCTGCGGACGTTCTCGCTGCTGTGCGCAAAATGGAGGACAAGGGAAATCTCGAAAGCGCACGGCGGACGTTGCAACTTGCCAGCAGCGTGTTTCGGTATGCGGTCGCCACGGTGCGTCTGACATCTGACCCGACGCGGGATTTGCGGGGCGCGCTTATTTCACCGAAGGTGACGCACTATGGCGCGATCACTGATCCCGCAAAGGCTGGCGAACTGCTTGTCGCGATCGACGGCTATGACGGTCATGGCGTCACCAAGCTCGCATTGCAGATCTCACCGCATGTCTTCGTTCGTCCTGGCGAATTGCGCCAAGCCCAATGGGGAGAAATCGATCTCGCCTCAGCATTGTGGACCATCCCCGCGGAAAAGACGAAGATGCGGAAGCCGCACCATGTTCCGCTGTCGGGCCAGGCGGTCGCACTGTTCCGTTCGCTGCAATCGCTTTCGGGGACGAGCGGCTATGCGTTTCCTTCGATCCGTACCCGGAAGCGCCCCATGTCGGATAATACGCTCAATGCCGCGCTGCGTCGGCTCGGCTATTCGAGCGATGAAATGACGGGTCATGGCTTCAGGGCGATGGCAAGCACGCTGCTCAATGAATCCGGGTTATGGTCGCCGGATGCGATCGAGCGGGCGCTGGCCCATGGCGGTGCCGACAAGGTTCGCGCGGCCTATCATCGCGGCGCCCACTGGAAAGAACGCTTGAAAATGGCGCAATGGTGGAGCGACTATCTCGATGGTTTGCGGAAGGAGGCTCAATCCCGAACCCCATCCACTCGGCTTGAGGGCATCCAGTATAGATGATCCCGACCAGATATGGAGAACGAATGGTTGTCCAATCGGATTTGCTCGATCTCCTCGCTTTATCGACCAATGACGCCGCCTTCATGCGATATCGGTCGGTAAAGCTGCGAAAAAAGTTTTGCTAAAACAAAACGGAAGACCTCCGCTTGTGCATCGTACTTCTGAACGCGCGCCGCACAGGAGGGATCGCCCGTTCGCATCCTTCCGGGCCTGAGCCCCCCTGGTTCTTCAGACCCAACAATCACAAGGGATCATTCTCCAATGCGTAAAATTGTTTTTCCGATCGTCGCTGCTGCCGCCTTCGCCTTCTCGCCCATGGTCGCCGCGCAGACGACCGAACAGCCGACCGATACGGAAAAGGCCGAACCTGTTTCGGAGCCGAAGGCAGAGCCTGCCGGGCCCGCGGCGGAACCGGCACCCGAGCCTGCCGCTGAACCCGCTGCCGAACCGGCGGCGGAACCTGCGGAAAAACCCGCGAGCGACGAACCGGCGGCCGATCCGAACCGCTAAGGTCTAACAATGCGAAAAAGGGCGGGTCATTCCGCCCTTTTTTATTTGCCGACAAGCAATCCGAAAGGGCCGCGACCATGCTATGTTGCCCACACAGAAAAATAATTCGCTAAAACAAAACGGAAAATCTCCCCTCGTGCATCGTACTTCTGAATGGAGGCGCGAAGACGCATGTCGTGAACCGGGAGAAGCGCGCAAAGATTATGGCATGGGTGGGGAAGGAGATACTTCCCCACGAGGCCGACGTGCGCGCCTGGCTCCGGCGCACGCTCGATCCCGAAGACATGAGCTTATTGCGGAGGGCGAAATCGATGTGGTGAAGGTCGGTCGCTCGACCTTCATCCGCTACGCGAGCCTGAAGCGGCTTTTCGAGCGGAGCTGACGATCGGCGCGCGATTTTGATGTCACTTGGAGGCCAGCCGCCGTTGCCGGCGCGAGCCTCACGGCGTGCGGTCGGCGCCCCACGGCGCTTCGGTCGGTTCGCGATACATGGCATCGTGCGCGCGTTGCTGCCGCGCGATGCGGCCAGCGATGCGCATATCACCGCCAAGCCAGGCGTCATAGTCTTCGGGGAGAACGATCGCGGGCATGGTGGACGCAGCTGGTGCGGGCGCGCCGCCGGGCACGAGGAAGCCGGCATAGCCGGCGCCGCCCGCGCTGGCGGTCCACACACCCGCCCATGCGAATAGTGGCGGGTCGTCGAAGCCGTACCAAGTGCGCGTGCGCGCGCCCTCGGGACCGTCGGGCAGTGCGAAATCCTCGACGATGATCAGGCAGCGCGCCTCGGGCGCGAGCAAGTGCGCGTGCGCAGGCCACAATTGGCGGAACCACAGGGCAGGGCGACGATGGCGTGGGAAATCGGCGGCGCCTTCGGGAAGGTTGGCGCCCCACCGCATTGCCTCGATCCGGCGCTCCTCGCCGTCGCGGCGAATGACGAGTCCGGTGCGCCCGGGCCAGAGTTCGGCCGACCAGTCGGCGCGGGGAGGAGGCGTGGCGGCGAACAGCGCGGCGACCTCGCCGAGCGATGTCCTGCAGCGATAGAGGCTGGGCATGCGAGTCTCCTCACGTATTTTTGGCCGATCTTATGCGCCGGTGGCAAGAGGCCGTTAGCCGCGGTTGCGGCTTGTCCGGGCGATCCGATGTTGCCGGACGAATCCGCGAAATACGGATCGGCTGCACCGTTCGAGCGCAACGGTCACTAATTTGAAGCTCTTCCAGCGGGCCTTTTTCTCTTCTTCGGCGCCGGGACCCAGGACAATGTGGCTGGCGAGGGCGGCAAGCAGGGAAAGCCCCTCTGGGATTTCCAACGGGCAAACTGAGGCTACGGCGAACAGGCGTGGAATGGCTGGATAAGGTCAGTTCCCGGGGTCGCAAAAGCGGCGCAGGGTCTCGCAGCCAAGGGAGCGTTTTGCCATCACGCGAGCGGCCGCCGACCGATCTCGCAGCGGCGCCAAGCACTCTATTGATGCGGGTCTGGTCCAACTTTGGGTGGTTGCGACATTGTTTCTCGAAGACGCCTTGGCCTATGTCTTGCAGCGAGCGACCATGCAAGGCGACGGTTTGATCCGCCACTGGTCGGGAGTGCAACGGACAAGAGGGCCGCCGTGACAACAGAAACTGCATTGCTTGCCCGACCCTTGCCCGCGATCAACGACATGAACGGCTATTTCTGGTGCGGCGGTGCCGATGGCGTGCTGCACATCATGAAATGCGGCGATTGCAGCCTGTATTTCCATCCTTATCAATCCTGCTGCAGCGCGTGCCTTTCGGCAAATGTCGCGCCGGCTCCTGTCTCCGGTTTTGGGAAAGTGTTGTCGTCGACGATCAACCATCAACCCTGGTTCCCCCATGTTCCGGTGCCATATATCGTTGCGCTCGTCGAACTCGACGAAAAGGGACCGGTCCGCCTGCTGACCAACATGTTTGGAGAGTCCGTGGACAGCATCGTGCCGGGGCTGCGCGTCTCCGTGCATTTCGAGCAGCATGGCGACATCTTTGTTCCGCTGTTTCGGCCGGTCTGAGAATATGACCAGATATTTCGAGAAGAATTGCGTGATCTCGGGCGCCGGCATGTCGAAGATGTACCGCAAGCCTGAAGTCTACCCCTTCAATTTGGCGGTAGATGCATGCCGCAACGCCATCGCCGACGCTGGTCTCGAAATCGGCGATATCGACGGGATCGCTTGCTGGCCGCATGCCGCGGTGCATGTCGGCCACGGATCGTCAGCCGCCAGTCCCGTCGACATCAAGAACTCGCTCGGGCTGAAGCTGAACTGGTTCGAGGCGGGTATGGGGCCAGGCCAGTTTGCCAGCATCGCCAATGCGATCGGCGCCATTGCGGCGGGCTATTGCAATCATGTGCTCTGCTACCGTGCCGAGGGCGAGCGCTGGGTTCCGATGTACGGTAAGGCCTATGCCGACGGCAATCTGCCGACGCCCGAGGGGTTTAATCAATGGACCACTCCCTATTTTGCGCCCTCGGCCGCGACATGGATCGCGCTGCACGCCGATCTCCACATGCGACAGACCGGCCTCAAGCGAGAACAGCTGGCGATGATCGCGATCAACCAGCGCAAAAATGCCGCGCTCAATCCGAACGCGGTTTACCGCGAGCCGATCACGCTCGACGAATATTTCGACGCGCGCATGATAACGACGCCGTTTTGCATTTATGACTGCGACGTTCCAATCGACGGTGCGGCCGCGGTCGTCATTTCGCGGGCCGACGCGATCCCGGCTTCGTCGCGTCCCACCGTCCGCTTCGAGGCGGTCGGGACGGCGCTTCACGATCATTTCTCCTGGTTTCAGCGTAGCGACTTTCCGAACATGGCGATGAGCGACGCTGCCAAGATGCTCTGGTCGCGGACCGACCTCACGCCGGCGGACTTGACGAGCGCCCATCTCTACGACGGCTTCAGCTGGCTGACGGTATTGTGGCTTGAGGCCTTGGGCATCACGAAGCCGGGCGCGACCGGCGACTTTCTCGAAGGCGGCCAGCGTATCGCGCTGGACGGCGTCCTCCCGCTCAACACGAACGGGGGGCAGTTGTCGGAAGGGCGGCTCCATGCCTTCAATCACTTGGTCGAAGCCGTGCGCCAGTTGCGCGGCGAGGCCGGCGATCGCCAGGTCGCCGATGCGAAGGTGGCGGTGTGCAGTGCTGGCGGCGGTGTCTTCGGCTCGGCGCTTTTGATCGTGCGCGATTGATGGAAAAAGATGGGATACTTATGCCGGACGGCGACGCGCTAACCCCGAGCCGCTACGCTCGAAGCCGCGCCTACCGCTGGTATGCGGTCGGCGTCCTCATGCTCATTTATATGTGCCACGCGGTCGATCGGTCGATGCCCTCGATCCTGACCGAACCGATCCGGGCCGAATTCAACCTGTCCGATGCCCAGCTCGGCCTGTTTACCGGTGTGGCCTACGGCATTTCACTCGCGATTTTTGTCCTGCCAATGGGATATTTCAGCGACCGGGTGAATCGCCGCAACTTCCTGGCGGTCATCGTGTTCGTCTGGAGTATCTGCACCGCGCTCGGCGGATTTGCCCGCGACTTCTGGCACCTCGTGGTTACACGTACCGGTGTCGGCGCGGCCGAGGCCGGCGCTGCGCCGGCGGCACTTCCGATGTTGATGGACATGTTTCCGGCGCGCGGACGCGGTCTCGCAATCGGGATGTTCTACGTCAGTGCCAATCTGGGCGCAGTCGTCGCTGCGGCTGCGGGCGGATATCTGGCCGAACATCATGGCTGGCGGACCGCGCTTTTCGTTGCAGGCGCGCCCGGCATATTCGCGGCGCTCTTGCTGTTCTTTACCGTCGATGAGCCGCGGCGCGGCGAGATGGAGGAGGCGGAGGCCGACGGTTCGACCGCGCCTTTGGCGAAAGCCCGGTTCGTCGATGTGCTCCGGTTCATCTGGCACAAGCCGGCTCTGATATTCCTGATCGCCGGCTGTTCGCTGCTCGGGCTCATCAGTATTTCGCTGGGATCCTGGGCCGCTTCGTTCTTTGTCCGCGTCCACGGCCTGTCGTTGTCCGAAGTTGGCCTTCTGATCGGAATCTTCGGCGGCCTGGGCGGCGTAGTCGCGCCTGCCGTCTACGGCAAGCTCGGCGATACGCTACTGGCTCGCAACCCGGCGTGGCCTTTGCGGCTCGTGTGGATTTCGGCAATCGTGGCGCTGTTTTCTGGTTATATGATGCTTTTCTCGCCCGTGCTCGCGCTGGCGGTCCTGGGATATGGCCTCGGCGAGTTCTTGCGCAGCGGCTATCCGCCTCCCGCCTATTCGACCCTTTTGAACGAGACCCCTCCGCATATGCGCGGCACGATGACGTCGATCGTGCAATTCACCAGCGTCCTGATCGGCTTCGGCCTCGGCCCGGTGATGGTCGGCATGCTGTCGGACTTCTACGGCGGCGGCGTCATGATCCGCTACGCGCTTGCCACCGGTCTGCTGGTGTTCATTCCGGTCGTTCTCTTCCTCGCGATTGCCTCGCGCATGCTCTACGGGCGCCGCGGGGATGGCGAGTCCCCGGACACCGCGGCGCAGCCCGCCGCCTAAGAAAAAAAGGCCGCGCCGGGAAGGCGCGGCCATGTTCGAGCGGCAAACGCCTCGCCGGTCAGCCTGGGATTTCGTTGAACGGAACACCCTTGTCGGGGCGGTGGTCCTGCGGCAATCCCAGAATGCGCTCGGCGATCGTGTTAAGCAGCATCTCGTCGGCCCCGCCGGCAATGCGGCCGGTCGGTGCCGTCAGCCACGAGGTCGCCCAATCGTCCTTGCGGGTCGCCTGCTCGTTCCACCGCACCCCTGATACCCCCTCGATATCGATCATGAATTCCGACAGCCGTTGCCGGTTCCGTACCGACACAAGTTTGTGGATCGCGCCTTCAGACCCCGGTTGCGTGCCGGCCTCGAGCGAAAGCAGGGCGCGGCGATGGATCGAGGCCAGCGCGGCTTGGGTCGCAAAATTGCGCGCAATACGCTCGCGGACCCGGCCATCCTCGATCAGCGGGCGTCCGTCGCGAGTCATGCGCGTCGCATCGGCGAGCGCGCGCGCGATCGACGGGCCGTTGGCGGCGGGATCGGTCGCGGAATAGCGCTCGATGATAAGCGTTTCCATCGCGACGCCGAAGCCGCCGCCGACGGGACCAAGGCGCTGCGCGTCGGGAATTCGCACGTCATCGAAATAGACCTCGTTGACGTGCGCATCGCCGGCGGCGAGCGTCACGGGGCGGACGGTGACCCCCGGCGCCTTCATGTCGACCCAGAAATAGGTCAGGCCGCGATGCTTCGCGACGTTCGGATCCGATCGCGCGACGATCACGCCATAATCGGCAAGATGCGCCCAGCTTGTCCAGAGCTTCTGGCCGTTGAGGATCCAGTCTCCGTTATCGGGATCCTGGACCGCGCGGGTGCGCAGCGCGGCCAGATCCGAGCCCGCGGCGGGTTCTGAAAAGAGCTGGCACCAGATTTCGTCGCCGCGCAGCGCCGCGATCGCACGCTCCTGTTTCCAGCCGTCGGGAAGATAACGCAACATGATCGGGACGGGCATCCCGAGGCTGATGCTGAAATATTCGGTCGGAAAGCCGTGAAGGATTTCCTCGCGATCGAAAGCCAGCTTCTCGGTCGGACTGAGGCCTTGGCCGCCATTCTCGCGGGGCCAGGAAATCCCGCTATAACCCGCCTCATATTTGGCGGCGAGATAGCGCCTGCCGAGCGCTAGATCCTCGGCGGGGGTCAGGCCGCGCCTGGCTTCGCGCCCGAATTCGGCTATCTTGCCTTCGATCCAAGCACGCGCGGCGCTGCGATAGGCGGTGAGATCGGTCATTGTGCCGCTCCTTGCAGTTCGGTGATCACCTCGTCTTCCCAGAAGATGAGCGGCCCCGCTTCGACGGCGAGGGTTCGTGCGCGCCGCTGATGAAGATGGAGATCGGCTTCCCAAGTGACGCCGATTCCGCCATGCACTTGGACGGCGTCGCGCGACACTCCGTCATAGGCCTCGGTCGCCGAGATCCGCGCAGCAGCGGCGTAAAGGCCGAAATCGGACTCGCCGGAACGGGAGGCCGCGTGAATGGCGTTGGCGCGCGCGAGTTCGACAAGCACATAATCTTCGGCGATGCGGTGCTTGACCGACTGGAACGCGCCGATCGGCTGACCGAACGCGCGCCGTGTCAGTGCGTAGTCGCGCGCCGTCGTAAGCATTTTTTGCGCGCCGCCTACTTGCTCGAACCCGATGATGACCGCTTGGAGGCGCAAGATAGCGCGCGCGGCCGCCAGCGCATCAATGCTGCCTGGAAGTTCGTGCGCCTCGACGTCGTCGAAGACGAGATCGGCCGTGCACCGGCTGTTGTCGAACGTGTCGAGGAGCGTTCGCGAGACCCCGCGCTGCGACAGATCGACGAGCGCGAGCACAGGGCCGTCAGCACCCAGCGCAAGCACGACGGCGCCGTCGGCGATGCCGCCCGCCACAACCGCCGGCTTCGAACCCGACAGCCGCCCAGCCTCGAGGCGTAGGCGAGGTGCACGCGGAAGCATGTCCTGGCCCTCGGCAAAGGCTACCACGCCGATAACGCTGCCAGCGGCCAGTTGCGGCAGCCAGTCGGCCTTCTGCTCCTCGCTCCCGAAGTACAGCAGCGATTGTCCCATCGCGAAGGAGGAGGTGAGCGCCGCGACGCCGGTAACCGCCCCGCCGCAAGCTTCAGCGACCAAGCCAAGTTCAAGCAGCCCGAGATCGAGACCCCCGAACGCCTCGGGATAGCAGATAGCCGTCCAGCCCTGCGCGCCGAACCGTTCCCACAGTTCGCGATCAAACGCCCCGCGCTCGAGCAAATAGCCCTTCAGTCTCTCGCCCGAATAATGCGCGCTCACTAACCGCTGCGCCTCGTCGGCGATCTGAAGCTGCGCTTCGTCTAACAAAACAGACACAATGGCTCCCCGAATGAAGTCAATCGCCCTTCGCCCGGACATCGGGCGCGGGGCATAGGGCCAATTGAGCACAGAGCGGGCGCCGAGTTCATAGGGGAAGATCGCAGACCAGCCGCGCGACCTCGCATGGCTGATTTGGCGCGAGCTCGTTTATGGGGAGCGGAATCTGACCTGAAACGGAAATGCCGATGACCCTTGCCGAGACGACCGCGCCCACGGTGACCGAGCGAAGCGCAGATGGCGTCTCCTGGATCATACTCAACCGGCCCGACCGTTTGAACGCGGTGACGCCGGAACTTTACGATGCGCTGGCGCCGATCGTCGAGCGGGTGGCCATCGATCCTGACGTTCGCTGCGTGGTATTGACCGGTGCTGGACGCGCCTTTTGTGCCGGACGCGACCTCAAGGCCGGATCGTCTGAGTCCGCCGCCGCGTCGGCGGGCGCGTGGATCGAGCGCAGGATCGATTATCTGCGCCGCCATGCACGCATCGCGCGCACGCTGCATCTCATGGGCAAACCGACGATCGCAATGGTCAACGGCGCATGTGCCGGCGCCGGACTGAGCCTCGCGGGTGCCTGCGATATCCGCATCGCGGCCCGCTCGGCAGTGTTGACCTCGGCGTTCGTCAAGGTCGGGCTGTCGGGCGACATGGGCGGGACCTGGTTCTGGTCGCGCATTCTCGGCGCGGGCAAGGCAAGGCGCCTTTATCTCTTGAGCGAACGCTTCGAATCGGCCGCGGCCAAGGAATTCGGGCTCGTCGACGAGGTGGTCGAGGACGACGCTCTCGCGGGAACGGTCGAAGCGATGTCGCGGTCCCTCGCCAATGGGTCTGCTCGCGCCTACCGCTACGCCAAGGAGGCGCTCCACGCGGCTGAAAGCACGAACCTCGACGCCATATTGGATCTCGAGGCCTCGCATATGGCGATGGCGGGCATCGACGCGGCCCTCACCGCCGGGGAATTTGAAACACGCAGCAGCTGACCTGCCCCTTGCGCAGGCAAAGGAGACTTTCATGGCGATCATCAAGACCGAAAGGCACGGCGCGATCGCCGTGCTGATCCTCGACAGGCCCGAAACGATGAACGCGTTGGGCGCGCTCGGCGACGGCGACGCGATCGCAGCGGCATGCGCCGAGATCAACGCCGACCCGGCGGTGCGTTGCGCTATCCTCACGGGAAGCGGAAAATGCTTTTCGGCGGGCGGTGACGTGAAAGCGATGCGCGAGGGGACCGGCAATTTTTCGGGGGGTGCCGTCCAGATCCGCGAGGGCTATCGCAGCAATATCCATCGCGCGGCGCGTGCGTTTTTCGGGCTCGACATGCCGTTGATCGCCGCGGTCAACGGCCCCGCGATCGGCCTGGGCTGTGATGTCGCCTGCATGGCCGACGTGCGCCTCGCTTCCGACAAGGCCAAATTTGGCGTGACCTTCCTGAAACTCGGACTTGTCCCCGGCGACGGCGGAACCTGGCTTCTTCCCCGCACGATCGGCATGAGCCGGGCGGCGGAGCTCTTCTTTACCGGCGATACGATCGATGCCGAGACAGCATGCGAATGGGGTCTCGTCAGCCGCGTCGTTCCGCACGAAACGCTCATGGACGAGGCGCTCGCGCTGGCCGGGAAAATCGCGGCAATGCCGCCGCACGCCCTGCGCATGACGAAATCGATGCTGCGCCAGGGGCAGACGATCACATATGACACGGCGCTCGAGTTGGCCGCGGTGATGCAGTCGGTGAGCCATCTCACGAAAGACCACAAGGAGGGAGTTGCGGCGCTTCTCGAGAAGCGGTCGCCGAATTTCAGCGGGAGCTGAGCCTGGTGGCAGACCGTCGGCTCAGCGCAGCCACCATTTCGCTTTGGGCGCCGTCTTGCGGTCGACGGTGGCCGTGGAGATGGGATTGCCGATCTGCGTATATTTCAACGCATTCTCCATGGCTTCGCGGTGCGGAAGGCTCAGAGCTTCCCACATTGCGCGCACCGATCCTTCGATGGCCACCGGATGTTTCTCGGCGATGAGCGCGGCAAGATGGCGTGCTCGCTCCCATAGCTGGTCGGCGGGGAGGACCTCAGTCACCAGGCTGATGCGAAGTGCCGTCTCGGCGCTGATACGTTCGTGATTTCCGAGAAGCACCATGCGCTGCACTTCCGAGAGGGGCATGCGCGCCATCGCGCCGACCGGCTCGCACGCCGATACCATGCCGAAATTGACGTGCGGATCGAAGAAGGTCGATTCCTCGCTGCAGATGATGATGTCGGCCTCGTTGAGAAAGTAGAAGGCGCCGCCGGCGCACATCCCCGAAACCGCGACGATGAGCGGCTTCCAGACCTTGTTGCTCTTTGCGCCGAGCGACTCGGCCGGGTCGTCTAGCGACCAGGGCTTCAGTCGCGACTCGGGGGTGCGATAAGGCGTGATGCCAGGTCCGCCTTTCGTGTCGGCACCGGTACAGAATGCGGGGCTCGGCGCGGCACGAAGAATGATCACGCGTACATCATCATCCTCGCGCAGGCGTTTCCAGATCTCGACAAATTCGTTCGTCATATCGCGCGTGAAGCTGTTGTACGCCTCCGGGCGATTGAGAGTGATCGTCGCAATATGGTCAGCGATATCAAGCAATACGGTCTTATAGGCCATTCGTCTCACACTCCCGATTTGGCGCCGATATTGCAGCATATCTCAATGATTTTACCAAGACGAATATCGCATGGGCGGTATCGAATCTCGCATAGGCGGCGCTTCGCGATTGAACCGGCAAAGAGTTTTGTGTAGGGTCGTCACAAATAGAGGTCCCGATAACGGGGTAACATGTGGAGAGGTGAACGGATGTCCAATCTCGATCGGTTGATCCGCTTCTCGGTTGTCGCCGAGGAAATGTCGTTCAGCAAAGCCGCGCGGCGGCTCAACGTCGATCAACCATGGCTGTCGCGCCAGATCCAGCAGCTCGAAGCCCAGATGGGATTTCCGCTCTTTGTCCGCAGCACGCGACGGGTGAGTCTCACAGACGAGGGCGAGGCGCTTTTTGCCTCGGCACATGATCTTGCCGAAGCCGCCGAGCAATGTCGTCAGTCGTCGCGCGACCTGATGCGCATGCACAGCCAGACGCTTGTCCTCGGCGTCAATCCCTACACTTTCTGGGTTCCAGCGCGAAAGCTTGCGATCGAGACCTATCAATCCCGGCACCCGCGCGTCACGATCGATATCGTGAGCAATTACAGTGCACGGCTGATTTCGAAGCTGCAAAAGCGGCTGATCGATGTCGCGCTCGTTGGTCAGCCGTGCGAATTTCCCGGTCTGGAGACGCTGATCCTCTATTCGAGCCCGGTGAGCCTGCTCGTTCCGCCGGGCGATCCGCTTGCGGGCCTTGGCAAGGTTCCGATGAGCGCCCTCGCAGGCCGCGAAATTCCGGTGACTAACCCGCGGCTCAATCCCGAGCGTTGGGACATGCTTTACAAGCCGTTTTTCGACGCCGGCGCGCGGCCGATGATCGTCAGCGAGGGAGAAACCGCTGTTCCCTTCTATGCCCGCGACCGGTCGCTTGCGGTACTGACGGTCGGCTGGCCGCACAGCGAGCAGGGCGCGCTCGCGGATTTCGTTCATCTCGATATCGAAGGCGAAGTGCCGGTCGCGAAATATGCGTTGGTGCGCCGCGAGGAGCCCGCGCGCGGCCTGCTCGACCATTTCTGGCAGACAGCCGAGCGGGTTGCGGCGGAATTCGACGTTCAGTCGCCGCCGCTATCGAAGCCGGCAGACAATTCGGTCGACTTCGCGATGCAACATGCCCTGGTCGCTTGACCACCGCACAGGCCGAAGCGTTGCGCCTATCGCCCGACAGTCCTACTCTCGATGAAGGTCCGGGGTGGTTTGCTTCCGCGCTCGCCGTAGCGCCCGAACGGGGAACGTGCGAGGTGTCGGGAACGGCGATCGAAACCCTCGCCTGGGGAGAGCGGGGGAAACCCGGCCTCCTGTTTCTCCACGGAAATGGCGGTCACGCCGACTGGTGGCGTTTCATCGCGCCATTCTTTGCCTCCGACTGGCGGGTGGGGGCGATTTCCTGGTCGGGCATGGGACGATCGGGATGGCGGAAAAGTTACCCGCCGGAGGTTCATCTGGCGGAGCTCCTGGCCGGGGCCGAGGCGACCGGATTGTTCGAGGGGACGGTACGACCGTCGATCGTCGCGCATTCCTTTGGCAGCGCTATCGCGTTGAAAGTCGCAGCGAACCCAGATGGCGCGCGCTTCGGCCGGTTGATCGTAGCCGACAATGGCGCGCGGCCGCCGCGCGAAGACCCGTTCGACAATCGGAAGCCCTGGACCAATCCCGGCTACACCAGTCTCGACGAAGGCGCGGCGCGGTTCCGCCTGCGACCCGAACAGCGGTGCGACAATGACTATCTGCTGGCCTTCATCGCGCGGCGTTCGCTCGTCCTCCGGGACGACCGCTGGCACTGGTGTTTTGACCCCGATGCTGATCGCAGCCGCGGCGTCCCGTTCAGCGGCCACTCGGGCGACGTGATCGCGGCAGCGCAATGCCCGCTCGATTTTCTATGGGGCGACCGGTCGTCGCTGGTGCCGGATGAGGTGATGGCCGCAACACGCGCGGTGGCGCCGCCGGGAACGCGCTTTGTGACGATCCCCGATGCCGGTCATCATCTTATGCTCGACCAGCCACTCGCCTTTGTCACTGCCGTGCGCGCACTTCTCGGGGCTGGCGGTTGAGCATGCGCGTGCGGGGTGCCGAGAAGGGCGGCCCGCCGAGCGAATGGCGCAAATTCTCTCCCCCGTCGATCGTCATCGTCGACCCGGAAAAATAGGCGCCATAGGCCGAGCAAAGATAGAGTGCTGCCGCAACGACATCGGCGACCGTCCCGATCTGTCCGGTGGGCACGGTGTCGCCGGGGGCGATCCCGCGCTGCGCTGCCAATGCAAAAGCCGGGTCGTCGCGCCCTTCTATCATCCCGCATGCGACGACATTGCACCGAATATTATCGGCGGCCCATTCGACCGCCAGGCTGCGCGCGAGATTCTGTATCGCGGCCGAGGCGGCGGCCGATACCGACAAACCCGGCATGCCAAGGTCGGCGGTCTCGGTAAGCATCAGGATCGAACCGCCAAGCTGCGCTCTTTGCCGACGGCGGGCGAACTCGGTCGAATAATCGAACGCGGTTCCGAAAAGTTGGTGCATCTCGCTCTGTGCTTGCGCCGGGGGCATGTCCTCGGCTGGGCCAAGCGTCCTCTGCCACCGGCAGTTCACCAATATATCTATGGGCCGTTCAAACCTGTCGAATGCCGAAACCGCGGTCTCGCCTTCGGCGGCGACGAAGACATCTCCGCCAAGCGCTGCGAATGCAGCCGCGAGTCCGCGCGAGACCGGGTCGTCGCCATCGGTCAGCAGGATCGTCTGTCCGGCAAAGCTGCCGTCGGGGACGGGGTAGGGGCGGTAACCGGTCATCCTCATCCCATCCAGAGATTTTCGCGGTCGCAGGGCGAGACAAAAACGGGCTTCAAAACGTCCCGCCGCAGCCAGTCGCCGCCGTCGATCACGAGATTCGTGCCCGTGATATGGCGAGCGTAGGGCGAACACAGAAACGCCGCGGCGCGGCCGATTTCCTGTGCGCGCAGCGGGCGTCGCGCGGGTATCGAAATCGCGCGCGGCCCCGCCTTGTCCGGGTCGTATCCCGGGATGCCGGCATGCGGATAATTACCGATTACCAGACCGTTGACACGCACGCCGAGCCGGCCCCACTCGGCCGCGAGTGTGAGCGTCAGGTTCATCTGACCCGCCTTCGCCGCGGCCGCATGCGCGTCGCCGGGCAATCCCAGCCAGACGTAGCTCGCCAGATTGTTGACGATCGCGCCGGGCCTGCCGTCCAGCCGGCGAAAAAATTCCTGGCAGCAGAAGAAGGTGCCGTCGAGAGCGATCCGGGTAACCGCGCGCCAGGCATTCGGGCTGATACGTTCGGCGAGGAGCGGGAAGTTCGCGCCGGCATTGTTTGCGAGGATCGTAATCGGCCCCACGGTCTGTTCGACCCGTTCAAACCCGTCGCAAACCCTCTCGGGTTCCCTTACGTCGAGGGCTATGGGCACCGCGGAGAGGCCCTGTCTGCCCAGACGCTCCGAGACTTGCGTCAGCCTCTCGATGTCGCGGCCTACAAGCGCGACGGTTGCGCCGCAGCGGGCGAACGCCTCGGCCATCGCCAACCCGGTGCCGCTGCCGCCGCCGGTAATCAGCGCGACCTGGCCTGCGAACATGTCTGCCGGCAGCATCGGGTCTGCCGCAGCCGGCGGCTCGGAAAAACTCATGTGCCGCGCAGTTCGGCGCGCCCGTTCTTGAGAACCGTCACGCCGCGATCGGGAACTTGCGCCTCGAAAGAAATGACATCGCCGTCCCGCCACAGGTCGATGACGAGCGCATCGCCGGGGAAGACCGGCGCCGAAAAGCGGGCCGCGAGGCTCGCGAGCCGTTCGGGATCCCATCCGGCAAAGCCTTCGATAACCGCGCGGCAGGCGATGCCGTAGGTACACAGGCCATGCAGGATGGGGCGGTCGAATCCGGCGCGCCGGGCGGCGTCGGGATCGATGTGCAGTGGATTCATGTCACCGCTCAGCCGGTAGATCAAAGCGAGGTCGGGGCGCGTTGCGTAGCGCAGGCTGAGGTCGGGTGCGCGGTCCGGAACCTTGTGCGGGTCAGGAGCGCCCTCACTCGGCGCGCCGCAATGGCCGTCGGCACGGGCAAAGGAGGTGACGCGAACCGTCGCCAGCAGGTCGCCCGTTGCCCCGTCGCGCAAGCTGGTCTCGGTGACGCAGACGGCTCCCTTGTCACCCTTGTCGTAGACCGCCACGACACGGCCCTCGCCTGTAATCTCGCCCTGCGGCGGGATCGGCCGGTGCCAGAGGATCGCCTGCTCGCCATGCACCGAATAACGGTAATCGAAACCCAGCTGCGCCACGGTGACTCCGAGACCGCGCGAGAGAACGGCAGCCAGCGTTGGCATGACCTTCTGATCGACCTCATGGACGAAGGGCAATTCGTTCCGGTCGAGGGGATCCGACGCCATGCCAAGACCGAGTGCATAAAGAATCGCGTCATTTGCGCCCCAGGCCTTTCGCCCGCCGGAACTCGTTTCCTTGAGCACTGCGGGATATTGAATGGGCATGTCGGCCTCCTCGTCTCGGGGTCAATTGCGATGGCCCATCATTATCGCTGCCGGTCCTTGGGCGGTCCACAAGTGTGTCGCCCGAACATATGCGAATAGTCGTCTCCTTGCTTCCGAACAGACACTAAAGCTGTCCGCCAAGATGCTCTCTAGTCGCTTGACCGGTAGGGAAGAAGGGAAGCCGACATGGTGCTGAATATAAAGCGGGAAGGGCGGGTAGCGGTCCTCAAGCTCAATAGGCCCGACAGCCTCAACGCGCTGAGCGGCGATCTTCACGATGCGCTGAACGCTGCGGTTGCCGATGTTGCGCTAGACGAGAGTGTCGGATGCGTTGTCGTGACCGGGGCAGGCCGAGCCTTTTGCGCTGGTGGCGACACACGGTCGGGCGCCGCGCGCGATACCGGTCCGAAGAGCCAGGAACAGCGCGTCGACGCGATGGTGCACCATGCCGAGACGGTAAGGCTGCTGCACTTGATGCCGAAGCCGACGCTGGCGATCGTCAACGGGGCGGCGGCGGGCGCCGGTCTCGCGCTTGCGCTCGCGTGCGACATGCGCATTGCTGCAAGCGACGCGATGATGACGACCGCTTATGTCCGGCTCGCGCTTTCGGGCGATTTCGGTTGCACCTATTTCCTGACGCGGCTCGTCGGGCCCGCAATTGCCGCGGAATTGATGTTTCTGAGCGAAAAAATTGCGATGGACCGGGCTCTCCAACTAGGCTTGGTCAATCGCGTCATGCCGTCCGGCGATCTGCTCGCCGAGGGAATGCGAATGGCGAACGAGCTTGCCGCAATGCCGCCCGTGACGCTGCGCCTGATGAAGCGCAATATCGCTGCGGCCTCGCACGCCAGCCTCGACGAGATGATCGAACGCGAAGCCACCGCGATGGTCCGTTGCACGAAGACGCAGGACGCCAAGGAGGCGCTGGCTGCGCGCCGCGAAGGACGACCTGCGGTCTTCGTTGGCTACTGACCGGGCTTCTTACGCTTTTTCGAGAATATGAACCGCCGAACAGGTCCCCAGTCCGACGACATGGGCGAGACCCATGCGGGCGCCTTCGACTTGCCGCGCCCCGGCGTCGCCGCGCAGATGCAGGCTCAACTCATAGAGATTGGCGACACCCGTGGCACCGATCGGATGCCCCTTCGACAAGAGACCTCCAGAGACGTTGACCGGTATACGCCCGCCGAGCGCAGTAGCCCCGCTGTCGATCATGTCATTGGCCTCGCCGGCGCCGCAAAGCTGCAGATTCTCATAATGCAGCAATTCGGCAGTGGCGAAGCAGTCGTGTAACTCCACGAGGTCCAGGTCCTTGGCGTCGATCCCGGCCATCTCATACGCGCGCGCTGCTGCAAGCTGGGTCGCGGTGTTGATGTCGGGCATCTGGGGATTGCGTTGCTGCCACGGATCCGACGCGAGGGCCGACGCGCGGATGCGGATCGCGCGGTCCATCAAGCCGAGCTCGCGAACCTTCTTGCCGGACATCAGGACCACCGCCGCGGCCCCGTCGACGTTGATCGAGCACATCAGCTTGGTGTTGGGATAGGCGATCATTTCGGCCTCCATCACCATCTCGAGCGGCGTTTCCTTGCGGAGCACCGCCTTCGGATTCATCGTCGCGTGATGATGGTTCTTCACCGATACCTTGGCGAACTGCGCGAAGCTGGTGCCATATTTGGCCGCATATTCGCGTCCCGCCTCGGCAAAGGTCGCGGGCATCGAGGTCGATCCCATCAGGCCTTCAATCGGAATCGCCGACTGCCGCGCCGCGCCGAGCATTCCCATTCCGGTCATCTGCTCGACCCCCACCGCCAGTGCGATATCATAATCGCCCGTTCGCACCGCCATCCACGCCTCGCGCACTGCCGTAGCCCCGGTTGCGCACGCGTTCGATACATTGGCGATCGGAATACCGGTCTGACCGATCTGCTGGAAAATCTTCTGGCCGACCATCGTTTGGAACACGCAGCCGCAATAAGCGGTCTGAATGTCATGAACGGTGATCCCGGCATCATCGAGTGCGCCAAGGACGGCCTCGGCGCCAAGCGAAGCCGGCGTTCGGTGGGGATAGCGACCGAAAGCAATCATTTCGATCCCGGTAATATAGACATCGTTCATGATATTGACCCTTCGTCAGTCGGCCGCGAGCGGCTCGAAAAAATGGCTGATATAGGCGTTGCCGTCCGCATCCCGGCGGCCCAGTGCGTCGTCAAAGACGATCCGAACGCGCATTGCGCCGTCGATCTGGTCCGCATCGAAAGGGACGCCCCGCAGATTGCCCTTCAGCGACGGGCCGTCGTCGATATCAACGACGGCCGAGATGAACGGGACGGCGGTGCCTGGAAAGCTGCGATGGACGATCGAGTAGCTGTGAAGCGTGCCTTCATATCGGGGCTCGTGCGCGTCAAAGCCGTCGCGCGACCCGCATCGCGCGCAAGCGAGCCGCTCGGGTTCGAGAAACATCGTGCCGCATGATCTGCATTTCAGGAACGACAGGCGCGGCTCGGGACCATCGAGTTGAATGTAGGAAGCTGCGGGGAGCGGCGAGGGGAGAGGGGTGTCGGTCATGGCATGGCTCCATTTTTTCAATTGTCGGCAGCGGCCGGGCGAAGATCGACCGGCGCATCGGTGGTCTGCGGGGCCGGGGCGTCGTCATCGGCCCAGGGATCGCGGGGCATACCGAGCACGCGCTCGGCCAGCTTGTTGCGGTGGATCTCGCTCGTCCCGCCACCGATCGTCGAGGCGCGTGTCGAAAGCCAGGCACGCGTCCAGCGCGTTTCTTCGAGTCCTGCGGCTCCCTGAGCGTCGACCATCAACTCGAACAATTCCTTCTCATTCTCCTGCCCGACCAGCTTCGAGATGGACCCCTCTGCACCTGGATTGTCGCCCGCAGTAAAGCGCGCGACGTTGCGCAGGCCGTGCAGCTTGACGATCTGGGTTGTCGCCCAGGCGGACGCAAAACGTGCGCGCAGGTCGTGATCGATGCCGCGCTGCGCTTCGCGCTCGGCGATCGTGCGTGCCACGCGGGCGACCGTCTCGGCCTGCGCCGCTTGCGAGCCCAGGAAGTTGGTGAGATGTTCGCCCACCATCGTCGTGCGGTTGATCCGCCACCCGTCGTTCATCGATCCCACGATATTGTCGAGCGGCACCCGCACATTGTCGAAAAAGACTTCGTTGAAATGATAATCACCGTTGTTCCGGCGGATCGGGCGAACCTCGATGCCGTCGCTGTCCATCGGGATCAGTACGACGCTGATGCCCGCATGCTTGGGATGCAGTGGCCCGGTACGGATGAGTGCATACATCCAGTCGGCAATCTGCGCCTGGCTCGTCCAGATCTTGTGACCGTTGATCACCAACTCGTCGCCATCGACCTCTCCGCGGGTCCGCAGCGATGCGAGATCGGACCCTGCACCGCGTTCCGAAAAACCGCCTGCCCACAAGATGTCGGCCCGCCGTGTCGGCGCCAACAGCAGTTTCTGCCGTTCGGAGCCGTGCGCGATCAGTGTCGGGCCGACGAGCATTAACCCGCGGTTTCCGGGGAGCGGAGGCAGGCCGCGCCGGGTCAATTCGGCATAGTAGAGCACTTGCTGGGTAAAGCTGGCCTCGCGGCCGCCCGCGGATTTCGACCAATGAAGGCCTGCCCAGCCGGCGTCGGCCAGCTCCCCTTGCCAGGCCCGGCGTTCAGCCATCCCCGCCCGTTTGAGAGTCTTGGCGCGCTCGGCGCTCACATGTTCGTCGAGCCACGCGCGAAACGGTTCGATAAAGGCTTCGTCTTCGCTCGAGGGAATGAAGCCGAGATCCATGCCCGCGAACTGGTCAGCGCGCGATCGTGCACCCGAATTGGCTGCCTCGAGCGCAGTCTCGCCCAGAACCCGCAGATTCTGCGTAAAACTGCCGAAGGTCAGGTTGCAATGTTTTGCGCGGCGCATCAACAAATGCAGATCATGTTCCCACGTACAACCGATCGCCCCGTGCATCTGGACGGCTTCGCCAGCGACCCAGGTAGCCGCGCGGGTCGCCTGCGCCTTTGCGAGTCGTGCCGCGTCGAAATCGGGAACGCCGTCGTTGATCGATCGGACGGCGCCCCATAGCGCCGAGCGCGCACCTTCGACCGCGATCAGGCAGTCGGCAAGTTTCTGCTTCACGGCCTGGAAGCGACCGATCGGCTGACCGAATTGCTCACGCTGGAGCGCATAGTCGCGCGTCATGTCGAGGGCCGCTTGGGCAACGCCGAGCGCTTCTGCGGCAATCAGCGTCTGCACGATTGCCGTCAGCCGCCGGATCGGGAAATCCGAGACAGCCTCGGCGCGGGCACCGTCGAATTCGACGCGCGCTAGCCGGCGCGTTGGGTCAAGGCTCGCTATCTCGGTCCGGGTTATCCCGCCAAGCGAGAGGTCGACGCTCCACCAGCGCCCGTTTACGGGCATGAGAGCGACCTCGATCGCGGCGCCGTCGACCATATCGGCGATGGTACCGCTGATGGTCCATTCCTCGCGGCCTTCGGTCGGCGAGACCGTGAGCTCAACGGCAGCGCCGTCCGCCGCAGAGAGGCCGGCACCGACGACAATTTCACCGGCGGCAAGCGCTTGGCCGAGCGACGTGGCTTGCGGAGTCATCGAGGAAGCAAGAACATGAGCTGCGGCAAAGACCGATGTGCTCGGGATCGGGGCGACGATCCGTCCCAGCGCTTCGGCTGCGATGACTTCCTCGGCGAGGCTCATTTCGACGCCGCCGTGCGCTCCTGGAAGCACGATCCCTAAAAATCCCAGCTCCGCGAGGTTGGACCAAAGGGCTCCGTCGATCGGAGGGCCTCCTTCGGCCGCGTGACGCGCCGCGTCGCGCGTGCTGAGGAGGCGGCCGAGGATATGGCTGATCTCTTCTTGGTCGGGTGTAAGCATGATAATTCCTAGCGGTGTCGCAATATGGCCGCAGCGTTGTCGAAGCTTTGCGCGTGCGTCCAAGTCGAACTCGAAGACCGTCGGCCCCCGAATGACATAAAAGGCGATGCGGGGGTCTTTTTTGCCGGGAATCTGCCGTTCGTCCGGCTTGATGGGAAAACGACCGGTTTGGCGGCACGAAAGACATTGGTCCTCGGCGCCCGCACTCGGCCATCGTCGGCTGAATGATGAGGGCCGAGGTCTAGATGCAGATTGAATTCACCAGCGAGGAAATGGCGTTTCGCGCCGAGGCACGGTGCTGGCTGCGCGCCAATGTCCCCGCTGGCGAGCGGCCGATCCACAGCGACCGTGCCCTCGATATTCGCGAGTTCGACCTAGAATGGCAGCGCAAACAGTTCGAGGCGGGCTGGGCTGGTATCTCCTGGCCCAGCGAATATGGCGGCCGCGGCGTGAGCCTGATCGAACAGCTCATCTGGCACGAGGAATATGCCCGGGCGGGCGCACCGCGGGCCGGGTCCTGCTTCGTCGGTCTCAGCCACGCCGGGCCGACCCTCATTGCGCGCGGGACGCCTGAACAACAAGCCTTCCACCTGCCGCGGATCCTCCGAGGCGATACCGTCTGGTGCCAGGGATTTTCGGAGCCGGGAGCGGGATCGGACCTCGCCGCGCTGGGCACGCGCGCCGAAATCGACGGCGACGAGCTGGTCGTAAATGGCGCCAAAATCTGGACCAGCTATGCCGCGATTGCCGACTACCAGGAACTATTGTGCCGGACCGAAGCCGGGAGCCGAAAACACAGCGGGATAAGCTGGGTCATTTGCCCGATGGACACGCCCGGAATCGAGCTGCGGCCTATCCTGACCATGGTCGGACCGAATGATTTTCACTTCTGCCAGGTTTTCTACAACGATGTTCGCATCCCGCTCGCCAATGTCGTCGGCGAAGTTAACGATGGCTGGAACGTAGCGAACGCAACGCTCGGTTTCGAGCGGGGCACCGGATTTGTCGCCGACCAGATCCAGAACAGCGAACTTGTAGAAAGGCTGATCGCGATGGCGCGTGGTCGCTGCGGTCTCGACGGTCTCTCGCCCGCGATCGACGATGGCGATTTCGCGTCGCGTCTCGCCATGTCCCGCGCCGAAATGGCCGGCGTCCGGGCCATGACCTACGCTACCGTTTCGCGCGCGGCGAACGCCAATCCCGGACCTGAGGGCTCGCTGGTGAAGCTCTTCTTCTCCGAGGCATCACAGCGACTGCGTCGGCTCGGGGTCGACCTGCTCGGGCCGGAAGCGCTCGAGCTGTCGTCGGACGCTGGTCTTACGACGCCCTATCTGCGGTCCTACGCGGCTTCGATCGGAGGCGGCACGTCCGACGTGCAGAGAAACATCATTGCAGAGCGCGTGCTCGGCTTGCCGCGGGCGCCGCGGCCATGATCGACATGGAAATCTCTTCCGAACAACGGCAAATTGTCGACTCGGTCCAAAACCTTCTGGCCGACGCCCTGCCTTACGATCGCTTCGTGCCGCGCCCGACCCCCGTCCCGAACGCTGACCGCGCCGTCTTCACGCAATTCGGCGAGCTTGGCGTGTTCGGCCTCGGCCTTGCCGAAGCCAGCGGCGGCGTCGGCTATTCGTTGGTCGAAGAGGTGCTGGTTGCGCGCGAATGCGGGAGGTTTCTCGTGTCACCGGCAGTCGTCGCGACGATGATCGGCGTGCATGTTGCGCATTTCGCTGGCGACCGCAGTCACGCCGAAGCAATGATGCGCGGCGGGACGCCCGTAGCGCCCGCGCTCGCCTTCGCTCCTGCCGCGACACATTTTGCCGGCAAATATCATCTTGCCGATGCCGAGGGTGCAGAATGGGCATTGCTGTGGAGTGAGGGTGGCCTCGCTCTCGCGCACCGCGACAGCTGGCACGGCGCGCAGAATATGGACTCGATTGACAGCACGCTGACGCTGACACGCGTCGCGGTAAAGGACATCATGCCGCCGCTCCGGGTACCTGCCGCGAACGGCTTGTGGCGGCGTGCGCAGTTGCTCGTGTCGGCCTATCTGACAGGGCTTGCGGAGGCGGCGCTCGATGACTCGGTCGGATATGCGAAGGTCCGAGAGCAGTTCCAGCAACCGATTGGCGCCTTCCAGGCAGTCAAACACCGCTGCGCCGACATGCTGACGCGAGCATCAGTGGCATGGAACAGCACGATCTTTGCCGCATTGACCGATCAAGCCGAAGGTCCGGACGCCGATTTCCAGGCGATCGCAGCCAAAATCCTGGCAAGCGATGCGGCCTTCAGGAACGCCGCCGTCAATATCCAGAACCATGGCGCCTATGGATTCACCGGTGAACATCACGCGCATCTTTTCGTCAAACGTGCGCATTTTCTCGACCGCTTCGGCGGCGATGCCACCTACCAGAAGCGGCGCATGCTCGCCGCGAACGCGCCGTCGTCTGATGCGGAGCGATCGTCGCCTGTCGACGGACTGGCCGGATAATCAGGAAGGGACATTTGAATGACGACCATCGCCGAACAGATTGCCGCCCACTTCGGGAGCTTGCCGACGCTAGAGCCCGAAAGCGTCGCGGTGCGTTATCAAGGCACACAGACGAGCTGGGGGCAACTCGGGCTGGTGGCGGACGGCATCCTTGAGTGCCTGGCAGCCGCAGGCGTTCCAGAGGGCTCGTCGATTGGCTGGATCGCCCGCAACGATCCGGCCCTTCTTGGGGCCCTGATCGGACTGATCAAGGGCGGATATACGGTATCGCCTGTCAATCCGCACCAACCGGTGCAGAAGATTGCCGAGCAGCTTCGTGCGCTCGGGATGGCGGCCAGCGTCGGGGTCGCCCAGGATTTTCACCCTGAAGTTCGTGAGGCCCTCGCAGATACAGGCGGAGTCGGCGTCACGATCGATGCCCAGGCTGTCCCGGCGGCGCGCCTGCTCGCGGACGGTGATACGGTCGGGAGTGGCCCATTCCGAAAGCTCGACGATGCGATCGTCGAGCGTCTGACCAGCGGGACGACGGGCGAGCCCAAGCGAATTCAGGTGCCCGCGGCGACCTTTCAAAAAGCGCTGGAACTCGGAGCTCGATCGGAAAAAGACAAGCAGGCCGAGCCGCTCAAGGTCAAGCGATCACCTGGAATCTTGTTGACGACATTCTCGCATTCGGGGGGGCTTTGGGGCGCGCTTCTGGCGCTCAATCAGGCGCGTCCGGTCGAACTGTTCGACAAGTTCGACGTCCAGCGCTGGGCCGATGCGGTCGAGCGCGGTCAGGTCAAGGCGGCCAATCTGGTGCCCTCCATGATCACGATGGTCCTCGAGCAGGGCGTTGCGCCCGAAAAGATCAAGAGCCTGCTCGTTATCCGCGCGGGGACCGCACCGCTCGATCCCGAGACGCAACGCGCATTCGAAGAGGCTTACGGGATTCCGGTTCTCACCGAATATAGCGCCTCCGAATTCATGGGAGGTATCGCCGGGTGGTCACTTGCTGACCATAAACTCTATGGCGAATCGAAGCGCGGCGCTGCGGGCACCCTGCGTCCCGACATGCAGGTCAAGATTACCGACGTCGAGACGGGCGAAGAGCTGGAGCGCGGTCAGATCGGAATCCTCAATCTCAAATCACCGCGGATCGGCCCCGACTTTATCAAGACGACCGATCTTGCATCCTTCGATACCGACGATTTCCTCTGGATTCACGGCCGCGCGGACGAAGCCATCAACCGGGGCGGATTCAAGATTCTGCCGGAGAAGGTCGCGGAGACGCTGCGTCAGCACGACGCGGTGCGCGAGGCGGGCATCCTTGCGGTCAGGGACAGCCGGCTCGGCCAGGTCCCGATCGCGGTGGTCGAGATCGTCGAGGGGGCGCAAACGAGCGAGCAGGATCTCAAGGATTTCGTTCGCTCGCAGATGCCGGCCTATATGGTTCCAACGTCGATCGAGCTGGTCGACGCCTTGCCGCGGACGCTTTCGATGAAGGTCGACCGGCCCGCGCTACGCGCGCTCTTCCAAGACAAGTATCACTTCTGACCGGCCGACAGCGGGCGGCTACATCACCGGCATTTGGATAAGGGACATCAATGGAAACTCAGACGCAGGCCGATACTCCGCGCGATATCGATTCGACGATCAGCGACGAAGACATCGAGAGGGCCACTGCCCAGATTGGCATTCCCCAGCGCCGCTTCGTGAAGGCGTTCAACGAGACCGCGACGACCGACGGCATGCGGCATTTCGCCTTCGGTCTCGTCGGTGATGACAATCCGCTGTGGCACGACCCAGACTATGCAAAGAATACGCGTTGGCGTGGTCCCGTGGCGCATCCGTTGTTCATCCAGACAATGGGTATCAATGAGTGCCCGTCCTATTCGCCCGAGCACAAGGCGCTGTTCCGCGGCCTTTTCCGCGGGATCGGCAAATATCTGGCTTCGACGACCTGGACCTTCTTCAAGCCGATCTTCCCAGGCGACACCGCCTATGAGGAATATGTCACCTCTGACATTCAAGTGAAGCAATCAAGTTTTTCGGGAGGCCGCTCGGTCATCGACAGCTACCGCTCGCTCTATGTCGACGCCGCGGGGGCGCCGCTGGCGACGCGCGAACATTCGCTCGTCAATGCCGAGCGCAAGGGGTCGAAGGAAAAGGGCAAATATGCCGACGTTGCGCGGCACACCTATACGCCCGACGACATAGCGCGGATCGACGAGGTTTATGCCGCCGAACAGCGGCGCGGCGCCACCATCCGCTATTTCGAAGACGTCGAAGTCGGCGAGGCGCTGACCCCGGTTGCGAAGGGTCCGTTGTCGATGGTCGACCTGATCTGCCGCCATATAGCCACGGGCATGGCCGACGGATATGACATTGGCCCTCTGCGTTATGGCTGGCGAGCGCGCGGCAAGATCGCGCCCTTTTACACACCCGATGCCTGGGGGGTGCCCCAGCCACAACAGCGCGTGCACTGGGACGACAGCCGCGCGCAGGACCTCGGCCTGCCTGGCGGATATGATTATGCGATCATGCGTTTTGCCTGGCTGACGCATCTCCTGACCAACTGGATGGGCGACGATGGCTGGATCGAAAGCTATGGCGTCGAGCTGCGCCAGTTCAATTTCGTCGGGGATTTCCACATCATCGGCGGTAGCGTGACAGGCAAGTCGGTCGAAAACGGCCGTCCCACGGTTGAGATCGTACTGGAAGCCACGAACCAACGCGGCGACATCACCACGCGCGGTAAGGCGAAGATACTGCTCCCTTCGCGCGAATATGGTGCAGTGATCCTGCCCGAGGCGCCGATCGAGCTCGTGCGGCGCGGTGCAAACATGATGGCGGAAGCCGCAGCGCGCAAGGCGGCTGGCTAACATAGGGGGCAGGGAATGGTTGATAGACTGCGATTTGACGACGAAGTCGTCGTTGTGACGGGCGCCGGCAGCGGCCTCGGGCGTGCCTACGCGCTCGAACTCGCCGCGCGCGGGGCAAAGCTGGTCGTCAACGATCTTGGCGGATCGACCGACGGGCAGGGGTCCGACGCTTCAGCCGCGGCGCGCGTGGTTGCGGAAATTGAGGCCCAGGGCGGCGAGGCGGTGGCAAGCTTCGATAGTGTCGCGACGCCTGCGGGCGGGAAGGCCATCGTCGCGGCAGCGCTCGACAAATGGGGCCGGCTCGATGCCCTGATCTCGAACGCGGGCATCCTGCGCGATCGCAGCTACGCGAAGCTCGATTTCGACGAAGCCCGTTCGGTGATTGACGTCCATTTGTGGGGCGGCGGCTTTTTCGTCGCGCAACCGGCCTTCAACGCGATGAAAGAAGGCGGGAGGGGCGGTCGAATCCTGTTGACGACCTCGGCTTCCGGATTGCTCGGCAATTTCGGCCAGGCGAGCTACGGAGCCGCGAAAATGGGCCTGGTCGGTCTCATGCGCACCTTGCGGATCGAAGGCGAGAAGGCCGGCATCAAGGTCAATGCGCTGGCGCCGATCGCCGGAACCCGCCTGACGGGGGCACCCGTCGACGACGATGCGCCCAAGGGACCGGGCAAGGTTGCGCCCATCGCGGTCGCACTCGCGCACGCCCAATGCCCGACGAATGGTGAAATCTATATGGCGGGCGCGGGCTGGTATTCGCGGGTGATGATCGGCGTCACCGAAGGTTGGGTCTCGCCAGACGCGACGGCTGAAACGATCCTCGCCAACTGGGACAAGGTTTCCGACGCATCGACCTACAGCGAGCCGCGGAGCGCTGGCGATATCAGTACGATCATGCGAAACATCACGGGATGATTTATTCAGGAAAGACGGCCGATGACTGACAGCATAGGAATCGATGTCACAGAGGCGGTAGCGGTGATCACGCTCAACCGTCCCGATCGCCATAATGCAATGGACAATGCGATGAGCGCCGCCTTTGGCGAAGCGATCTCCGCTGCGCAGGACGATCCCGCGGTCCGCGCCATTTTGCTGCGAGGCGAAGGTAAATCGTTTTGCACCGGTCGTGATACCGCGGCGCTCGGCGTCCGCGCACCCGGCGTCAGCGATTTTGCGCATGTCAGCAAGAGCCAGAAGCGCAAATTCCAGATACTCGACAGTCAGAAGCCGTTCGTGGCCGCGATCCGCGGTTATGCGATCGGTGGCGGCTGCGAACTGGCGCTGCAGTGCGATATTCGCGTCGCGTCCGCGACGGCGCAATTCTCGCTCCCCGAAATCGATCATGGGATCATCACCGACGGCGGCGGCTCGGTGATCACCGCCGCGGTTGCGGGGCCCTCACGCGCCAAATATCTCTTGATGACGGGCGAACGCATCGACGCCGCGCAGGCGCTGGCCTGGGGCATGGTCGATTTCGTCGTTGATGACGCCGATCTCGATTCACGCGCGCTCGAGATCGCGAGCAAGATCGCCGCGCGCCCGCCGATTCATGTCGCCATGGCCAAGCAGCTGATCGACGGCGTCCACGGCGACCAGATTCGCCGCGGCATTCGCGAGGAACTCGTCGCCATATCGGCGCTGTACAAGACCGAGGATCGCCAGGAAGCGCGCGCGGCGCGGAACGAAAAGCGCGATCCCGTTTTCAAAGGACTTTGACCTGATGGCGCTTGCCGAACCCTTTGCGGTCGATCATCCGTTTATGCCCCCCGACACATTCAAAGACGATGTCATCCTCGTCACTGGCGGCGGTACGGGGCTCGGCAAGGCGATGGCACAGATGTTCGCGCGCCACGGCGGCCGCATTGCGATCGCGAGCCGGAAGGAGGAGCATCGGGCGGCGGGCGTCGCGGCGATCGAGGCGCTTGGCGGCACCGCGATCGGTGTGGCACTCGACATCCGGGATCCCGAACAGGTGACGCGCGCGTTCGACGAAATCGAGGCGTCGCTCGGTCCGGTTACGATTCTGATCAACAACGCCGCCGGCCGCTTCATGGCACCCGCCGAGGACATTACGCCGAATGGGTGGCGGGCGGTTACACAGATCGTTCTCGACGGTACCTTTTTCTGTTCCCAGGAGCTGCATCGTCGCCGGCTGGCCGCAGGGGGCTCCGGCGCCATCCTGAACATCGGCGCGACATTCGCTTGGACAGGCGGCCCTGGGTCGGCGCATTCGGCCGCGGCGAAAGCCGCGGTCACCAACCTCACCCAGACGCTCGGCGTCGAATGGGCGATCGACGGCGTGCGGATCAATACGCTCGCTCCCGGCTATTTTCCGCATGACGATACCGCCGCGCATATGAAGGGCGACTGGTCCGGCGAGGACAAGCGGTCGAAGCAGATGCCCGCGGGACGCGTCGGCAGATTGCAGGAACTTGCCTGGTCGGCCGTTTTCCTTTGCTCGCCTTATGCGTCTTACATTACCGGCCATACCCTCGTCGTCGACGGCGCAAACTGGTTGCGTCACCGCGCGTCGAGCGCACCCGACTTCGTCCCCGTGCGCGAATGGGCACGGCAGCGCCCTCAGGACTGACGCCCGCTTCCTGCGTCAGGGTGTCGATACGCCTGATGGTTCGACGGGCAGGAGGCCATGATCGGGGGTTGCCTCTTTCCAGCGAACCGATCCGATCGGGCGTTCGAGCATGATGGTCGCGCGGATCGGGCCAGGGCCCTCATGCAAGGCGGCGACCTCCTGCTGGATCTGAGCTTCTTTGACGGTCGGTCGATCGCGCTGGCGCAGGAAATCGAGCCAGGTCGCGCAGACGTAGCGTTCGCGCCAGATCCAGGGATCGCGAATATCGCGTGCCACCGAACAGGAGCGGGCGCCGTTGCGCTTGCGGCTACGCTGCAACTGCTGGACCAAGATGTAAAAGCGACGCGCCTTTTCGGGGGCGACGCGATAGTCGATCTCGACCGCGATCGGGCCACTGCGCGGGGTGAGGGCAAGCCTCGCCGACAGCTCCTTGCGCTGGGCTGACATTTCCTTGTCTTCCACCTTGACCACCGGCATTGGCATCCATCGTCCAAGAATTAGCGCTACGGCGACGAGAAGCGCCGCCGAGGCGTAAAGCGCGCCCGAAAGCCCGATCTCGGTGGCAGCCCGACCCCAGGCCCAACCACCCAGCGCGATTCCGCCGGCCGTTGCGGCCTGAAAGGTCGCGAGCGTTCGACCGGCGACCCACCGCGGCGCGGTCAGCTGGATACTGATATTGCAGATCGCGACCGAAATCAGCCAGCCGGCGCCCGCCACCGCGAGCGCGAGCGAGGTGATGAGTTCGGACCGGCTGCTGCCGACCACGACGGCCATTGCTGCCACGCCAAAACTGCAAAGTCTCATCACCGCTTCGGTGGATAATTTGGCGCGCAGCGATGCGAGCGCGAGGCCGCCTAGCACAGCCCCGACGCCGAAGGCGCCTAGCAGCAATCCGAAGATCCGGGAGTCTCCGTGCAAAATGTCGCGAGCGATAAGCGGAAGCAGGGCGGCGATCGCAGTTCCGGCAAAGGCCGCCGAAAATGTTCGCCATAACGGAGTGCGGATCCGGGGCGAGTGCAGGACATAGCGAAGCCCCGCGATCGTGGCCTCGACCAGCCGTTCGGGCGGCAGCCGCGGGATCTCCCGGGCGCGCTTCCACAGGATCATCACCACGATCAACGGCAGGTAGCAGACGGCGGCGGCGATGAAGGCCGCGGCGACCCCGGCCCAAGCGACGATGACACCGCCAACCGCAGGGCCGAAGCTGCGCGCTATGTTGAAGCTGACGCTGTTCAACGCAATCGCGCTGGGAAGCAGCGCGGGGGTGACTTGCTCGCCGACTGACGCCTGCCACGAAGGGCCGAACAGGGCCATTCCGCTGCCGACGAGAAAGGTGAACAGAAGAAGACTGGCGGGGCCGACATGGCCCCCAAACACCGCGATCGACAAAAGGATCGAGCCGACAAGCGAGGCAATGATCGCGAAGAGGATGACGAGACGCCGGTCGTAAATATCGGCAATCGCGCCCGCGGGCAGGGCAAAAAGGGTGATCGGCAAAGTGAGCGCTGTCTGGACCAGCGCCACTTGCTCGGGCGTGCCGTTCATTTCGACCATCGCCCAGCCCGCCCCGACACCCTGGATCATTCGTCCGGTGTTCGATAACAGGCTAGCAGTCCAGATACGGCGGAAAAGGCCTTGCTTCAGCGGTTCGATCATTTCGGTGGAGATCATGCCGGCATCCATTCTCTTGCGACGAGGGCGACCCATGCGGTGCCGGTCCCGCAGTCCGTCCTGTCGACGGTAAAAGCCTGCCAACTGGGCGAGCAAAAATCCTATGTGTTTACGGGCTTGATCGGCGAAACTAGGCCATAGTCACCGCGGTCGGCCCTCGATAACGAAGCGTCATGCAATTGCGCGCTGACAAAGACTTGCAAGCCCGTTGGCGAGCCGACGGCCACTGGCGCGACCAGACGCTCGACCAAGCCTTCGAGGCCGCAGCCAGCGGCCATCCCGAGGTCCTTCTGACCGTCCACGCCGCCCGCGGGCCTCGCTCGATTTCACTCGGCCAGTTGCGTAAGCGCGGGCGCGCGCTTGCCGGTGCCCTGCATGGCCTCGGTCTGACGGCCGGCGACGTCGTAGCGATGCAGTTGCCCAATTCGATCGAGACTGCGCTCGTCTACCAGGCTGCGGCGGCACTCGGCTGCGTCATTCTTCCCATTGTAACGATCTACGGACCGCACGAACTCGGGTTCGTGTTGCGTGACGCACGCGCGAAAATACTTTTCATACCCAATCGGTGGAGGCAAACCGATTGCGTCCAGAACGTGCGGGACAGCGGACAATTACCCGACCTCAAAGCCGTTGTCGTCGTAGGCGACGGCGATGCTGGCGACTATATGCGCTGGGACGATTTCGAGGGACTTGCGGCCACGGACAATTGGCCCGGAGTGGCTGCCGACGATCCGGCCTTCATGGTATATACGTCGGGAACGACTGCCGACCCCAAGGGTGTGCTCCACAGCGCCAACAGCTTATTGGCCGAAGTCTGGCAAAGCTATCCCGACAATGACCCCGCCAGCCGCGTGATGTCGCCTTATCCGGCGGGCCATGTGGCGGGCGCGCTTGGCGTCCTCGCGCATGCCGCAGCGGCGCGGCGAACCATATTGTTCGAAACCTATGATGCCGACGCGGCGGCACGCTATGTTGGCTCGGAGCGCATCACCCACACGGCGGGGACGCCATTTCACTATCTCGCACTGCTCGATGCCGCTGAGGCGCTTGGCTGCGACATGGGATCGCTGCGCGCTTGCGGTACGGGCGGCGCGACCGTTCCCGAATCGCTGGTAGCGCGCGCGGAAGCGGCCGGGATTCACATGTTCCGACGTTACGGGATGAGCGAGCATCCAACCGTCACGCAGGGTGCGGACGGCGATCCGCTGTACGTCCGCATGACGACCGATGGCCGATTGCGCCCCGGCGTCGAGCTTCGCATCGTCGACGACGATGGCAATGACGTTGAAACCGGTACGGAAGGGGAAGTGGCGACGCGCGGCCCCGATATGTTTCTTGGCTATAGCGATCCCGCCATCGACGCCGGCGCGTGGCTTCCCGGCTGCTGGTTCCTGTCGGGCGACATTGGCCGCCTCGATGCAGCGGGTCTGCTCGCCATTACCGATCGCAAAAAGGATATCATCATTCGCGGCGGCGAGAATATTTCCTCGCGCGAGGTCGAGGACTTGCTGCTCCGGATTCCCGGCGTTCGTGAGGCTGCCGCCGTCGGTTATCCCGATGACCGCCTTGGCGAACGCGTTTGCGCCTATTTGATTGTCGATGACGGCCTTGCGCTCGATCGGGCGGCCATCGATGCAGCCTTCCAGGCGTTTGGTGCGGCGCGGCAGAAGACGCCGGAGCGCGTGATCTTCGCGCGGGATCTTCCGCGGACCCCCGCGGGCAAGATCAGGAAGGCGGAGCTGCGCCGGGACCTGCGCGCGGCGTTGTCCTAGGCTCGGTCAGGCCGCATCAGGCTGGGCGATCCCTCGTCGCGCGGCAACATGACGAGGCCCTTCTCAACCGCTTCGGCCATCGTGTGCGCCGAGAAATCGGCTTCGGGAAGGAGCGCGGGCCCACGCTCGAGCCGCACTTCGCGGACGATGCCGCCGCCCGCGACGATGGTCTTGCCCGTCTGGTCGCCCGACAGCGAACTGACCATGTAAAGCACGACAGCGGCGACCCTGTCGGTCGTATAGACCGCCTTGTAGGCGTCATCGGTGACGGCCTCGGTCAGCCGGGTATTGGCGGCGGGCGCGAGCGTCCAGACACGGATGCCGTATTTTTGACCTTCAAGTGCCAAGGTGTTCGAAAAACCCCAGACCCCGCCCTTGGCGGCGCCATAATTTCCCTGCCCGAACTTGCCCGAAAGACCCGAGGTTGATGTCGTGTTGACGACGACGCCACCGCCATTTTCCCGCATCCAAGCAAATATCGGCTTGGTCACGCAAAAGGTGCCCTTGAGGTGAACGTGCATCACATCGTCCCAGTCCGCCTCGTCCATCTTGATCAGCGTCCGGTCCCGAAGGATTCCGGCATTGTTGACGAGGATGTCGGCGCGGCCGAATGCGGACATAGCGGTCTCGAAGATCGAAAGGCCGCCCGCGATTGTCCCGACATCCGCGGCATTCGCGACCGCCTCACCGCCCGCTGCAACAATCTCCCGGACCGCTTCGTTCGCGCTGTCCGACACCGGGTCGCCGCCTGCCGACGGGACGCCATAATCATTGACCACGATCTTCGCACCCTCGCGCGACATCAGCAGCGCATAGGCTCGCCCGAGCCCGCCGCCCGCTCCGGTTACGATCGCAACTTTGCCATCCAGCAAACCCATGGCGCTCTCCTTGTCCAGCCTGTCTTGCCGGAGGGCATAATGCCTATCGCGCGATTGGTTATTGCCAAGGTGCATCGCGGCGGTCGAACTTCGCATAATTGCCGGGACGCAATTGCGTTAGGAAAGACTGTGCGCTGGCGCACGGATCAGGACGGGACGAGGCAGAATGAATCTTGACTATACGGCCGAGGACGAGATTTTCCGAGCCGAAGCGCGCGAATGGCTCGATGCGAATATCCCCCGCGAGGTCCGGCCACCCGATGGCCCGGGAATGCGCGAGTTCGACCTTGGCTGGCAGCGCAAGCAATTCGAGGGCGGCTGGGCCGGGGTATCGTGGCCGGTCGAATATGGTGGGCGCGGATTGTCGCTCACCCACCAGCTCATCTGGTACGAAGAATATGCCAAGGCCGGCGGGCCCAACGCCGAACTGCTCTTCGTCGGATGCAATCATGCCGCTCCGACGATCATGGCGCGCGGCACCGACGAGCAGAAGTCATATCATCTTCCGAAAATATTGAGCGGCGAAGTCGCCTGGTGCCAGGGATTTTCGGAGCCCAACAACGGCTCCGATCTTGGCGGGCTGAAATGCCGGGCGGAAATCGTCGGCGACGAACTGGTCGTCAACGGATCGAAAATCTGGACGAGTTCGGCGCACCTGGCCGACTGGCAGGAACTGCTTGTTCGCACCGACCCGGCGGCGCCCAAGCACAAGGGAATCAGCTGGGTCATTTGCGACATGCAGACGCCCGGCATCGAGCTACGCCCGATCCTGATCATGACAGCACCGGGGCACCACCATTTCAACCAGGTTTTCTACACCGATGTGCGGATTCCGCTGTCGAACGTGGTGGGCGAGGTGAACGACGGCTGGAATGTTGCGATGTCCACCCTCGGATTCGAGCGCGGCACTGCGGGTATGCTCGAAAACATCCGTTACGGCGCAGTCGTCGAGCGGCTCGTCGACATGGCGCGGCAACGCCTTGGTGCCAGCGCGCTCGAGAATGACGACATCGGGCAGCGACTGGCGCAGCTCCGCGCCGAGGTGACGGCAGTGCGCGCGATGACCTACCGCATCGCCTCCCGCGCGGCGATCGCGCCGCCGGGCTCCGAGGTATCGCTGGCACGCGCCTTCTTCAGTCAGCTGCAGCAGCGGATCCGCCGTATCGCGCTCGACATCATCGGCCCCGATTCGATCGAATTGCCCGAAGACGATCCCTGGATCCGCCCCTATCTGCGGACCTACAGCAACACGATTGCCGCCGGCACGTCGGAAATCCAGCGCAACATCATCGGCGAGCGCGTGCTCGGCCTGCCGCGATAAGGTCTTTTATCATGAACTTGCTTCCTACCGAAGAACAACAGCAAATTGTCGATATGGTCCGCGGCTTTCTGGCGGCCAGCGCCCCGCTCGAAAGGCTGCGCCCGGACAAGTTCGGGCAGATCGGCAATCCCGATGCCGCGCTCTGGCCGAAAATGGCCGAGCTCGGAATTCTGGGGCTCGGCGTGCCCGAGGAAGGCGGCGGCCTCGGTCTGAGCGCGGTCGAAGAGGCGCTGACCTACATCGAATTCGGCCGCGCGCTCGTATCGGTCGGCGTTCTGGGCGCGACGCTTGGCGCGCATCTTGCTGCGCGCACGATGCCCGACATTGCCGCGGCGATCATGGCGGGAACCAGTGCGGTGGGTCTCGCGACGCCGCGGGGCACCGTCGCCGGTGATGATGGTATTTTCTCCGGCGAGTTCCACCTGATCGAGGCAAACGAGGCCGACTTCATTGTGTTGCTGACCAGCGACGCGATCGCCTTGTTCCGGCGCGACGAATTTATGGGCCAGAGCGAGCGGCTCAGCATGGACAGCCACATGCGGCTGATGCGCGCTGCACTAGAGAGTGGCAAGCCGCTGAGTTGGTCGTCGGTCAAGGACGGCATCGATCATGCGCGCGCCAATCTGCTCATCGCGGCCTATGCTACCGGGGTTGCGGAAGCGGCGCTCGCCGGCGCGGTGGACTATGCGAAGGTGCGCGAGCAATTCGGCAAACCGATCGGCTCGTTCCAGGCGATCAAGCATAAGTGCGCCGACATGGCGATTGCCGCCGAAGTCGCGTCCTGCCAGGTATCCTTTGCTTCGGTCATCCTGTCTAAGAACAGCGACGAATCGCGCTTTCATGCGCTCGCTTCGCGCATCGTCGCCGTCGATGCGGCGCTCAAAAATGGCGCGACCGGAATCCAGGTGCATGGAGCGATTGGCTTCACCGCCGAAGTAGAGGCGCATCTGTTCGTCAAGCGCGCCCATCTGATAGATTTTATCGGTGGCGATCAGCGCGTCCAGAAAGGGCAGTTCATCGGCGCCGATGCCGTGATTTAAAACGGGACGGGCGCCTTCGGCGTCCGCCCCGCGCTGTCTGCAAGTGCTCTGCTCATCTGAAATCAGCCGCGGTGGCGGGCATCTTTTTCGGGCGCGAACTGGTCGGTGAGCTTGTTTGGCTGGGCGTGCAGGTTACGTCCGCCATCGACCGGGACGATAGCGCCGGTGGTGAAGGAGCTTGCTTCGCTCGCCAGGAAAGTCGCGACCGAGGCGATCTCGCGCGTCGTACCTGCGCGCTTCATCGGCAGTCGCTCCGTAAAAGCCCTGGTGACGGCGGGATCCTGAAACAAGGCCTGCGCCCCGCTCGAATCGATGAGCCCGGGCGAGATGATGTTGGCGCGGATATTCTCCTGCCCGAACTCGGCTGCAAAATTCTGGATCAGCTTTGCCTCCGCGGCACGGATACACGAATAGACCGAACGCTCGGACGTCGCCTCGAAAGCCGATCCCGAGCCGATGAAGATGATCGACCCGCCGCCGCTCTTGCGCATCTCGCGGATGCACATGCTCGCGATCCAGAACCTGCTTTTGAAAACATAAAGATATTGCGCATCGAGTTCTTCATCCGGCGTGTCGAGCGACGAGCCGAAGAAGGGGCGCACCGTGGGTGACGCGACCAGCGTGGTCACCTTCCCGAATTTGGCCACGGTTCTGTCGACGACAGTTTGGAGCTGGTCCTTGATCGTCATGTCGGCAGCGCAGCCGGCGGCGATCTCGTCGCCATTGCCGAACCGCTCGTTGAGCGATTTCGATACCGCCTCGGTGTCGGCTGCCGTGCGGCTGCAGATCATGATCCTGGCACCGCTCGCGGCGAACATCTCGGCAATATTCAGGCCCATGCCCTGCGTTCCGCCGACAATGATGGCGACCTTGCCCGTCAAGTCGAACTTGTCGTTGCTCACGCGAATCTCCCTGTGAATCTTCATTTTCCTGATTGGACAGTCGGCGCAGCCACGATCGACCGGAAAGGGGCGGCTTGCGCGAACGGCGACGACTTTCCCCTCAATGCGGCGATGGAAATAGATCGCCGCTCGCCGCAAAATGAGACCAGCCAAGGAGCGAGCAAAGGAGATGAGGGCCGTGAATGCAGCCGAAGATGAAATGGCGATCCGCAGCCTTGCCGCGGCCTATACCGATGCGGTCAATCGCCGCGATGGCGAGGCCATGGCGGCGGTCTATTCCGAAGACGGCATCCTGCACTCGCCAGCCGCGGGCGCGCCCCTTCAAGGTATCGGGAAGCTGCGCAAGCGCTTCAAACGTCTCGTCGAGGTCGAACGCGAGTTTCTGATGCAGCTTACCCATTCGGGCGTTGTGGAGATCGATGGCGACCGCGCAACGGCGCGATGGTGGTTCAGCGAGATCAAGCGGCCGACAGGCGGCACTTTCGAAATGATCTTCGGTGTCTATCAGGACGAAATGGTCCGAACTGCGGTCGGCTGGCGTTTTGCCAAGCGAACCGTCGATGCGCCGCTGCGCTGGGAGCTTCCCCATCCGCCGCAGGGCTTCGGTCCGCTGCCGGCGTTCCTGCCGCTGACCGGGCTACCTACCTCATGACCGAGACCGGGATCGATCTGACCGGCCAGGTTGCTATCGTCACGGGCGGCGGCGGCGGAATAGGGCGTGCTTGCGCGCTCCGGCTCGCGGACTTTGGCGCCGATCTTGTCATTGCCGACATCTTGCCGGAGCGTAACGCAGAGGTTTGCGAGCGCGTTCGCGAGCGCGGCCGGAAGGCGTTGGGCGTCACGACCGACATGATGGATACGGCCAGGATTGCCGCGATGGTCGCCGACGCTGACGCCGAGTTCGGCCGCATCGACATTTTAGTGAACAATGTCGGCGGGGTCGCAAAGAAGATGTTTGCCGATCAAGGCGAGCGCAGTTGGCGCCGGCATATCGACATCAATTTCGTCAGCTTCCTCGCCGCGACGTCGGCCGTGATTCCGGTCATGGTAAGAGGCGGCCGCGGCGGATCGATCGTCGGAATTTCCTCGATCGAAGCTACGCGCGCTGCGCCGGGCTATGCCGTCTATGCGGCGTGCAAGGCCGCGATGATCAACTTCACCCAGTCGATGGCACTAGAGCTCTCGGATGACGCGATCCGGGTCAACACGGTGTCGCCCGATCACACGATCACCCCCGGTGGCCGCGGCAATCGCAGCGGTCCTGTCGACCCTTCGACTTGGGTTCAGCGCAGTCCTGACGCCCAGGACGCAATGAACCGCCTGATACCGCTCGGACGCGAAGGCGACGATATCGAATGCGGAGATGCGGTCGCCTTTTTATGCTCTTCGATGGCGCGATATATCACGGGCATCAACCTGCCGGTCGACGGCGGCACCGCCGCCGCCGCGGGATGGCAGCGCACCCCGTCGCGTCAATGGACCCAAATTCAAGGGCAGGCGCGCGACTGACGGCGAACATTCGGCGGTCACGCCGACCCGTCAGCGGAAGCGGCGTTTTACGCGCGAAGCGATGCCAGCCGCTGATCGACGATCGCCTCGGCGTCGGCGATGATCCGGTCGATCAATTGTTCGCAGGTCGGAATGTCGTGAATCAGGCCTTGAACCATGCCGGCCCAGAATACGCCCTTCGAAAGATCGCCGGTCTGCAACAATTCGCGCCCGGCGGCGCCCGCGACCAGTTCCTGCACGTCGCTGAACTGGGCGTCGGGTTGCGATAGCCGGCGCACGACCTCTTCGCTGACCGGGCTCCTGCCGACGCGGGCGGTGTTCTTGAAACTGCGGAAGATCAGGAAGCTGCCGTGCTCGTCGTTGTCGACATAGGCCTGCTTCACATTGTCGTGAATCGGCGCCTCGGCGGTGGCGCAAAAGCGGGTGCCCATGTTGATGCCTTCGGCGCCCAGCGCCAACGCCGCGACGAGGCCGCGCCCGTCGCCGATGCCGCCCGAAGCGAGCATCGGGATTTTCACCTTGTCAGCAGCCGCGGGGATCAGGATCAGGCCCGGAATATCGTCCTCGCCGGGGTGTCCGGCGCATTCGAAACCGTCGATCGAGATGATGTCGCAGCCCGCCCGCTCGGCCGACAGCCCGTGCCGGACCGCGGTGCATTTGTGGAGGATGGTGACCCCGTGCGGCTTCAGCATCTCCCAGATTTCGCGCACCGCTGGCGTTCCCGCGGTCTCGACGATCTTGACCCCGCCGTCGATGATCGCCTGCGCATAGGCCTTGTAATCTGGGGCGTTGATCGTCGGGAAAACGGTCATGTTCACCCCGAACGGCTTGTCGGTCATCGCGCGGCAGCGTTCGATCTCGTCGCGGAGTGCCGTGGGAGAGGGCTGCGTCAGCGCCGTCAATATGCCCAGCCCGCCGGCGTTCGACACCGCGCTTGCCAGCTCGGCATAGCCCACGCTTTGCATGCCGCCCTGAACGATCGGATGCTCGATACCCAGCATTTCGGTGATGCGTGTCTTGAAAGCCATGAGTGTTCCATTCTGGCCCCGGCCGATCCCGGGACTGTTTGTTGACGGGGAGGAGCCGGACCGGGAGCCGCTGCCGGCGACGGTCTCATCGACCGGAATATGGTTGGTTTCGCGGCGCTCTCAGGCGTCGCTCAGCCGGGCAGCAAGCTCGGCGATCTTTGATTGCGCCGTCCGAGACAGTGCGAGCAGAGGTGCGTCTCCTAACCCGATCGCTTCGGCCACTGCGGCGAGATGATGAACATCCTTCGGCATGTTGCTGCCGGGGCCGCTGATTTTGCGAAACGTTCGCGGGTCCGCGAGGATGGCGAGGCCATTGCTCGCGCCGGAGCTGAGTTTGATGACCTCGATAGCGACTTCGCGATCCATGCCGAGCTGCTCGGCGAGTTCGAGGGCGTCGATGCTGGCGACGACATTGGCGTAAGCCAGATTGTTGTTGAGCAGCTTGATCAGCTGCCCCGATCCAACGGGTCCAAGATGGGCGACGAGGCGCGCGAAGCTATTGAAGACCGGCCGGGCAATATCGAGCGCATCGCTCGTCCCCCCAACCATCACCGTCATCGTCCCGGCCTTTGCGCCGTTGTGGCCGCCGCTGACCGGAGCGTCGAGGACATGTACTCCGCGCGCTCGCGCAGCCTTGTCGAGCCCGATCACCGTCTCGGGCAGCAGGGTGGAATGAATCGCCAGCACCGAACCCGGACGCATCGCATCCAGCAGCCCAGATTCGATCGTAACCTGCTCCACATCCCTGTCGTTGACGACGCAAATGCCGATAATGTCGCAGTCTGCGGCGAGCGCTGCAGGCGTCGCCGCGACTTTCGCCGCCGTATCGGACAATAGGGCGGTGCTGGCTTCGCGCCGTGCCCAGATCGTGAGGGGGTATCCGGCTTCAACGATCCGGCGTGCGATCGGCGTTCCCTGATCGCCCAGGCCGATGAACCCCGCTGTCGGCTTTTGTCCCATCCTATCTCTCCCTCTTAAGTCGGTTCAGCGCAGGCGGAGCAGCCCTTCCTGGGCCACGCTCGCAACCAGTTTGCCTGCGCGATCAAATATGCTTCCGCGGCACAAAGCGCGGCCGCCGCCTGCCCAGGGGCTATCCAGCGAATAAAGCATCCAGTCGCTGAAATCGGGCTGCGCATGAAGCCAGAGGCTGTGATTGAGGCTGGCATTCTGGATCCGGGTGGTGGACCAATGAGTGCCGTGCGGGAGCAGGGCCGTGCTGAGCAACATCATGTCGGACACATAGGCGAGCACGGCGCGGCGAAGCAGGCCATTGTCCGGCACGCTCGACTTGGGCTTGAACCAGAAATGCTGGATGGCCGGTTGCGGCACTGGCGAGACGAAATCGCGCGGCGTCACGGGCCTGAGTTCGATAGGCATGCTGCGCAGGGCGAATTCGCGAACCGCGCCGATCATGGCGCCCGCCTGTTCGCGCCGGATGTCTTCCTCGCTGCGGAGGTGTTCCGGCGGTGCGACATCCGGCATGTCTTCCTGGTGGGCAAAACCGGCTTCGGCGGGATGAAAGGAAGCGCCAAGCGTAAAGACCAGAACCTCCTCCTGGTACGCGGCGACTCTGCGCGACGAGAAGCTGGCGCCATCCCTGTCGCGTTCGACGCGAAACGCGATGGGGACTTCCGGCCGGCCGGGACGCAGAAAATGACCATGGATCGAATGGGGTATGCGATCGGCGGCAACGGTGTGCGATGCAGCCGTCAGGGCCTGCGCGAAAATCTCACCGCCGAACAGGCGTTGCCACTTTTCAACGGGGAGCGCGGTCTGAAACCGGTCGGTGCCGGTCTCGACCAATGTTAGCGACCGGATCAGCGCGGTCAGGGTGTCGCTGTCTTCCGCGGTCGCAGATCCGCCGCGAGCCTCGTTCGGGTGTTCACGCGCCAGGTTTCGATCCAGGTTTGTCATCGGCCGTCCATATCGTATCGGTGGAGGGGTGGGGGCCACCATGCTCGCCCCGCGGCGTGAGTGCACGTATATCGATTAGGCCAAATCCCTAGCCGGCGTTGCGCGGCTCGCATCAATCGGACAATCGCCGGGAAGATTTGGCGACAGATGGTGCCGAAGCCAGGCGTGGAGGAGCTGACCCGCCGCGCCATGACCGCTCGCGACTGACCGGAAGGATCGACCGTTTCCGAGCGGCCGATGTGGACGCCTGCTAGCGACCTTCGACATGAACATTTCCAACAAATCTTGAAAAAAGCGTCGCGCTATATGGCGCCTAATGCGCGACCATGCATCGCATTCATGATGCCTGGCCAGGCGCGCGGCGTTTCGCGTGCCTCGCCGAAAATCCACCCGGCGAGGGGTTGCGACCCGCGTTCGATCGCCATGTGCGCTGCAATCTTCGCGGTCCAACGCAGGCAATTCGGCATTGTGTGCTGCCGGCGGCGACGAAATGCGTCTTCCACGTCGCCACATTTGTGATACTCCTTCAATAATATCAGCACTCACCGAGACCAATGGAAAGGGTGCCTATGGGCGAGGGTATTTTAGGCGGAATTCGCATCGTCGAGATTGCCGGAGGACATGCGCTCTCGGTGACCGGTCTCCTGCTGGCAGAAGCAGGGGCCGAGGTGATCAAAGTCGAAGCTGACGCCGGCGCGCGCGGCTCTGCCTCGTTCGCAGTGTGGAATCGCAGCAAGAAAAGCGTTGGACTGGCCATCGAGGGGGAGGAGGCGCGCAGGTCGCTCGGTCGCTTGCTCAGGGCGGCCGACGTCGTTCTGACCGACTGGTCTGCGGATCGTCAGCGCGGCGCCGGGTTGGACGAGGCGAGCATGGCGCGGCAGCATCCGCATCTTATACACGCGTCGATCGGAAGCTGGCCCGCAGACCATCCACTCGCCGATCGTCCCGTCGACGACACGCTTGTGCTCGCAGAATCGGGGTTGATGGACGAGCAGCGCGGGATCCGCGAGGGCCCTATCTATCTCCGCTTCCCTCTGGGCAGCTGGGGCGCGGCCTATCTCGCGGCCATCGGCGTCGTGGCGCGCCTGATCCAGGCGGGGAGGGGCGGCGGCGCGGGATCCGTGTCGACCAGCCTGGTGCAGGGCGCGCTTTTACCGGCGGCGATGCTCTGGCGCAGGGCGGAGCATGCGACGCAGGCCCTTGTCGACAGCATGGGCAAAGCCATGATCTCCCCGCAATTCGAATGTAGCGACGGCGTATGGATCCACGTCAAGTCGCCGCCAGACGACGCCCCGCTGATGCGCGCTGCGCTCGATGCCCTTGGGCCGGCGCGCATCGAAGACCTTAACCGGGGATGGCCGAGCAATCATACGTGCATCAATTGGGGTGCCAACGCCCATGTGTTCAAGACTCGTCCGAGCGCTGAATGGCTGGCCGATCTGTGGGCATCGGATATTCCGGTGCAGGCCGACGTGCCGATGGGAGCCATTTACCGCGACGAACAGGCAATCGCGAACGGATATGTCATCGACGTCGAGGACCCGGACCTCGGGAGGACACAGCAACCAGGTGTGCCATGCAGCGTCGAACCACCGATGCGCGTGCAGTCGGCTGCACCGGCGTTTGGGACGACACCGATTTCGATCTGGGATGACGTGCCCGCGCCACGCCGCGAGCGTGCGGCCGATTGTCTCCCGCTCGAGGGCGTTCATATTGTCGACTTCGGTTCGTTCGTCGCAGGTCCGCTGGCACCGATGATTCTGGGCGATCTGGGTGCCGACATCATCAAGGTCGAGGGAACCGGGGGTGACGTGATGCGCCGCGTGGAGGGGGCCTTTCTCGGCGCGCAGCGAGGAAAGCGGTCGCTCGCGCTCGATCTGAAGTCTCCGGACGCGGCCAATGTTGTCGAACGTCTCGTTCGGTGGGCGGATATCGTCCATCACAATATCCGCATGCCCGCCGCCCGGCGGATCGGGCTCGCCAGTGACCAGGTGATGGCCATCCGGCCCGATCTCATTTTCTGCCATGTGAGTTCCTATGGGCCTGTCGGCCCGCGCAAGGACTGGCCGGGTTACGACCAGCTCTTCCAGGCGCAATCGGGATGGGAGTTCGAGGGTGCGGGCGAGGGCAATCCGCCTATGTGGCACCGCTTCGGTATGATGGATCATCAAGCCGCCTTGGCGTCGGCGCTTGCGATGTCCCTCGCGCTTTATCACCGCGACCGGACCGGCGAGGGACAGGTGGCCGCGGGCTCGTTGCTCGGAGCCAGCATCCTGACGGTCAGCGAGACGATCGTTCTCGATGACGGAACACTGTCGCCTTTCCGTCGTCTCGACGCGCGCCAGCTTGGTGTTGGACCCGAACGCCGGCTTTATGCCGTGAAAGACGGCTGGATAGCGCTCGTCGCCGAAGGTGCCGGAGTATTTGACCGACTGTGCCTCTTGGCGGGCGCCGCAAATGCCGAAGCGTTGGAACCAATCCTGTCAGCTCAGTCGACCACGGCCGTGATCGCAATGGCAAACGCGGCAGGCGCCTTCGCGGTCGCTGCCCATACCGATCATCGCGACGCCTTTTTCGATGATCGCGACAATCGACGCCTCGGACTTGTTCAATCCTATCAGCACGGAAGGCTCGGTCGTCTGGAGATGCCGGGTGCCTTTCTGCATTTCGGTGCGCGCCCGGCGACGGGAGCGCTGCCGCCACCCGACGTTGGCGAACATAGCGTATCGGTGCTCGACGAAATCGGGCTGGCGGACGAAACCGCCAAGCTGGTTCGCGCGGGGGTGGTGCATGATGGCGCGCGCTAGGAGGCGCGCCCTCCGCTCGACCGGGACGCGAATTTGCCATTGCGCGGAGATATATATTAGGGCCTCATGTGAAGTCCGTCACGGCCTGCGACCCTTATCGCAGAGAAACGCGGTCAGCAGCGCGAGCGGGCGGTTTGCGTCGAAGCCGGACCGGTGCAAAACAGGGAAAATGAATCGTGTCCAGCGAAGCCTTGACTGAAAAAAAGCCGCGCAAACCCGACGGCGTGCCGGTACGCCGGGCGAATGCTGCTCGATCGAAGCGCGCGAAGTCGGAGATCACGCGCTCGCGCCTATGTGCTGCGGCTGCCCGCCTGATCGAACAGAAGTCGCTCCGCATGATTACAGTGTCCGAACTGACGACCCTGGCCGGTGTCGCCCCCTCTACTTTCTATATTTATTTCGCCGACGTCGATGAGGTGGTGCTCGCCTTGCTCGAAGAGGCCACTGCAGAGATGCCCGACCTTGGTGCTTACGCTCGGGGCATTACACTGGAACGTCTCGAGACGAGCGTCCGCGAATTGGTGCACGAATATCTCGCATTTTGGGATAAATATTACGCTCTCTTGCGAATCCGCAACCTCGCTGCCGACGAGGGCGAAGCGCGGTTCAGGGACGCGCGCGGCAAGATGCTGGGTCCGCTTCTGTTCGCGCTGGCCGAAAAAATCGAGGAGATGCGCGGCGAGGACTTGAGCGCGCGAACTCCGCCGCTCGCGATTGCATCGGTCGTGTCGGGCTCGATGGAGCGGCTTGCTTCGTTCATCCGCTTTCGCCACGCATCGCCCGATATGTCTCGCAAACGGCTGATCGACGCGGAGGTTTTCCTGATCTGCCAGCTCTTGGGGAAGGGCAAAGTCTAGCCGCCGTCTCCCGCCGCCGGGACGCGAACGCATAGCTGAGGCGCGCGGCCGGACGCCGTCGTTGCGACAGGCCTCGGCGACGCTGCCTCCCGCGCTTTGCATCCGGGTTGGCATGGGACCGACCCACCGTACTTATGCTTTGTGAGCGTCGTGGGGCGAGACAATCCCCCCGGCGCGGAGCTTCATCGCAAGCTGCCCGGCGCCTATTGCATGGTCATGACCACCGGCCGTTCCTCCGACTCGCAAGGCGCTGCGCCGACGAAAGCTGCGTCGGCTCCCCCTGCGGGGCTCCATCGGATCATCCGATTGCACGCCATCGATGGTGAGGTTCGCGGTGCCCTGGAAGACGATTTTCATCATTTCCGGGTGTTGATCCGCCATGATGGCGCCCGGGTCACCAATGTCGAGGCGACGGCGCTACGGCAGCCCTTTTCCCTCTGTGGCGCTGCCGGGGGCCGTCTTGATGAGCTAGTAGGTCAGCGCCTTCTACGCGATACCACGCAGTTCTTCAGGATTCACGACGCGCTGCTGCAATGCACGCACCAGTTCGACCTCGCCACGCTTGCGATCGCGCTTGCGGCGCGCGGTGGCAGCGCGAGGCATTATCATGCTTTCGTGGAGGACGGCGCCGCGGTCGAGCAGCGGCGGGCTACCCTGCGGCGCGATGGCGAGACGGTCCTGCGCTGGGCTTTTCAGGACGGCGTCATTGAAGCCCCCGACGCATATCGTGGGCAGATGCTGGGCCGCGGGTTCACTGCTTGGGCAGGGACGAGCCTCAATACCGACGATGCCGAGGCCGCATTGGTTTTGCGGCGCGCGATATTCATTTCCGGTGGGCGCGGCCGCACCGAAGAACTCGATCGGCAGCCGCATGCGGTCGCCCGCGGCGGTTGCTGGGTCCAGCAACCCGAGCGGGCCTCGCTGGCGACCCGTGAGAAGGGCACGTCGCGCGATCACTCGGATCGACCTCATCAACTCACGGCCGGCGACGACGGTTGGCTTGCCTTTGAAGACGCGGAAGATTTCGGTTCGTCGCCAACTGCAACGCTAGATAGTGACGACCCGTCACAAATCTGATAGACCATGTTCAAACAAGTGGAGAGGCACCGATGAAAATCGACGAAATGATTCTCGTGAGCGTAGACGACCATGTCTGTGAACCCCCCGACATGTTCGTTCGGCACATTTCGCCAAAATATAAGGGCCAGGAGCCGCAGGTCGTCACGACCGAACATGGTCAGGCTTGGGTGATCGAGGGCAAGAAAAACTCCGGCCTCGGACTCAACGCCGTGGTCGGCCGTCCGAAGGAAGAATATGGGATGGAACCCATGTCGTTCGACCATCTGCGCGCGGGCACGTATGATATTCATGCGCGCATCGACGATATGGACGCGAATGGCGTGCTCGGATCGATCAACTTCCCCCAGTTTCCGGGGTTTGCCGGCGTCCGGTTTCTGAAGCAGAACGACAAGGGCCTCGCGCTCGCCACGATCCAGGCCTATAATGATTGGCATGTCCAGGATTGGTGCGGGCCCTATCCCGGCCGCATGATTCCGCTCGCGCTTTTGCCGCTTTGGGACATCGACCTGACGCTTGCCGAAATGAAGCGGATGATCGCGCTCGGCGTGCATTCGTGCAGTTTTCCAGACAATCCGGCAATGATCGGCCTGCCGAGCCTGCACGACGAGCAATGGCGGCCGTTGTGGGAGCTGTGCAACGATAACAAGGTCGTTCTGTCGGCTCATATCGGAACCGGGTCTCATGCGGCTCACGCGTCGGACCTGTCGCCAATCAGCTCGTGGATCACCTCGATGCCGATCTCGATCGCCAACAGCGCGGCAGACTGGCTCTTTGCGTCTTTCTGGAAGGACTTTCCCGATCTCAAGATTGCGCTGTCGGAAGGCAGCATCGGCTGGGTTCCCTACTTCCTCGAGCGCGCGGAGACTACGGTAAGGCAGCATAGCGCGTGGACGAACCTTAACCTCGGCGGGCTGACGCCCACCGAAATTTTCCGGCGCCATTTCTTGACCTGTTTTATCGAGGATAATTTTGGTCTGGTGAACCGCCACGCGATCGGCATCGATAATATCGCGTGGGAATGCGACTACCCGCATTCAGATTGCGTGTGGCCGCTATCGCCCGAGGAAGTCTGGCGCGGGGTGAAGGATTTTTCGAAGGACGAGATCGACAAGATCACGCACGGCAATGCGATGCACTTCTACAGCTATGATCCATTTCCGCTGCTTGGGCGCGAAAATTGCACGGTCGGCGCATTGCGCGCCCAGGCGGCCGCCAAGGGCGTCGATACGTCCGAACAGGCCTCGCTTGGCGGCCTTGCTCCCAAGTGGGAGCCCGGCAAGCCGATCACGTCGGGCGACGTGCAGAAGATGCTGTCAACCGTCTGAACAGTCTTTAGCCGCGATCGGGGGCGGGCTCGTGAAGTCCGAATGGCTCTCCTCCACCCCGATCGCGGCGATTTATGTGAAATAGCGTCGCAAAGCCAAAGGTGTCGCCATGTTGTCGGCACCGGGCTGACGCTAGGCAGAAGCGATTAATCGCACGCCCGCAGGAAATGAGAAATGACCCACCCAGATCCGATCAAGCCCCCCCAGCAAACGGTGACCGGCGTTCTCGCCGCCGCGGTTAAGGAGGCGCCAGAGCGCATTTTCCTCGATTTCAGCGGCATCCAATATAGCTATGCCGATATCGATTCTGCGTCGACCCGTCTCGCCAATGGTCTGCTCGCTCTCGGGGTCAAGCAGGGTGACCGGGTCGGTACGCTTCTCGACACGAGCGTCGAGGCGATTTTGATTTGGTTCGCAGCGAACAAGATCGGCGCCGTCTATGTTCCGGTAAACGCCGCGTACAAGGGCGAGTATCTGCGCCATCAATTCGCCGATGCCGGTGTTGAAGTGGTGTTTGTCGAGCCGGATTATGCCGATCGCCTTGCCCTAATCAAAGACGAGCTGCCGCTGGTCCACACCGTCATCCAGCGGGGCGACGCGCCGCTCGCGGCCGAAGGATTGAACCTCAAGCGCTTCGACGACATTCTCGGAAGCGAAGATCCCGTAGCCGATCCGAACAAATATTCGGATATCTCGATGCTGATCTACACTGGCGGTACGACCGGGCCCTCGAAGGGCTGCATTATCAGTCACAATTATGTGTGCAATCTTTCACGCAACGCCGTCATCAACGGCAAGCGCACCAAGGACGACATCAGCTGGTCGCCGCTGCCCCTCTTTCACCTCAATGCGCTAGCCGCGACGGTCTTGGCGTCGGCGATGACGTTCAGCCGCGGCGTCCTTTACCCCCGCTTTTCGGTCAGCAACTTCTGGCCCGAAATCGAACGCAGCGGGGCAACGCTGGCGAATCTGCTGGGATCGATGCTCGCATTCGTCGCCGATGCGCCCGACAATGAGGCGCAGAAGCGGTGCTTTGGACAACTCCGAGCCATTCGTGGCTCTCCCTTCCCGCCAGAAGTCCGTGAGAAGTGGCGGACGCGCTTCGGCGTCAAGGTCACCGGGAGCAATGTTTACGGTTTGACCGAAGCGAGTCCGGTTACAAGCTTGCACGACGACGATTTTCCCAAGCCCGGTTCTTCGGGCAAGGTTGATCCAAGCTTCGAAGTTCGGATCGTCGATGACGAAGACAATGACGTGCCGGTCGGAACGCCCGGCGAGATCATCATTCGTCCCCGCTATCCGCACGTCATGTTCGAGGGTTATTGGGGACGGCCCGAAGAGACCCTTCGGATCATGAAGAATCTCTGGCTCCACAGCGGGGACATCGGCTCGATCGACGAAGACGGCTATTTCTATTTTGTCGACCGCAAGAAGGATTATCTGCGTCGACGCGGCGAGAATATTTCGAGCTTCGAACTCGAACGGGCGTTTCGCGGCCACCCCGATATCGTCGATGTCGCAATCCACTCGGTCTTGTCCGAAAGCGCCGAGGACGATGTGAAAGCCACGATCGTTCTTAATGGCGAAAGCAAGATGACCGAGGCGGAGATGTGCTCTTGGTGCGCGGACCGGGTCCCCTATTTTGCGGTGCCGCGTTATATCGAGTTTCGCGACGAATTGCCTCGCAATCCCGTCGGGCGCGTTCTTAAATATCAGTTGCGCGACGAGGGCCGGACTCCTGCGACTTGGGATCGCGAAGACGCAGGCTTCGAGCTCGCCAAGCGGTGAGCGAGACACGGTGGCAGGAAGGGGACAGGCATTGAAGGCCAAGGCAGCCGTCCTCGTGGGCGACAACAATATCGAGATCCGCGAACTCGATGTTCCCGTCGATCCGCCTCCTGGCGGAGCGATCCTCGCCGTCGAAGGCTGCGGCATGTGCGGCAGCGACATCAAGCAGTATCATGGCGGAACGGCGCGCGCGGGTATCATGTCATATCCGGTGATTCCGGGGCATGAGACGGTTGGCCGTATTGCGAAGATCGATGTCGAAGGCGTGCGCCGCTGGGGCCTGAAAGAAGGGGACCGCGTCGCGGTCCATGGCATCGCGCCCTGCGGGACATGCAGCGGTTGCATGGCCGACTCCAAATGCATCGACAGCTTCTATTATGGATTTCGATCGCTGCACGAGCGCAGCGGCCTATGGGGTGGTTTCGCACAATATATGGAGATCGTGCCGCGCACGAAATTATATCCCGTTTCGGACAGCCTCTCGATCGAAGACGCACTGCTCTTCAACCCGCTCGCGGCAGGCTATGACTGGCTCCTCGCGCATGGCGAACTGCAAGTCGGCGAGACGGTCCTCATTCTGGGCAGCGGTCAACGCGGGCTTGCGTGCGTCGTCGCTGCGGTCGAGGCGGGCGCATCGCAAATCATCGTGACGGGATTGCGCTCGGACGCGTTCAAGCTCGACATCGCCCGCCAGCTCGGGGCGACCGTGACGATGATCGCGGAGGACGAAGATATACCGGGCCGCATTGCCGAGCTTACCAACGGGCGCGGCGTCGATCTCGTATGCGACACGACGCCCTATGTCTTCGAACCCGTGCTCGACGCGATCAAGGCGGTGCGTAACAAGGGGCGGATTGTCTTGAGCGGCCTTAAGGATTCACGCCTCATGGACGGGTTTCCGCTCGACACGCTGATGATGAAGCAGATCAGGATGATCGGCGTTCTTGCCTCGGGTCATTGGGCAACCCAACAGGCAATCCGGGTTATCGAAAGCGGGCGCTTGCCACTGGGCCTCATGCACACGCACAGCCTTCCGATCGATCTGCTCGAGCGGGGAATCAAGACGCTTGCAGGTGAAATTCCGGGCGAACGTGCCTTGCATGTCAGCATTCTAGCCCAAGCCTGACGGGCTATCCTCATCGTGCATTTGTGCCGGTCGCGGTCGATTGATCGCAACGGCTACTCCCGCTCTGGCGCCGCCATCCGGGCCGTAACGGCTTCGGCAAACATTGTCGCCGCAGGAGATTTCCGTTCACCGGGATAAAGCGGCATTTTTGGAGTGCCCGCGCGGCGACGCACTTCGGCCATGACCGCCGCCCGATCGTCGGTTTCCATTTCGTAGATCGTCAGGAATCTTGCTGGTGCATTGTCTTCGTCCGGCCCGGGCGCGAGCCTGAAGCGCTGCGCTGCCGTGAAGCCGGGTACCGCGAGAACGTCAGGCATGTGGCGATCGACGTACCATGTTTCGAAGGCCGCTTCTTCTTCAGCGGAGGGTGCCTCGGTAATGATCATGAAGAGTTGTTTCGTCATGAGATCTATCCTTGCAGTGGCGACTCGCCGATCCGATGCCGAGCTGCGCTTGAAGGGTCGCATCTCGAAAGCAGATGCGATCCCATCTCTTTTGCCTTGCTGGAGGCTCTTGGCGAGCAGCGCGTACATTTTAAGTGAAAGAGGATCGCAATCAATGCCCTGAGGCAGCGAGCCTGCTGTCGATCAATGCGGTCTGCGCAATTGCGCGGAACGAAGCGCATAAATGGAGCCGTATCGGCGTTTGTGATTGTGACGGTCATTCAATATATGACGCTGGTGCCGGGATTATTCCGGCCAATGGGAGGCAGCGGCGAACACAAAGGCCCGTATCCAGTCAGGACTGGCCGCCGACGAAAAGCTTTAAACTGCAACCCGGAAATAAATATAATCTGGGAGGAGAGGATCATGAGAACATCCAAATTGTTGCTGCTTGCAGCGTCGGTCTCGGCGCTGTCGGTTTCGACGCCCGGTTTCGCCTTTCAGGCGGACGGGCAGGAGCCAGCGACGCAGGATGCTGCGACCGACGATCGGCCCCAGAGCGGAGGCGTCGAAGATATTGTCGTTACGGCGCGGCGCGTTTCGGAAAGTGTACAGAAGGTTCCACTTGCGATAACCGTGGTGGGCACCGAGCAGCTGACGGATTCGTCGGTTCGCGGCATCAAGGATCTGCAGGGGCTCGCGCCGGCCATGTCGATCACGACCGGGAATGGCGGTCCGAGCACGGCGAATATCGCGATACGTGGCCAGACGCAGGCGGATTCACTTCTGGTGACCGATCCGTCGGTGGCGGTCTATCTCAACGAAATCAATCTACCGCGCCAGATCGGCTTGCGTTCGGCTTTTCTCGATGTCGATCAGGTACAGGTTCTTAAAGGACCGCAGGGCACGCTGTTCGGCAAGAATACCACCGGCGGCGCACTATTGCTCCGGACAAAACGGCCCGACTTGTCGGAGGCTGGTGGTTATTTCCAGGGCTCGGCGGGCAATCTCGGCACAATGCAACTGACGGCCGCGGTGGGCGCGCCGCTCATCGATGGCGTACTCGGTGTCCGCTTTGCCGGCCAGATCGCCACCAAGGACGGCTATGGCCGCAATGCGATCGGCCAGAAGCTAGGCGACCAATATGACCGCGCCGCCCGGCTGTCTGTTCTCGCCGAGCCGACCGAGAATCTCAGTGTCTTTTTGACCGCCGATTATAGCAAGCTGACCTCGAACGGCTCGGTTTCGCGCGTAACGCGCCTCAATCCGCTCGCGTTCAGCCCATCGGGAGCGCCGCTCAACGGTCTTGCTTCGGCGCTTAATCAGGCGGTCGCACAACTCGGGCTAACCCGGACCGTAGCGAATTATACAACCGCTTATAATCTTCTCCAGGCTGACATGTTCCCGGCTGGAAATCGATACGACACCAAAGGCGTCGAGCGGGTATTTGCTTATCTTGAAATTTACGGCTTCTCGGGAGATGTCAGCCTCGACCTTGGTGATGTGACGCTTCGTTCAATCACCGGTTATCGCAACACGGCGCGAAACGACCAGCAGGACTATGATCAGTCGCGGTTCGAAATCGTGCGGCCGCGTAATTTCGTCTATTCGGACCAGTTCACGCAGGAAGTGCAGCTTCTTGCCAGCATCGGCAATCTCGAACTCATCGCCGGCGGTTTTTACAGCCACGAACATGGGTGGGAGGGAAGCCAGACAAAGCAACTCGGATTGATCAATCCTGCGAGCCCGAGCTTTGCGAACTATTACGTCACCAACGAAAGCTATGCAGGATTTGCGCAAGCGAATTACGCGCTCACCGACACGCTCAAGGTCACCGGTGGTTTCCGCTACACCAAGGTTACCCAAGACGTAGACATCCGCAGCGCCAACGCGCTTGGATGCGTGGTGCCGATCGTTGTCCGGCCCGACCCGGCGATTTGCTCTGCGCCCTTCGATCTTAGCTCGAAGAAGCCTTCCTACCTTGCAAGTATCGACTGGCAGGCAACGCCGGACATTCTGCTTTACGCCAAGACCTCGAGCAGCTTCCGCGGCGGAGGCTTTAATGTGCGCGGCGGTAGCAGCGGCGGCGCCAACCCCTATATTGCGTTCGATCCCGAGACCGCAACTGACTATGAAATCGGCTTCAAGGGAGACCTCTTCGACCGCAAGGTGCGGCTCAACCTGGCAGGCTATTACACTGACTACAGCGATATCCAAAAGAGCAGCCTGATCGTCGTCAACAACACGATCGTGACCGTGATCAACAACGCGGCCAAGGGAAAAATCTACGGAGGCGAGGCCGAACTCACGTGGCAGCCGACCCCGGAGTTGACCCTCAACGCGAGCGGCGCCTGGACGCATACCGAATATACCCGCTTCGTGGAGGCGAATGGTAACGACCGTTCCAACGAGCCGTTTCCGGTGCCCGAGTGGCAATATACCGTTAGCGGAAAATACAGTACTCCGCTCGGTAATGGAGATCTCAGCCTTTACGCGGCTTGGCGGTGGCAAGACGATGTGTTTTTTCGCGGCCAGGCCTTGGATCAGGCGACGACAAGCCAGAAGGCCTACGGCCTTCTCGAAGGACGCCTCGCCTATTCGCTGAACAGCGAGCCGAACGTGGAGATCGCGCTGTGGGGCAAGAATCTTCTCGACAAAACCTATCGGACCAACGCGCTCGATTTCGATGGCAGCCTTGGATACAACCTCGCGTTTCTCGGCGAGCCGCGGACTGTCGGGGTCGAAGTGCGGATCGCGTTCGGTGGCAAGTAAGCTTTAAGCCAGGGGGCTTGACTGAGGGCGGCTGGCGATGGGCAGCCGCCCTTTTTTATATCGCCCGACGAGCCCCCGCTGAGGAATTTTAATGTACGAGATGTCTGACCGTGTCCGCGCGCTGAAATCCGATCTTGAGGATTTCATGGCCACCCACATCTACCCCAGCGAGGCCGAATTTTACCGGCAGTCCGAGACGCTGGGGCCGTGGGCGGTCTTTCCGATTATCGAGGAACTCAAGCTCGTCGCGCGCCGCCAAGGCTTATGGAATCTCTGGCACGGGGCAGGGGATACGGGCGTCCCGCTCGGCAATCTCGAATATGCGTCGCTTTGTGAAGTCATGGGGCGCTCGCTCATGGCGCCGGAAGTTTTCAATTGCTCCGCCCCCGATACGGGCAACATGGAAACGATCCTTCGCTACGGAACCGAGGCTCAAAAGGCGCGCTGGCTGGCGCCGTTGATGGCCGGAGAAATCCGGTCCTCCTTCGCGATGACCGAACCGGCAGTCGCGTCGTCGGACGCGACCAATATCGGCAGTTCGATCATACGAGATGGCGATGATTATATAATAAACGGGCGTAAATGGTACACGACTGGCGCGACCGACCCGCGCTGCGAAATCATCATTTTCATGGGCAAGACCGATCCCGAGGGCGCCGACCGCCATCGCCAGCAATCGATGATCCTCGTCCCCAAATCGGCGCCCGGCGTAGATGTCGTTCGTCCGTTGCCGGTTTTCGGCTTTTACGGCGTACCCGACCGCGCGGCCGAGGTCGTATTCGACAATGTCCGCGTCCCTGCCGACAATATTCTGCTTGGCGAAGGCCGAGGATTCGAGATCGCGCAAGGGCGGCTCGGGCCAGGCCGTATTCACCACTGCATGCGCCTGATCGGAATGTGCGAGCGCATATTGGAGCGCATGTGTCGGCGCGCTACGGTTCGCGTGCCGTTCGGGATGCCCCTGGCGCAGCAGGGCGTGACGCTCGAGAGGATCGCCGACGCACGTATCCTGATCGAACAGACGCGGCTCCTGACTTTGCGCGCGGCCCATCTGATGGACACGGTCGGCAACAAGGAAGCGAAAGCTGAAATCGCGATGATCAAGGTTGCGGCGCCCAATGCGGCCTGCACGATCGTCGATTGGGCGATCCAGATGTTTGGCGGCGGTGGGACGAGTAATGACCATTTGCTGACGGCCGCCTATGCCAATGCGCGTCTGCTGCGGTTGGCGGACGGGCCCGACGAGGTGCATCGCAACCAAATCGCGCGCCTGGAAATTAAGCGGCAGCTCCAAGTGGACGCTTCGAGAACCGGGGGCGTGGCAGACGTCTTGCCGCTGAACGAGGTCCGAAGCCGGTTTGCCCATCTTAACCCCTCGTCCGAAAATTATCTCTGGAAGTAGACGGTGGGACGACGCACCCCGCCAGTTTGGCCTGATCATCGCGAGCTGGTCTTCGATGGTCCGAATAAGGAGCGATGAGTGATGGGTTTGTTGAGCGAACGGGTGGTCGCGGTGACCGGGGCGGGGCGCGGCGTCGGCCGCGAGATCGCGCTGCTGTGCGCCAAGGAAGGCGCATCGGTCGTCGTCAACGATCTAGGCGGCAGCGCCGACGGCGAAGGCGCCGACATCTCCCCCGCGCAGGAAACCGTGAACGACATCAAGGCCGCCGGCGGCAAGGCGCTGGCAAACGGCGCCAGCGTCTCGGACCCCAAGGGCGCGGCGAGCATCATCGAGGATGCGGTGCAGAGCTTCGGCCGCATCGACGCGGTGGTGAACAATGCCGGCATCCTGCGCGACCGCATCTGGCACAAGATGAGCCATGAGGATTGGAACGCGGTGATCGACGTCCACCTCAACGGCTGCTTCAACGTGTCGAAGGCGGCGACGCCGTACTTTCGCGACCAGCAGTCGGGCAGCTTCATCCACTTTACCTCGACGAGTGGGCTGATCGGCAATTTCGGCCAGGCAAATTATTCGGCGGCGAAGCTGGGCATCGTCGGGCTTTCGCAGTCGATCGCGCTCGACATGGCGCGCGCCGGGGTGCGCTCGAACTGCATCGCGCCCTTCGCGTGGAGCCGGTTGATCGCGACGATCCCCGCGACCAACGAGGCCGAGGCGCTGCGCATCGAGCGCATGAAGACGATGACCGCCGACAAGATCGCGCCGCTCGTGGCCTTCCTGGCGAGCGACGCGTCGCAGGAGGTGTCGAACCAGGTCTTCGGGGTGCGCAAGAACGAGATTTTCCTGTTTTCGAAACCGCGGCCGATCCGCTCGATGCAGAAGAACGAGGGCTGGACCGCGCAGGCGATCGCCGAGGAGATGCTGCCGGCGTTCCGGGGGAGCTTTGCGAACCCGGCCGAGCGGTCGGGGGACGTCTTCGGCTACGACCCGATCTGATGGCGATCGACCCCGACAAGCTGCTCTCGATGCCGCCGATCGTCACGCGGCAGGTGCTGACCCCGCGCGATACGATCCTCTACGCGCTCGGCATCGGGGCGAGCGAACTCGACTTCCTGTTCGAGGAACGGCTGCAGGCGCTGCCGACGATGGCGGTGACGCTCGGTTATCCCGGCTTCATCTGGCGCGACCCGGCGCTGGGCGCGAACTGGCAGAAGATATTGCACGGCGAGCAATCGACGATCCTCCACGCAGCCCTGCCGGTCGCGGGCGAGATCGTCGGCTCGACCCGCATCGAAGCGCTCTATGACAAGGGCGCCGACAAGGGTGCGCTCGCGATGGTGACGCGCGAGATCCACGACGGCGCGGGCGTGCATCTGGCGACATCGCGCGCGATGACCTTCCTGCGCGGCGACGGCGGCTTTGGCGGATCGGCGGAGGGTGCGCCCGTGCCGCACGCCATTCCCGACCGGACACCCGATGATGTCGTGACGCTGACCACCGCGGCGAACCAGGCGCAAATTTATCGGCTGTCGGGCGACCTGAACCCGCTGCACATCGACCCCGATGTCGCCAAAGCCGGCGGCTTCGACGCGCCGATCCTGCACGGACTCGCGACCTATGGCGTGATCGGGCGGGCGCTGCTCGCCGCGCGCTGCGGCAATGACCCGGTGCGCCTCAAACGGCTCGACGGTCGTTTTTCGTCGCCGGTCTATCCCGGCGAGACGATCGAGACCTCGATCTGGGACGAACAGGATGGCAAGCTCGCCTTCCGCGCCCGCGTCGTCGAGCGCGACAAGATTATCTTCACTAACGGCTATGCGGAGACGGCATGAGCGAGTTCGGAATCCTGTCCTTCGGCGCCTATGTGCCGATCACCCGGCTGCAGCGCAGCGCGATCCATGCGACGAACAGCTGGTTCGCCGGCGGCCTGCGCGGGCTTGCCAAGGGGGAAAAGGCGGTTGCCAATTGGGACGAGGACAGCGTCACCATGGCGCTCGAGGCCGCGCGCGATGCGCTCCAGGGCATCGACCGCGCGAGCGTGCAGCGCGTCGCCATCGCCTCGACCACGCTCCCGTTTGCCGACCGCCAGAATGCCGGCATCGTCAAGGAGGCGCTGAACCTGCCCGACGCGGTCGGCGCGATCGATATTGCGGGATCGCAGCGCGCGGCAACCTCGGCGCTGCTCGCGGCGCTTGGCGGGAACGAGACGACGCTGGTGACGGCGGCGGAAATCGCGACGCCCAAGCCTGCGTCCGAGCGCGAGATGACGAGCGGCGATGCCGCCGCGGCGGTGATCGTCGGCACCGGCACGCCGATCGCGACGCTGATCGCGAGCCACAGCGTCACGATGGACTTCGTCGACCATTTTCGCGAGACGGGCGAGGCGCACGACTATGACTGGGAAGCGCGCTGGGTCCGCGACGAGGGCTTCGCGCGGATCATGAACCCCGCGATCGCGGCGCTGCTTGAGAAGGCCGGCCTCGAGGGCGGAGCGATCGACGATTTCCTCGTCCCCGTCGCGGTCAGGGGCGTGCCCGAAATGCTCGCCAAGAAGGCCGGCATCGGCGAGGGAGCGGTCGCCGATTCGCTCGGCGCGACCCTGGGGCATGCCGGCGCGGCGCATGCGCTGGTGATGCTGGCGGCGGCGCTCGAAAGCGCCCAGGCGGGCGAACGCATCCTGCTCGCGAGCTTCGGCCAAGGCTGCGACCTGCTGTTGTTCGAGGTCACCGCCGCGATTGGATCGGTGAAGCCGCGGCTCGGCGTGTCGGGCTGGCTGGCGCGGCGGATCGAGTCGAACAATTACGCCAAATATCTCTTCCATCGCGGGTTGCTCCAGCTCGAGCGCGGCGCGCGCGCCGAGCATGACAGCAAGACCGCGCTGACCGCATTGTGGCGCAATCGCAAGGCGGTGCTCGGCCTCGTCGGCGGGCGCTGCGCCAAGACCGGGACGGTGCAGTTCCCGAAGAGCGAGGTGAGCGTCAACGCCAACGACCATACCGTCGGCACGCAGGAGGATTATCCACTCGCCGAGGTGCCGGCGAAGGTGATGACCTGGACCGCCGACGCGCTGACCTATTCGCCAGACCCGCCGAGCTATTATGGCAATATCGACTTTGTCGGCGGCGGACGGATGATGACCGAATTCACCGATTTCGCGGGTGACGCGCTGGATGTCGGCGCCGATCTGCGGATGATGTTCCGCATCAAGGCGTTCGACGAGAATCGCGGTTTCCGGCGGTATTTCTGGAAGGCCGCGCCGGCTTTCTGACAGGAGATTGAAGATGGCCAAGGGTATCCGCGACAAGGTCGCCATTCTGGGCATGGGCTGTGCCAAGTTCGGCGAACGCTGGGACAAGGACGAGGATCAGCTGATGCTCGAGGCCTATGAGGAGGCGATGGCCGACGCCGGGATCGAGGCGAGCCAGATCGACGCCGCGTGGCTCGGCGCCGCATTCGACGCGCAGAATATCGGGCCGAGCGGCATCCCGCTCGCGGTGGCGCTGCGCCTGCCCGACATCGGCGTCACCAAGGTCGAGAATTATTGCGCGAGCGGGACCGAGAGCTTTCGCGGCGCGGTCTATGCGGTCGCCTCGGGCGCGTGCGATATCGCGCTCGCGATGGGGGCGGAGAAGCTCAAGGACACCGGCTATGGCGGGCTGCCGGTCCGCACGCGCGGGACGACGCACGACATGGTCGGCATCACGGGGTCGGCGCCGGGCAATTTCGCCCAGCTTGCGAGCGCCTATCGCGGCGTCCACGGCGTCGGCAAGGACGACCTGAAGCGCGCGATGGCGCATGTTTCGGTCAAGAGCCACGCCAATGGCGCGAAAAATCCCAAGGCGCATCTGCAAAAGGCGGTGACGATGGATCAGGTGCTGAACGCGCCGATGATCGCCGAACCGCTGGGGCTGTTCGACTGCTGCGGCGTCAGCGACGGCGCGGCGTGCGCGATCGTCACCACGCCCGAAATCGCGCGCGCGCTCGGCAAAACCGACATCGTCACGGTCAAGGCACTCCAGCTCGCGACGTCGAACGGCTGGGAAATGCAGGCGCAGGGGTGGAACGGCAGCTATTTCCACACCACGCGCGTCGCCGCGACCAAGGCCTATGACGAGGCGGGGATCACCGATCCGCGCGCGCAGCTGAGCCTGATCGAGGTGCATGACTGTTTCTCGGTCACCGAGTTGGTGACGATGGAGGATCTGCACATCTCCAAGGAAGGCGAAGGCTGGCGCGACGTGCTCGACGGCTTTTACGACGCCGACGGCCCCATCCCATGCCAGATCGACGGCGGGCTGAAATGCTTCGGCCACCCGATCGGCGCGTCGGGACTGCGGATGATCTACGAGAATTACCTCCAAATACTGGGCCGCGCCGGCGAGCGGCAGCGACAGGACAGCCCGGTGTTCGCGCTCAGCCACAATCTCGGCGGGATGCCGAACCAGAATGTGTCGTCGATCGCGATCATCGGCCGGGCTGACGCCTAGGTGCGATGGCAAAAAGGAAAAAAGACTTCGCGGGCATGGAGCGGAAGGCGCTTACGCGAGCCGACGGCGTTTGTTGAGGAGCGAAAGGTTTTGGAATTCTAACTTGATAAGAATCCTTACAGAATCTAGGATGCTGTGCGCGGCAGATTGCGAATTGCGTCGGTCAAGCATTCCCACTTTGGGAACCGAACCCGTGACACGAAAGCAGGTGGGGGCCAGTTTGGGGGCCACGCCATCGGGTAGGAAAAATAAAGCTAAATAAACCCAAAGGCTAACGAAAACCTTGGATTCCCGCTACCCGCTCCAAGATTTCATCCGACATCGTCCGACATTGTCTTTGAAAGCCGCAGAAAAATGCGGTGTATTGCCTATCTTTTTCCGATGGCATCCGGCGCTATAACTTTGGTTTCAAGTTTTTGAATATTCTCGCCGAGATCGACACCGAACGCCTGAGCGGTCGCATCACAAGGAAGTGCCAAAGCCATTGCGGAAGCCGCGACGCATAATCTCCTCATAAAACACTGCTCCGATAAATTTGTAGAGAGGCCCGGGCGTTGCGGAATGAAGCCAAGTCCATGACGATTTGCCGAAAAATTGGCATGGACACAGTTGCTAGCGATCAATCGGAATTCTGCAAATCGTCGATTGCAGTCATGGAGAAGGGCGGACTGCGATCGTTTTCCTCTCAATTTCCCGACGATAGCGGCCTAATCGCGCTAGCGAGGCCGTACCGAACGTGCCAGCTTCGCGTACTTGGAGAAATGAAAAAGGTGCCCGGTTGTTTCGGCGATCATATTGTCGAGAGTCCACGCTAAGATGAAATATAGTCCTCTGATCCCCCTGACCACGGTATAGTGGACGTCTCAATGCCCTTGCAAGCATGTCATAAATGACATATGTCGTTTTTAACATGAAATCGATAGCCCAACGCCTTGACGAATTTTTCCGTCGCTTACTGGCGGCACCGGCGTGCGGATCGGCGGACGAGGCCTTTGCGCTTCTCGGCCGCGTCCTGATCGAGGTCGAGGACGAACTTTCGGGCATCGCATTCGACGCCGGCTACCCCTTTGACGACGGGCGTATGTATCCGCCGCGGACGGACGCCGAGCGCTAGGTTCCTGGGCGGGCGGATCTGCGGCGCTATCGCAGCAAGGGGCATAATAGCTTCATCAGCGACAGCGGGGGATCCTGATCTGCGATTTGAAGAACAACATTCTGTTGGACAAGGCTGACAGCGGCCAGAGGAGTATCGAGCTATGACCCACCCAGCTCTTCCCAAGGACATTGTCGAATTTATTGACGCGCTTCGATCCGAGGCCGCTGCCGCGGTTGAGGTCGATGCTCCTTCAAAACCGGAAGGCGAATGGTGGATCGATCTCGAGATCGATGGAATGCATAGCAATGTCCTTTGGCAGAAATCGCTAGGCTTTGGACTTTATGTTCGCGAGAACGGCTTTGGCGGGCGGCCGCAGGAAATCTATCGAAAGGCGGCCGAGGCCGGGGCGCGGGTTCTGCAATTGGCTGCGCAATGGCGGAAGGATGCGAAATTTCATGCGCTCGGACTGAAAGAACTCCGACATCTTCTTGGCGAAACCCAGGATGATGTGGCCAAAGCACTGAATCTCGATCAGGCGCGCATATCCAAGATCGAAAATGGCGCGGACATGAAGATCAGCACATTGATGGACTTCCTCGCAGCAATGGGAGGGACGTTGGAATTGCGCGCCCGTTTTGCATCCTTTGAAGCGCCGATCGAACCAGTCGATCCTGTGCGCCGGATTGCGAGAGTGCGGCATGCAGCTTAATCTTCTCGTTCTTCGCGCGCATGATCCGAAAGGTCTCGCGGCCTTTTACGCCCAGTTCGGACTACGCTTCGTAGCGGAGAAACATGGCTCGGGTCCGGTTCACATGGCGTCCGATACGGGACGCGCCGTTCTGGAAATCTATCCATGCAGTGAAAAGAGCGCGCATACGGGAGGGCTCAGGCTCGGGTTCGCCGTTGCCGAGCTCGATGAACACTGCCGGGCGCTCGCCGGCGGAGCCGGCCGCCTAGTGCGCGGACCACGAATGACGCAATGGGGTCGCTGCGCTACCATCGAAGATCCCGAAGGCCATATCATCGATCTGACCGAATTGGAGTCGACGGCTCGATAGCGAGTACGCGCCCATGCGGCTGTGCCCATGTCGAGCAGGGTGAAGGGTAATCGAACAACGCGAACTTGTGTCGAGCGGATCAAAAAAGGTCGTTTCCTCAGTGTAGCGCCAGCCGAAGCGTTCGAAATGCTCGCTAGGATGGGAGAATGAAGTAAACCTGTGAAAGTATCGCCGACCAAGAAACCATATGGTGAAGGTTGTCCGGTCGACCTTCGTTGGCTGTGCCAGCCTGAAGCGGCTTTTCGAGCCGCAATGTCGATCAAGTTATCATCGTCGAATAGCGGCCTCGCGGTGAGTATTTGACCACTGGAGAGTTCAAGAAAACGGATGCCTGGTGAAAGCTATTTTGGATCGCGTATCCGGCGCTCTAATCCAATTGATATGTACGGCGATTGACCGTCCATAATTAACGGAATGGAATTGGCATGTTTGCACTGGAATCAGTCGCCTCGACGCCGGGTAAGATGGAGGCGCGGAAGGAAGTGCGGATGCACCGCGCCGACGAGGAGCGGATCAGGGCGGCTGCTGCAGCGACTGGCCTTCAGGAGGCAGACTTTATTCGCCAGGCTGCCATCATTCGTGCGCAGGAAGTCAAGCAGCGCATGACCCTGTCGAGTTTGCCGGTTGAGACATTCGAGGCTTTCAGGGCTGCGATCGAGGCTCCGGGCAAGAAGGTGCCCAATCTTACGCGTGCGGCGAAGGTCACGAAGGATATCTTCAGGGATGCCGAATAGGGCGGCCGATCTGCCGACCACTACGATGGCCAAGTTCGAAAAGGCGTTGCGTGACCGCAGCGCCTGTTCCTGGTGTGCCAGGCATGGCGTTGATGTTGGAGGTGCAAGTCCTCTGCGGGCCGGCTGAACGGAACCGCTAGCCAAGGGCAACTGCGTCGTCGCGAGGCGAGGTGGGGAGGAAGCCGGAGGCAAAGCTCGGAGCTGACGAACAGGAACCGGATATGAGGCCGGTGCGGTGGGGTAACTGGGCCATGGACCGGGACGCCCGATAT
>NZ_NISK01000028.1 GCF_002205675.1 Sphingopyxis bauzanensis | reverse complement strand
AGATGTGTATAAGAGACAGGGTCTCGACTGCGTCGCCTATGATGGTGCCTTGGCCTTTCTTTCCGACCTGCCACATCGGCGTTTCGCCTGTTTGGTCACCGACATCCGCATGCCGGGAATGAACGGGCTCGAATTGATCGAGCGGCTGCATTCCGCAGGCTCGACCCTACCCGTCGTCGTATTGACGTCGGTTCGCGACGCGAGGATGCGCGACCGCGCGCTCGCGCTCGGCACCTTCGATTGGCTGATGAAGCCGGTTACCGATCATCGCTTGCTCCAAGTGCTTGGATCCGCGATCGGTACGGACGCTGTCTCTTATACACATCTAGATGTGTATAAGAGACAGTCGTTACAGCGATCTCGGCGGTAGCGGCACGAAGTTCGAGCGCCATCAGGTGCTCGCCGGCGTTGCCTATCACTTCTGACCATATCCTGCGCCTCGTGCGCAGGCGGGCAGCGCCCCCGACGCCGGCTGTGCCGGCGTCGGGGGCTTCTTGCGCCATCAAATGTGGAGTGATATAGTCCATGTTATGGCTCATCTTACCGCCAGCGTCGAATATGGCATCCATGGCCTGCTCGCGCTTATTGACGCGGATCATCAGCCGCGCAGCGCGCGGGATATCGCATCGTTCGAAGGCATCTCGCCGACATTCGTGTCCAAAATCTTCGCAAAACTCGAAAAGGCGGGCATCGTCCGCGCAGCCGGTGGCGTGAAGGGTGGTTATCTCCTCGCTCGCCGGCCAGAGGCGATTAGCGTTCTGGCGCTGGTCGATGCGATTGAAGGCCGCAAGCCGCTTTTTGAATGTCAGGAAATTCGCGGCCGCTGCGCGCTGTTTGACGGCAAGCCACCGGACTGGGCCAGTCGCGGCGTCTGTTCGATCCACGCCGTGATGCTCAAGGCCGAAAAAGCGATGCGCGACGCGCTCGCGAGTGAAACGCTCGCGGATATTTCGAACCGGCTCCAATCGAAGGCGCCGCCCGAATTCGGCAGCGAAGCCAAAT
>NZ_NISK01000027.1 GCF_002205675.1 Sphingopyxis bauzanensis | reverse complement strand
GCGCGCAACGATGCCTGTCTCTTATACACATCTAGATGTGTATAAGAGACAGACCCCGATGTTGAAGGCGAGCAGGTTGGGGATGAGGCCCTCGCTCGCGATCTCGAACTCGAGGATCTTGGTCGCGAGGCCGAAGCCGTGGAAGAAGCCGAAGATCAAGGTCGCGGCCTTGGTGTTCGGCTGGAAGCCGAACCAGCGCTGATAGGCGCCGAGATTGTCGAGCGCCTTGTAGACGACCGAGAGGCCGATGATCGCGTCGATGATATAGGCATTGGCGCTGATGCCGGTGAGCACGCCGAACAGCATCGTCGTCGAATGGCCGACCGCGAACAATGTCACATAAAGCCCGATGTTCTTCATCCGGTATAGGAAGAAGATGACGCCGAAGAGGAAGAGCAGATGGTCGTAGCCGGTGACCATATGCTTGGCCCCGAGATAGACGAACGGCCAGAAGAGGATGCCGCTGCTTTCCCGGATATAGCCCTTGTCGCCCTCGGCGACATTATGCGCCCAGGCCTCGGCGCCGACAGCAAAACAGAGAAGAAGGAGGCTCGCCGCAAGCAGCGCTGCGCGCGTGGCGCCGCCCGGTGGCGCGATGGATCGGATAAGCATCTTGGGACTCCTGAAAGGTCAAGAAGGGTGCCCCGCGCACCGCCTGGTGCGCGGGGCGAGCGGTCAAGCCGGTGAAGGCTCGGCCGCTGGGGGCTCGGGGTTCTGGTCCTTGGCGCGGCGGCCATGCACCATGCGGTAGAGCGCCGGCAGGATCAGCAAGGTGAGGATCGTCGAGGAGACGATCCCGCCGATCACCACTGTCGCGAGCGGACGCTGCACTTCCGCCCCGGCGCCGACATTGAACGCCATCGGCACGAAACCGAGGCTCGCGACCAGCGCGGTCATCAGCACCGGGCGGAGACGCGTCAGCGCCCCATCGCCTGTCTCTTATACACATCTAGATGTGTATAAGAGACAGCCAATAGCCCGGCGCCTCGTGCATCGACCATGAC
>NZ_NISK01000026.1 GCF_002205675.1 Sphingopyxis bauzanensis | reverse complement strand
AGATGTGTATAAGAGACAGCCGCCATACTCGGCGCCGACCAGCGCGGCCAGGGCGTCAGGTCCCTTGCGAAAATCCACCGGACGCGTCGCCACCATCACGCGCGCGCCAGCGCCAGGTCCGATCATCGCGTTGCCTTGAGTGCTTCAATCACCGCTGCGATCACAGCCGCATCGGCCCCGCGTCCGATCTTCACCGCCACGCCGTCAATCTCCAGCTCGACAGCACTGACTGTGGGACGCCGACGGCGACGGCCGCGCCTGGCGACAGGGGCTGGATCACCCGAAGGGAGCGGTTCGATCACCGCCGGCACGAACGCAGGCGTCGCTGGAAGCGTCAGCCCTTGGTCCTCCAGCTTCTTGCGCAGATCCCGGCGCCAAGCGAATAGTTGCGACGGAGCAAGCCCATGACGGCGCGCCACCGCGCAGGCCGTCTCCTGACCCGAATAGCTCTCCGCGACGATCGACGCCTTTACCTCAGGCGACCACTCCCGACGCTGGCCCGCACCTGTGAAAACCTCAAAACGCCGAACCACGCTGGTGCCAGCATCATCACATGTCATCATCATAGCATCAGCATCCTCCAGCCTGATCGGGCTAGCGAAAATCGACGCCACGCTTCACTCCCGCAAGGTGGCAGGGAAACACCGGTTACGGTGAGGCGATGCTCGATGCCGTTCTGCTCGCAGACACGGCCGAAGATATGGCCGATCCATCCCAGTGTGCCGCCCTGGTCACGCTGCACGAACTGCACGCCGTTGTCGGTCAGGATGGTGTGGATCCTGTAGGGAACCGTCTTGATCAGCACGCGCAGGAAGGCTGCCGCGGCGAGCTTGGTCGCCCGTCGATAGATGCGGGCGAACACCAGCTTCGAGGTGCGGTCCACCGCGACATAGAGGAATCCTTTGCCGCCTTCGTAGCGCAGTTCGGCGATATCGATGCTGTCTCTTATACACATCTTCCGCGCCGGCGCCGGCGCCTGCACGATCGCGCTCTCGCACGAACGGCAGCCATAA
>NZ_NISK01000025.1 GCF_002205675.1 Sphingopyxis bauzanensis | reverse complement strand
CATTTCGCTAAGGTCGACGCTGGCAAGATAGGAAATCCAATGTTGACGGTGCTCACCAGCCAGCCTGTCTCTTATACACATCTAGATGTGTATAAGAGACAGGCTTCGCACCGCGCATCCGCGACCTCAACGAGCGCAGGCTGTACGGACTTTCGCCGCTCGATCCGTGGCCGACAATACGCCCGCTCGTCGCCGGCCCGGTTAACGTCCGCGCGATCGAGGAGAACTGGGACGAGACGCTGCGGCTCGCCGCCTCCATCCGCGCAGGCACCGTCAGCGCCTCGGTCATGCTCCGCAAGCTGGCCGGATTCCCACGTCAAAACCCGGTCGCCCGCGCGTTGCGCGAGATCGGGCGGATCGAGCGCACCCTGTTCATGCTCGACTGGTTCGACGATCCCGAACAGCGGCGTCGCACCGGCAGCATCCTCAACAAGGGCGAGGCCCGCAACGCGCTCGCCCGTGCCATCTTCTTCAACCGCCTCGGCGAATTGCGCGACCGCACATTCGAGAACCAGCGCCATCGTGCCTCCGGGCTAACCCTTCTCACCGCTGCCGCTGTCTCTTATACACATCTAGATGTGTATAAGAGACAGGCCTGCAACATCGGCCTTGAGCCGGTGGTCCGCCCGGAATTTGCGGCGCTGCGGCGCGACCGGCTTTCCTGGGTCAGTCAGAATTTCATTCGCCCCGAAACCATCGCCGCGGCGAACGCCGCGATCGTTGCCGCGCACAGTCGTCTGGATATCGTCCAACATTGGGGCGCCGGCGAGGTGGCCAGCGCCGACGGCATGCGTTTTGTCGCTCCGTCGAGCGCCATACACGCCGGTCCCAACCCCAAATATTATGGCCAGGAGCGCGGCGTCACCTGGTACAACATGATCTCCGATCAGTTCAGCGGTCTGGGCGGCGCGGTCATCCCCGGCACCTTGCGCGACAGCCTGGTCCTGTCTCTTATACACATCTAGATGTGTATAAGAGACAGGTTTGACGAAGGGGACACGTCGACGTTCGCCGCCCTGGACGCGCTGCG
>NZ_NISK01000024.1 GCF_002205675.1 Sphingopyxis bauzanensis | reverse complement strand
AGGGCTTCTTTCATTACCGCCTGCTGTCGATCGGCATCATTACCGGCGCGGTCGTGCTGATGCTGCTGTCGTTCAGCATGCAGGTGCTGATCGTCGGCATCGAACAATTCGTCACCCGCTTCCTGCCCGAACAATATCAGGCGTGGGGCGTCGTCCTGATCTCGCGAAGCGTGTCGGGTGCCGGGCTGTTCCTTGCGATCTACATGCTCTTTTACAGCCTGACGCCGTCGAAATACCGCCAGCTTAAATGCCCGAAATGGCCGGGCGCCTTGTTCACGACAGATGTGTATAAGAGACAGGTGTGCACGGTCCTGCCAGAACTCGATAGCCGAAGGATTAACGCGCCAGCCCGACCAGCGCGGCGGACGCGGCACGTCCTGACCGTCGAATCGCGCCTGCATTTCTTCAAAGCGCGCCTCGAACGTCTCGCGGTCGGCGAGCGGCCGCGACTGGTCGCTCGCCCATGCTCCCAGCTGGCTGTCGCGGCTGCGCGTTGCGAAATAGGCGTCGGCGGTCGCATCGTCTACCGGCGTCACTGCGCCTTCGATACGAATCTGCCGCCGCAGCGATTTCCAGTGAAAGAGCAGCGCGACTTGCGGGTTCGCCGCCAATTCGCCGCCCTTGCGGCTGTCGAGATTGGTATAGAAAACAAAGCCGTCGGGTCCGTGCCCCTTGAGCAAGACCATGCGCAGCGACGGATGGCCATTCGGCGTCGTCGTCGCCAGCGCCATCGCATTGGCGTCATTGGGCTCGCTCGCCCGCGCTTCGGCGAACCAGCTATAGATGTGTATAAGAGACAGACGCCGATCAGCGCGCGGCGAGCCAATATATCCGGACCTTCCGCGACCCGGCGAGCGACGCGATCATCGAGGAGCATGGCATCGCCGGCATTCTCGCCCATGCTTTTGAAGGACGCGTGCCCAGCGGCGGCATCCAGCCGCCCGACGAGATCGCCCGGCTGCTCAAGGATTGGGAGGATCGCGACACGTGCCGCGCGATGATCAACTGGTATCGCGGTTCGCCCGCCGTGGTTCCCGCGATGGACGAGCCTTATGCCGACTCGCCTGCGGCGCA
>NZ_NISK01000023.1 GCF_002205675.1 Sphingopyxis bauzanensis | reverse complement strand
CGTCGGCGCCGCTGGTGCCGTATAACGATCCGACGTTGATGTTCGTCAACGCGGGCATGGTGCCGTTCAAGCATGTCTTCACCGGGCTGGAAAAGCGGCCGTACAGCACCGCGGCCTCGTCGCAGAAATGCGTGCGCGCCGGCGGCAAGCATCATGATCTCGACAATGTCGGCTTCACGGCGCGGCATCACACCTTCTTTGAAATGCTGGGGAATTTCTCCTTCGGCGACTATTTCAAGGAACAGGCGATCCATCATGCGTGGACCCTGGTCACCAAGACCTGGGGCCTCGCGCCCGAGCGGCTGACCGTCACCGTCTATCACACCGACGACGAGGCGTTCGCCCTGTGGAAGAAGATCGCCGGCCTGCCCGACGAGCGGATCATCCGCATCGCGACGAGCGACAATTTTTGGTCGATGGGCGACACGGGGCCATGCGGCCCGTGCAGCGAAATCTTCTATGACCATGGCGACCATATCTGGGGCGGCCCCCCGGGATCGCCCGAAGAGGACGGCGACCGCTTCGTCGAAATCTGGAACCTGGTTTTCATGCAGTACGACCAGCGCGGCCCCGGCGACCGCGTCGACCTGCCGCGGCCCAGCATCGACACCGGCATGGGGCTGGAGCGCGTTGCGGCGGTGCTGCAGGGCGTCCACGACAATTATGACACCGACACGTTCAAAGCGCTGATCGCCGCATCGGTCGACCTGACCGGCGTTCCGGCCGAGGGCGCGACGCAGGCCAGCCACCGCGTGATCGCCGACCATTTGCGCGCGTCGAGCTTTCTCGTTGCCGACGGCGTGCTGCCGTCGAACGAAGGCCGCGGCTATGTGCTGCGCCGGATCTGTCTCTTATACACATCTAGATGTGTATAAGAGACAGCGCCGAAATCGAGGGCGAAATGGGCGACAGCCACGTTGGCCTGCAGGCGCGCCTGATGTCGCAGTCGCTGCGCAAGCTCACCGGTTCGATCAGCCGCTCGCGTTGCATGGTGATCTTCATCAACCAGCTGCGCATGAAAATCGGCGTTATGTACGGCAACCCCGAAACGACGACCGGCGGCAACGCGCTCAAATTCTATG
>NZ_NISK01000022.1 GCF_002205675.1 Sphingopyxis bauzanensis | reverse complement strand
GGCCAGATTGTCGACATCCAGGGCGTGACCCAAGGTAAGGGCCTGTCTCTTATACACATCTAGATGTGTATAAGAGACAGGCGAACATCCGTCCGAACATCGAAGTCCGCAGCCGCCGCGTCGGCGGTGCGACCTATCAGGTTCCGGTCGAAGTCCGTCCGGAGCGTGCGCAGGCGCTCGCGATCCGCTGGCTGATCACCGCTGCGCGCAATCGCAGCGAAACCACGATGGCCGCGCGCCTGTCGGGCGAACTGCTCGACGCGTCGAACAACCGTGGCAATGCCGTGAAGAAGCGTGAAGACACGCATCGCATGGCCGAAGCCAACCGCGCTTTCAGCCACTACCGCTGGTAAACGCGCGCGGGACGCCGCCCCGCATCGAGTGGGTGCGCGTCTCGCAATCGTAACAATCGTTCCTATATCGAGATGTGTATAAGAGACAGGGTCAATTGCTCGCCGAACCCGGCAAACCCGTGCGCGGCGCCTCGACGATCATCGTCGAGGGCGGCAAGATACTGAGCATAGCCTGTCTCTTATACACATCTAGATGTGTATAAGAGACAGGGCCAATGCCGCGCTGAAACTGGTGCAACAGGATGTGCGCTACATCTATGTCGGGCTGGGCAGCGGCAATCTGACCCCCGCCACCGCCGAGGAAACATGGCAGCGGCGTTATGGCGACTGCAAGGGCAAGACGGCGCTGCTGCTGGGATTGCTCGGCAAGCTCGGGATCGACGCCGAGGCCGTGCTCGCCAACAATAGCGGCGCCGACGACGGTCTCGATGAACGCCTGCCCAATCCCGGGATGTTCGACCATGTACTGGTGCGGGCTAGGATCGACGGTGCCGTCTACTGGCTCGACGGTACGCTTCCTCCCGTCGTTGCGGCGGCCGCGAACCCGGCAATCCCATACCGCTGGGTCCTTCCCGTAACGGCGAAGGGCGGCGCGCTCCTGAAACTCGAATGGCGGCCGGCCAGCAAGCCGAACGAGATCACCCTCTATGAAATCGACGCGCGCGAGGGTTTCGACCGGCCGGCGCGCGTGACGACCACCACCATCGAGATGTGTATAAGAGACAGTGCTTGCCGTGCGCAACG
>NZ_NISK01000021.1 GCF_002205675.1 Sphingopyxis bauzanensis | reverse complement strand
CTGGTTGCGCAATCCGGTGAGCGCATCGAACCCGCCGAAGTTGCGATCGTTGAACAGGTTGATGATGTCGAGACGGAAACGCAGGCGCGCTTCGTCGTTGATGAAACCGATCGGCACATATTCTGTCTCTTATACACATCTAGATGTGTATAAGAGACAGACATCGGCTCGAACTGCAGATGCTGCTGGCCGTAATAGGTGCCCCAGTCTTTTTCGAGATCGGCCGCCCAGCCCTTGTCCCAGGCATCCTTGCCGACGGCATGCGTCGGCGAGCCCATTGCGAGGATGTAGACGAGCATGCCCTCATTGTAGCCGATCCAGTCGTGCGGTTCCCACCCTGTCTCTTATACACATCTAGATGTGTATAAGAGACAGGGGGAAGCGTGCCGGTTGATGGACCTGCCCGTCTGGGCCTTCCACGGCGACCGCGACGACGTCGTCGCGCCCGAAGGCAGCTTTGCCATGGCGCGCGCGATCCGCGCGTGCGGCGGCCCCAAGGTCCGCCTGACCATCTATCCCGACCTTGGCCACAATGCCTGGGATCCCGCCTATGACGACCCGGCGCTTTACGCTTGGTTGCTCGAACAAAAGCTCCCCTCCGCAACGATCACCAACAAGGACAAAAAATGAGCAAGAGTGTCTTCCCCGACGATTTCCTGTGGGGCGCGGCGACCGCCGCCTATCAGATCGAAGGATCGCCGCTCGCCGATGGCGCGGGCGCGAGCATCTGGCAGCGGTTCAGCCACGATCCGCGGCTGATGGCGGTCAAGGGCGACACCGGCGACTTCGCCTGCGACCATTATAACCGCATGCCCGCCGATGTCGCGCTGATGAAGGAACTGGGGCTGAAAGCCTATCGCTTCAGCGTCAACTGGGGCCGCGTGCTGCCCGAAGGAATCGGGCGCGTGAACGAACCTGGGCTGGATTTCTATGAGCGCCTCGTCGACGAATTGCTCAAGAACGACATCGAACCGCTGCTGACGCTGCACCATTGGGATTTGCCCGTCGCGCTCGACGACAAGGGCGGCTGGCTTAACCGCGATATCGCCGGCTGGTTCGCCGACTATGGTTCGGTGATGTACCGCCTGTCTCTTATACACATCT
>NZ_NISK01000020.1 GCF_002205675.1 Sphingopyxis bauzanensis | reverse complement strand
AGATGTGTATAAGAGACAGAACTCGATCCGCGCGGCTTCTCGGCGGAATGGGCGCTCGTTCTCGCCGCCGCGCATGTCACGCGCGTCAGCCTCGGCGTCCAGACCTTCGCGCCGCACATCCAGCAGGCGATCGGCCGCATCCAGCCGCTATCGCACATCGAGCGCGTCGTTGCCGGGCTGCGCCTCCGCGATATCGACGCCATCAACTTCGATCTGATGTACGGGCTGCCGGGCCAGACGCTTGCCGATCTCGACGAAACTCTCGACGAAACGATCCGTCTTGCACCTGTCTCTTATACACATCTAGATGTGTATAAGAGACAGGGCCATGGCTGTCCTGTTTCTCGGGCTGGTGACCTGGCCGTTTCGCAAAGGCGCGCGGCGCCACCACGACGACGCTGCAAACATGATCTTCAAGGAAGACGAGCATGGCTGATCCCGAAAATCTCCCGGCCTCCGCCGAAGGGCACCGCGTCGACGAGGCGACGGGCACGCGCACGGTCGGTCACGAATGGGACGGTATCGAAGAGCTCAATACGCCGCTCCCGCGCTGGTGGCTCTGGACCTTCTATATCTGCATAGCCTGGGCGGTCGTTTATGCGGCGCTCTATCCGGCCTGTCTCTTATACACATCTAGATGTGTATAAGAGACAGATGGCTCACCGTCGTCTGGCTCTCCTATCTCGCGGTCTTCGTCGGCACGATCGTCCGCCGCCGCGAGCCCCATATCTATGTCGCGAACTGGTTCTACCTCAGCTTCATCACTGTCTCTTATACACATCTAGATGTGTATAAGAGACAGCCCACGGATCGAGCTGGTGCTTCGTGCGCAGCACCTCGGTCGTTCCGGCAAACCAGTGCGCGGTCGAGCGGATGAAATAGCGCTTTGCATCGACGGTCACGGCCAGCCCGTTCTGATTGACCGGGATATCGACCCCTGCCTGCAGCGCGAATCCCAGCGAATCGCTCATCTTCTGGCGCGTCGCGCCCAACGCAACTGCGGTCGCGCCGGGCTTCTCATCGATGAAGATGAAGTAACTCGGACCGGCGCCGACATAGGGCTGGATCTGTCTCTTATACACATCTAGATGTGTATAAGAGACAG
>NZ_NISK01000001.1:1095302-1336319 GCF_002205675.1 Sphingopyxis bauzanensis | reverse complement strand
TGCGCGATGCTTTTACTTCAACGATTACACTGTTATTTTGGTTATCGCCAAAATTCGCAATCCGGATGTGTGGCGAGCTATTGAATGTGACAATCTGACGATTCCCATTAAATTCTGACAGCGCGCGTTCACGCCATTTTCCCTGGGCGTCTTTGCTCAAAGAATAGGCCCCTGAGACGGCGGCCTGATCGACCGCATACTGCAGTTCCCGCTTCCACAAGAACCATTGGGCCACATCAACCGCAAGCCCGGTCGCACCGACAAGACCCGACATGCTGAGCGCGGTCAGCAGCAAAGTTCCGCCGCGCTGATTATGTAGAATTTTGGTCGGCGCTGCAGCCTTGGTCTTACGGATCCAGGCGTTTTTGCATCTCGCGAACATGGGCGCCTCCCTACCTAAGCGTGGGAAGCTACGCGGATCAGGTTAAGAAATTATTCACATCCAGCAATCGATCTCAGGTCGGTCTGCTGCCATAGGTTGGTGGGCGGGAGTACCGGATATTTTAGAATTTTTGGGCGGCGGCCCCGTCTTTCGATGGAGGGCAGAAGGAGACTTGCCCCTTCTCCCACCAGTATATGAGCCGTTTTCCTCCGGTCGGTCTTTCTCACTGAATTAATCGGACCGCTTCCCGACGCTCAGATTGCAATCTCCATAGAACTCTAACATTGGTCGCGCCGCGAGCCCGAGGCCGACGATGTTATAACTCGGCTGGCGTCGGGCGACGGGTTGTCGTTAGCGAAGTTGAGGATTCCCATCAACGACCCGTGAAGGGTCGCATGGATTTCGCCACGCTTCGCACCGGGATGCTGCACGATCCTGCCGATGAGCGAGCGAATGTCGCTCGAAGCATCGAGCCGCGTTTCCGGGTCCGCAAGTGACTCGGTCAGGCGTTCGACCTTGCGCTTGTAGATTGCGGCGATGCCGGGATAAATGTCTGGAACATCCTGCGAAGCCTCGGCAAGACGTGCCGTGATTTCGGCTTTCCATCGGTCGAGGGCCGGGTCGAACAGCGCGGCTTCGCGAAGGGCGCGCCCTCTGCGGGCCGCCACGGCACCGCGGTCGCCTCGCTGCTCGTCGGGAGCGGGTCGGTGCAGGGCGCGGCGCCTGGCCCGCGCCTCCTCGCCGCCGATGTCTATGGCACCGACCCCGCCGGCGGCAATGTCACCGCGATCGCCCGCGCTTGGCTGGCTTGTCCAGGGCGACTTCGCGGTGACGACCATCGGTCTCGTCGGCCCCGACAACAAGCTTCTCGCGCTCGCGCGGGCACAGGCCTGCGAGATGCTGATCGTCGCGGCGGTCGGCAACGATGGCCCCGCCGCGCCACCCGCCTATCCCGCCTGCTACCGCGGCGTGCTCGCCGTGACCGGGGTCGACGCAAGAACCGCGCCTTGTCTAAGGCGGGCCGCGCGCTCCATGTCGATTTCGCGGCGCCAGGCGACGGCGTGCTCGCCGCGACGGGTCTGGCCAGCACCGACCGGCTGCGCGGCACCTCCTTCGCTGCGCCGCTCGTCACAGGGCGCGTCGCGCTCCGCTATCCCGTGCCCGCGATCGATCAGATCGATCCGGCAGTCGCCGGTCTCGTCCTCGAGGCCCGCGATCCGTGCAAGCCGGGGCGCGACAAAATCGACGGGCACGGCCTGATTTGCAGTGCCTGCGGCGGCCGCAGACCGCCCTTTCCAGAGTTTTTCGGAAGAAAAGCCGCACTACCATCGTTCTCCCGGCAAGCCCGCCCTTTCGGGCCTGATTGCAGGAGAAGATAAATGGCACATCGCATTTTCATCCCGGCCCTCGCGCTTGCCGCCTCGGCGCTGACGCTTTCCGCTCCAGTCTCGGCGCAGTTGCTCGGCGGCAGCGGCGGGCTGACCGGCGGCCTTGGCGGCACGTTGGGCGGCACGCTCGGCAATCCCACAGGCCCGATCGGCGGTACGATTGGCAGCGCGGGCGAACTCGCGGGCTCGCGCCGCGGCGAAGCGAAGGTCGATCGCCGTTCGGGCCGCGTCCAGAGCAAGGGTAACGCCGACGCGCGAGGCAGCGGTTCGGTCGATGGCGGCAGTGATCTGCTGGGCCCCACGATCGGCGGCAACGCGAACGGATCGGGTAGCGCTTCGGGCAGCGGCAGCCTTGACGTCCAAACCGTCGGCACCGACTTCGTCGGGCAGACCGCGCGCGGCGCGGTTGGAACGGCACATGAAACTGCCGCCACGGTCACGGGCGCCGCAAGCGGTGCAGCCGGGACTGCCCGCGACCGCGCCGGCGGCGCGCTCCCCAACGTCTCGGGCAACGGCGTCGGTTCGGGCGCGGGCAGCTTTCCGGGCGGGCTCGGTCGGCTCGCGGCTACAGGAAGTGCCGCAGCGAGCGGCAACGGCATGTTTGCGGTCGCACCCGGCATGCCCGTCACCGATCCGCGCGGCAAGATCATCGGCTATGTCCAGGATATCCGTCAAACTGGCCGCGGCGTCGTCCAGGCGGTGACCGTGGAGGTCGGCGACCGCGTTGCGACGCTTCCCGCGGCCAGCTTCAACGGCGCGGGTAATGTGCTGGTCAGCGGCATGACCAAAGGCGATCTCAAGGATGTTGCCAAGCAGCAGGAAAGCGCGCCCAGCCAGCCGACGCCCGGCCTGTTGAGTTCGCTGGGCGGCGCTGGCTCGGGAAGCGGCGCCTTCCAGGGCAGCCTTGGCCAGCTGGCCGCCGCCGGCAGCGGCGCTGCGAGCGGCAACGGCATGTTCGCTGTCGCATCCGGCATGCCGATCACCGATCCGCGCGGCAAGGTCATCGGCTATGTCCAAGATATCCGCCAGACCGGCCGCGGCGTCGTCCAGGCGGTGACGGTCGAAGTCGGCGACCGCGTTGCCACGCTCCCCGCCGCGAGCTTTACCGGTTCGGGCAATGTGCTCGTCAGCGGCTTGACCAAGGGCGATCTCAAGGATTTCGCCAAGCAGCAAGAGAGAGCCGATTCGGGCGGGCAGCCGGCGTCGGCCGGTTCCGCAACCCAGCCCACCACGGACGAGGCCGTACCCGCTTCGTCGCAGCCAGCGCAGCGAAACACAACGAATGCGCCAAGCACAAAGGGCGGCATGCGCGACCGCGCGGAACGGAGCAACGTGCGCAACAACTGATTTGCCACGCCAGGGCCTTTGGGGGTCGCTCACGAATTCCCCCAACGGCCACTCGTGGGAAGGGAGTGGATCTCGCAGCGGTCCGCTCCCGATCCATGGGCGACGGGCAATTTTGGCGCTCCCCCGGTAAAGCTTTCCCAAGAAATGGATGCGATGGAGCTCCCATGGCATCGGTAACGAATCGTCCGATTCGCATGTGCGTTCGGTTGCTGCTGACGCTGATCGGCGCTGCCGCGCTTTGCGGTGCGGTACCGGCCGGCGCGACCGCGCTGCGCATCAATGAATCAATGTGTCATGCGGTGAGCGATTTCGATGTCAGTGACGGCGAGGTTGAGACCCTTCGCTTCGCCTGCGTCGGAAGCCCAACCTATTATCAGCAACGCAGCCTGTGGCTCCGAACCGATTTGCGTCAATTGGGGATCGCACGCGGCAGCGTGGCGCTGATGGTTCATAATTCGCGTTTCGACCGACTCGCCGTCGCCTTTGCCTATGCCGACGGGGAAGTGCGCTGGCAGCAGGTGCACCAAGGCGACTATGGGCTGCATTGGCGCACCGGCGGACAGATTGTATTTGAGGCGCCTGAGCGTCCTGCGCCGCTCATAGCGGTGACGATGCGCTTCGACCGCCTCGCTAGCCACGAGTTGGTGCGCGCGCACCTTCTCGCTAGGGAACAAAGCAGCATGCAGTCGGCGGGTATGGCGGCCGCCGTCGGCGCGGCGCTCACCCTTTTGCTCGTCAGCGGCATCTATGGTCTATCGCTCGCCATCGCGGTACGCCGCCAATATCTCGCTTGGCAGGCGGCATGGGCAGTGGCGATGCTCTTATGGGGCGGCCTATGGTCGCAAGCTCATCTTGGCCTGTTTCCATCGCTGGCAGGCACGGTTTCGGCGCAGATATGCACCTTCCTCGCCTGCCTTGCTATTGCGCTGGCTACCGCAAGCGCGGTGACAGCGCTCGATCGCAGCGGGGTTTCGCGGCGATGGAGAATGCTCACGCTGGGTCTCGGCCTTTGCATCGGATTAGCCGGCATTCCGCTCGCGTTGATTCGCAGCGGCGATATTGGACGCTGGGCCGACCTGCTGGGGCTGGTCATTCTCGGCGACCTCGCGGCGGTCGCGATCTGCCTGGTTTGGGGCTGGCGACACGGCTCGGCCGAGGCGCGCGACTTCGCCGCTGCTTGGGGGCTACCGATGGCGGTACTCGCCTTCATCAATCTGGTCGATGTGGAAGATGGCTTCTGGGGCGGCGGGTCGAAACTTGTCGTTCTGGTTGCCGCTACCTGGCAGGCACTCTGGCTTGTCGCCGCGGCGACACGTAGGGTTGCACATCTGCGCATAGAACGCGATCAAGCCCGCGTCGCCGAGGCGCAAGCGCAAGAGCTAGCGCGACGCGATCCTCTGACTGGCCTCCCCAACCGTCGCGGTTTCATCGAAAGCGTGACGCCGTTGCTCAATCGAGCGCAGTCGAATCAACTGCCAGCCGCGCTATTTGTCATCGATATTGACCGTTTCAAATCGATCAATGACGTTTATGGCCATGACGCCGGGGATGTCGTTCTGTGCCGGATCGCACGTCGGATCGCGCGGTGGGAAGGACCTATCTGTACGGTGGCCCGCCTCGGCGGCGAGGAATTCGGTCTTCTCGCGATCGGAATGGAAGGGATCGCGCTCGATCGTTTCGCAGAAAACATCCGCCGCGAAATTGCGGCCTGCGACCATAGTGAAATTCTCGGCGAACGGGTCGTCACCGCCAGCGTCGGTGTAGCGGAAGTACGGCCTGCCTGCGATTTCCAGCGGTTGTACAAGATCGCCGACGATGCGCTCTATGAGGCGAAACACGCCGGTCGCAATCAGGTCGTGCTGCAACGCCATGCGGGCGCAGGTCCGGCGCCGGATGTCCCCGACCGGCAATCCAAATTTTCGCGCCCACGTCGGCCCGTAGATATTTAGCAGACGCGCTACCGCGGCGGCGCCGACAAGCTTTATATGCGGTCTCGATTGGCCAAACCTGGCTAGCGGCCCATTGATTATTCCGCTGCCTGATCCGGCGCCATGGGCTTGGCTGCCAGCTTGCTTGCCTCTCCAGCAGCGAGGGGCGGACTGAGAAGGAAGCCCTGTCCGCTCGCACATTTGAGCTTGCGCAGCAGGAATAGTTGCTCCTCGGATTCGATATGCTCGGCGACACAGGGTGTCCCCAAGGCCAAGCAGAGCTGCAAAACGCCTTCGAGAAGACGCCGGCTGGCCACTGAATCCACAATGGGGGAGATCAAGGACCCATCGAGTTTTATGGTGTCGAAGCGGATCTCGCGCAGATAGGCAATGGATGCAAAACCCGCCCCGAAATCATCGAGAATGATGCGGATGCCTTCAGCCTTGAGCACCGCGAGGTTGGATCGCGCTGTTTCGAAATCGATCAGCAAGGCCGTTTCGGTGACCTCGACGCTTAATCGGGCGGGAGAGAGTCCGGCTTCGGCGAGTTTCCCGATCAACTCCCTGGCCGAAGAAGGCGAGCAAAGCTGGACCGCGCTCAGGTTGACCGACAGGCGGACACTCTTCGGCCAGTCGCGCGCGGCGTGCATCGCCTTGATCAGCAAACTGTCGTTGATCGGCTCGATCAGATTGAGCTGCTCGGCGATCGGGACAAAATCCGCCGGCGAGACATCGCCCAGCGTGTCATGCTTCCACCGCGCAAGCGCCTCGAAAGCGAGCAGGCGCATGGTCGCTAGCTCGTAGACCGGCTGGAACACCAAGCCGATTTCGTCGACTGCTCGGGGGGCCTTCAGCGCATTCGCGATGTCCGAGCGGCGCTTGCGCGCCGCTTCGAGCGCCGGATGAAATACCGAAACTTCGCCGCGGCCGCGTTGTTTCGCCGCGTGCAAGGCGGTATCGGCCTGAATCAGGCCAACCTGGAACGCGTCACCCCCTGTCCCGAGCAGGGCGATACCACAAGCTGCGGTCACGCGAAACTCGCGGTCCTGTTCGACGAAAGGTGGCCGCAGGATCTCCGTTATCGCGTTCCCCAATTGCTGCGCAGTGTCTACATCGGCGCAGCGGACGAGGAACGCGAATTCGTCGCCTCCGATGCGAGCGACCATCCCGGTGTCGCCGCGAAGTGTTTCAAGCCGCGAACCGATCTGCCGGAGCAGCTGATCACCGACCATATGGCCAAAAACGTCGTTGATGGGCTTGAAATTGTCGAGGTCGACGATCGCAACGGCGACGGCCTTGTCTTCCGGCAGGGCAGCGCATGCTTCGGCAGCCTTGAGAAAAGCTCGGCGGTTGGGAAGGCCCGTCAGATCGTCGGTGTCGGCGATGACCTGCGCGCGCGCCGCTTCCGACAGGGCACGTTGCTCGGCTTCCAGCGCTCGCCCGCGTTCCGCCTCGATGGCCGAGCGCGCGCGGATCAGCTGAACGAACCCGCGTTCGTGGGTGCCGAGCAGCCGCAGGATAAGACAGATGACGAGAATGAGGCAGAGCCCTAGGCCGACTGGCGCGGCCTCGCCGGTGAACACCAGGCGGGCGGCCAGCGGAAGGGCAAGAAAGACAAGCGGCATACGGGCTACATTGGGGAAGCTCGCGAGTCCGTAAGCGCACCCAAGCGCCGTCAGGCTCCCAAACAGGATCGCATAATTGAGTTCGGCGGGTCGGCCGGTTTCAAAGACGATGAGTCCCCAGACGCCGAAAGCCAGGCTTAGCATGGCGGCAATGAACGGCATCGGGCGCATCCGCGCCAAGATGGCTTCCGGCGCGGGAACGTGAGCCTCGCGCCTCATCCAGTACAGGAGCCGGATCAGCATGAAGGCGATCAGCAGTCCGCCCGGCCACAGTGAGGCCTGCCATTGCCGCGACGTCGCGAAGTGGAAGCCGATAAAGTTAAGGAGCGATATCGCGTAGATGAAGGGAACCTGACGCTTCAGTGCGGCATAGCGCGTCTGCAGCATGCCCCGCCCTTCGTCGGTGACGGCTTCCCCGGCGCTCATACAACGATTCCACCAGATTCGCAGGGCGGTCCACATGCGAATTCCTTCGGCCGGAAAGGTTAAGGAAGGTTTCCGCGATTTACCGTAACGACGGGAGTGCAACGTCATGTCGATTGACAACCATTGCCGAAGCCGGAGTCCGCGGCCTTGGCGTGGTGTCGGCGATACCGCCCCAGTCTAGCAAAGTTGAGCCTGTGCTTCCTGAAACTTGATGGGCGGCGAAACAGGGATCAGGAAGCTCCTTAAAGTGAACGGGAAAGGCATCGGAATTCCTGCGCCCGCCTAGAAGCCCGCGCCGATCTGCAAGCCGAGTTTCATGTCGGGCGCCCCGCGGCTTAACCCGGCTTCACCCTGAAATCCCAGTTGCAACTTGCGTCCGAGCGCTACGCCCAGGCCAAGGCCGATGCTCTGACGGTCGGCCAAATTCTGTGAGGCCGATTGTTCATAGGAATAGGACAACGCCGCGGATGTCCCCGCAGACAGCGCCGCGCGCGTTCCTGCGGTAGCTGACAGCGTATTACGCACCGTAAAATCATCGGGTTTGCCAAGGATCGAATAGCCAACCGAGGCAAATGGCGTGACCCCGTTGCCCAAGGGGTGCGCGAGCTGCGCATTGACCGCATAATCAACCTTGCCGGTGCCAAGCCCCTTGGCGCGCGAAGCCGTCGGTAATTTCAGTCCGCCGCCAAGCGAGGCTGCAAAGCCGGCCACAGGCAGATCATAGGCCGCCTGCAGGGTCGCATCGCCCAATCCCTCGCGCCGGGTCCTCACCGTCTGATTGCCGTCGTCAGCAAGCAGCGGCGTGCCGAACACCCCCCCCTGACTGACCACGACATCGACCGGCGCCGTGGTTCGCAGATAAGGAACGGCAGCGGCCAGCCGCACGCGGCCTGTGCGCGCAGCGACACCAACCGATGTCGACATCGTCTCGACCTTCGCCCCGGCTCCATAATCTCCCTGTTGGTAATCCACTCCGGCAAACACCTCAGTCGCCTGATCGTCGGGCGCCGATGGACGGGTCTCCAGTTCTTGTGCATGCGCGGCGGGCTGAAGGGCAATCGGCAGCATCGCAGCGGCAAGAAAAACGGCAGTGATCAGGCTTTTGCGCATGGGCGGACTCCACTCTAACCCGACGGTTTTCGCGGGCTCTCGGCGGGGTAACGAGTGGCGAGTGCGCTTTAATCCCGCGATATATGATTTTTTCGGGTTACTTCCAACCATGCACGCCTGGCTGTGAACGGGGGTTCGCGCGGAGCCCCTTTCTGGCGAACGCCGGGCGACTTTTCTTGTTTTGAAGCGCCGCGCGACATTCAGAAAACTGGCGCGTCCATAGACACAGTCGTCCCGGCGCGCAGTGTCGTCGTGTGTGATGAAGAGATCGAAGTTTCAGCGAGGCGCAGATTGCCTTCCGGCACCCGGATCGCCTTGCGGATCGCCTTCCGCGATACATGCAAATCCCGCGCCATCGCCTTGATCGCCTTACCACCGGCATACTCGCGCCCAATCCCAACCACTGTCTCTAAAACCAACATCCCGATCTCGCCCACTGAAAATCCAGCCGGCTCTTTGAGCCATTGAAATGAGGGGTCCCTTTTACACGCCGGTAGACCCGCTAACGGGAGCCTTAAGCACGCCGATCCACACCCATAATCTTCCACCTCGGGTTTTTACGGTATTGATGGAGGGGTTAGCTTAACGCATGACCAACTACTTGAGGTACTGAAACCAAGGAGATTCAACTCGTCAAGGTTTCGGCTGTTTTCCAGTTCGGGGGGTTTGCCAATGGCAACTGCAAATAATGTCATCCCTCTCGGTGTACCGGAACGGAAGAATCTGCCGAACCTGGAAATGAAAAGGAATACCCTGCTGGGTGAACTCGTTGTCGCGACCGGGGCCGATAGGCTGCCGCTGGACGTACTCGCCGGATTGTTGCTCACGGCCGTAGAGGCCAAGTCCCATCAGGATATCAATGCTTGGGCGTCGCGCGGCGTCGACTTCTTCGAAGGCGTATCCGAGAAGCTCCAATAGAGAAAGGCCGAACTTTGTGACTACCAAGGCATCGTCCTCTTCACTATTAGAGCAGCAGGAAGCCGAGCGACGACGCGCTGCTCGCGCATCAGTTTTTCTTCCTGCAACCATCTTTTTCGTCGAACGCGTTGTCGAAGCGCGCATCCAAAATGCCTCGGCAACAGGCCTTTTAGGCGAGGCGGATGTGGAACTCACCATCGGGCAACAAGTTCATTTTTCCTTTGAATCTCGGACTTATCATCCTGGATTGGTTCAGTGGACTACCGGCCGCCGATTCGGCCTGTCGCTCGCAAATGCCTTGGCGCATATTACCGGACAGACGAAGACCTGGCAGGAAGACAGCGAAAATTACGAGGCCCGCGCAGTTCGCGTCGCGCTCGATGTTCCAGCAAATCTTTATCTTAGCAAACCGCCGCGGCCTGCGACGGTGCGCAACATATCAGAGACTGGGATGTTGCTCGATTGCGGCCCAGACTTACGCCTTGGCCAGCAGCTGCTTGTTTCTATCAAAGGCCGCGGCTGCGTTATTGGTCGCGTGCAATGGGTGGAAGCCGGCAAAGCCGGCTTCAGATCGGAAGCCTCTCTTGCCGACAAATTGCCGGGAGGATTCCAAACTGACGGCACGAGACTTGCTTCTTCCTGAACCGCGTATTCATAGTTGTGAAACGAGGGGGCAGGGGACTTGTACACAAGCGAGCGCGTCGCAAGCGTGGTGTCTATTTGCCCGCATATATTAAGGACGACTCGCAAATTTGCGCGCCACAGCCCTGTCCCCAGGCGTACGACCGAGCAGCATTGTTGAAGCTACAGTTGTTAGTTCGTGATGCGTCGGTTTGCGGTCGCAGCGAGCGCGATCACTTCGGGGATGCTGCGCACCCCGAGCTTCATCATGGCGTTTTTTCGGTGCATTTCGACCGTTCTGGTACTCAGACCGAGCCGGTGCGCGACCACCTTGTTCGACGCGCCTTCTGCAAGAATAGAAAAGACTTGAAGCTCGCGCGGTGAAAGTACGTCGAACCGTTGACTTGCGAACTGCCGCTGTTCGGCAATCGCTTCGCCTTCGTCAAGCGTGTCGAACGCCGATGCCAAGGCCTCTTCCAGCAAATTCACCGCCAACGGCTTCTCAAGAAATTCCATTGCCCCCAGCTTTACAGCTCTAACCGCTGTAGCAACGTCTCCGTGGGCGGTGATCATGATGACTGGCCAAGTAATCATCTCGCGTCGCAGATGTTCGAGAACTTGCATTCCATCCATCTTGGCCATTCTGACGTCGAGCAAAATCGGTGCGGGTTTTAGCACGCCGATATTACTGAAGAAATCGTCAGCGCAGGCAAACGGCCAAACCTTCATGCCGAGCGTATTCAGAAAGAAATGCAACGATTGGCGAACATCTCGGTCATCGTCAATAATATGAACTTGGCGGTCCGTGAAACGATAAGCTTGCACTCCATCCGGAGGCTGAGCAGCTAGATCAGCAATCATTTGCTCGTCTCCCTTCCCATCTTTGTCAGGAACGTACCAACTTCCCTCTTACCCTCCCGCTTCCCGATCGGTGTCCATCGTCCACATGTCGAGACTGCCTAGGCCCGTGCCGTGCGTCAAGATGTGGCCGTGCGTCAAGATGTGATTATAGATCGCGCCTACAAGCTGTAACGGTGAATCGCGTGATACATTCAAAGCGCGCAAGTTAACGGAAGGTTGCAGTCGAACCCCTTAGAATTGCGATCTATCGCAAGGCAGTTGCCTACCTAAAAGAGAATACCTGTCGAACACTCGATTTGCGCGCACGCTTTGGATTGCTCCGATAATTTCAAGATCACCGTTCATTTATTGGGGGGATCGGCAGCGATCCGAGTGACACCGTGATCGTCCGCGCCCTCATCGTATTGGGAAAAAGTCTCGGCATAAAGACCGTGACCGAAGGCTTTGAAACGATCACACATTCGCGATTTGTGCGTCAGCACGGTTGCGATTTTGGTCAAGGATTTTTTATGGTCGCGCTGTACCGGCGCGCCAAGTTCCGCAGCTAATCAGAAATCATGCCCTGATCGAGAAATTTCGTTGGCACGGAGGGGGTAAAACGCATGGAACCATCAACACTAATGACCACTTTTTACGTCAGCCAGAGTCAGATACCTCCGGCCGACGCAGACTCTGCCGTCCATGACATTGTTGCGAAATCAATCTCCAGAAATCGCGTAAGCCAGATCACGGGCGCGCTAATGTTCACGGGCGAGCATTTCGTCCAAGTTCTCGAAGGAAAAGCTGCAGAGGTCGATACGGTGATGGCCTCTATTCTCGCCGATCCCCGCCACGATCACATCGTCGTCATGGCGAGGGAAAAAATTTCCGAAAGGCTCTTTAGCGATTGGGACCTAGCCTATTCCGGTCCGTCCCGGTTCGTCATCCGAAATCTGGCGCGGTTGCGGCGCGCCAGTTCTGTGGCTGACCGTCGGCAGGAAACCCGTTGGCTGCGTGATTTGCTCCTTGAGTTTGTGCGCCATAACGGCTCAGAATGAAACTTGCGCATTTTCAGATCTTCGGGATCTTTCCGGATCGTTTGTCGGATAGGGGCATCGGTGATTTTGGGATCGTAAAATGGAAGGCAGATCCGGTTGAACTGGTTTCTTGCAGCCAAATACGTCCGCGATGGCTTTCAACGATCGTTCGGCAAATCGATAGACCAAGACCCATTCCACCTTCCTTGGTAGTTTCGGACCAATTGAAGATATGGTTTGCCGCCTCGACCGACACACCTGATCCTGTATCGCGTACAATAATCTCGACTTCCCTACCTGCGGCCACCGCTTCCAGCGAAATTTCCTTTACCTGGGCGTCGCGGACGGCGTCGCAAGCGTTATGCAGTAAATTGACGACAACTTGCTGAATCTGGACCGGGTCAGCATAGATTTCGAGGCCATCGGGGATATCGATCTTCGCCGTAATATCGCGTGACATCCCACTCCGCACCAAATTCAGAGATTCCTCAAGCGTCGTCTTCAGATCAAATGTTACACGGCTAGATTCACGCCGACTTGCAAGGTTGCGGAGCCCCCGGATGATGTTGCCGGCACGTTGAGAGGTGACATTGATGGCGCGCACGGCCTCAAGAAGAAGTGCCGCCTTCTCATCTGCAGGGTCGATCAACCGCAGACAGGCTGCTGAATAATTTGCGATCGCACTCAACGGCTGGTTCAGTTCGTGGGCAAGTGTCGCTGCCATTGTTCCCATCGCATTCACTCGCGACGAATGGCGTAGCTCCGCTTGTAGCAATTCCACCTTCGCCTCGGCCATCCGCCGCTCAGTGACATCATATCCCTCGCAGAAAATCCCGACGATCTGGCGGTTTTCGTTGCGGATGGGATGATAGATGAAATCCGCATAGCGCCGCACTTTCTGACCGCTCTCACGGTCGGGAAGATCAAAGGGGACGCTTTCGCCGCGATAAGGCTCGCCTGTTTGGAACACCCGATCCAGAACAGCGACGAAACCTTGAGCCGCGATGTCGGGCATCGCTTCCGCAACTGTCAGTCCTTCCAGTTTGTCGCAGCCGACGAATTTTTTATAGGACTCGTTGGCGAAGCTGAAGCGATGCTCTGGACCTTCGCCGTAGGCGATGAAGCCGGGGGTTTTTTCATAGATGGCCCGAGCTTCGCTGGGAATATTCAACAGGCGCTCAAAGCCCTCGTCGAGAAGGTAGAAGGACAGGCAAGTTTGCAAATGCTCGTTTTTTTCGCTGCAAACGGACGTCGCGAGCACACTCACAAAAAACGCCGAACCATTGTGGCGATGACACGGCATCTCCCATACCGCTGGCGGACCAGCCCGCATGATTTTCCCAATTTTTGTCAGTGTTGCAGGATCGGTAAGTGCTCCCAATACTGCGGCGATTGGTCGACCCAGAACGTCAGCATGTGTCAGTCCCGTCAGCGACAGAAAACTTTGGTTGGCAAAAATAACGGAATCGATCTGGGCGCTGTCTTTTACGAATATTACCGGAATGCGCGCAGGTTCCGCCGCAACCACAAAAGGTGGCACGCTTTTTGGGATGTGGGAGGCTACCGAATTCTCCTGTTTGCCCAAATTCGTCCTCCCCGATCCACTTAAACATTATAGATTCTTCGCTCTCAGCCGGCAAGTTCGCCAACTTCTCGTGATTGTAGTCGGCGGTGCGCGATCTAATGTCGGGATGTCTGGCTTCCAGGCGGACACCGCTGTACCGTATTTCTACTGTTTTAACCCTTATCACCCCTTAACGGCGGCCGGGTCATAAGGCTTAGCAGAAGGTTGGTCCCTTCCAAGACGGCGGATCGTCCCCACACGGTCCGCCGTCAATCATTGCAGGCAGGATCGGTGATCTGCATCAAGCTCTAAATGGCCGTTCACATGATCATTCTGTCGGCCAAGTGAACTGATGGGGTGGATGCCCCCTTCGACGGCATCGTGAAGCGAAACGTAGCTCCGCCCGCCGCGTTGTTTTGGGCCGTTAGCTTTCCCGAATGTGCTTCGATGATTGTTCGCCCGATCGAGAGGCCAATGCCGGTCCCATCGGCTTTGGTCGTTACAAATGCGTCGAAGATCGTCGGAAGTATATCGGCCGGGATTCCACCACCTGAGTCGCAAATTGAAACTTCTGCAAATCCATTCTTTTCCGTCGCAGCAATGGTAATTTCTTCCCGCTCGGATCCCACCATCGCTTCGCAGGCGTTACGGATAAGATTGATCACAACCTGCTGGATCTGAATGGGGTCGCCAATCCCATGCAAATCTTCTGGCACGTCGTAGAATAGCTTGAGATCGGTGGAGCCCCCTGCCAGCGCTATCCGGCAGGCCTCCCGAACCGCACTGGCCAGATCGAATAAGGTCGGCTCTCGTTGCTGGATGGCCGACAAATTTCGGGCATCGCGCAAAATGCTTGCAGCTCTGGACGTGCACTTTCCAATTTCTTCAATGATTTCTACGGTTGCTTTGCGATCGACAGAATCCGCCTTCACGACATTTTGCAATGCCGCCGCGTAAACAGTAATCGCCGCAAGCGGCTGGTTCAACTCGTGAGCCAGGGTGGATCGCATGGCATCAATCGCGCTGACGCGTGACTGGTGAATCAACTCCGACTGCAATGCTGCGACCCGAAGCTGCGCCTCTTTTTCAGCGGTGATATCTTGCTTCGTGCCATAAATCCGTACCGCGCGCCCATTCTCCTGCTCGACGTCACCGGTAATTCTGATCCAGCGCAAATTGCCCCGCGCTGTATGGATAGCCACGTCGACGGTGAAAGTTGAGCAGCTCGCGATAGCTTTTGCGCGCCGTTTCTCCATCTCACGGCGCGAATGCGGCTCGTAGACGGCCAGCGTCTCGGCACGGCGGAGCAGAGATTGCCTCGGTAGGTCGAAGAGGTCGTACACCGTGTCGGTCCAGGTCAGGGCCTCCGTGGCCAGGTCGCACTCCCAAACTCCAATCCTACCCAGACGGGAGGCGCGCTCGTACATTTTCTTGTAATATCCGCTCGGCTGACTATCCCCACTCTCGGGGACCACTGACCAATCCACAGAAGCATTTTCATCCGGCATTGGTTCTGCGATATCAGGCTGGAACGGTGAAGGAAATCGAACAATGGTCAACTTGCAAATTTCTATGGGTGCGGATTGCCCAAACTAGTCAGGCCCCTATCCCCTGCAATCGGACCGGCTTTCCTGACCTTGGTGCGGGCACTCGGACTCGGCCCGGAAGATGCACCGGTGCTCGCCTCAACCTGGTAGAGTGCGAGCAACGCGGCGGGGCGCCGCGCGGTCAATGTCGCGAGCGACAAGACTCTGCTGCCTCCAAACTCCTACGGCGGCGCAGTGCGGCGCAAACCAGCCAATATTCTGATCGGCAAGAGGGCTCAGATGACGAGTTCCAGCGAGTTATAACATCCGTGTTCCCGCGAAGGCCGGGATGCCGGATGGCAGGGCAGTGGAGAATTAGGATCGCCATTGCGAGCGCAGCTAAGCAATCCAGAGTTGCGTAACCCGCTCTGGGTTGCTTCGCTGCGCTCGCGATGACGAACGGAGGGGGCATTGGGGACCGCGCAACGCCATCACGGCATGGACTGGCTGCGGATCGGAGCCTTCGCGCTGCTGATCCTCTATCATGTAGGCATGTATTTCGTGCCGTGGGGCTGGCATGTCAAAATCGCGCAGCCGCTTGAGTGGGTGACGATCCCGATGCTGGCGACGAACGGCTGGCGACTGGCTTTGCTGTTCCTCGTGTCGGGCTATGCGAGCGCGGCGTTGTTCGCCAAGCTTGGCGGTAGCGGCGCGTTCGCGCAGTCGCGCAGTGCGCGGTTGCTGGTCCCGCTGCTTTTTGGGGCTGTGTTTATCATTCCGCCGCAGCCGTGGATCGACCTGGCGGGGCAGCACGGCTATCCGCACGGTTTCCTGCATTTCTGGCTACACGATTATTTCGGTTTTCAGTTTATCGACGGCATTGCGCTGCCGACCTGGCAGCATCTGTGGTTTGTCGTGTACCTGTGGGTTTACACGATGCTTGCGGCGCTGGTGATCGCCGTCATCCCCGCGACGGCGCGCGCGCAGGTTGCCAACGGGGCAGAGCGGCTGCTGCGCGGATGGGGTTTGCTCGTCGTCCCGATGCTGCTTTGGATCGCCATTTACGTGGCCTTCCCCGAGCATGACGAGACGCATGCGCTGTTCGACGACGGACCGTCGCATCTTCACTATCTTGTCGCATTCACGATCGGCTGGCTGCTGCGCGTGCGGCCTATGTTGTTCGAGGCGGTGACGCGGTGCTGGAAAATTGCCGCGGTGCTGGCGGTGCTCGCCTTCGCGCCCATCGCTTGGGTCGAAGGGACCTGGCCCGGCGACATCCGCGCGCCCGACTGGGCGATCCTGATCTATCATCTGGCGCGGCAAGTGCAGGGGTGGGCGACGATCATTGCGCTGATCGGCGTCGCCGACGTCTATTGGAACCGCGACCATCCGCGGCGCGCGATGCTCGCCGAGGCGGTGTTTCCCTTTTACATCATCCACCAGACGATTATCGTCATTGTCGGCTGGTACCTGCTCCGGGCCAATATTACCGCGCTACCATCCTTCCTCATCCTGCTAGCGTCGACGGTGACAGGATGCTGGCTTTTCTATTGGATCGGGCGCAGCATCGGGTGGCTGCGACCGCTGATCGGATTGCAGCGCCAATAGGGGGACACATCATGGGTGCATTGAAGGGCGTTCTCGCAATTGTCGGAGTCGCGATGATATTGGTCGGCGGGCTGTGGGCGTTGCAGGGACTCGACATCGTGCGCTGGCCGGCGAGCAGCTTCATGCTGGGAGACACCACCTGGACGCGCAACGGCGTGGTGCTCGCGGTGGTCGGCATCTTTCTGGTGTGGTTTGCGCGCAAACGCTGATTTCGGCTATCGACCACAAATGTAGTTGAACTGTATTGCTGATGTGATACACTCGGTCCAACCGGAGTTGGATTGGAGACAATGATGATTCGCGCTTCCCTTATTTTGCCTGCGCTGCTGCTCACCGCCGGAACGATAGCCGCGCCGATGATGGCGTCGTCGCCGGCGTTGGCGGCGGACGACGTGAGCGCCGAAAAGGTCGCTGAAACCTATGCGGCGCTGCTCCAGAGCGACTATGTCTATCCCGAAACCGGCGAGCGTTACGCGGCCGCACTGCGCGCGGGAATTGCGGCGGGACGCTATGTCAGCCTGACCGGCGAAGCCTTGGGGCAGGCGATCGATCGGGATGTGAATGCGGTGTCGCCCGACGGACATTTGCGGTTGCGCGTGCCGGAAACGGCCGCGGCCAATGGCGCCGTAGCAGGCGGGGCAGCATCGACGCCACGCCCGCCGAAGGTGCCGGTCGAGCAGGCAGGGTGGATCGCGCCGGGGATTGCGTTCGTGCGCTTCAACGTCTTTCCGATGGATGCGGACGTGACTGCGCAGGCCGCGAAGTTCATGGCCGATCACGCCGATGCGAAGGCGATCATCTTTGACATCCGCACCCACAATGGCGGCGGGCTCGACCAGATGGATGTCATCTTTCCGTGGCTGTTCGACCAGGAAACGCGGCTGGTGACGATGGCGACGCGCGCGTCGGTCGATGCGCGTGGGGGTTCGCCGATTGCCGGGCTGCCGTCGATGCGGCGGGCCGAGGGCGACGCTGGCATGGTGACGCGCGAGCATTGGGCGACGCCGAACACCGACGTGCGGCTGCGCGACGCGAAAGTCTATGTGCTGACGTCGGGCGCCAGCGCATCGGCGGCCGAACATTTTGCACTGGCAATGAAACATACGCGCCGCGGGACGCTGGTCGGCGCGCCGACCGCAGGCGCCAATCATTTTGGCCGCGGCGAGGAGCTGGGCGGGGGTTATCGCGCCTTCATCCCGGTCGGGCGAACCTTTGATCCGGTTACCGGCAAGGATTGGGAGCGTAACGGGGTGCAGCCCGATATCACCGTCACGCCCGCCGAGGCGCTCGTGCGTGTGCTTACCGACCTAGGCGTGGCGCCGGGCGAAGCCAAACGGCTGTCCGACGCGCATATGCCAAGCTGGCCGATGGAACGGCGGCGGCCACGCCCGGGCCGCTAGGGCAATTTCCGACAAGCGGAAACGGTGGACGCTAACCGCCGCAATCCCCTATTTGCCAAGCGCGAAGCTCGTCGAAGACAGGAATTTCCAGCCGGTGGTGGTGCGCACCAGCGTTTCGACGATCGCTTCCTTGCCCCAGTCGGGTTTGTCGGTCCCGCGCTGGCTGACGATGGTCAGTGCGTAAGTGACCACCGCAGTATCGCCGCTGAGCGAGATCGACTGCGGGCTCAGCTCATATTGGATGACCTTGCCCTGGGTATTCTGGAACTTGGTCCAGCGCACCGCCGAATCCTTGCCGCGCGGCGCGGCGAATTCGGACGACCATACGACCATCTGTGGGTCGGCATAGTTGGCGGGCCATTTGCCATTCTGCGCGACGTCGTCGACCCAGCTTTGCTGGACGACTTTCCACGCCTCGGTCTGTTCCGCCGACCAGGTCGGCATCTGGGCGCTGGCAAGCGGCGCCATCGCTATCACGAAAAGGGCCGCTGAAGCGGCATACAACTTGCTGTGCATGGTCTTTCCCCTGTTGTCGTCGGCCTCCGTTGAGGAGGAACGACTCGCTCGCAAACATGCGAGCCCGGTGCGGCCCAGGATCAGGAGAGCATGATTGGGGCGATGTAGCAAATGGCGCGCAGGCGGGACTGAAATTGCTGTCCTTTTTGTAGATCAGGCAGCGGCCAGTTCGGTCAGCGCGTCGCCATCGACGCGCATGACCGTCCATTCGTCCATCAGCTTTGCGCCGAGGTTTTGATAGAATCCGATCGCGGGGGTGTTCCAGTCGAGCACGCTCCATTCCAGCCGCGCGCAGTCGCGTGTCACGGACAGCTGAGCCAGATGCGCGAGCATCGCCTTGCCGAGCCCGGATCCGCGCGCCTCTGGACGGACGAAAAGATCTTCGAGATAGACGCCGGGGCGTCCTTCGAAGGTCGAGAAATTGTGGAAGAAGAGCGCGAAGCCCTGCGGCTCGCCGTCGAGTTCGCCGATTACCACCTCGGCATAAGGGCGCGGACCAAACAGCTTCTCGCCAAGCGTGGCTTCGTCGAAACGGACTTCGTGCGCCAGCTTTTCATAGACGGCGAGGTCGCGGATGAACTGCGCGATCAGCGGCAGGTCGGCGGGGGCGGCGGGGCGGATCGAGATGGCCATCGCGGCGCTGTGTCGCGGTCCGTCCGCGCTGTCAAACCTCGAGCTTGTGGAGCGCGCAGCTGGTGGCGAAGCCAAGGCCGCGCTTGAGCGCCGGATAGGCGGTGACGGTGGCGGCGGTCAGCGCCATTTCGAAGCGGACGGTGCGCCCGTAGAGCATCTCGATCTGGGCGCCATGCGCGTCGGCGGCGGGGTCGTGGCTGCCCACCGCGGCGCCAAAGGCAAAGGCTTCGGACGGGTCGGCGGGCGGGTCGCTGGCGAGCAGGCGATTGACGATGGCGCGCGCAACGCCATCGCCGAGCGCGCCCCTGGCGGCGATCAGCGCGCAGGGGCCGCAATCGGCGGCGAGCGTCGCGCCGATCCGCGCGGCGTGGAAGGCTTCGGCGGGCGCGGCTTGGCGGTGCGCGGTGACGGGCATGAAATGCTGGAATTTTTCGGCGGCGTGGCCCGGTGCGGCGACGAGGTCGGGCAGATAGGGGCTGTTGCCGCCGGTCGCTTTGTCCGCGGCCTGCGCGAACAGGCGCGCGGGGATGCCCGCGGGGGCGAGCCGCTGGCGCGCGAACAGGATGGTCAGCGCCACGATGACGAGCAAGGGGTGGCCGAGCACCCCCGGCGCGTCGGCCCAGAAGGTCGCGGGGCCGCAGATGCCCGCGATCACTTCATAGATATGTAGCAAGCCGTGGAGCGTCAGCCAGAGGCCGCCTACGACCGCGGCGCGCCAGCGCAGAATCGGATGCCCCGCGGCGTAAAGCAGGATCAGTCCCGAGCCGACATATGCCAGCCCGATGTCGCGGATGAAATGCGCGTTCGGCGGGCCGGTGGTGATGACGGTCGGGATGAAGACATACCAGGCGAGCGGGTCGACCAGCATGAAGCCGCCATTGGCGATCGCGCCGACCGCGGCGGCCAGCAGCAGCAGCTGGACGAGCCGGTCCAGCGCATCGAATTTGCCCAGCATTGCGGCTTCCCCTCGCTTGGTGTCGCGCGGTATTTAGGCGGCAGTGGCGACGGTGTAAAAAGCTAAGATGTACCAGTCGCGAGCGCCTATTTCCCCTTGATCCCCGCGGCTTCCTCCAATTCGACCAGTGCATCCTCCAGATAGTCGATCAGGCGCTGGACATGTGGGACGCTGCGGCGGCAGGCGGTGATGCCGAAATCGATATTCTTGTTGTTGCTGACCTGGGTGATGTTCATCGCCATGCCGTCGACCGGAATGCTGGCGGGATACATGCCGTCGAGCCGCGCGCCGTTCCAGTACAGCTGCTCGCGCGGCCCGGGCACGTTCGAGATGGTCACGCTATACGCCGGGAATTTGTCGGCGGTGCGCGTCAGCGCGGTCAGCATCTGCGGCATTTGGGTGATCGCGGTATAGATCTGGATCTGCTGCGCGGTCATTTCGCGCAGCTGGGCCTTGGCCGCGTTCATCGACGCTTGGATCGTCGCCATGCGCGTCGCGGGATCGTCGATATGGGTTGCGAGGTTGGCGGTGACCGCCGCGACCGAGTTGGCGGCGTCGATGTCATCCTTTGGCCGGATCGACACCGGCGCCATGGCTTTGAGCGGTTTGTCGGGCAACTCGTTCAGCGATTGCAGATATTTGCGCATCGCCCCCGAACACATGCCGAGCACCGCGTCGTTGATCGTCCCGTCATACGCCTTGCCCATCGCCCGCACGCGTTCGAGCGACCAGCTTTGCGCGACGAAGCGCCGCGCGCCGGTGATGTTGCGATTGAAGCTGGTGCGCGGCACCGACCATGGCGTCGTCAGATCGCTGCCGCCCATGCCGAACATCGCGGCGGCATATTGGTTGAGCGCTTTGGTTACCCCGACGCTGTTACCCCATTGCTCCTTCAGAAAGCCGCCGATGGCTTTCAGGTCGGTGAGGCTGGGGGTTGGCGGTTTTTTAGGCGCCGGGAATTTGCGCTTATACGCCTCATAGGCTTCGACCGACATTGGCGAATAGCTGCGCTTCTCCTTGGGATCGGCGCTGAGCATTGCGTTGGTGAAGTGCATCGATGATGCGCCGTCCATCAGCGCATGGTGGATCTTGAAATAGGTCGCGATCTGGCGATCGGGCAGGCCGGAGATCAGGGTGATTTCCCACATTGGCCGGGTGCGGTCGAGCAGGGTGCCGTGCAGGCGCGAGACGAGCTCGAACATCTCGCGATAGCGCCCGGGCTTGGGCAGCGCGGCGCTGCGGACATGATAGTGCATGTCGATATCGCGGTCGGGTTCAAGACGGATCGGGCCATATTGGCCGAGCGGGGTGAGTTTCAGCACCTCGCTGAACGGGCGGCGCAGTCCGGCGGACTGGCGCAGGTTGGCGAGCTGCTCGTTCAGCCACTCGGTCTCGTCGATCTTGTCGGGCAGGGTGTAGAGATTGACCCCGCCGACATGCATCGGCGTCTCGCGCGTTTCCGCGACGAGAAACATCGCGTCGGTCACCGGCATCAGGCGCATGGCGCGCTCCCCCTCATTCTGTTCTGCCGCGCAGCATGAGAGGGGGGCCGGGACGAGTCAAGCAGCGCCCCGGCCCCCGCACAGCGGTCAGGATGTGGTCGGCAAGGGGATATAGACACTGGCGCCCGGCCCCAGCGGCAGGTCGAGTGCGACCCAGCCCATCAGCAGCACAATCCCGCTGACTAGCAGCCCGATCGAATAGGGCAGCATCGTTGCGGCGAGGCTGCCCAGACCGAAATCGGGTTGCCAGCGCTGGCAGAAAATCAGGATCAGCGGGAAATAGACCATCAGCGGGGTGATGATGTTGGTAGCTCCGTCGCCGACGCGGTACGCCGCGGTGGTCATTTCGGCGCTGATGCCGAGCAGCATCAGCATCGGCACCAGCACCGGCGCGAGCAACGCCCATTTGGCACTTGCCGAGCCGATGAACAGGTTGAGCGCGGCGGTGAGCAAGACGATGGCGGCCAGCAGGACCGGCGCGGGCATGTTGGCGGCGCGCAAGCCGTCGGCGCCATGCACGGCGAGGATCAGTCCCAGGTTCGACCAGGCGAACATCGCGACAAAATGCGCCGCGGCAAAGGCGAGGACGAGATAATAGGCCATGTCGCCCATCGACTCGCTCATCATCTTGACCAGGTCGCGGTGGTTGCTGATCACTCCCGTTGCCCGGCCATAGGCCCAGCCCGCAAGCAGGAAGAGCAGGAAGAAAGCGGCAACCAGCGATCGGTAAAAGGGCGACAGCCGCGCTTCGGGCGGGCCGGCCTCGTCGATCAGCGGGGTGCCGGGTCCAAGTGTGAAGAACGCCCACAGGCCGATCACGAACAATATGGCGAGCCCGGCGTGGCGCAGTCCCTTGCGCTCGGCATCGGTCAGCGCCCGGTCGCGTTCGCCGACGTCGCCTGTCCCTGCGGTTCCCGCGGGAACATAGGTGCCGAGCCGCGGCTCGATGATACGGTCGGTTACGTACCAGATGACTGGCAGGAAGATGAACAGCATCGCCGCGATGAAATACCAGTTGCCCGCGATATTAGGCTGCCAGGGGCCGAAAACCGTTTCGACCGCTGCCTGGGTGATGCCGAACAGCAACGCGTCGAGCTGGCCGGGCAAAAGATTCGCCGAAAACCCGCCCGACACGCCCGCAAACGATGCCGCGATGCCCGCGACGGGATGGCGCCCCGCGGCGTGATAAATGACCGCGGCGAGCGGGATCAGCACGACATAGGCGGCGTCGGCGGCCAGATTGCCCATCATTGCGACAAAGGCGACCATCGGGGTCAGCAGCGTCGGCGACGCGCCGCGCACGCTGGCGCGCATCGCGGTACCGAACAGGCCGGTGCGTTCAGCGACGCCCGCACCGAGCATGACCACGAGTACGTAACCCAGTGGGTGGAAGTGGGTAAAGGTCGTCGGCATGTCGACCCATAGCCGCGCGATATTTTCGGGGCTGAGCAGGCTGGTCGCCGCGATCACCTTTTGCCGGCCGGTTTCGGGGTCGGTCTCGGTGGGATGTAGCGCCGACCAGCCGACTGCCGAGGCGATCACCGATATGATGATGAGAATTCCGACCAACCAGAGGAACAGCACCACCGGGTCGGGCAGCCGGTTGCCCACGCGTTCAATCCAGCCCAGAAACCCTTTTTGCGGAACGGCGGCCACGGCGGCGTTGTCAGTCATCCAGCATCCCTCTTCGATACTCTTGTTGTTCTTTCCGGCCCGAGTATAGCCGGTCCATGGCCAAGCTCTACTTCTATTATGCCAGCATGAACGCAGGCAAATCGACCACGCTGCTGCAGGCGGATTTCAACTATCGCGAGCGCGGCATGGAAACAATGCTGTGGACCGCGGCGCTCGACGATCGTTATGGCGCTGGGCAGGTGACGAGCCGCATCGGCCTGATCGCCCAGGCGCATAAATTTGATCCCGAGAGCGATTTGTGGGCCGCGGTCAGTACGGAGAATGCGGAACGTCCGCTCGCTTGTGTTCTGGTTGACGAGGCGCAGTTTCTGACGCGGGCGCAGGTGCTGGAGCTCGCGCGGCTGGCGGATGAAAGTAGCATTCCGGTGCTGTGTTATGGCCTGCGCACCGATTTTTCGGCGGAGCTGTTCCCCGGATCGGCGGCGCTGCTCGGCATCGCAGATGCGCTCGTCGAGTTGAAAGCCGTGTGCGAATGCGGGCGCAAGGCGACGATGAACCTGCGGGTCGATGAGAATGGCCGCGCGGTGGTCGAGGGGGCGCAGACCGAGATCGGCGGCAACGACCGCTACGTTGCAATGTGCCGCCGACATTTTATGACCAAGCGGCGCGAGGCTGCCGAAGCGTTGCGGATGCCCTCCTGACCCCTGAGCAGCGCTGAATTGCCGACCAGAATTCTTGTGGTTTTCGCGAAAGGATTTTCATGCGTAACATGCTGCTGCCGACTGCCGCTGCCCTGCTGGCCGCCGCGCCGGTCCAGGTCGCGTCGCAGCCAAAGCCCGAAGCGGTGCTCAAGACCAAGGCCTATGTATCGGCAGTCCAGATCCTCGATCGCGACCATGACCGGATGGTCGACGAAATCATCAAGCTGACCGAAATCCCGGCGCCGCCGTTCAAGGAAGCAGCGCGCGCGGCGGCCTATCGCGACATGTTGATAGATGCCGGGCTGGCGGACGTCGAAATCGACGCGGAGGGCAATGCGATGGGCATTTATCGGGGCACCGGCCCCGTCGGCGGCCCAGCGGTGATGATCGCCGCGCACCTTGACACGGTTTTCCCAGAAGGCACTCCGATAAAGGTTCGCCGCGAAGGCACGCGTCTCCACGCTCCCGGCGTCGGCGACGACACCCGCAGCCTTGCGGTACTGCTCGCCTATGCGCGCGCGATGAAGGAAAGCGGGATCAAGGTGAAACAGGACATCATCTTCGTCGGCAATGTCGGCGAAGAAGGCCCGGGCGATTTGCGCGGTGTCCGCTACCTGCTGACCAAGGGAAAATATAAGGACCGGGTGAAGACCTTTGTCTCGATGGACGGGAGCGACCCGTCGCGCATCGTCACCGGCGGCGTCGGGTCGAAGCGCTATCGCGTCACCTTTAAGGGGCCGGGCGGGCACAGCTTCAGCGCGTTCGGGCTCGTCAATCCGATGGCGGCGATGAGCCAGACGATCGCCGATTTCTACAAGATCCCGGTCCCGGCGAAGCCCAAGACGACCTATGCGGCCAGCGTTACCGGCGGCGGCACATCGGTCAATTCGATCCCGAACGAGGTTTTCATCGAATTTGACATGCGGTCCGAAGATCCGAGCGAGCTTGCCAAGCTGGAGCAGGCCTTCCTCGCGGTTGTCAAAAAGGGCGTCGAAACCGAAAATGCGGCGCGCTCGGTCAAGGAAGGCGCGATCACCGCCGACATCAAACCGATCGGCGACCGACCGGCGGGCGAAACGGCGGCGACTCAACCTATCGTCCGCTATGCCCATGCGATCATCAGCGCGCTCGGGCTTTCCCCGCGGTCCGCTTCCTCATCGACCGATGCCAATTTGCCGATGAGCCTTGGCGTTCCGGCGGTGACGATCGGGTCAGGCGGGGAGGGCGGACGCGCGCATGCGCTCGACGAATGGATCGACGTGGAAAAGACCAAAAGCCTTCATGGCGCCTCGGTCGGGCTGGGCATCCTGCTGGCGACCGCGGGCGTCAAATGATGCGCGATCGCCTGTATGTTGAGCTGGACGACGGCGATTTGCGACTCGTCAAGCTGACCGAAGCGCACCGCGAGGCGCTGCGCACGGTTTGCGCTGCCGACGCCGACATCTGGGCGATCTATTCATCGAGCTTTGGTCCCGGTCATTTCGACCAGAGTTTTGACGCGCTGATCGGTGGCGAAGGCCGGATGGCCTACGCGATCTTCGATGGCGACCGGCTTGTGGGGATGACCGCCTGGCTCCGCCCCGACTGGTCGGCGCAGACGGTCGAGATCGGCAACAGCTATATTCACCCCGACTTGCGCGGGACGGGGTTTAACCGGCGACTGAAACGGCTGATGATCGAGCACGCTTTTGCGGTTGGCATTCGCCGCATCGAGTTTCGTATCGACGAACGCAACGCGCGCAGTCAGGCCGCCGTGGCGAAGCTTGGCTGCAACAAAGAGGCGACATTGCGGTCCGAGCGCATCACCTGGACTGGCCATGTCCGCGACACCACGCTGTGGTCGCTGCTGGCGGGTGAGTGGCAAAGATAATTCTCCCTGTAACGAAGTCATGGGGAGGGGAATCGTTTGCGCACCGAATGGCGGAGGGGCCACGACGGCAGCGCCAAAGCCCCTCCGTCAGCGCTTCGCGCTGCCGACTCCCAATCGCTGCGCGATAGGGAAGATCAGGGTCAGCGCCCGTTCAGCCTTGAGCTGCTAAGCGAGTCGCTATGAAGAATCTCGCTCTCTCCCTGGCCGCCGTCTTGCTTCCCCTTTCTGCAGCGGCGGCCAACGAGCCCGCCCCCAATTCTGCCGACGCGCCGCGCGAACTCGGTGCCGAGGCGAGCATTACTTTTCCGAGCGACAGTTCGATCCGCAACTGGCAGGCCGATCGAGGCCGTGGTATCTGGATTCAGGATCGCCAGCGCGTCTGGTATTACGGCACCTTCGCCGGATATTGCCCTGATGTCGATTTCGCGCAGGCGATTGGCGTCGAAACGCGCGGTGCCGGACGGCTCGATCGGTTTTCATCGATCGTGGTGCGTGGCGAGCGCTGCCCCTTAACCTCGTTTGTGACCTCCGCCGGGCCGCCGTTTCGGCGTGATAAATCGAAAGACATCATGGGCGAAAAACCCGGCGCAAATTGACAGCGGGTCGCCCGTGGCCGTAGCGGGCGCGGATGAACGGCTGGATCATTCTCGACAAACCTTTGCGGCTCGGCTCGACGCAGGCGGTCGGCGCGGTCAAGCGCGTGTGCCGCGAGGCGGGGCTGGGCAAGGTCAAGGTCGGCCATGGCGGCACGCTCGACCCGCTGGCGTCGGGGGTGCTGCCGATCGCGCTGGGCGAGGCGACCAAGCTGTGCGGGCGGATGCTCGATGCAAGCAAGACCTATGCGTTTACGATCGCGTTCGGGACCGAGACCGACGGGCTTGATGCCGAGGGTGAGGTGGTCGCGAGCAGCGATGTGCGGCCGACGCTGGCGGAGGTTGAAGCGGTACTGCCGCGCTTTACCGGGGCGATTGAGCAGGTGCCGCCTGCTTACTCGGCGATCAAGATCGACGGGCAGCGGGCTTATGATCTGGCGCGCAAGGGCGAGGCGGTTGAGATGAAGGCGCGGAGTGTGACCATTTTCTCGCTTCGTCATGCCGGACTTGATCCTGTATCCACTGGGGCGCCGGCAGAATGGACCCCGGATCAAGACCGGGGTGACGATATGGGAGAGGGGTTGCTTGAAACTATCACCCTCACCGCCCACGTCTCCAAAGGCACCTATATCCGTTCCCTCGCGCGTGATATCGCGCACGCCGTCGGCACGGTCGGCCATGTCACCAGGCTGCGCCGCACAAAGGCCGGGCCGTTCGATTTGGAACAGGCGATTTCGCTGGACAAACTCAACGCATTCGGCCAAGGCGCCGCGCAATCAGAAGTCATTCTGCCGCTCGAGGCAGGGCTGGTCGACATCCCGGCTCTGAACCTTTCCCCGGAAGCGGCAGGGGCGATCCGTCAGGGTCGTGTCTGGACCGGGGTAGCTACGGATGACGGGCTCTATTGGGGACGGGACGATGACAATCGTCCGATCGCCCTGATCGAGGCTTTGGCGGGAACGCTGAAGGTCGTACGCGGCTTCAATCTTTAAGCCATGATGTTCGAGGAAGATATCTATGTCGATTACCGCCGAGCGCAAAACCGAAGTTATCACCGAAAATGCCCGCAGCAAGGGCGACACCGGTTCGCCGGAAGTGCAGGTCGCGATCCTGACCGACCGCATCAATAACCTGACCGGTCATTTCAAGGCGAACCACAAGGACAATCACAGCCGCCGCGGCTTGCTGATGATGGTCAACAAGCGTCGCAGCCTCCTCGACTATCTGAAAAAGAAGGACGAGGGACGCTATCAGGCACTGATCGCGAAGCTGGGTCTGCGTAAGTAAGAATTTCTGGCGGCCCCGGTTTTCCGGGGCCGCTGTCATATTGGCTCCGCGCAAATTCGCCGGACCACAGGGCCGCTCCCGCATCCGGCGGGACCGCCATTGGGGCCACAGACGCCCCGCACCGCCCCGGGTCGGATTACCCGGAATCAGAGGCCCCGCCCGGCATTGGGCCAGGCGGGCGAAGGAAACTCCATGTTTGACGTGAAAAAAGTATCGATCGAGTGGGGCGGTGAAACGCTGACCCTCGAAACGGGCAAGGTTGCCCGTCAGGCCGATGGCGCGGTTGTCGCGACGCTCGGCGAAACGATGGTCCTGGCCGCGGTCACCGCCGCCAAGACGGTCAAGGAAGGGCAGGACTTCTTCCCCCTGACTGTCCACTATCAGGAAAAATATTCGGGCGCAGGCCGCATTCCCGGCGGCTTCTTCAAGCGCGAACGCGGCGCGACCGAAAAGGAAACTTTGGTTTCGCGTTTGACCGATCGTCCGATCCGTCCGCTGTTCCCCGAAGGTTTCTACAACGAAATCAACGTCATTGCCCAAGTGCTGAGCTATGACGGTCACAACGAGCCCGACATCCTGGCGATGGTCGCCGCTTCGGCCGCCCTCACCATTTCGGGCGTGCCCTTCATGGGCCCGATCGGCGCCGCACGCGTCGGCTATATCGATGGCGAATATATCCTGAACCCGACCGATGCGCAGGTTGCCGAAGGCGATCTCGATCTGGTCGTCGCCGCCACTTACGACGCGGTGATGATGGTCGAATCCGAAGCCAATGAGCTGTCGGAAGAGATCATGCTCGGCGCCGTGCTGTTCGCGCACGACGCGTGTAAGGATGTGGTCAAGGCAATCGTGAAGCTGGCCGAACAAGCTGCCAAGGATCCCTGGGCTATGGCCGAACAGGCCGACCTGACCGCTGCCAAGGACAAGCTGAAGAAGCTGATCGGCAAGGACATCGCCGCCGCGTACAAGCTGACCGACAAATCGGCCCGCTCTAACGCGCTGAACGAAGCCCGCGCTGCTGCCAAGGCCGCTTTCGCCGATGCCGCGCCGCAGGACCAGATGGCCGCCGGCAAGCTGATGAAGAAGCTGGAAGCCGAAATCGTGCGCGGCGCCATCCTGAAAGACGGCAAGCGCATCGACGGACGCACCACGACGCAGATTCGTCCCATTCTTGCCGAAACGCACTTCCTGCCCCGCGCGCATGGCTCGGCGCTGTTCACTCGCGGCGAGACGCAGACGATCGCGACCTGTACCCTGGGCACCAAGGACAGCGAGCAGATGATCGACGGCCTCAACGGCCTCAGCTACTCGAACTTCATGCTGCACTATAACTTCCCGCCCTATTCGGTCGGCGAAGTCGGTCGTTTCGGGGCGCCGAGCCGCCGCGACATCGGCCATGGCAAGCTGGCATGGCGTGCGCTGCACGCGGTGCTGCCGACGAAGGACGAGTTCCCTTACACGATCCGCATCACCAGCGACATCACCGAGTCGAACGGCTCGTCGTCGATGGCGTCGGTTTGCGGCGGTTCGCTCGCGATGATGGACGCCGGCGTACCGCTGAAGCGCCCGGTTTCGGGCATCGCGATGGGCCTGATCCTCGAAGGCAAGGATTTTGCGATCCTGTCGGACATCCTGGGCGATGAAGATCACCTCGGCGACATGGACTTCAAGGTGGCGGGTACGTCCGAAGGCATCACCACGATGCAGATGGACATCAAGATCGCGGGCATCACGCGCGAGATCTTTGAAGCCGCTCTGAACCAGGCGAAGGAAGGCCGCGCGCACATCCTGGGCGAAATGGCGAAGGCGCTGGGCGAAGCCCGCACCGAGCTGTCCGACTATGCCCCGCGTATCGAGACGATGCAGATCGACAAGGCGAAGATCCGCGACATCATCGGCACCGGCGGCAAGGTGATCCGCGAGATCGTCGCGACCACCGGCGCCAAGGTCGACATCGACGACGAAGGTCTGATCAAGATTTCGTCGAGCGATCCGGCGCAGATCGAAGCTGCGCGCAAGTGGATTTCGGGCATCGTCGAAGAAGCCGAAGTCGGCAAGATCTATGACGGCAAGGTCGTCAATCTCGTCGATTTCGGGGCGTTCGTGAATTTCATGGGCGGCAAGGACGGCCTGGTTCACGTCAGCGAAATCGCCAACGAGCGCGTCGAAAAGGTCGCCGACGTCCTGAGCGAAGGCCAGGAAGTCAAGGTCAAGGTGCTCGAGATCGACCAGCGCGGCAAGGTTCGCCTGTCGATGCGCGTCGTCGATCAGGAAACCGGCGCCGAGCTGGAAGACACCCGCCCGCCGCGTGAAGGCGGCGACCGCGGTCCCCGCGGGCCGCGCCGTGACGGCGGCGATCGTGGCCCGCGCGGCGACGGTGGCGGTCGTGGCGAACGTGGTCCGCGTCGCGATGGCGGCGGTGACCGTGGTCCGCGCCGTGACGGCGGTGGCGAGCGCGGCCCGCGCCGCGAACGCAACGAAGGTCCGGAAGATCAGGGCCATGTGCCCGACTTCCTGAAGGACTAAGCCTTCGGTTTATCGAACAAGGAAAGGGGTTGCTGCGGCGGCCCCTTTTTTTGTTGCCCACGGCGCGTGCGCTTTGATCGCAAGAAACGGGGCGGAAGCGGGGCGGCGGCGTGGCAGGGGCTGGGTATGACCGAGACGAACGATACCAAAGTTACCGCACGCATCGCCGCGCTGGACTGGACCGCCCTCGCCGCTGCGCTTGATCGCGAGGGGTGGGCAGTGCTGCCGCGGCTGCTCTCAGCCGCCGAGTGTTACGATACCGCCGCGCTCTATCCGCTGGAAGAATTGTTCCGCAGTCATGTCCAGATGGCGCGGCACGGGTTTGGGCGCGGCGAATATCGCTATTTTTCTTACCCATTGCCGCCACTGGTCGGGGGGTTGCGCGGGGCGCTTTACGCGCAGCTGGCCCCGGTTGCGAACCGCTGGCACGAGCGGATGGAGCGCGTTGAACGTTTTCCTGCGGACCACACCAATTATCTGGCGCAGTGTCATGCCGCGGGGCAAGTGCGGCCGACGCCGCTGTTGCTGCAATATGGGCCGGGCGACTATAATTGCCTGCACCGCGACCTGTATGGGGTGGAGGTATTTCCGTTGCAGGTAGCGGTGCTGCTATCGGCCCCGGGGGCCGATTTCACCGGCGGCGAGTTTGTGCTGACCGAGCAGCGGCCGCGGATGCAGTCGCGCGCTGCGGTGGTACCGCTGGGTCACGGAGACGCGGTGGTGTTCGCGGTGAACGAACGGCCGGTCGCGGGCAGCCGCGGCGACTACCGGGTGGCGATGCGCCACGGGGTCAGCGAAGTCCGGTCGGGGCATCGCCGTACGCTGGGGATCATCTTTCACGACGCCGCCTAATATCGTCCGCCGGGTGGACATGGCGGCTGTGGCGGTTAAGCCATTGGTTCCCCCCACGGTGGCAGCGAGGATAGCGGCGATGGATTTTTCCCGGCTTCAGGCGAGCAGCAAGATCGGCGACGCTTGGGTTTATCCGCAGCCGCCGTGCCTGAATTTCGGCTGGCTGGAGGTCGATGTCGATCCCGCGCATCGCATCTATTGGGAGGAATATGGCAATCCGGCGGGCGAACCGGTGATGTTCCTGCACGGCGGCCCCGGCGGCGCGTGCGCCCCGGCGATGGCGCGCTTTTTCGATCCCCTACGCTATCGTGTCGTCCTGTTCGACCAGCGCGGGTGCGGCAAGAGCGAACCCAATGTTGCGTCGGCGGGACCGGGGGCGGCGCTGGCCAAGAACACAACCGCCAACCTGATCGGCGATATCGAAAAGTTGCGCGATCATCTGGCGATTACGGGGGCGATGCATGTGTTTGGCGGTAGCTGGGGCAGCACGCTGGCGATGGCCTATGCCATCGCGCACCCTGCGCATTGCGCCAGCCTGATCCTGCGCGGCATTTTTCTGGGCGCGCCGGAAGACCTCGACTATCTGTATCAAGGCAATGCCGCGACATGGCAAGCCAACCCCTATGGTCTGACCGCGCCGGGGGCGTATATCAAATATCCGGGTGAATGGGCGGCGCTGCTGAACGTCCTGACCCCGGCCGAGCGCGGCGATGTCATGGCGTCGTACAAGGCGATTTTCGACATGGTGCCGGCCAGCGCGGCGGAAAAGGCGCGGCAAATGGAAGCGGCAGTGACGTGGTCGCTGTGGGAGGGGGTGATTTCAAACATGATCCCCGAAGCCGCCGATACCGGGAAATTCGGCGAGGCCGATTTCGCGCTGTGTTTTGCGCAGATCGAGGCGCATTATTTTGCGAATAGTCTGTTCATTCCGGCGGGGCATTTCTTCGACAATATCGCGACGCTCGCGGCAATCCCGATCCACATCGTCCATGGCCGCTTCGACGAGGTCTGCCCGTTGACCCAGGCATCGCGGCTGGTCGAAGCGCTCCGCGCGGCGGGGACGGAGCCGGTGTCTTATGTCGTCACCAACGCCGGGCATAGCGCGATGGAGCGCGAAAATGCGCTGGCGCTGACCGCGGTGATGGACGGGATGGCGCCGCTGGTCCGCGCTTAAGCCGCGGAGGCGCGCCTACGCCGCCTTGCCGTGCGCGACGTCCATGCTGACCGAACTGCCTGCGTCGATCTCGGCGGCCTTGGCTTCGACTAGTTTGACGATATGGCCGATCATGTCGGCGTCGGCGACATGGTGGTCGGTGACCCCCGACAGATAGACCATATGCTTGCCATTGCCGCCGCCGGTGATGCCGATGTCGGTTTCGCGCGCTTCGCCGGGGCCGTTGACGACGCAGCCGAGGACCGAGAGCGACATCGGGGTCTTGATGTGGCCGAGCGCTTCTTCGAGCGCCTGAACGGTGCGGATGACGTCGAAGCCCTGCCGCGCGCAGCTGGGGCAGGACACGACGCGGACGCCGCGGGTTCTGAGGCCCAGCGATTTCAGGATCTCGTAACCGACGCGGACTTCTTCTTCGGGTTCGGCGGAGAGGCTGACGCGGATCGTATCGCCGATGCCGGCCCAAAGCAGGTTGCCGATGCCGAGCGCCGATTTGACGGTGCCGCCGATTAACCCGCCTGCTTCGGTGATGCCGAGGTGGAGCGGGCAGTCGACCGCATCGGCGAGCTGCGCATAGGCGGCAACCGCGAGGAAGACGTCGCTCGCCTTCACCGCGACCTTATACTCGTGGAAATCATGGTCTTGAAGCAGCTTGATATGGTCAAGCGCGCTTTCGACGAGCGCCTCGGGGCAGGGCTCGCCGTATTTTTCGAGCAGGTCTTTTTCGAGGCTGCCGGCGTTGACGCCGATGCGGATCGCGCAACCGTTGGCCTTGGCGGCGCGGACGACTTCGCCGACGCGCTCCGAAGATCCGATGTTGCCGGGGTTGATACGCAGGCAGGCGGCGCCAGCATCTGCGGCTTCGAGCGCGCGCTTATAGTGAAAGTGGATGTCGGCGATGATCGGGATACGTGCGGCGCGGACGATCTTGCCGAGCGCCGCGGTCGATTCGGTGTCGGGGCACGACACGCGGATCAGGTCGGCGCCCGCCTCTTCGCAGCGGCGAATCTGATCGATCGTCGCGACCGGGTCGCTGGTCAGCGTGTTGGTCATCGTCTGCACCGTGATCGGTGCGCCGCCGCCGACCGGGACAGTGCCGACCATGATCTGGCGGCTGGTTCGCCGCGCGATGTCGCGCCAGGGGCGCAGGCCGGGATTGTGATCGCTCATGGGTTCGGGCTCGATCGAAAGGGGAGGATGCGCTGCTCTTTAGCGGTCCGGCGGGCGATTGGCAAAGCCAAGCATGTGCGGCGCGGCTGTTGCGCGAAAGACACACTCTGACGTTGAATCGCCACCATGCGCAATTTTTGTTTGTGCATTGCAGCAAAATCGGCAATTTCGAAAGCGTTCGACGTCACAGGCCCGCACGAAGAGGCGTGGACGCGCACAGCAGGCCGGGACGATCCGTTTTTTTTACTAGGGGGATCACCCATGAAGTTTCTTACCAAAGCGTGTTTCGGCATGCTGCTCGCCGCGTCGGCGATGTCGAGGCCCGCCTTCGCCCAAGAAGAAGCCAGCGGCCCGGTCTCGCTTTCGGGCGGCGTTTCGGTTGTGTCGGACTATCGCTTCCGCGGCATTTCGCTGTCGAACGAAAAGGTTGCACTTCAGTCGACGCTGACCGCCAGCCACGAAAGCGGCTTTTACGCCGGCGTGTGGGGGTCGACGCTTCCCGACAGCCCGTTGTACGGCAAATATGAACTCAACCTCTATGGCGGTTTCGCGACCGAGGTCGCACCGGGGACTTCGGTCGATATCGGGGCCATCTATTATGTCTATCCCGGCAACCAGAGCTTTGCGGGGCCCAGCGACTATATCGAAGTCGTCGGCAAGCTGTCGCACGACCTTGGTCCCGTTTCGGCCACCGGAAGTGTGTACTATGCCCCCGATCAGAATTCGCTGGGTAGCAACGACAATATCTATCTGAACCTTGGCCTTGGCTATGGCATTGCCGATACACCAGTGACGCTGAACGCCGCGCTTGGTTACACCGACGGATCGCTCGGCGCGCTGGCGCCCGGCGGCAATTATCTCGACTGGATGCTCGGCGCCTCGTTCGCCGCCGGTCCCGCGACTTTTACCGTGCAATATGTCGACACCGACATCAAAAAGTCGGGCGTCAAAGCCATCGACACGCTGTTCGATCCAACCGTGGTCTTTACGCTGGGCATTTCTTTCTGATCGCCTAGCGGGTCAGCGACCACGCGTTAAGGGGGCGGCTTCGGGGGAGGCTGCCCCCTTTTTCGTGCATGGGGCACAGGCGGGTGCCTCATCGCATCACGCTTGACCGCGTCGATGAACCGTGCAAATTCATCGACAAATTGAAGAAACGAGAGTATTCCCCCCATGACTCAAGCCTCTCAGAGCGTTTCTGTTCCCCCCGTTTCATCGTCGAATCCGCCCGCGCGCAGCGAGCGCAGTCCGGGCGTCAAGCTGGTCATCGCGGTACTGATCGCCGTCGCGCTGATGGTGCCGCTCCTCATGATCTACGGGCTGCTGTGGGATCGCCAGCAGCAGGCCGAAACTGCGCAGGCGTCGATCGGGCAGGGCTGGGGAGGGCAACAGACGATCGCCGGACCGGTGATAGTCATCCCCTATCGTGCGACGGAAACGACCACGGTAACCGAGAATGGCAAGGATGTGACGCGGACGATGAACACGATCCGCAACCTCTACCTGTCACCGCAAGCCAATACAGCCGACGTCGTCATTAAGCCCGAAAAGCGCAAGAAAGCGATTTACGAGACGGTCGTTTACGAAAGCCAGATTTCGGGCAGCGCCGATTTCGTGCTGCCCGCCGACATCGCGCGCTTTGGCGTTGCGCGCGAGGCGCTGATGCTCGATCGCGCCGAAGTGCGGCTGGGGGTCAGCGACGCGCGCGGGCTAGTCGATGGCAATAGCGTGGCGGTCAACGGTACGCCGCTGGCATTGCAGCCCGGAAAGGGGCTGCTCTCGACCGGCAATTCGGGCACCTTCGCCTTTGTCGACTGGAGCGCAGCGGCGCCGCTGAAGGTCGATTACAAGATCGGCGTGCGCGGGCTGGGCGATTTCAAGCTGATCCCGCGCGGGGTCGATACGCGCTGGACGGTCAAGTCGAGTTGGCCGAACCCGAGCTTCGGCGGCGATTTCCTCCCCGCGAAGCGCAGTGTGACGGCCAGCGGATTTACGGCCACCTATGCGGTGCCGAACCTGGCATTGGGACAGGCGCAGGTGCTGACCGGCGATTTGTCGCCGCCCGTAACGTCCAACTATGGCCCGCGCGACGCCTATGTCGACGCGGTAGCCGTTTCGGCGCCGAGCGATGGCAGTGCAGGTGAAGCGTCGGGCGGGACCGCCAAAGCCGTGGCGATCAGCCTGATTGAACCCGTCGACCTGTACAGCCAGGTCGATCGCGCGATCAAATACGGCTTCCTGTTCATTGGTTTTACCTTCGTCGCCTTCCTGATGTTCGACATCATCGCGGGGGCGCGGGTGGCGCCGGCCGAATATCTGCTGACCGGCATCGCACTGGTGCTGTTCTTCGTGCTGCTGCTGGCGTTCGCCGAGGTGATCGGCTTTACCTTCGCCTATATGCTGGCGTCGGCGGCGATCATCGGGTTGCTGGCCTTTTACAGCGCGGCGGTGCTGAAAAGCTGGAAGCGCGCGCGGTTCCTGGCCGCGATGCTGGTCGGACTGTATGCGCTGCTTTATGTGCTGCTCAACCTTGAGGCCTATTCGCTGCTGATCGGTTCGGTGCTGATGTTCTTCGCCCTCGCCGGCGTGATGTACATGACGCGGAGCATCGACTGGAGCGGGCTGGGGAAGAAGGATGAGGCGTTGCCCGCGGTGTGATGTGACTGATCCTCCCTGTCGCGCTGCGATGGGGAGGTGGCAGTCCGCAGGACTGACGGAGCGGCTTTGGCGCTGCCGTCGCTGCCCCTCCACCACCGCGTCGCGGCGGTCCCCCTCCCCACGGTTTCGCCGCAGGGAGGATCATGCTACCGCCAGCGCAGATTGTGGGGGCCGAGATCCAACAGCGTCTTGGCTCCCATCAATTTCATCCCGCGCTCCATCTCGGCGCGCAGCAGCGCGATGGCGCGCGCCACGCCTTCCTCGCCCGCCGCGGCGAGCGCGTAGAGGTATAGGCGGCCGCCGGAACAGGCCTTCGCGCCGACCGAAAGCGCTTTGAGCACATGCGTGCCCCGGGTGATGCCGCCATCGCAGATCACCTCGATCCGGTCGCCGACGGCATCGACGATTTCGGCGAGCGCATCGAACGGCGCGCGGCTGCCGTCGAGTTGGCGGCCGCCATGGTTCGATACCATGATCGCGGTGGCGCCGATCTCCACGGCGCGGCGGGCATCCTCAACTGCAACGATGCCTTTGAGGCAGAAGGGGCCGTCCCATTGCTGGCGGATCGCCGCGGCGCGCTTCCAGTCGAGGCTCTGGTCGAGCATCGAGGTGAAATAGTCGGCGACCGATTTGGGGACGCTCGACCCTTCGGACACATGGGTCGCGAGGTTGGGCAGACTGAATTTTTCGCGGCAGACATAGTTGAGCCCCCAACCGGGCTTGGCGGCGTAGCTCAGCATATTGCCCGGAGTGAAACGCGGCGGCGAGGTGAAGCCCGAGCGCAGGCAGCGTTCGCGGTTGCCGCCGACGATCGTGTCGACGGTAAGCGCCACGGCGTCGAATTTCGCGTCGTGCGCGGCGGCGAGCATTGCGCGGTTGAGTCCTTCGTCCTTGTGGACATACAGCTGGAACAGCTTGGGACCGTCGGTCAGCGCCCCCGCTTCTGCCAGGCTGATGGTGGCAAGACTGGAGATGCCCGCCATTGTCCCGGCGTTCGCGGCGGCGCGGAGGACGGCGCGCTCGCCCTGCCAGTGAAACAGCCGCTGGAGCGCAGTGGGTGACAGGAACAGCGGCATCGCCATTTCGCGCCCGAACAGCGTGGTGCGCATGTCGACGCTTGCGACCCCGGCGAGGACGCGCGGGATGAGGTCGCAATCGTCGAACGCGGCGCGGTTGCGGCGGCGGGTGACTTCGTCGTCGGCGGCGCCGTCGATATAATCGAACACCGGCCAGGGTAGGCGACGTTTTGCCAGCGCGCGGAAGTCGTCGATATTGTGGCAGTCGGTGAGTTTCATATTTGCCCCATTCTCACCCGGCATTGCGAGCGAAGCGAAGCAATCCAAGGCGGTTTACGCACGGTCTGGATTGCCGCGTCGCTTCGCTCCTCGCAATGACGAATTTAGAAGACGGTTCGCGCCGCCACCGTCCCCTTGGTCGCAAAGCTGAAGCGCGGTTCGATGGCCAGTTTCGGAGCAAGGATATGCGCTGCCACGCGCTTGCCCACTGCGGGTCCGTTCTTGAACCCATGCCCCGATCCGCCGCCGACCAGCCACACGCGCTCCTGTCCCGGAAAGCGGTCGATCAGATAGTCGCCGTTCGAGCTATTCTCATATTGGCAGACGCGCCCGCCGATCAGCGGTGCTGAGGCGAGGGCTGGGAAGCGGCGGGCGATATAGGCCCGCGCCTCGGCAATCCCCGCCGGGGTCAGTTGCCGTTCCATCGTGTCGGGATCGATCATCGGGCCGTGCCGATCGATCGCGATCTTGAACCCCGCCCCCTCGAGATCGGGGATGCCGTAAAAAATGCCATTGTTGCTGTTGTCGGCCCACACCGGCAGCTCGGGCGGGGCGAAGCGCGTGTCGCCCTGCGGCGCGCCGAAATGATAGACTTCCTGCCGCGTCGCGACGATCTTGTTCATGAGCTGCTGCGGGAAGAGTTCGGCGAGCCAGGGGCCGAGGGCATAGACGAGATGGTCGGCGGTGCCGCCGTCGGGGAGGCTGTGACGCTTTATCCGTTTTGACAGCAGGGGTGCGGGCATGACGACGCGCTCGACCGTGATCTGCGCATCGGCGATCACTTCCTGTACGCCGCGCCCGGCGATCAACGCGCCGGTTTCGGTTTCGAGGACGCCGGTTTCGCCTTGGTAAAACTGCATCTGGCGGTACTTGTTCTGCAGCCAGCGGACGTCGCCATGCTCATGCCCAACCCGGTTCGCTTGCAACCACGCGAGCGACTGCGCGGTGTAGGCATCGCCCTGCGGCCCGAACCACAGCACGCCGGTGTTATGAAAGATCGGCGCGCTGGCGGTGTCGGAGAGCGACTTCCAATAGGGCAAAGATTCGCGCGCCATCTCCGAATAGATGGCGTCGGCGCCATAGCCCATGCGGATGACGCGGCTCTCGCCGCCCGACGACGCGCGGACATGACCGGCTCCGTAGGCGTCGAACAGCCGCACCGATTTGCCCGCGCGGAGCAGATGCCAGGCGGTCCAGGCGCCGAACACCCCGGCGCCGATGATCGCGACGTCGACATGCTGGACCTTGGGCTTCGCGGGTTTGCGTTTCTTCGAACGGCGCTCGGCCGCAGCCGCGGTTGCTGCGACGGGCAGCGCAGCAAGGCCCGTCAGCAGCGCGCGGCGGCTGGGCGTCTTACCGCCCGCCACCGGACGCCTCTTTCTTGTAATAGCGATAGCCACCGATCCAGGTTTCGAGCGGGATCATGCGGCGGATCTCGTCGGGGCTGGCGAGCATCGGGTCGGTTTCGACGATCAGGAAATCGGCGCGCATTCCTGGCATCAGCGTGCCGATGCGATCCTCGGCGAACCCCCCATAAGCCGCGGTGCGGGTGAAGCCGTCGAGCGCGGTCTCGCGGCTCACCGCTTCTTCGGGGCGCCAGCCGCCGAATGGCTGGCCCGCGGCATCGGTGCGCGAGATTGCCGCAGCAAGGCCGGCGAACGGATTTGCGCTTTCGACCGGCACGTCGGAACCGAAGGCAATGCGGGCGCCCGCGGCCTGCAGGCTGCGCCAGGCGTAGGCGCCCTTCAACCGGTCGGGGCCGAGCCGCGCTTCGGCCATCAGCCGGTCGCTCGTCTGGTGGACCGGCTGCATCGACGCGATGACTTTCAGGCTGGCGAAGCGCGCGATGTCGGCGGGGTCGATCACCTGCGCATGTTCGATCCGCCAGCGGCGCTCGCCGGGCAGGTCGGCGGTGAGGTCGGCAATCGCGTCGAGCGCCTCGGCATTGGCGGCGTCGCCGATCGCGTGGATCGTCACCTGGAATTTGTCCATCGACGCGCGGACCATCTTGTTGCGGAGCTGCGCGGGGGTGAGCAGCGGCAGGCCGGTCTGACCGGGGGCATCACTATACGGTGCCTTGAGCCACGCGCCACGCGAGCCGAGCGCGCCGTCTAGGTAGAGCTTGACCCCCACCATGCGCAGCCGGTCGTCATACAGCCACGGCGTCGGCTCGGACCCGGCGATCATCGCCATATTGTCGATGTCGCCGCCGTAGCTCAGGATCCGCACCGCGAGCTGTTTCTTGTCCCCGGCGCGGCGAAATGCCTGCCAGTCGAGGATCGATGTCCCCATGTCGGCGATCGTGGTCACGCCCTGTTCGAGCAGCTTCTGCTGCGCCAGATACAGCGCGCGGTCGAGGTCGCGCGCCAGCGGCTTGGGTTTGGCGCTATCGACCAGGCTCATTGCGGCATCGACAAACACGCCGCTCGGCTTGCCGCCCACTATTTCGATACGGCCGCCGTCGGGCGACTTGCTGGCGGCGGTGACCTTGGCAGCGGTCATGGCGGCCGTATTGGCCCAGCCCGCATGGCCGTCGACGCGTTCGAGCCACACCGGGCGGTTCGGCACCGCGGCGTCAAGGTCGGCGGCGGTGGGGAAGCGGCCCAGACCCCATCTTTCCTGATTCCAGCCCGATCCGATAATCCACGGCATTTCGGGATTGTCGGCGGCATATTTGCGGATCGCGGCCTGCGCTTCGGCAAGGCTGTTGGTCTCGCTAAGGTCGAGCAGCATCAGCTGGAACCCCAGCCCCATGACATGGCCGTGCGCGTCGATGAGGCCGGGAATCAGGGTACGGCCCTTGCCGTCCTCCTTGAAATCGGGGCGTTCGGGGCGCTTGTCCTTGCGGTCGAGAAGCTCCTTGACCTTGCCGTCCTTGTCGATGACGAGCCCGGTGAAGCGGAGCAACTTGCCATCCTTGTCGAGCGTGATGCCGTTGACGTTGTCGACGAGCGTGTCGGCGTGCGCGGGGGCGGCGAGGGTGAGCGCGAGTGCGGTCAGCAGGAGGCGGGTCATTTCGGCAACCTTGTTATAAGCGAGCTGGTGTCGCGGCGACCGTGCCCGGCCTTTTGCACATCGGCGTAAAATTGATCGACGATTGCGGCGACGGGGATCGTCGCGCCGTTCGAGCGCGCTTCGTCGAGCGCGAGGCCCAGATCCTTGCGCATCCAGTCGACCGCAAAACCGAAATCAAACTCGTCCTTAGCCATCGTGTTCCAGCGGTTGAGCATCTGCCAGCTCGCCGCGGCGCCGCCCGACACCGCCTCGAACACCTTGTCGGCGTCGAGCTTGGACGCCTGCGCAAAACGCAGCGCTTCGGACAGGCCTTGCAGCACTCCGGCGATCGCGATCTGGTTGACCATCTTCGTCGTTTGCCCGGCGCCGGGGCCGCCGATATGGACCATGCGCGCGGCATAGGCCTGCATCACCGGCTCGGCGGCGGCGAACGCGGCTTTTGTCCCGCCGCACATGATCGACAGGGTGCCATTCTGCGCTCCCGCTTCGCCACCCGATACCGGGGCATCGAGGCAATGAACGCCGAGCCCTTCGGCTTCGACCGACAGCTGGCGCGCGATCCGCGCCGACACGGTGGTGTGATCGATGAACAAGGCGCCCTTGCGCATCGCCCGGAACGCGCCGTCGCGGCCCAGGGTGACCTGCGCCAGATCGTCGTCGTTGCCGACGCAGGTCAGGACGATATCGGCATCGTGCGCGGCCTCCGCCGGGGTCGCAGCGGCCTTGCCGCCGTGCGCGGCGACCCAAGTGTCGGCCTTGGCGCGGGTGCGGTTATACACGGTGAGGTTATGGCCCGCTTTCGCAAGATGGCCCGCCATCGGTCCGCCCATGACGCCGGTGCCGATGAAGCTGATGCGCAATTTTTCCTGGATCATCTCAAGGCTCATAACCATGGTTTGCGCGGTGCGCCAGATAGGCTAGGGCGAGCGGCATCATGAGCACGACCGCACCCACCCTGTCCGCTGCCGATTTGCCGGCGATCACCCTCGACGATGTGCGCGCGGCGGCGGCGCGAATTGACGGCGCGATCGTGCGTACCCCGACGCTGCATTCGCAGACGCTGTCCGAAATGGTCGGCGCCGAAGTCTGGCTGAAATTCGAAAACTTGCAATTCACCGCGGCCTATAAAGAACGCGGTGCGCTTAATGCGCTGTTGCTGATGGACCCCGTGGCACGAGCCCGCGGTGTTATTGCGGCATCGGCGGGCAATCACGCGCAGGGGCTGGCCTATCATGGCAAGCGGCTGGGCGTTCCGGTCACCATCGTGATGCCGAAAACCACCCCGCAGGTGAAGGTGTATCAGACCGCCAGCCACGGCGCCGAAATCGTCCTGTTCGGTGAGAAGTATGATGACGCCTATGCACATGCGCGTGAGCTGGAAGTCGAGCGCGGGCTGACCTTTGTCCACCCGTTCGACCATCCACATATCGCCGCGGGGCAGGGGACGGTGGCGCTCGAAATGCTCGAGGATGTGCCGGAGATCGACACGCTGATCATCCCGATCGGTGGCGGCGGGCTGTTCACCGGGATGGGAACCGCGGCGCGCGGGATCAATCCCCACATCCGCCTCATCGGGGTGCAGGCCGAACTCTATCCGTCGATGTACGCCAAGCTCAACGGCGTCGATATGGCGTGCGAGGGCGACACGCTGGCCGAGGGGATCGCGGTCAAGGAACCGGGCGACTATACGCGGCTGCGCGTTGCCGAGCTGAACGACGACATCGTGCTGGTCGCTGAACGCCATCTGGAACGCGCGGTCAGCCTGCTGCTCCAGATCGAAAAGACGGTGGTCGAGGGCGCGGGTGCCGCGGGCCTCGCCGCGCTGCTCGCGCATCCCGAGGAATTTGCCGGGCGCAAGGTCGGCCTGGTGCTGTGCGGCGGAAACATCGACACGCGATTGCTCGCCAATGTGTTGCTGCGCGATCTCGCGCGATCGGGCCGCATCGCGCGGCTTCGCATCCGCTTGCAGGATCGCCCTGGCGCGCTGTTCAAGGTGATGAAGCTGTTTGACGAGAAACAGGTCAACATTATCGAAATCTATCACCAGCGCATCTTTACCACGCTGCCCGCCAAGGGGCTGATTACCGACATCGAATGCGAAGCGCGCGACCGGGAGCATCTCGACAGCCTGGTCGCTTCGCTGCGCGATGCGGGATATATGGTGACGACGGTGGAGCTGGCTTAGTCTCTAACCACTTCGTCATTGCGAGCGAAGCGAAGCAATCCAGGGCGGTTTACGCGACTCTGGATTGCCGCGTCGCCTCCGGCTCCTCGCAATGACGAGTCTTTTTGTCTTCACGTGCAGAGGCTAAGCAAATCCGATGAAATCCTTCGTGCTCCAGCTTACCGCCACGCCCGACAGCATCGACGAGCTCGGCCATGTCAACAATGCCGTCTGGGTCCAGTGGATACAGCAGGTCGCGACCGGCCATTGGGACGCGGCAGCGCCGCAGGCGCATAAGGACGCGTATATCTGGGTCGTCGTGCGGCATGAGATCGATTATCTGCGCGCGCTTGGCCCTGGCGAAACGGTGACCGCGTGGACGTGGGTCGCTGACAAGCCAAAGGGCGCCAAGTTCGACCGCTTCATGGAATTCACCGACGCCGATGGCAAAGTTCATGTGCGGGCGCGGACGGTTTGGGCGCTGCTCGACAAGGCGAGCGGGCGCCCACTCAGGGTGACGGCGGAGGTCGTTGCTCCTTTTCTCGACTAACGAGAATTTTTGCCGCCCGGTCACGAAGGGGCCGCTCTTTGAGCGCCCGCAAGGTTCTCAATATCATCGCATGCACATCGCCGGTCTCTGCGAAGAGGCGCCGGTACACGTCGGATATTTCATCGCTATATCGGTCCTGCATCGCCATTTGGGCCTGACCCTTTTCGGTCAGGCGAAACAGCTTGCGGCGCGCGTCGGCGGGATCGGGATGCTGGGTAATCAGGCCGAGGCGGATCAGCCCCGGGCATTTCTGGATCACCAACTGGTGCGACTGACCCAGCGCTCGCGCCAGCTCGGCCGGCGACGCCTCGCCCGCCTGACGGAGCGCGGTGAGCAGCGAGCAGGAGCGCACCGGGATGACAATGCCCGCCGCATCGAACAGCTCGCGCGTCTGATCCTCGATCGTCTGGCTCAATGCCTCGCTGAGCCGTCCAAGAAATGAGATGTCGTTGAGGTTGGTTGATGGGTCAGTCGAGGCGGGCATAGCTGTCGGTTGTTCCCTCGCGGTTGATGCGTTCGAGTGCGGCGATCTTGCCCGCCTTGCGCACAACACGGAAGCGGAAATCGGCGACGCCCTCGACCGCGAACAGGTCATTGCCGAGCGGCTCCAGCGTGGCACGGAAACGCTCGCGCCAGGTGTAGAGCAGCTTGCCGTCAACGATAGCGATCTGCCGGCCTTCGTAGCGGCCCGCGATCGCCTCAAGACCGGCACGGGTGAGCTGGACCGCCTTGGCGCGCGCGGCGAGCGTTGGTGCGAACCACGCGGCGTCGGCCTGTTTCGCGGTGTCGGATTTTGCCATGTCGGCCAGTGCCAGACGATGCGCGACGACCAAGGCGTCGGCGGAGGCGACGACATGATCGGGAGTGACGCCACGTGCTTCGAAATCGCCGCGATCGACGGGGTCGTGGATCTGGCCGATCGGCACCTGGACGAAAAAGTCGGTGCCCACCGGCTTGCGGTCAACGGGGTGCGCGCCGCCCGCTGTCTGTTCGCCGACCAGCGTCGCGCGGCCGAGCTTTTGCAGCGAATAGCCGAACCATTCGGCCGCCGAAAAGCTGGTCGATGAGGTCAGGACATAAACGGGTTTGCCGGTCAGGCGCTTTGCCGGGATGGCAGTGAGTACCCACTGGCCGCGGGCGACGCGGCGGCCATCGTCGGTGTAATAATAATCGAACAGCTCCTGATCCTTGTCGGCGCGGAAAAGCTGGCTGGCGAGCAGCTGCGCCATCTCAAGATAGCCGCCATTGTTATACCGCATGTCATAGATGACCGCGTCGCTATTCTCGATAAAGCGCATCGCTGCGCTGGCGGCATCATATGCGAGTTCGGGTTCGGCGAAATGCGACATCCCGACATAGGCGACATTGCCTTCCAAGCGGCGGAGGTCGGTAAAGCCGAAGTTTTTCTGTGCTTCGTCGCGCCGATCGGTTTCGCGCAATTCGGCGGCGCGCGCGGGGTCTTTCCGGGCGGCATAGTCGGCGGCAAAGGCGGGGTCGACGCCGACGAAAAAATGCAGGTCGTTGCTGGCCGCGATCAGATCCTTGGTCAGCGCCTGCGCCAGCGCGTCCTTGTCCTGCGCACCGTCATAGTCGCCCCTTTCGAGGTGGGCGCGGAGCGTCGCAGCAAGTGTCTTGGCCTTGTCGGCAAAGACATAATTGGCCTCCAATGTCTGGCCCAGCTGCTCGACCACCTGTCGTCGATCGGCCGCCGTGAGCGACGCCTCGCCGGTCGCGCCGACGCCTAGAAACCACACCGCCGCGACAATTGCGGTCGACCCTATTTTTTTCATTGGAAGCATCAACCTTCACCTGCGACTCAGTTATACAAGATATTGCGCAATATATTGTATAACTCGGACAGGCAAGAACGGAAACGGCTTTGCGTCAGGCGTAGGCGACCCAGCCGCACTATGTGAACGCCGCGTAGAATTGCTCGACGCCGGTTGCGACCCGTATTGACCGTCGGGTCTGGAGCGATTAGCCCCACCGACGATGACCAACGACCGATCCACCCAATGCAAGGCGTATTGGCGCTCCTTTATCTAGGAGCGGCATGGCATCACCTTTGACCATCGCCGCCGTGTCCGGAAGGCGAATGGTTGTCATCACATCATCACACCACGATCCCCCGGGTACGGCGCGCATTTTTTTGAAGAAGACGCGACATGACCGACACTTTGCTTGCCCTCTCCACCGCGCGATGCCGCATCGCGCCGCTGCACGCCGATGACGCCGCCGCACTGGCCGCGATCACCGACGCTTCGGTGACCGATCAGGTTGATTTCCTGCCAACGCCGTTTACCGCGGCCGACGCCCGCGCGTTGATCGCGGGATCGGGCGGCGGCGACGTGTTTCACGCGGTGCGGGATCGCCGCGAGGGACGGCTGCAGGGCGTGATCGGGGTTCACCGGCGCGATGCGCGCGCGGTCGAGGTCGGTTACTGGTTTGCAGCAGCCGCGCGCGGGCAGGGACTGGCGACCGAGGCGGTCGATGCGGTCGTGCGCGAGATTGCGGCGTCGCGCCCGGGCGCCGCGATCATTGCCGAATGCCATCCGGACAATGAACGCTCGCGCGCGCTGCTGCGCCGGATCGGCTTTCTGGCGACGGGGCAGACGGGGCGGCGCCCCGGACGGCGGGTGATGAAATGGCGCGCTGGCCCAGGGATCGACGTGTGCTGATCAGTCCGGGCGCGCCACCTCTTCCTTCAGCGCCTTCACAATCGCCGCCACCGATGTGGGCGCATAGGCAAAGCCCATATGGCCGCAATCGACTTCGACCTGGCGGTCGCTCTCTTCGGGCTGACCGCGCGCGCTGTTCACCGCGACGACGCCGTCGAACGCCGACCACAAAGCGAAGGTCGGCATTTCGGGGCGCGGGGCGGGGTGGAAATCGATCGGGGGGTTATCGACCGGGTGGCGCGCGACAAGATGGTAGAGCCGCCAGGCGCGGTTGGCGCGGCGGCTGCCCGAGAATGGCGAGCCGAGGGTGACGACGCGCGCGACCTTGCCCGGATGATGCTTGGCATATTCGCGCGCGTAAATGCCGCCGAGGCTCCAGCCGACCAGCGCCGGGGCGTGGCCGGTGCGGCCGATGATCCACTGGACGCGGGTGTCGATACGTTCGATGATGTCAGGGGTCGCGCCGCGGTTGAAACCGAGCCCCCAAGCGTAGCAGCGAAATCCGGCTCGGCGCAGATCGGCGCGCAGCGCCTTGGTCGCCCAGTCGCCCGACAAGAAACCGGGGAGAACCATCACCGGTGGATGGTCGCTGTCGGGATTGGTTTCGGGCGGCATCGGGCGGATGCGGCCCCACAGCGCGCGCGCCAAACTCGTCACCTCCCGCCATAGCAGCCCCAGCGGCGGGAGCGCGTCAGGATCGGGAATGCGCGCGGGCCATTCGGCGCGCCGGGTGAGTAGGCTTCGGATCATGGTCGGCCCTATAGCAGAATTCATGCCCCTGCGAAGGCAGGGGTCCATCTCCCGCCGGTCCCATCTTGCACCGACCCGAGATGGACCTCCGCCTTCGCGGAGACACAGCTATGCGGCTTGCTTCACTTCTTTGGAACCAGCTTCACCAGCTTGCCATTCTCGCCATCGGTCAGCAGCCACACGGAGCCGTCATCGCGCACCTCGACCTCGCGGATGCGGGTGCCGAAGTCCCAGCGATCGGCCTTGCTCAACCTGTCGCCATTGATGCTGGCGCGAACCAGGCCTTCGCCCGAAAGGGCGCCCATCAGCAGGCTGTTCTTCCAGCCGCGATAAAGGTCGCCGCCGTACCAGGCGAGGCCGCCGGGCGAGACCGCGGGATTCCACCACAGCTTCGGTGCCGCAAATTCGGGCCGCGTCGGGTGATCGGGGATCGCGCTGCCATTATAATGGTCGCCGTTCGACACGAGCGGCCAGCCATGATTGGCTCCGCGCTCGACCAGGTTGATCTCGTCGCCATGGCGCGGTCCCATTTCCTGGTTCCACAGCTTCCCCGCGCCGTCAAAGGTCAGGCCGAGAATATTGCGGTGGCCCAGCGACCAGATCTGGGCGGTGACGCCGCCCTGCGCCACGAACGGATTGTCGGTCGGGACACTGCCGTCGGGCCTCAGCCGGACGATCTTGCCGAGCGTGCCGCTCATGTCCTGCGCCGGCTCCATCTTTTGCCGGTCGCCCGAGCCGATGAACAGATATTGCCCGTCGGGCGAGAAGGCGAGGCGGTGCGAATAATGGCCGCGCCCGGTGACCTTGGGCGACTGCGTCCAGATCGCCTTGAGCCCCTCCAGCCGGGGTGTGGCGCCTTGAACCAGCTTTGCCATGCCGACGACGGCACCCGCCGTATCGCCTTCTCCCGCTTCGGCCCAGCTCAGGTATACCGTGCCGCTGGTCGCGAAATCGGGAGCGACGATGACATCGCCCAAGCCGCCCTGACCGCCATAGGCCACCGTCGGCACGCCCGCGACGTCGAGCGTCGGGCCGTTTTCTTGCCACAGCTTCAGCTTGCCCGCCTTTTCGGTGATCAGCGCAGCGCGCGTGCCGGGGACAAAGGTCATTGCCCAGGGTTCGTTGAAGCTCGCAACTTCTTGCACGGTGAATGGCGCATCGGTGACCGGCGTCGCCGGGTGCTCACCCGAGGCGTCGAGCGCCGCAGGATCGGCGGCTTTGCTCGACGTCGTGCTGGCGGAGCAGGCGCCCGCGGCAAGCGCCGCGGCAAGGGCGAGGAGCGGCAATGATTTCATGGAAAGAAGCTCGCTATGCTGGGGGAAAGATGCGCCAATCTGGCGCCGCGACGCGGCAAAGTCGAGTACCCAAAATCCGTTTCCCCTGCGCTTGTCGAAAGGCTGTCTTTTCCTTCGGGCGCCGCAGGAAGAAGGACGGTGCTTTGACAAGCTCAGCGCGAACGGCAATGCAAGCCTAAGCTCGGGATCAGCGGCTGGCCGCCTCACGCCGCGCGGTGATGATCTCGACGCTGTCCATGATCGCATCGACTGCCTCGCTCGCGGGCGGCGCATCGGCGCGCTTTTGCGAGAATTGACCGCTGTTCATAATCTCTTCGAGCGCAGCGCGGGCGCGCGACACGCGGCTTTTCATCGTGCCGAGCGCGCAGTCGCAGATACTCGCGGCTTCCTCATAGGACATGCCGCCGGCACCGACAAGGATTAGCGCCTCGCGCTGGTCTTGCGGCAATTCCATCAGCCCGCGTTGCAGATCGGCCATTTCTCCGCTGTCTTCTTGACTGGCGGGGGTCGACATCGTGCGTTCGACCGCGGTTTCGTCATATTCGCCAACAAACTTGTTGCGGCGCATCTGCGACAGGAAAGTGTTGCGCAGGATGACAAAGGTCCACGCCTTGATCGATGTGCCGCGTTCGAACCGATCGCGCGACGCCCAAGCCTTGACCATCGTGTCCTGCGTCAAATCGTCGGCGAGATCGGGGCTGCCCGACAGACTGCGGCCATAAGCGCGCAAATGCGGGATGACCGCGGCGAGCAATGCCTTGAATTCGGTATCGGACAGGCTGTCGCCGTTTTGCGACGCCGGAGCGGGCCCCGACATTATTGCTTCGAGCTTTTCTGATCGAGTTGCGACAAGAGGTCGAGCATATGATCGGGCAATTGTTCGGAAACGATGTTGCCATAGATCATGCGCAGCTTTGCGCTGACGGGTTCGGGCGCCTGACGACCCGTTAGCGTGCGATGCCATTCGTCGCTGTCGGTGCCGGGAAAGCTGCCCTGCTTGCGATTTGGCGCATCAGCCCCCGGGGGCGGGGTGCCCGTGCCGTTCGACCTGTTGTTGCCTTGCGTAGCCATGTCGGAGCAACGACGAAAAGCGCCGCTGGTTCCCGACCTTTGCGTTTTTTGCGACGAAACCGTTGCCAAGATGCCACAGCGGCCCTATTCGAGGTGCCGCGTAGGCGACCAGGCTTGCGGCGAGGGGTTATACTTTGCCTTTGCTGCATGGCGGAAGGCTGGAGAACGTCGCTTGCTTTCCGTCATCTATATAAGCGTTGCCGATCCGTTGATCGGCGAACAGGATATTGCCGCCCTTCTGGTTCAGGCGCGCCGCAACAATCAACGTGACGCGCTCACCGGCGCGCTGATTTTCAACGGTCATAATTTTCTGCAACTGCTTGAAGGTCCGGCGGACAAGGTCGATGCCTGTCTGGCGGTGATCCGCAGCGATCCGCGGCATAGCGGGATGGTGGAAATCCGTCGCCGCGAAATCGCGGAACGCGCCTTCGCCGAATGGACAATGCTCTATGATCCCCAGTTCCGCGGCCATGACGACGCCTTGTCGCGTTTGGCGGGCAGCGGACGTCTGGACCCGCAGGATACTTTGATGATGGAAAATTTCATTGCGCTGGGACGCCGCACGCGCCCTTCTGGCGCGCTCGGCGATTGACGGCTGCCCGCCGCTTTTTCGGCCGGTGCCGCGGTTCCGGTTTGCATCGGCCGCACGACGCGCTAAGCCTGATCTGCCAATTGATCGTTGTCCCTAAAAACAAGGCTATAGTATCAACGATATAACGCCCCAAGCGCCCGGCGCTGAACCGCTCGACGATGCCAGCTTTAAACAGGAGTTGGCGGCGATGCTGCCGCATCTGCGCGCTTTTGGGCGCAGCCTCTGCGGCAACGCCGACCTAGCCGACGATCTCGTTCAGGAAACGATGCTCAAGGCGTGGAAGGCGCGCGCGCAATATGTGCCGGGTCCGGCCAGCATGAAAAGCTGGGCGTTCGTTATCCTGCGTAATTGTTTCCTGTCGCAGATGCGGCGCAAGAAATTCACCGCCGAATATGACGAACTCGCCGCCGAACGGCTGCTCGTCGCCCCCGATGACCAGGATGACAGCCTGCATCTGGCCGATGTTCAGCGCGCATTGTTGATGCTGCCCGTCGACCAGCGCGAAGCGCTGGTGCTGATCGGGGCCGGACAATTATCCTATGAGGAAGGCGCCGCGATCTGCGACTGCGCGGTGGGGACCATGAAAAGCCGCGTGTCGCGCGCGCGCGCAGCGCTGCAGACGATCCTCGAGAGCGGCACTATGCCGCGGCGCAGTAGCGACGAACTCGCGTCGAGCGAAGTGTTCCGCTCGATCATGGACGACGTCGACTATCTGACCGCAAACGGTCCCGGCCGCGAATAGCCCCGGTTACGCCGCCAGCTGGGGCGTAAACAGCAGGCTCTGGCTGATCGCTGCGCGCACTGTATTCTCGCGGAACGGTTTCGAGATCAGGAAGGTCGGCTCGACCCGTCCGCCGGTCAGCAGCCGTTCGGGAAAGGCGGTGATGAAGATCGCGGGTACCGGCGCGATCGCCAAAATATCCTGTACCGCGTCGATCCCCGACGACCCGTCGGCGAGCTGAATATCGGCCAGAACCAGCCCGGCATCGGTTGATTCGAAGGCGGCGACCGCGTCGGCGTGCGTGGTGGCGACGCCTGCGACGCTATGGCCAAGGTCACGGACGATCTGTTCGAGTTCCATCGCGATCAGCGGCTCGTCTTCGATAATCAGCACCGACGTACAAGATTCGCGGTCGAGGTCCGCCACCGCTTCGGCGAGCAAAGTTTCGACCGTCTCGCCATCGGTCCCGGTGATGATCGACGCTTCGCCGACCGAAAAGCCTTCCAGGGCGGTCAACAGCAATATCTGACGGCCCAAGGGTGTGATCTGCGCCAGCTTTTTGTTTGCTGCACGCACGAAGGGATCTTCACCGTCGTCACTGCCTTCGCCATCATCGATGTAGGCGCTTTCCCAGATGCGGTGGAAATTGCGGTACAGGTCGATGCGGGTGCCATTGCCGGCGCTGAATTCGTCAGGCGCGGCCACGATGACTTCCAGTGTCGTATGCACAAAATTGTCGCCATGTTGCTGGCTGCCGGTCAGCGCGCGCGCGTAACGGCGCAGATACGGCAAATGTCCGCGAAGCTCTTCACCCAATGGCATATATTACCTCCCGCTTTGACCCGTCATACGCGTCCGCGCGCGCGACGGTTCCGCAAAATTGAATCAAAAATGCGCGACGAAGCGCTGCAACTTGTCATCGTGCGATGCGTAGAGTCAGCCGGGACGCCTTCGCGCTATCGGTAAGTCAGTGGAATTACGCCGCTTTCCTGATCCGATGGCAAACAGACTTTTTTAGGGACCATATTCATGGCAGAGCGGCCCGCAGGATCCGGAGGACGTGAGGGGCATCAGTTGGCGGACGGAGGTTATGCAGGTTCGGAACAGGCCGAACGCCTGCGCCTCGATACGCTTCGCGAATATCGGATACTCGACACCGGCCCGGAGGAGGCGTTCGACCGCGTCACCAAGATGGTCGCCGACCTGTATGACGCGCCGATCGCGCTGGTCTCGCTGGTCTCGCTGGTCGACGACTGCCGCCAGTGGTTCAAATCCTCTTACGGCCTCGACGTCTCTGAAACGCCGCGCGACATCAGTTTTTGCCAATATGTGATCGCCGAAGACAAGCCGGTGGTCATCGTCGATGTGCTGGGTGACGAGCGCTTTCGCGACAATCCGTTGGTCACCGGCGATCCGTTCATTCGTTTTTACGCCGGCGTACCGCTGCGCGCCTATAACGGGACCATATTGGGCACCCTATGCGTGATCGATCGCAAGGAGCGGCCGGTGCTGGTCGAGCGCGAACTGGAACGGCTCGAGGATTTCGCCGCGATCATCATGGCCGAGGCCGACCTGCGGCGCATCGTTGCCGAACGCGACGAGGCGCGGCAGACGCTGGAGCGCGCGCTCGACTTTTCGGGCATCGCGACGTGGCGCTATGACGCGCGAACCGGATCGATCAATTGGGGCGGCGCGGCTGCCGAGCTTTGGGGAGCGGACTTTGATACCGCGCTGGCCGATATCGACGGCTTTTACGAGCGACTGCTTCCCGACGACCGCGACATGGTGCGCAGCGTGCTGGGTGGATCGGTCGAGAGCGGCACGCATTATGCAACCGAATATCGGATCCAGCATCCCGAACGCGGGGTGCGCTGGATCGCGGTCCGCGCCGACTGGGACGTGAACACGACCGACGCGATCCTGACCGGGATCAGCATCGACATCACCGAACAGAAAAGCCGCCAGGAAAACGCCAATCTGTTGATGCGCGAATTGCACCACCGGATGCGCAATTTGTTCGCCACGGTCAGCGCCATCATCTCGCTGACCCGCCATGCGGCGACCGATGTCGACGATTATGTCGAGCGGATCACCGGTCGACTCGACGCGCTCAATCGCGCCCAGAATGTCCTGCTCGGCGCGAACTTCATGACCGGGTCGATGCACGCGCTGCTGCGCGAGGTCGAGGCGGCCTTTCCGCGCATTCGCTGGTCTGGCCCCGACCTGCTGCTCCCCGAAAATGCGCTGGTCGCGATGGCGCTGGTGTTCAACGAACTGGCGACCAACGCGGTCAAGCATGGCGCGCTGTCGGGCGCCGCGGGGGACGTCGACATTCAATGGACCCAGGATCCGGAGGGCAGCGATCCGCGGTTGTTCCGGTTGACCTGGAACGAAACCGGCAATCACGGCCCCATCGGTCCGCCCGAAAAAACCAGCTTTGGCACCCTGTTGATGGAGCGCAGTGTCCGCAACAATCTGGGCGGGACGATCGAGCGGCGTTGGGAACCGACCGGGTTGATCCTCGACATCACCTTGCCCGCGCGGTGGCGCGACGCCTGACCGCGCCAGAGTGGTTTGTTCCTGCTATGTTCTTATGCTATGTATAGGAAATGTCCGGAAAACCGATTCTCGAAAAACTCAGCATATTGGCCGATGCCGCCAAATATGACGCCTCATGCGCGTCGTCGGGAACGGTGAAGCGCGATTCGACCGGCACCAAGGGCATCGGATCGACCGGGGGTATGGGTATTTGCCACAGCTATGCGCCCGACGGGCGCTGCATTTCGCTGCTCAAGATTTTGCTCACGAACTTCTGCATTTACGATTGTCGCTTCTGCATCAATCGCGCGTCGAGCAATGTGCCGCGGGCGCGGTTCAATCCGCAAGAGGTCGTCCGGCTGACGCTCGACTTCTACAAGCGCAATTATATCGAGGGGCTGTTCCTGTCGTCGGGGATCATCCGCTCCGAAGATTATACGATGGAGCAGCTGGTCGAAGTGGCGCGCATTCTGCGCGAGGAGCATCGGTTTGGCGGCTATATCCACCTCAAGACGATTGCCGGGGCGGCGCCCGAACTGATCGCCCGCGCCGGGCTCTACGCCGACCGGCTGTCGACCAATGTCGAACTGCCGACCGAGGCTGGATTGCAGAGCTTCGCACCCGAGAAAAAACCCGAAACAATTCGCAAAACGATGGCATCGGTACGCGTTGGCGCCGACGATGCGATCGAGGCTGCCAAAGGGCGCTTGCTCAAAAAAGCGAAACCGCCTCGCTTTGCGCCCGCGGGGCAATCGACGCAGATGATCATCGGCGCCGACGCTTCGCGTGACGATGATATCCTCGCAACCGCAACCAATCTTTATTCGGGCTACCACCTTCGCCGCGTCTATTATTCGGCGTACAGTCCGATCCCCGACGCGAGCAGCGATTTGCCGCCGGTACGACCGCCACTGATGCGCGAACACCGCCTTTACCAAGCCGACTGGCTGCTGCGCTTCTACGGCTTTCAGCGCGCCGAAATCATGGAGGGAGCGAGCGGCGGGATGCTCGATTTGAGCATCGATCCCAAGCTTGCCTGGGCGCTGATGCGGCGCGACATTTTCCCTGTCGACATCAACCGCGCCCCGCGCGAACTGCTGCTGCGGGTGCCGGGGCTGGGAACACGCGCGGTCGACCGGATTGTGGCGGTGCGGCGGACCGGCAAGCTGCGGATCGGCGACCTGGCAAAGCTGACTGCGTCGGTGAAGAAACTGCTGCCGTTCATCCACACGCCCGACTGGCGGCCGGGGCCGCTGACCGACAGTGCCAGCCTGCGCGCACGCTTCGCCCCGCCCGCGGAGCAATTGTCGCTGGCGCTATGAGGGAGGTCGTGCTCGCCCGGCCCGGCGATTTCGCCGAATGGCGCGATGCGGCGCGGGGGCTGCTCGCGGGCGGTGTAGCGCCCGAGGATGTGAGCTGGCGTGGCGCTGAAGAAGGCGCGTCGCTGTTCGGCGACGATGCACCGTCTGCATCGGGCGCTGCGGTGTCGCTGCCGCGCGAACTGCTCGCCATGGCCGACCGGGTGATCTGTCATAGCGATGCCAACGTGCCCGCACGGCTCTATCGCATCGTCTGGCGCGCGCTGCGCGACCGGCAGCTGCTGGCGCGGCGATCCGATCCCGATATCGACTGGCTCAGCAAGACCGATAAAGCGATCCGCCGCGACATTCATAAGATGCACGCCTTTGTGCGCTTTCGGCGGTTAGGGGAGGATGCTGGGCGCGAGCGGTTTGCCGCGTGGTTCGAACCCGACCATCGCATCCTGCGGCTGACCGCGCCTTTCTTTCGGCGACGTTTTTACGGCATGGACTGGGCGATCGTGACCCCCAATGCGCGGGCGATCTGGCATGACGAAACGCTGACCTATGGAGCGGGCGGGACAAAGGACGAGGTACCCGATAGCGACGTCGTCGAGGATCAGTGGCGCACCTATTATGGCGCGATCTTCAACCCCGCGCGGGTCAAGATCGCTGCGATGCGTGCCGAAATGCCGAAGAAATACTGGAAGAACTTGCCCGAGGCGCAGGATATCGCGCCGATGCTCGCGGGCGCCGCGGCGCGGGTGGAACGGATGCGCGCGACCGCCGTTTCGCTTGCGAACCCGCAAACCGACAAATGGCGAACCAGCATGCCCGAAGCCTTGGCCCTGACTGACGACATCGACACGCTGGACGACCTCGCCCGCGCCGTTGGTGGCTGCACGCGCTGCCCACTGCATTGCAACGCGACGCAGGGGGTGGTTGGCGAAGGTCCGGCGGCGGCGCGTGTCATGCTGGTCGGTGAGCAGCCGGGTGACCGCGAGGATCTGGAAGGCCGGCCGTTCGTCGGCCCCGCGGGGCAGGTGTTGAACGAGGCGCTGGAGGAAGCGGAGCTCGATCGGCAGCGGCTGTTCCTCACCAACGCGGTCAAGCATTTCAAGTTCGAGCCGCGCGGCAAGCGGCGGTTGCATCAGAATCCGACGACCGGTGAAATCGACATCTGCCGCTGGTGGCTCGACAAGGAGCGCGCGCTGGTCCAGCCCGAACTGATCGTCACGCTGGGCGCCAGCGCGCTGCGCGGCGTGACGGGCAAGAGCATGAGCGTCACGTCGATGCGCGGCGCGGTGCATGAACTTGCCGGAGGCACCAGGCTGGTCGCGACGATCCATCCCTCTTTTCTGCTGCGGCTGCCCGACCGGGCACGCGCCGCTGAAGAGCGCGCGGCGTTCGTCGCCGATCTGGCGCATGTGCGAGAGCTCGCCGCCTGATGGCAAAGGGCAAGCCCTGGCTCGAACCGCATCCTCACGGGCTTTATGTGAAGCCCGCCGACCTGTGGATCGATCCGTCGCGCCCCGTCGAACGCGCCGCGGTCACCCACGGCCATGCCGACCATGCGCGCAGCGGCCATGGCGCGGTGTTCGCGACCCCCGAAACGCTGGCGATCATGGCACTGCGCTACGGCGTCGATGTCGAGGCCAGCCGTAATCAGGCGTGTGGTTATGGCGATGGCTTCGAGCGCGGCGGAGTGCGCTTCAGCTTTCATCCCGCCGGACATGTGCTGGGCAGCGCGCAGATTTTGATGGAATATGCGGGGGAACGGATCGTCATCACCGGCGACTACAAGCGGCGCCCCGACCCAACCTGCGCGCCGTTCGAGGTCGTGGCTTGCGATATCTTCATCACCGAGGCGACGTTCGGCCTGCCGGTGTTTCGCCATCCGCCGACAAGCCAAGAGATCGCCAAGCTGATCGGCGCGGTGCGCGCCGAGCCCGATCGCTGTGTGCTGGTCGGCGCCTACGCGCTGGGCAAGGCGCAGCGGGTGATGGCAGAGATCCGCGCCGCCGGATGGGACGCACCGATCTATATCCACGGCGCGATGGAAAAAATGTGCGCGCTCTATGCCGCGCACGGCGTCGATCTGGGTGAACTGCGGCTGGTCGGCGAAACCGACAAAGCCGACATGACGGGGCAGATCATAGTCGCACCGCCCTCGGCGCTGAATGACCGCTGGTCGCGGCGATTGCCCGATCCGGTCACGGCGATGGCTTCGGGGTGGATGCGCGTGCGCCAGCGCGCGCGGCAGCGGATGGTCGAACTGCCGCTGGTGATTTCGGACCATGCCGACTGGGACGAGCTGACATCGACGATCTCGGCGGTGAACCCCAGAGAGACATGGATCACCCATGGCAGCGAGGACGGCTTGCTGCGCTGGTGCGAATTGCACCAACGCAACGCGCGCGCACTGCATCTGGTCGGCCGCGATCTGGAAGAGGAGGCGTGAAAGCCTTCGCCGCCCTGATCGATCGGCTGATCTACACTCGCTCGCGCAACAGCAAACTGGCGCTGATCGCCGATTATCTGAAGCACACCCCTGATCCCGATCGCGGTTGGGTGATTGCAGCGCTGACCGAGAGCTTCGATTTCCCAGCGGTGAAATCGGCGATGGTGCGGACATTGCTGGCGACGCGGGTCGATGAGGAATTGTTCCGCCTGTCCCGGCATTTTGTCGGTGATACGGCGGAGACTGCGGCGCTGCTGTGGCCGGAACCGAATACGCCCCTCCCCTTCAGGGGAGGGGTTGGGGTGGGGGTCGCAGGGCAGCGCGACGCCGACGACCCTACCCCCAGCCCCTCCCCTGAAGGGGAGGGGGGATTGACGGTTTCGCAGGCCGTCGAAGCCCTCTCATCCGCCACCCGCGCCACCGCCCCCGCGATCCTGGCGTCCCTCCTCGATCGCCTCGACGCAGACGGGCGCTACGCACTCCTCAAGCTCGCGCTCGGTGGGATGCGCGTCGGGGTGTCGGCGCGGCTGGCGAAGCAGGCGTTTGCGCAGGCATTCGACGTGCCCGTCGACGACGTCGAGGAGCTGTGGCACGCGATTCCGCCGCCCTATACGCTGCTGTTCGCATGGGGCGAGGGGCAGGCCGAACGCCCCGACCTCGCCGATGTCGCCTTCTTCCGCCCCTTCATGCTCGCGCATCCACTCGAGGACGCGACCGTCGATCTCGCCGACTACGCCGCCGAATGGAAATGGGACGGCATCCGCGTCCAGATCGTCCATGGTGGCGGCCAGACGCGTATCTACAGCCGCGGCGGCGAAGAGATCAGCGCGGCCTTTCCCGAGCTGGTCGCAGCCTTCGATCAGGATGCGGTGATCGACGGCGAACTGCTGGTCCGCGGGGATGCGCAGGGCGGCGAGGCTGCGAGTTTTAACGCGCTGCAGCAACGGCTTGGACGCAAGACAGTGTCGAAGAAGATGCTCGCCGACTATCCGGCATTCGTCCGCGTCTATGATCTGCTCGCGGTCGACGGCAACGACCTGCGCCCCTTGCCGTGGACCGAGCGGCGGCGGCAATTGGAAGCCTTCGTCCCGCGGCTTGCCGACAGCCATTTCGACCTGTCGCAGGTGATCGAGGCGGCCGATTTCGACGACCTCGGCGAACGCCGTGCGGGCGCGCGCGATGCGGCGATCGAGGGGGTGATGCTCAAGCGCCGCGATGCGCCGTATATCGCGGGGCGGCGCGCCGGACTATGGTATAAATGGAAGCGCGACCCGCTCACCGCCGATTGCGTGATGATGTACGCGCAGCGCGGCAACGGTCGCCGCGCAAGCTTCTATTCGGACTATACCTTCGGCTGCTGGAGCGACGATGGCGAGCTGCTGCCGGTGGGCAAAGCCTATTCGGGGTTCACCGACGAGGAGTTGAAATGGCTCGACAAGTTCGTCCGCGACTACACGGTGGGTCGCTTCGGCCCGGTCCGCGAGGTCGAAAAGTCGCTGGTGCTCGAAGTCGCCTTCGATTCGATTCATGCATCGAAGCGCCACAAGTCGGGGTTGGCGATGCGCTTCCCGCGCATCGCGCGCATCCGCCGCGATAAACCGGCGGAGGAGGCTGACCGGATTGCGACTTTGCAAGCGATGGTGACGTAGCTCCATCCCCCCCCTTCATGGGAGGGCAGCGAAACTTGGCAGCTCGCTGCCAAGTTGCAGCGGGTGGGGGCCATCGGCATTGCGCAATACCGTTGGCCGCCACCTCGTTTGACTAAAGGTCCGGCAAGAGCCGGACCAAGGTCTCATTGCCCCCTCCCCTGAAGGGGAGCGGGCGAAAGGAAAAATTCCCCGCCCAAACCTTGCAACCCCGCGCCCCGATACCGAGTTTAACCCCTCATCCCCTCTGAAAAAACAACGGAGACTGCCATGACGATCGCTCTTCCCCCGCTGCCCTACAAGCAGGATGCGCTCGATCCGCATATTTCGGCCGACACGCTCGCGACGCATCATGGCAAGCATCACAAGGCCTATGTCGACAAGGTCAATGCCGCAATTGAAGGTACCGAACTCGCCGACAAGCCGCTCGAAGAAATCGTCCACCATGCCGAGGGCGCGGGCAACAAGGGCTTGTTCAACAACGCCGCCCAGTCGTGGAACCACGCTTTTTACTGGAACAGCCTGAGCCCGGCAAAGACCGCGCCCGAAGGCGACCTGCTCGCCGCGATCACTCGCGATTTCGGGTCGCTCGACGATCTGAAAAAGAAGCTCAAGGAAACCGCGGTCAATCATTTCGCATCGGGCTGGGCCTGGCTGGTGTCACGCGACGGCACGCTGTCGGTCACCGACACCCACGACGCCGGCACCGAGCTGACCCTTGGCATCAAGCCGTTGGTGGTGATCGACGTGTGGGAACATGCTTACTATATCGACCGCAAGAATTTGCGTCCGGCCTATGTCGATGCGGTGGTCGATGAGCTGTTGAACTGGGACTTCGCGGCAGAGAATTTCGCCCGCGACACGACCTGGACCTATCCGGCGTAACCGAATGATCCTCCCTCTCGCGCAGCGATGGGGAGGCGGCAGCGCGAAGCGCTGACGGAGGTGCAATGGCACAACGTCGTCGCCCCGCCACCACCTTCGTTGGTCCCCCTCCCCTTCGCTACGCGACGGGGAGGATTTCGCGGATGCCGTAACGAAATTTGAACTGGTATCTATCGTGATGACGGTGCCGCCTCTATAGGCGCCGTCATGACAATCAGCCTCTTCGAACTCTTCAAAATCGGTGTCGGACCGTCGAGCTCACACACCGTGGGTCCGATGGTCGCGGCCCGCCGTTTCACCGTCTGGCTCGACGAGCAGAACCTGTTCGATCGGACCGTGCACGTCGAAGCCGATCTTTATGGATCGCTGGCGCTGACCGGCAAGGGCCACGCCGCCGACACCGCGATCGTTGCGGGTCTGGCAGGCGAGATTCCTGCCAGCACCAGCCTCTCCGCGATTAAGGCGCATTGGGATCGCGCGACCAGCGAAGGTTTTCTCTACCTGCTCGGCCGTCAGCGCGTCCGCTTCCAGCCCGCGCGCGACCTGCATTTCCAGATGCGCCAGCGCCAGCCGTTCCACAGCAACGCGATGAGCTTCACCGCACGCGAGGCCGAAGGCGAAATCCTCGCCAAGCGGATGTATTTTTCGATCGGCGGCGGCTTCGTCGTCGACGAGGATGAGGCGGGGCGCAACAGCCGGGGCGCCGAGGATGAGGTTGAGCTGCCCTTCGCCTTCACCTCGGGCGCCGACCTTCTGAGCATGGGCGCCGCGTCGGGCAAAAGCTTCGCCGAAATGATGCTCGAAAACGAGTTGGTGCATCGTAGCCTCGACGAAGTAAACGCCGGGCTCGATGCGATTGCGGGCGCCATGGACGCGTCGATCGAGGCGGGCTGCTGCAGCACCGGCATTCTGCCGGGCGGGCTGAAGGTCAAGCGCCGGGCGCCGCAGATTGCCGACGACATCCGCAACCGCCACGAACAAAATCTGACCGACCCGCTCGCGATGATGGACTGGATCAACCTGTGGGCGATGGCAGTGAACGAGGAGAATGCTGCGGGCGGCAAGGTCGTCACCGCGCCGACCAACGGCGCGGCGGGGATCATCCCCGCGGTGATCCGCTTCTACCGCCGCGGCTATCGCGGCGATGATGCGGGGGTGCGCACCTTCCTGCTCGCTGCGGGCGCGGTCGGCGCGCTCTACAAACGCAACGCCAGCATCTCGGGCGCCGAAGTCGGCTGCCAGGGCGAAGTCGGAGTCGCCTGCTCGATGGCGGCGGCGGGGCTGACCGCGGCATTGGGCGGCACAAACGCGCAGGTCGAAAACGCCGCCGAGATCGGCATGGAGCATAATCTCGGCTTGACGTGCGACCCGATCGGCGGGCTGGTACAAATCCCGTGCATCGAACGCAATGCGATGGGATCGATCAAGGCGATCGACGCGAGCCGCATCGCGATGATCGGCGACGGCACGCATGTCGTGAGCCTCGACACGGTGATTGCGACGATGCTGCAAACGGGGCGGGATATGCGAGACAAGTATAAGGAAACGTCGAAGGGCGGGCTGGCGGTTAGTGTGGTGGAGTGTTGAGCTTTTAGCGATCAAGCTCCGGTTTCACTTCATGTTTGTAACAAAATCTGCTGCTTCAGGCTGATCTGCTCAAACCTCATCGTCATCCCGGACTTGATCCGGGATCGACGGCGGCGCTGAAGTCATGGACCCCGGATCAAGTCCGGGGTGGCGATGGTGGGGCGGTGAGCCGTGTGCGACGTTGATATTCTCGTCATCCTGAACTCGTTTCAGCATCCATGGTCTGTCGCTTCCTTCGGCGCGGCGCTCGACGAGAGGTCTGGGCATGGATGCTGAAACATGTTCAGCGTGGCGACGTGAGGGATGAGAGCGAGGCTACGAGCATCTTGCATTGCCGCTCCATTTGCCTGATTGGGAGCGCCGAGAAGGAGACCGCAAATGAAGACCCGCGCTGCCGTAGCGTTCGAAGCGAAGAAGCCGCTCGAAATCGTCGAACTCGACCTCGAAGGCCCGAAGGCGGGCGAGGTGCTGGTCGAAATCATGGCGACGGGCATCTGCCACACCGACGCGTACACGCTCGACGGGTTCGACAGCGAGGGCATCTTCCCGAGTGTGCTCGGCCATGAAGGCGCGGGCATTGTGCGCGAGGTGGGCGCGGGCGTCACCAGCGTTGTCCCCGGCGATCACGTCATCCCACTCTACACCCCCGAATGCCGCCAGTGCAAAAGCTGCCTGTCGGGCAAGACCAACCTCTGCACCGCGATCCGCGCCACTCAAGGAAAGGGGCTGATGCCCGACGGCACGACGCGCTTTTCGTACAAGGGCCAGCCGATCTTCCATTATATGGGCTGCTCGACCTTCTCGAACTTCACCGTGCTGCCCGAGATTGCGGTCGCCAAAATCCGTGAGGACGCGCCGTTCCAGCCCGCCTGCTATATCGGTTGCGGCGTGACCACCGGGGTCGGGGCGGTGATCAACACCGCGAAGGTCCAGGTCGGCGACAATGTCGTTGTCTTCGGCCTCGGCGGCATCGGCCTCAACGTGATCCAGGGCGCGCGGCTGGCGGGTGCGAAGCAGATCATCGGCGTCGACATCAACGCTGATCGCGAGGAATGGGGCCGCAAGTTCGGGATGACCGACTTCCTCAATAGCAGGGGCATGAGCCGCGAAGACACGGTCGCCGCGATCGTCCAGCTGACCGACGGCGGCGCCGATTACACGTTCGACGCCACGGGCAATACCGAGGTGATGCGCACTGCGCTCGAGGCCTGCCACCGCGGCTGGGGCACCTCGATCATCATCGGCGTGGCCGAGGCGGGCAAGGAAATCGCGACGCGTCCGTTCCAGCTCGTCACCGGGCGCAACTGGCGCGGCACTGCGTTCGGCGGCGCCAAGGGCCGCACCGATGTGCCGAAGATCGTCGATATGTACATGACCGGCAAGATCGAGATCGACCCGATGATCACCCATGTCATGGGGCTGGAGGACATCAACAAGGGGTTTGATTTGATGCACGCGGGAGAGAGTATCCGTAGCGTGGTAATTTACTAAAAAGCAGTTTCGTCTGGCGCCAAGGTTCGTCATTGCGAGGGGCCGAAGGCGACGCGGCAATCCAGAGCCGCGTAAACCGCCCTGGATTGCTTCGCTTCGCTCGCAATGACGTGAATTTGGGAGCATCGAATTGACCGGACCCTATGTCCTGACCTTCAGCTGCGTCGATGCGGTTGGCATTGTCGCCGCCGTTACCGGCCTGCTCGCCGAGCGCGACGGCTTCATTCTCGACAGCCAGCAATATGCCGACCTCGATTCGGGGCGTTTCTTCATGCGCGTCGCCTTTCGCGGCGCGGGGCCGCGCTTTCCTGAGGGGCTGGCGGGCGTGCAGGCGGCGTTCGCGCCGATCGTCGACCGCTTTGCGATGGACGCGCGGATCAGCGACAGCTCCGCAAAGCCGCGCTTCGTTATCGCGGTGTCGCAGGGCAGCCATTGCCTCAATGACCTGCTCCACCGCTGGTCGACCGGCAATCTCGCGATCGATATCGTCGCGGTCGTGTCGAACCACGAGCATCAGCGGCGGCTAAGCGAATGGCATGGCGTGCCGTTCCACCATTTCCCGGTCAGCGATGCCAATCGCGCCGAGCAAGAAGTACGCATCCTCGACCTGATGGCGCGCAGCGGCGCCGACTATCTGGTGCTCGCGCGCTATATGCAGGTGCTGTCGCAGGACATGTCGGGGAAACTGGCGGGGCGTTGCATCAATATTCACCATAGCTTCTTGCCCGGGTTCAAGGGCGCCAAACCCTATCACCGGGCGCAGGAGCGCGGGGTCAAGCTGATCGGCGCGACCGCGCATTTCGTCACCAGTGACCTCGACGAAGGCCCGATCATCGAACAGGCGGTCGAGCGCGTCGATCATCGCGATTCTGTCGAGGATCTGATCCGTATCGGCCGCGATGTCGAGGCGCAGGTGCTGGCGAAAGCGGTGCGTTGGGTCGCCGAACAGCGGGTGCTGATCGACGGACGCAAGACGGTAGTCTTCCGCTGAGAAGGCTGGCACAAGATCGGTATCGATTCGCAACGAAAATAGGAGAGAGCGATGTACAGTCACAATATGGTCGGCACGAACGACGTGGCGAAGGCGAAGGCATTTTATGATGCGACCTTCCAGGCGATCGGCGGCAAGCCGGGGATTCAGGACGACAAGGGCCGCCTGATCTATATGCACAATGACGGCCTGTTCCTGGTGACGCCGCCGATCAACGGCGAACCGGCGACCGCGGGCAATGGCTGCACCATCGGGTTTGCGATGGCCGACGAAGCGCAGGCCAAGGCCTGGCACGATGCCGGCGTCGCCGCGGGCGGCACCAGCATCGAAGACCCGCCGGGCATTCGCGAAGGTGGCTTTGGCCAGCTTTATCTCGCCTATCTGCGCGATCCCGACGGCAACAAGCTGTGCGCGCTGAAGCGCCTGTAAGCGGACGATAAGATTGATGCGCGGCGAAGCGGGATTGCGAGCGGACATGTGTGCGCTCGGCATCCTCTTCGCCGAACATGACCATGACGCGGTGTTCACCGTGGCGGAGAGCGACGCGGTGCACGCCGCGATGCCGGGTGCCCATACCAAGAATTTGTTTCTGAAGGACAAGGGCGGGGCGTTCTGGCTGATCAGCGTACCGTCCGACGCGCGGGTCGACCTGAAGCGATTGCCCGCCGCGATCGGATGCAAACATGTCAGTTTCGGCAAGGCGGAGGATATGGCGCGCCTGCTCGGCATCACGCCGGGTTCCGTGACCCCGCTCGCTGCGATCAATGCGGTGCCGGGAAGCATTACGGTGGTGCTCGACGCGCCGCTAGCCGACGCCGATCTGGTCAACGTCCACCCGCTCCGCAACACTGCGACGCTTGCGCTAGCGGGCGGCGCGATACTGGACCTGCTGCGCCATTGGGGGCATGATCCTGTGGTCGCCCCCATTCCAGTGCAGGACAATCCATGACCATCGAAACCCTCTCCACCGTTCGCAGCCATGGCGGTACGCAAGGCGTGTACAAACACGCCAGCGCTACCACCGGCACTGACATGACCTTTGCGGTCTTCGTGCCCGCCCATGCGGAAGGCGCGAAGTTGCCGGTGCTCTGGTATCTGTCGGGGCTTACCTGCACCCACGCCAATGTGATGGAAAAGGGCGAATATCGCGCCGCCTGCACCGAACATGGCGTGATCTTTATCGCGGCCGATACGTCTCCGCGCGGTGAGGGTGTTCCCGATGATCCCGAGGGAGCCTGGGATTTCGGGCTGGGCGCGGGCTTTTATGTCGATGCGACCGAAGAACCCTGGGCGAAGAACTACCGGATGCGGTCCTATATCGAGGACGAACTGCCCTCGCTGATCCTGCGCGAATTCGCTGCCGCCGACATGACGCGACAGGGGATTACCGGCCATTCGATGGGCGGGCACGGCGCGCTGACGGTGGCGCTGCGAACGCCCGACCGGTTTCGCTCGGTATCGGCCTTCTCGCCGATCGTCGCGCCGCTGCAATGCCCTTGGGGTGAGAAGGCGTTATCGAACTATCTCGGCGAGGATCGCGCGGCATGGGGCGTTTATGACGCCTGCGCGTTGATCGCGAACGGCGCGCGCGTAGCCGATTTGCTCGTCGATCAGGGCGACGCCGATAATTTCCTGACCGATCAGCTCAAGACGCATTTGCTGGTCGAGGCGTGCGAGCGGGCGGGGCAGAAGGCCGAGATCCGGCTGCAGCCGGGGTATGATCATAGCTATTATTTCATCTCGACCTTTCTGGCCGAGCATGTTGGGTGGCATGCGGAGCGGCTGAAGGCGTGATCGTCGTCCCCGCGAAGGCGGGGACCGCTGGAAGTTTACTCAGCGACGAAGGGTAAGGCCGACAACGGCCCCCGCCTTCGCAGGAGTGACGTTATCAATGCTCTGGAATCAGCAGCGTCGAGCCTGTCGTGCGCCCCGCTTGCAAATCAGCGTGCGCCCTTGCCGCATCCTGTAACCCGTAACGCTGCCCGACGGTAATCTTCACCGCGCCGCTCTCGATCATCTCGAACACGCGCGCCGCGCCCGCGGCGCGTTCGCCTGCATGGAGATAATAGTCGAACAGGGTAGGGCGGGTGACGAATTGCGAGCCATGCTGCGCGAGCACGCCCAGGTTCACCCCGGTCACCGGCCCACCGGCATTGCCATAGCTGACAATCAAGCCGCGCCGCGCGGTCGCCTTAAGCGATACGTCCCATGTCGCCATGCCGATGCCGTCGAAGGTCACGGGCACGCCTTGGCCGTCGGTGATTTCGCGGACATGCGCGGCGACGTCGTCGCTTTTGTACATCAGAACGTGATCGGCGCCGGCCTCGCGCGCGGCGTGCGCTTTTGCCTCGGTGCTGACAGTACCGATGACGGTCGCGCCGATCGCCTTCAGCCACTGGACGAGGATCAGTCCGACCCCGCCCGCGGCGGCGTGGACCAGCACCGGCCAGCCTGCCTCGACCTTCGCGCAGCGTTCGACGAGCATTTCCACTGTGCACGCTTTCAGGAGCGCGGCCGCGGCGGTTTCGTCGTCGATAGCGGGGGGCAGCTTGAACAGCGACGCTGCGCTAACCAGCCTCGCGTTGGCATAGGCGGTGCGCTCGGGGCCGAAGGTCGCGGCGCGATCGCCGGGCTGGAAGCCGTGGACGCCTTCGCCGACGGCGATCACTTCACCGGCGGATTCGACGCCAAGGCCGCTGGGCAGTGGGACGGGATAGGTGCCGTCGCGGTGATAGGTATCGAGATAGTTGAGTCCGACCGCGGTTTGGCGCAGCAGCACCTCGCCGGGGCCGGGTTCGCCAAGCGCTACCTCGCGCCAGTCGATGACTTCAGGTCCGCCCTGACTTTCGATAAAGGCTTCGATGGCTTGCATGCGCCGCTCTCCTGCTGTCCGATCCATCTGGTGGGCCGAGCGGCAGGACGCAAGGGTGGTGCGATCACTTCGCGCGTCATTGCGAGGAGCCGACGACGACGCGGCAATCCAGAATGGTGCAAGACGGTTCTGGATTGCTTTCGCCGGCTTTCGCCGGGGGCGTAATGACGAAAGAGGCCGAGTTTACTTCGAAGGACGGCGCGGGCTGCGCTGGCCGAAGGGTTTGGGCTTGTAACGATCGGTGGGCTTGCCGCCGGGGCCACCGGGACCACGCGGACGTTCGCCATAGCTGCGATCGCCGCTGGGCGCGCGGCCCAGCGTGCTGCGCGGGGCGCCGTCGCGCGGGCCGCTATGGCCGCCCCCATGGCCGCCTTTATCGCGGCGCGGCGGATAGGTCGGGCCGTCGGGTGCGGGGGTGATCGCGACGCCGCTGTCGTCTTCGCCATCTTCGTTGGCGCTGCGGATCACCGCCTCGGCAAAACGATCGGCAATGGCGCGCGGGATGTTGAACATCGTTTCCTTGGGACCAATGCGGATCGCGCCGATCTCGTTCTTGCTGACATGGCCGCGGCGGCAGAGCAGGGGCAGGATCCAGCGCGGATCGGCATTCTGGTGACGGCCGATGTTGAGGCGGAACCAGACGCTGTCCTCGAACCCTTCGCGCTGATCACCACCGGCGCCGCGTTCCGGACGCTCGAAGCGTTCGCCGCGTTCGGGCCGACCAGCGGTGTCGCGGCCGCGCGGGCCGTTGTCGATCAGATCCTCTGGCGGCGGCATCAGCGCGCGGTGCGCCTGGACGAGCGAAGCGGCGATGTCCTCGGGGGTGCGTTCGGCCATCAGGCGCTGCGCCAATTCGATATCTTCGGGCTCATGCTCGACGGGGGTCAGCAATTTCTCCATCAACCGTTCCTGATCGCGCTTGCGCACGTCAGCGGCCGTCGGAGCGTCCATCCATTCGGCCTCGATCCGCGCGCCGCGCAGCATGCCGTCGACGCGGCGGCGGCGCGGATAGGGGACGATGATGACCGCGGTACCCTTTTTGCCCGCGCGACCGGTGCGGCCCGAACGATGCTGTAATGCTTCAGCATCGCGGGGGATTTCAACGTGGACGACCAGGCTGAGCGTCGGCAGATCGATGCCGCGCGCGGCGACGTCGGTCGCGACGCAGACTTTGGCGCGGCGATCGCGGAGCGCCTGCAGCGCGGCGTTGCGCTCGTTCTGGCTATGCTCGCCCGACAGCGCGACCGCGGCGAACCCGCGCTCGACCAGGCTCGCGTGTAGGCGGCGGACATTGTCGCGCGTCGCGCAGAACAGCATCGCCGTTTCGGCGTCATGCAAACGGAGCAGGTTGACGACCGCGCCTTCGATATCGGCGGGGGCGACGGTGACGGCTTGATAGGCAATATCGCCATGGCCGCGGTCCTGGCCAACGGTCGAAATGCGCAGCGCGTTCGTCTGGTAGCGCTTGGCGAGTTGTACGATCGGACTGGGGATCGTCGCCGAGAACAAGAGCGTGCGGCGGGTGGCGGGGGTGCCGTCGAGTATTTCCTCAAGATCGTCGCGAAAGCCCATGTCGAGCATTTCGTCGGCTTCGTCGAGTACCGCGACGCGCAGCGCCGAGAGGTCGAGCGCGCCACGTTCGAGGTGATCGCGCAGGCGCCCGGGGGTGCCGACGACGATCTGCACGCCCTGACCGAGCGCGCGGCGTTCCTTGCTGGCGTCCATGCCGCCGACGCAGGTTGCAATGCGCGCGCCGGCCTTGGCATAGAGCCAGCTGAGCTCACGGCTGACCTGCAGCGCGAGTTCGCGGGTCGGAGCGATGATTAGCGCGAGCGGCGAGGTCGCGTAGGGCATACGGCCATCTTCGAGCAGTTCGTCACCCATCGCGAGGCCGAAGGCGACGGTCTTGCCCGACCCGGTCTGGGCGGAAACGAGCAGGTCACGGCCCTTGGCCTGATCTTCGCTGACTTGCGATTGAACGGGGGTGAGCGTTTCATAGCCGCGCGCGGTCAGGGCGTCCGAAAGGACGGGGGAAAGATTTTCGAAAGTCATTATTATCTCAATAACATAGGCGGTCACCGGTGCGGTGACGGGCCGATAGAAGGGGCTCAATGGGCTTAAATCACCTGTCCGGCAGCGTGTCCGCTTGCCCAGGCCCATTGAAAATTATAGCCGCCTAACCACCCTGTGACATCTACGGCCTCGCCGACCGCATAGAGGTTTGGAACGGTTTTGGCCACCATTGTTTGCGACGACAGGCTGGCGGTCGAAATTCCGCCCACGGTGACCTCCGCTTTTGCGAAGCCTTCGGTGCCATTGGGGCGGAAATCCCAGCGCGTGAGACGCGATTCGGCATCAGCAAGTTTGCGGTCGGTTTGCGCGGCGAGTTCGCCCGTGAGGGCAAGGCGTTCGGCGAGCGTTTCGGCGAGGCGATCGGGGAGCATCGCGCCCAGCGCGGCGCGCAGGGTGGCGCGTGGACGGCTGCGCTTGGCTTCGAGCAGCCAGTCTTTTGGCGTGTCGGGCAGGAAATCGATCGTGACGGGCTCTCCGTGACGCCAATAGCTGCTCGCTTGGAGAATCGCCGGACCCGAGAGGCCACGATGCGTGAAGAGCGCCGCTTCGCGAAACGCCGCCTTGCCCGCGCGCGCCTCGACCGGCGCTGCAATGCCCGACAATTCGCGGAACAGCACATCGTCGCCGCCAAGCGTGAGCGGGACGAGCGCGGGGCGCGGCTCGACGACCTTGAGTCCGAACTGGCGCGCGAGGTCATAGGCGAAGCCGGTCGCGCCCATCTGCGGAATCGACGGGCCGCCGGTGGCGATGACGAGAGCGGGCGCGGAAAAGCTGGCGTCGCCGAAGCGGACGGTGAACTTGGCGTCGGCGTGCGTGACATCACGCACCGGCTGGCCGGTGCGGACGTCGACCCCGCCATTGGCTGCCTCCTCCAACAGCATCGCGACGATCTGTTTCGCCGACCCGTCGCAGAACAGCTGGCCCAGCGTCTTTTCGTGATATGCGATGCCATAGCGATCAACGAGCGCGACGAAATCGGCGGGGGTGTAGCGGGCGAGCGCCGATTTGGCGAAATGCGGGTTCGCAGAGATAAAGCGGTCGGGCGCGGTATTCACATTGGTGAAATTGCACCGCCCGCCGCCCGAGATCAGGATCTTCTTCCCCACCTGATCGGCGTGGTCGAGCAACAGCACGCGCCGCCCGCGTTGACCCGCAATCGCGGCGCACATCAATCCGGCCGCGCCGGCACCCAGCACGATGGCATCAAATTCGGTAGTGGACATGGTGCCTCAGTGCAGCTTCGCGATTGGCAGGCTGTCGGCCTTGGCGCGCGCCTTCACGGATTCCTCGCTGCGGGTCAGCGCTTTGGCGATCGACTTCAGCGGCATGCCTTTTTTGGCGAGCGTATGCAGTTTGTCGATCTCGGCCGGCGTCCACGGCTGTTTGTGGCGTTCGAACTTGTCTTTCATGCCTGCGTCTCCGGGTCGGTTTCGACCGCGAGGATCGCGATCGCATCGTCGCGGCCCTGATATTCGACGCTCTCTCCCGCCTCGGCGCCCATGAGTGCGCGAGCGAGCGGCGCTGAAAAGGCGACGCAGCCGAGCGCCGGGTCAGCCTCGTCACCGCCGACGATGGTGATCGTTTTTTCGGCCTTGTTCAGGCGATAGGTCACGCGGCTGCCGATACCGACGCTGCCATCGGCAGGGGGCGCCTGCACCTGGGCGGTCGATTGGCGGGTGTGGAAGTAGCGCAGCCGGCGCTGCAATTTCTTGCGTGCCTCTTTGTCGCCGGTCGCCGCGATCTCGGCTTCGATTTGCGCAACCGCTTCGACGAGCCGTCGCAGCCCGCGCGGCGTCACCAGATTCGGGCCGACCGCGATGGGCAGCTCGAACTCGGGTTCCTTATGCTCGTCGTCGCCCTCGCGGCGAAACGCTACGCTCATGGTCTGGCTTTCCGGTCGAAATCGCAAAAGCCGCTCCTGCGCGCCGAAGGTGGCGACAAAATGGCGCGATAAACCAGGTGAAGCGTAACCTTTGGGTGCGCGCCGCCGAAACTCCTGTCGATGCCATCCTCCGCATCGTCCGTTTTCAAAGGGAGTATCCAATATGTCAAACAGCCTGAAACTGTCGCTCGCCGCCTCGGCGGTTCTCGCCATGGCCGCCGGAGCGGTCGCCGTACCCGCCGTTGCCGCCGACGGTGCCAAGGAGCGCTGCTATGGCGTATCGCTGAAGGGCAAGAATGATTGCGCCGCCGGTCCGGGCACCAGCTGCGCCGGTACCTCGACCGTCGATTACCAGGGCAACGCCTGGAAATATGTGACCAAGGGCAGCTGCGAAAAGATGGGCGGCACGCTGGCCGCGCATAAGGGCAACACCAAGCCGGTCGCCAAAAAGAGCTGAGCCAAGTGCCCCCCCGCCCGCTCCGTGAATTGCCGCAGCGCGCCGGTTTCGGGCTCAAGCCCGAACATTATGCCGACGTGCTGGCGGCGGCGGAGCGGGGTGCCCCGCCCGCCTGGGCCGAAGTTCATCCCCAAAATTACTTCGGCGCAGGCGGGCCTCCGCATCGCTGGCTGACCGCGATTGCGGAACATGTGCCGCTGAGCTTTCATTCGGTCGGATTGTCGCTGGGTTCGGCGGCCGGTGCGGATACTGGCGACTTGGAATCGCTGGCGACGTTGTGCGACCGTTATGAACCGGCGATGGTGTCGGATCACCTCAGCTGGAGCAACGGGCCGGACGACAAATTTCCCGACCTGCTTCCCATTCCTTACAGCGATGCTGCGCTGGACCATTTCGTGCGTGAAGTCGGGCGCGTGCAGGACCGCTTGGGGCGGTCGATGCTGATCGAAAATCCCTCGCGCTATCTCGCTTACGCTGGCGACGATTGGGAAGAGGTCGATTTCCTCCACCAACTGTGCCGCCGCGCCGGTTGCGGCCTGCTGCTCGACATCAACAATGTCGAGGTGTCGGCCTTCAACCTTGGGCTTGATCCGGCGCCATGGCTAGACAGGTTCGATCCGGCGCTGGTCGGCGAGGTACATGTCGCGGGGCACAGCCGCAAGGCCGACGATATGGGCGGCACGATCGCAATCGACGACCATGGGTCAGCGGTGCGCAACAGTTGCTGGGATTTGCTCGCGACCTTTCGGCGCCACGCCGGGCCGAAACCGGTGCTGATCGAATGGGACAGCGATGTTCCCGATTTTGCGGTGCTGATGGCCGAGGTAGCCAAGGCCGACGCGCTACTGGCGCGCGAGCCAGTCGATGCTTGACGGGCAGGCGGCGATCGCCGCGACGCTGCTTCGCGGTCCCGATCACCTGCCAACCGGATTGTTCGCGGGCGGCCGCGCTGCGGTGCTGCGCGGCCTGCGCGTCCATGCCAACACCATCTCGCACGCGCGGCTTGTCGCGCTCGAAGACACTTTTCCCCGTACCCGCGACTATCTGGGCGAAGGCGAGTTCAATCGACTGTCGCGCGCCTTCATCGACGGCGGCGGCGCGCAGGGCCGGTCACTAGCGCTGATCGGGGAGAGTTTTTCCGACTGGCTCGTCGATCCGAGCGCCGCTGACCTCGCACGCGTCGAATGGGCGTGGCTCGAAAGCTATCACGCGCCCGACACGGTGGCTCTGACGCTGACCGACCTGGCGCAGTTGGACGAAGCGGCGCTGCTGGCGTTTCGCGTCCGGCGCCATCCGGCGACCCGCGTCGTGACGCTGGCCCATGCCGCTGCGCTGCTGGTCGATCCTGCATTTGCGACCGACGTCGGCGCATTGATGGTGGTGCGACCCGAGGCCATGGTGCAGCTGCACGCGGTCGGGCCTGCCGATGCCGCGGCGATAGAGATGGCGGACGAAATGACGCCGCTGGGTAACCTTATCGCACAACTTGCCGAAGAACATCCCGAAGGCGGAGCGGCCATCGCGGCGCTGATCGCCGCCGGGGCTTTCGAAAGGGTTTGATAAATGAACGGCGTTTTTGCCTTTTACGATCGCGGTGTCGCGCTGGTGTCGGGCCGCGTCGGTGAATCGATCGCGTTGCTCCTCCTGCGCGTTGCGCTTGCCGGGATATTCTGGCGCTCGGGGCGCACGAAGGTCGTCGAAGGCAGTTTCTTGCAGATTGACCCGATTCAATATGATCTGTTCGCGTCGGAATTTTCGGGCTTGCCACTGGACCCGGCAATTGCGGTACCACTGACGACCTACGCCGAGCATGTCTTTCCGCTGTTGTTGCTGTTCGGCCTCGCGACGCGATTGTCGGCTGGCGGGCTGCTGGTAATGACGCTGGTGATTCAGATTTTCGTATTCCCCGATGCATGGTGGCCGGTGCATTTGTTGTGGGCGGCGATGGCGGCGATGTTGATCGTGCGCGGCGGCGGACTGTTCGCGCTCGATGCCGTTGCTGCTACGCTGCGGCGCAGATGAGCATCGACGAACCCTCGCTGGCGCGGTTGATGGCGGCGTCGCAGCGCGGCGACCGCGCGGCCTATCGCGCCTTGCTCGGCGATTGCGGTAAATGGCTGGCGCGCTATTTTGCGCGCCGCATCGCACCGCATCAGATCGACGATCTGGTGCAGGAGACGCTAGTGTCGGTGCACCGCAAGCTTGCGACCTGTGACAACAGCCGGCCGTTCCTGCCTTGGCTGGCGGCGATCGCGCGCTATCGCTGGATCGACCTGTTGCGCCGCCAGCGCGACGAGATCGAACTGGGCGAGAGCGACGCGGCGGTCGGGGCTGAGGATGAGGTCGTCCACGCGCGCCTCAGCCTCGACCGCATGCTCACCCTGCTTCCGGCGGGACAGGCGCAGGCGATCATGTTGGTCAAGATCGAGGGCGCCTCGATCGCCGAAGCCTCTCAGATTTGCGGACAGAGCGAGTCGCTGGTGAAGGTGAATATCCATCGCGGGCTTAAGAAGCTGGCGCAGTTGATTGAAAGCGAATGAAATGACGAATGGATCGATCGACAATCTGATCGAGGATCTGGCGGGGGAGCTTGAACCCGTGCAACCGCGTCGCCTCGTGCGCGGATCGCTGTGGGTGGCGGGTGGCTGGCTCGTTGGCGCCGCGGCATTGTTGTGGCTCGCCGGGCCGCGGCACGACCTGGCGGATGGCGCGATGATGCCGCCGCTGCCGCTGCTTGCCTTCTGGCTGATCGTCGCATTGGGTTTTGCCGCGGCGTGGAGCGCGTTGCGGATGGGATTACCCGGCGTCGGCCGCGATTATGGCGGGTGGCGCTGGGCCGGGCTGGCAGCGCTCGCGCTGCCTTTTTCCGCCGTGGTGATGGCGTTGAGCGACGGTCACGCTGCGATGGATGCGGCGCGCCCCGACAATGGTCTGCACTGCCTCGCACAGGGTGTGTTCGCGGGGCTGGGGGTGGGAGCGGCGCTATTCGCCTGGCTCAAGGTCGGTGCGCCGACGTCGCCGACGCGCGCGGGCTGGGTGATCGGTATCGCGGCGGGCGCTGCGGGCGCAACGATCATCGCGCTACACTGCGCGTCGAACGACATGATTCATATCGGGCTCTGGCACGGACTGGCGGTCGCGCTGTCGGGTGTCGCCGGCCGCGTGCTGCTGGCGCCGTTGCTGCGCTGGTAGGAGCGCTGGACAAAATACTTCTTTTGTGTATTATATAGGTAACACACAAAGGAGATTGGCGATGCGTAACTGGACGATGGCGGTGCTGCCGCTGGCTTTGGCGATGACGGTCACCGCATGCAGCGGTGCCGACCGCGCGGACGGCGACCAGCAGCGCAAGAGTGGGACGACAGGATCCGCCGACGCGGGTCCGGTCGCGAGGAAAAGCTATGCGCTGACCGGGTTCACTGAGGTCAAGGTCGCCGGCCCGGACGATGTCGCCATCCGCCAAGGCGAAGCCTTTTCGATCAGTGCCAAGGGGCCGCAGGCGTTGCTCGACCGGCTGGAGATAGACGTCGACGGTCCGACGCTGTCGATCGGACGAAAGCGGGAAGGTTTCAGCTTTTCGAGCCGCGACGACGGTGATGTCGAAATTACCATCACCATGCCGCGCCTCAACGGGATACGGCTGACCGGGTCGGGATCGATCGACGCTGACAGCGTCGATGGCGATGCGGTCGAGGCAGTGGTTACGGGATCGGGCGACCTCAAGATCGCGAAGCTGACCGGCAAGCGCGCCGACATTAGCGTATCGGGATCCGGCGACATCGAAATCGGCGGCGGCACGGTGGATGCGGGCGAGTATAGCGTGACCGGATCGGGCGACATCGACGCCGACGGGCTCGTCGCGCAGACGCTCGAGGTGTCGATAACCGGATCGGGCAATGTCGAAGCGCAGGCGACCGGCACCGCTGACGTCAACATCCTGGGGTCGGGCGATGTCACGCTGGGTGGCGGCGCCAAATGTTCGTCGCGCCAGCTCGGTTCAGGATCAGTCAGCTGCAAGTAAGGCGGCGCTGGTGCTGCCTGCCCGGACCGGGTAAGGCGGCACGATGACGCTTGCCCTCCGAACCGCCGCACTGGCGACCATCGTTCTACTCGTTATTGCTCCCGCTGCGGCGGCCGAAAAACGCTTTGGGCTGACGAGCTTCGAGGCAATCGAGGTCAACGCCGATTATATCGTGGAGGTAACGACCCGCGCGCCCGTCGGCGCGGTGGCGACGGGGTCGCAGGACGCGCTCGATCGGCTGACCATCGATGCGCGCGACGGGCGGCTAGTCATCGGCCAGCGCCAGTTTGCGGGCGATGCGGAACGGCGGGCGCCGCGCGGCGCGGTGACGATCCGGATCAATGCCGCGAACCTGCGATCTGCGACGATGGGCGGTGCAGGATTGCTTCGGATCGACCGGATGAAGGGAGGTCGCGTTACCGTTGGGCTGCGCGGCCCCGGGACGCTGTCGGTTGGAACGATCGCAACCGACCGGTTGTCGGTGACGATGATCGGTAATGGCACGATGACGCTGGGTGGTACTGCGAAACAAGCGCAAATGACGCTGTCGGGCGCCGGGATGTTCGTTGCCGGGGCGCTGGCGGTCGACATGTTGACGTTCGATGGCGAAGGCGCGGGCGACCATGTCCTGCGCGCGGTGAAAACCGCCAGGGTAACGGCGCGCGGGGTTGGCAAGACCGTCGTGCTGGGCAAGCCGGTGTGTACGGTGCGTAATATCGGCAATGGGTCGGTGCAATGCGGGGCGGTCAAACGTTAGTTCGTTCGGTTGCCACGAACGGACTTCTAGCCCTGCGTCGGGCTATTGACCCGCCGTTCCCAGCCCGTCGATCTTCTTCGACTGGCGCATGATCAGTCCCGGGAACCAGCGCGCGAGCCGCGACAACCGCTTTGCCATCTTGCCGACCGTTGTATGAACCTTGTCGCCGTGGACCGCAGCCCACGCCGCTTCTGCAACGCGTTCGACCGGGACGATCTCGAACCCGCTTTGCGACAGACGTTCGCGCGCCGGTGCATTGCTGTCGGCGCTGACCTGATTGAGCAGCGGAGTGTCGATAAAGCCTGGCATCAGTGAACGCACTTTGATGCCGTGTTTGGAGAACTCGATTTCGAGCGCCTCGGTCAACCCGCGCACCGCGAATTTTGTCGCGGAATATATGGCGAGACCGGCGACGCCGTAAAATCCCGATGCGGACCCGGTGTTGAGGATCGTCGATCCCGGGGTCGCGCGCAGTAACGGCAACGCGGCGTAGATGCCGTTGACGACGCCGCCGAAATTGATCGCAATCAACCGGTCAGCTTCGGCGGGCGGCATGTCGGCGAACTGGCCGCCAGTACCGATCCCGGCGTTGTTGAACAGCACGTCGAGGCGGCCGTCGCTGTCCTTGGCAAAGGCATCGAGTGCTGCGGCCCACTGGTCGCGGTCGCGCACGTCCATCACATGGCGCGACGAGGCGCCGTCGGGCAGCAGCGCGGCGGTTTCGTCGATCCCGGCGCGGTTGACGTCGGCGATCCCGACGAACCAGCCCTGAGCGGCGAAATGGCGCGCGACCGCGCGGCCAATGCCCGATCCGCCGCCGGTGATGAAAATCGTCTTTCGTGCCATCCGCCCCTCTTTACATTGTTGTCAGTTGGACATGATGCGAAGGTGACGTTCGCGTCAAGCGACAATCGCGGCTTGGCAAGGTCGCTTGCCGCTGGCTAAGAGTGCGGCGATGACCCGCGGCCTGCGTCTGCTCCTCCTGTCGTTGATGCTTTTTTGCGTCGGCCTGACCACCCCGGCCCGCGCCGAGGTTGTGGTGAGTTTCTACAGCCACGATTTCGGCGACCGTTTTCCGCACGCTTTCATCGTGCTGAAGGGCAAGATCGACGCGACGGGGGAGGCGGTCCACGCCAATTACGGCTTCACCGCATCGTCTGTCAGCCCCGCGATCCTGCTAGGGTCGGTCAAGGGCAAGGTGCAGACTTCGAAGCCGGACTATATCGCCAAGAGCGACCGCCAGTTCGACGTCACGGTCGATGACGCAACCTATGCGCGGCTAATGGCAAGGATCGCCGAATGGCGCGACCGCGAGCAGCCGAGTTACAGCCTGAACAAACGCAACTGCGTGCATTTCGTGATGGAGCTGGCTGAGGTTGTCGGGCTGACGGTCAACCGCAAGAGCAAGTTGTTCAAGAAGCCGAAGAGCTTTTTGATCGAGGTGAAGGGGTTGAACCCGGGTTTGGGCTGACCGCGGGTTTCGACTAGGCGCGGACACCCACTGTCGTCATCCCGGACTTGATCCGGGATCCAGCCGCCCTCTCGGTAAAACGCTGTTCAAGGCCGCATGGATTCCGCATCGAGTCCGGGGTGCCGAAGACATGAGGGCGGATCCCTACCCGGAAGCCGCCATTGTAGCGAGCCCCCGGCAATTCCGGGCCATAACCTCCCCCTAGACGCAGCCCCGCTTTCACCCTATGTTCAGGGAACGGGGCGCAATATCTTATGCTCCAACGATAACAGGGGCGATTCTTGCGGTTATTGCTGACCCTATTGGCATTGCTGACCGGCTTGGCGACCGCCGACCGGGCGGTTGCTGCGCCTGCCGTTCCGGCGGCAATGGGTGCGCTTGTGCTGCTCGCCGAAACCGCGGGGCAGGCCGAAGCCAGCGATAGCGAACGCCGTCCCGCCGTCGCTGCGCCGACCCGGCGATCTAGCGGTGGCATCGGCCGCAAGCCGCGCAAAGCCGCGCCGCCGCATCTCCCCGGCCTGCTCACCGGTAGCGACCGCGCGCTCGAGTAGAGCGCTGCTTTAGCGTCCTGTTCGTCAGGCGCCGCCCTGCGTGGGGTTTTCTTGCATATTCTTGCGGCCCGCACGCCGCCTCTCCATTTCACATTCCAAGGAATATTCGATGTTTTCTGGCCTCGCCAAGAGCCTGTTCGGCTCGTCCAACGACCGTTATGTCGCCTCGATCCGCAAGATCGTCGAAAATATCAACACCTTTGAACCCACGATGCAGGCGTATGATGACGCGGCGCTGCAGGCGCAGACGCCGAAGTTCCGCGCCCGCCTCCAAGCCGGCGAGACGCTCGACGACATCCTGCCCGAAGCTTTTGCGACGGTGCGCGAGGCCGCGGTCCGCACGCTCGGCATGCGTCATTTCGACGTCCAGATGATCGGGGGCATCGTCATGCACCGCGGCGAGATTGCCGAAATGGGAACCGGTGAAGGTAAGACTTTGGTCGCGACGCTTGCGGCCTATCTCAACGCGCTCGAAGGCAAGGGCGTCCATGTCGTCACCGTCAACGACTATCTCGCCCGACGCGACGCCGAATGGATGGGGCAGGTCTACAGCTTCCTGGGGCTGACCACCGGGATTATCGTGCCGAACCTCAACGAAATGCAGCGCCGCGACGCCTATGGCAGCGACATCACCTATGCGACGAACAACGAGCTGGGGTTCGATTACCTGCGCGACAATATGAAGTTCGACCGCCAGCAGATGGTCCATCGCACCTTCAATTTCGCGATCGTTGACGAGGTCGATTCGATCCTGATCGACGAAGCGCGCACCCCGCTGATCATCTCCGGCCCGACCGACGACAAGTCCGAGCTGTATATTCGCGTCAATGAGGTCGTCCTGCAACTGACCGAGGATGATTATGAGAAAGACGAAAAGTCCAAATCGATCAACCTGACCGAAGACGGCACCGAGCATGTCGAGCGGCTGCTCGAGGATGCAGGGCTGCTCCAGGGCAGCAACCTTTATGACATCGAGAACACCCAGGTCGTCCACCACGTCAATCAGGCGCTGAAGGCGATCCAGATGTTCCGGATCGACACCGACTATATCGTCAAGGACGGCAAGGTCGTCATCATCGACGAATTCACTGGCCGCATGATGGACGGGCGCCGCTGGTCCGACGGTCTGCACCAGGCGGTCGAGGCCAAAGAAGGCGTGCAGATCGAGCCCGAGAACCAGACCCTCGCATCGATTACCTTCCAGAACTATTTCCGCATGTATCCCAAGCTTTCCGGGATGACCGGCACCGCGGCGACCGAGGCCGCGGAATTCTTCGACATCTACAAGATGAATGTCGTCAACATCCCGACCAACCGTCCGATCGCGCGCATCGACGACGAGGATGAGTTCTACAAAAATATCGCCGACAAGTTCGGCGCGATCGCCAAGACGATCCGCGAAGCGAACGAGCGCGGCCAGCCGGTGCTGGTCGGCACCGTGTCGATCGAAAAATCCGAGCTGCTGTCGTCCTACCTCGAAAAGGAAGGCGTCGCGCACAGCGTCCTCAACGCGCGTTTCCACGAAAGCGAGGCGCATATTGTTGCGCAGGCGGGACGTACCGGCGCGGTGACGATCGCGACCAACATGGCGGGTCGCGGCACCGACATCAAATTGGGCGGCAACGAAGAATTCCGCATCGACGACGAGCTGAAGGATGTCCCCGAAGGCCCCGAGCGCGATGCAGGTATCGCGCGCATCACCGCCGAAGTTGCCGCCGAGCGCGAAGCAGTGAAAGCCGCGGGCGGGCTGTTTGTGCTCGCGACCGAACGTCATGAAAGCCGCCGCATCGACAACCAGCTGCGTGGCCGTTCGGGGCGTCAGGGCGACCCCGGCCTGTCGAAATTCTACCTCTGCCTCGACGACGATCTGCTGCGCATCTTTGGCCCTGACACGCTGTTTTCCAAGATGATGAACAAGAATCTGGAGGATGGCGAAGCGATCGGGTCGAAATGGCTGTCTAAGGCCATCGAGACCGCGCAGAAAAAGGTCGAAGCGCGCAACTATGACATCCGCAAACAGGTCGTCGAATATGACAACGTCATGAACGACCAGCGCAAGGTGATCTACGAACAGCGCGGCGACATCATCGACAGCGAGACGGTCGACGATGTTATGGTCGCGATGCGCGCCGAAACGGTCAACGCGATTGTCGCCGACGCCTGCCCGCCGGGGAGCTATCCCGAACAATGGGATATCGAGCAGATGAAGGAGCGGGTCGCCAATATCCTCGACCTTAATCCGCCGATCGATGACTGGATGCAGGAAGACGCGGTCGATCCCGAAATGTTCGAGGAACGCATTCAGGCGATGGCCGACGCGACCGCAGCTGAGAAGGCCGGGCTCGTCGATGCGGATACGTGGAAGGGCATCGAAAAATCGGTGCTGCTGCAGACGCTTGATCATCAATGGAAAGAGCATCTGGCAACGCTCGACGCGCTGCGTCAGGTGGTGTTCCTGCGCGCCTATGCGCAAAAACAGCCGATCAACGAATATAAGCAGGAAGCCTTTGCGCTGTTCGAACGCATGTTGTCGAACATCCGCGAGGATGTGACGCGGACTGTGGCGCGGATCGATCTGCGCTTTGAAGAGCCGGAAGCGATGCCGCTGCCCGATCTGCCCGATTTCCTGACCACCCACATCGACCCGTTCACTGGCGAAGATAACAGCGCGGACATCGATAGCGGCGGGCTGGGCGTGATCGCGAATACGCTGCCGCCGATGCAGATCCCGCGTCCTGACATGCCCGAGGGTGAAAATCCCTATGCGTCGCTCGAAATCAGCCGCAACGCGCCGTGTCCGTGCGGGTCGGGCCGCAAGTATAAGCATTGCCACGGCCAGATTTGATTCTGCTCTGACGCGATGACGGGGCTCGCCGCGCTCTTTGGCTTGACCGCGCTGCTCTATGCTGCGGTCGGCTTTGGTGGCGGGTCGACCTATACCGCGCTGCTGCTCCTCGGCGGCGTCGCGGTTGGGCTCGTTCCGGCGATCAGTCTGGCGTGCAACATCATCGTTGTCAGCGGCGGCACGATCCGCTTTGCGCGGTCGGGCGCGATGCCGTGGGCAAAGGCGCTGCCGCTCGTCGCGGTTGCAGCGCCGCTGGCATTTCTCGGCGGACTGACGCCGGTGAAGCAGGGGGTGCTTGTCGTCCTGCTTGGCCTTTCACTGCTTGCCTCGGCGGTCGCGCTGCTGATCCAACCGCAGAAGGCCAAGCCCGAGCAGTTGTCGCCCAGGCTGTTGCTACCGATTGCTGCAGCGCTCGGTTTTCTTGCGGGGGTCGTCGGGATCGGCGGCGGCATCTTTCTCGCGCCCATCCTCCACCTGATCCGCTGGGCCGAAGCCCGGACGGTCGCGGCGACTGCGAGCTTCTTCATTCTCGTCAACAGCCTCTTCGGGCTGACTGGTCAGTTGTTAAAAGGCAAGGGCAGCGAAATGATCGGTGCCGTCGCGAGCCACTGGCCGCTGTTGGTCGCGGTGCTGATCGGCGGCGCCATCGGGACTCAGCTTGCGGTGAAGAGCGGACCCGCGGCGCTGATCCGGCGGCTCACCGCGGTGCTGGTTGGGGTCGTCGCGATCCGCCTGTTGTTTGGTTTCTAACGCTTTTTTTGTGCCCTTGCCTTCCCGTGCGGCGGTGCTAGCATCGGCATTACAAGCTTGGTGGCCACGTAGCTGACAAGCGACGCAGCAGCTGGAACACGGGACGCCGCGCCGGACTGGCGCATCAGGCGCGGTACGAATTGGCACGTTGCGTGGAAAGGGCAGGCGCATTTCCTTCTTTGACGAAATGAACAGCCAGGAGGGCGAAACCCGGTCGCCCTATCGAGACTATTGCGGGTGGTTCGAGGCCGAGGATGTGGCGCGTATCCAACACAAGGCGGTGCAGGCCGAAGCGCTGTTCCGCACTACGGGGATCACCTTCAACGTCTATGGCGCGGTCGATGGCGATGAGCGGCTGATCCCCTTCGACGTCGTGCCGCGCATCATCTCAGCCAGCGAATGGCGCCGCCTGTCGCGCGGCATCGAACAGCGCGTGCGCGCGCTGAACGCGTTTCTCTACGACATCTATCACCGGCAGGAGATTTTGCGCGCTGGCCGGGTGCCGACCGACCTGATCGCTGGCAACGCGGCGTTCCTGCCGATGATGATGGGACTCGATCCGCCCGGCGGCATTTATACGCACATCAGCGGCACCGACATCGTCCGCACCGGCGCCAATGAATTTTACGTGCTCGAGGACAATGCGCGTACCCCGTCGGGGGTGTCGTATATGCTCGAGAATCGCGAAACGATGCTCCAGATGTTTCCTGAGCTGTTCGCCAAAGTGCCGGTGCGTGAGGTCAGCGATTATCCGATCAACCTGCTGAAATCGCTGGCGGCCTGCGCGCCGCCCGCCTGCGGCGGGACTCCGACGGTCGCGGTGCTGACCCCGGGCATTCACAACAGCGCCTATTACGAACATAGTTATCTGGCGGATCATATGGGCGCCGAACTGGTCGAGGGGCATGACCTGCGCGTCGTTGATGGCCGCGTCGCGATGCGCACGACGCAGGGGTATAAGGCGATCGACGTGCTTTATCGGCGCGTCGACGATGATTTCCTCGACCCGCTGAACTTCCGACCCGATTCGATGCTGGGCGTGCCGGGGATCTGGGACGTCTATCGCGCCGGCGGCATCACGATTGCCAACGCGCCCGGCACCGGTATCGCCGATGACAAGGCGCTTTACAGCTACATGCCTGACATTATTGAATTTTATACGGGCGAAAAGGCGCTGCTGCCCAATGTGCCGACGTGGCGCTGTTCGGAACCCGAGCATCTGCGCGAGGTGCTCGATCGCCTGCCCGAACTGGTGGTCAAAGAGGTGCATGGATCGGGCGGCTACGGAATGCTCGTTGGCCCCGCTGCGAGCAAGAAGGAACTGGCGGCGTTCCGCGCCAAGCTGGAGGCCAACCCGAGCAACTATATCGCGCAGCCGACGCTGTCGCTGTCGACGGTGCCGATCTTTACCAAAAAGGGGTTGGCGCCGCGCCACGTCGATCTGCGACCCTTCGTGTTGATGTCGCCGCAGGGGATCACGATCACCCCTGGGGGGCTAACGCGGGTCGCGATGACCCGGGGGTCGCTGGTGGTCAATTCGAGCCAGGGCGGCGGGACCAAAGATACCTGGGTACTGGAAGACTGATGCTGGGCAAGACCGCAGGCAGCCTCTTCTGGATGGCGCGCTACCTCGAGCGCAGTGAGAATAATGCGCGCCTGATCGATGCGGGGTTCCGCATCGCGCTGACCCGGTCGCAGACCGCGGCGGCGGAATGGAAATCGGTGCTGGTGACCGCAGGGGTCAATCAGGCGTTTCAGGCGGCGCATGGCGACTACAGCTCGGCGCGGGTGATCGATTTCCTGCTCCGCGATCCCGCCAACCCGTCGAGCATCTTGTCGGTGATCCGCCAGGCGCGCGACAACGCGCGCACCGCACGCACCGCGTTGACGCGCGAGACATGGGAGGCGGTCAACACCAGCTGGATGACGCTGACCGCGCTGCTCAAGCGGCAGGTGCGCGAGGATGACCTGCCCGATGTGCTGACGACGATCCGCCAGCAGAGCGCGCAGGTGCGCGGCGCGCTGAACGGCACGATGCTGCGCAACGACGGCTATCATTTCGCGCTGCTCGGTACCTATCTGGAACGCGCCGACAACACCGCGCGGATCCTCGACGTCAAATATTATCTGCTGCTGCCTTCGGTCGCGCACATCGGCACCTCGATCGATAATGTGCAGTGGGAAACGATCCTGCGCTCGGTGTCGGCGCACCGCGCCTATCGCTGGCTGTACGGGGCGGAGATCAGCGCGCTGAAGATCGCCGAGTTCCTGATCCTTTATCCGCAGATGCCCCGCAGCCTGGCATTTTGCAGCGAGCGGATGGAGAATCATCTGGCCCAACTGCAGCGCCATTATGGCGAAGAGACCGACGCCTGGCGGCTGGCGCATGCGCTGAGCCACGAAAAGCTCAATGCGCCGATCCAGTCGATCTTTGACGGCGGTCTCCACCAGTATGTGACCGGCTTCCTGCGCGATATTGCCAACCTCGCGCGGCAGGTCGAGCGCGACTATCGTTTTGTCGAATGAAACTCCGCGTCGAACATATCACCCGCTATCATTACGATGCGCCGGTCAAATATGCGCTGCAGCAGCTCAAGCTGACGCCAAAGAACCGGCCGGGGCAGCAGCATATCGTCGACTGGGCGATCGATATAGAGGGCGGCGCGCAGCAACTCCACTACACCGATCACCACGGCAATGGCGTCGACCTGATCGCGATCGATGGCGGCGTGACCGAACTCACGATCCGCTGTCACGGCACGGTCGAGCTCGAAACCTGGGACGGGGTGATCGGAGCGCACCGCGGCGCAATGCCGCAGTGGATCTTTCTGCGCCCGACGCCGCTTACGCGCGCGGGGCGGCAAGTGCGCGCGCTGACCGCCCAGCTGGGCCGCGATTACGCCAATGACATCGAACGCGCGCACGCGCTGTCGGCATTGATCATCGACCGGCTGGCTTACCGGATCGGCTTTACCGATGCGGAGACCACCGCCGAACAGGCGCTCGGCAGCGACGGCGGGGTGTGCCAGGATCATGCGCATATCTTCATCGCCGCGATGCGCCATCTGGGGCATCCGGCGCGCTATGTGTCGGGCTATCTGATGATGAACGACCGGACGCAGCAGGACGCAACGCATGCGTGGGCCGAGGCGCATTTCGATCATATCGGCTGGATCGGGTTTGACGTCAGCAACGGTCATTCGCCCGACCAGCGCTATATCCGCGTCGCCACCGGTCTCGATTATCGCGACGCCGCCCCGGTTCGCGGCATGCGTTATGGTGCGGCGCAGGAAAATCTGGTTGTCCAATTGCAGGTCCAGCAATAAGCGGGCTGCGGGGACACGGGACGATCCGTGGCGGGGATACGGGATTAGATGACTTATTGCGTTGGCATGCGGTTGAACAAAGGGCTGGTGTTCATGTCGGACACCCGCACCAATGCGGGTGTCGACGACATCGCACAGGTGCGCAAGATGCGCAGCTGGCACGTGCCGGGCGAGCGCGTTATCACGTTGATGTCGGCGGGCAATCTGGCGACGACGCAGGCGGTGGTCAGCTTGCTCGACGAACGGACCAAGGCGCCCGAAGACCGCCACCCGTCGATCCTCGAAGCGCCATCGATGTTCCAGATCGCGACAATCGTCGGCGAAACGCTGCGCCAGATCGTGATGCGCCACAATGCCGAAGGACCGGCGGCGGCATCGCCCTTTCGCGCCTCACTGATTATTGGCGGACAGATCAAGGGCGCCGAGCCGCGGCTGTTTCTTATCTATCCCGAGGGCAATTTTATCGAGGCAGGCGAGGACAATCCCTTTTTCCAGATCGGCGAAACCAAATATGGCCGCCCGATCATCGTGCGATCCTATGATCCGGCGATGTCGTTCGAGGATGCGGTCAAGCTCCTCTGCGTATCGTTCGACTCGACGATCCGCGCCAACGCCGGGGTCGACCTGCCGATCGACCTGAAAATCCACGAGCGCGACGATTATACGACGGTGCGCGAACGGCGCTTCGAACGCGGCGACCCCTATTTCGACAGCGTTGCCAATGGCTGGGCCGAGGCGCTGGGCATCGCGCTCGCCGAGCTTCCCGACTTTCATTTCTGATCGCCTTCGGCCACCGTTCCCGGGTACCACACCGGGAGGGATTGCCATGACGCGCTGGATTGCTGCTGCGCTTGTTTTGACCGCCACGCCGGCCGCTGCCGATGAGGCGCGCTTCGACAAGGCGCTGCACGATTTTCGCGAGCGACATCGCGCCGAAATGCGCCGGTCGAATATCGCCGGGAGCAGCTTTTATGTCGTGCGAGACGGGCGGACGGTCGCGGCCGATCATCTTGGCGAACAGGATGCCGACGCTCATGTGCCGGTCGATGCCCGGACCATCTATCATTGGGCATCGATCACCAAGACGATGACGGGGATCGCGATCATGCAGCTGCGTGATCGCGGGCTGCTGTCGCTCGATGACCCGATCGTCAAATATGTCCCCGAACTCGCGGCGGTGCATAATCCCTATGGCGATACGGGCGCGATCACGCTGCGCCAGCTGATGAGCCACAGCGCGGGCTTTCGCAGCGGGACATGGCCGTGGCGCGCGCGCGACTGGCAGCCGTTCGAGCCGGCGGGCTGGTCGCAGCTGGTGGCGATGCTGCCCTATACCGCGGTCGAGTTTAAACCGGGCAGCCGGTTCGGCTATTCCAACCCCCGAATCGTCTATCTGGGACAGGTGATCGAGCGCCTGTCGGGCGAGGATTATGAAGTCTATATCGACAAGAACATCCTGAAGCCGCTGGCGATGCATGCGAGCTATTTCGACCGCACCCCGCCGCACCTGCTGCCGCATCGCTCGCACAGCTATTTTATCCGCGATGGCAAGCGGGTCGCCGCGCCATTCGACGTCGATACCGGAGTGACGGTGTCGAACGGTGGGCTCAACGCGCCAATGCCCGACATGGCGAAATATCTGGCGTTCCTGGTCGGCGATCCGGCGCGTGCGACCGAATATGATCGGGTGTTGAAGCGCTCATCGTTCGAGGAAATGTGGCAGCCGCAGATTTCGGCGGGCGACGACTTTACGCAAGGCCGCATGGCGACGACGACGCAGAGCGGCCTGTCCTTCTTCATCGATCGCAGCGCCGCGGTGGGGTTTGTCGGGCACAATGGCGACCAGAACGGCTTTCGCGCCTATCTGAGTTTCTGCCCCGATCAGAGGGTCGGGAGCCTGCTGGCGTTCAATACCGAAACGCGCGAGGTGCAGAACAGCGTCGTCAATCGCGAAACGGCGGAATCGCGCGTGGCGTTGGCGACCGACGGGCTGTGCGCGGCGCTGGCGGAATAGTTCGACGAATCTCGCAGGTGTAAGTTCACGCTTGCTCTAGCCTCCGTCATGCTGAACTCGTTTCAGTATCCACAGTCCGCCCGCTCCATCGGAGCAGCGTTGCGAGAACGGCAAGGCCATGGATGCTGAAACAAGTTCAGCATGGCGAAAGACAGAGGACTGCCGATCATTAGCTAACCAGGATAATCGCCGATCAAGTCCGGGATGACGATGGTGAGACTATCTGTTCTTCCGCCCTTTGATCAATCCATCGACCAAACTCGGGTCGGCCAGCGTCGAGGTGTCGCCGAGCGACCCGAAGTCATTCTCGGCGATCTTGCGCAGGATTCGGCGCATGATCTTGCCGCTACGCGTCTTGGGCAGGCCCGGGGTCAGGTGGATATGGTCGGGGGTTGCGATCGGGCCGATTTCCTTGCGGACCTGCTGCCTGAGCGCCGCGGATACCTCGTCGGTCGGCTCGACCCCGGCGTTGAGCGTCACATAGGCGTAGATGCCCTGACCCTTGATATCGTGCGGGAAACCGACGACCGCGGCCTCGGCGACGAGTTCATGCAGCACCAGAGCGCTTTCGACTTCGGCGGTGCCCATGCGGTGGCCCGACACGTTGATCACATCGTCGACGCGGCCCGTGATCCGCCAGTATCCGTCGGCGTCGCGGCGGCAGCCGTCGCCGGTGAAATATTTGCCCTTATAGGTCGAGAAATAGGTTTCGGCGAAACGGGCGTGATCGCCGTAGATCGTCCGCGCCTGTCCGGGCCAGCTGTGCGTGATGCACAAATTGCCCTCGGCGGCGCCGCCGGTCTGTTCGTCGACGAGGACACCGCCCTCAGCATCGACGAGCTGCGGGCGGATGCCGAAAAACGGCTTGCCCGCGCTGCCGGGCTGCGCGGGATGCGCGCCGGGCAGGGTGGTGATCATGATGCCGCCGGTCTCGGTCTGCCACCACGTATCGATGACAGGGACGCGCCCTTTGCCGACGGTGTCGCTGTACCAGCGCCACGCCTCGGGATTGATCGGTTCGCCGACGCTGCCGAGCAGGCGGAGCGACGACAAGTCGTGGCGCGTCACATAATCATCGCCCTCGCGCATTAGCGCGCGGATGGCGGTGGGGGCAGTGTAGAGGATGTTGACCTGGTGCTTGTCGACGACCTGCCAGAAGCGGTCGTGGTCGGGATAGTTTGGAACGCCTTCGAACATGAGTGTCGTCGCGCCATTCTGGAGCGGGCCATAGACGACGTAGGAATGTCCGGTGACCCAGCCGATGTCGGCAGTGCACCAGAAGATCTCGCTGGGGCGATAGTCGAAGCCATAGAAGAAAGTGCTGGCGGTCCAGACGCTATAGCCGCCGACGGTGTGCAGCACGCCCTTGGGCTTGCCGGTCGATCCCGAGGTGTAGAGGATGAACAGCGGGTCTTCGGCGTTCATCGGCTCGCAGGGGCAGTCGGCGCCGACGTCGGCCGACAGCGCGTCGTACCAATGATCGCGGCCTTCCTTCATATTCACGTTGCCGCCAGTGTGTGCGATGACGAGGACGGCTTTGACGTCGACGCGCTCAAGCGCCTTGTCGACATTGGCCTTCAAGGGAACGTCCTTGCCGCCGCGCAGGCCCTCGTCGGCACAGATCACCCAGTCGCTACCGCAATCCTCGATCCGGCCGTGGATCGCCTCGGGCGAGAAGCCGCCGAACACGACGCTGTGGACGGCGCCGATGCGGGCGCAGGCGAGCATTGCGACCGCCCCCTCGGGGATCATCGGCATGTAGATGGTGACGCGGTCGCCCTTTTGGACGCCCAGTTTCTTCAGCGTGTTGGCGAAGCGGATGACGTCGGCGAGCAGCGCGGCATAGCTGATCGTGCGTGATTCGCCATCGGGCGCGTCGGGCTCGAAGATGATCGCGGTGCGCATCCCATGGCCCGCCGCGACATGGCGGTCGACGGCGTTGTGGCAGAGGTTGAGGACGCCGTCTTCGAACCATTTGATCTCGACCGGATCGTAGGACCAGCTCGCGATCTTTGTTGGCCGCGTGATCCAGTCGAGACGCCTTGCCTGCTCGGCCCAGAAGGTGTCGGGGTCGTCGATGCTTTGGGCATAAAGGCGATCATAATCGGCGGCGGTGCAATGTGTGTTTGCCGCGGCGTCGGTCGGAACGGGAATCAGCGGTTCGGATGGGGGTAGGTCTGACACGTCTGCTTCTCCCGCTTTCGATTTGACTCGGTTGCTGGCTGCGATAACCCGCGAGCCACAAGTTGCAAGGCGCGATGGCGCCGACGAAGGGGCGGAATATGGTTCAACTGGGCCAGGTGATAGGTGATCTGCTCGACCGGCTGGGGGTTTCCCGCGCGGCCTGGACCGAAGGGAAGATGCCGGCCGTGACGCCACTGACGGGCGAACAGCTCGGCATGGTACAGACCGTCGATGCTGCGGCGATCGACGAACGGCTCGATCGGGCGAGCGCCGCGTTCCGCAGCTGGCGTCATGTTCCCGCGCCGCGCCGCGGCGAACTGGTGCGGCTGTGGGGCGAGGAATTGCGCGCGGCTAAGGATGATCTGGCCCGGCTGGTGATGATCGAAGCCGGCAAGATCCCGTCCGAGAGTGCGGGCGAGGTGCAAGAGATGATCGACATCTGCGACTTCGCGGTCGGGCTGTCTCGCCAGCTCTATGGCCTGACCATCGCCACCGAGCGGCCGGGGCATCGGATGATGGAGGTCTGGCACCCGCTGGGCGTTGTCGGCGTGATCTCGGCGTTCAATTTTCCGGTCGCGGTGTGGGCGTGGAATGCCGCGCTGGCGCTGGTGTGCGGCAACAGCGTGGTTTGGAAACCGTCGGAAAAGACGCCGCTCGCCGCATTGGCGGTGCAGGCGGTATTCGCTCGCGCGGCGGCACGTTTCGGCGATGCGCCCGAGGGGCTGTCGCAATTGCTGATCGGCGGGCGCGAGATCGGTGAGGCGCTGGTCGACGATCGGCGGGTGGCGCTGGTGTCGGCGACCGGATCGACACGGATGGGGCGCAGCGTGGCGCCTCGGCTTGCGGGGCGATTTGCACGCGCGATCCTTGAGCTGGGGGGCAACAATGGCGCGATCGTCGCGCCATCGGCTGACCTCGATCTGGCGCTGCGCGGCGTGGCGTTCGGCGCGATGGGGACGGCGGGGCAGCGTTGTACGACGACGCGGCGGTTGTTCCTCCATGACAGTATTTATGACGGCTTTGTTGCGCGATTGAAGGGCGCCTACGGCAGCGTGCGCGTCGGCAATCCGCTCGAGGATGAGGTGCTGGTCGGGCCGCTGATCGACCGCGCGGCGTATGACATGATGCAAGAGGCGCTGGGGGCAGCGAAGGCTGTGGGCGGGGTTGTTCATGGCGGCGAGCGGGTCGGCGACGGCGACAGCTATTTTGTGAAGCCCGCGCTGGTCGAAATGCCGGGACAGGTCGGGCCGGTGCTCGACGAGACCTTTGCTCCGATCCTCTACGTGATGCGCTATTATGATCTGGATGCGGTGATCGACCTGCACAACGATGTCGCGGCGGGATTGTCATCGGCAATTTTTACGACCGATGTTCGCGAAGCCGAGCGGTTTTTGGCGGCAAGCGATTGCGGGATCGCGAACGTCAATCTGGGGACGAGCGGCGCTGAGATCGGCGGGGCGTTCGGCGGCGAAAAGGAAACCGGCGGCGGCCGCGAAAGCGGGTCGGACAGCTGGCGCCAATATATGCGGCGCGCGACGAATACGATCAATTATTCGGATGCGTTGCCGCTAGCACAGGGTGTGAGTTTCGAACTTTGATGGCGAGCGGCTGCTCAAAACCCCGTTCGTGTCGCGCAAAGTCGAGACACCGTGAAGCCGTACACGCCCGATGGGCATCTCGACTTCGCAGGATGCGAACGGAACAGGGTGGGCGGCGTCAGTCCGCCCGCCAGCCGAAGCCTTCTTCGAGTGCAACGACTTGGCCAGTTGTGCCAACGGGCTCCCGCGTCCCGTCCGTCAGAAAAGCCACCATCGCTGCATCCGCGACATCAACATGCGCGAGCGTGCGCGCGCTATCCGGGGTGCGCGCAACGACAACACCCGCCTTTGGCGCCCCATCGCGGCCGTAGAACACCGTGTAGCTTTCGATCGTCGCCGGTCCGGCATAGTCCTCGGTCAACTCAGGCACCGCGCCGCGTTTTGCCTCGGCTTCGGCCTGATAGTCGAAATCCTGCGGGAAGCTCGCTCCGACGATCGGCTCCCTCCCGAGAACAATGCAATGATTGTCGGTTGCAAAGCCGCCATTGGCGAACAGAAAGCCATGGCGACCCTCGGCGCGCAACCGATCAACCATCGAGACGATGGCGTGGCTCATATAGTTGGCGATCGGGCCGCCGCCAAAGGTCAGCCCGCCGAACACCGTCGCGGGGCGGTCCCACGGCCAGCCGAGGATGCGCCGCGCCATTTTCGGCACGCATGGAAAGCAGCTGTAAAGTTCGACATGGTCGAAATCCTGCGCCGTCATGCCGTTAAGTGCGAGGGTGCGCGTGATCGACGTTTCCATACTGACGCTGCCGTCGTAGCGGTCGCGGTGGAGGATGCTGGCGGGCTCCTTCGCCGCCGCGCCCATGCCGACGTAGATCAGCCGGTCCTCGGGGATGACACGCCGCCACGCTTCGGCGAGGCTGGCGACGATGAAGCCTGCGCCTTGATTGACGGACGAATTGGCGACCATCAGTTTTGAATAGGGGAAAGCGATCGGGCGATTGCGTTCGTCGACTCGAAGGATGTCCTCGGGCGACGACGCTTTGCGGATCCATGCGCCTTCGTGCGCTGCGGCGACTTCGGAAAAGCGTGACCAGATCTCTGCACTCTCGAATTGCGCGTCTTCCAGGCTCTGACCCCACGCGGCGCGCGTCGCATTCTCGTAGAGCGGATAGACATCGACCGGCGCAGCCAGCCCGTGCAGCTGCGCGTAATTTGGCTCGCGCCGCGTCGCGACCTTGCGGATCGCGTTATAGCTTTTATCCTCGCCGCTGGCGGCCTTGGCGGCGCGGCCCGCGGCGGTGCGCAGCGCCTCAGCACCGACGATCGCTGCGAGTTTGACCTCGCCGGCGCCGATGCGGTTCGCAGCCTCGTTGAGCAGACGCACCGGCGTGTCGCCGTGCGGCGCAGCGGATTGGTAATTTATCGCAGGCGTCGCGCCGATCGCGGCGGCGAGGGGTTCGCACAGCTTGCCAAGGTGGTGAAAGCTGATTTGATCGACGATCGCGAGGCTGTCGAGATCGGCCAGCGGTACGCCAGCATCCTCAGCAGCAATCCGGAGCGCGGCGACCATCAGCTCTAGCGAGTCCAGCCCTTGATCGGGATCGTTGGGACGATCATTGACCTGTCCGACACCGATGATGACGGGAATACGCTCGGGATCGGTCATCGTCATTTTAGCGTGCCTTCCACTCAGGCTTGCGCTTTTCGGCAAAGGCGCGCGGGCCTTCGCGCGCGTCTTCGCTGCGCATCAGCGCGGTGCGTTCGAGCGTGTTGGCTTCCCAATAGGGCGCGTCGGCGGCGATGCGGCCGTCGTGGATGCCGAGCGCGACGCGCTTCGACGCTTGCACCGACAGCGGCGCGTTGGCGGCGATCTTTTCGGCCAGCGCGATCGCGGTGGGAAGCAGGTCGGCGAGCGGTACGAGATGATTGACCAGCCCGAATTCGGCGGCGCGCGCGGCGGGGATCGGATCGCCGGTGAGCATATATTCCATCGCCAGCTTGCGCGGAATTTGCTGCGCGAGGCGAAACGCGCCGCCCGCCGCGGCGAACAGCCCGACCTTGACTTCGGGCAGGCCGAATTGCGCATGATCGGCGGCGATGATGATGTCACTCATCAACGCGATCTCGCAGCCACCGCCAAAGGCAAAGCCGTTGACCGCGGCGATGATCGGTTTGGATATCGGGTGCGATACCATGCCGGCAAACCCCCACGCCTGCTGAGCCGGATCGTCGGGATAGAGGCTCTCGCCCCGCGACAGGGCGACCAGGTCGGCTCCCGCGCAGAAGCTTTTGTCGCCCGCGCCGGTGATGACGACGGCGCGGATTTCGGGATCGCTTTCGGCGGTTTCGAGCGCGGTGCCGATGCCGATATGAACCGCGGCGTTGACCGCGTTGCGCGCGTCGGGCCGGTTGATCGTGACGATCAGGATATGGCCGCGGCGTTCGGTGAGGATGGTGGTGTCGGTCATCGCGAATCTCTCCCTTTGAGGCGAGTATCGCGGTTGGTTAACGTTTACGTCAACCGTAATCCTCGCTGTGGCGAAGCCATGGGGAGAGGGGTCATCCGCAGGATGGTGGAGGGGGGGCGACGTCGCGTCATGGCCCCTCGGTCAGCGGACAGGGAGGATATGTCGTTAAATCGATTGCCCGGTCTTCGCCCAGTCGGCGAGGAAGCCTTCGATGCCCTTTTCGGTCAGGATGTGCTTGAACAGCCCCTTGATCACCGACGGCGGCGCGGTCATCACGTCGGCACCGATCTTGGCGGCTTCGAGGACATGGATGCCGTGGCGCACACTGGCGACGAGGATCTCGGTCTCATAGCCATAATTGTCATAGATCAGCCGGATGTCGGAAATCAGCTGCATGCCGTCGAAACCATTGTCGTCGTGGCGGCCGACGAAGGGCGAGACGAAGGTCGCGCCCGCCTTGGCCGCGAGCAGCGCCTGCGCTGCCGAGAAGCAGAGTGTAACATTGACCATCGTGCCGTCGCTGGTCAGCGCCTTGCAGGTTTTCAATCCGTCGATCGTCAGCGGCACCTTGATGCAGACGTTATCGGCTATCTTGCGGAGGATTTCGGCCTCTTTCATCATCGTTTCATGGTCGAGCGCGACGACTTCGGCGGACACCGGGCCGGTCGTCAGCGCGCAGATTTCGCGGGTCACTTCCTTGAAGTCGCGGCCTGACTTGGCGATCAGCGACGGGTTGGTGGTGACGCCGTCGAGCAGGCCGGTTGCGGCGAGTTCCTGGATGTCGGCGATTTCGGCGGTGTCGGCGAAGAATTTCATGGCGCGGGCTTTCTGTCGGAAGAGCGATTCGAATTGGTGATCGCCCTAGAGCAACGGCAGGGAAAACTGAACCGTCCTGTCCAACTATCGTCATGCCGGACTTGATCCGGCATCCATAACAAGGGTGCCGCATGGATCCCGCATCAAGTCCGGGGTGACGAACGTGTGAAAGGACTGGCGTTCGTTCTTTGTTCCGATTATGCGCGAACGCATGGCCAAAGCAAAACGCCAATATATTTGCCAGAATTGCGGCTCCGCCACCTATCGCTGGCAAGGGCAGTGCGCCGATTGCGGCGAGTGGAACACCTTGGTCGAGGAAGCAGGCGAGACGGTCTTTTCGGCCAAACACGACCTCAGCAAGGGCGGGCGCACGATCGCGCTCGAAACGCTGAATGCCGACAGCAAGATGCCCGAGCGGATGCTGTGCGGGATTGCCGAATTCGATCGCGCGCTGGGTGGCGGGTTCGTCGCGGGGTCGGCGACGTTGATCGGCGGCGATCCGGGGATCGGCAAGTCGACCCTGCTGCTGCAGGCGGCGGGGCGGCTGGCGCAGGCGGGCAAGTCGGTCGTCTATATCAGCGGTGAGGAAGCGACGGCGCAGGTGCGGCTACGCGCGCAGCGGCTGGGGCTCGGCAACGCGCCGGTCGCCCTCGCCAGCGCGACGTCGGTGCGCGACATTCTCGCGACCCTCGACCGACAGACCGCCGATTTCGTCGTCATCGATTCGATCCAGACGATGCACAGCGACCTGATCGACAGCGCGCCCGGCACGGTGAGCCAGGTCCGCGCGTCGGCGCAGGAATTGATCCGCTATGCCAAGGACAGCGACGCCGCGATCGTGCTGGTCGGGCATGTCACCAAGGACGGGACGATCGCGGGGCCGCGCGTGCTTGAACATATGGTCGATACGGTGCTGGCGTTCGAGGGCGAGCGCAGCCATCAATATCGCATCCTGCGCGCGGTGAAGAACCGCTTTGGCGGCACCGACGAGATCGGCGTGTTCGCGATGGGTGAGGAGGGGTTGGGCGAGGTCAGCAACCCGTCGAGCCTGTTCCTGACCGATCGCAGCCGCGACGTACCGGGATCGGTCGTGTTCCCCGCATTGGAAGGCACCCGGCCGGTGCTGGTCGAGGTACAGGCGCTGACCGTGCGGCTCGCGAGCGGGGCGACGCCGCGACGCGCGGTGGTCGGGTGGGACAGCGGGCGACTCGCGATGGTGCTGGCGGTCTTGGAAGCGCGCTGCGGGCTCCAGATGGGCGCCGCCGAAGTCTATCTGAACATTGCCGGCGGTTACCGACTGACTGACCCCGCCGCCGACATGGCGGTCGCGGCGGCGCTAATTTCGGCGTTCAGCGAGCGGCCGGTGCCCGCCGACGCGATCGTCTTCGGCGAATTGTCGCTGTCGGGCGAGGTGCGGCAGGTTTCGCACGACGGATTGCGGCTGCGCGAGGCGGCAAAGCTGGGTTTTTCGAGCGGTTGGGGTCCGAAGGGAATGAAGCCGGTGGGGGGAATTTCGGTGACCGGTTTCGAACGGCTCGGCGAACTCGTTGACCTGATGCTCGGTCGCGACTAGCCACCCCTGAATGGGAAGTCTGACAGCTCTGGATATCCTCGTGCTGACGCTCGTCGGCGGCAGCGCGGTGCTCGGTTTTTGGCGCGGCCTGGTGCAGGAAGTGACGACATTGCTCGCCTGGATCCTGGCGATTGCGGCGGTGCGCTTCTTTCATCCGTTCGTCACCGACCTGTTGAGTGGCTGGGTCGGCAGCGGCGGCGGCGCCGCAATGCTGGCGTTTGTGTTGCTGTTCGGGGGCGTCTTCGCCTTTGCCAAATGGGGATCGCGCGCGATGGGGCAGCGCAGCCGCGCGTCGCTCGTTGGCGGCTTCGACCGCGGGCTGGGGGCCGGGTTCGGCGCGGTAAAGGGGCTGATGATCGCGGCGATCGGCTTCCTGCTCGTGGCGCTGCTGTACGACATCGGTTATGGCAACGCGCAGCGTCCGACATGGATGACAGACAGCCGCACCTATCCCGCGCTCAACGCGACAAGCCAGGCGCTGAGCAAGGTGATCGCCGAGCGCCGCGCGGAAGCGCGCGCGGCCGAAGCCGAAGCACCGACGCCATGAGCGGGCCGCTGTACAACCGCGACATTTTGGCGCTGGCGGTGGCGACGTCCGAACATCTGCCCAACCCCGACGCGCGATATCACGCCACGGCGCGCGCGCCGCTGTGCGGCAGCCGCATCCTCCTTGATCTTGACGCCGACGATCTGGGGCGGGTCACCGGCATCGGCATGCATGTCGAGGCGTGCGCGCTGGGACAGGCGGCCGCGACGCTACTCGCGCGCCACGTTAAGGGACGCAACCGCGACGAGATTCGCGGTGCGCGCGACTCGATTGCGGGCTGGTTCGGCGGAACTGGCGCCGTGCCCGACTGGCCGGGCTTTCAACTGCTGGCCCCCGCGCGCGAGTATCCTGCGCGGCAGGGGGCGATCCTGTTGCCGTTCGACGCCGCGATTCTTGCGCTCGAAAAACAGGGCGCACGCGTGTGAACTTGCTCGCGCTAACCGCGGTGGCGACCGATGTGGCCGCCGAGCAGGCAACCGACACCGCGCTGGTCGAAGGAGCGATCCTGTTGGGGGTCGCAACGCTGTTCATCCTGCTGTTCCGCCGTCTCGGGCTGGGCGCGGTGCTGGGCTATCTGATCGCGGGTTCGCTGGTCGGCCCCTACGGTCTCGGGCTCGTCGGCGGCGGCGAATCGAAGCTCGCATTTGCTGAAATCGGCATCGCGTTCCTGCTCTTCCTCGTTGGGCTGGAACTGCATCCGCGGCGCCTGTGGGACATGCGCCGCGCGATCTTCGGGCTTGGACTTGCGCAAGTCGTGATCACCGGCCTGATCCTATCAGGCCTCATTTTCCTAACGCTCGGCTTCAGCTGGCAGGCGGCGCTGGCGCTCGGGCTGCCGCTCGCACTGTCGTCGACTGCACAGGTGCTGCCAGGGCTGAAAAGCTCGGGCCGAATCAACTCGCCTTTTGGTGAAAAGGCCTTTTCAGTGCTGCTGTTCCAGGATCTCGCGATCGTGCCGATGATCACGATCATCGCGGTGCTGTCGCGCGCCCCCGCCAATTCCGACGCGCCGCCGGGGTGGCAGATGGCGCTTTATACCGTCGCCGCGATCGTCGTCCTCGTCCTCGCCGGACGCTTTGTCGTCAATCCGTTGCTGCGGATCATCGGCCGCTATGGCGAGCGCGAATTGTTCGTTGTCGTCGGGCTGCTTGTCGTCATCGCCAGCGCCGCCTTTATGCATAGCCTGCACCTGTCGACCGCGCTCGGCGCCTTCATCGCCGGCGTGATGCTGGCCGATTCGCCATACCGGCACGAGATCGAGGCCGATGTCGAACCCTTCCGCCTTGTGCTGCTCGGGCTGTTTTTCCTTGCCGTCGGCATGGTGCTCGACCTCAATGTCATTCGCGAAGACCCGCTGCGCGTCGTCGCGCTCGCCGCCGGGCTGGTCGCGGTGAAGGTCGCGGTGCTGACCGTGATTGTGCGCCTGTTCGGCAAGCCGTGGAGCGTCGCGCTCGGGCTTGGTCTGCTGCTCAGCCAGGGCGGCGAATTCGGCTTTCTGCTGTTCACGCAAGCGACCGAGGCGCAGCTGATCGCGCCCGAGGCGGCAAGCCTGTTCAGCGCGGTCGTAACGCTGTCGATGATATCGACGCCGTTCCTGATGCTGTTCGCGCGCAACCTGGAGTTTGCACCCGACAGTATCGAAGCCGAACTCGACGACCCCGAACATGCGCCGCGCGGGTCGGCGATTGTCGTCGGCTACGGGCGGTTCGGACAGATCGTGACGCAGATGCTGAACGCGGTCGATTGTTCGGTGACGCTGATCGACAAGAAGCCGAGCCAGATCGAGACGTCGGGGCGCTACAACACCAAAGTCTATTATGGCGACGGGCTGAAGGTCGATGTGCTGCGCCGCGCTGATGCCGAGGATGCACGGCTGATCATTTTCTGCACCGACGACCGCAGCTTTGACGCCGCGGTGCTGGCGCCGATCGTCAAGGCGTTTCCGAACGCCAAAATCCTGACTCGAGTGTTCGACCGCCGCCAGCTGATGGCGATCGACGGCGCCGGGGTCGACGGCGCGGTGCGTGAAACCTTTGAAAGTTCGATCGCGCTCGGGCTCTTGGCACTGAAGCAGATCGACGTCGATGACGTTGAAATCGCCGATGTCGAGCAGGCGCTGCGCCACCTCGATTCCGAACGACTGCATGTGCAGATCAGCGAGGGTGATCTGACCGCTGGCATGAACCACCGCTTTATCGCGGGTGGCGGGCGGCAGGCGGCGAGTGTGCTGGAAACGCTGCGCGAACGGCGCCGCGCCGCCAAGCTTGCCAAAGACGAAGGCGAAGCAGTTCGCAGTTAAAGCCCTGTCATCAGCCGGTCCAAATCTGGCGAACGGACCCCTGAGTCTCGGCAGGAGTAGCGGTCGCCGCCGAAGGATGTCACGCCATCTTGCGGGAACTAAGCCGCCTCGACCACCAGCATCCCGCCTTCGGCGCTGACCACGCGGACCTTGGTCCCTTCGGCAGCGTCCGGCCCGCGGACCGGCCATTCGCCGTCGCCAACCTTGGCCCGGCCGCGGCCGTTTTCGATCGCGGTCACCAAGGTCAGCACTTCGCCGACCAGCCGCCCGCCGCGCTGGTTGAGCAGCGGGTCGGTCGACACGATCGGGTTGTTCTTGAGCCAGCGCCGCGCGCTGTAGAGCGCGATGAAGGCGAGCACGGCAAAGACGCCGAGCTGCATCGGGACGCCGATCGGGAGCAGAAAGGCGAGGACGCCGGTCGCGATCGCCGCGACGCCCAGCCAGACGAGGAAGAACCCCGGCGCGACGATTTCGGCGGCGCACAGCAGCACCCCGATGGTCAGCCACGCCCAATGCGGCTCCATGTTCGACAGCCAATCGGGCATCTCAGCGCACTCCTGGCGTCGTCGGCGGCGTCGGGCCGCGCTCGAACGCATCCTTGGCAAGCTCGCCGATACCGCCGAGCGTCCCGATCAGCTGCGTCGCCTCGACCGGGAACAGGATCGTCTTGCTGTTCGGGCTGGTGGCGAACTGACTGACGGCTTCGACATATTTTTGCGCAATGAAGTAATTGATCGCCTGCGCGTTACCGCCCGCGATCGCGTCGGACACCATCTGGGTTGCCTTGGCTTCGGCCTCGGCTTCGCGTTCGCGGGCTTCGGCGTCCCGGAAGGCGGCTTCGCGGCGGCCCTCGGCCTGCAAGATCTGGCCCTGCTTCTCACCCTCGGCGCGCAGGATTTCGGAGGCGCGCATGCCTTCGGCTTCCAGGATGTTGGCGCGCTTTTCGCGCTCCGCCTTCATCTGGCGCGCCATCGCGTTCGAAATATCGGCAGGCGGGCGGATGTCCTTGATCTCGACGCGGGTGATCTTGACCCCCCACGGCGTCGTTGCCTCGTCAACCACGACGAGCAGCCGCGCGTTGATATGGTCGCGCTTCGACAAGGTTTCGTCGAGGTCCATCGAGCCCATCACGGTACGCAGGTTCGTCGTCGTCAGGTTCATGATCGCCAGATACAGGTCGCTGACTTCGTAGGCGGCCTTGGCGGCGTCGAGCACCTGGAAGAACACCACGCCGTCGACCGCGACCATCGCATTGTCCTTGGTGATGATTTCCTGGCCGGGAATGTCGAGCACCTGTTCCATCATATTGACCTTGCGGCCGACGCGATCGAAGATCGGCATGATGAAGTTCAGCCCCGGCTGCGCGGTGTGCGTGTAGCGACCGAAGCGTTCGATGGTGTAGCTGAAACCTTGACGAACCGGGGTGAGCGCCCACAGCAGGAACACCGCCGCGAGCACGACGAGTGCGATCGGAAACCAATAGTCCATCGAAAATCCCCTCTGCGAACCTGGCCGTGAGGCCTCACTCCTTTATTGCGAGAATGGCCCGGTTGCGCCAGACAAAAGCGCATGACCCACCCTGAATCTGCTCCGCGCTCGCTGCTTTATGTCCCCGGCTCGAATGCCCGCGCGCTGGAAAAAGCGTCGGGCCTCGCCGCCGATATGCTGATTATAGATCTTGAGGACGCAGTCCCCGCGGATCGCAAGGACGAAGCGCGCGCTGCGATGCGCGCCGCGGTGATGGCGGGCTTTTCGGGCAAGCGCGTCGCGGTGCGGGTCAATGCAACCGGGACGGCGGAGCAGGCGGCGGACATCGACGCGCTCGCCGATCTGACGCTCGATGCGGTGGTGCTGCCCAAGGTCGATGCGCCGACCGATCTGGGTCCGGTGCGCGGGCTGGGTCTGCCGGTTCTGGCGATGATCGAAACTCCGGCGGCGATCTATGCTGCGCGTGACATTGGCGCCGATCCCGCGGTTGCGGGTTTGATCGCGGGGCTCAATGATCTGGCGCATGAATTGAAGCTCCCGGACGGCATGGATCGGAGCGCAATGAGCCATGCGATCCAGGCGATCGTGCTGGCGGCGCGTGCGGCCGGTGTGTGGGCGCTCGATGGGGTTTACAACGCCATCGACAACGTCGCTGGCTTTGCTGGCGAAGCCGCCGAGGGACGGCGGCTCGGATTCGATGGCAAGTCGCTGATCCACCCCTCGCAGATCAACCCGTGCAATGCCGCCTTTGCCCCCTCGGCGCGCGAGATCGCTGCCGCCGAGGCGCTCGTCGCGGCGGCGACGGGCGGGGCGCAGCGTCACGACGGGCGGATGATCGAGGATATGCACGTCGCTGCGGCGCGCGCGCTGCTGGCGCGGCGCTGAAAGCTACCCTCCCGCTCGCGGTAGGGATTGGGGGTGGGCAGCGACATCGCATTGGCCCACCCCGCTGCGACTAGCGAACAAGTTTGCAAGTCTCGCTGCCCCTCCCGCTTGCGGGAGGGATGATTGCCATTCGTCGTTCGACGAACGCGCCTTGCCTGAGCCAAACGGAAATGCCATGCGGCGGCCCCATGAAGATCATTCGTTTCCGTACCGCTATCGCGGCCATCGCCCTCATCGCCTGCCTTCCTGCCGCCGCGTCTGCTGCGCCCGCAAAGGCCGATCCGCCAGTCACCGAAGCCCAACTCGCTGCGCATATCAAGGCGCTCGCCGACGACGCGTTCGAAGGACGCGCCCCGGGCACCGATGGCGAGGATCGCACCATTGCCTATATCGTCGGCGAATGGGCCAAGGCCGGACTCGAAGCCGTACCGGGCAGCGCCACCCCGTGGTTGCAGCCGATCCCTTTCGTCGAGAGTCGCGCCGTCGGCGGCACCGCCAAGTTCAAGGTGCATGGCCGCGATTTCGCTATCGAGGATGACGGGGTCATCCTGAACGGGCGCGACGCGTCGATGTCACTGGCCGACCTTCCCGCGGTCTTTGTCGGTTACGGCGTCGATGGCGCGGGCAAGGTCAACGCCGACGTCACCGGCAAGCTGGCGATCATGTTGTTCGACAATGCGCCGTTCGGCGACAAGCTGCCGCGTTACCGCGAGCGGCGGCAGATGCTGGCCGACGCGGGCGCCGCAGCCGTGCTGGTGATTGCGACCGACGCCGTGCCATGGGCGGAGCTGCGCGAAAGTACTGGTAGCACGGCCGTGCGGCTGGCGAGCGCCAAGCCGGGCGCGCCGGTGAGCGGCTTCCTGTCGCTCGAAGCCGCCGACGCGCTGCTCAAAAAGGCAGGACAGGATGGCGGCGCGGTGCGTGAAGCGGCAAAGTCGCCCGACTACCGCGGCATCGTGCTGCCGATGACCGCCGATCTGACCACCCAATCGACGGTCCGGCCCTTCATCAGCAACAATGTCGTCGCCAAGCTGCCCGGCGCCAAGCCGGACGGCAAGGCGGTGCTGTTCCTAGGCCATTGGGATCACCTTGGTATCTGCGGCAAGGAAGGCGAGGCCGATCGCATTTGCAACGGCGCGGTCGACAATGCGAGCGGCATCGCGGTGCTGATCGAGGTAGCCAAGCGGCTGGCGTCGGGTCAGCGCCCCGACCGCGACATCTATTTCCTGGCGACGACCGCGGAAGAAAAGGGTCTGCTCGGCGCGCGCTATTTTGCCGATTATCCCGTGGTGCCGCTGAGCGACATCACCGTGGCGCTCAATGTCGACACCATCGCGATTTCGCCGCGCGGCACCCCGGTCGCAACGATCGGGCGCGGCAAGCCCGCCTATGATGCGGTGGTGCGCGCCGCCGCGACCAAGCTGGGCCGCAAGCTCGACGAGGATGGCGAGGCCGACGCCTTCATTCAGCGCCAGGACGGCTGGGCGCTGGGTGCCAAGGGCGTGACGTCGCTGATGGTCGGCGGCAGTTTTTCGGATATGCCGCTGTTGGAAGCGTTTCTGGGCAGCGATTATCACGGCCCGAACGACAATTTCAGCGACAAGATCCCGCTGGGGGGCGCGGCGGAGGATGCCGACCTGCATGTGGCGCTGGGGCGGGCGTTCGCTGACGTGAAGGCGTGGCCGGGGAAGTAAACTTCCTCATCGTCATTGCGGGCGAAGCGAAGCAATCCAGAGCGGTTTACGCCACCCTGGATTTCTTCGCTTCGCTCGCAATGACGGTGATTGAATAGGGACTGTCCCTATTTAATCGATCGCTCTTACGCCGCCTGCTTCGCTCGCTCCGACATTTCCTGATTGAGCATCTCGGCCAGCAGGAACGCCAGTTCCAGCGACTGCCCCGCATTCAACCGCGGATCGCAGTGCGTGTGATAGCGATCGGCCAGGTCCATCTGGGTCACGTCCATCGCGCCGCCGGTGCATTCGGTGACATTCTGGCCGGTCATCTCGATATGGATGCCGCCGCCATGCGTTCCCTCGGCGCGGTGGACGGCAAAGAAGCCGCGCACTTCGGCGAGGATGCGCTCGAACGGGCGCGTCTTGTAGCCGTTGGGCGTCTTGATGACATTGCCGTGCATGGGGTCGCACGACCACACGACAGGGTGGCCCGATTCCTTTACGGCGCGCACCAGCTTGGGCAGATGCGCCTCGATCTTGTCATGGCCATAGCGGGTAATCAGCGTCATCCGACCCGACACATGGTTCGGGTTCAGCGTGTCGAGCAGGCGCAGCAGCACGTCGGACTCCAGGCTCGGTCCGCACTTCATGCCGACCGGATTGCCGATGCCGCGCAGATATTCGATATGTGCCGACCCTTCGAAACGGGTGCGGTCGCCGACCCACAGGAAGTGGCCCGACGTGTCGTACCAGCCGCCGGTCAGGCTGTCCTGCCGCGTCAGCGCCTGCTCATAGGGGAGCAGGAGCGCTTCGTGGCTGGTGTAGAAGCTGGTGCCTTTGATCTGCGGCACCGTCTCTGGCGTCACGCCGCACGCTTCCATGAAGGCCAGCGCTTCGGAAATCCGCGCCGCAGTTTCCTGATACTTCTTCGCCCAGGGGCTGCGGTCCATGAAGTCATGCGTCCACGCGTTGACCTGATGCAAATTCGCATAGCCGCCGTTGGCGAAGGCGCGCAGCAGGTTTAGCGTCGCCGCCGACTGGTTATACGCCTTGACCATGCGCTGCGGGTCGGGCTCGCGGCCCGTTTCCTCGAACGCGATGTCGTTGATGATGTCGCCGCGATAGCTCGGCAGCGAGATGCCATCGATGTCTTCCATGTCGGCCGATCGCGGCTTGGCGAACTGGCCCGCCATGCGGCCGAGCTTCACCACCGGCATTTTCGACGCAAAGGTCAGCACGACCGCCATCTGGAGCAGCACGCGGAAGGTGTCGCGGATGTTGTTCGGATGAAACTCGGCAAAGCTTTCGGCGCAGTCGCCGCCCTGCAGCAGAAACGCCTTGCCCTCGGCGACGCGGCCGAGGTCGGCGGTCAGGTCGCGCGCCTCGCCGGCAAAGACCAGCGGCGGATAATTGCTGAGCTCGCGCTCCGCCGCCGCGAGCGCAGCGGCGTCGCGATAGGTGGGGAGTTGGCGGGCCTCGTGCGAGCGCCAGCTATGCGGTTGCCAATTCTTGCTCATCTGCCTGTGTCTTCACTGTTTGAACCGGGCGCCGCCATGGCGCGAATGTTGCTCGGACGCAATGCACGCCATTTCACGAACGATAAAATTAGCATTATCGTGACATTTGCGCACCTATGCTTTTCTTGAGGACCAAAAACTGATAGTTTGTTTCACTGCTTTGGAATGGAATTCGCGTTACCAAGGCATCGGGCTATCGGCGACGTTATACATGCATCGACCCGATACCGGGTCTCCACGCAAAGCGACTGGCTATGGCGAATTTCGAGTCCGCATGGTTTGTATATGGGGCATTGCTGTTGCTGCTGGCGACCAGCTTTGTCGTGCGCATCGATTATGTCCGGATCGGGCTCGCCGCGGCGGCGCTGGTGGCGGTGCCGCTGGTTTTATTCCGCGAACCCGACGTCGGATACGGCATGCTGGTGCTGGCGATCCTCATCGTCAACCTCGGCATCCTGGCGCGGTTGTGGCTGCGCGAGCGACAGGTCAGCTTTTCGGCGGAGGAAGAGGCGCTGCGGCGTGAGCATTTCAGCGCGCTCAACCAGGTGGCGGCGCGCGGGCTGATCGATCAGGGGCATTGGATTTCGGCGAAGCGCGGCGAGATATTGATCCGCGAGAACCAGGCGGCGCCGAGTTTATTCTATCTCGCCGAGGGGCAGGCGGCGATCCGGCGCGACGGCGCCGAGGTCGGCAAATTATCCGACGGCGCGCTGATCGGCGAAGCGACGGTGCTCGACGGCACGCATGCGACGGGAACGGTGCTGCTGGGCAGCAATGCGCGGCTGTGGTTTGTCCCGGCGGCGGCACTTCGCGCCTATCTGGCCGCCAACCCCGCGATCGCGAGCGCGCTGCACGAAGGTTTTGCGCGCGCGCTGCGCGGCAAGCTGGCGAGCGCGAACACGCGGCTGGCCGACCGGGCGCCGATCGTGTGAAAAATCCGCGATCACCACGCCTCGAACTTGTCATCGCCGCCTGCTAGTCAGGGCGCCATGACAATGATTCTCTACGGCATTTCGAATTGCGACACGATGAAAAAGGCACGGCGCTGGCTCGATGAGCGGGGCGTCGCCTACCGCTTTCACGACGTCCGCAAAGATGGGCTCGATGCCGCCAGGTTGCAAAGCTGGATCGATGCGCTCGGCTGGGAAAAGCTGCTCAACAAGGCGGGAACGACGTTTCGCAAACTGCCCGATGCGCAAAAGGACGGGCTCGATGCGGCATCGGCGAAAGTCTTGATGCTCGACCAACCCGCAATGATCCGCCGTCCGGTCGTCGAAGCTGCGGGCGCGATCAGCGTCGGTTTTTCGGCCGCCGACTGGCAGGCGCGTTTTGCGGCATGATCCGGCGGATGCTGGCCTTGCTGGCCCTGACGCTGCTGGCCGGTTGCTCGGCTGATCCGGTGACCGCGCAATCGACCCTCGATGGCCAGCCACCTGTCGTCATCGCGCATCGCGGTGCATCGGGCGAGCGACCCGAACACACAATCGCCGCGTACCGGCTGGCGATCGAACAGGGCGCCGACTTTATCGAGCCCGACCTGGTGTTGACCAAGGACGGCGTGCTGGTGGCGCGGCACGAAAATGAGATTTCGGAGACAACCGACGTCGCCGATCGCGCTGAGTTTGCCGACCTTAAGGCGACCAAGACGATCGATGGCAGCAAGGTGACCGGTTGGTTCACCGAAGATTTCACGCTGGCCGAATTGAAGATGCTGCGCGCCCGTGAACGGCTGCCGATGCTGCGCTCGACAGATTATGACGGACAGTTCGATATTCCAACGTTTGAGGAAATCCTGACGCTGCTGGCCGAGGTGAACGCGGGCCGCGATAAGCCGGTCGGCATCTATCCTGAGACCAAGCACCCCAGCTATTTTACGTCGATCGGGCTGTCGCATGAGGCGCCGCTGCTCACGCTGCTCGACCGCTTCGGCTATCGCGGCCGCAAGGCGCCGGTCTATATCCAGAGCTTTGAGGTGCGGAACCTGATGGACCTGCGCGCCAAGAGCGACCTGCCGCTGATTCAGTTGATGGACGGCGAGGGCGGTCCGCCCGACAGGCCTGAAACCAGCTATGCCGCCATGGCGTCACCCGCAGGCCTCAAAACCGTCGCATCCTATGCGGACGGTATCGGCCCGAACAAGGCGATGGTCATCCCGCGCGGCGCGCTCGGCTCCCTGGCCGAACCGACCAGCCTGGTGCGCGACGCACATGCTGAGGGGCTGAAAGTGCATCCATGGACGTTCCGCCGCGAGAATTATTTCCTGCCGCTGGGTAACAAAGGCGGGGTCAACCCGGCGGGGCATGGCGACCTGGGCGCCGAGATCGCCGCTTATCTGGCTACTGGCATCGACGGACTGTTCAGCGACAATCCGCGCGAGGCGGTGGTGACATTAGCGGGAAAGATCGACCGAAGTGGACGTTGATCCTCCCTGTGGCGAAACCATGGGGAGGTGGCCGCGCGACGAGTTGACGGAGGGGCGATGGCACTAGCGTCGCTGCCCCTCCACCATCCGCTTCGCGGACGGTCCCCCTCCCCATCGTTGCGCGACAGGGAGGGTTTTCGCCTCATCGTCATCTCGGACTTGATCCGGGCTCCATAGCCGCGCTGTCGTCATGGATCCCGGATCAAGTCCGGGATGACGAAGCTAGCTAGCGAGCGCTCGCTTTCGATCCCAAGACAGCGCAAAAACCCGGCCTGACGCCCATGGGGAGAGGCGTGGGCCGGGCCACGCGGCCGCGCTGACTTCAATCGCTGCCGGTCTCCCATTGGAACACCGCTTCCAGCGGCTTGCCGAACACGAGCGCGATACGGAAAGCGACCTCGAGCGACGGCGAATATTTGCCTTGTTCGATCGCGGCGATCGTTTGCCGCGTCACGCCGACGCGGTCGCCAAGGTCGCCCTGCGTCATTTCGCCCGCCAGAAAGCGCAGGGTGCGAATATCGTTGGTGAAGGGCAGTTTAGCCATGCCAGCCTCGGCGATAGCTGGTTACGACGACGATCAGCCCAACGAGTTCGGCCAACACGATGCCGAACAGCGCGGTGTTGACGATCTTGATCGCGGGTTCGGTGAACGGCATCACGACCCCGACGACGATCATCGCGGTCAGCAGGACATGATAGGATATGGCGGTGCCGCGCGCCGCGATCCCCCGGTCGCGCTCGTCGATCCGCGCACGTGGCAGCTTGCGCGCCTCGATCGCCAGCCAGATGCAGCCGATGATCACGACCACCGCCTGCGTTGCAGCGATGGTGCCGAACAGCCATAGCATGGCGAACAGTGACGTACCGGCGGGATGCCCCGCGATGATCAGCCCGAAATAGAGGCTATATGCCAGCACCATCGCCACCAGCATCAGCCAACTCGCTTTTTCCTTGTAGGTCATCATCAATTCCTGTCGGTTGAATGGTCCGACCGGCGCATCAATGGCGCCGATAGAGCCAGATCTGCGAGCCGATCCGCAGCAGTTCGGACCCCACGACCATCGCGAGCAGCAGGTTGAGCAGGATCGCGGGCGCCGCGCCGGTGAAGATCAGCCCGATGCATGCCCAGGTGCCGACCACCATCGGATAATAGGCGAGATGGGTGCCGCGCCAGTGGATCGCCCGGTCGCGCTCATCCTCGGCAAGATGCACTTCCTTGCGGTTGCGGATCGCCAAGATGACGGTCGCTACCGTCATGGCGACGATGATCCCCAGCGTCAGCGGGATCAGCATCCCGCCCGCGGTCCACAGCGCCGAAGGCGAAGCAGCAATGCTCCACGGAAAGGCGAGGAAGTACCAGCCAAAGGCGAGGAGCATGGTGACAAAAGCCACCCAGTGAATTTTCTCGCGGAACGTCATGTCGAACTCCATGTCATATGATTCGAACCTAATGTCGAATATTTTTAACATAGAGTCAATCACGAATAACATGAACAGGCTTTGCCGCTTTCGCGCCGCCGCTTTAGCCGCTAAGCCCGCGCCCTATGTCCACCCTGCCCAAAACGCTCACCTTCGACACCTCGACCAGCCGCGCGAACCCGACGCCGCAGCCGATGAAGCGCCTGACGGTGCCGCGCATCCGCCAGCGCAAGGGCGGCGAGCCAATCGTGATGCTGACCGCCTACACTGTCCGCATGGCGCAGCTGCTCGACCCGCATTGCGACATGCTCCTCGTCGGCGATTCGCTGGGGCAGGTGATTTACGGCCTGCCGCACACGGTCGGTGTCACGATGGAGATGATGGCGCTGCACGGCGCCGCGGTGGTGCGCGGCAGCTATCATGCCGCGGTCATCGTCGATATGCCATTCGGCAGCTATGAAGCGAGCCCCGAACAGGCGTTCACCAACGCCGCGCATTTGCTCAAGGAAACGGGCGCCGCGGCGGTGAAGCTGGAGGGCGGTCGCGCGCTCGCGCCGACGATCGAATTTCTGACCCAGCGCGGCATCCCGGTGATGGGCCACGTCGGGCTGACGCCGCAGGCGGTGAACATCCTTGGCGGCTATGGCGTGCGGGGCAAGAGCGAGGAAGAGGCACGGTCGATCGTCGAGGATTCGGTGGCGGTCGCGCAGGCGGGTGCGTTTTCGCTGGTGATCGAGGGCGTGCTCGAATCGATCGCGATCGAAGTCACCAACAAGGTTGCCTGCCCGACCATCGGCATCGGCGCATCGGCGCAATGCGACGGCCAGGTGCTGGTGACGGAGGACATGCTGGGCATGTTCGAACGCGTCCCCAAATTCGTGAAACGCTACCAAGACATGGCCGGCGTCGTCGACGGCGCGGTTCGGGAATATGCCGATCAGGTCAGGTCTCGTTCATTCCCGACCGAGGATCAGATCTACGCTGGCTGACGTGAGCGTATGGCAAGGATCGAGACCAAGTGAATCGCTTGGCCTTTTTCCGCGCCGTCGCTAAGGAAGCCGCGGTGGGATCTATGCCCAAAGCCCTGAACGATAAATGGAGGTTTGATTGGCCCTGAGCCCGACCAACGATGCCGCGCTGTTGCAGGAAGTTGACGAAGCCGTCCGCAAGGATCGTCTCGACACCGTCATGCAGCGCTATGGCCGCTGGATCATCGGCGGCGTGCTGGCTGCCTTGCTGGCGTTCGGCGGCTATCTGTACTGGATCCATCGTCAGGACGTCGCGCGCGGTGAACAGGCCGAGGAGCTGATCGCCTCGTTCGAGAAACTATCGACGAACCAGCCCCGCGCCGCTGCCACCGAACTCGAAAAAATCGCGGCCGGGGGCGATCCCGCTTATCGCGCCGTCGCCGTCATGCAGCAGGCGAACATCAAGGCGCAAGGCGGCGACCTGAAGGCCGCTGCCGCGCTGATGGCGAAGGTCGCTGCTGACACCAAGCTCGATCAGGCTCTGCGCGATCTGGCGCTGATCCGCCAGACCGCGTTTGAATATGACAGCCTGAAACCCGAAGCGGTGATTGCGCGCATGACGCCGCTGGTCGATGCCAAGGATCCGGTGTCGAGCTGGTTCGCCAGCGCCGCTGAATTGTCGGCCACCGCCCATTATCAGCTTGGCCAATATGACCAGGCCGGCTCGCTTTACGGCCGCATCGCCAAGCTGCCCGGTGTCGCCAAATCGTTGCAATCGCGCTCGGTGCAGATGGCGGGCATGCTCGGCGTCGATGCCGTCACCGATCGCGCGGCCGAAAGCGCTGCGAAGGACCAAAAAGGCAATGCCGCGCCGCAAGCAGCGGCAGCCGCCCCAGTTGAGGAAGCCAATTAATATGCGGAAGACGCGTTACGGAATCTATGCGGCGTTGCTCGCGCTGCCGCTCGCGGGTTGCGGTGTGTTCAAAGGCGACGGCGGCCCGAAGACGCCGACGATCGGCGATCGCGTGTCGATCCTGTCGAACGATGCCAGCATCAAGGTCGATCCGGCCACCGCGGCTATCGCGGTCGTGCTGCCCGAACCCGCGGTAAACGCGGCGTGGGCGCAGTCGGGCGGCAACGCCGCAAAATCGATGGGCCACCCGGCGCTGGGCGCGACGCGCAGCCAGCTTTGGCAGGCGAATATCGCCGGCAGCACCAACAAGCAGCGGCTCGCTGCGTCGCCGGTGATCGCCGACAACCGCCTGTTCGCCGTCGGCACCGATGCCGTCGTCACCGCGCTCGCAGCCGACACCGGCGCGCCGCTGTGGCGCACTGCAATCGGCAGCACCGGCAAGGATTTCAAGGATTCGCTGTTCGGCGGCGGCGCCGGGGTCGACGGCAATGTCGTCTATGCGACCAGCGGTGCGGGCGACGTCGCTGCGCTCAATGTCGCCGACGGATCGGTAATCTGGAAGGTCAAGCCTGCCGGGCCGCTGCGCGGCGCCCCGACGATCGCGTTTGGCGGTGTTTACGTGATCACTCAGGACAACCAGATCATCGCGCTTAACGCCGCCAACGGCGGGGTGTTGTGGCAAGCGACCGCGTCACTCGAAGCTGGCAGCGTGTTCGGCGCGGCATCGCCCGCGGCGGGGCAGGGGACGATCGTTGCCGGCTTCTCGTCGGGCGAGGTTCAGGCTTATCGGTATGAAAACGGCCGCGACCTGTGGGAAGACGCGCTGGCGCGCACGTCGATGGCACTGTCGGTGTCGACGCTCACCGATGTCGACGCCGATCCGGTCGTCGACAATGGCCGCGTTTTCGCGCTCGGCCAGGGCGGCCGCATGGCGAGCTATGAACTGCTCACGGGGCAGCGCACGTGGGAAATCTCGATCGCCGGTATCTCGACGCCTTATGTGGTTGGTGAGTGGGTCTATGCGATGACCGACGACGGCAAATTGCTGTGCGTAGCGCGCACGTCGGGCAAGGTGCGTTGGCTTCAGCAGCTTTCGCGTTTTCGTATCGAAACCGAAAAGAAGAAAAAGGATCCGATCCGCTGGAGCGGTCCGATCCTGGCGGGTGGCCGCCTGATCGCGGTCAACAGCGAGGGGATCATGGCGGAATATTCGCCGACCGATGGGTCGCTGCTTGGCTCGACCGAATTCAAATCGCCGTTGTCGCAGACGCCGGTGGTGGCGAACAATATATTGTATATTTTGGCAGACGACGGGCAGATCACGGCCTGGCGCTGACAAGCGTCCGGGCCGGGGCGGCCCGGACAGATACAGGGATTAAGTGACATGTCGCGATTCGCGACGATAGCCATTGTTGGCCGCCCGAATGTGGGCAAATCGACGCTGTTCAACCGGCTGGTCGGCAAGCGGCTGGCGCTGGTTGACGACCAGCCCGGGGTGACGCGCGACCGCCGCGAAGGCGACGCCAATCTGCTCGGGCTAGAATTTCGCATCGTCGATACCGCGGGTTTCGAAGATCAGGACGCCGCGACTTTGCCCGGTCGGATGCGCGTCCAGACCGAAAAGGCGGTGCGCGAGGCCGATGCCGCGCTGTTCATGATCGACGGCCGCGCTGGGGTCGTCCCGCTCGACGAGGAAATCGCGCGCTGGCTGCGCAGTGAAGACACGCCGATCATCCTGGTGGTCAACAAGGCCGAGGGCAAACAGGGCGAAAACGGCCTGATGGAATCCTATTCGCTCGGCTTCGACAATCCGGTCGCGCTCAGCGCCGAGCATGGCGACGGCATGGTCGACCTTTTCGACCTGCTGCGCCCGATCGTCGAGCCGTTCGACGAGATTGAAAAAGAAGTCGCTGCGGCTTCGGATGACGAGGACGCTCCACTTGGCCCAATGAAGCTGGCAATTGTCGGCCGCCCGAACGCGGGAAAATCGACGCTAATCAACCGCATGATCGGCGAAGACCGGTTGATCACCGGACCCGAGGCCGGGATCACCCGCGATTCGATCCGCGTCGACTGGCAATGGGAAGACGACGGCGAGGTGCACGAAATCCAGCTGTTCGACACCGCCGGGATGCGCAAACGCGCCAAGGTGCAGGACAAGCTGGAGAAAATGTCGGTCGCCGACGCGCTGCACGCGGTCGATTTCGCCGAGGTCGTCGTGCTGTTGCTCGATGCGACCAAGGGGCTGGAATCGCAGGATCTGCACATCGCCGACCGGGTTTTGCAGGAAGGCCGCGCGCTGGTCGTCGCGCTCAACAAATGGGATGTCGCCGAAGAGCCGTCGTCGCTGTTCAACGGCGTCCGCGCCGCGCTCGAGGACGGGCTAAGTCAGGTCAAGGGCGTGCCGGTGCTGACCATTTCGGGTGCGACGGGCAAGGGGATCGACACGCTGGTCCGCGTTGCGTTCGAGCAGCGCGCGATCTGGACCAACCGCGTCTCGACCTCGGCGCTCAATCGCTGGTTCGAACGTGCGGTCGATGCCAATCCGCCCCCCGCCCCCGGCGGCAAGCGCATCAAGCTGCGCTACATCACGCAGGCGCGTACGCGGCCGCCGACCTTCGTTGTGTTCGGGACGCGCACCGACAGCCTGCCGGGCAGCTACGAACGCTATCTGGTCAACGGCATGCGCAAGGAACTCGGGTTTCAGGGCGTGCCGGTGCGGCTCAACTTCCGCAATTCGCGCAATCCCTATGACGAATGAGGGGTCGACGCTGGTCGTCGACGCACGCGGAATGCGCTGCCCCTGGCCCGCGCTGCGGCTGGCGCGCGCGATGCGCGATGCCGCCGATGTGCTACTGATTGCCGACGATCCGCAGGCAGGGCGCGAAGTGGCGGCGCTCGCGGATGAGCATGATTGGCAGGTCGAGCCGGAAACGGCGACGGATGACGCGGAGCGTTGGCGCGTGCGCCGCCGCTGACCCAAATTGGGGCGGCTTTGCTGAGTAGCGCCCGACGTCGTAACGTCTTTTTTACTCAATTTGGGCAAGTGTCGGGCGGGACCACGACCGACTTTGCACACCAAGGGACACTAAATTGGACGAAATCTTGGTCGACTGGGATGAATTCCGTGCCACGCGCACCCAGCTGGGCGCCGCGTTTGTGCGGATCTTGGGCTATTTTCGCGAAGACGGCACCAAGTCAGTGGCGGCGATCGAAGAGGCGATGCGCGCCCGCGATGCGCGCGGCCTCGTCATGCCCGCGCACACGCTGAAAAGCGAAGCGCGCCAGTTCGGCGGTGAAAAACTCGGTGCGGTCGCCGAAGACATCGAAATGTTCGCGCGCCACTGCGTCGAAAGCCAGATCAGCCCCGAAGAATATCTGCCGCGCGTCGTCGAACTGCGGCAGTTGTTCGAGGAAACGCTGGGTGCGCTCGAGCGCGAAGCCAATCCGCTGGTCCAGCGCCGCCCGGCCGGGTTCGGCCGCGCGGTCGGTTACTGAGCGGACGGCGCTTTCAGCATCGGCTGAACCGCGCCGCGCGCGAGGCTGCGCCACAACCATTCGAGCGGTCCGTAGCGAAAGCGGTCGAGCCAGAGCTTTGACCACAGCAGCATGAATGCCCACATGGCCAGGCACATCAGGTAGAGCGTCCAGCGACCGACATCGCCGAACAGCCCCAGCCCATAGCCGTAAAAGACCGTCGTCATCACGATGCTGGTCCCCAGATAGTTGGAAAAGGCCGCCCGTCCTGCCGCCGCGACGCGCGCGATCAGCGCGCTGCCCACGGCGCGGCGGATCGCCAGCACCAGCAAGGCGGCATAAGCGATCGTCATCATCAGTCGGCCCGGTGCCGCCCAGGCCAGGAAGGCGTTGACCGCGACGATATAGTCGAAATCGGCGCGCCATTGGAGCCAGCCGACCACGGCGGTCAACGCCATCCCCGGCGGCAGCCAGCGCAGCGCGATCCGCCGATAGTCATGGGTGCTCCAGGTTCCGGTCAGGAAGCCATTGCGGAACAGCGCCATGCCGAGCAGCATCAGCGGCAGCGTTTCCAGAAACGACATCACCACCATGACCAGCGGATTGACGGCATTGTCCAGCCGCTCATCGAGGATTGGCAGATAGGGGCCGCGAAACAGCGCCAATTCGGCGGTAACCTCGCCATCGATCTTGGCATATTCTTCGCGCACGCTCTGACCTGCCTCGGCCATCGGAGATGCCGGATCGTCGGCGGCGCTGGCGACCGCCAGCTGGGCACCGAAGAACAGCGACGTCAAAACGACGCCGAGCGTGAACAGGCCGAGCGCCCATTTGATCAGTCGCCGCGCCTCCCACTTGCGGAAGCGAAAGGCAACGCAGCCAACCGTGGCGTAGAGAAACAGGATGTCACCCCACCAGATGAAATAATAATGGCACAGGCCGAATATGGCGAGCCACGCCATGCGGCGATAATGGATCGATCGCGGCTCTTGTCCCGCGGCTTCGGCGCGGTCGATGATCAAAAGCATGCTGGCCCCAAACAGGATTGAGAAGAGCCCGCGCATCTTGCCGTCGAACAGGATGAAACCGAACGCCCAGGCCGCGATGTCGGACGCCGTTTCGCCGCCATAGGCGCGCGGCGACACATAAGCCATCTCTGGCATTGCAAATGCAATGATGTTCATCGCCAAGATTCCCATCACGGCAAAGCCGCGCATGGCGTCGAGGGTGATCAGCCGTTCGGTTCTGTTGCCGTTGTCGTCGGTCATGTGTCGCCCCCACTGTATTATGACATTATAACAGTTGAGCATCGCGTTGGTCCAGCGATTAACACACTATTGACATCTATGTCAGTAGTGCTATCTCACGATTATCTCCAGATTCGCACGAGAGCAGCCATGACCCCGAACCTTTTCTCCCACCCCGACCGCAAAATGCCGACTTTTCGCCCATTCAAGGCGCTGTCGCATTTTCGCAAGCTCATCAAGGACAAGGAAGACACCGAACAGGTGTTCCACATCTTTGAAAGCCTGCCGCGCAAGGGGTTCATGGATGATGCTCGCGCCTTCGTCGAAAGCGACAAGGGCCGCCAGTTGATGGCAAGCGAACCCTATCTGCCCGACCTGCTCGACGATCATAGCTGGATCGATGCGCTGCCCGAAGGAACCGTGGGACACGCCTATGTCACCTTCATGCGCCGCGAGGGCCTGTCGGCCGCGGGACTTGTCGCCGAAGCCGAAAAAATGGGCCGCCCCAAATTCGACGATCAGGTCCAATGGTATGCCAATCGCCTGCGCGACACGCACGACCTGTTTCATATCCTAACCGGCTATGGCCGCGACGCGCTTGGTGAACAATGCGTGCTGGGCTTCACTTATGGCCAGACCGGCAATTACGGCAATTTCTTTATCGCCTATGCCGGCGGTTATGAAGTGAAGCGCGGCGTGAAAGCCGATGCCCCGGTGTTCGGCGCGATCCGTCAGGGTCAGCGCCATGGCAAGGCGGCGAAGGCGATCATCGAACAGGACATCCGCGCGCTGCTCGCCGAGCCGCTAGATACCGCGCGCGCGCGGCTGGGGATTGGCGAACCGACGCTGTATCACGAAGCGCACCGCGCCTACCGCAGCCGCGGGATCGATCCGTATAACTTCCTGGCGTCGCAGCAGGCGGTGGCGGCCTGAACGAAATCCTCCCCATACTGCGCGACAGGGAGGATCTATCTTAGCTTCGCGATCAGCGCCTGCGCCGCAGCCGGGTTGCGAACCTTCGCGCCCGATATGAAGAAGATGAAGACGTCGCGGTCGCCTTTCGCCCAATCGCGGGCTTGATCGCCCCAATGGTCGAGCGTCTTGTCGTCATAGCCCGTTTCGACGTCCTCCTGCGACCGCTGGAGCCGCGCATAAGTGAAGTCGGCGGTCTGTTCGTCGATGCAGGGAAATTCGTCGCTATCGGCGTAAACGATCGCCATGTTGCGCTCGCGCAGCATTTCGATAAATGCCTGATCGCGGAAGCTTTCGTGCCGCACCTCGATCGCGTGGCGCAGCTTCAGGCCGTCCTGCGTGTCGGGAAGCAAATCGAGAAATCTTGCGAAATCGTCGCGGTCGAACTTCTTTGTCGCCATGAACTGCCAGTGGATCGGGCCGAGCCGGTCGCCCAGGCGGGTGAGTCCTTGCGTCAGGAACTTCTCGATCGACCCGGCGCCGTCGGCCAGCAGCTTGCGGTTGGTCGTGAAGCGTGACGCCTTGACGCTGAACTTGAAACCGTCGGGGACCGACGCCGCCCAATTCGCGAAGCTCTCGGGCTTCTGGCTGCCATAATAGGTGCCGTTGATCTCGATGCCGGTCAGATGCTGGCCTGCATATTCGAGCTCGCGCTTTTGCAGATGCTTGGGCGGATAGAAAGTCCCGCGCCATGGTTCGAAGGTCCAGCCGCCGATGCCGATATGGATGCTCATCGGATTGTCACCTCCAGTGCCAAATTACGCATCGCAATGACGAATTAGGCCAGCGCCGCGTCGGCCCCCATGAGCGTCGGGAAGAATCCCTCATGCGCCTCTCGCAGTTCCGCGAGGGTCACCTCATGGTCGCTATCGGGCAGCTCGAAGACGATCCGGTCCTTGATCGTGCGTCCGATCGGATCGACAGCCACGTCGGCCCGGCCCGCAGCGTCGAGGAAGTCGGCGAGGCAGGTGTCGCAGACGGTCACCAGATAAAGCCCCTGATCCTCGCCGAAGAAGCTTTCGGCGACCCCGAACGGCTGTTCTTCGCTGACCAGCACACCGATGTCCGATTTGAGCGCCATCTCGGCGAGGGTTACCGCGATGCCGCCGTCGGACACGTCGTGGCAGGCGGTGATCCAGCCCGCGTTGATCGCATGGCGGATGAAATCGCCGGTGCGCTTTTCGCAGCGCAGGTTGACCTCGGGCGGCGGGCCTTCCTCGCGGCCGTGGATTTCGCGCAGCCAGATTGATTGGCCGAGATGCCCGGCGCGTTCGCCGACCGCGAGGACGATGTCGCCGGTGCGCTTGAAGCCGATGCCGACGGCCTTGTTCAGGTCCTCGATCACGCCGACGCCGCCGATCGCAGGGGTCGGCAGGATCGCGCTGCCGCCGCCGGTTGCCTTGGACTCGTTGTACAGGCTGACGTTGCCCGAGACGATCGGATAGTCGAGCGCCCGGCACGCCTGTGCCATGCCGTCGAGGCAGCCGACGATCTGGCCCATGATTTCGGGGCGCTGCGGGTTGGCGAAGTTGAGGCAGTTGGTGATCGCGAGCGGCGTCGCGCCGACCGCGGTGATGTTGCGCCAAGTTTCGGCTACCGCCTGCTTGCCGCCCTCGACGGGGTCGGCGTAGCAATAGCGCGGGGTGCAGTCGGTCGACATCGCGAGCGCGCGGTTGGTGCCGTGGATGCGAACGAGTGCGGCGTCGCCGCCGGTCTGCACCGTGTCAGCGCCGACCTGGCTGTCATATTGCTCCCAGATCCAGCGGCGGCTGGCGATATCGGGGGTGCCCATCAAGGTCTTAAGGTCGGCGGCGACGTCCTTTGTCTCGGGGACGTTCGTCAGTGGCGCCTGCTTGGGGGTCGGCACATGCGGGCGGTCGTAGAGCGGCGCGTCGTCGGCGAGCGGCGCGAGAGGGATATCGCAGACAATCTCGCCATGATGTTCGAGCACCATGCGGCCGGTGTCGGTGACGGTGCCGATGACCGCAAAGTCGAGTTCCCATTTGTGGAAGATCGCGGCGGCGAAATCTTCGCGGCCGGGCTTCAACACCATCAGCATGCGTTCCTGCGATTCGGACAGCATCATCTCATATGCTGTCATGCCCGTTTCGCGCTGCGGCACGTCATCCATCCTGAGGTGGAGGCCGACGCCGCCCTTCGACGCCATTTCGACCGACGACGAAGTGAGGCCCGCGGCGCCCATGTCCTGGATCGCGACGATCGCGTCGGATGCCATCAGTTCAAGACACGCCTCTATCAGCAATTTTTCGGTGAAGGGATCGCCGACCTGCACTGTCGGGCGCTTTTCCTCGGCGTCCTCGCCGAAGTCGGCCGACGCCATCGTCGCGCCGTGGATGCCGTCGCGGCCGGTCTTGGAGCCGACATAGACGATCGGATTGCCAACGCCGCTCGCCGCCGAATAAAAGATCTTGTCCTGCTCCGCGACGCCGACGGTCATCGCGTTGACCAGGATATTGCCGTCGTACGCCTTGTGGAAATTGACCTCGCCGCCGACCGTGGGGACGCCGACGCAATTGCCGTAACCGCCGATGCCGTGGACGACGCCCGAGATGAGATGCTTCATTTTCGGGTGGTCGGGGCGGCCGAAGCGCAGCGCATTGAGGTTCGCGACCGGGCGCGCCCCCATGGTGAAAACGTCGCGCAGGATGCCGCCGACCCCGGTCGCCGCGCCCTGATAGGGTTCGATGTACGATGGGTGGTTGTGGCTCTCCATCTTGAAGATCGCGGCGAGCTTCTTGCCGCTTGCGCCTTCGCCGATGTCGATGACGCCCGCATTTTCGCCGGGGCCGCAGATCACCCACGGCGCTTCGGTCGGCAGTTTCTTGAGGTGCAGGCGCGAGCTTTTGTAGCTGCAATGCTCGGACCACATGACCGAGAAAATGCCGAGTTCGACCAGGTTCGGCTCGCGCCCGATCGCGTGCAGGACGCGCTCATATTCCTCGGGGGACAAGCCATGGTCGGCGACGACCTGAGGCGTGATGACGGAGGCGGGCGCGGTTGCGGTCTGAGTCATGGCGCGCCTTTAGCGATGTAGGCGCAAAACGAACAGACCCCATGATGCGAAAAGCACCACGGGGTCTGCGGTCGGACGGGGTCAGCGCGAGGCGAGGGTGGTCGCGGGCTTGGCGAGCGGCTCGACGTCGCGCAGCGGAAAGCTGACCTGCTGCGATCCGACGGTCCCGCGGACGCGGTGCTGGCCGACGCGCAAGGTGAAGGGTTTGCCGGTGCGTTCCTCGACGCCACTGATGACGCGGACGTCGCCGACCTGCGTCACCGTATAGCTGTAGCTGCTGCCCTTATGCTCGAATCTCTGCGTTGCGCTCTCTTCGGCTTGGGCGATGGTGGGAGCAGCGGCGAACATTGCCAAAACGGGGAGAATGATATTTTTCATGGTGCAAGTCCTTGTTTATCAGAACAAAACTTGCCTTTACGCCCCTCTCTCTTGTGCAGTGCAGCATGATTGGCCGCGCGCTGCACAGCAATTGCAAAAAGCGGAATCGTGATTGTCGAAAGTGACTGGGGGTTACGCGGGGCGCGGCAGCAGCGTCAGTACGAGCCACGTCGCGGCGCCCGCGGCAAAGCCTGTCGCCAACGTCCCCCAAGCGATATCGAGCAATGTGACTTTGGTCGACCAGACCCTCATCGTCGCATGGTTGGTCAGGTCATAGGTCATGTAACAGAAAAAGCCGAACATCGCCCCCCACTGCGCCGCGACCTGCCATTTGCCCGCCGCCAGCGCGGGCGCGACGGCGAAAATCTGGATGCCGAGCATGTAGAGCGCGTAGAAGATCAGCGCCGGGGTAGGGCGCCAGCCGTCCATCAGCAGCGCGCCGATTTCGGGACGATAGACTTTGAGCAGCATCGTGCGGAGCCAGATCGCGTCGAGGATGCCGAAGATGATGGCGGTGGCGAAGTAGGCGGCGACGGCTTGCAGGGTCATGGCGGGACTTTCATGGCGACCGTCCGAAGATTGTCGGGGCCGAAGGCATGACACCAGCCTAGGCGCACACAGTATGACGTCAAGTTTGACCGCACTTGACCATGGGGGGGCGAAAGGGCCAAAGCATGGCGATGACGGACACCCTCGAAACCGCTGCCGCGCCCGCCCCCGATCCTGCCATCACCGCGCTTTCATTCGAGGCGGCGATGGGCGAGCTCGAAACGATCGTCCGTCGGCTCGAAAGCGGCGATGTCAGCCTGGAGGAATCGGTGGCGCTCTATGAACGCGGCCATGCGCTGCGTGGGCACTGCGAGGCGCGGCTCGCCGCGGCGCAGGCGCGGATCGAGCAAGTGAGCCTGGGCGCCGATGGGCGACCGGCGGGAACCACTCCCTTCGGCGAAAGCTGAGCGGTCATGGCGTCGGCGAGCGAAGATATTTCGAGTGGAACGCGGTTGCTGCTGAGTACCCAGGCCGAGGTGATGGCGGACATCGACGCGCTGTTCGACCAGCTGCTGCCAGTCCCCAAAGACCCGCGCGCCCCGCTGTACGAAGCAATGCGCCACGCCGCGATCGCGGGCGGCAAGCGGCTGCGTCCGCTGCTCGTCCGCGCCGCGGGCGATCTTTTCCATGTCGATCGCGGCCTCAGCCTGCGCGTCGGTGCGGCGGTCGAGGCGATGCATGTCTATTCGCTGATTCACGACGATTTGCCTTGCATGGACGATGACGATCTGCGCCGCGGCAAGCCGACGGTGCACAAGGCATTCGACGAGGCTACCGCCGTGCTCGCGGGCGATTCGCTCCACGCGCTGGCGTTCGAATGGCTCTGCGATCCGGCGACGAGCAGCGATCCGTTTGTGCGCGGCGAACTCTGCTGTGAACTGGCGCGCGCCGCGGGCCCTGCGGGCATGGCGGGCGGCCAGATGATGGACCTCGCCGCCGAGACGGCGAATTTCGACCTGCCGACGGTGACGCGGCTGCAGCAGCTCAAGACCGGCGCGCTGATCGCCTTTTCGGTCGAGGCCGGGGCGATCCTGGCGCGCATCCCGCCCGAGGGGCGGACCGCGCTGCGCGCCTATGCGCGCGACATCGGGCTCGCGTTCCAGATCGCCGACGACATCATGGATGTCGAGGGTGACGAGGTGCTGGCGGGCAAGGCGCTGCACAAGGATGAAGCCGCGGGCAAGGGCACCTTCGTGACGCTGATGGGGCTCGAACGCGCGCGCGGGCAGGCCACCGCTTTGGTCGACCAGGCGATCGGGCATCTGGCGAGCTTTGGCGACGAGGCGACGCTGCTGCGCGCTATCGCCCGCTATGTGGTGGAAAGGGATCGTTGATGCGTATTGGGGTATATCCCGGAACCTTTGACCCGATCACGCTGGGGCATATGGACATCATCCGCCGCGGCGCGAAACTGGTCGATCGGCTGGTGATCGGGGTGACCACCAACATCACCAAATCGCCTTTATTCGACGATGATGAGCGAATCGAGATGGTCCACAGCGAAGTCGCGGGGCTGGGCGGCGATATTCGCGTCGTCGGCTTCAACTCGCTGCTGATGGATTTTGCCGAACGCGAGGGCGCTGGGATGATCGTCCGCGGGCTGCGCGCCGTCGCCGACTTCGAATATGAATATCAGATGGCGGGGATGAACCAGCAATTGAACGACCGGATCGAGACGGTGTTCCTGATGGCGGATGTCGGCCTGCAACCCATCGCGTCGCGGCTGGTCAAGGAAATCGCGATCTTTGGCGGCGACATCCATAAATTCGTGACGCCTTCGGTGCGCGATGCCGTCGTGGCGCGTATCGCCGAGCGCGGGCTCCTACAGGGCGAGCGCTGATACCGATCATTGAGCGTTCAGCTTTTTCCCGCTAGGGCGCGCCAGTCGGGGCGCAAAATCCGATTTTCTGACAGAGGCCGATCCAGCATGAAATTTTCTTTCCGCCCCATGATTCTTACGGCGATGGCATTCGGTCTCGCGGCTTCGGCCGTTGCACAGGAGGCGCCGCCCGCGCCGAACCCGATGCCCGAAACGGCGCAGCCCGCGCCGCCAATGGAAATGCCCGCGCCGCCGGTCGAAACCCCACCCGCGGCGGAAGCGCCTGCGGCGACCGAGGCTGCTCCCGCCACCGCGGCCACCGCGGTGGTGCCGACGATGACGCCGGACCAGTACGTGAATAACCCCGAATATATGCTCAACCTCGACCTTTCGACCGGTGGCCGGGTGGTGATCCAGCTCTATCCAAATGTCGCGCCGAACCATGTCGAGCGGCTGAAACTGCTGGCGCGCGCCGGGTTTTATGACGGGATCAAGTTCCACCGCGTGATCGATGGCTTCATGGCGCAGACCGGCGATCCAAGCGCGACCGGGCAGGGCGGGTCGCAGCTGCCTGACCTCAAGGCCGAATTCAACGTCACCCCGCATCTGCGCGGCACGCTGTCGATGGCGCGCGCGGAAAGCGAAGACAGCGCCAACAGCCAGTTCTTCATCATGCTCCAGCCGCGCTTCGCGCTCGACAACCGCTACACCGCCTTCGGCCGGGTCGTGTCGGGCATGCAATATGTCGATGCGATCCAGAAGGGCGAGCCGCCCGCGGTGATGTCGCGCATGGTTCAGGTGTCGGTCGCGGCCGACAACAAACCGATGCCGCCGACGTCGGCACTGGTCGAAGCGGTTCCCGCTCCGGCGCCCGTCGCCGAAATCACCGCCGACCAGCTCAACGCGCCGATCCGTTAAGCCGACCATCGGCGCGAGGATCCATGCGCGTCGACGCCTTCGATTTTGACCTGCCGAACGAACGGATCGCGCTACGCCCGGCGCGGCCGCGCGATGCGGCGCGAATGCTCGTGGTCGATGGCGACAGGATCGTCGATGCCGGAGTCGGCGACCTGCCCGCCTGGCTGCACCCCGGCGACTGCCTGGTATTCAACGACACGCGCGTGATCCCGGCGCAATTGGAGGGGAGGAGGGGTGACGCGAAGATCGGCGCGACGCTGCACAAGCGCATCGACTTACGCCGCTGGCAGGCCTTCGTCCGCAACGCCAAGCGGCTGCGCGTCGGCGAGACAGTTGATTTCGGGTCGGAGGTATCCGCGCTAGCCGAGGAGCGGCTTCCCGACGGCAGCTTCATCCTCGCGTTCGCGGGCGACGAGCCGGTTGAAGTCCTCCTCGAACGCGCGGGAACGATGCCGCTGCCGCCCTATATCGCGGGCAAGCGCGCCACCGACGAGGAGGACCGGTCCGATTACCAAACGATGTTCGCCGCGAAAGACGGCGCCGTGGCCGCACCCACGGCGGCATTGCACTTCACGCCGGGTCTGCTCGCTGCACTCGCCGCGATGGGAATCGCGACCGAAACGCTGACGCTGCACGTCGGCGCCGGTACCTTCCTGCCGGTCAAGGCCGATGATACCGAAGATCATGTAATGCACGCCGAATGGGGGCGAATCGAGGCCGACACCGCGGCGCGGCTGAACGCGGTACGTGCTGCGGGCGGGCGGATCATCGCGGTCGGCACCACCAGTCTGCGCCTGCTCGAAAGCGCGGCGCAGGACGACGGCACGATCGCCGCGTTCGTGGACGACACCGCGATCTTCATCACCCCCGGTTACCGGTTCAAGGCGATCGACGGGCTGATGACCAACTTCCACTTGCCGCGCTCGACGCTGTTCATGCTGGTCAGCGCGCTGATGGGGCTGGAGACGATGCAGGCGGCTTACGCCCATGCGATCGCGAACGATTACCGCTTTTACAGCTATGGCGATGCAAGTCTGCTGCTGCCTGTACGCGCTGTGTAGGCGTGCTGTCTCCGCCAGCCACCTATCCTCGACTGAATCGCGATGATGATCTTGGCGGGGACGATGCCGGTGACTGGCTGGGATATCCGAAGTAACTGTACGCTTGTCCATCGACCCGGAGCGCTGAAGACGCCTTAGCGACCGCCCGGTTTGGCATCGTGACGTTGGTGTAGCGAGCCGTCTATTTACATAATCGCAATCCCTTGCGCCCATAACAATGGTCAGTGTGGGGACCAGCAAGAGTTTGATTTAATGGAACTGTCATCGCGGATCGAATCCGGCGACCGGGGGGGTGATGGTGTCGATGAGGGTCAGCGGGGTTTTTTCGGCCTGATCGGATCGCGCATCGGCAAACCGCGCGGCGACGTCGCGTCAACCTTGCACACCCGCGAAGCGTTGCTGCTGCTCCAGAATTACGAGGAGAGCGGACAGGGCTGGTTCTGGTCGACCGATGGCAGGGGGCGGCTGACCTATATCACCGCTTCGGTCGCGCGGCTGATGGGGCGGACCAGCGGCCAATTGCTTGGTACCAGCTTTACCGAGCTGTTCCTGCCCGTTGACAGCCATGGCGAACGCCAGCGCACCTTGCCGTTCCTACTGACCAAACTATCGAAGTTCGACGAGCTGCCACTGCGTAGCGCGTTCGAGGGCGACGATCGCTGGTGGGCGATTTCCGGGCGGCCGCAGTTCGACGGTAGCGGCAAATTCACCGGCTTTCGCGGCAGCGGCACCGACGTTACCGCGCAGCGGCGATCGGCCGAGGATGCTTCGCGCCTCGCGCTCTATGATTCGCTGACCGGGCTCGCCAATCGCTTCAACATCTCGAAAAAGTTGGACACAACGCTCGCCGCCTTTGCCCAGCAGCAGCGTGTGTGTGCGATCATGCTGCTCGATCTCGACCGCTTCAAACAGGTCAACGACACGCTCGGGCATCCGGCAGGCGACGCGCTGCTCAAGCAGGTTGCCCAGCGGCTGCTCAAGATTGTCGGCGACAAGGAGATAGTCAGCCGCCTCGGCGGTGATGAATTCCAGATCATCCTTCCCGACGTTGATGACCGCGGCAAGCTCGGCGACATGGCGGCCGACATTATCGCCAGCCTATCGCAACCCTATTCGGTCGAAGGTAGCCGCTGTATTATCGGCGCCTCGGTCGGGGTTGCAATTGCACCCTTCGACGGGCTGACCAGCGACGATCTGGTCCGCAACGCCGATCTCGCGCTGTATGCAGCAAAGGGCAACGGGCGCGGCCGGTTCAGCTTCTATTCGAGCGACCTGCACCAGGCCGCGGAAATTCGCCGCGCGCTCGAAGACGATTTGCGCGACGCGCTCGCCCGCGGCGAAATGGAGCTACGATACCAGCCCGTCGTCAACGCCAAGTCGAATATGGTGACCGGAGTCGAGGCGCTCGTGCGCTGGACGCATCCCGATCGCGGCGTAATTTCGCCGGGCGTCTTCATCCCGATCGCCGAGGAAGCCAATCTGATCTGGCCGCTCGGCGAATGGGTGCTGCGCAAGGCGTGTGAGGATGCGGTCAATTGGCCCGGCGAGACGCGTGTCGCGGTCAATGTGTCGCCGATCCAGTTTGCCAACGAGGATTTACCGAAGATTGTCGCCAGCGCGCTTGCGACAACGGGGCTGGCGCCCGACCGGCTTGAGCTCGAAATCACCGAAAGCGTGTTCCTGGGCGATTCGGCTGACACAGCCAAAATGTTCAAGGCGCTCAATGCGCTCGGCGTCCGTCTTGCACTCGACGATTTCGGCACCGGCTATTCGTCGCTCAGCTATTTGCAGACCGCGCCGTTCGACAAGATCAAGATCGACCAGAGTTTTGTGCGCGACGCGACGGTGCCGGGGTCACGCAACGGGGCGATCATCGCGGCGATCGTCGCGCTCGCCGAGGCGCTGGAGATGGAAACAACCGCCGAGGGGATCGAATCGCTCGACCAGCTCGAACTCATCCGCAAGCTCAACGTCAGCCATGTCCAAGGCTATGTTTATAGCAAGCCAGTGCGGCATACCGAGCTGCTCGAACATGCCGAGGCGGGCTCGTGGATAATCAAGCCGGCCGGACCGGCGCGCCAGCGCAACGATCGTTTCTCGCTGTTCCGTACTGTCGGGGCGATCCACGACAATCATCGCTATAATGTCGTCATTCGCAACCTGTCGTCGACCGGCGCCTTTATCGAGGGCATTTTGAATGTCCCGCCCGGCACCCAATTTGTCATCGATTTCGGTGAGGGGCAGCTCGTCACCGCCACCGTCCGCCGGTCGATGAAGCACCAACAGGGGGTCGAATTCGAACAAACGATGGTCAGCGATGGCAATGGCGGGCTGTGTACGCGGCACCGCGTGTCGCCCTATCTGATCGCCGCGGCGACGCAATCGACCGCCGCGATGGCGCTGCCGATGTTTACGACGACGAGCGACTGGAAGGCCGCCTGACCGGCGGCGGGGAACCGTCTTCGCGATTGTCCGTTCTGCTCCCAAGCAGGAGACGAACATGGTTGAAACGAAGATCTTTGCGCGGCTGAAAGCCGATCACGACCGCCACCGCAAACTGCTCACCCAGATCGACGAAACGAAGGGCGACAGCCCCGAGCGCGAAAAGCTGTTCGAGGCGTTTCGCATCGAGGTGACCGCGCACGCTGCGTCGGAGGAAATGTCGCTCTATGCGACAATGCTCGGTAAGCCTGACCTGCGCGACGACGCGCAGCACAGCGTTTCCGAGCATAAGGAAATCGACGACCTGCTCACCGAGCTTTACGAGATGGATTTCGCCTCGACCGGCTGGTTGACCCGCTTTCGCACGATGAAAGATCGCTACCTCCACCATATCGAGGAGGAGGAAGAAGAGATGTTCCCCGAGGCCGAAGAAGGATTGTCCGAGGCGAAGAAGAAGGAGCTGTTGGCGATCTTTGAAAAGGAAAAACCGAAGGAAAAGGTCAAAGCAGCAGCTGACGAGCCTTCGAGTGAAGACGATAAGGAATAGTGGGTTTTAATTGCTCCCTGTGGCGAAGCCATAGGGAGAGGGACCGCCCGCGAAGCGGATGGTGGAGGGGCGGCGACGGTAGCGCCATGGCCTCTCCGTCAGTCCTGCGGACTGCCACTTCCCCATGGCTTCGCGACAGGGAGGATCGTCGATACCTCGACTTTTGCTCACCCCGCCGCCATAGGCGCGCCCGATGACCGACAGATTCACCTTTTCGATTGCCGCGACCGACGGCGCCGCGCGCACCGGCACAATTGCCATGCAGCGCGGCGAAATCCGCACTCCCGCCTTCATGCCCGTCGGCACGGCGGCGACGGTGAAGGCGATGCGCCCTGCCGAGGTGCGCGCGACCGGCGCCGATATTATCCTCGGCAACACTTATCATCTCATGCTGCGCCCGACCGCCGAACGCATGGCGCGGCTCGGCGGCCTGCACAATTTCATGGGCTGGGACCGGCCGATCCTGACCGACAGCGGCGGCTATCAGGTGATGAGCCTGTCGGCGCTGACCAAACAGAGCGAAGAGGGTGTCGCGTTCAAGAGCCACCTCGATGGTTCGAAGCATATGCTGACCCCCGAACGGTCGATGGAAATCCAGCGCCTGCTCGGCAGCGACATCGTGATGGCATTCGACGAATGCCCGCCGAACGGCGTCGATGCCAAGCGCGCCGAGGCGAGCATGGAGCGTTCAATGCGCTGGGCGGCGCGCAGCCGCGCGGGGTTTGACGCGGGCGGAGAACATGCGGCGCGGTCGGCCTTGTTCGGGATCCAACAGGGCTCGCTCGACGAAAAGCTGCGCGCGCGATCGGCGGCGGCGCTGATCGACATTGGTTTCGACGGCTATGCGATCGGCGGCCTCGCGGTGGGTGAGGGGCAGGCGGCGATGTTCGGCGTGCTCGACTATGCACCCGCCCAGCTTCCCGCCGACCGCCCGCGCTATCTGATGGGCGTCGGCAAGCCCGACGACCTGGTTGGCGCGGTCGCGCGGGGGGTCGATATGTTCGATTGCGTGTTGCCGACGCGGTCGGGGCGCAATGGGCAGGCCTTTACCTGGGACGGGCCGATCAACATTCGCAACGCAAAGTTTGCCGAGGATCAGGCGCCGCTCGATGTGTCATGCGATTGCCCGGTCTGTACGACCTGGTCGCGCGCCTATCTGCATCACCTCGTCCGATCGGGCGAGATGCTCGGCGCGATGTTGATGACGCAGCATAATCTGCACTTCTATCAGGCGCTGATGCAGGCCATGCGCGATGCCATCGGAGCAGGGACGTTCGCGGCTTTTCAGCGTGGTTTTGAAGCGCGCTACCAGCGCTGACGTCAGTCGAGCTTGCTCAAAAGATCCAGCAGCGACTGGGGAATCGTCTCGTCCACGGTGGATTCATAGGCGCGCCGCAGCGCGCCATTGACGTCCTGCGTCTTGGCTGGGGTTTTTCTCGTCGTATCCTTCCCCGAAGTCTCGCCGCTGGGCGAACCGGTTTTAGGCGACATTATCGGGGCATCCGCTTAACATGGGGCCTGTTGCTAACCGCGCATCTATCAAACCGCAATGGCGCGTTTGTTCTTCCCCATGAAACTAATTTGCGGCTAAATCGTTCCCATGGGGTGAAATTATGTCGGTGGGCGCGGCTGTGAGCCGTGTTTGCTGGGTTTTCGGCGGGTTAAGACCCGCATCAGGAGGGAAAATTATGTCATTGGGTCAGGCGATCGCCCCGCATCTTCCATATTTGCGACGTTATGGTCGGGCGATTTCGGGAAGCCAGCAGAACGGCGACGCGCTGGTCGCGCGTTTGCTCGAAACATTGGTCGCAGATCCCGCTGCGGTCGATACCGGAAACGACCTGCGCGTCCAGCTGTACCGGATGGTCCATGACAATTTTGGGCTGATGGCAAATGGCACTGCGGCGGGCGCTGCCGCCGACCTGACCGACATAGCGATCGCCGACGCGCGCCTGCGCCGCATTCCTTCGCTGGCGCGGCAGGCGCTGTTGCTGACTGCGGTCGAGGGCTTCAATGCCGAGGACACCGGTCGTATCATCGGCCGCGGTACCGACGAAGTGAAAACGCTGATCGCCGAGGCGACCGACGAAATCGACCGCCAGACCCGCGCGCGCATCCTGATCATCGAGGACGAGCCGATCATCGCGATGGATATCGAAATGATCGTCCGCGACCTGGGGCACGACGTCGTCGCAGTCGCCACCACCCATCGCGAAGCGGTGGCCGAGGCGCAGAAGCATCAGCCGGGATTGGTGCTCGCCGACATCCAGCTCGCCGACAACAGCTCGGGGATCGAGGCGGTGCAGGAAATCCTGACCGGCCTCAGTGTGCCGGTGATCTTCATCACCGCGTTCCCTGAACGGCTGCTCACCGGCGATCGCCCCGAACCGGCGTTCCTGCTCACCAAGCCGTATCAGCCCGCGACGCTGCGCGCGGCGATTTCGCAGGTGCTGTTCTTCGACGAGAGCACGGTTCCGGCATAAGGTTGGTCGAGTCGAACAAAATCGTCATTGCGAGCGAAGCGAAGCAATCCAGAGTGCGCGTAGACCGCTCTGGATTGCTTCGCTTCGCTCCGATGACGGAGTGGGGGTTGCTACCTCATTGGGGGCGGGCGATAGCGGCGTTCGATGACCATCCGCGACGCTTCGAACCGCCAGTCGGCACTCAACCGCCTGACCGCCAACGCACCGTTTCTGGCGCGGCTCGCCGAACTCAACCCGGATGACGTTACGCGCTTCCTGACCGATGGTATTTTCGCCGCACTGGCGGGCGTGTCTGCGCCGCCAGAAGACGACGATATCATGCGCGCGCTGCGCCAGTGGCGCGGCCGCATCGCGCTGCTGCTCGCGCTCGGCGACCTGTCGGGCGAGCATGATGTCGCGACCACCACCCGGCTGCTGTCCGATTTTGCCGATCAGGCGTGCGACGCCGCGCTTGCCGCAGCCTTTGCCGAACGTACCCCCGACGAGGAACCGCGCGGGCTGTCGGTGATCGCGCTCGGCAAGCTCGGCAGCCACGAGCTCAACTATTCGTCCGACATCGACCCCATTCTGATCTTCGATCCCGACACGCTGCCGCGCCGCTCGCGCGACGACCCGACCGAGGCGGCGGTGCGAATCGCGCGGCGCATGACCGAAATATTGTCGGCGCGCACCGGTGATGGCCATGTGCTGCGCGTCGACCTGCGCCTGCGCCCGCATCCCGAGGTCACCCCGATTGTCCTGCCGGTCGATGCGGCCATCTCCTATTATGAATCCGAAGCCCTGGCTTGGGAACAGGCGGCGTTTATCCGCAGCCGCGCATCGGCGGGTGACCGCGCGCTCGGCGAACAATTTCTCGCAGCGATCCAGCCGTTCATCTGGCGCCGCAGCCTCGATTTCCGCCAGCTCAAGGAAATCGGCGCGATGAGCGATCGGATCCGCGACCATTTCGCGCAGGGGCAGGCGTTCGGGCCGGGTTATGATCTGAAACGCGGACGCGGCGGCATCCGCGAAATCGAATTTTTCGCGCAGGTCCACCAGCTGATCTATGGCGGGCGCGATCCCTCGCTGCGTGTACCCGCGACGGTCGATGCGCTGGCGGCACTCGCTGCGGCGGGTCGGGTCGAGCCCGAGGTCGCGACGCGTCTGTCGGGCCATTACGCGACGCTGCGCCGGATCGAACATCGCTTGCAGATGGTCGAGGACCAGCAGACGCATTGCCTGCCGACCCAGCCCGCCGCGCTCGACGGTGTTGCGCGGCTCGACGGCAAGGCCGATGGCGCGGCGCTGCTCGCGGTGCTCGAACCCGTCACCGCCGATGTCGGCGCCTGCTACGACCGGCTGGTTGCCGAACGCGCGGTTACCACCGGCTTGCCGCGCGACGATGACAGTCTGGCCGCGGCGCTGCTGGCGGCGGGGTTCGATCCGCCGGATGCCGCTTTGCGCACAATCGCCGAGTGGCGCGGCGGCAAATTGCGCGCGCTGCGCAGCCCCGCGGCGCTCGACGCGCTCGAGACGATGCTACCCGAATTGATCAAGGCATTGGGCGCGGCGCCTGATCCCGACGCGACGCTGACGCGCTTCGACAAGCTCGTCGCGGGGCTACCGAGCGCGATCAACTTCTTCCACCTGCTCGCGGCGCAACCAGCCTTGGCGCGCATCGCGACGCGCGTCCTGGCGCTCGCGCCGACGCTCGCCGACGCGCTCGGGGTGCGGGCGCAGCTGATCGAGGGGTTGATCGACAGCCGTGCCTTCGACGCGCCTGCAGACAAGACGCAGCTGCTGCAGGAATGGGCGCCGGGGCTGGCGACGCTCGAATATGAACGGCTACTCGACCGGGTGCGCGATCTTGTCGGCGAACGGCGCTTTGCCTATGGCGTTCAGCTGGTGGCCGGGGCGACCGATCCGCTAGCGATCGCGCTTGGCTATTCCGAGCTCGCGGAGGCAGCGCTGTGTGTCCTGGCCGATGCCACCGTCGCCGAATTTGTCGCCGCCCACGGCCGCATTTCCGACAGCGAGCTGGTTGTGCTTGCGCTCGGGCGGCTCGGGGGCAGGGCGCTGACCCACGCGTCGGACCTCGACCTCATCTATCTGTTCACCGGCGACCATCTCGCCGAATCTGACGGACCGCGGCCGCTCGGCGCAACGACCTATTACAACCGCCTTGCCCAGCGGGTGACCGCGGCGATGTCGGTACCGACCGCGGCGGGCAAGCTGTACGATGTCGATACGCGGCTGCGGCCGCAAGGCGCGCAGGGACCGCTCGTCGTCACCCTCGACAGCTTTGAACGTTATCAGCGCGAGGAGGCGTGGACGTGGGAGCATATGGCGCTGCTCCGCGCGCGGCCGGTCTACGGATCGGACAACGCGCGCGACGAGGTCGAGCGGATCATCGCCGAACTGCTCGCGACCCCGCGTGATCGGGCAAAGCTCGCCGCCGATGCCGCCGAAATGCGCGACAGGATCGCGGCGCACAAAGCGCCGCAGGGCGTGCTCGACATCAAGGGCGGCCCTGGCGGGCTCGTCGATCTGGAATTTGCGATGCAGGTGACCCAGCTGGCCACCGGCCATTGCCACGACCCCAATATTGCCGCGGCGCTCGCCTGTCTGAAAGCGGCGGGGCTGGCGCCCGACGGCGTGTGCGAAGCGCACGGCCTGCTCGCGCGAATGCTGGTCATGCTGCGGCTGACCGCGCCCGACGGAGAACCCGCGACGGCGGCGGCGCGCCAACTCGTCGCCAGCCAATGCGGCGAACCCCGCTGGCCGCAACTGCTTGCCGCGCATGATGCGGCGCGGCAGGAGATTGCCGACTGGTGGGCGTCGATTCGCTCGCAGCAGGAGAATGAAAAATGAGCGGTCTGAAACTGGGCGATGCCATTCCCGCGGTGAAACTTCTCGACGCCGACGGGGCGACGATCGATCTCGCGGCGATGAAAGGCGCGCCGCTAGTCGTTTATTTCTATCCCAAGGCCGATACGCCGGGCTGCACGGTTGAAGCGCAGGATTTCACGCGCCTCGCCCCGGAATTCGCGCATCTCTATGCGCAAGTGCTCGCGGTATCGCGCGATGCGCCGACAAAGCTGTGCAAGTTCCGCGACAAATATGGCCTGACCGTCCGCCTTGCGTCCGATGAAGACGGCGCCGTGTGCGAGGCCTTCGGCACCTGGGTCGAAAAACAGAATTATGGCCGCAGCTATATGGGGATCGAACGCTCGACCTTCCTGTTCGGTGCCGACGGCAAGCTGGCGAAAGAGTGGCGCAAGGTGCGGGTCAAAGGTCACGCAGAAGCAGTGCTGGAGGCCGCGAAGGCGCTCTAGGATATGGTGCCGTTCCAATCCGTTTGTCCTGAGGAGCCATTGAGCTTGTCGAAATGGCGTTTCCAAGGACGCCGATGCAGTGCTGATGTCCTTCGAGATGGGTCTTCGCCAAGGCTTAGCTCCTCCTCAGGACGAACGGCAATATGACAATGCAGAGCCTGGGCGAAGCCGCGCGCGCGGTCCTGCTGACGCCGGACCCGCACGACAAGCGCCGCGCGGCGCGCAGTCTGGCGCGCGCGTGGCGGCAGGGGCGGCTCGACCATCGCTGCGATACCCCAATGCCCGATCAGCCAGCATGGCCCGCCGCACCCGAACTGCTCGAACCCGGCCGGATGCCGCGGCGCGGCAAGGGCGGCTCCGAACGCGGCCGCATCGCCCTGCTCCACGCGCTCGCCCATATCGAATTTGTCGCGATCGACCTCGCGGTCGATCTGATCGGCCGGTTCGGCGACCAATTCCCGCGTGAATTTGTCGATGACTGGATCGGTGTGGCCGCCGACGAAGCGATGCATTTTGCGCTGCTCGACCGCCGCCTGCGCGCGCTGGGCAGCCATTATGGTGCATTGCCCGCGCATGCCGGATTGTGGGAAGCGGCGCAGATCACCGCAGACGACGTGCTGGCGCGCCTCGCGATCGTGCCAATGGTACTCGAAGCGCGCGGGCTCGACGTCACCCCGCCGACGATCGATCGCTTTCAGGGCGCCGGTGACGAGGCGTCGGCGAAGATTTTATCGCGGATTTTCAACGATGAAATCCGCCATGTGCGCGCGGGCACAGTGTGGTTTGGCTGGATGTGCGACGAACGGGGATTCAACGCCGTTGAAACGTGGCACGCGCTCGTAAAAGCGCGGTTTCGCGGGCCGTTGAAGGCTCCGTTCAACGACTCAGCGCGCCACGACGCCGGTTTAACGCAAGAATACTATGCCGTTATTGCGTCTTAACCATTGGGGCAGCACACAGGCTTCGCGGGGGATGAGCAATCATCCAAACCAACAAACACCGGCGCCAAAGCCTTCTTATGACTTTGGCGACATGGCACACGCGGGGTCGTATTTTGATAAACTCTCTTCTGACGCAGAAGTTGCATCAAGTCGCAATCGTCTGCGCCGCAGCATGTTTCGCAACGGCCACTCCGGCTGTCCACGCGGCTGAAACCAGCGCTGACGCTGGAATTATCGCTCCCGATGAACCCGATGACGACGGCTTCACTGCTGGCGTTCCCTCGGTCGGCGAAGACAGCGAAGCCCGCGCAATTTTCCAGGCATGGAAGCGTCTCGACACCGGCCTGACCGCCTCGATCGGCGTCGCGGTTCCGTCACGCCGCCCGATCGACCAGATGTCGCTGTCGTCCTCCTATGGCATGCGCGTCCACCCCGTCACCGGCAAGGTCGCGCGCCACAACGGCATCGACATTCCCGCGCCGCACGGCACCCCGATTTACGCGACCGCCGACGGCATCGTCGGCCGCGCCCAGCGCCTTGGCGGCTATGGCAATTATGTCGAAGTCGAACATGGCAACGCGATCCAGACGCGCTACGGCCATATGTCGTCTTATGTCGTCGTCTCCGGCCAGTCGGTCAAAAAGGGCGATGTGCTCGGCTATGTCGGTTCGACGGGCCGTTCGACCGGTAACCACCTCCATTACGAAGTCCGCATCGAAGGCGCGCCGGTCAATCCAATGCCGTTCGTGCGGTCGGATCAAATGGCAATCGCCGCGATCACCGGCAAGAATGTCGCGATGGGCGGTCCCGAATAAGAAATAATGACGAGCTTTCCTGGGTCGGAGAGGAGGGGCGTCAGGCGGGGTAACCGTCGCGGCGCCCTTTTCATTTGGTATAAAGCGCCTATCTAGCGTTTATGGCCACGCAGCTTTCCGATATCACCCTGTCGCCCGCCGCCGCGGCGCGCGTCCGCTGGATCGCAGACCGCAAGGGCGAAGCGCAAGCGGCGCTGCGCCTTGCCGTCGATGGCGGTGGCTGTTCGGGCTTCACCTATCGTTTTGGCTTGGCCGAAGGCATTGATGCCGATGACATCGTCACCGAAACCGACGGGGTAAAGCTGGTCGTCGATCCGGTGAGCATCGATCTGGTCCGCGGCTGCATCGTCGATTTTGTCGATTCGCTGGGCGGATCGTCGTTCAAGGTCGAAAACCCCAACGCAGCCTCGGGCTGCGGTTGCGGGTCCAGTTTCTCGATTTAGGCCGACACCCATTTCCGTTCGTGCTGAGCTTGTCGAAGCACCGTCCTTCTTTTACGCAGTAGGAAAGAACAGCCCTTCGACAAGCTCAGGGCGAACGGAAAGAGATATCCGCCTGTGGCCCTGAAAATCGCGACCTTCAATATCAACGGGATCAAGGCCCGCCTGCCGCGCCTGATCGAATGGCTCGAGGAAACCCAGCCCGACGTCGCCTGTTTGCAGGAACTGAAATCGAGCGACGAAACCATGCCGACCACGGAGATCGAGGCGGCGGGTTATGGCTTTCTCTATCATGGCCAAAAGGGCTTCAACGGCGTCGCGATTCTCGCCAAAGGCACCCAGCCGGTCGAGACGCAGCGCGGCCTCGCGGGCGAGGATGAGGACGAGCAGTCGCGCTATCTGGAGGCCGATGTTGACGGGGTCCGCGTCGCTTCGATCTACCTGCCCAACGGCAACCCGCAGCCCGGTCCCAAATTCGATTACAAGCTACGCTGGATGGCGCGGCTGCGCGAGCGCGCGAAATTCCTCCTCGCCTCTGAAATCCCGACGATCCTGACCGGCGATTACAACGTCATCCCGCACGACGACGATGTGTGGGATGCGCGCGTTATGGCGACCGACGCGCTGATGCAGCCCGAATCGCGCGATGGGTGGTTCCGCCTGCTCGGCGACGGCTGGACTGACGCGCTGCGCAGCCGCCGTCCCGGCGGCCAGGTCTGGACCTTTTGGGACTATCAGGCCGGCGGCTGGCAACGCGACCATGGCTTTCGCATCGACCACCTGCTGCTCAGCCCGGCGCTCGCCGACCGGTTGGTCGACGCCGGGGTCGACAAGGACCATCGCGGGCGAGAAAAGGCCAGCGACCATGCCCCGACCTGGGCGGTGCTCGCTTAATCGTCGGGATACAGCGTCGTCATCACCCGTTTCGGGTCGAGCGCATAATGATGCGCGACCGCCGCGGCGATCACGCTTTCCAATGACCGCGTCGGCCTGAGGTCGCGGCCATCGAGCCGTCCGGCCGGGGTCAGCCCGGGCCAGTCTGCCGACACCTTGCCGCCGAGCGCCAAATTCCCGCCCAGCAGCATCGCGGTCGATGCGGTGCCATGGTCGGTGCCGCCGGTGCCGTTGACTTCGACGGTGCGGCCGAATTCGGTGGCGACGATCACCAGCGTGTCGTTCCACGCTGGGCCGAGCCCAGACTGGAGCGCGCCGATCAGCTGGTCGAGCCCGCGCAGCTGCGCGTTCAGCCGTCCGCGCTGGCCGCTGTGGGTATCCCAGCCGCCGGTTTCGACCATCATCACCCGAGCTCCGTCGGCGGGCAGCATTAGCGACGCGGCGAGCTTGCCGAGATCGGCGCCGTTGCGGCCATTGTTGCCGCCGATGTCGCCCGCCAATTCCTGCGTCCTGACCGCGCTGTCCCATAGCGGGTGCAGCAGCGGGTCTTCGGCATACAGCACCGATAGCCGAGCGATCAGGTCGCCGTCGGCCTGCGGCAGGCGGCTGGCTGCATAGGTGCCGACCTGTACCGGCCCGCGCAGCGCCAGCGGCACCGCGGGGGCGATGGCGATCGCGTCGCGCTCGGCAGTGGGAAGCAAGGTCAGCAGCCGCCCCACCCAACCGTCGCTGCGGCCATAGGGTCGCGATCCGCCGCCCTCGAGCATATTCTGCCCGTCGAAATGCGACCGGTCGCGATAGGCTGTGGCGACGGCCTGGGCGAAATGCGCCTGCTGGCACGAATACAGCCCCGCGGTCGTCGCAAGTGCCGGGTGCAGCGTGAACATTGTGTCGAGCTTCGCCCCGCGTGCGGTCTCGTCGGCCAGCGTGCGGCGCGCGGCGGCGAACGCCGGGTCACCCGTCGGCGCCACCGTTGCGAGCCCGTCGGCGGCGCCGCGCTGGATGATGAAGACGAGCCGCCTGGGCGTGGCCGCCGCGGCATAGACAAAGCCGGGGAGGGTGCCCGCGGCGGCGAAGGTAATCCCGGACAGGATGATCGAACGGCGCGAAAGGATCATCGTCTATCTCCGCAAAAACGTGGGACTGGCGAACAGCATCGCGATGCCCTGGCCGGGACTGTCGGCGCGCGCGATTGCCTGGCCGGTTTCGGGGCTCAGCGCGTCGGCCAGCACCAGTGGCGCAAGCTGGCGCGCATCGACGCGATCGCCGATCCGCCCCGCGATCCGGCTGGCGAGTTCGACGCGCTGCATCAATCCCGCCGATCCGGCCCAGGTCGCAACCTTGTCATCATATCCGGCCGGTGATCCGGGGCGCCAGATCGGCTGGCCCAGCTGGGTGAACATCGCCGCAACATTTTGTTTTTCGCCGAGCGCCGAGATTTTCAGCGCGCGCAGCATCGACACCGTCCAGTCCCACGGCGACTTGAACATCGTCGGGGCAGCGACCCACGGTTCGGGTGAGGCGATCAGGGCGCGATAGAGCGACGCCAGGTCGCCGCCGGTCTTGAGGAAATCAGCAGCGAGCCGATCAACCAGCGCTCCGGGCGGGTCGTCGGCAGTGAAATGGCGCGCCAGCTTGGTCGCGATATGCCGCGCAGTCGCGGGATGGACGGCCAGGTCGCGCAGGATCGCCTCGGCCTGCGCCGCCCCGGCGGCGTCATAGCGTCGGCCCAGCAAGGTTTGCGCGCCGGGTTCGTGCAGCGGCGCGATAAACACCGTGGCGCCCGGTTCGGCATCGGCTGGCATCAGCCGCTGGCCCGCGCCGCGCCCGAGCCCGGCGACGGTCAGACCGGTGAGCGCCTTGGCAAAGGCGGTCACATCGGCCTGAGTATAGCCCGTCCGCACCCCTAGCGTGTGCAGCTCCAAGATCTCGCGCGCCAAATTCTCGTTGAGACCCGGTGACCGACGGCTGCCGCGGTTGCGCACCCGCGTCGCGAAGGGACTTTCCGGGCCGAAGCTCTGCGCCTGATCGAGATACAGCAGCATCGCGGGATGTTTCACCGCCGCGATCAGCAGGTCGGAAAACTTGCCCATGATGTGCGGTCGGATCGCTTCATTCTCATAATTGCCGACGAAGCCGATCACCGTCTGCTTGTCGGCTGACACCGCGAAATGATTGGCCCAGAAATGGACGAGGCGTTCGGGGAAAGGGGTCGGAGTCGCAATCGCTGCGGTCAGGCGCGCCGCGGTGGCCTCAACATAATGGCGGTGAATCGCCGACCGCGATAGCCGCCGCAGTTCAGGGTCCATGCCCTTTTCTTCCTCGCTCATCGGGGTTTCGGCCGCCGTGCGGCGCATTGCCTGCCGATCTTCGCGATATTCGACATAGGCAGTGGCGATCGTGGCGCGCCCGGCAAGCCCCGCTGTGGCGGCGGGGGCGGGATCATAGTCGGCGAGGTGGCGGCTCAGCCACGTTTTGGGATTGCCGATCGCCGGATCGTCAAAGCGGCGACCGAGGCCAAAGCGGTTAGCGGCAAGATATTGGACTGCCATGACAAAGCCTTTCATGCCCCAAACACACGATGGCCCGCGGTTGTCGCAAAGCTGTCCCAGCCGTCAGAGCATTTTGTCGTAAATTTGATACACCCGGTTGACCTTGGCATCGATCGCCTCGGCGACCGCCTTCATCCCCTGATTGTCGTCGAGCACCCAGCCGATGTCGCCGCGCTCGGTGCCATAATCGCGCACTGCGTCGCGGCGGATCAGTTCGATCATCATGAAGGCGAGGGTGCTCGCCATGCGGCTGTTTTGCAGCTTTTTGGCGACCCCCATTAGCGGCACGCGCAGGGCGCGGCTCTTCGGCTTGCGCAGCCACCACAGCAGGCGCGCCCAGTTGAAGGGGAGCAGCGACCCGTCCATGTCGATCAGCAATTCGTTGATATTTGGCAGGACGATGATGAACGCCACCGCCTCGCCGTCGAGTTCTGCAACGCGGACTAGGTCCTCGAACACGATCGTTTTCAGCTTTTTGCCGACAAAGGCGATCTCGCTGTCGGTCAGCGGTACGAACCCCCAATTGTCCGACCAGGCGTCGTTGAGCAGCCCCATGATCAGCGCGGCTTCGGCGTCGAAATTCTTCTTGTCGACCTTGCGCACCTGGATGCGCGAATTTTTCTCGCCCGCGGCGACGATGCGGTTCACCAGCGGCGAAAAGCCTTCTTTGACGTACACATCATAGTTGATTAGCTGCTTGATCGGGCGATAGCCGGTGCCTTCGACCCACCCGCGATAGAGCGGGCTGTTGTGTCCCATCATCACCGTCGGACGGTTGTCGAAACCTTCGATCAGCAGCCCGGGCTCGTCCCACACCGAAATCGACAGCGGGCCGAGCGATCGGTGCATGCCCTGACGGCGCAGCCAATCTTCGGCGGCGACGAGCAGCGCGCGGGTGGTTTCTTCATCCTCCGCCTCGAGCAGCCCCCAGTTGCCCGTGCCGGGGCCCATCCCCTGTTCGGCCGGCTGGGCGAGTGCCAGTTCATCGATATGCGCCGAGATGCGGCCCACGGTGCGGCCCTTGCGGCGGGCTAGGAACAGCTGCGCCTTGCCATGTTCGAACCACGGATTCTTGCCTGGGGTCAGTAGGCTATAGACCTCCCCCTTCAGCGGCGGCACCCACGCCGGGTCTCCGCGGTTGAGCCGAAACGCCAGCTCGACGAACTCGCGCGTGTCGTTCTTGTCCTTCACCGGGTGGATGGTGATCGGGCCGTCCGAATGTCCGCTCATACTGGTTTCCTGAAACGCCAACCTTATATGTCTGGCGACGCATTAGGGCATCGCTAAGCCGCTGGCGACCCGCATTTGGCCATTATGCTGCCATGAAACCATGATGAAGAGTGCAGGTTATGACGACGATCAATGCCCCCGCTGACCGGGTCGCGACACCTTTCGCGCCGTCGGCAACGAAGATCCCAAAGTCGGCAATCGCCGATGACATGGCGATGATCCGCGCAGCGTCGGAGCTGACGCGCGACCTCGTCACGCCGTCGCCGCGTATCTATTGGACCGACTTTCTGGCGTCGGCGTTCATCGGTTACGCGGGTGTCGCGGGCGCGATTTTCGCGCCGACGACCGCGTGGGCGCTTGCCGCCGCTTTGGTCGCGATCCTCGCGCTTTATCGCGCGGGCAGCTTCATCCACGAGCTCACCCACATCCGCAAAAATGCGCTGCCGGGCTTTCGTTTTGGCTGGAATTTGCTCGTCGGCGTGCCGCTGCTGATCCCGTCGTATATGTATGAGGGCATCCACAGCCTGCACCACAACCGCACCAAATATGGCACGGTCGAGGATCCCGAATATCTGCCGCTTGCGCTGATGAAGCCGTGGACGGTGCCGCTGTTTGTCGTCGCCGCGGCCTTTGCGCCGCTCGCGCTGCTATTCCGCTATGCGGTGCTGACCCCGTTGTCGTTCCTGATCCCGCCGCTGCGCCGCATCGTTGTCGCGCGCTATTCGGGGATGATCATCAACCCGCTGTTCCGCCGCAAGGCGCCCGACGGCGAGTTTCGTCGGATGTGGGCGTGGCAGGAAGGCGGCGCGTGGGCATGGTCTAGCCTGCTGATCGCCGCGGGCGTGTTCGGCTGGGTGCCGCTGCGCGCGCTGCTGATCTTTGGCGCGATTGCCGCGGCGACGCTGGTGCTCAACCAGATCCGTACTTTGGTGGCGCATCTGTGGGAAAATGACGGCGAGGTGCTGACCGTGACCGGCCAGTTCCTCGACAGCGTCAACGTCCCGCCGCCGGGGGTGCTGCCTGAGCTGTGGGCGCCGGTCGGGCTGCGCTATCACGCGCTGCACCATCTGCTGCCGGGTGTACCCTATCATGCGCTGGCCGAAGCACATCGCCGCCTGAAGGACGTGCTGCCGACCGATTCGCAATATCATGGCGCGAATTACGACAGCCTGCCGAAGCTGGTTGCAAATTTGGTGGCAGGGTCAGCGCGGGGCGCTGCGGTCTGACTGAATCGGCGAACATGGATAGGCTTCAGGGTGAAAATTCTGAGCGCAGCGGCGGCTTTCATCGTCCTGCTAGCTTGCTCTGCCCCACGGGTGGCTCCGGAAGACTATTGTGACCAAGCGTGGCGAAAAATAACCAAAGCCGAAAGGATAACCAAAGCCCTTGAGTCTTTGGCCAAAGACAGTGAGCGGCTTGTCAAAAATTGGGCCTTTGATGGCGGTATTCATTTCCTGAATTGGCATCAAAATTACAGCGACCGTTATCTCAATTCGTCGGACATGGACGTCGCTTATGCATATTATGCCGCCTTTCCGGGCTGCTGCGACGTGACGCTCCCGGCCTATCTCGATCCCAAAATTGTTTCGAGCAACGAGTCGGAAGATCGGATTTATGAAAGTCTGAAACCGAACCCCGGCTACTGGGTTGTCGATGTTCGAGTTTGGCGGAAACTGACTCGCCCAGAGAATCCGAGACCGACAGAAAGCCTCACAAGGGGATTTCTGACTGTAACGATAAGGTAAATGAAGGCGGAATCCCCGTTTCCCGCGCAGACTGAGCCTATTCCTCGGTCCTAATCAAAATCGTCTCACCAATCAGTGCAAACAGGATGAACGGGCCCCACGCGGCGAGAAACGGCGAGTAGGCGCCCAGATCGCCCATCGCGAGCGCAAAATTGTCGGCCACGAAGTAGGCAAAGCCCAGCGCCATGCCGAAAATCGCACGGATGAACAGCTTGCCCGATCGCGCGAGCCCGAACGCCGCGACCGCACCGAGAAGCGGCATCAATATCGCCGACAGCGGTCCCGAAATCTTGTGCCACAGAACACCTTTCAGCGCGTTGACCGGTCGTCCTGCGGCCTCGAGATCGGCGATCGCCGCGCGGAGCTGGAGGAAAGGCAATTCGTCGCCATCAACCTGCGCCAGCGTGAACTGGTCTGGGCGCACGTTCTTGGCGGCGATGATCGTCCCGAGCGGCTCGACCGTGCCCGACCGGCGCAGGAAGCGCGTCGCGCCCGACATTTCCCAGCCACCCGCGACCGAGCGCGCGCTGTCGGCTTTGAGCATTGACGACAGCACCCCGCCGGTCCGCTCGTAAATGGTGACGCCGCGCAGGATGATCGACGGCCCGCCGGTCTCGACCGTCTCGGCGTTGATCAGATCGTCGCCGTCGCGCACCCAGATGTTGCTGCGCACCCCATTGTCGGCGGGCACGCGTTTATATTCGACCTTTTGCCAGGCGCTGAGCGTGGCGGTCGAGCGGGTGACGATACGTTCGTTAAAGGCAAAGCTGATTCCCGCGACCAGCAGCGCGGCGAGGAACAACGGCGCCAGCACCTGATGCGCCGACATCCCCGACGCCTTCATCGCGACGACTTCGCTGTTCTGGTTCAGCGTGATCAGCGTTAGTATCGTCCCAAGCAGTACCGAAAAGGGCAGGAACGTCTCGATTATCTGCGGCAACCGCATCCCGACATAGCGCCAGACATCCGAATCACTGTTCCCTGCAACCGCCAGGATCTTGCCGCTCTCACCCAGCAGGTCGAGCGTTTGCAGGATCAGCACCAGCGCGAACAGGATCGAGAAGGAGCGGATCAGGAACAGGCGCCCAACATAGAACGCCATCGTGCGCGACGGAAAAAAGTGGAGCTGGTGCATTTAGGTCAAACTCTCCACCGCCCGGGGCTTGCGCTGGAACAGCGTCAGCAGGCCGCGGATCTTTTGCGCTGCCTTCGCTGCTACGCGTTCGAGCGCACCGATCGGCTGGCCGCCGGGCACATGCGCGACGACATGATACATCCAGATCGCCAGCGCCGCAAACAGCAGGAACGGCACCCATAGCGCGATCACCGGATCGATCACCCCGCGCGCGCCCATATCCTCGGCATATTGGTTGATCTTGTGCTGGGTCACCAGCAGCACGATCGACAGGAAGACGCCGAGCGACGAGGTCGATCGCTTGGGCGGGATCGCCAGCGCGATGGCGATCAGCGGGATCAGGAACATCGACAGCACTTCGACGATGCGGAAATGGAAATTGGCGCGCGATTCGAGCCGCGTCTGCTCGGACTGGCTTTGATCCTTGCCCGCGACGAACAGCTCCGGGATCGTCATTTCGCGGTCGGCCCCGCCGCGCAAGCGGAACGCCTCGATCTTGGGCAGCGGGATCGGCAGGTCGTGATTGTCGAAGGTCAGCACGCGCGGAGCCGAAAATTTCGGCGATTCGTGGATCAGCACCCCTTGCGTCAAACGCAGGATGATCGTGTTTGGATCGTCGGTGGCGAGGAACTGGCCGCGCGCCGCGGTCGCTGACACGCGCTGCCCGTCATTGTTGTCGCCGCGCACGAAAATGCCGCGCAGCGACTTTCCGTCATCATAGCTTTCCTCGATCCGCAGCGTCATGCGGTCGCCGAGCTTGGTGAACTCGCCGACCTTGATCGATGCCCCCAGCGCGCCCGAGCGCAGCTCGAATTGCAGGCCTTCATAGGCGTAGCGCGCAACCGGTTGAATGAAGCCGACGATCGCCAGATTGAGCGCCGCGAGCGCGATCGCAAAGGCAAAGGGTATGCGCATCAGGCGCCCAAAGCTCATCCCGACGCCCTTTAACACGTCAAGCTCGCTCGTCGTCGCAAGCTTACGAAAGGCCAGCAAAATCCCCAGCATCAACCCGATCGGGATACCCAGCGAGAGATATTCGGGGATCAGATTGGCGAGCATCCGCCATACGATGCTGACCGGGCCGCCCTCGGTGGCGACGAAATCGAACAGGCGCAGCATCTTTTCCAGCACCAGCAGCATCGCCGACAGCACCAGCGTACCCACCATGGGAAAGAAAATGAGACGCGCGATGTAGCGGTCGATGGCAGGCAGCTTATTCAATCTTTCGTCGCCCCATCACCATGATTTGGCCGCAAATGGTTCCGATATGCCGATCAAGGGCGACAGGGACCCGTGCCAGCATGTGCTTTTGCGTTTGCTGGCGTGGCTATAACCTCTGGAGGTATTGAGGTCATGTCGAAAATTTTTCTCGCCGGGCTGCTCGCCGCGGGCGCTGCCGGAGCGCTGATTGCGCCCGTCGCGGCGCAGGGTGCGGCACTGGGTCCGGCGGCCGCGCTGTGCAACAGCAACGCCACCGCGGTGCAGGTCGATGTGCGCGGTTTCAAGGCGCGCACCGGAACGCTGCGCGTGCAGATTTACAGCGCGAACAGCAACTATCTCGAAAAGCGTAAATGGATCGAGCGCGTTGATGTTCCCGTGTCGCGAGGTGGCACCATGTCGGTCTGCGTGCCGGTGAAGCAGCAGGGCAGCTATGTCGTGTCGGTTCGCCACGACTTGAATGGCAACGGCAAATCGGACCGCAGCGATGGTGCGGGCCTGTCGGGCAATCCTGACATGAAGGTCACCGACTTCATCTTCAAGCGGAAGCCCAAATTGGCGACGGTCAGCTTTGCTGTCGGCGATGCCACCCGGCGCGTGCCGGTGGTGCTGAATTACGTCAACGGCCTGTCGTTCGACCCGGTAGAATAGGGAATATATGGCCAGCGTCGCGCTTCTTTCCAATCCGCGTTCGACAGGCAACCGTGCCCTGTTGCCCCGGGTTCGCGAATATTGCGCGGCACATCCAGATATTTTCCACTATGAAGTCGAAAATGTCGACCAGATCGGCGAAGCGATCCGCACCATCGCGATGGTCAGCCCGCGCATCGTCGTTGTCAACGGCGGCGATGGCACGGTGCAAGCGGCGCTGACCGAGCTCTATTCGGGCGGCCATTTCGGCGGTTCACCGCCGCCAGTCGCGGTGCTGCCCAACGGCAAGACCAATTTGATCGCGCTCGACCTGGGCGCCGTGGGCGATCCGATCAAGGCGTTGCAGCGGGTGATCGAACTGGTCGAATCGGGGCGCCTTGAAGACCATGTGATCCAGCGCCAGCTGATCTCGCTCGACCGTGGCGGCGAAGCGCGCCCGGTGCTCGGGATGTTCCTCGGCGGTGCCTATCTTGCCGATGTCATGCTTTATTGCCGCAACCGCATCTATCCGCTTGGCCTGCCCAATGGCGTCTCGCATTTCCTCGCGGCGATTCTGGGCTTGTTCGCGTTGCTGTTTGGCCTCGGCGGCGGGCGCCTGCCGCCCAAGCCCGAGGCGATGACCGTGTCGTTGATCCGGCAGGGCGAGTTCAAAGGCAAATTCTCGCTGCTGATCGTCACCACGCTGGAAAAACTGCTGCTCAGCATCCGCACCAACGATACCGCCGGGCAGGGCGGGCAAATGAAATTGCTCGCGGTCGAGCGCGGTCTGGGCGCGCTGTTCCGCATGCTCGGCGCGACCTGGCGCGGAACGTTGGGGCAGAACCAGCTCAATGGTGTGCATTTTCAGCAGGGTGACGAAATCCGTATCGAGGGCGAACGTTCGAACGTCATCCTCGACGGCGAAATTTTTCAGGCGAAGCACGGCATGCCGATCATCCTGACCTCGACCCAGCCTGTCCCGTTCCTGCGCCTCGCCGCCTGAGCGTTCGCGCATGTCCAGCCTGATCGATCTGGTCCGCGCCGAATTGTCGACCCCGGTCGATCCGCGCGTCACCGCAATGGCGCAGGCGATCGCCGCCGAATATCCGGGCAGCGCCCGCGCGCTGCTGTTTTACGGCAGCTGTCTGCGCGAGAGTGATCTCGACGGGCTGATGCTCGATTTCTATCTGATCGTGTCGGACTATACCGATGCCTATCCCAAGCGCTGGATGGCGGCGGCCAACCGGCTGATCCCCCCCAATGTCTTTCCGTTCCAGCATGACGGGTTGATCGCCAAATACGCGGTGCTCAGCGAGGCCGATTTTCACCGGCTGAACGGTGCCGAGACGCGCAATGTGTCGGTTTGGGCGCGCTTTGCGCAGCCGTCGCGGCTGGTGTGGGCGGTCGACGAGACCGCGCGGGAGCGCGCCATGGCGGCGGTGGCGCGCGCCGCGCCGACCTTGCTGGCGGCGGCGGGCGCGATCGACGGCGAGGCACCGCTCGACTGGTGGCGGCGCGCCTTTGCGCTCACTTATTCGGTCGAGCTGCGCACTGAACGGACGGGCCGCGCGCAGTCGGTGGTCGATGCCGACGCCGGTCGCTACGACCGCTTCAGCCTTCCGGCGATCGCGGCAATTCCGACCGGCACGCGCGGCGGCGCGTGGGGTCGGCGGCGGATCGAAGGCAAGGCGCTCAGCATCGCACGGCTCGCCAAGGCCAGCCTGACCTATGCGGGCGGGATCGATTATCTGGCGTGGAAGATCAATCGCCATGCGGGGACCAAGATCGAGATCAAACCGTGGCAGCGCCGCTGGCCTCTGGTCGCCGCACTGACGCTGGTACCGCGCCTGATCAAGGGCGGGGCGATCCGGTAACGGCTCGTTGCCGGGACGACCGATGATTTAGACGGCCAGTCGCTGCCCCTCGATCGCTCGCGCATCGCCGCACCGCCGGATCGCCAAGTCCAGCGCGTTGAGGGTGAAGGGTTTGCGCAGCACGTCATGGTCGCCGAAACTGGCGACCTCGCCCGCATCGCCCGCATAGCCGGTGACGAACAAAATCGAAAGGTCGGGCCAGCGCTGTTTGAGCTGCGCGACCATCTCGGGGCCGGTCAGTTCGGGCATCAACACGTCGGACAGGATCAGGTCGAAGCCGCCCTGGCCATCGGCAAGTCGTCCCTCGACCAACGCCTCGGCCTCCAGCGGATTGCCGCAGGCGACAACAGTGTGACCGAGTTCGCTGACCGCATCGACCGTCGCGGTGAGCACGCGTTCGTCGTCCTCGACCACCAAAATCCTCAGCGCTTCGGCCGGAGTGGTCGCTCGCTCGGTCTGACCGGAAACCGGCTCTGCCACGCGGTCGGTTTGGGGGGCTGCCACCGGCAACAGCATAGCGACGCTGGTGCCTTCGCCTTCGGTCGACGAAATCTGCACCTCGCCGCCCGACTGGCGGCAAAAGGCAAAGACCTGGCTCATGCCCAGCCCCGTCCCCTGACCCGCGGGCTTGGTGGTGTAAAAGGGATCGAACACGCGCTCGAGAACCTCGGGCGCCATGCCGCAACCGGTGTCGATCACCTGCACCGCTAGCGCCTTGCCGTCATCATCGTCCAGCGTGCGGATCGTCAGCGCGCCATGTCCTTCCATCGCGTCGCGCGCATTGACGGCGAGGTTGAGCAGCGCATTTTCGAACTGCTGCCGGTCGAGCCAGCAGGCGAGGTCGCCTGCCTGCAAATCGAGTGTCAGCGCAATGCGGTCGCCAATCGTCCGCGCAATCAGCTCGGCGAACCCCGCAATGCAGGCGTCGATATCCGTCATTTCGGGGCGCGCGGGCTCGGACCGGGCAAAGGTCAGCAATCGCCGCGTCAGGTCGGCGGCGCGATTGGCGCCGTCGAGCGCGTTGGACAGGTGACGCTCGGCCTTTTCGGGGGTGTCGGGCAGCCAGCGCTGCGCAAGTTCGAGTCCGCCGACAATGACCGCCAGCATATTGTTGAAATCATGCGCGATGCCGCCGGTCAGCTGGCCGACGGCTTCCATCTTCTGCGCCTGTCGCAGCTGCGCCTCGGCCGCCGCGCGTTCGGTCATCTCGCTGCGCAGCGCGATATTGGCTTGTTCCAGCTCGGCGGTGCGCGCCTCGACCGCTTCCTCCAGCTGCATCGCGCGGTCGCTTTCGGCGACCTGCTCGCGCCGCGCAACCCGGCGTTCGGCTTCGGCGCGGACGAACGAGAAGGTCGTGCCGATTGCCACTGCGGCGATCGCAGCCCCGAGCAAGGTGAACAGCAATATCGCTTGGTTCAGGCTGGCGCGATCGTCGGCGGCGACCCGGTTGCGTTCGCGCAGCAGCGCGCGTTCATTGGCGATTATCTGGGTCAGCAAATTATCGATGCGACTGAGCACGGCATCGTGTCCCGCCGCGTGATATTTGGATATGGCTGCGACGGTCTGGTTATAGTTAGCGCTGAGTGCGGCGTCACCGAGCTGGCGACCGCGACTGTCCATTTCGGTCGTCAGTTGATCGACCAGCTTCGATTGGGCGGTGTTGTCCCGCACGCTTCGATCGAGGCGCGTCAGATATTGCCGCGCCAGCCCCCATTGCTGTTCATAGACGCGGCCGTCTTCCTTCTGCAGTCCAACGGCAAATCGGCCAAGCGCCGCCTCGGCGCGCGCGATCGAAGCGTCGAGCGAGCGGGTCTGCGAGATGACTTCCAGGCTCTGCGTCTGCCAGCCGAGAGACTGGTCGTAATTGTCGCTGGCGCGCGCGAGGAGCAGGACGAGCGCCCCGACGATGCCGGTCAACATCGTCGCCATGCCGATCGTCAGCCAGAAGCGTAACCGCTCTCGCCGCGTCTCGGTTTCGGTATCGCCATCCCGCTCGAACACGCGCTTGTCTTACCGGACATGCGCCGCGCCGCAAAGCACCGAAATCCCCGCCGATCATTCGGTGCTTCGGTTCGGCGCAAAAAGGAATCCGCTGGTCGGCGGAGCGGCTCGGCTCAGCCGATAATCCCGATGCGCTTGCCCGCGCGTTCGAAGCGGCCAAGGATTTCGCTGACCTGCTCGATCGTATGCTCGGCGCACAGCGAGCAGCGCAAGAGCGTCATATTCGCAGGGGTCGCAGGCGGGCGAGCGAGGTTGACGTACAACCCTTCCTCTAGCAGCGCCTCCCACATCATCGCGCCCTGTTCGAGGTCGGGCATGATCACCGCGATGATCGCCGATTGCGGCTCGTCTGTGCCGAGCGTGAAGCCCAGATCGCGCAGCCCCTTGTGCAGCACCTTGGAATTTTCCCACAGATGCGCGCGCTTGTTCGACCCTTGCATCAGCTTGCGGATGCTCGTCGCGGCGGTCGCGACGACACTCGGCGGAAGCGAGGCGGTGAAGACATAGGGGCGGCACACCAGCCGCAATATCTCGAACTTCGGATGGTTCGACACGCAGAAACCGCCGACGGTGCCGACACTCTTGCTGAAGGTGCCGATGATGAAATCGACATCGTCGATCACCCCCTGCGCTTCGGCGACGCCGCGGCCATTCTCGCCGATAAAGCCCATCGAATGCGCTTCATCGACCAGCACCATCGCACCATTTTCCTTGGAAACGCGGATCATCTCCTTGAGTGGTGCGACGTCGCCGAGCATCGAATAGACGCCCTCGAGTACGACCAGCTTGCCCGCTTCCGGCGGCAGGCGCTTCAGCCGTTTTTCGAGCGCTTCGACATCATTGTGGCGGAAGGCGACGATTTCGGCATTGCCCATCGCGCAGCCGTCATAGATCGACGCATGGCTGTCGATGTCGAGGATGACATAGTCGCCTTTGCCCGCGATCGTACTGATGATGCCAAGGTTCGCCTGATAGCCCGTTGAAAACACCATGGCATGATCCATGGCGTAGAATTCCTTGAGCGCTTCTTCGCACTCCTTGTGACCCTGATAGGTGCCGTTGAGGACGCGGCTACCGGTGGTGCCGCTGCCGAATTTGTCGAGCGCGTCCTTGCCTGCGGCAATGACATCCTCGTCGAACGTCATTCCCATATAATTATAGGTGCCGAGCAGGATCGTCTCGCGCCCGTTGCAGATCGCGACGGTCGGCGAGATCACCTTTTCCATCACCAGATTGTAGGGATCGGTGACCCCGGTCGCGAGCAGGGTTTCGCGCTGCTGGATCAGCGGATCGAATTTCGAGAAGAGGTCGGTCATCGTATTTCTTTCATGTTCCCCGGCGAAAGCCGGGGTCCAGAGGTGTCGCGCGGGGCCATGTGGACCCCGGCCCTCGCCGGGGAACCCCGGGGGTTCAGCCTTGCAATTTCTTGACCGCCGCGACCAGCTGGCCCACGGTCTCGATCTCGGCCTGCATGTTCATGCTGATGATGATGTCGAACGTGTCTTCGACCTCGGCGACAAAATCCATCACCGTCAGGCTGTCCCATTCAAGGTCGCCGGCAAAGGTCGTCGCGTCGGTCAGCTCGACGCCCTTTTTGTTGAAGGGACTGATCAGGCCGAAAATCTGGTCGCGCAGGGCGGTGCTCATGTGGTGCGTCCCGTAAAGATATAATGTTGCGCGCGGGCATGCCGCGCCATGGTCCGATTGGCAAGCGAATGCGGCGGGAACAGGGCAGCATCTTGCCGCTGGCGGCACTTCATGGCATCGCTGTGACGGGTCGCTGGCGCATTGCTAAGGCAGGGGGATAAGCCATGGACAGCGAAAACGCATCGACACCACCGACGCCGCCCGCGGTTTCGTTTCCGCCAAACGCGGTGCATCTGGTGCGCACCAACCAGCAACTGACGATGCAGCTGTCGCAAATGGCCGATCAAAAGGCATCAATCCTGATGGGTGCGACGTTCGTCGTGTTCACCCTCGCGGTCGGGCAGGCGCGTGCCGGGGCGGGGGCGCTGGCGATGCCGCTGACGATCCTCGCGACCTTTTCCTTCCTGTCGGCGCTACTCGCCGTATCCGCGGTGCTGCCGCGCGTCGGCAAGGCGCCGCCGATCGTGTACAAGGACGGCAAGGACCACAGCAACATCCTGTTCTTCGGCCGCTTTTCGCAGATGGAGGAGGATGAGTTCATTGACGCGGTCAAGGCGCGGCTGCGCACCGAGGAAGATCTGTACGAAACGATGCTGCGCGACACCTATCAAAACGGCATCGTTCTCGCGCGGCGCAAATATCGCTATCTGGCCTATGCGTACCGGTTGTTCGTCGTCGGGCTGACGCTGACCTTTGGGGCGTTTGCGTTCGAGATGGTCGAGATGTGGCGGGGGTGAGATAAAGCGATCCTCCCTGTCGCGAAGCCATGGGGAGGGGGGACCGCTCGCCGCAGGCGAGTGGTGGAGGGGCGACGACGTTGCGCCATGGCCCCTCCGTCAGCGCTTCGCGACAGGGAGGATTATCACGCCTGCCGCTGTTGCCTTTTTGCCACCCCCGTCCTCCAAAATCTCGCCAATCACCGCCCGCGATTGAACCGCCGCACCGCCTCGCCTATCCGGGCCGGCTATGTTGCAGCTGGCCATGCCTTTGACCTCGGAAAAGCCGCAGGGATATCGTGCGGAGTTCCGCGCGACGCTGGCGCTTGCCTGGCCGCTGATTCTGACGAATCTGACGATGTCGCTGATCGGGGCGACCGACGTGTTGATGGTCGGATGGCTGGGGCCGACCGAGCTGGCGGCCTCGTCGCTGGGCTTTAACCTGTCGATGCTGCTCGCCATTTTCGGCATGGGTCTGGTCACGGGTGCGTCGCCGCTGATGGCCAGCGAAATCGGGCGCTTCCGGCATTCGGTTCGCGATATTCGCCGGACCTTTCGGCAGACCTTGTGGCTCGTCGCGATGCTGTCGGTGCCGTTGCTGATCATCTTGTGGAACACCGGCGCGATTCTGACGCTGCTCGGTCAGGACGCGCGGCTCTCGGCGCTCGCGCAGGACTATATCCGCGCCTATATGTGGTCGATCCCGTTGTTTTTGACGACGCTGGCGTTCCGCAACTTCCTCGCCGCGCTGGAACGTCCACGCTGGTCGCTGATTGTCGGCGTGGTCGGGGTGCTAGGCAACATCTTGTTCAACTACTCGCTGATCTTCGGCAAGTTCGGGATGCCGGCGCTCGGCGTCGTCGGCGCCGGGGTGGGCAGCGTGCTCACCAACCTAGTGATGGTCGCGCTGATGATCGTGGTGGTGTGTCGCGACCGCCAGTTTCGCCGATACCATCTGCTGGGGCGGTGGTGGCGCAGCGACTGGCCGCGCTTTGCCGAAATGACGCGTATCGGTACGCCGATCGCCATCAGTCACGCGTTCGAGGCGGGGGTGTTTACCGCCGCTGTCATGCTGATGGGCTGGATTTCGACCGCCGCGGTCGCTGCGCATGCCGTGGCGCTGCAACTAGCGTCGTTGACCTTCATGGTTCCGATGGGGCTGGCGCAGGCGGCGACCGTGCGCGTCGGCATCGGCCATGGTCGCGGCGACGCCGTACACATTCGCCGCGCCGGGTGGACCAGCTTTGTCATGGGCACCGGTTTCATGGCGGTGATGGCGCTGATCATGCTGACGATCCCCGGCCATCTCGCCGGCCTGTTCATCGATCGCAGCGATCCGGCAAATGCCGAGGTCGCCGAACTGGCGGTCAGCTTCCTGATCGTTGCGGCGCTGTTCCAGGTCGCCGACGGCGCGCAGGTAGTGGCGCAGGGCATGCTGCGCGGCTTACAAGACACCTTTGTGCCGATGCTGTTCGCGTTGCTGGGTTATTGGTTCATCGGCATCGGTGTCGGCGCCTGGCTGGCTTTCGAGCGTGAGTGGGGTGGGGTCGGCATCTGGACCGGGCTCGCCATCGGTCTGGGCATCGTCGCGGTGCTGATGCTTACGCGCTGGATGCAGCGCGAACGATTGGGGTTGCTACCCTCGGCGGCATAGATTGACGGGCGGACGGCCGCGGCCGGCGACGCTATCACATCGCGTCTCGACATCCCGTTTTACGGGCGCTGCCGTTAGTGGCAGAACGCGGAAATTTTTCCGCCGCTTGCCTTGACGCTGTCGCATGACCCACCCATATGGCCGTCTGTTAGCACTCATACCCTGTGAGTGCTAAATCACATCCATTGCATCATTGGAGGGATATCCATGCAATTTCGTCCGCTGCACGACCGAGTGCTCGTCCGCCGTATCGAAGCCGAAGAAAAAACGGCTGGCGGCATCATCATTCCCGACACCGCCAAGGAAAAGCCGCAGGAAGGCGAAGTCGTCTCCGTCGGTTCGGGCGCCCGCGCCGATGACGGCAAGGTGACCCCGCTCGACGTCAAGGCCGGCGACCGCATCCTGTTCGGCAAATGGTCGGGCACCGAAGTCAAGGTCGATGGCGAAGAGCTGTTGATCATGAAGGAATCGGACATCCTCGGCGTCATCGCCTGAGCGATTTGATCGAATCTCGAGTAAAGTTGCGCAGTTTTCTGCGCCTTTGAAAGGAATAAGCCCATGGCTGCAAAAGACGTAAAATTTAGCCGCGACGCGCGCGAACGCATTATGCGCGGCGTCGACATCCTCGCCGACGCGGTGAAGGTCACCCTCGGCCCCAAGGGCCGCCACGTCGTCATCGACAAGAGCTTCGGCGCCCCGCGCATCACCAAGGACGGCGTCACCGTCGCCAAGGAAATCGAACTCAAGGACAAGTTCGAAAACATGGGCGCGCAGATGGTCCGCGAAGTTGCTTCGAAGACCAACGACCTGGCCGGTGACGGCACGACCACCGCGACCGTATTGGCGCAGGCGATCGTCCGCGAAGGCATGAAATCGGTTGCCGCTGGCATGAACCCGATGGATCTGAAGCGCGGCATCGACCTCGCGGTCACCAAGGTTGTCGAAACGATTAAGGCTCAGTCGAAGCCGGTTTCGGGCACCGCCGAAATCGCGCAGGTCGGTATCATCTCGGCCAATGGCGACACCGAAGTCGGCGAGAAAATCGCGCAGGCGATGGACAAGGTCGGCAAGGAAGGCGTGATCACCGTCGAAGAAGCCAAGGGTCTCGATTTCGAGCTCGACGTTGTCGAAGGCATGCAGTTCGACCGCGGCTACCTGTCGCCTTACTTCATCACCAACCCGGAAAAGATGCTCGTCGAGCTGGCCGATCCGTACATCCTGATCTTTGAAAAGAAGCTGTCGAACCTCCAGTCGATGCTGCCGATTCTCGAAGCGGTTGTGCAGTCGGGCCGTCCGCTGCTGATCATCGCCGAAGATATCGAAGGCGAAGCGCTCGCCACGCTGGTGGTCAACCGCCTGCGCGGCGGCTTGAAGGTCGCGGCCGTCAAGGCGCCGGGCTTCGGCGATCGCCGCAAGGCGATGCTGCAGGACATCGCGATCCTCACCAACGGTGAAATGATCAGCGAAGACCTGGGCATCAAGCTCGAAACCGTCACGCTGAACATGCTCGGCCAGGCCAAGCGCGTCACGATCGACAAGGATAATACGACGATCGTCGATGGTGCCGGCGATGCCGACACGATCAAGGGCCGCGTCGAGCAGATCCGGGCGCAGATCGAAACGACGACCAGCGATTACGACAAGGAAAAGCTGCAGGAACGTCTGGCGAAGCTCGCCGGCGGTGTTGCGGTCATCAAGGTCGGCGGCGCTTCTGAGGTCGAAGTGAAGGAACGCAAGGATCGCGTCGACGACGCCCTCCACGCAACCCGCGCTGCGGTCGAAGAAGGCATCGTCCCCGGCGGCGGTACCGCACTTCTGTACGCCACCAAGGCGCTCGAAGGCCTGACCGGCATCAACGAAGACCAGACCCGCGGCATCGACATCATCCGTCGTGCGCTGCAGGCTCCGGTTCGCCAGATCGCCGAAAACGCCGGCTTCGACGGCGGTGTCGTCGCCGGCAAGCTGTTCGACCAAAAGGACAGCAACTTCGGCTTCAACGCTTCGACCGATGTCTATGAAGATCTGGTCAAAGCCGGTGTCATCGACCCGACCAAGGTCGTCCGCATCGCGCTGCAGGACGCAGCTTCGGTTGCTGGTCTGCTGATCACCACCGAAGCCGGCATCGCCGAATCGCCCGACGACAAGCCCGCCATGCCCATGGGTGGCGGCGGCATGGGCGGCATGGGCGGCATGGACTTCTAAGTCCAAACGCTTACCGCTCGGCGCAAGCTGACAAGAAGGGCCGGGGGAGCAATCCTCCGGCCCTTTTTTCGTCGCTGCGACCGGGCCCATCATCCGGCGTCGAATTTCAGAGCAAGGGGCGCAGAATGACGAGATCGTCGGATGGGCCCCTGCCTTCGCAGAGCGCGGCGGTTCTGTCATTGCCTGTTCACGCGGCCCCGCATAGCAAGGCTGCATGAGCTTGTTCTTAGCCCTCGCCATGATCGCCGACCCGGTCCAGCCGATAGAGCGCTGCGGCTATCGTATTGTCGAGACCTATCCGCACGATACGACCAGCTTCACCCAGGGCCTGTTCTGGGACAACGGCCATCTCTACGAAGCCACCGGCCACTACGGCCGCTCACGCGTCACGCGGCTTGATCTCAAGACCGGCAAGGCGCTCGCACAGACAAAACTGCTGTCAAACCAGTTCGGCGAAGGCATCACCCGCTGGCGCGACCAGATTATCGGCGTCACCTGGCAGGGCGGGGTCGGCAACCGTTGGCGGATCAAGGATCTAAAACCCGTCGGCACGTTCAAATATTCGGGCGAGGGCTGGGGGGTAACGCTGGTCGGCGACAGCCTCGTGCTTAGTGACGGCACTTCACAACTGCGCTTTTTCGATCCCGCGACGATGACCGAGCAGCGGCGCGTGACGGTGCGCTTTGGCACCCGTCCGCTGGCGATGCTGAACGAATTGGAGACGATCGACGGCGAGGTCTGGGCCAATGTGTGGATGACCGACATGATCGTGCGGATCGACCCTGCGAATGGCAATATCAAATCCTACGTCGACCTGTCGGGACTGAAGGAACAGGCCGGCGCCACGGGACAAGACAGCGTCCTCAACGGCATCGCATGGGACGCGAAAAACAAGCGCCTGTTCGTCACCGGCAAATACTGGCCGAAGCTTTACGAAGTCGCCCTCGCGGACTGTAGTTAGCCCAATTCCGCCCTGTGCCGTGGGCATGGGGAGGGGGACCGTCCGCGAAGCGGATGGTGGAGGGGCAGAAACGGCGCGTCATGGCCCCTCCATCAGCGCTTCGCGCTGCTACCTCCCATCGCTACGCGACCGGGAGGATCCTAACGGGCCTATAAGCGCCCGCTCCATCCGCTCTGCGGCGGCGTCATACACGCGCGCTTTCAACCCGGCGGTGATCGCTGGCGGCGTGCGGTCGGGGTGGCCGCCGATATAGGGCGGGGCGGGGTCATATTCGATTGCGAGCTGGATCGCCTGCGCCACCGCGTCGCCGTGCAATCGGCCGATCAGCGTCAGCGCAAAATCGAGCCCCGACGTCACCCCGCCGCTGGTCACCAGATTGCCATCCTCGACGATTCGCGCCGTCACCGGTTCGGCGCCGACCAGCGGCAGCAGATGGGCATAGGCCCAATGCGTCGTCGCGCGCTTGCCCGTCAATAGACCGGCACGGCCGAGCAGGAAGGCGCCGGTGCAGACGCTGGTCACCCACTTTGCCCCCGCGGCCTGTCGCGCGATGAAGTCGATCGTTGCGGCATCGCCTAACGCCTCGGCGACGCCATGCCCGCCCGGGACGCAAAGGATATCGGCCTGCGGACAGCTAGCGAAATCGTCGGTCGGCAAGATCGAAAAACCGCTGTCGGTGGCGATCGGGTCGCGGCTGGCGGCAGCACTGACCAGAAGCGCACCGGGCATTCGGCATAGCGCCTGCGCGGGCGCGGTGAAATCGAGTTGGGTGATGCCCGGAATGAGCAGGAAAACGATCGTGGTAGCGGCTGGGGCGGCGGCGGTGTCGGTCATGCGGATGTCCTTGCGCTGGTCATGGATCACCCAGGCGCGCGGCTCGACATGGCCGTTTGGCCAGCCTCGTTCCCTGATGGATACCCATCTTTAGCGCCAGTCGCGAGGCCCGGGCAGGTTAACGCCGCCGTGCATCAAGGGGAAGGCGTTATTTGTTCGCCTTCGCGCGTTCGGTGGCTGTGGTGTCTGCGGGCAGGTTGTCGCGGCTTTCGAGCATTTCGGCAGCATCGTCGAGCGCCTTCGCCTCGCTGACCGTAACCCCGCCGGGACCGGGTTCGTTATCGGTGCGGCTGCACCCCGCGACCAGCATGAGCGCCGCCGCAGCGGTCAGCGCGATATTGAGTTTGCGGCTGTCCATGATCCGGTCTCCTACGAAAAAGGGCTCCATCCGCCAAGGATGGAGCCCTTTCCATAGTCGCACGCTCAGACGCGCGCCAACGACTTACTTGTCGTTGGCTTCGGCCTTGGCAGTTTCTTCTTCAATCTTGTCGCCAGCCGCATCGACGGCGTCGCCGGCAGCATTCACCGTGCCTTCGACGGCATTGCCGGCGTCGGCAGTCGCTTCGGCAGTGGCGTCGGCAGCGTCGGCTGCGCCTTCTGCCATTGCGTCGCCGGTGGCGGCAGCATCGTCAGCCATCGAGTCAGCGGTTTCGCCCGCAGCGTCCTGGGTCTTTTCCGAGCAGGCAGTGAGGCTGAAGGCCGCAGCGGCCATCGAAGCGATGAGAATCTTGCGCATGGGTAATTCCTTTCGAATGCAATGATCGAGTGACCGATCATGGCTTTAGAGGGTTAGCGATGGATCAGGGGCTTGGCAACCGCGCTGCGGTTCGCATGTCCCAAAAGGAAAAAGGGGCCGTCGGCGAACCGGCGACCCCCTTGTTCCTTCGACCGAACGGCCGGTAAGAAGCTTACTTCTTGGCTTCTTCCATCGCGCCCTTGGCAGCGTCGGCAGCTTCCTTGGCGGCGTCAGCAGCTTCGGTCGCCTTGTCGGCGGCAACGGCAGTGTCGCCAGCAGCAGCGGCGTCGGCTGCGCCTTCAGCAGCGGCGTCAGCGGTTGCTGCGGCGTCAGCAGCGCCTTCGGCAGCTTCCATCGCGCCGTCAGCAGCGCCCTCGACAGTTGCGGCCTCTTCGGTGGTGACGGCTGCGTCGTCGGCAGCCTTTTCACCGCAAGCGGCGAGGCCGAGCGACGCGGCAAGGACGAGCGACATGGTGATCGATTTTTTCATTTGGGAAACCCCTCTCGGATTGAACTGATCGACCGGCACAGGAACAGATCGATCCCGGAATATGCCAATCACGCGCAGAAATAGTCGCTCGGCAAATGGCGTGCAACGTCCTTTTTCTCGCGGGCCGGGATGTTTGGGCGCAAAGCCTATCGGGTCTGGCCCCACGTGGCTGAAATAGGGGAGCAGGCACTGGTTGACCGCATATAAAGAAATCTTTATATGCGTAACCATGAGCGAGCTGATCGACATCTTTCGTGCCCTGGCTGACCCGACGCGCTTGCGAGTCGTTGCGCTGCTGCGCGAAATGGAACTGGCGATCGGCGAACTGGCGGTCGTACTCGATCAGAGCCAGCCGCGCGTCTCGCGCCATGTCCGTATCCTCGTTGAAGCGGGGATTGTCGAGCGGCGGCGCGAAGGGAGCTGGGTGTTCCTGCGGATCGCCAAGGACGGACCGATTGCCGACATCATCGGCCAAGCCGAAAGCTGGCCGTTTTCAACGCGCGAGGCGCTCGTCATCGCGCATGACGCGCGGCGGCTGGCGGCGGTGCGCGACGAACGCGCTGCGGTGGCTGCACGCTATTTTGCCGAACATGCCGCCGAATGGGACGCGATCCGTTCGCGCCACGTCGCCGAAAGCGAGGTCGAGGCGGCCATGCTGGCGATGATGCACAACCGTCGTTTGGGCCATCTGCTCGACATCGGCACGGGCACCGGCCGGATGGCAGAAATATTCGCGCCGACTGCGCGCCGGATCACCGCGCTCGATCGTAGCCCCGAAATGCTGCGCATCGCGCGCGCTAAGCTGGCGGGGCAGGCGGTCCCGGTCGATCTGGTGCAGGGCGATTTCCTGAACCTGCCGGTCGGCGACGCCAGCGTCGACAGCATCGTCATCCATCAGGCGCTGCACTTTGCGCACGAGCCCGATCGGGTGATTGCCGAAGCGAGCCGGGTGCTGCGCGGCGGCGGACATCTGCTGATCGTCGATTTCGCGCCGCATGATGATGAGGCGCTGCGCGATCAGGCGGCGCACGCACGCCTCGGCTTTTCGGACGCGCAGATCCGCGGCTGGTTCGCTTCGGCCGGGTTGCTGCTCGAAAACACCCAAACGCTCGAAGGCGGCGAGCTGGTCGTCAAGCTCTGGCTCGGCCGCCGTCGCAGCGACGAAGATCAACCGCCGGTCGCCCATGATGGCGACGGGCAAAGCAAAAGGCTTGCGGCATGACGTCGAACTTGAACTCGCTCGCGGAAGCGCGCCGCGCCGCGGCATCGCCGCTGTTCGCCAATCTGGACGGAGACATCGGCGTCAGCTTCGAATTTTTTCCGCCCAAGACCGAAAAGATGGAAGCGCAGTTGTGGGACACGTTCCGCACGCTTGAACCGCTGGCGCCGCGTTTCGTGTCGGTCACCTATGGCGCCGGCGGTTCGACGCGCGAACGCACTCATGCGACCGTCGCGCGCATCGCCGCCGAAAGCGCCGTACCGCCCGCGGCCCACCTGACCTGCGTCGAGGCATCGCGCGCGGAAATCAACGAGGTGGCGGAAGCCTATTGGGAGGCCGGAGTGCGGCACATTGTGGCGCTGCGCGGCGATGTGCCGGGCGGGGCGCCGTACAGCGCGCATCCGGAGGGCTATGCCAATGCCGTCGAACTGGTCGCTGGATTGAAGGCAGTTGCGCCGTTTGAAATCTCGGTCGCCGCCTATCCTGAAACGCACCCCGACGCCGATTGTCCGCAGGCCGATCTCGACAATCTGAAGCGTAAGCTCGACGCCGGGGCAACGCGCGCGATCACGCAGTTCTTTTTCTCGCCCGACAGCTTTCTGCGTTTCCGAGATAAGGCTGCCGCATCTGGGATCGACGCGCCGATCATTCCGGGCATCCTGCCGGTGTCGAATGTGTCGCAGACGCGCCGTATCGCCGACATGTGCGGCACCGCGATTCCGGCGTGGATGGTGTCGCTGTTCGACGGCCTCGACGATCATCCCGCCGCGCGCCAACTGGTGGCGGCGACCATTGCCGCCGAAATGTGCCGCCGCCTGTACGCGGGCGGGGTACGCGATTTCCATTTTTACACATTGAACCGCGCCGAACTCAGCTATGCCATCTGTCATCTGCTGGGATTGCGTCCGGTTTCGTCCGCGAAGGATCAGGCAGCATGACAAGCGCACGCGAAGCATTGGTGGCGGCGGCGAAGGAGCGCATCCTGCTCACCGACGGCGGCTGGGGGACGCAGATCCAGGATCGCAAGCTGGTCGAGGCCGACTATGCCGGAAACCTTGGCCTGACCCACGACCAGAAAGGCAACAACGACATTCTTGCGCTGACCCGCGCCGACGTGGTCACCGCGATCGGCGAAGCTTATCTGGCGGCGGGGTCGGACATCGTGTCGACCAACACCTTCAGCGCCAACCGGATCAGCCAGGCCGACTATGGCGCCGAACATCTCGTCGCCGCCATCAACCATGAAAGCGCGCGATTGGGGCGCGAAGCCGCCAACAAGTATGAGGCGCTGGACGGTCGCCGCCGCTTTATCGCGGGCGCGGTAGGGCCGACGAACAAGACGCTGTCGCTGTCGCCCGATGTCAACAATCCCGGATACCGCGAGATCGATTTCGACGAGTTGAAGGACGTGTATCTGGAACAGGTCGTCGCGCTGGCCGAGGGCGGAGCGGACTTCATTCTGATCGAGACGATCTTCGATACGCTCAATGCCAAGGCGGGGATCGCTGCGGTGCTGGAGGCCGAGGCGAAGGTCGGCCGCGAGCTGCCGCTGATGATTTCGATGACGCTCACCGACCTGTCGGGCCGCAACCTTTCGGGGCACACGGTCGAGGCGTTCTGGTACGCGGTACGCCACGCGAAGCCGCTGACCATCGGGCTGAACTGCTCGTTCGGCGCGGCGCAGCTGCGTCCGCACGTAAAGGTTCTCTCCGAAATCGCCGATGCGCTGGTGATGGTCTATCCGAACGCTGGCCTTCCCAATGAACTCGGCGAATATGACGAACTGCCCGACACCACAGCGGAGCTGGTGTGCGAATGGGCCGAGCATGGGCAGGTCAACATCCTCGGCGGTTGCTGCGGTTCGACCCCCGCGCATATCGCGGCGATGGCAAGAGCGGTGGTGGGCTTGCCCGCGCGGCAGATTCCGCAAGTGCCGGTGCGGACGCGGCTCGCGGGACTGGAGCCATTCACGATGGCGGCGTGACTTTATCCCCTCCCCTTCGGGGGAGGGGCAGTGAGACTTGCCAGCTTGCTGGCTAGTCGCAGCGGGGTGGGCCAAGCGGCCTCGCTCCCTCCTGCGACCCCAACCCCAACCCCACCCCTGAAGGTGGGGCTCGAAAGCATGACATGACCGAGACAACCGCCTCCGCCACCAACTTCGTCAATATCGGCGAGCGCACCAACGTCACCGGATCGGCAGCGTTCAAGAAGCTGATTCTCGCCGACGATTATGCCGCGGCGGTCGAGGTTGCGCGCCAGCAGGTCGAGAATGGTGCGCAGGTGATTGACGTCAACATGGACGAGGGGCTGCTCGACGCCGAATATGCGATGACGACCTTCCTGAAGCTCATCGCCGCCGAACCCGACATCGCACGGGTACCGGTGATGATCGACAGCTCAAAATGGAGCGTGATCGAGGCGGGGCTGAAATGCGTCCCCGGCAAGCCGATCGTCAATTCGATCAGCATGAAGGAAGGCGAAGAGGCTTTTCTCGACCATGCCCGCAAATGCAGGGCTTACGGCGCCGCGGTGGTCGTCATGGCGTTCGACGAGGTCGGGCAGGCCGACACGATGGACCGCAAGATCGAAATTTGCGAGCGCGCCTACAAACTGCTGATGACCATCGGCTTTCCCCCCGAGGACATCATCTTCGATCCTAACGTCTTCGCGGTCGCGACGGGGCTGGAAGAGCATGACAATTATGCGGTCGACTTCATCGAGGCGGTAAAGGTGATCCGCGTTCGCTGTCCGCACGTTCATTTCTCGGGCGGCCTGTCGAACCTGTCGTTCGGCTTTCGCGGCAACGAGACAGTACGCCGCGCGATGCACAGTGTCTTCCTTTATCATGCGATCCCCGCCGGGCTCGATATGGCGATCGTCAACGCCGGACAGCTCGACGTGTACGACACGATCGACCCCGAACTGCGCGAGGTGTGCGAGGATGTCGTGCTTAACCGCAAGAAAGACGGCGAGGCCGAAAGCCCGACCGAACGTCTGATCGCGCTCGCCGAACGCTATAAGGGCAGCAACCCCGCGCAGGAAAAGGCCGCCGAGGAATGGCGCGGCTGGGACGTCGCCAAGCGGCTCGAACATGCGCTGGTCAAGGGCATCGACGCCTATGTCGTCGAAGACACCGAAGAAATGCGCCAGCTGTTGCCGCGCCCGATCGAGGTGATCGAGGGGCCGTTGATGGACGGCATGAACGTCGTCGGCGACCTGTTCGGATCGGGCAAGATGTTCCTGCCGCAAGTCGTCAAATCAGCGCGCGTGATGAAGAAGGCGGTAGCGCATTTGCTGCCCTTTATCGAAGCCGCCAAAGAGCCGGGCGCGAAGGGCAAGGGCAAGGTTGTGATGGCGACCGTCAAGGGCGACGTTCACGACATCGGCAAGAATATCGTCGGCGTCGTGCTGCAATGTAATGGCTTCGAGATCGTCGACCTTGGCGTCATGGTGCCGTGGTCGAAAATCCTTGAGGCGGCGAACGAGAATGACGCCGACATGATCGGCCTCTCCGGCCTGATCACCCCCTCGCTCGACGAGATGGTGACGGTTGCCGAGGAAATGCAGCGCGCCGGGATGACGATGCCGCTGCTGATCGGCGGCGCGACGACGTCGAAGGTCCACACCGCGCTGCGCATCGATCCGGCCTATCAGGGGCCGGTGCTCCACGTCCTCGACGCGAGCCGCGCCGTAGGCGTGGCGACGGCGCTCGTCAGCGACACCGGGCGCGACGCCTATGTGCAGGGTTACAAGGACGACTATGGCCATATCCGCGACGTGCGCGCGGGCAAGGGGCAGAGCGTCCTCCACACCCTCGAAGAAGCGCGCGCGAATTATTACGACGCCTATCTCAGCGACAAACCCGCGCCGCCGCTGCAACCCGGGCTGCACCGCTTCGACGACTGGTCTCTCGACGATCTGCGCGACTGCATCGACTGGACGCCCTTCTTTCGTGCGTGGGAATTGCACGGCACCTGGCCGTCGATCATGGACGACGAGGTCGTCGGCGAGACAGCGCGGGCGCTGAAGGCCGACGCTGACGCGATGCTCGACCAGCTGATCGCCGAAAAATGGCTGACCGCGCGTGGTGTCTGCGCCTTCTGGCCCTGCGCGCGCGACGGTGACGATGTCACGCTCCATATTGTCGAAGAAGAGCGCCATGTGACGCTCCCCTTCCTGCGCCAGCAGATCAAGAAAAGCCGCGACCGCGCTAATATGTGCCTTGCCGACTTCATCGATCCGGCGGGCGACTGGATCGGCGGCTTCGCGGTCGGCATCCATGGTATCGAGCCGCATTCCGAGCGCTTCCGCGCCGACAAGGACGATTATTCCGACATCCTGCTGAAAGCCCTGGCGGATAGGTTCGCCGAGGCGTTCGCCGAGCGGCTGCACCAGCATGTCCGCACCACACTGTGGGGCTATGCGCCCGGCGAGCAGCTGACTAACGAGGCGCTGATCAAGGAAGAATATCGCGGCATCCGTCCGGCACCGGGCTATCCCGCCTGTCCCGATCACAGCCTGAAACCGATCCTGTTCGATCTGCTCGCGGCAGGGGATAATGCCGGGCTGGTGCTGACCGAAAATTTTGCCATGTTGCCGACCGCGGCGGTCAGCGGCTTTTACTTCGGCCACCCCGAAAGCCAGTATTTCGGCGTGGCGCGCATCGGCAGCGACCAGCTGGAGGATTATGCGCGGCGCCGCGGCGTTGACCTGGAGACCGCGACGCGCTGGCTGCGGCCCAATCTGGATTAACCTGATCGGACGCGTCTGTCCGACAACGGGACGGGCGGCCGGTTAACCGCCTTCGCGAACGACTGGCGGCGCGAAACGCGCTATAACGATTGCATGGTAAAGTCTCTGCTCCGTCGGCCCCTGTTGCCGCTGTTCGCCCTGCCGCTCCTCGCCGTCCCGGCACCTCTGCCCGCGCAGACTGCCGGTGCGCCCTACAGCATTGATGACCAGAGCTTCGGACGGCTTCAGGACGCGGTCGATGCGATCGGTGAAGGCGAGGGAACGATCCGCATAGCCCCCGGCTATCACCGCGACTGTGCCGTACAGACCGCGGGACGCATCGCCTTTGTCGCCGCCGAACCCGGCCGGGCGATCTTCGACGGCGTCACCTGCGAGGGCAAAGCCGCGCTGGTACTGCGCGGCGCGGGCGCGCGGATCGACGGGCTGGTGTTCCAGAACATGCGCGTTCCCGACGGCAATGGCGCTGGCATCCGGCTCGAAACGAGCGACCTCGATGTCGTGAACGCGATGTTCCGCAACAGCGAAGAAGGTATTTTGACTGCCGACGATCCGGGCGCAACGCTGACCATCGACCGCTCGACCTTCTCGCGCCTCGGTCGCTGCGACCGTGGGCTCAGCTGCGCGCACAGCGTCTATACTGGCGTTTACGGCAAGGTCGTCGTGACGCGGACTCGGTTCGAAAAGGGCAGTGGCGGACACTATCTCAAAACCCGCGCGATGACGGTCGACATCAACGACAATAGTTTCGACGACACGCAGGGAACCAGCACCAATTACATGATCGACCTCCCGTCGGGATCGGTCGGCCAGATCGCGAACAACATGTTCGTGCAGGGGCGCAACAAGGAAAATTATTCGGCGCTCATCGCCGTCGCAGCCGAGGAACGCAAGAACCCGTCGCGCGGTCTGGCGATCGCGGGCAATCGCGCCAGCCTGCCGCTGGGATTAAACCGCAAATCGGTGTTCGTCGCCGACTGGAGCGGTGAAGCACTGGCCATTGGCGCGAATGAACTGGGCGCCGGCCTGACGCGGTTCGAGAAACGATAAAGCGGCTATTCCCTGAGCCCGCGCATCGCCGCACCCGCGGCAAACGGCCCGATCATCGTCAGCAGCAAACTCGTCGCGGCCAGCAATTTCATCGCCCCGCGCCCTGACGGGTCGAGCATCCCGGCGCCAAAGATCAGCAGCGGCACCGCCAGCGGCAGCACCAGCAGCCCGCCAATCGCGCTGCCGCCCTTCAACCCCGCGGTCAGCGCCGCGCTAAGCACCGCCAGCGACGCCAGCGCCGGGATCGCAATCGCAATCCCCGTCGCCAGCACCTCCACCCGCGCCGCATCCTGCGCCAGCAACGCCGCCGCCGGGAACAAGGCGATCATCAGTGGCAGCCCGAACGCAATCGCGTGACCCAAAATCTTCACCGCCGCGATCACCTCGTCGGCGATCCCGCGCACCGCCAGCTGGTCGAGCACCCCGGCATCGCGGTCGGGCCGCACCAGCCGGTCGATCGGCAGCAACGCCGCCAGCAACGCCGCGACCCAAACCATCCCGCCGCCCGCACGCCGCAGTAACGGCGCGTCGGGCCCCACCGCGAATGGAAAGGCGGTCGCGACGAGCAGGAAGAACAGCACTGGCAACCACAACGCCCCGCTGCCCCACGCGCGTTTCAGGTCGCGCCAGAACAGGGCGAGGAGGGTAGTCACTGCGCTTCTCCCTCAATGACGAAGTGACAGAGCATCATGCCAGCGCCCCCATGTCCAGCTCCGCCAGATCGGCAATCCCCAACGCAAAATGCGACGCCAGCAACACCGCTCCGCCATTCGTCCGGTGCGCCGCAATCGCCGCCATCAGCCGACCTTGCGCCGCATCGTCCATCCCGTTCGCGGGCTCGTCGAGCAGCCAGATCGATGCTCCCGACGCGATCACGCGGACCATCGCGGCGCGCTTGCGCTGCCCGGTCGACAGCATCGCCACCGGCACCTCGCTCAGCGGCGCCATCGCCATCGCCGTCATCGCGCGGTCGACCGCATGGCCATCGACGGTATCGACCCGCGCCCAGAAATCGAGCGCGCGGCGCAGCGGCAGTTCGGCGTCGAGCGCCGAGGCCTCGTCGATCAGCGCGCAGCGCCCGCGGCGCTCCACCGTCCCCGCCGCGGCGTGCAGCAGCCCCGCGGCCAGCCGGATCAGGCTCGACTTGCCCGCGCCATTCGGCCCGCGCAGCCACAGCGCGTCGCCGGGCGCCAGTGCCAGCGACAGGTTTTCGAACAGCAGCCGGTCGCCACGGATGCACGCCACCCCATCAAGCCGCAAAAGCTCGCTCACGCCATATCCTCGAGCGTGTGCATATCATCGTCCGAAAAACCGAAATGATGCCCGATCTCGTGGATCAGCACATGCCGCACCAGCCGGTCGAGCCGCTCACCGGTTTCGATCCATTCGACCAGTATGGGAATGCGGTACAGCGTCACCCGGTCGGGCATCCCGCCGCTCTCACCGATGCTGCGCTCGGTCAGCGGCCGCCCTTCGTACACCCCGGTCAGGTCATAGGGATGTTCGATGTCGAGCGATTTCAGCACCTCGTCGTCGGCAAATTCTTCGATCAGAATCACCACGCCCTGAAGATGCGGCAGAAACACCGCGGGCATCGTGTCGAGCGCGACCTCGGCCATCGCGAACATCGCGTCGGCATCGGGCGCGGTTCCGGACCATCCGGCTGGCAGGGCAGACTTGTCGGTCATCGCGCCCTTCCTTATGGCGGCGTCACGGCCTTTACCAGCGGGAGAAGAAACATGGTCCAGAAACTCGACGACGACGCCCGCACCGCGCTGCTCACCCGCTTCCGCGACTGGACGCACGATCCCACCCGCGACGCGATCACCCGCCGCTTCACCTTCGACGACTTCGCCCAGGCGTTCGGCTTCATGACCAGCGTCGCGATCATCGCCGAAAAAATGGACCATCACCCCGAATGGTCGAACGTCTATAACCGCGTCGACATCTTGCTGACGACGCACGACGCTGACGGCCTGTCGGAGCGCGATGCCAAGCTGGCCGAAGCCATCGAGCGGCTGCTCTGATCGCATGATCCGCTTCGACCCCTCGCATCAACTGCTCGCCGTCGGGGTCGCCATCCTAGCGGGGTTTGTCGATGCCATCGGCTTCGTCGAATCGGCGGGCTTTTTCGTCTCGTTCATGACCGGTAATTCGACCCGGCTCGCGGTCGGGCTGGCCGAGGCGCAGCACGCTGCGCTGGTCGCCGCGATCATCATTGCGGTGTTCATCGCCGGGGTGGTGGCGGGATCGCTGGTCGGCGCGGGCGCCGGGCGGCGGCGCACACCCGCAGTGCTGCTCGGCGTCACCATCTTGCTGACCATAGCCACCTTGCTGCGGCTGGAGGGCGAGGGCTGGAGCGCCATCCTGTCGCTTGCACTCGCCATGGGCGTTGCCAACACCGCCATCGCGGGCCGCGACGGGTCGGTGATCGGGGTTACCTATATGACCGGCACTTTGGTTCAGATGGGGCAAAAGATCGCCAATGCCGTGCGCGGCGAAGGCGATCGGCGCTGGCTGCACCACCTCGGCCTGTGGGCGGCGCTCGTCGGCGGCGCTTTGCTCGGCGCGCGCGCCGTCATCTGGTCACCGCCGCTAGCCTATGCACTCGCCGTTGCGCTGGCCGCGGTGCTGGCGCTGCGTGCGGGCTGGATCGTCCGCAATGTCGGGTAGTGGCTGGCCAAGCGACCTTCATGGGACCGTCCGCTGCCTACGCCGAAGCTGCCGTTCCACACGATTTTCACGGCGCATCTTGCGCTCATGTCACACCGGCCTAAAAGGCAGGAAAAATTTTTTCCTTTAGGAGAGGGGTCTCAATGTCTGACAGCCTGCTGCGCCGTAAACCGATCGTTCCGGAACCGCAGGACGGGCATGGGCTCGCCCGCACGCTCGGCTGGCCACATCTGATCGCACTCGGCGTTGGGGCGATTGTCGGCACCGGCATTCTCACGCTGATCGGCGTCGGCGCTGACAAGGCTGGCCCTGCCGTAATCTTCGCGTTCGGTATTGCCGGCCTGATCTGCGCCTGCGCGGCGCTCGCCTATGCCGAAATGGCAACAATGATCCCTGCGTCGGGCAGCGCCTATACCTACTCCTATGTCGTGATTGGAGAACTCATCGCCTGGGTCGTCGGGTGGAGCCTCATCCTCGAATATTCGCTGGTGGTCAGCGCGGTCGCGGTCGGCTGGTCGGGCTATGCCGCGCCCTTGCTGGAGGCATGGGCGGGTGTGCCGATGGCGCTGATGCAGGGGCCGGAACTCGGCGGCATCGTCAACCTGCCGGCGATCGCGATCATCGCGGTGGTCGCGGGGCTGTTGCTCGTCGGCACGCGCGAAAGCGCGACGCTCAACGCGATCCTCGTCGTCGTGAAAGTGATTGCGCTGGTGATCTTTGTCGCGGTCGCGCTCCCCGCGTTCAACGCCGCCAATCTTGAACCCTTTAGCCCTTATGGCTTTGCCAAGCATATGGGCCCGGACGGGGTCGAGCGCGGCGTGATGGCCGCTGCGGCGATCATCTTTTTCGCCTTCTACGGCTTCGACGCCATTGCGACGGCGGCGGAAGAAACGAAAAACCCCGACCGCGATCTCAAGATCGGTATTGTCGGGTCGATGTTCGTTTGCGTCGTCATCTATATCGCGGTTGCGGTCGCTGCGGTCGGTGCGATTGCGTACACCCGCTTCGCCAACAGCCCCGAACCGCTGGCGCTGATCTTGCGCGAACTCGGCAGCCCGCTGGCGGCGCAATATCTCGCGGTGTCGGCGATCATCGCGCTTCCGACCGTCATCCTCGCCTTCTTCTATGGCCAGAGCCGCATCTTCTTCACCATGGCGCGCGACGGCCTGCTGCCCGCCAGCCTCGCGACCCTGTCGTCGCGCGGTACCCCGGTGCGCATCACTATCTTCACCGCGCTCGTCGTCGCCGTGCTCGCGGGCTTTATCCCGCTCGGCGAACTCGCGGCGCTCGCCAATGCCGGAACGCTCGCCGCATTCACCGCGGTGTCGATCTGCATGCTGATCATGCGCGTCCGCGCCCCCGACGCCCCGCGCACTTTCCGCGCCCCGATGCCGTGGCTGATCGGCACCATCGCGGTGCTCGGCTGTATCTATCTTTTCTTCAGCCTGCCGGCACAGACGCAGCTGTGGTTTCTGGTGTGGAACGTTGTCGGGCTGGGGGTCTATTTCCTCTACGCCCGGCGGAATGCGGTGGTGGGCTGACTAAGTTCGTCCCTGTGGCGGAGCCACAGGGAGGCGGACCGTCGCCGTAGGCGATGGTGGAGGGGCGGCGACTTCCCGCTAAGGCCCCTCCGTCAGCGCTTCGCGCTGCCACCTCCCCATCGCTTCGCGACAGGGCGGATCGTTCAGCTCAGTCAAACAACTCGCTCAAAAAGCTCTTCTTGTAATTCTTCTTGTAAGGCTTGCCGCCATAATAGCGGTCGTCATGGCCATGCTCGCGATACTGCGGCTGCTGCTGATAGGGCTGCGGCGGCGGAGGCGGCGGTGCCGACGCACGCGGGGCAGGGGCGGCCGCCGCTTCGCTGCGCTCGATAATCTTGTCGAGCTCGCCGCGGTCCAGCCACACGCCGCGGCACTGGGGGCAATAATCGATTTCGATCCCCTGCCGCTCCGACATCGTCAAATTCACGCGGCAGGTCGGGCAAAGCAGGCCTTGGGGGTCGGTCACGGATGATCCTTTTATCGGTTGCGAAAACGGCGGCTGGAAAAGCCGCCGAATGGTCCAACGCATCATTGCAGATTCGCGTTCCGCGTCAAACCGACAAAGAAAACCCCGCTCCAGCCAGAGGGCGGAGCGGGGTCAGGGTCCGGCCGGCGGCGCGGTCAGCGTTCGGTTTCGAACACCAACAGGTCGCCCGGCTGGCATTCCAGCTCGGTGCAAATCGCTTCCAGCGTCGAAAAGCGCATCGCCTTCGCCTTGCCGGTTTTCAGGATCGACAGATTGGCCAGCGTGATTCCGATGCGGTCGGACAGGTCGGTCAGCGTCATCCGCTTGGCGTGCAAAAGGTCATCCAGTTTCACGACGATCGCCATCACACGGTCCCTTCCAGCTCGTCGCGCATCGCGGCGCCCTGTTCGAACACCGCCGCCAGGACAAAGGCGAGCAGGATCGCGAGCAGGCTGCTGATCGAAAGGCCGCCCATCTCGCTGAACTCGCTGCCCGCCTTGGCGATGCTGCTGGCGGTCCAGTGCAGGGGGATGGCCAGCAACTGGACCGCGACCAGCGCCCAGCCGATCCGGCGCAGTCGTGCCGCATTGTCGACGATAAAGGGATCACGCGCCGCGCTGGCGACCAGCGCCTGCAACTGGCGGATGATATAGCCCGCTGCGGTCAGGATCGCGACGAGCAACAGCATCAGCACGCCCAGCGGAAAGTGCATCGTTGTCGCGTCGATGAACTCGGGGGTGCTACGAATTTCGGTCATCACCTCGGGCCAGGCGACGACCAGCGCGACCGCGACCCCGGCAACGACAAGGGCTGCGGCGATGATCAGCCCCAGCGTCAGCCAGAGCAAGCCGCGGGTCGCGCGGAGCAGGGTGGGGTTGGCAGTAGGCATATCGTTCTCCGATAGATTGCTTATCGAAGAACAATATAAAGCGAGGCATGCTTACCGTCAATCGATATTATTGAAGAACGATAAGAACGCATCACCGCACTCGTCATTGCGAGCGGAGCGGGCCGAAGGCGGCCATAGGCTGACCTATTTAGAGCGGTTTACGCACGCGCTGGATTGCCGCGACGCCTTCGGCTCCTCGCAATGAGGATAAGATAAGGCGTGACGACGATCACCCCTTCTGCCAGTTCAACGGCAGGGGCGCCTCGCGAAACGCGGAGCGGTCGAGGTGGCGCGCGACGGCGCCCTTCAGTCCCTCGAGCTGCCCTCCGACCCTGGCGTCGATGCGGACCTCCAGCCTGTCGGCTCCGGCATCGAAGGTCACCAGGGCATCGCCCGGTCAGTCGGCCCCGCGCGCATCCTTCGGAAAGGTCACGGTGCCGTGGTCGGGGGTGAACTCGACCTGCAAATTATGCTGCCAATGCTTGCCCAGATGTTGCAGAATCTTGCTCGTATGAGCGGTCGGCACCGTCGCGGTGGCACTGACCGTCATTAAAGCCGCTCGATCTTTTGCGCCGCCTCGTCGATCAGCGCGACAATGTCGTGCAGCGCCGCCTTGTCGAGATCGCGGTCGCCAAGCCGGTCCATCAGTACCTGGCGCAAATTTCCCATCGCGCGGCGGACCGACGCCGAGTCCGTGCGCTGCGTTTCTTCACCGACTGCGGTCAGGCGCGCGATCGCGGCATCGACAACGTCCGCATTGGCTTCCAGCTCGGCGCGTCCGGCGTCGGTGATCGCGAACAGCTTTTTCGCGCCCTCGCTCTGCTGCGCCTCGATCTGCCCCATGTCGTCGAGCAGGGTCAGCGTCGGATAGATCACCCCGGGGCTTGGCGCATAGGCGCCGCCGGTCAGCTCCTCAATCTGGCGGATCAGGTCATATCCGTGGCGCGGTTCGTCGGCGATCAGTTTCAGCAGCACCAGCCGCAGCTCGCCGCTGTCGAACATCCGCCGCCGCTCGCCGCGCTCGCCCCGGCCACCGCCCCCGCGTCGACCGCCAAAGCCATGTCCGAAGCCATGGCCAAACCCGCGCCCGCCGCCGCGATGAATCGCCCGCCGCCCGCCGCAACCGCGGCCTTCCATTTTCGCATAAAAAATCATGGTCATTCCTTTAAGTGAGTCTCGATGCGTCTAAGATATATCTTATATTGAACTTTGCAAGGTGTTGGATGCGCACTGCATGACAACTTTATCCGCACGGCAACGAGGTCAGGTTAACGCCGCGGCGAAGGTTTTTGTAGCGGCGGAGGTGCGGGCGTGATTCATAGCGTGTCGGGTTCACAACAGACCGGACGCTTATGGAACAGATATTCATCAAGGATCGCCTTGCGCTTTTGCTCGATCATTTTGGGGCGGTAAAGGATCCGCGTGAAGCGGCGAAGGTAAAATTCCCGCTGCGCGAGGTGCTTTTTCTGGTGACCTGCGCGACGATTGCGGGCTGCGACGACTTTGATGAGATTGCGGCTTGGGGCGATGATCATCTCGACTTTCTCAAGGGTTATTCGGAATATTTTTTCGGGACGCCCAAAGAAGACTGGTTGCGTGTTGTGATCAACCGGATCGATCCGGCTTTGTTCGAGGCCTGCTTCACCTCCTGGGTCATGAGCCTGCGTCCTGGCGGAGCCGATCTGATCGCGCTGGATGGCAAAACCTTGCGGCGTAGCGGCGATAGCGCCACCGGCGGCAAGCCGATCCATCTTGTCTCGGCCTGGGCGTCGACCCAGCGTCTCGTGCTGTGCCAGGAGGCGGTCGATGCCAAGGAGAATGAATGCACCGCCATTCTGGCGATCCTCGAGCGCCTCACCCTGGACGGTGCCCTCATCACGATCGATGCCATCGCCACCAATCCGACCGTCGCTGATGCTATCACCCGCGCCGGTGGTGACTATGTGCTGGCCCTCAAGCGTAATCAGCCGACTCTGCATGACGAGGTCGCCCGTTATTTTGCCGATCCCGCCACGACCGGGCTTAAGACGATCGAGATTACCGACAAGGATCATGGCCGCGTCGAGGTCCGGACCTATGTCGTGAGCCACGACGTCGAGTGGCTGAGCAGCGATCGCCGTTATCCCGGCGAATATCGGTTCGCGGCCGTTAAAAGCCTGGTCAAGACGACCACCTCAACCCACTGGCGCGGCAAAACCACCTGCGAAACCCGCTATTTTATCTCATCCGCCGTCCTTCCACCTGAGCGCGCCGCCGAGGCAATCCGCGCGCACTGGGGCATCGAAAGTCTCCACTGGGTTCTTGATGTCATCTTCAAGGAGGATCAGTCACGGCTCCGCCGCGGCTACGGGGCCCAGAATATGGCGCTCGTCCGACGCCTCGCCTTCAACATCGTGCGCGCAGGGCGCGGCAAGAAATCCATCAAAACTGCTCGCAAAGTCGCCGGATGGAACCCCACCTTCCTCACTTCGCTCCTCCAGCCGTTCATTTGTTAACCTGGACTCGTTGCCGTGACTTTATCCGCGCTCCGCCTTGACTTCCGATCGTTTCCGGCTATCAGCGCCCCCGTGTTGCCACGGCTCCGGCCGCGGCAATTCCGTCCGAGACAGTTGGTGCAGGGGATTTGCCCTGCTTAATTTCCAGCCGAGACGGGGAACAGTCTTTTTCGGTCGCCCGCCTGCCTGTCAGGCGACGCGTCTTGACCGACCCCTTCGGACATCGTTGCGCAAAGACGGGTGAGCCTTGGCTCGCGTCCGGTTTTGCGTGTGTTAGCCGCCCGGCGGCGCGTGCGTTTCGGCGTCCGCGCATCCGGGCACAGAGTGGAGTATAGGCATGGATCGTACGGAAAAGGCCGAAGCCGTATCCTCGCTGAACGCTACGCTGGCATCAGCTGCCTCGGTTGTGGTCGTCCGCAACCTCGGCATGACCGTCGCTCAGTCGACGGTGCTGCGCCAGCAGATGCGCGATGCAGGAGCCGACTTTCGCGTCACGAAGAACCGTCTTGCCAAAATCGCGCTCGACGGCACGTCCTATGGCGGGATCGGCGAACTGCTGACCGGCCCCACCGCGCTTGCAACCTCGACCGATCCGGTCGCGGCGGCCAAGATCGTGGTGGAATTTGCCAAGACCAACGACAAGCTTGAAATCGTTGGCGGCGGCATGGGCGACGTGGTGCTCGACGTGAATGGCGTCAAAGCGCTGGCTTCGCTTCCCTCGCTCGACGAGCTGCGCGCCAAGATCATTGGTCTGGTGCAGGCTCCGGCTACCAAGGTTGCGCAGATTGCCGCAGCCCCGGCTGGCCAACTGGCGCGGGTTTTTGGCGCATATGCCGCCAAAGAAGCAGCGTGATTTCGAACTAATATTGAAACTTACTGCCGGGAAATCCCGGTTCTGATGGAGAATGAACATGGCTGATCTTGCAAAGATCGTTGAAGAACTGTCGGCACTGACCGTCCTCGAAGCGGCTGACCTGTCGAAGATGCTCGAAGAAAAGTGGGGTGTTTCGGCTGCCGCCGCTGTTGCTGCTGCTCCGGCTGCTGCTGCTGCTGGTCCGGCTGCTGAAGAGCAGACCGAATTCGACGTCATCCTGACGGGTGACGGCGGCAACAAGATCAACGTGATTAAGGAAGTCCGTGCGATCACCGGCCTGGGTCTTGGCGAAGCCAAGGCACTCGTCGAAGGTGCGCCGAAGGCCATCAAGGAAGGCGTGAACAAGGCAGAAGCTGAAGAGCTGAAGGCCAAGATCCTCGCCGCTGGCGGCACCGTTGAACTGAAGTAATCAGTTTGCGGATCCGGTCGGTTCATCCGACCGGCTTCTGACAAAAAGAAAGGGCGGCGCCGCGAGGCACCGCCCTTTTTTTGGTCAGGAGACCACGCCAGATTGTCTGGGCGCTCAGTTGCTTGAATAGCCCGGACGGAACGTGGTGGCCGTGCGCGCACGGGCCGGTTCGGGGCGGCGCACTTCCTGTTGCTGCATCGCCGGGGCAGGGCGCTGGGCGATTTCCCACGCGCTGACCGGCTTGCGCGTCATGTCCTTCTGCGCGCCAAGCGTTTCGTCATAGGCAATGCGCTCCTGACGATCGAAGAAACGCGCGCGCTTCAGGCGCTTGTTGAGCGTCGCGAACGGGTTTTCCGGCGTCGGACCGGCCATCGCCATTGCTTCATGACGTCCCATGCTGCCGCTAGGGGCGGCTGCGAAGGCGGGCGTCGTGCGCGGGGCGGTAGTTTCCGCCGCGCGGGGTGCATAGGCCGGGCTCACCCACTCCTGGGTTTCGCTGGCGACCGGAGCCCTCGCAGCGGTGGGTTCGAAACGCTGGACAGGCGCGTCGTGGACAACCTCGTCATAGGCAATTTCGTCCGCGGCGTGACGGCGACGGCGGGCAAAGGCCAGACCGGCTCCGCCGACGATTAGCAGGGCAGCCGCGCCACCGGCGATCTCCCACGGGAATTCGCCGCCCGTTGCGGTCGCGGCTTCGGCAGGTGCCGGGGTCGCTTCAAGGGCGGGCTCAGCGGGCGCTACCATCGGCGCAGCGATCGCCGCCAGTTCCGAAACTGGAGGAGCTTTATCGGCAACCGGGGCTGCGACAGGAGCGGCGGCTACCGGTGTTGCGGAAGCCGAACGGGTACGCTGTGCGGCGCGGGCCGGAGCGGGCGTTTCTGCACGCTCGGCCGCGCGGGGCGCGGGGGTAGCTTCGACCGGCGCGATCTCCAGCGGCACGCGGATCACGGGGGCCGGCGTCGGGGTCTGCGCGCTCTGCGGCGCGGCGATGGGTGCGGGTGCGCTCGGTTCGGCGACCGCCGGCGGGATTTGGGGTGCCGGTGCTTCGGTGGTCGGCGCCGCGACCGGCGGGGTCATCGTGATCGTCGGGGCTTCCTGCGCAAAAGCTGCGGGGGTGGACAGGACCAAGAACGCGGCAATCGCGCTCGTGGCAGGGCGGGTGAGGGCGAAATTTTTCATCATAGTGATGGACGAACGAACCGCGCCGGAAAAGCGCTGCGCCGAAAGCCAGATTTCCGCGACGAGCCGTGGCGGTCGGACGGCGCGGCGAGGAATTCGCTGTAATTGGTTGTGCTCGGGCATCGGCTTTGCGGTCGGTGGAACCGCTGTCGTGCTTACCCTCCGTACATAAATTCCGGTTTCTCAGCGGTTGGGTGGTACAAATGACACTGATCTTGCATTTCGCGGTCACCTGTCGTCACCAATTCGTCATCGCCGCGCAACCTTGGCATGATCAACGCGGCGCATGAAAACGACCGCACTTGCGCCTACCCGGCTGCCCGATCGCCTGCGCGAAACCCAGCGCCTGCTGTTCATCGCCAAACACGCCCGCTGGACCGGCGGGCTGCATGCCGACGACGGCAATCATGCCCTGTATCATCGTGAAATGCGCGAGACGCTGGAGGGATTGGGTATCGAACTGCTGATCGCCGACAACTATGCCGCGCTGTTTGATCGGCCCGCCGCCGATTTTGTTTTCCCGCTGCTCAACCGCGGTGGTTTCTTCAATTCGGAAATGCTGCTGCCCCTGCTCTGCAACCAGCATGGTTTGCCCTATCTCGGCGCATCGCCGATCGTTCGCGGTCTTTCCGACGACAAGCATCTGACCAAGCTGGAGGCCGCGGCGCGCGGCGTGCCGACCGCGCCTTGGGCGCTGTTCCGCCGCGGCGCGCCGGTCGACGCGGCGCGCTGCCCGCCCGCCCGGCGCTGGGTGATCAAGCCGAACAACAGCTCCGCATCATGGGGCGTCCGCGATGCCCTTGACCGGGTCGAACTGGCGCAGGCGATCGCCGAAATCCACGCGCTCGACCATGACGCGCTCGTCGAACCCTTCATCGACGGCAGCGATATCGAGGTGCCGGTGATTACGCTGGACGGGGAACCCGCGATGCTGCCGATGATGATTTTTGAGCAGGACGATCCCACCCAGCTGCGCACCTATCAGGAGAAGCGCGATCTGGTTGGCAACGTCGGTTATTGTATCAAGCGCTTCGACGATCCGCTGATCAGTCGGCAAGTCATCGAATATACGCGCCGGATGGCCGATGTGTTTCGCCCCTTCGACTATGGCCGTTTCGAGTTCCGGGTCGATCAGGCGACCGGCGACGTGCACCTTCTTGAAGTGAATCTCAACTGCAACCTGTGGTCCGAAAAGCTGTTCTCGCGCTCGGCCATGGTCGCGGGCTTTACCCATGCGACGCTGATCGAAACGATCGTGGCCGAGAGTATGCTCCGCCAGATCGCGCCGGCGATGGCGCGGCGGGACGCGGCATGACCGGTTCGATCCTGATCCTCGCGGGGCGTCGGTCGGGCGCCGTTGATGCTCTGGCGGCAGCACATGGCGTCGCGGACAAATGTCTGGTTCCTGTCGCGGGCCGGCCGATGATCGCGCATGTTCTGAACAGTGCAGCGGCAAGCGACGCCGGGCAGATATTCGTGTCGACGCACCACTTGGGATTGCTGGCCGATTTGCAAGACCCGATAGCAAAATTGCTGGGCAAACGCCTGGTCGTTGTCCCCGCGGCGGGCGATCTGGCGGACTCGGTTCTGGGTGTCGCGGGCGTAGCCCGTTTCCCGTTGCTCATCACGACCGCCGACAATTGCCTGCTGACGCCCGAAACGATCGCCGAGATCGAGGCGGAGGCCGCGCGTCTCGATGTCGAGGCGGGGGTGGCATTGGCACGGCGGGAGGATGTGTTGGCAGCGCATCCCGAAGGCCAGCGGCGTTTTTACGAATTTTCCGACGTCGCGGTGTCGAACTGCAACGCCTATTGGATCGGCCATCCCGGTGCGCTGAAGGCGACCGAGGCGTTTCGCGGCGGCGGCCAGTTTGTCAAAAAACCCTTCCGCGTGATGCAGGCTTTCGGGCTAGTAAACTTGCTTCGCTTCCGGTTTGGGCTCGGGCCGATCCACCACATTTTCGCACGCATCTCGCGGCATTTGAACGTCGAAATCGCCCCGCTGCTGGTCAGCAACGGGGCGACGGCGATCGATGTCGACAATGAACGGTCGCTGCGCGTGACCGAGGCGCTGATGGCGCGCCGCGGGACGGTCAGTCCGCTACCCAGTTCCCATGAAAGCCCGGCGGAACCCGGTGCGGGAGATGCACGACAGCTTGCGGCGACCCGGTAAAATTATCGGCGTTGAGGATGACGAGCGCGGTCGTCTCGTCATTCATATTGACGACCAAGCCGATCAACCAACCATCATCCTCGGCACTGCTCTCGCTGCGCGGGACGAAGACGAACTCGCCGGGATGGCGACCAGGGCCGAAATCATGGATGGCGGTCGAGCCCGATCCAAGGTCATGCTTGAACAGCCGCGTTTCGGCCAACGCCCATTCGACATTCTCGCCATCAGGCAGCGCGATACTGTAGGCGTAGCGATAGGGCTTCGTCGTCAACCGCTCGTCATAGCGCGGAAATTCCTGCGCATGATCGTGGATGACGGTGCGCGTCGTTGTCCCGGCGACCGGATCGATCGTCCAGCGTTCCATGCGCGATTTCTGGCTGTCGGGCCCGCGTTTCGATTCGGCAAACATCGTTTCGTGTGCCACCACATCGACGATTACCTTGCCGTCCGCGGTCTCATACGCATTGGCGGGGTGGAAGACATAGCAGGGCTCGACCGGCACCCAGACGATACTGTCGCCGCTGCCTTTCCTGGGGAGAAGGCCGACGCGCGCCGGATGCGCGTCATTCCATGCATAGGGGAAGCGATAGCCCGCGAGCAGCATCTTCATCGAAAAGGTGACGGGGAGGTCGAACACGAGCGCGTAATTTTCGGTGATCGCGCAGTCGTGGACCGAGGGTCCGTCGCTGACTGCAACCGCTTCTTCGCGGATGACGTGTGCGTTGCTGTCCATCACCACGTGCCAGACCTTGTTCGGCTCGTCGCCGCGATAGGTGATCGCGTGGACCTCGTCGGTGACGGGATCATGATGCGGATGCGCCGTATAGGCGCCGACCAGGGTCCCGTCGAAGGGGTTATGTGCGATCGTGTTCAGCTCATAGTCCAGCTCGACCGGCTTGCCGCCCGCCTCCACGATCGCGAAGGTGCGGCCGGCGAGGCCGACGACATTGGTGTTCGGCGCGTCATTGCGATCGGCGCGCGGGCCGGGGGGCAGGTCTTCGCCCAGCGCTTCGCAGGCTTCGCTGCCGCGGATCCAGCGGTTCCGGTACCAGTCGGCCTTGCCGCCCTCGATACGGATGCCGTGGACCATGCCCGCGCCGGTGAACCAGTGATAGCTCGCGGGATCGGGGGCGATGGCAGGGTTCGGCCCGTTGCGGAGGTAGCGACCGGTGAGCCCGGCGGGGATTTCGCCTTCGACGCGCAGGCCTTCGAGCGTCAGTTCTTCGGTCATCGGTTCGTGGATGCCCGTCAGGAAGGGGTGGGCGTCGGTGGGACGGGGGAGGCGTTTGCGATTGAAATCGGCGACTTTGCCGATGCCTTTGACGACGGCACCGCGGATGAGGGTTTCGACGTTGCTTGCCATGATCTTGCTCCTTACGGATGTTGGCGAAGGTGCCGCTTAGCGTGGAGGGGATTGCGCTGGCGACTCGGTATGTTTACGGTGACAACATGATCGAACAAGATAACAGTGTCAACATTAAAAGCGACGGCGCAAAAGCGGGGGGCGCTTATCATCATGGCGACTTGCGCGCGGCGGTGATCGCAGCGGGGCTGAAACGGCTGGAGGCGGGCGATGACGGCGAGCTGAGGTTGCGCGCCTTGGCGCGCGACGTCGGAGTCAGCGCCACCGCACTTTACCGCCACTTTCCCGACAAGGAGGCGCTGCTCGACGCGCTCGCCGACGAGGGGTTGCGGCGGCTGGGCGCGCGACAGGCGCAGGCGTGGCTAAAGGCCGGCGGCGGGCGCAACGGGTTCAAGGCGACGGGGACGACCTATGTCCGTTTTGCCCATGACGAGCCGGCGCTGTTCCGCCTGAGTTTCACCCGCCAGATGTCGGCGCGCCATGCGAATGTTGGCGGCGACGGCGGCGAAGTTGCCTATAATCTGCTCCGCGCCGGGGTAGGCGAAGCGTTGCCAGGCGTTGAGAACCCCGACCGTGCGGCGTTGCACGCCTGGGCGCTAGTCCATGGGCTGGCCATGCTGATCCTCGACCGGCGACTGGAGTGGGATGAGGCGATGGTCGAGGAGGTCGTCGGATTGACCTTTGGTGGCATCGCATGATCCCATCGCACCGCGCCGCACCCCGTCCGACAAACTTGGGGATAAATTAGCGGTTTCTTACTCACTTTTCGGTTAGTTGGAGGCATGATCCGGTCTTTGTCTCCCCGAGTCGAGGCGGTTTTCTGGTTTCTCCTGACCGCCACAGGCTATTATCTGCTGGCCAGCCTGTCGCTTTATGCGACCAAGGGCGCAGACAATATCGCGGCCGTGTGGCCGCCGAGCGGTTATTTTCTGGCGCTGTTGCTGTTGATGCCCGACCGGGTGCGTTATGCTGCCTTTGCCGCGATGGCGCTGGCGAGTGTTGGCGCCAATATCAGCGGGGGCGTCAGTCCATTGACGGCGACCGCCTACACCGTGGCGAATGCGGTCGAAGCGACGATCGCGCTGTTGCTGATTCGGCGGTTCGAGGGTGCCGAGATGTCGTTCATGGCGCCGCGCGCGGTGGGGCGCTTCTGCGTTGCCACGCTGAGTGCAAGCGCGGCGAGCGCCGTCGTGGCCACCGCGCTGACGGCCAACGGCCCGGATTTCTTTTTGTCGTGGATGACGACGGTGGCGCTGGGCATGCTGATCGTCACCCCGCCGATCGTCATGCTGGCGCGCATTGTCGGATCCAACGCGCTTCACAACGTGTCGACCGCGATGAAGATTGAGGCCGTCGGACTGCTGACCATGGCGGCATTCGTTACTGGCGCTTCGTTCGCGCAATCGGAATTCCCGGTGACGTTCCTGCCTTGCGTCGCGGTCATCGTCGCGTCTTACCGGCTTGGCCCGTTCGGCGCAGCGGCGGGAATGCTGATCGTTGCGGCGATTGCATCGCTGCTGACGGCGCAGGGCCAAGGTCCGATCGCGGCGATGAACTACAGTCAAAAGGTCGAGGTGCTGTTCCTGCAATTCTATCTGGTGACGATGCTGTTTATTGCGCTGCCGCTGGCCGCGCTGCTGGTGGTCCAGCGCCGATTGGCCAAGCGGCTGGAGCAGAGTAACCGCTGGCTGCTCCAGGCAGAAGCGGCGGCGCTTGTCGGCCACTGGCGCGTCGATCTGAAAGCGTGGACGATCCAATGGTCGGATCAAACCTATCGCGTCCACGGGCTGGAACCGGGTGTTCCGGTCGATGTCGATTACAGTGTCGCGCAATATCTGCCCGAGGATCGTGCAAAAGTTCAAAAAGTCCTGACGGAGGCTGTTCGGACGGGAGAACCGTTCGTGTATCAGGGACGGATCAAGCGGGCCGACGGAGGAATCCGGCACGTCAGGTCGCACGGGTCGATCGAAAAGGGGCGTCGGGGCAAAGCCGTCGCCATTTTCGGTACGGTTCAGGACGTCACCGAAACCGTCGAAAACGCCCGCATTCTGGAATCGGCGCGCAGCGCCGCCGAACGTGTGGCCAACACCGATATGCTGACCGGCCTGCCCAATCGGCGCCATACGCTGGCAATCCTCGATCAGGTGCTGTGTGAAGCCAGGCAGCAAGGCACGCCGCTGGCAGTCGCGATCTTTGACATCGATCATTTCAAGCAGATCAACGATTCCCATGGGCACGCCACGGGCGACGATGTGATCCGCCGTGTCGGTCAGCGCGCCAAGGCGTCGCTGCGCGAAGAGGATCTGGTCGGGCGGTTCGGCGGTGAGGAATTTGTCTGCATCCTGCGCGGACGCAGTGCCTTGTCGGCCGAACTGGTCGCCGAACGGGTACGCAAAGCGGTGCAGACCGATAGCGAAAGCGGCGACGGTCCCGGGGCGACGATCAGCATCGGCCTGGCGATCTTCGCCGACGAAGAGACCCCCCAAGACCTGCTGCAGCGGGCAGACAAGGCGCTGTATATGGCAAAGCGCGGGGGCCGCAACCGGCTACAAATGGCGGCATAGGCCGTGGCGTCTGCATTATCCCGATGATCGACGCGTGCCGGATATCGCGCAAGCTGCGTGCGGATTCCGAACGGTTCTGACGAATGACGGCTTTAGCGCCGCCACATCCGCAGCAACTGATATTGTACCGCCTGCAAGCGGGTATAGTTTTCGGGCGCCATGTTCAGCCCTTCGAGAGCGGCAACTTCGTTGAGTTCGTAGATCAGGTTCCGCTGCTGAACGTCGGGAATGAGGCTTTGGATGAATGTGATCGCGACCAGCCGCTCGCCGCGGGTCACCGGCTCGACCTCGTGCAGCGTGTGCGAGGGATAAATGATCGCGACGCCGGGCGCTTCCTTGAATCGCAGGTCCGCGCTGCCGAGCTGGACATGCAGCGCGCCGCCGTCATAGTCGGCAGGATCGTTGAGAAACACAGTACAACTGACATCGGTGCGCAGCTGGCCTTCGGGTAGCGGGATATAGGCCGTATCCGGGTGGAGGCCATAGTGCATTCCGGGCGCGTAGCGCGTCATCAATGGCGGAGCGATGCGGGCCGGAAAGGCGAACTCCATGAAATCGGGGTTCTGGACCATCGCTTCGAGCAGGATTTTCGACGATCGCTCATAGGCATTGGCATCATGAAGCTGAAGGTTGTTCTTTACCTTTGAATGCGGATTGCTGATCTTGCCATCGACGAACTGGCCGCCGGCGGCGATGTCGCGCAGGGCGCGAACGGCACCGTCGTCGAGAAGCTGCACTAGTTTGAACATGTGATTTCCTGGTCGTTATGGATCGGCAGATCTGCAAGACTTGTATAACGTGCCACAAGTGCTTCAACCCACGCGATTGCCTCGCCAATCGCCGCTGCATGGGTCGCTTCGGCTTGTGTCTGAAGTTCACGGCGCAGGTCGGGGCTGTAGCTATGGTCGGGCGACTTTGAATATTGGCGCATGATCGGCCCCGCGATTGCGGCATCGATCCGTCCGGGATCGGACACCAAACCAAAATGTGCCACCTGCGCCGCGAGCGCGGCTGCCGGATTGGCGAGCATCGCCTCGAAATCGATCCACAGGTGGCGTGGATCGCCGGGCGGAAGCGTCCGCCGTGCGGTGGCCATCTCGCACAGCCAGCTCATCGCCACCCGCGTCACCGGGGGCAGCTGCCAAAGCGCCGCATCAAAGTCAGGAAGCATGGCGGCCAGCCGTGCCATGCGGGCCGATGCCTGGGCGAGCGTTTCTGCCAGCGATGCTTCGCCGGCGAGAATCGTTGCTATGTAGCGGCGGAGCGAAGCGTACAGAAACAGACTGCGTCCGTCGGCTTCGGTCAGGTCGGCGGCGATGGCGGTGATGACGCTCGATGCCTTGACCATGGCGCGTTGGCCGGGACCAAAACCACGGCCAAGCCAGCCCAGCGCCTGTCGTCGGCGGGTCTGGTACCGGTCGGGCGACCAGACCGACTCCGCCCGCTCGACCCGTTCGGCGACCTGCGCGAGCGTTCGCAGCAACATCGGTTCGCGCAGCGGCAGTACATCGCTGGCCTCAGCCAGCAGGCGCGAGACGAGCGTCGATCCGACATGGCCGATATGAAAGATGAAATCGGGCGACGGCGCCGCGGCGCCGAGGTCGGGGAGCGCATCCCACGGCAGCCACTCACGCCCGATGCGATCGGTAAGCAGCCGCTGGTCGAGAAAGCTTGCGGCGCGATAGTCGGGCTCTGCAAGCAGCGCGACCAGAACTCGGTCGTTGGCAAGGTCCGCCATATGCGGGAGCAGACTTGCATCGGCGGCAAAGCGGCGCTGGAAGGGATCGTCGGCCATTGCCGAGCCATAGGAAAGGCGAAGCGGGTTGGCCAGATGGGATGAGCCGGTGACCGGAGAGTGCTTAGGGGTGGGAGCGGACGAAGCCGATCCTCCCCGTCAAGCTTCCCGCAAAGCAAAAGGGCCGCGCTTCCTTTCGGAAACGCGGCCCTTTTCAAATGGCTTTCGCCAGAGAAGGCTCAGGCTTTCTCTTCGGCTTCGTCCGCGGCAGGCGCTTCGGCGACCAGTTCCGACGGCGGCGTTGCGTCGTCGAATTCGTCTTCGCTGTCGGGCTCGAGCGCCGTTGCGACGGCTTCGGCCTGTTCTTCCTCGAACATCGCGGCGATGACGTCGATGCCTTGCTTCTGCATCTCGGCTTCATCGGGCGAGCGGGCGACGTTGACGCCTACCGACACGATGACTTCAGGGTGCAGCTTGACCTTGACGTCGACCAGGCCGAGCGCCTTGATCGGGCGTTCGAGCGCGACCATCGACTTGCCGATGTCCGTGATGCCGTCTTCGGCCAGCGCATCGACGATGTCGCGGACCGAAACCGAACCATAAAGCTGGCCCGTGTTCGACGCCTGGCGGATCAGAACGATCTGCTTGCCGTCGATGTCCTTGGCGCGGCCTTCGGCTTCGCCACGGCGTTCGGCGTTATCGGCCTCAATCTTGGTGCGGTTCGCTTCAAACAGCTTGCGGTTGGTGTCGTTCGCGCGCAGCGCCTTGTTGTTGGGCAACAGGTAATTGCGGGCAAAGCCGTTCTTGACGTTGACGACATCGCCGATGCCGCCGAGTTTCTCGATGCGTTCGAGCAGAATGATTTCCATCAGACCAGCCCTCCTTACTTCACAATGTAGGGCAGCAGGCCGATGTGGCGCGAGCGTTTGATCGCTTTTGCCAGCTCACGCTGCTTTTTGGCGGACACCGCGGTAATCCGCGACGGGACGATCTTGCCACGCTCCGACAGGTAACCCTGGAGCAGGCGAACGTCCTTGTAATCGATGACCGGTGCATCCTTCGCGGTGAAGGGGCAGGTCTTGCGGCGGCGGAAAAAGGGTCGTGCCATGGTCTCTATCCTTATTCTTCGCCGTCGCGGTCACGGCCGCCACGGCCGCCCCGACGTTCCTGCTTGCGCATCATGACCGACGGGCCCTTTTCGAGTTCGTCGACCTTGATCGTCATCCAGCGGATGATGTCTTCGCTGATCGCTGCCTGACGCTCGATCTCGGCGATCGCGTCGCCCGACACTTCGGCCGACAACATCACATAATGACCCTTGCGGTTCTTCTGGATCTTGTAGGCGAGCTGCTTCAGACCCCAGGTTTCGGTCTTGTGGACTTCGCCCTTATATTCGGTGATAACGTTGGTGACGGTTTCCGCCAGCGCGTCGACCTGAGCTTGGCTCAGGTCCTGACGCGCGATAAAAACATGCTCGTAGAACGGCATGATGCGCTTCCTTCGATTTGGCCGATCGCTGACCTGCGCCAATCGCAGGCCCCTCCGGCTGTCGTCTCGCTTTGCGAATCGGTGCAAAGCAAACGGGGCGATGGCATAGAGCCTCGCCCCGAATGAGGGCGCCTTTACAGATTTGGCGACGGAAAGCAAGCTTTGGGGTGGCGGCGACCAGCCAGTATCACTCGCCATGATGGGCAATTTTGATACAAAATCCTCTCGGACGAAGATGCTCCATTACCGGGGGCGCAAAAGTGCGGATCGAGATGAGAAATTGATAGCATTGCGCGTCCGATGGGCGCAGCTTTTCCGGATCGAAAAACGGGGAGACTTTTGATGCGTAAATCCGGAATTATTGGTGGGGTGGCGCTCGTGGCATTGGCCGGGGCGGCCTATGCGGCGGCCGGCGGCAAGGGCATGGCCGGCGACTGGCTGGTGCAATTGCCTGCTGCCGGGACAGCTTCGACGCCCGCGGCGGCATCCGCCAAGGCGCCAGTCGCAGAGCTGAAGGCCGGCGACAAGATCGCCGGCAGCTATATCTGCATCTTTCGCGCCCGCGCCGTCGGCCGCGGTAACGAGCGGGCCGAAGCCGTGCGATCGGCCAATGCCGGCGGCGGCAATGTCAGCCATGTCTATTCAACCGCCTTGCAGGGCTTTGCCGTGCAGGCGTCAGCGCAAGGCGTTGCCAATATGCAGGCGCGCAATCCGAACATCGCCTACTGCGAGCAGGACCAGGTGGCGTCGATTATCGATCCGGTTGGCATCAATGCCAAGCCGGGCGGCGGTGGCGGTACGCCACCTGCGCAGACAGTGCCGGCCGGGATCGCCCGCGTCGGCGGCGGCACGACGACCGCTGCCGGGATCGCATGGGTCATCGACACGGGCATCGACCTCAACCACCCCGACCTGATCGTCGACACCGTGCTCAGTCGCAACTTCGTGGCGCGCGAAAGCTCGGCTGAAGATACGAACGGCCACGGCACGCATGTCGCCGGGACCATCGGGGCGGTGAACAACAGCATCGGGGTCGTGGGGGTCGCGCCGGGGACGCGGGTTGCGGCAGTTCGGGTGCTTAATCGCCGCGGTACCGGCAGCTATGCCGACATTATCGCGGGGGTCGATTATGTTGCGGCGACCGGGCGCAGCGGCGATGTCGCCAATATGAGCCTTGGCGGCGGTGCCTCGCAGGCACTCGACAATGCGGTGATCGCGGCGGCGAGCAATGGCATCGTCTTTGCGCTCGCCGCAGGCAACGAAAGCACCAGCGCCACGACTAAGTCGCCGGCGCGCGCCAACGGACCCAATATCGTCACCGTTTCCGCCGTCGATCGCAACGATGTTTGGGCGAGCTTTTCCAACTTCGGCAATCCGCCGGTCGACTGGGCGGCGCCGGGCGTTTCGATCCAGTCGACTTGGAAAGACGGCGGTTACAACACCATTTCGGGTACCTCGATGGCGACGCCGCATGTGGCGGGCTTGTTCCTGCTGGGCGCCGTACGCGCCGACGGACTGGCGATCAACGACCCTGACGGCAACCGCGACCCGATCGCGCACCGCTGATCGATTATGATGTTCGGGGAGGCGTCGGCGGTCTTTGACCACCGGCGCCTTTTCCTATGCCTTCAATTTTTCGAGAAGCTGGCGCCCGAATTCGGTGAGGGTATCGTCGCGCGCGCCGAGGGTCAGGATGCGATCGCCGGATTTCGCCTCGTCCAGCATCGCAGCGCCGCAATTGGCGCGGGTGGTCAGATGCGCCGCATCGCCGCTGCCAGCGACGATGTCGGCGACGAGTGCCTCGCTGCCGATGCTGCGGTCGACAGTCCCGCCAAAATAAACGGGATCGCAGACATAGAGCTTGTCGCCGTCGCGCATTCCCTTCGCAAAGCTCGCCGCGAGTTCCTTGCCCATCTGGCGTAGCGGGCCGTAACCGTGCGGCTGGAAGAACAGCAGGGCGCGCCCCGGTAGCTCGGCGACCGCGGCGAGGGTTGCGGCAACTTTGTCGGGGTTGTGCGCGAAATCGTCGATGACGGTGACGCCGTTTGCTTGGCCGAGCACCTCATACCGGCGCGCGAGGCCAGCGAAATCGGTGAGAGCGGCGACCGACTGATCGACCGAAATGTTGACCGCACGCGCCGCGGCAATTGCGGCAAGGGCGTTCATCGCATTGTGGCGCCCGGGCATCCGCAGGCGCACCGCGTGCCGGTCGCCAGCAAAGCTGACCGTGAACCGGCAGCCATCGGGCAAAGCTTCGAAATCGCCGCCGCGGATCGCCGCTGCGTCGCTGAAACCAAAACGCATGACGTTTTGAGCCGCGAGCAGCGGTGCGGATTCGGCGTCGTCGGCGTTGATCACCGCGATGCGCGCCTTCGCAGCAAAATCGCCGAACAATGCGTGCAGTTCGGCAAGACTTTTGTGATCGAGGCTGATGTTGGTAACGACCGCGACGTCGGGGTTGTACAGCGCGATCGAGCCGTCGCTTTCGTCGACCTCGCTGACATAGGTTTCCGCATCGCCAACGAGCGCGCTGGCATAGAGCCGGTCGTCGCTCGCGAAATTGCGCATCACCGCGCCGTTCATTACTGTGGGCTTCCGGCCTGCGCTTGCGAGGATCCAGCCGATCATCCCGGTAACCGTCGACTTGCCGCTGGTCCCGGCGACGCCGATCGCCTTGTCCGCAGCGTTGAACAGCGCGGCGTTGAGGTCGGCGCGGGTCATGCGCGCGAGGCTGAGCGCGTTGGCCGCGGCGACATCGGGAACACTGTCCTCAACCGCCGCCGAGGCGACGAGGATTTGGCCGGATTTCGGGCCGCTGCCGTCTTGCGGGTAAAGGGCGATGCCCTGGCTTTCAAGCCACGCGAATTTGTCGGGCGAGCGGCCTTGGTCATGGCTGCGGTCCGACCCCGCAACGCTGGCGCCGCGCGCCGCGACGATCATCGCCAGCGGCATCATGCCCGACCCGCCGATGCCGCAGAAGAAATAGGATTTGTTTTCCGACATGGCGGCGCGATATGGGCTTGTTACAAGGTTTGCAACTGGCGCCCGCCGCAAATTCCGTTCGTGTCGAGCGAAGTCGAGGCACCCATCGGGACAGCGCAGGGCCGAGGGGCATCTCGACTTCGCTCGATGCGAACGGAACAGGGGGTCGGCTGAAAAAATGCGTATCGGGATTGTTGCTCCCTCGACCCCCATATTGCCCGACGATGCCGAGGCGGTCCGGGCGCTCGCCAGCCTTGGCTATCCCGACGTCGAGCTGATCTTCGATCCGCAATGCTTCGCGACGCACGGTCATTTTGCGGGCGAGGACGGGCATCGTTTTGCGGCGCTGGTCGAGATGGCGAACCGTCCCGACATCGACGGGATCTGGTTCGCGCGCGGCGGTTATGGCGCGTGCCGGATCGCCGAGGATGCGGTCGCGGCGATGACCGACGTCGCGCGGGGCAAGGCGTTTCTGGGCTATTCGGATCAGGGCAATCTGCTCGGCGCGCTCTATCGCGACGGCTTTGACCATGTCGCGCACGGGCCGATGGTCGCCGACATCCGCCGCGACGGCGGCGATGCGGCGGTGCTGCGCGCACTCGACTGGCTCGTCGCGCGCGATCCGGGCGCTTGTGAGCCGGGTTTGCAGCATGGGGCGCGTCATGCGGCGTTTAACCTGATGACGCTGTCGATGCTGCTCGGCACGCCGCTGGAGCCTGACCTCGCGGGGCATATATTGGTGATCGAGGAGGTGAGCGAATATCTCTATGCGTTTGACCGCGCCCTTTTTCATGTCGCAAGCTATCTTGGTCCGCTCGGACTCGCCGGCCTACGGCTCGGCCGGGTGGGCGACATTCGCGAGAACGACCGCCCGTTCGGCATGGAGGCCGAGGAGATCGCGCAGGAGTGGTGCGCGCGCTGCGACATCCCGTACCTTGGCCGCGCCGACATCGGGCATGACGCGGACAACAAGGTGGTCCCCTTCGGCTTGCATCGCGCCGGGTGAGGGAATAGGCGCGGCATCTTTCCGTCATCCCAGCGTAAGCTGGAATCGCGGGAGTTAGGACGCAACCGATCGCAGCTTACGCTGGGATGACGATGAGGAACGAATCATGCGCGCATTCATCTTTCCGGGTCAGGGCAGCCAGGCGGTTGGCATGGGCAAGGCGCTCGCCGACGCGTCGCCGGTCGCGCGCGAGGTGTTTCAGGAAGTCGACGATGCGCTGGGTCAAAAACTGTTCCGGCTGATGACCGAAGGGCCGGAGGACCAGTTGGTCCTCACCGAAAATGCCCAGCCAGCGATCATGGCCAATGCGATCGCGACGCTGCGCGTGCTCGAAAGGGAAGGCGGCGTGACGCTGGCGGCCAAAGCCGTTTATGTCGCGGGCCACAGCCTCGGCGAGTATTCGGCGCTCTGTGCAGCGGGCGCCTTTGACCTTGCGACCACAGCGCGGCTGCTCAAGACGCGCGGGCAGGCGATGCAGGCCGCGGTGCCGGTCGGCATCGGCGCGATGGCGGCGCTGCTCGGCGCCGATATCGAGACCGCGCAGAAGCTCGCTGATGCGGCGGCCGAGGGTGAAATGTGCACCGTCGCCAACGACAATGATCCGTCGCAGGTCGTGATCTCGGGCCACAGGGGCGCGGTCGAACGCGCGGTCGCGCTGGTCAAGGATTTTGGCATCAAGCGCGGCGTACTGCTGCCCGTCTCGGCGCCCTTCCACTGCCCGCTGATGCAGCCCGCCGCCGACGCGATGGGCGATGCGCTGAGCGCCAACCCGCCGTCTGCGCCGCTGGTGCCGGTCGTCGCCAACGTCACCGCCGGCCCGGTCAGCGACCCCGACATGATCCGCGACCTCCTCGTCCAGCAAGTCACCGGCCGCGTCCGCTGGCGCGAAAGCGTCGGCGCGATGGAGGGTGTCGGGGTGACGCACTTCGTCGAATTCGGCGGCAAAGTGCTGTCGCCGATGGTCAAGCGCAGCGCGTCGGGCGAGGTCGAGACGGTGAGCGTCATTTCCATGGACGACATCGAAGCACTGCTCAAGACGCTCTAATTCAAAGATTTCAGGAGAAATTCAGATGTTCGATCTCACCGGCATGACGGCCCTTGTTACCGGCGCATCGGGCGGTATCGGTTCGGCGATTGCTCAGGCGCTGGCGGCGCAGGGCGCACGGCTCGCGGTGTCCGGTTCCAATGCCGACAAGCTGAACACTTTTCGCGACACGCTCGGCGGCGGCCATGTGGCTTTGCCCTGCAATCTGGGCGATGCGGCGGCGGTTGATGTGCTCGTCCCGGCGGCGGTCGAGGCGCTTGGTGGCAAGCTCGACATCCTGGTCAACAACGCCGGGGTGACGCGCGACAATCTGATCATGCGGATGAAGGACGAGGAGTGGATGGACGTCATCCGTATCAACTTGGAGGCCAATTTCCGCCTTGCGCGCGCGGCCGCCAAGCCGATGATGAAGGCGCGGTTCGGGCGGATCATTTCGATCACCAGCGTCGTTGGCGCCACCGGCAACCCGGGGCAGGCCAATTATGCGGCGTCGAAGGCGGGGGTCACCGGCATGACCAAGGCGCTGGCGCAGGAACTGGCAAGCCGCGGTGTCACCGCGAACTGCGTCGCGCCGGGCTTTATCGCCACCGCAATGACCGACGACCTGCCCGACGCGCAGAAGGAAGCGCTCAACCAGCGCATTCCGGCGGGGCGAATGGGCGAGGGCAGCGATATTGCCGCCGCAGTTGTCTATCTGGCGTCGAAAGAAGCGGGTTATGTCACCGGTCAGACATTGCATGTGAACGGCGGCATGGCCATGCTGTCCTGATGGATCGCGCGGTGACGGTGAAGGGAATATCGGGATGCTGAAGGGTTTGATCGCGAGCGCTGTCTTGGCAATCGCGGCGCTACCCGCCGGGGCCGCAGCGCAGGAAGGCGAGAAGTTCGATTGCGCCGTGTCGGCGGTCGCAGCCGACATCAAGGCGTCGATCGGTGCGGCGATGGCAGGCGCAGGCGACGATGCCTCACGCGAAGCCCTGTTCAAGCAGCTTGCGACGATTACCGAGGGCTGCGTGACGAAGCATGGCATCGCCGAAGCGCAGAAGACCGCGTATTTCGATTACAGCCTCGCGCGCATCTCGCGCGAGTGGCTGGTTGGTGACATCGCCAAGCTCAACCTGCCGTCGGCGATCGTCGATAAGGCGCTCGATTTCGGGCCGGCAGGCGCGAACCCCGACTTGTCGAGCGACATGACGGAAGATCAGATCATGGCGATCGTCCAGGCCTATATCGACAGTGGCGTCGATATTGAAAAGGTTGATGAAGCGGCGTAGGAAAAGGTCGGCGCCTATGCGGCGGCGACATCGATTTACTGGAACAAGCGGAAACAATTGCCGTTTTGACGATCGATTGGGAAGATCGCTCCCGCGAGACTCGTCATTGCGAGCGAAGCGAAGAAATTCAGGGCGGTTTACGCTACTCTGGATTGCCGCGTCGCTTCGCTCCGCGCAATGACGGTGCCATTTTAAGCTTAGCGCTCAGAAACTTGCCCGCGCGGTAATCCGGATATCGCGGCCGGTCAGCGGCACATAATCCTTGGTAAAGCTGGCGTGGCGCCGCGCCTCGCTATCGAAGATATTGTTCGCCGCTAGCGACAGCGTCAGGTTCTTGGTGTCAGGCAGCGGCCGCCAGCTGATCGAGGCGTTCACCAGCGTGAAGCCCTTGGTCGCCGTTTCGAACGGCGCGATGCGGGTCTGGTCGTCGGTCCATTCGACCTCGGCGCGCGCGTCGATGCGTTCGCCCTGCGCTTCAAGGCCGCCCAGCACGCGCATCGCCGGGATGCGCGGAACATGGTCGCCGCCCTTGATCTTGGCGCGCGTCATGTCGGCGACGACATCGCCGACAATGTTGAAACCGCCGATCTGCGCTAGCCGGGCGCTCGCCTCGGCCTCGAAACCCCAGACGCGGGCGTCGCGCTGGAAATATTGGAAGACGGGCAGCTCATCTTCTTCCTCGCCGGTGGCGTCGGAATAGATGAAATTGTCGAACCAGTTGGAATAGCCGGTCAGGCTAAGGCTGAACGCTTCGGTCTTCACCTTGAACGACGCTTCGGCCCCCCAGCTGGCTTCGCGCTTCAGATTGACGTCGCCGATCTCGAACGATTGCGTCGCGATGTGTGGCCCGTTCGAGAAGAGCTCTTCGGCCGACGGGGCGCGAACGGCGCGAGCGACCGACAGGCCGATCTTCGCGCTGTCGCTGATGTCGTAATTCGCGCCCAAGGCACCCGAGAAGGTGTCGAAGCTGCGCGCGATGCCGAGCGCCGGGGCGCGGACATCGGTTGTTTCATAGCGCGCCGCGGCTTCGACGCCGAGCGAACCCAGTGTCCATTCCTGCAGGGTAAATAGCGCGAACTGGTCGGTCAGGTTGCGCGGGACAAAGGCTTCGGCGCCGATCGCGTTGAAATCGCGGTGGCTGTACTGGATACCGCTGGCGCCGCGCAAGCCGCCGCGGTCGTTCTGCGCCAGCTCGAGCCGACCCTCAACACCCTGGTTGGTGAAGACGGTGCCGACCTCGTCGCCCTCAAATTCGGTATGTTCATAGTCGGCGAACCCGGCGCGGATGCGCAGCTTGTCGAAGAAACCATCTCCCAGCTCGACCTCGCCGCGCAAGTCGGCGCGCCATTGCTTCAGGCCGATGGTGACGGGCGCTTCGCCATGGTCGTGGCCTTCCTCTTCTTCACCTTCCTCTCCACTTTCATGGTGATGCTCGGTGCCCGGGCGGTTGGGAACGCCATATTTGCTGTCGTAATAGCTGACCGAAATGCCCAGTTGGCCGCCGTCGTTGATGAGCGACAGCCCGCCCGCCGCGGTCCAGGTCTCGCTGGCGGTGTTGGGGATCTTGCCCCTGCGGTTGGCGTCTGCGGTCAGCTCGGCGGCTTCGTCGAGATGGCCTTCTTCGACCTCATGTTCGGCGAGATGGAGAAGGTCGTCGCGGATGTCGGGCGCATAGACAAAGCCGCCCGAGCGCGCGTCGCCGGTCTTGCGCCAGCTGCCGTCGAGATGCGCAACGATCTGTGGGGACAGCGCGACGTCAATCGAGCTGCCGATATTGCGGTCGCTTGCGGCGGTCGCGTAGCCGCCGATCGCGTCTATATGGATATGGTCGGACGGCACCTTGCGCGGGATGCGGCGGTCAAACAGGTTGACCGCGCCGCCGATCGCCTGGCTGCCGAACAGCAGCACTGCGGGGCCGCGCAGGATTTCGATCCGTTCGACTGTCAGCGGGTCGATGGTGACGGCGTGGTCGGCCGAGGTGTTCGAGACGTCGATCGACCCGATGCCGTCGGTCAGAACGCGGACGCGCTCGCCCGAAAAGCCGCGCAGCACCGGGCGCGAGGCGCCGGGGGCAAAGCTGGTCGCCGATACGCCGGCCTGGCGGGTCAGCGTGTCGCCGATCTGGCCACGGATGTCGCGCGCCAGCTCGTCACCCTCGAGCACCGACACATTGCCGAGAATATCGAGGCTGCGGACAAAGGGCGCGGTGACGATGATCGGGTCGCCGGTATGCACATCGTCGTCGCTGCCCGCGGCGGCACGGTCCTGCGCCAAGGCGGGGGCGGCAAGGAAGATGGCAAAGGAGAAACCGGCGGAGCAAAGCAAACGCATAAGGGGAGAGTCCTGTTCTATAGCGACCTGTGCGGGTCCAGTAATGATATACTGTCACAATGGCAACCCCCGCCGGAGGGCGTGCGCTGCCGTTCGTCGGAGGAGGGCGCCCGTTGGTCGACAAAGGCTGATCTTCGCCGGATCAAGCGAAGCTGTCTTGCGAGGCCGGAGGTGCGGCCCTAGATCATGGGCATGACTATTGCTGCAAACAGCCTCGACCTGATCGGCAACACCCCGCTGGTGCTGCTGAAGGGGCCGAGCGAAGCCACCGGCTGCGAAATCTGGGGCAAATGCGAATATGCCAACCCCGGCGGGTCGGTGAAGGACCGCGCCGCGCTCTATATCGTCCGCGACGCCGAAGCGAACGGCAGCCTCAAGCCCGGCGGCACGATCGTCGAGGGGACTGCGGGCAACACCGGCATCGGGCTGGCGCTGGTCGGCAACGCATTGGGGTATAAGACGATCATCGTCATGCCCGACAACCAGAGCGCCGAGAAAATGGCGACAATCCGCGCGCTCGGCGCCGAGCTGGTGCTGGTGCCGCCGGCGCCGTTCGCCAACCCCGGCCACTTCGTCCACACCTCGCGCCGCATTGCCGAGGAAACCGACAATGCGGTCTGGGCAAACCAGTTCGACAATATTGCCAACCGCAAATCGCATGTGATGGGCACCGCCGAGGAAATATGGGAGCAGATGGGCGGTCGGATCGACGGTTTTACTTGCGCTGCGGGGACAGGCGGGACGATCGCGGGGACGGGACTGGGGTTGAAGGCGCATAATCCCGACATTGTCATTGCGCTGACCGATCCGCATGGCGCCGGGCTGTATAATTATTACCAGTGCGGCGAATTGAAAGCTGAAGGCGGCAGCGTTGCCGAAGGCATCGGCCAGAACCGCATCACCGCCAACCTAGACGGCGCGCCGATCGACACCCAGTTCCGCATTTCAGATGCGGAGGGGCTAGCGGTCGTCCGGGCGCTGCTCGATGACGAAGGGCTGTGCCTGGGGCTGTCATCGGGGATCAACGTCGCCGGGGCGATGGCGCTGGCGCGGCAGCTCGGCCCGGGCAAGCGTATCGCAACCATCCTGTGCGACAGCGGCTTTCGCTACCTCTCGACGCTCTACAACCCCGAGTGGCTGGCGAGCAAAGGTCTGGCGGAGACGACAGCATGACCGATATGCGGATCGACAAAAATGCGCCGCCAAAGGTGGTGGTCCCGGCCCCGGTCAACGACACGATGCGGCGGTTGCAGATCGGTATCGCCGGGGTGCTTACGGTGTTGTTGCTCGTCGGCATGGCGGGTCTGATCGGCGACCGCGCGCGCGAAAATGTTGAGAGCGACGCAGCGACCTCTGCCGAGGTCAAAATGCCCGGCGATGAGGTTAAGACCGGCGGCGCCCCGCTTGAAGAGCTGGGGGTTCAGCCGGTGTCGCCATCGTCGAAAGATGAAAATGCCGAGACACCGGTGAAGGTGCCGCAGGCGGCACCGTCGCCCGCAACCGTTCCCGATCTTGAGCCCGATCCCGAATTGCAGCGCGCGCGCCGATCGGCTCCGTGACGATATTGTCGCGCCGCCTGTTGGTGCGCGCTGTTTCGATTGCTGTCTTGACGCTGCTGCTGACGTGGATCGGCGGCGGGCAAGCATGGCTTGGCCGGATCGATCCCGCGCTCGCAATACCCATCATCGCGCTGCCGATGCTGCTGCTGGCGCTCTGGCATCGCGGAGTGAGAACTGCGCTGCGGCGGCGGACGTTCATCGTCGCGCTAGTATGTCTGGCGACGGCGCAAGCGCTGCTTGGGGCTGTGCTGGCGGGATCGATGGTGTGGTCACAAGTGGGACTCACGCTGATGGTCGGTGCTGTGGCCGCTTTGGTCGCCGATCACGTCGTGCAATGGCGGCCGCGAAGGACATTCCTGCCCTGGCTTGCTGCGCTTGTGCTGGTGATCGGCGGGTTCGGGGGCGGGCATGCGCTGCTCGCTGCGCTCTATCGGCCCGCGACGGCATCGTCTCGCGCTCCGGCGATGACGATGCTGACGGGCCTGCCGCTGCGCTGGTCGGGTAGCGGCGATATTGCGGTGATCATTGCCGATGGGGGAGAGGATGATCCGGCGCTGGCCCAGCTTGAGGCCATGGGGCCGGTGTCGCTGGTCGACAGTCTGGTCGATTCGGTACCGCCGCCGAGCGGTACGCTGCTCATTGCGCACCCGCGCGCGCTGGCGCCGCAGGAACTGGTGGCGATTGACGCCTTTGTCCGCCGTGGCGGCAAGGCGGTGGTGCTGGCCGATGCGCTGTCGGGCTGGCCCGCGACTCACCCGCTCGGCGATCCGCGCAATCCGCCGGTGACCAGCTTGCTCACCCCTTTGCTCGATCATTGGGGGGTGGCGCTGGGCGCGGCGCCGACGGACGACAATGCGGCGTCGGTGGTCGATGTCGATGGCGCGCGGCTGCGCCTGTCGAGCGCTGGGGCATTCGAGCGCCTGCCGCCGACGTGCCGCAGCTTCGCCGACCGCCACGTCGCGCAATGCCGGATCGGAGCGGGCGAAGCGTGGCTGGTGGGTGATGCCGACCTGTTGTTTGCGCCCCTTTGGTCGCCGCTCGTGCCGGGGGCAGACCATCTGCGGCAGGCCGACACGATCGAATGGCTGTCGGCGCAGCTGTGGCCCGGTGCCGGAGTCGCGGTGCTGCAACCGCTGTGGATTCGCGCCCGCGCCAACTGAGGCGTCCTTTTGACCCCATTTTGCCCTGACGAAGCTGCGTGTTGCGGCTGCGCTGATCCGTGCCGACCGCATTTCGGCCGACTAATTGGTCATTTTGCGGCGATTAGGGGCTAGATTCCCTATTTCACCCTAAATTTCCCCTTTTCACCCTACTCTATAGTTGGTAGTTAGGAATCGGAGAGGGGCAATCTCCGCCGAAACCGAACCAACTGGAATCACGCGATTCTGGGGCCAGGAAAGTATTGCCCGCAGGCGCATACGGGGGGCAGAGCGATGGCGATTGTGACGCCCGGCCAGTATGCGGGAACCAGCTTCGCTGCGATCGATGGCAAGGGACGCATCGCCGTCCCCTCTCAGTTCCGCAACAATGTGCCCCTTACGGCGGACGGCCAGCGCGTGCTTTGGGTTGGCTTCCACGAAAAGCTGCCCTGCCTCGTCGCCTATGGCCACGATCAATATGACCGACTGAATGGCGAGATCGAACGCGACCGCGACACTGCGCGTTCGCGCAACCTCGATTTCGACGAGGATGCCGAGTTTAAGAAGCGCTTCAGCTACACCGATGCCTATGCGCTCGACGACAGCGGGCGCTTCTTGCCCGGCTTCACCCACCGCGACCGCGTCGGCGACGTCGGTGCGACCGCCTTTGTAGGGTCGGGTCGCCGGTTTGAAATCTGGTGGTTGCCGACGCTCGCCGAATGCGCCGACGCCGATCCGGTGCTGCAGCGGCTCGCCGCGGCATGGGATGCGACCAAAGGGAAGGGGCGCAAATGAGCGACCTTTCCCGCGATCCCCGCCACGACCCCGTCCTGCGCGACGAAGTGATCGCCGCGCTCGCCATCGCCCCTGGTGAGCGTCATGTCGATGCGACCTTTGGTGCCGGTGGCTATGCCCGCGCGATGCTCGCCGCGGGCGCCGACGTCGTCGCCTGCGACCGCGATCCCGATGCGATTGCCGAAGGGCAGGTGCTGGTCGAGGAAGCCGATGGCAAGCTGACGCTGATCCACGGCCGCTTTGGTGAAATCGACCGGCTGCTCGCCGAACGCGGCATCGACGCCGTCGATGGCATCACCTTCGACATCGGCGTGTCGTCCATGCAGCTCGATCAGGGCGAGCGCGGCTTTTCGTTTCAGAAGGACGGCCCGCTCGACATGCGGATGGCGCAGGACGGCGAAAGCGCCGCCGAGTGGCTGAACCGCGCCGAAGAGACCGAGATCGCCGACGTTCTATTCCATTATGGTGATGAGCGTCAGTCGCGCCGCGTCGCGCGTGCGATCGTTGCCGCGCGCCCGCTCAGACGTACCGCCGAGCTGGCGACGGTGATCCGCAAGGCGCTGCGCCACCCGCCCGGCGCGCCCAAGGATCCGTCAACGAAGAGCTTTCAGGCGATCCGCATTCACATCAATTCTGAACTCGACGAGCTGGTCGCGGGGCTCGCCGCCGCCGAACGGTTGCTCCGCCCGGGCGGCCGGTTGGCGGTGGTCAGCTTTCACAGCACCGAAGACCGGATCGTGAAGAATTTTCTGCGCGAACGGAGCGGAAGCGATGCCGCTGGTTCGCGTCACCGGCCCGCGCCGATTCCTCTGGCGCGGGCCGCCACTTTCGAAACGCCGGCGCGCAAAGTGCGGCCGAGCAAGGCCGAAGAGACGCGCAACCCGCGCGCCCGCTCGGCCACGCTGCGCAGCGCGGTGCGGACGGCAGCCCCGGCCTGGCCGGGTCAATCCAATATGAAGGAGGCGATCTCATGCTGATGGCGGCGCGCAAACTTCAGGGCATCGGGCTGGTCCTGCTCGTGCTCATCTGTGCCATGATGCTCTATCCCGTGTCGCTCAAGGTCGCAGCGACGCGCAGCGAGCTGACGCGCATCGAAAAAAAGATTGAGCGCAGCCGCGACAATATCCGCTACCTCGAATCCGAACTCGCGGTGCGCGCGTCGATGCGCCAGCTCGAGCAGTGGAACGCCGACACCTTTGGTTATTCGGCGCCGGGTGCCGATCAATATCTCGCCAATGAGCGCCAGCTCGCCTCGCTCGATGGCCTGCCGCGCGCCCGCGGCGCCAACGAGGTCGCGCCGGTGTTGATGGCGATGGTATCGCCGGTCGCCGTTCCAACAGCGGCAAAGGAAAGCCCGGTTGTAGCAAAGCCCGCTGCGACGAAGACCGTCATGCTGGCGCAGGCCGAAACCGGCATCCGCAGCGACGCTGTGCCGCGCATGACGCCGACCCGTCGCCGCGAGCAGATCAAGATGATCGAGGACCAGTTGCTCGCCGAATCGACGCTCACCGACCTGAAGCGTGCCGCCGCCGCCGAAGCCGCAGGGGGCAAGCCCAGCCGATGAACACGCTGGTCGTCCGTCCGACGCGCGTGCGTACCGCTGGGGTGCGGCAGCAGATCTTGCTGACCGCGCAGCAGCGTCTGATGATCTTGATGCTGCTGTTCATGGCGGCATTTTTTCTGGTGTCGGTCCGTCTGGTCTATTTCGCGCTGTTCGATACCGGGTCGCGCAATGGGTCGGCGTCGGCCGCCTTCATCCCGGCGCGCGCCGATATCGTCGATCGCAACGGTGTGCCGCTGGCGCGCACGATCGACGGTTACGCGATCCGCGTCGTTCCCGAAAAGCTGCTCAACAACCGACAGTATCTGGCTGACGAACTGCACAAGATTTTTCCCGATATGCCCCGGGCCGAGCTGCTCGCCAAGGTCAGCGGATCGCGCCCGACTTATATCCGCCGCCGCGCGCTGCCCGACCAGGTCGCGGCGGTGAATGCGATCGGCGACGTCGGGTTCGATTTTCCGCGCGAAAAGGAGCGGTTGTATCCGCAGCTTTCGCTTGCTGCGCATGTTTTGGGTTTCACCGATGCCGCGGGCCATGGCGTTACCGGGGTCGAAGGCGCATTCGACAACCGCCTGATCGACAAGGCGACGCGCGGCGATCCGCTGGCGCTGTCGATCGACGCGCGCGTGCAGGGGGTGCTCGAAAGCGAATTGGGTTCGGCGGTTGCAAACCTTGAAGCCATCGGCGGCGCGGGGATCATCCTCGACGTTCACACGGGCGAAGTGATGGCGATGACGTCGCTGCCGACCTTCAACCCGAACAAGCTGAGCGGCAGCGATCCCGCGACGCGCCGCAATGCGATGACGCATAATCTGTATGAGCTTGGGTCGACCTTCAAGCCGTTGACCGTTGCTGCTGCGATCGACGCGGGCACCGTCACCAGTATGGCGCGCCGCTATGACGCGACGCAGCCGCTGGCGATCGCCGGGTTCCGGATCCGAGACAGCCATCCGTCGAACCGCTGGCTGAATGTACCTGAGACTTTGATCCACAGCTCGAACATCACCACCGCGCGCATTTCCGACGAACTTGGCCGCGAAAAGATGGAGGCGATGTTCCGCAGCCTGGAATTTGACGGTCGCCCGCAGATCGATATCAAGGAACGCGCCTTCCCGCTGTGGCCGCGCGACTGGGGCCGGTTGACGACGATGACCACCGGGTACGGCCATGGTATTGCTGTCACCCCGCTGCATCTCGCCAGCGCTTATGCCGCGCTGGTCAATGGCGGCATTTATCGTCCGGCGACGGTCACCAAACTCGGCGACCAGGCGCCGCCGAAGGGCCGCCGCGTGTTCAAGGCCGCGACCAGCGCGCGGATGCGCCAGTTGCTGCGTCTGATCGTGTCCGACGGCACCGGCAAAAAGGCCGAAGCGCCAGGCTTCCGCGTCGGGGGCAAGACTGGCAGCGCCGAAAAGCCGGGCGCGGGCGGCTATCGCCGCAGCTCGGTCGTCGCGACCTTCGCCGCGGCCTTTCCGATGGACAATCCGCGCTACGTTGTGCTGGTGATGATCGATGAGCCGAAGGGCAATGCCTTTAGCTCGGGGCAGCGTACTGCGGGCTGGACCGCGGCGCCGGTGGTGAGCAAGGTCGTCACCCGCGCCGGTCCGATGCTGGGCGTCTTCCCCGACGAAAGCCGCGACGTCGATGTGTCCGAACTCACCCCGCTGCTGTGGAGAAACGGGGAAGAGGAATAATGCGCCTGTCCGCGCTGATAGGCGACGCTGGGCCGGTGGGCACCGATCCGGTCGTCACCGGCCTTGCCATCGATCATCGCAAGGTTGCGCCGGGGACGATCTTCGGCGCGTTTGTCGGCGAAAAATTCAACGGCGAAGATTTCATTCCGGCGGCAGTCGAAGCCGGGGCGATTGCGGTTGTCGCGCGGCCCGAGGCGCCGGTTGCCGGCGCAGTGCATGTGGCCGATGCCAATCCGCGCCGCGCTTTTGCCCATATCGCGGCACATTATTTTCATCGTTTTCCGGCGACCTGCGTCGCAGTGACCGGGACCAACGGCAAGACTTCGACCGTCGAAATGACGCGGCAGTTGTGGAGGATGGCGGGTTTTTACGCCGCGTCGATCGGCACGCTGGGCATCACGACGTCGAACGACAGTGCCTCGACCGGGCTGACGACGCCCGACATCGTGACCTTCCTGAGCAATATGTCGGGGCTCGCAACCGAAGGCGTCAGCCATGCGGCGTTCGAGGCATCGAGCCACGGTCTCGACCAGTATCGCACCGAGGGGCTGCCGGTAAAGGCGGCGGCATTCACTAACCTCAGCCACGATCATCTCGATTATCATGGCACGATGGAGGCCTATCTTGCTGCCAAGTTGCGGCTGTTCAGCGAAGTGGTGGAACCCGGCGGCACGGCGGTCGTGTGGAACGACGATGCCTATTCTGCCGCCGTGGTCGACACGGCGCGCGCACGCGCCGTGCGGCTGATGACCGTTGGCGTGACGGGCGACGACCTGCGCCTCGTTTCGCGCGAACCGACTCAGCTTGGGCAGTCACTCGTCATCGCGGCGGGCGATGTGAACCACAAGATCGATCTGCCGCTGATCGGGGCGTATCAGGTCGCCAATGCGCTGGTGTCGGCGGGTCTGGTCATCGCGACGGGCGGCGATGTCGCGCAGACGCTCGCCAATCTGGAGCGGCTTCAGCCGGTACGCGGGCGGCTGGAGCGTGCGGCGATCACCCGGGCAGGTGCGCCGATCTATGTCGATTATGCCCACACCCCCGACGCGATCGAGGCGGCACTCGACGCGCTGCGCCCGCATGCGAGCGGGCGGTTGATCCTGGTGTTCGGAGCCGGCGGCGACCGGGATCAGGCGAAGCGCCCCGAGATGGGCCGGGTGGCCGCCGCGAAAGCCGATGTGCTGATCATCACCGACGACAACCCGCGCGGTGAGGATCCGGAATTGATCCGTGCCGCAATCGCTGCGGGCGCACCGACCGCGCAGGTCATCGAGGACCGCCGCGCCGCGATTGCTGCCGCGATTGCAAAGGCGCGCGCCGACGACATCGTCTGCATCGCGGGCAAGGGGCATGAACAGGGGCAGATCGTCGGCGCGGGCACCGCGATGCGCGTCCTTCCCTTCGACGACGTTGCCGTTGCGCGCGAGTGCGCGGCATGACCCCGCTGTGGACCGCGCGCGCCATCGCTGCTGCAACCGGCGGGGAAGCGAGCAGCGATTTTACCGTGCATGGCGTTGCTTTCGATTCGCGTGAGGTGACCACCAGTGACCTGTTTGTCGCGATGCGCGGCGAGGCGACCGACGGACACAAGTTCATCGACAAGGCGATTGCAGCGGGCGCTGCTGGCATCGTCTGCGAAAGCACCATCGACCACCCGCATGTCCGCGTCGCCGACAGCGCCGCGGCCCTGAACGCGCTCGGCACCGCGTCGCGCGCGCGCAGCCATGGCCGCATCATCGGGGTGACCGGGTCGGCGGGCAAGACCGGGACGAAGGAGGCGCTGTTCGCGGCGCTCGATCGCTTCCGTCCCGGCAAGGCGCACCGCTCGGTCAAAAGCTATAACAACCATGTCGGGGTACCCCTCAGCCTGGCGCGGATGCCCTCGACCGCCGATTTCGGGGTGTTCGAGATGGGAATGAACCATGTCGGCGAACTCGCCGAACTGACGCGCATGGTCCGCCCGCATGTCGCCATCGTCACCACCATCGCCCCGGCACATCTGGAGTTTTTCGGAAGCGAAGAAGCCATCGCCGACGCGAAGGGCGAGATTTTCGAAGGGTTGGAGCCCGGCGGCACTGCGATCGTGCCCTTCGACAGCCCGCACTACGCGCGGCTGCGCGCCAAGGCCGAGCAGCACGCCGCGCATGTCATCAGCTTTGGGCTGGGTGCCGATGCCGATGTGCGCGCGGTCGATTGGCTTTCGGACGGCAAGGGCGGATCGCTCGTGACCGCGCAGGTGCAGGACGCGCTGCTGTGCTTCACGATCGCGCAGGCGGGGGCGCATTGGGTGTCCAATTCGCTCGCAGTGCTCGCGGCGGTGAAGGCGGTGGGCGGAGACCTGCCCGCGGCAGGACTGGCCTTTGCGGAAATGGCCGGGCTGGCCGGACGCGGCGCGCGGCACCGCGTGCCGTTCGGCGGCGGGCATATCCTGCTGATCGACGAAAGCTACAACGCCAACCCCGCTTCGATGGCGGCGACGATCGGCCAGCTCGGCAGCGAATCGGGCGAGCGCCGGATCGCGATTCTGGGGGCGATGAAGGAACTGGGTCCTGATGGCGCAGCCTATCATGCTGACCTCGCGGCTCCGCTCGTCGCAGCCGGGGTGCAGTTCGCCCTGCTCGTCAGCGACGAGATCGCGCCGCTGGCAAAGGCGCTTGAGGGCCGCATCGATTTCGCGCATGTCGCCGACCATTCGGCCGCCAAAGCGCGGCTGGGCGACTTGATCCGTCCCGGCGACACGGTGCTGATCAAGGGGTCGAACAGCGTCGGCCTGTCGCATCTGGTGACCGCGCTGACCAACGGGGAATTTTGATGCTTTACTGGCTGGCGGAATGGCTGGGCTTTCCGGGGGTTCTCAACCTCATTCGCTATCTGAGCTTCCGCTCGGGCGCCGCGGTTGCGACCGCGCTGATCATCGGGCTGTGGATCGGGCCGCGCTTCATCCTGATGCTGCGTATGCGGCAAGGGAAGGGCCAGCCGATCCGCGAGGACGGGCCGCAAAGCCACCTCGCAAAAAAAGGCACGCCGACAATGGGCGGGCTGATGATCCTCATCTCGCTGATGATCTCGGCGCTGCTGTGGATGGACCTGTCGAACCGCTTTGTATGGGCGTGTATTTTTGTGACCGGCGGGTTTGCGGCGGTTGGTTTCCTCGACGATCTCGATAAGGTCACCAAGGCCAGCCACCGCGGGATTCCGGGGCGGGTGCGGCTGCTGATCGAGTTTCTGATCGCGGGCGTGGCGGTGTTCCTGATCGTGTCACGCACCGGCACCGACCTGTATCTGCCGTTTTTCAGCGGTATCGTGCTCGAACTCGGGCCGCTCTATTATGTCTTTGCGATGGTGCTGATCGTCGGCTTTGGCAACGCGGTGAACCTGACCGACGGGCTCGACGGTCTCGCGACCTTCCCGGTGATCATCGCCAGCATGGCCATGCTGATCATCGTTTACCTGTCGGGCAACGCCAAGTTCGCTGAATATCTGGGCATTCCGCACGTCGCGGGGGCGGGTGAACTCGCCATCTTCGCCGCCGCGATCATCGGCGCCTGTCTGGCCTTCCTGTGGTTCAACGCCCCGCCCGCGGCGGTGTTCATGGGCGATACCGGTAGCCTCGCACTCGGCGGCGCGCTGGCGACGATCGCGGTGACCGCGCAGCACGAACTGGTGCTGGTGTTGATCGGCGGGCTGTTCGTGGTCGAGGCCTTGTCGGTGATCATCCAGGTGTTCTGGTACAAGCGCACCGGCAAGCGGGTGTTCCGCATGGCGCCGATCCACCATCATTTCGAACAATTGGGCTGGCCCGAATCGACCGTGGTTATCCGTTTCTGGATCGTGTCGATCGTCCTTGCGCTCGCGGGACTCGCGACCTTGAAACTGCGGTGATCACCTCGCGCGCCTTTGCCGGTCGCCGCTATGCGGTGCTGGGGCTGGCGCGCTCGGGGCTCGCGACGGTCGAGGCTCTCGTCGCCAGCGGCGCCGGGGTCACGGCGTGGGACGACCGCGAGGAGGCGTGCGACGATGCGATGGCGCTGGGCGCCGACATTGGCAATCCGCTCGACATCGACTTGATCGGTTTCGCCGGGGTCGTCGTCTCGCCAGGCGTGCCACTCAACCGCCACCCGATCGCGGCCCATGCGCGCGAGGCACATGTGCCGGTGATCGGCGACGTCGAGCTGTTTGCCGAGGCGCGGGGCGACCTGCCGCCGCACAAGGTCGTCGGGATCACCGGGACCAACGGCAAGTCGACGGTCACTGCGCTGATCCATCATATGCTGGCGAGCGCAGGGGTTCCGTCGTTGATGGGCGGCAATATCGGGCTGCCGATCCTGTCGCGCGACCCGCTGCCCGAGGGCGGGGTCTATGTGCTTGAACTGTCGAGCTACCAGATCGACCTGTCGCACAGCTTGGCGTGCGACGTTGCCGTGCTTACGAATCTCAGCCCCGATCACCTCGACCGCTATGACGGCTTTACCGGCTATGCTGCGTCGAAGGCGCGGCTGTTCGGCTTGCAGCGCCGCGATCAGGTCGCGATCGTTGCGGTCGATGACGATCCGTCGAAGATGATCGCGAGCCGGATCAACCATCGGCTGCACCGCGTGTCGGGCCAGGACATCGATCCGGTCGACCAGCACCGCTGGCCCGCGCTGCAAGGCCCGCACAATGCGCAGAACGCCGTCTGCGCGATTGCTGTGTGCCGGGTACTGGGATTGAACGACGAACAGATTGAGCGCGGCCTCGCGACCTACACGTCGCTGCCGCATCGCATGGAATTGGTCGGCGAAGTCGCGGGTGTCCGCTGGTTCAATGACAGCAAGGCGACCAACGCGGCTTCCGCTGCACCGGCGCTGGCGGCCTTTCCGCCGGCGCCGGACCAGCGTTTGCACTGGATCGTCGGCGGGCAGGCGAAAGGCGACGGGCTGGCGGCGTGCCGCCCGTGGTTCGGCCATGTGAAGCAGGCGTATCTGATCGGCGCTGCGACGGAATCTTTTGCCGCCGAGATCGGCGATGCGGTTCCGGTCGATCTTTCCGGCGATATGGCGACGGCGGTTGCGCATGCGGCGGCGGCGGCAAAGGCCGGCGACATCGTGCTGCTGTCGCCCGCCTGCGCGTCGTTCGACCAGTTCAAGGATTTTGAGCAGCGCGGCGATGTCTTTCGCGGACTTGTGCAAGCGCTTGGGGCATGAGCGGGGGAATGGACAATATGGACGCCACGACCGAGCGGCCGGTGATCGCGGCGACGCGCACCGTCAAGCGCCGCGGCCCGCGGCTCAGCCGCGCCGACCGCACTCCGCTGGGCCTGTGGTTCTGGGAAATCGACCGCGTCCTGCTGCTGCTGGTGTCGATGCTGGTCGCAATCGGGCTGGTCGCGGTCGCCGCAGCGTCACCGGTGGCGGCGCAGAAATTGTCGACCAGCACGGCGTTGCTCGACCCGCTTTATTATTTCTACCGCCAGCTGATGTGGGTGATCGTCGGGGTTCCGGTGATGCTGGGTGTGTCGATGCTGCCCAAGGCGCAGGCGCGGCGTTTCGCGATTTACGGCACGATCATCTTTCTAGTCCTGCTGTTCCTCGTGCCGTTGTTCGGTGCCACGGTGAACGGCGCGCAGCGCTGGATCGGCAGCGGAATTTTCCGGTTGCAGCCGTCGGAGTTTCTCAAGCCCTTCTTCGCCGTGTCGCTCGCGTGGATCTTGTCGCTCCGCTTGCACGATCAGAGCCTGCCGGTCGTCCCGCTCAGCTTTGTGTTGACCGGGGTCATCGCGGTGTTGCTGATGGGCCAGCCCGATCTCGGCCAGACCGTCATCTTCGCCGCGACTTGGCTGGTGCTGGTGTTGGTCGCCGGGCTGTCGATGCGGATCATGGGGATGCTCGCGGCGACCGGGGTCGTCGGCATCATCCTCGCCTATTTCTTCTATCCGGTGGCGCAGCAGCGCATCAATATCTGGCTGTTCGCCGAGGGTGACAGTTTCCAGGTCGACAAGGCCCATGCGACCCTGACCGCGGGCGGGCTGATCGGCACCGGCCCGGGCGCAGGGTTGGCGAAATTCCAGCTCCCCGAGGCGCACACCGATTATATCTTCTCGGTCATCGGCGAAGAATTCGGGATGATCGCGTGCATCGCGATCGCGATCCTCTATCTCGCGATCATCGTGCGGGTGCTGGTGCGCCTGCTCGACGAGGAGGATAGTTTCCTGATCCTCGCGGTCGCGGCGCTGATCGCGCAATTCGGCGGGCAGGCGGTGATCAACATGGCGGTCAACACCCAGATCTTCCCGTCGAAAGGCATGACCTTGCCGTTCATCAGCTATGGTGGTTCGTCGTTCATTGCGCTGTCGATCGGCATGGGTTTGCTCTTGTCGCTGACCCGGCGAAACCCCTATGCGGCGCGGGTGTCGATGACCCGCAATTGGAACAAGAAATGACTGCAACGCGCCACTATCTTCTCGCCGCCGGTGGGACGGGGGGACATATGCTGCCCGCCTATGCGCTTGCGGGCGAACTGATTGCGCGTGGACACCGCGTCGCGTTGGTCAGCGATGACCGCGGCCTGAAAATTCCTGGCGCGCCGCATGAGCTTGAAACGCATGTGCTGCCAGCGGGCCGTGTCACTGGCGGTCCGGTCGGCTGGATAAAAGCGGCGCTGGCGATCCGCAAAGGGCGCCGCATGGCGATCGACTTGATCCGCGACTTCGACCCGGCGGTCGTCGTCGGCTTCGGCGGTTATCCGTCGCTGCCCAGCTTGCTTGCGGCGGGCGCGACGAAACGGCCGCGCGTGCTGCACGAACAAAATGCCGTGCTCGGCCGCGTCAATCGCATGATGGCGCCGCGCGTCGATGCGGTGGCGGTCGCTTACCACAATATCCAACGTTACCCGGCAGGGCATGAGCTGAAGAAACATATCACCGGCAACCCGGTGCGCGACGAGATTATCGCGATCCGTGAGGAAGGTTTTCCGCCGCTGACCGAGGACGGCATTTTTCGTCTGCTCGTGGTCGGCGGCAGCTTGGGCGCGACGGTGCTCAGCGACGTGGTCCCCGCCGCGATCGCGATGCTGCCGCGCGCGCTGCTCGACCGGTTGCAGGTGGTGCAGCAATGCCGCGACGCCGATCTGGATGAGGTGCGCGGCAAATATGCCGACATGGGGGTCGCCGCCGAATGCGCGACCTATATCGCCGATTTCCCCGACCGGCTGCGCTGGGCGCATCTGGTGATTGCGCGCGCCGGGGCATCCACGGTCGCTGAGCTGGCCTGCGCCGGGCGACCGGCAATCTTCGTTCCCTATCCGCACGCGATGGACAATCACCAGACCTGGAATGTCGTCGATATGGTCGAGGCGGGCGGGGCGCGGTCGATCCCGCAGCCGCAATTCACAGCCAGCGAGCTCGCCAAGCAGATTCAGCGCATGGCGCTCGAACCCGGCGCGCTGGAAAATGCCGCCGCGCGCGCCGCGAGCTGCGGCCTGCCCGATGCGACCCGCGATCTGGCCGACCTCGTCGAATCGCTCGCCGCGCCGCCGATGATGGACGTCATCCGCGTCGGTGCGCTGTCGGGCCAGCGCGCCGCAGCGAGCGGCATGGCGTCGGCGCGCATGGGAGGCGAGTGATGCGCGGCGTTGCGACCGACATCGGCACCATCCATTTCATCGGCATCGGCGGCATCGGCATGTCGGGGATCGCCGAAGTGATGCACAACCTGGGTTATCAGGTGCAGGGCAGCGACATCGCCGACGGCTATGTCATCGATGGCTTGCGCAAGCGCGGGATCAAGGTTGCAATCGGTCATGACGCCGCGAACGTCGATGGCGTCGCGGTGGTCGTCACCTCGACCGCGGTCAAGCGCGGCAATCCCGAGGTCGAGGCGGCGCTCGCGCACCGCATCCCGCTCGTCCGCCGCGCCGAAATGCTCGCCGAGTTGATGCGGCTGAAATCGACCGTCGCCATCGCTGGCACCCACGGCAAGACGACGACGACCAGCCTTGTCGCCGCGCTACTTGACGCGGGCGGCATCGATCCGACGGTGATCAACGGCGGCATCATCAACAATTATGGCTCGAACGCGCGCCTCGGCGCCAGCGACTGGATGGTGGTCGAGGCCGACGAGAGCGACGGCAGCTTCCTCCGCCTCGACGGCACGATCGCGGTCGTCACCAACATCGATCCCGAACATCTCGACCATTATGGCAGCTTCGATGCGATCAAGGACGCTTTCGTCGAGTTCATCGAGAATGTGCCTTTCTATGGCGCCGCGATGCTCTGTCTCGACCATCCCGAAGTGCAGGCGATCATTCCGCGCATCCGCGACCGGCGGATCGTGACCTATGGCTTTTCGGCGCAGGCCGACGTGCGCGGCACCAATGTGGTGCCTGGTCCCGACGGCAACCGCTTCGACGTCGTCGTGCGCGACCGCGACGGGAACAGCCGGACGGTCGAGGGCATCCATTTGCCGATGTCGGGCCGCCACAATGTCCAGAATTCGCTCGCCGCGATTGCGGTCGCGCTTCACATGGGTGTCAGTGACGACAAGATCGTGTCGGGCTTCAATGGCTTTGCCGGGGTCAAGCGCCGCTTCACCAAGGTTGGCGAGATCGAGGTCGAGGGCGGCGTGGTCACGGTGATAGACGACTACGCCCACCACCCGGTCGAAATCCGGGCGGTGCTGTCGGCGGCGCGCGAAGGTGTCGGGGCAGGGCGCGTCGTCGGCGTGGTTCAGCCGCACCGCTTCACGCGCCTGCGCGACCATATGGACGATTTCCAGCAGGCGTTTAACGACGCCGACATGGTGCTGGCGCTGCCGGTCTATGCCGCGGGCGAGGCGTCGATCGACGGCGTGTCGTCAGACGCGCTGGTCGCGGGTTTGCGCGATCGCGGGCATCGGCAGGCAAGCGTCGTTGCGGATGCGCGGGCGTTGGCCTCGGCCATCGCCGCCAGCATTGCCGCGGGCGATCTGGGCGCGGGCGATATGGTCATCTGCCTTGGTGCGGGTGATATAACGAAGATGGCAGCGGGTTTGGCGAACGTGGTTGAGGCGGCGTGAGCACCGCCGAAACCCTTCCCGTCGTGCGCGGCAAGTTGACGGCGAAGGCGCCGCTGGCGCCGCTCGTCTGGTTCAAGTCGGGTGGCCCCGCCGACTGGCTGTTCGAACCCAAGGACGCGGGTGACCTGTCGGATTTCCTTCGCGACTTGGATCCTGCCATCCCGGTGATGGCACTCGGCCTCGGCTCGAACCTCATCGTCCGCGACGGCGGCTTCCCGGGCGTCGTCGTCCGACTCGGCAAGACCTTTGCCAAGGTGACGGTTGAGGATGGGCAGACGCTAAGCTGCGGCGGCGGCGCTTCTGGCATTCTGGTCTCTTCGACGGCACGGGATGTCGGTGTAGGGGGCCTCGAGTTTCTTCGCTCCATTCCGGGCACCGTTGGCGGCTTCGTCCGCATGAACGGCGGCGCCTACGGCCGGGAGGTGAAGGACATACTGATCGATGCCGACGTTGTGCTGCGGTCGGGCGAGCGCCGCACGTTGTCGCTCGCCGACCTCGGCTACACCTATCGCCATAGCGAGCTGCCCGAGGGGGCGGTTGTTATCGGCGCGACCTTCCGCGGTCGGCCCGGCGAGCCCGCGGTGATCCAGGCCGAAATGGACCGCATCTCCGCAAGCCGCGAAGCGTCGCAGCCGCTGCGTTCGAAAACCGGTGGCTCGACCTTCAAGAACCCCGACGGCCACAAGGCTTGGCAGCTCGTCGACGAGGCCGGGTGCCGTGGTTTCGCGGTTGGCGGCGCGCAGGTCAGCGAAAAGCACACCAATTTTTTGATCAACACCGGCGATGCGACCAGCGCCGACATCGAAGCGCTTGGTGAAGAAGTTCGCCGCCGCGTGAAGAACAAGAGCGGTGTGGATTTGCAATGGGAGATTCAACGCGTGGGTAAGCCCGAATGAGCCGGGGTCCGTGGCATGTCGCCGTCCTGATGGGCGGCTGGTCGGCTGAGCGCGAGGTGTCGCTGATGAGCGGCAACGGCGTTGCCGACGCGCTCGAAAGCCGCGGTCACAAGGTCACGCGGATCGACATGGATCGCGACGTGGCGCAGCGGCTGGCCGAGGCGAAACCCGACGTCGTGTTCAATGCGCTGCATGGTGTTCCGGGCGAAGACGGTACGGTGCAGGGCATGCTCGACCTGATGGGGCTCAAATATACCCACAGCGGGCTCGTCACCTCAGTGATCGCCATCGACAAGGAATTGACGAAGCAGGCGCTGGTGCCGCATGGTATTCCGATGCCGACGGGGACCATGGTCGACAGCGAGAGCCTCTATTCCATCGACCCCTTGCCGCGCCCCTATGTGCTGAAGCCCGTCAACGAGGGCTCGTCGGTCGGGGTCGCGATTGTCAAGGACGACAGCAATTACGGCAACCCGATCGCGCGCGAGGCCGTGGGTCCGTGGCAGGAATTCGACCGCCTGCTCGCCGAACCTTTTATCAAGGGGCGCGAGCTGACCGTTGCGGTGCTCGGCGATCAGGCGCTCGCGGTGACCGAGCTGCGCGTCAAGTCGGGCTTCTATGATTATGACGCCAAATATACCGACGGACTAACCGAGCATGTCTGCCCCGCCGATGTCCCCGCCGACGTCGCGCAGCGAATGATGGACCTGGCGCTGCAATCGCATCGCCTGCTCGGCTGCAAGGGCGCCTCGCGCTCCGATTTTCGCTGGGACGACGAACATGGGCTGGCGGGCATCTATCTGCTCGAAGTTAACACACAGCCGGGGATGACGCCGCTCAGCCTCGTGCCCGAACAGGGTCGCGCGGTCGGCATGGATTATGCCGAACTGGTCGAACGCATCGTGGGGGAAGCGTTATGAGTAACACGCGGATCAAGCGCGGCAGCTCGCCGCCACGCCGACCAGCACGGACGCCGAAGAAGCGCCGCAAGGTACAGACGTCGCGGCTCAACGCGATAATCAACGCGCTGCCGATCAGCCCGCAGCGGCTGCAGAAAGTCGCCAACTGGACGATCGGGCTCGGCCTGTTCGCGGTCGCGGGCCTTGCCGCCCACGCCACCGGGGTTACCGCCAAGATTCATGAGGAATATGCGCAGGCGGTCGGCCGCGCCGGGTTTCAGGTCAAGAAGGTCGAGGTCGTTGGGGCCGATCGTATCGACCGGCTGAAAGTTTACGACATTGCGCTGGCCCAAAAGGACCGTTCGATGGCGGCGGTCGACCTCGACGGCGTGCGCGGCGATTTGATGCGCTATGGCTGGATCAAGGATGCGCGCGTGTCGCGGCGGCTGCCCGATACATTGGTTGTCGACATCGTCGAACGCACCCCGGCGGCGATCTGGCAGCATAATAATCGCCTGTCGTTAATCGACGAAAAGGGTGTGGTGCTTGAGCCGGTGACCGTCGCGACGATGCCCGACCTGCCGTTGGTTATCGGCCCCAAGGCGAACCAGCGCTCGCAGGATCTCGACCGCTTGCTGGCCGAGGCAAGCTCGTTGAAAGAATTGCTCGCGGGCGCAACCTGGGTCGGCAACCGCCGCTGGGATTTGCGTTTCCGCAGCGGTGAAACGCTATCGCTCCCCGAAGGTGAAGTTGCAGCAAAGGCCGCGCTCGCCAAATTTGCGCATCTGGATGGCGCCAACCGCTTGCTCGGGCGCGGCATCCTGCGTTTCGACATGCGCGATCCGGCGCGGTTCGTGCTACGCCTGCCGCATGAGGGGCAGGTGGCGCCCGCAAAGCTCGACGACGCACGCGCCGCGGTCGATGCGGTCGCGACCACCGCGTCGAACGAAGGATAGGGCATGGCGCCGCCGCGCATCGAAAAGATCATCACCGCGCTCGATGTCGGGTCGTGGAAGGTGTGCGCGCTGATCGCGGGGCAGACTGCCGACGGCCAGTTGCACGTGCTCGGCACCGGGCAGCGCGAAAGCCGCGGGGTCCAGCGCGGCTATGTCGCCGACATGGAGCAGACCGAGCATATCGTGCGCGAGGCGATCGAGCAGGCCGAGCGCATCGCCGGGCTCAATATCGATGACGTCTGGGTCAGTTTCTCGGCGGGCGGGTTGCTCAGCGATGTGGCGCCGATCGAAAGCGAGCTTGGCGGCCACCGCATCGAGAAAGAAGACATCGACGACCTGCTCGCCGCGGGTCGTGCCGGGATCGATCCCGAAGGGCGGATGATCCTCCACGCGCAGCCCGCGCTCTACACGCTCGACGGGCTGACTGGGGTCAAGAACCCGATCGGGCTCCACGCCGACCGGCTGGGGGTCGATATCCATATCATTATGGCCGACGGCGCCCCGGTGCGGAACCTGGAGGCGGCGGTGCGGCAGGCGCATCTTGACGTGAACGCGGTGGTGGCGTCACCAATCGCGGCGGGGCTGGCGTGCCTGTCGGACGAAGAACGCGACCTCGGCGTCGCGCTCGTTGAACTCGGCGCGGCGGTGACGACGGTGTCGCTCTATGCCGGCGGCATGCTGGTTGAAATGGCGTCGCTGCCTTTTGGCGCCAGCGACATCACCGACGACATTGCCTCGGCCTTTGGCATCCGGCGCAGTCAGGCGCAGCGGCTCCAGAGCTTTTACGGCTCGGCCTCGGCCAGCCCGCGCGACAATAACGAGATTATCGAGCTGGAACCCGGCGCGCCGACGAGCGGCGATGCCCCGCGTATCACCCGCGCGCAGTTGGTGACAGTGATCCGTCAACGCCTCGACGCGATGATGGGAGAGATTGGCAGGACGCTGAAAGACCTGCATTTCGTCGGCCCGATCGGGCGTCAGGTCGTGCTCGTCGGCGGCGGCGCCGACCTGAAAGGCATCGCCGATTACACCCAGAGCGCGCTCGGGCGCGCTGCGCGTATCGGGCGACCGCGCGGGCTGCACGGTCTGCCCGATGCGCACAGCGGCCCCGCTTTCGCGACGCTCGCCGGTCTGGTTCTGTACGCCGCGTCGGACCCGGTCGACCTGCGCGATCTCCCTATGATGTCGCAGGACGTCTATCGTCCGGCGAGCACTTCGATCCTGCATCGGTTGATGGCGGCCCTAAAAAGCAGTTTTTAGCGGTGAAACGCGAAAAAAGGTTAATTTTTTGGGTGATTCCCCGGTCACAATAGTGCAATGCGGGGTAAGAAACCGGGCGGCGGGACACCCGCTCGTTTGGGTCGCAAGGTTGGGGAAGCGGCACCTGTCCGCCGCTGCAGGGAGACTTTTTGATGAGCATCAATATTGGCCCACCGCAGGTCGATGAGCTGAAGCCGCGGATCGCGGTGATCGGCGTCGGCGGCGCGGGTGGCAATGCCATCGCGAACATGATTGCGGCGCGGGTCGAGGGGGTCGACTTCATCGTTGCGAACACCGACGCGCAGGCGCTGAACGCGTCGCCCGCTGAGCGGCGCATCCAGCTGGGGACCCAGATTACCCAGGGGTTGGGCGCTGGTTCGCGGCCCGAGGTTGGCCGCGCGGCCGCCGAGGAAAGCATCGCGCAGGTCGAAGAAGCGCTGAACGGCGCGCATATGTGCTTCATCGCCGCGGGCATGGGCGGCGGTACCGGTACCGGTGCGGCGCCTGTGATCGCCAAGGCGGCGCGCGACCGCGGCATCCTGACCGTCGGCGTCGTGACCAAGCCTTTCACCTTTGAAGGCCAGCGCCGGATGCGTTCCGCGGACTCGGGCATTGCCGAGCTGCAGGAACATGTCGACACGCTGATCGTCATTCCGAACCAGAATTTGTTCCTGGTTGCCAATCCGAACACGACCTTCAAAGAAGCCTTCACCATGGCGGATGAAGTGCTGCAACAGGGCGTGCGCGGGATCACCGACCTGATGGTCATGCCCGGCCTGATCAACCTGGACTTTGCCGACGTGCGCAGCGTGATGCGCGAAATGGGCAAAGCGATGATGGGCACCGGCGAAGCCGAAGGCGACGGCCGTGCGCTCGAAGCTGCGCAGAAAGCCATCGCCAACCCGCTGCTCGACGGCGTGTCGATGGCGGGCGCCAAGGGTGTCATCATCTCGATCACTGGCGGCGAGGACATGCGCCTGATGGAAGTCGACGAGGCCGCGAACCATATCCGCGAGTTGGTCGATCCCGACGCCAACATCATCTGGGGCAGCGCGTTCAACGACAGCCTCGACGGCAAGATCCGCGTGTCGGTGGTTGCGACCGGCATCGATAGCAGCGGCGCAACGGCAGCGCAGGCCTCGCCCGCGACGCGCAGCTTCTCCTTTGCCCCGGCACGCGCCGCGACCACTGCGCCGGTGGTCGAAGAAGCCTTTGAACCGGTCGTCGAAGAAGAGGTGGTTGCAGAAGTTCCCGCCGATGACGCGAATGAACCGTCGCCCGGCTTTTCGTTGAGCGAAACGGTTGAAGCCGAAGCGCCTGCGGTCGGTGAAGAGCCGATGGAATTGTCACAGGTCGCCGCGAGCTATGACGATACGTCCGACGAACTTGTCCTCGATGCTCCTGAGGCACCCGTAAGCGACTATCGCACGGCGCCGGCATCGGCCGGCGATGCGGCGGCTGGTGATGAATCGCCAGCCCGCTCGATCGGCGGTGGTACCTTGTTCGAGCGCATGTCGCGCCTGTCGCGTGGAGCCACTCCGCCCGAAGGTGAGACGGCTGATAAGGAAGAGGGTGTCGACATCCCGCGTTTCCTGGGGCGTCAGAACAACCAGTAACGGGGCTGTAATCGGCTGCCCGCAGGGCACGGCAGACCGGAGATCGGGATGATTTGCCCATGCGGCAAGCGAAAATGACGGCGAAGCCGACACGCGCGCGGCTCTGCGCTCGTGCGTTCGGCGCGCTGCTTCTGGGGCTCGCGGCGGCGCCTGCGTCCGCGCAGGTGACGCCGCCCGATGCCGCGACCAAGGCGGCGATGGAAAAACGCACCGCGGCGCGGACTTTGCTGTCGTCGGCGCTCGCCCGCATCGGGTCGAACCATAGCGATCCCCGCGCACTGCTCGACGCCGGGCGGGCGTCGATCGAACTCGATGATTATCGTGCGGCCTTGGGGTTTCTGGTCCGCGCCGAACAGGCGAGCCCGCGCGATGGGGCGATCAAGGCGGCGCTTGGGTCGGCGATGGTCCATATGGAAAACCCGACCCGCGCGCTCGACTATTTCGGCGAAGCGCAACTGCTCGGTGCGCCGGAGCGGTTGTTCCTGTCCGACCGGGCGCTGGCGCGCGACCTGCTCGGCCAACAGGATGCAGCGCAGCGCGATTATCAGCTGGCACTGTCAATTGCCCCGAATGACGAACTGACCCGGCGCTACGCGCTGTCGCTCGGGATCACTGGCGAGGCTGACCGTGCGATCCAGATGCTCACCCCGCAACTGCGCGCCCAGGATCGCGGCGCGTGGCGGCTGCGCGCGATGATCCTGGCGATGAACGGTCGCGACGGCGAGGCCACCGAAATCGTCAACGCGACGATGCCACCCGCGATGGCGCAGAATATCCTGCCCTATCTGACCCAGATGGACCGGCTCAATCCTGCGCAGCAGGCCGCCGCGGCGCATTTTGGGCGCTTCCCCAACGGCCAGCTCGGGCCGAAGCGCAAGCCCGTGCAGATAGCGGCAACAACGCCGCCTTCGCCGCCCCCCGCTGCATCGGGCAGGCGCGCGTCGGCCAGCACGAAGCGTCCGCCGGCGGCGTCGGTTGCCGCTACCGCGTCTCCGACCTCGACTGCCAGCTCCCGACCACTCGGACCGGCCTATGCCCAGCCGCGGACGCCCGCCACTCCGCCGACCACGGTAGCGACGCCGCCGCGCCCGGCGACGGTCGCATCATCGACAGTGAACCCCACCCCCCGGACCGCGTCACCGCGACCGACTGCTGAGAATCCGTTTCCCGCCGCTGGCGGCCCGGCGCCGACCGTGGTTCGGGATGGACCGACGCCGGAAAATCCTTTCCCCGCCGCTTCGAAGCCGAAACCGGCGATTGTGGAGGTTTCATCAAAGGCGGCGACTGAATCGATCGCCGCGGCATCGGCGGCAGCGCCGGTTGGCACGAATCCAACCCAATCGGCCGACCCCGTCGGACCCGGCTTCTCGATTGCCGACATCGGTCGTGGTGCCGCGAGCGCCCCCACGACTGTGCCACGGTCGCCGATTCGTACCGCGACTGTCGCGGCCGCGCCGTCCGCAACTGTTTCCGCGCCGCTAGCCTCGCTCGCGGATATTGTCGGGTCGATCGAAATTCCGCCTGAAGAGCTGAGCCAGCCCGAAAATGCAATCGGTGCCGAAACGCTGACCAAATTGCTCGAGGATAAGCGCCGCGCCGATGCTGCCGAGGAGGCGAAACGCGAAAAGGATGCGGCCGCGACAAAAGCCAAAGCCGAAGCCGACGCCAAGGCCAAGGCCGAAGCCGCCGAGAAAAAGGCGCATCCGGCGCGCACCTGGGTTCAGATCGCGACCGGCGCCAATCCCAAGGCGCTGGCGTTCGACTATAATCGCTTCGCCAAACGCAACGCCGCGCTGTTCAAGGGCAAATCGGGCGGCACGGCCGACTGGGGTCAGACTCGGCGCCTGCTGGTCGGACCGTTCGCCAGTCGCAAGGCAGCCCAGACATGGCTCGATGACTATAAAAAGGCGGAGGGCGACGGCTTTCTGTTCAACAGCGAGGCGGGCGAGACCGTCGATCCGATCAAGTGACCGTCGCCGCCTGCGCCAGCAACCCGGCGCAAAGCCGCGGGCGTCGATATGAAGAAACGGGCCGCGTTGTGCGCGGGCCGCGCGACGATTTTCAGCGCGACCGCGACCGCATCATACATTCGATCGCCTTTCGCCGCCTGCGTCATAAGACGCAGGTGTTCGTTGCCCCCGACGGCGACCATTACCGCGTCCGCCTGACCCACAGCATCGAGGTCGCGCAGATCGGGCGGGGGATCGCCCGCGCGCTGGGGCTGAATGAAGATCTGACCGAGGCGCTCTGCCTCGCGCACGACATCGGCCATCCGCCCTTTGGTCATGCGGGCGAAGATGCACTCAAGGCGGCGATGGCGGACCATGGCGGCTTTGACCATAATGGCCACACGCTGCGCACATTGGCGGCGCTTGAATGTCCCTATCCGCGTTTCGACGGGCTGAACCTGACTTGGGAAACGCTCGAAGGTCTGGCGAAGCATAATGGTCCGGTGACCGATCCCGGCTGGGCGCTCGCCGCCATCGATGGTGATTTCGCGCTCGACCTTGGCAGCCACGCCAGCCTGGAGGCGCAGATTGCGGCGGTTGCAGACGACATCGCCTATGACAATCATGACATTGACGATGGGCTGCGCGCGGGCCTGCTCGATCTCGATCAGTTGATGGAGCAGGCGTTCGTCGCCGCCAATTTCCGCGCCGTCGAAGCACGCTTCCCCGGCGCGCCGCGCGACCGCTTGTTGCGCGAACTCGTCCGCGACCAGATCGGGGTGATGGTCAATGACGTGATCGCCGCGACCACGGCGAATGTGGTGGCGGCTGACGTGGCGAGTGTCGCCGAGGTCCGCGCCGCGGGCCGCTCGCTCGGCGGGTTTTCCCCCGAACTTGCAGCCGAGGAGCGCGAGCTCAAGGGCTTCATGTACGCCAACCTCTATCACCACCCCGAACAGGTCGCCGCCGCCGCTGGCGCGAACGAGGTCGTCGGGCGGCTGTTCGGCGCCTATGCCGACGACCCGCGCCTGATGGGCGAGGATTGGTCAGCCCGTCTGCCCGGCGACGAATGCGCGACAACCCGGCATATAGGCGACTATATTGCCGGGATGACCGATCGTTTCGCCATCGACCGCTACGCCGAGATTTTTGGGCGCCCTGCGGTGCCCGGAGCGTTGGCGCATGTCTGACGCACTGATCGTTGGCGCAACCGGACTAGTTGGCAGCGCCGTGATCGACGCGTTCGGGAGCAGGGGCGTCACGGTCGTCGCCCGCCGCCCGGTCGAAGGGCTCGCACCGCACCACGCTGAACGCGTGGCGCCGTCCGACAACTGGCCCGACATCATCGCCGCCGAACAACCCGCGGTATTGATCTGTTGCCTCGGAACCACGATCCGCCAGGCCGGGTCGCAAGCGGCGTTCCGCGCCGTCGACCATGACCTGATCCTCGCTGCGGCGCGCGGTGCCCGGCAAGGCGGCACGGCGCAAATGATCGTCGTCAGCTCGGTGGGGGCATCGGCGAAAGCGGGCAATTTCTATCTGCGCACCAAGGGCGAGACCGAGGATGCGTTGCGCGCGCTCGGGTTCGCGCGGCTCGACCTGATCCGCCCCGGCCTGCTGCTCGGCGCTCGGCCCGGGCCGCCGCGGCTGGGTGAGGGGCTGGCGACGATCGCGGCGCCCTTGGCCGATGCTTTGCTGCACGGGTCGTTCCGCCGCTACCGCTCGATTCATGGCCCGACGGTGGCCGCCGCGATCGTTGCGCTCGTTGGCCAAGACGGTTCGGGTGTGCATATCCACGAAAACGACGCAATCCGCGCGCTCGCCGATTGACTCCGTTTAAGGGCAGCGCCAAGGCTCGGGTGTCTGTCGGGTTTCGCAAGAGATTCGACCGGCCGCGCGGGAGAGCGTGAGGGCAGGGTAACCGGCGCCTCACCACCGAAGGAGCAACCGCCCCGGAAACTCTCAGGTCAGCAGGACCGCGCAGGCTGGAACGGACACTCTGGAAAGCGTTCCGGCTGTCTGCTGGAGCCACCGAAGGGGTAACCGCGGACTTTGTTGCCGGGGGAAAACTCTCAGGTTCCCGTGACAGAGGGGGCATGGCGAAAGGCGCGGCACCCCGCCGCGCATCCGCCGTGCAACCGCGGGAGACTGACATGACCGAAACCGAACAGCTGGACGAAGAGGTCGCGATCGAAGCCGCGACCGAAGTGCTGCCGCTCGATGCCTGGCATCGCGCGAAAGGCGGCCGGATGGTCGAATTCGCCGGTTACTGGATGCCGATCCAGTATGAAGGTATCATGGCCGAGCATCTGTGGGTCCGCGAACACGCCGGACTGTTCGATGTCAGCCATATGGGGCAGTTGACGCTGTCGGGCGACAAGGTCGCCGAAGCGCTCGAAACGCTGGTTCCCGGGGATATTTCGGCGCTGAAGCCGGGCCGGATGCGCTATTCCCTGCTGCTCGACGAGGATGGTGGCATTCTCGACGATTTGATGATCACCAACGAGGGTGATCAATATGGCATCGTCGTCAACGGCGCGGTGAAGTGGGAAGATATCGGGCACCTGCGCGAAAGCCTGCCCGACGACATCACGCTCAACCACAATGAGGATTATGGCCTGCTCGCGCTGCAAGGGCCGAAGGCGGTCACCGCGCTGACGCGGCTCGTGCCCGAGGCAGTGGGCCTCGTGTTCATGCAGGCGATGCGTGCGACGTGGAACGGCCATGCGATCGCGATCAGCCGCTCCGGCTATACCGGCGAGGATGGCTTTGAAATTTCGCTGCCCAATGAGGTGCTGAACGCTTTTTCTGACGCGCTGTGTGCGATGGACGAAGTCAAGCCGATCGGGCTGGGTGCGCGCGATTCGTTGCGACTGGAGGCGGGATTGCCGCTTTATGGCCATGATCTCGACCCGACGATCGATCCGGTCGAAGGCGATCTGGCGTTCGCGATCAGCAAGCGTCGCCGCGAGGAAGGCGGCTTTCCCGGCGCAGCGCGTATCCTTGGTCACCTCGCCGACGGCAGCCCGCGCAAGCGCGTTGGCCTCCTTGTCGACGGGAAAATGCCAGTGCGCGAGGGTGCCAAGCTGTTCGACGGCAATACCGAAATCGGGGTCGTGACCTCGGGCGGGTTCGCGCCCAGCGTCGGCGCGCCGATCGCGATGGGCTATGTGCCGACCGGTCTGTCCGAGCCCGGCACCGCGATCGCCGCCGAAGTGCGCGGCAAGCGGGTCGCGTGCACCGTCGCCGCCATGCCCTTTGTTCCGCATAATTATGTTCGTAAAACAGGAGCTTGATCGATGCCGCGTTATTATACCGAAGAGCATGAGTGGATCGATGTCGATGGTGACGTCGCAACGGTCGGCATCACCGATTTTGCGCAGGGCCAGCTTGGCGACATCGTGTTCGTCGAGGTGCCCGACACGGGCGCCGAGCTCAGCCAGGGCGGAGATGCTGCGGTGGTCGAATCGGTAAAGGCAGCGAGCGACGTCTACGCCCCCGTCGATGGCACCGTGACCGAAGGCAACAACCAGCTCGAGGAAGACCCGGCACTCGTCAATTCGGACCCCGAGGGAGAAGGCTGGTTCTTCCGCCTCGCGCTCAGCGACAAGAGCCAACTCGACGGGCTGATGGACGCCGCCGCGTACAAGGCCTTCTGCGACGCGCTGTAGAGTTGATCCCCCTCCCGCTTGCAGGAGGGGTTAGGGGAGGGGCCTGTCGGGGGACAGACTTTTCTTTCGAACAGGCTCTCCCCCGGCCCCTCCCGCAAGCGGGAGGGGGGAGAAAAGCAATCGCCACCGAACCTGCCCTCGCCAATTGCCGCCTGATGGTGGCGACACCCATCTATGAAGGGGCGCAGGGCACCTATGTCCGCGCGGCGCTGGCGCTGGCGCTGCGCGCGCAGGCGATGGGCATTTCGGTGCGGTTCGAATTCATCCTCTACCAGCCGTCGATCACCCGCGCGCGCAACATGCTCAACGCGATGTTCCTCGCCAGCGATTGCACCCATCTGCTGTTCATCGATGCCGACATCGATTTTTCGGCCGACGATGTGTTCTCGCTGATCCGCGTGATGGAGGCGAACCCCGATTGCGGGGTGCTGGGCGGCGCCTATCCGCGGCGGATGATCAATTGGGCCAATGTCGCGCGTGCCGTCGAACAGGGGCTGGCCAACGATAATCCCGCCGATCTCGCGCGCTACACTGGCGACTTCGCGCTGCATTTCCTGAACCCCGAGCAGAGTTTCAAGATGACCGACCTCGTCGAGCTGACGCGGCTTGGCACCGCGATGATGCTCATCCGTCGTGCGGTGCTCGAAGGCATGGCGAAGGAGATGCCCGACCTCGTTTTCCGGCCTGACCCGGCCGAGCGGCAGGCGCATGGCGTTGGCGATATCGTCCCCGCGTTTTTCTGCCCCTATATCGAGCCCGAAAGCCAGGCTCTGCTGTCGGACGATTATGCCTTTTGTCGCCGCGTGCGCGACGCGGGGTTTCGCATCTGGCTCGCGCCATGGATCCGCACAACCCACGCCGGTCCGGCGATCTTTTCCGGCACGCTCGCCGATACCGTCCAGCTTTTTTCTTCAAAACCAGTTTCTTCTGCGGAGTAGTACATGCGTTACCTGCCCCTTACCTCCGATGACCGCAGCGCTATGCTCGCCACCATCGGGGCGGCGTCGATCGACGAACTTTTCGCCGACGTTCCGGTCGATGCGCGGCTCGACGGCCCGATGGCGGGGCTGCCGATGCACGCCAGCGAACTCGCGGTCGAACGGCACATGGCGGCGCTGTCGCGCCAGAACCGCGCCGCGGCCGACGGGCCGTTTTTCCTCGGCGCAGGCGCCTATCGCCACCATGTTCCTGCCAGCGTCGATCATCTGATCCAGCGCGGCGAGTTCCTGACCGCCTACACCCCGTATCAGCCCGAAATCGCGCAGGGCACGCTGCAGATGCTGTTCGAATTCCAGTCGCAGGTGGCGCGCCTGCTCGGCACCGACGTTGCCAATGCGTCGATGTATGATGGTTCGACCGCCTGCTGGGAAGCGATCGTGATGGCACGACGGATCACCAAGCGCGGCAAGGCGCTGCTGTCGACCGGGCTGCATCCGCATTATCGCAGCGTGGCGCGCACGATGGCGAAATATACCGGCGATGTGCTCGTCGATGGCGATCCCAGCCTCGACGCCGGGACCGATTGGGCGGCACTCGCGGATAAAATCGACAGGGAAACAAGCTGCGTTGTCGTCCAATATCCCGACATCCTCGGTCGCATCGACGATATGACCGCGCTTGCCGCGGCGTGTCAGGCCGCGGGGGCGTTGCTGATCGCGGTAGTCACCGAACCCGTCGCGCTCGGCCTGATCAAAGCGCCGGGTGAAATGGGCGCCGACATCGTGGTCGGCGAAGGGCAGTCGATCGGCGTGGGATTGCAGTTCGGCGGGCCTTATGTCGGCCTGTTCGCATGCAAGACCAAATATGTCCGCCAGATGCCGGGCCGCCTTTGCGGCGAGACGGTCGATGCCAATGGCAAACGCGGCTTTGTGCTGACGCTGTCGACGCGCGAACAGCATATCCGCCGCGAAAAGGCGACGAGCAATATCTGTACGAATTCAGGGCTCTGCGCGCTCGCCTTCAGCATTCATATGACGTTGTTGGGCGAGGCGGGGCTGCGCCAGCTCGCCGCAATCAACCATGGCCGCGCCAAGCAAGCTGCCGCTGAACTGGCCAAAATCCCGGGTGTGTCGGTACTCAACAACAGCTATTTCAACGAATTCACCCTGCTGCTGCCGACCGAAGCGCGGCCGGTGATCCATAAGCTGGCCGAGCGTGACATTTTGGGCGGCGTATCGCTGGGCCGTCTCTATCCCGCCAACGCAAACCTGGCGAACGGCCTTGTCGTTGCGGTCACCGAAACCGTGACTGCCGCGGATATATCCGTCTTCGCCGCTGCTCTGAAGGAGGTGCTGGCATGACTGCGCTCAACCCCGGCGGCTGGCGCCCCGAAATGATCGCCGCGGGCGGTGCCGATGACAGCACCACCTTCACTGGAAACCGCGCGCTGATGCTCGAGGAAGCGCTGATCTTCGAAATCGGCTCGACCGAAACGACTGGCGTCGATTTCGACGAAGCCGCATCCGCCGCCGATCTCGGCCCGCTGGCGCGCACCGCGCCTATCGGCCTTCCGGGGCTAAGCGAAGCCGAAACGGTGCGCCATTACACGCGCCTGTCGCGGCAGAATTATGCGATCGACCTTGGCCTGTTCCCGCTGGGCAGCTGCACGATGAAGCACAACCCGCGCCTCAACGAAAAGGTCGCGCGGATGCCGGGCTTTGCCGACGCGCATCCCTTGCAGCCGCAGGAGACGGTGCAGGGCGCCTATGCGGTGATCCACGAACTCGCCGAATGGCTGATCACGCTGACCGGCATGCACAGCGTCGCAATGTCGCCCAAGGCGGGCGCGCATGGCGAGCTGTGCGGCATCCTCTGCATCAAGGCGGCATTGGAAGCGCGCGGCGAGGACCGCCGCGTCATTCTGGTCCCCGAAAGCGCGCACGGCACGAACCCTGCGACCGCGGCGTTCGCGGGCTTCACGGTCGAGGATATTCCGGCAACCGAAGCGGGCCGCGTCAACCTCGAAGCGCTCAAGGCGCGGCTTGGCCCCGACGTCGCGGGCGTGATGATCACCAACCCCAATACTTGCGGGCTGTTCGAGCGCGACATGAAGGCGATTTCGGACGCGGTGCATGTGGCGGGCGGTTATGTCTATTGCGACGGCGCCAATTTCAATGCGATCGTTGGCCGCGTGCGCCCCGGCGACCTCGGTGTCGATGCCATGCATATCAATTTGCACAAGACCTTCTCGACTCCGCACGGCGGCGGTGGACCGGGTTCGGGGCCGGTGGTGCTGTCCGAAGCACTCGCGCCCTTTGCGCCTTTGCCATTCGTGACAAAGCATGCCGAAGGCTTCCGCCTGATCGAAGAAGAAAGCGCGGGGGAGGATCATCCGCAAACCTTTGGCCGCATGACGGCCTTTCACGGCCAGATGGGCATGTTCACCCGCGCGCTGACCTACATCCTCAGTCATGGCGCCGACGGGCTGAAACAGGTTGCCGAGGATGCGGTGCTCAACGCCAATTATGTGTTGCGCAGCCTGGAGGGCGTGCTCGACGCACCGTTCGCCGCGTCGGGGCCGTGCATGCACGAGGCGCTGTTCAGCGACAAAGGCCTCGCCGAGGGCTTCTCGACCCTCGACATCGCGAAGGGGCTGATTGACGAGGGATATCATCCGATGACGGTCTATTTCCCGCTCGTCGTCCACGGCGCGATGCTCGTCGAGCCGACCGAGACCGAGAGCAAGGCGGCGCTCGACCAGTTCATCGGCGCGCTGCGCAGCATTGCGATGCGTGCGAAAAACGGCGACCCGGCGCTCAAATCCGCCCCGCATTTCGCCCCCCGCGCGCGGCTTGACGAGACCGCGGCGGCGCGCAAGCCGATCCTTGCCTGGAACGAGCCCGCCGCCGCACCCGACACCCCCGCGCCGAGCGAGATCGGCGGCAGTTGAGCGAAGGCAGCGACAGCGGCGCGAAACGCACGACGGCGGGCTGCCTGGCCGGCGGAGCGTTGTTCGCGGTCGTCTTCGTCGCGGTCTGGCTTGCCGCGATCACGCTGTACGGGCTTGTCGTCGAACAATGGGAGCTGATCAAGGTGCGCCGCGAGTTCAGCTACGGCTGGGCCTTCGTCTATGCGCCGCTGATCGCGCTGGGGGCGGGACTCGCCGCGGCCTTCGCGGCGACGCGGCGACTGCCCGCGGCGCGCATGACGCTGCTGATCGCCACGACCGGGCTGGTCGCACTGTTCGGCGGGATCGTGCTGTTCGGGCTTGGCGGGTTGATATAGGCTGAGGTCAACCGAAACGTCGGCAGCGTGCGCGCGTACGACGCATGTCGCCGAGACGGATCGCGTTTTGCATTTTGGGGGAGGGACGATAGATGACTTGGGATACGATCTTTCTGCTCGCCAATTATTGGGCGTTCGCCAGCTGGATCGCGCTGGCGTTCCTGCCGCGCGGTCCGAAAATCCTAGCTGTAATCCTCTATGCCGGGGTGTTCCTGCTCTGCCTCGCCTACACCGTGATGATTGTCGGGTTCCTCAGCGGCGGGATCGATCCCGGCGGCCCTGGCGGCGGCGATTTCACGACGCTGGCGGGGGTCATGAAGCTGTTCGACAGCCCCGGCGGCGCGACTTTGGGGTGGACGCATTATCTGGCTTTCGACCTGTTCACCGGCATGTGGATCGCGCGCGATGCGGACAACAAGGGGTTCAGCCGCGTCGTGCAGTTCCCATTCCTGCTTCTGACCCTGATGGCCGGCCCCGTCGGGCTGCTCGTATGGCTGATCGTCCGCGAACGCCGTGCACGGGCGCAGGCCAAAGCCTGATGGCATCGTCACCGCCGTGGATGCCCCGCGACGGCGGCAGCGACGACAAGCGCCACGCCCCGGCGACGCTGCGCAACCGCGACGCGATCGCCGCGGTGCTCGCCGAGTGGTTGCCCGCGACAGGCACCGTGCTGGAGGTCGCAAGCGGATCGGGCGAACATGTTGTCCATTTCGCCGCGGCCTTTCCAACGCTGGGCTGGCAGCCGAGCGATCCCGATCCGGCCGGACTGGTTTCGATCGCGGCATGGTGCGCCGACGCAGGGCTTGCCAATATCGCGCCGCCGCTGGCGCTCGACGCATCTGTCAGCGGCTGGCCGATCGACTGCGCCGACGCGATCCTTTGCATCAACATGGTGCATATCAGCCCGTGGGATGCGTCCCTCGGACTTTTGGCGGGCGCGGCGCGGTTGCTGCGCACCGGTGCGCCGTTGATTCTTTACGGCCCTTATGTCGAACTCAATGTGCCGACCGCGGACAGCAATATTGCCTTCGACGCCAGTCTTCGCGCACGCGATCCGGCGTGGGGGCTGCGTAACATCGATGGCGTCAAGGCGGCAGCCGCCGACGCGGGCCTGACCTTCATGGAGCGGCGCGCAATGCCTGCGAACAACCTGATGCTGCTGTTCCGCCGCACCTGACGTTGCTGACAGGGTTGTCGATACGCGCTTTACGTGCCGCGCGCAGCCGCTAGCCTTTTCCCAATTGCACGCAAAAGATGCGATTCGAGGAGAGAGAGTTCATGCCCCGCGACGTTTCGGAGCTTTTCACATTCGACGAATTCCTGACCCACTGGGCCAGCGAGCGCGCCGACCGCGTCGCGCTGCGCGAGGAAGACCGCGTTTACACCTATGCCGAACTCGACGAAGCGACCGCGAGAGTCGCGTCGGCGCTGTTCGCTGCGGGGCTGCAAAAGGGCGACCGGATCGCGTGGATCGGCAAGAACAGCGACCTTTATTTCATCCTCTTCTACGGCGCCGCGCGCGCCGGGATCGTGATGGCGCCGATCGGCTGGCGCCTGTCGCCGACCGAATGGGCGTTCATCGTCAACGACACGCAGGCGAAGATGGTGTTCGCGGGGCCGGGGTTCGACACGCTCGCCGATCAGCTTGCCGGTAAGCTCGACCATGCCCCCACCATCGTCGGTGCCGCCGAGGCGCGCGCGATGATCGACGGCGCCACGCGGACCGCATTCGCGCCATCGGGCACCGATGACGCGGTGCTCCAGCTTTACACTTCGGGCACCACCGGCAACCCCAAGGGCGCCGTGCTGTCGAACCGCAACCTGTTCGCGCTGCGCAAACATTCCAGCGACCTCGACATGCCCTATACCAAATGGGACGATGACGAGGCAGTGCTGGTTGCGATGCCGTGCGCGCATATTGGCGGCACCGGGCTGGGTATCATGGCGCTGGCGGCAGGTCTGCCCGGTATCATCCTTGCCGAGTTCAACCCCGACGGGGTGTTCGACGCGGTCGAGCAACATGGCGTGACGCGCTTTTTCATGGTTCCCGCGGCGCTGCAATTCCTGCTGATGCACCCGCGCTGCGCCAGCGTTGATTACAGCCGCCTCAAATATATCCTCTACGGCGCCGCGCCTATCCCGCTCGAATTGCTGCGCCAGTGCATCCAGATGTTCGGGGCGCAGTTCATTCAGGCATATGGGATGACTGAAACAACCGGCACCATTTCGATGCTGCCGCCCGAGGACCATGATCCGGCGGGCAATGCGCGGATGCGATCGGCGGGCAAGCCACTGCCGGGGGTTGAGATCAGGATCCTTGGCCCCGATGGCGAGGAAGTCCCGGTCGGCGATGTCGGCGAGGTCGTCACGCGATCCTCGAACAACATGCTGGGGTATTGGAACCTGCCCGACGCGACCGCCAAGACGGTCAGCGCCGACGGCTGGATCCGCACCGGCGACGCCGGCTATCTCGACGAAGACGGCTATCTGTTCATCCACGACCGGATGAAGGACATGATCATTTCGGGCGGCGAGAATATCTATCCCGCCGAGGTCGAAAGCGCGATTTTCGGCCACCCCTCGGTGCAGGAGGTCGCGGTGTTCGGCATCCCCGACGACAAATGGGGCGAAAGCGTGAAGGCCGTATGCGTCGCCAAGCCGGGCATGACGGTCGACGAAGCCGACATTATCGCCTGGGCGCGCGAGCGCATTGCGCCGTTCAAATGCCCGCGCAGTGTTGACGTGATCGATGCTTTGCCGAGGAACGCGAGCGGCAAGATTTTGCGCAAGGATTTGCGGGCGCCCTATTGGGCGGGGTTTGAGCGGATGGTGAATTGAGCGGCGGTAAAACGACCCATTGCGGACTTGGCACGTTCTTCCTCTCTCCCGTTGAGGGAGAGATACGCAGGCTTGGCAGCTTTGCTGCCTAGCTGCAGTTGAGAGGGGATTCTTCGTCCGCTGGCGCTTCACCCCCAAGCTTCACCAGCTCCTGACGGAGCAAGCTGCGCTATCCTCTCCCTCAAGGGGAGACGAGTTCATGTCCGTTTTCCACCCCAAAGGATATTCCGTAGAGGTGCCGCAGTGTGATGGCGCCATTGTGTAATTGCCGGGCAGCGAAAAGGGCGCGGAAGCTGTGCTTCCGCGCCCTGAACGAACGTACCGAAAGGCTCAGCTCGCCGGCTTGTCCGGAGCGGCCGATGTGGCCTCGGCGGTCGCGTCGGGGAGCGGCGCCGGGGCTCCGGTCGCCTGCGCGAGAGCGGCTGCAAACTGATCTGCGGTATACGCCGCTGCTAGGCCTGCCGGTGACATGAGGAAGGCGCTGCGCGGCAGGCTGACATCGTCGCCCGTGGCCGCAGTCACAATAACGCTCTCGGCGCTCGCCGATTTCACCTTGCCCAGCACTGTTGTCCCTTTGAGACTCCGGACATCGGCGCCCGGAACAAGTGCAGACGCGACTGCAGCAGCGTTGGCGACGGCAGCGCTGTTCGCCTCGGCCGTCGCAGCGGCAAATTGTTCAGCAGTAAAACTGGTCGCCAGCCCTGCTTGGCCGACAAAAAAGGCTTTGCGCGGCAATTTGACGTCGCCGGTCGGGGTCGTGAGCACGACGGCATCCGCCTCAGCCAGCTTCACCTTACCGACAATGGCCGCGCCGTGGGCGCTGCGCACGTCAGCACCCGGCTGAAGCGCGGCGGTCAGTTTGGCGTCGCTGCCAGCTGCGGCCTGATCGACGGCTGCGACAACCTGAGCTTTGGTCGCGCCGATTGTCGGACCTTGTTCAAGTTTGCCGAATGCATTGCTGGGGAGCGTAACCTGCTTGCCCGCGCCAAGGTCGACGACAACATTCGCGCCCTGCGCGCTGGTTACCGTGCCGAGTTCGGCGCCTTCGGAATCAAAAACCTTGGTGCCGACCGACACGTCGACGGTTGCCGCTGCTGCGTCCTGCGCCATCGCGGGGGGCGCGACAATGGCGGCTGCGCCAAGGGAAAGGGTTGCGATAAAGCCTGCGAATTTCCGCATTGCTTGTGGTCTCCTAGAGTGTGTTGAACGAGAGGGTCGCAGTTTGAACGCGTGTAGTGCGGCAAAGGACACGCCAATGCTGACTAACCGTGCCTAAGTCGCGACAAACTGAGCCACCGTCGGCTCGCTGCCATAATATCGCGTGCCGCCGCGCGCATTTCCGTCGGCGCACCGCGCACTTTTGCGCAGCATGATTTGCTGTTAGACAGGACATCGCACAGCCCTTCAACCTCATTCAAAACACGATGTGTGAATGTCGTAGGCTTGCGTCGGGGAGCATGAGGTACGCGCCCACCTCATCGCTGTCCTTTGCAACGGCGCATTTCGCGATCCGCCCGTTGACACTTCGCCCCCCCAAACCTATATCGCCGTCACACCCCATCGTTCGAGATAGAGTCCGCCTTGCGCAGCGGATTGTACGGATAGGTCGGCGGGGATTTCGACAGGCGTTGGAAAGCTGCGGTAAACCGGCAACGGTTGCCTGCGGCTTTTTTCGCGTCGGAGCGCCCGCGATTTGGATTTTTGACAGGCGAGACAATCACTTATGGCGACCAAAGCGAAGTCGGTGGGCAAGGCCCTCGAAGCAACCGCGAGCAAGCGCATCCGCAAGCTGTTCGGCAATATCCACGAAGCGGTGGAGATGCCCAACCTCATCGAGGTGCAGCGCGAATCCTATGAGCAGTTCCTCCGCTCGGATCCGTCGATCGGTTATGTCTCGGGGCTTGAAAAGACGCTGCGCAGCGTGTTCCCGATCCGCGATTTCGCCGGCACCGCCGAGCTCGACTTTGTCCATTACGAACTCGAAGCGCCGAAGTACGACGTCGACGAATGCCGCCAGCGCGGCATCACCTATGCGGCGCCTATGAAGGTCACGCTGCGCCTGATCGTCTTTGAAGTCGACAGCGAAACCGACACCCGTTCGGTCCTCGATATCAAGGAGCAGGACGTTTACATGGGCGACATGCCCCTGATGACGGGCAACGGCACCTTCTTCGTCAATGGCACCGAGCGCGTTATCGTGTCGCAGATGCATCGTTCGCCGGGTGTCCTGTTCGACCACGATCGCGGCAAGACCCACTCGTCGGGCAAGTTCCTGTTCGCTGCGCGCGTCATTCCGTACCGCGGTTCGTGGCTCGATTTCGAATTCGACGCCAAGGACATTGTCAATGTCCGCATCGACCGCAAGCGCAAGCTGCCGGTCACCAGCCTGCTCTACGCGCTGGGCATGTCGGGTGAGGAAATCCTCAACCATTTCTATGACCGCCTGATTTTCGAGCGCGCCGCCAATGGCTGGCGCGTGCCGTTCATGGTCGAAAACTGGCGCGGTGCGAAGCCCGCGTTCGACGTCGTCGACGCGAAGACCGGCGAAGTCGTGTTTGCTGCTGGTCACAAGATCAGCCCGCGCCTTGCCAACAAGGCGGCGAAGGACGGTCTCGATACGTTGCTGATCCCGACCGAGGAAATCTTCGGTCGCTATTCGGCCTATGACCTGATCAATGAGACGACCGGCGAGATTTACATCGAAGCTGGTGACGAAGTGTCGGCCGAGAACCTCGAAAAGATCGACGCGGCGGGTATCGACAAGCTCGTCCTGCTCGACATCGACCACAACAACACCGGTCCGTGGATCCGCAACACGCTGAAGGCCGACAAGGCCGAGGATCGCGATCAGGCGCTTTCGGACATCTATCGCGTGATGCGCCCCGGCGAGCCGCCGACGCGCGAAACCGCAGAAGCGTTGTTCGGCGGGTTGTTCTTTGACCCCGAGCGTTACGACCTGTCGGCTGTCGGCCGCGTCAAGCTGAACATGCGCCTCGGTCTCGATGCCGAAGACACGGTCACCACGCTGCGCAGCGACGACATCCTTGCCGTCGTCAAGGAGCTGGTTAACCTGAAGGACGGCAAGGGCGAAATCGACGATATCGATAACCTCGGTAACCGCCGTGTCCGTTCGGTCGGCGAGCTGCTGGAAAACCAGTATCGCGTCGGCCTGCTCCGCATGGAGCGCGCGGTGAAGGAGCGCATGAGCTCGGTCGATGTGTCGACCGTCATGCCGAACGACCTGATCAACGCGAAGCCTGCGGTTGCCGCGGTGCGTGAATTTTTTGGCTCGTCGCAGCTTTCGCAGTTCATGGATCAGACCAATCCGCTATCCGAAGTCACCCACAAGCGCCGCGTGTCGGCGCTTGGGCCGGGAGGGCTTACCCGTGAGCGTGCTGGCTTCGAAGTCCGCGACGTTCACCCGACCCACTACGGCCGTATCTGTCCGATCGAAACGCCGGAAGGCCCGAACATCGGTCTGATCAACTCGCTCGCGACCTTTGCGCGAGTGAACAAGTACGGGTTCATCGAAACCCCGTACCGCAAGATCATCGACGGCAAGGTGACGACCGACGTCGTTTATCTGTCGGCGATGGAAGAGCAGAAGCACACGGTTGCGCAGGCGAACGCCGACCTCAACCCCGACGGCAGCTTTATCGACGAGCTGATCTCGGCGCGCGAAGCGGGCGAATTCCTGATGGCGCCGCGCGAACAGATCACGTTGATGGACGTGTCGCCGAAGCAGCTGGTTTCGGTTGCGGCATCGCTGATCCCGTTCCTGGAAAACGATGACGCCAACCGCGCGCTGATGGGTTCGAACATGCAGCGTCAGGCTGTGCCGCTGCTGCGTGCAGAGGCTCCGGTGGTCGGCACCGGCATGGAAGAAACCGTTGCCCGCGATTCGGGCGCTGCGATCGCAGCGCGCCGCGGCGGCGTGATCGATCAGGTCGATGCGACGCGTATCGTCATCCGTGCGACCGATATGGTTGAACCCGGCAAGTCGGGCGTCGACATCTATCGCCTGCAAAAGTTCCAGCGTTCGAACCAGAACACCTGCATCAACCAGCGTCCGCTGGTGAAGGTGGGCGAGATCGTCCGCACCGGCGACATTATCGCCGACGGCCCGTCGACCGAGCTGGGCGAACTGGCGCTGGGCAAGAACGTGCTCGTCGCGTTCATGCCGTGGAATGGCTATAACTATGAGGATAGTATCCTCATCAGCGAACGCATCGTGAAGGACGACGTCTTCACCTCGATCCACATCGAGGAATTCGAAGTCACGGCGCGTGACACGCGCCTTGGCCCCGAAGACATTACACGCGACATCCCGAACGTCGGCGAGGAAGCGCTGCGCAACCTCGACGAGGCGGGCATCGTCTATATCGGCGCCGAAGTCGGCCCGGGCGACATTCTGGCCGGCAAGATCACCCCCAAGGGTGAATCGCCGATGACGCCGGAAGAAAAGCTGCTGCGCGCGATCTTTGGCGAAAAGGCCAGCGATGTGCGCGACACCTCCCTCCGCCTGCCGCCGGGCGTTTCGGGCACGGTCGTCGAAGTCCGCGTTTTCAACCGCCACGGCATTGACAAGGACGAGCGCGCAATCGCGATCGAACGCGAAGAGATCGAGCGTCTGAAGCAGGATGCCGACGATGAGCGCGCGATCCTCAACCGTGCGACCTTCTCGAGCCTGAAAGACTTGCTGATCGGTCAAGCGACCAGCGCGGTACCGAAGGGGCTGAAGAAGGGCGACGTCGTCACTGAAGAGATGCTGACCGAACTCGATCGCGGCGACTGGTGGAAGCTGGCGGTTGTCGACGACAACAGTCAGACCGCGCTCGAAGCGATCAAGGCGCAGTATGACGACGCGATCAAGCGGATCAGCGCGAAATACGAAGATCGCGTTGAAAAGCTGCAGCGCGGCGACGAACTCGCCCCGGGCGTGCTCAAGATGGTCAAGGTCTTCGTTGCCGTGAAGCGCAAGCTGCAGTCGGGCGACAAGATGGCAGGACGTCACGGCAACAAGGGCATCATCAGCCGCATCCTGCCGGTCGAAGACATGCCGTTCCTGGAAGATGGCACGCATGTCGATTTCGTGCTCAATCCGCTGGGCGTGCCGTCGCGCATGAACGTCGGACAGATTCTCGAAACGCACCTTGGCTGGGCATCGCGCGGCTTCGGTCAGCAGATCACGACGGCGCTGGAAGATTGGCGCATGGCGAACCCCGACCCCGTGGCGGGAACTCCGCCCGAGGCCGTGCGCGATGCACTGCTTCATGCCTATGGCGATGAATATGCCGACGAGATCAAGGCCCGCACCGCAGACGAGGTTGTCGAACTCGCCTCGAACCTGTCGGTCGGTGTACCTTTTGCGACCCCGGTGTTCGACGGTGCGCGCGAAGCCGACGTGTCGGCGATGCTGGAACGTGCCGGTCTTGACCGGTCGGGTCAGGTCGATCTGTACGACGGCCGCACCGGTGACCGGTTCGACCGCAAGGTGACGGTGGGATATATGTATATCCTGAAACTGCATCACCTTGTCGACGACAAGATCCACGCGCGTTCGATCGGGCCGTACTCGCTTGTTACCCAGCAGCCGCTGGGCGGTAAAGCGCAGTTCGGTGGCCAGCGCTTCGGGGAAATGGAAGTGTGGGCACTGCAAGCTTATGGCGCCGCGTATACGCTTCAGGAAATGCTGACGGTGAAGTCCGATGACGTGATCGGCCGCACCAAGGTTTACGAAGCGATCGTCAAGGGCGACGACACCTTTGAGGCCGGCATTCCCGAAAGCTTCAACGTGCTCGTCAAGGAAATGCGCTCGCTGGGACTCAACGTCGAACTGTCGTCCCATGCGGATCTGGACCCGGACGAGGCGCCCGACGCCCTTCCCGAAGCCGCCGAATAAGATCTTATCCTCACCCCCTTCGCTCCGCGCGAAGGGGGAAGAGTGGAGCTAGAATATGAACCAGCTTACCAACTTCATGAATCCGGTCGCGAAGACCGAAACCTTTGACATGATCAAGATCGGCATCGCGAGCCCCGAGCGCATTCGCTCATGGTCGTTCGGCGAGATCAAGAAGCCCGAAACCATCAACTACCGCACGTTCAAGCCCGAGCGTGACGGCCTGTTCTGTGCGCGCATCTTTGGCCCAATCAAGGATTATGAATGCCTGTGCGGCAAGTACAAGCGCATGAAATACAAGGGCATCGTTTGCGAAAAATGCGGTGTTGAAGTCACGGTGACCAAGGTCCGCCGCGAGCGCATGGGCCATATCGAACTCGCCGCGCCCGTTGCGCACATCTGGTTCCTGAAGTCGCTGCCGTCGCGCATCGGACTGCTGCTCGACATGCAGCTCAAGCAGCTTGAGCGCGTCCTGTATTTTGAAGCCTATATCGTGCTCGAACCCGGCCTGACCCCGCTCGAGAAGTTCCAGCTGTTGACCGAAGACGAGCTGCTCGACGCGCAGGACGAATATGGCGAAGACGCCTTTTCGGCCGGCATTGGCGCCGAAGCGATCCGCGTTCTGCTCGAAAATCTCGACCTGGAGCAGGAACGCGCCGACCTGATGGAAGATCTGGCCACGACCAAGTCGGAGCTGAAGCCCAAGAAGATCATCAAGCGTCTGAAGGTCGTCGAAAGCTTCATCGATTCGGGCAACCGCCCCGAATGGATGATCCTGGAAGTCGTCCCCGTGATCCCGCCCGAACTGCGCCCGCTGGTGCCGCTCGACGGTGGCCGCTTCGCGACGTCGGATCTGAACGATCTCTACCGCCGCGTGATCAACCGTAACAACCGTTTGAAGCGCCTGATGGAACTGCGCGCGCCGGACATCATCGTCCGCAACGAAAAGCGTATGTTGCAGGAAGCCGTTGACGCGCTGTTCGACAACGGCCGCCGCGGCCGCACGATCACGGGCGCCAACAAGCGTCCGCTGAAATCGCTGTCCGACATGCTCAAGGGCAAGCAGGGCCGCTTCCGTCAGAACCTGCTCGGCAAGCGCGTCGATTATTCGGGCCGTTCGGTCATCGTGACCGGTCCCGAACTCAAGCTGCACCAGTGCGGCCTGCCGAAGAAGATGGCGCTCGAGCTTTTCAAGCCGTTCATCTATGCGCGCCTCGACGCCAAGGGTCTGTCGATGACCCTGAAACAGGCAAAGAAGTGGGTTGAAAAGGAACGCAAGGAAGTCTGGGACATCCTCGACGAAGTCATTCGCGAGCACCCGGTCCTGCTGAACCGCGCCCCGACGCTTCACCGCCTGGGCATTCAGGCGTTCGAACCCGTGCTGATCGAAGGCAAGGCGATCCAGCTTCACCCGCTGGTCTGCGCGGCGTTCAACGCCGACTTCGACGGTGACCAGATGGCCGTTCACGTCCCGCTCTCGCTGGAAGCCCAGCTGGAAGCGCGCGTGCTGATGATGTCGACCAACAACATCCTGAGCCCCGCGAACGGCAAGCCGATCATCGTGCCGTCGCAGGACATGGTGCTTGGTCTCTATTATCTGTCGATGGAGCGCGAAGGCGAACCCGGCGAGGGCATGCTGCTCGCCGACATGGCCGAAGTGCATCAGGCGCTGTTTATCGGTGCCGTGACCCTGCACACCAAGGTCGTCAGCCGCGTCCCGCAGACCGATGAGAAGGGCAATGAATATTTTCAGCGCTTTGAAACGACCCCGGGCCGTATGCTCATCGCCGAATGCCTGCCGAAGTCGCACACCGTGCCCTTCGACGTCGTCAATCGCCTTTTGACCAAGAAGGAAATCGGCGACGTGATCGATCAGGTCTATCGTCACACCGGCCAGAAAGAGACCGTGTTGTTCGCCGACGCCATCATGGCGCTGGGCTTCCGCCACGCGTTCAAAGCCGGCATCTCGTTCGGCAAGGATGACATGATCATTCCGGCGTCGAAGGTCGGCATGGTTGATGAAACCCGCGCCCTGGTAAAGGATTTCGAGCAGCAGTATCAGGACGGCCTGATCACGCAGCAGGAAAAGTACAACAAGGCGATCGACGCCTGGTCGCAGTGCGGCGACAAGGTCGCGACCGCGATGATGGACGAAATCCGCGCCGAGCCGAAGGATCCGAAAACGGGTCGTCTGGCCCCGATCAACTCCATCTATATGATGGCGCACTCGGGTGCCCGTGGTTCGCAGGCGCAGATGAAGCAGCTCGCCGGTATGCGCGGCCTGATGGCCAAGCCGTCGGGTGAGATCATCGAAACGCCGATCATCTCGAACTTCAAGGAAGGTCTGACCGTTCTTGAATATTTCAACTCGACCCACGGCGCCCGTAAGGGACTGGCCGATACGGCGCTCAAGACGGCAAACTCGGGTTACCTGACCCGCCGTCTGGTCGACGTGTCGCAGGATTGCGTTGTGATCGAGGAAGATTGCGGCACCGACCGCGGCATGGAAATGCGCGCGATCATCCAGGGCGGTTCGACGATCGCCTCGCTGGGCGAGCGCATCCTGGGCCGCACGACGCTGGAAGATGTGCTCGACAAGGACGGCAATGTGCTGGCCCCCGTCGGCACCCTGCTCGACGAGCCGACGACGCAGCGGATCGAAGATGCCGAAGTCCAGTCGGTCAAGATCCGTTCGCCGCTGGTTTGCGAAGCGGTGCTGGGCGTTTGCGGCAAATGCTATGGCCGTGATCTGGCCCGCGGTACCCCGGTGAACATCGGTGAAGCGGTCGGCGTTATCGCCGCCCAGTCGATCGGTGAACCCGGCACCCAGCTGACCATGCGTACCTTCCACATCGGTGGTGCGGCGCAGGTTAACGAGCAGTCGAACGCTGAATCGATCTCGGACGGCACGATCGAATATCGTGACATGCCAACGATCGTCGACCAGCGCGGTCGCCGTCTGGCGCTCGCCCGTTCGGGTGAAGTCGCGGTGATCGACAGCGAAGGTCGCGAGCGCGCGTCGCACAAGCTGCCTTATGGCGCGCATATCCTGTTCAAGGATGGCGACAAGGTGAAGAAGGGCGACCGGATTGCCGAATGGGATCCGTTCACCATGCCGCTGATCACCGAAAAGCAGGGCGTCGTGAAGTATCAGGATCTGGAAGACACCAAGACCCTGATCGAACAGGTCGACGAAGCGACGGGCATCGCCCAGCGCGTCGTGATCGAATATCGTTCGGCTGGCCGCGCCAAGAAGGAAGATCTTCAGCCGCGCCTGACCCTGCTTGACGATGCTTCGGGTGAAGCCGCGCGCTACCTGCTCGCGGTCGGCACGATGCTGTCGGTCGAGGATGGTCAGACGGTGCAGGCGGGTGACGTTCTGGCCCGCGTCAGCCGTGAAGCGTCGAAGACGCGCGACATCACCGGCGGTCTGCCGCGGGTGGCCGAGCTGTTCGAAGCGCGCATTCCGAAGGACAACAGCGTTATCGCAAAGATCAGCGGCCGCATTGAATTCGTCAAGGATTACAAGGCGAAGCGCAAGATTGCGATCGTTCCGGAAGAAGGCGATCCGATCGAATATCTGATCCCCAAGTCGAAGGTGCTGGAAGTGCAGGAAGGCGATCAGGTCAAGCGCGGCGATGCGCTGATCAGCGGTTCGCCGAACCCGCACGACATCCTGGACGTCATGGGCGTCGAGGCGCTGGCCGAATATCTGGTCGCGGAAATCCAGGAAGTGTACCGACTGCAGGGCGTGAAGATCAACGACAAGCACATCGAAGTGATCGTTCGCCAGATGCTGCAGAAGGTCGAGATTACCGCGGGCGGCGACACCACGTTGCTGCCGGGCGAACAGCTCGATTATCTGGAGATGATGGAATATAACGCCAAGCTGCCAAAGAATGGTGTTCCAGCCGAGGGCCGTCCGGTCCTGCTGGGCATCACCAAGGCGTCGCTGCAAACGCGCAGCTTCGTTTCGGCAGCATCGTTCCAGGAGACGACGCGCGTTCTCACCGAAGCTTCGGTGCAGGGCAAGGTCGACTCACTGATCGGGCTGAAAGAAAACGTCATCGTCGGCCGCCTGATCCCGGCGGGTACCGGTGCCGCGATGAACCGCGTCCGCGTCACCGCGTCGAGCAAGGATGCCGCGCTGCGCGCATCGATGCGCGCCGCGAGCCAGGTGGACCTGATCGCGCCGGCGAATGCCGCTGCCGAGCATGCGGCCGAACTGGCGCAGGGGCCGGAAGCCGCGATGGGCGACGATCCGCTGGGCAAGGTGCAGGGCGAAGACTTCACGACCGATGACGTGATGGTCGAAGAGCGTCCGGAGGGTGAGGGCGAGGCGTAACCGCTTCGGTCTCCAGGCCTGACAGAAAAGAGCCCCGCCGGAGTGATCTGGCGGGGCTTTTTCTTGTGTGGTTTGCGGTGAGAACGGGTTCCGGTCGGAAGCGGCTCTGCTCAATAAATTCCGCTGGTCCCCGGTGTCGTTACGCGCGCTGTGGTCTGGACCGTCGGGACCACTTGCGGCGCGACCGGTGTGATGATCGTAGCGGTCGGGCGACCGGGTTTGGCAAAGCTGGCCACCACCGGCGCATCGCGCCCATAGAGATCGGCGAGTTTTTTGGTGCCGCCCTTGCCGTCGGGGATGACGGTCCAATATGCAACATAGACAGGGAAAGGCTGGTCGAAGCCGAAGCGGGTGGTCTTGCCGCTCGCGATCGCTTCGCCGAACTCTTCCGGGCTACGTCCCGCGAACATGACCGCCATCAGGCCCGAGAAATGCAGCGCGCGTTCGGTGCGGATGCAGCCGTGGCTGAATGCGCGGGCGGCAGCGTTGAACGCGCCCTTGGACGGAGTGTCATGCAGGTAGATCGCATGCTCGTTGAGCATTTCCATCTTCATCACGCCCAGCGCGTTGTTTGGCCCCGCCTTTTGCACCACCGACAGCGTCTTGCCGCTGCCGGTCCAGGTATAGCCCTGCGCGCGCGCCGAGGCGGGGTTGCGGGCAATCGTCGCGCCGATGCCTTCGTTAATGATGCTGCGCGGTAGGGTCCAGGTCGGGTTGACGATGATGCCGGTGGCCATCGGGTTCAGCTGCGGCGTTGCAGTCGATGCTTTGCCGACGACGGCCTTGTGGGTCGCGATGATCGTGCCGCCATGGACGACGCGGGTCATATATTCGGGGACGTTGCTGACGACATAGCGCTCGCCGAGCGCGCGCGGCATCCAGCGCCAGCGTTCCATGTTGACACGGATGGCATTGGCGTCGGCTGGCGCCTTGGCATTGGCGAGCGCGGCCTTGAGCACCGCGAAGTCGGGGTGAATGGGGTTGAGCGAGGCGAGCGTTTCTCGGATCGACCCGGCGTTCAGCGCGGTCTCGAGGAGCGGCAGCAAGGGTTCGGCATCGGCGTCGCTATCGACCATGAACCATTGTTTGCGTGCCGCATTGGGCGTGCGCCCGTCGCGCAGATGCGTCGCGAGCAGCAGGAAGGTGTCGGTCGCGCGTTTGTCGAGCGCGACCTGATCGTTGGAAAGGATCGCCGCGGCGAGCGCATCGGGGTTATAATCCTTGGCGAACAGGCCTTCGGCGCCGATGTTTTCGATCGTACTGAGCAGCGCGGTGGCGTCTTCTTCGGTCCAGCTCGGCAACGTCACTTGTGCGGCGATCACCGGGGCGTCGTCGGCGACCTTGTCGGGCTGGAGGATGACCGAATCCTCTTTCACCGCGGTTTGGGCGAAGGCGGGCATGGCGAGCAGGCTCAGCGGCAGAAGGAGCGTCGCGGCGCGGCGCGCTGCGTTTGGGGCGTTTTTGACCATGGTTTAGCCCTTAGCCAAAAATGCGGGGGAGTTAAAGTGAGGTGGCGCACAGTTGGGCGCATAAGAAGCCCTTCCCCTGCGGGAGAGCGGTTGGGGCGGCGGTTGCGTCTCAAAGCCCACCCCGCTGCGACTAAGCCAGCAAGCTGGCAATTCTCGCTGCCTCTGCCCTGATGGGAGGGGTTTATAAAATGTTCATGCTGCGCCCGCCTCATCGTGTCGCGCGAGCCAATCTTCCAGCCATTTGATCGTATAATCGCCGTTGATCACGTCGGGGTCTGCGAGCAGCGCCTGGTGCAGCGGGATATTGGTCTTGACCCCCGCTATCACCATTTCCTCGAGCGCGCGGCGCATCCGCATCATGCAGCTTTCGCGGGTGCGTCCATAAACGATCAGCTTGCCGATCATGCTGTCGTAATAGGGCGGGATCGAATAACCGGCGTACAGCCCGCTATCGACGCGCACATGCATGCCGCCCGCGGCGTGATAATTGGTGACCTTGCCGGGCGAGGGCATGAAGGTGCGCGGGTCTTCGGCGTTGATGCGGCATTCCATCGCGTGGCCGCGGAACTCCAGGTCTTCCTGTCTGACCGACAGGTCGCGGCCTCCGGCGACGCGAATCTGTTCGCGAACAAGGTCAAAGCCGGTAATCATTTCGGTCACCGGATGCTCGACCTGGATGCGCGTGTTCATTTCGATGAAGAAGAATTCGCCATTTTCCCACAGGAATTCGATCGTCCCGGCGCCGCGATATTGCATCGCGGCCATCGCGTCGGCGCACACCTTGCCCATGCGCGCGCGCTCTTCGGCCGAGATAATCGGCGAGGGCGCTTCTTCGAGCACTTTCTGGTGGCGACGCTGAAGCGAGCAATCGCGCTCGCCGAGGTGGATTGCCGTTCCCCGGCCATCGCCGAACACCTGAAATTCGATGTGGCGCGGGTTGCCGAGATATTTTTCCATATAAACAGTCGGGTCGCCGAACGCCGCCGCCGCTTCGCTCGATGCCTGGCCCATCAGGCTTTCGAGGCTGTCGGCGTCGGGGACGACCTTCATCCCGCGCCCGCCGCCGCCCGACGCGGCCTTGATCAGCACCGGATAGCCGATGTCTTCGGCCATTTTTCGGCATTCGTCGCCATAGGTGACCGCACCGGGTGAACCCGGAACGACCGGCAGGCCGAGCGTGACCGCCGTGCGCTTCGCTTCGACCTTGTCGCCCATGGTGCGGATATGTTCGGGCTTTGGCCCGACGAATATCATGTCGTGCGCTTCGATGATCTCGGCGAAGCGCTCGTTTTCTGACAGGAAGCCATAACCCGGGTGGATCGCGTCGGCGCCGGTGATTTCGGCGGCCGAGATAATTGCGGGGATGTTGAGATAGCTGTCCTTCGCCGCGGGGGGGCCGATGCACACGGCTTCGTCGGCGAGGCGGACGTGCATCGCGTCGGCGTCGGCGGTCGAATGAACCGCGACCGTCTTGATGCCCATTTCGTGGCAGGCACGGTGGATACGCAGCGCGATTTCACCGCGGTTGGCGATCAGAAGTTTTTCAATGGCCATTGCCGAATGTTTCCTTCGCCTCAGGCGATGGTAAACAGCGGCTGGTCGAACTCGACCGGCTGGCTGTTTTCAACATGCACACCCGTCAACGTACCCGATGCGGGGGCGACGATCGGGTTCATGACCTTCATCGCTTCGATGATCAGCACGGTGTCGCCAGCCTTGACCGGTGAGCCAATGGTCGCAAAATTCGGTGCGCCGGGTTCGGGCGAAAGATACACGGTGCCGACCATCGGCGACTTGACCGCGTCGGCGAAGCTGGCAGCCGCGGGGGCGGCCGCGACGGGGGCTGCCGCCGGGGCCGCGGCGGCGGGTGCCGGTGCGGGCGCATAAGCGACGGGCGCCGCGGTAACCGCGGCCTTGCGCGCGACGCGGACCTTGCGATCGCCGTCCTCGACTTCGATTTCGGTCAGGCTGGTATCGTCGAGCAGCTCGGCGAGCGCGCGCACATAGGCCGGATCGATATTGATGCCATCGTCTTTATGGTCACCCATGAGAATTTTCCTGTTTTTGCGGCGTCCATTGATAAGGACGCTCAGACCCCGTTTTTGATGCGCCCTCTTGTCAGAGACGCGCGGCGGCGTCCAGCGCCAGCGTGTAGCTGTTCGCGCCATGGCCTGCAAAATGCGCCACTGCTGCCATGCCGACATAGCTGATGTGGCGAAACTCTTCGCGCTGCATCGGGTCCGACAGGTGGACCTCGATCACCGGCACCTTGATCGATTTGATCGCATCGTGGAGCGCGATCGAGGTATGCGTGTAGCCGCCCGCGTTCAGCAACACCGCCTTGGCGCCCGCGACATAGGCTTCGTGCAGCCAGTCGATCAGCACACCTTCATGGTTGGTCTGGCGGCACTCGACGCGAAGGCCGAGTTCGGCCGCCTGCGCTTCGAGCCGCGCGTGAATGTCGTTCAGCGTATCATGGCCGTAAATCTCCGGCTCGCGCGTACCGAGCAGGTTGAGGTTAGGGCCGGAGAGGACAAAAACGGTCGGCTTGTCGGTCAAGGCGGGGGCTTTCGGTTGCGACGATATGCGCTCCCCCTATATGGGCTGCTCGGCAAAAGGCAAAGCAAGGCGGATTCCCCAGTGATCTTGGTCATCCTCAACGGCGAAACGCGGCAGGTGCGCGATGGCAGCATTGCCGATCTCGTAGCCTCGCTCGGCCTCGACGTCAAAAAGGTCGCGGTCGAACGCAACCGCGAAATCGTGCCTCGCTCGACGCTGGCGGATGTGGCGCTGTGCGAGGGCGACGCGCTGGAAATTGTACATTTTGTGGGAGGCGGTTGTTGACCGACACTTGGAGCGTTGCCGGACGGACATTCACGTCGCGGCTGATTGTCGGGACCGGCAAGTACAAGGATTTTGAGCAGAATGCGGCGGCGGTCGCGGCTTCGGGGGCGGAGATCGTCACGGTCGCGGTGCGCCGCGTCAATGTGTCGGACCCGACCGCGCCGATGCTCACCGATTATATCGATCCAAAGAAGATCACCTACCTCCCCAACACCGCGGGCTGCTTCAACGCCGACGACGCGATCCGCACCTTGCGGCTGGCGCGCGAGGCAGGGGGCTGGGATCTGGTCAAGCTGGAAGTGCTTGGCGAGGCCAAGACACTCTACCCCAACATGCGCGAGACGCTGGAGGCGACCGAGGTGCTGGCCAAGGAAGGTTTCCTGCCGATGGTCTATTGCGTCGACGATCCGATCGCCGCGAAACAGCTGGAGGATGCGGGCGCGGTCGCGGTAATGCCGCTGGGTGCGCCGATCGGGTCGGGGCTGGGGATCCAGAACCGGGTGACGATCCGGCTGATCGTCGAGGGCGCGTCGGTACCCGTGCTGGTCGATGCCGGCGTTGGCACGGCGAGCGATGCCGCGGTGGCCATGGAGCTTGGCTGCGACGGCGTGCTGATGAACACCGCGATCGCCGAGGCGAAAGATCCGATCCGGATGGCGCGGGCGATGAAGCTGGCGGTCGAGGCAGGGCGGGACGCGTATTTGTCGGGGCGGATGGGGCTGCGCAAATATGCCGACCCGTCCAGTCCGTTGGCGGGACTAATCTGAGCGCAGTCAGAAGGGCGCAGGCGGGCGGTAGAGCATTTCGATCCGCTCGATCTGGCCGTTGATGCCCAGCACGACTTCGACATCCCAGAGTAATTTGCCGGGGCCGTCGGGCAGGACGATGATCTGGTAAGGCTGCCACAACCTGTTGTCGGTCGCTTTGCGCTCGACGCTGAACGTCTTGGCGAGCGGCAGGCGGAGAAAAGCCTCGCGCGGGCTCGTGCGCGTCATCGAATAAAAGGCGGGGGCGCCGGACAGCAGGTCGAAAACGACCTGCTCCTCGTTCTTCACCTTCGCTTGCGCATCGGCGACTTTTGCGATCAGCGCCGCCGCTTCATCGGCCGTCATGCCGCGCAACTGCGGTTGCGCGTCGACCTTTGTCGGGCCGAACTGCGCGAGAGCGCCGGGGGCGAACAGCAGCACGGTCGCGGCGAGCGGGATTGCGCGCAAAAATATCATGCCGCCTGCGGATTCCGACGATCCCGCGCAGGGATACCGACATGATCACGCGCATCGTTCCGATCTGATCCCGCGCGGGATTCCGATCTGATGCCGCGCACGGCTCAGAGCCGTCATCGACGTGATTTGCTTT
>NZ_NISK01000001.1:1004053-1094244 GCF_002205675.1 Sphingopyxis bauzanensis | reverse complement strand
AGATTCGGTCAGGATCTTCGCGAGCGTCCAGTCGGCAAAGCGGCGATGCGATGACGGCATGTGCTCGGGCAAGGTCGTATGCCGGCCATTGCCGCTGCCGCGCATGTGAACCGCGATCCGCTCGCCGCGGATGAAGATCTCGACCGTCCGCGCCGTCAGTCGCGCTTCAACCGGCTGGCGCGCATAGCGGTGGGGCACCGAGTAAAAATGATGTGCAACCTCGACATGATAATCGAGGCCCACGCGCCTGGCTTGCCATTCGGCATGAACGTAAGGCTCAGTCGGCAGCGGCGTCAGCAGCGGCGCATCGAGCTCTTCGAACAGCTGGCGACGGGTGCGACCAAACTGGCGCAGCACGCGCTCGTCGTTGAGCCGTGCGATCAGCGCTGCGATCGCGGCATTCAACTCGGCAAGGCTGTAAAATATCTGGTTGCGCAGCCGCCCGAACAGCCACCGCTCGACGATCCCGACACACGCCTCGACCTTGGCTTTGTCCCGCGGCTTTCGCGGCCGCGTCGGAAGGCACGTCGTGCCGTAATGGCGCGCCATCTCGGCATAGCTGCGATTGACCTGCGGATCGTAAAGACACGCCTTGATCACCGCGACCTTCGCATTGTCGGGCACCAGCAGTCTCGGCGCGCCGCCAAAGGCGGCAAAGGCCTGGACGTGCGCGTCGGTCCAGTCCGCCAGCGTCTCCGTCCAGGTCGCACAGGCAAAGGACAGGCTCGATGCACCCATCACCGCGACAAAGATGTGCGCAGCGCGCCTTTCCCCCGTCCGCCGATCGATGACCACACCCAGCTTGTCGCCCGCATAGTCGACATACAGCTTGTCGCCCGCCAGGTGCGTCTGGCGCATCGTCACCGGCAGACGGCCTTCCCACCCGCGGTACAGGTCGCAATACCGGCTGTAACGATAGCCGTCGGGATGCGCCTCGATATATTCCTCCCACAAAGTCTGCAGGGTCACATGCTTGCGCTTCAACTCGCGGTGCACCGCCGCCCAGTCCGGCGCGGGAAGCCGGCGGCGCCCGGGCTTGACCCCCGCCGCACCGTAAAGCTTCGCCTCAAGCTGCGCATTGTCGAGATCCGCGGCCAGCGGCCATTCGAGACCCGAGCGGTCAAACCGCTTCACCATCTCGCGCATCGTCGATTCAGCAATCCCAGCGCGCCGCGCCCTCTCGCGCACCCCAAGCCCCGCTTCCCGGTGCAGTCTCATCAGTTCGCGCACTTGGCGCATATCCATCCTCCTCGTCGGCATCAGCGGCTCCTTCCACAAAGAAGGCGCCGTTAATCGACAAGGCTCTGACATTCTCACCTGCGCGGCATCGCATCGGAATGCTGCGCATGATCAAATCGGAATGGTGCGCAGCTTCAAATCGGAATGCTGCGCGAGATCACGTCGGAATGCTGCGCACGATCAAATCGGAACACTGCGCGTGATGACCTCGGAATCCGCACACCAGCATCCCCGCTTGCAAGAAGCGCCGGATGATGGCGAGCAATCGCGTGTCGCCAATGCGCCGGGACAGACGGGCCATCAGAATGTCGTGGTTTACCCGGTCGAAGAACTTCTCCAGGTCGAGGTCCACGACAGTGCCATACCCGTCCGCCACATAGTCCCGGGCCTGACGCAGCGCGTCATGAGCGCTGCGTCCCGGGCGGAACCCGTAGCTCGATCCCGAAAAGCCCGGGTCGAGCAACGGTTCCAGGACTTGCAGAATCGCCTGTTGCACCAACCGGTCCACCACCGTCGGGATGCCCAACTGGCGCATCCCTTTCCCTCCGGCCTTGGGGATTTCTACCCCCCGGACCGGCTGCGGACGATAGCTGCCGTCGAGCAGCGAGACGATCAGCCTTTCGCGATTATCCGCGATCCAGCCACGCAGGTCGGCAACGGTCATCCCGTCAACCCCCGGCGCACCCTTGTTCGCTTTCACCCGCTTATAGGCTTGGTTCAGGTTGGCCGAACTCGCCACCTGCTCCATCATCATACGCGTCAAGGCGAGGGGCTCGGTCCATGCCGCAGGTGATTGCCGCTCCTCGCACGTCCCAGCGCCGGTTCCGCCTTTGCCAGATACGCCGTGGCGCAGCGATGCCTGCAAGATCTCATCGAAGAGATCCAGCTGCTTCCCGCTGCCTTGCTGCCGCTCCACACCCATCGAATGAACCCAGTCTTGCTCCTTGATTACCAGATTCGGCCCTTCGTCCGGTCGCCCGGACTACTATGGCCTCTGCTGACTTCTCCCAGCCCATCCTGCGACATCGCTGCCGCCGTACTCCGGTTCGTCCGGAGAGGCTGGGAGATCTCCCAGGGTAAGACGTTGATCCTTCACTCGGTCGCCGCCGGATTTACCTGCGCGCGTGTCTGTCTGAATATCGGGCGTCCCGGTCCATGGCCCAGTTACCCCACCGCACCGGCCTCATATCCGGTTCCTGTTCGTCAGCTCCGAGCTTTGCCTCCGGCTTCCTCCCCACCTCGCCTCGCGACGACGCAGTTGCCATTGGCTAGCGGTTCCGTTCAGCCGGCCCGCAAAGGACTTGCACCTCCAACATCAACGCCATGCCTGGCACACCAAAAAGGGCGGCCCATCGCTGGACCGCCCTTCCCGTTTCCCGATCCGTCGATCGAGGAAAGTCGTTTAACGCTTCGAGAACTGGAAGCTGCGGCGGGCCTTGGCCTTGCCGTACTTCTTACGCTCGACGGTGCGGCTGTCACGGGTCAGGAAGCCGGCCGACTTTACCACGCCGCGCAGCGCGGGTTCGAAACGGGTCAGCGCCTGCGAAATACCGTGCAACACGGCGCCCGCCTGGCCCGACAGGCCGCCGCCCTTGACGGTGGCGACAATGTCATAGCTACCGATGCGATCGGTCAGACCGAAAGGCTGGTTGATCACGAGGCGCAGCGTCGGCCGTGCAAAGTACACTTCCTGGTCGCGGCCGTTGATCGTGATCTTGCCCGTGCCGGGCTTCAGCCACACGCGGGCTACGGCGTCTTTGCGGCGGCCGGTCGCATAAGCGCGGCCCTGCTTGTCGACGATCTTCTCACGCAGCGGCGTGGTCGAGACCGGAGCTGCGACAGTGCCTTCAACGGCGCCGCCGAGATCCTTGAGATCGGTCATGGTCTGTTCGTCAGCCATTATGCACCCACCTTATTCTTGCGGTTCATCGACGCGACGTCGATCACTTCGGGGGTCTGCCCTTCATGCGGATGTTCGCTGCCGGCGAAAATGCGCAGGTTGCGCATCTGCTGACGGCCGAGCGGGCCACGCGGGATCATGCGTTCGATGGCCTTTTCGAGCACGCGCTCGGGGAAACGGCCTTCGAGGATCTTCGCCGGGCTGGTTTCCTTGATGCCGCCGGCATAGCCGGTGTGCTTGTAGTAACGCTTGTCCTGCAATTTCTTGCCGGTGAACGCCACCTTCTCCGCGTTGATGACGATGACATTGTCACCGCAATCGACGTGGGGGGTGAACGACGGCTTGTGCTTGCCGCGCAGAATGTTGGCGATGATCGATGCAACGCGGCCCACAACGAGACCCTCGGCGTCGATCAGCACCCATTTCTTTTCGACCGTGGCAGCGTTCGCCGATACGGTCGTCTTGGTCAGCGCCTTCATCATGGCACGCTCCTTGACAGATGGGACTGGGCGATGGAGCGATGCTCCAAGGCCCGAAACAAACCGCGCCGCCTAATCCATGATGGACGCAGCGGCGCTTCGGAGCGGGCCAATGACGTCAAGTGGGCGGAAAGTCAAGCAGATCGCGGCTTTGCTGACGGGTATTATGATACCCTATGCTTCACGGAGCAGGCTCGAGCGCCCGTACCCGCACTTCGACGAGCGTCCGTCCCGCGCCCTTGGGCTCGGCAATCCAGCTCTGTCACCGTTCCCGCATCACTAGCCCGGCGGCGGTAGGGTCCACACATGGTCGATCTGCAACCGCGGGGCGTCGCGGAGTCGATCCGTCGCAAGACCGATCGCAGCTGATAGCCGCGGCCGATGCGGCGCGTCGTGACGCGATAGGTCATCGGCCGATCGACCGGCGGGCAAATTGAGACCCCGCGGCTGCCTGTGCCGGGACATCGCCTTGCGCGGGCAAGGGCAGAGCGACCAGCAGCAGCGCGCTGCCGAAACCGCCGAGCAGCATCATGCGGCGGCGCGGCCCAGCCGGTGCAGCGCTGCGGCGGCGATAGCAACGAGGATGGCGCCCACCACCTGATGCGCGACGGCGACCCACATCGATACGCCCGACACCACAGTCCAGATCCCCAGCAGCATCTGCACCGCAACCACCGCGACGAGCAGCCCGGCTTCCCGCTTGGCCCCGAACCGCGACAATCTGCGCGCGAACAGCAACAGCGCCAGCCCCGCGATCCACGACCACCAGCGATGCAGGAAGTGAATCAAGAAGGGATCATTGGTCAGCGCCAACCATGGGCCGCCAGCCCAGTCGATGCCTTCGGGGACGAAATGATCGTTCATCAATGGCCAGCTGCTGGCGACGAACCCGGCGTTCAACCCGGCAACCCAAGCGCCAAGCAACAGCTGGATGAACAGGATGGCGATGACCGCGATGCCACCCCGGGTGAACCGCGCCGGCCGCGCGCCCGTATCCCGCGCCAGCGCATCAAGGTCACGCGCGGTCCAGACCAGGCCCGCAAGCAAGAACAATGCGGTCAACAAATGTGCCGCAAGGCGGAAATGGCTGACATCGGTGCGATACTCCAGTCCCGACGCGACCATCCACCACCCGAGCGCGCCTTGCAGTCCGACGAGCGACGTCAGCGCGAACAGGCGCACGCCATAACCCGCCGGGATCGCGCGGCGCCAGGCGTACCAGGCCAGCGGCACGACCATCGCCAGGCCGACCACGCGCCCCAGGATGCGGTGCAGCCATTCCCAGAAAAAGATCGCCTTGAACCCCGCCAGCGTCATGCCGAGGTTGATCTCTTTATATTCGGGGATCTGCTTGTATTTCTCGAATTCCGCGATCCAGTCGGCCTCGTTGAGCGGCGGCAGCACGCCCGAGACCGGCCGCCATTCCGTGATCGACAGCCCCGATTCGGTCAGGCGCGTGATCCCGCCGACCCCGACCACGATGATCACCAGCAAAGCGACTGCCCACAGCCAGCGCGCAAGCGCGGCGGGGCGGGGTTGGTGGGCGGCGGGAGAGGACAAGGTCGAGGCGTGCGTCATCGCTCCGCCCTATCGCCGCTTGGCCTTCGATAGGCAAGCGCCGGGCAAATGCGACCAACGGGAAATTCATGGCCGCGACAGGCGCACGTTGTTAAGCGGGACCGATGCTGCATCATGCTTCCACCCTCGTTGTCGCTCTGTCGCTGCTGGTCGCTGTGCCAGCGGGTGCCGCGACGCCCGCCGATCCGTCGCCCTATGTTTCGTTTGCGGCGCTGGAGGCACGCGTCGCGGCGATCGGATTTCGCCTGACCACCGCCAATGCCGCATGGTGCCCGGTGCAGCAGCCGCAGTTCGGCTGGATCTGGGGCGACCCGCGGCTTTATGATGCGGAACGACGGCCCGAAGCACTCGCCGCCTATGGCGCGGTGGACCGCGACGACCCATTTATTGCGGCGATTGCGCCGACCTCGCCCGCAGCTGCGGTCGGGATGCGTGTCGGCGTCGCTGTCATCGGGATGCAAGGCGGCGCCGTGCCCGATGGCGCGGACGCACATCCTTTCGCGCGGATTACCGCAATTGAGACATCGCTCGCGGCGCTCCCGCACACTGCTCCGCTCAGGCTCGACACCGGCGATGCGCGCGCGCTGACCCTCACCCCCATCGCTGGCTGCGTCAGCGATTTTCGCGTCGAGGCGAGCGAGAAAGCGGGGGCCGTCGCCGATGGGCGGATGGTGCTGGTGAATCAGGGGTTGGTCCAATTTGCGCAGGACGATGATGAGTTGGCCGCGGCAATCGCGCACGAGCTGGCGCACAATATCCTGCGCCACCGGGCGCGCCTTGATGCTGCGGGGGTCGATCGCGGGTTGGGCAAACAGTTTGGGCGCAGCGCGCGGCTGTTCAAGCAGACCGAAGTCGAGGCCGACCGGCTGTCGGTGTGGCTGCTCGCGGGGGCCGACTATGATCCCGGCGCGGCCGCCCGTTTCTGGCAGAAGTTCGGTCAGCGCAAAGGCCGTCCGATGTTTCAGGCGGCATCCCATCCGGGTTGGCGCGACCGTGTCGCTGCGCTCGAAGCCGAGGCCGCGCTGATCGCAGCGGCGCGCGCTTCGGGCCAGCCGCTGCACCCACCGCTGATCAACGCACCGGCGCCCTTGGAATAGCGCCGCGCTCCTCCTATTTTGGGGGCATTCGCTTCTCCAGTCCAAGGATCGACGCCATGACCCAAGAAACCGCCATTTTTGCCGGAGGCTGCTTCTGGTGTACCGAAGCGGTGTTCCAATCGCTCGCCGGCGTCGAGACGGTCGAAAGCGGCTATATCGGCGGCCATGTCGCCAACCCGACCTACAAGCAGGTGTGCGGCGGCGAAACCGGCCATGCTGAGGCGATCCGCATTACCTTCGATCCAGCGGTCATCAGCTATGATGACCTGCTCGACGTCCATTTCGCCACCCATGACCCGACGACGCTCAACCGCCAGGGTAACGACGTCGGCCCCCAATATCGCAGTGCGCTGTTTCCGCTCGACGCCGCGCAGGGCGACGCGGCACGGGCGGGCATCGAACGGGCGCAGGGCGACTGGCCGACGCCGGTCGTCACCACGATCGAGCCGGTGTCCGACTGGTACCCGGCCGATGATTACCATCAGTCCTATTGGGATGGCGAAGGCCAGCGCAATCCTTACTGCATGGCGGTTATTCCGCCGAAGCTGGCGAAACTGCGCAAGGGGTTTGCCGACCGGCTGCGCACCGGATAGTTAGCCGCAGCACGGTGCGCCAGCTGTTGCCAAATGGCCGCATGACGTCACTTTTCATTGACTTTCCAATCCTTTTGACTAGCGGACGCCCCCGCGCTGGGGCAGACTAGGGTCAAGCGCAGGTGGGGGTCGCTGCAAAGTGCTGGCATCACTGTTTCTGATTGGCGCGTCGCTGACGACGCCCCAGATGTCGGCTCAGGCGGCAAGCCAGACGATTGTTGAAGACAGCGAAGACGGCATGGCGCGCGCAGTCAACCGGATGGTCGGCGGTATCGTCAGCTATGCGCGCTGGCCCGACGAATCGCCCGATGCAGCGCGCGTGATGTGCGTGATCGGGACTCCGCGGCTGACCAATCGCATGGCACCCGACGTCCCCGGCGCCGGATCGGTGCTGGTGCGCCGGTTGAGCGCGGCCACGGTGACTGGCCGCTCCGACTGCGACATCCTGTTCCTCGGTCGCATGGCGATGGCCGACCGGCGGCAACTGATCGCGTGGGTCCGCGGCCGTCCGATCCTGACGATCACCGACGACGACGCGGCGTGTATCTATGGCGCCATGTTCTGCCTGAGCAATCGCGCGGCGAGCCTCAGCTTTTCGGTCAATCTCGACGCCATCGGGCGCGGTCCGCTGCGGATAGACCCGCGGGTGCTGAGCATCGGCCGCAGCGCCGGAGGCCCCACATGACGGGCCAGACCCCCGAACGGATTGGCGCGCGCACGACGCTGCAAAAGCTTCTGTCGCGCTTTCATTTCGGCATTACCCTGTTCGCGGTCGCGCTGTCGGGCCTGACCATTTTGCTCGCCGGCGTGTCGGCCCTGCGCGGATATGCCGATCGCAATATGGAACTGGCCGCGCAACTCGGCGCCTATGGCGTCGAACCCGCGCTAGTGTTCAATGACCCGCAGGCGGCGCGCGAAGGGTTAGAGCCGCTGACCCGCATTCCCGGGATCGCCCGGCTGCGCGTGCTCAATGATCGCGGCCAGCCGCTCACCCAATGGACCTCGCCGATGGCCGACCCCGCGCCACTGCTGACCCGCATGTTTTTCCCTCGCCCCTTCGCGGTGACCGTTGAGCGCAACGGATCGGCGATCGGCACGATCGAGGTGTGGGGCGATAGCTCGACCTTGATCGACTATGTCCGCATCGGGTTGCTCGCCGGACTCGGTTGCCTGCTCATCACCGCGCTCGGCACGATCTTTCTGGCGCGGCGGTTCGAATATGAGCTGGTCAAGCCACTCAACGAGATTGCTACCGTCGCGCATGACGTGCGCCTGCACCGCCGGTTCGACAAGCGCGTCAAACCTTTGGGGATTGCCGAGCTCGACCGACTGGGCGGCGACATCAATGCGTTGCTCGACGAATTGCAGGGCTGGCAAGGAAACATGGAGAGCGAGCGAGCGTTGCTGGCCCACCGCGCCTCGCACGATACGCTGACCGCCATGCCGAACCGCGATGCCTTCGACGAGCAGCTCGCACAGCGCATTGCCGCCGCCGACGCGCGGGGCGAGCGCTTTGCCCTGCTGTTTATCGACGCGGACAATTTCAAGGTGGCGAACGACAGTTTCGGTCACGCTGCGGGCGACGCGGTGCTGGTCGCGCTGTCGGCATGCATCAAGGACACGCTGCGCAAAGGCGACTTCGCGGCGCGCATCGGCGGCGACGAATTCATCGTCATCGTCGATCCGCTCGACGCCGACACCGTCCCCGGCGATCTGGCGAAGCACATCCGGGCCTGCGTCGCGCAACCCATCGTGCTGCCCGGCGGCGAAACCTATCGTGCGTCGGTCAGCGTTGGCGGCGCCGTTTATCCCGACGACGGAAGCGATGCGACAGCGCTGCTTACCGCCGCCGACGCCGCCATGTACGCCGACAAATTGAGCAACCGTTCCCGCGTATGACCACCGGAGTATCGCCGTGACACAGACTTTCCCCCACCTCATCAGAAGCCTGCTTCTTATCGTCTGCGCGTCGCTGCTCGCCGCCTGCCAAAGCGTGCCGCAGCAGAGGGGATTCACCGCCGAACAAGTCGCCGTCCTGAAGGCCGAAGGCTTTGTCGAAGATGGCCCCGGCTGGGCACTGAGCATGCCCGAACGGCTGCTGTTTTCGACCGATGAAAGCAGCGTCCCGGCCGAGCAACAGGCGCGGATCACCGACATCGCGAGCAAACTTGTCTCGGTCGGCATCACGACTGCGCGCGTCGAAGGCCATACCGATTCAACGGGCACCGCCGCCTATAACCTCACGCTGTCTAACGCGCGCGCGCAGGCCATCGCCGCGCCTATGCAAGCGGGTGGGATGCAGTTCACCCCCGACCAGATAATCGGCCGCGGCGAAGCCGTGCCGATGTCCAGCAACGACACCGAAGAAGGCCGCCAGGACAATCGCCGGGTCGTGGTGATCGTGACACCGTAATCGACCCGATGAATCAACTCAGCCGCGCCGCTTTTCTTGTGCGCTCATCGCGGCTAAGGCCCCGCCCATGAAACCGATCCGCAAAGCTGTCTTTCCCGTCGCCGGTCTCGGCACCCGTTTCTTGCCCGCAACCAAGGCGATCCCGAAGGAGATGCTGCCGATCGTCGATCGCCCGCTGATCCAGTACGCTGTCGACGAAGCCCGCGAGGCGGGGATCGAGCAGATGATCTTTGTCACCGGCCGCGGCAAGAGCGCGATCGAGGATCATTTCGACATCGCGTTCGAGCTGGAAAAGACGATGTCCGAACGCGGCAAGGATCTGTCAGTGCTCGAGCCGACACGGCTTGGCCCCGGCAACTGCGCCTATGTCCGCCAGCAGGAGCCGCTGGGCCTCGGCCACGCGATCTGGTGCGCGCGCGCGATCGTTGGCGACGAACCCTTTGCGATCTTCCTGCCCGACGAGTTCATGCACGGATCGCCCGGCTGCATGAAGCAGATGGTCGATGCGTACACCCAAGTCGGCGGCAACCTGATCTCGGTGCTCGAAGTGCCGCGCGACCAGCTGTCCTCCTATGGCGTGATCGCGCCCGGCGCGCGCGACGGCTCGCTGACCGAAGTCACGGGGCTGGTCGAGAAACCTTCGGTGGCCGAGGCGCCGTCGAACCTGATCATCTCGGGCCGCTATATCCTCCAGCCCGAAGTGATGCGCGTGCTTGAGGGGCAGGAGAAGGGTGCGGGCGGCGAGATCCAGTTGACCGACGCGATGGCGACGATGATCGGCACCCAGCCGTTCCACGCCGTGACCTTTGATGGCGCGCGCTACGACTGCGGGTCGAAGGCCGGGTATATCCAGGCCAATCTCGCAGTGGCCCTGCAACGCCCCGACATCGCCGCTGAGGTCCGCGCCTTTGCGGTCGATTTGTTGAAGTAGACCGGCGGAGGCGCCCTGCCCCCGCCGGACCGGCGATTATTCGCCTTCGATATTCGGTTTCGGGAAGGTGTCGGCGCCCAGCGTCTTGTAGAGCAGACCGCCCACTGCGCCGCCGATCAGCGGGGCGAGCCAGAACAGCCACAATTGCTGGATCGCCAGCCCGCCGACCACCAGCGCCGGACCGGTGCTGCGCGCCGGGTTGACCGAGGTGTTGGTGACCGGGATCGAGATCAGGTGGATCAGCGTCAGCGCCAGGCCGATAGCGAGCGGCGCGAAACCTGCGGGCGCGCGACCGTCGGTCGATCCCATGATAATCCACAGGAAGAAGGCGGTGAGCACGATTTCGATCAGGAACGCCGACCAAATGTCGTAGCCGCCCGGCGACCCGGCATCAAAACCGTTGGCGGCGAGCCCGTTGGTCGCCAGATCATAAGCGGGATTGCCGCTGGCGATGTAGAACAGCAGGAACGCCGCGATGACCGCGCCGATCACCTGCGCGCCGACATAAAGCGGAATGTCGCGTGCGTCGAAGCGTCCGCCCGCCCACAACCCGACGGTAACCGCGGGGTTCAGGTGGCAGCCGGAGATATGGCCGATCGCATAGGCCATGGTGACGACGGTCAGGCCGAAGGCGAGGGATACGCCGAGCAATCCGATGCCGACATCGGGAAACGCCGCCGCCAGCACCGCGCTGCCGCAGCCGCCGAAGACAAGCCAGAATGTGCCGATCAACTCGGCCAAGCCTTTTTGCATATTCGTCATATGACCCTCCTCCCCACCGGTGGCCATGGACGCCGCCGGCGCCGGGTCATCCTATCAGGGCTGGGCAGGCGAGCAAGTCTTTGCAGCGACGCCGGATTTCAGGCGGCCGCGACCGCTTCGACGAAGTGGCGCGCGCGCTGGTCTAACGAGCGTGCTGCCTCCGACAGTCCCGCGGATAATTCGCCAAGTGCCTGCGCACCGTCGCCGACCGCGGTGGCGCCGTGTCCGATTTCCTGGACACGCAGGTCGATTTCACGACCTGCCGAGACCGCCTGTTCGACATAGCTCGCAATCATGAGCGTCGTGGCGCTCTCCCCGTCGACCGCACTGTCGATCGCGTCGGAGAAACCATTATTGGCGTCGATCGCGCGTTCCACCTCGCCAAAACCGGCCGCCACCTGACCGACAATGTCGCGGATATGATCGACATATTGCGCAATGTCACCTGCGGCGACACGGGTCTGGCTGGCCAGCGTCTTCACCTCCGACGCCACAACGGCAAAGCCGCGTCCGGCCTCTCCCGCATGTGCAGCCTCGATCCCGGCATTGAGCGCCAGCATGTTGGTGCGGCTTGCCATGTCGATGATCAGCGCCAGCATCTGTTCGATCGACTGGCTGGCAGTCTTGAGCGCCTCTGCCCGTTCGCCCGCCTGTTGGACTTTGCGATGCGCCTCGCCGCGAATGGCGCGGGCGCGGGAGTCATCGTTGACGATCTTTGCCATCGTCGCCGCCAGCGCACGACCGCGGTCGCCCAGGTCGTGCAGCCCCGTCAGCGTTTGCGCCGTCGCCCCCGCCACCGTCACCGCGTCACGCCCCGTCTGCCGCGCGCGATCGGACAGGGTGGCAGAGAAAGTTTCGACCTGATGCGCCATGTCGGACAACACCGCGGTAAGCGCCGTAATCTCTTGCTGAAACCGGCGCCCGGCGTCGTCGACCTTTGTCGCTCGCGCCGCGCCCTCCCGCGCCAGTTCGACGTCGCGCAGCATCGCCAGTTTGGCGAGCTGGCCGCTGTCGAGCGTCTCGACGAAGCGGCCGCGGTCGACCAGGATCAACTCGCCGCGCCCCCGCCCCTCTGCCGCGATGCGCAGCAGTTCGGTGGTCGATCGCGAGACATCGGCGGTGGAGCAGGCTTCGATCATTGACGTGATTGACCCGCCGATCGTCGGATTCTGCATCAGCGAGAACCAGAAGGGGCAGAAGAGCAATTCGCGCACCCGCTGTTCGCGGATGATGCCGATCGGGCGCGCGTTCGCATCGAGCACTGCCAGCGCGCGCAGGTCAGGATTGCCGCGAAACAGCTCGATCACTTCGGCCATGTGCGCGTCGGTGGCAACCGCGGCGGCGTGGCCCGATGATGGTAACAAAACATGGTCCATAACGGGCTTGGTCTTTCTTCGCGCTGCGACTGCTGGTGCGCGGCTCGGCCTAAGCGAAGTTGGTAAACACGACTTTAACCATTTGTTTCCATGCTGTGACACAGGGCCACAAGGTGGAGGCGACCCGTCGCAATATTCTGTTCAGATCGCGCCCGCTATGCGATGAGGCGGCGCACCGATCGGATAGCGACGGCGAGGAGAAGACCATGCGTGCCATCATCACCGCCCTTGCTGCGCTGCCGCTGCTCACCGGGTGCATCAGCGCGGTGAAAACCGTGGTGACCGCGCCGGTCAAGGCGGTTGGGCAGGTCGCCGACTGGACGACGACAAGCCAGGACGAATCAGATCGCAATCGCGGCCGCGAGATGCGCAAGCGCGAGGAACAGCTCGGCAGGCTGTCGCGCCAGCGCGACAAGGCGGCCGAGAAATGCCGCGGCGGCAATGAAGACCAATGCCAGCGCGCCGAAGTACTAGACCATGAAATCGAAGCGATGATGGCGGCGCCTCGGTAGGGGGGCGGAACGCTGCCTGATCCTCCTGTCGCGCAGGGATGGGGAGGAGGCAGCGTGAAGCGCTGACGGAGGGGCTTTGGCTGATCTCGCCGCCCTTCCACGATCGCCTGCGGCGACGACATGAACGGTCAGCGCCGCGATACAGACGAGTTAGGCGAGGCCGAATGGCCGCTGCCCGGTCATGTCGTCGCCGATGTCGTGGTGGAATGCGGCAAGCCACCAGACGCATTGCAGATCGAAATTCTCACGGTGGAAGACGAAGGGTGGGGAGGTCAGCCCACCGCTTCGCGCGTCATCCGTTGCAGGGTGCTGAGCGCGGCTTCGAGCGCGAAGTCCACTTCGGGATCCGGTTCGACGGTGGTGCCGTCCGGCGCAGCCATGTCAGCGGTCTCGGTCGGTTCGCGGCGGCGCGCCAGGCCCGCTTCGAGCCGCGCGACCATCGCGCCGAGCGAATTGTCGGCGGTGGCGGCGGACAGCGGCTTTGCCGTCATCTCGGCGGGTTGCAGCCAGGGTTCGTCACCGGCGGCATGGTCTTCGGGCGCGAGATCGGCGAGCACCAGTTCGCCGGCATGTGGCTCGGCAAATTCGTCGAGCCACGGATCGGCCTCGGCGCTGTTTTCGGCGACAGCGAAATCGGCGTTCAGCGGCCCCAGACCGCCGGCGGGCAGATCGCGACCGGCGCGGATCGGCGGGCGCAGCGGATCGTCGGGATGCAGATCGACGCGGCGGCGGCGGGTCCAGAAGGCGTCGCTATCCTCGTCGGCATCCACCGTGGACTCGCGGCGGAAGCGCGCGCGTAGCGAGGACAGTCCCGCAGCTTCGGGCTCTGCGATCAGCAACGCGAGCAGCCCCGCGATCAGCGAGGCGATTGCGGCCATGCCAAGGGCCAGGATCAGCCGCGCAGCATTGCCGACCGGCGGCACGAAATAGTCCGACAGCCGATCAAGATAGAGGTTCCAGGCGATCCCCGCGACCCACGACATCGGCATCACCGCGGCAAATAGGAAGGTCAGCGCCGAGGCGCCGATCACCGCGGGTATGGCGGGGCGCAGCGTGCGAAGGACCGCGCTTGCCTTGCCTTGGCCGGGATTGTCGCTGGTCTCGTCCATATTGTCCAATTCCGTGCGGCCCGTGCGGGGCCAAAATGTCGTCATCCGGGGCGGCGCGCTCAGGCGGCGCCGCGCAGCAATCGCTGGTAAACCGGCTCGTAACGTAAAATGTTTGATGACCAGTTACGATGGGTTTCGACAAAAATACGTGCGGTGCGCCTTCGGTCCGCCCAAATGCCTCGATTTTCGAGCAGCTTCGCCAGCGCATCGGCGATGGCTTCGGGATTGTCGGGGGCGAATAGCGTGCCGGTGACGCCATCTTCGATCAGTTCGCGGTGGCCGCCGACGTCGGACGCCGCGACCAGCTTGCCCTGCGCCATCGCTTCGAGCGGTTTGAGCGGGGTGACGAGGTCGGTCAGCCGCATCTTTTTGCGCGGATAGGCGAGGATATCGATCAACGAATAATAACGCTCGACCTCCTGATGCGGCACCCGCCCGACGAAATGGATCTGCGCCGCCGCAGACGATGCCGCGGCCTGCGCCTTCAGCGCCGCCTCCATCGGCCCGCCACCGACGAGCAGCAGCCGCGCTTTGGGCTGCGCCGCGACGAGTGCAGGCATCGACGCGAGCAGGTCGTCGATGCCCTCATAATCGTAGAAGCTTCCGATATAGCCGATCACCGCATCGTCGGCGGCTACCCCCAGCGTGTCTGCCAGCGCATCGTCGCGCGGCGGAGGATCGCCGAATAGGTCGAGGTCGACACCGTTGGGTGACACGGTGATTTTGGCCGGGTCGATGCCGCGCGCGATCAGATCGCCGCGCAGGCCTTCGCAGATCACCGCGACCGCATCGGCGGCTTTCACCGCGTGCGTCTCCAGCTTTTTGGTCAGCCAATAGCGCAGGCTGCCTTCGCGCCCCGTGCCGTTGCCAACCGACGCATCCTCCCAGAAGGCGCGAATTTCGTAGATGACGGGGATGCCGAGCTTTTTGCCGACGCGCAGCGCCGCGAGCCCGTCCAGCACGGGCGAATGCGCGTGAAGCACGTCGGGTCTCCAGTCGCGCGCGAGCGCCTCGACCCGCCGGGCCAGCGCGCCGATTTCGCGCCATTCGCGGATCGGCGCGCGCGCCGGGGCGATCGGCGCGGTGCGGTAAAAGGTCAGCCCGTCGACGGTCTCGCCGTCCGGTCCCGGTTCAGGGTGGCGCACCCCGGTGACCCCCGCGACATCCCACCCCTTGGCCACCTGTGCCTTCATCAGCGCACGCGTGCGAAAGGTATAGCCGCTGTGCGTCGGCAGGCTATGATCGAGGACATGTAGGATGCGGGTCATGGGCTAGCGCTTTGACATACTAGCCTTAACGCAGCGTCAACCCCGATCGCGTAGCGGGAGCGAACATGGTCGACAATTTTTCCATCGGGTTGACGCACGTCTTGATGGCGATTGCGCTCTGGCGCCTGCTGCACCGCGACGATCTCGACCGCGAGGTCAGCCCGCGCGCGCAGTGGCAGCAGCGCCGCGACGCGGAAGCGGACGACCGCCCCGATGCGTGATATTGCGTTCGTCGCCTTTCTCTTTGCTTTCATCGGGCTCGGTTTTCGCAAGCCGTTCCTGTTCGTGCTGTGCTTTTGCTACATCGACATCGTCGCGCCGCAGCGGCTGAGCTATTTCCTGATCAATTCGATCCCGATTTCGTTGATCGTCTTCGGGCTCGCGATCACTGGCTGGCTGGTCGCCGACGACAAAAGCGATACGCGCTGGTCGGGACGGCAATTTCTGCTCGTCGCGCTGCTTGTGTATTGCGGGCTAACGACAATGCAGGCCGATTTCCCGGTCGAAGCAGCCGACAAATGGAGCTGGGTTTGGAAGGCGCTGATCTGGGCGATTTTCCTGCCGCTCACCCTGCGGACCAAGCTGCGGATCGAAGCGCTGGCGCTGATCATGCTGCTTTCAGCCGCGTCGATCGCGATCGCCGGCGGAATCAAGACCGCGGCGGGCGGTGGCGGCTATGGCACGCTGCAATTGCTGCTCAACGAAAATTACGGGCTGTACGAGGGGTCGATCATGTCGACCGTCGGTATCGCGATCATCCCGCTGATCCTGTGGTACCGCCGCCACGGGACGATCTTTCCCTCGGACTGGCGGGTGACCCTGTTCTGCTTTGCGCTGTGCATTGCGTGTATGTTGCTGCCGATCGGGACACAGGCGCGCACGGGCCTTGTCTGCCTGGCGGTACTTGCGGTGCTATCGTTGCGCGCGGTCAAGAATCGCTTCCTCTACATTGCCGGTGCCGGGCTGCTGGCAATCGCAGCCATCCCCTTCCTGCCGCAGAGCTTCACCGAGCGCATGGAAACGATTCAGGGGTACAAGTCGGATCAGTCAGCATCGACCCGCGTCGCTGTTTGGGCCTGGACCTGGGACTATGCTAAGGAAAATCCGTTCGGCGGCGGGTTCGAGGCCTATATCCAGAACCGGCTGCGCGTCGAAACCACGGGGTCGGGTTACGACCCCGACCAGCCGCAAAATGCCGACGCGACCGTACATGACGAACAATCGCGCGCATACCACTCGAGTTACTTCGAGATGCTGGGCGAACAGGGCTATCCGGGGCTCGCACTGTGGCTGCTGCTCCATATCGTCGGCATTGCCCAGATGGAGCGGCTCCGCCGACGCTATCTGAAAACGCGGCGCGGCGAGGAGCAATGGATCGCCCCGCTCGCGACCGCGCTTCAGCATGGCCATATCATCTATATGGTCGGGTCGTTGTTCGTCGGCATCGCGTTCCAGCCCTTCATTTATATGATGCTGGCGCTCGAAATCGGACTGTCGACCTATTGCCGCCGCCGGGAACAGGAGGCCGGATGGCGCCCGTTGATGGCGCGTCCGGCGCAGGTTCCAGCGCGCCATTCGCTGCCCGACGCGCGCTGAGGTGGAACCAAAAGGCGGCGCAGCGCGCTAATGCGCCATGCCCTCCCCGCGCCTGATCCATGTCGACGACGGCCTGCCCGGCATCACCCGTGAGCGCGTTGGCGATGGGTGGCAATACCGCGATACCACGGGCAAGATCATCCGCGACCGCGATGAAATCGCGCGGCTCAACGCGATTGCCTTGCCCCCGGCGTACGAGGATGCCTGGTATTGCCCCGCCGCCAACGGCCATATCTTGGCCACGGGATATGACGCACGCGGGCGCAAGCAATATCGCTATCACCCCGATTTCCGGCTGGCGCGCGAGGCCGACAAATATGATCGCTGCGCCGCCTTTGGCCATGCGCTGCCTTTGCTGCGCGTCCGGCTGGTGGACGATCTGGCGCGGCGTACCTTGTGTCAGGAACGCGTCGTCGGTGCTGTTGTCCGCCTGCTCGACCTTGCGGCGCTGCGCGTCGGTAACGAGCAATATGCTGCGGCGAACAACAGCTTCGGCGCCACGACGCTACGCCAGCGCCACGCCAAACTGACTGGCCAAACGCTTCGCCTTCGCTATCGCGCCAAAGGCGGCGCAAAAAAGGAGGTCGCCATCAGCGACCGCAGCCTGACGACGCTGGTAAGGCGGCTGCAGGATCTGCCAGGGCAGCATTTATTCCAATATGAGGAGAATGGCGATGTCTGCACCGTCGCGTCGGAAGATGTGAACGCCTATATCCGCGAGGCGATGGGTGATGAATTCAGCGCCAAGCATTTCCGCACCTGGTCGGCCAGTGTCGAAGCGTTTTCCTTCCTGTACGATGCGCCCGAACCACCCACGCTCAAAGCCATGCTGGAACATGTCGCGGCCCGGCTGGGCAATACCCCTGCGGTTGCGCGCAAGGCCTATGTCCATCCGGCGATGATCTCGGCGGCGCAGGAGCGCGGCGATTTTGCAGCGGCGGTGGGACCGTTGCCGCGCGTCGCCAAATATCTTTCGCGTTACGAACGCGGATTTTTGGCCTATCTGGAGCGCGCGCCTGACGCCGCGGCGCTGCTCCGTATCGCCTGACCCCCCATCAAAAGAGGCCCACAAAGCTCAGCTATGACTTTTTCTATCGTTGCCGCCGCTCAAACCGTCCCAGCAAAAGCTGCCGCTGCCGAACCGGTCGCTGCCGCAAATACCAATCCGCTCCAGGATATAAGGGTCTGGTGGGATAGCAGCGTCGCATGGGTCGAAAGCCATTGGCTCCAGATCGGAATCGCGATCGCGGCAGGCCTGGTCATCTATTTCCTGTTGTCGATGATCCGCGGCTTTGCGCTCAAACGCGCGCAGTCGGCGCCCGGACAGTTCACGCTCACCGACATCGTCGGCCGCGTCATTCACAAGACCAAGTCTTTGGTCCTGGCGATCATTTCGATCCGGCTGGTTGCCGGCTATGCCGAGCCGCCCGCACTCGTCCTGCAGATCATCCAGTTCGTCTTTACCGTCGCGGTCGTCATGCAGGTCGCAATCTGGGTGCGCGAGATCGTTCTTGGGTTGATCCAGCGCCGTGCGGCGGAGGGACATAACGAAACGCTGTCAAACGCGATGGGGATCATCCGCCTGCTGATCAGTGTTGCGCTTTTCGCCATCGCGGCGATCGTCATTCTCGACAATATGGGGGTCAATGTCACCGGCCTCGTCGCCGGCCTCGGTATCGGCGGCATCGCGATCGGGCTGGCGGCGCAGGGTATCTTCTCCGACCTGTTCGCGTCGCTGTCGATCATCTTTGACCGGCCGTTCCGCGTCGGCGAAACGATCAAATATGACACCAGCATCGCGACGGTCGAGCGCATCGGATTGAAAAGCACGCATTTGCGTTCGATCAATGGCGAGTTGCTCGTCATCTCGAACACCAACCTCCTCTCGAAAGAGATCACCAACTACGCCAACCTCCATCGTCGGCGCGTCCAATATGCGATCGGGGTGGTTTATCAGACGACGCCCGAAATGCTGCGCGCACTCCCGCTGCTGCTGAAGGCGCAGGTCGAGGGCGAAGGCCATGAATTCATCCGTTCGAGTTTCATCGGCTTCGGCGCCTCCAGCCTCGATTTCGAACTGGTTGTCGACGTCCACAGCGATGATTATAACGAAGTCATCGCGGCGCGAACCGAGATCGGCATCCGCCTGTTCGAAGAATTGACGCGCGCCGGTTACGATTTCGCCTATCCGACCCAGACGACCTTCACCGCGGCGCCCGACGGCACGATGATTCTGCCCTATGCCGAAAGCGTCACGATGAAGACGCCCAAGCCCGCGAAGACAGCAGCCACCTGACGCTACGGCGACGGGGCGCGGCGGCTTGGCCCTTGTGCAACCCCGCCGGACGCGCCTAGAAACCGCCGCTCAACAAGCCAGTCTAGGGGATGAGCGATGGCCACAATCACGCCGCAGGAATTGCAGACCAAGGTCGGTGAGCATCTCGGCACATCCGATTGGGTGCTCGTCGATCAGGAGATGATCAACAAGTTCGCCGACGCTACCGGCGACCACCAGTTCATCCATATCGACGAGGAAAAGGCCAAGCTGACCCCGTTCGGCGGCACCATCGCGCACGGCTTTCTGACCCTGTCGCTAATGCCGATGCTGGGCCAGAGCACCGACGGCCCCAAGGTCGGCGGGGTCAAGATGGGCGTGAACTATGGCTGCAACAAAGTCCGCTTCCTGTCGCCGGTCCGCTCGGGCAAGCGCGTGCGCAGCCACATCAAGCTGCTCGAGCTGGAAGAAAAGCGCCCCGGCCAATGGCAGCAGACCAATGAAGTGACCATCGAGATCGAGGGCGAGGAAAAGCCCGCATTGATCGCCGAGTGGATCAGCCAGTTTTTCGTTTGAGCGCCGCCCTCCCCGGCAAAGATTTTCTCAAACTCTTCGAAAAGGAATATTACCATGCGTGACGCCGTTATCGTTTCCACCGCTCGGACTCCGCTGACCAAGGCGGGCCGCGGTTCGTTCAACAACACACTGTCGCCGACGCTCGGCGCCTTCTCGGTCAAGGCGGCGGTCGAGCGCGCTGGCCTCGAAGGCGGCGAGATCGACGACGTCGTGTTCGGCGCCGCGATGCAGCAGGGGTCGCAGACGATGAACGTCGCGCGCCTGATCGCGCTGCGCGCCGGCCTGCCCGTCACCGTCCCGGGCATGTCGATCGACCGTCAGTGCTCGTCGGGCCTGATGACGATCGCGACGGCTGCGAAGCAGATCATCGTCGACCGTCAGGACATCTGCGTCGCTGGCGGCATCGAGAGCATCTCGAAGGTCAGCGGCAGCGGCAAGGTGTTCATCGAGACCGACGCCGAGCTGATCGCGATGCACAAGGACACCTACATGCCGATGATCGGCACCGCCGAGGTTGTCGCCAAGCGTTACAATATCAGCCGCGAAGCGCAGGACGAATATTCGCTGCAGTCGCAGCAGCGCACCGCCGCGGCGCAGGCTGCGGGCCTCTTTGCCGATGAGATCATCGCGTGCCAGGCGACGATGGCGGTAATGGACAAGGAAACCAAAGAGGTTTCATTCAAAGAGGTCACCGCCGACAAGGACGAATGCAACCGCGCCGACACCACCCTCGAAGGCCTGTCGAGCCTGAAGCCGGTGATGGGCGAAGGTCACACGATCACCGCGGGCAATGCCAGCCAGCTCGCCGACGGTTCGTCGGCGTGCGTTGTGATGGAAGCCAAGGTCGCCGAAAAGCGCGGTCTGACCCCGCTCGGCCGCTATGTCGGCATGGCGGTCGCGGGTACCGAGCCCGACGAAATGGGCATCGGCCCCGTCTTCGCGATCCCCAAGCTGCTCGAACGCTTCGAGCTGAAGATGGACGACATCGGCCTGTGGGAACTCAACGAAGCGTTCGCGGTGCAGGTGCTCTATTGCCGTGACAAGCTCGGCATCCCCAACGAACTGCTCAACGTCAACGGCGGCTCGATCTCCATCGGCCACCCGTTCGGCATGACCGGCGCGCGCTGCGTCGGCCACGCGCTGCTCGAAGGCAAGCGCCGCGGCGTGAAATATGCCGTCGTCACCATGTGCATCGGCGGCGGTCAAGGCGCAGCGGGCCTGTTCGAGGTCTTTTGATTTGCGCTTAGGCCAACCGCGTATCGAGCCGGTCGATCTCGACCGGCTCGATGCCGACCAGCGCGCCGCGTTGGAGCCGTTCCTTGCTTCCGATGGGGGCAAGGTGGGCGGCGGGAAGATCCTCAACATCTTCCGCACCCTGGCCCATGCGCCAAAGGCGCTGACCGCGTTCCTAAGCTGGGGCAATTACATCCTGTCGAAGCGCAATGCGCTCAGCCCGCGCGACCGGGAGCTGGTGATCCTGCGCACCGGCTACAACTGTCGCTCGGGATATGAATGGACCCAGCACAAACGCATCGGGCTCGACTGCGGGCTGACCGATGACGAGGTTGCGCGGATCAAGGCGGGGCCGGATGCGGGTGGCTGGAACGAGCTTGACCAAGCCATGCTGCGCGCGACCGACGAGCTGACGACCGATCATTTCATCACCGACGCGACCTGGGCTGCGCTCGCGCCGCTCGGCGACAAGGGGCGCATGGATCTGGTGATGACGGTCGGTCAATACACGCAGGTTTCGATGATCTTGAACAGCTTTGGCGTGCAGGTCGAGGACGGCTGGGACGTCGACTCCGATCTGAAAGCCTGAACCAAAGGAGGAGAATGACATGAGCGGCATCGGCATTATCGCAACCTTGCGCGTCCAGCCCGGCAAGGAAGCCGAATTCGAGGGCGTCTTCGCCGAACTCGCCCCCGCAGTGGCGGCGAACGAGCCCGGCAACAGCTATTACCGTTTGTTCCGCACCGAAGAGGCGGGCGTTTACAAGGTGCTAGAATGTTATGACGATGGCGCGGCGGTCGAGGCGCACCGTGCATCGGAGCATTTCCGTACCCTTGGCGCGAAGCTTGGTCCGTGCCTGGCGGGGGCGCCGGAGATTGAGAAGCTAAGCGCGGTGTAAAGGCCGGGGAACGACGGTCAGCAACAGGCTGTTGCCCGCTATATCCTGCCCCTCACGCCGGAAAGCCCCCAAACCTACTTCTTCGCCACCCGCGCCACGACCTTGATCTCGACCACCGCCGTCGGCTCGTACAATCGCGACACACCGATCGCGGTCCACGCCGGAAAGGGCGCCTTCACATGGCGGTTCTTGACCGCGGCAAAACCGTCGATGTGCGCGGCCAGGTCGGTGTGAAAGGTGGTGATGTCGACCACATCGTCCCAACTCGCCCCCGCGCGCGCCAGCGTCGCGGCGATAAGCGCAAAGGCGCGCTCATATCCGGGCGCCAGATCGCTCTCCCCCTTCGCCGGCCCCGCGACCACCCCCGACAGGTAAATGGTGTCGCCCGCAATCACCGCGGTCGCATAGCCGACCGCCTCCTGAAACGCTCTTGCTTCGGGATTTTCGGGCATCAGGACGTTGGCAGGGTCGCGGGCGAAGGCGGGCTCGGCGAGAAGGGCAAGGCTCAGCATCGCCGTCGCGGCGGTGGCTCGGGTGGTTCGCATGGTCATCTCCCCTGTTCGCTGGTCGGAACGTCAGGGTGACAGGGCTTAGGTGGCGGAGCAAGGCTGGAGAGAGTTGGGTCTGCGGAATGCGCGAGACTCGTCGCGTGGATCTGGGAATTAAGCAAACCGTCACGGTGGTCGTGTCCCGGTACGTGGTGTAGGTTCTGCCGGTAGCGAAGCTGACCGGACACGCGCTAATCGATAAAGCGCTGTAGTGTCCGGTCAGTTTCGCGGGTGGTCATCGGCGAACTTCGGTAAGCTTGGGTTGCAAACACTCAACTTACGGAGAACACCGATGACCAAGGATCAGATGGACTTGAATGCGCTGGTTGGGAAGAGCGCCGATGGCGATTTTCTGCGCGACATGATCAGCTTTGCCGCGCAGCGCCTGATGGAACTGGAAGTGGGCGGCCTGACGGGTGCGGCCTATGGCGAGAAGGATAGCGAGCGGCTCGCGCAGCGTAACGGCTACCGCGACCGCGACTGGGAGACCCGTGCGGGCACGGTCGAGCTGAAGATCCCCAAGCTGCGCAAAGGCAGTTACTTTCCCTGCTTTCTCGAGCCTCGCCGGGTGGCGGAGAAGGCGCTGACCGCGGTCATTCAGGAAGCATATATCCAAGGCATATCGACCCGTTCGGTCGACGATCTGGTCAAGGCCATGGGGATGAGCGGCATCTCCAAGAGCCAGGTCAGCCGGCTGTGCGAGGAGATCGACGAGCGGGTGACGGCCTTCCTCGAGCGTCCGATCGAAGGCGACTGGCCCTATATCTGGATGGACGCGACCTACATAAAAGTCCGCCGCGCGGGCCGCATTGTCTCGGTCGCCGTCATCATCGCCGTCGGCGTCAACAGTGACGGTCGGCGCGAAGTGCTCGGCATGACGATCGGTCATTCCGAAGCCGAGGTGTTCTGGACCGAGTTCCTGCGCAGCCTTGCGCGTCGCGGTTTGCGCGGCGTGAAGCTGGTGATCTCCGATTCCCACGAGGGGATCAAAGCGGCCGTCGCCAAGGTGTTCTGCGCCACCTGGCAGCGCTGCCGCGTCCACTTCATGCGCAACGCGCAGGCCCATGCGGGCAAGAGTGGCCGCCGGGTCGTGTCGGCGTTCATCGGCACCGCCTTCGCGCAGGACACCGCCGAGGCGGCCAAGGCGCAGTGGCGCAGCGTTGCCGATCAGCTCAGGCCGACAGTGCCCAAGCTGGCGATCCTTATGGACAGCGCCGAAGAAGACGTCCTGGCCTACATGACCTTCCCCGCGCAGCACCGCACCAAGTTGCACTCAAATAATCCGATCGAGCGACTCAATGGCGAAATCAAGCGGCGCACCGACGTCGTCGGCATCTTCCCCAACGAAGAAGCGATTACGCGCCTCGTCGGCGCCATCCTGCTGGAACAGAACGATGAATGGGCGGTCCAGCGTTGCCGCTACATGACCCTTGAGAGCGTCTCGGGATTAAGCGATAATGCCATCATCACGTTGCCCCCTATGGCAGCATGATCAACCCGGCTTGGCCGGAGATCGCTAAGGCTACGCCGGCGAACCTACACCACCATATGGGACACGACCGTCACGGTAATCCGCGTCATTTCCGTAATGCATCTATCGCAAGCAAAGCCGAGTGAATTTCGTCGAAACGAGCATCGGGCGAAGCTAGGTAGGCAGGCCCATTTTCTCCCCGCACACGTCCGTAAGTTAGCGCGTTCTCCAGATCGTTGATTGCACTGAGGAGATCGTAATCTCTCGTTCGATGCTTGAGGGCGCCCAGAGTATCGCGCAGTTCGTCGATGCGGCGTCCGCTAAGGTCACCCTCGAGCGAACCCAAGTGGCCTGTGTAACCCGCGGTCTGAGCAACTATCTGATCTTTTGCTTCTTCCGTAGCAAGAACGCCCATCCTCACTCGTTCTACCTTTGCCGGTTCCGTGCGCGATCCAATTCGAGTGGTCATTGCTACGTCAGAACATACGAGGAACGCCGGCTCAAGGGGCTTGAAATTACGGTGACAGGTGCAACAACCCCGAAATAGGGCGGTTGCCAACCCTCAAATCAGATCATCCACCATCACCCCCAGCGCCTCCCCCAGCTTCCGCACCGTCTCCACCGAGCCCTTGCCGCGCCCGGCCTCGATGTCGGCGATCTGCACCCGGTTGACCCCCGACACCGCCCCCAGCTTCACCTGGCTCAGCCCGCGCAGTTCACGCCACACGCGCAGCGGGCTTTCGCCGGCGATCAGCCGCTTGGCATAGTCGGCCGGCACCAACTCGTCCTCGCCCGCCGCCAGCGCCGCCTTGGCGCCGTCAAAGGCGCGCAGGTCGGCCAGATCCTCGGCCGCTTCGCGCAGGCGGTCATATTCCGCTTGGGGGATCGTCACCATCTTGTTCATGGGATCATTCCTTCATTCATAGACGCCGCCGCGCGGGCCGATTTCCAGCACCGCCAGCACGACGCCATCCTCCATGATCACGCGCCAGTCGCCGACCCTCAGCCTTATGCCGTCGCGGCCTTTCAGCGCCTTCACATTATTCGCCTGCGACGCGGGATCGGCGGCATAGGCCTCGATCTTGCCGACGATCCGCGCCGATGTGTTGGCGGGCATGCGTTGCAACGCCTTGATCGCGGCCCGCGTGTAGCTGATCGGCTTCATTGCGGGCTTATGTAGTCTAGAGCTACATTGTAGTCAATCACTACATTTTTCTTCGTCATCCCGGACTTGATCCGGGATCTGCTGCAGCGGCGCCGCATGGACCCCGGATCGACTCCGGGGTGACGATAGGGAAGACTTCGTGGCTTTGTGTCTTTGTGCGAAAAAATCTTCGCGCCGCCGACGTCACAAGCCAGCACGCGCACCAAGGAACCCACCCCCACCCCCTTGCATTTCCCCACCCCCCGCGTAAGGCGTCCCCAACAAAAACCGCGCGCGCGACTCCTGCTGGCCCCGCTCTCCCGCCACGCCAGCGGACGGTCTTCCCCCGCCGCGCCAACAGGGGACTGCTGCAAGATGACGACCACCGGACACGACACGCTGAGCACCCGTTCGACGCTGAGCGTTGGCGGCAAGGATTATGCCTATTATTCGCTCGACAAGGCCGCGGCAAAGCTGGGCGACGTATCGCGCCTGCCGTTCAGCATGAAGGTGCTGCTCGAAAACCTGCTGCGCTTTGAAGATGGCGGCTTCACCGTGTCGACCGACGATGTGCAGGCGCTGGTCGACTGGCAGAAAGATCCGCATTCGAACCGCGAGATCCAGTATCGCCCGGCGCGCGTGCTGCTGCAGGATTTCACCGGCGTTCCCTGCGTCGTCGACCTGGCCGCGATGCGCGACGCGATCGCCAAGCTCGGCGGCGACACGACCAAGATCAACCCGCTCGTCCCCGTCCACCTCGTCATCGACCACAGCGTCATGGTCGATGAATTCGGTCATCCGAAGGCGTTCGAGCAGAATGTCGAGATCGAATATTATCGCAACGGCGAGCGGTACGACTTCCTGAAATGGGGATCGAAAAGCCTCGACAATTTCAAGGCGGTCCCCCCGGGCACCGGCATCTGTCACCAGGTCAATCTGGAGCATATCGCGCAGGCGGTGTGGTCGAGCCAGGACGCTGCCGGCACCACCGTGGCCTATCCCGACACCTGCGTCGGCACCGACAGCCACACGACAATGATCAACGGGCTGGGCGTGCTCGGCTGGGGCGTCGGCGGGATCGAGGCCGAGGCCGCGATGCTGGGCCAGCCCGTGTCGATGCTGATCCCCGAAGTCGTCGGCTTCAAGCTGACCGGCGCGCTGAAGGAAGGCGTCACCGCGACTGACCTCGTGCTCACCGCGACGCAGATGCTGCGCGCCAAGGGCGTCGTCGGGCGCTTCGTCGAATATTTCGGCCCCGGCCTGTCCTCGCTGTCGCTCGCCGATCGCGCGACGCTCGCCAATATGGCGCCCGAATATGGCGCGACCTGCGGCTTCTTTGGCATCGACGACAAGACGCTCGATTATATGCGCCTGACCGGGCGCAGCGCCGAAAATGTCGCGCTGGTCGAGGCCTATGCGAAAGCGCAGGGTCTTTGGCTGTCGGCAGACATGGCCGATCCGGTGTTCACCGACACGCTCACCCTCGACATGGGCAGCGTCGTCCCGTCGCTGGCGGGGCCGAAGCGTCCGCAGGACAAGGTCATCCTCACCGAAGTCGACGATGTGTTCAACGCCGACCTGGCGTCGGTGTACAAGCATGACGGCATCAAGCGGGTGCCGGTCGCGGGCAAGGATCACGACATCGGCGACGGCGACGTCGTCATCGCCGCGATCACCAGCTGCACCAACACGTCGAACCCCGGCGTCATGGTCGCCGCGGGCCTGGTGGCGCGCAAGGCGAACGCGCTGGGTCTGAAGCCCAAGCCTTGGGTCAAGACCTCGCTGGCACCGGGATCGCAGGTCGTCACCGACTATTTCGACCGCGCGGGTCTCACCGCCGATCTCGACGCGGTCGGCTTCAACCTGGTCGGTTATGGCTGCACCACCTGCATCGGCAATTCGGGGCCGCTGGCGGGGCCGATTTCGGAGGCGATCAACGGCAACGACATCGTCGCCGCGTCGGTGATTTCGGGCAACCGCAACTTCGAAGGCCGCGTGTCGCCCGACGTGCGCGCCAACTTCCTCGCCTCGCCGCCGCTGGTTGTTGCCTATGCGCTCAAGGGCACGGTGACCGAAGATTTCACCACCACGCCGATCGGCCAGGACCAGTCCGGCAAGGACGTGTTCCTCGCCGACATCTGGCCGACCAATCAGGAAGTGGCCGACACCATCGCATCGTGCATCGACCGCGACATGTTCGAGGCGCGCTACGAGCATGTCTATCGCGGCGACGAGCATTGGCAAAAGATCGAGGTTGAAGGATCGGACACCTATCAGTGGCGCGCCGGGTCGACCTATGTCGCCAACCCGCCGTATTTCGAGGGGATGACGATGACGCCCGCTCCGGTGTCTGACATCATCGACGCCAAGCCGCTCGCGATCCTGGGTGACAGCATCACGACCGACCACATCAGCCCCGCCGGCAGCATCAAGGCGGACTCGCCGGCCGGAAAATGGCTGATGGAACATCAGGTTAACAAGGCCGACTTCAACAGCTACGGCGCCCGCCGCGGCCACCACGACGTCATGATGCGCGGCACCTTCGCCAACATCCGCATCAAGAATGAAATGGTCCCCGGCATCGAAGGTGGCATGTCGCGCTACGGCGAGGAAGTCATGCCGATCTACGACGCCGCAATGCGCCACAAGGCCGACGGCACGCCGCTGGTGGTCATCGCGGGCAAGGAATATGGCACCGGCTCTTCGCGCGACTGGGCGGCGAAGGGCACCAATTTGCTCGGCGTTCGCGCCGTGATCGTCGAGAGCTTCGAGCGCATCCACCGCTCGAACCTCGTCGGCATGGGCGTGCTGCCGCTGCAGTTCCAGGACGGCGACACGCGCGAGACGCTGGGGTTGACCGGCGACGACACCTTCACGATCACCGGCGTCGCCGACCTCAAGCCGCGCCAGACGGTGACGGTGAATGTCACCCGCGCCGATGGTTCGACGTTCAGCTTCGACACGCTCTGCCGCATCGATACCGCTAATGAGGTCGAATATTATATGAACGGCGGCATCCTGCACTACGTCCTGCGCAAGCTGGCGGCGTAAGCGGGGCGACCTGGCATGGGCAAGCTGCTGATCCTTGTCGTCGGTCTGGTTCTCGGCCTGCTCCTCGCCCGCTATCTGCGCGGGCAAAGGGCAGCCCGCGATCTCACCGCGCCGCCGCCGCGGCCAATGGTGCGCGTCGGCGACGAGCGGATCGACGATGAGGAAATTCGCGCCCTGATCCGCCAGGACCGCAAAATCGACGCGATCAAGCTGGTCCGCGAACGCACCGGCCTTGGCCTTGCCGAAGCCAAGGACGCGGTCGAGGCCCTCGAACAGACGATGCGCTGAACATCCTGTCCCCGACCGGGGTGCAGGCCGCCCGGAGGGACGACATATGAGCGTTTTGCAGATCGCGATCGAGGTTGTCGGCTGGCTCGCCGCCGCCCTCATCCTCGCGAGCTACGTCCTGCTCTCCCTCGGACGGATCGAACCGCGCGGCTATCTTTACCAATGGATGAACGTCATCGGCGCCAGCGGGTTTGTGTTGAACTCGGGCTATAATGGCGCGCTGCCGTCGGCGGGGCTGAACATCGTGTGGGCGCTGATGGGCGTCTTCACGCTATGGAGCGTGTGGCGCGCGCGGCGGCTTCCTGTTGAAAGCTGATCCCTTGCAAATGGTGGGCGCTGACGGGCTCGAACCGCCGACCCTCTCGGTGTAAACGAGATGCTCTACCAACTGAGCTAAGCGCCCCCGAAATGTCGCCAGATGCAGGGAAGGGCGCCCCTGCCACAACCTGCCATCGCTGGCAAGCCGTCGCTATTCCTCCAGCGCCTCGAAATAGCGCGCCAGTACGTCGCATGCGCCTTCGGCGAGCCCTGGGCGCCGAAATGGTACGCCTGGGCTGGGCGGTAGCAACTAGCGATGCGTTTATGGCCCACGAAACCGAAGTGCAGGCGCAGCGCCGCGGCATATGGCAGGGCGATTTCGTTCGGCCCGCCGACTGGCGCGCGGCGCAAGACCGCCCGATAAGCACGCTGGCCGCCCCTGCCTCCTAGTCAAAACGCACCCGCTATGCCTCGCCGCCGTTTCGGGCTAGGGCGGGCGACATGAATAGCCTCTTCCCCGTCATGATCGGCGGCGCGATCGGCGCCGGTGCCCGCCATCTGGCGGGGCAGGTGATGCTCGCTCGGCTCGGTCCCGGCTTCCCCTGGTGGACGCTGACGATCAATATCGTCGGCAGCCTCCTCATGGGTGTGCTGATCGGCGCGCTCGCGCGCGGCGGGGGCAGCGACACGGCGCGCCTGTTCGTCGGCGTCGGGATCCTCGGCGGCTTCACAACCTTTTCCTCTTTCAGCATGGAATTCTGGATGCTTTTCGAACGCGGCCAAAACGCTCAGGCGGCCGCCTATGTCCTCGCGTCGGTGATCGGCGCGATTGCGGCTTGCGGGCTAGGCCTGTTTATTATGCGGCAGGTGTCGGCATGACCGATGCCAAGCCAAAGCTCGACAGTGCGACGATTGCCGAGGAAGACGATGGCATCCGGCTCGACCGCTGGTTCAAGCGCCACCGCGAAGGCACCCCGCACGCTCTGCTCGCGCGCTGGGCGCGCTCGGGACAGCTGACCCTCGACGGCAAAAAAGCCGATGTATCGGACCGGATCGCCACGGGGCAGAAGCTGGTGATGCCGACGCCGCCGGTTGAAGCCGCAGCGCGCCCGGCGCGCAAGGGTCGCCCCCTGACCGATGCCGATATCGAACTGGCGACGGGGATGATGATCCACCGCGACACGAGCGCGATCGTGCTCAACAAGCCGCCGGGGCTGGCAACACAGGGCGGTACCAAGACCGACGCGCATGTCGACGGCCTGCTCGACGCACTGAAGTTCGACGGGCCGACGCGGCCCAAGCTGGTCCACCGGCTCGACAAGGACACCTCGGGCGCGCTGCTGATCGCGCGCACGCCCAAGGCCGCGGCCTATTTCGCCAAAAGCTTTTCAAACCGCAGCGCGAAAAAGACCTATTGGGCGCTGATTGTCGGGGTACCCGACATCCAGCAAGGCGAAATCGACCTGCCGCTGGCCAAGCAGCCCGGTTCGGGCGGCGAAAAGATGCACGTCCATGACGATGGTTTGCCGTCGAAAACGCGCTACCGCGTCATCGAACGCGCCGGGAACAGCGCCGCGTGGGTCGAGTTGCAGCCGCTGACCGGGCGCACCCACCAGCTGCGCGTCCATATGGCGGCGATCGGCCATCCGATTGTCGGCGACGGCAAATATGGCGGCAAGGGCGCGTTCCTGACCGGGACGATCAGCCGCAAGATGCACCTGCACAGCCGTCGCCTGCGCATTGATCACCCCGACGGCGGCGCGATCGACGTCAGCGCCGAGGTTCCCGATCATTTCGCCGCCAGCCTCGAGGCGCTCGGCTTCGACTTGCTGCTCGGCGAGGTCGGAATCGACGCACGAGAAAAAGGCCCGCCACCCAAATCGGCGCTGAAGGCGCAGGCGAAGGCGCACAGCAAGCAGATCCGCAAAGCGCGGCGCGGCGAGCGCCGCGGGCGCACCGCCGACAGCAAGCCGACCGATTTCGCCGGGAAATCGGCAAAAGAAAAGGCAAAGGCGGGCAAGTCCGGAAAACCTGCGGCCAAGAAACCGGCTGGTAAAAAGCCGAGTGCCAAGAAGCACCCGGCGCGTCCCGCCAAACCGAGCTGATGCACCCGAACTCTGCCTTCCGGCCGCGGCAGGACGACCTGGCCGAGCTGCTGGTCCGCGAGATCGGCTTTGCCGCGGTCTTCGCCGCCACCCCCGACGGTCCGCGCGTCGCGCATGCCCCGGTGGTGCTGAGCGACGATCGGGCCACGCTTCAATTCCACCTTGCGCGCGGCAATGCGCTGACGCGGCACTTGGATGGTGCGACAGCGCTCGCGGTGGTGCAGGGGCCAGACGCCTATGTCAGTGCCAGCTGGTATGAAGCGGCCGACCAGGTGCCGACATGGAATTATGTCGCGATCGAGATGGAGGGCGTCGTCAGCAAGCTCGACGATGCCGCGCTGATCGCGCAACTCGACACGCTGTCCGCAGCCCATGAGGCGCGCGTCGGCGCCAATCCGCCATGGACGCGCGACAAGATGAACCCGGCGCTGTTCAGCAAGATGACCGGCGCGATTATCGGCTTCGAACTTCGCATCACCGCGTGGCGACCGACGATCAAGCTGTCACAGAACAAATCCGCCGACGAACGCGACCGCGTCATCAAGGGCATAGAGGCGACGGGTCATGGCGCTCTGGCGCAGTTGATGCGCCATCTCGGCGACGATAAGGGGCAAGCATGAACCAAGCCGACGACGCACTCGCCAAGAAACGATATTTCGCGATTGTCGCGATGCGCCTCGCTGGCGCGCTGCTCGTGCTGATCGGCTTCGTGCTAATTCGCGGCGGCTGGGAACTGGCGGGGCAGCCGACTGACCGCTGGATCGGCGTCGCGCTGGTGTTGATCGGCGCTTTCGATTTCGCGGTGATGCCGCGGTTGCTCGCACGCCGCTGGCGCTCGCCCAAGAAGCTGTGAAGCGCTTCTGGAAAGACGTCGCGATCGTCGCGCAGGACGGTGGCTGGGGGATCGCGCTCGACGGGCGGCCGATGCGCACCCCGCACCGCGCGCCGCTGATTGTGGTGAGCGCGATGCTTGCCGAGGCGATCGCGGCCGAATGGCAGGCGCAGGGCGACACGATCGATCCGCGTGCGATGCCGATGACCGGGCTCGCCAATGCCGCGATCGACCTTGCCGCGCCCGACCCGGCGGTGTTCGGCGAACCCGTTGCCGCCTATGCCGCGACCGACCTCCTTTGTTACCGCGATGATCGCGATGCAGCGTTGCAGGCGGAGCAAGTCGCGGCGTGGAACCCGATCCTGGCTTGGGCGGAAGCGCAATTCGGGGTCGAATTCATCATCACCCAGGGGATCCTCCCGGTCGATCAGCCGCCCGCGACGGTCGCCGCGCTGCGCACCGCCACGCTCGGGCATGACCCGTGGCGGCTGACGGCGCTGACCCCTCTGGTGACGATCGGGGGATCGCTGGTTGCCGGGCTGGCCTGCACCCAGCAGGCGTTTGACCCCGAACATTTATGGGACGCGGTCAGCCTCGACCAATTATACCAGGAACGCCGCTGGGGCGCCGATGCCGAGGCGCAGGCGCAGCGCGCCGCGCACAAGCGCGACTGGGACAATGCCGTGCGGTTTTTGGGGTTTCTCCATTAAACGTCGCCCCGCGGGGGCGGGGGCGACGAACTAATCCGCGAAATTCGGCTTCCGCTTCTGCATCCCCGCCATCACCGCCTCCATCTGGTTCGGGGTCCGGATGACCTTCACCTGCTCGTCGCTTTCGGCCTGCAAAATCTCTGCGTCGGTCGCATCGGCCAGCATGTTGCACAGCCGCTTGGCGCCGCGGATCGCATGCGGATTCTTGTCGGCGATCACCGCGGCCAGCTCCATCGCCCTTGCCAGCGGATCGTCGGAGACATGCGTCGCAAAGCCGAGCAATTTTGCTTCAGACCCGTTGAATTCGCGGTTGGTATAGATCATCTCGCGCAGCACATCGTCGGCGACCTGCGTGCGCCACAACGCCATCCCGGCGACGTCGGGAACCAATCCCCAGCGCATTTCCATGATCGCGATCCGCGTGTCGGGGTGGACGATACGGATGTCGGCGGCGGCCATGATCTGGCTGCCCGCGCCGAACGCCACGCCATGCACCGCAGCGATCACCGGCACCGGCAGTTCGCGCCAGCCCCACGCCGCATATTGCGGACCATTGGCAATCCCGTGCGCGCGTTCGTTCAGACTGCCGCCGGTGCTGCTCGTCCCGGGATCTCGCTCTCCGCCAAGGCTGGCAAGGTCGAGCCCGGCGCAAAAGGCGCGACCCTCCCCCGACAGGACGACGACGCGCAGGCCGGACATCGCCTTGAGCGTATCGATCGCCTCGGTCAGCGCCGCCCACATCGCAGGGTCGAGCGCGTTCATCTTGTCGGCGCGGATCAGGCGGACGTCGGCGATGCCGCCGTCGAGCATGGTGATGGAAATGCGGTCTTTCACGGGATTATCCCTTTCAGCGTTTCAAAGCGGTTTCGACGAGCGGAAGCTGGTCATTACCGAAATACATGTCGACACCATCGACGAAGATCGTCGGGGATCCATAACCGCCGCGCGCTATGACTTCCTCGGTATTAGCGCGCAGCCGCGCCTTGACCGGATCGGTCGCGGCCGCCGTGCGGATAGCAGCGCCGTCAAGCCCCGCCTCGGTCGCCACCCTTTCGAGCACATCGGGATCGTCGAGATTCTCCTGCGCACCGAAATAACTCGCGAACGCCGCGCGGGCGAAGGCGATCAGCGCCGCCTGATCATCCTCGAGCGCACAGCAAAGGCGCATCGCGGCAATGCTTTTCGCCGGATGCCATTGCGATGGAAAGTTCATCGGCACACCGGCAAGCTGCGCCCAGTCCTTCAGCACCTTCCAGCTATGCTGAAGCCGCCGGTTATCGGCCTGCTCGCGCGCTGCATAGACGGCGGGGTTGACTGCATTAAACACCCCGCCGACGAGGATCGGCCGGTACATGGCGGTCGCCCCCGTCCGCTCAAGCGCGCCCGGCAGATTATGGAAAGCGAGGCAGGTCCAGGGCGACGAAAGATCGAAAAAGAACTCGACGCGCGCGGTCATGCTCAGGCCTCCGCCTTCGCCTTGTCCCAATATTGATCGCGCAGCAGCCGTTTGTAGAGCTTGCCCGTGTCGTGCCGCGGCAGCGCCTCCATGAAGTCGATGCGGCGCGGGATCTTCACGCCCGACAGTTTCTCGCGGGCATAGGCGATCAGTTCGCCCCGGAATTCGTCGTTCGCGTCAGCCATATCGGCAGGCTGGATCACCGCGATCACTTCTTCGCCCATTTCGTCGTGTGGTCCGCCAACAACTGCAACGTCGGCGACCTTGGGATGGGTGACGAGATGGTTTTCGATCTCCTGCGGATAGACGTTCACCCCGCCGGTAATGATCATGAAGCTCTTACGGTCGGTGAGGTAAAGAAAGCCTTCGACATCCACCTTGCCGACGTCGCCGAGGGTCGACCAGCCCCTGCTGTTGCGACTCGAGGCCGTTTTCTCGCTATCGCCATGATATTCGAAGACGTTTTCGCTTTCGAAGAAGACCGTTCCTTCTTCATTGGGACCAAGTTCGGTCTCATTATCCTCACCCATGATATGGACCGCGCCGAGAATCGGGCGGCCGACGGTGCCCTTGTGGGTCAGCCAGTCGGAGCTCGAGACAAAGGTCATGCCATTGCCTTCCGACCCGGCATAATATTCGAAGAGCACCGGCCCCCACCAGTCGATCATCGCCTGCTTGACCGGAATCGGGCATGGCGCCGCGGCGTGGATAGCAACCTTCAACGAGGTGGTGTCGTAACGGGTGCGGACCTCTGCGGGCAGCTTGAGCATCCGGACAAAATGCGTCGGCACCCACTGGCTGGAATTGACGCGATATTTTTCGATATGCGCCAGCGCCGCCTCGGGATCGAATTTCTTCATCAGGACGACGGTCCCGCCCAGCCGGTGGATCGTCATCGACCAGCGCAGCGGCGCGGCGTGATAGAGCGGCGCAGGCGACAGATAGATGCTGTCCGAATTGATCTGGAACACCGCCGAGGCAAGCATGACCAGGCTGTTCGTCGCGTCGATCGCGCGTTCCTCGGGCAGCGGCACACGCACGCCCTTGGGCCGCCCGGTCGTCCCCGACGAATAGAGCATGTCGACCCCGGCGCGCTCGTCGGCGACGGAGGTCGCGGGCATCGCGGCGACCGCATCTTCCCACCGCGCCCAGCCGTCGATGTCGCCGCCCATCGCAAAGCGGGTAATCGTCGTGTTCAGCTGCTGCGCCGCGGCGCCCAGGCTGGCCGAAACAACGAGCATCTTTGCGCCCGAATTTTCGAGAATGTAATCGGTCTCGTCCTGCGTCAGCCGCGACGAGATGCAGACATAACGCAGCCCCGAGCGCTGCGCGCCCCACGTCAGCCCATAATAATGCGGCGTGTTTTCGAGCATGAAGGCGACGACATCCTCATGCCCCAGCCCATGCGCGCGAAACAGTTGCGCGGCGCGGTTCGACGCCGCGTCGAGCTCACCATAACTGATCGCTTCACCCGTTTCGGCGACGATGATCGCGGCTTTGTCGGGGTTGCTGCGGGCATGAACGGAAGGGTGCATCGGGCCATCATCTCCGGGAATCGTTGGTTTCTTATGTCTCAGATCAGTAGCAAGCTGAAACTTTTGGTCAAGCGAGGGGAAGGAAAGGCGGGCCTTCTATCGCCCGCGCCCCTTGATCGGGCCGCGACCGCAAAGCATAGACCTGCCCCGTCCCTCGCCCCCCTCGATGGTCTACGCCCAGTACCCGGCATTGCGCGATGCCGCGCCTGTGCTAACCCCGCAGCATGACCGCAGCCCAGATGCTCGAGAGCGACTTCGCCACCCTGCCCGACCTTGTCCGTGCCCATGCCGCGGAACGTCCCGATGCCGTAGCGGCTGCCGACCCGGCGCGGCGGCTGAGCTGGTCCGAACTGGACCAATTGGCCGACCGAATCGCGGCGCGCTTGCAGCAGGATGGGTTTGCGAAAGGCGACCGCACCGCGATTGCCGGCCTGAACAGCGTCGAACAAATGGCCGTCATCATCGGCACGCTGCGCGCAGGCGGCGTCGCGGGACTGGTGACGAACAGCGCCACCGGCGAGCAGATGGCGGCGATGATCGCCGATACCGGTGCACGCCACCTGCTCCTCGACAATGCTGCGAAGACGAGCCTGGAAGGTCAGGTCATCCCCGCGAGCGACCTGATCGCGATGGACGGCAGCGATGCGGGGACGCCGCTCGAGGTCTGGCTTGCGCTCGCCGATGCCCAGCCGACGCCCGTCGTGATCCGGCCCGAAGACGGCTTCAACATTATCTATTCGTCGGGCACCACCGGCACGCCCAAGGGCATCGTCCACAGCCATGCGATGCGCTGGCAGCATATCATTCGCGGCGCCCCGGCTTACGGTCCCAACGCCGTGACGATCCTGTCGACCCCGCTCTATTCGAACACGACGATGGCGAGCTTCATGCCCACCGTCGGGTCGGGCGGGCAGACTGTCTTGATGAAGAAATTCGACGCCCGCGGATTCCTAGAACTCGCGGCGCGCGAGCGCGCGACGAACACGATGCTGGTGCCGGTGCAGTATCGCCGCATCATGGCGCTCGACGATTTCGAGAGCTTCGACCTCTCCAGCTTCGTCGTCAAATATTGCACCTCGGCGCCCTTCCCTGCGGCACTCAAGGCCGATGTACTGGCGCGCTGGCCCGGCGGGCTGGTCGAAATATACGGGATGACCGAAGGCGGCGCGGCGTTCATCCTCGAGGCGCATCAATTCCCCGACAAGCTCCACACCGTCGGCAAGCCCGCGCCGGGGCATATCGCAAAAGTGATCGACGAGGACGGTAACGAACTACCGCAAGGATCGGTCGGCGAAGTCGTCGGCCGCTCGCCCGCGATGATGACCGGTTACAACAACCGCCCCGACGCGACCAAGGCGATGCACTGGTACGATAGCGACGGCAATCTCTTCTATCGCCACGGCGACATCGGACGGATCGACGAGGACGGCTTCCTGACCCTGATGGACCGCGCCAAGGACATGATCATTTCGGGCGGCTTCAACATCTTCCCGAGCGATCTGGAAGCAATCCTGCTCGCCGACGACCGCGTCGTCGAGGCCGCCGTGGTCGGGCTGCCGAGCGAGGAATGGGGCGAAACCCCGGTCGCGTTCGTGGTGCTAAAGGACGGCGCCGACGCCGAGGCGGTGCGCGCCGACTGCAACGCCAAGGTGGGCAAGACGCAGCGGATCAGCGGCATCACCGTCGTGGAGGAACTGCCGCGCAGCCCGATCGGCAAAGTGTTGAAGCGGGAATTGCGCGACGCCCACGCCGCCTGATCCTCCCCATGGCTTCGCCGCAGGGAGCAGAAATCACCCCACCCCCGCCGCCTTTATCGCTGCCAGCGCGCTTTGCAGACGCGCGTCGCCGCCGCCCCGGACCCAAGCCCATTTGAGCTTGCGCCGTTCGAGCTCGCCGATCGCGACATCCATGAACTGCCGCCGTGCCAGGTCGCTACCGAACAGGCGGGTGCCGTCCTCCTGCCACTCCAGGTCCATCGCCGGCACGAGGTAAAGGTCGGCGGTTTCATTCCACTGGTCGATTTCGGGCAAGCGGCGGCCGAGCAGCATGATCGCCCAAGCCTGCGTCATCAACGCATCGGTATCGGAGATCAACCAGTCGGGGTCTTGCGCCAGCGCTTCGCGGGTGGCCGCGTTATGGCCGTCGAAAATCGCCAGGAGGTCGATGTCGTCGAGGTCGGTCCCATTGGCCTCGGCATAGGTGCGGCCATATTCGGGAACGACGAGCCCGCCGAGCCGCAGCGCGAGGCGCGGTGCCAGCGTCGATTTGCCCGTGCTTTCGGCGCCATGGAAACAAATATGGTGCGTCATACTGCCACGCTGCCCGTTGCCGCGGCGCGGCGCCACTGGATCAGCCCGTCGATCGACAGGCCGAGCAGCACGACATAGACCGCGCTCGTGGCATACAGTCCGCGCGATGCGAAGAGCGGGATCGCGATCAGGTCGACGACGATCCACAGATACCAGCTTTCGATCCGCCGCCGCGCAAGCAGCCATTGCGCGGTGATGCTGAGCATAGCGATTGCGCCATCGATCCAGGGCGCCACCGCATCGGTGTAGCGATCCATCGCAAAGCTCCACGCTACCCATGCGACGATCGTCACCGCGGCCCAAGCCTGACGCGACGCCCCGTCCATCCAGCCGACCGGGACGCCGCTGTCATTGCGGGCGCGCAGCCAGCTGGCCCAGCCGTAAAGATTGAGCGCAAAGAAAAAGCCCTGCAAAACCATGTCGCTATACAGCCGCGCGTCATAGAAAACGACGGCGTAAAGGCTGACCGCGATGAGCGCGAAGGGATAATTCCACACGCTGCGCAGCGCGACGAGCGCGACGTTGATCAGGACCAACGCCGCAGCCAGCCATTCGATCTGCGTCACGTCGGCGCATCCAGCCGTGGACGCGTCCACAATCCGTCGCGGCTGATCCGGTGGCCCGGCGGGCGCCGCAGCACCGACCAGCCCGCGCGCGCGATCCAGCCGAGTTTGGCGAGCCGCGTCGTGCTGGCGCGGTGGTCCCACGCATGATCGCCGCGCGCGCGCACTTCGCGTGCAATGTCGCCATAGATGCCCGCCGCCGCGAGAACCGCCCAGCGGCTGCGCGGCGGCAGCTTGCGTGCGCCCCAGCGCGCCGATGCTTCATATTCCGCGGCCATTTCGGCGAGCCATTTCGCCATCACCGACAGGCGGCCGCGAAAGGCGGGGTGCATGTGCTGGCCCGGCGGGATGTCGAGTTCGACGATCCATTCGATCGGCAGGTAACAGCGGTCGGCGGCGGCATCCTCGGCCACGTCGCGCGCGATGTTGGCGAGCTGGAAGGCGATGCCGAGGTCGGAGGCACGGTCGAGCGTCGCCTCGTCGGCAGGGTCAACTCCCATCACCAACGCCATCGCGACCCCGACCGCGCCCGCGACATGATAGCAATAGCGCAGCAGGTCGGCCTCGCTGCGCGGGCGCCAATCGTCGGCATCCAGCGCAAAGCCCGCGATGATGTCGTCGATGACGGCGCGCGGGATCGCCACCTCGGTAAGCAGATAGCCGAGCGCGTCGAATGCCTGGTCGCCCGTCGGCTGCCCGGCAAAAGCGGCGTCGGTGAGGGTGCGGATGCGCGCGAGCGCTGCCTGCGCATCATGGTCCTGCGACATCGCGCCGCCATGGTCTTGACCGTCAGTCAGATCGTCGGCGGCGCGGCACCAGGCATAGAGCAGCCAGACGCGTTCGCGGGTTTCGCGATCGAACAACTGGCTGGCGAGCGCGAAGCTTTTCGAGCCACGCGCGATGCTGTCGTGCGCGAAACCGTGGAGGGCGTGCGCGTCATAGACCCCCGCCGCGTCCATTACAGATCGTCGGCCTTCATCGCAAAGATCGGCGCATGGGGTTCATAAGTCGCCATCTTGCTCAGAAGATCGTCGAGCCCGGCGTCGACGATCATGATCCCGGCGTGCGCGGGGCGAATGAAACCGACCTCGATCATATTCTGGTTGAACGCGATCAGGTCGTTGTAGAAGCCGGCCGCGTTGAGCAGGCCGACGGGCTTGCTGTGATAACCTAGCTGCGCCCAGCTGATCGCTTCCCACAATTCGTCCATCGTGCCGACGCCGCCAGGGATGGTGAGGAAACCGTCGGATAGGTCGGTGAACATCTTCTTGCGTTCGTGCATGCCGCTGACGACGTGCAATTCGGTGCAGCCCCGGTGCGCCACCTCGGTACCGACCAGCGCGTCGGGGATCACCCCGATCACCTCGCCGCCGGCTTCGAGTGCGCTGTCGGCGACCGCGCCCATCAGCCCAAGCCGCCCGCCGCCATAGACGACGCCGATGCCGCGCTGGGCCAGCGTGCGGCCAACATGGCGCGCGGTTTCGATATAGATTGGATCGGCAGGGGTCGCGGACCCGCAATAGACGGCAAGACGTTTCATAAACTTTCCCTTACCCGTTCGTGTCGAGCGAAGTCGAGACACCCAGCGTCATTTCCAGCCTGATGGGCTTCTCGACTTCGCTCGATGCGAACGGTTTTTTGTTATTCCGGGCCTTCCAGCATCAGCTTTGCGGTCGCCTTGGCGCTCCCGACCACCCCTGGAATTCCCGCCCCCGGATGCGTCCCCGCGCCGACGAAATACAGGTTCGAAATCACATCATCGCGATTATGCGCCCGGAACCACGCGCTTTGCCACAGCACCGGCTCGAGGCTGAACGCACTGCCGAGATGCGCTGACAGATCGCGGCCGAAATCGGCAGGGGTGTAGTGGAAGCTGGTTGCCAGATTGGCCTTAAGTCCCGGCAGCACCCGCGCCTCGACCTCGTCGAGGATCGCATCGGCAAATTGCTGGCCGAATGCGCCGTCCCAGTCGACCTTCGCCTTGCCCAGATGCGCGACCGGGGCGAGGACGTAGAAGGTCGAATAGCCGCCCGGCGCCATCGCCTTGTCGGTCGCGGTCGGGTGGTGGAGGTAGAGCGAGAAGTCATCGGGCACCACGCCGTTCTTGTAAATGTCGTCGAGCAGCCCCTTGTAGCGCGGACCGAACAGGATGCTGTGGTGCGCGATGTCCGGATACTCGCCCTTCACCCCGAAATGGACAACGAACAGCGATGGCGACCAGCGTTTGCGCGCCAGCGATTTCGCGGCTTTTTTGCCGCGCGGATGGTCCGACAGCAGCGCGGCATAATTGTGCATCATGTCGCCGTTCGAGGCGATCATGTCCGCTTCGGCGCGCCAGCCGCTCGCGGTCTGCACCGCGGTCGCGCGGTCGCCTTGCGTTTCGATCTTGGTCACCGGGTCGGCGAGGCGGAGCGTTCCTCCCAGCCGCTCGAACAGCGCAACCATGCCCGCGACCAGCTTGTTGGTGCCGCCGCGCGCGAACCACACGCCGCCCTCTTTTTCGATGGTGTGAATCAGCGCGTAGATCGAACTGGTGTTCATCGGATTGCCGCCGACGAGCAGGGTGTGGAACGACAGCGCCTGCCGCAATCGTTCGTCCTGCACATAGGATGACACGATCGAATAGACGCTGCGCCAGGCCTGATATTTCATCAGCGCCGGGGCCGCCTTGATCATCGAGGCGAAGTCGAGGAAGGCCGCAGAGCCGAGCTTGACATAGCCCTCCTCATACACCCCCTTTGAATAGGTCAGAAATTTTTCATACCCCGCAACGTCGGCGGGATTGAGCTTCGCGATTTCGGCATTCAGTGCCGCTTCGTCGTTCGAATAATCGAAGTTGGTGCCGTCAGGCCAGTTGAGCCGGTAAAAGGGCATCACCGGGTCGAGCGTCACATCGGCGGCCATTTCCTGCCCGCTGAGCGTCCATAGTTCCTGAAGGCACGGTGGGTCGGTGATCACCGTCGGCCCGGCGTCGAAGGTGAACCCCTGCCGCTGCCAGTGATAGCTGCGCCCGCCCGCCTTGTCGCGCGCCTCGACGATCGTCGTCGCGACCCCCGATGATTGCAGCCGAATGGCGAGCGCGAGGCCGCCGAAACCGGCGCCGATAACAATAGCGCTACGCGTCATTTCCAGTCCAGTTTTGCAAGCGCCGCAATTGCGCGGCGTACAGATACGGGCGGCTTGCCCGACAGGATGCGTAATTTGTCGGCAGTGTTCGACCGCCCCGCGTAGAAGCGCGCGATCAGGCCGGGCGCGAGGCCGTAAAAGCGCTGAAAGATTCGGTAACGCTCGTCCGGATCGGCGGCCCGGAACAGCATCGCACCGAGCATCCGGTAAAAACGCTGGCGGCGCCATGATGCTGCGGCACGCGCGCGCAGCCGCACGCCTAGATCGCCGCGATCGATCAGCGCGGGCAGCGCCGCCGCGGTGCGCACGGCATCGGGCAGCGAATAGCCTGTCATCGCGTGGAACACCCCGGCGCGCGCCCCGATCCGCGCGGTGCGGTCGATCGCGGGCCACAGCCGGTCGAAATCGCCCGCAACGACGACGGGCAGCACACCGGTTTCCTCGCGCGTGACTGCGCTGACATTCCACTGCCGCCGCGCCGCATAGGTCGCGATCCGGTCGCGTACCGCGTCGACATCCAGGTCTGCGCTGTCGCTATAATAGGTGTCTTCGACAAAGACCGTCCGGGCATCAAAGGGCAGCAGATAGACGAAGCGATAGCCGTCCAGTTGCTCAACCGTCGCGTCCATGACGAGCGGACGCTCGATGCCATGCCCACCCTCGACGGTCAGCGCCTGCCCGACGAATTTCTGCCAGCCGCAATCGAGCATCGACGTTTTGCCGGTGCCGCGCGCGTCGATGACATGCTTTGCCGACAGCCGCCCGCCGCGCGCCAGCAGCACATGATCGGGCGCGACATGCTTCGCCTTGTCGGCAATGATCCGCCCCGCGGGAAGCGCCGCGGCAACTGCCTCGGCGAGCGCTTCGCCAGTGATGCTCTTATACCCCATCCGCACCCGGCGCTCGCGCGCCGGAAAGGCGACATCATAGCGGTCCCAATGGTAGCGGACGAGCGGCGCGACGAGCCAGCGATCGCGCTTGGCAATGTCGCTGTCGAAGAAAGACCAGATATGATTGCCGCCGATCGCATCGGGTTCGATCAGCCGCACATCGAGCGCGGGGCTCTTCGCCGCGAGCGCCAGCGCCGCGAGCCCGCCCGCCAGGCCGCCGCCGACGACGGCAATGTCGCAATAATCGGGTTCGGACGCGGTCATCCGTCCGCCCTAGCCGCCGCGCGCGCAGGCGGCTAGGGCGGACGGATGACCGCGATCATTTTCTCTGCGCTGGCGATGACGCTGATCGTCGGGGTCCGATATCTGCTCAGCAGCGGAGGCTTCGCCCTCGCGACCCGGATCAAACATCCCGGCCTTTATCGCGGACTCGAACCCCAGATGCGCCGCGAGATCGGCTGGAGCCTCGCCAGCGCCGCGATTTACGGGATTCCCGCAGGGGTGGTCGCGTGGGGTTGGCAGGCGCATGGCTGGACGCGCATCTATACCGACGTCGATGTCTTTCCGCTTTGGTATCTGCCGGTCAGCCTGCTTGCCTATCTGCTCGCCCACGACACATGGTTTTACTGGACGCACCGCTGGATGCACCGGCCGCGGCCGTTCCGCATCGCGCATGCGGTGCATCACGCAAGCCGCCCGCCGACGGCCTGGGCGGCGATGAGTTTCCATCCGGTCGAGGCGCTGACTGGCGCGATCGTCATCCCCGTGCTGGTGTTTCTGATCCCGATCCATGTCGCGGTTCTGGGGCTGGTGCTGACGATCATGACGGTCATGGGGGTCGGCAATCATATGGGATGGGAAATGTTCCCGCGCGCGCTTGTTCATGGACCAGTCGGGCGGTGGCTGATAACCGCAACGCATCACGAGCAGCATCATGCCGCTTACCGGGGGAATTATGGCCTGTATTTCCGTTTCTGGGACAAGATTTGCGGCACCGATATTGGGCTTGGCGATTTTGCCGCTGCTCACCGCCGCCGCGAGCGCGCCGCCGCCGATGGTTGATGTCAGCGTTACCGGGTTGCGCAGCACCAAGGGACAGGTGCTGGTGTGCCTGACCGCCAACCCCAAGGCCTTCCCCGACTGCAGCAAGGACAAGGCGTCGGTGCGCATGGCGGTGAAAGCCGCAACCTCGGGTCATTTCAAGGTCGCCGCCCCCGCCGATGGCACCTATGCCATCGCCGTCGTCCACGACGAAAACAGCAACAACAAGATGGATATGGCGCTGTTCATGCCCAAGGAAGGCTTCGGCTTTTCACGCAATCCCGCGATCGGGATGGGCGCGCCCAAGTTCAAATCGGCAAGCTTTGCGGTCACCGGCGACACGCACCAGTCGATCAAGATGAAATATATGCTCTAGTGAGGGCGCGGACGGACGGCTAAAGCAGCGCGCGTGACCGCGCTATCCCCCCGCATCGCCGCTTTCGCCGACCGCTGGCCCAAGCTGATCGCCCTGACGCTGGGCGCCGTTTCGGCGACGGGATTTGCGCCGTTGAATTTCTGGCCGTTGACGCTGCTAGCGCTCGCGGGCTGGATGGCACTCGTGGCGCGCAGTCCCAAGGGCTGGCGGACGTTCGGGATCGGCTGGGCGTTCGGGGTCGGACATTTTGTCGTCGGGCTGAACTGGATCGCGACGGCGTTCACCTATCAGGCGGCGATGCCCGCCTGGCTGGGGTGGATCGCGGTCGTGCTGCTGGCGCTGTATCTGGCGGTATATCCGGCATTGGCAGCGTGGGGGGCCTGGGCGGTGACCAAATTCGTCGCCCCTGCGAAGGCAGGGGCCGCTGGCGGCTTACACAGCAGCGAAGGTCCAACACCGACACCGGCCCCCGCCTACGCAGGGGCGACGCTATCTTTCATCCTCGCCTTTGCCGCGCTGTGGACGCTCACCGAATGGCTGCGCAGCTGGGTGTTTACGGGATTTGCCTGGAACCCGTTGAGCGCGTTTCTTGTGCCCGTACAATTGGCTGGTCCCGCGGCGATGATCGGTACCTACGGACTTTCTGCCATAGCCCTGTTGTGGATCGGATGGGGACTACGGTTTGCGCCGCGGTGGGCCGCCATGTTCCGCCGAGGTCTTAGCGATGGAACATTCTTTTCGACCCTAATGCTTGGCCCAATTATGTTTTTCGGGTTTCCTGTCCTCTTCATGTGGGCAACGACTATAGACCAAGCAAGTTATGATCTCGTTCAAGCAGACGGCATCCCCATCACCGTCGTCCAGCCCAATGTCGGCCAGGCCGACAAATGGGTCGGCGCCAAGGCTGACGCCAATTTCGCGAAACTCGCGCGGCTGACCGCGCCGAAGGATGAGACGCCGCGCCTGATCCTGTGGCCCGAGGCGGCGGTGCCAGATTATCTCGAATGGGGTTATCCGGCGGTCTATTACGACCGCTCGCCCGCCGCGGCACGTGCGCGGTTGACCGCGCTGATGAACCCCGGCGACCTGATGCTGCTCGGCGCGCTCAAGCTCGAACTCGATCGCAGCGGCGATGTTGTCGGCGCGCGCAATGCGGTGATGACCGTGCATGCCGACGGCACCCTCGGCCCGCGCTACGACAAGGCGCATCTGGTGCCTTATGGTGAATATCTGCCGCTGCGTCCGGTGCTGTCAGCGATCGGCCTGTCGCGGCTCGCCCCCGGCGACATCGATTTTTGGCCCGGCCCGGGACCGCGCACCCTCGACCTCGGCGACTTCGGCCGCGCGGGGCTGCAAATCTGTTACGAGATCATCTTTTCGGGGCAGGTCGTCGATCGCGATCACCGCCCCGATTTCATCTTCAACCCGTCGAACGACGCGTGGTTTGGCGCATGGGGTCCGCCGCAGCATCTGGCGCAGGCGCGGCTGCGCGCGATCGAGGAAGGGCTGCCCGTGGTGCGCGCGACGCCGACCGGGATCAGCGCGGTGATCGATGCCGATGGCCGCATCCGTGAATCGCTACCGATGCAGGCGGCGGGGCGGATCGATACCATCGTACCGTCAGCGCATGCGCCAACGCTGTTCGCGCGTTTCGGCAATATCCTGCCGGTCGGATTTGCGTTGCTGTTGCTCGCGGCGGCCATTGCCTTTCGCCGCCGCGGACGCTAACAGCGCCATCACATAAAGCTTCCTTTATATCCGATCCACAGAAGGCTTCCCATGCGCAACAGCTTCCTCTTCACCTCTGAAAGCGTGTCCGAAGGACATCCCGACAAGGTTGCCGACCAGATCAGCGATTCGATCGTCGACTTGTTCCTGTCGAAGGATCCGGAAGCGCGCGTCGCCTGCGAAACGCTGACCACAACGCAGCTGGTCGTGTTGGCGGGCGAGATCCGCGGCAATGGGATCATGGACGAAGACGGCAATTGGGCGCCGGGCGTACCCGAAGAAGTCGAAGCGGCGGTCCGCGCGACGGTCCGTGAAATCGGCTATGAACAGTCGGGTTTCCACTGGCAGACCTTCCGCTTTGAAAACAACCTGCACCCGCAATCGGCGCATATCGCGCAGGGCGTTGATGCTGGCGAGAACAAGGACGAGGGCGCGGGCGATCAAGGGATCATGTTCGGTTACGCATCGGACGAAACCCCCGACCTGATGCCCGCGACGCTCGATTACAGCCACAAGATCCTTGAACGGATGGCCATCGACCGCAAGGCCGGGACCGCGCCCTTCCTCGAGCCCGATGCCAAGAGCCAAGTCACGCTGCGTTACGCCAACGAGCGCCCGGTCGAAGCGACCGCGATCGTCGTGTCGACCCAGCATGCGCCGGGCTATTTCTTCCATAATGGTGAAGGCGACGAGGCGAAATATACCGAGCTGCGCAAATATGTGCTCGGCGTGATCGCCGACGTGCTGCCGGCCGAACTGCTCACCGCCAACACCGTTTATCATATCAACCCGACCGGCTGTTTCGAGATCGGCGGCCCCGACGGCGACGCCGGACTGACCGGGCGCAAGATCATCGTCGACACCTATGGCGGCGCCGCACCGCACGGCGGCGGCGCGTTCAGCGGCAAGGATCCGACCAAGGTCGACCGCTCGGCGGCCTATATTACGCGCTATCTGGCCAAGAATATCGTCGCCGCAGGCCTCGCGCGTCGCTGCACGATCCAGCTCAGCTATGCGATCGGGGTCGCCGAGCCGCTGTCGATCTACGTCGATCTGCACGGCACCGGGACGATCGAGGAAAGCCGCATCGAGGCGGCAATCCCCCAACTCGTGCGCCTGACGCCCAAGGGCATCCGCACCCACCTCGGTCTCAACAAGCCAATCTACAAGCAGACCGCGGCATACGGCCATTTCGGCCGCACCGCCGACGGGGATGCCTTCCCTTGGGAGCGCACCGATCTGGTGGAGCAGCTGAAATCTGCGCTGGCCGCCTGAGACCGCGCGTCTCCTCAACGGGTGATGGAGATTGTCGCCGCCAACCGCCGCGTCACGGCGGTTCCGACCTAGGGCAAGAACAAGGCGATCAGCATCACCAGCGACGCGCTTTAACCGTGGCCTGTCTTGCGGCCGCGGGGTCGCGGCGCTAACGCGCGCGGCATGACTGCGCATAAACCCGGCGATCCGACGACGATCAACCGCCTCTATGGCCGCTCCAAGGGTAAGCCCCTGCGCGCCGGGCAGCAGGAGTTGGTCGATACGTTATTGCCACAGATTGGAGTGCCAACCGACGGCGCCGTTACCGCCGAGGCGCTCTTCGGATATGACAGGCCATTGCATTTTGAAATCGGTTTTGGCGGCGGAGAGCATATGGCGGCGCGCGCCGACATGCTGCCCGACCACGGCTTTATTGGGGCCGAACCGTTCATCAACGGCGTTGCACAAGCGCTGGTCCATGTTGCCGGCGATCACGGCGCAAAGTTGCCGCTGGGTAATGTCCGCATCCATCATGGCGACGCGCTGGAGGTGTTACAGCGCATTCCCGACGGCGCGCTAAGCTTTGCCTACCTGCTTCACCCCGACCCGTGGCCCAAGGCGCGCCATGCCAAACGGCGGATGATGAATGACGGTCCGCTCGACCTGATCGCGGCCAAGCTGAAACCCGGCGGTGAGTTCCGTTTTGGCACCGATCACCCGATCTATCTGCAACACGCGCTGATGGTCATGCGCCGCCACCGCCACCAGTTCGAATGGCTGGTCATGGACGCGCAGGATTTCCAGGTTCGCCCCGGCGGCTGGCCCGAAACGCGCTACGAAGCCAAGGCGCGTCGGCTGGGGCACGAGGTCTGGTATTTGAAATTTCGCCGTCGATAGAGTCTAATTCCGCGAACTTCGCGATCTTTATCTCACGTAATCAGTATCTTGAAATTCCAGTTCGTGATGGCGCGGCGATTACTTTTCTCCGGATGGGTCATGAGGATTTTTGCTTCTGCACCATCGAATATTAGCGCGCCGGTATGGCATTCACCTCTTTGGCAAAACCTTCGGCGCTGCAAGCTCAGGTGTGTTACGCCATGCTGGACGCGGTAGCGCCGGCTGCATAATAGCAGGAAGGAAGTTCCCACCGATCCGTCCCGAAAGTTCGCAGCAACGTGGCTTCAGAAAAGACGCTTAACGCGAAAAGCCTGGCTGCGCTGGGCGCGAACCGGCTTGCCCAACTGCTGCTTGAGCTGACATCGGGCGATACTGCTGCAAAGCGCCGCCTTCGGCTGGAACTGGCGAGCCTAAACGGCGGCGAGGATGTGGCAGCAGAGATTCGCAAGCGCTTGGCAACAATCGCGAAATCGCGTTCGTTCGTGGACTGGACCAAGGTTCGAACACGTGCCGCCGATCTCGACATGCAGCGCAATGCCATCGTCGACCATGTCGCACCGACCCAGCCGGCCGAGGCGTTTGACCTGCTCTGGCGGCTGCTGGAACTCGCCCCATCGGTGTACGAACGCTGCGACGACAGCAATGGGACGATCAGCGACATCATTGCCAATGCGCGAGAGGATCTGGGCACCATCGCCGCGCGGGCGGAGCCAGACGCTCGGGTGCTGGCGGATCGCGTCTTCGTCGCCGTGCAGGCCAATGACTATGCGCAGTTTGACGGCATTATCGGCCAGATGGCGGAAGCGCTCGGGCAGGAAGGGCTGGCGATGTTGAAGACCCGGATCGAGGAACTGGCGGCGGCACCCCCTCCTGCGCCTGGGGGCGGGGATCGCAAGGTGATCGGCATCAGTACCCGGTCGCCGATCTATCAGGAGGATTTCGAAGCACGATACCACGCCGGCCGGATCCGCTCGGCGCTGACCGAGATCGCCGATGCGCTGGGCGATGTGGACGGCTATGCTGCGCGTTTTTCCGCGGAGGAGCGTACCAATCCGTCCATCGCCGCGGATATCGCCGAACGGCTGCTCGCCGCGGGCCGTCCCGCGGATGCGATGGCGGCGCTCCAGCTAGCCGAGGGCAATTTCCGCAACGGACGCCATTGGCCAGACTGGTCGCGCGTCCGCATCGACACGCTCGAGGCGCTTGGGCAGTCGGCTCAGGCACAGACCGCGCGCTGGGCGATCTTCGAGAACAGCCTGAACGCCGACTATCTGCGCGCGCACCTGAAGCGGCTGCCGGACTTCGACGATGCCGAAGCGGAAGAGAGGGCCTTGACCCATGTCCGCCAGCATGTCGATTTCCACCAGGCACTTGGTTTCCTATTGGATTGGCCGGCGCATCGTCTGGCAGCCGAGCTGGTTCTGGCGCGCCACGCTGAACTCAATGGCGACCATTACTGGCTGCTGACGCCTGCTGCGGAAACGCTGGAGGAGTGCTCGCCCCTGGCAGCGACGCTGATGCTGCGATCCATGATCGACTTTTCGCTCGATCGCGCCAAGTACAAGCGCTACGGCCATGCTGCGCGGCATCTCCAGACCTGCGAGTATCTCGCCAAGTGGATCGATGATTTCGGCGAGCATCTGGACCATGATGGCTTTGTCGCCGGCCTCAAGGCGCGGCACGGTCGGAAAAGCGGGTTCTGGAACGCCTGACGGATCCGCGGCGAATCGAGACCTGCATCGTCCATTGGGTGGGAACCGGCAAACGCCGACGCGCAAGCGGGAATCAGCCGCGCTCCTCCTGCACGAGACGGAGGGTATCGAGCCGCGCAAGTAAGGTCTTAGCCCAGCGTTCGCCCAGCAATTCGGGCGCGGCCTTTGGCCAGAGGTCGAGCGCGCGTTCGATGATGGCCTTGATCTCGCGCGTAATCCACTTCGGATCGACTTTCAGGAAGCTCGCGACCCGTTCGAAACGGTGCATGTCGACCGTCTCGAACTGATGGGTGCGGACGAACCGCAGCGCCATCGTGTCGCGGGGGATGAACAGCACCGTGGGCACGATATCATAGGCCGGGGAGAGCCGCACCTCGCCCGGCGCGGGAAAGTGGAACGACCAGTTCTTGAGGTGATTGTCGCCATTGCCAAGGAGTATGTCGGCGGCGACCCGGCGTACCGCCTCGAGAACATCGGCGCGCCGATCAGTACTGAACCGGCTGACCATGTTGATCACCGTCTCGGTGTTTGCCATCGTGTATTTGCGCTCACCGATCGCGCCGATGACTTGTCCGGCATCCTCGATATGGATCCGCTCGTCTCCGGCGCCGCGGTCGAAGCGATCGACGACCAGCACATTTTCGCCGTGCGCGAGGAATTCCTCCGGCACGCCGGCGACGGTACCGCGCGGCACCAACCGACAGGGCGCCGCGTCGATGCCGATCATCCGGGCAAGCGTCATCGCGCCATGCTCCGCCTCGGGAAGCCCCGCATAGCGATCGCTCGCCACCTTGATGATGCAGCGCCCGGTGTCATCGCTGCCGGGTACGGTCAGACGTTCGCCCTCGGGGTTGGCCGTAAACTTGAGTTGGATGCCCGCGAGTGAGAATTTGACCACGCCTTCAGGACGAGCGGCCTGGAAGCCCTTCACATTTCCCAGGTGCAGCGGTCCGGCCGATCGCGGTGCCTCTGTCTCGGGCGTGATCAAGACGGCACCAGGCAGATCCGCGCCCAGCCGCGTCAGCACATCGAACTGGTCGTGGTCGCCGGGCCCCATCTCGGTCAGGACGAGATCGCGCAACGCTCCTTCGGGAAGAAGACCTGCGAACCAGGGCGGCACCGAGCCGTGCAGCCCGATTTTGTCGCCTCGCGATGCGAGGCGGTCGCGCGTTCGATCATCCGACTCAGGATCCAGCCAACTGAGGCTGAGGATCGGCCGGGCGGGATCGCGGAGATATTCTTCGGCTATGTTAAATACGACGCCACCATCGGTATCGCGCGTCAAACTGCCGGCTCGGACCGCGCCGCGCGCCGTGTCGAGCAGATGGACGCCCAGTACTGCTGCAGCTTTAGCCATCAGGCGGTCCCGTCCTCGTCGCCAAGGTCGACGAAGAGTTCGTCAAAGGTGGACCTGACCGGCACCGAATGCACCTCGCTCATGGTGGACTTTTCGACCGATCGCTGGACTTCCGCGGCACGCGCTCTGGGCACCAATACGGGCACGACATCGAAAGCATCGCAGATTTCGGCGAATAATGTCAGGCGGTCGCGGCCCAGCCGATTGCCGGCAAGGTCGCGCTCCAACTCCGATATCCGTGCACGGTCGCGGCCGAGGCGCGCTGCCAGGACCGGCTGCGACCAGGCTCTTTCCGCGCGGAGCACGCGCAGTTGGTCACCGATTTTGGAAAAGATGGAAGATGCCATGCGGAATTTCGCTTTAACGAGGGAACTGGTGCGGAATCACGCTACCCCAATCTGACGTCTGAATAAAGCGTTATTCCGCACATATGTATCATAATAATCGGAATTCCGCTCTGTCAGGCTCATTTCTTGCCTCTGCACTATTTCACGGTCCTGCCTGTCCGCAGGCAATATCGCGATTTTCCGCCAAGTTCGGTGATTACCCGGTGATTACATTTCTGAATGCGGGCGGTGGCGTGGTTCCAATTTCTTATTCGGAGCCAATTATTTATGTGAAATTCGTCCTTATGGTCTGGTATTTTCACTACCGTCGTCGCTGACCCCGAATATCTGGCGCGTAAACAAATGGGGCGGCCTCTGTGTGAGTGCCGCCCCAGTTTAGTGGAACCGTCGGGAGAGGGAGAGGACGGTCCGGAGATTGGTGTCTTGTTTGGCTTAGCGGTTCGTCTTAGCGCGACGCCATCTGGCTGTCGGTTTCGACTTCGGCGACGCCGGCGATCTTCAGCGCGGCGCGGAACTGCTTGGCGGCGGCGCGTTCGTTGCCCGCTTCGCACAGCTTCTTGCCGGTCGAAACGAAACGCTTGGCGCTCGCCTGCTTGCCGCCTTCGACGCCGCCAGCGGCGACATGGGCCTGTTCGGCGAGACCGGCGCAGCGATAGTCGCTGCCCGACTGGGCGTAAGCAGGGCTTGCCGTAGCGATCAGGCCGGTGAAGGCCAGCGCCGACGCGGCTACGATGGCGAACGCGGCAGGAAAGCGGCGGAATGAGGAGATCTGATAGGCCATGGGAGAGAGTCCTTTCGTTTTGTTGTGCAACCTTTTTAGGCGCGGTTGCGCAGATAGATAATCCACTATAATCTGCAAGTGCTTTGAAGCAGGATTTAACAATCCCCCATGGGGCGCTCGACGGGATCGAAGCTTTCCTGCGCGTCGCGGAACGGCGGAGTTTTTCCGCCGCCGCATCCGATCTGGGGGTATCGCCCTCGGCGATCAGCCAGACGATCAAGGGGCTGGAAGCACGCGTCGGCGCGCCTTTGTTCATGCGCACGACACGCAGCGTCGGACTGACGCAAGCGGGCGAGATGTTCTTCGAGCGCGCCGCCCCCGCCTATTCGGGACTGGCCGAAGCCTATGAAGCAGCGCGCAACCTGGGCAACCGGCCCGCCGGACGGCTACGCATCAACCTGATGCGCGGCGCGATCCAGCCTTTGTTCGAACCGATCATCGCTGGATTTTGCGATACCTATCCCGAGATCGAGCTGGAGATTTACGCCGACGACGCGCTGTCGGACCTGAACGCCGGGGGATTCGACGCCGGGGTACGGATGGGCGAATCGCTTGAGGCCGATATGGTTGCGGTGCGCCTGTCGGGGGCGTTCCGCTTCGTCGCGGTCGCAGCGCCTGCCTATCTCGAACGCTATGGAATGCCGCAGCGCCCCGAAGAATTGCGCACGCATCGCTGTGTACGAATGCGGCTGTCGAGCGGCGCGATGCTGCCATGGACGTTCGTCGACGGGAATCGCGAGTTCGATGTCCCGGTGACCGGCCCGGTCATCGTCAACGATTTTGCCGGGATCATGGTCGCGGTGCGCAGCGGCATCGCAATGGGCATGGTTGCCGAACCCGTGGTCCATGAACATATCGAACGCGGCGACCTGAAACTGGTGCTCGGTGATTTTGCGCCGAGCAGTGCCGGACTGTTCCTCTATTACCCTAGCCGCAAGCAGGTGATGCCCAAGCTACGTGCGTTCATCGATTATGCGCGCGAATATCTGCCCGACGATCTGATCTGAGTCGCCGCAGCGCAGCCCTCATTTCGGCGCGCAAACAAATCCCTCCACCGGCAGCAGAAAAATTGGACTCGCCTAGCGGGATGAATCCCGGCAGCAGGTTCTCAACTTATTAGGTTGGGATGATCCTGTGATCGATTTTGCGGCCATCGACTTTACCGCCTTGCTCCCCTTCATCCTGATTGGCTTTGCTGCGCAGCTGGTCGATGGCGCGCTGGGTATGGCGTTTGGGGTGATATGTAACACCTTGCTCGTCGCGGTGCTGGGCGTGCCGCCCGCGACCGCATCGGCGCGCATTCATGTCGTCGAGATTTTCACCACCGGCGCATCGGGGTTGAGCCACTTGTTTCACGGCAATATCGACTGGCCACTGTTCTGGCGCCTGCTGATCCCCGGAGTGATCGGCGGGGTGCTAGGCGCGTATATGCTGACCTCGCTCGACGCCGATGTCGTAAAGCCGTTCGTGCTTGGTTACCTCGTGCTGATCGGCATCTGGCTGCTGGTGCGCGGGGTCCTTTATCCACCGAAGATCTCCACACCCAAAGTCGTCGCCCCATTGGCGGTCGTGGGCGGCTTCCTGGATGCCGCGGGTGGCGGCGGTTGGGGGCCGGTTGTGACTTCGAACCTGCTCGTTCAGGGCGGCGAACCGCGCAAGATCGTCGGCACCGTCAACAGCGTCGAGTTCTTCCTGGCGGTTGCGGTGTCGATCGCTTTTATCGCCAATCTCGGCTTCGAAGAAATCCTCGGCCCAACGCTGGGGCTGATCATCGGCGGCGTCGCGGCGGCGCCGCTCGGTGCCTTTATGGCCAAGCGCTTTTCGCCCAAGGTCATGCTGGTAATGGTCGGGGTGGTGCTGACCGCGACGAGTGCGTTTGGGCTGTATCGGGCGTTGGTATAGATTGGGGTATAGGATTGGGGCCTATATTTTTCGTCATTGCGAGCGCAGCGAAGCAATCCAGGGCGGTTGACGCCACTCTGGATTGCCGCGTCGCCCTCGGCTTCTCGCAATAACGGCTCAAATCAATTCGCCGGCTTGGTCTCGTCGATCTTCTCGACCCACTCCGGGTAGAAGCTCGGCTCGCGCGCTGACCAGCCCGGAGCGGTCGCGGCGGCTTCGCTGATCGACTGGAGCAGCAAGCGCCGCTTGTCGGGGTGGAGATGCGGCAGCGAGGCCGCGGCGCAGAAGGCGCCAGGCAGCCACGGCCGCGCATGCGCGCCGAGCAGGCGTTCATAGAGGAAGCGGTAAGAGGCGAAGCCCGGCAGGCGGTCCTGCCCCAGATCGAACGCCGACACCGCGACGAGCGGCGCCATGAAGCCTTCGAGCGCATCGAGGCCGCTGTCATCGGGAATATGCGCGCGGATGTCGGTTATCCGCTGATAGACGCGGGCCTGGACGCGGATCGCGGTTTCCTCGACCATGTCGCGCGACCAGCGGGCGATCGCATCGTCGCGTTCCAGCCCGATGTCGAGCGAGCGGCGGATGTACCGCTGCGTCGCCGCCGGAAAGGCCGCAAATTCCTTGATTTCCGCAATCGACAGATCACCGGCTGCCGGTCCCGAACGCGTCGCCATGGTCGTGCTCCTGCACGGCGCCCGGGGAGCCATCCCCCCGGAGGCCTGCAACTCTGCAATCTGCCACTAAAATGGTTAGCGGCGGGTTAACCATGGCGTCGGCAATCGTTCAGCCATTCGAGGGCGTTGCGCGGCGGCGCGAGCGGGCCTAATCAGCGGGCCTTGAAACCATAAGACACATGCAGGTCCATCATGTCGCACACACCGCAGCCAGTCATTTCCGCGACCGGCCTGTTCACCCCCGCCGAACGCATCGCCAACGAAGAACTTGTTGCGAGTTTTAACGCGTATGTTGCATTGCACAATAGGGAAAATGCCGCCGCGATCGCGGCAGGCGAAATCGCCGAACTGACTGAGTCCAGTGTCGAATTCATCGAAAAGGCGAGCGGGATCGGATCGCGCTTCGTCGTCGACAAGGCGGGCATCCTTGATCCCACGCATATGGCACCGCGCCTGCCCGAACGCAGCAATGACGAGTTGTCGGTCCTGGCCGAAATCGGCGTTGCGGCGGCGAAGGATGCGCTGGCGCGGGCCGGGCGCGATGCGGCTGACGTCGACGCAGTGCTGTGCGCGGCATCGAACATGCAGCGCGCCTATCCGGCGATGGCGGTCGAGATTCAGGACGCGCTGGGCATCGACGGGTTCGGGTTCGACATGAACGTCGCCTGCTCGTCGGCGACCTTTGGCATCCAGACTGCCGCCGACTATATCCGCGCGGGACATGCGAAGAGCGTGCTGGTGGTGAACCCAGAAATCTGTTCAGGCCACCTCAACTGGCGCGACCGCGACAGCCATTTCATCTTTGGCGACGTCGCGACCGCGATCCTGGTCGAGGACAAGGCGATCGCGCCTGCGGGACATTGGAACATCCTTGGCACCAAGCTCAAGACGGTCTTTTCGAACAATATCCGCAACAATTTCGGCTTCCTCAACCGCGCCCATGGCGGGATCGATCAGGGTGGGCCGAAGAGCGATAAATTGTTCGTCCAGGAAGGCCGCAAGGTGTTCAAGGAAGTCGTGCCGATGGTCGCGAACATGATCGTCGAGCAGATGCAGGTGCTGGGGCTGACGGGCAGCGACATGCGGCGGTTGTGGCTGCACCAGGCGAACGCCAACATGAACCGCCTGATTGCCCAAAGGGTTTTGGGGCATGAAGCGAGCGACGACGAAAGCCCGACAGTGCTCGACACCTATGGCAACACGTCGAGCGCCGGGTCGATCATCGCTTTTCACCTGAACCATGCGGATATGGTCGCGGGCGACACCGGACTGATCTGTTCGTTCGGGGCGGGCTATTCGGCGGGAACAGTGTTCGTGCGGAAGACATAGCGTCGCCGCCACGCAGGCGGGGGCTGTTGTCGGCCTTACCCAGCGATGAAAGCTTGGACATCCAGCTGCCCCCGCTGCGCGGGGGCAGCCATCAGGGCACGAAGGTCGTGAACAGATAGATCGCGAACAGCATCAGGTGGATCACGCCCTGCAATACCGTGGTGCGCCCATTCGCCAGCGTCTGTGACGCGACGATCAGCGACAGGAACAATAGCACGGTCGATTTGGCATCGAGGCCAAGGCTGATCGGCATGTCCGTGAGGATCGACAGCACCGCGACCGCGGGGATGGTGAGACCGATCGTCGCGAGCGCTGACCCCAGTGCGAGGTTGAGGCTGGTCTGGAGCCGGTCGGCCTTCGCCGCGCGCACCGCCGCCAGCCCTTCCGGCGCGAGGATAAGCGCCGCGATCAACACGCCGAGCACCGCGGGCGGCGCTCCCCAATCGGCGAGCAACACCCCCATCACCGGCGACAGATTTTTTGCGAGGAGAACAACCGCGACAAGGCTGGCCAGCAACAATGCGCCGGAAATGGCGGTGCGCTGAATTGTGGGCGGTTCGGCATGGGCGTCGGGGACCCCGTCGCCATCGGCATCGGCGTCGGGTTCAGGCAGGAAATAATCGCGGTGACGCACCGTCTGGACCAGCGCGAAGGTCGCGTAGAGGATGAGCGACACGACCGCGACAAAGCCAAGCTGCACGGGCGTATAGTAGGAACCGGGGGCGCTCGACGTAAAATTGGGCAGCACCAGCGTGACGACGGTGAGCACCGTCAATGTCGCGAGCGCGGCGCCCATCCCGGTGCGCTGGAAGCGCTGTTCGTGATGGCGGATCGCGCCGCTGAGCAGGCAAAGCCCCAGCAACAGGTTCACGATGACCATCACCGCGGCGAACACCGTATCGCGCGCCAGCGTCTGCGCCTTTTCGGGTTCGGCCTGCATCAAGGTGAGGATCAGCCCGACCTCGATCACGGTGACCGCGAGCGCCAGGATCAGGGTGCCAAACGGTTCGCCGACGCGGTGTGCGATCACTTCGGCATGGTGGACCGCTGCGACGACCGCGCCCATCAGGATGACGGCGACGAACCAGGCATTGAGAGGCATCGCGAGACTGGCGAGCGCGGCGACGAAGCCGAGGATCGGGAAAATTTCGTTGGCGCGGCGCGACAGGCGGAGTTGGGCGATCATCGGGCTGCTATTGCAGCCCCGCTTCCGCCTGACCAGCCCCGATGCGAGGAGATCCGTCAGTGGGCGCGGACGGGCAATCCGGCCGCGGCCAGCCGCGCATGGGCTTCGGCGATCGTCGCTTCGCCGAAGTGGAAGATGCTGGCGGCGAGGACCGCGCTGGCGCCGCCTTCCAGCACGCCCGCGACCAGATGGTCGAGGTTGCCAACCCCGCCGCTGGCGATCACCGGCACGCTGACAGCGTCGGCGATCGCGCGCGTGAGCGCGAGGTCATAGCCGTCCTTGGTGCCATCGCGGTCCATGCTGGTGACAAGCAATTCGCCCGCGCCAAGCGTGGCAAGCCGAACGGCATGTTCGAGCGCGTCGATACCCGTCGGTGTCCGCCCGCCATGGGTGAAGATTTCCCAGCGACCATCGGCCACGCGCCGCGCGTCGATGCTGCCGACCGCGCACTGGCTGCCGAAGCGGTCGGCGATGTCGGCGACGAGTTCGGGGCGCGCGACCGCCGCGCTGTTCACCGCAACCTTGTCGGCGCCCGCGAGCAGCAGCGCGCGCGCATCGTCGGCGCTGCGCACGCCGCCGCCGACAGTGAGCGGCATGAAGCAGACTTCGGCGGTGCGGCTGACCATGTCGAGCAGGGTGCCGCGGCCCTGGTGGCTGGCGGAAATATCAAGGAAGCACAGCTCGTCGGCGCCCGCAGCGTCATAAGCCCGCGCCGCCTCGACCGGGTCGCCGGCGTCGCGCAGGTCGACAAAATTGACGCCCTTGACGACGCGGCCGTCGGCAACGTCGAGACAGGGGATGACGCGGATGCGGACGGTCATTCAGACGGCCTCTCGTTCCCGTTCGTGTCGAACGGAATCGAGACACCGCGAAGAGGGGCGCCCAGCGATGACGTGTCTCGACTACGCTCGATACGAACGGAAGTGGGGTTGTCTCTCATCCCTGCCCCGCGGCAATCGCTTCGGCGAGATCGAGACGCCCGTCGTAAAGCGCGCGTCCGGTGATAACGCCTTCGATGCCGTCGGCGACATGCGGGCGCAGCGCGTGGATGTCATGGATGTCGGCGACCCCGCCCGACGCAATCACAGGAATGGCCACTGCGCGCGCCAAGGCGACCGTCGCCTCGACGTTGCAGCCCTTGAGCAATCCATCGCGGCCGACGTCGGTGAACAGCAGCGCGGCAACGCCGGCATCCTCAAAGCGCCGCGCCAGATCCTCGACGCGAACGTCCGACACATCGGCCCAGCCCTCGGTCGCAACCATGCCGTCGCGGGCATCTACCCCGACGACGATCCGCCCAGGCAAGTCGCGCGCGGCCGATTTGACGAATTCGGGGTCTTTGAGCGCTGCGGTGCCGATGATCACGCGGTCGACGCCAAGCGCGAGCCAGCGATCGACCCCGGCGCGGTCGCGGATGCCGCCGCCGACCTGCACCTTGCCCGGGAAAGCCGCGATGATGCTTTCCACCGCGGTGCCGTTGACGCTGGCTCCCGCAAAGGCGCCATCGAGGTCGACAACATGGAGGTGCGTTGCGCCCGCCTTTGCGAACAACCGCGCCTGCGCCGCCGGATCGTCACCATAGACGGTCGCGCGATCCATATCGCCCTCGGCGAGGCGCACCACCTGCCCGCCCTTGAGGTCGATCGCGGGGAAGATGGTCAGGGCCGCCACATCAAAAACCTTTCGAGCGTCGCGAGGCCGTAAGCCTGGCTTTTTTCGGGGTGGAACTGGACGCCGATCATATTGTCGCGGCCGACGGCGGCATTGAAGACGCCGCCATGGCTGCTTGTCGCGAGCACGTCGGCGGTGTCGGCGAAATGATAGCCGTGCAGGAAATAGGCTTCACCCGCCGCGATCACCGGATGCGGGATGCTGGGGACGACGTCGTTCCAGCCCATGTGCGGGATGCGCAGCGCAGGCGCGGGATCAAAGGCGCGGACCGTGCCGCCGATCCAGCCGAGCCCGGCGTGGCGCCCATGCTCCTCGCCCGCATCGGCGAGCAATTGCATGCCGACGCAAATACCGAGGAAGGGCGCGCCGTCGGCGCGAACGCGGCGCTCCATCGCTTCGACGAGGCCGGGGATTGCGACTAGCCCGTTCATACAGGCAGCGAACGCCCCGACGCCGGGCAGCACGATACGATCGGCCTTGGCGACAATATCGGGATCAGCAGTGACCGCCACATCAGCAGCGCCTGCCGCGACGAGCGCATTATGCACCGAGCGAAGATTGCCCGCGCCATAGTCGATCAGGGCAATGGCAGTCATCGACTAGTCCTAGAGGACACCCTTCGTGCTGGGGATCGCATCACCCTTGCGCGGGTCGATCTCGACCGCCTGGCGCAGCGCGCGCGCGAGTGCTTTGTACATGCTTTCGGCAATGTGGTGGTTGTTCTCGCCGTAGAGCGTCTCGATGTGCAGCGTGATCCCGGCGGTCTGGGCAAAGCTGTGGAACCAGTGCGGGAACATCTCGGTGTCCATCTCACCCAATCGCGGCTGCGAGAAGCTGGATTTGTAAACGCAGTGCGGGCGCCCCGAAATGTCGAGCACGCAGCGCGTCAGCGTCTCGTCCATCGGCGCATGCGCTTCGCCATAGCGGGCGATGCCGCGCTTGTCGCCGAGCGCCTTCGCCATCGCTTCGCCGAGCGCGAGCGCCGAATCCTCGACCGTGTGGTGCTGGTCGATATGCAGATCGCCCTTCACCTGCATCGAAATGTCGATCAGCGAGTGACGCGACAATTGTTCGACCATATGGTCGAGGAAACCGATGCCGGTGGACACCGCATAGTCGCCGGTGCCGTCGAGGTTGACGGCAATTGCGATGTCGGTTTCCTTGGTCGTGCGCTGGACGGTTGCGGTTCGCATGGACTGCCCCATAGCAGCCACTTTTCACCATGCAAGGCGACTCTCCCCCCTTGACCCATCCGCCCGCTCCGTTCATCCCCCTGCCCCATGAGTGACGAAGTCCGCGACAGCCTGATTCCCTATGACGAAATCGTGCAGGACGCGCTGCGCGCCGTGGTCGGCCGTGTGCTGCGCCAGATCGAAGGCTACGACAGCCTGCCCGGCGAGCATCATTTCTATATCACGTTCAAGACGCAGGCCGCGGGGGTTAACATTCCGGCGCATCTGATCGCCAAATTTCCCGACGAAATGACGATCGTGCTGCAGAACCGTTTCTGGGATCTGAAAGTCGCTGACGACCATTTCAGTGTCGGGCTGTCGTTCAACCAGACACCGTCGATCCTGACGATTCCCTATGCGGCGATCACTGCCTTCGTCGATCCATCGGTTGATTTCGGTCTGCAATTCCAGGTCAGCGACGACGAGGCGACCGCACCTGAACCGCATGACGAGGCCGACAACGACCGCCCTGACGTGACGAACGAAGACGGGTCGAACGTCGTGACGGTGGATTTCGGCAAGCGGAAATAACGCCGTGGCGTCGCCATGGCCCCCCAGCCGGTTCTGGCAATATTGGGCCCTCGCCGGGATGCTGGTGCTGACCGCCGCCTTTTGGTGGAGCGTCGAGGGCTTGACGCTGTTCGAGGACGGTGCCGCACGCGGTCAGATCGCCGACGGCCTGCTGCGCTTCAGCCTGTTGATATTGACCCCTGCACTGGTCCTCGTCTGGCTGCTCGCGGCCTGGCTGCGTCGCCGCGTTGGTGAAACGGGGTATTGGAAGATGCTCGGCCTCGTCACGATGATCTGGGGCGGGTCGGTGCTCGTGACGCGGACTTTGATGGGATGAGCGGAACGCGGACCGAGACCGACAGCATCGGGGCGATCGAAGTTGCGGCCGACGCCTATTGGGGCGCGCAGACCGAACGGAGCCGCCATAATTTCGCCTTTCCGGCGCACGAGCGCATGCCGCTGCCGATCGTCCACGCGCTCGCGCGTATCAAGGGTGCAGCGGCGCGGATCAACCGCGCGCATGGGCTCGATGGCAATCTGGCCGACGCGATTGCCGCCGCCGCCGAAGCCGTCGCGGCTGGACGATATGACGACCAGTTTCCGCTCGCCATCTGGCAGACGGGGAGCGGCACGCAGACGAATATGAACGCCAATGAGGTGATCGCGGGGATCGCCAACGAAGCGCTGGCGGGGACACGCGGCGGCAAGGCGCCGGTCCATCCCAACGACCATGTCAACATGGGCCAGTCGTCAAACGACAGTTTCCCGACCGCAATCCATGTCGCGGTGGCGGTCGAAACCATGACACGGCTGCTGCCCGCGCTGATCGCGCTGACCGATGCACTGGCAGCGAAAGCGGCGGCATGGAGCGACATCGTCAAAATCGGTCGCACCCATTTGCAGGACGCGACGCCGCTGACGCTGGGGCAGGAGTTTTCGGGCTATGTCGCGCAGCTGATCGCGTGCCGGGCGCGGATCGAGGGGGCGTTGGCGCATAATATCAACAAGCTGGCACAGGGCGGCACCGCGGTCGGTACCGGGCTCAACGCGCCTGCGGGCTTCGACGTCGCAATCGCCGCGGAGCTGAGCCGCGCGACCGGAATCGCGTTCGAACCGGCGCGCAACAAGTTTGAAGCACTGGGGTCGAACGACGGACTCGTGTTTTTCTCCGGCGCGCTGAATACGCTCGCCGTGGCGCTGACCAAGATCGCGAATGACATCCGCCTGCTCGGATCGGGGCCGCGCGCGGGGCTGGGCGAGCTCGACCTGCCCGCAAACGAGCCGGGCAGCTCGATCATGCCCGGCAAGGTCAATCCGACGCAGTGCGAGATGCTCACGATGGTCGCGGGCCAGGTCATCGGCAATCATCAGGCGGTGACCGTCGGCGGCATGCAGGGGCATCTGGAGCTCAATGTCTTCAAGCCGCTGATCGGCGCCAATGTGCTGCGTTCGATCGATCTGATGGCGATCGGGATGGCGGGTTTCACCCAGCATTGCGTGGCGGGACTCGAACCCAATCACGCCCGCATCGACGAACTGATGAGCCGCTCGCTGATGCTTGTCACCGCGCTCGCCCCTGAAATCGGTTATGACAAGGCGGCGAAGATCGCCAAGCACGCGCATGAAAGCGGCACCACCTTGAAGGAAGCGGCGCTGGGTCTTGGCTATGTCGATGCCGCGACCTTCGACCGGCTGGTCGATCCGCGGATGATGCTTGGGCCGGAACCCGAAGCCCCCTCGGCGAATTGATAGGGGAGAAGGAGATTTGGGCATGATTGGCAGGATCGTTGGCGGCGTGCTGGGTAGCGCAATCGGACGGAAACAGGGCAATCACCCGGTTGCCGGCGCGGTGATCGGCGCGGGCGCGCTGTTTGCGGCGCGGCGGTTGTTTCCGCAGCGCTATGCCGCGATGGCGGCTTGGGCCGCCGCGGGCTATCTGACCAAGAAATGGGCTGAGCGCGCCGAGGCGCGTCAGGCCGCAGAAGCCGCGCATGCGATCGACCCGCAACTGGCGCAGGCCGGGGTCGTCGACAGCTATGCCGGAACCGCGGACCATGGCCCCGACGGGCAGACGATGGGCGACGCATTGCCCCCCGCCATCCCGCTCGACGATCAGCGGCCGAGCGCCATCCACTGATGAGGAACCGGTACCTTGCCATCGCCGCCGCCCACTGGTTTACATAGGCAATAACGGACGGGGAGGTATGGCGCTGGGCAGCCTATGATCCCGCCTGCCACTCCTTGATCGCCTCGACCGGCGACACGAGCATCAGCACGTTGAGGGTCAGATTGTCGCGGATCGTCCACAGGGTAAACAGTTCGAAGACGATCGCGATAGAAACCGTCATCCACCAGCGCATCCGGCTGGCAGCGAGGAAGCCCGCGATCATGAACAGCGCGTCGCTGACCGAATTGAGGATCGAATCGCCGCTGTAGCCAAACGCCATCGTTACTTCGCGATAACGGTCGATGATGATCGGCGAATTTTCGAGGATTTCCCACGCCGCCTCGATCCCGATCGCCAGCGCCAGTGCAACCCAGAGCGGCTGGCGCGGCATCAGCCAGCGGCCGAGGCCGTAGAAGATGAAGCCGTGGATGATGTGGCTGAAACTGTACCAGTCCGAAATCTGCTGGCTGTTCTGATCCGACTGGACGGTGCCGTGCCACAGGCTGATCGTCCCGCACGGACAGATCGGCGGGCGGCCCATTGCGAACAGGATCGCGGTGAATATTGCCAATAATGCCGCCGCGACCAGCCAGCCTTTACGCGAAATTCCTGCCATGCCGTGTCCCCTTCGCGCTTGACCGCTGGCGCGCCTTTCGCGAATAGCGGCCATGGCTGAAAGCGTCCACCTCGACCGCCGCGGCGTGTTGTTCGTCCTCTCCTCGCCGTCGGGCGCGGGCAAGACCACCATTTCGAAAAAGATGCTGGGGGTCGATCCCGACATCGCATTGTCGATCTCGGCCACCACCCGGCCGCCGCGCCGCGGCGAGGTCGATGGCAAAGATTATCATTTCGTAGATGTCGAAACCTTCAAGCAGATGGCCGCCGACGGCGAGTTCCTCGAATGGGCGCATGTCTTTGGCCACCGCTATGGGACGCCGCGCGCGCGGGTCGATGAATTGCTCGACGCCGGCAAGGATGTATTGTTCGACATCGACTGGCAGGGCGCGCAGCAGCTGTATCAGGAGGCCGGTCCCGATGTGGTGCGCGTCTTCGTCCTGCCGCCGACGATGGAAGAGCTGGAACGCCGCCTGCGCGCGCGCAACACCGACAGCGACGAGGTGATTGCAGCGCGGATGGCGCGCGCCGCGAACGAGATCAGTCACTGGGATGGCTATGATTATGTGCTGATCAACGATGACGTCGAAGCATGTTATGGCGCAGTGATGGCGATCCTGCGCGCCGAGCGGCTGAAGCGGCGGCGGCAGATCGGGTTGATCGGCTTCGCGCGCGATTTGATCCGGTCGGTGCCGGATACCGATACGACGATCGACGATTGATAGCGCTCCCCGTTGATGGGTCCTTGATGGGGGAGGCAGCGAGACTTGCCAGCTTGCTGGCTAAGTCGCAGCGGTGGGGATGCGGCACCGGCCTGAAACAGCGGCACGACGATGCACGGTCAACCTCATCCAATTCCGCCCAGCTGCTTCGCAGCAAGGCTGCGTATCCTTCTCCCATCAAGTGAGAAGTACCTAAACCGGCGTCACCAGATTGGCGGTCAGTTCGGCGACCATCTCGGCGCGCAGCGGTTTTGCCTGATTGTCGGTGCGGCACACGACCACCGTGTCGCAGGTCGCGATGCAGCGGCCATTCTGGAACATCGCCTGGACGATCGTCCAGCTCGAGGTGCCGAGGCGACCGATGCCGGTCGCGATCTCGACCGGATCGGGGAAATTGCCCTCGGCGAGATAATTGATCTCGACCGCGGCTACCATGGTGCGTTCGTTGCCGGGCCGCTCGCCGAGCGGGCGGACCTGGCGGTTGAGCAGCACGCGGCCGCTTTCGAACAACGCGGCAAAGGCCACATTGTTGAGGTGGCCGTTGATATCCATGTCCTGAAACCGCGTCTGAAATTCGGCGCAGACGGGGTAGCTGGCGGCCTTCAGCCGCCAGCTTTCCGGTTTGGGCATATCAGCGCGGGCCCATGCGAATCCCGCCGTCGAGGCGCACGTCTTCGCCGTTGAAATAGCCATTCTCGATCATGCACAGCGCCAGCGCGGCATATTCGGGCGGATTGCCGAGGCGCTTGGGATTGAGCACCGAAGCGCCGAGCGCATCGCGGACATTCTGCGGCGCACCCGCGAGCAGTGGGGTGTCGAAAATGCCTGGCAGGATCGTGTTGACGCGGATATTCTCGCTCGCAAGGTCACGTGCGATCGGCAGGGTCATGCCGACGACGCCGCCCTTTGACGCCGAGTAAGCGGCCTGCCCGATCTGGCCGTCCTCAGCCGCGACCGACGCGGTGTTGACGATCGCGCCGCGCTCGCCGTCTTCCATCGGGTCGAGAGTCAGCATGCCGGCCGCCGACTTGGCGATGCAGCGGAAGGTGCCGACGAGGTTGATCTGGATGATCCAGTTGAAGGCATCGAGCGGGAAATGCTTGATGCTGCCGTCTTCCTTGCTGCGGCTCGCAGTCTTGATCGCGTTGCCGGTGCCGGCGCAATTTACGAGGATACGCTCCTGGCCGATCGCTTCGCGCGATTTGGCGAAAGCGGCATCGACCGATGCATCGTCGGTGACATTGCATTCGCAGAACACCCCGCCGAGCTCTGCGGCGAGCGCGGTGCCCTTTTCTTCCTGCAGGTCGAAGATCGCGACCTTGACGCCTTTCGCAGCGAGCGCGCGCGCAGTGGCGGCACCGAGGCCTGAGGCGCCGCCGGTGACGACGGCGGATACCGTGGAATCGAGTTTCATATCATTCTCCCTTAAATCGTCGCCCCCGCGAAGACGGGGGCCGTTGGCAGCTTTGCGCTACCCCGATAGCGGCCCCCGCCTCCGCGGGGGCGACGCCAGATCTCTTACAACCGCTCGATGATCGTGACGTTGGCCTGACCGCCACCTTCGCACATCGTTTGCAGGCCATATTTGCCGCCGGTTGCGTCGAGCACGCCGAGCAGGGTCGCCATCAGCTTGGTGCCGCTGGCCCCGAGCGGGTGGCCGAGCGCGATCGCGCCGCCATGCTGGTTAAGACGCGCGTGATCGGCGCCAAGATATTTGAGCCACGCGAGCGGCACCGGGGCGAAGGCTTCGTTGACCTCGTAAGCGTCGATATCCTCGATCCGCATTCCGGCGCGCTTCAGCGCCTTTTCGGTCGCGAACAACGGTTCTTCAAGCATGATCACCGGGTCGCCCGCGGTCACCGAGACATGATGGATGCGCGCGCGCGGGGTCAGGCCATGGTCTTTCAGCGCCTGTTCGGAGACGATCAGCGCCGCCGAGGCGCCGTCGCAGATCTGGCTCGACGAAGCGGCAGTGATTGTGCCGCCTTCCTGCAGCAATTTGACGCCCGCTATGCCCTCGAGCGTCGCATCGAAGCGGATGCCTTCGTCAACCAGGTGGGTCTGGCGGCCCTCAGGCGTGTCGATGTCGAGCCCGACGATTTCGCGCTGGAAATGGCCCGCTTCGGTCGCCGCCTTGGCGCGGCGATGGCTTTCAAAGGCATAAGCGTCGAGGTCGTCCTTGCTGAAGCCGTGCTTCTTGACGATCATTTCGGCGCCCATGAACTGACTGAACATGATGCCGGGATATTTTTCCTCGAGCCGCTCGGACTTGTAGTGGCCAAGCCCTTCCTTGATGAACAGGGTCGCGACGCTGCCCATGGGCACGCGCGTCATGCTTTCGATGCCGCTGGCGAGGACGATGTCCTGCGTTCCCGACATCACTGCCTGCGCCGCGAACATCATCGCCTGCTGCGACGAGCCGCACTGGCGGTCGATCGTCACCGCGGGAATCGAGTCGGGGAGGTTCGAGGCAAGCACGGCGTTACGGCCAAGGTCCATCGTCTGCTGCCCGCCCTGCGACACGCAGCCGGTGATGACGTCGTCGATCTTTGACGTGTCGAAATCATTGCGGTCGGCGATTGCGTCAAACACGGCAGCACCAAGATCGACGGGGTGGATGCCGGCGAGCTTGCCGCCGCGCTTGCCGCCGGCGGTGCGGACGGCGTCTACGATATAAGCATGGGCCATGGGGATAGTCCTTTCCGAGTGGTCGTCGCTCCCGCGCAGGCGGGGGCCGTTGGAGGCGTCGGGCAACGCCGAGTGTAAACGCCAGCGGCCCCCGCCTTGGCGGGGGCAATGGGCTTAAAGCTTCCGCCCGATCAGTTCCTTCATAATCTCGTTCGTGCCGCCAAAGATGCGCGTCACACGCGCGGCGCGCCAGGCGCGGGCGATCGGATATTCGTTCATATACCCCGCCCCTCCGTGAAGCTGGAGACATTTGTCCATGATTTCCCACTGCAGTTCGGTGTGCCACAGCTTCGCCGCGGCGCCCTCTTCGGGGGTCAGTTCCTTTTTCAAATGCCGCGCGAGCGCCCAGTCGAGATGCGCCCAGCCGACCTGCAATTTGGTTTTGAGGTCGGCGAGCACGAAGCGCGTGTTCTGGAAATCGAGGATTGGCTTGCCGAACGCCTTGCGGTCGCGGGTAAACTCGACGGTGTCGTCGAAGGCACGCTGCGCCGACGCCTGCGCGGACACCGCAATCGAGAGGCGTTCCTGCGGCAGCTCGCTCATCAGATAGATGAAGCCCTTGCCCTCTTCGCCCAGGCAGTTGGTGATTGGCACGCGGACGTCGTTGAAGAACATTTCCGACGTATCGGCCTCGTCCTGCCCGATCTTGTCGAGGTTGCGTCCGCGCTCATAACCATCGCGGTCGGCCTCGACGAGGACGATCGACACGCCCTTCCACGCCGGCTGGACTTCGGTATCGGTCTTGACGCAGACGAGGATCAGGTCGGCGTTCTGGCCGTTGGTGATATAGGTTTTCGACCCGTTGATGACATAATGATTGCCATCCTTTTTAGCGGTCGTGCGCATGCCCTGAAGATCGCTGCCGGTACCGGGTTCGGTCATCGCGATCGCGGTGATCACCTCGCCCGCAACCATCTTTGGCAGCCAGTGCTTCTTCTGCTCTTCGCTGCCATATTTGACGATGTAATTGGTGACGATGTCCGACTGGAGCGAGAAGCCGGTGGTGGCGCGGCCGTAATAGGCGCTCTCTTCATCGACGATCGCATTGTAACCGAAGTCGAGGCCGAGCCCGCCATATTCCTCGGGTACCGTCGGGCACAGCATGCCCAGCTCGCCCGCCTTGGGCCAGATCGACTTGGGGACGATCTTGTCCTCAGCCCATTGCGCGGCGTTGGGGGCGATCTCTTTTTCGAGGAACTGGCGCACCGTGGCGCGGAAGGCCTCATGATCGTCGGTGTAGGCGGAGCGCGACAGGTTATCGAGCGACATGGTCTTCCTTTCCCTTGCGGCAGCCGAACGCAGGCGGGGAGTCGGCCGCAACTTTTCAGTCGCCAAGAGACCTTACGTTTACGTGCACGTCAAGTGGAAAGACGTTACGGCATGAACTCTTTGCTCGCGCGGCCGACTTTCCCCGTCATCCCGGACTTGATCCGAGATCCATGCGGCGTTGACTGGCGGGCAGCGCGCGACCGCGTGAACCCCGGATCCAGTCCGGGGTGACGAAAGTGGGCGTTACCTCTCGCTCACGTTTCACCGACGAATAGGATTGCAGCCGCTGGGCAGCACCCCCGCGCCGCGCTACGACACACGCCATGGTTCAACTTCTTCTCGACGCCCGTGCCTTGCTCGGCGAATCGCCGCGCTGGAGCGTATCGGAACAGCGGCTGTACTGGGTCGATATCGAGGGGCAGGCGATTCATCGCACCGATCCGGCCACCGGTGCGGACGAGGTCATGCAGCTGGATCAGCAGGTCGGCTGCGCGGCGCCGCGCGCGGGTGGCGGGCTGGTGGTCGCGATGGAGGACCGCTGCGCGCTGATCGACAGCTGGGGCGCCGCACCGCGACGCTTTGGCCCGGCGGTGCTCGCAGACAAACCCGAGCAGCGGTTCAACGACGGCTGCGTCGACGGGGCCGGTCGGCTGTGGGTTGGCAGCCTGACGAGCGACAAGGCGCATCCCACGGCGACACTGTATCGGCTCGATCCTGACGGTTCGCTCTCCGAAGTTCTCGGTGACCTCACCACCAGCAACGGCGCGGCATTCAGCCCCGACGGGCGGACTTTCTACCATGCCGACACCCCGACCCATGCGATCCGTGCGTTCGACGTCGATCCGGCGACGGGTAATCTCGGCGAAGGGCGGATCTTCCACCAGTTTCCGCTCGGCACCGGTCGCCCCGATGGCGCCGCGGTCGATGCGGAGGGCTGTTACTGGTCGGCGCTGTGGGACGGGTGGCGCGTCGTCCGGCTCTCGCCCGCAGGCGAGTTGTTGCAAACGATCGAGCTGCCGGTGCAGCGACCAACGATGATCGCGTTCGGCGGCGCGGATTTGCAGACCGCTTTTGTCACCAGTGCCGGCAAGAACCTGACCGACGACGAGCGCAAAGCGCAGCCGCACGCGGGCGGGGTTTTTGCGTTTCGGGTTGAGGTACCCGGATTGGTGCAGCCGATGTTTGCGGGATGATGCTCCCTGTCGCGCAGCGATGGGGAGGTGGCAGCGCCCTTCGACTGCCTTGCAGGCGCTCGGGATAAACTGCACCGGAGGCGCAGCGCTGAGGAGGGGCCATGCCGCTACCGTCGCCGCCCCTCCACCACTTGCTTCGCAAGCGGTCCCGCTGGCGCTACGCGCCGTCTGCGACTCCCCATCGCTTCGCCACAGGGAGGATTTAGTGCCTCACTCGGTTCGTCCCCCCAAACTTGCGCCACGCCGCGATCTAGGGCTAAAGCCCGGACCAACATGGTTTCCACCGAAACCGTTTCCCCGGGAGAATCACTGATGCCGCGCAACGCGCTTTCTTTTCGCCGCCGCTTGCCAATACTGCTCGCATCCACCGCGCTGCTCGCGGGTTGCACAAATATGGATAGACCAATGACCGCTGCCGCTCCGCCCGCCGCCGAGTCCCCCTCGCCCTCCACGGTTCCGGCTGGCGCCAACCCGATGCTCGCGACCTGGACCGGCCCCTATTCAGGGGTGCCGCCGTGGGACAAGATGGACCCCGAGCTGTTTCCCGACGCCTTTACCAAGGGCATGGCGGAGACGCGCGCGCAAGTGCAGGCGGTGATCGACAATCCGGCGGCGCCGACGTTCGAGAACACCCACGTCCCGATGATGCTGGCGGGCGACACGATGGAGCGCGTATCGGCTTTGTGGGGCGTGCAGACATCGAACAAGTCGAACGAGCGGGTCGAGGACATCGACGCCGAATGGAGCCCCAAGCTTACCACCTTCTACACCGAGCTATTCCTCGATCCCAAGCTGTTCGCGCGCTACAAGGCGGTGTACGACGCCCGCCAGACGAGCGGCCTCGATGCGCAGCAGATGCGGATCGTCGAGCGCAGCTATGACGAGATGGTGCGCGACGGCGCCAATCTTTCGCCCGCCGACAAGAGCAAGCTGGTCGCGATGAATTCGAAGCTCGAGAGCCTGTTCTCAGCCTTTTCGTCAAAGCTGCTCGGCGACGAGAAGCTTTATACCTTCGTCACCGAAAAGGCCGAGCTGGCCGGGCTCGACGCCGGCTTTGTCGCCTCGCTCGCCGCCGCCGCCGAAGCCAATGGCAAGCCCGGCCAGTGGGCGATAAAGAACACGCGGTCGTCGGCGCAGCCGGTGCTCCAGAACGCCAGCAACCGCGCGCTGCGCGAGAAGGTCTATAAGGCTTTCGTGAACCGCGGCGACAATGGCAATGCCAATGATACCAATGCAACGATCGCCGAAATTCTGGCGCTGCGCCAGCAGCGCGCCGAATTGCTCGGCTTTCCGACCCACGCCAATTACCGCATGGCCGACACGATGGCGAAGACCCCCGCCAATGCGATGGGGCTGATGATGAATGTGTGGCCCGCCGCGGTCGCGCGGGTGAAGGAGGAGGTCGCCGACATGCAAGCGATCGCCGACGCCGATGCCAAGGCCGGCAAAGGACCGAAAATCACCATCGAACCATGGGATTATCGCTTCTATTCGGAAAAGGTCCGCAAGGACAAATATGACCTAGATGAAAGCGAGGTGAAGCCGTACCTCCAGCTCGACAAGCTGGTCGAGGGCATGTTCTGGTCGGCGGGCCAACTCTATGACATGGGGTTCCGCGAGAATACTGGGATGATCCCGGTGTTCGACCCCAAGGTGCGGACGTTCGAGGTCTATAACCTCAAGACCAACGAGAATATCGGGGTCTTTTACCTCGATAATTTCGCGCGCGACGGCAAACGATCGGGCGCGTGGATGACGACCTATCGCAGCCAGCAAAAGCTGGGCGGCGAGCGCAATGTGCTGGCGTCGAACAATAATAATTTCACCGAAGCGGCAAAGGGCGAGCCGACGCTGATCAGCCTCGACGATGCGTCGACGCTGTTCCACGAATTCGGCCACGGCATTCATTTCCTGCTCTATGACATCAACTATCCGGCGCTCGCCGGGGTGCCGCGTGACTTTGTCGAATATCCGAGCCAGGTGAACGAGAATTGGCTGATGACGCCCGAAGTGCTGTCGAAATTCGCGACGCATTACAAAACGGGCGAACCGATGCCGCAAGCGCTGCTGGACAAGATCGAGGCGTCGGGCAAGTTCAACCAGGGCTTCGAAACGGTCGAATATCTGTCGAGCGCGATCGTCGACATGAAGCTGCACGACCGCAAGGTGCCGCCGACCGACATCGACAAGTTCGAACGCGAGACGCTGGCCGAAATGGGCATGCCGCGCGAGATCGTCATGCGTCACCGCCTGCCGCAGTTCGCGCATCTGTTCAGTTCGGACGCCTATTCGGCAGGCTATTACAGCTACCTCTGGTCGGAAACCATGGATGCCGACACCTGGGCGGCTTTCGAAGAAGCGGGCGGGCCGTGGGACCGGACTGTCGCCGACAAGTTCCGCACGTTGCTGTTGATGACCGGCAACGAAACCGACCGCGCCGACGCGTATCGCGCCTTCCGCGGCCGCGATCCCGATGTGTCGGCATTGCTGAAAAAGCGCGGCTTTCCGACCGAATAGAGTGGACGAAACCGGGGAGGTAAAGGGGGTCTTGATGACCCCCTTTGCTTGCCCGGGTGAGAGGCTCAGACCAATAGCACACATGTCCGACCGGCATTGATCACCTCAATGGCGCCGCTCATCCCGTCGCTTTACACCCCGGTCTCAGCGATCCATCCGTCCAAGATCGGAAATTTCCGCGTCCGTCCGAATCCCGTTGACCGTCCGCTGAAACGATATAATGATGATATCATCTTTATATTGAGTCGGAGGGTGATATGGTTGATGGAGGGACACCGGCGCTGAACCGCAGTCGCGAGACGCGAGCGCTGACGCAGAGCGGTTATCTGATGCTGCTGATCTGGGTGGCACTGCTGGGCGTCGCACTGTGGGCGGGGATCAGCAATGCGACCGCTGAATTTCAGGTGGCGTGGAAATGGGCGGTCGTAGCCGTATCGGCGGTGGTCGGCTTCCTGATCCTGTGCGGCTTCTACCTGATCAATCCCAATGAAGCGGCGGCGATCCAGCTGTTCGGGGCGTATAAAGGCACCGACCGCGAGGAAGGGCTGCGCTGGGTGCTGCCGTGGCTGACGCGCAAGAAGATCGCGGTGCGCGCGAACAACGTCATTTCGGACAAGATCAAGGTCAACGATCTGCGCGGCAATCCGATCGAAATGGCGGCGCAAGTCGTGTGGCGCGTCACCGACACCGCGCAGGCGCTGTTCGACGTCGATGATTACAAGGAATTCGTGATGGCGCAGATCGAGGCTGCGGTGCGCTCGATCGGCTCGCGCTACCCCTATGACGACATCGAACATCAGGAAATCACGCTGCGCGGCAACCATGACGAGGTCGGGGTCGAGCTGCGCAAGGCGCTGATTGAGCGGCTTAGCGTCGCCGGGATCACCGTCGACGAATGCGGACTGACCCACCTTGCTTACGCGCAGGAAATCGCAGGCGCGATGCTGCGCCGCCAGCAGGCCGAGGCGGTGATTTCGGCGCGCAAGAAACTGGTCGAGGGCGCGGTGACGATGGTCGAAATGGCGCTCAACTTGCTCGCCGAAAAGGGCGTCGTCGAACTCGACGACGAGCGCAAGGCGGCGATGGTATCGAACCTGATGGTCGTGCTGTGCGGCGAACGCGATACGCAGCCCGTGGTGAACGCCGGGTCGCTTTACTGATGTAAACATCCCGCTCGCGTCGAGCGAAGTCGAGACACCCACCGTGGGCACATGACTTCCGGGCATCTCGACGTCGCTCGATGCGAACGGGGATTGAGGTTTTACCTATGCCGACGTCCGCCAAGAAAGCCTTTGCCCTCCGCCTCGACCCCGCGCTGTATGCGGCGGTCGAGCGATTGGCGGCGGACGAACTGCGCAGCGCCAATGCCGAGATCGAGGTGCTGCTGCGCGAGGCGCTGGCGCGGCGCGGAGTCAAGCCCAAGGCCGGCGCGTCGGCACGACGCGGGCGGCCGCCAAAAGGGGAAAATAAGCCATGATGCACCTGTTCATGCGCAAAGGGCCTTGGTTTCGCGCCAAGAGCCATGGGTTTGGCACCGGGCTGCCGATCGTTTGGGAGGGCTGGCTGTTGCTCGCGCTGCACGTCGCGTTGATCACGGGGGTGGCGGTGGCGTTGCAGGGTCGGCCGGTGGCGATGACGATCGCTGTGATCGTCGCGGGGCTGGCGCCGATGCCGATCTACCGCGCCAAGACCGAGGGCGGCTGGCGCTGGCGGTGAATGGAGCAATCCTCCCTGTCGCGCATCGATCGGAAGGTGGCAGCCCCCCGGGCTGACCGAGGGGCTCCGTCGCGGGCCCTCCACCATTCGCTGCGCGAAAGGTCCCTCTCCCCATGGCTTCGCCACAGGGAGGCTCGCTAACCTTTTCCACCGCTAGCGCCGCCACTCTGCTTGCCCCCCAAGGGGTTGATGGTTAAGGCCAATGGTCATGACTAGTACCCCCGCCCCCATCCGCATCGCCCCGTCGATCCTGAGCGCCGATTTTGCCGCGCTGGGCCAGGAAGTGCGCGCGATCGAAGCGGCGGGCGCCGACTGGGTGCATATCGACGTGATGGATGGCCATTTTGTCCCCAATCTGACGATCGGACCGGCAGTGGTGAAGGCGCTGCGCCCGCATTCGACCCTGCCTTTCGACGTCCATCTGATGATTTCGCCAGTCGATCATTTCCTCGACGCCTTTGCCGCGGCAGGCGCCGACATCATCACGGTGCATCCCGAGGCGGGGCCGCATATCCACCGCACCGTCCAGCACATCAAATCGCTGGGCAAGCAGGCGGGGGTGTCGCTCAATCCCGCGACCCCGGCCAAGATGCTCGACTATCTGATCGACGACATCGACCTGGTGCTGATCATGAGCGTCAATCCCGGCTTCGGCGGACAGAGTTTCATCACGAGCCAGCTGCGCAAGATCGAGGCGGTGCGCAAGATGATCGACAAGAGCGGCCGCGATATTCGGTTGGAGGTCGATGGCGGCATCGATGCCGGGACCGCCCCGCTGGCGATAGCGGCGGGCGCCGATGTGCTGGTGGCGGGCACCGCGACCTTCAAGGGCGGTCCGGACGCTTATGCCGACAATATCCGGCGGCTGCGGGGCGCCTGACTGATGGAGGGGAGACCGTTGACTTCGGCCCCTGCCGACCCGCCGCTCGATCTGGCCGACGACGCCGCGCCGATCGACGATTCGATCGAGCCCGGCAAGCGGCTGATCCGCCTGCCCGCCGACAAGGGGCTGTCGCTGGGCGACCGCGTTGCCAATGCGATCACCCGGCTGACCTGGCGCACCCCGCTCCACGCGTTCCGTCTGAAGGGGCGCTTTCCGCTCAAATTGCTTGGCGTGCCGGCCGATCCGGTACCCGGCGACACGCGCGCCGGGACCGCGATTCGCGCCGGCCATTTCCTGCACCGCGGGTTGAAGCTGCCGCTGGGCGAGCTCGATTTTGCCGCGCTGACCGTCGCGCCGACCTTTGCCGATTATCTGCACAGCTTTGCCTGGCTGCGCGATCTCGCTGCGACGGGCACCCGCGCCGACGGCGCGCCGATCGCCGAAGCCGTTGTCCGCCACTGGCTCGGCACGCATGGCGAGACGGTGAGCGAACCGGCGTGGAAGGCCGACAATACCGCGTGGCGCATCCTGTTCTGGGCCGCCCACGCGCCGCTGATCCTGTCTTCGAGCGACCTTGTCTATCGTTCGGCGGTGCTCAACCACCTCGCGCGCGCGGCACGGCATCTGGATCGCGTTGCCGACAAGACGCGCCCGGGCACGGGGCAGATGGTCGCGTGGGTCGGCATCGTCGCCGCGTCGCTGCTGATGCCCGGCGGCGAGCCGCGGCAGATATTCGGCGAAGCGGGTCTGCGCAAGGTGCTCGAAACCAGCTTTTACGCCGACGGCGGCAATATCTCGCGCTCGCCGCAGGCGCAGCTCGACGCGGTGATGGCGTTGTCGATGCTTGCCAAAGTTTATGAAATGCGCCGCATGGAAGTCCCGCCGTTCGTGCAGGAAGTGCTGGCGCGCGCCGTCCCGGCGCTGCTCGGGCTGCTGCACAGCGATGGTGGCATGGGCAGCTGGCAGGGCAGCGGCGCGACATCGGCGGCGCATGTCCAGGCAATCGTCAGCGCGAGCGGAGTACGCACCCGGCCGCTGAAACAGGCGCGGGACTGGGGCTATCAGCGGTTGGTCGCGAACAAGGTCGTGCTGCTCGCCGACGCGGCGCCGCCACCGATCGCGCGGGTGACCGAGGCGGGTTGCGCGTCGACGCTGGCGTTCGAGCTGAGCGATGGCGACGAGCGCATCGTCGTCAATTGCGGCGGCGCGGCGCTGACCGGCGCGACGATCCCCGCCGACTTGGCGCGCGGCCTTCGCACCACTGCGGCGCATTCGACTTTGATCCTCGCCGACACCAATTCGACCGCGATTCTGGCGAACGGCTCGCTGGGCAAAGGCGTAACCGAGGTCGAACTGGATCGACGCGAGACGCCGCAGGGCAGCCGCGTCGAGATGAGCCACGACGGTTATGCGCGGCGCCACGGGCTGATCCACCGCCGCCTGCTGATCTTGTCGCCGAACGGGCGCGAACTGCGCGGCGAGGACATGCTGCTCCCCGCGCCGCGGACGCGGCGCAAGGGCGACAAGGGGTTCGCGCTACGCTTTCACCTCGGCCGCAATATCTCGGCCAGCCTGACCGCCGACAAACTCGGCGCGCTGCTGCGCATCAACGGCGGCCCGCTGTGGCAATTCCGCACCTCTGAAGGTGCGCTCGATGTCGAGCAAAGCCTTTGGGTCGACGGCGAAGGCCGCCCGCACCCGACCGAACAGCTGGTCGTCACCGGCACCGCGCCCGCGGGCGGCGCGAGCATCGGATGGATATTTAAACATATCGGCTGAGGCCGAGGGCTTATACAATATCCTCTCTGCCGCGAATCCGTGGGGAGGGGGACCATCCAAAGGATGGTGGAGGCAGCGCGATTGTCCCTCCGTCAGCGGCTAGGCCGCTGCCACATCCATCGCTTCGCGACAGGGAGGATTGACCAGCAGTCGGCGCCCCAGGGACTGAGCACCGACCGCCGAACGTTCAGAAAGCGTAGCGCGCCATGATCTGAAACACCGGTCCGGCATTTTCGCTTTCGAGTTCATATTCGTCGAAATCGCGCGCCGCCTGATCTTCGAGATTGTCGAACTTGTTGAACGTCTCGCTCTTGGCGCCATTGAGCAGGTTCGAACCCACTGCGCGGATCGTGAAATTCTTGCCGAAGCGTTTTTCGACAAAGATTTCGAGGTCGGCGCCATAGGTGGTGCGGACTTCCTCGCCGATCACACGGTCATAGGCCGCGCCCTGCTTGCGGTGGGTGGCGCCGAAAGCGACGCCAACCGACGGAATGTCCTGAATGAAGCCGATGTTATAAACATAGTCCGACTGGCCGTTGAAGCGGCGCTTGCCCGCAAAATCGGTGATCTCGCTATCGAGCCACGAGACGTTGCCGAAGATGCCGGTGTCGGGCAGGCCGAGGAAGCCAAGATCGGTCGACAGGTCGAATTCGACGCCATAGACCTTGCCGTCGCCGACATTCTGCGGGGTGAACACGAAGGTACCCGGCCCCTCCGACCCTTCTTCGCCAGTGTTCGTCAGCTCGATCAGATTCTTCACATCTCGGTAAAAGACGTTCAACCCGACGATACCGCGCGCGCCGATGCGGCGTTCATATCCGACATCGACGCCCCACGCAGTTTCCGGCCCGAGTTGCGGGTTGCCCTGCAAGTCATTGTCGGCCAGCTCCTCTTCGAGCAATGCTGGCGAGATGAAGTTGAAGTCGGGGCGGCGGTTGGTGCGCGCCACCGACGCGGTGATGCGGTCGCGCGGGGTCAGTTCGAACTTGATCGACGCCGACGGCAGCCACTTTTCATAGTCATTTTCCTGCGTCGGCACCGCCGCCGCGCCGGTGAAGTCGGTGATGTCGAGCCTCGTCGTTTCATAACGAATACCCGCTTCCCACGTCAGTCGCGCCGTCTTTCCCTGCACGAGGGCGAACCCGTCGAGGCGGCGTTCTTCGATGCTGTTCACGCCGCCATCGGCAGGGTCGAGGTCGCCGAACGGAACCGCGAGGTCGGCCGGATTGTCGACAAACTGGTCGTAACTGTTCTCCAGCCCCGGAAACGCGGCGTCGTCATCGGCTTCGAGGATCGCGGTGCGGCGATCCTTGTCCTGATACATACCGCCGATCACCAGTTGCGTATCGCCGCCCAGCTCGAATTCATGGTCGAGCTTTACCGAAAACTCCTTGTCGGCGATGTCAGTGGTGAAAAATTCCTGTTCGAATTCGGGATCGTCGCCCTCGTCGTTGAACTCGATCTGATATTCGGATTCGGTCTGTTCGTCGTCGAAGCGCGCGAAGCCGACGCGCAGCGACGTTTCGCCGAGCGACCAGCGGTGCGCCAGTTTCGCATCCAGGCTGTAGTTGCGCTGGTCGATGCCATTGTCATTGGCATTGTCGCTGATCAGATTGCCGGTCGGCAGCGGGCCGTTGATCGCAGTTGGGTCATTATATTCGAAACTGCGCTCGCTTTCGAAACGGTCGGTGCGAACATAGAAGCCGCTGATCCGGAAATCGGTGGTCTCGCCGTCGATTTCATAGCTGCCATTGGCCGAATAATCCTTGCCGTCGCGCGTGTCGGCCTGGTCTTCGCGATTGTTGAATTCGTTGGTCGCGAAATCGGGGTCGTTCTCGGGCGAGTCATCATAGCGCAGCGAGAATTTCTTTTTCGGGTTGTGACGGCCCTGAAAGTTCAACCCGACGAGCAGGCGACCGGGACCGACCGCGCCGCCGTACACCAGCCCGAGGCTCGGTTCGAGTTCCTTGTCGTCGTAATAGAGGCCGCCCGCACGGATATAACCACCGTCAAGTTCGAAGGCGTCGCGCAATTCGATGTTGATCGTCCCCGCGACCGCGTCGCCGGTGCGGCGGGCCGAGGATGAGCGGACGATTTCGACGCGATCGATCAGCTCGGCAGGGATGCGGTCGAGGAAGAAGCTGCGGTCAGACGCATTGCCTGGAACACGCTCACCGTTGATCAGGATCTGGGTATAGCCCGGCGGCAGGCCGCGCAACCGCGCCCCGTCGCTTTCAATGACGTCGGAAAGGAAGGTCACCGACGGCACGCGCTTCAAGGCGTCGCCCGCGGTGAGCGGTTCGAAACGCTGAAAGAATTCGCTGTCATACGACAGGACGGGTTCGGCCTCGTCGCTGCGGTTGCGATAGCCGACGCTGCCGAGGACCACGATATCCTGCGAAGTCGTGATGGTGCCGTCCTCGCGCTGAATCGGCGCCGTGTCCTGCGCGGCGGCAGGGGCAGCGACGAGCGCTGCGGCAAGAGCGAGCGCGGCGGCGGAGTGCAGGCTGAAAGTACGAATCATGTTGGTCAGACCCCCTTTGTGGTTGCCGGGCCTCTAGGGCCGCCATGTGACAGTTTGCGACGAGCATCATGACGTTCTCGTGACAGTTAAGTGACGGAAATATTGTGGATTGACGCGCGCGCGCTTTGCTGGGACGGGGCGCGCCAATCGCCTTGGGCGTCAATGGAATTAGGGGAATCGTCATGACCGCCGTCCGCACATCGAAGCTGCTGGCTTCGCTCGCTTTTGCATCGTTGCTCGCCGGATGCGCGGCCAGCGAGCCGATGATCACCGGCCTGCCGCCAGTGCAGGTGACCGCGAGCGGCGAGACGCAACCCGTAGGTACGAATCGCGCCGATGCCGCCGACGATCCGGCCGTCTGGGTCGATCCCGCCAACCCCGCGCGCGCGCTGATCGTCGCGACCGACAAGAAGGCGGGCCTCCACGTCTATGACCTTGCGGGCAAGGACCGTGCCTTCATCAAGGGCGGGTTCGTCAACAATGTCGACATGGCGGGCGACATCATCGTGGCGAGCGACCGCAACGATGGCGTGAACGCGCATCTCGCGATCTTCCGCCTCGACAGCACGAAGCCGGCGATCACCGCGCTCGGCCGCGCCCCGGCCGGGCCGGGCGAAGCCTATGGCCTGTGCGTCAAGAAGACCGCGCCGGGCGAACCGATCACCGCCGCGCTGATCGTCAAGGACGGCACGGTGCGCGTTGGTACGCTCACGGTGGGAGATACCGCGCCGACCTTTGCCGTGGAATGGGAGCATAAGATCGCGACCCAGTCCGAAGGCTGCGTATTCGACGGCGATACGCTCTACGTCGGCGAAGAGGTCGGCGGATTGTGGGAACTGAAACAGCAGGGCAGCGGCGCCGCAGCACGGCTGGTCGCGCCCATCGACAACCAGCGGCTCGTCGCCGACCTGGAAGGGCTGGCGACGATCGATCACAAGGGGCAACGGTACCTGATCGCATCGAGCCAGGGTGACAATGCCTACGCCGTATTCCGGTTGCCGTCGGTCGAATATGTCGGACGCTTTGCGGTGACCGCTGGCGCGTTCGGCGCAACGAGCGAAACCGATGGGATCGAAGCCGTCGCGGGCAATTTCGGACCGGCCTATCCCGACGGCATCTTCCTGGCGCAGGATGGCGACAACGCGCCCAAGGCGCAGAATTTCAAGCTGGTGCGCTGGGATATGATCGCGGCGGCGCTGGGGCTGTAGTCTTGGGCGATTTAAAAAGCCGTGTGCCTCCGCGACGGCGAGAGCCGGTCTCAGGTCGGCACCGTATCGAACGGGCGGTGGTTAGATCGATATCGGGTTGATCATGCCGCGCATGTTCAAGGATTGTCTGGGGGACAATCCGACCCGATGCTCCTTCGCGGGACACGGCATTTTTATGGCGCAACGCTTGCGATAACTGGCCTACCCGCCTAGGGGGACCGCGTCTTTCCTGTCTTCAAAGGCCGCCCTCCCCATGACCAATCTTGTCCCCGTCCGCCGCGCACTTTTGTCCGTCAGCGACAAGGCGGGGCTCGCCGATCTGGCGGCCGCGCTTGTCCGCCATGGCGTCGAACTCGTATCGACCGGCGGCACCGCGAAGGCGCTGCGCGATGCGGGCCACACGGTGCTCGACGTCGCCGACTTGACCGGCTTTCCCGAGATGATGGACGGGCGCGTCAAGACTTTGCACCCCACCGTCCATGGCGGCATCCTGGCAGTGCGCGACGACACGGCGCATGTCGCTTCGATGGACGAACATGGTATCGGGGAGATCGACCTGGTCGTGGTCAACCTCTATCCATTTTTGCAGACGATGCTGTCGGGCGCCGATCGCGATACGATCATCGAAAATATCGACATCGGCGGCCCGGCGATGGTGCGCTCGGCGGCGAAGAACCATGCCTTTGTGAACATTGTCACCGAGCCCGAGGATTATGCGGCGGTGATGGCCGAAATGGACGCGAACGACGGCGCGACGACATTGACGCTGCGCAAGCGCCTTGCCGCGACGGCCTTTGCCCACACCGCGACCTATGACGGGATGATCGCGAGCTGGTTCGCCTTTGCCGATCAAGGCAAGCTGTTCCCCGACACGTTGCCGCTGACCGCAAAGCTGGCGAACGAATTGCGCTATGGCGAGAATCCGCACCAGCAGGCGGCACTTTACTTGCCCGCCGGTCCGTCCTCGCGCGGCATCGCGCAGGCCGAACAGGTGCAGGGCAAGGAACTGAGCTACAACAATATCAACGACGCCGACGCCGCGCTTGAACTCGTCGCCGAATTTCGCGAGGCCGATCCGACCTGCGTCATCGTCAAGCACGCCAATCCGTGCGGCGTCGCCACCGCGGCGACGATCGCCAAGGCCTATGATGCGGCGCTGAAGTGCGACGATGTTTCGGCATTTGGCGGCATCATCGCGGTCAACCGGCCGCTCGATGGCGCCACCGCCGAGGCGATCAGCGGCATCTTTACCGAGGTCGTCTGCGCCCCCGACGCCGACGCCGATGCGCGCGCGGTGTTTGCGAAGAAGAAGAATTTGCGCCTGCTGCTGACCGGCGAACTGCCCGATCCGGCGCGCGGCGGGCTGATGATGAAGACGATCGCCGGGGGCTGGCTCGCGCAGAGCCGCGACAATGGCCGCATCACGCGCGCCGACCTGAAGGTCGTGACCGACCGCGCGCCGACCGAAGAGGAGCTGGCTGACGCGCTATTCGCGTGGACAATCGCCAAGCATGTGAAATCGAACGCGATCGTTTACGCCAAGGGCGGCTCCACCGCGGGCATCGGCGCGGGGCAGATGAACCGCCGCGACAGCGCGCGCATCGCTGCCGTGAAAGCGCGCGAAGCAGCAGAGGGCCACGGCTGGGCGACCCCGCGCACTGTCGGCAGCGCGGTGGCGAGCGATGCCTTCTTCCCCTTCGCCGACGGCCTGCTGGCCGCGGTCGAGGCGGGCGCGACGTGCGTCATCCAGCCGGGGGGATCGATCCGCGACGATGAAGTGATCGCGGCCGCGAACGATGCGGGACTGGCGATGGTGTTCACCGGCATGCGCCACTTCCGTCACTGATCGGCAGCACATATGGCCATCCATATCGATCCGACCGCGCGCCCGACGGCAAAAAGCCTTCTCGCGCGCCTGTATAACTGGACGATCGCCAAGGCGGCGCATCGCCATGCGCAGTGGTGGCTTTTTGCGATCGCCTTTGTCGAATCGAGCTTTTTCCCGATTCCCCCGCACCCGGTGCTGGGGTTGATGTGCTTGGCCGAACCAAAGCGTGCGGTGCGCTTTGCTGCCATTTGCACCCTTGGGTCGGTGCTCGGCGGGCTGTTCGGCTATGCGATCGGTTATTTTCTGTACGAGAGCATCGGCCTGTGGCTGCTCGGCGCCTTGGGACTGGTCGAGAAATTCCCGGTCGCGGTATGTTACCTCAACCAATATGACGCCGAGGCCATCATCATTGCCGGAGCGACCCCGATCCCCTTCAAGCTGATGACGCTGACCGCCGGCTTTACCGGCATGGATCTGGCGACCTTCGTCGGCGCGAGCATCGTTGGCCGCGGGATGATCTTCATGGCGGTCGGCGTGCTGTTCCGCCTGTTCGGAGCGCCAATCAAGGCGTTTATCGAGAAATACCTCGGGATGGTGACGACCGCCTTCGTCGCGCTAGTCATCGGCGGATTCCTGGTTCTGGGTCTGTTGTCCGGCGACGGCGAAAAGACCGCTGATGCTTGCAGCGGGGCGACGATGGAGAGCATTCAGCGGCGCTAAAGGGGGGCCGTGCAACCCGATTGCGCGCCGGGAATTAGGAGCGTGTCGCGGCGACTGCGGCACGGAGCATCCCATGACGAAGACCCCCGCGCGCACGAACCAGGCGTCGGTCACCCACCACCGCGATCTGCGCAGTGGCCAGTCGATTTGGTCGGCCCGGCGGCGCCCGACGGTTCCAACCCAGCCCCTGACCCGCAACATCAGCTGCGATGTCGTGATTATCGGTGCCGGGATTTCAGGAGCGCTGATCGCCGAAACGCTGTCGGAGGCGGGCTTGCAGGTCGTCGTCGTCGATCGCCGCGGCCCGCTCGACGGATCGACCGCGGCCTCGACCGCGATGCTGCAATATGAAATCGACACCCCCCTCTCGCTGCTGGCCGAGCAGATCGGCCGCGGCCGCGCCGAGCGCTTGTGGCGCCGGTCGCGCCAGTCGGTCGACGCGCTGCGCGAGCGGACCGAACGTCTGGGGCTGAAGGTCGACGCCGCGACGCGCGGGTCGATCTATCTCCACGGCAATGTGCTGGATGCCGAGGGTCTGGCGCGTGAGGCCGATGCACGGCGACGCGCAGGGTTCGAGATCGAGCTGCTGAAATCCACCGCGGTGCTCGATCGCTATGGTATCAAGGGGCGGCACGCGATCATCGGATTCGGCAATTATTCGGCCGATCCGCGCCAGCTCACCGCTGGCTATCTGAACGTCGCCATCGGGCGCGGGGCGCGGGTCTATAGCCCGGTCGACATTTGCGAGGTGGCGCCCGGCGCGAGCGGCGTGACGCTCCAGAGCGTCGACGGCCACGAAATCAAGGCGCGGTATCTGGTCGTCGCGACGGGCTATGAGATGATGAAGGGGGTGCCGCGCAAGGGGAACAGGATCATCTCCAGCTGGTCGATCGCGACCAAGCCGCAGCCGCGCGCGATCTGGCCGACCGCGGCGATGATCTGGGAGGCTGCCGATCCCTATCTGTACATCCGCACCACCCCGGCGGGCGAAGTGATCTGCGGCGGCGAGGATGAGGAGATCAGCGATGCGGACGAGCGCGACGCCAAGATCGCCGCCAAGACCGCGATTCTTTCGCGCAAGCTTGGCGCGCTGCTGCCGATGATCGACGCGACGCCTGTGCATGCGTGGGCGGGCAGCTTTGGCGACAGCAGGACGGGTACGCCGACGATCGGGCGGATCCCGCGCATGCCCAACTGCTATGCCGCGATGGGCTATGGCGGCAACGGCATCACCTTTTCGATGATGGCGGCGCAGATGCTGCGCGGACTGATCTGCGGCGACGGCGATCCCGACGCCGATCTGGTCAGCTTTTCGCGGAAGTTCTGACCCGGCTTATTCGTTCGCGGCGGTGTGTAGCCAATCGGCGTGTCGTGGCGCCTTTTTGGTCTGGCTCCATTCTTCGAGCATCAGCGGCGCGACGCGCTTGAGTTCGGCATATTGCTCAGTGGTGCCGATGTCGCACGCCAGTTCGACGCGGTGGCCGTTGGGGTCGAAGAAATAGATCGATTTGAAGATGCCGTGGTGCGTCGGGCCGAGCACGTCGACGCCTTCGCTTTCCAGATGTGCCTTTGCCGCGACCAGCTCGTCAGTGCTGCCGACCTTGAACGCGAGATGCTGGACCCACGCCGGGGTGTTTTCGTCGCGTCCCATGACGGGCTGGTTCGGCAGCTCGAAGAACGCCAGGATGTTACCGTTCCCCGCGTCGAGGAAGACGTGCATGTACGGGTCGTACTCGCCGGTCGACGGCACATGATCCTCGGCAAAGGCGGTGGTGTAGGTCATGCCGAGCATGCGCTCGTACCAGTCGACCGTCTGCTTTGCGTCCTTGCATCGATACGCGGCATGATGGACGCCGCCGAGCTTGATCGGGCTGGTCATTCGGCGGGTTCCGTGACATTGAGCGCGCCGCGGCGGATCTGGTCCATCTCCATCGATTTGAACAGCGCGGTGAAATTGCCCTCGCCGAACCCTTCATCCTTTTTGCGCTGGATGAATTCGAAGAAGACCGGGCCGATGACCGTCTGGCCAAAAATCTGGAGCAGCAGGCGCGGGTCGCCGTCTTCGGTCGAGCCGTCGAGCAGGATGCCGCGCGATTGCAGCGCGTCGACCGGTTCGCCATGGCCGGGCAGGCGATCGGCGAGCATCTCGTAATAGGTCGCGGGCGGCGCGGGGGCGAAGAAATTGCCGAGCGCTTTGAGCTTGTCCCACGCGGCGTAAAGATCGTCGCAGCTGAACGCGATATGCTGGATGCCTTCGCCGTTATAGGCGCGCAGATATTCCTCGATCTGGCCGCCACCACCGGCGCCCTCTTCGTTGAGCGGAATGCGAATCTTGCCGTCGGGCGCGGTCATCGCTTTTGACGTCAGCCCGGTATATTCGCCCTTGATGTCGAAATAGCGGATCTCGCGGAAGCCAGCGATGCGTTCATAAAACGCCGCCCAATGCGCCATCCGGCCGCCATAGACATTGTGGGTGAGGTGATCGATCAGCTGCATCCCGGCACCCACCGGGTGGCGATCGACGCCATCTTCATAGACGAAATCGATGTCATAGATCGACAGGTCGTCGCCATAACGGTCGATCAGATAAATGATTGAGCCGCCAATGCCGCGGATCGCAGGCAAGCGCAGTTCCATCGGGCCGGGGGGCGTCTCGACCGGCTCGGCGCCGCGTTCGATCGCCTCTGCATAAGCCTTTGCCGCGTCGCGGACGCGCCAGCCCATGCCGCACGCCGACGGGCCATGCTCGGCGGCGAAATAGGCGGCAGGCGATTTGGGTTCGTAGTTGGCGATAAGGTTGATCCCGCCCTGGCGCCACAGCTGGACGTCTTTCGAGCGATGATGCGCGATCTGGGTGAAGCCCATCGCCTGGAAAACCGGTTCGAGAATACCCTTTTCGGGTGCAGAGAATTCGACGAATTCAAAACCATCGAGGCCCAGCGGATTGTCGAACAGGTCGGCCATGATCAATTCCCATCTAGTTTCAATTGAAACTATTATGATGGATTGAGGTGGGAGAGTCAATGCAGGAGTCCCGTCGCCGCCGCGAAGGCGGGGGCCCCCGTCAACCTTTTCTGGCTTTGCTGCGTGAACTTCTAGCGGCCCCCGCCTTCGCGGGGACGGCCGATGTTAGTACACGGATCCCTGCTATGCCGCGGCCTCCTCGAACGCCTCCAGCGCCTCGCCCGCCGCCACCCAGCGTGCTTCGGCGGCTTCCTGCGCGGCGACGATCTTGCCGCGGCGTTGCGACAGTTCGCTCATCGTCAGGCCTTTATATTCATTCGCGGCGCCCTGCGGGTCGAACATCGCGCGATCAATCGCCGACAGGATGACCTGATATTTGGCGAGGTCGGCCTCGGCGTCGGACACCTCCTTGCGAACCTTCGCCGCGGCCTCGCGCGCCGCCGCGGCGGCCTTGCGATCCTCTTTCTTGTCGGCTTTCGACACCCGGTCCTTTTGTGGGCCTTTGCCCAGGATCATGTCGACATAATCGTCCATGCTGCCATCATATTCGCGCGCGGTACCGTCATCGACGAGCACCAGCCGGTCGGCGGTGAGTTCGAGCATGTGGCGGTCGTGGCTGACCAGAACCACAGCGCCGTCGAACCCGTTGAGCGCCTGCACCAGTGCCTCGCGCGCATCGACGTCGAGGTGGTTGGTCGGTTCGTCGAGGATCAGGAGGTGCGGCGCGTCTCGGGTGATCAGCGCGAGCGCCAGCCGCGCCTTTTCGCCGCCCGACAGCTTCGCGACCTCGGTCATCGCCTTGTTGCCCGAAAAGCCGAAGCGGCCAAGCTGGGCGCGGACCGCGCCCTGCGTCTTGCCCTCCATCACCCGCGTCATATGCGCGAGCGGGGTGTCGCTGCCGTCGAGTTCCTCGACCTGATATTGGGTAAAATAGCCGACGCGCATCTTGCCCGATGCCGCCATCGCGCCGGCCATGGGGCTCAGCTGCGCGGCGAGCAGGCGTGCAAGCGTCGTCTTGCCGTTACCGTTGCGGCCGAGCAGCGCGATGCGGTCGTCGGGATCGATCCGCAGGTTGAGCCGCTGGAGCACCGGCTTGTCGGCATAACCAACGCTCGCCAGATCGAGCGTGATCAGCGGTGGTTTCAGCTCATCGGGGCTCGGGAAATCGAACGCGAGCGTCTGATCCTCGGCGAGCGCCGCGATCGGCTGCATCCGCGCAAGCATCTTGGCGCGCGATTGCGCCTGCTTCGCCGTCGAGGCGCGCGCGCTGTTGCGCGCAACATAGTCCTGGAGCTTGGCTCGCTGGGCGTCCTGCGACGCCTTGGCCGCCGCAAGCTGCGCCGCGCGTTCGGCGCGCTGGCGCTCGAATGCGTCATAGCCGCCCGCGTAGAGCATCACCTTGCCGCCCTCGAGGTGGAGGATGTTGTCGACCACATTGTTGAGCAGGTCTCGCTCGTGGCTGATCACCACCAGCTGCCCCGGATAGGCGCGGAGGAAATTTTCGAGCCACAGCGTCGCTTCGAGGTCGAGGTGGTTTGAGGGTTCGTCGAGCAGCAGTAGATCGGGCTCGGAAAAGAGAAGCGCCGCGAGCGCAACGCGCATCTTCCACCCGCCCGAGAAGCTGTCGAGCGGCTGAGCCTGCATATCCTCGTCAAAGCCCAGCCCGATCAGGATGCGCGCGGCGCGCGCGGGCGCGGTGTAGGCGTCGATCGCGATCAAGCGTTCGTGGATGTCGCCGAGCTTGTCGGGATCCTGCTCGGTTTCGGACGCCGCGAGCAGTTCGGCGCGCTCGGTATCGGCGGCGAGTACAGTGTCGAACGGCGTCGCGGTGCCGCTCGGCGCTTCCTGCGCGATATAACCGACGCGCGTCTTGCGCGGCATGTCGATGCTACCTTCGTCGGCCTCAAGCTGGCCGATCATCACCTTCATCAGCGTCGATTTGCCCGCGCCGTTGCGCCCGATCAGCCCGACACGGCTTTTGGCCGGCAGGCTCGCGGTGGCGCGTTCGAGGATGGCGCGCCCGCCAAGGCGTACAGTGATTCCGTTGATCGTCAGCATGGCCGCGCGCCTAGCATGTTGCGGCGCACAACCCAAGTCCCGGACTGGTATTCCGTGCGCGCCTGCGGCAAACAGGCGTCATGACCAATATTGCCCCTTTTCACTTCGCCTTTCCCGTCGACGACCTGGACGCCGCGCGCCATTTCTATGGCAGCGTACTCGGCTGCCCCGAGGGGCGCAGCGATGCCGAGTGGATCGATTTCAATCTCTATGGCCATCAGATCGTCGCGCACCGCGTCGATCGGCGCGAGGCGGTGGCGGGGCATAATCCGGTCGATGGCCATGCGGTGCCGGTGCCGCATTTCGGCGTTGTCCTGCCCCCTGCCGAGTGGCAGGCGCTCGCCGACCGGCTGGTGGCGCACGGCGTCGCGTTCGTGATCGAACCGCAGACGCGCTTTGCCGGGCAGCCGGGCGAACAATCGACGATGTTCTTTCTCGACCCCGCGGGCAATGCGCTCGAGTTCAAGGCGTTCGTGGATATGGGACAATTGTTCGCCAGCTGAACGCAGCTGGATCGTCCTTTGATTGACCCCTAATCCGGAACGCCAACGGACATTCCGCCGATCGACTAACACGCAAAGCCCGCAACAAACAAAAAGCCCGCCATCCCATAGGGAAGGCGGGCCTTTGTTGGTTGCGGGAGTAGGATTTGAACCTACGACCTTCAGGTTATGAGCCTGACGAGCTACCGGGCTGCTCCATCCCGCGCCACCAATGTCGCGATGCCGAAGCGATCCGCGAAAACAGCAAAAGGCCGACATTTCTGCCGGCCTCTAACTTTGTGAATGGGTTTTTCCATATTCGTCCACACGTCGGCTACAATGCCTGGCGACGTCCTACTCTTCCAGGGCTTGAGCCATAGTACCATCGGCGCTGTCAGGTTTCACGGCCGAGTTCGAGATGGGATCGGGTGGGTCACTGACGCCATGGTCACCAAGCAATGAAGCCGGCGTGGGTCGAATTTGGGTTTCAATCGAATGCCCGTGCAATTTGGACTATGTTACAATCATCCACTTCGCGGACAATTCTGAGGCTTTTGGCCCTTCAGGACTGTCGTTGATGGTGGGACTCTTAAGTGCGAATAGAGCAATTAGTATCGGTTAGCTCCACACGTTACCGCGCTTCTACATCCGATCTATCAACGTGGTGGTCTTCCACGGCTCTATGAAATCTTATCTTGAGGGAGGCTTCCCGCTTAGATGCTTTCAGCGGTTATCCCGTCCATACATAGCTACCCTGCTGCGCCACTGGCGTGACGACAGGTACACCAGAGGTATGTTCAACCCGGTCCTCTCGTACTAGGGTCAACTCCTCTCAAATTTCGACGCCCACGGCAGATAGGGACCAAACTGTCTCACGACGTTCTGAACCCAGCTCACGTACCACTTTAATTGGCGAACAGCCAAACCCTTGGGACCTGCTCCAGCCCCAGGATGTGATGAGCCGACATCGAGGTGCCAAACGATTCCGTCGATATGAGCTCTTGGGAATCATCAGCCTGTTATCCCCGGCGTACCTTTTATCCGTTGAGCGATGGCCCTTCCACTCGGGACCACCGGATCACTATGACCGACTTTCGTCTCTGCTCGACTCGTCAGTCTCGCAGTCAGGCAGGCTTATGCCATTGCACTCTTGCAGACGGTTTCCAACCGTCCTGAGCCTACCATCGCGCGCCTCCGTTACTCTTTAGGAGGCGACCGCCCCAGTCAAACTACCCGCCACAGAGGGTCCCTGATCCAGTTTCATGGATCGAGGTTAGACATCAGAAAACAACAGGGTGGTATTTCACCTATGGCTCCACCAGATCTGGCGACCTGGCTTCAAAGCCTCCCACCTATGCTACACAGTTCTTTCCTAATGCCACTCTGAAGCTGCAGTAAAGGTGCACGGGGTCTTTCCGTCTAACCGCGGGTACTCCGCATCTTCACGGAGAATTCAATTTCGCTGAGCATCTCCTGGAGACAGTGGGGAAGTCGTTACGCCATTCGTGCAGGTCGGAACTTACCCGACAAGGAATTTCGCTACCTTAGGACCGTTATAGTTACGGCCGCCGTTTACCTGGGCTTCATTTCGCAGCTTGCACCACTCCACTTAACCTTCAGGCACCGGGCAGGCGTCAGGCCCTATACGTCGTCTTGAAGCCGACTTAGCAGAGCCCTGTGTTTTTGCTAAACAGTCGCTACCCCCTGGCCTGTGCCCCCCACAACTGGTTGCCCAGAAGTGGGGCCTCCTTCTTCCGAAGGTACGGAGGCAATTTGCCGAGTTCCTTCAGGAGACTTCTCTCAAGCGCCTTGGTATACTCTACCATTCCACCTGTGTCGGTTTAGGGTACGGTCTATAATGGAGGGGCTATTTCCTGGAACCTCTTCAAAGCCTGCTCAATCCAATAAGAGCAGACAATTTACGAGATCCGTCACACACCTCCAGGCCCACGAATATTAACGTGGTTCCCATCGACTACCCCCTTCGGGCTCGTCTTAGGGGCCGGCTTACCCTGCTCAGATTAGCTTTAAGCAGGAACCCTTGGAATTTCGGCGACAGGGCATCTCACCCTGTTTATCGCTACTCATGTCAGCATTCGCACTTCCGATACCTCCACGACCCATTACCAGATCGCTTCATCAGCCTACGGAACGCTCCGCTACCGCGTGTAGTAAACTACACACCCTAAGCTTCGGTGCACGTCTTGAGCCCCGTTACATTTTCGCCGCAGGAACCCTTATTTAGACCAGTGAGCTGTTACGCTTTCTTTAAAGGATGGCTGCTTCTAAGCCAACCTCCTGGTTGTTTTGGGATTCCCACATGCTTTACCACTTAGACGTGACTTGGGGACCTTAGCTGTAGGTCAGGGCTGTTTCCCTTTTGACGACGGACCTTAGCACCCGCCGTCTGTCTGCCAGATATTACTCTTGGGTATTCGGAGTTTGGTTAGAATTGGTAGATCTCGCGACCCCCGCATCCATCCAGTGCTCTACCCCCCAAGGTATTCGTCTGACGCTCTACCTCAATAGATTTCGCGGAGAACCAGCTATTTCCCGGTTTGATTGGCCTTTCACCCCTAAACACAACTCATCCGACAATTTTTCAACATTGAACGGTTCGGCCCTCCAGTGCGTGTTACCGCACCTTCAGCCTGGTCATGCCTAGATCACCGGGTTTCGGGTCTAATGCAACAAACTCATTCGCCCTATTCAGACTCGCTTTCGCTGCGCCTACACCTA
>NZ_NISK01000001.1:119053-999053 GCF_002205675.1 Sphingopyxis bauzanensis | reverse complement strand
GGTTCGCAGGTGACGGGCGATTTGGTCATCACCTCGTCGAGCTGGCGGTCGAGCGCTGCGGGACCATAGGACGACATCAGCCGGACAAGGTCGCGTTCGGAAAAAATGCCGACGATCGCGTCGCCCTCCATCACCGGCACCGCGCCGATACGGTGCTGGGCGAGCAGGTCAAGCACTGCGCGCACCGTGTCTTCCTTGCGCGCCGATATTACTGGGCCTGTGCGCCCGTGAAGGATCGCTCCGATCGTCATGCCTTGCCGCTCCCCATGTCGATTCATTGGAGTACAAGTCTATCATGATTCGCGGCAAAGCCGAAACATCTGGCCGCTTTCCATTCGCGCTTGGCCTTGGTCCCGGCTTGGTTCATGGAAGCGCCATGGTCAAACCCTCCCCGCTCGACAAAGACTCCACCGCGAAAATCGCGTGGGCGCGCTATCGCCGCCTGATGCGCGGCATGGTGCTGGTGTCGCTGCTCGCCGTCGTCGGCGCGCTCGGCTGGCTGCGTTTCAGCATGGGCGAGGCGCTGACCGTCCATATGATTATCGCGACCGCTGCCGGAGTCGGCCTGTCGGTCATGCTCGGTGCCGCGCTGATGGGGCTGGTGTTCCTGTCGAGCGGCAGTGGCCATGACGAGGCGATCGAAGACCCGTTCGAAAACGATCCGGACATGAACCATGACCGATAGTGCTTCCTCCGAAGCCTGGCGCGACCCGATTCTGCGGGTGGTTCCCGCTCCCGCCGATATCAATAGCAATGGCCATATCTTTGGCGGCTGGGTCTTGAGCCAGATGGACATCGCCGGCGGCATCGTCGCGGCGCGCATCGCGCAAGGCCCAACCGCGACGGTAGCGATTGAAGCGATGGAGTTTATCGCGCCGATCCTGCTGCGCGACATCATCTCGGTCTATGCGCATCTCGAACGCCGCGGACGCACGTCGATGGGCATCCGCATCGAAGTGATCGCGACGCGCGGGCGCGGACAGGAAGAGGTCAAGGTCACCGGCGGGCTGTTTACCTTTGTCGCGCTCGATGAAAATCACCGGCCGCGGGCATTGCCGCCGGTGTGACCCGGGTGGAGGCGGCGAATCAGCCGTCTTTCAGTTTCTGGCGAAAGCTATGCGTCACGCTGTCATTGGCAGGCACGCGCACGCGCCAGACCCAGCTGCTGCCGCGCCGCTCCCAACCCTCGGGCGGCGGATCGATCGCGAACGGGATCAACATCTCGACCTCGGCGTCGAACGGCCGCGCGTTGGTCAGGGTGACCTGCCAAATTTGATAAGCACTCTTGGCATCGCGCTCCTGGACTACGGCGCGAAACTGCACCGCCGGGCTTTGGCCGATATCGTAATCGACCCGCTCGTCCTTTGCCTTGTCGCCGATCACTGCCTCGCCGACGAGCAAGCGCTGGCCGCCAACGTTCTCGAACACCGCCGCAGTCCCGGCGGGCAGCGCGAGCCCCAGCCCGTCGGCTTCGCGGTTCTGAACGCGCAGGCGCATCATCAGCGGTTGCGGCTGGTTGTTCTGGTATAGGGTCGCCGCATAAAGCTGCTCGACCGCGACTTTGTCCTTGGCGAGCAAGGCGACCTGTTTTTGACCCTTCGCCGACACATCGACACGGAAGGGGACGCGGTAGAATTTGAGATCCCCCAGATCTTCGGCTGGTGGCGGTGGCGGTGGTGGTGCAGGAGCGGCGACCGGGGCGTACATCAACATCTCGCGCCGATCGATACGACTGGCAGTGACCATCACCTCCTCGGCGGCGTCCATTGCAAACTCTTGCTCGAACGCGATGATCGGCGGCAATTCCCACAGCGGATGGGTGCTAGTGATGTCCATCGGCCAGCATTTCAGCATCAGCCGTCCCGGGGTGCTGCGCGGCAATGGCGGGCTGTACACCTTGTTCAGCCGCCCAGCGATCACGTTGAGCTGCGCACCGGGAAAGCTGGTGACGCCGCCATTGGCGACCGTGATCCAACCGGTCAGCCCCAGCGTCTTGCCGTCCGATCCGCGGTCGGCGACATAATTGGCCGCCCAGTCGAAGCCTTCGGCGAGATAGAGCAGCTGTACGGTCACCGTGCGGGCGGTCCGGCTTTCGACCAACACCGACAGCGTCGGCTTGGCCGACAAATCCTTCGGCACACGCGAATAGAGCATTCGTTCGGGAAGCCCCGAACAGGCAAGCGCCTCGAAGCCTCCTGCGGCATTTTGCAGGATCACGCCACCGTTCGGGCCGGCCTGGATCACCGCCTCCTGCTCCACGACCTTGCCAGTGGCGCGGTTGGTGCGGCGCAAAGTGACGCTGCGTTTCAAATACGCGTCGACCAGCCCCGCGGGAGACAGCAGCCGCGCGTCGCGATTTTTTTCGATCAACCCGTCGGGCAGACCGCTGACCACCGCGGTTTCGGGCAGCAGCCCCTCCGCGACGCCCTCGAATCGCAGCACCGATGTCCCGGCGGGCAAGGTAACCGTTCGCGTTTCGGTGATGAAGGCGAAACCCTGCGGCCAGTTCGGGTTGATCGCGCCGCGACCGCGGTTCGGGGCGCGATAGACGGTGACCGCCGCGTCATCAATTTTTGCCGACACGACGATCGCCGGTTCGGCCTGCGCAAGCGCCAACCCCGGCGCCAGCAGCGCCGCGATCCATGCCAGCAGGAGCGCACCCCGCATCATACGCGCCTTAGTAGCGCGTATCGAATGTGACGGTGACGTCGGTCTTTCCATTTGCGGGCACGGGCACCTGCCATTCGACGCGGTCGGCGGAGATGCGTTCGCCCTTCAGGCTTTCGTCGGTGATCCGCACGTCGCCATGGAGCCCATCCTGCGCTAGCAGCACCGTCACCGGCGCCGGACGGGCATTGGTGACCGTATATTTCATCTTGGTCACCCAGCGCGAATCGCCCTTGCGGGTGCGCGACACGACGGTCGGCTGCAGCTTGACGTCGAAGGCGTCGCCGGTGCGCAGCGACATCGCCGATCCCATCGGGGTGTGCCCAATATTATTTTCGCCGATGAACTGCGGGTCGCCGCGCGCGTCGCGCATGTAGACGCGGATCGTCCCCGCAGGCAGTTGGTCGCCCAGCCCGCCCTGGCGCGAGGTCGAAAAGCGCAGCACGCTAGCGGTACTCACTGCTTCGTTGCTGCTCCCCAGCCACCGGTTGACATATTCATAGGTCGATTGCGCGGGCGCACCCTTCACATCGAGAAAGCTCACCTGTTTTTGCTGCGCGTTGGCGATCGTCGTCCGTGCAGCGAGCGGATAGAGATAATAGTCGCCGAGCCGTTCGCGGTCGTTGCTTCCCGTCCCGGCGCTGTCCATCGCGCCCGTCATCTGGCGAAACCCCCCGCCCCCGCCTGGATTGCCCGCAACGAGCAAGGTCCGCGCATTGGTAAAGGTGGTTCCGGTGCTATTGGTCAGCGTCACCCAGCCCTGAATGTCCATCGCGCCCTTCGCCGCGTCGAACAGCGCGACATAGTCGGCGGTCCAGCCCAGATTGGGGGTAAGGTATGACAGCCGCGTCGGGATCGTCCCGGCATTGACCGCATCGACCGTTACCGACAGCGTCGGGCGGGCGCGCAAATTGGGCGGCAGGCGGTCGAACACCGCGCGCACAGGCAGGCCGTCGTCGCGCAGCACCTCGATCCGTTCGCCGATCTGGAGCACGATGCCGCCATTTGCCGCGAGCACCTTGGCGCGCTCGGTACGCTCGGCGCCGGTCGCGGGGTTGGTGCGGACCAGCGTGATCGACTGGCCGACCGCCTTGTCCATCAATTTGTCGGGAGTAAGCAGATCGAAATCGAAATTTTGTTCGACAATGGCGATACCCGGACCCGACAGCGTCACCGTTTCGGGGCGGATGCGCGCCGACACGTCGGGAAATTCGATGCGATTGCGCCCTGCGGCAACGCTGAGCTGGCGCTCGTCCTGCACCAGCGACTGACCGTTGTTATAGATGGTGACCGCGACATCGCCCTGCGCATTGCCCGGCATGCCGTCCTGCGCCGCCACAGGGACGCCTGCCAACGCACCAGCGACGACAATCGCCCCGCAAGTCCTTGCCAAAGCGCGCATAAAAAAGCCTCCCCGCAGATCGTTCCGCGGGGAGGCTATGTCATGCGCCGGTCAATGACCAGCGCGAAGATGTACCTTCACTCGGCGGCTTCCACGCCGGGGCTGCGCGTCGCCAGCGTGCGGCGGGTGCGGCGCGGCTTGGCGGCGGGCGCTTCGTCGCCGCCGTCGGTCTCAGCGTCGGCTTCGACGATGCGCTCGGGGCGACCGATGGCCGGGGGCAGCACCGCTGTGTCGATGCCGGCGTTGCCGCCATCATCGTTGCTGTCGACCTCAGCCGCGCGCGGGCGCGGGCTGCGACGTTTGGTGCGCGGCGCGGGCGCTTCCTCGGCAACGGTTTCGACGCTGCTGGCTCCGGCGTCGTCGCCATCGCTGCTCCGAACGTCATTGCGTCCCTCGTCGCGATCGCGGCGCGGGCGGTCCTGCGACTGGCGGTTGCCGCGATTATCGTCATCGCGGTCGCTGCGCGTGTCGCGGTTGCCACGCGCTTCGCGCTGGCTGCGCTCGGGACGGTCGCTGCGTTCATTCCGGTCGTTCCGGTCGCCGCGATCATTCCGTTCGCCGCGGTCGCTCTCGCCATTGTCGTCGCGGTCGGTGTCCATATCCAGATCGCTGTCGTCATGGCCGTCGAAATCTTCGACGCCGCGAATCTCGCGCTGGCGATCCTGGCCGCGATCCTGGCCGTTCTGCGCGTTCTTTTCTTCCTGGCGGAGGCGGAAATCGCTCACGACGCGGAAATAATGATCGGCGAACTGAAGGTAATATTCGGTCTGGACCCGGTCCCCGGCCAGCTGCGCATCGCGCGCCAGGTTGCGGTATTTCTCGATCATCTGGGCACCGTTGCCGCGGGCGCGGCTGTCGATGCGATTGGCCTGATCGACCCCACCGCGGCCACCCGATTGCGGGCGGTTATTGTTGTTGCTGTTGTTATTGTTGCGGCCGCGACGGCGACCGCTTTGGCGGTTGTTCATGTTCAACTGAGACATCCTGTCGAAAAGCTAAATAAGCTAAGCCAACCCCTTTTGGCCGATCGCGCTGTTTACGCGTCGTGCCCGCGCGCCTTGCGCGGTTCTTGCCCTTTACCGCTCGTCTGGACCGAAGCCCGGTACGAACATCGTAAGTGGGAAGCAGATCCGCCGGACCAGTATCGATGCTTATGCATCGCCAAAGGTACCCCAGCCGGGTCTGTAACTTGCCCCTAACCCGCTTTGCGGCGAAAACCAAGCAATATTTGCGCGGGCGGTCAGGGGCGGGTCAGCAAAAGCGCCCGGTCGCGGCCAGCCAGATCCTGGCGGCAGGCGACGGTGAATCCTGCGGTTTCAGCAAGATCGCTGACCAAGATGTGCTGCGTCGCGCCGATTTCAAGGATCGCGGCGCCCCCGGGGGCCAGCAGGCGCAGCAGATCGGGGATGATGCGCCGGTAATCGTCGAGCCCGTAAGCGCCGGCAAACAACGCGCCCGCCGGTTCATGGTCGGCGACATCGGGCATCAACGGCTCGTCGGCGCCGATATAGGGCGGGTTGCAGAGGATGATGTCGAACGGACCTTCGATGCCTTCACCCCAGTCGCCCGACTGGAAGATGGTGCGACCCGCCATCCCAAGGTCCGCGGCATTGTCGCGCGCATAGGCCAGCGCCTGTTCGGACATATCGACACCCAGCCCCGTCGCCGCCGGAAACTCGCTGAGCACCGCGAGCAGCAAGGTTCCCGGCCCGGTACCGAGATCGAGTACCCGCGGCGGCCAGCCAGCGCCCCGCTCACGCGCCAAGTCGAGGCACGCCTCGACCAGCGTTTCACTGTCGGGACGGGGGATCAGCACCCCCGGCCCGACCGCGATCCGCAGCGTCCAGAAATCGCGATAGCCAACGATATAGGCGATCGGCTCGTGCGCCATGCGACGGGCGATCAGTTGGGCGTATAGTTCAGGCACGTCAAACCGCGCCGGATCGAGCAAAACATCCTGCCGCTCGACCCCCAGCGCATGCGCCATCAGCAGTTCGGCATCGAGCCGCGGCGTATCGCTGATCCCGGTGAGCAGATTGGCAGCGGTGCGGATATTGTCGGCGACCTCGCTCATGTCCAGTCAACCACGCCCCGTTCCGTTCGCGTCGAGCGAAGTCGAGACACCCCGCCGCATAGCGCTATTCCGATGGGCATCCCGACTTCGCTCGATGCGAACGGGTTGGGGGGATGCAACGCCCACCCCTAACCCCTCCCGCTTGCGGGAGGGGGACTAGTCACCCAACCCCGCCAGCCGCTGCGCCTGATCTTCGGCGATCAGCGCGTCGATCAGCTCATCCATCGCGCCTTCGATGATTTCGGGCAGGCGGTGGAGGGTCAGGTTGATGCGGTGGTCGGTCACCCGCCCCTGCGGGAAATTATAGGTGCGGATGCGTTCGGAGCGGTCGCCCGACCCGACCATCGACTTGCGCGCCGACGCTTCGGCGTCGTGGATCTTCGCGCGCTCCAGATCATAGAGCCGCGCGCGCAGCACCTGCATCGCCTTGGCGCGGTTCTTGTGCTGGCTGCGCTGGTCCTGCTGGATGACGACAAGGCCGCTGGGAATATGGGTGATGCGGATCGCGCTGTCGGTGGTGTTGACGTGCTGACCGCCCGCGCCGGACGCGCGGTAGATGTCGATCTTGAGGTCGCTGTCGTTGATCGCGACGTCGACCTCCTCGGCCTCGGGCAGCACCGCGACGGTCGCAGCGCTGGTGTGGATGCGCCCCTGGCTTTCGGTGGCGGGGACGCGCTGGACGCGGTGGACGCCGCTTTCGAATTTGAGCTTCGCAAAAACGCCTTGGCCTGTCACCGAGGCGACGACTTCCTTGTAACCGCCCATTTCGGCCTCGTTGGCGGAGATGATTTCGACCCTCCACCCCTGCCCGTCGGCAAAACGGCTGTACATGCGCAGCAGGTCACCCGCGAACAGCGCCGCCTCGTCGCCCCCGGTCCCGGCGCGGATTTCGAGCATCGCCGCGCGCGCGTCAGCGACATCCTTGGGCAGCAGCTGGAGCGCAAGGTCGTGCTCGGCAGCGGGGAGTGCGGCTTCGAGCGCCACGATTTCCTCGGCCGCCATCGCCTTCATCTCGGGGTCGGCGAGCATTTCGGTGAGCGACGTCAATTCGCCGCGCAGCCGCACCACTTCGCGCGCCGCGGTGGCGACGGGTTCAAGCTCGGCAAACTCCTTCGACGCCGCAACGAAGTCCGCGGGCGCCATGTCGCCGGTCGCCATGCGCGCTTGAAGGGCGGCGTGGCGCTCGATGATGGCGTCGATCTGGCGTTCGGAAACTTGGGTCATCAGAGTGCGCGAATAGTCTGGTCGGCCACAATCGTCAGCTCGCTGTCGCCACGCATATTGGTGTACGAGACGCCATCGCGCGTACCGATTGCAATCAGCGCGCGAGCAGGAATCTTTGCCGCTTTGTCGAAACGCTTGCGCGGCGAGCCGCTCGCGACGATTTCGGTCGCAAAGCCACGATTGCGCAATGCCGCGAGCGTCTTCATCGCTAGTGTCAGCTGGCCATCGTCTTCAACGGCAATCACGAAGTCTAGTCGGCAATCGATGACGTCGTCGGCAACCAACATCGCCAACCGCTCGATCCCCGCCGCCCAGCCGACCGCGGCCGTCGGCGGCCCGCCAAGCGCCTCGATCAGCCCGTCGTAGCGGCCGCCGCCTAGCACAGTGCCCTGCGCGCCCAGCCGATCGGTGACGAATTCAAACGCCGTGTGCCGATAATAGTCGAGCCCGCGCACTAGCCGGGCGTTGCGTTCCCACGCGACGTCCGCGGCGTCCAAGCCCGACGTAACTGCACCGAAGAAATCCTGCGCTTCGGCGGTCAGAAACGCATCGATGTCGGGCGCGCTGTCAGCGATCGGGCGGTCTTGGGGATCTTTGCTGTCCAGAATGCGGAGCGGATTCTTGTCAAGCCGCGCGAGGCTGTCTTCGGACAGCTCGCCGCGGTGCGCTTCGAAATGTTCGACCAGCGCCGCGCGCCAAGCATCGCGGCTCGCCGCATCGCCGAGCGTGTTGAGCGTCAGCGTCACGCCTTCGGCGATCCCCAATTCCTTGAGTAGCTGGTCAGCGAACACCAGCAGTTCTGCATCGGCGAGCGGGCTGTCGCTGCCCAGCACTTCGGCGTCAAGCTGGTGAAACTGGCGATAGCGCCCCTTTTGCGGGCGCTCATAGCGGAACAGCGGGCCGTGGGTGGCAACCTTCAGCGGCGCGAATTGCTGCCAGCCGTTGGTGATGTAGGCGCGCGCGATGCCCGCGGTGAATTCGGGGCGCAAGGTGATCGATTCGCCGCCGCGGTCGTCGAACGAATACATTTCCTTCGACACCACGTCGGTCGTCTCACCCAGCGAGCGCGCGAACACCGCAGTCGGCTCGATCACCGGCACCTCGATACGCTTGTAGCCGTAGAGGCGGCGCACCCGTTCGAAGGTATCGACGACATGCGCGAAACGGTCGGCGAAATCGCCCAGCATGTCCTGCGTGCCGCGCACGGCCTGCGGGGTCGGGATTTTGGCGGATTTGTCCTTGCTCATGGGCGCGGCGTCTAATCGATTTTCGCGGAGGCGCAAAGTCCAACAAACCCCACCCCTTCAGGGGATGGGCAGCGAGACATGGTCCGGCGACAGCCGGGCCTTTTGTCGAGCGGGCTGGGCGCCATCGGCCATGGCGCCACCTCGCTGGCCCCCACCCTCCCCTGAAGGAGCGGGGCTAAGTCTGGACCTCACGCCCATTTCCCGGCACAATCCCGCAATGAAAAAACAACTGCTAGTCGCTGTCGCCCTGATCGCAATCATCCCCGCCGCTTCTGCCCAAAACGGCAACAGCCGCCCGCAGCCGGTCGTGCAGCCACTGACCATCCCGCTGCCCGCCGACAAACCCTATCCAGGCACCATACAGCTGAAAGTCGATGCCACCGACGTTGCGCGCGGCATCTTTCATGTCCGCCAGACAATCCCGGTCGCCAAGCCCGGCAAGCTGACCCTGCTCTATCCCGAATGGCTGCCCGGCAAGCACGCCCCGCGCGGCGCGATCGCCGAAATGGCGGGGTTCAAACCCACCGCGGGCGGCAAGCCGCTGAGCTGGACGCGCCAGCCGGCCGACGTTCATGCGTTCGACATCGATGTTCCCGCCGGGGTCAAAAGCATTGACGTCGCGTTCGATTTCCTGTCGCCCACCCGCACCAGCGAGGGCCGCGTCGTCGTCACCCCGGCGATGATGAACCTGCAATGGGAACAGGTCAGCCTCTATCCCGCAGGCTATTTCACGCGGCAGATCCCGGTTCAGCTGGAAGTGACGCTGCCCGACGGGTGGACCGGCGTCGCGGCGCTCGACGGGCTGAAGGTCGCGGGTAATCGCTACAGCTATGCGCCGACCAATTATGAGGTGCTGGTCGACAGCCCGATGTTCGCGGGCCGCCATTTCCGCAAGTGGGATTTGGGCCAGAATGTGACGCTGAACGTCGTTGCCGACGAAGCCAAATACCTCGACGCCCGCCCCGACCATATCGCGCGCCACGCGGCGCTGGTGTCGGAGACGGTGGCGCTGTTCGGATCGCGCCCGTTCGACCGCTATGAATTCCTGCTCGCGCTGACCGACGAGCTGGGCGGGATCGGGCTGGAGCATCATCGCAGCAGCGAAAACAGCCGCAATCGCGACTATTTCACGGCATGGGACGAGAATGACCATGAACGCGGGCTGCTGCCGCACGAGTTGGTGCATAGCTGGAATGGCAAATATCGCCGCCCCGACAAATTATGGACCCCCGACTACCGCACCCCGATGCAGGGCAATCTGCTGTGGGTTTACGAAGGCCAGACCAGCTATTGGGACCTGGTGCTCGCCGGCCGGTCGGGGATGCAGTCGAAAGAGATGATCCTGGCCGAATGGGCGACCCACGCGGGCTTTTATAGCGTGCAGCCGGGGCGTGAATGGCGATCGGTCGAGGATACGACGCTGGACCCGGTCATCGGCGCGCGCAAACCCAAGCCCTTTGCCAGCTGGTCGCGCGGCGAGGATTATTACAATGAGGGATCGCTGACTTGGCTCGAGGCCGACCTGCTGATCCGCCAGGCGACGAACGACGCCAAAAGCCTAGACGATTTCGCGCGCGCTTTTTTCGGCGGGCGTGAGGGGGATTGGGGGCAGGACAGCTATAATTTCGACGATGTCGTCGCGGCGCTGAATGCGGTACATCCCAATGACTGGGCGCGTTTCCTGCGCGACCGGTTGCAGGCGCCGGGGCAAGGCGCGCCGGTTCGTGGCATCGAGCGCGCGGGATACCGGCTGGTGTGGCGCGATGCGCCCAACGTCTTCGACCGCGACCGCATGGCGCAGGCAAAAAATTACGACCTGACCCACTCGCTCGGGATGACGCTTAACAAAGACGGTGACGCGAGCGCGGTCCTGTGGGACGGTCCGGCGTTCAAGGCGGACATCGTCAACGGCACCAAGATCGTCGCCGTTGACGGCATGAGTTACAGTAAAGACCGGCTGGAGACCGCGATCCGCGCCGCAACCGACGGCAAGACCCCGGTGCGGCTGCTCGTCGAGCGCGGCGGGCGTTATCGTCAGATCGACCTCGCCTATCACGGCGGGCTGCGCTGGCCGCATATCGAAAAGGTCGGCAGCGGGCCGGACTGGTTCGACCGGCTGTTCGCGCCGAAACGGGCGCTATAAGTCCTCCCTGTCGCGAAGCGATGGGGAAGGGGACCGCGCCCGTAGCGCGTTGGTGGAGGGGCCGCGGCGTCGCGCCATAGCCCCTCTGTCAGCGGTTGCGCTGCCACCTCGCCATGACCTGCGGCCACAGGGAGAGACTCCCTTCACCCTCGACTTTTCGCGCTTTCCGGCGCTAAGGGGCGCCCGACTCAAAAAACAAAAGGACTCCACTCTCCCATGCGCATCGACCTGATCCCCGCCGGCGACAGCCCACCCGATAGCCTGAACGTCCTGATCGAAGTGCCGATCGGCGGCGAGCCGGTGAAGTATGAATTCGACAAGGCGTCGGGCGCCCTGTTCGTCGATCGTTTCCTCCACACCCCGATGCGCTATCCCGCCAATTACGGATTTGTGCCGCACACGCTGGGCGAAGACGGCGATCCGCTTGACGCGCTCGTCGTCGCGCGCTCGCCGATCGTCGCTGGCGCCGTCGTAAAGTGCCGTCCGATCGGCGTGCTGCTCATGGAAGATGACGCTGGCGGCGACGAGAAACTGCTCTGCGTCCCGGTCAACAAGACTTTCCCCTACTATGCCGATGTCGCAAGCTACACCGATATGCCGCCGATCGTTCTGCAACAGATCGAGCATTTCTTCACCCACTACAAAGACCTTGAACCCGGCAAATGGGCGAAGCTCAACGGCTGGGGCGACGTTGACGAAGCCAAGCGCATCATCGTCGAATGCGTCGAACGCGCCAAGCAGGCCGGTTACTGAGGATCGTCGCCCCCGCGACGGCGGGGGCCGCGGGCCGCCTTTTGCGGCTCAGTTGCTGACTTGGGCTTGGAGGCAGCCACCGGCTTGGTCGCCGCTTCGGGCCGGTCGCGGACATGAAGGTCGCGCTGCGGGAACGGGATTTCGATCCCGGCTTCCTGAAATTTGTCCCAGATGCTCAAGAACACGCCGCCCTTGATATTGCCGACCCCGCCCTCGGGATCGGTAATCCAGAAGCGCAGTTGATGGTCGACGCTGCTGTCGCCAAAACCCGTGATCCAGCAGACGGGCGCCGGTTCTTCCAGCACACGCTTCGATTCCTTCGCGGCCTCGATCATCAGGCGCTGCGCGAGGCGGAGGTCGGTGTCATAGGCGACCCCGACTTCGATCTTCACGCGCACCGCGCGGCTGGAATAGCTCCAGTTTTCGACCTCCTGGGTCATCAGATTCTCATTGGGAATCAGATGCTCCTTGCCCTCGCGCGTGATCACCGACACGGCGCGCACCCCGATCTTGTTGACCCAACCGAAACTGTCGCCAACAACAATCACGTCGCCCGGTTTGATCGACCGGTCCATCAGCAGGATGATGCCGGCGATCAGATTGCCGACGGTTTTCTGGAGCCCGAAGCCGATCGCCAGTCCCAGCGCGCCCGAGAACACCGCGAATGCGGTGAGGTCGATGCCGAGCATGTCGATGCCGACGAAAAACGCCGCGACGATGATCACCACGCCTGAAATCTTTTCGATCAGCAGCCGCTGCGTCGGATCGAATTTGTCGCTGCCCTTGATCATCCGGCGCAGCACGCGGTTGGCGACGCGGACGATCGTAAACAGGATGACGACGGTCAGCAGGATGTTGATCGCCGACAGCAAGGAGAAATGGCGCGCGCCGACCGAGAAGCCGACGCTGTCCAGGCGTGCCTGCAGCATTTCAAGCCCGCCGACCGCGCGCGACAGCATCACGACGAGCGCGACAAAGGCACCCGCGAGCGCGATCCCGTCGCCCAGCCCGACCCCGACCAGAATGTTGCGGATCAGCACCGCAATGCTGATCGCGAGCACAATATCGAGCAGCAGCAGCGCAAATGGGTCCCATGGCCACGCAGCGATGACGATGCCGACAAACAACAGCGCGGCCAGCCAGCCAACCATCGCTGCGGCGCGTGCAGTCAGCGGCCCGGGCGCACCAAATTCCTGCCCGTGCAGCCAGTCAGCGAGCCGCGTGCCGAGGCGCCGCTTGACCAGCCAGCCGATGCCGAGCGCCAGTGCGCCGAGCGCCGCAGCGATCGCGAGTTCGGCCAGCCGCGCGTCGGCGAGCGAAGGAAAGCCCATCCGGGCGGCAAGTTCGTCGATGCTCATCATGGCGCGGTCATTGCGCCGAAGCCCTTTTCGAGATCGGCGATCAAGTCGACGGGATCTTCGAGCCCGATCGACAGGCGGACGAGCGGGTCTGGATCGTTGCGCGGCGTCGCAGTGCGGATGGGATTGCTGGGTACGACCAGACTTTCATAACCGCCCCAGCTGAACCCGATGCCGAACAGCGACAGTGCGTCGATGAAGCGCGTGCGCGCGGCGGCGGCGGCGCCGCTCAGGGTGAAGCCGAACAGCCCGCTGGTGCCGCCAAAGTCGCGCGACCAGATTGCATGGCCGGGGTCGCCCTCGCGCCCGGGATGGAGAACACGCCCGACTTCCGGCCGCGCTGCGAGCCAGTTGGCGACTGCCATGCCGTTTTCGCCGTGCCGCTGCATGCGAACATCAAGCGTCCTGAGCCCGCGCAGCATCAGCGCGCAATCGTCGGGCGATACCGCCTGCCCCAGCTGATACGCCGCGCTGCGCAGCCGCGGCCACATCGCTTTCGTGGCGGTGAGCGACCCCATCATCGCGTCGCTGTGGCCGCCAACATATTTGGTGAGGCTCATCATCGTCACATCGACGCCGTGCGCCAACGCGGGGAACAACAGCGGTGTCGCCCAGGTGTTGTCGAGCATCGTCAGCACGCCGCGGTCGCGCGCGACCCGGGTGATTGCGGGAATATCCTGCACCTCGAAGGTCAGGCTGCCCGGCGATTCGAGGAAGATCAACTTGGTTTGCGGGGTGATCAGGTCGGCGATGGCCGCCCCGATCAGCGGATCATAATAGGACGTCGTCACGCCATAGCGCGCAAGCAAACCATCGCAAAAGGCACGCGTCGGTTCATAAGCACTGTCGACCATCAACAGATGGTCACCGGGCGCGAGCAGCGCGAGCAGCCCCGCCGAATTGGCCGCAACCCCCGACGGATAGAGCAACGTCCCCGCCGCGCCCGCTTCCATGCCGGTCAGCGCATCGGCGAGCGCCCATACCGTCGGGGTACCGCGGCGACCGTAATACAGCTTGTCGTGCGTTGCGTGTCCGCGCGCCTCGAGGTCGGCGATATTGTCGTAAAGGATCGTCGAGGCGCGCCACACCGGCGGATTGACGACGCTGCCGCCCAGCCGCGGATCGCCGGTCCACTCGGGCCGCCGCCCGCCTTGCACCAGCTTGGTGGCAGGGCGGAGGTTCTCGTCGTCGCTTTTGCTCATCGACCCTTGTTAGCGGAGCAGGGAGCAAAATCCAGTGGCTGGGACCTACGCCCGCGCAGCGGGCCGTTGTGAGTCAAAACAGCGCTACGCGCAGGGAGATGGACTACCCCGCGCGACACGCCATAAGTTTCAAGCCGCGCCGGTTGCCTTCGGCGTCGCCGGGTCGGCGCCCCATTCGGTCCAGCTGCCGTCATAAACCGCGACATCCTCTTTCCCGAGCAAATGCGCGCCAAAGGCCACGACGGTCGCGGTCATGCCGCTGCCGCAGGTGGTCACCAGCGGCCTGTCGAGGTCGATCCCGGCGGCATCGAACGCGGCCTTCAGATCGTCGCCCTGTTTCCAGGTGCCGTCGGCGTTGAACAGCGCGCTATGCGGCAAACTGCGCGAATTCGGGATGTGGCCGGGGGCGAGGCCCGGGCGCGGGTCGCGTTCTTCGCCAGTAAAGCGCGCCGCGGGACGCGCATCGACGACCTGTTCGGCGGCGCTGTCGACATTGGCGAGCATCTGGTCCTTGGTCCGCACCGCCTTGGCATCGCGCCACACGGTGAAGTGGCGGTGGCGCAGCGTCTGCTTACCCATTTCGAGCGCCCGGCCTTCGGCTTTCCATTTGGCGAGGCCGCCGTCGAGCAGCGCCACATCGTGTGCGCCGAACAGTTTCAGGAGCCACCAGGCGCGCGCCGCGCTTTTCAGCGGGCTGTCGTCGTAGAGCACGATGCGGCTGCCGTCGCCAAGGCCCAACGATTGCATGCGGCTGGCGAATTTTTCGGCCTGCGGTGCCATATTGTCAATGTCGCTCGACGGGTCGGTCAGTTCGGCCAGGTCCATGAACACCGCGCCGGGGATATGCCCCGCTTCATATTCGGCGCGTGCGTCGCGCCCGGAGTCGCCCAAGAATTTCGTCGCGTCAACGACCCGCAGGTCCGACGCCCCCAGTTCGCGTTCCAGCCAGTCGGTTGAGACCAAGGCGTCCATGTCATGCTCCTGTTGCGACCGATCGGAACCTTGTTGTCCCTTCGCCGGTCATCCTGCGCTGTTCTTTCCGGGGAAAGCAAGCCTATGCCCCGCCGTGCTCTTTTTCAAGCACGGTGGCGCTGTGCCTCAGCCAATGCTGCGCCGCAACAAAAACCTCTCGTTTTTCGCGCGGGACGCGCCGAAGCTATTGCGCGCGCTTGATCGCCGTGGCGCGCGCGCCGGGGCGGTCGACCAGATAGGCGGCGCGATCGAGCGCCAGCGGCGCCAGCTTGTCGCTGCCGCTTGCGCCCTGCTCGCGGCCGAGCACAAAACTGCCGGCATTCTGGCCAAAAGCCTCACCTTCGCCGTCCCAATGATAGGTGACGTCGAGCGCAATCACCGGCACCAGCATCGGCTTGCCGCCGATCATCAGCGGCTCGATCGCGGCGCGCGGCAGCATGACTTCGGTCGTCAATTCCTCACCCGCGCCTGCATCGAGCCTCATATCGTCGCGCAGCACGCTGCCCCCTGCCCCGTCGAAGAAGCGGCCGAGCACGGCTTCGGGCATCGCCGATCCCTGATTGAGCGCGATGCGGACCATCAGTCCGGTCGCGGGCAAAATGCCCTGATTGATGAGGTGGAGCGAGAATGCGACCACGACATGATCGGGTGCAAAGCGGATGCCGCGAATGTCGAGCGCCATACCAACCACCGCGCGGCGCTCGCCCGCCGCGCGGTTGACCAGCGGGGATGCGGCGCGCGGTCCGGCGGGCAGCGTCGGCCGAGCAGGCTCCGGCGCAGGTGCAGGGCGCGGCGCAGGTGACGTCGCTGCGCGCGGAGCGGGTGGCGGGACCGCGGGACGCGGTGCGCCGGCCACTGGGTCGTCGGCCGGACCCGCCAGCGCCGGACGGCGGCGCCAATACCACAGCCCGGCGCCGAGCGCGGCGAGCACCGCGAGAATCCAGGCCCAGAGCGGCGTGCCCGAGGGCGTCTCACCCGGCGTTGCCGCGATCGGCGTGGCGTCGGATGCGGGCGCGGCGGCCACCGTCGGCGCCGCAACCTCGGGCGTGTCCGTTTGCAGCGGCGGCAGATCGGTACCGGTCTGCCCCGCCGAATCGGGCGCGGCGGCCGAGGTCGCGGGCGCCGCACGCGGCGTGTCCGGGGCCGCGGTTTCGCGGCGGGCCGGTGCGGGTGATGGGATGGTGGTCGTTGGCGGTTGGGTCGGCGCCACGCGCGGCGGCGCAGGGGTCGGCGGGGGCACCGGATTCGGCGCGGGTTGCGGCGAACCGCGCCGTTCGTTCGGCGCGACCGGCGGCAGGCCGTTGTCGGACGGTCCCTGCACCCCGGGGGCGCGACCATCGTCGGCGGGCGGGAGGCGGAAGATCGACGACGGCGCCGGGGTCGGCGTTTCCGCGTCCTGCGCGCGCACGGTCGCGGTTCCCATCAGCGCGAGCACCAGCGCAAACAGCGGCAATCGCGCCGCACTGCTGCTTTGGCCGAAAATCCTGTCCGTCATTATGATCTGCGATCCCGAATTGTTCAATCATGGTCGGCGCCGCTGAATTGGCGCTGAACCCGGCCCATGTCCCATCCCGTCGGTGACAAAGGCCGCGCTGCGCCCTAGACGGTTTCCATGAGTGATTCCAGCCATCCCCCGCTCGCGCCGAAACATCTTGGCCAGTCGAGCGACCTTCCTGCCGCGCCCGAGGCTGCGGTCCTCGATTACGTCCCCAATCCGCGCGCAGGCGAATTATATCTGGTGCGCTTTGCCGCGCCCGAATTTACCTCGCTCTGTCCGGTGACCGGCCAGCCCGATTTCGCGCATCTTGTCATCGACTATGCGCCGGGCGAGACAATCGTCGAATCGAAAAGCTTGAAGCTGTTCCTAGGTTCGTTCCGCAACCATGCGGGCTTTCACGAAGATTGCACCGTCGGCATCGGGCGCCGCCTGTTCGACGAGATGCAGCCCCAATGGCTGCGGATCGGCGGCTACTGGTATCCGCGCGGCGGCATTCCAATCGATGTCTTCTGGCAGTCGGGCGCGCCGCCCGCCGACCTGTGGCTGCCCGATCAGGGCGTCGCCCCTTATCGCGGGCGCGGTTGATATTTCATCTTTCCGTCACAATTTGTTGACACTAGTGTAAACGACATGACCGCAGCCTCACTCCCGCACGACCACCCTATCGCCGTCCGTTCCGACCAGATCGATTTCATGGGGCACGTCAATAACGCCCACTATCTGAGCTGGGTGCAGGAAGCGGTGCTGTCGCACTGGCGCCATATCGCGCCGCCCGACGCAGTGGCGGCGCATCTGTGGGTCGCCCTGAAGCACGAAATCACCTACCGCCGCCCCGCCTTCCTCGACGACCAGGTCATCGCGACTGTCATCCTGGAAAAGGTGCAGGGCGCCCGCGCTTTCTATGAAACGATCATCAAGCGCGGCGAGGATGTGCTGGCGGAAGTAAAGTCGAGCTGGTGCTGCGTCGACGCAGAAACGCTGCGCCCCGCCCGGCTGGCAAGCGATGTGATCGCGCGCTTCTTTCCGGGTGAGAAGGTCTAGACAGCTGCGGCTGCGCCGCGCGAGCACGCTTCCATTGCGCGGCGTGCGGCTTCTGCGATTCAGTCGTCACCTTCCGCAAAGACACGAACAGCCTCGATCAATCGGGGATCTGCGAGTTCTTCAGCCGCCTCCATAATCGGTATGCTCGCCACCTCACCTGCCAGTTCGCGCTGCACAAGCGAAAGGGCCTCAGGCGCCGATCGGTTGGTGAGTCCCAATATGGCCTCTGCCCGCACGACAGAATCACTGTCGTCAGCCGCCGTTCGCAGGGCTCCCCGAACCACATCATCGTCAAAATCGGCCTGCGCCAGCAAAAAAGTCGCCCAATCGCGGTTGGCAACATTGGCATCGCTCGTCATTTCGATCAGTCGAACCCGATTGGCCTGCCCGAATGAACTGCCACCTAATGGCACGCACTCATTTATGACGCCCTTGAGAAAATCGGACGGCGGCTCGTAGCTTTCGGTCATGCCGCCTCGAATCGGATCGGCAGGCGTTTCAGCCCGCCGACGAACACCGATTCGACGCGCGCGGGCTCGCCAGCCAGTGCGAGGCTTTTGACCCTGGGCAGCAGTTCCTCCATCAAAATCCGCATTTCCATCCGCGCCAGATGCTGGCCAAGGCACACATGCGCGCCGAAGCCGAAGGCGATCTGCTGGTTCTTTTCGCGATCGGGGTTGAACGCGAACGGATCACCGAACACGTCCTCGTCGCGGTTGGCCGAGACATAGTTGAGCATCAACCAGTCGCCTTCGCGGATCTTCTGGCCGCCGATTGCGACATCTTCTTTCGCACTGCGCATGAAGTGCTGCACCGGGGTGGTCCAGCGGATCGCTTCCTCGATCAGTCCAGCCTTGTCAGTCGCCGCGTCGCGAAAGCGTTCGAACAGCGCCGGATTCTTGGCCAGTTCCATGATCGCCCCGGCGGTCGAGGCGCTCGTCGTGTCGTGCCCCGCGGTCGCGACGATCATATAATAGCCCGACATTTCGCGGTCGGGGATTTGTTCGCCGTTGATCGTCGCGCTGGCGATCACCGTCGCGATGTCCTCGCGCGGGTTGGCGCGGCGTTCTGCGGTGAGAGCGCCGAAGTAATTTTCGAAATCGGCGATGACATAGTTGAGCATCGCGATCGCCTGCTCGGCACTGGTAATCGCCTCGCGGCTGCGGTTCAGTTCGGGGTCGGTCGGCCCGAACAATTGCTGGGTCAGCATCAGCATCCGCGACTCATCCTCAGGAGGCACCCCCAAAATGTCCATGATAACGCGCAGCGGATAATGCGCCGCCACGTCGCGCGCGAAGTCGCACGCTCCGCCCTGCGCCAGCATCTGATCGACGGTTTCGCGGGCGATCTGCCGGATGCGCTCTTCAACGATCTTCAGGTTCTTCGGCATGAACCAGCTCTGGGTCAGCAGCCGGTATTTCATATGGTCGGGGGCGTCCATCTGGACCAGCGAGCGGATCAGGTGGCCGTCATTGTTCGGGGTGGCGGCGCGCGCCAGTGCCTCGCCGTCGCGGTTGGTCAGCACCGTCGGGCGGATGCCGTTGGCAAAGCGTTGCGGATCGCGGCTGATCGCCATGATGTCGGCGTGGCGGGTGACGAGCCAGAACGGGTCGTGATCGTGGTTCTCGGCCACCGCCAGCGGCGCATTGGCGCGCGCCCAACTCAGCTGCTCGTGCAGCGTTTCCCATTGGCCGTATGCGACGGGGTCGACAACGGCGGAAGCCACCTCTTGAGGCAATATCGGTTTTGTCATGCAACCTATGCTGCCGCGATTCGCGGTGGGAGTCGAGGGTTTAGACGCCGGCCAATCGCCAAGCGACTTACGACGCCCCTGCGGGCATCGCGCTTGCCCATTCGACGCGCGCCTTGCGGATCATCGCCTTCAGCGCGTCAGCTTGTCGCTGCCAAGCTGCCGCGACCGGTACGCTCCACGCCGGTCCCGCCGCCAAGCCCAATTCCGCGACCGTCATATCGATGAAAGCGTCATATTCGGCGATCGGCAGTGCGCCATAGCTGCGATGCGTGAACACCAGTTCGGCGACGAGCGGCCACACCCACTCCTCAGCGCCGGCCAGTCCGAACATCATCTGGAGCGTTTCGTCGGTCATCCGCCGCGACGCGGCATCGACAGAAATGAAGCTGGCGCGCCGCTCGGGATAGGCGGTGAAGAAGCGCTCGAACAGCGTGTGGCGGATGTCGATGCCCGCGTCGGCGACGGCGGTGAGGCTCGCCTCCATCAGCGCGGCATCGGCGTCGCTCATTTGAACAGGCTGCCCAATATCCCGCGCATCAGCTGGCCACCAAACTTGCCCGCGACCTGCCGCCCGATGCTCGTCGCTGCCGAGCGTGCGGCCGATTGCACCATCTTCTCCGTCATCGACGGCTTCGCCGCCTCGCGCGCCGCCGCTTTTTCGAGCCGCAAGCGCTCACGCTCCTCGGCAGCCTTCACCTTCGCCGCTTCTTTGGCGGCGATCGCCGCCTGCTTGTCGGCTTCGGCCTGCGCCTTGGCTTCGATCGCCGCGGCCTGCGCCTGGTCGGCCTTCATCGCGAGCAGTTCCTCGGCGCTCTCGCGGTCGACCGCGGTGTCATATTTGCCGTCGACCGGCGAAATCGATTTGATGATGGCGCGCTCCTTGGCGTCGAGCGGACCGGCGCGCGAGCAGGGCGGCTTGATCAGCGTGCGTTCGACCGGCGACGGTGCGCCGTCGGGCATCAGCAGCGACACCAGTGCCTCGCCGACCTTGAGCTCGGTAATCTCGCGCGCGACATCGATCTCGGGATTAGGGCGGAACGTGTCGGCCGCAGCCTTGACCGCCTTCTGGTCGCGCGGGGTGAAGGCGCGCAGCGCATGCTGGACGCGGTTGCCGAGCTGGCCTGCGACGTCCTCGGGAATGTCGATCGGATTTTGCGTCACGAAATACACCCCGACGCCTTTGGATCGGATCAGGCGCACGACTTGCTCGATCTTTTCGGTCAGTGCGGGCGGGGCGTCGTCGAACAGCAGGTGCGCCTCGTCAAAGAAGAAGACGAGCTTGGGTTTGTCGGGATCGCCGATCTCGGGCAGCGTTTCGAACAACTCGCTGAGCAGCCAGAGCAGGAAGGTCGCATAGAGCTTGGGGCTTGCCATCAGCTTGTCGGCGGCGAGGATGTTGACATAGCCGCGGCCATTGTCGTCGCAGCGGATCATGTCGTGGATGTCGAGCGCGGGTTCGCCAAAGAAATGCGCGCCGCCCTGGCTTTCGAGGGTCAGCAACTGGCGCTGGATCGTGCCGACGGTCGCTTTGGACACATTGCCATATTTGGTCGTCAGTTCGTCGGCGTTTTGGGCGCACCACACCAGCATCGCCTGCAAATCGCCGAGGTCGAGCAGCAGCAGATTCTGTTCGTCGGCGACGCGGAAGGCAATGGCGAGCACACCCTCCTGCACCTCGTTGAGCCCCATCAGCCGCGCCAGTAGCAGCGGCCCCATTTCGGAAATCGTCGTGCGGATCGGGTGGCCCTGTTCGCCGAACAAATCCCAGAAAATGACCGGATTGTCGCGATACGTCCATTCGGTGTCGCCGATTTCAGCGGCGCGTTTCGAAAAGGGTTCGTGGACCTTGGCCATCGCGCTGCCCGCCATCGCCATGCCGGCAAGGTCGCCCTTGACGTCGGCGACGAACACCGGGACGCCGACCGCCGAAAAGCCTTCGGCGAGCCCCTGCAAGGTTACCGTCTTGCCGGTGCCGGTCGCGCCAGCGATCAGCCCGTGGCGGTTGGCGCGCTTGAGCACCAGCGACTGACGCGGGCCATCGGCGGCGCCACCGCCACCCAGGCCGATATAGATTTCGCTCGCCGTGCTGCCGTCACTCACTGTGCTTTTCCTCCACTTGGGCACCTCTCCATCGATCTAGAGCGGCGTGGCGAGTCAGGCAATCGGCAAACCCGGAAGTGGCGGCGGTGGCCGGTTGAGGAAGGAACGGCAGAAACCTGCGCAACCTCACTCGCAAATCGCGACGAGCGATAGCTGTGCCGATGCCCAAAGGAGACAAAAGATACGGATGTGGCCGCCGAACTGTCTCCCTTGTCGCTATAAAATAGTGGCGCGTGCCGGGGTTCCGGGAGAAGCGTATGGGGGAAGCGGCTGCGTCATCGGGCATCTGCACGGACGATACCCCTCCCCATCGCTGCGCGACAGGGAGGATTTTCTAATCATCCGACGTCAGCGCCAACCCATCACCCCATGATGAATGCGTTGAGCTTGTTGCCATCCGGATCACGGAAATAGCCGGCGTAGAAGCCCTCTCCGCGCGGTCCCGGGGGGCCTTCGCAGGTGCCGCCGTTGGCGAGCGCGATGTCGTAGAGGCGCTGGACCTGGTCCTTGTCCTTGGCTGCCAACGCCACCATCACACCATTGCCGACGCTGGCAGCATTGCCGTCGAACGGCTTGGTCAGCCCGATGCCGGCCGCGCCATCCGGCTTTCCCCAAGCGATAAAGCCGTCGAATTCCATCATCCGCGGGGTGTCGAGTTCCGCAGCGATCGCGTCGTAGAACACCGCGGCTTTCGCCAGATCGTTGGTGCCCAGGGTCACATAACCGATCATCATTCATCCTCCCGACTCATTAAGGTAAGAACAAAATAGGAACATATGCGGCAGCGCGCAAATAAAAAGCGCGCCGGACCGGGTGGTCGCGGCGCCCTTTCGAGAAGCAAAGATGCCGAGGCTTATTTCAACCGGACCGCGATAAACGCCGACGGATTACCACGACGCAAAATTTCAAGCAGCACCGCGTCGCGGCCTGCCCGCTTCGCATCGGCAACGGCCTTGGCTAGCGCTTCGCTGGTCGCCACCGGCGTGCGGTTGGCGCTGAGGATGACGTCGCCGCGGCGCAGGCCTTTGCGGCCCGCGTCGCTGTTCGCCGACGCAGCGCCGATCACCAGTCCTTTGGTTCCGGCATCGACCCCGACCGCGCGCGCGATGTCGGGGGTGACGACCTGCACCGCGAGGCCGAGCGATTCCTGGATCGCCTTGTCGGCGGCGCCAGTCGGATCCTCGGGCTCGGTCTGCTCCGCTTCAGGGTCAAAGGTACTGCCGGCCAGTTCTTCCTCGGGCGGACGGGTGCCAACCAGGACGTTGAGCGTCATCGGCTTGCCGTCGCGAATGATCTCGAGCGGGATGCGCGTCCCCGGCTTGGTGTTCGACACGATATAGGACAAAGTCTGCTGCGGCGTGACTTCGCGGCCATTGACCTTGGTCACGACGTCGCCGCGCTTGAGGCCCGCCTTTTCGCCCGCCTGACCGGGTTCGACGCGCTGGATGAACTCGCCGCGATCCTTGGGGAGGCCGAGCGCAGCCGCCAGATCCTCGTCGACCGGCGCGATGCCGATGCCGAGATAGCCGCGCTGAACCTTTTCGCCCGCACGCAACGCGTTGATCACCGGAATCGCCGCGTCGGCGGGGATCGCGAAGTTGACGCCGATATTGGCGCCGACAGGCGAGATCAGCATATTGTTGATGCCGACGACATTGCCCTGCAAATCGAACAATGGCCCGCCCGAGTTACCACGATTGATCGCCGTATCGGTCTGGATATAACGGTCATAAGCGCCGCCTTGGCCGATGTTGCGCTGCAAAGCCGAGATGATGCCCGCGGTCACGGTCGAGCCGAGGCCCAGCGGGTTACCGATCGCCACCACCCAATCGCCGACGCGCGCGGTGCCACCGTCGGCGAACTTAACGAACGGCAAACGGGTCGCGTCGATCTTGAGCAACGCGAGATCGGACGCGGCGTCGCGGCCAACGATCGTCGCGCGATATTCCTTCTGATTGGTCAGGATCACCGTGACTTCGTTGACGGCCTCGCCGCGCGGGCCGCCCGAAATCACATGGTTGTTGGTGACGATATAGCCGTCGGCCGAGATCAGGAAGCCCGAGCCGCCGCCCTGCTGTTCCTGCGTGATCGGTTCGCGCGTCCCGGCAAAGGGGTTGAGTCGGACACCCAGCGTGACATTCTGCTTGGTCGAGATATTGACCACCGCGGGCTGCAGCTGTTCGACCAGATCGGCAAAGCTTTCGGGCGCCCCCGAACGCGGCACAACCTTGGCAATTTCGCTCTGCTCGTTCTGCGCGACCTGTGCGCCAACAGGGGATTGGGTGACCAGCGCCAGCGCGGTGCCACCCGCCAGCAAGGCCGAAGTGATGCCATAAACATAACGCACGATCGAAAATCCTCTTCTCTTCGAAAAACTCACTACCCCGGCCGCGATTGTCTGCGGCGAGGCGGCTGAACGCCAATTGAACATGAACGGGCGCTTTCGGTTCCATTCACCGGCGCGCCGGATCGTATCAACCGCCGCTGAAACGCTTCAGATATTCATTGTCGGGCGACATGATAATCGACGTCCCGCCCTGGTTGTTTTCGCCCAGGAAGGTCTGGCGATAGCTTTGCATGGCGCGATAGAAGTCGTAGAATTCGGGATCCTTGCCAAAGCTGGCGGCATAGATTCGCGCGGCTTCACCATCGGCGTTACCGCGGATGATCTGCGCTTCCTTTTGCCCTTCGGCACGGATCGCGGTCGCTTCCTGCTGACGCGCCGTGCGCATGCGGTTGTACGCGGCCTCAAGCGTCGCGCCTTCGGGCAGGTCGGCGCGCTTGATCCGCACGTCGATGACCTCGGCGCCATATTTATTCGCCTCACGGTTGAGCGCGACCTGGATATTATCCATCACCGCGCCGCGCTCGGGCGAGAGCAGGGTGGCAAAGGTGCGCTTGCCGAGCTCGTTGCGCAGCGACGAACCCAGGATCGTCGCGAGCTGTTGCTGCAACCGCTCCTCGGTGCGGATCGCGGTGTACATACGCACCGGGTTGGTGATGCGGAAGCGCGCAAAGGCGTCGACCTGCAAGCGCTGCTGGTCGGTCGACAGCACCTGCTGGCGTTCCATGTTCACGCCCATGATCCGCTTGTCGATATATTGGATGCCGTCGGTGAACGGCACGCGCAGCACGAGGCCGGCGCCCGAGCTGCCGAACTCTTCGTTCGGCTTGTAACGGTTCACGGTGCGCTCGATTTCACCGAAGCGCAGGATCAGCGCCTGCCGGTCCTCGGGGACGATCGCCAGCGACTGCGACAGAATGACGAGCAGCGCGACGGCCCCAACGAGCAGGCGCACCGGGTTCTGCGTAAGCGAACTAAACATCATTCGCCTCCCTTCGTCGCCGCAGCGGGCGGGGTGGCGGGAATCCGTTTCTGGACCTCGTTGAGCGGCAGATAGGGAGTTACCCCGCGCGCTTCGACGACGGTCTTGTCGACATTCGACAACACATTCTCCATCGTTTCATAATAAAGCCGCTTGCGGGTCACCCCCGGCGCCAGCCGATATTGTTCGTAAATCTGGTCGAACGCCGCGGTATCGCCGCGGGCGCGTTCCAGCACCTGCTGCTGATAAGCGCGCGACAGGTTGATCGCCGATTCGCGTTCCTGCAGCGCGGCGGTGACTTCCTTGAACGCTTCGTCGACCTGGCTCGGCGGATCGGCTTGGCGGATCGCGATGCCCTGAATCGACACGCCGGCGCGATACTGGTTGAGCAGATCCTGCATACGTTGCTGCACCTGCGCCTCGATCTCGACACGGCCCGGACCAATCGCGTCGGTCAGGTTGAAGTTGGCAACGGTCGCGCGCATCGAACTTTCGGCGACTTCGCGGATCGTGCCTTCGGGATCGGACAGCTGGAAAAAGAATAGCTCGGGATCGCGCACCGACCAGCGCACTTCATAAGCAAGATCGATCAGGCTCTGATCGCGGGTCAGCACGAAATTCTCGTCGGTCGCATTGGGCGAACCGACCGCCATGGTGCGGATGGCGCGAACGTCTTCCAGCCGGATGCGCTCGATCGGCGCCGGCCAGGTCAGCTTTACGCCCGGACCGGCGGTGCGCGAATAGCTGCCGAGGCGGGTAATCACGCCTTCCTTTTCCGGCGGCACGATGTGGAAGGAGGAAAAGATCACCCACAGCACGGCCGCCGCGAGCACGCCCCATTTCCAGAATTTCGCCGAATCGCCCAGATCGAACTGGCTGCCGCCGCCGGATCCGCCGCCGCCGAAGCCGCCCCGACCCTTGCGCAGCAGCTCGTCGAGCGCCGAAGGACCGCGCGGCTTGCGCCCGCGGTTGATGTCGATCGGGTCGGGGGTGACCCACGGGTTGCGCGGGCCAGGCTTTTTGCCATCCCCCGAACCGTCACCGTCACCGCCCTTGGGGCCATTGCCCCACGGGCTGTTCGCCATCAGGCTGATCGCCTCGAAAAATTGCCGCAATCCTCTCGGGCTGCGGCGTCCGATGTTGCCGTCGATATTATCGTTCATAAGGCTTTTATAGGGGCGGCGCGCGCGATTAACAGGGGGTGCGCGCGAAAATGGGTGGCAATTGATCCGCGCATGCCTATCTGCCGCGGACATGACCGACCAAAGCACCGACATCGCCCGCCTGACCGCCGCCGCCGCCACGCTGAGCGATGGCCGGACATCGGGGTTGCGATTGCTCGACGATAACGGACTGTTGGCGGTGGTGCTCGACGTGTCGGGGCTGGCGGTCGAGGATCGCCAACCGCTCGGGGACAAATTGCGCGCCGGCCTGCTCGCCGTAGCGGGGGTCAGCGAGGTTCGCATCGCGATGACCGCCGAGAAAAAGACGATGACGATCATCGCGGTCGGCAGCGGCAAGGGCGGGGTCGGCAAATCGACCCTCGCCGCCAACCTCGCGGTCGCGCTGCAGCGGCGCGGGGTCAAGGTCGGGCTGGTCGACGCCGATATCTATGGCCCGTCGCAGCCCCGCCTGATGGACAGCGAAGGCGTCAAACCCGAATCGCGCGGATCGAAACTGATCCCCGTTCCCAATGCTTATGGCGTGCCGATGCTGTCGACCGGGCAGATCGCGGCGCCCGGGCAGGCGATCGCCTGGCGCGGGCCGATGGCGGGCAAGGCGCTGGAGCAATTGGTCGATGCCAGCTGGGGCGAGATCGACACGCTGATCGTTGACCTGCCGCCGGGCACCGGCGACGTCCAGCTGACCATGATCCAGAAGCACAAGCCCGCGGGCGCGGTGATCGTATCGACGCCGCAGGATCTGGCGTTGATGGACGCGACGCGCGCGATCAGCCTGTTCGAACAGGCCGACGTGCCGATCATCGGGCTGGTCGAGAATATGGCGGGCTATGCCTGCCCGCATTGCGGTGAAGTCAGCGATCCGTTCGGCAGCGGCGGCGCCGAGGCGGCGGCCCAGACGATGGGCCTCGACTTCCTCGGCCGCGTCCCACTATCGATGGGCATCCGGCTGGCGAGCGACGGCGGGGTGCCGCCCGCCGCCGGAACCGACCCGGCGGGCGAGCCGTTCCATGCGATAGCGGCAAAAGTCGGCGATTGGCTGCACGCGCGCAAACAGGGGTAACAGGATATGGCGATCAACAACGAAGGCGAAATTCGCGAGCTGCTGGGGGAAAAACGGCGCATCGCGGTGGTCGGCGCCTCGCCCAACCCGGCGCGCGCATCGAACGGCGTCCTCGCCTTTCTGGTCGCGCAGGGTCATAATGTGATCGCGGTCAATCCGGGCCATGCCGGCGCGACGATCCATGGCGCCCCAGTCGTCGCGACCCTCGCCGATGTCGAACCGCCCGCCGAACTCATCGATATCTTCCGCAACAGCGAGGATGCCGGGACGGCGGTCGACGAAGCGATCGTCCATGGTGCCAAGGCCGTGTGGATGCAGCTGGGCGTGATCAACCACGCCGCCGCGAAGCGCGCCGATTCAGCGGGGCTGGTGGTGGTCATGGACCGCTGTCCGAAGATCGAAATTCCGCGCCTGGGGCTACTGAAATGAAGACCGCGCTGACCTTTGTCGCTGCGATCACCCTGACGGGCTGCGCGACGACCCCCGCCGCCAGCGGCCCGCAGGATGCGTTTTTTGCCGCGCTGACCGCCCACTGCGGCAAGGCTTACGCGGGTAAACTGGCCAGTTCGCAGGAGGCCGATGCCGATATGCGCGGCAAAGCGATGGTTATGCACGTCCGCAGCTGTACGCCCGACCGCATCGAAATTCCCTTTCACATCGACGGCCTCGGCCCCGATGGCAGCTGGGACCGCTCGCGAACCTGGATCATCACCCGCACCGCCACCGGCCTGCGCCTCAAGCACGACCATCGCCACACCGACGGCAGCAAGGACGAGCTGACGATGTACGGCGGCGATACCGCCGACGCGGGGACGGCGGCGCGCCAGACCTTCCCCGTCGACGCCGAATCGATCGCGCTGTTCACCCGCACCGGACGCAGCGTGTCGAACACCAACATTTGGTCGGTCCAAACAACGCCCGACGGTTTTACCTACGGCCTGAGCCGCGACGGCCGCGATTTTCGCGTGACCTTCGATTACCGCCAGCCGGTTGCCCCGCCACCGGCGCCCTGGGGGTGGTAGGCCTTAACCACGTCATTGCGAGGAGCCGAAGGCAACGCGACAATCGAGAGCCTGCGTAAACCGCCCTGGATTGCTTCGCTACGCTCGCAATGACGAAAGGGGGTTGGGCTTCGATATCCACCAAAAGCCTTTGCCCTCGCGACTCGCCCCGCTTATCAGCGTCGGCGATGGTGGGCATTCGCGACACGGTTGGGAAAAATAGATCGCGGCTGCCCCATGTCAGCCGCCGCCAGATGCTGGTCGGCGCTACCGCCGCGGGCGGGCTGGCGATCGCGTGGAACCTGTGGCCGCGCGATTATCAACCGAACGTCACCGCGGCGCCCGACGAGCATGTCTTCAATGCCTTTCTGAAGATCGGCGACGACGGGCATATCAGCGCCATCGTCCCGCAATGCGAGATGGGCCAGGGCGTCACCACCCTGCTCCCGCAGATTATGGCCGACGAGCTGGGCGCCGACTGGCGCACAATCGCGGTCGAAACCGCGCCGATCAGCCCGCTCTATACCAACACGCTGCTGATTGACGAGAATAGCGCGGTGTTCATGCCGCGCGCCGGTGTCCCCGATTTCGTGTCCGACGTGCGCAGTTGGGCGCGGCGCGAGTGGGCGGTACGCCACGCGGTGATGCTGACCGCGAACAGCTCGTCGGTGCGAATGTTCGAGGGACCGTGCCGCGCGGCAGCGGCGCAGGCGCGCGCGCTTTTAATGATGGCCGCGGCAGCGCGCTGGGACGCCGATTGGGAAGACTGCGACACGCAGGACGGTTTCGTCATCCTCGGCAAGAAAAAGCTGCGCTTCGGTGAAGTTGCCGCCGCCGCGGCATTGCTCGAACCGCCCGCTGATCCCGTCTATCGCGCCAGCAGCGGCGACCCGCTTTTCGGCAAGGAACTGACGCGGCTCGACCTGCCCGCCAAGATTGACGGGTCGGCCAACTATGCCGGCGACATCCGCCTGCCCGACATGGTTTTCGCGGCAATCCGGCAAGGACCGCTCGGCGCGACGCGGCTGAAAAGCATCGATCGCAAGGCGGGCATGGCGACGCCCGGCTTGCTCCATGTCGTCACGCACGAGCGCTGGGTTGCCACCGTGGCGCGCAACTGGTGGGCGGCGAACCGCGCGCTCGACCGCTTTGCCCCGGTGTTCGAAAGCACCGGGACGCAGATTTCGACCGAACGGATCGACGCGGCGCTGAAACAGGCGCTGAAGGACGGCGGCTATCGCATATCGCACAAGGGCGACGTTGCCGAGGCGATGACCGGGCGGACCAGAATCGCGGTCGAATATGCCGTCGCGCCCGCGCTGCATGCACCGATCGAAACGCGCAGCGCTACCGCGGCCCCCGACGGCGGGCGGCTGCGGGTTTGGGTCGCGACGCAGGCGCCCGCGCAATGCCGCGATGCGATCGCTCAAGCGACCGGGCTGGCGGCAAGCGACGTCATCCTGTTCCCGATGATGGCGGGCGGATCGTTCGACGCATGCCTGGATCATAGCGCCGCGGTGCAGGCCGCGATCATCGCGTTGCAGATCAAACGCCCGATCCAGCTCGCCTGGTCGCGCGCCGAAGAAATCATGCGCCTGCCGCCGCGCCCGCCGGCGCGGGCGCGGCTGAGCGCGACATTGAATGTTGCGGGCGGGATCGACGCGCTGGTGACGCGGATCGCGGTGCCGCCGACCAGTCACGAGGTGCGCGCGCGGCTGTTCGACAACACCCCCGCCGATGTCGCGCAGCGCGACGCGGCCGGTAGCGCCGACGCCGCCGCGGTCGAGGGCGCCGCGAGCAGCTATACGATTCCGCACCACGCGGTCGACCATTGCCCCGCTGACATCGGGCTGCCCACCGGGCGCTGGCGCGGCAATGCCGACAGCTACACCGCCTTTTTCACCGAGTGCTTCGTCGATGAAATGGCGGCGCGCGCCGGGACCGATGGCTTGTCCTACCGGATCGCGATGCTGGGCGACGCGCCGCTGCTCGCGCGCTGCCTGCTCACCGCGACCAGCCTTGGCGGCTGGGAGGGCGGTCTGTCAGGGGCGGCGCAGGGACTGGCATGCCACAGCATGCGCGGCAGCCATATCGCGCTGATGGCGACGGCGCGGCAAAGCGACAAGGGGTTGCAGGTCGAACAACTGGTCGCGGTCGTCGATGCCGGGCGCCTCGTCAATCCGGGGGTCGCGCGGCAACAGATCGAGGGTGGGCTGATCTTTGGCCTCGCCGCCGCGGTCGGTGCGACCACGGATTATGAAGGCGGCGTCGCAACCGCGCGCAAGCTGGGCCAGCTTGGCCTGCCGCGCCTGTCGCAGACCCCACAGATATTGGTCGAATTTGTCGACAGCGACCGCGAACCCGGCGGGCTGGGCGAAATCGCCGTCCCCGTCGTCGCGCCCGCGATTGCCAATGCGATGTTCGCCGCGACCGGCCGCCGCATCCGCCGCCTGCCCCTGTCGGCGCAGCCGCTGTGACGGACGTCGGCGCACCGCTTATGACCCTGCCCCCCAATCATCCGCCCGTCGCCGCGCCCCGCATCGGCGTGCTGCTCGTCAACCTTGGCACGCCCGACGCGCCCGATGCGCCGTCGGTCCGGCGCTATCTGGCCGAGTTCCTGTCCGACCGCCGCGTCGTCGAAATCCCGCAGATATTGTGGCAGCCGATCCTGCGCGGGATTATCCTGACCACCCGGCCCAAAAAATCGGCCCATGCCTATGCGCAGGTGTGGACCGAGAACGGATCGCCGCTCGCCGCGATCACCCACGCGCAAAGTGAGGCATTGCCACCGTTGTTCGGCGATGCGGTGCAGGTTGCTTATGCAATGCGCTACGGCAAGCCCGCGATCGGCCCGGCAATCGACGCGCTGATGGCCGCCGGGTGCCAACGCATCCTGATCGCGCCGATGTATCCGCAATATTGCGCAGCAACGACCGCGACCGTGGTCGACGCGGTGGGTGAGCATCTGAAGACGCTGCGCTGGCAACCGGCGCTGCGCTATCTGCCGCCTTATCATGACGATGCCGCCTATATCGGCGCGCTGAAGGCGTCAGTCGATGCGGGACTGGCGGCGCTCGATTTCACCCCTGATGTCTTGCTCGCGAGCTTCCACGGCATGCCCGAACGCACGCTCCATCTGGGCGATCCCTATCATTGCCAGTGCCGCAAGACCGCGCGGCTGCTGTCCGAAGCGATGGGCCGCCCGATCGAGGTCGCGTTCCAGTCGCGCTTTGGCCGCGCCAAATGGCTCGAACCCGCGACCGACACCCAGCTCGAAACGTTCGGCAGGGCGGGCCAGAGCGTCGCGATTTTTGCCCCCGGCTTTTCGGCCGATTGCCTGGAAACGCTCGAAGAGCTGGCGATCCGTGGCAAGGAGCAGTTTGAGGCTGCGGGCGGTGGTCGCTTTGCCTATCTGCCGTGCCTGAATGCCGACACCCCCGGGATGGCGATGCTCGAGACGCTGATGCGCCGCGAGCTGGCGGGCTGGCTTTAATCTCCGGCGCTTACCAACTATTTAGGTCCATGCACTAGATTGCTCCGACGCGGCACCGAAACGGTCCGGTCGCGGCAATTTGGAGATTCGCAATGAACCAGATCCAATCGGCAGCGCTCATGCTCGCCGGGATCACGCTGGCCTTTGTGGGGCTCATCTTTGCCATCTGGTGGCTGCGCCGTCCGCGCACCGCCCCCGCCCCGCCGCGGGCTCCGCGCGCGCCAGGTGAAAGCCGAATGCCCAAACTGTCGCGCAAGGCGAAGCCCGAGGCCGAAGTCGTCGAAATCTCCGCATCGCGACTCGCGCGCGTCAGCGGCAAGGCGCCGCTCCAGCCGCAGGCTGAGACCGACTATGATTATCGGCAAGTCCCCGCCCCCGATGGCGAGGCCGCTGCGGTCGATGCGACGCTCGAAGCGCTGGCGTCCGAGGTCGAAGACGAAGCGCATCGAATCGCAAGCGCCGAGATCGAAACCGAAGCCGTTACGCTACGCCTCGTGCCGCAAATCCCGCTGCGCGATGCCATTTCAACCAACAGCTGGCTCGGCGGTTGCCCGCGCCTGCCCGTCGGCACCGAATGGCCGCAAATCGACGGCGAACCCGCCGACTTCCTGGCCCAGATCGATTGCGCCAGTCTGCCCCCCGCGCTGTGGAACGGGCTGGGGCCGCGCGACGGCGCGCTTGCCTTTTTCATCCATCGCCGCGGCTATCATATGCAGGTGCTGCATCTGCGCGATACCGATGTGGCGGTGTCGCCGCCGCTGGCGCTCGACGATCAAGGCGGATGGTTCGGCCCGCATGGCGGGCTGCGCTTTGGCGACCTCGAGCCCTTTGCGGTACGCGCGTTTCCGGAATGGCCGGTCGATCTGGTCGCGGTAGGGCCGGGCGACGCCGATCCGCGGGTCGAGGGCGATCCGAACGACATTGGCGCGATGCTGTATAGCCGCAGCTACGATATTGCCGACCCCGCCCTCCACCCTTTCGACTGGGGCAGCATGACGGCGATGATCGCCATTCTGGAAATGCGGCTCGACCGGTTGACGACCGACGCGACACCAGCCCCGGGCGCGAGCGCCGAGGACATTGTCGCATTGGAGCAGTGCGCCGCGATCAACCGCGAGGCGCGCATCCGCGCCGACGAGATCGTCGCCATCGTCCACGAAAGCCCAGCCAAGGAAGCCTTTTCGGCGAGCGACGCAACGGCCGTCATGTCCGCGCTGCACGCGATCCATTGGGCAAAAGCGGTTCACCGCATCGACCCCGAAACCGGCGCAGAGGTGCGCGACACCCTCACCCTGCCGCTGACCACGCACCGCGCCGACGCCAATCTGTGGGTCCATGACTATCAGACGATCCTGTTCGACCGCGCCAAACATGCGTGGTGCGCCGACCCGGACAGCCTGTCGGTGCCGATGCGCGCGTTTTACGAGCCCTATTGGCGCGACCTTGCCGCGTGCGAAATGGCGGCGATCGGGCATGAACCCTTCCGCCATGTCCATGATTATGACGAGGATCGCGACGCCGTCTTGCTCGAACTGCCGACCAGTGGGTTGATGAGCCGGATGTTCGGCGACTGCGACAATCTGGTGGTGACGATCGACAAGGCCGACCTCGCTATCGGCGACTTTTCCCGGCTGCGCGTCCAGGTGAGCAACTAGGGTCCTGACCCCAGCCCCCTGAATAGCTTTGCGATTGACGTTCCGGTAAACTTGCGACGCCTCGCCCCGCGCCCTAGTCTGGCACCATAACTGTGTGGGAGAGCTTGATTCATGGCACGCGTAGCAATCGTCACCGGCGGCAGCCGGGGTATCGGGGAGGCGATCAGCCTTAAATTGCAGGAACAGGGCGTCACCGTCGTCGCCAACTATGGCGGCAATGACGAAAAGGCGAAGGCGTTCACCGACCGCACCGGCATCGCCGCGAGGAAATGGGACGTCGGCGACCATCAGGCGTGCCTCGATAGCTGCGCGCGGATTGCCGAGGAATTTGGCCCGGTCGACATCGTCGTCAACAACGCCGGGATCACCCGCGACGGCACGCTCGCTCGAATGAGCTACGACGATTGGGACGATGTGATGCGCGTCAATCTGGGCGGCTGTTTCAACATGGCGAAGGCGACGTTTGGCGGCATGGTCGAGCGCGGCTGGGGCCGGATCGTCAACATCGGGTCGATCAACGGACAGGCAGGCCAGTACGGCCAGGTCAATTATGCCGCGGCGAAATCGGGCATCCACGGCTTTACGAAAGCGCTGGCGCAGGAAGGCGCCAAGAAGGGCGTGACCGTCAACGCGATCGCGCCAGGCTATATCGACACCGACATGGTCGCCGCGGTGCCGCCGCAGGTGTTGGAAAAAATTGTCGCCAAGATCCCGGTAGGGCGGCTGGGCCAGGCCGATGAAATCGCGCGCGGCGTCGCGTTCCTGTGCAGCGAGGATGCCGGATTTGTGACCGGGTCGACGATGTCGATCAATGGCGGGCAACATATGTATTGACGGGCCGAGGGCGCTAGCGATGGCGTTCGCGTCAGCAAACGGCGAGCTTGCAACCGGTGACGCAGCCACGGCCCGGCACGGCCAGCGGGGCGGCGATCCCAAAAGATCGCCGAACTCGTCTGACGGCAGGCGACGGCTTTGCCGTCGCCACTGGAGCCCCGATCGATGACCCCGCCCTTGCACCCTCCCGTCAAACGCTCGGTCACCATCGCCGGTCACCCGACCTCGATCAGCCTCGAGCCGCTGTTCTGGGACGCGCTGGAGGCCGAGGCGGCGCGGCAGGCGCTGCCCGTCAACGCGCTCGTCGCGCGGATCGACGTCGCGCGGATGGAGGCCGACGATCCGCCGAACCTGACCTCGGCGATCCGGCAATGGTTGTGGCGGCGGCGGATCGCCGATTAGATCGCGGCGTACACCGCATGCCCGAACGCCGCCCCCTTGTCGGGGGCATGATGCAGGAACAGCGAGGGTTCGATCAGTTCGAGTTCCATGATGTGGAGCTTGCCTGCTGCGTCGCCGACCATATCAACGCGCGCGTAAACTGGCGGTGCGGGAGCCGCAGCCAGTGCCGCTTCTGCCAGCGCTTGCGCATCGGCACTCGCATCCCACCCCGACTCGCGCCCGCCAAATTGTTCCTGGACACGAAAGTCGCCCGCCGCGGGCCGTTTGACGATGGCGTGGCTGAAATTGCCCGCGAAGAAGAACAGCGAATATTCGCCATCGGTCAGGATGCCGGGCATCAGCGGCTGGACGAGGCGGCGCTGGCCGAGTGCGTCGAGCGAAATCGCGCCGAGCGCCGCGATGCGGTGAGTGCCGTCGGCGCCGCCCGAAATCGCGGGTTTGATCACGACTTCCTCGACGCCAAGTTTGGCGCGGGCATTGCTGAGGCTGGCATCGTCCAGCGCCGCAACCTCGACCGTCGGCACCACCGCGACACCCTTGGTGCCGAGGTCGGATAGGTACGCTTTGTCGCTGTTCCAGCGCAGTACCGGCACCGGATTGGCGACCGGCAATTCCTCGGTCTCCAGCCGGTCAAGCAGCGCGTACCAAGCTTCGACATCGCGCTGATACCCCCAGGCAAAGAGCGGCAGGATCAGGTCATAGCCCGACAGGTCGCCCGGGTCGGTCCACACGCGCTGTTCGACGATCAGCCCGGCGCCGGTCAGCGCCGCCACCTTGCGGGCTAAGGCAGGCTGCCAGTTTTCGGTATAGTTGGGCGCCGGCACGAGCATCACGACGCGGGGCTGGAAAGGCATTACCTCCCCAAAAGCCCGCGCGCCTGCCCCGCAATGTGCGACAGCATCGCGCCGTTGGGGTTCGGGATCGTCCGCGCACGCTCAACCGTCGTGCGGAACTGTTCGACGCGCGGGGCATGGTCGGCGAGCCATTTGGTCACCGCCGCGTCGAGGTCGCCCTTGGGAAGCCCCGCGAGGAAGCCCAGCCGCATCTGCTGGAAATCGCGCGCCAGGCTGTTGACCAGCAGGCGTTCCCACGGATCGCCGGGGCTCATATGCGCCGCCAGCGTCTGCGCCCAGTCGAGCCCGAGCGCTTCGCCCAAATGGGTGAAGGCGCTGGTTACCGCGACCTCGTCGTCGCCGCGCCGTTCGGCCAGGTCGACGATGCCGATCGCGCCGTCGGTCTTGAACAGACGGACGACCGCCTCGGTCAGCGCCTCGGGCGCGCCGGCGTCGAGCAATTGCTGGGTCAGCATGTCCCACTGTCGCTTGACCGAGGGGCTGAGCAGTCCGTCGACGCTGGCATTGAGGCGATCGACCCCGGGTTCGAGCCGCGCGACGACCGGCCCGGCCTGCGACAAGGTCTGCGTCACGCGCAGCAGATCGGCCATCTGGGAGGTCATCGCCGACGCCGCTTGGGCAAATAGCGACAAGCGCACGCTCTCAGCAATCTTGGCATCGTCCAGCGCGGTCCAGATCGCGGGCATGCCGAGCAGGCGCTCGACCGCGACAAATGCTGCAGCGATATCACCGAGCGCGCAGCCCTCTTCCTCGACCAGTTCGAACGGATGGACGATGCCCATGCGGTTGATGATCCGGTTGGCGATCTTCGTCGCAATGATTTCGCGGCGCAGCTGGTGATCGGCGATCGCCGCCGCAAAATTGCGCTGCATTTCGGCCGGAAACGCCGCCGCAAGGTCGCTTGCCAGCGCCGGATCGTCGGGCAGGCTGCTCTTCTCGATCGCTTCCTGCAACGCGAGCTTGGCGGTCGACAACAGTACCGCGAGTTCGGGACGCGTCAGCCCACGCCCTTCGGCGGCGCGGCGGAGCAGCTCGTCGTTCGCCGCCAGACCTTCGACCTTGCGATCGAGCCGGCCCGACGCCTCGAACGTCTCCATCAGCCGGACATAGGAAGCCACCGCCGCAGAGCCGCCTTTTTCAGCGATCGACAGCGCCAGCGCCTGAAGGCGGTTATCCTCGAGCACCAGTTCGGCGACATCGTCGGTCATCCGCACGAGCAGCGCGTCGCGCGTCTCTTGCGCCAGCCGTCCTTCGGCCATCTCGCGGTTCAGTGCGATCTTGATATTGACCTCATTATCCGAACAATCGACGCCGGCGCTGTTGTCGATGAAGTCGGTGTTGATCCGTCCGCCCTTCGCCGAAAAAGCGATGCGTGCGGCCTGCGTGGTGCCCAGGTTCGCGCCCTCGCCCACCGCTTTCACGCGCAGATCCTCCGCATCGACGCGCAGCGCGTCGTTGGCTGGATCGCCGACCTCGGCATTATTCTGGCTCGCCGCCTTCACATAGGTACCGATGCCGCCGAACCACAGCAGATCGGCGGGCGCCTTCAGGATCGCCGAGATCAGCGAACCGGGGTCGATTTCGGCTACCGACAGCCCGAGCAGCGCCTGGACTTCGGAGCTCAAGGGGATGCTTTTCTGGCTGCGCGGAAAGATGCCGCCGCCCTTCGAGATCAGCTTGGCGTTATAATCTGCCCAGGATGAGCGCGGCAGGTTGAACATCCGCTCGCGTTCTCTCCAGCTTTTCGCCGGATCGGGATTGGGGTCGAGGAAGATGTGGCGATGGTCGAATGCCGCGACCAACTGGATTGCTTTCGACAGCAGCATGCCATTGCCGAACACGTCACCCGACATATCGCCGCAGCCGACGACGCGGATCGTGTCGCTCTGCACATCGATGCTCATTTCGGCGAAGTGGCGCTGAACCGACAGCCACGCGCCCTTGGCGGTGATGCCCATCGCCTTGTGGTCATAGCCGTTCGACCCACCGCTCGCGAACGCATCGCCGAGCCAGAAATCGCGTTCCATCGCGAGCGCATTGGCGACGTCGGAGAAGGTCGCGGTGCCCTTGTCGGCGGCGACGACGAAATAGGCATCGTCGCCGTCGTGGATCACGACGCCCTTGGGATGCACGACTTTGCCCGCGACCAGATTGTCGGTGATCGACAGCAAGGAGCGGATGAAGATGCGGTAGCATTCGGTGCCCTCGGCAAACCACGCATCGCGGTCGAGCGACACGTCGGGCAGCGCCTTGGGATAGAAACCGCCTTTCGCGCCGGTCGGCACGATGACGGCATTCTTGACGCGCTGCGCCTTCATCAGCCCGAGGATCTCGGTACGGAAGTCGTCGCGGCGATCGGACCAGCGGAGGCCGCCGCGCGCGACCGGACCAGCGCGCAGGTGAATGCCCTCGACGCGCGGCGAGTAGACCCACACTTCGCGCCACGGTAGCGGTTTGGGCAGGCCCGGGACTTTGCTGCTATCGATCTTGAACGCCAGCGCTTCCGCTGCCGCGGGAGCAAAGGCATTGGTGCGCAGCGTCGCGCCGATCACGGCATGGAACAGGCGGAGGATGCGATCCTCGTCGATTGATTTGATGTCGGCAAAGCCCGCAAGAATGTCGGCTTCCAGCGCTTCGGCGCGCTTCGCATCGCGTGCCTTGGGATCGTGGAGGGCGCGGAAGCGCTCGATCAGCGCCCCGGTGAGCGCGGGCGCATGGCGGAGCGCGCTGACAACCGTGTCCATGCCATAGGCCGAGCCGCCCTGACGCAGGTAACGGAACCAGGCGCGCAGCCACACGATGGCGCGCGGATCGGTCTGGTTGGTCAGCACCAGTTCGTTGAACGCGTCATTCTCGGCCTTTCCGCCGAGCACCGCGGCGATCGCGCCTTCGATCACTTCGGCGTAGGGCAGCAGCGCAAGTTCATCGACATTGGCGGGCAGGCGCAGCGTGAAATCGTGGATGACGATCGGCTGTTCGTCGTCGGCCTCCATCCCCGGCGCACGGCTCTGGCCGAGCGCGGTCGGGATTTCTTCGAGCACTTCGAAACCGAAATGTTCAAGCGCAGGAACAACGTCGGACAAGGCGAGCGGCCCCACGGCGCTGTACACTTTCAGCCGCAGCCGGTCGTCGCCATCGAGGCTCTTCTTCGCCAGCCGCACGCTGCGCGGATTTTCGGCGTCGAGATCGCGCAGGCGCAGGATATCGCGCGCGGCTTCCTCGGGATTATAGAGGTTGCGGTAATTGGGCGGGAACGTCGGGGCAAAGCGTGCCGCGAGCGCCGCGGCGCGTCCGGGATCGCCGCGCTTCGCCAGCGCCGCTTCGACCTCGGGCTGCCAGCCGCGCACCATCTGTTCGAGCTGGGTATTGAGCGCGTCGGTGTCGGGAACGACCCCGCCGCTGCGCAGGTCGAGCGTGTAGCGCAGCAGAGCCGCGCCGCCGTCTTCGAGTACCATCGTCCAGCCGATCACACCGGCTTTCGCCTCGCGCACCAGCATCGCTTCGACCGCGATGCGGCGACCGGTCGACACCTCGTCACGCGGCAGCCAGACGAACACGAACAGATGGCGGCCAAGGGCGCTGCGCACCGTCACCAGTTTCGGGCGCGGGCGGTCGGTGATCGACATCGACGTCAGCACCAGCGCTTCGAGCGACGCCGCGTCGAAGGCGATCAACAGGTCGTGCGGCAGCGCGGTAAGCGCGTGCGCGAGCGCCTTGCCGGCATGACCCGCGGGATCAAAGCCGAATTTGGTCATCAGCGCGTCGAGCTGCGCGCGCAGCACGGGCACCTTGTCGGGGCGCGCCGACAGCGCCGCGCTGGTCCACAGACCGGCGTGGATCGACAGGCGGTCGACCTTTTTGCCCTTCATTTCGGGAACAATGACAAGGTCGAGCAGGACGCGGCGATGGACCGCCGACAGTCGGTTCGACTTGATGAGAAGCGGCGCCTGGCCACCGCCATCGAACCAGGCGAACGCCGCATCTAGTGCGGCGGGGGACAAGAGCTGGCTCTCGCTGCTTTCGCTGACCCCGAGCGGATCCTGCACCTTGCCGTCGCGGGTGCGCCATTCATGGCCGAGCTGGGTCATCGCCCCGCCTTCGAACCACCGGAGCAGTTCGGCCGCCTCGCCGTCGACGCGCATCGCGGCATCGGCGAGCATCGCGGCGCGCATCGCACGCCAGTCGCGCACCGCGGCGCGGACATCGCGTAGCGCCGCTTCGAGTGCGTCGAGCAGGCGGCGGCGGGCGCGGGCGTCGCCGCGCTCCAGCTCCATATAGATCACCGACTCGCGCGCCGGTCCTTCACCCGCTTCGAGCAGTTGTCCCTTGGCATCGCGCTTCACGGCGACGACAGGGTGGAGGATGCGGTGAACGGCAAGCCCCTGCGCCGCGACCATCTGCGAGGTCGAATCGACGAGGAAGGGCATGTCGTCGTTGACGATGACGAGCCGCATGCGGCGGTCGGTGCCGTCGGCGGCCATTGGTTCGAGCAGCAGCGACGGGGTGTCGGCAGTGCGGTCGAGCGAAGCGCGCCCGGCGAACTGGCTGGCGTCGGCCAGCGCCGCCTTGTCCATATCGTCACCCTCGCCCGGCAGCGCGCTGCCATGCAGCGCCGCCAGATAGGCGGCGGCAATTTTGGCGGGGACTTTGGCGGTGGTGGCGGTGGGCGTGTCCGTTTCCGGCATGTCGGACGAATTTTGAGGCATAAAGTGCAGCATCCCGAACCAAAAGATGGGGATCCCTGCCGACGATCGGCGGGGGCCCGTTCGCTCCCCACCCTATGCGCCTGTGGCGCGCGCGGCTCAAGACCTCGTTCGCGCGCCCACGTTAAAATATTTCACGTTTCGGATCGACTGTTGCGCAAGCGCCGTTAGCCGCCTGTAATCGGCACCGCCTTGCGCGCCAGCTTGGCGATCAGCGCCGGATCATCCGCCGCTTTGGCGACGATGCCGATATGCCCGCCCGGCATCGCGCGCGCGATCAGCACGACAAATTCGGCGTCACCTGCGTCATGCTCGAGGATGATCGCCGGATGCGCGGTGCGCAAAGCGGCGAGGTTTTCGTCGGCTTTCGGCTCGGTATCACGCTCGGGTTTACGACGCGCGCGCGCGTCCTTGACCAAGCCTTTGAGGCCGCCCGGATAGCAGTCGAGATAAGCGGCGAGTTCGCCGCGGCCGATGCCTTCATCCTTGGCATGGCCCAGTACACAGGCATATTCGGCAAGGCGGGTTTTGTCATAAGTCGCGCCGAACACCAGCTTTACGACCGGCGTCATCGGGGCGCGGTCCTGCACCGCAAGTCCGGCATCGTCGAGCAGGGCGGCAAAGGCGCCGGGCTGCTGCTCTGCGACCAGCGCGAAATCCCATGCTTTAGCGACCGCCTGATACAGCGCGCCGCGGCTGCGACTGTCGGCGGCAATCGCGCGCTCGGCGGTTTCGCGCGCGAGCGCGAGCCAGTCGGCGAGTTCGGCGTCGGCGCCGGGGTCGCGGTCGTTCTCAAACACCTCGTCGGCATTGGGCGCGGCGACGATCGGCACGTCGCTATTGTCGATCAAAGCGCCAAAGCCGGGGGTCGCATCCCCATCGCCGTCATCGTCAAGATGTTCGCTGTCGGGACCGTCGGCCCACACCGGCACCGGCGCGGTCAGCGGCGCGGCGCTGCGCAGCGCCTGTTCAACCGACAGCAACAATTCGGCGGCCTGATCGGCAGGCGCCGCTTCTTTCCAGTTGATCACGCCCATGATGAAATCGATCGTGTCGTCGTCGGACGAAAAGGGCAGCAAGATGCCACGATACATGATGGTGACGCCGCGATCGTTGACGAATTCGGCCTCAAAGCCGATCGGGGCGCGGTTGGCGATGATCTGAAGATAATGGTCGGTCAGCCGCGACAGCAGCGAGCGGCCGGGAATCTGGCTGATGTAATGGACATCCTCGTCGATCTGCGATTCTTCGCGCAGCCGGTCGCCGACAAAGGCGATACCGGGATTCTCGACTCCGGCAGTGAAGTCGAGCAGCACCGAATGAGACCCGAAATCCGCGCGCTCCAGATCGAGGTCTTCGACCGACGGATAAGCGCGATCGGAAAGCAGCGACGCCCAGTAATTATAGGCGCGCACCTGCATCCGCCGCTCGTCGGCACCGACCGACGCGGGCGGATCGATTGCCCCGTCGTCCTGGTCGTGGCTGCCCGAAAGCAGTCCGCGCATGCTGTCCATCATTTATCCCCAGCCAAACACATCGGGGGATGTCATGCACCAGAAGTGGTAAAAGCCGCGTAAACGATGGCAAAGATAGGCGCGGCATCGGCGGTGCCACAACGGGTGTCGCTTGGCGCATGCAAAGGGTTCCGGCCGCCGCGCGATCTTCGTCACGCGGCGGCCGGTCCGGGGGGAGAGCCAGTTTATGTACCGGTAAGTATACAAAGTGTGTGCGCTGGGTCAAGCGCATTCTGTACCGTTCAGTAAACTTAATCTTCTAGCGCCCGGGCCAGAGCTTCAGTCCGGTTTCGACGAGCCGCTCGAGCTCGGCGCGCGTCGCACCCGCCCCCGCCTGCACCGCCATGCCCTGGTTCATTGCAGTCAAGAAAGCCGCGAGGCCGGCCGGATCGACATCATCCGGAAAATCACCCTCGTCTTTCGCCCGCGTAAAACGCTCAAGCATCGCCTGCTTCGCCGTCGCGCTGCGCGCCACAACGGCCTCGCGAATACATTCGGCCTCGGCCCCGCAAGCGACCGAGCTGATCACGCCGAGACAGCCATTGGGATTTTCGGGACAGCTGTACATATCGAGCGCGCCGTACATCAGCCGTTCGGCGACCCCGCGCGCGGTCGGCGCGTCGAGCGCGGCGCGCATATAATCGGTCTTTTCGCGCTCATAGAGGTCGAGCGCCTTGTTAAACAGCGCCTCCTTGTTGCCGAACGCAGCGTAAAGGCTGGGCTTGGTGATCCCCATCGCTTCGGTGAGGTCAGCCATCGACGCGCCCTCATAGCCCTTGGACCAAAAGACCCGCAGCGCCGCCGCCAGCGCGGCATCGACGCAAAACTCGCGCGGGCGACCTTTTGAAACGGTGGCGGCTTCGATTTCCATAACGGGTGGTATATAAATTGCGATGCGGCAAATGTCCAGTCTCCCCGGGAAGCGGGTGCGAAAGCCTCAACCGCAGTGCCGCAAACCCAGGATCGCAATGCTATCCGCGCTGCGCCGCCAGCACCCTCAGGATATTGCCGCTCCACATCTTTTCGATATCGGCGTCGGAGTAACCCGCAGACTTCAAGCGCTCGGTAACCTTGGGCAGCGCCGAAATATCCTCGATCCCGGCCAGCCCGCCGCCGCCGTCCCAGTCGGCGCCAAAGCAGATATGATCGACGCCGCCGACTTCGATCGCGCGCAGCACCATTGCCATATATTGCTCGAAATCAGCCGCCCACAGCGGCTCGGTCTTGTCGAGTTCGCGCCACTTGCGATTGAGCTCGGCCTGCTGCGCGGGCGACAAGGTGCCAATACGCTCATATTGGCCGAACAATTCGCCGCGCGCCGGGGTCATGTTCATATCCGACATGAAGATCGTCGAAATGCACATCGCGCCGCCCTTCGCCGCCAGTGCTTTCAGCCGCCCCTCATCCAGGTTGCGCGGATGATCGTTGGCTGAGCGCAGGCTCGAATGCGACAGGATGATCGGATATTTCGACAACGCCAGCAGCTGATCGAACGCGGCATCGGACGCATGGCTGGCGTCGATGACGATGCCCAGCCGGTTCATTTCGGCCACCCACTGCTTGCCGAGCGGGCTGAGGCCTTTCCACCGCGCCTCTCCGGTCGCGCTGTCGGCGAACTGGTTGGTCTTTGAATGCACCGGCCCCGCCATGCGGACGCCTTTTTGGTGGAACTCGGCGAGCAGCGTGACATCCTCGCCAAGCGGATAGCTGTTTTCCATCGACTTATACGCGATGAGCTTACCAGCCTTGCTCAGCGTCCGGGCGTCGGCGACGGTCCGCGCAGCACCGATGGCATCGCCATGCTTGGTGATCGTCGCGTCGATCAGGTCCGACCGCGCGCGGGCGAACGCCAGGGCATCGGCATATCCTTTTGCGTCGAGCGCGCCCTGCTCGGTGTAGATGACAAAGAAACCGCCATCGAGATTGCCGTCCTTCATCCGCGGGATATCGAGTTGGACCATGTCGTCGATCAGGCCGTGGCGGTCGGCAAAGCTCCACCCCTGCCGCTCGAAATGCAGCGGGGTGTCGAGGTGCGTGTCGAGCACGAGCATCCGGCTGTGCAGCGGTGCCTCGGGAGCTTTCGCCGCTTGTTCGCCGGTCGAACAGGCGGATAGCGCGGTGGCAGCCAGCAGGATTGCGAGGTGCTTCACTTCTTGTCCTTCACCGGCTTCAGGTCGAGATCGTGATAATCCCAGCTGAAATCGGCAATCTTGCTGACCGCCTTCATTGTCACCCCGATGATCTTGCCCTCCGCATCGAGCGCGAACGTTACATAAGCGGGTTCGATGGCAGGATCGTCGAAATCGGTGACGAAGCTGTCATATTGCCAATGTTTGAGCCGCCCCGCCATCCGCGGTGTCGAGGTAAAGTCGATCGTCAGGCCGGTTGTCGCCGACCCGATCACGACATCGCCATACCAGGGATCGCGGTAGCGCCCGGCATAGCCCGACAGCGCCAGCGACGGTCCTGACTTCACCGGCGCGGCCTGCGTCTGTTTTAGATATTCGACCCCGCCCGCGAGCCGCGATTGGTACCAATCCTCCCATTTGGCGATCCAGCCAAAATCCGGCTGATCGAGATAATGATCGAGGAGCTCATAGGTCAGCCCAAGCAGCATGCCGCTGTCCTCGCTGTTCATCATGATCGCAAAGCCGACATTTTTGTCGGGGATCATCACGACGCGGGTGATCGATCCGAACACCCCGCCGCCGTGTTGAATGATGCGGTGGCCGCGATAATCCTGGACGTTCCAACCCAGCGCATAGGCCTGCTGGTTCGGCTGCGCAGGTTTCAGACTGTCGGGGAGCGAAGAGATGGGCATCGGCGTGACGGGTGCCCACATTTGCTTGGCTTGCGCTTCGCTGAAGAGCCGTTTGCTATTGGGTAGCGCGCCGTGCGCAAGCTGGATCTTGAGCCACGCCGCCATGTCGTCGGCGCTCAGCGCGAGCCCGCCCGCGGGCGCACCATTCCGGCCCAGCTCGTCGCGTTCGTTCAGCGCCTGCTGCGGGCCGAGACCGCGCAGCGGCCCCGACAGTCGCGCGTGCGGCCATGACCGGTTGGGAATGCGGAAACGGTCCTCGCTGTCGGTCGTCCCGTCCTTCATCCCGCCGGGGCGCAGGAGGCGTTCGCGCATGAACACTTCCCATGTCTTGCCGGTGACCTCCTCGATCAACTGCCCCGCGACCGCATAGAGGATGTTGTCATAGGCATAAGCCGAGCGAAAACTGGTTTGCGGCTTGAGGTAAGCGACACGTTCCACGGTCTGCTTGCGCGTGAGGTTGGTGCGCGGCACGAACATCAGATCGCCCTGCCCCAGCCCCAGCCCGCTGCGGTGAACGAGCAGGTCGCGGATCGTGATCTCGCGCGTCACCCACGCGTCATGCATGCGAAACCACGGCATATGTTTGATGACCGGATCGTCCCATGCGATCTTGCCTTCGTCGACGAGGATCGCCAGCGCCGCCGCTGTCATCGCCTTTCCGGTCGATCCGGTCTGGAACAATGTTTGTTTGTCGACCGGCGCACGCTCGCCAATCTTGCGGACGCCCCAGCCGCGCGAGAGCGTCGTCTCGCCATCCTCGACGATCGCGATCGATACGCCGGGCGCGCCGATCTTCTGGCGCAAGGTTTCGACCGTTTCGACGATGTCCGTGGGCGGGTCAGCCCAGGCGGGTGCGGCAACCGACAGCATCAATGAGAGAGCAAGCAGGCGGACGGCTTTCATGGGACGGTCTCCATTCGAACGGGAGCAGGGCGCAACAGGCGCCAGACGCCGATGGTCAGCAAGGGCGCGACAAAGACGATCAGGAACAGCCAAGCGAGGAAACGGTACCCGCTGGCGATCAGATCGACGAGGCCAATGCGCGCCGCGACGTACATGCAGCCGATTAAAATGACGCCGCCGATCGCGGCGCGCGCGCTGGTGCCGAGCGGCGGGCGACCACGTGCTTCGACGACCCCCGACACCCGCTCGTTGATCGCATGGATCGCGCCGACCCCGCTTTCAAGCAACGCGGCAAAAATCATCAGCTGGAACAGGATGTGGAACCCCGGCACTGCCATCTGGCGGAGCAGGAAATCGGACGGCAGCGTCTCGGCACCGATCGCTGGATAAAAGGCCATCATCGCGACAAAGAACAGGATCGCGGGCAGCATCGTCAGCGGTCCGGCGATGATCCCCGCAACCACCGCATCGCGCTGGCTGGTCAGGTGGCGCAGCACCGGCAGAATGATCACCGCGCCGACGATGTTATAACTGGCATAGGTCAATCCGCCCGCAACCCAATTGCCCGACGGCGGCGGCGCATTGGCAAACCCCACAGCAATCAGACCGCCGAAACTGCTCAGTGCGAAGACCAAGAACAGCGCATAAACCGCATAGATCAGCATCGAGGCATATTTGAACAATGTCTCGACGGTGTCGGTGCCGAACGCCGTGAAAGCGATGATGCTGATCGCAAGCACTATGGAACCGGCAAGTTCGGGCCAGCCAAAGGTCGCGGCGCCGATCGCGCCGGCCGCGGCGCCGAACACGGCAAGGATCAGGATGACGAAGATCAGATAGGCCAGCTCGAACGCGACCCATCCCGGGCCAAGCAGCCCCTGAAAAAAGGCACGATAGTCATAGGCGCTCATCTTGCGCGCCAGAGCGAAGGTGACCGCGGCGACGACGCTCCAGATCAAGGTCGCCATCAGCATCGCTGACAGCCCGCCCCACGGACCCGATGGCACAAAATATTCGGCGAGTTCGCGGCCAGTGGCATAGCCGCCGCCGATGATCACCGCTTTCAGCGCCAGTCCGGGCAGCAGGAAGCGCTGGAACCAGCTCGACCTCCTCCCCGTCTCGCCCACACTCACGCGAGAATATTTTCGACAAGCGCGTCGAATGATGCGCCGCCGCGGATCGGATCGGTGACCGGCAGGCCGAGCCGCCGGCGCTCCCCCGCCATCAGCGCTTCGGCAGCTTCGGCGTCATAGCTCGACGTGTTGAGGCTGACCCCGCCGCAGCGGATCGCCGGATTGGTCCGGCTGCCGAGGCGGATCGTCAGGTCGATAACCTCCTCGATCGACGGCAGCGCAAAGCTCTCCATGCCCAGGATCACCTTGCGCGTCGGGTCGTGGCACACGACAAACACATCGGGCTGGCTGCCGTGCAGCAAACCGAGCGATACCGCGGCATAAGCCGGGTTGAAGATCGACCCCTGCCCCTCGATCAAATCCCAATGGTCAGCAGGCGCATCGGGACTGAGGATTTCCGCCGCTCCTGCCTCGAAATCCGAAACGACCGCGTCCATCGGCATCCCGCCGCCTGCAATCATGATGCCCGTCTGTCCGGTGGCGCGAAAGTCGGCATCGATGCCGCGTTCGACGAACGCGCGATGCAGCGCCAGCGCGGTATATTTCTTGCCGAGCGCGCAGTCGGTGCCGACGGTCAGCAACCGTTTGCCGCTGCGCTTGCGGCCGTTGCCGATCGGAATCGACGGCGGCGGCGTCCGCACGTCGATGAGCCGCTGCCCGGTGCGCTTTGCCGCCTCGGCCAGCGCAGGCAGGCTCGCCAGCCGGACGTGCAGCCCGCTGACGATGTCGAGACCCGCCTCCATCGCCTCGACCAGCGCGGCGATCCAGCTGTCGCCAATCACCCCGCCCTGGTTGGCCACTCCGATCACCAGCGACCGCGCCCCCGCCGCCCGCGCCTGCGCGGGCGACATCGGCGGCAGGCCGGTGGTGACGGTGCAGCCGCCGATCGCCAGCTCGCCAACGCAGCGATCCGCCGCCCAGTCGGCCAGACCGAAGGCGGTCTTGGCATAACCCGCCTCGGTCGTGTCGCCGAGGAACAGTAGATAGGGCTGCGGCAGGGTCAGGCTGCTCTCCAGCCTGCCGGTGGGCGCGTTCATCGTTTCCAACTCCAATCCGCTCAAAAGGCCAGGTCGAGTGCGACACCCACCGTGCGCGGCTGGAGCGGCGAAATGCCAAGGAAGCTCGGCTGATTGAGCCCGTTGGCGAAGGTCGAGCGCGCCATCTCACCCTGATTGTCGAGCAGGTTGCGAGCATAGGCGCGCAATGTCCAATGATCGTTGAAGGTGATCGAGGCGTTGAGATCGACCGATGTGTAAGGCTTGGCCGTAGCGACTAGCGGATCGCTTTCGACCAGCGACAGGCGGTTGCTGGCGTGGCGGACACCGGCGCCAAAACTGCCCTTGTTGCCCCCGCCCAGTTCGAATTCATAATCGGCGCGCAGCGCGCCGCTGAACTTCGGTACGGCGGGCAGGCGGTCGCCATCGGCGCCGCTGATGTCGGGCACATCCTCGCTGAGCGTGGCGTCGGTGTAGCTGCCGGTGGCGCTGATCGTCAGGCCGGGGGTCGGACGTAGCGCAAAGCTGCCCTCGATCCCTTTGCTCCGCGCCTTGCCGCCGTTCGCCCCGCCCGATACGCCGCCGAACGAACGCACAACCTGGATGTCGGTCCAGTCCATCAGGAAGAGCGCGACATCGACCGAAACCAAACGATCGGCAAAGTCGGCCTTCAGCCCGATTTCATAGTTCTTCATCCGGTCGGCATCGACCGTCGGCGGGACGTTGGGAACAATGACGTTCGGTCCGCCGGGGCGATAACCGGTTGCGAGGCGCGCATAGAGCATCGCGTCATCATTGATGTGGAATTGCGGGCTGATCGAGTAAGTGAACACGCTTTCGGCCGATTTGCCGGGATCGTCGGCCTGCGGCACGATCGCGCCCGAGCTGATCTGGCGGAAGGACTGCTTGTTGCGGGCCCAGCGCAGGCCGCCGGTGATTTCGAAGTGCTCGCTGAGCTTGAAGGTGCCGTTGCCAAAAATCGCATATTCCTTGTAAGTCGCGGGCAGGCCGACGATCGCCAGCGGATCAAGACCGGGGATCGGATTGCCCGCCATGTCGAACGAGCGGACCAACTGCGCGTTGCTGGTCGTTTCATCGGTGAAGAAACCGCCGATCAACCATTCGAACCGTCCGCCACTCGGCGACGCAAGCCGCACTTCCTGCGTCCATTTTTTCAAGCCCAGATCAAGCAAGAAAGGCGTGATGCCCGGCGCGATCGGGGGGTTGGTAAGGAATGGGAAGAGCACGCCAAAGGCGTAGCTCGCATCCTGCACCTGTGCGCTCTGCGTCTTGCTGTAAGTCGTCGCCGAGGTCAGCGTCGCCGCGCCGAAATCATAATCGAGCGTTGCCGAATAATAGTCGAGATCGACGTCGTAAGATTCGGGGACAAAATTGTTGAACGAACGTCCGTCGCCGAGCCGCGCGCCGGTCAGATCGGCGGCGTAAAGACCATTGCCGTCGGAATCGAGCGACTGCCAAATCCCGGCGAGCTTCACGCTGAATTCGGGCGTCGGTGTCCACAGCAGCGCCGCACGGCCGCCGCGCTGTTCATAATCATTCTGATCCTTCAGCGCGGCATTGTTGATGCTGTCGACCCAGCCCGGGGTGCTGCGCCAGGCAAAGCTGCCGCTGACCGCCAGCTTGTCCTGCACGATCGGCACATTGACCATCACCTGCGCGCCCCAGCCAAGCCCGTCACCGCCTTTGATCGCGAAGCCTTCGACCCCCGCCTTGACGCTGAACGCATTGGTGTTCGGCTGAACGGTGACATATTTCACCAGCCCGCCGATCGAGCTGGCGCCATAGAGCGTGCCCTGCGGCCCCTTGAGCACTTCGATCCGTTCCAGGTCATAGGGCATCAGGTCGATCGTGAACGCCCCAGCGCGGTTGTAGATCGCGCTGGAGCCCACTGGCGCGTCGTCGAGATAGATGCCGACGGTCTGGCTGGAGTTCAGCGGTGCGACACCGCGCAGCGTGATCGTCGTCTGACCGGGCGTGCCGCTATTGCTGACATTCATGCCGGGGACGTAACCCGCATAGTCGACCAGCGATGCCGACCCCTGTTGTTGCAGCTCTTCACCATTCACAACGGCGATCGAGATCGGCACGTCCTGGACATTCTGGACGCGCTTTTGCGCGGTGACGACGATTTCGCCCGCCGCCTCAACCGCACCCGGTTCCTGCGCCTGCGCCGGCATTGCGGCGATCAATGCGGCCATGCTTGCCGCGAAATAAAGTCCCTTGTTCATTGTCTTACCCCCAGACTTGCGCCAGCAGGCGGCGGAAATTGCCCCCTAACACGGCCGTGATGTTGTCGTTTGAATATCCTCGGCGGATCAGTTCCTCGGTCAGGTCAAAGACCTTCAAAGGATGGTCGAAACCGTCGATGTCGATCTTGTCGCGAAAGGCGTAGCTGCCCTTGTAGGCGCCCTTGAGCAGCGCATATTCGTCGGGCTTCATGTCATCGTAGCCATGCAAATCGGCGTCCGATCCGATCCCGACATGATCGATCCCGACGAGCTTGGCGACATGGTCGATATGGTCGGCCATATGCCCGACATTGGTCGGATCGGTGGTGCTTACGAACATGCGGACGCCGGTTATCCCCATCACCCCGCCCTTGGCCGCAAGCGCCTTGATCGCTGCGTCGGTCTTGACCCGCGGATGATCGACCAGTGCGCGCACGTTGCTGTGGGTGATCGCGATCGGCCCCTTGGCGATCGCGATGGCATCGAGCGTTGTCTGGTCGCCGCAATGCGAGACGTCAACGAGCATGTGCTGCTTTTCCATCTCGGCGATGATCGCCGCGCCATAGTCGCTCACGCCGCCGTCGATCCGTTCGGTGCTGCCCGAACCGATTAAATTCTGGCTGTTGTACGTTAGTTGCGCGCAGCGCAGGCCGAGGCGGCGGAACAGCGCGACATCCTCGACCTTCTCGAAATGCTCAGCATTCTGGATGCCCATGATGACCGCGCATTTCTTATCAGCCTTGGCGCGGTCGAGATCGGCAACGCCATCGACCAGCGTGAACACATGGCTATTGCGCCCGGCAAAGCCCTGCCAACCCGCGAGAAAGGTCAGCGCCTGCTCTTTTGCACCGGGACCGCCGAGACCATAGGCGTTGTGAAAGCCGGTGATGCCGCTGGCCTTGAACTCGGCCGCCTCGGCATCGGTCAAACGGTGGGTGATATAGTCGGCCGACAGCGTGATCTTGAGCGGCGCCAGCATGTCGATGACGAGCGACGAGGCAACCAGATCGACTGCGCGGCGCGAATAGGCGCGCCCTGGCGCCGCGGCAAACGCATAGCTTCCCTTGTTCACCATTGGCGCAGACAAGGCGGCGCCGACCGCGCCCGCGATGATCGCACGGCGCGTTACTGCGAATGACCCGGTCATCCCAGCCTCCCTCTCAACCAAGTTACAATATGACGACTATTGTCCTAATCAGAAAATTGTCAACCCATATAGGACATATAATTGTCATCTATCCCCAAATTTCTGCGGGGCAATGTATCATCCCGCCCCGATATTCGACGGCCGGCACCCGATCGCGCGCCAGGAAGGTCGGTCCATCGAGATCAACGATGTCGCACAGCTGGCCCAACACGAACGACGGCGCCATCGACAGGCTCGTCCCCATCATGTTGCCGACCATCACCTCGAGCCCGAGTTTCCGAGCCTGCCGCGCGATCGCCAGCCCCTCGGTCAGCCCGCCGCATTTATCGAGCTTGATGTTGACCACATCGAAGCGCCCGACGAGCGTCGCGGTGTCGGCGAGCGTCACCGCGCTTTCGTCGGCGACAAAGGGCAGCGGACGTTTCAGTCCGTCGAGATCGGCTTCGCGCCCGCGCTTGAGCGGCTGTTCAAGCTGCGCAACCTTGGTATCGACCAGCACCGGCAGCAACTTCGCCAGCGTGGCAATGTCATAGCCCTGATTGGCATCGACCCCGATCCACGCATGCGGCCGTGCAGTGCGGATCGCGACGACACGGGCGATGTCGTCACTCAGATCACCGGTCAGCTTGACCTTGATCGGTGCCTCGGGATCGATCGCCAGCGCCGCCTTCGCCATATTGCCCGCACTATCGGCGCCAAGCGTCAAGGTTGAACGCAGCGCGCGCGGCGGCTTTAATCCCGCCAGCTCCCACACCGGCCGTCCCGCCTGCTTCGCCTCCAGATCCCAATAGGCACAGTCGAGCGCATTGCGTGCGCCGCCCGGCGGCAGCAATTGCTGCAAATCCGCGCGCGCTGCGCCGCGCTCGATTGCGTTACGGACGCGCGTCGCTTCGGCCAGCATATGGCCGATGTCATCACCCAGATAATAGACCCCCGCCCCCTCGCCGCGCCCGACATGGGTGCCGTCGGACAGTTCGGCGACGAGCAGCGCGGTTTCGGTGAAGACATGCCCCGAAATACGGAACGGCTGGTGGTAGGGAAAACGCTCGACCCGCAGGTCGAGCGTCAGTTCTTGCGTCATTTGCGCCGCCATCAATAAACCATTCCAAAGCCATAGAGGTTGAAGGCGAGTGTCACCCACACCAGCACCAGCGCCGCGAGCACCAGCAGCACCGCGCCGAGCTTCATCGTCCAGCGGCGCTTGTCCTTGATCGTCAGCCACAAGTGCCAGCCCGCCGTCGCCAGCAAGCCGAAGGACGCCACCGGGGTCAGGACACGCAACAGATGGATCAGCCAGTCGAGCGGGCCGCCCAAGCTACCTATATCGGCCGAGAAAGCGGCGATCAGGCCGAGCCAGCCCGCCAGCGCCGCCAGCACCAGCCAGGCGAACATCCGCGAAAGCCGATAGACGCGGCGCGATTTACCTTCGAGCGCGAAATCGGCCTTGAAGCTGCGCCGTACCAGCGCGCGTACCGGCCACGCCAGCGCGGCGAGCAGAACGATGCCGAGCGCCGCAATCAGCGCCGGATTAAGCCATGCCGCATTGACGCTGGCAGGCGCGGGTTCGAACACCATGAACGGCGAACCGGCATCGACGCTGAAGCGCACGACGCGGCCGTCCTTGACCTCGGCCGCGAGGCGCTCGCCCGTGCCGCGGTCGCGCCACACGAACGGCTCGACTTCGACCCAGTCGCGCGCCCCGGCACCCAAGCCGTCGAGCGCCGGGAAGCTGATCTTGCCGTCTTCGGTCAGCGAGATGGTCGCCTGCCCCAACAGCCCGAGCAGGCTCATGAAGTTGGTGAACGACCCCCGGCTGCTGACATAATTGCCGACCATCATCTGCGCATGTTGAGCGGCGGTCTTGGCGTCTACGGTTCCTGTCTTGTCTTCGCCGGGGAGGTAACGATCGGCAAATTTATGGAACAGCGCACTACGCACCGCCCCCGCATCGCCCTGCGTCCCGGCGCTGTTCATCGACACATAAACGCCGATGTCATCCTCGGGGAACAGCCACAGATAGGAGTGGAACCAGACGGTATCGCCGCCATGCGCGATCGCGCGCCGACCGTTGACCCATTGTTCGTAGAAACCAAGCGCCATGCTGTTGAGCGGGCCAACGCCGGGCGCCTTGAAATCGTGCATCTGTTTTGCGGTCTCGGGCTTCAAAAGCCCGGCCCCCTCGTTCAGATGCGCGATCATGAATTTACCCATGTCGGCGCCACTCGCCGACAGGCTTCCCGCCGGTCCCGGGATGACGATCTCGAACGGTTTCGCCTTTTGCGTCACGTCGGGATAGCCCTTGGCCATATGCGGCGCGAGGCGTGCAGGCAGCGGCTGGCGGAAGGTCGAATGCGTCATACCAAGCGGTGTAAAAATATGATTTTCAATATAATTGTCGAACGGCTCGCCGCTGACGCGCTCGACGATATAGCCCGCGAGCGCGGTGGCGTAATTGGAGTAAGCGGGGGTCGTCCCCGGCACAAAAACACGCTGCGGCAACGCCATCGGCATCTGCTGCTTCAACGTCAACACCGCCTTGGGGTCGCTGCTGATCAGGTGACGCACCGATTCCTCGAACCCCGCAGTATGCGTCATGATGTTACGCATCGTGACCGGCTTGCCCTGATAGGCCGGAATCTTGAAATCGAGATAGGCGTTCACATCCTTGTCGAGATCGATCTTGCCCGCCTCGACCTGCTGCATCACCGCGGTCCAGGTCAGCAGTTTCGACACCGAACCGGGTCGGAACATCGTCGTTTCGGGCAGCACCGGCGCACGCTTGGCAACATCGGCAAAGCCATAGCCCTTTTGCAGCACGACCTCATTGCCGCGCACGACCACAACAACCGCACCGGGGATGCGCGCGCGCTCGAGCGCGTAGGGCAGATAGCCGTCCATCCACGCCTCAAGGTCGGCGGCGTCGAGCGTCACCGGGCTAGTCGGCGCCGCGGGTGCGGTCGCCGCAGCAGTTTCCACTTCCTTCGCCGTCGGCGCGGGCAGCGGCCCCTGCGCCGCGAGTGGCAGCGCGGCGAGCGCCGCCAGTCCGATCATCGCCTTGCGGATGAAACGCATCACTTTCCCCTTTTGTCTGGCCCGCCCTGTCTGACCTTGCAGCAAGCCGCGCGACGCCTTACCAAGGGTCAACAATCGTTAACCCAATAGGGACATAATGATCCTGATTAGAAAATTGTCAAACATGGAATGGAAAAATTGATGGCGGCTCGCGCAGCCCCGCCCACACTCGGCACCGTGATGAAGAGCATTCGCTCGCGAAACGGCTGGACGCTCAAGGAGATGAGCGCGAAATCGGGCATCCCGGTTTCGACCTTGTCCAAGGTCGAGCATGACCGGCTGACGCTGAGTTATGACAAGCTGCAGCAGCTCAGCCAGCGACTCAGCATCCGCATGGCGGACCTCTTCGCCGAAGATGAGAGCGACAGCGCGCCGCGTGTCACCGGCCGCCGCAGCGTCGGGACGATCGACCAGGCGGTGCGCGTCACCACCGACAACTACGACTATCACTATCTATGTACAGACCTGCGCCAGAAACGGATGATCCCGATCATCACCCGGATCCGCGCCCACAGCGCGAGCGAGTTCGGCGAGCTCGTCCGCCATCAGGGCGAGGAATTCATCTACGTGCTGGAAGGCGAGATCGAGATTCACACCGAATTTTACGACCCCGTAGCGCTGAAGACCGGTCAGGGCATCTATCTCGATTCGTCGATGGGCCACGCCTATGTGGTCGCCGAGGGGTTCGAAGAAGCGCTCGTGCTGGGAGTCTGTTCGAGCGCCGACGACGGACTGATGGATTCGCTGATGAGCCTGCACGGTTGACGTCTTTCCACCACGTCCGACCGTTCGGCTCTAGCCATCCGGGCCAGCCTGGCGACCGCACCGGACCCCACAAAAAGGTCAACCGTGCGCCAAGGTCGACACCGGTGACAGGCTTGGATCCGCTCGTGCCTTTTCGACATTCTCTGCAGGAATTTGGACCCACGTCCAATTGCATTCACTTGTCCATTTGGGCATCGTTCCGCCGTTATGGACAAGAGAGGTTTGTATGCCGCGTGACTTGACGCGTCGCCAGCTCGCTGGCGGCGCTGTTGCCTTTACCACGCTGGCAACCCTGCCGATGCTGGCCGCTGCCCAGGCCGACGCACCAACCTATTTTCGCGATGTCCTGTTGGTCGATGGGACCGGGAGTCTGCCTTGCCGCGCCGACGTCACCGTTGTCGGTGAACATGTTGCTGCCATTTTGCCGCCGGGCGGGTCGGTCCCCGATGGCGCGCGCCTTGTACCGGGAGAAGGGCGCGTCCTTGCGCCCGGATTTATCGATACCCACACGCATGGCGATCCGCTGGAACAATCCTATGATGCCTTCCTCGCCATGGGGGTGACCACCATTTTGCTGGGGGTAGACGGCAGTGGCCCCCGCATCGGGGACGATCGGGATCTGCGAACGTGGCTCTCGGCCGCCGATCGCGCCGCGCTGCCGCTGAATGTCGCCGCGCTCGCAAGCCACGGCACGCTGCGCCGCGCCGCTGGCATCCCGGACGCGGTGCGCCAGCCTGACGATGCCGCGCTCGCCCGGATGGCGGCGCAGCTTGACTGGGAGCTGACCGCTGGCGCCTTCGGGATCTCTTACGGGCTGGAATATGTTCCGGGCATTTATGCCGAAAGCGCCGAACTCGCCAGCCTCGCCCAAACCGTCGCTCGCCACGACGGCGTGGTCATGAGCCACATGCGGTCCGAAAATGACGACGAGATCGAGGCCTCGATCGAGGAACTGATTGCGTCTGCGCGCCCCGGTCGGCCCCACATCTCGCACCTGAAAATAGTGTTTGGCAAAGGCGAAGCCCGCGCCCGCCAGCTGCTCGACTATATTGCCGCCAAACGCCGTGCCGGTATCGATCTGACCGCGGACGCTTATCCGTACAGCGCTGGCTATACCGGGATTGCGCTGCTCTTCCCCGAATGGGCTTTGCCGCCCAGCAACTACGGCGCCATCGTCGCAGGCCGACGGCAGGAACTGCGCGATCATCTGATCGCGCGCATGAACCGGCGCGGCGGGCCAGCGGCGCTCCTGATCGGCACCGCGCCTTATGCCGGAAAAACATTGGCCCAAGCCGCGGACGAAGCAGGGCTCCACTATGCCGATTTCCTGATCAAGATCGGTCCGGGCGGCGCCTCGGGCGCGCATTTCACCATGGACGACGCGCTGCAAGATATGCTCGTACTCGATGCCGATGTTGCGATCTCGACCGACGGGGGTCCGGGGATGCGCCACCCGCGGGCCACCGGAACCTATGCTAAACTGATCGAACAATATGTCGTGAACGGCGGTCGGCTCCCGATCGAGCAGGCCGTCCGCAAGGCGACTGCGCTCCCGGCGCAAATCCTGCGCCTCCCCGATCGCGGAACGGTGAGACCGGGCATGAAGGCGGACCTCATCCTGTTCGCTCCCGACCGCGTGAAAGCGCGCTCGACCTACCTCGACCCCTTTGCCCAGGCACAAGGATTTGACATGGTCATGGTGAACGGACGGGTAGCCTTTGAAGGCGGTGAGCGTGTGGGCGCTCCCGGTCGCCTGCTGCGCGCGGCCAAGGTGTCCTGACCAGATTCGGGAGAATTGTAACTGTCAGGTCGGCTGGGCCGTTATTTTTTTTCGCCAGCAACCAGCCAGGGCAATATCGTTTCGACCGGCAACCGCTCGATGGTGCCGCGATGCCCCTCGACGGTCTTTCCGGCGAACAGCGAGTTGACGACCGCTTCCTCGGTTGCTTCGGCAACCGCCTGAAACAGTAGCGACACCGCCTCGTTGCGCAGATCGGCGATTTGCACCATCGCCACGCTGCCCTCTTCGCGGCGCACCGCGGGGCTGGTCGAAAAAGCAATCGCATAGTCGCCCGATCCGTTGGAAAAGGACGATCCGGTCCGGCCGATGCCGATGAACGCCCGCTCGGCAATGCGGCGCAGGTTGCGATCGGACAGCGGCGCGTCGGTGGCGATCACCACGACGACCGAGCCATCCGCGGTGTCACGATCGCCGCGCTCGGCGAAGGCGTGGCGGCCCAGTTTGATACCGACCGGCACCCCGGCAATGTTGAGGACGCCGCCGTAGTTGCTCTGGACCAGCACCCCCAGGGTCCATCCTCCCTGCGAACTGGGCAGCCTGCGCGATGCCGTGCCGATCCCGCCTTTAAAACCGAAGGCCACCGTTCCGGTACCCGCGCCGACCGAGCCTTCCTCGACCGCGCCGCCTTTCGCCACTTCGATCGCGCGCCGGGCATCGGCGACGGTGACGCGGCGGCGACGGATGTCGTTGAGGACACCGTCGTTCGTTTCGCCGACGACGGCGTTGACCGATCGGACCGTCTCATTGCCCGGCTGGGTCAGCGTCCATTCGACCGCGCCAGCCGCGGCTTCGGGGACGTTGAGCGTGTTGGTCAGCAGGATAGGCGTCTCGATCTCACCGAGTTCGACGACCTGCGTCGAACCGGCAAACTTCCCGAACGCATTAAAGGCGACAAAACCGGCGGGAACGCGCGAGCGAAAGACGTTGCCGCCGTGCGGCAGGATTGCGGTGACGCCGGTATGGACGTTTTTGCCTTCGTCGATCGTGACGTGGCCAATTTCGACCCCGTCAACATCGGTGATGGCATTGAGCGGGCCGGGAGGAAGGACGCCGATAACCACGCCGGCTTCGCGGGCGCGCTCGGCCGGGGGTGTGGCGGATGCCGCCGCCAGCAGGCCTAGTGCGGCAATCGCCTTGCTCAATATCATCGTTTCCCCCGTGCCGCGCTCATGCCCGAGCGCGTAACCATTAGCGTAAAATCAAAATGCCCGTCCAATGTCTTGTCGGCGAAGACTATGCCTTGTGGGCATGCCCTCGACCGACTGCCTACCTCGCCATTTGATCACGGTCCTCTGGTTGACCCCGCCCCGCTTCGCGAGTTGCGCGACCGGAGTTTGCAATCTCGTCGCCCGTCGCGAGGGGCGCAACGCGTGGGCGCCGCGATACGGTCATCAGTTCGTTAAGCTCGGTTGACCGGCCCCTACCGAGTGGTCCCGGTGGATTGCTAGTGCATTGAAGCCCCCCTGCCCGTGTTGGCCGCAGGGGCGGAACCCGAGGACAAAACTGGCGAGGGAACGGCGTCCGGCGCCGGTGGCCGACGTCCCAGCGAGCTGTGCGGCCGAACGGTGTTGGAATGCCGCCGCCAGGCTTCGATCAGGATCCGGGCCTCGGGGAGCGAGTAGAAGATCTCATGCGCTGGAGCAGCTGGACAAAGCTGCACCGGTCCCGGGGTCGAGGGGCGGTACCTGCGCGCACGCCCCGAGGGCAAGGAGCGCGCCCCCAAACGACAGCCGGGACCCGGTGCAATCTCACAGGGTCAGAACTTCTTCCTGATTTCAATGGCGAACTGGCGGCCGCGCGCACTGTGCAGGTCGCTGTAGAAGCCATAGGTCTCGTCGGCGAGCGGCGGGTCGGTGTCGAACAGGTTGTTGATCGCGAACCGCAGACGGGTTCCGTCGAGCGCGGTGTCGTTATTGATCGTATAGGCAACCGACACGTTCATCGTGAAGACGTCATCGACGGGGAAGAAGTTGGCGTTGGGATCGTCCGATACGATCAGGATGTCGCGAACCACGCTGGTGTCGTAGAACTTGCCGACATAGCTGCCGAACAGGCCGACCGAGACCGGTCCCTTTTCCCAGTTGATCGAACCGCTGGCGCGCCATTTGGGCCGGCCGTCCACCTCAAGGAGTTCGCCAAGCCCGCCGACGGTAACGTCGAGCGGCAGCGTTCCTGCCGCGATCGCATCGACGATTTCCTGTCCATCGGAACCGGCGCTCTGGACGAAGCTGTCGAGCCGTGCGGCGTTCAGCCGGATCCGAAAGTCCCCGGCTCCGAAGTCGGGTACGCGATAGACAAGCCCGAAATCCCACCCTTTCGAAACGCGACTGTCGAGGTTCACGTAGGGGTCGATTACGCGTTCGATCCGGCCCGCCGGGGCCAGGCCGGTTCCCGCGAACAGGGCAATATCGTCGGCTGTCGGCGCCTGGCGGATGACGTTGGGGTTGGTGCTTCCGGCCAGGCGGCGCAGCAGGTCGAGCGCGATGGCGTTGTCATCGCCGAACGTGCCGACGAGGCCGGTCTGCTTGACCCGCCAATAGTCTGCCGTGACCGTCAGGCCGGGCAGGAACCCCGGCTCCAGCACGATGCCAAGATTGATGCTTTCGCTGTCTTCCGGCCGCAGGTTGCGTGCGCCCGAGCGGAAGCTGATCACGCCCGCGCCGGGGCAGGCGGCGAGGCTGGCGATGATGCCCTTCTCGACCTGTGCCTGGCAGACCACGAAGTCGTCCCGGGTGTTCGACCGCGTGGTGCCGTCGTCGTTCACCTGCACCAGGTTGGGTGCGCGGAAACCCTGCGACCAGGCGCCGCGGAACGTGACGCCCGGGATGGTCGTCCACGATGCCGCGATCCGCGGCACCTTGGCGGTTGCGCTGATGTCGGCGAAGCGCTCGATCCGGCCCGCAAGCTGGACATTGAACGCCTCGACCAGCGGAATGTCCATCTCCGGGCTGACCAGGGGAACGAACAGCTCGGTGAATGCCGAATAGACGTTGCGGACGCCGTCCGAATCTGGAGATTCGCTGGTGCCAGCGACGTCGCTGCCGTTAAACACGCCGGTAACGCTGTCGGTGAAGGTGATGGTCCCGTCGATCCGCGGATCGCGGTCGTCGTAGAAGGTCTCACGCCGCCACTCCACGCCGGCGGCAATGCCGACATTACCGCCCGGAAGGGTGAACAGGTCATCGCGGCTGATCTTGAAGTCGGCGAGCGCCAGGCTCGTGCCGCCCTTGCGGAACACGTCGATCCGGAACGGCTCGATCGAGGCGGCCGGGTTGGGCGTGCAATCGCCGAGGCCCGGATCGTCGAGACAGCCGCCGTTGAACGGATTATATGCATCGGGCGTGGTCAGGTTGATCTGACGCTGCATGGCCGTGAGCGAAACCCGGTTGCGTTCAAGGTCGACCGTGTCGGCTTCTGAATAGACGAAGCCCGAGTCGAAGTCCCACGCGCCGAAGTTGCCGCGCAATCCTGCGACGAGCCGGTAGCTTTCTTTCTCGACATCGATGATCCGGTTGCCGACATCGACGAAGCGGTACCGTTCCATGATCAGGTCGGCGCCATCAGCCGCAATCGTGGTGCCCGGCAAACGCTGGGGGTTTGGCTGGCCGTTTCGCGTGATGGGGCCGAACGGGTTGTAATAGGCGTTGCGCGAGATACCGACGGGGACCGCGCTGAGGATTGCCGACGGATCGAAATTCCGTACACTTTCCGACCGATAATAGCTCCCCTCGAAATAAGCCTCGATATTGTCGGTCAGTTCGTAGCTGAGCAGCGCCATCGCATTGTAGCGATCCTTTTTGCTGATCAGGCTGTTGCCGAATATCGTGTTGTAACGAACGGCAGCGACCGGCGTCTCGCCGTTTCGGGCACAGATGCCGCCGCCGAATTGGAGACGGCAGCCGGCGAACGTGCTCGGCTGAAGGTAGAAGTCGTCGTCGGCGATCGGGGTGCGGTTGGAAGGCGCCTGGATATCGAACTGACCGAACGGGCCAAATGTATTGCGGTTGTTGAACGAAGCATCGCCCTCGAAATCGGTCCCCTCGACCAATGGCAGGCGATTGTCGTCCCGCGCGTAATCGCGCGCGGTGACGGGAAGGCCGTTTTCGTGGAAGTAGCTGCCGTACACGGTAAGATTGCCGCGGCCGCCGCCAAAGTCGAACCCGTAGCCGCCGGTCAATGTATAGCTGTACAGGCTCGTCCCGTCGGACATACGGTAGTCGCCTTCGATGAAGCCGCCTTTCATACCACCCCTGAGGACCGTATTGACCACGCCCGCCACGGCATCGGCGCCATAAAGGGCCGACGCGCCATCACGCAGGACCTCGATCCGCCTGACGCTCCCGGGCGCGATCTCGTTGGTGTCGGGAGAGACGACCGGCACCAGCAGTTCGGTCTGGAAGCCGGGGTGCAGGTTCATGCGGCGGCCGTTGATCAGCAAGAGCGTGTTGCCGGTGCCCAGGTCGCGCAGATTGATCGAGCCGACATCGCCGCGCACATTGTTCTGGGTCGTCGCGTTCTGCTCGTTGAAGGCGACGGTCCCCGCCTGCGGGATGGCGCGGAACATCTCGTCGCCCGACGATGCGCCGCTGTTCTCGATCGACTGTTCGTCGATCACGGTCACGGGCAAAACGTCGTTGATCTGCGCGCCCTGGATTTGCGTTCCGGTCACGACGATCTCTGGTTCGGCAACGGGGGCTGAAGCGGTCACGTCCGCAGCACCCGGCTGAGACCCGGCCGCGGCCTGATCCTGAGCCGAGGCGATGGAGGTAGCGAGCAGGCTCGTGCCGCCCAGAAGCGCCAGTCTGACAATGGTTGCGGTGATGCGCATGTTGGTGATCCTCCCGATCATTTCTTTTGGGTAATTGGCTGGGTAATTTGCGTATCGAGCCAGGCGGTGAACAGCGTCGGCCATTGGCTCAGGGTCTGGTCAGGCGTGCCGAGACCCCATCCGTGGCCCCCGGCTGAAAAGATGTGCATCTCGACACTCGCGCCCACCCGGTTGAGCGCCTCGAACAGCGCGATGTTGTGGCCGGGGGGCGTCGTCTGGTCGTCGGCCGAGGAAAACAGGATCATCGGCGGCGCATTCTTCGACGCGTGCGTGTCGAGCGACCACAGTTCCTGTGCGGCGAGGCTCGGCTCGCGGCCGACGATCTCGCGCCTGGTGCGGGTCGTGTCGTATGGCTTGCGCAGCGTGACCACCGGGAAAAGCAGCACGGCGAAGTCTGGCCGCGCGGACGCCGTTTCGAACTTGTCGGTCCCCGCGTAGAACGCCTGGTCGGGCTTCAGCGCAGTATAGCCAGCCAGATGCCCGCCGGCCGAAAATCCCAGGATACCGATGCGGTCGGGGCGGATGCCGAACTCGTCGGCACGATGGCGAACGATCTTCATCGCGCGCTGCGCATCCATGAACGGGGCTGCAGCTTCCCACCCATCGCCCGGCAGGCGGTGGATGAGCTCGAAGACGGTGTAGCCGTTGCGCTGCAGCCATCGCGCCGCGGGTGTGCTTTCCTTCCAAAGCTGGATGCGAAAATACCCGCCCCCGCCGATGACCAGCACCGCCCGGCCATTGGGGTGGTTGGGGCGATAGACCCGCAAGCGCGGGTTAGAAACATTGGACACCGCGCCAAAGCCCGCTCCCTTGCTTCCGATCAGCTCCGGTCCACTGACGTCGCCCTTGCCCGGCGGCTTGCCCGGCCACAGGGGGATTTCCTCGAAATCCTGCGCGTTCAGCGCAGCGCTGCCCAGCAAGGTCGATGCGGCGAGCAGGGTAGCAGCGCCCGAGATCAGTGTGCGGCGGGCGATCATGGCGTCTCTCCGATCGCCGCCGCCACGCCTTCGCTATAGGGCCCGGTGCGTTCGTGATGTTCGATGTCGGCTTCCGGAAGCGGCATCGGGCTGCCCGCCATCGCCGCGGCGAGGCGCTGGGTGTCGAGCGCGTTCTCCCACTTGGCGACCACGATCGTGGCGACCGCATTGCCGATAAAATTGGTGAGTGCGCGGCACTCGCTCATGAACCGGTCGATGCCCAGGATCAGGGCCATGCCGGCCACCGGAACCGAGGGGACGACCGACAGCGTTGCAGCGAGGATGACGAAGCCCGCCCCGGTGACGCCTGCCGCACCCTTTGAGCTGACCATCGCAACCAGCACCAGGGTCAATTGCTCGCCCAAGGACAGATCGATGCCCACGGCCTGCGCAATGAACAGTGCGGCGAGCGTCATGTAGATGTTGGTGCCATCCAGATTGAAGGAATAACCGGTCGGCACCACCAGTCCGACCACCGTCTTGCGACAGCCGGCAATCTCCATTTTCTCCATCAGGCTGGGCAGCGCGGCCTCGGACGAGGAGGTGCCGAGAACGAGCAGCAGCTCCTCGCGCAGATATTTGATGAGGCCGAGGATGGTGAAACCTGCCAGCCTTGCCACGAGACCGAGCACCACGAGCACGAACAGCAGCGAGGTGAGGTAGAATGTCGCGATCAGCGCAGCGAGGCTGGCCAGCGACCCGATTCCGAATTCGCCGATGGTGAAGGCTATCGCCCCGAATGCGCCGATCGGGGCGAACCTCATCAGCATGTGAACGAGCTTGAAGATGACCTGATTGAAGGACCCCATCACGTCGAGCACGAGGTCGCTGTGCGGTCTCGTCGTGGCAATCGCGACACCGGTCAAGATCGCGACCAGCAGCACCTGAAGAATCGATCCGCTGGTCAAAGCGCTGAACAGCGTCGTGGGAATCATGCCCAGCAGGAAGGCCGAAATGGTCTGTTTTTCGGCAGTCTCCGCATATGCCGCAACGGCCGTAGTATCGAGCGAGGCTGGATCGATGTTCAGGCCCGCACCCGGCTGCACCACGTTGGCGACGACCAGCCCGATGACGAGTGCGAGGGTGGAGAAGAACAGGAAATAGACGAACGCCTTGCCGGCGACACTGCCGACGGCCGTCATGTCCTTCATTCCGGCGATGCCGGTCGCAACGGTCAGGAAAATCACCGGGGCGATGATCATCTTGACCAGCGCGATGAAGCCGTCGCCGAGGGGCTTTAACGAGGCGCCGAAAGCGGGATAAAGATGTCCCACCAGCGCCCCGAGCGCGATCGCGCTCAACACCTGGACATAGAGATGCCGATAGAATGGCAATTTGCGAGCGGACACGCTCGTATCGCCAGTGGCCGCTGCCAATCCCATCGCCAATCCTCTCCCACGGCAGCTTTGCCTTACGGGCACTATAAATCGCGATCGAACCGTGTGAAACGTTGGAGGTCTATTTTCAATTGTGATTTATATTCAATGCTTTAATTCAAATTCCCGGTCAGATTTGTGCGGCTTTTCACACATTCAGGTTGCACATTATGCGGAAAACCGCACAATGCTTGGATGGCTGGTTGGACAGACATTATGGTTCGTGATCGCCGTCGCCTGATTCTGCCAGCGGTGGTCGTCATCGTCCTGCTGGTCGGATTAGTTCTGTCCGTCGACCGCGTGATGTACGCGCGCGCCCTTGCCCAGGAAAAGGAGGTTGCGCGCGACGATGCAGCGATCCTCGCCGCCGGTCTCCGAAGCGAACTCGACAAGGTCAGCCTGCTGCCGATCACGCTGGCCGGAGACCTGCAAGTGCGCGAGCTGCTCGAGGGCGATACCAGCCAGACCAGGCAGCTGGATACCCGGTTGGAGAACCTCGCCCGCCAATCGGGTGCCGCGGCCATCTATGTCATGGACAAGAACGGCCTCACCCTTGCGGCGAGCAACTGGAAACAGCCTGCCAGTTTTGTGGGGTCGAACTACGCCTTCCGCCGCTATTTCCGGCAAGCCCTGAACGCAGGAACCTCGACCGAGTTTGCGCTTGGCACAGTCAGCCGCAGGCCGGGGCTGTATATCGCGCACAGGGCAGGTTCGGCGGCCAGCCCGCAAGGCGTCGTCGCCGTCAAGATCGAGTTCGACGCGCTCGAGGCAAGCTGGCGCAAGACAACTGACGGCGTTTATGTCACCGACGGGACCGGTGTCGTGCTTTTGGCAACCGACGCAGGGTGGCGGTTCCGGCTGACCGGAGAAGGCGTCGCCCGCGCGCGCGGCGCCGTGCAGGACGAACAACGCTTCGGCTTGGCCAGACTCGAGCCGCTGGCGATCATGCGGGTTCGAGGCGCGGGTGAGCGTGCGACCGTCGAAGCGCCGCTGTTCGACACCTTGCAGCCGATCTCGCCCGATGGATGGATATTGCACTTGCTGGTCGACCCGGGGCCGCGCGCAGCAGCCGCGGTCGCTAGCGGTAGGCTGGCCGTGGCGCTGGCACTGGCCAGCACGATCGCGCTCGCGTTCGCCTTGTTCTTCGTGCGGCGGCGACGTCAGGCCTTGCAGGAGGAGATGGTCGCCCAGCGCACGCGCACCCTGCGCGATCAACTGTCCCAGGCAAACCGCCTCGCAACGCTGGGTCAGATCTCGGCAGGAGTCGGCCACGAGATCGGGCAACCCGTTGCGGCCATGCGGGTGTTTGCAGAGAATGGCGAGAAGCTCATTGCGCGCGGACGCGCCGAAGAGGCGTCGGCAAATTTCCGCGAGATTGTCGGCCTGGCGGATCGGCTCGGCTTGATCACGGGGGAGCTAAGGCGATTCAGCCGCCGCCAGCCCGGCCCCCGGCGCCTGGTGAGAATCGGCGAGATCGTCGATGGGGCACTCCTTCTGCTCCGCGATCGGATCGTGTCGATGGATGTGGCGCTGCAGATGCCGTCGGCGGATGATCTCGATATAGCCGTTGCCGCCGAGCACGTGCGTCTGGAACAGGTGCTGGTCAATCTGCTCCAGAACGCACTGGACGCCGTCGGCGAAGCTGGCGCGGTTACTATCGAGGTGATCCGCAACGAAAACGATATCCGCGTGCGCCTGTGCGATAGCGGCCCCGGCATCGGCGCCCACGAGGTCGCCCAGCTATTTCAGCCCTTTGCCACCACAAAGCCGGACGGTCTCGGGCTCGGCCTGGTCATTTCGCGCGACATCATGCGCGATCTGGGCGGTGACCTCGTTTTCGAACCCGACGCCAAGCAGACCTGTTTCACCATGATCATTCCCCGGACAAAATGATCGAGGGTAGCATATCGGTCGTCTTCGTCGAGGATGACGACAGGCTGCGGGCGGGCACGGTCCAGGCACTACAGCTGGAGGGGTTTGCCGTGGCGGCGTTTCCGGCCGCGACGGCCGCCTTGCGCGAGATCAATTCCGACTTTGATGGCGTGGTGGTCAGCGATGTTCGCCTGCCTGTCCTCGACGGGATCGAGTTCTTTGCCCGGATTCGCCAAATCGACCCCGATATCCCGGTGATCTTCACCACCGCGCACGGCGACGTGTCGATGGCCGTCAATTCCATGAAGGAAGGCGCGGCGGACTTCTTCACCAAACCCTATGCGATCGAGCGGCTCGCCCGGTCGGTGCGCCAGGCAGCTGACCGGCGCAAGCTGTTGCTGGAGAACCGCCGACTGCGCTCGCAACTCGAAGGCAGCACACGCGCGGGCTGGATGGGATCGTCCGCCGTCGCAAGCCGCACTGAGCGGATCGTGCGCGAAGTGGCGCAGACCGATGCCGACCTGCTGGTCAGCGGTGCGCCGGGCACCGGCAAGAGCCATGTCGCACGCCTGGTGCATGATCTCAGCCCGCGCCGGAATCGTCCGTTCGTCGTCCTCGATCCGGGCGTATTCGCCAACGAGGAAGCCAATGTCCTGGTCTATGGCCGCGATCCGTCAGTTGCGCTGTCGCGATCGGGGATAATCGAGCGGGCAAGTGGCGGGACGCTGGTCATCGAAGCCGTGGAAAATATTCCCGCACGCGACCGGCCGCGTCTGATTAGTCTTGTGGATCACCGGAATTTCATCGCCCTTGGTGCCGACCGCCCCCGGAATGTCGATATCCGGATAATCGGGACCACGACAACACGCCGTGCGGAAGACGATGACGTTCCGGCTCGCGATCGCGGGCTGGAAGACCGGCTGAGCGGCATAACCGTCACATTGCCTCGGCTCTTCGAGAGGCGTGACGACATACCAGAACTCTTCCGCATGTTCGTGGCAGAATTCGAACGCAGTCTCGAACGATCAGCTGCTGATCTCACCGAGGTCGAGTGGCACCATCTCGTCAGCCACGACTGGCCCGGCAATCTGCGCGAATTGCGAACATTTGCGCAGAATTTCGTGCTCGGACTTACGCGCCTGGCGCAACCCGCTACGCAGGGTGCGGAGGGAGCAAGTCTTCATGCTCTGGTCGCAAACTTCGAGCGAACGCTTCTCGAAGATGCGATGCGACGTACTGGCGGAAGCGTCGCCGAAATTCAGCGAAATCTGAATATTCCTCGCAAAACCTTGTACGATAAGCTTGCCAAATACGGGCTTCAGGCGCGCAACTTTCGGTCGTGAACGATCGGCGGCCCGGCGACGATCGAGGCGTCGGCGTCGGGTAGCGTGCTTGTCGGGTTGGGACTGATCAGCGCTGCCGCCGTCGGAGGTTGGGCATTCGCAAGCCCCGAACAGCGAGCCGCCGCTGTATCGACTGCAAAGCAGGTTGCAGTGGCGACCGGCGCCGTGGGGGAGCGCGCGCCGCGGGAGGGCGACCATTGGTCGGGATGCAACGATGCTCGGGCCGCAGGCACCGCTCCAATCCATCGCGGCGAGCCCAGCAATCGAGAAGGCATGGACGGCGATGGCGAGGGCGATGGCATCGCTTGTGAGCGTTACCGTTGGCCGCCGGCCGGAGCGATTATCATAAAATCAAATCCCCACATGCATTGCAGCGGCAGATACTCCGCCCTTTAAGCCCCTGATATGGGACCAATTTTAGTTGGAAATCCAGTCTCTTAGGTTGGAATCGGGCCGACTGTATCGCCGTAACCCGCGGGAATGCGGGGAGCAATTCCCAAGAGCTAAGTTTTGATTTTAAAGGTAAAACTCGGTGGAGGCCCGAGCCGGAATCGAACCGGCGTGCACGGATTTGCAATCCGCTGCGTCACCACTCCGCCATCGGGCCTCATGCCAAGTAACCGCATCCCAGAGGGATGGGCCGGGTGTTGGACGGCGCCGCTAGTGAGGGGGTTTCGCTGCCTTGTCAAGGATTCGCCCGCACACCCGCGCACCCCATGATGCGGGGTTGGCGGCACTCGTGTTGCGAGCTATGCGCGTCTATGCGGACAGAGGCTGTATTACTATTGCAATACAGCATTGGTTGGGCTAGAGCTGCCCGCACAGGTTCATGGCCCCAGGGAATCGGAAAAGGCTGATGGCGACGAAGTTTAGCGAAATCACCGCGGCGGACATGCGCGCTGCCATGATCGACAGCCAGTTGCGCACCAACGACGTCATCGACGCGGCGGTGGTCGGCGCGATGGCGGCGGCGCCGCGCGAAGCGCATGTGCCCGCCCATCTGGCGAGTGTTGCCTATACCGACCGCGCGATTGCGCTGGGCCACGGGCGCGCACTCAACGCGCCGCTGGTCACCGGCCGCATGCTCGTCGCCGCCGCGATCCGCCCCGGCCAGCGGGTGCTGCTGATCGGCAGTGCGACGGGCTATACGGCCGCGGTGCTGGCGCGGCTCGGCGCCGAGGTCCATGCGGTCGAGGAACGGGCCGAGCTGATGGCGATCGCGCAGGCGGCGACCAGCGAAGCGAATATCCATTGGGTCGCCGGAACACTGAGCGCAGGTGCGCCAAACGCTGCCCCGTTCGACCGCATCATCGTGGAAGGCGCGATCGAAACACTGCCCGACACGCTGGTCGGACAGCTGGCCGACGGCGGTCGCCTGGTCACAGCGCGCCCCGACGGCGCGGTGACGCGGCTGGTCCAGGGGGTGAAGGCGGGCGGCACCATCGCGCTGCGCAGCTTTGCTGACATGGACGTCGCGCCGCTACCCGGTTTTGCCGCCCCGGCGGGCTTCACATTCTAAAAGCCACATCCCTCCTTGTTTCAGGCTGACATGACGATGCTCGATACCGATAAGAAACGGCCTCTCCCCCGCGCCCGATGGCTCGCCGGTCTCGCCGTCGGCGCCTTGGCGCTGTCGTCGGCGGCGCACGCCGAAACTTTGCAGGAGGCGCTGGCAAAAGCCTATGAAAACAATCCGACGCTGACCGCGGCGCGCGCCGGACAGCGCGCCAACGACGAAAATGTCCCGATCCAGAAATCGGGCGGCCTGCCCAATGTTGGCGTCGGCGTCGACTATCAGGAAAATCTGGTGCTGCCCGGCAACAGTTTTTTCTCGCCCAAGCGCTTTGTCAGTGTCGGCGGGCAGCTGTCGGTGCCGATCTATCAGGGCGGCGCGGTGCGTAATGCGGTCAAGGCCGCCAAATTTCGCGTGGAGGCGGGTCAGGCCGACCTGCGCGCCACCGAGGCGAGCATTTTTGCCCAGACCGTCGGCGCCTATATGGACGTCATCCGCGATCAGGCGATCGTACAGCTGAACCAGAAGAATGTAGCGGTGCTGCGCACCAATTTGCAGGCGACAAGCGACCGCTTCGAAATCGGCGACCTGACCCGCACCGACGTTGCGCAATCGGAGGCGCGGCTCGCGCTGGCCGAGGGTGATCTTCGGACCGCCGAAGCGAACCTGATTGCCAGCCGGGAATCCTATGTCCGGCTGGTCGGCGAAGCACCGGTTGACCTTGAGCAGCCGCCGCAGTTGCCGAACCTGCCAGCCTCCCCCGACGAAGCCGTCGCGATCGCGCTGACCAGCAATCCCGACATCGAAGCGGCGAATCAGGCGGTTAATGCCAGCCGCGCCGACATCGGCGTCGCGCGCGCGACCCGGCTACCCAAACTCTCAGCGACGACCAGCGGCGGGTACAACAACAACCTGAATTCGGTGAACGATCCGACGTCCGAAAATACCACGAAAAGCGCAGCGGCCGGGCTGTCGCTGACGATCCCGATCTTTCAGGGCGGACGTCCGTCGGCGCAGGTGCGCCAGGCGCAGTCGCGTACCAGCCAGGCGATCGAAAATTACGTCGAGGTTGAACGCAGCGTCATCGCCCAGACCCGCGGCGCCTATGCCGCCTGGCGCGCAAACGAGCAGATCATCGCCGCGACGCAGCAGGCCGTGAGCGCCAACGGCCTGTCGCTGGAGGGCGTGCGCGCCGAAAACAGCGTCGGCACGCGTTCGATCCTCGACATTTTGAATGCCGAACAGGAATATCTGAACACCCAGGTCCAGCTGGTGTCGGCGCAGCGTAACAGCTATGTCGCCGCCTTCTCGGTGCTCGCCGCGATGGGCAAGGCCGAAGCGCGCGATCTGGGGATCGAGGGCGGCGCGCTTTATGACCCTGAGGTCAATTACCAGCGCGTCCAAGGCCAGATCTTCGACTGGGCCGACGACCCAGCGCCGCAGCAGCAGGCGACCGACACCCGCGCCGTCCCGGCGGCAACCGCCAGCGTTCCGGTTGGACCGCCCGCACTGCCGCGACAATAAAGCTTGGCAAAACTCGCCCCAAATCGGTAAGAGCATAGTTAACCATCCGGTAATCGCGGTGGTTTAGGGGGTTGGTTATGGGCGATATGTCGCGGGAACCATCGATGGAAGATATATTGTCGTCGATCAGGCGCGTGATCGCACGCGATGAAGCCCCCGGTGCGGCGCGCGAAATCACGCCCGCGGTCGCCGAAGATATTCTCGATCTGCACGACGAAGAAGATGACGGCGCCGAAGCTGCGCCCGCGGCTGACGAACTGGTTTCCGAAGCCAGCGCCGATGCGGCGCGCCAATCACTCGAGGCGTTAACCGCCGCGATCGCACCCGCAGTTGCCGCCGCGACGGTTGCGGCGCCTGCCGCTGCGGGCCGCACGATGGAGGACGTCGTGCTCGACGCGCTGCGCCCGATGCTGAAAGACTGGCTCGACAGCAATTTGCCGTCGCTGGTCGAAGCGATGGTAGCGAAGGAAATCGGCCGGATTACCGGGCGGCGGATTTGATCTCATAATCCTCCCGGTGGCGAAGCCATGGGGAGGTGGCAGCGCCCTTCGACTGCCTTGCCGGCGCTCGTGATAAACTGCGCCGGAGGCGCAGCGCTGACGGAGGGGCTTTGGCGCGAAGGTTGCGGCCCCGCCACCATTCGCTTCGCGAACGGTCCCTCCCCATCGCTGCGCGAAAGGGAGGAGCTACCCCGCCCAATCCTCGAGCAAGTAACGCGCGATCGCCAGTGGCGGCGGGGCCAGAAACGGCGCGCCCATGTCGCCCGCGAGCGCGGCGCGCACCTCGGCCTTGTCGACCCACATCGCCGCCTCGATCTCGGTGGTGTCGAGGGTCAGCGCCGGATCGGTCGCGACGGCGCGGCAGCCGATCATCAGGGACGACGGGAAGGGCCAGGGCTGGCTCGCCACATAGGTTACGTCGGAAACGCGGATGCCTGCCTCTTCGAACAATTCGCGCGCCACCGCCTCCTCCAGCGATTCGCCGGGCTCGACGAACCCCGCCAGCGCCGAGAAGAAGCCGGGCGGAAACCCGCCCTGCCGTCCGATCAGCACCCGCCCATCGCATTCGGCAAGCATGATGACGACCGGATCGACGCGCGGGAAATGTTCGGCATTGCAGCTGCCGCAGCGACGCCCCCAACCGGCGCGGAACACCTCGGTCGGCGTACCGCATACGGCGCAGAAACGATGCCGCGCGTGCCAGTCGACCAGACTGCGCGCGCCGCCGTACAACGCCACTTCCTCGGCCGACAGCAGCGGCAGCAGGCGCATGACGGTGCGCGAGCGTGCGTCGATGCGCGCCCCGGGTGCGGCTTCGCGGACAAAATGGGGGATACCGGCATCGTCGAGGCCGAGCAGCATCAGCGCGCGGTCATCGGCAGGATCGAGCGGTTCCCAGCACAACCCACCGCCCTCGCCCGGCACACAATCGATCCCGTCGAGCAGCAAGCAGCGCGCGCGCGGGTCGGCCCGCGCCGCGCCAAAGCGGGCGGAATCGCTGCGCAGTTGGTCGGCGCGGTCGAGCCGCGCGCCGGTAAAGCCCAGCGGCAACGGCATCAGGCCATCACGTCCTTGAAGAAGGTCTCGCCGAACTTCTCCTGAAACGGCAGCGCGCCCGACGGCATATATTGCGCATAGGCCGCGGCGCGATAACCCAGCCCGCGGTGGACAAAGCCGATCGTTCCGGCGGCGCCCGCCCAGCCAAAAATGCCGGCGCCGCCCGGCGAACTCGGCAGCGACACGCGCCCGCCCGCACCAAAGCCCTGACCGTCGATAAAGGTCCCTTTGCGGTTCACGCTGTCATCAATCAGGTTTGACATCGCGAGCCGTGCCGTTTCCACTTTCATCACGCGTTTCCCGCCGGTCGCACCCTCGCCGAGCAGCATCGCGAGGAAACGGTCATAATCACGCGCACTCGACACCAGCCCGCCGCCGCCGAACGGATAGGGCGGCGGATCGAGATAAATCGAGCTGGTCGCCGGATCGAACGGAATCAGCGCACCGCCATAGGGTGCATAGTTGGTGGTAAAGCGTCCCACGTCTTTGGCACCGACCTGGAAACTCGTGCTGGTCATGCCGAGCGGATCGAACAGCCGCGCTTTCAGGAACGCGTCGAACGGCTGCCCGGCAGCAACCTCGATCACCCGGCCGAGCAGGTCGAGGCTGATCGAATAGCTCCACTGGGTGCCGGGTTCATAGATCAGCGGCAGCGCAGCGAGGCGGTCGGCCATCGCCGCCAGACTGGGCGCGGGCGTCACCGGCGCCATGCCGGGGATCGGCAAACGGCTCGCCGAACCGCCGACGATACCGGCATCGTCATAGGCCTTTTTGATCGGCCCCTTCTGGATGATATTATAGCCGAGCCCTGCGGTATGGGTGAGCAGGTGTCGCACGGTAATCTGGGTGTTCGCCGGACGCAGGTCGGTGATCGACCCGTCTGGGGTGTTCTGGACCTGCATCCGGGCAAAGCCTGGCAGGAAATCGGCGATCGGCTGGTCGAGCTTCATCTTGCCGTCTTCGATCAGCAGCATCGCCGCGATGCCCGTCACTGGCTTGGTCATCGAATAGAGCCGCCACAGTGTGTCGGGACCGACCGGCACGGGGTCGCTCAGCGATTGCACCCCGGCGCCGAAAAATTCGGCCGTTCCCTGCCCCTTGCCGATCGCGGCGAGGGTACCGGCGAGTTCGCGGCGGTCGACGAAGCCTTTGATGAATGCGTGGGTCGCGGGGTAAAGCTGCGCCCCGCTTTCCCTGAATGCGAACGCAGCGCGCGGCAGGAGCGCGGCACTGCCACCCAGCGCCAGACCACCGAGCAGCGCGCGGCGCGAAACCATCATGTTCATCCGTCTCTCTCCAGCATCTTGTCGATCAATTTGCGATAGAGCGTCGGCAGCCCCGCCGCGTCAAGGTCTGAGATCGGCCACCATTCGCCTTCCGCTGCGGCATCGTGGGATTCGCGATGCACGAGTTTCAGCGTCAGATCGAAATGGGTGAAGCCATGATTGACCTCTGCGACGCCCGACTCGGTCGGGCGGGTATCGGTCCAGTCACCGCCGGGCAGCGCGCGCATCCCGCCGAGCATGCCTTTGCCGGGGCGGCGGACAAGCCAGACCCGCTCCTCACGGACGATCCAGTGCGCCAGCCCGTGGCGGCGCGGCTTGGCTTTCTTCGGCGGTTTGACCGGCAGCCGCTCGATATCGGGTCGCCCGCGCGCGCGGCAGTCGGCCATCAGCGGACAGATTGCGCAGACGGGGCTGCGCGGGGTGCAAATCGTCGCGCCAAGGTCCATCAGCGCCTGTGCGAAATCGCCCGGTCGATCCTGCGGTACCAGCGGCATCAGCGCTGCGCGAATTTCGCGCTTGGCGAGTGGCAGCGGGGTCGCGATCAGGCGGTGGCGCGCCATGACTCTTTCGATATTGGCATCGACGACGACCGCCGGTCGGCCAAACGCGATCGCAGCGACAGACGCCGCAGTATAGTCGCCGATCCCCGGCAGCGCGCGCAAAGCCGCCTCGCTCTCGGGAAAGCGCCCGCCATGCTCCGCGACCACGGCGCGCGCGCAGGCGAGCAGATTGCGGGCGCGGGCATAATAGCCCAGCCCGGCCCACGCGGCCATGACATCGGCATCCTCGGCCGCCGCCAGATCGGCGACCGTCGGCCAGCATTCGGTAAAGCGCGCAAAATAGCCCGCGACCGCGGCGACCGTCGTCTGCTGCAACATGACCTCGGCCAGCCAGATGCGATAGGGATCGGGCACAGCGTCGCTGCCCGGCGCAATCCGCCACGGCAGCACCCGCGCCGAGGCGTCGTACCACGCCAGGACGCGCGGCGCGAAGTCGCGAACGATATGCTCATCGATGTCGGAAGTCTGGACGCTCACCCCCCGTCTATGGCATGGCACCCGCGATGACGAAAGACAGCGGTGACGGCCCGCCCGCCAAAAAGGCGGCGGCGAAGGCAGGGGCGAAAAAGCCCAAGGCGCCGGTGCGCGTCTATGAACGCCCGCGCGGCGGCGAGGCGCGCGCGATCTCCGACCTTGTCCCCGAAATCGGCCGCGCCGCCTTTCGTAAATTCGGATTTATCCAGAGCTCGGTTGTCAGTCGCTGGCGCGAGATTGTCGGCGACCGGCTTGCCGACGTCACCCAGCCCGCGATGATCCGCTTTCCGGTCGGCGCCAAGGCGGGCGGGACGCTGCACCTGACGATCAGCGGCGCGCACGCCCCGATGCTGCAACATGTCGCGCCCGACATCATCGCCGCGGTCAACCGCTTCTTTGGCTATGCCGCGGTCGCGCAGGTGCGGATGACCCACGGTCACGTCACACCGGCGGCGCCCGTTCAGCCACCAGCCATGCTCAAACCCGTACCCGCCGAGCTGGGGGACAGCCTGCGCGACATCGGCGACCCGGAACTGCGCACCGTGCTCGAACGCATGGCGGCGGGACTCGCCGCCGCGCCCAAATTGCCCCGGATCAGTTGAAGAAAGACCCGCTGCAGATGGCCGCATTTGACGATTCCTCGCTCGATCGCCGCACCGCCATCCTCGCGCTGTCGGGCGCCGCGCTGACGCTGATCGCCGCGACGCCAGCCAAAGCTGCGCTCTGGTCATCGAAGGTGACAACCAGCCCGATCGGCGCCCATGTCGTCGGCAACCCGGCAGCCAAGGTTCGGCTGGTCGAATATTTCAGCTACACGTGCCACGTCTGCGCCGACTTCGCGAACTTGGGCTCGGCACCGCTGAAGACGCAGTATATCGACCGCGGCCTTGTCCTGTTCGAATATCGCAATCTGGTGCGCGACCCGGTCGATATGACCGCGGCGCTGCTCGCCCGCTGTGGCGGACCCGCCGCGTTCGCGCGCAACCATCAGGCGATCTTTACCGCTTTCGACACCTGGATGGCCAAGGTGACAAAGGCCGCCGACGCGCAGAAAACAAGCTGGTTTGAAGGCACCACCGCCCAACGCGCGCGCAAGATCGCCGCTGACACCGGGCTCGCCGCGCTGATGCGCGCACGCGGTTATACGCAGGCGCAACTCGACGCCGCGCTCGACAGCGAGGTTGCGCAGGCCGAACTCACCGGGATGACCAATATCGGGCGCCGCGCCGATCGCGTCGGCGGCACCCCGACATTTTTCATCAACGGCCGCAACGCCGAAGCCGTCGCCTGGCCGGCACTCAAATCGAAACTCGACCTCGCGATCAAGGGATCGTAAAAGCCTGTCTATCTTGTTTCCGGAGAACAGCACATCATGACCGCATCGCTTCGTATCGCCCTTCTCTCTTCGCTTGGCGCGCTCGCCCTGGCCGGTTGCGGCGGCGGTGCCAGCGACACCAGCAAGGAACAGGATGTCGTCGCCAAGGTGACGGCCCCTGCGGGCAAAAGCTGGTCGCAGGTCGTCAGCTTCGACGGCGACGGCGTGGTGATGGGCAACCCCGAAGCACCGATCAAACTCGAAGAATTCGGCGCCTTTACCTGCGGCCATTGTGCGCAGTTTACGAAGGATTCGCACGAAGAGCTTAAGCGCGACTTCGTCGATACCGGCCGCGTGTCGTACAAGTTGACCCCGTTCATGCTACATCCGGTCGACGCGATCGCGGGCGCGATCGCGAAATGCGCTGGCCCCGACCGCTTTTTCCCGCTCGCCGACGCGACTTTCCTCGAACATGAAGCCTTCATTGCCGGGGCGCAGAAGCCGCAGCCGGGGATTGAAGCGGCGATGCAGTTGCCCCCCGAACAGCGCTTTACCGCGCTCGCCAAGGGTTGGGGCATCGATCAATTCTACCAGCAGCGCGGCGTCCCCGCCGCGACGATCCAGGCGTGCCTGAGCAAAGTCGACAATGTGTCGGCGATCGAAAAGGGCACCAACGCGGGGGTCGAGAAATATCAGATCACCGGCACCCCGACGTTCGTGCTCAACGGCCAGGTCGTCGAAGGCATCAACACCTGGGGTCCGCTCCGCGACCGCCTGCGCACAATGGGCGCACGCTGACGCAATCGAAATCCTCTCCGTCGCGAAGCGATGGGGAGGGGGCCGCTTGCGAAGCAAGTGGCGGAGGGGCATTGCGAGCGTGCGCCACAAGCCCCTCCGTCAGCGCTGCGCCTCCGGCGCAGTTTATCCTAAGCGCCTGCAAGGCAGCCGAAGGGCGCTGCCAACTCCCCATGCCTGCGGCACAGGGAGGAATATTGACCCCCTTGCGACTCCCCCGCCCGCGCGGCATGACGGCTGCTTGGGGGGATATGTGACAGCAGCGTTGCAACATCCGCGATTCGACAAACTGCACGGGGTACCCTTGTGCAGATAAAACGCCTGCGCCTCACCGGTTTCAAATCCTTCGTCGAACCCACCGAACTGCGTATCGAGCCCGGGCTGACCGGCGTCGTCGGGCCGAACGGCTGCGGCAAGTCGAACCTGCTCGAAGCGATTCGCTGGGTGATGGGCGAATCCAGCCCCAAATCGATGCGCGGCGGCGGCATGGAAGACGTCATCTTCGCCGGCACCGCAACGCGACCGGCGCGCGATTTTGCCGAGGTCGCGCTCCATTGCGACACCGAAGGCGCACTCGTCGCGGGGCTCTCCGATGGCGGCGACGGCGACGATCTGGAAGTTATCCGCCGTATCGAACGGGGTACCGGATCAGCCTATCGCGCCAATGGCCGCGACGTGCGCGCCAAGGACGTCGCATTGATCTTTGCCGATGCCGCGACCGGCGCGCACAGCCCGGCGCTAGTCAGCCAGGGCAAGATCGCCAACGTCATCGCCGCCAAGCCGACCGACCGCCGCGCGATGCTGGAGGAAGCCGCCGGGATCGCCGGACTACATGTCCGCCGCAAGGACGCCGAACAGAAATTACGCGCAACCGAAACCAATCTGACGCGCCTGTCCGAAATCACCGCCGACATGGAAGTGCGCGCCAATGCGCTGCGGCGGCAGGCGCGCGCGGCGGAGAAATACAAGAAGCTGAGCGACGAGATCCGCATTGCCGAAGGGCGGCTGATCTATGCGCGCTGGCGCGACGCCGCAGCCGCCGCCGATCAGGCGCGTCGCGACAGTGATGCGGCCGAGGCGGCGGTCAAGACCGCCCAACACGAACTGGAAACCGTCTCCGCCGCGCAGACCGAGGTCGCGACCCGCGTCGCCGCTGCCCGACAAGACGCGCAGGCACAGCGCGACGCGCTCGCCGAAGTGACCGCGACGCAGGTCCGGCTGCAGGGCGAGGAGCGCGCCGCGCACCAACGCCTCGACGATCTGGCGGCGCAGCAGACGCGCCTCGCGGATGACCGGGGCCGCGAAGGCGAACTGGCCCGCGAAGCGCATGGCGCGCTGACCGCGCTCGATACCGAGACCAAATCGCTGGCGCAGGCCATCGCCGCGCACGACGCGGGCAAGGCGGCGCTCGCCGACGCCAACCTCGCGGCGCAGGTCCGGCTCCGCGATGCCGAGGTAGCGCTGGCGCAGGCGCGCGCAAAAGCGGCGAGCGAGGCCGCCGATCGCCGCATCGCGGTATCGGCCCGCGACAGCGCCGACGCCGCGGTCCGCCGGATTGCTGCCGACAAGGCGCGCATCGATGCCGAAATCGCCGCGCTGGGCAACGGCAGCACGCTAGCGGCGACCCATGCTGACAGCGTGAAGGCCGCCGAAGCCGCCGAAGCCGCGATCGCCGCCGCCGAAACCATGCTGCAAAATGCCGAAGCCGACCGCGAAGCGACCGCCGCCGATCTCGCCGGGGTCGAAGCCGGACTGGCCGAAGCGCGCACCGCGCTGGCCGCGCTCGACGGCGAGGCCGCGACGCTCGAACGCGCGCTGGCCGCCGGACGCCGCGACGAGGACCGCATCCTTGACCAGCTGCGCGTCGCGCCGGGCTATGAGGCCGCGCTCGCCGCCGCCTTGGGCGACGATCTCGATGCCGGGACCGACGGAGGCGCAGCGCGCAGTTGGGGCGGCGCCGAGACGCTAACCGATGACCCCGCGCTGCCGACCGACACCCAGCCGCTCGCCCGTTTCGTGACAGCGCCTGCCGCACTCGCCCGCCGTCTCGCGCAAGTCGCGGTCGCCGACATCGACGGCGGCCAGCCGCTTGCAGTCGGCCAGCGGCTCGTCACGATGGGCGGCGTGATGCGCCGCTGGGACGGTTTTGTCGCGCGCGGTGACGGCGCCACCGCGACCGAACGGCTGCAACGCCAGAACCGCCTCGAGGCGCTGGCGGCGCAGCGCCCGCAGGTAGAGCTGGGCGCGCAGGAAATGCGCGACCGCCGCGATGCCGCCGCTGCTAAAGCCGCCGAACTGACCGAAGCCGCCGCCGCTGCACGGAAAGCACTGGCGCAGGCGGACGAAACGCGTCGCACCGCGCTGCGTGCCGCCGACCAGGCGCAGGCGGCGTTGGACCGGCATCGCGACGCCGCAGCGCTGTTCGACCGGCGGCTCGGCGAGATCGCTGCCGCGGCGAAGGAAGCCGCCGATGCGCAGGCGGCGCAGGAAGCGGCGATCGCGGCGCTGCCCGACGACAGCATCGCGCGCGCCGCGCTCGATGCTGAGGAGCAGACCGCCGAACGCGCGCGAGGCGACGCCAACAGCGCCCGCGAAGCGCTGACCGCGCACGAACGTAGCCTCGCGAGCCTGAGCGAACGGCAGGCGGTCGTGACCGCCGAAATCAGGAGCTGGAAAGCGCGCGCGGGCGAAGCCGCGCGCCGCGTCACCGAGATGGACAAGCGCGCTGACGCGCTGGCCGCCGAAGCCGCGAAACTCGCTGACGTCCCGGCCAAGCTCGCCGAACAGCGCGCCGCTGCCGAAGCGCAGCAGGCGGCGCTGCGCGACAAGGTCGCCGCTGCCGAAGCACAGGAGCGCGCCGCTGAAGCCGCGTTGCGCGAGGCCGAGACCGCACTCAGCGCGATCCGCGAGCGCGTCGCCGCGGCGCGCGAAACCCGCGCCGGGGCGATCGCGCGGTCCGAAAATGCCGAGCTGCGCCGGATCGAGATGGGCCGTCTGTCGGGCGAACGCTTCGAATGTCCGCCGCCATTGCTACCGCAAAAGGCCGGGTTTGACGGCGAGAGCGTGTCCGATGCGGGACAGGAATCAGCGCAGCATGACCGGCTGATCGCCGACCGCGAGCGGCTCGGCCCGGTCAACCTGGTCGCCGCCGACGAGCTGATCGAACTCGACACAGAGCGCGAAAAAAGCGCCGCCGAGATCGAGGAATTGACGCAGGCCGTCCACCGGCTGCGCGGGTCGATCGGCAACCTCAACCGCGAAGGCCGCGTCCGCCTGCTCGCGGCGTTCGAGACCGTTAACGGCCACTTCCAGCGGCTGTTCACGACGCTGTTCGACGGTGGACAGGCGCATCTCGAACTCGTCGATTCAGACGACCCGCTGGAGGCCGGACTCGAAATCATGGCGCAGCCACCGGGCAAACGCCTCGGCACGCTCACCCTGTTATCGGGGGGCGAGCAGGCGCTGACCGCGGTCGCGCTGATCTTCGGCCTGTTCCTGACCAACCCAGCGCCGATCTGCGTCCTCGACGAAGTCGACGCACCGCTCGACGACGCCAATATCGAGCGCTTCTGCGACCTGCTCGACCGCATGACGCGCGAAACCAACACCCGCTATCTGATCGTTACCCACAATGCGGTGACGATGGCGCGCATGCACCGGCTGTTCGGGGTGACGATGATCGAAAAGGGCGTCAGCCGCCTGGTGTCGGTCGACCTGGGCGCGGCCGAGGAATTGCTCGCGGCGGAATGAGCTAGGGCGCCATCCCCACAACCAGCATCGCGGCAAAAGCCAGCAGCCCCGCAAATCGATTACTGCGGAACTTCGACAGCGCATCCTCGCCGTTGGCGGGATCGAGTGTCACCACCTGACCCGTGAAATGTACTGCCACAGGGAGCAGCGCAATCAGCACCAGCGGGTCGGGACGCACCGCCCACAATGCGCCGCCCCAGCAGGCGAGCGCAAAGCTGTAACAAAGCGCGACGCCGCCCTTCACATGGCGGCCCATTGCGCGGGCGCTCGATTTGACCCCGATCAGCATGTCGTCCTCGATATCCTGTAGCGCATAAATGGTGTCGTAGCCGATCACCCACGCGATGCAGCCGGCATAGAGCAACGGCAGCGCCATCCCCTCGCCGCCGCCGACCGCAACCCAGGCGACGAGTGCGCCCCAGCTGAACACCAGCCCCAGCCACGCCTGCGGCCACCAGGTGATGCGCTTCATGAAGGGATAGCCCGCGACAAGGATCAGGCTGGCGAGAGCAACGATCTGCGCGGACCATGGCAGCTGGAGCAGCACCAACAGGCCGACGAACGACAGCAGCACCGCCCATAACGCAGCATTGCGCACCGACACCGCCCCGCTCGCGATCGGGCGCAACGCCGTGCGTGCGACCTGCGCGTCAAGGTCGCGGTCGACGATGTCGTTATAGACGCAGCCCGCCCCGCGCATCGCGATCGCACCGAGCAGCAGCCACAGAAACAACGGCCAGTTGTTGATCGCACCGCCGCCGAGCGCCAGCCCGAAAGCGCAGGGCCAGTAAAGCAGCCACCAGCCGATCGGGCGGTCGAACCGGGCGAGCAGCGCATAAGGCTGCGACGCGGCGGGCAGGAGCGCCACAAAGCCACGCAGCTGGCTGTCGGGAGGGTGGGTGGCGGTCATTGGCAGCGGCGCGTGTAGCAGCCGCCGCGCCACCAATAAATGCTTATCGGTTGTTTGACCGGGCGATCAATCGCAGCTGGAAACCGCCGCTGCCGGTGCAGGGTTGTATAACTGTGACAGGTCGCGGCCTTCGCGGATGTTGAACGCGGCGGTCGAACGGATGCGCGGAGTCCCGAACCAGGTGGCGCCAACCATCGGCTGATAGTCATAGGTGATTTCGACAAACATCACCGCCGTACCAGCAGCAGCGGTCACTTCCCGTCCCGTCTCACCCATACCGGCGAAACCGGTTCCGGTCGCGCCCGTGCCTTGCGGACCATAAGCCGAATCGATGTCGAGATCGCCGTAGCAGCGCTGCCAATGAATCCACTGGCCGCCATCCGCATTGCGCTCAAGGCTCGACAGAATCACACGCCCGTTGGCGCGAAAATTCATCCCGCGCGCCTGTTCTTCGACCCCGGTAAAAACCTCGTTGATATCGATCTCGCGCACGCGCGGCAGCGACAGGTTGCTGCCAAAGGCAATGCGCGAGGCGTTGTCGGCCGCACTCAGCCCAATCTGGCTGACGCGCGTATGCGACATCGTCAGATTGGCAAGCTCAATGCCGGCAAAACCGACGATGACAAGAAGCGGAATGCAGAATGCCATTTCGATCATGACCACAGCACCGCTGTCGTATGCCAGGCGAAGGAATTCAGCGCGCATCCGTCGGCGGACTCTTTGCAGAAGCGCGATCATGTGCAAATCACCTGCTTGGTCGATGTCGCAGCATTATAAGGCTGATTGCGCAGCACAGTGGTCGCCGTCATCGAGCTCTGCTGCGACTGACCCATCATTTTCCATACCGGCAGGACGCGGTCGATTTCGAGCGTCGCCGTGTACAGGACGACATCTTCGGCGCCGCCATTGCCAGTCTGGCCGCGGTCGGCGTCCCAGCTGGCATTGCCATTGACGTCCTCGAAACATTCGCCGGCATCATACTGCCCATTGTTATTCGAATCGGTAAAGGCTTCTGGCTGCCCCACTTCGCTATAGCTGTCATACGCCTTGCGGACGAAGGTAACTTCGCCGTCCTTGAACACGTTGAGCACCTTTTGGCGGACCTTTTCGTCGAGCGCAGCCTGGTTGAGCGCATTGCCCTCCAACGTCGCATCACGCGCCGCCTTACTCACCGCCCCCTGCAACACCTGCTTGCCGTATATCTGCCAGGAAAAGTCAAAGATCCCCATCAGGATAAGCAAAAACAGCGGCGCGGTCAGCGCAAACTCGACGATTGCATTGCCGCTTTCGTTGCGGCGCAGGCAATGGATGAACGACCGGCGCGTCATTGCGACAATCGCAGTTTCGAGATTTGCCGGGCGATCGCCTGAAAATTCTCGTTGAGCTGCGCCGCGTTGTTCGCCTGATAGGCCTTGCCCGGCGTCGCACAATTGGTGAGCGAGCTGTTCAGGGACACGCCAAAGCTAACCACCCAGACGGTAATATTCTTTGCCTTCGCCCTTTCGCACAATTGCGCGAAGCGGTTGTTGTGGCGGGTGGTCAAATTGCTGTCGCTTGTCCCGCCAACACGTTTCATCAACCACTCATATCCCTGAAACGACAGGTTGCCCATGTTTGGGGCCATGTCGCCGTCGGTCATGAAAACGATGTGGCGGCTTATCGGCCGGTTGTTCGGAGCGGTCGAATTTTCGTCGGCGAACATGCCATCAGGCGACAGCAGCCGGACACCCCATACCATTCCCGCGTCATGGTAGGTACCGCCCAGCGGCTGCAGCGACTGGATATATGTGTTGAACGACGACCGATTGCTGGCGGTTTGCGTCGTCAGCTTCATCGCTGTCACCGGGCACACGCCCCAGCCGTTCGTCCAGTAACGCGAATAATTCTGCCAGCTCCCGTTGGTACTGGTGCTACTCGAAACGCTGCTGCTGTTGACGGTGATCGATCCCGTTGTCGACGGCGTCGAGCCCGGGCCGCTCGCACGCGGGAAAGCGATCTGCGGGATCAGCACTTTCCATTTGGTATCATCGTCGCTTGTCGGCGCGGTGTCGACGTCCATATCATGGGCGTCGGCCGGCGCCGCATCGGTGGGGCCGAAAGGCTCGGTACCGCGTTCCATGACGCAGCCGCCCCAGGTGTTCGATACGGTCACGCCCGAATCGCCCGTGTCGGTCTCGATCGCCGATCCGGCTTTGGCCTGGCTGACGTCGAACACGCGATCCTGGTACGTATATTTATTGTCGAACGACTGCGTCGGGGTTTCGGTCACCGTGGTCGTATAGGTGCGGGCGAAGGTCGCGACGCGGCGCTGCAGGCGGCAGCGGTTGTTCGACCAGGTGTAGCGGTAGTTATAATAGGTATAGGTCTGGTTGGTGTCGTAGGTCGTGATACGATTGCCATTGCCATCGACATATTGCGCTGTCTGGTTCGAATTGGGCGAACCGCTGGGCGTCGGCGTCGTATCGGAAGGCGGCTCAAGATTGCCGCAAGTTGAGCTGGTTTGGCCATTGACCGTACTGACGTTCGAATAATTGCCATAGGTCGTGTTGCCGTCGGTATATTCCTCCGACTGTTCGGTGGTCGCATTGCCCCAAACAACCTTGAACACGGGCGTGCGCGACGGCAGCAGCACATTGTCCGACAGCCAGGACGGGTTTTTGGCGTACAATATGCTGCCGACATTCGCCGACGAACTGTACGGCACCACGCCAAAGCGCAGCCGGCCATCGCCCATTTCGGCGCCCGTCAGCGTATCGAAAAAGTCCATCGTCGCGTCTTTGAGCGCGGTGATGCGGTTGATTGTGTCGCCCACATTAGTCTGCGCCATCGACCCTGTGACATCGAGCACCATCATCACGTCGGCGTTCGAAATTTCGAGTTTCGCCGCGCAGTTAACCGCCAGATCGAACTCATCGAAATCGAAAATCTGCATCAAGGCCGTCGGCAGGGTCGCGGTTGCGGTACCCGAAACGCTCGACGCGCCTTGCGCCACCGACGTGAAGGTCACTTCGGTGCTGCCATAGGCTCCGTCAGCATAATTATAGTCGAACATCTTGTCGGCTTCGGCCTGTGCCGCGGTCGAGTAGATGCTGCCCGCCATCGCGCGGCGTCCGGCCAGAACCCCGGCATCGCACGCCTGTTGCAAGCGCAGCTGCGCCATATAGGCGCGCCCGATATCGACGCCCGATCCGATAAGCCCGATCACCGGCAGTGCGGCGGCCGCGGTCAGGAACATTGCGTTGCCGCGTTTGTCGCGCAACAGCTTGTTGGTGCCCAGCCGCAGCCGGCTGAAAATGGTCCCGCGCATGGTCTAACCCCTCATGGTCCAGACACGCGGCCCACTACAGATGCGTGGCTGGTACCTCGCACTAGGGCGGAACTGCTTACCAAACTGCTAATCGCCGGATGTGCGATATGCGCTCAAAACGGCCGGTTTGGCCCGCAACGGGACAATAAGGCCTTTGGCACGCGGCGGGTGCGCAAATTATCAGCGTCTGCTATCGCACGTCCTATGCCCGCAACGCCCGCCTGGCCGCCTGCCAGCACGCCCCGCCTGTTTGTCGATCTGCCGCTGTCAATCGACGCCTCGCAAGTGATCGACGGCCCTGCCGCCCATTATCTGCTCAACGTCATGCGGCTGAAGGCCGGGGCGCCCATCCTGTTGTTCGACAACCGCAGCGGCGAATGGCTCGCCAGCGTCGCCGATGCGGGCAAACGGTCGCTGACCGTCCGCGTCGAACGCCAGATGCGTCCGATCGAGCAGGTTCCCGATCTGTGGTTGTGCTTCGCGCCGGTCAAAAAGGCGCGGCTTGACTGGATCATCGAAAAGGCGACCGAGCTTGGGGTCGCGCGGTTGCAACCCGTCATTACCGAACGCACGATTGTCGAGCGCGTCAAGCGCGGGCGGCTGGAGGCGCAGGTTATCGAGGCGTGCGAGCAGTGCGGGCGCACCGCGCTGCCGGTGCTCGGCGAACCCGTCAAGCTGGCGCAGCTGCTGGCCGACTGGCCCACCGCTCGCGCCTTGCTGTTCGCCGACGAAGCGGGGGGCGTGCCGCTCTCCTCCGTGGCCGCCCCAGCCCCCGCCGCGATCCTGATCGGCCCCGAAGGCGGCTTCACGACGCGCGAGCGCGACCTGTTGCTCGCCAACGCAGCGGTACGGCGCATCGCGCTTGGCCCGCGCATCCTGCGCGCCGAGACCGCGGCGATTGCCGCAATCAGCCTGTGGATGGCCCTGAATGGCGACTGGGCCGACGGTGCCTGAAGGCGCGAAGCTGTTCCGTTCCCGGACAGAATTTGCACCAAGCAACGGATTTTAACCGCATATTAGCTATGCACGGGCAAAGCGACCCGATGCAACGGCAGGACCAGAGCCGATATTGCTGGCGTGGGGGCCAGCACGCACAGTTTGCACGAGCCCTTTTGGCGCTCGTCTGGCTGGCGCTGACGCTTGCCGCCAATCCGGCAGCGGCGCAGACGACCACCACCTACAGCAATTCGACCCCCGGCACGATCAGCGAAGCCGCGACCACCTGTGCCAGCCCGATGGTGCGCAATTTCACCGTCGCTGCCAACGCGCAGATCTCCGATGTCAATATCGGCGTCCAGTTTTCCCATACGTATCGCGGTGACATTCGCGCGACCCTGGTGTCGCCAACCGGCACGGTGGTCAATCTGATCACCAATGCCGGCACCTCGGCCGACAATTTGAACGTCCTGTTCGACGACAGCGCCGCGACCAGCATCACGGCCCATACGGCAAATGACAACACCAGCGCCGCGCCGCCCTATCAACGCAACTTCAACCCCGAGGGCTCGCTCGCGAGCTTCAACGGCCAAGGGTCGGTCGGAACGTGGCAGCTCACCATCTGTGATTCGCTGAACGGCGACAGCGGTACTTTCACGCGCAGCGACCTGACGCTGACGACGGTGCCGATCGCACCGTCGGCGGACCTGTCCCTGACAAAATCGGTGAGCAACGCCGCGCCAGCGTTCGGCACCAGCATCAACTATGTCCTGAGCGTCACCAACGCGAGCGGGTCGGCGCTGACTGCCACCGGGGTGACGGTGCAGGACACGCTGCCCGCAGGCTTCGCCTTTACCGGCGCCTCGGGTTTCGGCAGTTACAACAGCAGCACCGGCGTCTGGACGGTCGGCAGTATCCCGCCCGGCACCACCCGCACCCTGACGATCAGCGGGACCGTTACCGCGACCGCGGGCGCGACGGTGACCAATATCGCCGAAGTCAGCGCCTCGTCGGCGTTCGACTTTGACTCGGCCCCCGGCAACGGCGCCGCGGGCGAGGATGATTATGACTCCGCCAGCTTCACCGTATCGGGAACGCGCGTCGCAGGCACGGCGCCGACGCTCGTTTGCCCGGTCGGCAGCACGGTCCACGACTGGGACAGCGTTAGTTGGGGTGCGGGATCGACCAGCGGCAGCTACGCGTTGACTGCGATCGGCACGATGAATTTCAATATCGGGCTAAGCGGCGGCGCCTTCCTCAACAACGCCACCTATGGTGGCCAGTCGCCGACGCGGCAGAATGTCGTCACCGGCGGCTTAACTCCGGCACAATTTTCGATCTTCCAGATTGCCGATTTCACCAGCCAGTCCGGCGCTATCACGACGACGATGACATTGCCGACGGCGGTACCGGGAGCGCAGTTCCGCGTCATCGACATCGACTATGCCGCGGGCCAGTTCGCCGATCGGTTGACCGTGACCGGCAGCTTCAACGGCGCACCCGTCACCCCGACGTTGACCAACGGAATCAGCAATTATGTCATCGGCAACAGCGCTTATGGCGACGTGACGTCGGCCGACGGCAGCGCCAATGGGAATGTTGTCGTTACCTTTTCGGCGCCGGTCGATACGATCAGCATCACCTATGGCAGCCACAGCCTGGCCCCCGCCGATCCGGGGCAGCAGGGCGCCGCGATCCACGATATCACCTTCTGCCGCCCGACCGCCAATCTGATGATCGCCAAAACGAGCAGCGTCGTCAGTGACCCGACCAACGGCACCACTGACCCCAAGGCGATCCCCGGCGCAACGATGCGCTACTGCCTGCTTGTCACCAACAATGGCAGCGGCACCGCCACTGCAGTGAACGTCGCCGACGCGCTGCCCGCGCCGACAACCTTTGTCCCCGGTTCGTTGCGCAGCGGCGCGACCTGTGCTGGTGCGGCAACAGTCGAAGACGACAATGCCAGCGGCGCCGACGAAAACGATCCGTTCGGGGCGTCGATCACCGGCACGACGGTGGCCGCCACCGCTCTGACGCTAGCGCCCGGCACCGCTCTCGCGATCACTTTCAACGTGACGATCAATTGATGCTGCCCAATCGCCCGTTCTGGCGCAGGTCGCGCCGCTGTCGATCGCCAAGACCTCACTCGCCTACAGCGACCCCCGTGAACGGGCTGATCAACTGAAAGCTGATCCCCGGCGCCTTTGCCAATTACAGCCTGACCATTACCGCGCCCGCCAGCACCAGCCCGACGAACAACAGCGTCATCGTCACCGACGCGCTGCAGACCAACCTCAGCCTGTTCGTCGGCACTATGCCCCCGGTTCCGGCCCGGTACGCTTTACGGCGGGCAGCAGCGGACTGACCTACAGCTTCACCAGCCTGGCAAACGCGGCCGACGATCTGGAGTTTACGAACAATGGCGGCGCCAGCTGGACTTAGGTGCCGACGATCGATGCCAAGGGTGTCGATGCCAATGTCACCCTCCTCCGCATTCGTCCCAAGGGGTCGATGGTTCCGCGATCGAGCTTTACGATCAACCTGCGCGGGCTCGTCAAATAGCGCCCAATCACACGCCTGCTCAACAGTCGATTGCATTCTGTACTGGACAGTCTAAATGCGCCATATGAGCACGCGCACCGCCTCGGACAGCAACGATCCCATCGTCGAACATCGCGACGAACTGGCCACCCCGATGATCCAGGGCGAGAAGCCCAAGGACCGCTGGCGGATCGGCACCGAGCATGAGAAATTTGTCTATCGCACCGCCGACTATCGCGCGCCGAGCTATGACGAACCCGGCGGCATCCACGACCTGCTGATGGCGCTCACCCGCTTCGGCTGGGAACCGGTGATCGAAGGCGGCAAGGTGATCGCACTCGCGGGCAGCGACGGGACTGTCAGTCTCGAACCCGCAGGGCAGCTCGAGCTGTCGGGCGCGCCGCTCGAAAATCTCCACCAGACCTGCGCCGAAACCGGCCGCCACCTGAAACAGGTTAAAGAGGTTGGCGCCGAACTCGGGCTCGGTTTCCTCGGGCTTGGCATGTGGCCCGACAAGACCCGCGCCGAACTGCCGATCATGCCCAAGGGCCGCTACAAAATCATGCTCGACCATATGCCGCGCGTCGGCAGCATGGGGCTCGACATGATGTTGCGCACCTGCACGATCCAGACCAACCTCGATTATTCATCCGAAGCCGACATGGTGCAGAAATTCCGCGTGTCGCTCGCGCTGCAACCGCTCGCCACCGCGCTCTTCGCCAGTTCGCCCTTCACCGAGGGCAAGCCCAACGGCTTCATGTCGTACCGCAGCCACATCTGGACCGACACCGACCCGGCGCGCACCGGCATGCTGCCCTTCGTGTTCGAGGACGGCTTCGGTTATGAACGCTATGTCGATTATATGCTCGACGTGCCGATGTATTTCGTTTTCCGCGACGGCAAATATATCGACGCCGCGGGCCAGAGCTTCCGCGATTTCCTGAAGGGCGAGCTGCCCGCGCTGCCCGGCGAGAAGCCCCGCATCTCCGACTGGAACGATCATCTGTCGACCGCCTTCCCCGAAGTGCGTTTGAAGAGCTTCCTCGAAATGCGCGGCGCCGACGGCGGCCCGTGGAACCGCATCTGCGCGCTCCCAGCGCTGTGGGTCGGCCTGCTCTACGACCAGGGCGCGCTCGATGCCGCCTGGGACCTTGTCAAAAACTGGAGCATTGAGGAGCAGCAGGCGCTGCGCGACGCGGTCCCCAGTGAAGGCCTCGACGCCCCGGCTCCCGGCGGCGGAACGGTGGGCGAACTTGCACACCGCGTGCTCGACATTGCCGCAGCAGGCCTGGCGGCACGCGGCGAGGTCAATTCGATGGGCGACAATGAAGTCGGCTTCCTCGAACCGCTCCGCCGCATCGCCAAAAGCGGCAAGTCGCCCGCGCACGACCTGCTCGACCGCTACGAAGGACCGTGGGGCGGCGATCTGTCGAAAATCTACGACGAGCTCAGCTTCTAGGGGTATTTTCGCCCCAAAAGTGCAGCAATTGCGCAACACTGCTGACACGAAAGTCAGCAGTGTCCGCTTCCGCGATTGATCGCGCGCGCGCCGAAAGCCAAAGAGAAGTTGGTTTTTCGCCTCTCCCATCGTCACTCTGTTCCAGGAAGCTTGCCCATGCGCCACTTTCCTTCCGCTACTGCTATAGCCCCCGTTCTCGCGATCCTCGCCGCCGGCAGCTGGGCCGCTCCCGCCGCCGCGCAGGATACGCCCGTCGCCGAAATCGACAGTGGCCTTGGCGATATCATCGTCACCGCGCAGCGCCGCGAAGAGAGCTTGCAGGACGTGCCGGTTGCGGTCAGCGTCTTGTCGGGCAACACGTTGGATGCAATCACTTCGTCGGGCTCCGACGTGCGCGTGCTTGCGGGGCGGGTCCCCAGCCTCAACATCGAAAGCTCGTTCGGCCGCACCTTCCCGCGTTTCTACATCCGCGGCCTTGGCAACACCGATTTCGATCTCAACGCCTCGCAGCCGGTCAGCCTCGTCTATGATGACGTTGTGCTCGAAAACCCGATCCTCAAAGGTTTTCCGATCTTCGACCTCGATCGCGTCGAAGTGCTGCGCGGGCCGCAGGGTACGTTGTTTGGCCGCAACACGCCGGCGGGCATCGTCAAATTCGACACCGTCAAGCCCGGCAAGACCGGCGGCTATGCCCGCGCCAGCTATGGCCGCTATGGCACCACCCAGGTCGAGGTCGCGGCGGGCGCCGCCGATGACAATGGCTTCTCGGTTCGCCTGTCGACCCTGTTCCAGCATCGCGACAATTGGGTCGACAATATTGCGACGACGAAAGCCAAGGATCTGGGCGGCTATGACGACATCGCCGCGCGCCTGCAGCTGCAGTATGAAAACGGTCCCTTTACCGGTCGCGTGACCGGTCAGGTCCGCATCTACGACGGTTCGGCGATCATCTTCCGCGCCAACACGCAGGTACCGGGCAGCAACAAGCTCGTCGGCCTCGGCGGCGCGGGCACCGAATTCGAGCGCGACAAGGTCTATCAGGACGGCCTGAACTTCCAGAAGCTTAACACCTATAACGCAGGACTGAATCTCGAATATGATTTTGGGCCGGTGACCGCCTATTCGATCACCTCCTATTGGAATGGTAATTTCCGCAGCCGCGGCGACATCGACGGCGGCTTCGGCGCAGTCTTCCTGCCCGTATCGGGTCCGGGGCTCATCCCGTTCCAGGCGCAAAGCCAGGACAATGTTCCCAGCCTCGACCAGTTTACGCAGGAGATCCGTATCGCGTCGAACAACAGCGGCGGGCTCGGCTACCAGGTCGGCGCTTTCTATTTCGACGAGAAGCTCGACATTTCGAGCTTCGAGTTCGGCGGCCCGACCGACGCAACCCCGTCGGCGATCGCCGTGCAGCGCCAGGACAGCGAGGCCTATGGCATCTTCGGTTCGGTCAACTATGCGTTCGACAACGGCTTCAAGCTGCAGGCCGGCGCGCGTTACAATCACGACACGCGCGCTTTCGTCGCGTCGCGTCCGGTCGAAACGCGCCCGCCCTTCGTGGTCAGCCCGAACACACCGGTTCCGCCGCAGGCTGCCACGGTCAAGGGCAAGCTGCTGACGTGGGACGCCAGCGCAACCTATGAAGCGTCGGACGCCCTCACCTTCTACGCCCGTGTCGCACGCGGCTACCGTGCGCCGTCGGTGCAGGGCCGCCTGACCTTTTCGCGGACGATCTCGACCGCCGATCAGGAAGAGACGATGTCCTATGAAGCGGGGATCAAGACCGCGTTCTTCGATGACCGCGTCCGCTTCAACCTCACCGGCTATTATTTCGACACCAAGGATTTGCAACTCACCGCGGTCGGCGGCACGTCGAACGTGGCGAGCCTGCTCAACGTCGACGCAAAGGGCCATGGCATAGAGGCTGAATTGCAGGCGGCACCCGCCAAAGGCCTGACCTTCTCGATCGGCGGCGCGTGGAATGTCGCGGAGATCGACGACGCCAACGCCTTCGTCGCGGGCTGCGGTTCGGCGACGCCATGCACCGTGCTCGATCCGGCGCGTCCGGGTAGCCCAGGCATCTTCTCGATCGACGGTAACCAGCTGCCGCAGTCGCCGAAGTGGACGCTGAACGGGACCGCGGGTTATGAATTCCCCGTCGGTAACGGCGCGATTTACGCCTTCACAGACTGGTATTACCGCTCGAAGATCCAGTTCTTCCTCTATCAGTCGGTCGAGTTCTCGGACGACAAGATGATCGAGGGTGGTCTGCGCGTGGGATATCGCACCGACCGCTTCGATGTCGCGGGGTTCGTCCGCAACATCACCAACGACGAATCGCCGACCGGCGGCATCGATTTCAACAACATCACCAGCTACGTCAACGAACCTCGAATCTATGGGGTTGAAGCCAGCGTGAAATTCTGAGCCCGCTCCATCCTCCCTGTGGCGAAACCATGGGGAGGATGAGATTTCAGGCGACCGGTCCGACGCGCTCGTCAGGTTCGAGCCGGATGAGCGGGCGTTGGCGCCCGGTCAGCCGCGCGCACAGGCGGGGGACAAAGGCGTTCGCCTGCGCCCAATTCCAGTAAGCGACATAGGCAGGATCGGCGAGGAGGTGCTTTTCCTCGGTCTTGGCGCGCCAGTAATAAACCCCGCTGACCATCGCGAGCAGCACGACGTTCCGCGCACCCTCGACCCAGCCGCCCGCGGTGACGAGGAAGGGCATCGCGGCGACCCACCAGCTCAGATTCTTCGACACATAGGCGGGGTGCCGGGTGAAGCGGTACGGACCATGGGTGATGATGCCGCGGTGGGTCAGGTTCGAAAAGCGGATGCCGAACGCCATCGTCGCCCAGCTGTAGATCGCGGTGAGCAGCGCTAACATGACCGCCCAGACGATCAGCAACCTCTCCTGTCCCGCCAGCCAATGCCCCCAGTCGGCGCCGTTCACCTGATAATCGAGCGGGCCGCCGCTCATCAGGATGAAGGGCGGATAACAGACCAGCGCCGCGACCCACGCCATGCCATAGGGGTTCGCGGTGCGAATATGCGCATCGAGCGGCTTCAGGGTCAGGATATAACCGACCGTCGCGATATGGACGTCGATCAGATAGAGGAAATTCAGCGTCCAGATCCCCGTCATATAGGGGTTGGCGAGCACGTCGCGCATCGGCACGGTGACCAGCGCCGAAAAATTGCCCGGCACGATCGACAGCATGAAGGCGGTGAAAAACCCCTTCACCGCCCAGGCGCGCAGATGATGGCCGATCGCACGCCCGTCGACCGGCTGGCGCCCACCCTTCTTTGGGCTTGCGATCAGCCAGCGACCGAATTGATAGCAGCCGTCGCGCGGCTCGATCATGCGGCGGTCGAGCCACAGCATGTACGGCACCGATACCAACAGCAGCCACGGAGCCACCCGTTCGAGCAGGTCCATCGAAAAGGCGTAATTGCCCGTCCAATAATAGCGCATGGTCGCATAGATCAGCGCGATCAGCCCCCAGGTTGCCCACAGTCCGGCGAGCTTGGTCAGGCTGATGTCAACCGTCTCGCGCCACGGACGGCGCTGCGCCCAGTCAATCCCGGTCGACGGATTGCGATGCACCTTGTCGACGAACACCGACCACAGCACCATCGGGATGCCGCACGCCAGCACGCTGGCGATCGCCGAATTGGGACCGCTCATCGGACCGCGCGCTCCCCAGTCGATGCCAAGGCAAGCGGCGATTTCGGGGGCGTAGCGCGCCAGCAGCAAGTAGCCGAGCAAGCCCCCGAGGCCGACAAAGCCGACCCCAGCGCTAACCGCCGAACGCGGGCGCACCGTGCTGACGGTCTGCGACGCAGACGCGCCGAAAGTGCCGGACGGATCGGTTTTGACCATGGGATTCATTGACTTGGCCCTAGCAAAAATTGGTAAGCAAGCCGTCAATGTTATTTGGCGATTCGCAGCGGATTTCCCGCCAAAATGGCAGCGTTCCCGCCATATGACACCGTTCACCGCAGGTTGAGTTCGACTCGGCGCGACTCGGCCTGCAAAGATTCGCCGTGCCGCAATCGGCCTGTTAAGGCGCCCATCAATCGGGGCGGAGGGCTCCTTAAAACAACAAGATGGGGTCGCCACTTGTCATCGAAATCTACGGGCCTGCGCCATTGGCGCCAGCGCTTTAATGCGCTGTTTCAGGACCATGAAATCTTCATTCGCACGCATGGTCATGTTCGTTTCCTGCGTATCAGCGCCGTGTGGCAAAAGCGCGTTGCGCTGATTGCCGGGGTCGTGCTGCTCGCCTGGGCCGGCGCGACGCTCGCCGTGCTGATCAACCAGCTACTGACCGCCGACGAACGCGCCGCCGTCGCGCAGCAACAGGCCGCCGCCGCGGCGTCCGAAAAGCGCATCGCGCAGTATCGCGACCGCGTCGCCGAAACCGCCGCCGACCTCGAAGAACGGCAGGCGCTGCTCGAAGGCGTCGCAGAAACGCATTTCGGGATCGATGCCGAGGCGATGGCCGCACAGCCTGCCGCCGCAGCTGACGCCGCGAAAGCCGAACCGCTGCAGACCAGCGCCATCGATCCGAATCTGCCCCCCGAAGCTCAGGCGCTCGCGCGGCTCGAAGCGCGGCAGGAACGCTTTGCCAGCCGCCTGCTTGCCGCAGTCAATATCCGCGCTGCCAATGCCGAGGATGCGGTCGCCCAGCTCGGGCTCAACCCCGCCGCGATCGTCCGCAGCGCAGCAGCCGGCCGCGGTGGCCCGCTCATCCCGTACAAGGGCCGCATGGGCAAAGCAAAGGCACTCGGCGCGTCGTTCGCCGCGCTCGAAGGCGCCTTGTTCCGCATGGAAGTGCTCGAACGCACCCTCGTCGCCGTCCCGTCGGGTAACCCCGCCGACGTGCTGATGATGTCGTCGGGCTTCGGTTATCGCAGCGATCCCTTCACCGGCGGCGCCGCGATGCATTCGGGGCTCGATTTCCGCGGTCCGATCGGCACCCCGATCCTCGCCGCCGCCCCCGGCCGCGTCAGCTTTGTCGGCGCCAAATCGGGCTATGGTAATGTCGTCGAGGTCGATCATGGTCAGGGCATCATGACCCGCTATGCTCACTTGTCGGGCTTTACGTCGAAGGTCGGGGCGCAGGTCGCCGCCGGTCAGCAAATCGCGAAAATGGGCTCGACCGGCCGTTCGACCGGAAGCCACCTGCATTTCGAAGTCCGTCTGAACGGCGTCGCGGTCAACCCGCGCCGCTTCCTGGAGGCCAAAGCCGATGTTCTCGAAGTCAAAAACGACGCCCGACAGCGAGTCGGTGCCATCACTGCCCGGGGTGCCCGCTAAGATGGCGACCGGCGCGCGGCACACGACCTTTTCGATCCTGGGATCGGATGTCGTTGTCACCGGCAATGTTGCCGCCAGCGTCGACCTGCACGTCGACGGCAAAATCGACGGCGACCTGAAATGCGCCAACCTGGTCCAGGGCGAAGCAAGCGAGATCAAGGGCGCAGTCGTCGCCGAGACCGCGAAGATTGCGGGCCTGGTCGATGGCTCGATCGAGGCCAAGACACTGATCGTCCACACCACTGCACGGATCACCGGCGATGTCGTGTATGAAAATATCACGATCGAAAACGGCGGCAAGGTCGACGGCAAGCTGGCGCACCGTCGCCACGGTGCAGGCGTGGCCAAAGCCCCGCCGCCGCTGGAAGTCGTCGAGAACAAGTCGGCGCTGGGCATCTGACCCCGCTCCGCGCCGGGATCGCATGACCCCGCACCAATTCGACATCGACGCCCATGTCCATTGGACCTGGGGCCGCGGTGAAGCGCATGGGCGGATCGCCGAACGCTTCGAGACGCGCGTCGAGCGCATCATCAAGGGGGCGCGGATCGTCCGCAACGGCTCGGCCGCCAACCCCGCCTATCTGATCGAAATGATCGACGGGCGCGAGGTGCTCAAACTCGGCAGCGAACTCAGCGGCGGATGACGCTGCTGATCTGCATCGTGACGCCGATCCGGTCACCGAGTCCCAACCCCTCGGCGCGCTGCACCGCGACCTTGATCGGCAGCACATAGGTGTCGCCGCGTCGAAACAGCGAGGTGGTGAATTCGGTCGTGCCGATCTGCGCCGTCACCGGCACCATACCCCAGCCATAGCTCGCTTCGCGCGCGGCATAATGAACCTCACCGACCAGATGATCGGGGATGGGCGCGAACAGATAGGGCGGCGGGCCGCGCCATTCGATGATGTCGGCTTCGAAGGCGAGCATCAGTTCCTTGGCGCCTGCCGCCAGTAGCTCAGTGCTTCGGCGATATGGATGCGCCCGACGTCGGCGGCGCCTGCAAGGTCAGCGATCGTCCTCGCCACGCGCAATATTCGCGTATAGCCGCGCGCCGACAGCCGTATCGCCTCGGCCGCCTGTGCAAGCAATTTGCGTCCAGTCTCGTCGGGGGTCGCGACCGCCTCCATGAATTCGCCGTCGATTTCGGCGTTCGTGCACGCCTTGTGATCGGCGTAGCGCGCGGCGACGCGGGCTGCCGCCTCGGCGCTGCCCTCGGCCGGGGGCGGCAGCACGAGGTCGGCGGCGCTGACCGCCTGCACCTCGACGTGGAGGTCGACGCGGTCGAGCAGCGGGCCGGAGATGATCCGGCACTGCGCTTCGACCCCGCGCGCCTCAAGCCCCAGACAGGCGACAGTGAATTCGATCGCGACCATTAATGTTCCTTTTTTGTACTTTTGCGTTTTGGCCGCAAAGTGGGGCGCGGTCGAGTCGCCTTTTGTACCGGTTGGGATGTTGGCGGAAAGCCCCCCTCGCCAAGGCAGGGTGCCACGTAGCGTAGGCCACTTCGGGGTTTGACAACATACCAACCAGTCGGTATGTCAATTTACATGAACCCGAATCAGCCCGCTTCGACCCCCGAGTCCCGCCCCTCCGCCATTGCGGTGGCAGGCGTCGGGGCCGGTATCGCCGCGGTACGTGCGCCGCGCGGCAGCGCGCGGGCTGCGTTGATTGCGGCGGCGCACAGCACGGTGCGCAAGCAGGGCTATGCCGCAACAACGGTCGATCAGATTTGCGCCGCAGCGGGGGTGACCAAGGGCGCCTTTTTCCATCATTTCGCTTCGAAGGAAGCGCTGGCGGTCGCCGCGGCCGAGGCGTGGACCGAGCGCGCGCGGCCGATGTTCGAAATGCCGCCGCACACAAAACTGGATGATCCCCTCGCGCGGCTGATCGGCCATATCGATTTCCGCTTTGCAATGCTTGACGGCCCGGTCGAGGAGTTCACCTGTTTCGTCGGCACGATGGTGCAGGAAGCCTTTGCGACGAGCGACGCGATTCGCGCCGCGTGCGAGGCGAGCATCAACGCCTATTGCGCGGCGCTGACCCCCGACATCGAAGCGACGATGGCACGCTATGGCGCCCCCGAAGATGTTACCGCGCTCGGGCTGGCACAGCATATCCAGGCGGTGCTGCAAGGTAGCTTCATCCTGGCCAAAACGACGAACGATCCGGCGATTGCGCGGGAAAGCGTCACCCACCTGAAGCGTTATATCGGCATGTCGTTCGCACCGCCCGGCGCGTCATGACGTGGCAGGTAATTGCCCCGACGGCGCCCCCGCGCTGACTTGCCCCAAGCTACCCCCCAAGGAGAGAGACGATGCCTCAGATGATTTTTGTGAACCTGCCGGTGACCGACCTTGCCCGGTCGCAGGCCTTTTATGAAGCGGTCGGCGCGGTCAACAACCCCGCCTTCACCGACGACACCGCCGCGTGCATGGTCGTCGCCGAAGGATCGATCCACGTCATGCTGCTGACGCATGAAAAATGGGCAACCTTCACGTCAAAGACGATCCCCGACGCGCATAGGACGGCGCAGGTGCTGCTCTGCGTGTCCGCCGACAGCCGCGCCGAAGTCGATGCGCAGGTTGCCAAGGCGACCGCCGCGGGCGGCAAGGCCGACCCGACTCCGACCCAGGAATATGGCGACTTCATGTACGGTCGCAGCTTCGAAGATCCCGACGGCCATATCTGGGAAGTGATGTGGATGGACCCCGCCGCGATCCCCGCCGGTGAGCCTGCCGAAGCCTCCGCCTGACCGAACCGCGGAGGGGAACGGACGGCCACCCTTGCAACGGCCGCCGCTCCCCTCCCGAAGGGAGATCGACGATGAGTTTCCAAGCCTATCTCGACAATGTCGAGGCCAAGATCGGCAAGTCGGCCGCCGACCTGAAGGCGCTGGCGATCGACAGGGGCCTGGCTGACGAGAGCGGCCTCGCGCCGGGGGTCAAGCCCGGTGCGGTGATAGACTGGCTCAAGGGTGATTTCGACCTCGGCCACGGCCACGCGATGTCGATCGTCGCCTTTATCAAAGGGAAGCGGACCTAGAGGCCGCGCCAATCCAAGAGGACATATTATGATAGCCTTTCCTCCCCTCCAGATTTTCCGTCGCCGCCATCCTGGCGTCGCCGCTGCACTTGCCCTGCTGGCCAGCGCCGCGGTCGTCGCGGCGGTTCCCGAGCCCGCGAACGCCCAGCAGCCTGCCACTGCGACAGCGTCCGCAAGCGCCGCCAAAACGGGTTATGCCGAGGTCAATGGCCTGCGCCTCGATTATGCGGTGCATGGCGATCTGGCGTCGAAGCAGACGCCGTTGCTGGTGCTGCATGGTGCCTTCATGTCGGGCGAGGCGATGGCGCCGTTCGTCACCCCCTTTGCCGCATCGCGCCCCGTCATTACGATCGACGCGCGCGGCCACGGCCGCACCGGCAAGGTTCGCGGCGCGCTGAGTTACGACCAGATGGCCGACGATGCCGTCGCGGTGCTGGCGTCGCTGGGCATCAAGCGCGCCGATGTGCTGGGATATTCGATGGGCGGCAGCACGGCGATCGCCATGGCGGTGCGCCACCCCGACCGCGTCGGCAAACAGGTCATCATATCGGGCGCCGCCAGCCTCGACGGCTGGATTCCGGAAGTGTTGGCGGGCATCGCACAGATGACCCCCGAAATGTTCGCCGGCACCCCGATGGAAACCGAGTATAAAAGGCTGTCGCCCACCCCCGACGCCTTTCCCGACCTGGTCGCGGCGATCAAGCACATCGATGCCACGCCCTTTGCCTTTAGCGACGCCCAGTTGCGGGCGATTCCGGGCAGGACCATGGTCATATTGGGCGATGCCGATGGCGTCACCTTTGACCATGCATCAAGCTGTTCAAGCTGCGCGGCGGCGGCGACATCGCGACCGCGACGCAGGGTTTCATGACCGCCGCCCCCAAGGCGCGCCTGTCGATCCTGCCCGCGACATCGCACATCGGCGTCATGGCCGAGGCGCCGACGATCGCGGCGCAAGTGATCCCCTTTCTGGACGATGCCACGCCGCCGATGCCCGCCGGTTTTTTCTGACCCCCTGGCCCGCAAGGAGAGAGAATATGCCCGTCAATCCCGACGCCGATATCGAAATCATCGCATTCGACTGGGTTCCCGACTTCGCGCGCGGCTTCGTCCGCGACCTGCGTCCGCGCTGGGCGTGCGAGGAGCTGGGACTCGATTATGCCGAGAAACTGATCAGCGCGGTCGATCGCCCCGCCGATCATTACCGCCTGCAACCCTGGGGGCAGGTGCCGGTGCTGCGCGACGGCGACATCACCTTGTTCGAAAGCGGCGCGATCATGCTGCATCTGGCCGCAAAGGACGCGCGGTTGCTGCCGACCGGTGCGCAGGCCCGCGCCGACGCCACCGCCTGGGTGTTCGCGGCGCTGAACAGCGTCGAGCCGATGATGTTCGAGTTGGGCAATGTCGATATTTTTTCGAATGACGAAGAATGGGCGAAGCTGCGCCGTCCCGGCCTAATCGACTTCATCCGCACACGATTTGGCCGCCTGTCCGATGCGCTGGGCGACAAAGCCTATCTGCTCGGCGATTTCAGCATCGCCGACATCGCGATGGCGACGGTACTGCGCGAAGGCGTCGAGGCGGGACTGATCGCCGAATATCCGCAGCTGGCCGCCTATCTCGATCGCTGCACGGGCCGTCCGGCGTTCCAGCGCGCGATGGATGCGCAGCTGGCATCATTCAAAGAAGAGCCAGTTACGGCCTGAATTTTCTACCCCCCTTAAGGAGAGACAAGATGACCTATGTTGAAGGATTTGTCGTGGCGGTGCCGACCGCCAACAAGGAAGCGTATCGCCAACATGCCGCCGACGCCGTCCCCCTGTTCAAGGAGTTCGGCGTGGCGCGGATGGTCGAGGCGTGGGGCGACGATGTGCCCGACGGCAAGGTCAACGACCTGAAGGGCGCGGTGCAGGCGAAGGATGACGAAACCGTCGTGTTCAGCTGGTTCGAATATCCCGACAAGGCCACCCGCGACGCGGCGAACGAAAAGATGATGAGCGACCCGCGGATGCAGAGCATGGGCGAAGCGATGCCGTTCGACGCGAAACGGATGATCATCGGCGGCTTTGATGCGATCGTCGATGACCGCGCGAGCGGCGCGATGGGTTATGCCGATGGCTATGTCGTGCCCGTTCCCGACGGCAACAAGGACGCCTATCGCGCGCTGGCCGAAAAGGCATCGCAGGTGTTCCGCGACCATGGCGCGACGCGCGTCGTCGAGGCGTGGGGCGACGATGTCCCCGACGGCAAGGTGACCGATTATGCCCGTGCGGTGCACAGGCAGGACGGCGAGACCGTCGTGTTCAGCTGGGTCGAATGGCCGAGCAAAGTAGCGCGCGTCGCGGGCTGGGAAAAGGTGATGGCCGACGAACGAATGCAGCCCGACGGCAGCGAAGTTCCGTTCGACGGCAAGCGCATGATCTATGGCGGCTTCGCGCCGATCGTCGAGGCGTGACGCCATGATCCTCCCTGTGGCGCAGCCATGGGGGACACAGCCCGGAGGGCTAACGGAGAGGCCATGGCGCGACGTTGCGGCCCCTCCACCCCCGCTTCGCGGCGGTCCCCCTCCCCATCGCTTCGCGGCAAGGAGGATCGAGAGGAGAAGTCCGGTGACGAAAACCATCGAACGCGTCGAAATGTTGAGCATTTCAAGCCCCGGCCATGTCGTGCGCGTCGACAAGGCGAAATATGACGCGATGAAAGCCGCGCTGCATGCGGTCGTGCCACAACAGGCGCCGGGGCTGACCGTCGCCGAAGTCAAGACCGGCGTGCTGCCGCGCCTGCCGGACGATCTTTTTCCCGGCGGCGCGAAAGCGGGCTGGTGGCTGAAGGGTGTCCAGCTCGACCTGGAAGCGCGCGGCGTCATCGCGCGCGAAAATGTGAAGCCGCTGCGGCTGCATAGAATCTGACGAACGCGGTTCCCTTTTTCTGAGGAGGAAGACGATGAGCAAGCCCGCCAATATCATCTGGTACGAACTGATGACCCCCGATCCCGCCGGCGCCGCCACCTTTTATGGCGCGGTGGTTGGCTGGACGATCGCCAGCCACGCCGATCCCGCTGTCGGGGGAATGGATTACCGCATGATCGGGCGCAGCGACGGCGGCAATGCCGGCGGGGTGCTCGCGCTGAACGCCGATATGCTTGCCGGTGGCGCACGGCCGCTCTGGATCGGTTACCTTGAGGTCGACGATGTCGACGCCGCCGTCGACGCGATCAAGGCCGATGGCGGTGCGGTGCAGATGCCCGCGACCGACTTGCCCGTCGGGCGCATCGCGATGGTCACCGACCCGCAAGGCGCGCCCTTTTACATCATGGACCCGATCCCGCCCTTGGGCGCGCCGGAGGGGACAAGCGATGTGTTTTCGATGACCGAGCCGCAGCGCATCCGCTGGAACGAGCTGGCGACGTCGGACCCCGACGCTGCAGTGCGTTTCTACACCAAGCATTTCGGCTGGGGACAGGAGGGCGAAATGCCGATGGGTGAACTCGGCGCCTACCGCTTCATCCAGTGTGGCCAAGTCGGCATCGGGGCAGTGATGCCGCTGATGGAAGGTTATCCGGCGCCGGTGTGGAATTTCTATATCGGCGTTGACGACATCGACCGCGCGCGCGCCGCGGTGGCCGCGAACGGCGGCACCATCACCAACGAACCGATGGCAATTCCGGGCGGCGAATATGCGATGAACGCGATCGATCCGCAGGGCGCGGCGATCGGCTTTGTCGGCCCGCGAAAATCCTGAATCTCCCCAAGAAAGTAAAGGAGAGACGATGAGCAAGACCCCCCTGACCCTGTGCCTGTGGTACGAAGGCGATGCCGAAGAAGCCGCCAGTTTCTATGCCAACACCTTTGCCGACAGCCATGTCGGAGCGGTCCACCGTTCGCCCACCGACACCCCCGGTGGCAAGGAAGGCGATGTCCTGACGGTCGAATTTACGCTGCTCGGCGCCCCCTGCCTTGGGCTCAACGGCCCGCCGATCTTCAAGCATAGCGAAGCCTTTTCTTTCGTCGTCCACACCGACACGCAGGAAGAAACCGACCGATTGTGGGATGCGATCACCGGCAATGGCGGCACCGAAAGCGTGTGCGGGTGGTGCAAGGATAAATGGGGGGTGTCGTGGCAGATCACCCCGCGCGTCCTGCTCGAAGCGACGACCAATTCCGACAAGGCGGTCGCCAAGCGCGCGTTCGACGCGATGATGACGATGAAAAAGATCGACATCGCGGCGATCGAAGCCGCGGTGCGGGGCTGAGCGATGCTGACCCTCTATGCCCACCCCTTTTCATCCTACAGCTGGAAGGCGCAGATCGCGCTGGACGAAAAGGGTATCGATTTCGACTATCGCAATGTCGACCCCGAATTTCCGCAGCATAGCAAGCAACTGCATGCGCTGTGGCCGGTGGGGAAATTTCCGCTGCTCGTCGATGGCGACCGGACGCTGTTCGAAACGTCGATCATCATCGAATATCTCGACCGCGTGCAGCCCGAACCGCGGCTGATCCCCGCGGACCCCGATGCGGCGCTGCGGGTGCGGCAGCTGGACCGTATTTTCGACCTGCATGTGATGGCGGTGATGCAGGACATCGTGAACGACCGCATCCGCGGGCCGGAGGGGCATGCGCCGATGATCGTCGAAAAGGCACGGGCAGCGCTCGATACCATCTATGGCTGGCTCGACATGCAATTGGCGGGCGGCGGCTGGGCGACGCCCGACGGCTTCACGCTGGCCGACTGCGCCGCGGCACCGTCGCTGTTCTACGCCGACTGGGTGCATGAAATCCCGGCGCATTTTGCCAATCTACGCGCCTATCGCGCGCGGCTGCTCGCGCATCCGTCGGTCGCGCGCGCGGTCGATGGCGCGCGCCCCTACCGCCACTATTTTCCCGGCGGCGCCCCCGACCGCGATTGACGTGGCAAGCGTCCCGCAATGGGGTTAACGCGGCGCTGACGTTGCCGCTTTGCGTTTTGGCAAGCGCGCGGGCGCGAAAGCGGGGGCATGGCTTCACCGATCGCCCTCGCCCGCACCCTATTCGTCGCGCTTTGCGCGGCGGTGCTGGCGTTTGCACCGGTGCAGGCGCAGCAGGGCCTGACCGTCACCACGACGGTGAGCTGGACGTGGGAAGAGGTCGGCAGCGATGCCCACGGCGCAGTCTTCGACGAAGAGGCCGCGTTGTTCGATGACGACGCGCTGGCCGAGGACGCCGACATGGCGGCGACGCGGCGCTATGCACCGAGCGAGGCCTTGGCAACGCTGGGCCGAGCCAAGGCGCATTACGGTCCCTTTGCCGTGATCGACGCGGCCACGGTGCGCATGGCGGGCGACGTGACGTCGGCGACGCCGCGCCAGTTTGCGGCGATGCTGGCCGCCTTTCCGGGGCTCAAGCGGCTGGAGATGGTGGACTGCCCTGGCAGCCTCGACGAGGAAGCGAACCTGATATTGGCGCGCGCGATCCGCCGCGCGGGAATGGAAACCGTCGTCCCGAGTGGCGGCTCGGTGCGGTCGGGCGCGGTCGAGCTTTGGCTCGCCGGCAGCACCCGCCGCGCCGCTTCGGACGCCGAATTCGGGGTGCACAGCTGGGCCGACGACACGGGGCGCGAGGCGAATGATTACGCCGCCAGCGACCCGGTGCATGCCGAATATCTCGGCTATTACCGCGAGATGGGGATGGACGACGCCAAGGCGCGCGCCTTTTACGCGCTGACCAACAGCACCCCGTTCGACGAGGTACGCTACCTGACCCGCGACGACATGGCGAGGTTCGTCACGCTGCATTAATGCCCGTCGCCCCCACGAAGCGGGGGCCGTTGGTCGCCTTGTACTACGCCGATAGCGGCCCCGCCTTCCAGGGGCGACGCGATAGTTGCAACCGCCCGCCTTGCTCCCCACATCGGCCTTCATGGCGAGACGCAGCCTTTACCAGCGATTGCGGTCGACCGCGCAGGTGCGGCTCGCGCTGTTCATTCTGGGCGTGCTGCTGATTCTGATTTCGCCAATCATCGGGGTGCTCCCCGGCCCCGGCTTTCTGATCCTGTTCCCCGTCGGGCTGATGCTGTGCCTGCAGAACAGCGCGTGGGCGAAGCGCATCTATGTCCGCTTCAAACGACGCCATCCGCGCTATGCCGCCTGGACCGACCGGGTGATGCGGCGGACCAGCGCAGCGCGGCGGCGCGCGCGCGACGCGCTGATCGCAGCCGATGGTGAAGCGCTGGAAAACCGCCGCGATGCCAATTGACTTTCCGCCGACTCTCGCTTATCCGCGCCTCCATCAGTGGCCGCCCACGTTTGGCGGCCCTTTTCTGTTAGAGCCTTGCAAGAGATTTAGGGATAACCGCGATGAAGCGTACCTTTCAACCGAGCAACCTCGTGCGCGCCCGTCGCCACGGTTTCCGCGCCCGCAAGGCGACGGTCGGCGGTCGCAAGATTCTCGCCAACCGCCGCGCCCAGGGCCGCAAGAAGCTGTCGGCCTGACCGCTGACGCTTCTGCGCCAGTGAAACTGGTGCGAACGCTTTCAAAACGCAGCGAATTTCTGGCCGCCAACCGCGGCCTTCGCTTTCCCATGCCCGGCTTTGTCCTGCTCGTCCGCCAGCGCGGCGACGCCGACGACGCAATGGGCATTGGCTATACCGTCAGCAAGAAAGTCGGCAACGCCGTCACCCGCAACCGGATGAAACGCCGGCTGCGCGAACTGTGCCGTGCGGCGCTGCCCGAATCGGGGATTTCGGGCGCCGACCATGTGCTGATCGGGCGCCCCGGCGGCAACGACATCGTCTTTGCCGAGCTGGGCGAGCAGCTCGATTCGGCGTTGACGCGCGCCGCGAAGAAATTGGCGCGATGAAGGCCTGTCCTGCATTATTTCGCCGGTGTACCGTTTCGGAATGACCGCCTCGCCTGCCCCGTCCCGAACGCGAATTGCGGGTGAAGTTGCGCAGTTTTCCGGGCTTCCGGTATGATCGCCCGGCTGCTCATCCTGATCGCGCGCGGGTGGCAGATCGGGCCGTCGCGCATCCTGCCGCCGACCTGCCGCTATTCGCCCTCGTGCAGCGCCTATGCCATCACCGCGCTGTCACGCTATGGTGCGATCAAGGGTGGCTGGCTGGCGACAAAGCGGCTATTGCGCTGCCATCCTTGGGGCGGGCATGGCCATGATCCGGTGCCGTAGCTGCCGTTTTCCCCGACATTTTGAGACGAAGAGAGACCGTAGAGCGTGGACGACAAGCGTAATCTGATCGCGGCAATATTGTTGTCGGTGGCCATCCTGCTGGGCTGGAACTTCGTCTCGGCACAGTTTTTCCCGACCCCGGCCAAGCCCGATGTGACGACGACTGTCGCCGGCGCCAATGGCACGCCCGCCACCACCCCGGCGGCACAGGGCCAGCCGAGCGCGCTGCCCACCGCCACGGCCCCCGCTGCCCCCGCGACGCAGGCGATCCGCCCGGTCGAGGCCGCGCTGGCCGAGGGTAACCGCGTGCCGATCGAAACCCCCGCGCTGGCCGGATCGATCAACCTGGTCGGCGCGCGTATCGACGACATCACGCTGACCAAATATCGCCAGACGATCAAAAAGGATTCGCCCCCGGTGCGCCTGTTTGCGCCGGGCGGCACCAAGGCGGCCTATTTCGCCAGCATCGGCTGGTCGGCGCAGGGCATCGCGGTGCCGAATGCGAGCACCGTGTGGACCGCGACCGGCAGCAAACTGACCCCGACGTCGCCGGTGACGCTGAGCTGGGCCAACACAACCGGCCAGACGTTCCGCATCGAATATAGCATCGACGCCAATTATCTGATCACCGCCAAACAGACGATCGCCAACAGCGGCGCCGCGCCAGTGAGCGCGAGCAGCTTTGCACTGATCGACCGGCTGGGCAAACCGACCGACCCGCATGAGGTCGACAGCTGGACGATCCACGTCGGCCCGACCGGCTATCTCGACGGCAAGTCTGTGTTCGACACCGATTATGACGATCTTGAGGAAGCGCCGAACCGCACCGTGCGCTACAATGCCGCGGGCTGGCTGGGCTTCACCGATAAATATTGGCTGGCGGCGATCGTTCCGGCGAAGGGCGAGCGCGTCACCGCGGCGATCAGTTCGCCGAGCGCAAACAATTACCAGACGCTGTTTGCGCGCGACTTTGCGCAGGTCGGCCCGGGCCAGCAGATCACGACCACCAGCCGCATCTTTGCCGGTGCCAAGGAAGTCGAGGTTCTCGAAAGCTATCAGGACAAGCTGGGCATCACCCGCCTGTCGAACGCGATCGATTGGGGCTGGTTCGAATTTTTCGCGGTGCCGATCTTCAAGTTGCTGCACTGGCTGTTCCTGCAGGTCGGCAATTTCGGCGTCGCGATCATGGCGCTGACGCTGATCATCCGCCTGCTGATGTTCCCGATCGCCAACCGGCAATTCTCGTCGATGGCGCAAATGCGCGTTGTCCAGCCGAAGATGAAAGCGCTGCAGGAACGCTTCAAGGACGACAAGCCCAAGATGCAGCAGGAGCTGATGAAGCTCTATAAGGACGAAAAAATCAATCCGCTGGCGGGCTGTCTGCCGATCCTGATCCAGATCCCGATTTTCTATGCGCTGTACAAGGTGCTGATGCTGGCGATCGAAATGCGCCACCAGCCGTTCATCCTGTGGATCAAGGATCTGTCGGCGCCCGATCCGCTGCACATCCTCAATCTGTTCGGCCTGCTGCCCTTTACCCCGCCGTCGATCCTGGCGATCGGCGTGATGGCGGTGATCCTGGGCGTGACGATGTGGTTGCAGTTCCGCCTGAACCCCGCCCCGGCCGACCCGGTGCAGGCGCAGGTGTTCAAGATCATGCCATGGCTGTTCATGTTCATCATGGCGCCGTTCGCCGCGGGCCTGCTGCTCTACTGGATCACCAATAATATCCTGTCGATCGCGCAGCAGCAGTGGATGTACCGCAAGTTCCCGGCGCTGAAGGCGCAGGCGGCGACGTGAGCGATATCGATCTTGAACCCGGCGCGGATCCGGAACGGGCGGAACGCGCGCGCAAACTGTTTTCGGGACCGATCGCCTTCCTGAAATCGGCGCCGGCGCTCGAACATCTGCCGCCGCCGAGCATGCCCGAGATTGCCTTTGCGGGGCGATCGAACGTCGGCAAATCGTCGCTGCTCAACGCGCTGACCAACCGCAACGGGCTGGCGCGCACGTCGGTGACCCCGGGGCGGACGCAGGAGCTCAATTACTTCGACGTCGGCGAACCTTTGGTGTTCCGACTGGTCGATATGCCCGGCTATGGTTTTGCCAAGGCGCCGAAGGATGTCGTCAAGAAATGGCGATACCTGATCAACGATTATCTGCGCGGGCGCGCGGTGTTGAAGCGCACTTTGGTGCTGATCGACAGCCGTCACGGGTTGAAAGATGTCGACCGCGAGTTCCTCGAAATGCTCGACACCGCCGCGGTCAGCTATCGCATCGTGTTGACCAAGGCCGACAAGATCAAAGCCAGCGAGCTGGCCGCGGTCCACGCCGCGACCGAGGCCGAAGCGCGCAAACATGCCGCGGCGCATCCCGAGGTGATTGTGACGTCGTCGGAGAAGGGCTTGGGGATTGCCGAGCTGCGTACGGCGGTGCTGGAGGCGGTGGAGGTTTGACTTTCGCTCCTCTCGCCTTGAGGGAGAGGATAGTGAAGGTTGGACCGACGAAGTCGGGCCTACCGCAACTTGGTGAGGGCAAGGACGCCAGCGTCGCCCCCTCACCCAGCTTCGACTAGGCAGCAAGCTGCCAAGTCTTCGCAACCCTCTCGCTCCGAGGGAGAGGGAAAAAGGGAGACCCCATGAAACTGTTCATCGGCAACAAGGCCTATTCCAGCTGGAGCCTGCGTGGCTGGCTCGCCGCCAAGCATAGCGGCCTCCCGTTCGAAGAAATCACCGTCCCGCTCTATGACGAGGAATGGAACCAGCGCCGCGAGGGTGACGAATTTGCGCCGTCGGGCGGCAAAGTGCCGATCCTGTGGGACGGCGACGACATCGTCGTATGGGACAGTCTGGCGATTATCGACTATCTCAATGAAAAGACCGGCGGGACGAAGGGATATTGGCCCGACAATATGGCGGCGCGCGCGATGGCGCGGTCGATGGCGGCCGAAATGCATTCGAGCTTTGCCGCGCTGCGCCGCAATCACAGCATGAACATCCGCCGCATCTATCCCGCCGCGCCGCTGCTGCCCGAAGTGCAGGCCGATGTCGTCCGCATCCTGCAAATCTGGGCCGAAGCGCGGGCGCGGTTCGGCGGCGAGGGCGATTATCTGTTCGGCGACTGGTCGGCCGCCGACATGATGTTCGCTCCGGTGGTCACCCGCTTCATCACTTACTCGATCCCGCTGCCCCCCTTTGCGCTGGCCTATATGCAGGCAGTGATCAGCCACACGTGCATGCAGGAATGGATCGGCGGCGCGCAAGCCGAGGACTGGATTATCGAGAAGTTCGAGGGCACGCCGCCAGCCTAACTCCCCGCCGACACCGCGAACCAGATCGCTATCCCGACCATCGCGAGCGCCAGCAGGCGACGGATCGTCCGCGTGCGCGCCGGATCACTCAGCCATCCCCCGATCCGACTGGCACCAAGGACAATCGCCAGATGGACGGCCGTGGCGATGACAATGCTGACCAGAGCAAGTGCGAAGGCCACCGCGAAGCCCGGTATCTCCCCGCCATTGAATTGGGGAATGACGACGACAAAAAAGAGCATCGCTTTTGGATTGAGCAAATTTACCGTCAGGCCCGACAGGAAATGTCGTCGCGATCGGCCGGGATCGCCAAGGATCGCGGGCGAATTTTCGCCTGCATCGTGCCAGCTTTGCCAGGCCAGCCACAATAGAAAGACCGCACCACCCCAGCGCAGCGCTTGAGCCAGGGCCACGCTTTCGGCAACGATGTAAGCGATACCGAGCGCAGCGGCCAGCGCGTTCACGAAGAGGCCGATGGCAACCCCCGCTGTTGCCGCCAGCCCCGACCAGCGCCCTTCGCCCAGCGACAAAGCCGCGAGCCACGCCATGTTCGGACCGGGGGTCAATTCGATCAACAGAACCGCCAGCGCGAAACCAAGCCAGTCTGCGGCGCTCATGGAATCCGCGATGTCGGATAGGGCGTACCGTCCTTGTGGAAATAGCCATCCGGTCCGAACAGCATGTCGATGTCCGAATAGCCGCCGCCGGTGTCGTACTTCTTGCCGCCACCGAGCGCGACAAACACGCAGTCGGCGTCCGATTCATTGATCAGATGATGGCCGTTGGTGCTGCCCTTGGGCCACACCGCGATATCGCCGGGGCGCATCGGCGAGCGGCCCTCGTCTTCGATCAGGGTCGCTTCGCCCGAAATCATCACCAGCATCTCGTCCTCGCCATCGTGCCAGTGGCGCTGCGACGACCAGGCGCCGGGTTTCAGCACAACGTGGCTGGCGGCGAAATCGCTGAGGCCGGTCGCGGGGGCGAGACGGCGGTACCAGCGGCCCTGCACCGGCGCGTCATAGGGGGCGGGATAGCCGGTGGTGTTGGTTTGCGGGATGGTGGCGAGGTCGAGTTTGGGCATGGGGTCGGTTCCTGTTGCGGCGCGGATGGGTGCGGATTCAGCGTCTTTTGTTTCGCACAAAGACACGAAGACACGAAGAGGGCAGGCCATGGCCATTGATCGCAGTTTGGCAGCGCAGACGACATCAAAAATACGCTGCGCGCCAAGAACTAAAGCCAAGGCCGCGATACTGCTCGGCCCCTTCGTGTCTTTGTGACTTTGTGCGAACCCTTTTCTATCGGCTCGACTTGGCGCAGCGTCGGCGGGTAAAGGGCAGCCATGACCATGCACTTCGACCCCGTTGAACTCGCGCAGGAGCTGATCGCTGCGCCCTCCGTCACCCCCGCCACCGGCGCCGTGTTCGACGTGCTGGAGGCGGCGCTCATTCCGCTGGGCTTTACGGTTGAGCGCTTTATCGACGGGATCGAGCCCGATGGGCCGGTCGAAAATTTGCTCGCAGTGCGGACCGGCTCAGGACCAAAGCATTTCGGTTTTGCCGGGCATCTCGACGTCGTGCCGCCGGGTGTGGGCTGGACCGGCGACGCCTTTGCCCCCGAAATCCGCGGCGATCTGCTCTATGGCCGCGGCGCGGTCGACATGAAGGGGTCGATTGCGGCGTTCGTTGCCGCCGCCGCCGCGACTCCGGTCGAGGCGGGGACAATCAGCCTGATCATCACCGGCGACGAGGAAGGGCCGGCGATTTTCGGCACCCGCGCGCTGATGGTGCATATGGCGGGACGCGGGATCGTGCCCGACATGATCGTCGTCGGCGAACCGACATCGGTGAACCGACTGGGCGACATGGTGAAGATCGGGCGGCGCGGGTCGGTCAATATCTGGATCGACGTGCCGGGGACACAGGGGCATGTCGCCTATCCGCACCTGGCCGACAATCCGATCCCCAAGCTGGTCAAGATTTTGGCGGCGATCGATGCGGTGGTGCTCGACACCGGCAACGACTGGTTCCAGCCGTCGAACATCGAATTTACCGATATCGAGGTCGGCAACGGTGCGACCAATGTCATCCCCGCGTCGGCGCGCGCGCGGCTGTCGATCCGCTTCAACGACCAGCATCGCGGCGCCGATCTGGTGGTAATGATCGAACGCATTGCGCATGGCGTGGAGCCCGCCGCGAAGGTGCTCGGCAAGATTTCGGGCGAAGCATTCCTGACCCCGCCGGGCGAATTGTCGGGGCTGGTCGCCGAGGCGATCCATGCCGAGACCGATGTGTTGGCGGAGATGTCGACGACCGGAGGTACATCGGACGCGCGCTTCCTGCACGCGCTGTGTCCCGTGGTCGAATTCGGACTGACCAATGCGACGATGCACAAGCTCGATGAAGCGGTGGCGGTGGCGGATCTGTACAAGCTGACGGCGATTTACCGTGGCGTGTTGATGCGGGCGCTGGTGGGCAGAATTTGATTTCACGCAAAGGGGCGAAGGGCGCCAAGAAGAATAATCGCACCCAAAAACACGAAGAGGGCAGGCAGACGTAGCGGCGGAGACTTGTCGCCGCAGGCGTTCTTGGAGGCGCTTCGCGTCATCCTCACCTAGCGGCGCGGGTGTAACCCGCCTTCTTCGTGTCTTTGTGTGAAACCCTCTTTTCTTCTTCGCGCCCTTCGCCCCTTTGGGTGAGATCAATCTTCTTTTGCGCGCCGCAGGATCAAATAGACCGCGCCCGCGCCGCCATGGCTGATATGCGCGGGGCGCAGCGCGACGATCTGGTCGGCGTGGGGCGAATAAGCGAGCCAGTCGGGCAACGACGCGCGGATCGCGCCGCGCGGACGCGGGTCGCCGTGCATCTGCGGCAGGCGGTCGGCGCCGGGGCGAAGACGTCCCGCGACCACGAGCAACACGCGCGCGCCTCGGATCAGCGCGCGGCTGATCGCGTCGTCGAGCAGCGTCTGCGCCGACGCCAGCGTATGCCCGTGCAGGTCGATGCTAAGGTCGGGGCGCACCAGTCCCTTGCGCAGCCGGCGGTCCCAATGGCCGTCGAGCGTCGCGGCACTGTGGGTGCGGCGTGGCGGCGGTAGCGGCGCAGCAGGGCGCGGTAGCGCGGCGGCGCGCGGCGCGGTGCTGCGCGGGGTCGGCTGCGGCGGGCGGATCGTCGGCGGGGCGACGGGCGCGAGCGGCGCTTTCGGCTTCGTCAGCGGCTTGACCGTCGCCGCCACCCTTTTCCACAGCGCGCTTTCGTCGGGATCAAGCCGCCGCGCCATCGCTGCGTCAGCGCGCCGGAATCAGCCGCGCGATGCTGGCGCGCGGGAGCAGGAGCAGCGCCGATCCGCGTGCCGCCATGCCGCCAGCGATCGCGCGCGCATCCTCGCCCGCTCCCCAGAAGCTGTCGAAGCGGTTGGCGCCCTTGATCGCGCCGCCGGTGTCCTGCGCGATCCACAAGCCATTGGGTTCGGCGCGGTCGAGCGAGAGGAAAACGGGGGCGCCGAGCGGCACATATTTGGGATCGGCGGCAACGCTGGCGCGGCCGGTCACCGGCAGCCCCATGGCACCGAGCGGGCCGGGGCCGGTGATTTCGCGGAAGAACACCCAGCTGGGGTTCTCGTTCATCACCGCAGCGCCGCGGACCGGATCGGCGCGCAGATAATCGAGGATGCCCTGCATCGACGCCTGTCCGCGCTGGAGTTCGCCGCGGTCGAGCAGCAGCTTGCCGATACCGACATAACCGCGGCCGTTCTGCGTATCATAACCAATCCGCATGATGCCGCCGTCGGGCAGGCGCAGGCGGCCCGAACCCTGCACTTGCAGGAAAAAGAACTCGGCGGCGTCGGCGGCGTAAGCGATTTCAAGCCCGCGGCCGTCGAGCGCGCCGCTTTCGATCGCGGCGCGGTCGTAATATTGCACCAGATTGCTGCCCTCGACACGGCCGCGGATTTTCTTGTCCTTCAGCTCGTCCGAGAAAAGCCCGAGATCGACGTCGACCAGGTCGGCGGGGCGGCGATAGATGGGGATGTCATAACCCGGGCGACGGTCACGCGATCCGGCGATTTCGGGTTCGTAATAGCCGGTGACAAACGCCGTTCCCGCGCCGATCTGTACCGTGCCGAAATAGCGCGTAAAGAAGGCCGCGGCGGCGCTGTCGGACCAGTTTTTCGCGGCGTTGCAGCTTTCGGCCCAGTCGGCGCCCTGCGTCAGCCCGCTGACGTCGGCGCGGCGCTGGACCGAAGGACAGCTGATGCGGAACGCCGCGAGCGCGGTCGCGGCCTGGTCAGCGGTCACCCCGAGCGTGGCGAAATCGGGACCAGCGAGGATGCCGCTGGCCGCGGCCGTTGTCGCGTCGGTCGGCACCGCGGCGGCGGGGAAGGGCGCACGCGGGGTGGCGGGAATCGGCTTGGCTGCGACGCCGCCGCTTTCGGAAGGGCGCGGCTGATAGGGGCGCGGCGCGGTCGTCGGCTGCGATGGCGCGGGTGCGGTGGTCGCCGGTCGGCTTCCCGAGTCGGGGATTACCGACGCGCAGCCTGCGAGTAGTGGCAGCACAACGAGAAAGGAGAATCCGAAAACCCGCGTCCGGCGCATACCGAACGAGCCAAGCGCGGGCATGGCCGTCAGGCTGCTTCGATTTCGTCGAGCAGCCAGTTGGGATCGTCGCTGCCGATGGCGCGGCGGAAGGTCCACAGATCGTCGGTGCGCGACGCGTCGCTCATCGACCCGGCAATCAGCTTGCCATCGGCGTCGCGGGTGATCGCGCTGATGTCGGCTTGATAGCGCACGGTGACGCGCGCTTCCTTGCGGTCCATTTCAACCGCAGTGATCTTGGCCGATTCGATGCCGACCAGTCGGTTTTCGAGCTTTTCGCCGCGGGCGTCGCGCGCCTCGATCGCCTCGACAAAGGCTTCGTAGCTATCGTCGTCGCACAGGTCGCGCAGCGTATCGCGGTCGCCCTTCCAATAGGCTTCGAGGATCATGCGATACGCCGCTTCGGCGCCTTCCATGAAGCGGCCCGCATCAAAATTGCGGTCGCTGGCGAGCAGCTGGCGCAGGCCGATTTCGGCGGCGGGTTCGTAAACCAGGCCCGACGTGTCGGGCGCGCCAACCGACGGCGACGGCGTTTCGCCGTCCTCCAGACGCACCGGCGCAGGCGGTCCGCGCTCGTCGCGGCGCGGCAGGACGGGTTCCTGTTCATGCCCGGTGCGCTTGCCAAGTACCGAGTACAGCCGCATGCCGAGGAACGCGGCAATCATGGCGAGCAAGACGATCGAAAAAGCAGTCACGGGCAAAAGTCCAATGCGGGCAATGGAAACATAGAAGCCAATACATAGGCGATGCACGGCCAAGTTTCAAACGCCATGGCCGCAGCGTGGCGGCAGGTCAACGATTCACCCGGGCGAAAGCCCTGCCGCGCCCCCATTGTGCTGGCTGGCGCGCGCTGCTAAGCGCCGCCGCAACCGTCTGCCGCGGACCCGACACGGCCGTGGCGCGGACCTGTTTCATCTTTTCGAGCGAAAGCATTGCACCATGGCTGACGAGACCAGCGCCGACATCAACAACCCCGCCCTGCAGCCCAATGGCGAAGACACCAGCCCGGCGATCGGCCTGATTTCGCAATATGTAAAAGACCTGTCGTTCGAAAATCCGAACGCGCCTGCGGTGTATCAGTGGCAGGACGCGCCGCAGATCGACGTCCAGTTCAACATCGCCGCCGACAGCGTTGGCGACAGCCTGTTTGAAGTGTCGTTGAAGATCGATGTCACATCGAAAGCCGATGCGGGTACGATGTTCGTGATCGAGCTGAAATACGCCGGCCTGTTCGGCGTCCGCAACGTCCCCGAAGACCAGTTGCAGCCGTTCTTCCTGGCCGAAGCGCCGCGCATCCTGTTCCCCTTTGCCCGCCGCGTCGTCGCCGATGCCGTGCGCGACGGCGGTTTCGCGCCGCTCCTGCTCGAACCGATCGATTTCCACGGCCTGTTCATGCAGCAGGTTCAGCAGGTCGAAGCCGAACAGGCGGGCAACGTCGCGCCGGTTGGCCAGGCGTAACCACGATCCGGCGGGCGGGCTGACCCGATGAGCGGCCTGCTCAAAAGCATGGGGACGATCGGCGGGCTGACGATGGTCAGCCGCATTTTCGGTTTCGCACGCGACATGCTGCTCAGCCGCATCCTCGGCGCGGGCGGGGTGGCCGATGCGTGGCAGCTGGCGTTCCAGCTGCCCAACATCTTTCGCCGCCTGTTCGCCGAGGGCGCCTTTGCCGCCGCCTTTGTTCCGTTGTTCAACCAGCGGATGACAAAGGAGGGCGACCATAGCGAGGCGCGCGCCTTTGCCGATGCCGTGCTGGCGGTGCTGATCCCGATCCTGATCGTGTTTTCGGCACTGCTGCTGATCATCATGCCGTGGATCATGCATGTGTTCGCGAGCGAGGCATTGCGCGCCGACCGCGAAAAATTCGACCTGACTGTCGCCATGGCGCGCATCGCCTTTCCCTATCTAGCGTTCATGAGCGTCGCGACGCTGTTCGCGGCGATTCTGAACAGCCTGTCGCGCTTTGCCGCCGCGGCAGCGGCGCCGATCCTGCTCAACATCTGTCTGGTTGCGGCGCTGCTGATCGGAATGTTCACCGGCGATGGCGGTGAAGCCGCGAAGGCCACCACAGGCCTGTATCTTGCGATCTCGGTGTCGATTTCGGGACTGTTCCAGCTGATCTGGTTGCTGTTCTGGGTCCGGCGTTCGGGCTTTCGCCCCGCGCTTCGCCGCCCCCGGCTGACCCCCGACGTGCGCGAAATGGCGGTGCTGATTCTGCCCGCGGTGTTCGGCGCCGGGGTCTATCAGATCAGCCGCTTCGTCGACCTGTTCTTCATCGCGATGCTGCCCGACAAGAGCATCACCTATTTGGCGATGGCCGACCGACTGAACCAGCTGCCGCTCGGCATCATCGGCATTGCGCTGGGGACCGCGATCTTGCCCGCGCTGTCGCGGTTCGTGGCGCTGGACGACCGCGACGGCGCATCGCGGTTGCAAAGCAATGCGGTCGAGCTTGCGATGCTGCTGACCGTCCCCGCGGCGGTCGCGCTGTTCATTGCAGGCCCGGCGATCACCAGTGCCTTTTACGTCGGCGGCCAATATAGCGTCGCCGATGGGCTGGCGACCGGCGCGGTCGTCGGCGGTCTGGTCGTCGGGCTGCCCGCCTATGTGCTGGTCAAGGTGCTGGTCCCCAATTTCTTTGCACGCAAGGACACGCGGACGCCGGTGTGGACCGCTGCGATTTCGCTGCTGATCAATATCGGTCTCAACCTGCTGCTGATCCCGCCGCTCGGTATCGTCGGACTGGCGCTGGCGGGGTCGATTGCGGCGTGGTGCAACGTCGCGATGCTTTACACGATCCTGCATCGCCGCGGGCTGTTCCGCCTGAGCGGACAGGTCGCCGGACGGATCGCACGCATTGTCCTGGCTGCCGCAGCGATGGCGGCAGCGCTCACTTTTGCGATCCCGCTGGCGGGCAACGCCTTTGTCGGCGGGGTGGTCGAGCGGATCGTCGCGCTCGGCGCGATCGTCGGGCTGGGCGGCCTCATATTCTTTGGTTGCGCCATGCTGTTCGGCGTGGTCAATCGCGACACCATCGGCCAGCTGCGCCGGCGCAAACTCTAACGGGATAGATATGATGCGGACGTTATCGGGCATTCAGCCCACCGGAAATTTGCACCTAGGCAATTATCTCGGCGCGATCCGCAATTGGGTGCGGATGCAGGACGAGATGCCGGGTGAAAAGCTCTATTTCCTGGCCGACCTGCACGCGATCACCGTCCATAATGATCCCGCCGAGCTGACCGCGAACACGCGCGAGATGGCGGCGGCGCTGATGGCCGCGGGGATCGACCCGGCGAAAGCGATCCTGTTCAATCAGGCGCGCGTCCCCGCGCATGCCGAGCTTGGCTGGCTATTGTTCTGCACCGCGCGGATCGGCTGGCTGAACCGGATGACCCAGTTCAAGGAAAAGTCGGGCAAGAACCGCGAAGGCGCCAGCGTCGGGCTTTATGCCTATCCGGTGCTGCAGGCGGCGGATGTGCTGCTGTACCAGACGACGCATGTGCCGGTCGGCGACGACCAGAAACAGCATCTCGAGCTGGCGCGCGACATCGCGACCAAATTCAACCTCGACACCGGGACCGAGACCTTCACTCTGCCCGAACCGACGATCCCGCCGACCGCGGCGCGGATCATGAGCCTGCGCGACGGAAATGCCAAAATGTCGAAATCGGACCCGAGCGATGCGAGCCGCATCAATCTGATCGACGATGCCGACACGATTATGGCGAAGATTCGGAAGGCAAAGACCGATGCCGAACCGCTGCCGTCGGAGGCCGCAGGGCTGGAAGGGCGCGCGGAGGCGAAAAATCTGGTGTCGATCTATGCCGCGATGACTGACGAAAGCGTCGACCAAGTGCTGACCCGCTTTGCCGGGCAGGGTTTCGGCGCGTTCAAGCCCGCACTCGGCGAGCTGCTCGTCGAAAGCCTGCGGCCGATCGCGACGCGGCTGACCGCGCTTAAGGCCGATCCGGCGGCGATCGATGCGGCGCTGGAGGATGGCGCGGCCCGTGCGACGGCGCTGGCGCGCCCGACGATCGACGCGGCTTATGCGGCGCTCGGGCTGTGTCGCTAAATTCCTGACCGGGCTTGCTAATTGGCGGCGACACTCGATACCTTGTTTTGGAACCAGGCTGCGATAAACCGGGTTCAACCAAGGTTAAGCCGTTGCGGCTTAGTCTAGGGGATAAGGGCGCGACCTTTGTGCGCCGACGAATTTACGGAGCCACCATGATGAGCATGTTCAACCTTCGCCACCTGGGCCTCGCCGCCATGACCGGCGCGGCGCTGGCGCTCGCCGGTTGCGCGACGCCGTTCAAGGCCGATGTCGCTCGCTTTCAGACGCAGCTGCCCTCGCCGCAGGGCCAAAGCTTTGTCGTCGAGTCCGGCAACCCGGCGCTCGCTGGCGGGATAGAGTTCAGCCAATATGCCAATCTGGTCGCGGGCGAACTGACCCGCTACGGCTATCGCCCCGCAGCCCCCGGTGAAAGCGCCGATCTGGTCGTGCGCATGGACTATGGCGTCGACAAGGGGCGCGAGCGCGTCGTGTCGAGCCCCGGCTTTGGCGACCCCTGGTATGGCGGTTACGGCGGCTATTATGGCCGCGGTTTCTATCGCCCGGTGATCGTCACGGGTCGTGGCGGGCGCCGTTATGTTTACGGCTATCGCGACCCGTTCCTGTGGGGTGGTTTCGGGCCCGGCTTCGGCGGCTATAACGACGTCAGCAGCTATACCGTCTATACCAGCGGCCTCAATCTGCAGATCAACCGCGCCGCCGACGGCTCGCGCCTGTTCGAAGGCCATGCCGAGGCGCAGTCGCGCGACAATAATCTGCAAACGATCGTCCCCAACCTGGTCGAGGCGATGTTCACCGGCTTCCCCGGCAATTCGGGCGAGCGGGTACGGATTACGGTGGCACCGCCCGAGAAGGGGTGAGGTTGCTGCCAGTTGATGACAAAGGCCTGCCTTTCGAACGAAAGGCGGGTCTTTTTGTCTTGGGGCGTGGGGCAATGTCGAGGGTGCGACCGAACCAACCGTCGCTCCCGCGCAGGCGGGGGTCGCTGTCGGTTTACGCGGCGACGCTGGGAAAGGCCGCTGCCGGCGCCCGCCTGCACGGGGACGACGATAGGCGCGAGGCTCCAAGCGCTGTGAATAAACCCGGGGATAAACCCGGCATAACCCGGTGGATCAGCTGTTTAAACTGCGCCGGATCGCGGCGATCTCGGCGTCAAGTTCGCTGTCAGCGACGCGCAGCGCCTCGACCGTGCGCACCGCGTGGATCACCGTACTATGATCGCGCCCGCCAAAGCGGCGCCCGATTTCAGGATAGGAGCGCGGCGTCAGTTCTTTCGCCAGATACATCGCGACCTGACGCGGGCGAGCGATCGCGCGGACGCGGCGCTTAGACGCCATTTCGGACTTGTCGAGCCGATAGTGGGCGCAGACCGCGCGTTGGATCTCGTCGATCGTGATCCGCGGGCGCGCGGTGCGGACATTTTCGGCGAGCCGGTCTTCGGCGAGCCTTAAGTCCACCGTCGTCCCCGTGAGCGCCGCGTAGGCGAGCAGCTTGTTGAGCGCGCCCTCAAGCTCGCGGATGTTGCGCGTGAAATGCTTGACCAGATAAGCGACGACATCATCGGGGACGTCGAGCATCGGCATCAGCGCGAGACGCTGGCGAATGATCCGTTCGCGCAGATCATCCTCGGGCGCCTCGATGTCGGCAACCAGCCCGCCCGACAGCCGCGACAGCAACCGCGCCTCGACCCCGTCGAGCATCGAAGGCGGGCGGTCGGCGGTGACCACCAGGCGCTTGCCTGCGGTCATCAGGTCGTCGATCGTGTGGAGCAACTCTTCCTGCGTCGAATTTTTGCCGATCACGAATTGCAGATCGTCGAGCAGCAGCAGGTCGGCGGCGCGCAGCCGCGCCTTGAATGCCATCATGTCGCCGCCCCGCATCGCGCCGACAAACTCGAGCATGAATTTTTCGGCCGACATCAAGATGATCGTCGCGGTCGGGTGCGCCGCCGCATAATCCTGCGCGATCGCCTGGAGCAGGTGCGTCTTGCCCTGCCCGGTCCCCGAGCAAAGGTAGAGCGGGTTGAACTGCGGCGCTTCGATCATCGCCATGCGGCGCGCGGCGTTGGCGGCAAGGATGTTGCTGCGCGCGATGACGAAGCGGTCGAACGACAGCCGCGGATCGAAGGGCGACGGAACCGACAGGGTCGGCGCTGCCGGGGTGTCGAAGGTCGGCAGTGGCGGGCTCGCGAGGATGGCCGCGCGGTCGCTCGCGCCGGTACCGCCGCGCACGGTGACGCCGCGCACCGTGGGCAGCAGCTGACGCCACGCCAGTTCGAGCCGATCGCCAAAGCGTTCGTTGATCCAGTTCGCCGAAAAGCGGCTGGCGGTTTCCAGCGTCACCACCCCCGACAGCGTGCAATAATCGCCAAAGCGCACGGGCTTTAGCCAATGGTCGAAGGTGCGCACGCCGAGGTCACGGCGCAAGCCTTCGGCGACGCGCGGCCAGAGCGCCGCAGCGTCACCGCTCATCGCTCCATCCCTTGCATCATCACCATGAAGTCTACCGCTCTCTGTCACGCCACACCGCCCCCGCTGATCCCCCGTCCTCAAACCTTCGCGTGGCCGCTCCACACGCCGAGTCGTCGCTTGCGCGCAGACGCAAGCATCCTTTCCGGGATCAAGCGCCCGAAGAAGTGCGAATCATGTCGATGTGGCGGCCACCGGCGATGGCCGACGACGCACCTGTCTAGTCAGGGCGAAGCGAGTCGAGCAAGGGGCGGTGGTGTAAAAATACTGAAATAAAAATCTTGACTCGACATGGGTCGCGGAATTGCGCGATAGCCATGTTTTCGTCAATGTTTTCAAGTACTTATATATGACCTTCCGGTTGCAGATCAACGAATCGCCCTATATCCGCTACTTACCGCGCTGCAACACATTTGCCATCGTCCGGTCACAATCGGAGGCACAAAAAAAGACCCGCGGGCGCGATGCCGGCGGGTCTTTTTTGTTCCCTTTCGGGACAAGCGCAATCAGGCGATTGCGTTCACGCTCTTGGTCAGGCGCGAGAATTTGCGCGCGACGGTGTTCTTGTGCAGCACGCCCTTGGCAACGCCGCGTGCCATTTCGGGCTGAGCGGCCTTCAGCGCGGTCGCCGCAGCGTCCTTGTCACCCGCGACGATCGCGTTTTCGACCTTCTTCACCAGCGTACGGATGCGCGAGACGCGATTCTTGTTCACGACGGTGCGCGCGGTGTTGCGGCGGATGCGCTTTTTTGCCTGCGGCGTATTGGCCATAAATTCCTCGGTTTCCAAACGGTGTAAGTCAGTCGGAGCGCAGCGTCACCGGAGCAGCCGAATCGCGCGAGTGCAGCGAATCAATGTCCGGATACGGCCGGTTCCGGTAACCCGGACCCTGCTCGAAGGGTGCGCGCATAGCCAGACTGACCCGGTTGGTCAATGGCTTTTGCGGAAAAGCTCCCGCATCAGCGCTGGCATTTCGGGCAAGAGAAGGTCGAGCGGCCGCTCTGGACGATCCGCGCAATCCTCCCGCCGCATTCGCACCCCTCACCCTCGCGACCATAGACGCGCCAGTCCTTGGCGAAATAGCCGAGCTCGCCATCGGGTTGTTTGTAATCGCGCAGGGTCGAGCCGCCCGCGGCGATCGACGCTTCAAGCACCGCCTTGATCGCGGGGACGAGCGCCGCGAGCTTGGCCCGCGACACATCGCCGGCGGCGCGGGTGGGCGCGATGCGCGCCATGTTGAGCGCTTCGCACACATAGATATTGCCGAGCCCTGCAACGACGGTCTGGTCGAGTAACATCGCTTTGATCGGCGCACGACGCCCCGCGAGCACCCGCGCAAGATAGGAAACGTCAAAAGCATCGGACAAAGGCTCGGGACCGAGCGTCACAAAGGCGGGAAAGTTGGTCAGCGGATCACCCGCGACCAGATCAACCGAGCCGAAGCGGCGCGGATCGTGCAACATCAGCCGTTGGCCCGCCGTAGTGTCGATGAGCAAATGATCATGTTTGCCGGGCTCGCCATTGCCGATCCGCCAGCTGCCCGACATGCCGAGGTGAAAGATCATATGATCGCCGCGGTCAGTGGCGATGATGCCATATTTGGCGCGGCGCGACAGGCCAGTGACGATCGATCCAGTGAGCCGCTGCGCAAGGTCGACGGGAAAGGGACGGCGCAGGTCAGGGCGCAGCGTCGAGACACGCACCAGCCGCTGGCCGGTCAGGTGCGGCGTCAGGCCGCGGACGGTGGTTTCGACTTCGGGCAGCTCGGGCATATCGCGCATCGGGCTACGCGCCATTTGCCTGCGCTTCAACCCTTGGCTAAAGGCCGGTGCAACTTCGTTTCTCTCCGCTTCAAGGCGCGACCCCATGAGCACTCCCGATACCGTCAGCTTTGGCTATGAACAGGTTCCTGCAACCGAGAAGACTGCCAAGGTCGGCGAGGTTTTCAGCCGCGTCGCGCGCAAATATGACATCATGAACGATGCGATGTCAGGGGGCATGCACCGGCTCTGGAAGGACCGCTTTGTGCGCCGGGTCAAACCACGCGCGGGCGAGGCGATTCTCGATATGGCGGGCGGCACCGGCGACATCGCGTTTCGCATGGAGCCGTTCGGCGCCAGCATTACCGTCGCCGACATCAACCCCGACATGCTGGGCGTCGGCATGGAACGAGCGGCGGAGCGCGGTGTGGATTCGCTGGTGTGGAGCGAGCAGAATGCCGAGATCCTGTCGTTCCCCGACCAGTTTTTCGATGCCTATACGATCGCGTTCGGCATCCGCAACGTCACCGATATTCCCGCGGCGCTGAAAGAAGCCCACCGAGTGCTGCGCTATGGCGGGCGCTTTTTCTGCCTGGAGTTTTCGACCAACCAATGGCCGGGCTTCGCGCAGGCCTATGACGCTTACTCGCATCATCTGGTGCCCAAGCTCGGCAAGCTGATCGCGCAGGATGAGGACAGCTATCGCTATCTGATCGAATCGATCCGCCGTTTCCCGCCGATGCCCGAATTTGCGAAGATGATCGGCGCGGCGGGCTTCACCGCAGTGAAGGTCGAGCCGATCATGGGCGGGCTGGTCGCGATCCACAGCGGGTGGAAAGCTTGACCCGTCCCGTCACCCATATCCTGCGCCTGCTGAAGTGGGGCCGTATCCTCGCGCGCCACGGCGCGCTGCGCGGAATCGAGACCGCACCGCAGACTCCGCCGGGGGTGAAGCGGCTGTGCCGGATCGCGCGGTTCGGCACGGTTCAACCGAAAATCCCCGACTATGCTGCCGCCTTCCAGGCGATCGGCCCCGCAGCAGTCAAGCTGGGACAAACGCTCGCGACGCGCCCCGATCTGGTTGGCGAGGAAGCCGCGCGCAACTTGCTGAGTTTGCAGGACGCGCTCGCGCCCGTCGCCTTCGAGCGCATTCGCCAAGAGATAGAGGCGACGTTCGAGGTGCCGCTCGAAAGCCTCTACCGCGAATTCGATCCCGTCCCGGTCGGGTCGGCGTCGATCGCGCAGGTCCATCGCGCCGTCACCACCGAGGGCCGCCAAGTGGCGGTCAAGATCCGCCGCCCCGGCATCGACAAGCAATTCGCGCGCGACATCGAAACCTATGAATGGGCGGCGGCACATCTCGAGGGGCTGGGCGGCGAAGCGACGCGGCTGCGGCCGCGCCAGGTGATCGCCAATTTCCGGCGCTGGACCTTGCGCGAGCTCGACTTGCGCCGCGAGGCTGCGTCGGCGTCCGAACTCAAGGACGCGATGGTCGGGGTGCCGACCTATGAAGTACCGGCGATCGACTGGGACCGCACGACGAGCAAAGTGATGACGCTCGACTGGATCGACGGCATCAAGATTTCAAACCGCGACGCACTGATCGCGGCCGGGCATGACATGGAAAAGCTCGCGGGCAATCTGGTCCACGCCTTTCTGCGTCAGGCAATCGCCGAGGGGTTTTTCCACGCCGACATGCACCAGGGCAATTTGTTCGTGAAGGCCGATGGCACGATCGCCGCGGTGGACTTTGGGATCATGGGGCGGATCAATCGGCAGGCGCGCTATTGGCTCGCCGAAATCCTTTACGGGCTGACCACCGGCAATTACCGCCGCGTCGCCGAGATTCATTTCGAGGCCCAATACGTCCCCGATTATCACAACGTCGAGGAGTTCGCGACGGCGCTGCGCGCGGTGGGCGAGCCGATGCGCGGCAAACCGGTGAGCGAGCTGTCGGTCGGGCAGATGCTCGACGGGCTGTTCGCGATTACCCGCGATTTCGACATGCAAACGCAGCCGCATTTGCTGCTGCTGCAAAAGACGATGGTGATGGTCGAGGGGGTCGCGACGATGCTCAACCCCCGGATCAATATGTGGGACGTGTCGGGCCCGTTCGTGAAGGAATGGATCCGCGACGAGCTCGGCCCCGAAGCCGCGCTCGCCGACGGTATTCGCGAACAGGGCAAGACGCTGGCGCTGATCCCCGACATCATTCGCCGCCTTGACGCGCAATTGCCGCGCAAGGGCGCCGCCCCGCCCGCGCCGCCGCTGCCCGATGTCCCTCTGATGTGGGAGAAGGGCGAAACGCGGCGATGGTGGCGCTACGCGCTGACCGCGGTAGCGGGCGCCGCGGCGGGGGCTGCGGCGCTCAACTGGCTGGGTTGAATCCAAATCCAAATGTGCATATCTTATGCGCAAGGAGAATGGCGATGGGCCGTCCAGCACGTTTTGAAGCGGTAAAAAGAGCGATCCCGAAAAAGCCCACCAATGTATCGCTCAGCGTCGATCTGGTCGAAGAAGCCAAGCGACTTGGTATCAATGTCAGTGAAGCTTGCCAATCGGGGCTCGCCGCCGGGGTCAAGAAGGCGCGCGAAGCCGAATGGCAGGAAGAAAATCGCGCTGCGATCGAATGGTGGAACGATTATGTCCGAGAAAATGGCCTGCCGCTTGCAAAATATCGGCAGTTTTGATGGCACAGTTCGACGTCCACCGCAGTCCGCACGACGGTGCATTATTGCTTGATTGCCAAGCCGACCTCTTCGGTCATTTCGGTACCCGTTTTGTCATTCCGCTCTTGCCGTCGGAGGGCAAACCAAAAATGGATCGGCTGCATCCCGTTTTCGCGATTTCTGGGGAGCAGCATTTGCTCGCAACCCCGCTGGCATCCGCCGTCGGAATAGACGATCTGGGACCTAAAATCGCGTCGCTCGCTGACCAGCGCTACGAAATCCTGAACGCCCTCGACATGCTTCTCGCCGGTTATTGACGCTATGACCAAACCCCGCATCCTGCTGATCATCGGTGGCGGCATCGCCGCTTACAAGAGCATCGAGCTTGTCCGCCTACTCCGTAAGGCGGGCTATGTCGTGCGCTGCGTCATTACCCGCGCGGGCGAGCAGTTTGTCACGCCGTTGACGCTGGCGGCGCTCAGCGAGAACAAGGTTTACACCAATCTCTTCGACCTGAAGGACGAGGTCGAGATGGGGCATATCCAGCTATCGCGCGAGGCCGATCTGGTCGTCGTGGCGCCCGCGACCGCCGACTTGATGGCCAAGATGGCGGCGGGGATCGCCGACGACCTGGCCACCACACTACTGCTCGCGACCGACAAGCCCGTCCTCGCCGCGCCCGCGATGAATGTCCGCATGTGGCTGCACCCCGCGACACAGCGCAATGTCGCAACCTTGCGCTGTGACGGGGTGACGGTGATGGCACCGGACGAGGGTGAGATGGCGTGCGGGGAATTTGGGCCGGGGCGGCTGCCCGAACCGGCGGCGATCAAAGACGCGATCAAGGACGCGCTGGCAACTGCCCCCTCGGTGCGGCCTCTGGCTGGCCAGCCCGATTTCGCGCCCGCGAAACACCGTCCGCTCTATGGTCGCCGCATTCTGATCACCGCCGGGCCGACGCACGAGCCGATCGACCCGGTGCGCTACATCGCCAACCGGTCGAGCGGCAAACAGGGTTTTGCGATCGCCGAGGCCGCCGCGGCGGCGGGGGCCGAGGTGCTGCTGATCGCCGGACCCGTGCCGCTGCCCACCCCGCCGGGCGTCATCCGCGTCGATGTCGAGACCGCAGTCGAAATGGCCGAAGAAGTGCGGCAAGGCCTGCCCGTCGACGCCGCGATCATGGTCGCCGCGGTCGCCGACTGGCGCGCCGCCGACCCCGCGGGCCAGAAGATCAAGAAGGACCGCAGCGGCGCCGTCCCGCCGCTCGCGCTGGCCGAGAATCCTGACATCCTTGCCGGTGTCGCCACGAGCGCCGAGCGCCCCACGCTGCTGATCGGCTTTGCCGCCGAAACCAACGATGTCATCGCGCATGCCGAGGCAAAACTGGCGCGCAAAGGGTGCGACTGGATCGTCGCCAACGACGTCGCCGCCGACCCGATGGGCGGCGAGAGCAACCGGGTGCATATCGTTAGCAAAGACGGGATAGACAGCTGGGACCGACTGCCGAAAGCCGCCGTCGCCCGCAAATTGATGGAAAAGATCGCCGATGAGCTCGATGCGCGTAGCCCCCGCCAGTCCGATTGAAATTCGCATCCAGCGCCTGCCCAATGGCGGTGGACTGCCCCTGCCCGCCTATGCCAGCGAAGGCGCGGCGGGGATGGATGTGGTCGCGGCCGAATCGCTGACGATCCGCCCCGGCACGCGCCATGCGGTCGCAACCGGGTTCGCGATGGCGATCCCTGCGGGGTATGAGGTGCAGGTGCGCCCGCGATCGGGGCTCGCGCTCAAGCATGGCATCACGTGCCTCAACACGCCGGGGACGATCGACAGCGATTATCGCGGCGAGGTAAAGGTGATTCTGGCCAATCTGGGCGAGGATAATTTCGAGGTGAAACGGGGCGACCGCATCGCGCAGCTGGTTCCTGCACCCGTCCAGCGTGCGACCTTTGCCGAGGTCACGACGCTCGACGAAACGTCGCGCGGCGCGGGTGGGTTCGGGTCGACCGGTATCGAGAGCGAACCCGTTGACGAAACCGCCGCTGCCGAGGGGCTTGCGTCGCTGTCGGGCATCAGGACCCGGCGATCGAGCGAGTAGCTTGCTCAGCGACGCCGAACTCGACCGTTACGCGCGCCAGATCATTCTGCCCGCTTTTGGCGGTGCCGGACAGGCGAAGCTGAAGGCCGCGCATGTCACCGTCGTCGGGGCGGGCGGAATCGGCTGTCCTGCGATCACCTATCTGGCGGCGGCGGGGGTCGGCCGACTGACAATCATCGATGATGATGTCGTCGAGCTTTCGAACCTGCAGCGCCAACCGCTGTTCATCGATGCCGACATCGGCGCATCCAAAGCAGCGGTGGCGGCGGATGCCGCGCAGCGGATCAACCCGCATGTCGAGGCGGTCGCGGTCGCGAAACGGCTCGATATCGGCAACGCTTCGGCTTTGCTGGGCGGCGCGAGCCTGATCCTCGATGGCTGCGACAATTTCGCCACCCGGCTTGCGGTCAACCGCGCCGCGGTAGCCTTGCAGATCCCACTGCTCAGCGCCGCGATCGGGGCGTTCGAGGGACAGGTCGCGCTGTATGAGGGCTGGCGCGCGGGCAGCCCCTGTTACGCCTGCCTGGTCGGCGACGATCCCAACCAAGAGGGGCTCAATTGCGCCGAGACCGGAGTGATGGGCGCGCTCGCGGGGATGATCGGGACGATGGCGGCGCTGGAGGCGGTGCGCGCGCTAACCGGCTGGGGTTTGGCCCTGGCCGGGCGGCTGGCGATCATCGACATGCTCGACCGACGCTGGCGCGAGGTTGCCGTCGCCAAGGATCCGGAGTGTCCGATATGCCGGGGCTGAGCATCATCATTGCGTCGGCCGATGGCGAGCATTTCTACGCCGCGCTCGAGACGGCGGCCGCGGCCGCGGCGCTCGGGCGGGCGGCGCGGATATTCCTGCAAGGACCCGCGGCGGCGCTGCTGCGCACTCCCGTCGCCTTTGCCGGCGATGCGGCGCGGCGCGGCGCGGGGCAGCCCGATCTGGTATCGCTGATCGCCGAGGCGATGGCGATGGATGTAAAGCTGACCGTCTGTCAGTCCGGCATGGCGCTGATCGGGATGACGGCAAACGAACTGGTGCCGCAGGCGCGCAGCGGCGGACTGGTGAGCTTTATGGCCGAGATGGGCGATACGGACCGGTTGGTGGTTTATTAGAAAGCGTCGCCCCCGCGAAGGCGGGGCCCCTAGCGGACGTTCCTGTACAAGCCGAGTAAAACGAGCGGCCCCCCTTCACGGGGGCGACGATTATTTCACGGATTATCGCACACCGTAATCGCGTCGGGCTCGGGTCGTTTCCCGCTCGGCACGAAGCGCGCCAGATAGCCCCCGGCATGCTGCTTGTCGTCGTAGGACACCAGCTTATATCCCACCGCCTGAAACTCGCACACAAGGAGGCGGAACGGCGTGCCGTGGTCGGCGATCGGGCGATCGCCGTCGACAACAATCACCTGCCCGCCCGCGCGCAGCGCCGGTCGCAGCCGCCACAGGAAGGCATAGGGCTCGCCGATTTCGTGATACATATGGACCATGAACACGCGGTCGAAACTGGCCGCGGGCAAGCGCGGATCATCGACCGCGCCGAGTTTGAGCGAGACATTGTCGAGCCGTTCGCGCGCGACACGGTCGGCTAGCCGCTCGATCACTTCGGGGATGATGTCCTGCGCAAGCACGCGCCCGCCCGCGCCGACCCGCTGCGCGAGGCGCACGGTGTAATAGCCGTCGCCCGCGCCAATGTCGGCGACGGTCATGCCGGGGCGGACATCGGCCGAGTCCATCACATCCTCGGCTTCGTTGACGCGGTCGCGCGCCTCTTCCGTCGACCATTTCGTCGAGACGGTCGGCGCCACCGGCCGGTCGGCGGGCGGAAATTCGCGGGCGGTGGCTGCGCGGTCGCCGCTGTCATCCCATGGCGCGTCGCAGCTGCCAAGCAGCGGGAGCAACGCGAGCAAGGCGGCGGCGGATCGCTTCATCAATCGATATCCTCGACCTCGACCTTTTCGCCGGTCACCTTCTGCGACAACGCCGCGGCCATGAACGGGTCGAGCGCCCCGTCGAGCACGTCGCCCGGCGCGGTCGAAGTGACGCCGGTGCGCAGATCCTTGACGAGCTGATAGGGCTGGAGGACGTAGGAGCGGATCTGGTGGCCCCAGCCGATTTCGGTCTTCGCCTGATATTCGCCCGACGCCGCGGCCTCGCGCTTTTGCAGCTCGGCCTCGTACATGCGTGCCTTCAGCATGCCCATCGCGGTCGCGCGATTCTTGTGCTGCGACCGGTCATTCTGGCTGGCGACAACGATGCCGGTCGGAATGTGGGTGATACGCACGGCCGAATCGGTCGTGTTGACGTGCTGGCCGCCCGCGCCCGAGGCGCGGTAGGTGTCAATCTTGAGGTCGCCTTCGTTGATCTCGATGTCGATATTGTCGTCGATCACCGGATAGACCCAGACGCTGGAAAAGCTGGTGTGGCGGCGCGCCGAGCTGTCGTAGGGCGAGATCCGAACCAAGCGGTGGACGCCGCTTTCGGTCTTAGCATAGCCATAGGCATTCTCGCCCTTGACCAGCATCGTCGCCGATTTGATCCCCGCCTGTTCGCCCGCCTGATATTCGACCAGCTCGACCTTGAACCCGCGCTTTTCCGCCCAGCGGCTGTACATGCGCTGGAGCATTTCGGCCCAGTCCTGGCTTTCGGTGCCGCCGGCGCCGGCGTGGACTTCGACATAGGCGTCGTTGGCGTCGGCTTCGCCCGCGAGCAACGCCCGGATCTTGTCTTCCTCGGCGCGCGCCGCAAGCGTTGCCAGCGAGGCAACCGCCTCGTCGACCATCGCCTCGTCGCCTTCCATTTCGGCGAGTTCGATCAGTTCGGTGGTGTCGGCGCATTCCGTTTCGATCGCGCGCGTTGCGGCGATCGCCGCGTCCAGCCGCTGCCGCTCGCGCATCACTTCCTGCGCCGCCTTGGGACTGTCCCACAGGGTCGGATCCTCAACCTTGGCATTGAGCTCGTCGAGCCGCCGCACCGCTCGGTCCCAGTCGAGGAAGCGCCGCAGCAGCGCCAGCGCGGCGCCAATCTTGTCGATATGATCCTGCGCTTCGGCGCGCATGTCCTTGCTCCTGAAATATGTTGAACCCGCCCTTACGGCGTCTGCGGCCGCAGGGGAAGCATGCACGCCGCGTCAGATGATACCGCCGCGATCCTCCAGAAAATCGCTGTCGCTGCGGCGGCCATTACCCTGCTCTACCGGCGCGTCCTGGCGCCGCGGCGTTTTTACCGGCTGGATTTCCTCTTCGCGGATCGTGCGGCGCGGTTCGCTTTCGGGCTTGAACGCTTCCCAGATGATCGACGCCTTGGGGTCGGTCCCCGGCCAGCTGCCATAGACGCGGCGGCCCGACCGGCGGTCGATGCGCACCATCCGTACCCCCTTTGGCGCCGCAAAGGGGATCGGTTGGCGGTCGGCAAGCGCGGCGAGCGCGAAATCTTTGAAGATCGGCGCCGCATAGCTGCTACCTTGTGCATAGCCGCCCATGCTACGCGGCTGGTCGAATCCGATATACATGCCAGCAATCACATCGGGGGTGCCGCCGACGAACCACACATCGTTCGGCCCCGTGGTCGTGCCGGTCTTGCCGAACAGCGGCACATTCAGGTCGCGCAGCCGCACCGCGGTGCCGCGCTGGACGACGCCTTCGAGCATGTGGACGACCTGATATGCGGTCATCGGGTCCATCAGCTGCTTGCCCGATTTAGCAAAGCGCGGCATCGGGCGCCCGTCCCAATCCTTTTTGTTGCAGCCATCGCAGGGTTTCCAATTGGCGGGGAAGATCACCTTGCCGCGGCGGTCCTGCGCATAGTCGATCACCCGCGGTTTCAGCTCGCGGCCGTGGTTGGCGAGCATGGCATAGGCGTTGGTGATCTTTTCCACGGTCGTCGATCCGGCGCCGAGCGCGGTCGAGAGGTAGGGTTCGTGCTTACCGATGCCCATCGCCGCGATCGTTTCGACGACCGGCTCCATGCCGACCTGGCTCGCCGCGCGCACCGTCATTAGGTTACGCGACTGTTCGAGCCCCCAGCGCATGGTATGTTCGCCGCTGCCCCCCGAATTGCCGAAGTTGCGGAAGCATTTGTTGCCCAGCGCCGCGCCCTGATAGACGCAGAACGGCCCGTCGACGATCATCGACGCGGGGGTCAGGCCATTGTCGAGTGCCGCGGCGTAAACAAAAGGCTTGATCGTCGATCCCGGCTGACGCTGTGCTTGCGTGGCGCGGTTGAAGGGCGAGAGACGCACGTCAAAGCCGCCTTGCATCGCATAAATGCGACCCGAATGCGGGCTTTCGATCACCATGCCGCCCGACACTTCGGGAATATTGCGCAAGGCGTAGCTGCTGCCGCCGGTCGATTTGACGACAATTAGGTCGCCGGGGCGCATCGCCGAAAAAGCGCTGCCGCCGGTCTTGCGATAACCCATCGTCGCAGCGCTGGCGGGCAGCGTTCCGGTGTCACCATTGGCAAAGCCGATCTGTGCCGCGCCGGCGGATTTCGAGAGCACCGCGGCGACGCGCCAGCTGTCGTAATCGATTCCGATAAAGCTCGAAGCGAGGCGGCTCTGCCACTGATCGTCGGCCTCAATCGTCGCGATCGGTCCCGACCAGCCCTTTCCCGCATCGTAGCGCTGGAGCCCCTTGCGCAGCGCCATCGTCGCCGCGGTCTGCATCTTGCCGTCATAGGGGGTGCGAACCCACAGCCCGCCGGCATAGACGCTGAGCGGGCCGTCGTCGGCGGTTTCGCCGAACTGGGCGATCAGCTGGCGCCGCACCTCTTCCATATAATAGCCGCCGACCTGAGCAATCGCAGTGTTGCCACTGTTAGTCAGGCCCAGCGGCATGGCGCGCGCGGCGTCGCGCTGCGCGGCGGTGATCCAGCCATTATCCTCCATCGACCCGAGCACAAAATTGCGCCGCGCCAACGCCTCCGCCTCGTTGCGCGTCCGGCCATATTTTTCGGGCGCCTTGGGCAGGATGGCAAGAAACGCCATTTCGTGGAGCTCGAGCTGGTCGACGTCCTTGTCGAAATAGGCGCGGCTCGCCGCCTGCACACCAAAAGCGCGGCGGCCGAGCGGGATTTCGTTGAGATACAGCTCGAGGATCTGTTCCTTGGTCAGCGCATCCTCAATCCGCATCGCCAGGATCGCCTCGCGCACCTTGCGGCGATAGCTGAGCTCGTTGGTCAGCAGCAGATTCTTGGCGACCTGCTGGGTGATCGTCGAGGCGCCGACGGGCCGGCCGCTGCTCGACAGATTGGTGATGATCGCCGAGGCGATGCCCGGATAATCGATGCCGCCGTGACTGAAGAATGTCTTGTCTTCGGCGGCCAGGAACGAGCGCACCAGAAGCTGCGGATATTCACTATAGTCCAGCTGGACGCGGCGTTCGCGCGCGTAGCTGTGGACCGGCTTGCCCTCACCGTCACGGACCATCGTCGGCAAAGGCGGTTCATAATCGCGCAGCTGGTCGACCGACGGCAGGTCGCGCGCGAAGATAGCCCAGATCAGCATCAGCCCCAGCACGCCCGACAGCGCCAGATAGCCGAGCCAGCGGAACCAGCGCCGCTTCCACATATCGCGCAGCCAGGCGATGACGGCGTTGCTGTCGCGGCGCAGGCGCAGGCGGAAATCGGGCGGACTGTCGGCGACCATGACGCCTGCCTCTAAAGCGTGGATCGCCGAAAGGGAAGCATGGTTGCGGCGGGGCGCAGGGCAATCGGGTGAAAGAAGAGGCGACAAACGCGTGAATTGCTGAATCTATGCAAATCCTCAGATTTGGACGCGGGGATATTGTGATGGACAGTGGTGATCAGTCGAGCGGAGCGCTTGGCGAGGCGGTGGTTTTTCTGGATCATTTCCGTGAGTTGGTCGATGGTCGCCAACTGGCGAAGGTGATGTATCCGCTTGAGGAGATATTGCTTTTGGCGCTGCTGGGCGTTTTGGCGGGTGCGGAGACATTCGTCGACATCGCCCGCTTTGGAGAGAAAAAGCTGGATTTTCTGCAGCGATTTCGTCCCTTTGCTGCCGGCACGCCCTCGCACGATCACCTTGGTGACATCTTCGCGACGCTCGATGCCGAACAGTTCCAGCAGTGCTTTGTGAAGTGGGTCGCCTCGCTCACCGGGACCTGTGCCGAGGTCATTGCAATCGACGGCAAGACATCGCGTCGTTCGCACGACAAGGCGGGCGGCAAGGCAGCGATCCATATGGTCTCGGCATTTGCCGCTCGCCAACGGTTAGTGCTGGGCCAGGTCAAGATCGACGAGAAGTCGAACGAGATCACTGCTATCCCCCGATTACTGGCCATGATGGATATCGAGGGTGCCGTCGTGACAATCGACGCTATGGGCTGCCAACGCGTGATTGCTCAGACGATCCTCGACAAGAAGGCCGAGTATGTCCTGGCGCTCAAGGGGAACCAGGCGGCTCTGCACGAGGATGTCGCGCTGTTCGTAGCCGAGCAGAAAGAGCGCAACTTCCATGAGTGCAAGATCAGCCAAAACACGACGGTCGATGGCGACCATGGCCGCATCGAGACCAGGGCGACCACCGTCATCCACAATCTCGACTGGCTTCCCAAGGACCATGGATGGCCCGGCCTGAAGGCCGTCGTCATCGTCGACAGTATCCGCGAGACAGGCGACAAAGCCACCCACGAAACCCGCCTCTACCTAACCTCGGTGCAGCTGCCCGCCGAGCAGCTTGGTGCCATCGTGCGCCATCACTGGGCGATCGAAAACAGTCTCCATTGGGTTATGGATATGGTCTTTCGCGATGACGAATGCCGGGTGCGCACGGAGCATGCACCTGCAAACTTCACCACCATAAAGCACATGGCGCACAATCTACTGCGATCCGCTCCGGGAAAAGACTCGATGCGGCTCAGAAGAAAAGTCGCAGCTTGGGATGATGACTTCCTCGCCGCAATTATCTCACGATGACTTGTTCACCCGATTCCCCTGCGGCGGGGCGCTATTCTACTCCCCTTCCGCTTGCGGGAGGGGGCGGGCGAAGGCTTGTTTCCTTCGGCTTGCTCCGCGACATGCCCTCCCCTAATCCCTCCCGCAAGCGGAAGGGGGACTGGCCAGGTTGAGCATGGTACAGCGTAGCATCGCGGCAACATCGGCCAGCGCGGCGTCCGCCGAAATGCGATCTTCCTCGTACAGCATTTCGTCTGTTGCAAAGCCAAGTTCGACAGCAAGCCGCAGCCGCGACCATAGTTTTTCGCGGTCGATCCCCGCTAGATAGAGCGCGCAGGCGTCGGCCAACCGGTCGGTCACATGGCGGTGCGATTCGAGCCGGACATGGACGAGCTGCGGCGAGGCGTGGAGCGCGCGTAAAATCCACACGGCGCCGGGTTGTGCGCGCGTGACTGCGGCGTTTTGGGTCAGCAAATCGCCGATATGGTCGGCCATCGCCGCGATCCCGACGGACGCGTGCCGGACCAGCCAGGCCTCGAGCACGGCGTTCTGCCGGTCCATCAGGCGCCGCCCCAGCGCCTCGATCACCGCATATTTGTCGCCGAAATAGCGGTAGAGCGTGGGCGGAGTCAGCCCGGCACGCGCGGCGATCATATTGGTCGAAATCCGCTCGATCCCGACCTCGGCGAGCAATTCGCCCGCGACATCGAGCAGGCGGCCGCGGGTCTGGTGCGCGCGATCCTGTTGCGGCGGGCGCTTGACAGCAAGCGCGCGGCCCGCCGCGATCATCGCGCCCGGCCGCGCGCGCTGACTGGCCAGATGTCGGTCAGCGTATCGTCCTGAACCAGATGATAGCTGTCGTAGAGATTCACCGTCGGGTCGCAGTGCGGCACGGTGAGGCTGACCGGATCGCCCGGGGCGAGCTGCGCGCCGATGCCGGGCGCGAACAACGCCGCATGCTCGTCGCCCATGAAGGCGAAAAAGGCCGTTTCGGGCGCGCCGCGCTGGACCACCGCAACGCCGCCGTCGGTCGACAGCGACTTATAGCCCGCGTCGATGGTGACGAGGCCGTCATGATTGGCGCTGACGACGCGCGCGTCAACGCAAAGCGAGACCTCGAATGGCGGTTCGCCGTCGTCGCCAGTCAGGTCACAATCGAGATATTGCTTGTCCATGAAGACATAGCTGCCCGCCTGCAATTCGGTGAAGACGGCGAGGTCGAGGTCGATGCGGTGGGTGCCGGTGCCCGACCCGGTGACGATTGCAGGCGCGAAACCCGCGTCGGCCAGCGCCGCGATGACACTTTGAAGATAGGCGGTGCGCTCGACAATCGCGGCGCGGCGGTCGGCATAGCTTTCGATATGCTGCTGCGACCCGCAGTAAAATTGGACTCCGCGATATTCGAGGTTCGGCGACGCCGAAATGACCTTCGCGAGCGCGACCGCGGCCTCGGCCGACGCGACGCCGGTGCGTGCGATGCCGGGGTCGATGTCGATGATGACGTCGAGTCGCGCGTTTGCGGCGCCCAGCGCGGCATCGATGCGCGCCGCGACATCGGGGTGGTCAATGACGGCCATCAACCCTTCGGCTTCGCCTGCCAGCGCTGCAAGCCGCTGAATCGCGCGCGGCGCGGCGACGGGCGAGGTTATCAGGATGCCCTTCACGCCGCCTTCATTTAGCGCCTCGGCTTCGCCGATCTTGGCGCAGCACACCCCAACCGCCCCGGCCGCGATCTGGCGCAGCGCGATGTCCACACTCTTGTGCGTCTTGGCGTGTGGACGCAGCGCGATGCCTTTTGCGGCAATCAACGCTGCCATCGCCGAGATATTGCGGTCGAGCACTTCGACATCAAGCACGAGCACAGGCGTATTGAGGTCGGCGCGCGAGCCTTGCTGGCCGATCAGATGTGCGTGAAGGTCGCGGTCGGTGGTCATGCGAACAGGCTTTCGAGATGCGGGTTGAGGAATTTTCCGCCCGGATCGGCGGCGCGGCGGACGGCATTGTAGCGCCCTGCCATCGGATAGAGCGCCGCGACATCGGCGCGCGTGAGCGTGTGACGCTTGGCCCAGTGCGGCCGCCCGCCATGGGTGCGAAAAATCGTCTCGGCCTCGGCGAACAGATTGCGCCAGGGCATCTTGGCATATTGATGCATCGAAATCGCGGCGACGGGTCCGGCGTTCATCGGGCTCATCCAGATGTCGTCGGCAGCGACGGTGCGAAACTCGAACGGGAAGGTGACGGGTAGGCGCTTGCGGCGGATCCAGCCAACAACCTCCGCAAGAGTGTCGAGCCCGACCGCGCGCGGCATTTCATATTCCATCTCTTCGAACCGGACCGTGCGATCGGACGGAAAGATACTGTGCGCAGGACCGCGGCGGCGGCCCGAAATACCACTTTTCATCATCAATCGCTGCAGCGACGGCGTGAGGAAGGGCAGCAGCGCCGAAATGTTGAGGATGCGGCGAAAACTGGCCTCCTCCATATCGGTCGTGGTCGGCGGGGGATCACACGGATCGCACAGGTCGAGGGTTTTCAGGATCACATCGTCGCTGTGCGGAAAGAACCAGAATTCGACGTGGCGGTGCTGCTGCGTGAGCTCGTCATAGCGCTCGCGGATTTCGGCCCAGCGGCGCTTTTTGATCCGTTCTGCGAGGTGAAAAGCGGGGACGACCGCGACGTCGATTTCGGTCGCCACCCCGAACAGGCCAAGCGACAGCCGCTGCGCCTGATACAATTCGGCGTTGGTGGTCGCATCGCACCAGTGGACCTCGCCATCAGCGCCGATCAGGCGGAAACCGCGCGCAAAAGTTGCGAGCGAGCCGAGATCGACCCCGGTGCCATGCGTCCCGGTCGCCATCGCGCCCGCGAGGGACTGCGGATTGACGTCGCCCTGATTGGCGAGCGCCAGCCCCTCGTCCCACAACGCCGCGGTCAGGCGGCGGATGCTCCAGCCCGCGGGAATGCGCGCGGTCTGCCGGTCGGCGGCGACATGCATCTCGCCCGCCAGATCGTCGAGATTGACGATCAGCTCGTCCGATTCGCAGAGCGGCATGAAGCTGTGTCCGGCGCCGGTGACGCGGAGCTTGGTTGCGCCGCGAATGAGCATCGCTAGTTCGTCTTCACTGTGCGGGCGGGCGATTTGGCCCGCGGCGGTGACGCTACCCGACCAGTTGCTCCAGCTCATGCCCTTCTCCCGCAGCCAGCGAGGGCAGGCTGGCTGCGCGGAGAAAGTTAGTCAAGACTATATTATGGAGATCAGCGCGCCGCTATTTGCCGTGCGAAATGGATTTGCACCGCGTCGCGCACCCCGCGCGCGACCTTTTTCTGGCCTGCCGTCGACGCAAGGAATTCGGCGTCGTCCTTGTTCGAGATGAAGCCGGTTTCGAACAGGATCGACGGCGTGTCGGGCGCTTTCAGCACCACAAACGAGGCAAAGCGATGCGCGTGGGTGCGGAATTTGACCGCTTCGCTCGCTTCGCGCTGGAGCAGGCGGGCAAAATCGGATGCGACGTTCATCGTCTCGCGCTGGGTCAGGTCGAGCAGGATCGACGACACATCGCCGCTGTGCGCACCCAGATCGACCCCGTTGATGACATTTGCCTGATTCTCACGCGCCGCGAGCCGCGCCGCTTCGCGGTCGGACGCGACTTCGGACAAGGTGTAGATCGACGCGCCGCTGGCGGCCTGATTTTCAGCGGCGTCGGCGTGAATCGAAATGAACAAATCGGCCCTGAGCCGCCGCGCGATGCCGAACCGCTCCTCAAGCACCAGATAGCGGTCGTCGCCGCGGGTCAGCGCGACACGGACGCGGCCCGAGGCGAGCAGGTCGTCGCGAATGGCGCGGGCGAGCGCCAGCGTGATGTCCTTTTCGCGTTTGCCGCTGTGCGGGCTGATCGCCCCCGGATCGTGGCCACCATGTCCCGCGTCAAGCACGACCAGCGGCAGGCGGCTGTTGTTCGGCCCTTCGATCCGCGGTAGCGCCACGCTGGGCTTGGCTTTGCCGATCGGAACGCTGACGCTGTAGCGTTTTTCAGGCGGCTTGGCGCGGAAGCTCGCTGGCGGCGCCAATTCGGTGCGCGGGCCGCGCGACACCCGCGCGAATTCTTCGGCGGACACCGGGCGGAGCTGGAAGGTCAGGCTGCGGCCGTCGGCGGCGAAGCGCGCGCCGCTGACCAACGCCGGCTGCGCGAGGTCGAGCACGATACGCGCCATGCCGGGATCTTTCTGCCCCTGGCGCACCGCCCGAACCAGTCCGGCGCCTTGTGACGAACGGCCCGGCTGCGCGCCCGCGATGTCGAGCGCGATCCGATCGGGACCTGCGAGGAGGAAGGTCGACGCACCGCTGACCAGATCGTCGAAGCGCAGCGTGATGTCCGAATCGCCGATTTCGACCGCGCCAATCTGCCCCGCCAGCACCGCTGGTGGGTTCATCATCATCGAGATTAGTACAAGCAGCAGGCTCATGACGCTTTTATGCCGCCGCCCGTGCGCGCTGGTCCAGTGCTTATTCGAAAACATATGGTCCCCAGCGGCTGAATGTCGTGAACACCGCATTAGCCATGGCGCATCAAACGCCCGTCAACTGGCAAGGTTAACCGACAATTCAGCATGTTTGGCGGCGATACCGGGGTTGCCGACGCGCGGCGGCGTCCCATCTTTCTGTGGCGGCGCTGTTGCCGTCGGCCCGTGCCGATGCTAGCACACCATCACTGACGGTGTCGTTCCCGGTGCCGTCCGGCCTTTTGAGGGGAAGGCCTGCTCCGCAAAAACTGCGGAACATGGCCGCCTTGGCGCCGGATATGCGGGGATCGGCGACCTGCCGTCAGTCCACCCGGTTGACCGGACAGTCGGGGCGATCGCCAGACGCCCGCCCTGCCCGCCCGCTCACCCCATGTAACAGGTTGATGCCGCATGAGGCTTGCCATGCCCTCTTTTCATCCCGACGCGGGCGCTTTCGCCGCCGCCGTCGCCGGATGCAAAGACCGCATGCGCGTCCAGCATCGGACGCAGGCTCCCCGCGGCAATAACGTCTTTTTTCGTTTCATCCGTACCCGCCGCGATCTTTCGTCAAGGAAGGTCGCGGGATTTTTTGATGGCGCGCTACGGCGCGCTTGGAGTGTAACTAATGACTACGCGCATGTTGATCGACGCGCGGCACCGGGAAGAAACCCGGGTCGCCGTCACCCAGGGAAACCGCATCGAGGAGTTTGATTTCGAGTCCGCCGAGCACAAGCAGCTCAAGGGCAATATCTATCTGGCCAAAGTTACCCGCGTCGAACCGTCGCTGCAGGCAGCGTTCATCGAATATGGCGGCAATCGCCACGGGTTCCTGGCGTTCAGCGAAATCCACCCGGATTATTACCAGATTCCAAAAGAAGACCGCGAAGCGCTGCTGCGCGAAGAGGCCGAACATGCCGCCGCCGCCGCACAGCGCGCCGAGGAAGACCTCGACGAGCTGGAAGGCGATGTCGCCGACGTCGAATATCATGACGAGGACGACAATGGCGACAGCCACCACGACCGCGACGACGATGATCGTGACGAGCGCAACGATGGCGACGACGATGACCGCGACGACCAGAGCGACGCCGAAAATGGCGATAGCGAAGAGGGCGGCGAAGAGTCCGAAGAAGGCCGTGAAGGCCGCGGCGATCGCGGCGACCGTAAGGGTCGTGGCCGCGGGCGCGGCAATGGCCGCAAGGGCGGTGGCCGCGGCCGCAGCAGCCGCCGCGACGAGGACGACAGCGAAAACCGCATGTCGCTCCGCCGCCGCTACAAGATCCAAGACGTCATCCGTCGCCGCCAGGTGATGCTGGTCCAGGTCGTCAAGGAAGAACGCGGCAACAAGGGCGCGGCGCTGACCACCTATCTGTCGCTGGCTGGCCGTTATTGCGTGTTGATGCCCAACACGATGCACGGCGGCGGCATCAGCCGCAAGATTTCGAACGGCGCCGATCGCCGCAAGCTGAAGGCGATGATCGACGAGCTCGCGCTGCCGCCGACGATGGGCTGCATTGTCCGTACCGCCGGGATGAGCCGCACTAAGGTCGAGATCAAGCGCGACTTCGACTATCTCGCCCGCCTGTGGGACGAGATTCGCGAAAAGACCCTCGAATCGAGCGCCCCGGCGCTGGTCCATTCGGACAGCGATCTGGTGAAACGCGCGATCCGCGACATTTATCATAAAGACATTGAGGAAGTGCTCGTCGAGGGCGACGAGGGCTATAAGGCGGCCAAGCAGTTCATGAAGCTGCTGATGCCCAGCCACGCGCGGCGGGTGAAGCAATATGCCGATCCGGTGTCGCTCTATCAGCGTTACGGCGTCGAGGACCAGCTGGCGGGGATGCTCAATCCCGTTGTCCAGCTGAAGTCGGGCGGTTATCTGGTGATCAACCCGACCGAAGCTTTGGTGTCGATCGACATCAACTCGGGCCGGTCGACGCGCGAGCATAATATCGAGCAGACCGCGGTCAGCACCAATCTGGAGGCCGCGGCCGAAATCGCCCGCCAGCTGCGCCTGCGCGACATGGCCGGGCTGGTCGTGATCGATTTCATCGACATGGATCATGGCTCGAACGTCCGCAAGGTCGAGCGCGCGATGAAGGATGCGCTGAAAAACGACCGCGCGCGCATCCAGGTCGGCCGCATTTCGGGCTTTGGCCTGATGGAAATGAGCCGCCAGCGCCTGCGCACCGGGGTGCTCGAAGCGTCGACGCGCCCCTGCCCGCATTGCGAAGGCACCGGGCTGGTCCGCACCGCATCGTCGGCGGGCCTGAGCGCGCTGCGCCTGATCGAGGAGGAAGCGGCACGCGGCAAGGGCAACAAGATCACCCTGCGGGCCAGCCAGGAAGCGACCTTCTACCTGCTCAACGAAAAGCGCCGCGAGCTGCGCGATATCGAGGAGCTGTACGGCGTAACGGTCGAAATACTGCCCGACGGCGAGACCGAGGGTGCCCGCATGGCGGTCGAGGTCACCGGGCCGCCGCCGACGCAGCGCCGCAGCTTTGCCCCGATCGCGCCGATCGAGGAAGAGGATGACGACGATTATCCCGAAGACGAGGATGCGGAAGAGGCTGAAGAAGAGGCCGAAGCCCGTCCCGCACGCCAGCGCGAGCGCGCGCCCGAGGGCGGCGAGAGCGACACCGACGGCGAGGGCCGCAAGCGCCGTCGCCGTCGTCGTCGTGGTCGCCGTGGTCGCCGCGACGAGGAAGGCAATGAAATCGTCGAGAACGGTGAAGAACGCGACGGCGAAGTCGAGCGCGACAACGCTGCGGAAGGTGCCGAGGAGGGCGACGCCGCTCCGGCGGAAACTGCCAGCGATGGCGAGGCCGAAGCGGTCGATCCCGACGCCAAGCCGCGCCGCCGCCGTGGCGGTCGTGGTCGCAAGCCCAAGGTCGATGCCGCAGAGGCAGCCGACGAAACCGCAACCGATGCTATCGAAGCACCGGTCGCCGCGGACGTCGCCGAACCGGTCGTCGAAGACGCGCCGACCGCCGAGGAAAAGCCGAAGCGCAAACGCGCGCCGCGCAAGACCAAGGCCGCAGTCGAAGCGGAAGCCGTTGACGCAGTGGTAGAGGCGGCGCCGGAAGCGGTGGAGGCGGCACCCGTTGCCGAAGCCGCCGAGTCTGACGCCGAACCCGCCAAGCCCGCACCGAAGAAGCGTGCGAGCCGCGCCAAAAAGGCGGTTGCAGCGGACGCAGCGCCCGAAGCGGCGACGACGGGCGACGCCGAAACCGAAGCCGCCAATGGTGACGAGGGCGGCGTCGGTCCCGACGGCGAACCACGCCGCGGCTGGTGGCAGCGTACCTTCGGCTGATCCAAACGGAGCAAGTCTCATCACTGCTTCCCCGGCGAAGGCCAGGGGAAGCAGTGATGGCGTTCCGATAAAGTCTCGCCTTGCCTCCGCACGCGCTGACCCCCACAAAGTCTTTATGGCTTCAGTCGATGTTCAGATGCGCAGCGCGAGGGTGGGCAGGATGATGCCCTCCTCCTCCCAATCGATACTTCGGACGAGCGCCTGGCGCCCGTTGCTCCGTATCGTCCTGACCCTACTCGCGATGCTGGCGGTCGCGATTCGCCCGGCGATGGCGCAGTCGATCCTGCGCGATGCAGAAACCGAAGCGCTGTTTCAGGACATGATGGACCCGCTGCTCGTCGCGGCGGGGCTGCAACCTGGCCAGGTGCGCGTCCATCTGCTCGGCGATCCCAGCATCAACGCGTTCGTCGCGGGCAGTCAGGACGTCTATGTCTTTGCCGGGCTGATCGAGGCGGCCGATACCGCCGAAGAAGTGCAGGGCGTGCTCGCGCACGAGCTGGGCCATGTCATCGGCGGCCATGCGATTCGCGTCAACGACGGCGCCAAGACCGCGACCGGCATCTCGCTGCTCAGCCTGCTGCTTGGCGCCGCCGCGATCGCGGCGGGCGCGGGCGAGGCCGGTATGGGGGTCATGATGGCTGGGCAGCAGGCCGCGCTTGGCAAATTCCTGGCGTTCAGCCGGGTGCAGGAATCGACCGCCGACGCCGCAGGCGCGCAATATCTGTCGAAAGCCGGGATCAGCGGCCGCGGCAGCCTTGCCTTTTTCAAGAAATTGCAGAATCTGGAATTCCGCTACGCGGTCAAGCAGGACGACGATCAGGCCTATGGCCGCACCCACCCGATGTCGGGCGATCGCATCCAGACGCTGCGTGAGGTGTATGTCATCGATCCGGCGTGGGCCAAGCCTGCCGACCCAGCGATCGAAAAACGCTTTCAGCGCATCAAGGCGAAGCTGTCGGGCTTTATGACCGATCCCGATCGCACATTGCGCAAATTCCCCGAAACCAACACCAGCATCCCCGCCCGCTACGCCCGCGCTTACGCCTGGCACCGCAGCGCCTATCCGCAAAAGGCGCTGGCCGAGGTTGACGCCTTGCTCAAGACCGATCCAAGCGACCCCTATTTCCTTGAGCTTGAAGGTCAGGTGCTGCTCGAATCGGGACGTCCCAAAGAAGCGATTCCGGCGCTGCGCAAGGCGGTGACGATATCCAGGTCGCAGCCGCTGATCAGCGCGACCCTGGGCCATGCGCTGATCGCGACCGAAGATCCGGCGAATTTCGCCGAGGCCGAGGAAGTGCTGAAAACCGCGGTCGCGCTAGACAACCAGAATCCCTTTGCCTGGTATCAGCTTGGCATCGTCTATGCGAACAAGGGCGATCAGGCGCGCGCCGCGCTCGCCTCGGCGGAACGCTATACCCTGCAGGGTGGACAGGCATCGCTCGCGCTGCGTAATGCCGAACTGGCGATGCAGGGTCTGTCCCAAGGCACGCCCGACTGGATCCGTGCACAGGATATTTCGCTGGTCGCTCGCGCCGAGGTGGAACGCGAGCGCAAACGGCGCTAGATTCGGGCGAACAGGGGCAAAGCATCGCATCAAGCGATGCACAAGGGCAATAAGTGACCGATAAGAAAGACGAATATTACCAGCCATGGCTGCGCGATCCCGCGCCGACGGCGGATGCCGCCCCGCTGCCGCCCGCGTCGCCGACCGAAGGTCTGGCAAAGCCGCGCGACATCCCGCCGGTTGGTATCGACGTATCGCGCTATTCCGCGGCAGATAAGCCCGCGCGCAAGCCGGTGATCACATCAGACCAGATGAAGGTGGGCGCCGCTGGGGTGTGGCAGGCGTTGCGCGATGGCGCCGACGCCTTTGCCGACTGGACCATCCATGTCGGCGACCGCGCCGACATTCCGGCGCGCGTCGCGGCGTTGGAAATCCCGCGCCGTACCGGTGAACTCACCGCCAGAACCGGCGCGCTGACCGCGCAGGCTGCGCGCGCGATCGGGCGTGGGTCGGCGCATGCAGGCCGCGCCACCGTCAGAGCCACCGGCGCAGCATGGAACAAGCTGGCACTTGGCGACAAGGCCCGGAAGCTGTCGAGTGACGCGGGCCGCGGGCTTGGCGAGGTCGCCGAGCGGACCAAGACCGGCGTCGGCCAAATCGCCAAGGCCGGGAGCGAAAGCATCCGCGGGAGTATTGGCGAGGCCGCGACGAAGCTGCGCCCCAGCCCGCGCGAGGAACTGGCGCCGCCGCCATCGGGGCTCGAACAATTGCTCGCGCGCGAGGAAGCCGCGGCGCACGTAAAAGAGCCATCGGTGCCCGATCTACCGCTGTTTGCCGGCGACGCCGCGCGAACCGCAGTCCCCGCCGCGCGCGTCGATGCCATAGCCGAGGGCGACGACCGCTCGCCACTGATCGCAGCGCCACCGAAAAAGCCCGTGACCGCCAAGCCGATGGCGGCGCCGCGCTTGCCGCAAATCAAGGGGATGGGGATGGATAGCGGATCGACGCGTATCTGGGGCATCGCGCTCGGCGGCCTGCTGTTGCTCGCCGCGGTCTTCTGGCTCGGCGGGCGCATGGGCGGCGGGATGAGCAAGAGCGAAGTCGAGACGATCGTCGCCGATTATATCAAGGCGAACCCGCAGATCATTCCCGAAGCACTCGAAGCGCAGCGCAATGGCGAAATCGCCAAGGCGATCGGCGCGATCCGCCCGGCGCTCGAAAAGCCCTATGCCGGTGCCTGGGCGGGCAACGCCGATGGCGATGTCACCTTGGTGGTATTCACCGATTATGCCTGCGGCTTCTGCCGTGCGAGCGTGCCCGACGTCGACCGGCTCATCCGCGAGGATCGGCGACTGAAGGTCGTATTCCGCGAGCTGCCGATCATCGCGCCGCAGAGCCGCGATGCCGCGCTAATGGCGCTCGCCGCGGCGCGACAAGGCAAATATGACGCGTTCCACCACGCGATGTTCGCCGCCAGCTCGCTCGACAAGGCAGCGATCGCCGCCGCCGCCGCCAAGGTCGGTGTGGTCACCGACGGCACCGCCGATGCAACCGCAAACGAAGCGCTGTTCCAGCGCGAGCTCGACAGCAATCTGGCGATCGCCACCCAGTTGCAGCTCAACGCGACCCCGACGTGGATCGTCGGCGACCAGTTGTTCCAGGGGCAAATTGGTTATGACGCGTTGAAGCAGGCAGTCGCCAAGGCGCGCGCGGCGAAAAGCTGACCCTGTGACAATAGCGACGCTCACCCACGATGCAGCGCTGGCCAATGCCCGCCGCTTGCTGGCCGCCGAGCCTGCTGCCGCGCTGGCACAGGCACAGGCGATCATCGAAGCGGTGCCAACGTCCGCGGCCGCGCACCGGCTTGCCGCGCATGCGTTGCGCTCGCTGAACCGCGAAGCGGAAGCGCAAGCTGCTTCGCTCGCCGCGGTCGGCGCCACAATTCATGATGAAGCCATGGTCGATGCCGCGCTGGCACTCGCCGAAAACCGCCTGCCCGACGCCGAAACCGCGTTGCGCCAGCGGCTACGCGAGGATGCGACCGATGTCGCCGCGATCCGCATGCTGGCCGAGGTCGCGGGTCGGATCGGACGTTACGCCGACGCCGAAAAATTGCTGAACCGGGCGCTCGAACTCGCCCCGGGTTTCGGGGCGGCCCGCGCCAATCTCGCCACCGTCTTCTACAAGCAGAACCGCTTTGCCGAGGCGGCCGAAACGCTCGATGCGGTGCTCGGCGACGACCCCGACAATCCGGCGCACGTCAATTTGAAAGCGGCGGCGCTCGGACGGATCGGTGGCTATGACGAAGCGCTCGCACTCTACGAACAGCTGACCGCGCGCTTCCCCGAACATGCCAAGCTGTGGATGAGCTATGGCCATCTGCTCAAGACGGTCGGGCGACAGGACGACAGCATCGCCGCCTATCGCCACGCGCTTGCCGTCGATCCCGGCCTCGGCGAACTTTGGTGGAGCCTCGCCAATCTGAAAACGATCCGGTTCAGTGCCGACGACCGCGCGGCGATGGAAGCCGCGCTGGTCGCCGCCGAACCCGCTGGCGAACAGCGCGACGACGACCGGCTGCATCTGCATTTTGCGCTTGGCAAAGCCTATGATGATGCTGGCGACGTCGAACCCGCCTTTCGCCATTATGCCGCGGGCAATGCGATCCGCGCCGGGCAGCTTTGTTATGACGCTGCCGATACCCGCACAATCGTCGATGCCGCGATCGCGACCTGCACCCCTGATTTTTTTGCCGCGCGTATGGACATGGGCGATCCGGCGCCCGATCCGATCTTCATCCTTGGCATGCCGCGCGCCGGTTCGACGTTGATCGAACAGATTCTCGCCAGCCATTCGGCGGTCGAGGGGACGATGGAGCTACCCGATATCCCCGCGCTCGCCCTCGGTCTGGGGCGCGAAACGCAGGGCGAAGGCCGTCACTGGGTCGCCGCGCTCGCTGACGCACCGTCCGAACGGCTGGCCGAAATGGGCGCGGCGTTTCTGCGCCGCACCGCCGTCCAGCGCAAGACCGGCAAGCCTTTCTATATCGACAAGCTGCCGAACAACTGGCGCTATGTCCCGCTGATCCGCCTGATCCTGCCCCATGCGAAGATCATCGACGCGCGGCGGCATCCGCTCGACTGCTGCTGGTCCAATTTCCGCCAACATTATGCCAAGGGGCAGGCGTTCAGCTACGACTTGGCCGACATGGGCACTTACTACCGTGATTATGTGCGGTTGATGGCGCATATCGACGCAGTCCAGCCGGGCCGCGTCCACCGGGTGATCCACGAAGCATTGCTCGACAATCCTGAGGCCGAGGTGCGCGCGATGCTTGGCTATCTTGGACTGCCGTTCGAGGAGGCCTGCATGGCGTTCCACACCAATGCGCGCGCGGTGCGAACCGCATCGAGCGAGCAGGTCCGCCGTCCGATCAATCGCGATGGGGTCGATCAGTGGCGGCCCTATGACGCTTGGCTCGGCCCACTCAAGCGCGCTTTGGGGGCGGTTCTCGACGAATATCCCGCCGTACCCGCGCATTCCCAATCGGCAACGCCGACAAATTCGTTGCCTTTTGGCAACAGCTGACGACATTTTCGACCAACAACCTCGTCGCCTCGACAACAATGCTTGCGCTTATGCTGCGCTGCGTCATCCTCGCGTCACAGAGTTGTCATTCGAGAGGGGTCTCATGGTCAAGCTTTCAACCGGTCTGGTCCGCAGCAGCGCTTTTCTGCTCGCCAGCAGCATCTTGTGTACGTCGGGCGCGGCGCTGGCGCAGGAGGCCGCGATCGACGACGATCGCGACATCGTCGTCACCGCGTCGAAGCGCGAACAGAATTTGCAGGATGTCCCGCTCGCGATCACCGCGATCGGCACCGAGCGGCTCGACCAGTTGCAAGTCAACGAGTTTTCGGACGTCGTCAAATTCCTGCCTTCGGTGACGATCCAGTCGGCGGCGCCCGGCTTTGCCCAGGTCTATTTCCGCGGCGTGTCGTCGGGCGAAAACGCCAACCACTCGGCCTCGCTGCCGACCGTCGGCACCTATCTGGATGAAATGCCCGTCACGACGATCCAGGGCGCACTCGATATCCACACCTATGATCTGGCGCGCGTCGAGGCGCTCGCGGGGCCGCAGGGTACGCTTTATGGCGCCAGTTCGATGGCGGGAACGCTGAAACTCGTCACCAACAAGCCCGATACTAGCGGCACCTATGGCGAGGCGTCTTTCCAGCTGAACAGCGTCGCGCATGGCGGCATCGGCGGCATTGCCGAGGGCTTCGTCAACGCCCCGCTCGGCGATCGCGCGGCGCTGCGCCTCGTTGGCTGGTATCGCCGCGATGCGGGCTATATCGACAATATTGCGGGCAGCCGCACCTATGCCTCGTCGGGAATCACCCAGTCAAACGCCGACCTGGTCGAAAAGGATTATAACGGCGTCGACACTTATGGCGCGCGTTTGGCGCTGGGCATCGAGCTCGACGATGACTGGACGATCCGCCCGCTGGTGATGGGCCAGGTGCAGAAATCGAACGGCAGCTTCGCGCAAGAACGCTCGACGTCGGTTAACGGCGATCTCCAGACGGTGCAATACAACCCCGAAAGCGCCGAGGATAAGTGGATCCAGGCCGCGCTCACTATCGAGGGCAAGCTGGGCAACTGGGACCTGACCGTTACCGGCGGCCATTTGCGGCGCCAGACGGTAACCGAAAGCGACTATTCGGACTATGCGTATTTCTATGACGCGATCGCCGGATATGGCTCGTATTTCTATGACAACAACGATGATCTGGTGAACCCGAACCAATATATTCAGGGCAAGGACCGCTATCGCCGCAATTTCTTCGAAGCGCGCGTTGCGTCGCCCGCCGACGCCCGCATCCGCTTTATCGGCGGCGTATTTTATCAGCGCCAGAGCCATAACATCGAACAAAATTATATCATCGACGATATTGCCGACGCGATCACCGTGACCGGAACCGACAGCAACATCTGGCTGACCCAGCAAAAGCGCGTCGATCGCGACTATGCCGCGTTCGGCGAGCTGTCGTTCGACATCACCGACAAATTGACGCTGACCGGTGGCGGGCGCGTCTATAAATTCGACAACAGCCTCATCGGCTTTTTTGGCTTTTCGTCGGGTTACAGCAGCCGGACCGGCGAAGCCGCCTGCTTCGCTCCCGCCGCGCTGCCGAACAGTCCATGTACCAATCTGGACGAACGAACCAATGACAGCGACTTCATCCACAAGCTGAACCTGACGTACAAGATCAGCAACGATGCGCTCGTGTACGGTACCTTCTCGCGCGGATTTCGGCCGGGTGGAATTAACCGGCGCGGCGGGCTCGCACCCTACGGACCCGATACGCTCGACAATTACGAGTTCGGCTGGAAAACCAGCTTCGGGCCGATTCGCTTTAACGGCGCGGTGTATCAGGAGGACTGGAACGGCATTCAGCTCTCCTTCCTCGGCCCCAACGGGCTGACCGAAATCCGCAACGCGGGGATCGCGCGCATCCGTGGTGTCGAAATGGACCTCAGCTATCGGCAGGACGGCTTCTCGCTCAACGCCGGCTTCAGCTATAACGACGCCGAAATCCGCGAAGATTTCTGCCGCATCGCCAATGCGACGTTCGACTGCGCCCTTCCGGGTACCGACGGATCGGCCAACGCGCTGCTTGCGCCTGCCGGAACCGCCCTGCCCGTCACGCCCAAGTTCAAGGGCAATATCGTCGCACGCTATGAATTCCCGCTGATGGGCAATGACGGTCATTTTCAGCTCGCCGCCAATCATGTCGGCAAGCGGCGTAGCGATTTGCGAACCGAGCAGAACGGCATCAAGGGCCAGTTCGCGTCTTATTCGACCGTCGACATGAGCTTCGGCATCACCGCCGAGAGCTGGCGCGCCGAAATCTTCGCGACCAATTTGTTCGACAGCAACGGCGTGATCAATTCGGGCGTGCAATGCGTCGAAACCGTCTGCGGTGACGCCGGCGGCGACACCGCGACCGGCGGCGTCTTTTACGACACCGTCATCCGCCCACGCCTGATCGGGATCAAGGTCAGCAAGGATTTCTGATCGGGTGACAACCGCGATGAGTAACAACGAAAGGCCGGGCCAAAAGCTCGGCCTTTTGATGTGCGTTGCGCTCGGCATGGGCAATATGATCGGGTCGGGGGTGTTCCTGCTCCCGCGCGATCTGGCGCCGCTCGGCTGGAATGCAGTCATCGGCTGGGGGGTGTCGATTGCCGGCACCTTGTGCCTTGCGATCGCTTTCGCGCGTCTGGCGAAAAAACTGCCCGGGGGCAGCGCAACCTATACCTATGCCGCCGCGGCCTTTGGCCCCGGTACGGGCTTTATCGTCGCCTGGAGTTACTGGATCAGCTGCTGGACCGTCGTCGCGACGCTCGCCGTAGCGGCGATCAGCAATTTGTCGATCCTGATGCCGTCGCTGGGCAATGCCGGGGCAGGGACGGCGGTGATCGCAATCGCTTTCATCTGGCTCTTCACCCTCGTCAACCTGATGGGGGTGCGCCGCGCGGGCGGGGCGCAATTACTCACCCTCGGGCTCAAGCTGATTCCCGTCGTCGGCGCTGTGCTCGTCGCGCTGTGGCTGCTCGGCACCGGCGACGCGCCAACCCCGACGATGGCCGGCACAAAGCCGGTCAGCTTCGACAGCATCGGCACCGCTGCGACGCTGACGTTGTTCGCGCTGCTCGGCTTTGAGAGCGCCTGCGTCGTTGGCGACCGGGTGCGCGACCCCGAACGGACTGTCCCGCGCGCGACGCTGATCGCTGCGGCGGCGACCGGGCTGCTCTATCTGCTGTCGTGCACGACGGTGACCTTGCTGCTGCCGCTGGCAACGCTCGAGGCATCGAACGCCGCCTATGCGACCTTTTTCGGCACGCTGATCAGTCCGTCGGCGGGGCAAGCGGTCGCGCTGTTCGCCGCGGTTGCCGCGCTCGGTGCGCTCAACGGCTTCGTTCTGCTGCAGGGCGAAATCCCGCGCGATCTCGCGCATCGCGGGCTTCTGCCCGCAGCTTTTGCGAAAGACAACCGCTTCGCAGTGCCATGGGTGACCCAGATCGTGTCGAGTGCGCTCGCCAGCCTGGTCGTCTATGCCAATTACTCGCGCGGCCTTGCCGAATTGTTCAAATTCATGGTGCTGGTGACGACGTCGACCGCGATCATCTTTTACATCGTCGGCGCGCTCGCGGCGCTCAAGCTCGAGCATGATGGTACGATCAAGGCGTCGCCAGCCTTTGTGACGCTGACCATCGTCGGCTTCTTGTACAGCTGCTGGGCCTTTTACGGCGCCGGGTTGGACGCCAGCCTGTGGAGCATCGGGCTGACGGCCGCCGGGCTGCCAATCTATCTTGCGATGCGGCGATCAGGCCCAGCGGGGCGCGAAGAAGCCGCGGTCGCGTAGAATCACCTGCGCCGCGTTATGTCCCGGCGCGCCGGTGACGCCGCCGCCGGGATGCGTGCCCGCGCCGCACATATAAAGCCCCTTCAGCGGTCCGCGATACGCACCATTGCCAAGCACCGGGCGCGCCGACCACAATTGGTCGAGGCTCATATTACCGTGCATGATGTCGCCGCCGACCAGCCCGAATTTGCGTTCGAGCCCCTTGGGGCTGAGGATCTGGCGCCCGACGATCGAGGCGCGGAAGCCAGGCGCATGCGCTTCAACGGTGTCGATGATGCAATCGGCGGCGGCGCCTTCCTCGGCATCCCAATCTCGCGCGCTTCCGTCAGGATCGGCGGGAAGCTCGGGCGCGAATTGCTGGCAGAACAGGCTCGCCACATGCTGTCCCGGGGGTGCGAGGCTGTCGTCGATCGTCGACGGGATCAGCATTTCGACGATCGGCTTTTTCGACCAGCCATATTGCTTCGCGTCGAGGAAGGCGCGGTCCATATAATCGAGCGTCGGGGCTAGGATGATCCCCGACTGATGATGCTCGCCGGGTTCCGGAAGGCAGGAGAATTTGGGCAGCTCGCGGAGCGCGACGTTCATCCGGAACGTCCCGCTGCCCGCCTTGAACGCCTTGATCCGGCGCTTAAACTCGGTCGCGATGTCGCCGTCGTCGAACATCCGTTCATAGAGCAATTTCGGCCCGACATTGGCGATGACGCGCGCGGCGGCGATTTCCTCGCCGCTGACCAGCTTGACCCCTACGGCCTTGCCGCCGTCGACGAGCACCCGCGACACCGGGGCTTCGAGGCTGATCTCGACGCCGAGCTGGGTGCAGACCTTCGCCATCATCTGGGTGATCGCGCCCATGCCGCCGATACTGTGGCCCCACGCGCCTTTCTTGCCGTTCACTTCGCCGAAGACGTGGTGGAGCAGGACATAGGCGCTGCCCGGGGTGTCGGGGCTGGCGTAGTTGCCGACGACGGCGTCGAAGCCGAATGCCGCTTTCACCGCTTCGCTCTCGAACCAGCTGTCGAGGAAGGTGCGCGCCGATTTGGTGAACAGTTCGAGCACGTCGCGCTGCTGCGACAGGCTGAGCTTGGTCAGCCCGCGCCCCTGGCGCGCCGCATCGATCAGCGTCTTGAACCCGTCGCCGACATTGGGCGGCGATTTGAGCGCGAGGTCGCGCAGCACGTCGGCGACGCCTTCGAGCATGTCATAATATTCGGGGAGACGTGCCGCGTCATGCGCGGAGAAACGGGCAAATTCCTTTTGCGTGCGCTCCAGCCCGCCCCCGAGTTTCAGATAGCCGCCGTCTTCCTGCGGCAGGAAATTGCTGATCGGCCGTTCGATGACGCGATAGCCGTGATCGGCGAGCTTCATGTCGGCGATGACCTTGGGCTGGAGCAGGCTGACCGTATAGCTCGCGACCGAATTGCGGAAGCCCGGCGCGAACTCCTCGGTAACCGCGGCGCCGCCGACGACGTCGCGCGCCTCGACGATGCGCACCTTAAACCCCGCCCTGGCGAGATAGAAAGCGCAGACGAGGCCGTTATGGCCGGCGCCGATGATGATCGCGTCATAGTGCTTGGTCATGCTTTGCTCCATCCCGCACGCGGGGCTTGTTCGAGGCGGGATTGGGGGATCAGGTAGCGCATCCGCGAACAGAAATGCTTGAGGCAGACTTCCTTGTCGCTGAGCGGCCCCATGGTGAAGCTTTGCGACGCCATCCCCTGCTGGACGCGGGTGATTAGCAGCGTATCCTCGGCGTTGACCTGGCGGTTGATCCGCCAGTTGAGGTAGCGCGCCGCCTTCATCTCACGGCGGTCATCGGGCAGGACGTAGCTGATTTCGCGGATCAGGCAGCTGGTCGGGCCGGTCGGCAGCCACTGCATGAAGTCGACCTGGTCGGGGTAGATGTCGAAGGCCACGTTGGGCCAGAGTTTGAAATAGAGCCAGTGGCGTTGCTTGTCCCCAGGCAGGTGCGGGACAGGCGGCAGCAGCCGCTGGTACATGCGTTCGGACCAGTTCACCGATGGCCGGTCGATCAGGTCGCCCCACATGCGGTCGACATGATCGGTCGCCTCGACGCCATAGCTTTTGCCGAACAGCCGGGTCAGGCCCGGGTGCGCGACAGGGATATGGAGGCCGTCCGAATAATTGTCGCCGACATTTTTCCAGTTCACTTCGCGCGGTCGCAGCGTGACGCGGCCGAGGGCGCCGAGGTCTTCGAAGCGATAGGGCGCGACTTGTTCCTCATACGGCGCCATCATCGACGCGACCGACGGGCCGCCATCGTCGGTGAGGCGCACGAACCAGAAGCCGCGCCATTGCTCGAGATCGACCCCAACCAGCCCCGCCTTGCCGCGATCGAGCATCGGATAGCTGGCCGAATCAGGGACCCCAGTCAGGCGGCCGTCGAGTTCGTAGGTCCAGGCGTGATAGGGGCAGACGAGCTTTTTCACGCAGCCCGTAGCGCCATCGAGCAGCCGCGAGCCGCGGTGGCGGCACACATTGGTAAAGGCCCGCACGATGCGGTCGGTGCCGCGCACCACGACCACGCTTTCGCCGCAATAGTCGATGTTGTGCCAATCGCCGGGGTTCGGGATATCGCTGTCGTGGCAGACGACCTGCCAGCTGGGGCGGAAGATGCGCTCCATTTCGGCCGCGTAAAAGTCGGGATCGCTGTACGTCCATGCGGGGAGTGACCAGCCGTCTTGCGGGTCTTGACGAATGAAAGTGTCGCGCAGCGTTGCCATGAGTCGATCCTTGTTGTACAAACGTATAACAAGATGCAACCCGCTCGCCAAGCCTTTACGCGCGAAAGCGCCGATGCCCGTCGCGGCGACCTGATCGACGCGACCGCCGCGTGCCTGGCCGAAGTTGGCATGACGGGAACCAGCGTCCGCGCAATCTGCGCCCGCGCCGGAGTGTCGCCCGGGCTTTTACGCCATTATTTCGCCGGCATCGACGATCTGGTCGCCGCCACTTACGAGGCGACGAGCGACCGCATGGACGCGATTTTTGCCGAAGCAGTGGCGGGCGCCGGCACTGACCCGCACGCGCAGTTGCTGGCGTATCTGACCGCGAGCTTCCGTCCGCCGGTGACCGATCCCGAGCTGCTGGGGGCGTGGACGGCGTTCTGGGCGCTGGCGCGCAGCAATGCGCGGATGGCGAATATTCACGCCGATAGCTACGCGGGCTACCGCGCGCGGCTGGGCGAGCTGCTCACCGCCTGCGGCGCCGCCGATGCCGAACGGCTGGCGATCATGCTGACCGCGATGGTCGACGGGCTGTGGCTCGAACTATCGCTCGACGCCGAAAGCTTCGGCGCCGAGGCGGCGGTGGCGATGGTCGAGCGCGCGGTGGCGGCGTTGGTTTAGTCCGTCGCCCCGGCGCAGGCGGGGGCGGCGCTCAATCATTTCGACAAATCGCGCAGCAGGTTGTCCCAATGCGCCAGCGCGGGGGCGATCGCATCGACCGGGACGCGTTCGTTGAGGCCATGCGCGAAGCTGTCGCTTGCTTTCGAGAACAACCCGGCGACGCCATAGCTCGGCACCCCGGCAATCCGAAAGTGGTAGCTGTCGGTCGCCCCGGCGCTCATCGACGGGATGATCGGCAGGCCGGGGGCGCGGGCGTGGACGGCTTTCTTTACCGCCGCCATGACGTCGGGGCGCAGCGGCGAGGCGTCGCTGGCGCTGGCGTCGGGATCGGGGTTCACCTTGACCGCGGGGTCGGCGATCAACCGCTCCAGCTCCGCGCGCACGCTTTCGACCGGGACGCCGGGGAAGATGCGGCAGTTGATGTTCGCGGTGGCGCGCTGCGGCAGCGCATTTTCGGCATGACCGCCCTTCACCAGCGTCGGCACGCAGGTGGTGCCGATCTGGCCGACATATTCGGGGTCGGCGCGAATCTTGGTGATCGCGTCCTCATCCTCCGGGTTGGCGGCAAAGGCCTTGAGCGCGGCACCCATATTGCCGCCGACCTGGTCGGCGACGATCGGCATGCCGACCTTGGTCAGCTCATTCTGCTGCGCGGCGAATTTATAGGCGCCGACCTTGGCCAGCGCATTCGACAGCTGGACGATCGCGTTGACGGGCGACGGGCGCGAGCTGTGGCCGCCGGGGTTGGTGACTTCGAGGGTGAAATCGGCATAGGTTTTTTCGCCCGCCTGCAGCCCATAATATTGCGGCCTGCCGTCTTCGGCGATCGTACCGCCGCCGCCGTCGCCGTTGAGTGCAAATTCGGCGCTCTTGTATTTCGCTGCGAGCGCGCGCGTCGTCAGCATCTGCGTTTCCTCGTCGCCCGAGAGCAGCAGGATAATCGAGCGGTTGGGTTTGAAGCCGTCCTTTTTCAGCTGCGCCATCGTCGCGACCATCATTGAGACGTCGAACTTGTTGTCTTCGGACCCGCGGCCGAAAATATAGCCATCCTCCTCGACCGGGACGAAGGGGTCGCGCGTCCAGTCCTTTGCGTCGGCCTCGACCACATCCATATGGCCGAGCAGCACGATCGGCTTTTTCTGGGTCGTACCGGTGAGCGTCGCAGCAAAGGTTGCGGTTTCGCCTATCGGGGTGATTTCGATGTCGCTGTCGGCATAACCTGCGGCCTTTAGCACCCCGGCGTAATAGGCCGCGAGTTCGGGCACCTTGCCGCGGCCCTGAACAGTCGGGATCGCGATACTGTCTTTCAGGATCTGCTTCGCGGCGTCGGCATCGGCGGGTTTGGCGTGGACGGGCGCGGCGGCGAGCATTGCGGCGGCGAGGGCGAGCGGGGTGGTAAGGTTGCGCATGAGGGCGGACTATGGCGCGTGGGTGGCGCGGCGCAAGAGGGCGCAGAAGAAATGCGCGCAGAGGCGCGGAGGTCGCAGAGAAGGGAAAGATATTCTGTCCGCGGATCCGCCTCTCCGCGTGAGCCCAAATCTCTGCGTACCCTGCGCCTCTGCGTGACGCCCTATTACGCTGCCCTTTTCGCCTTTGGCGCCGCCGTCTTCGGTTTGAACCGACACAGGTCGTCGACAGGGCAGCGCCAGCATTCGGGCGTGCGCGCCTTGCAGATATAGCGGCCGTGGAGGATCAGCCAGTGGTGGGCGCCGACGCGGAACGGCGCCGGGGTGGTTTTTTCCAGCGCCTTTTCGACCGTCAGAACGGTCTTGCCCGGGGCGAGCCCGGTGCGGTTGCCGACGCGGAAGATATGGGTGTCGACGGCAAAGGTTTCGGCGCCAAACGCGCAGTTCATCACGACATTGGCGGTCTTGCGCCCGACCCCGGGCAGTTCGACGAGCGTGTCGCGATCAGCAGGGACTTCGCCGCCATGGTCGCGGACGAGGATTTCGGAGAGGGCGATGACGTTCTTCGCCTTGCGGTTGAACAGCCCGATCGTCTTGATATGCTCTTTCAGCCCGGCTTCGCCCAGGTCGACCATCTGCTGCGGCGTCGTCACCTCGGCAAACAACCGCCGCGTTGCCTTGTTCACCCCGACATCGGTCGCCTGCGCCGATAGCACGACCGCGACGAGCAGCTGGTAGGTGTTGCCATAGGCCAGCTCGGTCTCGGGACTCGGGTTGAGCTCGGCGAGGCGGCGGTAGAATTCGAAAATATCGGCTCTTCTCATCGGCGCTTTCCCGACTACGCGGCCATCGGGCGCGGTTTGACTCCTGTACCGAGAGGCCTAGCCTTCGCCTACCTTGATGGCGAGTCGCTTCACGGCTCCCGCGAAAGGATTCGGCACCGGGGAGGTCGGACAAGGGGGCCAGGGGGTTCTCGTTTCGACCTGGAGGACCAGACCATGTCCAACTTGCTGAAAGCGGCCACGCTGGCCGCAACCTTGGCGTTTGCCATGCCCACACCCGCGGCGGCGCAAAACTATCCCTTTTCCCCGGGCAACTATACCGAAGTATCGATGATCGACATCGCCGATGGCGGCGGCCTGCAATATGCCAACTATCTGGCGACCGAATGACGCAAGGCGCAGGAGTTCGCGAAGGCGCAAGGCTGGATCATCAGCTATGCAGTCTATGGCAATTATAATTCGCGGCCGGGCGAACCCGACCTTTATCTGTCGGTGACCTTTGCCAATTTCGCCGACGCGGCGGAAGATGAACGGCGCAACGCCGCCTATCGCGAACATATGAAGCGCAACGATGCCCAGATGGAAGCGGAATCGGGCGATCGCGCCAAATATCGCACGGTGATGGGGAGCTTCCTACTGCGCGAATTCAAGTTCAAATAGCCACTGGCGGGCGGCGGACCAACTGGTCCGCCGCCGTCTCCGTCAGTTCAGCCCCAGCACCTGCGGCATCGTGTAGCGCCCGGCCTTTTGTCCGGTCAGCCACAGCGCCGCGCGGACAGCGCCGCGCGCGAAAATCATACGGTTCTCGGCGCGGTGCGACAGGGTGATCATTTCCTCCGGCCCGGCAAAGATCACGTCGTGATCGCCCGCGACGGTGCCGCCGCGCAGACTGGCAAAGCCGATCTTGCCATGGCCCCGCGCGCCCGTGACGCCGTCGCGGCCACGTTCGGAGCAGGTCGCAAGGCTGATGCCGCGCCCTTCGGCGGCGGCTTGCCCGAGCAGCAGCGCGGTGCCGCTGGGCGCGTCGAGCTTCATCCGGTGATGCATTTCGACGATCTCGATATCATATTCGGGATCGAGCCGCGCCGCCGCCTCGCGCACCAGATGCGCGAGCAGGGTCACGCCGAGCGAGGTGTTGCCAGTCTGGAGCACCGCGATGTCAGCGGCCGCATCATCGATGAGATAATGATGGCGTTCCTCAAGCCCCGTGGTGCCGATGACGATCGGCTTCTTTGCTGCCACGCAGGCGTCGAGGGTGGTTTCGAGCGCCGCGGGCGACGAGAAATCGACGAGGACGTCGGCGTCGTCAGCCAGTTTTCCGACATCCCCGCCCTTGTCGATGCCGCAGCGCCGCTGCCCCGCTTCAGAAATCGCCGCGGCGAGTGCGACGCCCATCCGCCCTGCACTGCCGATAATGCCGATGCTGGTCATGATCCCAAATCCCCGTTCGCCCTGAGCTTGTCGAAGGGCCGTACTTGTCCTGTCACCGCCATAAGAGGAAGGGCAGTACTTCGACAAGCTCAGGACGAACGGAAGACGGGTCAGGCCCATCCCTCCAATGAGGGTCAGCACTGGAGGGTTTCATCGACAGGCGTCTCGACTTTGCTCGACACGAACGAATAGAGAGGGAGGATGAAGGATATTCAGAACATCGTCATCCTGACCGGCGCCGGGGTGTCGGCCGAAAGCGGCATCGACACGTTTCGCGACGGCGGCGGATTGTGGGAACAGCACCGCGTCGAGGATGTCGCAACTCCTGAGGCCTTTGCGCGCGACCCTGATCTGGTGCTGCGATTCTATGATGCGCGGCGCGAGGCGATCCAGACCAAGCTGCCGAATGCGGCACATGAAGCGCTGGCGCGGCTCGACGCGAAATGGCCGGGCGAGTTGCTGATCGTGACGCAGAATGTCGACGACCTGCACGAGCGCGCCGGGGCCAAACGGCTGATCCATATGCATGGCGAGCATCTGAACGCCTGGTGCGCGGCATGCAATGCGCGGCTGCCTTGGACCGGGCCGCTACTCGATCGGCCCGCCTGTGCGGCGTGCGGGGTCGTCGGCACCTTGCGCCCCGACATCGTGTGGTTCGGCGAAATGCCGTACCGGATGGACGAGATTTACGCCGCCCTGAACCGCGCCGACCTGTTCGTGTCGATCGGCACGTCGGGCGCGGTATATCCGGCGGCAGGGTTCGTGCGCGAGGCTCGCGCGGCGGGCGCGAGGACGCTGGAGCTGAATATGGAACCGAGCCAGGGGAGTTACTGGTTCAGCGAGGCGCGGCATGGGCCGGCAAGTGTGGTGGTGCCGCAATGGGTGGAGGAGGTTTTGCTTACTTAAACTTAACGCCGCGCCGCGAAAAAATCCTTGAGCAGCCCCGCCGCCTCCCCTGCCCCGATACCGTCATACACCTCGGGCCGATGATGCACCGTCGGCTGCGTGAACACGCGGGGGCCGTGGATGACACCGCCACCCTTGGGATCGTCGGCGCCATAATAGAGCCGCGCGATGCGGGCGTGGGCGATCGCGCCCGCGCACATCGCGCAGGGCTCCAGCGTCACATACAAATCGCAGCCTTCGAGACGTTCATTGCCGAGCTTGGCTGCCGCAGCGCGAATCGCGACGATTTCGGCGTGCGCGGTGGGATCGTGCGATTCGCGGGGGCGATTGTGGCCTTCGCCGATTATCGCACCATCCTTGACGACCACGGCGCCGACGGGCACTTCGCCCCGGTCCGCTGCGGTTTTGGCGAGGTCGAGCGCGCGGCGCATCGGTTCGGGCAGCGGAAATTGCGGCATCGCTTTTCCCGCTAGTCGCTTGACGAATCTGCGGCAAGCCGATAAGCGCGCGCCTTTCCCGGCTCACTCCGGTCCTGCCTTCCCCGATTTCACGGGAAGCACCCGGACGCCGAACCGATATTTTTGTACGAGGACAAACATCATGTCGCGCATCTGCGAACTGACCGGCAAGGGTCGTATGGTCGGCAACAATGTCAGCCACGCCAACAACAAGACCAAGCGCACCTTCCTGCCCAATTTGCAGAATGTGACGTTGCTGTCGGACGCGCTGGGCAAGGGCGTCAAGATGCGCGTGTCGACCCACGGCCTGCGCACCGTCGAGCATAATGGCGGCCTCGACAACTGGCTGCTGAAGGCCGGCGATGACCAGCTGTCCGATTCGGCACGCAAGGTGAAGAAGGAAGTCGCAAAGAAGCTGGCCGAAAAGGCCGCCTAAGCACTTTCCCATCGCTAACCGCAATCAGGCCGCCGGTTTCCGCGCGGCCTTTTTGCTGTCCGGGGTTTTTGCTGGTGGCAGATCAACAAGCTCGAACTGGAGCAGCAGGCTGCGCTGCCAAGCGTTGAAATTATTGTCGGACGCCAGCCACAGCCAGGTCCGTCCCTGCTCGACCGTCACCGCGGCGCCTTCGTAATTTTCGGCGAGTGGGCGGGGGACGCGGCCGATCGTTTGCGACCGCACCACCGCGTCCTTGGCGATGTCGGCGGGATCGACGATGCTGATGATCGTCGTGAATACGGGATCGAAGCCGAGCCGCCGGTGGACGAGCAGGAAGCGGCCGTCAGGCAGCGCCGCGGCATCGCTGGCCAATCCCTTGCCGCGCGCATCATAGAAGAAGCGAATCGGTGGTGGCCCGGGCGCCGCGGGATCACCCGTGTACAACAGCGCCTCAGTCCCGTGCGGATGGTCGTCGGCACCTTCGGAAAAAACCACCGTTCGCCCATCGGCGAGCCGCGCCATCGCCTCGGCTCCGCGATTGGCGGGCCAGCGCGGTTCGGGCAGCCTACGGCGCGCTTCGATCGTCGCAAGATTGGCATCAAGGCGCCAGATCTGGTTGATCCCTTCGAGCGCAATCCAGGCCTGACCACGCGCCGGATCGACAAACAGCGCCTCGGTGTCGGCCATCGTCTTGGTTGCGGGACGGCCGTCGGGGGTCGGCAGCGGGCGGATATGAACCGCGGCGAACCGGCCGCTGGCATCCATGGTCAGTTGCGCCGCGTAGCCATTGTCCCCGATCAGCTGGAACGTGCCGGGTCCAATCCGCGCGAGCCCCGAAAAGCCGCCGAAGTAACTGTGCGGGCTGACGAGGTGCCAGCCGCGCACGAAGCGCATCGGGCCGCGCGTCTGCGGCGCAAAGACCAGCGGGCGTGCGGCGGCGCGCTGGGTCAGGTTATCGACGGGAAAGCGATGCACCGTCCCCAGCGCCGGGCCGAGCGCGAGAAAGATCAAGGCGGCGAAAAACAGGCGGCGCATCGGCGCCGGTTAGGGCGGTGGCGCGCGAAAGGAAAGCGTGGCGGGACGCGAAGCTGAACGGCAGCCAACAAGCGCGTTCAGGGTCGGCTCAATGCGAATCGCTCATAACCCCTTCATCGACAACGCCCAGAAGGGCCAAACGACGAAAGAAGGAGAACGACGATGAAAAAGATGGTGACCCTCTCGATCGCCGCCCTGATGTCCACCGCGACTCTGGGCATGGCGGCTCCCGCTGCGGCGCAGAACGGCTATTACGACCAGCGCGGCTATTCGAGCTACAATGTTGGCTATGACCGCGACGACCGCCGTTATGACCGTCGTTACGATCGCCGCGCCGACCGCCGCGATTATCGCCAGGACCGTCGCTACAACCAGCAGCGGTACAACCAGCGCAATTATCGCCAGTGCGACAATGGCACCGGCGGCACGATCATCGGCGCGATCGCCGGTGGGCTCGCCGGCCATGAAATCGCCGGCCGCGGCGACCGCGCCGTCGGCACGATCATCGGTGGCGCAGTCGGTGCAATCGCCGGCCGCGCGATCGACAAGGGGAATGACGGCTGTCGTTAAGGGCAGTCCCGACCTCCAATAATTTGCAGTCCCCCCTACATGCCCCGTCCGGCCAACGCCGGGCGGGGCTTTCTTTGTGTCGTGGCGCCGCGAAGCAGACGGGGTTGCCTAAAAGGCCACCAAAGCCTAGGTTCTTGCGCAAGTGCACATCCGCGATTGGCGGGTGCGTGAGAGAGACAGGTAATACTAGCCATGCGGCAAATGGCAGCGCCATCAGGGCGACCGCCGCGGCCAGGTTCAAGGACGGGACCGGCGGCGAAAGGGCGAAACCCGGCAGAACCCGCCGCGCGCGCAGCGCATTTCGTGCGACCGCGCAGCTATGCCGCGATCGACCTGGGCACCAACAATTGCCGGTTGCTCATCGCCCGGCCGCAGGACGGTGAGTTGGTCGTGATCGACGCCTTTTCGCGTATTGTCCGGCTGGGCGAGGGTCTGCACCTCAGCGGGCGGATCAGCGATGCGGCGATGGACCGCACCGTCGCGGCGCTGGCGATCTGCGCCGACAAGCTGCGCCGCCGCCACGTCTCGCTGTCGCGCGCGGTCGCAACCGAAGCTTGCCGCCGCGCCGCCAACGGCGTCGAACTGGCCGAGCGGGTTCGGCGCGAAACGGGCATCGTCCTCGACATCATTTCTCCCGCCGAAGAGGCGCGACTCGCGGTACTCGGCTGTCACAATCTGATGGAACCCGGCGAAGGTCCGGCGCTGATTTTCGACATCGGTGGTGGTTCGACCGAGCTGATGCACGTCGATGTGTCGAATCATGACGTCCAGATCCACGACTGGATCAGCGTGCCATGGGGCGTCGTGTCGCTAACCGAACATGCACCACTGCCCGACGACAGCCTGGCGGGGCGACAGGCGGCCTATGCACATATGCGCGAAGTGACGCGCACCGCCTTTGCCGCCTTTGCCGGGCGCGCCGAACAATTTGCCGGGCAAGAGCTGCGCCTGCTCGGCACCAGCGGCACGGTTACGACGCTGGCCAGCGTGTTCCTGAACCTGCCACGCTATGATCGCCGCGCCGTCGACGGGCTGGTCGTGCCGACCGATGCGATGCGTGACATCAGCCGCCGGCTGGCCGATGCCAGCATCGCCGACCGCGCCGACATCGCGTGCATCGGCCGCGAGCGTGCCGATCTGGTCGTCGCCGGCTGCGCGATTTTAGAGAGCATCATCGATCTGTGGCCCGCGGCACGCGTCGGCGTCGCCGACCGCGGCATCCGCGAGGGCATTTTGCGCACGCTGGCGATGCAGGGCCGCGACGTGCCGGTGACGCGCCGGGAGTATCGCAAATGAGCGGCGGCAGTGGAAGCAGCAAGGGCGGCGGCAGCGGTCGCGGCGGACTGCATGTGCGCGTTAAGACCGCGAAAAAGCGCAGCGTGTCGTCGACGCGCTGGCTGCAACGCCAGCTCAACGATCCCTATGTCCGCCGCGCGCAGGCCGAAGGTTATCGATCGCGCGCCGCGTACAAGCTGATCGAGCTCGACGACAAATTCGGTTTCATCAAAAAGGCGCGCGCGGTCGTCGACCTGGGCATCACCCCGGGCGGCTGGTCGCAGGTCGTGCGCAAAAATAATCCGCGCGCGCGCGTCGCGGGCATCGATCTGCTGGCGTGCGAGCCGATCGAGGGTGTCGAAATCCTCGAGATGGATTTTATGGATGATGCGGCGCCCGATGCGCTGATTGAAGCGCTGGGCAGCGCCCCCGATCTGGTGATTTCGGACATGGCGGCGAACACCGTCGGCCATCAGCAAACCGACCATCTGCGCACGATCGGGCTGGCCGAAACCGCCGCCGATTTTGCGGTGCAGACGCTGCGACCCGGCGGTGCGTTCGTGGCCAAAGTGTTTGCGGGGGGCGCCGACCACACGCTGCTGACGCTGCTGAAAAAACACTTCACGACGATCAAGCACGCCAAGCCGCCCGCGAGCCGCAAGGGGTCGCCCGAACTCTATGTCGTCGCGCAGGGTTTCAAGGGGCGGCGTGAAACGGACGCAGGCGACTGACAGGTCGGCGTCACCGTTGGCGTATGAACAGGTGACCGCGTTGGGGGAGGATTGCTTAGGCCCGTAACGGGTCGCATGCGGACATTGCTTCTTCATTTCCAATTCATGGCCGATATGACTATTCTCGGAACCATTGATTATACCGGGGAAAATATATGCGTAGCGCCGTTGCGTCACTGACCGTCCTGTCGTTCCTTCTAGCCTCGTGCGGCGGCGGGGGTGGCGGGTCGACCGGGGGCGGAGGCGGGCCGATCACGGTCGCGCCGACCCCCTCACCGACGCCGGCACCGACCGCGGGCTGCGGCCTTTCCGCGCGGCAGTCCTTCGCCAAGGCGGTGATCGACGAATGGTATCTGTTCCCCACCGACGTGGCGACCGGGGTCAATCCGGCGAGCTTTGGCACCGTCGATGCCTATATCGACGCGCTGGTCGCCCCGGCGCGCGCGCTGAACAAGGACCGTTTCTTTACCTACATCACCTCGATTGCCGAGGAGAACGCCTTTTTCGCCAGCGGGTCGAGCGCCGGATATGGTATTCGTCTGGTCTATGACGCGGCAAATCAGCGCGTCCTGATCGCCGAAGCCTATGAGACCGCCCCTGCCTTTGCGGCAGGGATCGATCGCGGCACCGCCATCGTCGGGATCGGCACCAACAGCGGCAATGTCCGCACCATTGCCAATATCGTCGCGTCCGAAGGCACGGCGGGTATCACCAACGCGCTGGGGCCGAGCGACCCCGGCGTGACCCGCGTCCTGCGGATCACCGACGCCGCCGGAACGCGCGACGTGACCGTCGCCAAGGCGGATTATTCGCTCGACCCGATTTCGGATCGTTATGGCGCCAAGATCATCAGTGAGGGCGGGCGCAACTATGGTTACCTCAACCTGCGCACCTTCATCTCGTCGGCAAACCCGCAATTGCGCACCGCCTTCCTGGATTTTCGCAACCAGGGCGTGACCGACATCATCATCGATTTCCGCTATAATGGTGGCGGGCTGGTATCGACCGCCGAGCTGATGGGTGACCTGCTGGGGCGCAACCGCACATCGAGCGAATTATTCTCGCAAACCAATTTTCGTCCGTCAAAGGCGGTCGAGAACGACCGGCATTTCTTCGGGCCGCAGCCCGAATCGATTGCGCCGACGCGCATCGCCTTTATCGGCACCGGATCGACCGCATCGGCGAGCGAACTGGTGATCAATTCGATGCTGCCCTATCTGGGCACCAACATGACGCTGGTCGGCAGCAACACCTTTGGCAAGCCGGTCGGTCAGATCGCGCTCGACAAGGCCGAATGCGACGACCGGATGCGCGTCGTCGCCTTTGCCACCGGCAATTCGACCGGTGCGAGCGACTATTACGACGGGCTGGCGCCGAAGATCGCGAACAGCTGCGCCGCAACCGACGATTTGAGCCTGCCGCTGGGCGACGCGCGCGAAGCGTCGGTGCGCCGGGCGATCGATTTCCTGTCTGGCGCCGGGTGCCCGACACGGATTGCCGAGGCCAGCGTCGGTCCAGCGGCGCAAAGCAGCAGCGCGCGTATCGCTGCCGAACCCGAAATGCTGGTCGGCGACCGGCCGAGCGCGGCGCAGCGCGAATTGCCGGGGCTGTTCTGACCCGCGCGCTCCGTCAGGAGCGCCGCGCGTGACGGCATTGATGCTGCAGGGCACCGGCTCCGACGTCGGCAAATCGGTGCTGGTGGCGGGGTTGTGCCGCGCCTTTGCCAATCGCGGGCTCGTCGTCCGCCCGTTCAAGCCGCAGAATATGTCGAACAACGCGGCGGTGACGATCGACGGCGGCGAGATCGGGCGCGCGCAGGCGTTGCAGGCGATCGCCTGTCGCACCCCGCCGCATAGCGATATGAACCCGGTGCTGTTGAAGCCGCAGGCCGACCGCACGTCGCAGCTGATCGTCCACGGCAAGGTGCGCGGCACGCTGGGGAGCGGCAATTTTCGCGCGGCGCGCGGCGCGCTGCTCACCGAGGTCACGCAAAGCTACGACCGGCTGCGGGCGCAGTGCGATGTCGTCGTCGTCGAGGGGGCGGGGTCGCCCGCCGAGATCAACCTGCGCACCGGTGACATCGCCAATATGGGCTTTGCGCGCGCCGCCAATGTCCCCGTCATCCTGATCGGCGACATCGACCGCGGCGGGGTGATCGCGTCGGTCGTCGGCACCCGCGCCGTGATCGATCCCGAGGATGCCGCGATGATCCGCGGTTTCCTGATCAACAAGTTTCGCGGCGATCCGGCGCTGTTCGACGATGGCTATCGCGAAATCGAACGACGTAGCGGCTGGCCGGGTTTTGGCGTCATTCCCTGGCTCAGCGCCGCGGCGCGGTTGCCGAGCGAGGATGCGGTGATCCTGGAGCGCCGCGCCGATCCGCGCGAAGGGCGGCGGATGATCGCCTGCCCGATCCTGCCGCGCATTTCCAATTTCGACGATCTCGATCCGTTCAAGCTGGAACCCGGAGTCGAAGTCGTGATGGTGCCGCCGGGACGGCCGATCCCCGCCGAGGCGGCGATCATCGTGCTGCCGGGATCGAAAGCGACGATCGCCGATCTGGGCGCGCTGCGCGCCGAGGGCTGGGACATCGATATATTGGCGCACCACCGGCGCGGCGGGATGATCGTCGGGCTGTGCGGTGGCTATCAGATGCTCGGGCAGCGGATCGCGGATCCGCTGGGGATCGAGGGGACGGCGACCGACGTCACGGGACTGGGGCTGCTCGACGTCGAAACGACGCTCTCCCCCGCCAAGACGCTACGGCACGTCACGGGGGCCGCGCTGGGCGCGACGCTGGCAGGGTATGAGATTCATATGGGCGAAACACGCGGCCCCGGCACGGCGCGCCCCTTTGCGCTGCTCGCCGACGGCGCCAGCGACGGCGCGATCAGCGGTAATGGCCGCGTTTTCGGCTCGTACATCCACGGTTTGTTCGCCTCCGCCGACGTGCGCCGTGCCTTGCTTGAACGCATTGGGGTGACGGGCGGCGCGCACGACTATGCCGCCAATGTCGATGCGGCACTCGACGAGATTGCGGCCGAGCTGGAGGTCCACGCCGACCTCGACGCGCTGCTCGCGATAGCGACCGTGCGGTGACGGCGCGGGCCAGGCGACACGAATTTGCTGTCTATGCCCCCAATCCCCTGCAATCGCGGGCTTGGCGAAGCGTGCATCATGCGTCTATGGCAGCGCATTGGTTGGGAATCGCCCGGCCGAAACCAGGAGAGAATTTATGAATCACGCCGAACTGTCGGACGCCGTCGCCGCGTCGCTGGACCTCAGCAAAGCCGACGGACGCAAGGCCGTCGATGCCGTCTTCGCCGCGATTGCCGATGCCGCCGCCAAGGGCGACGAAGTTTCGGTCAACGGTTTTGGCAAGTTCAAGGTCAAGGCGACCCCGGCACGCGAAGGCCGTAACCCTTCGACCGGCGCGACGATCCAGATCAAGGCCGCCAAGAAGCTGACCTTTGGCCCGGCCAAGGCAGTCAAGGATCGCCTGAACGGCTGATCCATCTCGGCTCATCGCCGCGCGCAGGGCTCCGCCGAACCATCGGCGGAGCCCTTGCTGTTTCAGCCCGGCGGCTTTTTCAGCCGGGAGTCAGGGCTTCGATAGGTTTGGCGCGCGGTCGGGTCGGCTTGATCGCAATATCGCCGACATAGTCCATCGCCGCGGGTGTTTTCAGATGCGCCTCAAGCAGATCAAAAATCCCCGCATCCTCGTCCATGTCAAACTTGCGCGCGAACAGGTCGGGGCTGAGCGTCAGGCGCAGCGCATCAGAAGCGCCGAACACCCGCGGGCATAGCGCGTTCTTGCCATAGGGTATCCAGTCGACTGTCCGCAGATCGTCATTGATCACCTCGCCCTGATTGGGGCTGTTCATCATCAGCGTCTGGAAAAACGCCTCGTCGGGGATGAAACTGCGGCGATAGAAGGCCTTGAAGCGCTCGGCGCTCGGGTGGTGGACTGCAAATTGACAGAAGCTGCGGGTCACCGCTTTCCATTGCGTCCCGATGAAGGGCGTCGCGCCTTTGAGAAACGCGCGCGGCAGGGGGGTGCTGACGACATGCCCCAGCGCCTCGACCCACAGGCGGTTGACGCGGTTCATCGTGTCGGGGCGGACTTTTCGCTGGTCGAGCGTGCGGATTAACTGGCGGCGCGGGTTGGCGCGCAGGAAGTCGCGGATGTAGGCTTCCGACTTCAGCGGGAAATCCTGGCCGCTGAGGTTGATATAGTGCGTCCAACTGCTGCTCATCGCCAGCAATCTGGCCATGCCGCGCAGCTCGGCATCGACCAGGCTATAGCCGCCCCACAACGCCTTTTTCGATTCGATGATCGCGACGCCCTGATAAGGTTTGACGAACTCTCCGATGTCGGCGGCGAATTCCGCGCCCGAACTTTTGTCGACATGGATCACATAGCTGTTCCCGGGTGCATAAATGGCGCGGAACATCCGTTTGAACTGTTCAGGAAAGCGGTGAAGGAGGATGAAATAGCCGATCATTTGAGCATGCCTTTCGAACCGCCTACCCAAGCTGTCAGCCCACCGGATGCGCGATCAGTTTCCTGTCCCGGAAAATCCAACCAAAGCCATTTTGATCGACAGGAGACGATGCCCGACAGGTGGCCCGCCATGTTACAACGCGGCGCGGTCCAGCGGCATGGATTCCATATGGGGGGCGGCGGCGGGTTTGTAAGGTCGCGGGCGGCCTGACCGCTGCGATTTTGCGCTCCGTCGATACCGCACGGTATCTGCCATCGTGTCGGCAAGGGATCCGACCCGGCAAAAACCCCGAACGCAAGGTCGGACCGACGTAACAGGACATGATATCGGAAAAACTGGAGGGTGAAGGGAATCCAGAATTTTGGGGTGAGACGGAAGCGATGCGCGGGCTTAGCGAATATCGAGTCGTTGCCGCGCCTCGATCTCGTCGATGAAGTCGGGACGCACGCCCACACTCTCCGCGATTTCCGGCCAACGTCGAATCGTGGATGTCACCTCACCGACGGTCTCGCGGACGGCTCGTTTCGACAAGCCCGCTATCTTGCCGCCCGCTTCGAGATCCTCAAGCGAGAAGAAGTCGCGCTTCCCGCCGAGCGACATCTGGTGCTGGTTCGTCCAAGTGCCCGATGGATTATATTGATAGGAGATGTCATAGGCCGGAGCGAGCCGCCACTGACCTGAGCGATCCATGAGGAAAGCAATATTCTTTACATGGTCATCTTGGTTGCGACCGACGATGTTGAACACGGCGCGGCGAAACTGCTGGTCTAAGGCAATTTGGCCGAGGCCTAGCTCGCGGATAGCAGTGAACGCCTGTTCGTAGCTATTCGCGCCGGGCTGGTTAAAATCGAGATGAGCGATTGCGGCCAGGGACTGCATGTGGAGCTTATCACCATCGGCAAGCCGATCGAAGCGTCGAGTCATGAAATGCCGGCGCGGTCCTTCGTCGAATAGCCGGCACTCGGCCATTTCGATGCCCGCCTCGCCGGCCATCAGCGAATAGGCATATTCAATTGCGCTGTAGCCGAGCGGATCGGCGAGATCGCGGTCCTTGTTGTTGTCGACGCCGTCAAACTTCATCAGCCAATATTCGAAGCCTGCGGGCGCCGTGACTTGGCCCGAGCGCACTTCGTTGGTCGCGGGATTCCACGCGATGATAGCCTTGGCGCGCGCGCCACCGGCAGACGTCCCGACGCGGAGGATTTCGCGCAGTGCCTCGGCCTTGTCCGTACCGGCAAAGGTCACGTTGAGCTCCGAGCGGTGCACAAGCACTTCGGAGGCGAGTTTGACGAGGTCGCCGATCTCGATTTTATCTGCGTTGATCGAGGCGGGGCCTTGTGCAGGTATGAACTCGAGAGCGCCCATGCCGCGCGTTCCGGTGTAGCAGAGGCGCTCGACGGCGTTGAAATCGACACCGGTGCGACCTTGGGTCGCGAGCCAGGCATCGATCAGGGCATTGCCATATTTGTCAGGCAGTGCATCGGCAAGCATGCCAGGTAAGCCGTGGAAGCTCTCCGGCGCCAGCGCCGGGAAGCGATAGACTTGTCCGCTCAGCGGCATCATCAGCGGCGCAAGCTGTATACCGCTGCGCTGGAAATGGGGATCATATTCAAAGCTCGCGAACCGCTCCCCGCCAGGTAGCGTGACTGCACCAATCCGGGTGCCCCAGAGCGAGACTTCGGCTGTCGTCACTTCTTATCACCCCAGACCCACCCAGAGTTCTGTCCTTTGGGCGCAGTGCTGCGCCGCTTGTACGAACGGTGCCGCACTTCGGACTTGGAACCCACCAGCTGAATCGGACGGATGCTGGTCTCGGGAATGAGCTGGTCGAGATTGTCGGACAGTCTAAGCGCTCTCAGGATGCGTAGCATCTTTTCGAGCTGGACCGAACTGCCGTTTTCGAGCCGCTCGATCGTCCGCTGCGACACGCCGGCATTCTTCGCGAGTTCGCCTTGAGTCAGATTCATGCCGACACGATATTGTTGCGCACGCTTCCCAAGCTCGGACAGCATCACGTTTTCAGGCATGGTAGGAGAAATCTTCATAACTCGCCATATATGGCGAACTGTTACCAGAATGCAAATATAATTCGCCAAAAATGACGAGAATTGCAGATTTATAGATCAACACCTCTTCTCGTCACTTTTGACGATATTTTCCTAAAATTGGCTCCTACATCGCCAAATTTGGCGAGTTATACAGGCCTGCAGATCCCAACCAGTTTTCCGGGCGGATCGTTTCCAATTGGATCAGTCCCCGTTACGCTTTGCGGATCGCGGTGTCAGTGAGCGCCATTTGGGGGCCTCGCAAATCAGGGACTTTGGAAAGGCCCCCGGATATGCCCCCGAACCGTTCGGTTGCGCGCGATCATTGGCAATCACCAGAAGCTAGCGAATGCTCAAGAACTAGCGGATTTTCGGGATTTTTTCAACCATCAGCGACTGCGCGCGGGCAGCAAACTGGAGCGGGTGAAGGGAATCGAACCCTCGTCACTTGCTTGGGAAGCAAAAGCTCTACCATTGAGCTACACCCGCTCGGCGCTGCGCGATTGGCACAGGTGCGGGCGTCGGTCAATATTCGTATCAGCGCGTCGCTTCGCTGATCGTTTCCATCGCAACGAAGGTCGACGTGCTGGCGACGTGCGGCAAGCTGGAGATTTTCTCGCCCAAGACGATGCGATAGCGGCGGATGTCGACGGTGCGGACCTTGAGCAGATAGTCGAAGCTGCTTGCTATCATGTGGCATTCCTCGACCTCGGGAATCGCACGCACCGCGGCGTTGAATTGCTTGAGCGCCGCCTCGCGCGTGTCGGACAGCTTCACCTCGGCAAAGGCGACATGATCGAGCCCTACCTTGGCGGGATCGACGATCGCTGCAAAGCCGGTGATCACGCCCTTTTTGACCAGCCGCCGGACGCGTTGCTGGCATGGCGTTTTCGACAGGCCGACCTGCTGCGCGAGATCGGTGAAGGTGATGCGGCCGTCCTGGCGCAGAATCGCCAGGATTTTCCGGTCGAAATCGTCCAGATCGACTGCGAAGATCGCATTTTTCATGCCAATCACCTAAAACTGGCCACGTAATAGGTCAAAATATAATTTCAGAAGTCGAAATTCAGTCAGATCGCCGATCGATCCTGCGATATGGTGCGGCCATGACCCAGCCCACCGACCGCGCCGCCATCCGCGCCCTCGCCCGTCGTAACGAATCCGACGTCGTCGCAGAACTGCGCACCGCTCTTTCGACCTCGACCGCGAGCGTCGAGGCGGTGACCCGGCGCGGGCTCGACCTGATCCGCAGGGCCAAGGCCGAGGGTGACCGCGAGACGCTCGTCGCGCAGTTGATGAACCGCTACCGCCTGTCGACCGAAGAAGGCGTCGTGCTAATGTGCCTCGCCGAAGCGCTGCTGCGCGTCCCCGACAGCGCGACCGCCAATGCGCTGATCCGCGACAAGATCGCCGGGCGGCATTGGAAGGAAGGCGACGACGAGGACAGCCCGCTGATCGTGGCGCTGTCGGCACGCGGCCTGTCGCTGGGGTCGGCGACCTTGATGCTCGACGCGATGGGCAGCAAAGCGAACCCGCTGACCTTGCTCAAATCGATGGTCCGCCGCTCGGGCGAGCCGGTGATCCGTCAGGCGGCGCTCGCGGCGATGAAGCTGCTGGGCCAGCAGTTCGTGATGGGCGAGACGATCGACGCTGCGGTCAAGCGCGCCGACAAGCAGAAATCGGAGCTGGCGAGCTTCGACATGCTCGGCGAAGCGGCCCGCACCGCCGAGGATGCCGCGCGCTATTATGGCAGCTATGCCGACGCGATTACCCGCATCGGGAAGGACGCCAAGCCCGGCGATCCGCATGCCAACCACGGCATTTCGATCAAACTGTCGGCGCTCCACCCGCGCTACGAATATCTCCAGCGCGCGCGGGTGATCGGCGAGCTGGTGCCGCGGGTGATCGAGCTCGCGCAAGCGGCGAGGGCGTTGAACATTCCGCTGATGATCGACGCTGAGGAAAGCGACCGGCTGGAACCGCATATGGATGTGTTCGCGGCGCTGATCGACGCGGGGATCGCCGATGGCTGGACCGGCCTCGGCATCGTGATCCAGGCGTATCAGAAGCGCGCGCCCGCGGTGATCGAGTGGCTCGCGAACCGCGCGCGGACGCGCGGGGTGAAGCTGTCGATGCGGCTGGTCAAGGGCGCCTATTGGGATACCGAGATCAAGCGTGCGCAGACGTTGGGGCTCGGCGACTTCCCGGTGTTCACCGCGAAACTCCACACCGACCTCAACTATATGCGCTGCGCCCAGTTGCTGCGCGATTGCCAGGATTGCATCTATCCGGCGTTCGCCAGCCATAATGCGATGACGCTAGCCTTTGTCGCCGAATTATTCGCGGGCGCCGACTATGAACTGCAGCGGCTGCACGGCATGGGAGAGGGCGCGCACGATGCGCTCGTCGCGCTGTTCCCGCCGCCGCGCCCGGTGCGCGTCTATGCCCCCGTTGGCACACACCGCGACCTGCTCGCCTATCTCGTCCGCCGTCTGCTCGAAAATGGCGCGAACTCCAGCTTCGTGCATCAATTCTCGGACCCCGATGTCAGCGCCGAACAGCTCGCGGTCGATCCGCGCAGCGTCGCGAGCGCCGCGACGTCAAAGATTGCGACCGGCCTTGGCCTGTTCGATCCGGCGCGCCGCAATTCGCGCGGCTATGATCTGGGCGAGCCCGGTATGCCCGAGGCGCTGGTCGCCGCGATCGGCGCGGCGCGGCGCGGCGACCGCGTCGCGGCACCGATCGTTGGCGGCGCAGCGCGCGCGGGTGCAGGCGAGCCGGTGCGCAACCCCGCGACAGGCGCCGTCGTCGGTCAGGTGATCGAGGCCGATCGCGCGGCGGTTGCCGATGCCGTCGCCGCAGCACGCGCCGCGCACGGCAATTGGAGCCTCGCGGGGGGCGCTTTTCGCGCCGAACGGCTCGAACGCGCTGCCGATCTGCTCGAAGAGCATGATGCGCTCTTCCTTGGCCTCGCGATCGACGAGGCGGGCAAGACTTTGGTCGACGCGATCGCCGAGGTGCGCGAGGCGGTCGATTTCCTGCGCTATTATGCGGGTCAGGCGCGCGCCGATTTCACCTACCCCGTCGCGCTGCCCGGTCCGACCGGCGAGCGCAACGAGCTGATGCTCGAGGGCAAGGGGGTGTTCGTGTGCATCAGCCCGTGGAACTTCCCGCTCGCGATCTTCCTAGGCCAGGTCGCGGCAGCGCTCGCCGCAGGCAATAGTGTGCTTGCGAAGCCAGCCGAACAAACGCCGCTGATCGCCCACGCCGCGGTCGAATTGTTGCTTGAGGCAGGAATCCCCGGCGACGTGCTTCACTATCTCCCCGGCCGCGGCGAGACGGTGGGCGCGGCGCTCACCGGCAACCCCGATATCATCGGCGTCGCCTTTACCGGATCGACCGAAGTCGCGCGCGCGATCAACCGCGGCCTCGCGCTGCGCGACGGCCCGATCGCCACTTTGATCGCCGAGACGGGAGGCGCCAACGCGATGATCGTCGATTCGACCGCGCTGCCCGAACAGGTCGCGCGCGATGCGGTGGCGAGCGCGTTCCAGTCGGCGGGCCAGCGCTGTTCGGCGCTGCGCCTGCTGTGCGTGCAAGAGGATGTCGCCGACACGATGATCGCGATGGTTGCAGGCGCGATGGCCGAGTTGAATGTTGGCGAGCCCGCGCTGCTATCAACCGACGTCGGCCCGATCATCGACGACGAGGCCCAGGCCAAAATTGCGGCCTATGTCGCCGAAGCGCGCGCCGCGGGGCGCGTGATCGCCCAAGCGCAGCGCACCGACCTGCCCGCGGGCGGCCATTTCGTCCCGCCGGTGGTGATCCGTCTCGATCATGTCACCGATTTGAAGCGCGAGATTTTCGGCCCGGTGCTGCACGTCGCGACATGGAAGGGCGGCGAGCTCGACGCGCTGATCGATGCGATCAACGCCTCGGGCTATGGCCTGACGCTCGGGGTCCACACTCGCATCGACGGGGTCGCGGCGCATATCGCGGCGCGCGCGCAGGTCGGCAACGTCTACGTGAACCGCAACCAGATCGGTGCCATCGTCGGCTCGCAGCCGTTCGGCGGGCGCGGGCTGTCGGGGACCGGGCCAAAGGCGGGCGGCCCGCACTATCTGCACCGCTTTGCCGAGGAAAAGACGATCAGCACGGACATCACCGCGGCGGGCGGCAATGCGGCGTTGATGGCGGGGTAACGGGGTTCACGCGAAAGCGCGGAGAATCTATCCTCACCATTTGCCCTTAGCTTGTCGAAGGGCTGCTCTTTCTTGCAACGGTGAAGAGAAGAAAAGTGCTTCGACAAGCGCAGCACGAACGAGGCTGAAAGATACTCTCCGCGTCTCCTCGTCTCCGCGTGAACCGAAAAATCACGCGCCGGGCACCCCCAGCAACTGCGCCTGCGCCTTCAACCGCCCCGCCGCCCCGGGGTTCGCAGCAATTCCGTCCTTCAGCGCCTGCGCGGCTTTCGCGGTTTCGCCCAGCGTCATCCGGCTGCGCATGAGCATGATCCAGCGGTCGACGTCGGCAGGATTGGCCTTCAGCTTGGCCTCCAGCCCGTCGACCATGCCCTGGATCATTTGATCCTGCTGACCCTTGGGCAGTTGGGACGCGGCTTCCATGTCGGCGCGGCTCGGCCCTGGAATGCCGCGGGCGGCGACGGGCATTTCCTCGGCGGTTAGCGGGCGCGCCTGCGTACGGGCGAGGCGGCTGGTGACGTCGATCTTGTGGATCGCACCGACCTGTTCGATCGTGCGGCGGAGGTCGGCCTCCCACGGCGCGCCCTGCGGCGTGTCGGCAAGCAGCGCGAACCAGTCGTTGATCGCGCCCTGATGATCGCCGCCAATGTCCTTTTTCACCGCGAGGAAATAGCGCGCGCGCGGATCCCTGGCATCAAGCGCAATCGCCTTGTCGAACGCGGCGAGCGCAGCGGCGGGCATCGGGTCGCTGTCGCTGCCCATCACCCGCGCCTCGCCCAGCGCCGACCACAGCCCGGCCGACTCGGGCGACAGCGCGGTCGCCTTCTCATAGGCCGCCGCGGCCCCGGCAAAATCGCTGAGGTCGAATCGCGCCGCGCCGAGTGCGGTCCACGCCTCGGCGCTGTTCGGTTCGCTCTGGGTGCGCGCTTCCAGAGCGGCAAGCTGGTCGGACGGCGCGGTGGCGCCCGGCGCCACCGGATCGGCACCGGTGGACGCCGAATCGCGCCAGATCGCAAAGCCGATCGCCGCCGCCAGCAGCACAAAAGCGGCGATGAGAATCGCACGGTTGGTGCCGGTCATGCCGCGCTTCGCGCCTTCGGCCATGCTCTTGGTCTCGCTCATTTTTGCCCCTTGGTGCGGCCAGTGAAAAAATGCCGCCTGTGCGCGCTGTCATATTGCCTTTGCTCGGCGATGGTGTAGCCTTTGACATACAAGGTCGGTCAACGATTAAATCGTCGGGGTCGCACCGGCTTTCCCAGTCATACCAGGGGAGGGGTGCATGGCAGTTTCGGATCACGTCGATTTTTCGACGTTCATGGAAGGCGTAAAGAAGCGTAACCCGGGGCAACCCGAGTTCGTGCAGGCTGTTCAGGAAGTATCGGAGGATATTTTCGACTTCATTGCCGACAAGGAAGAATATCACGCGCAGCAGATCCTGCGGCGCATTGCCGAACCCGATCGAGTCGTGTCTTTCCGCGTCTGCTGGGAGGATGACAACGGCAATGTCCGCGTCCAGCGCGGCTGGCGTGTCCAGAACAACAATGCCATCGGCCCGTACAAGGGCGGCATCCGGTTCCACCCCTCGGTCACCGAATCGGTGCTCAAATTCCTTGCGTTCGAACAGACGTTCAAGAACGCGCTGACCGGGCTGCCGATGGGCGGCGGCAAGGGCGGGTCCAACTTCAATCCCAAGGGCAAGAGCGTGCGCGAGATCATGCGCTTTTGCCAGAGCTTCATGACCGAGCTGTATCGCCACATCGGCGCCGACATCGACGTGCCCGCGGGCGACATCGGGGTCGGCGGGCGCGAAATCGGCTTCATGTTCGGCCAGTATAAGCGGATCACCAACGAGTTCACCGGGGTGCTGACGGGTAAAGGGCTCGAATGGGGCGGCTCGCTGATCCGCACCGAGGCGACCGGTTATGGCGCGGTCTATTTCCTCGCCAACATGCTCGCCGCCAAGGGACAGGATCTGGTCGGCAAGACTGCGGTTATCTCGGGTTCGGGCAATGTCGCGACGCACGCGGCGGAAAAGATCGTCCAGCTCGGCGGCAAGGTGCTGACCCTCTCCGATTCGGGCGGCTTCATCCACGATCCCGACGGCATCGATCAGGAAAAGATCAATTGGGTCAAAACCCACAAGACCCACCGCCGCGGCCGGATCGAGGAATATTGCGACGAATTTAAGGGTGCCAGCTTCACCGCGGGCAAAACGCCGTGGGGCGTGAAGTGCGACGTCGCACTTCCGTGCGCGACGCAAAATGAGCTGCTCGGCGACGACGCGCGCGAACTGGTCAAAAATGGCTGTATCGCGGTCAGCGAAGGCGCCAACATGCCGACCAATCTGGAAGGCGTGCATGTCTTCAAAGATGCGAAGATCATGTTCGCGCCGGGCAAGGCGGCCAATGCCGGCGGCGTCGCGGTGTCGGGGCTGGAAATGAGCCAGAACAGCGGGCGTCGCAGCTGGAGCGAGCCCGAGCTGCAGCAGATGCTCAAAGACATCATGGACGGCATTCACAAAAGCTGCATCACCTATGGCGATCAGGGCGGCGGCTATATCGATTATGTGAAGGGCGCCAACATCGGCGGCTTCAAAAAAGTCGCTGACGCGATGCTGGCTTTCGGGGTAGTGTAATTGCGGCCCTAAGGCGTAAAAAGCGCCGGGCCGGGGGAAAAGGGGTATTCGCGAATGACGACGCACGCTGGGAAGGAGCGCGGCGATCGGCCTTGGGCTGCGTTTGCGGCTCTGGCGCTGATGCTGCTCGCGCTGGCCGCGGCGGCGTTTGTCTTCGCACCCCCCGCCCGCTCGCAGGGTGAAAGCGCCGCAGTTTATACCGGCGTTGCGTCGTGCGCCGGATCGACCTGCCACGGCCGGATGGAGGGCGACGGGACCGTCGTGCGCCAGGACGAGCTGATGAAATGGCAGGAACCCTCGACCCCCGGCGGCGCGCACAGCCGCGCCTGGGCGGTGCTCAGCAACAATCGCAGCCAGTTCATTGCGCGCAACCTGGGCATTGGAGATCCCGCCACCGCGCAGATGTGCATCGGCTGTCACGCGACCGCCGGTGCGGTCGCCGCCAAGGGCGCGATGCGCGGCAGCGTGCCGACCGAGGATGGTGTCGGGTGTGAATCCTGTCATGGGCCGGCGGGCGGCTGGCTGGCGAGCCATTATGCCGGGGTCGGGACCAGCGCCAATCCCGACGCCGAAATGCGCCAGAAGCATCTCGCCAACCTGTCGGCGGGGCTGAAAAAGCTGGAGGATCCGGTGGTCCGCGCCGGGGTATGCGTCGACTGTCATTTCGGGTCGGCCAGCGACGGGCAGTTCGTCACCCACCGCATCATGGCGGCGGGGCATCCGCGCATCGCGTTCGAGCTCGACCTCTTCTCCTCGCTGCAGGCGCATCATCAGGAGGATGCCGATTATGGCTGGCGCAAATTCGGCGCCGCCAACGCGCGCACCGACCATGTCCAGATGTGGGCGGTGGGGCAGGCGACCGCGATCGAGCGCAGCCTGGCGCTGTTCCAGTCGCGGCGCGGGACCGAAGGGATGTTCCCCGAATTCTATTTCCTCGATTGCCACAGCTGCCATCGCCGCATTTTCGATCAGGCGAAGCCGGTGCGGACTGGCGTCGACAATCCGGGGCGGCAAATTCCGGAGGGGATGCCGCCCTATAATGACGAAAATCTGATCATGCTCGCCGCCGCCGCGCGGCTGGCCGCTCCCGCGCTCGCCGACCAGCTCGCGGCGCGCACCGCGGCGTTCCACAAGGCGATGGCGACTGACCGCCCCAGCGCGGTCGCCGCCGCGGCGCAGTTGTCGCAGACCGTCGCGGCGCTCAAGAGCGCCTTTGCGGCGCGCAGCTTCACGGGGACCGACGCCTTTGCGATGGTCGACGCGATTTCGGCGAAAGCAATCGGCGACCGCTTCACCGATTATTCGGGGTCGCAGCAGGCGGTGATGGGGGTCGATACCTTGCTCAATGCGATGGTGTCGTCGGGGCGCGTCACCGTCGGCGCCGCAGCGGGCATCCGCGGCGATATCGACCGGGCCTATGCCGCGGTGAAGGATCCCAACGCCTATAAACCCGCCGAATTCCAGGCGTCGCTCGGCAGCGCAGTGCGCGCGATCCGGGCGCTACGGTAAGATCATGCGAAACAGGAGCCAGTTTTTCCGCTCAGCGGCCTTTGCCGCGATGGGGGCGTTGCTGCTGACATCGTGCGGTGGTGGAGGCGGCGGAGGCAGCACGCCGACGCCAAGTCCGACCCCCTCACCCACCCCGACCCCGACTGGCGGCCTCTACACCCCGCCCGCCGCCGAGGCGCTGACAACCAGCGACGTCGAACGCGTGCTGGCGCAAGGCATAGCGGAAGCGCAAGCGCGCGGCCTGCCCTCGGTGATCGCGGTAACCGACCGCGTCGGCAATGTCCTCGGCGTGTTCCGCATGACCGGCGCGCGCGCGACGGCGACGACCGCCGGCGCGCCGAACGGCGTGAACATCGACGCGCAGAATGTCACTTTTCCAGCCGAAAGCGGCGCGATCGCTAAGGCGGTGACGGGTGCGTATCTGTCGAGCGGCGGCAACGCCTTTTCGACCCGCACCGCCAGCCAGATCGTCCAGGAACATTTCCCGCCCGCGCCGACGACCGTCGGGCTCGAAAGCGGCCCGCTGTTCGGGGTGCAGTTCAGCCAGCTGCCATGCAGCGACCTGTCGGCCCGTTTCGGCGCGGCAGGCGGCGCAGCGCTGATCGGCCCGAAACGCTCCCCGCTCGGCCTCGCCGCCGATCCGGGCGGGCTGCCGCTTTACAAGAATGGCGTGCTCGTCGGCGGCATCGGGGTGATGGGCGACGGTGTCTATGGCAGCGATCCCAATATCCTCGACATCGACAATGACCCCGAGGAATTCATCGCGCTGGCGGGAACGCGCGGGTTCGAAGCGCCCTCGACGATCACCGCCGACAAGATCACCGTCGATGGGACCAGCTTGCGCTTTTCCGACGCGAGTTTTGCCGGGGTGATGACCAGCGGCGGCGCGAGCTTTGCTAGCCTCAACGGCAGCGTGGGCAGTCTGGTCGCGGTGATCGGCTATGCCAATGCCGCGGTGACCGCGGGGACCGCCTATGGCAGCGAAGCGTCGGGCATTCGCGCTTCGACTGCCGCCGAATTTTCGAACCGCGATGCCTTTGTTCTGACCGACGGCAGCGGCACCAACCGCTATCCGCTGCGCGCCGGGACCGACGGCGCGACCAACGGCGCGCCGCTGACGCAGGCCGAGGCGCGCGCGGTGCTCGAAGAGGCGTTCACGGTGATGAGCCGCGCCCGCGCGCAGATCCGGCGCCCGCTCGACAGCCGTGCGCAGGTGACGATCAGTATCGTCGACACGCACGGATCGGTGCTCGGCATCGTCCGTTCGCCCGACGCGCCGATTTTCGGGACCGACGTCAGCCTGCAAAAAGCACGCACCGCGGCCTTTTTCTCGGGCGCACAGGCCGCGACTGAGCTCGGCGCCAATGCCAGCGCCGACATCCGCCAGTTTGTCCCCGCGACGCGCACCTTCCTGAACGATCCCGCCGCGCTCACCGGCACGATCGCCTTCTCCGACCGCGCCAATGGAAATCTTTCGCGACCCTATTTCCCCGATGGCGAAGTAGGACGTCCGCCGGGGCCGCTGTCGCGTCCGATCGCGCAGTTCAATCCCTTCTCGACCGGGCTGCAATCGGCACTCATCATCGGTAATCTCGGCGCGCATCTGGGCTTCATTTCGGGTGCGAGTCCGACCGATACGCCGCAACGCTGTACGACGCTGCCCGACGTCGCGGCGGGGCAGAACCGGCTGCAGAACGGCATCCAGATTTTTCCCGGCTCGGTCCCCATCTATCGCGGCAACCAGCTGGTCGGGGCGATCGGGGTGTCGGGCGACGGCATCGATCAGGACGATATGATCAGCTTTCTCGGCGCGCATAACGGCGGCGCGCGCGTCGGCAGCATCGGCAATGCCCCGGCCACCCTCCGCTCCGACCGCGTCGTCGTGACACTCGCCGACAACCGGACGGTGCGACTGCGCTATATCAGCTGCCCGTTCGCGCCGTTCCTCGACACGGCGCAGCAAAATGTCTGCGACGGGCTGTAGGCGATGATGGCGGGGGGCAGCCTTTGGCCGATCATCGCGAGCCTCGCGGCGCAGGGCGCGCCTGGGGCCGAGGTGACGCCGCCGCCACCCGCGCCCGAAGATCCGCCAGTTGCCGGGGACGCTGCGACTACCGAACAGCCCGCCGACGAACTGATTCCGCCGCCGCCGCCCGTCGACTGGCAGGACATGATCAAGGACGATCTGGTCACCCAGATCATCGAAGGGCGACGCCGTCCCGGCTATCGCCCCGACCTGCCCGACGCGCTCAGCCAGGACAATGTCGGCGCGCTGCGCCCGCCGCCACCGCAGGCGTTTCCGGGAATGGAGGACCAGTTGCCGGTCCCCGACCGCTGGCGCCTCATCGAGTCGCTCGGCGTGGTCAAGGAACGCTGGTTCGACCCCTATCACCAGAACACCTATAAGGGCGACCGCGCGATCGACCGTAGCAAGGTGCCGTGGTTGCCGATCAAGGGCGACGACTGGTTCATCGTCGCCAATGCGGTGTCCGACACCGTGCTCGAACCGCGCACCTTCCCGATCCCCGTTGGGGTTCAGACCACCGAACGCCCTGGCAGCCTCGACGTGTTCGGCAAGGACCGCAGCTTTGTCTTTGCCCAGACCTTCATCGTCGGCGCGGCGCTGATCAAGGGGTCGACTGCGTTCAAGCCGCCCGACATCGAATATCGCGTCACCCTTGCCTATCAGGCCAATTATGTCGACGTCCCCGAACGGCGCGTCCTCGACGTGCGCCCGTCGAAGGCGAGCCATCGCTACGACTCGTTCCTGGGGGTGCAGGAATTCTTCGTCGACAAGCATCTCGGCAACACGTCGGACCGTTATGACTTTTATTCGGTGCGGCTTGGTATCCAGCCGTTCCAGAGCGATTTTCGCGGCTTCCTGTTCAATGACAGCCAGCTCGGGCTGCGTTTTTTCGGCAATCGCGACAACAACCGTTTCCAATATAATTTCGCGGCCTTCTGGCGGCTCGAAAAAGACACCAATTCGGGTTTGAACGACATCACCCAGTCTCCGCGCGACGACTTCGTCCTGACCGCCAACCTCTATCGCCAGGATTTTCCGGTCGTCGGGCTGACCAGCCAGGTCAGCGTGACCTACAATATGAACCGCGAAAAGAACGACGTGCAGATCGACCATAACGGCTTCCCGGTGCGTCCGGCGCTGCTCGGCGACCTGCGCGGGCGTGAATATGATGTCGTTTATCTTGGTTACAGCGCCGACGGACGGATCGGGCGGATCAATCTGACCGCAAGCTTCTATGCGGCGCTCGGCGAAGACCGGAACAGCTTCTTCACCAGCAAACCGGCGCAAATTCGTGCGGGCTTTGGCGCAGTCGAGCTTAGCTACGACTATGACTGGATGCGCTTCCGTCTCTCGGGCCTCTACGCGACCGGCGACGGCGATCCGTATAACAACACCGAGGGCGGCTTCGACGCGATTTTCGAAAACCCGATCTTCGGCGGCGCCGATACCAGCTATTGGATCCGCCAGACGATCCCCTTTGCTGGCGGCGGCCGCGTCATTTCGATCAACGGCCGCAACGGCATCCTGAATTCGCTACGCTCTTCGAAGGAAGAGGGGCAGTCGAATTTCAACAACCCCGGCACCGTGTTCGTCGGCGTCGGCGCCGATTTCGACCTGACCCCCGAATTTCGCGTCAGCGCCAACGCCAATCATCTGTGGTTCGAAAATACCTCGTCCTTGCAGGCGCTGCGCACCGAAGGATCGATCCCCAAGGATATTGGCTTCGACTTGTCGGTCGCGACGATCTGGCGGCCGAAGGCGACGCAGAACATCGTCGGACGTCTCAGCGGCGCGGTGCTGATCCCCGGCAAGGGGTTCAAGGATCTGTTCGATAACAAGCAGAAGAACGACGCCTATGTGTCGATCCTCGCCAATGTGATTTTGAGTTTTTGATGATGATGATGCGCAAACTCTTTGCCCTGTTGGCCTTCGTCACGATGTGCGCCGCCTTTGGCGCCAGCGTGGTTCGCGCCGCCGAGGAAGAGAAGCCGCTCAAGATCACCTATCGCTTCACGCCGCCCGCGCCGCGCGAACAAAGCGAGGCCGATGTCAGCGCAAAGTCGGAGGGCTGCTACAGCTGCCACACGCGCACCGACCAGCCGTCGATGCACGCGACCCCTGCCGTGCGTTTGGGCTGCACCGATTGCCACGGCGGCGACGCGAGCCAGGTCGGCACCCCCTCGCTCGGGTACACGCACGCCACCAACAAGGCGGTGATGGCGCTCGCGCATCCGCAGCCGACCTTGCCCGGCGCCTGGCACGACAGCTCGGCGAACCCGCAGCGCAGCTACACCCTGCTCAACAAGGAATCGCCCGAATTCATTCGCTTCGTGAACCCCAGCGACTACCGCGTCGCGCGCGAGGCGTGCGGCGCGTGCCACCTCGAAGTGATCGAGGCCACCGAACGCTCGCTGATGTCGACCTCGGCGATGCTGTGGGGCGGCGCGGCGTATAACAATGGCATCGTGCCGTATAAGAATTACGTGTTTGGAGAGGCTTACACGCGCACTGGCGAGGCCGCCTGCATCCTTTCGCCCTCTTCGCGGCTGACCGCCGAGGAATATAAGGAGGCGTGCAAGCCCAGCTTCGGGTTCGACAAGATCTTGACCGACGACGAGAAAAAGCGCGGCGCACTGGCCAAAATGTATCCGCTGCCGCGCTGGAGCGTGATCCCGCCGGGCGACGTGTTCCGCGTCTTCGAACGCGGTGGGCGCAACATCGCGACGCAATTCCCCGAAATCGGCCTGCCCAACCCGTCCGGCAGCATCCAGCGGCTCGAGGAGCCCGGGCGCCCCGACCTCAAACAGTCGAACCGCGGCCCCGGCACGGGACTGCGCGTCGCGATCCCGGTGCTCAACATCCACAAGACGCGTCTCAACGATCCCTTGATGTGGTTCATGGGGACGAACGACCAGCCCGGCGATTACCGCCATTCGGGCTGCTCGGGCTGCCACGTCGTCTATGCCAACGACCGCGAGCCGCGGCATAGCCTGACCTATGCTAAATATGGCCGCGACGGCGAAACCGACACCGTCGATCCGACGATCCGCGAGAAGCTTTGGACTGGCGGCGGCCATGACGGCGACAAGAAGCTTGCGGGTGGCGGCCATTCCGAGGCATCGCATATGGCCCCCGACGACGGCTTTGTTGGCGAAACCGGACATGGCGGGTTGATCGACCCAGCCGCCGCAGCGCCCGGCGCGCCGCAACGCGAACCACGCCCGCGCCGCGAATCGGGGCATCCGATCAGCCACGCCTTCACCCGCGCGATCCCGACCTCGCAGTGCATGACGTGCCACATGCACCAGCCGAACATCTTCCTGAACTCGTATCTCGGCTACACGATGTGGGATTATGAATCCGACGCGCCTCAGATGTGGCCCGGCCCCGACAATAGCGCGCCGCGCCCGCCGGGGATGAGCGACGAGGACTATCAGAAAAAGTACAAGCAGCAGCGCTATCCGACCGCGGCCGAGGCGCATGCGGTGCTCGAACGCAACCCCGAGGCCGCGGCGACGCGCGGACTATGGGCCGACGTCGAGTTTCTGCGCGACGTCTATGACGTCAACGACAGCAACAAGGATACACAGTTCGCCGATTATCACGGCCATGGCTGGAACTTCCGCGGCATCTTCAAGCGCGACCGCAATGGCAATCTGCTCAGCGCCGACGGCAATATGTCGACCTACGGCACCGATACCGCGAACATCATCGACCCCCGGGATCCCGAAAAATGGCGCAAAAGCTGCAGCTATTACACCGATCCCAAGGAGCGCGACCTGTGCCTGTCGAGCGCCGATCCCGGCAAACCGGGGGTCGAAGGCAAGTTCGTGCCGCCCGGTATCAACCCCGGCAAGTCGGTCCATATGATGGACATCCACGCCGAAAAGGGGATGCAATGCGCCGATTGCCACTTCGCGCAGGACAGCCATGGCAATGGCTATATCCAGGGCGAAGTGGCCAATGCGGTCGAGATCAGCTGCAAGGATTGCCACGGCACTGCCGACGCCTTCCCCAACTTGCTCACGTCGAACGTCGCGGCGCGGCCGCAGGGCAACAATCTCGCGCTGCTGCGTAACCCCGACGGACGGCGCCGCTTCGAATTCCAGTATAATGACGATGCCGAGGTGATCGGGCTGATCCAGCGCTCGATCGTCGATCCCAAGCTCGAATGGCAGGTCAGCCTGGTCAAGCAGGCGGTGACGCCGGGGCCGCATTTCAACGCCAAGGCGGCGCGCGCCAAGCTGATGGCGCGCGCGGGCAGCGACGACGGCAAGTTTGAGTGGGGGCCGGGGGTCGCGAAGGAAGACCGCGCGCATGGCGACGACAAGCTGACCTGCTTTACCTGCCACCTGTCGTGGACGACGAGCTGCGGCGGTTGCCATTTGCCGATCGAGGCAAACTGGAAAACCAAGATGCACCATTTCGAGGGCGAGGAGACACGCAACTTCGCGACCTACAACCCGCAAGTGGCGCGCGATGAGATGTTCCAGCTTGGCCGGCACCAGCTGACCAAGCCCGGCGAACCCGGTCCGAACGGCGAGGTCCGCGGCATCATCACGCCCGTCCGATCGACCTCGGCGCTGATCTTGTCGTCGACCAACATCAACCGCGAGCGTATCTATGTGCAGCAGCCGCCGATCTCGTCGGCGGGTTATTCAAGCCAGGCCTTCGCGCCACATTTCCCGCACACCGTGCGCCGTTCCGAAACCAAGCAGTGCAGCGACTGCCACGTGTCGGCGAGTGACGACAATAATGCGATCATGTCGCAGCTGATGTTACTCGGCACCAACTTCGTAAACTTCGTCGGCCTCAACGTCTGGTCGGGAATGGAAGATGGTTTCCAGGCCACCCGCGTCACCGAATGGGACGAGCCGCAGGCGGTGATCGGCAGCTACCTCCACAAATATAGCTATCCCGACTACTGGAAGCTGCACGTCGACCAGAACGGCCGCGAGCTCAAGAAATGGGTGCGCGGCAAGACCTTCGACAAAAAGGGATCGGGCGAAACGCAGGCGCTCGAAGAGTTTGAGAATATCGTCCAGGACACCAGCGGCCGGGTCAATTGCCTCCAACAGCGCGGCGAATATATGTTCGTTGCCGAAGGACGCGGCGGCTTTCGTATCTATGACGTCGCGTCGATCGGCAACAAGGGTTTCTCCGAACGCATCATCCGCGCGCCGTTCTCGGCGCTCGGCCATGACACGCATGTGAAGACGAAGAATGCGACCTGCATGGCAATCGCAACGACGCAGCCGATCAGCGTCAGCCGCAACGAGAATATCGTCAAGAATTTCCCCGAGAACCACGAACAGGTGATGCACGACATCTACCGCTACGCCGTCATCACCGACAGCGTCGAGGGACTGGTGCTCGTCGACATTGACACGATGGCCGACGGCGAATTGCGCAACAACAAACTGACGCGCGCGCTGACGTGGAACGAGGGCAATGTACTGGCGGGGGCGCGGCATGTCACGCTGGCGGGAAGCATGGCCTATATCACCACCGACGCCGGACTGGTCGTGCTCGACCTCTCAACGCCGCTTGCACCCAAGGTGACCGCGCAACTGCCGCTGACTGACGCGCGCGCCAGTGCGGTGCAGTTCCGCTACCTGTGGGTCACCGACGCCGAGGGGGTGAAGCTGTTCGACGTCACCAATCTGGCGGTGCCGGTCGCGGTGCCGGAGGGGACCGTCCGCCTCGCCAATGCGCGCAAAATCTACCTGGCACGCACCTATATGTATGTCGCGGCGAAGGCCGACGGCCTCGTCATCGTCGATGTAACCCGCCCCGCGGCGCCGATCGTCTGGCCGGGGCTGACCTTTGGCGGTGCAATGACCGACGCCGAGGACGTTATCGTCGCCTCGACCAACGCGTCGCTATTCGGTTATGTCGCCGACGGGCGCGGCGGCATCAAGGTGATCCAGCTGACCAGCCCCGACAACCCCGGCCTCTACGGCTTCTCGCCCAAACCGACCCCCGAACTGATCGCCTGGGCCAAAACCCCATCGCCCGCGCTCGCGCTGTCGAAGGGGCTAGACCGCGACCGCGGGGTCGACGAAACCGGCGGCCAGATGGCGGTGTTCGGGCGTCTCGGATCGCGACCGTTCACCCGGCCTGAAATGGAGAAGCTGTTCCTCAACAGCAAGGGGCTGGTGTACAAGGTCCGCGACGAGGTCGATCAGGACGCGTGGCGCCCGCCGCTGGTTTACGCGAACTGATGGCGAAGGCGGGTAACGACCAAAACCAGCCGTGGCCCCCGCCTTGGCGGGACCACTTGCAAATGTTAGCGGTCGCTTAGGGCGAGCGTCCTAGTGAACGAACCTTGCCACCACGTCGCGATAGCTACGGCTCACCTTCACCTGTGCGCCCGATCCGAGCACCAGAAAACATTCTCCGTTGGTGTGCGGCTTGACCTGCTTGACCTGTGACAGGTTGACGATCGTCGAACGGTGGACACGCTGGAAGTTGCGCGGGTCGAGCCGTTTTTCCAGATCCTTCATCGTCTCGCGCAGGATCAGGCTGTTGTCGGCAGTGTAGATGCACATATAATCGCCCGCGGCATCGATGCGTTCGATGCTGTCGACATCGACGCGGAAGATCTGGCCGCGATCCTTGATGTTGATCATCTTTTCATAGCGGTCGGCGGCATGCGCATCCGGCTGCGTTTCGGCGTCATAATCATCGACTGCATCGGGAGCGACCTCGGCGAGAACCGTTTTCAACCGTTCGACCTCGGCCACGCCGCGCTTCTCGGTGAGGCGCTGGCGCACCCGATCGAGCGCGTCGGCGAGCCGCTCGGGCTCGACCGGCTTGACCAGATAATCGACCGCCTGCGCTTCGAAGGCCCGGATCGCATGATCCGAGTAAGCGGTGACAAACACGACCAGCGGCGGTTCGACCTCCATCAGTCCCTGAATCACCGAAAATCCGTCGAAGCCCGGCATCTGGATGTCGAGGAACACCAGATCGGGCTTGTGGGTCTTGATCTTGCGGATCGCCTCGCGACCATTTTGCGCGGTGTCGACGATTTCGACATCGGTATGCGGTTCCAGCCGCAGTTGCAGGCCCTGGGTAGCCAGTTTCTCATCATCCACCAGGATGGTTCTGATCGTCATGTTCGTTCGGTTCCAATCGTCATTTGCCCATCGGGCTGAAACGGAAACTCGATAATCACCGTGAACCCGCCATCAGCGCCGCGTTGGGCATCGAACCGGTGCTGGTCGCCGAAAGCCTGCGCCAGACGGTCCCTGATATTGGCTAAACCCACGCCGGTCGATTCCGTTGCAAGGCCCGTGGTGGGGTCCGCGCGGTCGGCTGACAATCCCGCCCCGGTGTCGGACACGGTAATCCGAACATTTTGACCGGCCAGCTGTGCCGAAATCGTTATATCGGCGCCGTCTTCCTGCGGCGTGACCGCATATTTGATCGCGTTTTCGACCAAAGGTTGCAGCAGCAGCGAGGGCAATCGGGCGCGTGCAACCACCGGGTCGATAGCGAAATGGGGGCGCAGCCGCTCTTCGAAACGCATTTTTTCGATGTCGAGATAGAGTTTCAGCGTCTCGATCTCCTGCGCCAGCGTGACCTGCGCGGTGGGTTCATTGGCGAGCGTGTAGCGCAGGAAAGCTGACAGCCTCGACAGCATGGCATTGGCGGGCTCGGTCTGTTTGAGCAGCACCAGCGTCGAAATACTGTTCAGCGTGTTGAACAGAAAATGCGGGTTGAGCTGATAACGCAGCATCGCGAGCTGCGCCGAGGCTGCCTGCGCTTCGAGCCGGATAACGCGGTCATTCTGTTCCTCAAGCTGGAGGAAATAGTTGATCGCGAAATAGAGCGCCGACCATGCCGCGAGCGAGGTCGCGTCGATATAGACCGCGCCAAGCAGCAGGCTGGTAAACCCCGCTTCGCTGTTCGGATTCTGGATCTGCGCAACCCAGGCATCGATAAACGCCCATAGTGCGGTAGCGATGCCCGACAGGCCAAAACTGACCCCCCACATCAGCAGCGGTCGGCGGCTGATCAATGCGCGGTAGCACACCGCAAGGATGAGCGAGAGCGAGAAGCCGGTGATCGCCGAAATCGTCTGCGGGACCAAGAAGGTGAGAGGTTGTCCATTGGCGAGCCCCGACACCCCACGCAGGCCGAGCCACGCGGCCCAGCCCAATATCTGAAGATTCCAGAAGGCGCGGACCTTATTGTCGAAAAAAGGCCCCGGCGAAGACAGGCGAAACAGCGGCATGGGGGTCCGTAGGGTGGAGATGGTCAGCGGCTCCGCGCGCGAAGATGCATACCGGCGCGGCCGGTCATTCGGCGGCCACCGGCGCCAGTCCACCCTCGGCGCGGACCCGCGCCTGACCGAGCGGCTGAAGTTCGGCGCGATGCTTCCACAACAATTCCTTGTAGTTGATCACGCGGCCATCGTGCGCGGTCAGCGTCACCGGCCCGATCGGCTGTTCGTCGCGCGCATCGACCAGCACCGGGGTAGACGGCACGCCGGCGCCCCATTTTTCGCCCCATTGGCGCAGCGCGATCATCGCGGGCAACAGTTCGATGCCCTTTTGGGTCAGCTGGTAACGCACCTTGCGGCGGTCTTCGGTCATCACTTCGCGCGCCATGATGCCGTGGTCGACCAGCCGTGACAGCCGGTTCGACAATATGTTGCGCGCGATGTTCAGTTCCTGCTGAAATTCCTCGAAATGATGGACGCCGTTAAAGGCCGCGCGCAGGATCATGAACGACCAGCGTTCACCCATCGCTTCCAGCGCCAGCGGCAGGGCGCAATTGCCCCCGTCCATGTCGTTCAAGACTTCGCGTAATTTTCCCATAACCCAAGCCCTAACGCAAAATCAGCCGCCGCACCAAAAAAATATAGGGCCTGCGTTGCGTTTCGCAACGGGATAGATTGCCGCTACGGCAAACGCGACCGGCGCGCGCGCTAGATTGCGTCAGGACGTGATCCGGTTACGCGCCACGATAACCCACCAGCGCGTGAGTGTCAGCAAGCGGCTGGCGACATGCCAGGGATCAGCCTGGAAAGCGCGGAGCACGAGATCACCGCGCCAGCGCCAGTGGCTGCGCAGCACCAGCCCAAGCAATATTTCGCTACGTCGGCGCGGCGGCAGCGTGTCGGGAAGGGCGCGCTCGACGATCTGCGCCGTGAGCGCCTGAATCGCGTCACCGCGCTGGTTGGTCAGGCTGCCGCCATGCTTGCGATAGAGATAAAGATCTTCATCGAGAGTGACAAAGCCGAATTGCCGGGCCGCGCGCAGCCAGAAATCATAGTCTTCGACGCCGAACAGATCGACGTCATACCCGCCCAACGCTTGGGTCACACGAGCGCGATACAGGAAGCAGGCGCCGATATTATTACCGAGCAGAAGCCGCTCGACCGGACCAGCTTTTGACTGTCCCAGTTCCGCGCCATGTTCGTCGATCAGGGTGAAGGCGGCGTGTGCGATGTCGGCTTCCGGATGCGCGTCGAGCGTCTCGACGAGGCGGCCGAGCATTTGTGGCCGCAGCAAATTGTCGTCCGAGGTCCAGCTGTGAAACGCGCCGCGCGCCAACGCAAAGCCCGCATTGAGCGCTGCAGGCAGGCCGACATTGGTATCGAGCTGCAACAGCCGGACGCGTTGATCGTGCGCGGCAGCGGCGGCCATGATCGCGGGCGATTCGTCGCGCGAGGCGTCATCGACCAGAATGAGCTCGAAATCGGCAAAATCCTGCGCAAGCACCGAGTCTATCGCTTCGGCGAGCCAGCGCGCCCCATTGTGCACGGGCATCACCATCGACACCCGTGGCGACGTGGTCGAATCGAGCGTATCGGTCCCCATCAGGCACTTGTCCTAACCGCGACGACCGAAGCTTCCAATCGCCTTTACCAAAGTTGCTAACGCACAGGCGACGCGCGCAATCAGATTTCGCATTGCAATTGGGCCGACATGAACGACATTGGTCGCAATGCTGCGTCAATATGAACTTGTCGAGCGCGTACGCGCTTATGATCCCGACGTCGACGAGGCGCTGCTTAATCGCGCCTATGTGTTCACCGTCCAGAAGCATGGCAGCCAGAAACGCGCCTCGGGCGATCCCTATTTCAGCCACCCGGTCGAAGTCGCGGGGATTTTGACCGACCTCCACCTCGATTGCGAGACAATCGTTACTGCGCTGCTCCACGACACGCTGGAGGACACGCTGGCTACCCCCGACGAGATCGAACGCTTGTTCGGCGCCGATGTCGCGCGGCTGGTCGACGGGGTGACCAAGCTCAGCAAGATCGAAGCGCAGACCGAGAATGAGCGTGCTGCTGAAAATCTGCGCAAATTCCTCCTCGCGATGTCGGACGATATTCGGGTGCTGCTGGTCAAGCTCGCCGACCGGCTGCACAATATGCGCACGCTGCATTTTATCCAGAACCCGGAAAAGCGGCGGCGCATCGCCAAGGAGACGATGGATATCTATGCCCCGCTCGCCGAGCGGATCGGCATGTACGAATATATGCGCGAGATGCAGTTGCTGGCGTTCAGCGAGCTTGAGCCCGAAGCCTATGCGACAATCACCGGCCGTCTCGCGAAGCTGACCGCCGGGGGCAAGGACAAGGTCGCCGGGATCAGCCGCGACTTCAAAGAACTGCTCGCCGCCGCGGGAATCGAGGCCGAGATCTCGGGGCGCGAAAAACATCCTTATTCGATCTGGCGCAAGATGCAGGAACGCCATGTCAGTTTCGAACAGGTCACCGACATCATCGCATTTCGCATCGTCACCCCGACCGACGCCGATTGCTATGCCGCGCTCGGGCTGATCCACCGCAAATGGAAAATGGTCCCCGGCCGCTTCAAGGATTATATCTCGACCCCCAAGCGCAATGGCTACAAGTCGCTGCACACGACGATCATGCACCAGCAGAATATGCGGATCGAGATCCAGATCCGCAGCCTGGGTATGCACCAACAGTCCGAATTCGGCTTCGCCGCCCACTGGGCGTACAAGCAGGGCGGCGCCGCCCCTGACGGTCAGGCGGGCTGGATCCGCGACCTGATCGAGATTCTCGAACAGACGCACGATGCCGAGGAGTTCCTCGAAAACACGCGCATCGCGATGTACCAGGATCGCATCTTTGCCTTCACCCCAAAGGGCAGCCTGCACCAGCTGCCCAAAGGTGCGACCCCAGTCGACTTTGCCTACGCCGTCCACACCGGGCTGGGTGACCGCACCGTGGGCGCCAAGGTCAATGGTCGGCTGGTTCCGCTCCGGACGCAGCTCGCCAATGGCGACACTGTCGAAATTCTCTCATCCGACAAACAGACGCCGCAGCCGACTTGGCTAGGTTTCGCCGTCACCGGCAAGGCTCGCGCCGCGATTCGCCGCCATGTGCGGTCGAAGGAAAAGGTCGAGCTCGCCGCGCTGGGCCGCAAGATGTACGACGAAATTGCGCTGCGCCTGCCGAACAAGGTCGGCGACAAGGCGCGCAGCGCGGCACTGAAGCGGCTCAAGCTTGACGATGACAGCGCGCTCTATGTCGCGATCGCCAAGCAGCGGCTGACCGACAATATGGTGCTCGAAGCGCTGGTTCCCGGCATTACCGCCGAAATGAAAGCCAAGCCCGGCAAGTTTGGACAGGGCGCCGCGGTGTCGATCGCCGGACTGACTCCGGGCGTCGCGTACCAGCTCGCCGATTGCTGCCACCCCGTCCCCGGCGACCGTATCGTCGGCCTGGCGCGCCCGGGCGAGGGGATCGAGGTGCATGTCATCGACTGCCCCAGCCTGGCCGACGGGGTGGATGCCGACTGGATCGACCTGCGCTGGCAGGAGGACAGCGAGGGCGGCAACGCGCGGCTGTGCATCGTCATCCTCAACGAACCCGGCACGCTGGCCGAAATGTCGGGCATTTTGGCCGCCAATTCAGCGAACATCACCAATTTGCGGCTGTCGAACCGCGAGGGCGGTTTTCACACCTATGACGTCGTCGTCGAAGTGCGCGACGTCCACCATGTTATGCGGATCCTGTCAGCGCTGCGCGCGTCGGACACGGTGGTGCAGGCGGAGCGGTTATAATGTCCGATTTGGGATGGTGGGAAACGGACGAGCCCCGCTCCGCGGGATGATCCTCGCTCACGCGAAGGCGGGGGTGATGGACCTAAAGCTGATGCCCGGTCCGATCTCGCTTCGTCGCCAGATATTGCTCGTTGTGCGGATTGGCCGGCAGCGCCAACGGCAGGCGCTCGACCACTTCGACGCCCTCTTTCTCCAGTCGCGCGACTTTTTCGGGGTTGTTGGTCATCAACCGGATCTGCGGGATGTTCAGCAATTCCAGCATGCGCCCGGCAATTGCGAAATCGCGCGCCTCGACCGGAAAGCCGAGCCGCAAATTGGCGTCGACCGTGTCGTAGCCCTGATCCTGCAGCGCATAAGCGCGCAGCTTGTTGACCAACCCGATGCCGCGCCCTTCCTGCCGCAGGTACAGCAGCACCCCCCATGGTGCGTCGGCCATCGCGTGGAGCGCGGCGTGGAGTTGCGGCCCGCAATCGCATTTCAGGCTGTCGAGCACGTCGCCGGTCAGGCACTCGCTGTGGAGGCGGACGACGGGCGGATTGCCGTCGCGTTGGCCGATGACCAGCGCGACATGATCCGAAGCTTCCTCGGGCGAACGGAAAGCGATGATTTCGGCGGTTTCGCTGGCCGCAACGGGCAGGCGCGCGCGCGCGGCGATCTGCAGGCGCGCCGGGTCGAGCAGCGTGGCGACATCGTCGGCGGTGCATCCTGTCTCGGCTTCACCGACAGCGTCGCGGACAAAAAAAGCCGGAAGCAGGCCCGCATGGCGAGCCATCGTCATCGCGGCGGCCGCGGCGGTGTCACCGCCGGTGGCGATGGTACGAAACGGACCTTTGAGCGGGTGGGCGAGATCGAGCGCCGGGTCGGCGATCGCCAGCGCCGCGGTGACGGTGCTGGCGGCTGAAGTCAGGCGCACCGGACCAGGTGCCGCCGCGACACGCTGATTGGTCAGCTTCAGCGTTACCGCGCGCTCGCCCGACAGCAGGACATCGTGGCTGGCAAATTCCACGAGCGCGTCGTCGCGCGCGCTTTCGACCGCGAGCAGGTCGAGCGCGCCCTCCGCCCCTTCGACGCGAAAGGGCCAGCCCCGTCGCAGCGCGTCGATCGCGCGCGCGGCCCGGCGGGCGCCCCTATGGTCGGCGTCGCTCAAAAAGCAAATTCCGTCACCAGCGGGATATGATCCGACGGGCGTTCCCAGCTGCGCGCCGGCTGGACGATGCGGTGCGACACCGCTTTGTCGAGCAGGTCGGGCGTCACCCACATATGGTCGAGGCGGCGGCCGCGGTTCGACGCTTCCCAATCCTTCGCGCGGTAACTCCACCAAGTGAACAGCGGGGTCGGCGCCGCGATGAAATGGCGGCCAAGATCGACCCAATTCGATGCCGCCTGCAACCGCGCGAGCGTTTCGACCTCGACCGGCGTGTGGCTGACGACATCGAGCAGCGCCTTATGGTTCCACACATCGCTTTCGAGCGGGGCAACGTTGAAATCACCGGTCAGCACGGTGGGGGTGCCATTCAGCGCCCCCGACCATTCGGTCATACGGCCAAAGAAATCGAGCTTCTGCCCGAATTTGGGGTTGAGGGTGCGATCGGGAATGTCGCCGCCCGCCGGGATATAGACATTGTCGAGCCGGACCCCCGACGGCAAAGTCACCCCGACGTGGCGCGCCTCGCCATTCGCCTGCCAGTCATATTTGCGCACTTCGGTCAGCGGCACCTTGCTGACGATCGCGACGCCATGGTGCATCCGCTGGCCGTGGGTGACGATGTGGGTATAGCCCCGCGCCCGGAACATATCCTGCGGAAAGGTGCCGCATTCGACTTTGGTTTCCTGCAAGCACAGGACGTCCGGTGCTTCTTCGCGCAGGAATTTTTCGACGATGCCGATGCGGGCGCGGACGCTGTTGATATTCCACGAAGCGATGCTGGTGCGAGTCATGCGGTGGCTCTATCGGCGCCGCGCGCGCGGCGCAACGAGGATGCTTGGGGTGTGCCAGCGCCGAGAATCATAAACCCCCGTCCCAGGGGCGGTGGAACGGGGGTTCAAGGTCAGCGTTCGTCACGCTCTTGAATGAAGACACCGGGCAATCCGGGTGGGGCAACAGGGGGAAACCCAAATCCGGGGCCGTGTTGGCGTCTTCGAGAGTTGAATTAGCCCCGCGTCCCTGTCGCCAAGCTGAACGAAAAACGGCGGCACAGCGCCGATTTTGCAGTTCGTCGATGCTGGGCGACGGTTCGGCGGAAAAAGGCCGGGGAATTTTGCAAGAAAACGCCCCGGCCCGAATTTTTCGTTCAGCTTCGGTCAGCGACCACGCTTGTTCGGGCGAGGATCGGTCCAGCGGAACGCCGAATCGGCGACCGCGACGTTGAATTTCTGGTTACTGAGGTCGATCCGCGTCCGGTTGTTCTGCGAATCGAGCGCGACCCATCCGCGCAGACGCAGTCCGGCGGGTGCGCCACTATCGCGCACGAACACCATCGTGATCGTGCCATATTCGGGGCGTTTGGTATCCTTGACTTCGACACTCAGCACATCGTTGCTGCCGGTGGGGATGACCTTGGCATATTTGGTCAGGTCGCGATCGGGGTCGAGCAGCGCGCCGAGCGGTGAATTCTTCACCGGCCAGCGCTGCACCTGCCGCACCTCGTAATCGATCATCGTCAGTGAACTCCCGTCGCCGACGATCAGCAACGGGACGTCCTTCTGATATTGAAACCGAATCTTGCCGGGGCGTTTGAGCGTCAGCTTGCCCGACAGGCGCTGGCCGTTGCGGTCGGTCTGGACGAAATCGGCGGTCATCGACCCGGTCGATTTGAGATGCGACTGCACCGCCGCGAGGGTGGTCGACGACTGCGCGATCGCAGGAACGCCGATCGCGAGCCCGGCGACGGTCAATGGCGTCAGCATCCAGGCGGCAAGGCGGGTGAGGGGATTCTTCAGGGTCATGGGACTCTCATTCTGTTCTATGTTCGCTCGGCTCATCGCAGGCTGGCATTGAACCCGCCGTGAACCTGCTCGTCAGACGCGGTTCAAACCGCGAGACGGGCGAAGGTTCCTCACCGCTGCTGGCCATATTGATCGGTCAGCACATCGCGGCGGCCGACATGGTTGGGCGGACTGACCAGCCCTTCCTCCTCCATCCGCTCGATCAGCCGCGCGGCGCTGTTGTACCCGATGCGCAGCTGGCGTTGCAGCCAGCTGGTCGACGCCTTCTGGCTTTCGACGACGATCTGGCAGGCTTTTGCATACATGCGGTCCTCGGCGCTGTCGCCGCCCGCGGGAGCGCCCTCCATCGCAAAGCCGCCATCCTCGGGATCCTCGGTGACGCTCTCGACATAGTCGGGGCGGCCCTGCCCGCGCCAATGATCGGCGACCGCGCGCACTTCGTCGTCGGACACGAACGGACCATGAATACGCGTGATCTGCTTGCCGCCGGGGACATAGAGCATATCGCCCTTGCCAAGCAGCTGTTCGGCACCCGCCTCGCCCAAAATGGTGCGGCTGTCGATCTTCGACGTAACGTTAAAGCTGATGCGCGTCGGCAGGTTCGCCTTGATCACGCCGGTGATGACGTCGACCGACGGGCGCTGTGTCGCGAGGATCAGGTGGATGCCCGCCGCGCGCGCCTTTTGCGCGAGCCGCTGGATCAGAAATTCGACCTCTTTGCCGGCGGTCATCATCAGGTCGGCGAGCTCGTCGACGACGATGACGATCTGCGGCAGCGGCGCATAGTCGAGCGCCTCTTCCTCATAGACCGGCTGTCCGGTGTCAGGGTCGTAGCCGGTCTGGACGCGGCGGCCGAGCGACTTGCCCTTGGCGAGCGCGCCGCGGACCTTGTCGTTGTAGCTCGCGAGGTTGCGCACCGACAGCGACGACATCATCCGGTAGCGGTCTTCCATCTGCTCAACCGCCCATTTCAAGGCACGGATCGCCTTTTTGGGTTCGGTCACCACCGGGGCGAGCAGGTGCGGGATGTCGTCATAGACGCTGAGTTCCAGCATCTTGGGATCGATCATGATCATCTTCACTTGGTCGGGGCCAAGGCGGTAGAGCAGCGACAGGATCATCGCGTTGAGCCCGACCGACTTACCCGAGCCGGTGGTGCCCGCGATCAGCAGGTGCGGCATCGGCGCGAGATCGGCGATCATCGGGTCGCCGCTGATATTCTTGCCGAGGATGATCGGCAGCGCCCCGGTCTGGTCCTGGAACAAGGCACTGCCGATGATTTCGTGCAGCACCACCGACTCACGGTTGGCGTTGGGCAGTTCGATGCCGATCACGGTGCGGCCCGGAATCGGCGCGATGCGTGCCGAAAGCGCCGACATGTTGCGCGCGATGTCATCGGCGAGGTTCGACACGCGGCTCGCCTTCGTCCCCGGAGCGGGTTCGAGTTCGTACATGGTGACGACGGGGCCGGGGCGGACCGCAGTGACGACGCCCTTGACCTGAAAATCCTCTAGCACTGATTCGAGCAGGCGCGCGTTGCGCTCCAGCCCGGCCTTGTCGATCTGGCCGGTCGGTCCCGGCGGCGGCGGCGCGAGCAGGTCGATCGACGGCAGCTGATAATTGGTGAACAGCTCGGTCTGCGGCTTGGGCCGGGGCTTCGACGGCGCGGTGCGCTGAGCGGGGTCCGCGATCTCTGGCGGCGCGCGGTCGCTGGGTTCGGCGATCGCGCGTGGGCGCACGACGCGCTCCATCAGGTTCGGCGCCCTGCCACCGTCGTCGGCGACGCGCGCCGGCTCGGCGATGCGGCTGCGATCGGCGGCGGGCAGGCGGAAGCGCGACTCCCATCCCTTTTCCAGCCGCAGCGCGCGCCACGCGAGCCACAGGCCGATGGTGACGAGCAGCAGGATGGTGGCAATGCGAATCAGCGCCGCCGCGGGTTCGCCCGCCGTCGCAAACAGCGGCGTGATCGCGCCGCCGATCAGCAGCGCGATAATGCCACCCCAGCCCGCGGGCATCGGTGCGCTCGTCGCGGGCGCCCACAGCTCGGCGCCCAGCCCGACGAGCAGAATGCCGATGAAGCTGTAGGCGAGCTGGCGCCGCCAATAGGGTTGCGGCGCGCCTAGCCACAGCCGCCATGCGAGCAAGCCGAGCAGCGGCAGCAGCAAGGCAATCCCGACGCCGCCGATTGCTAGGCCGAGATCGGCGAACCACGCGCCCGCGCTGCCCATCCAATTGGCGGCGGCGCCGTGCGCGGCGGTGTTGAGCGCGGCATCGGTGCTGTCATAGGTGACGAGCGCAAGGGTCAGGAACAGCGTGAACAGCGCGAGCGCCGCCGCGGCGCTGATCACCAGCGATCGCGCGATGCTCTGGCGGAAAACGGTGCGCCAATCGGCCTTTGCCGGTGCGCCCTTGCGGCTGGCCATGCTGTTTACCGTCCCTATCAGTTAACCACGGCGATATGCACATGCGCCGGACTCGCCGTCAAGCGCGCGGCAGCGCGTGTCCACAGCCTTTCCAAGCGCCCCGCCGCGCGCTAGGGCAGGTTCATGAGTGAAACGCTGCGCAGCGATGTCCTGATCTCGGGGGGCGGCCTCGTCGGTCAGGCGCTCGCCCTGGCCCTGTCGCACCATGGACTGTCGGTCCAGATCGTCGATCCCGCCGACCCGGTCACAACGATCGCGCCGGGCTTCGATGGCCGCGCTTCGGCGATCGCCAGCGCGACTTGGCAGATGTTCGAAGTGCTGGGGATCGCCGTGCGGCTCAAGGGTCATGGCTGCCCGATCCGCGCCATTCAGGTCGCCGACGGCGCCCCCGACAGCGGCCGCGGCGGTAATCTCGATTTCGTCACCGCTGACGGCGACCCGCCGCTCGGTACGATGATCGAGAACCGCCAGCTCCGCCTTGCGCTTGCCGCGGGGCTTGCCGATGCGCCGCTGGTCCGGTTGCATATGCCCGCCGCGGTCGTGTCGCGCGATATCGATGGCCATGGCGTCACGCTGACCCTCGCTGACGGGACAAAGCTCGTCGCCCCGCTGCTGATCGTCGCGGAAGGCCGCCGTTCGCCGACGCGCGACGCCGCAGGATTCAGCATTGCCAACTGGTCGTACCACCACCATGCCCTGATCGGCGCGGTGTCGCATGAACGGACGCACGACAATGTCGCGCACGAAATCTTCTACCCCACCGGCCCCTTCGCGCTGCTGCCGCTGGTCGATGACTCCGAGGGACGGCATCGCTCGGCGTTCGTGTGGACGGTCGCCGAAAATGACGGTCCCGGTTTCGCCAAGCTCGGTGACCGCGGCTTTGTCGCCGAATTGCAGAAGCGCGCGGGCGGGGTGCTTGGCGCGATGCAGCTCGTCGCGCCGCGCATGACCTATCCGCTCGGCTTCCACCACAGCGCGTCAATCGTCGCCGAGCGCATCGCGCTGGTCGGCGACGCCGCACATGGCATCCATCCGATCGCCGGGCAGGGACTCAACCTCGGCCTGCGCGACGTCGCGGCGCTGACCGAAGTGCTCGTCGAGGGCGCACGTCTCGGGCTCGACCTCGGCGATGCTGCCTTGCTCGCGCGCTATCAGCGTTGGCGCGGGCTCGACAATATGATGGTCAGCCTCGCCACCGACGGTCTGACCCGCCTGTTCGGCATCCCCGGCCGGACCGCCGCCGCGGTGCGCCGCACCGGCTTGGGAGCGGTGGAGCGCCTGCCGATGCTCAAGCGCTTCTTCATGGACGAGGCGCGCGGCGAGGCGGGCGATTTGCCAAGGCTGCTCGCCGGGGCGGAGGTCTAAACGCAACCTCTTAGCCCGTTCGTGTCGAGCGACGTCGAGACACCTCGCGGTCTTGCGCATTGTCGAAGGGCATCGTCGAGGGGGCATCTGATTTCGCTAGATCCGAACGGGATTGTACCTATTTCTACTTACATCCCATCAGCCCGCCGCTCACCATATTTGCCTATCCCCGGCACCGCGGCACCAACGCCGCGGCACGATGGGACTGGACCATCATATCGTGCGCCGCGCGCTGACCGACAACATGCGCCATATGGCGCCTCGCAAATTGAACTGAGCACCCGCCTATTGCAGCGTCGCGCGCCCGTCGTCGCTGTCATAGCGGCCGAAAAATTGCATCAGCTGGACGACCAGCTCGGCGCGCGCGTCGATCGGGGTCGCCTCCAGCAGTGCCTGCTTCGCTGCGGCATCGAAGGGCGCGACCTGCGCGATGCCGTTGACCAGCGTCGCATCGTCGAGCTGACCGACAGAATCCCAGTCGACGACATAGCCCTGCCGCGCCGCAAAGCGCTTGGCCTCGCGCTCCAGGCTGGCGCGTTCGATGCTCGAAAGCACCGCGTCGTCCTCGATCTCGGTTTCGATCTCAGCCTCGACCTGGCGAAACGGGGTGACGACATCGAGCTCGCGGCGGACGCGAAAGCGCGCGACGCCTTCGAGCACGAGGTTGAAGCGCCCTTCGTCAAGCGCCTCGACATCGACGATGCGTCCGACGCAGCCGACATCATAAAGCGCGGGCGGCTCGCGGCTTTCTTCGCCGGGCAACTGGCGCGGCTGGATCATCCCGATCTGACGGTCGCGCGCCAGCACTTCCTGCACCATCGCCGAATAGCGGGGCTCGAAAATATGCAGCGGCAAGTGCAGCCCGGGAAACAGCACCGCGCCGGGCAGCGGAAAAATCGCGATCCGCTGGATGGTCAGGGGCGCGGTTTCGCCCATCAGCCGAACAGGATCAGTGACAGGCGGCGGCGCTGCGCTGCAACCCACGGATCTTCCAACCCGACGGCTTCGAACAGCGCCAGCAATTTGGCGCGCGCGGCATCCTCCTGCCATTCGCGGTCGGCGCCGACGATGTGGAGCAGATTGTCGGCGGCGGCGTCGCGCTGGCCCGCGCCGATCTGTGCGCTGGCGAGGTCAAAGCGCGCCTGATGGTCGTCGGGGTTCGCTGCCACCACGGCTTCGAACGCGGCCAGTTCACCAGCGTCGGGGGCATCGGCGGCGAGCGCCAGCGCGCTTTTCGCCTGCGCGATCGCGGGATCGTCGGCGAGTTCGGCGGGCACCATGTCGAGCACGCCCTGCGCGCTCGACAGGTCACCCGCGAGCACAAAGGCGCGGATCAACCCTCCATGCGCCGCGGCGTTGTCGGGCGCCATCTCAATGATCTGCCCAAAAATGCCGGCTGCGCGTGTCCCGTCGCCTTCGGCCAGCACGGTTTCACCCATTTCGATCAGCGGCGCGATTTCGACCGCGCGCGCCTTCGCCTCGCTTTCAATCGGCAGCTGCGCGAGCAGCTGGTCGATCATTGTCTTCAACTGGCTTTCCGTGCGCGCGTTGGTAAGATTGGCGACCGGCTGCCCCTGAAAAATCGCATAGACGGTCGGGATCGACTGGACCTGGAACTGGCTGGCGATGAAGCGATTCGCATCGACATCGATTTTGGCGAGCAGCACGCCCTTGTCGGCATAATCGGCGGCGACCTTTTCCAAAATCGGGGTCAGCTGCTTGCACGGCCCACACCATTCGGCCCAGAAATCAAGGATCACCAGATTGGTCATCGACGGTTCGACGACATCGCGGCGGAAGGCTTCGACGGCTTCCTTCTCGGTGGGGTTCAGACCCAAAGTGGCCACGCGTCATGCTCCTGTTCAAAATACCGGACCATCTATGTGGGAACTGCGGCGAATATGCCAACCCTTCGCCCGCGATAAGATGCGAAAAGCATGAAGGGGCTTGCCGACTCAAAAACCCGATGCTAAGCGCCCGCCTCACCCGCTGGAACCGACCGGTTTCAGCCGCCAGAGCGGGCGTAGCTCAGGGGTAGAGCACAACCTTGCCAAGGTTGGGGTCGAGGGTTCGAATCCCTTCGCCCGCTCCAGTTTTCCTTAGAAAATCAGCCACTTAGTGCCGCGCGGTCAGCGCGTTTTGTGGTGACACGGGCAATGACCCACCGCATTGTCTCCACAATGTCTCCAAAAAATATCGCAGATACGGATAGGCGCGGCAGCTTTCGCGTGGCCAGTCTGTCTCGCGCGCGGCATGCGCCGCGCCAGTCCGAGGGCCCGGCGCGCTCCGCCCGCTGGCCCATAGAGTGAGAGGGGAACGGGGAAACCCGTGACGGGCAAGGGCTTGGAGAGAGGCTCCGGGCGCTCGTCGCGGAGATTTGCCATGACCCACCCTATCCAAGCGGCGACCGCCGATCACGCGCCGGGCTACAAGGTCGATATCTCGCGCGGTCAGCGCATTGGCCGCGTTTCATCCGAATGGTTCTCGCGCCCCGAGGACGAGCGCTACCTTTCCTTGAACGAGCTTTTTGACGCGGTCCGCGCGCGTGCCGAGGCCGCAACGGCCCGGACAGTCGAGACGCGCGCGATCCGCGTCGAGGCCGCCACCGACAATCCGGAGCGGCTCACCCTCCTGCTTCCTGACCGCGACGCGCCTGTGGCGCCGACCCATTGGTCCTTCGGCCAGCTCTGCAGCCTTGTGGGCGCACCTACGGGCTATTTGCGCCAGCTGCCTGCGGCCCTGGCGGGGATCAACATGCAGCACGGGCTGCTCGCGCATCGCGGCGAGTTGGTGAAAACCCTGGAGACTGGCGACGGCCGCACCGAACTGCGTGCCGTCACCGGCCCGGATTATGGGCGCATCTGGGACCATGAGCTGGTGTCGGCGGTTATGAAGATCGCGGGCAATGGAACGGGCGACACGCGCTGGAAAGTGCCGGGCATGCTCGACTGGTCGACGATGCGGCACAATCCATTGGTGGAGGTCACAAAGGACACGACGACGCTTTATGCGAGCGACCGCGATGTGTTTCTCTTTCTCGTCGACGATATGAACCCGATCGAGGCGGGTCGACTGCCCGACGGGGATCCCGATCTCTTCTTTCGCGGCTTCTATTGCTGGAACAGCGAAGTCGGATCGAAAACGCTCGGCATGGCGACCTTCTACCTCCGAGCTGTTTGCATGAACCGGAATATCTGGGGCGCGGAAGGCTTCGAGGAAATCAGCATCCGCCACAGCAAGTTCGCCGCTGGACGATTCGCGCAGGAGGCTGCGCCAGCGCTTGAGCGGTTCGCTGCGTCTTCGGCGGGTTCCTTCCTGAATGGCATCAAGGCCGCGCGAGCCGCCATCGTCGCGCGCGACGGCGACGAACGGCAGAACTTCCTGCGCAAGCGCGGATTCTCGAAAAGCGAGACCGACAAGATCATCGCCACTGTCCTCCAGGAAGAAGGGCATCCGCCAACTTCAATCTTCGACTTCGTGCAAGGCATCAATGCCGTGGCGCGCGATCGGCCGCACCAGGACGCGCGGCTGGAACTTGAAGGAAAGGGGGCAAAACTACTCGCTCTTGTGCGCTAATCTGCAGTCGCCTTTTCGTCCGGCGTGGCCCGCTTCCTCAGAGGAAGAGGGCTGCGCCGGAGCCATGGCGGGTTGAAAGCCGGGAGAGAGTCTCGCGGCGGCCCGTCATGGAGACGAGTCATGACAAAACATGCGAAGATCACGCTCAGTGGCGCGCGGGACATCCCGTTCAGTGCCCTCATGCTGAGCCAGGCCAATGTGCGGCGCGTCAAGGCGGGTGTGTCGATCGACGGCCTTGCGGCCGACATCGAACGGCGCGGCCTGCTCCAGAGCCTGACGGTTCGGGCGCAGCGCGACGAAGAAGGCAACGAGACGGGGCGCTTCGAAGTCCCTGCCGGCGGGCGCCGCTTTCGGGCGCTGCAACAGCTCGTGAAGCAGCGTCGCATGGCCAAGACGGAGCCGGTGCCCTGCATCGTGCGCGACGATGACGCCGTGTCAGCTGAGGAAGATTCGCTGGCCGAGAATGTCCATCGCGAGCCGCTACACCCGCTAGACCAGTTTCGCGCCATGCAGAAGCTCGTCGAACAGGGCAGCGACATCGAAACCCTGGCAGCGACCTTCATGGTCACGTCGGCGGTCGTGAAGCAGCGGCTCAAGCTCGCGGATGTGTCGCCGAAGCTGCACGATATCTACGCCGAAGACGGCATGACCCTTGATCAGTTGATGGCCTTCTCGGTCGCGAGCGATCATGCGAGGCAGGAACAGGTCTGGGACATGCTCCAGACGAGCCACAACCAGCAGCCCTGGTTCATTCGCGCCCGGCTCACCGAGGACAAGGTGCGCGCATCGGACAAGCGGGTGCGGTTCGTGACGCTCGAAGCTTATCTCGCGGCGGGAGGGCCTGTGCTTCGCGATCTTTTCGAAAGCGATGACGGCGGCTGGCTCGAAGATGTCGCGTTGCTCGATCGGCTGCAAACCGAGAAACTCGAGACCGAGGTCGCCGCGATCGCCGCGGAGGGATGGAAGTGGGTCGAGGCCGCCGTCGACTTCCCTTACGGGCACACCTTCGGCCTCCGTCCACTCGATGGCGAGGAGTCTGCTTCCAGCGAGGAAGACGAGGCGCGGCTCGAAGCGCTTCGAGAAGAAGCCGACCGGCTGGAAGACCAATGGGCTGGCGAGGACGACATCCCCGATGAAGTCGCGGCCCGTATCCAGGCGATCGACGAAGAGATCGCGCCGCTTGTGTCGAGGCCGCTCACCTACGATGCCGCCGAGGTTGCCATTGCTGGCGCATTCGTCAGCATCGATGTGGACGGGTCGCTTCACGTCGAACGCGGTTTCGTTCGGCCCGAGGATGAGCCTGTCGAGGTGGCGGAGGATGCCGACGCTGAGACGGACATGAGCGCTAGCGGCGGGGATCGGATCGGCGAGATCGCGGCGAACGACAATGTTGTTTCGGCCGAGGAAAGCCCCGATGAGGAGGATCCCGACGACCTCCTTCGTCCGCTGCCGGACAGCCTCGTTACGGATCTGACGGCCCACCGCACGCTAGCTCTTCGCGATGCTGTGGCCTCGAGCCCTATGGTCGCTTTCGCCGCCATCTTGCACACGCTGGTTCTCGAGGCCTTTTACACCTACGCGACGTCGGGGAGCTGTCTGGGCATCGCAATGCGCGCCAACCGGCTAATCGGCTGTGGGACCGGTCTCAACGATACCGTGTCGGCGAAGTCGATCCAGGCCCGTCATGAATGCTGGTCGGCTCGGCTACCCGATGACTCCGGCGACCTATGGGCGGCGCTGGCGACGTTCGATGCCGACGAGCAAGCCGCGATCTTCGCCCATTGCGTGTCGTTCGGCATCGATGCGGTTTGGGAGCCGGCGACCCGTTATAATGAAGGCCGGGTCTCCGCGCGTGCAGTCGCGAACCGCATCGAGCATTCGCATATCCTCGCACGAGCGGCGAACCTCGACATGGTGGCGGCCGGCTGGACGGCGACCGTGGCCAATTATTTCGGCCGCGTGACCAAACCGCAAATCCTCGCGGCGGTCGAAGAAGCCTGCGGTACGGACGTTGCGGTCCGTCTCGGCGGCATGAAGAAGCCGGAGATGGCGAGCGCTGCCGAGGAGCTCGTGCAGGGCAAGGGCTGGCTTGCCAAGCCGCTCCGCACGCCCGAGCCTGTTGCGGTTGAGGATCCGGAGCCGGCGAATGACGACGAGGCGAACCATGACGAAGATCAAGACGGCGATGCGATCGACGCCGTGGCTGCCGAATAGGAACCTTCCGTGACCACCTTCCGGGAAGTTCGGCCTCGCGCCGGACTTCCCTTTTTTCTGCCCCGGCCTTGAAACTTCAGGTCTCGCGACGAACATCTGATGCTCGTCACCGGCAGGGGCTGCTGGGACGGCCCGCATATGTCGCTCCAAGGAGAGCCGACGCGCGGGCCGCGATGCAAAGGAGCCCCGCATGTCCAGTTCCACTGCCGATATCTCTCGTCGTCTCGGCGAAAATGCCGAAGCCGTTTGCCGCCGCTACCTCGGCAACGGCCGGCGCGAGGGTCATTATTGGATGGTCGGCAATATCCACAACGAGCGCGGCCGCAGCCTCTATGTGCGGCTCCCATCCCATCACGACGGAGCGCTATCGGCGGGCAAATGGACCGATGCGGAGAGCGGGGACCATGGCGACCTCCTCGACATCATCGCTGCGAGTTGCGGACACGCCAGCTTTCGCGAAACGCTCAAAGAGGCACGGCGCTTCCTGAGCCTGCCCATGGAACCGCCTGCAACGATAAACCCCGCGCCACGCAAGCATCCGGCTGGAACGCCCCAAGCCGCCCTGCGCCTCTGGGCCGGCTCGAAACCTCTCGTCGGCAGTCTCGGTCAAGCTTACTTCCTTGGCCGACGCATCCTGAACGGTGCCAGCGCCGACTCGCTTCGATTTCACCCGAACTGCTATTATCGCGCCTCCGAGGACGATGCCGCGGATTGCCGGCCCGCCTGGCCCGCGATCATCGCGGCCGTCACCGATGACGTCGGCGAAATCACCGGGGTCCATCGTACCTGGCTCGATCCCGCAGGCGGAAAGGCGCCTGTTGCCTATCCGCGCCGCGCCATGGGGAACCTGCTTGGTCATGGCGTCCGGTTCGGACGGGCTGGTCCCGTGATGGTCTTTGGCGAGGGCTTGGAAACATTGCTGTCCGTCCGCGATATCCTGCCCGCATTGCCGATGATCGCCGGCCTGTCGGCAGCACATCTCGCGGCGATCGCTTTTCCTGACGGACTGAGGCGACTCTACGTTGCGCGTGATGATGATGAAGCTGGTCGACTTGCCTTCGAAACGATTGCCGATCGCGCAAGCAGCGCAGACATCGAGCTCCATCCTCTTGATCCCGAGTTGGGGGACTTCAATGCCGATCTGACCACATTGGGTCACGAGCGGCTCGGAAGGGCAATCAAGGGCCAACTTTGTCGGACCGACCGGTTCGAGCATTTCTGAAGATCTTCGTGCCGCCGGAACGGCAGGGCATCGGCAGGCAGCATCGGCTATCCGTGCGCGAATGGGCCGCGCCCCGGCCTTCTTAAGAGGGCGACTGCGGCAGGCGCCCCGGGCGCCGCAATGGCAACCGCGCGGCTATTTTCCGCCGGGACCCTTGGTCCCTTTGCATCGCGAAACAAAATAGCCTTCGGCCGCCATCCTCCGCTGCCGCTCCGGCCTCGGCGCTCGCGCGCCGTGGTGCGGGCCCGGCCCGCCTGCCGCTCTTGCCGCCGTGAAGGCCGCGAGAGCGCGGCGCAACGCGGAGACCTCAGATGACCGATGCGAACGACAGCTTTGATGAATGCCCCCTCGAGACGGGGCCGACCCATCTGCTTCTTCAGGAGGTGCAGCTCTTTGGATATCGTCCTTTCGAAGACGAGCCCGATCCTCGCCCATTGCCCGATGCGCGACTTGCCGCCGGTGCGATCGCCGACATGTTCGATGCGCTTGCCGGATGCCTGCAAGATACCCGCATCGAGCCCGATCTCGACGACCTCCTCTGGAATCTCGTCAATATTTTCCATCGCGCTGGCAGCAATGCCGACCGGAAGCTCGATGACAATGAGCAGCTGCAACGCCGCTTGCAGCGCGAACAGGATGGCAGCGAAATCCGCTCGGTCGAGCTGGAAAGGGCGATCCGCGAGGGCATTTCGCTCATCGAGCGGCGGGACGCGATGGAATTTTTCCGCGAAGCCGCTTCCGACCATTATCGCGCATTATTGCGAAAGGCCTGGACGCCTCGCACCGGCTCGCGGGCCAATCAAAAGGCGCTGACGGCCACCTTGATCGATAGCCGCGACTTTCTCGACGCCCGCCTTCGGCAGAAAGCGGCGTCACTCTTACCCGAGGGCACGCGCATCGCCTTCACTGGCGGCGCGGATGCGGATCACCGTGCGGTCTGGGACAGTCTCGACCGGGCGCGAAATCGACATCCCGACATGATCCTGCTGCATGGCGCGACGCCGACGGGCGCCGAGCGCGCAGCGGCATGCTGGGCCGAAAGCCGGGGCGTGGTTCAGGTCGCCTTTCGGCCCGACTGGAACCACCACGGAAAGGCGGCGCCGTTCAAGCGGAACGACCGGATGCTCGACGCGCTGCCAGTGGGGGTCATCATCTTTCCTGGAACCGGCATTCAGGACAATTTCGCCGACAAGGCGCGCAAGATGGGAATTCCGACCTGGGATTTTCGGAACAGATCGAGCTGAAGCCGCGCTGCGAGCCGCTTTGAGAATTAGCCTCAATCTGGTTCTATCTCTCGAATATAGTAGGAATATATGAGCTTAGCCGCCATTTTCAGATTCTCCCAAGATCGCCTGGACCAGCGGCGGTCACGCCGTCGGCGGCCGGCCTTGTAAGAGGGCGGGGCTTGCCGGCCCTTACGAGGGGCACGCGGATCGGCTGGTTCGGAAACGGCGGTCGGCGCGCCATGGTTCGTAATGCCGACGATCGACGCCGCCCACGCCTTCGAGCTTGAATTCGCGCGTGCAAAGACCCGAGCCGAGCTTGCCGATCTGCTTTATGAGGCCTGCGCCTTCATGGGCTGCGCCTGGTTCGCGCTCAGTCACCATCTGGATTTTCTCGCCGCGCCCGAGAAGGGTGTGCGTATTCACAACTATCCGGAGGAATGGGCCTATTGGTTCGATCAGAACCGACTGGGGCCATCGGATCCGGTGCACCGGGCGAGCCAGCGCAGCAGGGCCGGCTTTCTCTGGCACGATATGCGTCGCTACGACGCGCCGCGCCCGGGCGACGAGACCATCCTCGCTGAAGCCGAGCGCCATGGCATCGGCGACGGGCTAACGGTGCCGGCGCATATTCCGGGTGATGCCCATGGCTCGGTTTCCTTTGCATGGCGGCCGGGGTGTGCTGCCGAACCGGATGCGCTGCAATTTGCCCGCATGATCGGCGGCGCCGCCTTCGAAGCGGCAGACAGCATCGCCAATCCCGACCGCATGCATATTGGTCCGCGCCTGACGAACCGGCAGCGGCAATGTCTCATCCGGGCCGCCCAAGGCAATCCGATTTGGCGGATCGGACGCCATCTCGAACTCTCGCCTGACACCGTGCGCGAGCATCTGCGCAACGCCCGGCAGCGCTATGGCGGCCAGCGGCGCTGCTGCCCCGGTTCGCAGCATGGCCGAGCGCATCCGGGCGAACTTCGCGGCTGGCCGCGATGGGCCAGCGGGCGGCGCCGCGCCCGCGCGCGGCGCGGATGGACCCCCGCCCTGGGCCGCCGCGATGCGGCGGCGCCAGACGATGACGCAGGGCGCGACCATCGGCGCCCAGACCCTGAAGGGCGGCGACAGCCATGGCGCCGGATCGGCGCCCAACATCAGCGAAAAGGACTGATCCCATGTTCAAAAGACCCTCCAATCATTATGGCCGCGCGCCCGAGCCAGTCACACCCTATCAGCGCGCGCAACAGGTCTGGGACGACCGGATCGGATCGGCGCGCGTCCAAGCCCGCAGCTGGCGCTTCGCTTTCTTCGGCGCGCTCCTCATTTCGGGCGGGCTGGCCGGCGGGCTCGTCTGGCAGGCCGCGCGCGGCACAATCACGCCTTGGGTCGTCGAGGTGGACAAGCTTGGCGCCGCGCGTGCCGTCGCGCCTGCCGACGGCGACTATCGGCCGACCGATCCGCAGATCGCCTTCCACCTCGCCCGCTTCATCGAGCATGTCCGCTCGATCCCCGCCGATCCGGTCGTGCTCCGCGCCGGCTGGCTCAGCGCTTATGATTTCGCGAGCGCCACCGGGGCGCAGGCGCTCAATGACTATGCTCGGACCAACGATCCCTTCGCCGAGGTCGGCAAGTTTCAGGTCGCGGTCGACGTCTCGAGCGTCATTCGCGCCTCGAAGGACAGTTTCCGCATCGCCTGGACCGAGCGCCGCTATCAGGACGGAAGCCTGATCGAGCGCTCGCGCTGGTCGGCGATCGTCACCGTCACGCTCCAGCCGCCGCGCACCCCCGACGCGATCACGAAAAATCCGCTCGGGCTTTTTGTCACCGCCATCAACTGGTCGAAGGAACTCAGCCAATGACGACGCCACATTCCCTCCCGATTGCGCTCGGGGCCGCCCTTGCCTTGCTCGCCGTGCCCGCCGCGGCAAGCAATCCGGCCGATCCCCGCCAGCGCGTCGGTCGCGCCAACGCCGAGGCACGGGTCCAGCCCGACCGCCAAGGCTATCGAAATGCTATCCAGCAATATGCCTGGTCCGAAGGCGCGCTCTTTCAGGTCTATGCCGCGCCCGGGCAGGTCACCGAGATCGTCTTGCAGGAAGGCGAACAGCTCGTCGGTCCGGGTCCCGTCGCGTCGGGCGACACGGTGCGCTGGATCATCGGCGACACGGTGAGCGGTGCAGGCACACGGCGCCGCGTCCATATTCTCGTGAAGCCAACCCGCTCGGACATCATGACCAACATGATCATCAACACCGACCGGCGTACCTATCATGTCGAACTGCGCGCGACCGCCGCATCCTATATGGCGTCGGTCTCCTGGACCTATCCCGCCGACGAGCTCATCGCCTTGCAAGTCGCCGAGGCCGAGGCGGCGCGCGCCGCGCCCGTGGCCGGGGCGATCGATCTCGCGGCGCTCAATTTCCGCTACCGGATTGCGGGCGACAAGGTCGCTTGGCGCCCGGTCCGCGCGTTCGACGACACGCGCCAGCTCTTCATCGAGTTCGGAGCGGATATCGCCACGGGCGACATGCCGCCGCTGTTCGTCATCGGCGGCAGCGGCGAAGCCGAACTCGTCAACTACCGGGTGCAGGGGCGCTATATGATCGTCGACCGCCTGTTCGAGCGCGGCGAACTTCGCTTGGGGGCCGGGAAACAGGCGCGGACCGTCCGGATCGAGCGCGAGACGCCGCGCCCCCGGGGCCGGTCATGACCGAGCGCGAGGACCAGGCCGTGCCGCCAGCCGAGGAGCCGGGCGATGAAAATCGCGCCGCGCAGCCGCCAGCCGTCGACGCCTTCCGTCTGCGCGGGGAACCGCCGCGGGTCATGCGCCTGTCGCGCAAGACGCTGGCGAGCATCGGTGCGGCTGGGGGAATCGCGATCGGCGGCGCCTTGCTCTGGGCGCTGCAACCCTCGGCACCCAAGACGGCCGATAATCTCTATTCGGCCGATACGGCGAACCGCGCCGAGGTCGTGACCGGCGCGCCCGCCGATTATGGCAAAGTGCCGAAACTGGGACCGCCGCTTCCCGGCGACCTCGGGCGGCCGATCGTGGCGGCGCAGCGCGATGGCGAAATCGTCCCGGTGCCGCCGATGGGCAGTTCGCCAGCTGGCGCGCGCTCACCGACCGACGACGCGCGCGACCGGGCGCGGCAGGAGCGCGAAGCCGCCACCACCAGTCGTCTTTTCCTTGGCGGAAGGTCCGCGGGTGAAGGCATGGCCGAGACGCTGCGCGGATCGATCGAGCCTGCCGTGGCCGCACCGGCGCCGGTAGCCGGTGAGCGGAGTCCGGACGCGGCACGCCGCGCCTTTCTCGAAGGCGGCGCCGGCAAACCGAACGAAAGTCCCGAACGCATTGGCAGACCCAGCTCGCCCTACATTCTCCAGAGCGGGAGCGTCATCCCGGCTGCGCTGATCACCGGCATCCGCTCCGATCTTCCCGGGCAGGTCACCGCGCAGGTGACGCAAAATGTCTATGACAGCCCAACCGGTCGCACCTTGCTCATTCCGCAGGGCGCACGGCTCGTCGGCAACTATGACAGCGAGATCGCTGCGGGGCAGGAACGGGTGCTGCTTGCTTGGGACCGGCTGATTCTGCCCGGCGGCCGGTCGATCCGGCTCGATCGCCAGCCCGGCGCCGATGCGCGCGGCATGGCGGGGCTCGCCGATCGCACCGACCATCATTGGGGATCGACGCTGCGCGCAGCGCTGATCTCGACCTTGCTCGGCGTCGGTGCCGAGCTTGGTTCGGACGGCGATGACGCACTCATAAGGGCGCTTCGCGACGGGTCGCAGGATACGATCAACCAGTCGGGCCGGCGGCTCGTCGAGCGCCAGATGAACATACCGCCGACTATCACAATCCGTCCCGGCTTTGCGCTGCGCGTCATCGTGACGCGCGATCTGATCCTCGATCCCGAGGGCGGAACCGCGCCATGAGCAAGCTCAGGCTCGGCCCGATCGCTGACGATAAGCCCGTGAAGTTATCGGTCGAACTGCCCGGCGCTCTTCACCGCGAGCTGCTCGCCTATGCCGAAGTCCATGCGAAGGCCACTGGCCTCCCCGAGCCTCTGCCGCCTGAAAAAATCGCGGTGCCGATGATCGAACGCTTCATGGCGACCGATCGGGCCTTCGCGTCTGAGCGGCGGCGGCGCTGACGGGGAGCTTCACCCCGGCCAAGACAGGGGGCTGCAAACCGATGAGCCGAATTTGCTCTCGGCGGGCTTGACCCTGTAGCCGCTACAGGGTGTATCTGTGCGTCCGACTCGAGACAGCGCGAGAGGAAAACAGTGCCCGACCATCGCTTCGCCTCCGACGCCGTTCAACCGGCCGACGCCGGATTGGACATCATGCGCTCGGCCATTGCGGTGGAAATGCGATCCTATCGGCACGCGCGCGATATCCGCGATTGGTCTGCGGCATGGCATCACCTCGGGCGCGCTCACATCATTGCCCAGTCGATATTCCGTCTGCATCTCGTCTCGCATGCCGCGATGCTGACGTTCGCTATTTCTCGGCGCGACGTCCGCGAAATCATCGGTCAGTTGCTGCGCATTGCCCTCGTTCCGCTTGGCGCGCTGACCGGTCGCCTCCCGACCGGCAATACCGGCCGCGCTCGCATCAGCGCCTTCGCACCAATGCCGGTGCCCGAGGATTTGCTGCCTTATCTGCGGCTGGATCGGCCGTGACCGGCGACTTGCCTGTATCTCGCCGGGCTGCTAACCGGCGGACGATGCGAAATCGCGCGATCCAGTTCCTGTTGCTCATAGTGGCGCTTATGGCTTGCCCGGATACGCCGGTCATGGCCTATGACGCCGCGCCGATTGGCATCGACGCGCATCAGCATGGGTTTGCGGAGGTCGCCGAAGACGCGGCCCCCGACGACAGCAGCCCTACGAGTGGGGGCGCCGAACTGGTGCACCATCATCACTGCCCCGCGGGATTGGCCGTCGACGCGTCCGACGCGAACGGCAGCTGGTTGCCGAACCGTGACATTCATCTCGCTCGCACGGCCGCGGTGCTCGCTTCGCGCGCGACCGCCCCCCCCACCGAACCTCCCGCCGCCTGATCACTGCTTCGCGCAGGCTTTCGCCTGCGTCGTCACGCATTGATCAGGAGTATTTATGTCGAAATCATTGGGCACCCTGCTGTTTGCAGGGATGCTGACCATGGCAAGCCAGCCGGCGTTCGCCGAACCTGTCTCGCTGTCCGACGCGCTCGCGCGCGGTCAGGATGTCTCCCCTCGAATTGCCAAAGCGAAAGCCGAACTGAAGGCGGCCGAAGGTCGCGCCATGCAGGCGGGCGTACGGCCGAACCCCACCATATCCGCCGAAGTCGAGAATTTTAGCGGCACCGGACCCTATCGAACCTTTGGCCAGACAGAGACCACAGTCGCGGTGTCGCAGCCGTTCGAGCTCGGCGGCAAGAGGCGCGCCCGCAAAGAGGTCGCGGCGGCCGAGCGGGACTTTGCGCAAATCGCGCTCCGCAAGGCCGAGGCCGACCTAGCATATGACATCATCGTGTCGCACGCCGAATTGCGCGCGGCCGAGGATCGCGCGAAGCTCGCCGACAGCGTCTATGCCAGGGCGGTCGAACTCGCGCGGATCGCCGAGACGCTGGTCGACGTCGGACGCGATCCGCCGCTGACCAAGTTGCGCGCCGACGCGCTGCTCGCCGAGGCGAAGGCCGAAAGCCTGCGCGCAAAATCGGAGCTTTTGTCGGCGCGGCAGGAACTGGCGTTGCGCATCGGCAGCGAGGATCCCGAGCTGTCGGCCATCGCTCAGGATATTCCGACGCCGCCCGCCTTGCCGGCCGAGGCCCAGAGCCTCGACGAACGTCTCGCGGCAGCAGAGCGCGATGCGGCTTCGGCGCGGGTGCGCCTGGCTCAGGCCGAGGGCGTTCCCGACATCACGGCGTCGGGGGGTGTCCGAAACTTCCGCGAAAGCAAGGATACCGCGTTCATCGTCGGCGTATCGATCCCGCTTCCGGTCTTCAACCGCAATCGCGGCAATATCTATGCAGCGCGCGCGAGCGGCGAAGCCGCCGAAGCCCAGCTTGCCCAGACGCGTCTCGATACCCGCTTCTCGCGGCGCGACGCCGAGCTGATGCTCTCGGCCGCCACAGAGCGTGTGACGGCCTTGTCGGGCGCCGGACTGTTCCAGGCGAGTGAAGCGGCCCGGGTTGCCGAAATCGGATACCAGCAGGGCAAATTCACGCTCATCGAGCTGATCGATGCCCAGGAGGCGCTGACCAGCGCCAATCTCAAACTCATTGAAGCCGAACTCGACCGCGCCCGCGCCTTGGCTGCGCTGGGCCGCGCGAACGCGCAATAGGGGACTCACAACATGCAAATCTTCGAAAATAAAAATCGCCTGATGGCCGCTGTGGCGGTCGGGGCACTCGTGCTCGGCGGCGGCGGCATCCTGATCGGCCGGTCGATGACCGCACCCGTCGCAGCACCTGCTGCGGCGCCTGCCGAGGAAGAAGAGGAAGGCCATGTCGAAGGCCAGATCCTGATGGACGAGGCGCGCGCCAAGGGCGCGGGCATCGTCACCGAGACGATCCAAGCCGGCGGCCTCGGCTCGGAAATCCTCGCGCAGGGCGTCGTCGCGTCGACCCCCGAAGGCGAGGCCGTGCTGACGGCGCGCGCCGACGGCGCGATTACCCGCATAAACCGCCGTCTCGGCGACGAGGTTCGTGCCGGCGAGGCGGTCGCGGTGATGGAAAGCCGCGACGCGGCGGCGATCGCATCCGAGCGCAGCTCGGCGACGGCGCGACTTGCGCTTGCGCGCTCGACCTATGCCCGCGAAAAGAAGCTATTCGATGCGCGGATTACGGCGAAGCAGGATCTCGAGGCCGCCGCGGCGGCGCTCGCAGAGGCCGAGTCCGAAGCACGGCGGTCGCAATCGGCTGCCGCCGCCGCCAAGGTATCGGGCGACGGCCGCACGCTGGCGGTGACGAGCCTGATTTCTGGACGGGTCACCAAGTCGGACGCGAAACTCGGGTCCTATGTGCTTGCGGGCACCGAATTGTTCCGGGTCTCCGATCCCCGCCGCATCCAGATCAACGCCTCGGTGCTCGCCGCAGATGCGCGGCGGATCAGCCCGGGCGATACCGCGGTCATCGAACTGCTGGGCGGCGAGACCGTGAATGCGGTGGTTCGGTCGGCAACCCCGAGCCTCGACGCGGAAAGCAAGACGGCGACGATTGTCCTCGTCCCCGATGGCATCGGCGGCCTGACGCCCGGCCAGGGGTTGCGTGCGCGGATCAAGCCGCGCGACGCTGCCGGGTCGAGCCTGATCGCGCTGCCGGAGGAAGCGGTGCAGACCGTCGAAGGCCGCGAGGTCGTTTTCGTCAAGACCGCCAAAGGCTTCCAGGCCATGACGGTGGTTACCGGCAAGCGCGGCGGCGGCCGTATCGAGATTGTCGACGGGGTGAAACCGGGCGCGGTCATCGCGACCAAGGGTGCTTTCCTGCTCAAAGCCGAAATCGGCAAGGGCGAGGCGGAGCATTGAGATGATCGAAAAACTTCTCGACGCGTCGATACGCTTTCGCTGGGGTGTGGTCATCCTCACCCTCATCATATCCGCTTATGGCCTTACCCAGCTCCTGAAGCTGCCGATCGATGCCGTCCCCGACATCACCAACAAGCAGGTACAGATCAATACGGTCGAGCCCAATCTCGGGCCACTCGACATCGAACGGCTGGTAACCTTTCCAGTCGAAACCGCGATGGCGGGAATCCCCGGTCTGGAAAGTTCGCGCTCGATCTCGCGCAACGGGTTCAGCCAGGTCACGGTGATCTTCGAAGATCACACCGACCTGTATTTCGCCCGCCAGCAGGTGGCCGAGCGGCTCAACCAAGCGAAGGGCACGCTGCCTGACGGCGCCGAACCGCAAATGGGTCCGGTTTCGACCGGGCTCGGCGAGGTGCTGATGTACACCGTCGATTTCGACCGCACGGCCAAAACGCCCAAGATCGCGGGAAAGCCAGGACCTCAGCCCGACGGATCCTATATTACGCCCACGGGCGAAGTCCTGACCGACGAGGTGGCCAAGCTCGGTTACCTGCGGACGGTGCAAGACTGGGTGATCCGCCCGCAACTGCGCTCGGTATCCGGCGTTGCCGGCATTGACTCGATCGGTGGCTATGAAAAGCAGTTCGTCGTCCAGCCCGATGCGACAAAATTGGCAACCTACGGCATCAGCTTTTCCGAGCTCGCTGAATCTCTCGAACGCGCCAACATCTCGGTCGGCGCCAACTTCGTCGAACGCGGCGGGGAGGCTTTTCTCGTGCGCGCCGATGGCCGCATCCGCACGCTCGACGAGATCGGTCGCGCCACCGTTGCAAGCCGCGGCGGGGTTCCCGTCATGGTTCGTGACGTTGCGACCGTGCAGATCGGCGGCGAATTGCGGACCGGGTCGGCATCGGAAAATGGCAAGGAGCTGGTTGTCGGCACGGTCTTGATGCTGGCGAACGGCAACAGCCGGATCGTGGCATCGGCCGCAGCCGAACGCTTGAAAGACGTCACGAAATCCATGCCCGCGGGCATCGTCGTCAAACCCGTGCTCGATCGCTCGCAGCTCGTCGACGCGACGATCGGCACCGTCGAGAAGAACCTCGCCGAAGGCGCCTTGCTTGTCGCGGCGGTTTTGTTCTGGCTGCTCGGCAACTTCCGTGCGGCGGTGATCGCCACGCTTGTCATCCCGATCTCGTTCCTGATCATGGGGACGGGCATGAACATCACCGGCACGTCGGGCAATTTGATGAGCCTCGGCGCGCTAGACTTCGGCCTCATCGTCGACGGCTCGATCATCATCATCGAAAACTGCCTCAGGCGACTGGCTGAGAGGCAACATCATGAAGGGCGATTGCTCTCGCTGAGCGAACGTCTGCACGAGGTATTCGAAGCCTCGCGCGAAATGGTGAAGCCGACGATCTACGGGCAGGCGATCATCTTCCTCGTGTTCGTGCCTTTGCTCACCTTCACCGGCGTCGAGGGCAAGACCTTCTCGCCGATGGCGATCACGGTATTGCTGGCTCTGGCCGGTGCGTTCATTGCATCGCTGACCTTCGTCCCCGCGATGGTCGCACTGCTTCTTCGCGGCAAGGTCGCCGAGAAGGAAGTGCGCGCGATCGCTTGGGTGAAGACCCGCTATGAGCCCGTGCTCAAGCGCGTCATCGCGCGCCCCTGGCCGTGGATCGGTGCCGGTGGCGGTACTTTTGCCGCGGCCATATTGGTGTTCGGCATGCTCGGCAGCGAGTTCATCCCGGTGCTGGGCGAAGGCAATCTCGCGATGCAGGCGCTTCGTATCCCGTCGACATCCTTGAACAAGTCGCAGGCGATGCAGCTACAGGTCGAGAAGGCCGTATCGACTCTCCCCGAAGTCGCCTTCATCTACTCGAAGACGGGTACGGCCGAGGTCGCCAGCGATCCGATGCCGCCAAACGCGTCGGATACCTTCATCATCCTGAAGCCAAAGGACGCATGGCCTGATGGCGTCAGCACCAAGGATGATGTGATCGCGCGGGTCGAGAAGAAGCTTGAACCGCTCGTTGGCAATGCGTTCGAGATCAGCCAGCCTATCCAGCTCAGGTTCAACGAGCTGATTGCCGGCGTGCGCGGCGACATCGCGATCAAGCTCTACGGCGACGATCTCGACGAAATGGGCCGCGCTGCGCAGCAGGTGGCAGCGATCCTGAACACCGTTCCGGGCGCCGCCGACGTCAAGGTCGAACAGACCGCGGGCTTCCCCGTGCTCGACGTTCAGTTCGACCGCGATGCCATCGCGCGGTACGGCCTGACCTTGCAGGACGTCAGCGATACGGTCGCCGCCGCACTTGGCGGACGCGAGGCCGGGATCGTGTTCGAAGGCGACCGGCGTTATGACATCGTCGTCCGTCTCGACCGCGCCACGCGTGACGATCTCGACGCGGTAGGGGCGCTTCCTGTGCTCCTTCCCGGCGAGGGCGGATCGCGGGCATCGGTGCCGCTCAGCGAACTCGCCAAGTTCGGCTTCTCCGAAGGGTTGAACCAGGTCAGCCGTGAAAACGGCAAGCGGCGCGTCGTGGTGCAAGCCAATGTCCGCGGCAATGACTTGGGCTCCTTCGTCGCCGAGGCGCAGGAGAAGGTGAATGCGCAGGTCAAGCTTCCTACAGGGAGCTTTATCGAATGGGGCGGGCAGTTCGAGAATCTGCAAGCCGCATCGGCGCGGCTGTCGATCGTCATCCCGATCATCTTCGCGGCGATATTCGGCATCCTGTTCATGGCATTGGGCGGTGTGCGCCAGGCGATCGCGGTCTATTCCGCAATCCCTCTCGCGCTGGCTGGCGGCGTCTTCTCGCTCCTGCTGACCGGGCTGCCCTTCTCGGTATCGGCGGCCGTGGGCTTCATCGTGCTTTCGGGCGTGACGGTGCTCAATGGGCTGGTCGTGATGTCGAGCATCAACCAGCGCATCGACGAAGGCAAACCTGTCGATGTCGCGATCGGCGAGGGCGTCATGGAACGCGTCCGCGCGGTGCTGATGACGGGCATCGTGCCCGCGATCGGCTTCGTACCGATGGCCCTTGCGACCGGGACCGGCGCCGAAGTGCAGAAGCCGCTCGCAATCGTCGTCATCGGCGGGCTGATCACTTCGACCTTGCTGACCTTGTTCGTCCTGCCCGCGATCAGCCATCTGCTGCTTCGCGGCCGGCACAACAAGCATGTTGCCGGCGACTACACCGACGTCACCGCGCTCGGAGAACGGGTCTTCCTGCCCGGTGACGATACGGGCGGCAAACCGGCATGAGCGAGCATCAAGCTCCTCATGCCACGCAGGACGAAACCGATGGCGGCTCACCGCCGCCATCGGCTTTCCCGGGAGGCAGGGTGATGAAGACCCCCATATTGCTGCTTGGACTCTTAGTTGCGGCCTGTTCATCCGGAAAGCCGAGCACCGACGCGGACAGCGCCGGACATGGCGATATGCAGCATGCGGCTGCGGCCACCTCGACGCCGGCGGCCAAGGCGTTCGAGGCGGCGGCCGACAGGATGCACAAGGATATGGCAGTGGTTCTGACGGGCGACGCCGACACCGACTTCATGCGGTCGATGATTCCGCATCATCAGGGCGCGGTGGGGATGGCCAAGGTCGCGCTGCAATATGGCAAAGACCCGGAGGTGCGCGAACTCGCCCGATCGGTCATAGCTGCGCAGGAAAAGGAGGTCGCTGTGATGCAAAGCTGGTTGGAACGTCGGGAAAAGGCGATGCCCCAAAGCCCGCCGAAGGCGAATTGACATGACCGCGGCTCCCGATCATGCCGACGACGCCGCTGACGCCAAGAACGCCGGCGAGAGTGGCCACAGCCATGGCGCAGGTGCGACTTCGGGGCGGCTCGCCATCGCGCTCGGCCTTACCTCCACCTTCCTCGTCGCCGAACTGATCGGGGCCTATTGGTTCGGCAGCCTCGCGCTGCTGTCCGACGCGGCGCATATGTTTACCGATGCCGCTGCACTGGCGATCGCCCTCGTGGCGGTTAAGGTCGGCCAGAAGCAAGCCGACAAGCAGCGAACCTATGGCTACCGCCGCTTCGAGATTCTCGCTGCGGCCTTCAACGCCGTGCTGCTGTTCGTGGTGGCCGCCTATATCCTCTATGAAGGCGTGTCGCGCTTCGTCGATCCGCAGCCGGTGGAATCGGTGGGCATGCTGGTCGTTGCGACCATCGGCCTGATCGTGAACTTCGTTGCGATGCGCTTGCTCGCCGGCGGCGTCGAGAAAAGCCTGAACATGAAGGGCGCCTATCTCGAAGTGTGGGCGGACATGCTCGGATCGATTGGCGTAATCGGCGCTGCGGTGCTGATCTGGCTCACGGGCAAGACCTGGATCGATCCGGTCGTGGCCATCGCCATCGGCCTTTGGGTGCTGCCGCGCACTTGGTCGCTCTTGCGCGACACCACGCACATCCTGCTCCAGGGCGTACCCGGTGGCATCGATCTCGACACCGTGCGCGCTGCGATGGGCTCGGTCGATGGCGTGGCGGGCGTTCACGATCTGCACGTCTGGTCGGTCGCTGGCGACGATGCCAGCCTGACCGCCCATATCGTCCTCGCGGCGGGCGCCGATCCCGAGGCGCTGCGCGGCGCGGTCGCCGCGATGCTGGGCACGCAGTTCAATATCCAGCACTCGACAATTCAGACCGAGACCGTCGCATGTGGCGATGAGGACGCGATACATGCTTGACCTGGTTGCCGTAACACAACGGGCCCGCCTCCCACGAATGAGCCGATGTCAGGTGAAACCGATCGCCATGCGGACAAAAGGCAGCGCTGTTGCCGGGAGCCTGGGAATTATCAGAAAAGGTCCAGCAAATGGTTGGAATATTGAGGATTGAACAATGACGGAAACGGTCAGGCTCGATATCGAACTCCTGCTCCCGGAAGTGCCCGACGAGGCGGACCGCTGTATCGAACGGCTGTCAGGTGAATTGCAGGGCCGGCCGGGCGTCGAAAAGGCGCATGTCGTAGCCGCGCAGGGCGACGCGCCCGCGCAGCTTTGCATCCATTATGATCCCGACATCGTCCCGCTGGAACGGGTGCGCCAGCTCGCCCGGAGCGCCGGGGCGGCGCTGACCGAGCAATATCAGCATCTTCTCTGGACCGACGTCGAGGGGCTCGGACACACGCGGCGCGCTCGCACGGTGAGCGATCGTTTGCGTCAGCTTCCCGGCATCGTCGAGGCGGAGGCTAGCGCGGCGGGCGTGATCCGCGCCGAGTTCCGCACGAGCGATATTTCACTCGACCAGATCCGTCAGGCGCTCGCCGATATGGGCGTCTACCAGAAGAAGACTGTGGGAGCGGCCGAACCGATGCTAGCGAAGCAGAGGCATTCCGAGAAAGACGACCATAGCGGCCATGATCATGGCGAGCATGGCGAGGGCGATCATGGTCATGCCCATGGCGGTATCTTCGGTGCGAACACCGAGCTCTATGTCGCGCTGCTGTGCGGCGTGGTTCTCGGCATCGGTTTTGCGATCGAGAAACTGACGGCGCTCCCCGATTGGGTGCCGCTGGGTTTCTATATCGCCGCATATGGTCTCGGTGGCTGGTTCACGCTGCGCGAGGCGATCGAGAATCTGAAGCTCAAGCGGTTCGAGATCGACACGCTGATGCTCGTTGCCGCTGCCGGCGCCGCCGCGCTCAGTGCCTGGGCCGAGGGCGCCTTGCTGCTCTTCCTGTTCAGCTTCGGCCATGCCCTCGAACATTATGCCATGGGACGTGCGAAGCGCGCCATCGAGGCGCTGGCCGAACTGGCCCCGCAATCCGCGCTCGTTCGCCGCGACGGCGAACCGCGCGAGGTGCCGGTCGAGGAGCTGCTTGTCGGCGACATCGTCATTGTGAAGCCCAATGAGCGGCTTCCCGCCGATGGCTTCGTGATCCTGGGCCGGTCGAGCGTCGATCAGGCTCCCGTGACCGGAGAGAGCGTGCCTGTCGACAAGGAGCCGGTCGTCGACGCGAAAGAAGCCGCGTTGCGCGCCGACGCGCTTGAGGCGAAACACCGCGTGTTCGCCGGCACGATCAACGGCGAAGGCGCCATCGAAATCGCGGTGACCCGGCTTTCCACCGACACGACGCTCGCGAAAGTCGTCAAGATGGTCAACGAGGCCGAGACGCAGAAATCGCCGACCCAGCGCTTTACCGACAAGTTCGAGCGCATCTTCGTGCCGAGCGTCCTCGGGCTCGTTTTCCTCCTGCTTTTCGCGGGGTTCGTTGTCGACGAGCCGTTCCGCGATAGCTTCTATCGGGCCATGGCCGTCCTCGTCGCGGCGAGTCCCTGCGCCCTGGCCATCGCGACCCCAAGCGCGGTGCTGTCCGGGGTGGCGCGGGCCGCGCGCGGCGGCGTCCTCGTCAAAGGCGGCGGGCCGCTCGAAAACCTCGGCTCGCTGACCGCGCTTGCTTTCGACAAGACGGGAACGCTGACCGAAGGACGACCGCGCATCACTGACGTGGTCCCGGCGACCGGCGCGACCGATACCGAACTGCTCGCGGTCGCGGTTGCGGTCGAGAGCCTCAGCGATCATCCGCTCGCCGCGGCCATCGCGCGCGACGGGCGCGAGATGCTCAAGGATGCGCCGCTTCCTGCTGCCGCTGACCTCAAAAACCTGATTGGGCGCGGCGTCCAGGCGCAGGTCGATGGCGAGACGGTCAGCATCGGCAAGGCGGAGATGTTCGGGACCGACGGCATTGCCCCCCTCTCGCCCGAAATGGCCGACGCGATCGAGCGATTGCGGGAGAATGGCCGCACGACGATGATAGTCCGCAAGGGCTCGCGCGACCTGGGCGCGATCGGGCTCATGGACACGCCGCGCGCCGCCGCGCGTGAGACGATCTCGCGTCTGCGCGAACTGGGTATCGGGCGGATGATCATGATTTCCGGTGATCATCAGCGGGTCGCCGAATCGATCGCCGCCGAAGTCGGCATCAGCGAAGCTTGGGGCGACCTGATGCCAGAGCAGAAGGTCGATGCGATCAAGAAGCTACGCGCCGAGATGCCCGTGGCGATGGTCGGCGACGGCGTCAACGACGCCCCGGCGATGGCGAGCGCCACTGTCGGTATCGCTATGGGCGCCGCCGGCTCGGACGTCGCGCTCGAGACCGCCGATGTGGCGCTCATGGCGGACGATCTCGCGCATCTGCCTTTCGCGATCGGGCTCAGCCGCCGCACCCGCTCGATCATCCGTCAGAATATGGTCGTGAGCCTCGGCGTCGTCGTCGTGCTGGTTCCCGCGACGATCTTCGGTCTCGGTATCGGCCCCGCCGTCGCGGCGCACGAGGGATCGACCCTCGTCGTCGTAGCCAACGCGCTTCGCCTGCTCGCGTACCGCGAGTAGCTGCGCCCTCGGAGTGCTGTAGTGAATTTGGGAGGTGACTGTGTTTGAGATTGCGAGGGAGACGCTGCTGCCGCGATCGCCGGCGCAGCTTTGGGAGGTGTTGGCGAACTTCGACCAATATGAACGCTGGAATCCCTATGTCCGGCCCAAAGGCCTCCCCGAGCGCGGGGCGGAGGTCGAATATGCCTTCCGAATGAACCCGGCCAACCCGCGCTTTTGGCGCGTCACGGCAACCATATCACATTGCGACCCAGGTGAGCACCTCGCGTTCGACGTGAAACTCGGCGGGATGCTGTTGTCGATCGAGGAACATTTCAAAATCGAGCGGGTGCCGGAAGGTGCGCGGTTGACCCATAGCATAAGATGCAAGGGGCTGATCGCTCGCTTGAGCCTGCCCAAGACTCGCCGAAATTTCGAAGTGCTTCTGAGCGAGACCGACCGTTTCCTGACGCAATATCTCGCGCGGCCGCGGACCAACCCGGCAGCGAAAGCCATTCGCGCGAAGAAGGGGCGGCGGCCATGAACATGATCATCCGGGAAAGGCGCGCGACCGCTCTTGCCGCATGGCTCGCACTTATCGGGGCGTGGCTTGTGGCGCTGACGGCAAGTCTCGGGGCGATTTTTATTGGCGAGGTAATGGGGCAGGCCCCCTGTGTCTTGTGCTGGTTCCAGCGGGCCTTCATGTTCCCGTTGGCAATCATCCTGGCCATTGCCGCGTTTCGCTCCGACCGAAGCGTCATCGTTTATGCCGCGCCGCTAGCCGCGATCGGCTGGGTCGTCGCCTTATACCATCTGCTCCTCTATCTCGGCGTCGTGTCTGAAGGGCTACAGCCCTGCGGCACCGGACCATCGTGCGCCGAGGGCGCCATGACTCTATACGGCAGCCTTCCCATACCGCTGCTGTCGCTCTGCGCCTTCACCGCCATCATCCTTTTCCTCATATTTTGCTATCGGAACTCGAAATCATGAAAAGACAATCCGCTGTCGTCCTGATGGGACTGATCGCCGCCGGGGCGTTCGCGGCCGGCGTCACTTTATACAGCGCGTCAGTCGCAGGCGAGCCGGCGCCGATTGTGGCGGCAGCCTTGCCCGCCGAGACCTTTGTCCGGCCTCACTCGCCCGTGATCGGACCCAAGAAGGCGCCCGTGACGATCGTCGAATTCTTCGATCCGTCGTGTGAAGCGTGCCGCGCATTCTATCCTGCGGTGAAGCAGATCCTCGCCACCTATCCGAAGGATGTCCGCCTCGTGATGCGCTACCTCCCGCTTCATCCGGGATCGGCGGAAGCAATCGTCATTCTTGAGGCGGCGCGCCAGCAGGGGGTTTTGGAGCCTGTAATGGAGGCTATTCTAGAGGCCCAGCCGTCATGGCACGATGGCCAGATGGACGGCGCCTGGGCGGCTGCAAAGGCGGCCGGCCTCGATGTCGAGAAAGCGAAGGCGATGCCAACCGATATTGCACGCGCGAATATGGAGGCCGATATCGCCGACGCGAACACGCTCCGCATCAAGGGAACGCCCACCTTCTTCGTCAACGGGAAGCCCTTGGCAGAATTCGGTCCCGAGCCGCTCTACGCACAGGTCCGTGCCGAAGTAGAAGCGAGCAAACGCTAAACTGATCGGAAGGGACATGGCGGTGACGGACGCGCGCAATTGGCCCGGCACTCTCGAGATCGGCGAATTTTCGGCGCGCTGGCGTGGTGCGGTCGGCGATTCTCTGTCGCACAGTCATTTTGCCGCACAGGCCGTTATCGCCGCGCCATCGGCCAGTGTCGAGCATGCGGGCGCGGTCATTGAAGCGCCGACGCTCCTGATCGAACCAAATGTTCCGCATCGCCTTCGTCCGCGCCCTTTAGCCGACCTCTATTTCGTCGAACCGACAAGGCACGCGGTGCTTCCCGAGCTCGTTGCAGCGATTTCGGCTGGGCCGTATCGGCTCGTTTCGCAACCTTCGGGTATCGCCTTCTGGGAGGGCTGGCTGGCGAAGGAAGAGCCGGCGCAGCGCGATCGCCGGCTGATCGATGCTATGTGGCTGCTCGACAGTCAGCTCGAGACTGGTCCTGTTCGTCTCGCAGCGCTCGCCGGCGCCGCAGGCCTTTCGCCCGATCGCTTCCGGCATCTCTTCGTCGAGCAGCTAGGCATCCCGCTTCGCCGTTATATTCTCTGGCGCAGGATGCGCCTTGCGGCACAGCGGCTTGCGGCCGGGGAGAATGTGACAGAGGCGGCGCACGGCGGCGGCTTTTCTGACGCTGCGCATTTTGCGCGAACGATCAAACATATGTTCGGCGTCAATGCGAGCCAGCTGTTCGCGGCCTAGGCCTGGCGTCTCAGCAATTCGCGCGACGTAGCCGCTTCGTTCAAGCCCGTCCGCCGCGTGCGCGCTAGCGTGTCGGCATGACCCAGACAAATGCGCAAGAGCAGGACTATGTCCCGCCGCTCGGACGACACGAACTCACCGACCAATATGATCGGGCGATCGCCCTCATGACACGCGAAAAGCGTTGGCGCTCGGAACTCATACGCCGCGTCCCGCCGACAAACGATGCGCGGATCGTCGATATTGGTTGCGGAACAGGCACGCTCGCTATCGCCATCAAGCAGGCCTTCCCCGACGCCGAAGTCATCGGGATCGACCCCGACCCTCCGGCGCTCGACCTCGCCCGCGGCAAGGCCGAGGCGGCCGGGGTCGCGGTGCAATGGGAACAGGCGATGGGCGACCGGGCCGATGCTATAGTGGGAAGCTGCGACGTCATCGTCTCGAGCCTCGTCTTCCACCAATGCGCCATCGAAACCAAGCAAGCGATCGCGCACGCCATGTATCGGGCCCTTACCTCGGGCGGCCTGATGCTGGTCGCCGACTATGGCCTGCAGCGAAACCTGCTCATGCGGACATTATTCCGGCAGGTGCAGTTGCTCGATGGCTTCGACATGACCGAGCCCAACGCCAAGGGCTGCATGCCCGGCATCTTCGAAGCGGCGGGGTTTGCCGGCGTGACCGAGGCAAAGGTCATTCAAACCCCGAGCGGGTCGATTTCGATTTATGAAGGGCGCAAGGGCTAAGTTTTGATCAGGCGATCCGCCATCCGATCGGCCGGGTCGTGGCGCAGGCAGGTGTGCCATCTTTGCCCGTTCCACTGACCGTTATTTCGATGATACCGCCCCGTAGCGCACGATCCAGAAGCTCCTGCTCCATGTCATGGATGTCGATCTTCATCCGGCGCGTCCAAGGGGAGGCTTCGTCCCCGGCCGATTGTCCGATGCAGATATAGACAAACCGTCTTTCGGCACCTTCGCGTCGTACATGCTCGCCAAGGAATTTCGGTCCAGGGGCGATGCGGACTGGAAAATCGAACGACAGGGATTCGCCGGCGGCCGAACATTTTGCATCGATCGGTTGATTATCCTTCGTTTGAAGGCTGTGTGTCACGCCAACGACGGGCCGATCGATGACGATCCGCATCGCGATCGTAGCTTCATTTGCGCGCCCCATACCTGTTTGTAATCCCTTGCCGCCCGGTGAATGCGACAAGCCGTCGCCCGTCAACCCCGTCGTTCCTACCTCATTTCTTCATTTATTGCAGCGGATGCGCGCGCGGTGGCTACGCGGCTTCTGCGTCCCGCGATCCTGCGCCAAGCGCGTCGAGCAGCGGGCATCCCGGCTCCAAACCGGCGTCGCAGGCACGCACCGAATCCGCCAGCACGCGTTCCATTCTCTCAAGGTCCGCGATCCGTTCGCGCACGTCCTTCAGATGCGACGCCGCGAGGTCGCGGACGTCGGCACAGCGGCTCTCGCCGCCATTTGCGAGTCCGAGCAGCGCGCGCACTTCGTCCAAGGTGAAGCCCAGTTCCCGCGCGCGTCGCACGAAGCCGAGGCGAGCAACATCTTCGCGTGCGTAGCTGCGAAAACGGCCCCGACGAGAGGGCGTCGGCAAGAGGCCAATTCTCTCATAATAGCGGATCGTCTCGATGTTGCAGCCGGTGCGGCGCGAGAGTTCGCCGATCTGGATCGCGCCGCTCGCCGCCATCGCAAAAATACCTCTTGAATCTGTAGTTACTACAGATGGTAGAGCGCTCCGATGCCCCTCGCAAGGAGTCTCCCATGATCGACCCGCCAAATCAGCCCAAGGGGATCGCTACCGCCACCGTAACTCTGGCGGGTCTCGCCGCCGCGTTCGGCGTAGCTGCCTGTTGCGCGCTGCCTTTTCTCTTCGCGTCGGTCGGCATCGGTGCGGCGTGGCTTGGCGGCGTGGCCATCGTGGCGGCTCCATATCGAACGCCCTTGCTCGTCATCGGCGCCTTGTGCCTCATTGTCGGTGCCATGTTGCTGACGCGGCAGCAGCTGATTGCCGCGCGCTGCGGCCCCGGCGGCCTGTGCACGCCGCGCTGGATGCGCATTCTCACATTTTTTGGCCTGCTTCTCGGCGCGGCGCTGCTCTGGGCGGGTTACACCTATGTCTGACGCGGCGATCCAACTGTTTTCGACCCTGACCTGTCCGAAATGCGGCCACCAGTCGACCGAGACCATGCCGACCAACGCGTGCCAATATTTCTACGATTGCCGCGGCTGCGGTGCGGTTCTCAAGCCCAAGCCTGGCGACTGCTGCGTCTATTGTTCCTACGGCGATATCCCTTGCCCGCCGATTCAGGAGAGCGGCGACAAATCCTGCTGCGGGTGAGGCTGTCGCTGGCAACTTCCAGATTGCCAAGAGCCGATTCTGCGTTGATTGCCACGCTCGGATCGGCCAATGCAAATCATTCTCAATAAAGGCAGCTGGCGTGGCGATTTTCTCCAAAAGCGTTTCCTTCGCGTTGATGCGTGCCCTGGGCAGGGGGGCGCTTGCTTTCCTGCTGCTGGCGCTGGTCGCTCTCCAGCCAGCGCGCGCGAGCGAGCCCGAGGTTCAGACCATTTGGCGGCTGCTTGACTATGTCGCAGTGGATTATCCGGGTGCGGTGTCCGGCGGCAAGGTCGTCAGTCCGGCGGAATATGCCGAGATGACCGAATTCGCGGCGCAGGTCGAAACGCGTTTGAAACGCCTGCCGCAGAAGACCGCCAAGCCGAATTTGGTCAACCAGGCCGCAGCCTTGCGCCAATCGATCGCCGCGAAATCTGCACCGGCTACCATCGAAACACAGTCGCGGCGGCTCGCCGGGGCCTTGCTTGCAAGCTATCCCGTTCCGCTCGCGCCGCGCTCGGCTCCTGATCTGGCGCGCGGCGCGAAGCTCTATGCAGAAAACTGCGCCATGTGTCACGGCGCGACCGGTGCCGGAAACGGTCCGGGCGCTGCGGGGCTCGATCCGCCCCCGATCGCCTTCACCGACGCGGCGCGCGCACGCGAGCGCAGCCTGTTCGCCCTCTATCAGGTGATTTCGCAGGGGCTCGAGGGGACGTCGATGGCGAGCTTCGAAGCCCTCCCCGACAGCGACCGCTGGGCCCTGTCCTTTTACGTCGGAAGCATCGCGTTTCCGGAATCGTCGCAATCGGAGGGCCGACAGATATGGGAAAAGGACGCGCGCGTTCGTGCCGCCATCCCCGATCTTGCGACTCTCGTCGGCAAGACTCCCGCGGATATCGCCCGTGAACTGGGCGACGGAAAGGCCGGGCCGCTGACCGCCTTTTTGCGCCGCCAGCCGGCGGCCGTCGTTGCGAAGCCGGTCGGCTCGCTGGCGCTGTCGCGCCAGCGCCTCGACGCGAGCCTAAAGGCCTATGCGGCCGGCGACCGTGGCGCCGCGTCCGACTTGGCACTATCCGCCTATCTCGATGGTTTCGAGCCCGTCGAGCCGGTCCTTGCGGCCCGCGATCCTGACCTCATGGCGAAGATCGAGATGGCGATGGGGAATTTGCGCTCGGCGATAGGAAAGGGTCGCCCGCTCACGGAGGTGAAGGCGGCGAATGCCGAAGTGGCCCGCCTGTTCGTCGAAGCCGAGGCGGCCCTCGCGCCTGAACAGGCAAGCGCATCGTCGAGCTTTCTCGGCGCATTCGGAGTCCTGCTACGCGAAGGTCTTGAAGCGCTGCTGATCGTCATCGCCATGATGGCCTTCCTTCGCAAAACCGGGCGAACTGACGTCATGGGATATGTCCATGGCGGCTGGGTTTCCGCTCTAGCCGCCGGGGCGGCGACCTGGTTCGTCGCGACCTATTTCATCGGAATCAGCGGGGCGTCGCGCGAGCTCACCGAAGGCTTTGGCTCGCTTTTCGCCGCGATCATCCTGATCTCGGTGGGCATCTGGATGCACGGCAAAAGCAATGCCGAAACTTGGCAGCGGTATATCAAGGAGAAGATCTCCGCTGCCCTGTCGCGCCGGTCGGCGTGGTTCCTCTTCGGTCTGACCTTCCTCGTTGTCTATCGCGAGGTCTTCGAGACCATCCTCTTTTACGCCGCCATATGGGCGCAGGGAAATGGCGGCGCCATGCTGGCAGGCGCGGCGGTGGCCGCCATATTGTTGGGTCTGATCGCCTGGGCCATGCTCCGCTTCAGCGCCCGCTTGCCGATCACGCAATTCTTCTCATGGAGTGCGGCCCTGATCGCAGTGCTGGCGATCGTCCTGGCCGGCAAGGGCATTGGCGGGCTGCAGGAAGCGGGCCTGCTCGGCGTCACGCCGCTGGCAGCGTTTCCGCGATTCCCGATACTGGGGGTGTACCCGACGGTTCAGACGCTTCTCGCACAATTGGCGGCCGCGATCGTCTTGGCCGCGGGTTTCTGGTTCAACCGGGCGAGGGCGCCGCACGCGGCCTAGCGGCGCCCCGCAAGAAACCGCGTGATTGCAGGCATGGATAAGGGCGGGTTTCCGTCCTGCGCTACTGTGCGGTCTGTCCCGGCTTGTGCGAAGAAATCTCACCAAGCGCGTCACGGATGATATCATAGGCCGAATGGAGGAAGAGCAGCGCGATGACACCGGCGACCAGAAGGTCAGGCCAGGCTTCGCCCGTCACGGCAACCAGACCCGCCGCGACGATGACGGCGACATTGGCGAGGGCATCGTTCCTTGAAAACAGCCAGATCGCGCGCGCCGTAGCATCGCCTTCGTTGCGGAAACGGCTGAGCACCAGCGCCGCCGAGATGTTGACGAGCAGTGCCACGACGCCGATGCCCCCCATGAGGTCGGCTTCGGGCGCGATGGCATGGAAGGAGCGCCAGATCGCCGATCCGATAATCCCGAGCCCCAGAACAGCCAGAAAGCAGCCCTGAACCAGCGCCGTGCGGCTACGCGCGACGGCGGTCCAGCCAAGCGCGATCAGTCCAATAAGGGTGATCGAGCCATCGCCGATGAAATCGAGCGAGTCGGCCTTGAGCGCCTGCGACCGCGCGAGGAAGCCACCGGCCAGTTCGATCACGCCGAAGCCGAGGTTGAGGATGACGACGATCCAGAGCGCGCGCCGGTAGGCGGGGTCGACGCCCGCGCGCTTTTCGTCGGCTTCGCAGCCACAATCGCTCATGTCATCCGTCCTTTCCCGTTGCGAGTCGGACAGCTATATGCACCCTCTAGCAACTATAGGGTCAAGCGATGAAAATTGGCGAACTCGCGCGTGCGACCGACACCAAGGTCGAAACCATCCGCTACTATGAAGGAGCGGGCCTGCTGGCGCCGCCGGCACGGACGGGCGGCAATTATCGCTCCTATGGAACCGAAGAGCTGTTGCGGCTGTCCTTCATCCGGCGCGCGCGCGACCTCGGATTCTCGCTGGACGAAGTCCGCGAGCTTCTTGCGCTCGCCGACGATCGCGACCAGCCCTGCGGCGCCGTCGATGCGGTCGCGAGTAGCCATCTCGTGACAATCGAGCGCAAGATCGCCGACCTGTCCCAAATGCGCGACGAACTCGCACGCGTCATCGGCGGCTGCCGCTTGGGAAAGGTCGGCGACTGCAAGATCATTCAGACTCTCGAGCCGATGCGCGGCGCTACGCGAAACTGACGCGACGCGCGAAGCCCGGGCCGCAACCGCTATCAGGACGGGGGAAGAGCCTCGATCCGCGTGATGCGGCCCGTGGCGCCATTCCAGTCGAGTTCAAAAGCGACGCGATCGCCGACCTTCAGACCTTTGCGCAAATCCGCCGATGCCTCGAACCCCATCGACATCGGCGGCCATTTCAGGGCGGCGATTTCGCCATGATCGAGCGTAACCGTTCCTTTGGCTGCGTCGATCGCGGTGATCGTTCCTTCGCCCTTGCCATGCTGCACTTCGGAAGATGCTGTCGCACCGGCTGCTTCCTTGGGAGCGGTGGTGGTCTGTTTGTCGGCTGCGGGGCTGCACGCCGAAACGGCGATCAGCAGCACCATGCCGCCAGCCAGAATGCGCATCGATTTCATATTCATTCTCCTTGTTTTCATGTCACGTCTTCGGGGTTTTCAACGGTTGTTGATCGGGCCATCGCCGGCGCATCAACAGATAGGCGGCGGGGATGATGAACATCGAGAGCAGAGGTGCGGTGATCATCCCGCCGATCATCGGCGCGGCGATCCGGCTCATTACCTCGGAGCCGGTCCCCGTGCCGACGAGGATCGGGAACAGCCCCGCCAATATGACCGCGACGGTCATCGCCTTGGGGCGGACCCGGAGCAAGGCTCCGTCGCGGACCGCCGCAACGATCGGACCGTCGCCGCGTGCCGCGAGCGCCTGCTTCAGATAGATGAGCATCACGACGCCGAACTCGGCGGCGACCCCCGCGAGCGCGATGAACCCGACCGCGCTCGCGACCGACTGATTATAGCCGAGCAGATAGAGCAGCCACAGCCCGCCGGTGAGCGCGAAGGGCAGCGTCGCCATGATGAGCAGCGCCTCGTCCCAGCGCCGGAAGGTCAGGTAGAGCAGGACGAGGATGATCGCGAGCGTGACCGGCACGACGACCTTCATCCGCTCGGTCGCGCGAACGAGGAATTCGAACTGGCCTGTGTAGGAGATGCTGACGCCCGGCGGCAGTTTGACGTCGCGCGCGACCGCCTGCTGGATATCGCCGACCAGCGTCTGCAGGTCGCGGTCGCGGCCGTCGACATAGATCCAGGTTACCGGCCGGGCGTTCTCGGTCCGCAGCATCGGCGGGCCGTCGCTGATCCGCACTCTTGCCACGGTGCCCAGCGTGATCTGCTGGCGCGATGGCGTGAGGATCGGCAGGTTTTCGAGCTTGCCGAGGCTGTCGCGCAGTTCGCGCGGATAGCGCACGCTGATCGGATATCGCGCCAGCCCCTCGACGGTCTGCCCGATGGTCTCGCCGCCGATGACGCCGCCAACAATGGCCTGCACGTCGGCGACATTGAGACCGTAACGCGCGGCGGCGGCGCGATCGATGTCGATGTCGATATAGCGCCCGCCGGTCAGCCGCTCGGCGAGCGCCGAGGCGACGCCCGGAACCTTGCGGACGACATCCTCGATCCGCTTCGCGGTGCGGTCGATCTCGGCGACGTCCGATCCCGCCACCTTGATGCCGACCGGGCTCTTGATCCCGGTCGCCAGCATATCGATGCGGTTGCGGATCGGCGGGATCCAGAAATTGGCGAGACCCGGAACCTTCACGCGCGCGTCGAGCTCGGCGACCAGCTTTTCGGGGGTCATGCCAGCGCGCCATTGATCGCGCGGCTTGAAGCGGATCGTCGTCTCGAACATCTCGAGCGGGGCGGGATCGGTCGCGGTGTCGGCGCGCCCGGCCTTGCCGAACACACTCTCGACCTCGGGCACCGTCTTGATGAGCCGGTCGGTCTGCTGGAGCAGGCTCGAGGCCTTGGCCGCCGAGATGCCTGGCAGCGCCGATGGCATATAGAGGAGGTCGCCCTCGTCGAGCTGGGGCATGAATTCGCCGCCGAGCTGGGTCAGCGGCCACAGGCTGGTCGCAAAGACCAGCCCGGCTATTGCCAGCGCCCTTCCGGGGCGACGGAGAACCCAATCGAGCGCCGGGCGATAGGCATGTGTCAACCAGCGATTGACCGGATTGGCCTGCTCGTTCGGGATGCGCCCGCGAATGAGCCAGCCCATGAGGACCGGGACGAGCGTGATCGAGAGGATCGCCGCCGCCGCCATGGCATAGGTCTTGGTGAAGGCGAGCGGCCCGAACAGTTTCCCTTCCTGTCCTTGGAGCGAGAAGATGGGGAGGAAGGAAAATGTGATGATGAGGAGGCTCAGGAACAGCGCCGGTCCGACTTCGGCGGCGGCATCGGTGATCACGCGCCAGCGTTCGGCGCCTTTCAACTCCTCGCCCGGATGATCTCTTTCCCAATGCTCGAGATGCTTGTGGGCATTTTCGATCATCACGACTGCGGCGTCGACCATCGCGCCGACGGCGATCGCGATGCCTCCCAGCGACAATATATTGGCGTTGAGTCCCTGGAACCGCATGACGATGAAGGCGATCAATATGCCGAGCGGCAGGGTGAGGATCGCGACCAGCGCCGAGCGCGCGTGCCACAGGAACAGCGCGCAGACGATGGCGACGATGATAAATTCTTCGACGAGCTTCGAGGTGAGATTATCGACCGCGCGATCGATCAGTCCCGACCGGTCATAGGTGGTGACGATCTCGACCCCTGGCGGCAGGCCGCGCTTCAGCTCGCCGAGCTTGGCGCGCACGCCATCGATCACCTCGCGGGCGTTCTGGCCCTGACGCATCACGATCACGCCGCCCGCGACTTCGCCTTCGCCATTGAGTTCGGCGATCCCGCGCCGCATGTCGGGGCCGATCTGGACGGTCGCGACATCGCCGATCGTCACGGGAATGCCGCCCGCTGCGGTGCGGAGCGGCACGGCGCGAAAGTCGTCGAGACTTTTGAGATAGCCGCCGGCGCGCACGACATATTCGGCTTCGGCCATGTCGACCGTCCCGCCGCCGCTCTCCTGATTGGCGCGCTTCAGCGCGTCGGTCACATCCTGCGCGGTCACGCCGAACGCGGCGAGCTTCTGCGGATCGACAAGGATCTGATATTGGCGCACCATGCCGCCGATGCTCGCGACCTCGGCGACGCCGGGCACCGCCTTGAGCTCGAAGCGCAGGAACCAGTCCTGCAGGCTGCGCAGCGCAGCCAGATCGTGGCGCCCGCTCTTGTCGACGAGCGCATATTCATAGATCCAGCCGACGCCGGTGGCGTCGGGGCCAAGTGATGCCTTCGCCCCTTCGGGAAGGCGGCTCTGCACCTGGCTGAGATATTCGAGCACCCGGCTGCGCGCCCAATAAAGGTCGGTGCCGTCCTCGAAGAGGACATAGACGAAGCTGTCGCCGACAAAGCTATAGCCGCGCACGACGCGCGCGCCGGGAACCGAGAGCATCGTCGTCGTGATCGGATAGGTGACCTGATCCTCGACGATGCGCGGCGCCTGGCCGGGATAGGTGGTGCGGATGATGACCTGCACGTCGGAGAGGTCGGGGAGGGCATCGACCGGCGTCGTCCGCACGGCGGCGATCCCGATCAGCGTCAGGATCAGCGCCGCGGCCACGACCAGCCCGCGCGCGGCGACCGATGCGCGAATGATCCGTTCGATCATTTCGCACCGTCCAGCGGCCGCACCGCGATGCCGGTCAGGCTTGCTTCGGAATCGAGCAGGAACTGGCCCGAGGCGACGACCTTCTCGCCGGCCGCGAGGCCGCGCAAGATTTCGGTCTTGCCGCCGCCCTCGCGCCCGGTCTGGACTTCGGCGGGATGATAGCGCCCGTCGCCCGTCTCGAGCATCACGATACTGCGGGTGCCGGTGCGGATGACGGCTTCGCTCGGCACCAGCAGCGCGGGCTTGGCATCGCCCCCCAGTGCCACGCTTGCAAACATGCCCGGGCGAAGGCGCCCGCCGCGGTTGGCGAGCTCGACGCGCACCGTCAGCGTCCGGCTATCCGCCGCTGCAGTCGGCAGGATGGCAACGACACGGCCGCCGAAGGCTTCGCCCGGAAAGGCGGTGAGCTTGGCGGTCGCGCGCTGGCCGACCTGCACCGCGCCCGCTTGGGCTTCGGGGAGCGCGGCATTCAGCCACACCGTTCCCAGCCCCGAGATTTCGGCGAGGGTCTGGCCTTCGGCCAAGGTCACGCCAGCGCGCGCACCCAGCGTCTGGACGACGCCACCGATCGGCGCGCGCACCGTCACCGTGCCGCCGGTGCGACCGCTGCGATCGACCTGCGCGATCACCGCTTCGGGCATCCCCATCAGGCGGAGCCGCTGCCGGGCGGCAGCGGTGAGGTCGGGCCTGCCGAGCCGTTTGACGCTGAGATATTCGGTCTGCGCGCTGCCCCATTCGGGCAATTGCAGGTCGGCGATCGGTGCGCCCGCGCCGATGACGTCGCCCGGCGCGAGCCGGTAAACGCGCTCGACGAAACCGCCCGAGCGGGCCTGGACGATCGCGACGTCGCGCTGGTTGAAATCGACCGTCCCGGTGACGTCGAGCGTCGCGGCGAGGCTGCCCATTTCGGCGGCAACCGCGCGAATGCCGAGGCTTTGCCGCGCCGAGGGATCGACCGCGACGCCGGGCGCGGTGCCGCCTTCGTCGGCATATTTCGCCACGAGCTGCATATCCATGAAGGGCGACTTGCCGGGCTTGTCGAACTTCTGGTTCGGGAACATCGGGTCGTAATAATAGAGGACCTTGCCGCCGTCGGTGCCGGCCGCCTCCGACGCCATCTCGTTGGTCCCGCGCTGTCCGAGCCAATAGCCCCCGCCGCCCGCCACGAGCACGGCGGCCAATATTGCGGCACGCCACCGTGCCGCCGTCGTTGCATCGGTCATCGCCGTGCCTCCCCATAAGTGAAAATGATCCGCACCGCGTCGCGCGCCACCTCGCCTTCGCGTGCCAGTGCATCGACCTCGGCTTCGGCAAGCGCGAGCGTCGACAGGAGCGCGGTGCCGAGATCGAGACGCCGCGCCCCGAAGCTTTCGAGATCGAGCTGGGCGCGCTGCTTCGCGAGCGGCACCAGTCTTGTGCGGGCATTGGCAAGCTGCTCGTCGTGCATGCGGTGCATGGCGAGGTCGGCGGAAAGCGCCGCGGCGACCTCGCGTTCGGCCGCCTCGCGATCGAGGCGCGCGCGCGTCGCTTCGCTCGCGCGTGCCGCAATTCTGGGATCCTGCCGTTTTTTCGCAAACAGCGGCAGGTCGATCGTCACCCCGACCGTGACGAGATCGCCAAAATTTGGTTCGCGCCGGCCGTATGCGGCATTGACCGTCCAGTCGGGTCGCTTGTCGGCGCGTGCGAGCCCGGTCTCGGCGTCGGCGGCCAATGTCCGTGCGTCATAGGCGCGCAGCAGCGGCAAGGCGGCGAGGCCGGCGCGAAGCGCGTCGCCATCGACGGCGAGCGGCGGCAAGTCGCCCGTCGTATCGGCCGCGGTATCGCCGGTAAACCGGGTAAGCTGCGCCCGGTATCGCGCGATATCGGCGGTGAGCGCGCTGCGCCTGTCGGCGAGCTGGGCGCGCAGTTGTTCGGGTTCGAGCGCCTGCGCCGGACGTGCCGCGCCGCTGGCGAGTCGGGCGCTTACCGTTGCCTGCAGATCGTCGAGCTCGCCATCGAGCAGATCGAGTTCCTTCAGCCGCCTCTTCGCATAGTGAAGATCGATCCACGCCAGCGCGGTTGCCAGCCGGATATCCTGGGCTGCGACCGCCTGCTCGGCTTCGGCAACGTCGATGTCGGCATGCGCGCGCAAGGCGCGGGCGCGGCGCTTGGCGGGATTGATGAATTCCTGGCTTATGCCGATGACCTGCATCGTGAAGTCATCGCGGTTGAACCGGCCCGCGTCAGGGCCGGTCACCGGGAGATCCTTGATCGCAAGATCGAGCTTGGGGTCGGGCAAGCGGTCGGCCGCGATGGCCGCGGATGTGGCCGCGTCGACGCTCGCTTCGCGGGCGCGCAATTCGGGTGCACGGATTTCGGCAAGCCGAAGTGCTTCGTCGAACGATATGGGTGCGGCGCGAAGGGCCGTGGGCAGCGCAAGCAGAGCTGCCGCTAGGAATAGGCGCATGATGTCCCCCTTTTGTGGACCGGGCAGGACCGCCCCCGGCGCAATGGCGCCGGGGGCGGAGAGCTTTACGCTCCGGGATGCGCCATGGGGTCGCCGGCCATCTTCTTCATACAGTCGGCCGGATTGGACTTCATCATGTCGCAGTTGCAGTCGGCCACTTGAGCCGGCCTGTCCTTGACCCAGACCCGAACCCGCGAGGTCGTGTTGGCCTTGTTCGGTCCGGGCACCTGGCGGGTCTGCCATTCATAATGGCCGCCGGACGCCTCTTGTGCGAGAACGGGGGCGGCAAGCGTTGCTGCCGCGAGCGCGGCAACGGCAAATATCGTCTTCATGTCGAATTCCTCAGTTGAAAAGCTCGAAGATGCACGCCGGAACGGGCCGGCGCGCATCGCGCAATTCAGCCGAGAAGTAGGGGTGGATCGGGTTCGGGGCCAATTGTCCGGCCATTCAGCCGCCGGACGGGAAGCGGATCGAGCAATCCGGGGATGTGAGCTTCGACCGTGAGCGGTATGGCCGCCGATACGACGGCAGGCGGCAGCGCGCAGCCCATCTTGGCGATGCAGTCGAGAGTGAGCCCCTGACAAGGCCCCTCGTCTTGCAGCCTGTCGATCCCCATCATCTCCGCGCACTCGTCGCTCATCACCGGGGCGGCGATCTCCGTGCCCTGCATCGGCATCGCCGGCGCGGAAGCGAACGCAGCTTCCTGGGCCAGGAGACCCAGCAGGGCTCCTAAGAGGAGAAGGAGGGAGAAGCAGCGCTTCATGACGAAAGCATGATCCTTACTGAAATCATCGTCAAACAGATTTTTGGGCATGAGGCGCCGGTCCATCGGCCGGACCGGCGGCGCCAACTATGGTCGCTCAAGCCTTCGGTTTGCGGGATGAACTGTGGAGGTTGATGATCTGCCATTTGCCGTCGGTCCATTTGAGGACGCTTGTTGTAACGCCATCGCGCGCGACAGTCTCGCCGCTCGGAAGGACGATCGTGTAGGAATAGGTCTCGGTTGCGATCGCGACGTCCCCTTCGCCCCGGACCGAAACTTTGTAGTCGCGGAAGGCGAAGGACTTGAACGCCTTGAGTTCGGGCGCAAGATGATGGTCGCGATAATGCGCGAAATTCCCTTCGATGCCGCCCGACTCGAATATCTGGGCGTCGGGCGCGAACAGCGCATCGACCCCCGACAGATCGCGGCTCTCGATCGCCTGCTTATATTGCGCCAGCGTCGCACTCGCCGCTTGATAATCCGGGGCCGGGGCCGCGTCGACGGGAACCGCCATGACCAGCGCGAGGCCGATCGCCGCAGATGTGATACATCTCATCCTCATTCTCCCTTTCCGTGCGGCGGCCGCGATGCGCGCCCGCCGCGATGTTTCGATCAGATTTTCACGAACCGCAGCCGCAGCGAATTGGCGATCACGCTCACCGAGGACAGTGCCATCGCAGCGGCGGCGATGATCGGAGACAGGAGCAGCCCGAAGACCGGATAAAGCACGCCCGCCGCCACCGGAATGCCCGCGACATTATAGGCGAAGGCGAAGAAGAGATTCTGGCGGATGTTTCCCATTGTCGCGTGGCTGAGGTGCCGCGCCCGGACAATGCCCAGAAGGTCGCCGCGCAGCAGCGTCACACCTGCGCTTTCGATGGCGACATCGGTTCCCGAGCCCATCGCGATGCCGACGTCGGCGGCCGCCAGCGCCGGCGCGTCATTGACCCCGTCACCCGCCATGGCGACGATCCGGCCTTGCTCGCGCAGCCGCTGGACAACCATGCTCTTCTGGTCGGGAAGGACGTCGGCCTCGACGTCATCGATGCCGAGACGCCGCGCGATCGCCTCGGCGGTCACGCGATTGTCTCCGGTGAGCATGATGACCTTGATTCCGGCCTCGCGTAGCGCCGCGAGCGCCTGGCCGGTTGTCTCTTTGACCGGATCTGCGATGGCGATGACGCCGGCTGCTTTACCATTGACCGCAATGTAGATCGCAGTCGCGCCATCCGCGCGAAGGCGGTCTGCCGCCTCCGCAAGCGCGCCCAAATCGATGTCATATTCTTCGAGGAAGCCGGCATTGCCCAGAACGATCGCCTTATCATCGACGACCCCGACAATGCCCTTGCCGACCGGCTGGTCGACCCCCGATGGCTCGACGAGCGCGAGCCCGCGATCCTCGGCCGCTTTGACGATCGCCGCCGCGAGCGGATGCTCGCTGCTGCGTTCGAGGCTCGCGGCAATCCGGAGCAGGTCATTCTCCTCGAACCCGTCCGCGACTTCGATGGCGACCACCGACGGCTTGCCTTCGGTGAGGGTGCCGGTCTTGTCGACGACGAGCGTGTCGACCTTCTCCATCCGCTCGAGCGCCTCGGCATTCTTGATCAGCACGCCGGCCTCAGCGCCGCGGCCGACGCCGACCATGATCGACATCGGCGTCGCAAGGCCGAGCGCGCAGGGACAGGCGATGATCAGCACCGAGACCGCGGCGATCAGGCCATAAGCCATGGCGGGCGCGGGACCGAGGAGGGACCAGACGAGGAAAGCGGCCCCAGCGACGACGATGACGCCGGGCACGAACCAGCCCGAAACGGTATCGGCGAGGCGCTGGATCGGCGCCCGGCTGCGCTGTGCGTCGGCGACCATTTGCACGATACGGGCGAGCATCGTGTCGCTCCCGACCTTCTCGCTGCGCATGAGCAAGCCGCCGGTCTGATTGATCGTCCCGCCGATGAGGGCGGCGCCGGCCTCTTTGGTCACCGGCATCGACTCGCCAGTGACCATCGACTCATCGACCGTGCCGCGGCCTTCGAGGACGATCCCGTCGACCGGGACCTTTTCGCCCGGGCGGATCCGCAGCACGTCGCCGACCACGACCGCGTCGAGTGCGATCTCCTCGTCGCTTCCGTCGCTGCGGACGCGCCTTGCGAGCTTTGGCGTCAGGTCGAGAAGCGCGCGGATCGCACCGCTTGTCGTCTCGCGCGCCCGCAGTTCGAGCACCTGTCCGAGCAGTACCAGCACCGTGATGACCGCCGCGGCCTCGAAATAGACCGCGACCGAGCCGTCGGCGGCGCGGAAGGCGGCGGGGAATATCTGCGGCGTGATCGCGGCGATCATGCTGTAGCCCCACGCGACGCCTGTCCCCATCGCGATGAGGGTGAACATGTTGAGGCTCTTGTTGCGGATCGAGAGCCAGGCGCGCTCGAAGAAGGGCCAGCCCGCCCACAGCACGACGGGCGTCGCAAGCAACATTTGGATCCAGTTGCTCGTCTGGCGGCCGACATATTGATGGAGGCCCGTCATATGGCCGCCCATCTCGAGCGCGACCACGGGAAGGGCGAGAAGCAGCCCGACCCAGAAGCGGCGGCGCATGTCTCGATATTCTTCGCTGGGACCGTCCGATGCGGTCGGCATGACGGGCTCAAGTGCCATGCCGCAAATCGGGCAGCTTCCGGGTCCCGGACGCTGAATTTCGGGGTGCATCGGACAGGTCCAGATGGCGCCCTCGGATGGATTGGCTGCGGTCGGCTCGCGTTTTTCGGTATAGCGATCGGGATCGGCCTCGAATTTGGCGAGGCAGCCTGCGCTGCAAAAATAATGATGCTCGCGGCCGTGCGTCGCGCTGTGCGGCGTGGTGGCCGGGTCGACCGCCATGCCACAGACCGGATCGGTCGTGCTCCCGCTGCCTTTGTCTGCATCCTGATGATCGTGCATCGTCACCGCTCCTGTCGCTAAAGCGTGCCCTTCGGCGGGGACGCGCACCCGCGCTGCGATCGGGTTCGCTCCCTACCGACGCCGTCTCTTCGCGGCACAAAATGGGGCCGCTTCTATCGATACGCAAGAAAGGCCCCCGCCCCTCGGATTTTCTTGCATACCCGATCAGGCGTCGGACTTGCCCGCTCGCAGGATAGCGATCGTGCCGGTCGGTGTCCGAAAGGTCTCGATCTCGCGAATATCTCCAAAACCTGCCTCCCGCATCAGGACTGGCAGCATCCCGTCGGCGTTGGGCTGTGTATCGTGGACGCCATCGAGTTGCTGCACCGTCAGTCGAAACAGCAAACGCATGAAGCGGCTGCGCTGCTCTCCATAATCGGCGACATAAAGCTCGCCGCCGGGAGCGAGCTTGTGCCAAGCCTCGCGCAACAGGCGTGCCTTCTCTGTCAGCCCCACCTGGTGCAAGACCAGACAGATCGCGATCTTTGCCGGTGCCGGCCAGTGGGCGACGGTAGAAGCCGAGAGGAAACCGACGAGAAATTCCGGCGCCGGAACAAGCTGCGCGGTCTTGGCCCGGGCAATTCGTGTCGCGGCTTCATCGGGATCTATGCCTAGGAGCCCGTCCACGATTTAGCATATTTGGGCTGGACTGCGGCGATGAGTTTTGATTCAGTCGGGGGATGAGCAAGCGCTTTCTTCCCTGGGATGTTGATCAGGTATCCCTGTTTCCGCCTTCGGTGTCGGATTATGTCCCGTCCTCGCACCCTGCCCATTTTGTTCGGGATCTGGTGCGCGACGAGCTGGATCTCGAAGCGGTCTATGCATCGTATGACGATGCTCGTGGGGCGCCGGCGTTTCATCCTGCGATGATGACGGCGCTGCTGCTGTACGCGTACACGCAGGGCCTCTATTCCTCGCGACGGATCGCGCGGGCTTGCGAAGACCGGCTCGATTTCCATGCGGTGACGGCCAGTTCGAAGCCGGATTTTCGGACGATCTCAGAGTTTCGCAAGCGGCATCTCAAAGCGCTGTCGGGATTGTTCGTACAGGTGCTGAAGCTGTGCGCCGAGGCTGGCCTGGTCAAGCTCGGCCATGTCGCGCTGGACGGTACGAAGATCAAAGCCAATGCGTCCAAGCACAAGGCGATGAGCTATGCCCGCATGCAGAAGGCCGAAGCGGCGCTTGCGGCCGAAGTGGCAAGCTGGCTCAAGTCTGCCGAGGCCGCTGACCGCCGCGATGATGCGAGCCTCGGCGCCGGCCAGCGCGGCGACGAGTTGCCCGACTGGGTTGCCGACAAACAGCAGCGCCTGACCAGGATCCGTGAGGCCAAGGTCGCGCTCGAAGCCGAGGCCCGAGCAAAGGAAGATGCCAAGGCCAAGGCGAAGGGCGATGATGACGATCGCAGCGATGGACCGCGGCCAGGCCGCAAGCCCAAGCATCCGCCAGGAACGCCCAAGCCCAAGGCACAGCGCAATTTCACCGACCCGGACAGTCGGATCATGCCGGGCAAGGATGGCTTCATTCAGGCGTATAACGGTCAGATCGCCGTCGATGCGACCGCGCAAATAATCGTGGCGCATTCGCTGTCGAACTCGTCAGCCGATTCCACTTGCCTGATCCCGCTCACCGACGCTGTCACCCGGAACATGGAGGGCAAGAAGGCCAGGGAGATCTCGGCGGACGCCGGCTATTGCTCCGAAGCCAATCTGGCCGGGCTCAAGGATCGCGAGATTTCCGCTTACATCGCCACGGGCCAGGCCAAGCGCCCGACGACCGGAGGCAAGGTGGGCGGACCGCTCACCCAGGCGATGCGCCAGAAGCTCAAGCTTGGCGGACACCGCAGTCGCTATCGTTTACGCAAACAACTGCCCGAACCGGTTTTCGGACAGATCAAGCAAGCGCGCGGATTCCGTCAGTTCCTCCTGCGCGGTCTCGACAAAGTCCAAGACGAATGGAGCCTCGTCTGCATCGCCCACAATATCACCAAGCTCTGGGCCGTAGCGTAGTTCTGCCCTCTTCGATTGCGTCTCTTCAGCGCCACAGGCCGCAACCAACCCGGCATTCGGACCCAATCACCGCGATTCTACCACCCCTCAGGTCAAAACCCGGCGCGAACGCCGTCATGTCCGCCGCGACACCTGCGAAAAAGAGTTCGTGGACGGGCTCCTAGGTAGCGCACACCTTGGCTATGGCGTGCGATCGCCAGCGCGAGATTGCCCGTACCCGAACCAATGTCGAGAATGACCTCGCCCTCGGTGAGAGCCATGTGGTAAACGAGGCGGTCGCGCCACACGCGCTCGCGCGTCGTCACGGCCAAGCCGAAATCATAAAGGGGTGTAAGTACGTGATAGCCTGCCGCCGGCGTGTAGGAACGCGGCGAGGGTTTCCTTTCGGGCATGGTCCGTTTCCTTTTGGGCTTTTAGCCTGCCGCGGGGATTGCGATTGCGTACCGGCCTCGAGAAGCCGAATAGGGTCAGGCAAGGACACCGTCTTGAACGTTTCGCCGGAACAAGGCGACTCGACGCGGGACTTGCTCAGGGCACGATTTCGAATGCGAAACCCACGAGGCCGGCAGAGGGCGTCACCCCGAGCCATTGGGCGCAGCGACGCGTGAAGTGCGATTGATCGGCAAAGCCTCCCGCCGCAGCCGCGTCGGCGAGGCCCCCGCCGCCGACCAGCGCTCGCATCGCCCGCTGGAGCTGGAGCCATTGCAGCAATTTCGCTGGAGGTACGCCAAAGTCCCGGCTGACGATTTCACGAAGGCGCGAGGGCGAGAGGCAGGCGACATCGGCAAGAGCGCGCGCGGTCGACACATCGCCGCGGTCCGCGAGCGCTAAGGACAGGCGTGCATCTACCGGATTCGCCTGCGACCGGGCGAGATAGTCGGACGCCCAGCGCTTCGCATCCGCGGCGCCTGCGATCCCGCCGAGGCCGGCCGTTTCCGCCGGCGCCAGCAGCACGGGTGCCGATCCGGCGGATAGGCGCGCATCGGCGCGAAATAGCGGATCGAGATAGAAAGATCGCACGACGGCACCCTCGGGTCCCAGGCGGTGGCGCACATGCGAGGGTATGGCGACCGCATGCCCGGTCGGCACCGTGATGTCGGCGTCGCCGGAAATCTCCAGATCGCACTCGACAGCGAGGCTGATCTGATGCGCCAGATGGTTATGGGGACGGCTGCTTCCAATGCGCGCATCGATCAACGCCCAGCCGGTCCCGAGCATGATCGAACCGGTCCAGGAAACGTTGTTGGGGGTCAAACCGGGAAAGGTTCGAGCGTGCCGAACCAGGCGACCAGCGCGAGTATGGAAAGTGCTGCCGCTGCTTCGAGGACCAAGCTCTTGCGCATGGCCGCGATCGCCCGGTCGGGATCGGCATCGACGCTTTCGGTATCGGCGTTGGCGATGGCCGCCGCAAGACCAGGTGTCAGCCGCCAGCGGTTGGCCGCTGCGAGCGCAAGCATCAGTGCGAACAGCGCGAGCTTGGCAAGGAGCAATTGTCCATAGGGGGAGCCAAGAGACCGGCCAACATTATCGACGCCGACGATCAACTGGCTGTTGATGAGGCCGGTCGCGGCGATGACGAGGACGCAGATCGTGCCGACGAGCGAAAATTGCTCGAGGCTCCGCGCGGTAATGCTCAGTCCGCCCGGTATTTCGCGGATGCGCTGCGGCGAAATCAGCAGAAGGAAGGCGCCGATCGCGCCGACCCAGACGGCGGCTGCGATCATATGCAATATGTCGCTGATCCGGTGGACGGTGCCCGCAGTGCCTTCGGTCGCGCCCGCATGGCCGGACCATACCAGCGTTGCGACGGCAACCGAGCCGGCGGCCGCGACTATGGCCGCCGCCGTTGTCGGCCACCGGGTCATCCAGATGGCCGCCGCCAGCGCGAGCAAATGCGCAGCGCTCCGGTAGATCCAGCCCCACCCGACATCTGTCTCACGAACGAGATCCCAGAAGGGCTGAAACTCCAGAGATAATAGGCCCACGCCCTGCATCGAAGCCGCGAGCACGCCCATCCCGAGAGCGGAAAGAAGCAGACCGGCGGCACAGAGCCATCGCTCGGCGCGCCAGATCGCGGCCATCGGTTGCGGCCCAAGGCGTTCGCTTCGTGTCAGCGCATAAAGCGGGAACGCAGCGAGACCGGCAACAAGCATCAGGTCCGCATAGAGCGCGAACCTGATGCCGATCAGGACGGGATCGCCCACCGTCTTACTTGACGGTGAAGCTGAATTCGCTGCCCATGCGGTGGGTGTCGGCACCCGCCGCCGACCATTTGACCTTGTAGGTCCCGGGCGTCAGCGGCCGCTTGAGCATGAGCGTCGCCGACTTGCCGTCTTTGCCCATCATCGACGAGTAAGGCACCTTCATCGGCGCATGATTGGCCATGCCGGGCATTCCGGTCATGACAAGCTCGGTCTTGAGGGTCGAGGCGACCACCTTTTCGTTGAACTTGAGATTGACCGACGTGACCTTCGAAACGGTCGAATTGGCGGCCGGCGTCGAGCCGATGAGCTTGGTGTGCGCGCTCGCCGCGGCCGGCATGAGGAGCAGGGCGAAAGCCGCCGCTGCTGAGGGGAGAAGAGACTTGAACATAACCACCTCCAATTGCGTGTCTGTCCTGCTAATACGCAGCATGTCGGCATGGCCCTCAAATATTCTGGGATAATATTCTGTTGTGAGGGGTGGAGCGCTTCGGCGCGTATGTACATTGATGGAAAGGTTTGAAGAGACGATCGATGGATGAGGAGCTTCGCATTTTGGACAGGATCGATCTGCCTGCAGCGCTCGACGCGCTGGACGATCGCATCATGGGCGCATTGGCGATCCGCCGGCGCGAAGCGTTGGCGACGCGCCGCCTGATGGCGTTGGCGGCCTTTGTCTCGCTCGGTGGCGGCATTATCGTGGGCAGCGCGGTCTCCCAGCCAGCGGTCGCGGCGAGCCCCCTAACCCCGTTCGGTCCGCCTAGCGCGTTGGCACCCTCCACCTTGCTGGGAACGCAGTAGCGATGCCGTCGCGCCGCCTATTGCTCGTGGGTCTCATTGCATTCGCCGCTGCCATCGCCGGCGTATTCGTCGGGCGCATCGTATCGGACGCGCCCAGAGCGAGCGAAACCGAACTTCATGCGCTTCTCCACGGCAAACTCGATATGACGACGGAGCAGCAAGCGAAGCTTGAGCGCATCGAGGCCGACTTCGCAGGGCGCCGCCGGGCGCTCGAGCTCGAGATGCGCGCCGCCAATGTCCGTCTCGCGCAGGCGATCGAAGCCGAACATGGCTATGGGCCGCGCGTCACCGAGGCGATTGACCATACCCATGAGGTGATGGGGACTTTGCAGAAGGAAACGCTCCAGCATCTTTTCGCGATGCGCGGGGTCCTGTCCCCCGATCAGGCGGAAATGTTCGACAAGAGCGTGGTCAAGGCGCTGACCGCCGATGCGCGGTGACCGCCGACCTATCGCAGTGTAGCGACCAGGAACTGGCGATTCTCGCTCGCGCGCACCGCGAGGAAGCCTGTCGCGAATTGTTGCGCCGGTACAAGACAGGCGTCTATCGGCTCATCGTCAAGCAGATCGGCGATGCCGACGAGGCGATGGACCTGACGCAGGAAAGCTTCGTAGCCGGCTTCTCGGCGCTCGATCGCTATGATGGCGATCGATCGTTCCGGACGTGGATTGCCCGCATCGCGCTCAACAAATGTCGCGACTGGGCTCGCCGACGGAAGGTGCGTGCCTTTTTCTCCCGCGCGCTTCCGCTCGAAAGCGCGCAGCATGTGGCGAGCGATGGCCCCACACCCGATTCCGAGGCGACCGACAAGCGCGAGCTTGCGAGAGTTCGCGGGGCGATTGATCTGCTGCCGCAGAATTTACGCGAGGTACTTCTTCTCCGCGGTGTCGATGATGTGAGCCAAGCTGAAACCGCAGTGATTCTGCGGGTCAGCGAGAAGACCGTCGAGACCCGCCTCTACCGTGCGCGCACCAAGCTCAGGGAATTGCTCGCCGGAACATCCGCGAATGCGCGGGGTTGATATTTGGACCGCTCATTCAGGCGGTGGCCCCTCATCGTGGCATTTTTATTGAGGGGCGACCGTCTCGCCTGCGTATGGCTTTAGGAACAGTCAGCAACGGTCGGAAAGAATATGCAGATGGAAAGGCGTCGGTTCGTCAGTGGAGCTTTAGGCGGCGGCGCGGCCGCGGCGATGGCCGCATGGTTCCCGGCCTGGGCACAGCCGGTCTCGTCGGGGATCACCGCGCCCTTGCCCACCGTATCCGGCAACGACATCACCCTGCGCATTGCGCGGCAGACGATGCGGATCGACGGCAGGCTCAGTCGTGCCATCGGGATCAACGGCACGGTGCCGGCGCCGCTTGTCCGGCTGAAGGAAGGACAGACCGCACGCCTCACCGTCGTCAACGATCTTGACGAAGACAGCTCGATCCACTGGCACGGCCTGATCCTGCCCTTTCAGATGGACGGCGTACCCGGCGTCAGTTTTCCCGGCATCAGGCCGCGCTCCAAATTCGTTTATGAATTCCCGGTCGTTCAGTCGGGCACCTATTGGTATCACAGCCATTCGGGGCTTCAGGAGCAACTCGGCCACTACGGGCCGATCGTCATCGACCCCGCCGGCGGCGACCCGATCGGTTACGACCGTGAGCATGTTGTGGTGCTGTCGGACCACAGCCAGATTTCGCCCGAGGCGATCTTCCGCAAGCTCAAGGTCAATCCCGGCCATTTCAATATGCAGCGCCAGACTCTGTCGGGGTTGCTCGCGGGCAAGGACCAGTCGCTGAAGGAACGCGTCGAATGGGGCGCGATGCGGATGGACCCGACCGACGTCGCGGATGTCAACGGATCCACATACACCTTCCTCGTCAATGGCCACGGCCCGCGCGACAATTGGACCGCGCTGTTCAACCCGGGCGAGCGTGTGCGGCTACGCATCGTCAATGCCTCGGCGATGACGATCTTCAATGTCCGCATTCCGGGCCTTCGGATGACCGTCGTGCAGGCCGACGGGCTCAATGTCGTGCCGACCGAGATCGACGAATTCCAGATTGCCGTTGCCGAAACCTACGACGTCGTCGTGACCCCGGTGGAGGACCGCGCCTACACGCTGGTCGCCGAGGCGAACGACCGGTCGGGCATGGGGCGTGCGACGCTCGCGCCGCGCGCCGGCATGGTCGCCGAGGTTCCGCCGCTCCGCGAACGGCCGCTCGCCACCATGAAGGACATGGGGATGGGCGATATGGATATGTCGGGCGGCTCGATGGCCGGCATGGACCATTCAGGCGGCGAAGACATGGGCGCCATGCCCATGCCGGCGGGCGACCCCTCCTGCTCTCCCGAACATGCCAAGATGGGCCATTGCACGCCCGCGGGCGAAGCCGGCTCGATGGCGGGCATGGATCATGGATCGGGTGGCATGCAGCACAGCATGCGCGACTTCAGCGTTGCGCCGCAGGTCAAGCGTGACCCCAGCGTCCAGACGATCTCGCCTATGCCGGTCGATCGCATGGGCGAGCCGGGGCAGGGGCTCGAGGATGTCGGGCACAAGGTGCTGACCTACCACGATCTTGTGGCGCTCGAACGCAATCCCGACGTGCGCGCCGCCGAGCGGTCGCTCGACATCCATCTGACCGGCAATATGGAACGCTTCATGTGGTCGTTCGATGGCGTGAAGATGTCCGACCATCATGAGCCTATTCCCTTCATCGAAGGCGAGCGGGTGCGGATCAAGCTCATCAATGATTCGATGATGAGCCACCCCATCCATCTGCATGGTCATTTCTTCGAACTGGTGACGGGCAAGGGCGACCGTTCGCCGCGCAAGCACACCGTACTTGTCCAGCCCGGGGGAATCGCGACCTTCGATTTCACCGCCGACGCGGTCGGTGATTGGGCGTTCCACTGTCACCTTCTCTACCATATGCACGCCGGGATGATGCGCGTCGTCAGCGTTCGCCCGAAGGGAGACATGCAATGACCCGCATCGCGCTCCTTCTTTCGAGCATCGCGCCGCTCGCTTTCACAGTCCCCGCCGCAGCCCAGTCGATGGATCATTCGATGCACGGCTCGACGCCTGCTCCCGCAACCAGCCCGGCCCCTGCCCCGGTAGCGCAGCCCGCGCCTGAAGCGCCCGCCGAAAAGCCGATGGAGCAGATGGATCAGGGCAGCATGCAGGGCATGGACATGGAGTCGCGGGCGTCGGAATGCTCGCCCGAGCATGCGGCGATGGGCCATTGCACGCCGGAGGCGGATGCTCCCGACAAGAAAGAACCCGATAAGGGAGCTATGGATCATGACATGGTCCCGGCGGCCGATCCGGATTGTCCGCCCGAGCACGCCAAGATGGGCCACTGCACACCGAAAACAGCACCCGCGGATGCCATGGGGGGAATCGAGGGCACGACCGGAAAGAGCGGCACCGACCTGCCGCCGGGCGATGCCACCGCGCCGGCGCCCCCGGGCGACTGGTACGCCGATCGCATCTACCCCAAAGCCGAAATGGACCACTCGCGCCACGACATGATGAAGGAAAATGGCGCTCAGACCATCGCCTTTATCAGCTTCAATCTCGCCGAATATCAGGCGCGCAAGGGCCGTGACGGGTTCCGTTGGGACGGAGAGGCCTGGTATGGCGGCGACATCAACCGGCTGACGCTCAAGAGCGAAGGCGAGGGCGTTTTCGGCGAAGGCATCGAGGGCGCCGAGGTGCAGGCACTCTACAGCCGGGCGATCGGCCCCTATTTCAACGCGCAGGCAGGGATCAGGCAGGATCTCGGACCCGGCCCCGACCGCACCTATGCGACCATCGGCTTCGAGGGGCTCGCACCCTATTGGTTCGAAGTCGAGGGCGCGCTGTTCCTTTCGAACAAGGGCGACCTGCTCGCCCGGCTTGAAGGCTATTACGACCAGCGCATCACCCAAAAACTGATCCTCCAGCCTATGGCGGAGGTCAATTTCGCGCTGCAGGACGTGCCCGAGACCGGCATCGGCTCAGGCCTCTCGGACGTCGAACTCGGGCTTCGCCTTCGCTACGAAGTCGTGAAGGAGTTCGCGCCTTATGTGGGTGTCGAATGGGCACGCAAGGTCGGCGACACCGCGCGCTTCGCGCGGGCAGCGGGCGAGGACACCAATGGTGTCAGCTTCGTGATGGGGGTGCGGGCCTGGTTCTAGAAGTTTCGCGGGGTGGCGACAGGTTGAGGAGAAATGCCGTGAAACCAGCCTATCGCAGCCTTGCGCTGCAGACGATCGTCAGCGGGATCATCATGTATCTCGTGATGTTCGTCATGATCGACCGCCTCTCGAGCTTCTACAACAATCTCAACATGCTCTACATGACGCTGATGATGGTCTCGCCGATGGTCGTGCTGATGATCGTCGCGATGCGCGACATGTTTCCGTCGAAGCGTCTCAACGCGGTCCTGTTGCTGGGATCGGCGGTCGCCTTCTTCGGGAGCTTTGCGCTCATCCGGACGCAGACGACGATCGGTGACACGGCCTTCTTGCGTTCGATGATCCCGCACCATTCGGGCGCCATTCTCATGTGCGAACAGGCATCGCTCAAGGACGCCGAAATACGCGAGCTCTGCCGTGGCATCATCGCGGGACAGGCAGCCGAAATCGAACAGATGAAGACCATTCTCGCGAGGAAATGACATGACAAGCCCGATGACCCGACGCCATCTTCTCGGTCTGGTTGCGGCTGGATCGGGGATGGCGCTTGCGGCTTGCAAACCTTCGTCGGGACCAAGTGCGACCGGCGAGAAAGACGCCGCCCGGGCGCCGCGCGTCGATACGGCGAATGCGAGGCAGATGCTCGTCTATCGCGATCCCGAATGCGGTTGCTGCGAAGCCTGGGCGGACATTGCGCGCAAAGCTGACTATCGGGTGGTCGTCGAGGACCGCGCCGACATGGCTGCCGTCAAGGTCCGATATGGCGTGCCGGCGCGACTGGCGTCGTGCCACACGGCCGTTATCGGCGGCTATGCGATCGAGGGTCATGTGCCGATGCGGCATGTGGCGAAACTCCTCCGCGACAAACCACGCGACATTCGCGGAATCGCCGTGCCCGGCATGCCGCGCGGGTCTCCGGGGATGGAAATGCCAGATGGAAGCGTGGACGCATTCGAAGTGATGCAGTTCAGCGGCGACGGCGAGATTTCTGAATTCCGCGCATGACCTGCCGGCAAGATAAGGAGACAGATATGACGAGATTCATTCCCCTAGCGGCTATCACCGCGCTGATGCTTGCTCTCGCGGGATGCGGCGCCGAACCGGCGCAGGAGAGCGACGCCACACCGGAACCGAGCGAGGTCCCTGCCACTCAGACCCCGGCCATGGTCGAGCCCGCGCCTGTCGCGGAAGAGACGTCAACCGCATCCGACCCGGCGATAGCGACCCAAAAGGCAAGGCCTCCGGAGAAAGCCCGGCCCAAGCAGGAACCCGCCGCGAAAGCGACTGTGCCGCCGCGGGCAAAGGTCGTGCCGGACGCGCCCAAACCTGTTGAACCCGAGACCGATCCCCATGCCGGGCATGATGTGGACAAAATGTAAGAGGGCATGTGCCGATACGGCATGTCGCCCCGCTGCTTGGGCAAGCTTCGCGATTTGTTTGGTATCGCCATGCCCGGCAGCCGCTGCACAAAAGGACGACAGAAGCGCCGACGCGTTCGTCTTCGCGTGCGGTGCTGACGGGGTGAGAGCGGTTCGAACCTGCCTTGGCGTATGGAAGTGAGATATAACCATATGGAATAACCATCTCGTTTATAGCGATGAGTAGTGATTATTTCTGGTCATGCCGATGCCGTGAAGATAGCTCGGTATTGAAGCCGAGAGCTTTCGCAAATGGGAGGGGACCATGAGGAAATTGCTTCGCACGAGTGGCTCGATTATCGCCGTCCTGGCAGCCATGTCGGCCGGCGCCGCCATCGCACAGGATAGCGCCGAAGAAGCGCCGCGAGCGGAAACGACACAGGGCGAAATCGTCGTGACGGGCACGCGGCGGAACGACCTCAAGGCGGCCGATTCCGCCCAGCCGATCGACATCATCACCGGCGCCGAACTGCTCGAAAAGGGCACCGCCGATATGAACGACCTTCTCCGCACCGAGGTCCCGTCGCTCAACGTCCAGCGCCTCGTCAGCAACGACGGCGCCGTGTTTACCCGGCCTTTCTCGCTCCGCGGCCTGCCGCCGGACCAGACGCTGGTCCTCGTGAACGGCAAGCGGCGCCATCGCGGCGCGACGGTCCAGTTCACCAATGTACCCTATATTCGCGGATCGCAGGGGCCCGACCTCTCGGCGATCCCGTCGATCGCGATCGGCCAGCTCGAGGTCCTGCGCGACGGGGCGTCGGCACTCTATGGGTCGGATGCGATCGCGGGCGTCCTGAATTTCGGTCTGCGCCGCGACCGCGAGGGCGGCCTGCTGATCGCCCGCTATGGTCAATTCTACAAGGGCGATGGCGAGGACTTTCTCGTCCAGGGCAATGTCGGGCTCCCCTTCACCGATGCGGGTTTCGTCAACATCAGCGGCGAGTATGTGAACGCCAGCACGACATCGCGCGGCATCCAGCGTCCCGACGCGCAGGCGCTTATCGACGCCGGCGTTCAGGATGTCCCGGTTCCGGCGCAGCGCTGGGGAAATCCCGAGAGCGAGGCGGCGCGTATCTTCGTCAACGCGGGCATCGATCTGTCGGACGAGATGGAGTTCTACACCTTCGGCAATTACAGCTGGAGCCGCGGCACGACGGCCTTCTTCTACCGCAATCCCAATGCCAGTTTCATTTCCACCTCGATTCCGCTCACCAATACGCCGGGCGGACAGCGATTCAGCTTCCGCCAGTTCTTTCCCGGCGGCTTTACCCCGGAGTTCGGCGCGACAGTGACCGATGCCGCGCTTGCTGCCGGCCTCAAGGGTGAATTCTCCTCGGGCCTGACCTATGACCTTAGCGCTTCCTACGGGCAGAATCATGCGTCCTACCGGATCGACAATACGGTCAATCCGTCACTTGGCCTCGCGTCGCCGACGTCCTTCAAGCCGGGGCAGCTCGAGCAGCGCGAACTCGCTTTCAATCTCGATCTCACCTACCCCATCGCGATCGGCACCTCTGATCCGCTGACTCTTGCCGGCGGTCTCGAGTATCGGCGCGAGACCTATGAGATCACGGCCGGCGATATCGCATCATGGCAGGTCGGACCCTTCGCCTCGGTTATCGATCCCGATACCGGGAACCGCGTGGGACTGCCGGTCGGCGCTAACGGGTTCCCGGGCTTCAGCCCCATCCAGGCGGGTGAGTTCGCGCGCAGCAACTGGGCCGCCTATACGTCGCTTGAAGGCAATCTCACCGACGCGCTCCAATTCGGTCTCGCGGGCCGCTACGAGAATTATTCCGACTTCGGCTCGAAATTCACCTGGAAGGTCAATGGCCGATATGATTTCTCGGACGTTTTCGCGGTGCGGGGATCGGTCAACACCGGCTTTCGTGCGCCGACGCCTGGCCAGTCGAACGCTTCGCAAGTCCAGACCAACATCGACTCCGTAACCGGCGCGCCGCTGACGGCGGGCATTATCGCGCCGAACAATCCGGTGGCGCAATTCTTTGGCGCGACGCCGCTTAAGCCCGAAAATTCGTTCAATTTCGCCGGAGGCCTCGTGGTAAAGCCTTCCAATCGCATCACCTTCACGCTCGACTATTTCAACATCAAGGTCGAAGACCGGATCGCGGTGTCGGGCAATTTCAATCTCACCCCGGCGCAGCGCGCACAGCTTGCTGCGCTCGGCATTCCCGGCGGGGACTCCTTCCAGCAGGTGAGCTTCTTCACCAACTCCTTCGACAGCCGCACCCAAGGCGTCGATGCCGTGCTGACAGTCGGCTTCGACCTTGGCGGCGGCAAGGCCACGTTGGGCCTCAACGGCAATTATACCAAGACCGACGTGATTAAGGCCTCGCCGGTGATCACCGCGGACCGTGAGCGGCTGCTTGAACTTGAGGGCTTTGTTCCGAAGTGGAAGGGCAATGCGTCCTTCACTTATGCGGGCGAGCGCTTCGGCTTCGTCGCGCGCGCCAACTATTATGGCAAATGGACCGATTATGGCGCGGCGCCGACTGCCGACCAGACGGGCGGCGCCGAACTGCTGGTCGATCTCGAGCTGTCCTACCGCGTCAGCGATATGCTCAAGCTCGCGGTCGGCGGCGAGAATATCTTCGACAATTATCCCGACGTCGAGGCGCGGCAATCCCAGATCAACAACGGGATCCGTTATCTCCGCTTCGCGCCGACCGGGTTCAACGGGGGTTTCTGGTACGTCCGCGCGACCGCTTCCTTCTGATTGATGGCCGTGACCGCCGTGCGGCGTCTTGCGTCTTCAACCGGCGTCGGAGCCGAACATCGCGTCGCGGTGCGATACGAGCACCGCGATGAAGGCCGCAGCGACTTGGGACATCGGCCTCAACTTTGGCGTGAAGAGCATATATTCGAAATGGACCTCCGGCGCGAAATCACGGACCGTAAGGCCCCGCTCGGCGTAATCAGCGGCGGTCACGGGGTTGAGGATCGAACATCCGACGCCCTGCATGACAAGGGCGCAGATGGTCATCGCATATTGGGTCTCGATGACCATCTCGCGCTGAACGCCCGCGTCCTCGAAAATGCGGTCAATGCGGTGGCGCACGCCGTCCTCGAGCGCGAGCGAAATGAAGGGCTCGCCTTCGAGATCGGCCGGCCGGATGACGTCCTTGGCGGCCAGTCGGTGACCGGCAGGGAGAACGCAGGCGCCCGGGCAGCGCAGGAAGCGCTCCATACTTATTCCGGGCAATTCGCGCGCCGGCGTCGCGAGTCCGATGTCGAACTGCTGGTTTGCCATCCATTGCCGCACCGTCGAGGAACTGCGGGTTTGCAACTGGACGGTGACGCCGGGATGCGTCTCGCGAAAGGCGGCGATCACCCGCGGCAGGAAACTGACCGCGAGCGCCGGCAGAGCGGCGATCCGGAGCGTGCCGGTCGCCATGTTGCGGATGTCTTCCGCTACCCGTTTCAAGGCCGCAATTCCCGAGAAGCTCCGCTCGACTTCATAGAAAAAGGCATCGGCTTCCGGCGTCACGGTGAGCGCGCTGCCGCGCGAGCGCAGGAAGAGCTGAAAGCCCAGCTGATGCTCGAGCTCGGCAAGCATTTTGCTCACCGCGGGTTGCGACAGGTTAAGCGACTGCGCGGCCTGGGTGACCGATCCCGAGAGCATCACGGCCCTGAAGGCTTCGAGGTGACGGAGGTTCATCGGACATTGCTCCCTATAGCTATTTCTTATGGCACTAGCATCGAAAGCCTTGTTCATGAATAGGTCGCATGCTCGGCGCCACTGGCTTCCGGCGCTGCTCGCCGCCAGCGCCGTGCTACTTGCCGGCTGCGACAGCGAGCCGGCGGCTACCGGCGGATACGAGATTGCCGCGGCGAAGGGATCGACGCTCGCGCGGATTCGCTCGCGCGGAACGCTTAACTGCGCCATTCATACGGGTCAGCTTGGCATGTCCTACCTCGACAAACGGGGACGCTGGCAGGGATTCTTCGTCGACTACTGCCGGGCGCTCGCCGCTGCGGTCCTCGGCGATGCCCGCAAGGTCCGCTTCATGCCGGTCGCCTCGAACAAGCGCTTCACGATCGTGCAGACGGGCGAGGCCGATGTCCTCTCGCGGACGACCACATGGACGCTGACCCGCGATACCGACCTCGGGGTAAATTTCGTCGGCACCATGTATTATGACGGGCAGAGCTTCTTGGTGCCCCGGCGATCGGGCGTGCGGCTGCCAGCGGATCTCGAGGGCGCATCGATCTGCATCACCAAGGGGACGACTTCCGAACTCAACACCGCTGAATATTTCGAGCGCAAGGGGTTGCGCTTCCAGTCGGTCGTGTTCGAGAATCCCGAGGAAGCAAAGCTTGCCTTCTTTGCCGGGCGCTGCGACGCGATGACCACCGACGCCTTCACGCTGACCGTGATCCGCCTCGCCGATGCCGCGCGTCCGGACGATTATGTGGTGCTGCCCGAGCGGCTTACCAAGGAGCCGGTCGGCCCCGTCGTGCGCAGCGACGACGAGCAATGGTTCGAGATTAACAAATGGGTGCTGAACGCGCTCTTCGCGGCTGAGGAAATGGGCGTCACCCGGGCGAATGCGGCGCGCATGCGCATAACCTCGCGCGACCCTGAAGTTCGCAAGATGCTCGGCGGCTTGCCGGGATTTGGCAAGTCACTCGGCCTCGATGATGACTGGGCATATCGGGCGATCGAGGCGACGGGCAATTATGGTGAGATCTTCAACCGGCACATTACGCCGCTCGGCGTCGAGCGCGGGCAGAATAAGCTCTATCGGGACGGCGGGCTGATCTACCCGCTGCCGATGCGATGATCGCGGCGCCGAGACGGCTCGCGATCGCTGCGCTGCCCTGGCTGTTTTTGGCGGGCGGGCTTGTGGCCGCCTACGGCCTGTTCGCGACATTGGCGGACAATCTGGCGGACCGGAATATCCGGACGGGATTCGGCTTCCTGTTCGACCGGGCGGGCTTCGCGATCGGTGAAACGCTGATCAGCTACGCGCCGGGCGACTCCTATGCCGCTGCGCTGACCGTGGGGCTGCTCAACACGCTTCTGATAGCGGCGCTGGGCATCATCTTCTCGACCCTCCTCGGCCTCGCGGTCTGTATGGCGCGCCTGTCTTCCAGCTGGCTGCTTGCGAGCCTCTCTGGTCTTTATATCGAGCTGGTCCGCAACATTCCGCTGCTGCTCCAGATGTTCGTCTGGTACGCCGTGCTGCTGTTCGGTCTGCCCGGCCCCGGTCCAGGCGCCGTCGGTGCGTTCGACCTCGACAATCGAGGATTGCACGTCCCGGCGCTTACCCTTGCCGATCCGGCTATGCCCGCCCTGCTGATCGCTATCATCGCCTGGGCGATCCTGTTCGCTGCCGTGCGGCGGAGGTGGGTTCGCGTGCGCACCGCGCTGGCCCTCGCCGGCATTGCTGTGGTTCCGCTGATGTTGTGGGGCGGATTTGATCTGCCGAGGGCGGGGCGCTTCGGAACCATTGGCGGATTGTCGCTCTCCACCGAGTTTCTGACACTGGTCGCCAGCCTATCGATCTATGCCTCGGCCTATCTGGCCGAGATATTCCGCGGCGCGATCCTCGCGGTTCCCGCAGGACAGAGCGAGGCCGCCAAAGCGCTCGGTCTGTCGCCCGCGCAAACGATGGGACGGATCGTGATTCCCCAGGCGCTGCGCATTGCGATACCGCCGATGACGAGCTGGCATCTCAACACGATCAAGAACAGCTCCCTGGGGGTGGCGATCGGATATCCCGAGTTTGTCTCCGTGGTCGATACCGTCATCAGCCAGACAGGCCAGGCGATCGAAGGCGTTGGCCTGATCGTCGCCACCTTCCTCCTGCTTTCGCTGTCCTTGTCGTTCGTCACCGGCCGTTATGCTCGCCGGTTGGGCTGGAGCGTCGCCGGGCAGCCCGGCCGGAGCATCCAGGTGACACGCGAATCATTTCCGCTGCGCTCGATCGCGGCTTGGCCGACATGGGTGCGGCGCAATCTGGTCAGCGGAAGGCGCCAATCGATCCTGACCTTCGCTATCCTCACCTTGACCGCGGCTCTCGTCGGCAAGGGATTCTCGTGGTTGTTGTTCGAAGCGACATTCGCCGGAGGCGCGGCCGAGTGCCGTTTGGCCAGCGGCGCCTGTTGGCCGTTCCTTCGCGAAAATGCGAGGCTCATTCTCTTTGGGACCTATCCCGAAGCCGAGCAGTGGCGGTCCGCCGCCGCCGCAACCGCGCTGCTTTCATGCCTCGCGATCTCCTTCGTCCCGCGATTTTGGCGCAGCCGCCTCGGTCTTGCCTGGCTCGGCGCGATCGCGGTCGCAGTGCTTCTGATGCACGGCGGATTCGCGGGCCTTTCCTATGTGCCGATGGAGAAGTGGAGCGGCCTGCCGGTCACACTGCTGCTCGCGAGCCTCGCGGTGGTCGGCGCTTTTCCCTTGGCCATACTCCTCGCATTCGGCCGTAGATCCACGCGGCGCGGCGTGCGCTGGCCGAGCGTCGCCTTCATCGAGTTGGTCCGCGGAACGCCCCTGATCGGCGTGCTCTTTCTCGCTGCGGTTCTGTTCCCGCTGTTCGTACCCTCCTATCTCTCGATCGACAGCCTGCCGCGCGTCCAGATCGCGCTTATTCTCTTCACCGCCGCCTATATGGCCGAGGTCATCCGGGGCGGCCTGATGGCGGTTCCCGTTGGGCAAGCCGAGGCCGCACAGGCGCTGGGTCTCACCAAGTGGCAGGCGCGGCGCCACATCCTGTTGCCGCAGGCCCTGAAAGTCAGCGTGCCGGGGCTGGTCAACACCTCGATCAGCGAGGTGAAGAATACAACCCTCGTCCTCATCGTCGGGGTCTTCGATTTGTTGCAGACGACCCGTCTTTCCTATGTCGAGGCGCAATGGCGCCCCTATTTCGCCGAAGCCTATCTCTTTACCGGGACAATCTTTTTTCTCCTCTGCTTCTCCCTGTCCCGGCTCAGCATGAAGATCGAACGGAAACTAAACTATGCAGGATAATCACGACGCACAGTGGCCCGGGGAGCCGGTGAACCCGAAGGGTCGCGCCTGGCAGGATCCGACGCGTGCCGTGCACGGCGGTCCCCGGCCGCGCGATCAGCGGGGCCTCATCAATCCGCCCGTCGATCGGGCATCGACCATTATCTATGACAGCGTCGAGGCCTATATGGATCGGCATCAAGGCCTCTACGATGAGGTCATCTATGGCCTGTACGGTACGCGAACGACCTTTGCGCTCGCCGAAGCCGTCAGCGAGCTCGAAGCCGGCTGTGCTACCGTCATCACCTCGTCTGGAACGAGCGCGATCGCGCTCACTCTCACGGCTTTCGTGGCCGCAGGCGACCATCTGCTCGTTGCGGATTGCGTCTATGGGCCGACACGTAAGTTTCTGACCGACGTGCTCGCACGTTTGGGGGTCGAGGTAGAATATTTCCGGCCCGATATCGGCGCGGAGATTGCCGGGCTGTGCCGCAGCAACACACGGCTCATCTATATGGAGACCCCGGGCTCGCAGACATTCGACATGATCGACGTGCCCGCTATTACGGCGGTCGCGCGCAGCCGGGGTATTTTGACCGCTCTGGACAATACCTGGGCGACTCCGCTCTTCTTCAAGCCCCTGGCCCATGGGGTCGATATCTCGCTTGCTTCGGCGACCAAATATCTCTCCGGACATTCCGACTGTCTGCTCGGCACGATGACGGCCGCCAGCAATGCTGTCTACCGCCAGCTCAAGGACGCGGCGGCGCGCTGGGGGAACTGCGCGAGTCCCGACAATTGCTATCTGGTCCACCGGGGCATCAGGACGCTGGATGCGCGGCTCGAACGCCACCAACGCACCGCTGCGACGCTGATCGACTGGTTCGTCGAGCAACCCGAAGTGATCGCGGTCCGCTATCCGGCCCATCCCGCCGATCCCGGTCATGCGATCTGGAAGCGGGATTTCACCGGTGCGTCCGGATTATTTGGTGTTCAGCTCGATCGCCTGACGCCGCTGGAAACCAGTGCCTTTTTTAACGAGCTCGCGCTTTTCCAGTTGGGGTCGAGTTGGGGCGGTTTCGAAAGTCTCGCGGTTCCGGCGTGGCCTGCCCCAATCCGCGATTTTCCCAATGGTGAGACCGATGGGGCCCTGATCCGTATCCACGCCGGACTCGAAGCGCCGCAAGATTTGATCGCGGACCTTGATGCGGCGTTCGCGCGCGTACGGGCGTTGCGCGGTCCGGGGCAGGCGTCATGACCGACGGTTCGGACCGCGCAGCCGTCAGCTTGCGACTGGTCGAGAAATATTATGGCGCCTATCATGCGCTCCGCGCGATAGACCTCGAAATCGCCCCGCGCGAGCGGATCGTGATCTGCGGGCCTTCGGGCTCCGGCAAATCAACGCTCATTCGCTGCATGAACATGCTCGAGGCGCCCGACTCCGGTTCCGTTCTGATCGAGGGAGTCAAGGTAACAGAGGCGTCGCGGGAGGCAGCGGCGGCGCTCCGCGCCGTCGGCATGGTCTTCCAGCAGTTCAATCTGTTTCCGCACAAGACGGTGCTCGAAAATTGCACCCTGGCGCCGGTCCTGCTTGGCGGCCTGTCTCTTCCGGAGGCCGAAGCGCGCGCCATATCCTATTTGGACAAAGTGAGGATCGGCGACCAGGCGGGCAAATATCCGGGGCAGCTTTCGGGCGGGCAGCAGCAGCGGGCGGCTATAGCCCGCGCGCTGGCGATGGAACCCCGGATTCTCCTCTTCGACGAGCCGACTTCGGCACTCGATCCCGAGATGATCAAGGAGGTGCTCGATGTGATGACGGCGCTTGCTGGTGAAGGACGGACGATGGTGTGCGTAACGCACGAAATGGGATTCGCGCGCGAGGCGGCCGATCGCATTCTTTTCATGGACCAAGGGCAGATCATCGAAGACGCAAGACCGGCCGATTTTTTCGCCGCGCCGAAAAGCGAGCGCGCACGGACCTTTCTCGAACAGATACTTTCGCACTGAGCGATCTCATATCGGCCGTCTCGCGTTGCGCCGACCCAGTTATCCTGTCATTTCATGAGCAGGCCACAGCTGTAGCCGGCCGCCTCCTTGCGCAAAAAGGCTTGAGCCAGCAAAAAAATTTCAAATTTGGTGAGGGGTACAGCGCCCGGATGCGTATTTAATATGTATCATGCGTCCGCGATTTTCATCATAACTAATTGATATGATTCAATAAATTGCTATTGACCTGTATATACATTTGGTGCTTTCTGACGGGAATCAAGTAACCATCAGGGGGTTTCGCTATGATGACCAGGACAATTTTGCTCGCCAGCGCCGCGGCGGTCGCCACCTTTGCAACGCCAGTGTTCGCGCAGAGCGAGACTGCTCCGCAGTCACCCGCCGCCGAGGACGCGCCGAACGGATCGGACATCGTCGTGACCGGATCGCGCATCCGCAGGCAGGACCTCGCCGGCGTCGGTCCCGCGACGGTCGTGTCGGCCGAGCAGATCGAGAACACCGGGGTCGTCAATATAGAAACGGTGCTGCAGCGCCTTCCCGCCAACGCCGGCTTTGCGGGCAACCAGACCTCGGCCTATTGGGCGAACAACGGTTATGGCACGGCGCAGGTCAACTTGCGCGGCCTCGGCATCAAGCGCACCCTCGTGCTGCTCAACGGCCGCCGCCTCGTCGCGGGTGGCACGGGTGCGAACTCGTCGCCCGACCTCAACATGATCCCGGTCGCCGCGCTCGCGCGCACCGATGTCCTCAAGGACGGTGCATCGGCGATCTACGGCGCCGACGCCATGGCGGGCGTGGTCAACCTCGTGACCCGCACCGACTATGAAGGTCTCGGCCTTAGCGTGCGGCAGGGGATCACCGAAAAGGGCGACGGCTCGGACTTCACCGCCGATCTTCTGTGGGGCGTCCGGAACGATCGCGGCGGTTTCATGGCCGCTGTTACCTATCAGAAGACCAGCGCGGTCAATATGGCATCGCGCGCGCCCTGTTCGCTCGCCGAAACCACGCCAGGCCAGCTGAGCTGCGTCAACAGCGCATCGACGATCGGCGGCCGCGCGGTGCTGCCGAACGGCCAGCAGATCAACTTCAACCAGGTGCTCGGCGGCAACGGCAATTTCTTCGAGCCCTACAGCGCAGCGAAGCATAATTTCAATTCGAACCCGTTCCTCAACGCGGTGAGCCCGGTCGAGCGCGTCAGCACGGCCTTCTTCGCCGACTATGACCTCAGCGACAACATCGAGGCGTTTGGCGAATTTCTCTATACCTTTCGCAAGTCGAACCAGATCGCGACCCCCGGAACGCTGCGCAACCTGTCGATCGCGGCAAGCAATCCGACCAACCCCACCGGCCAGAACATCGTCCTAGTCCAGCGGCGCCTTGCCGAGCCGGGACCGCGCCAGTTCTTCCAGGAAACCGACACCTGGCAGGGCACCTTCGGTTTGCGCGGCAAGCTGTCGAACAACTGGGGCTGGGAAGTCGCCGGCGCGTTCGGCCGCAACACCGCGGTTGATGGTTCGACAAATATCGCCAATCTCGAGCGCGTCGCCAACACGCTCGATACCAGCAAGTGCAGCCTCGCCGCGGGCGCGTCGATCCCCTGCGCTGACTATTTGGGCTTCGGCGATCTGACCCCGCAAGCGCTCGACTATATCCTCTTCACCTCGCGCGATCGGGGAGGCAATGAACTCGCGACCGTCACCGCGGATCTGAACGGCGACCTCTTCAAGCTGCCCGCGGGCCCCGTGTCGTTCGCCGCCGGCGTCGTCTACCGCAAGGAGAAGGGCTGGCGCGATCCCGATCCGCTGACCGTGCTCGGCATCGCCAATACCAACCAGCAGGATCCGATCTCGGGGACGAGCACGGCGAAGGAAGCCTATCTGGAACTGTCGGTTCCGATTCTTGCCGGCAAGCCCTTCTTCGAATCGCTGACGGCGGGCGGAGCGGTGCGCTATTCGGACTATGACCTGTTCGGCAGCGACTGGAACTACAAGGCCAGCCTCGACTGGATGATCAGCGACAGCTTCCGTCTGCGCGGCACCTACGGCACGGGATTCCGCATCCCCAACGTTCCCGAACTGTTCGGCGGCGTATCCGAGGGCAATCTCACCACCACCGATCCCTGCTCGCGCTATGCGACCAGCGGCAATGCGACGCTGATCGCCAATTGTCAGGCGTCGGGCGTACCGGCCAATTATGTCCAGTTGGGCACGACGATCCTGACGACGGTCGGCGGCAACGAGAATCTGAAACCCGAGAGTTCGACGACCTGGACAGTCGGCACGGTCATCTCCCCGAAGGGGCTCATCCCGGGCCTTTCGCTCACCGCCGACTGGTTCGACATCAAGATCAAGGACGCGATCCGTGCAATCCCCGGGTCGACCAAGCTCGGAATATGCTACGCGAGCCAGAATCTCTCGCATCCTTTCTGCGAAGATTTTACGCGCAGCCCGCTGACCGGCGAGGTCACCTTCCTCTCCGCTCAGCCGATCAACACCGGGCGTGAGGAAATGAATGGCCTCGATCTTGGTCTTGTCTACAACAACGACATCGGCAGCGTGAACATCTCGCTCGACGTCAACCTGACCTACCTAAACAAATATGTCGTCCTGCCTTTCCCGGGCGGCGCGCCGATCGATTTCGACGGCTTCATCGGCGGCGGTAATGGTGGCTATCCGAAGTGGCGCGGTTATGGCGTGTTGACGGCCGAAAAGGACGGGATCAGCGCGACCTGGTCGACGCAGTGGATCGGCAAGGCGACCGACTTCAACGCCGCGCCCGGAGAAATCGGCTACAGCACGCCGAACGTCTTCTATCATAATCTTCAGGTCGCTTTTGAGATCGACGAGAAAACGCGGTTCCAGGTCGGAGTCGATAATCTGTTCGATCGCAAGGCGCCCTATATCCAGAGCTTCACCGATGCGAACACCGATACGATGACCTATGACCTGCTCGGCCGGCGCTTCTATGTCGGCTTCCGCACCGCCTTCTGAGGAATTCGAAGATGGCGATCCGTTGGCCGCTGCTTGTTCGGCGGACGCATAAATGGCTGGCGCTGGTGGTCGGCGTCCAGGCGCTGCTCTGGACATTGACCGGCTTCTACATGGTGGTCGTTCACATCGACACCATCCACGGCGATCATCTGGTGCGCTCCCCGGTGACCCAGCCCTTCGACCTCGACGGCCTCGCAGCGCCGTCGAAGGTCGTCGCGGCCGCGCCGGGGGTCTCCGAAATCCGCCTCCAGCGCTTTTCGGGCCGTCCGGTCTGGCGCGCTGAAACGCCCGACGGGCCGCGCCTGTTCGACGGCCGCTCGGGTGCGCCGCTGCCTCTCCTGACCGAGTCCCAGGTTCGCGAGCAGGCGCGGCGCATCTATGCCGGCGACGGCGATATCGTTGCGGTGCGGCTGCTTACCAAAGCGCCGCAGGAAATGCAGTCGCGCAAACCGCCCTATTGGCAGGTCGAGTTCGAAGGCTGGAACCGCCCGACGCTCTACCTGTCGCCGCAGACGGGCGAGTTGATCTCGCGTCGCCACGCGCTGTGGCGCGTCTTCGACTTCGCGTGGATGCTCCACATCATGGATTATGACGAGCGCACCGACGTGAACAATCCGCTGCTCCGCGTCGCGACCTGGAGCGCCTTTGCCATGGCACTGACGGGCGCATGGCTGCTGATCTGGTCCTTCAAGCGCCGCAAGAGGAAGAAGGCATGAAGATGATACGCCTCTCGCCGCTTTTCTTCCGGCGCATCCACAAATGGGTCGGACTCATTCTCGGGCTCCAGTTCCTGCTTTGGGCCTTGAGCGGCTCGGTGATGGCGCTGCTCGACAAGGACAAGGTCGGCGGTCACGGCGGCGGGATGAGCCACGCGCATCCCTTGCCGGCGGGTGAATATTTCGACGTCGCCGCCTTGCCGCGCGGTGAACCCGTCACCGGCGTGGTCCTGCGCGATCTTGGCGCCCGGCCGGTGTATGAGCTGCGCTCGGCCAAGGGCGTCCGGCTGGTCGATGCGACGAGCGGCGAGGATGTTCGTGTCGACGCGGCGCTTGCCCGCGACGTCGCGGTGATGATGAACGAGGCGCCGATCCGCAAGGTGAGCGTGCTCGCAAAGCCGAACCTCGAATCGCGCGATTTCGAAGGCGCCATGTGGCGCGTCGACTTTGCCGATGCCGAGAATAGCAGCGCCTATGTTTCGCTCGACACCGCGCGTTTTCTGGTGATGCGCGGCGATACCTGGCGCACTTGGGACTTCTTCTGGATGCTCCACAATATGGATTACATCAACCGGTCGAGCTTCAACCACCCGCTGATCATCTTCGTCGCCTTTGGCGCGCTGTGGCTTTCGGGGACCGGCTTCTACCTGTTGTTCAAGAGCTTCAGCCGCGCCGACTTCCGCTGGCTGCGCCGCCGCCGCAAGCCCCAAGTGACCGCCAGCACGACCTGACGTATCAGCCGTCGACCGAAAAGGCGGCCGAAAGCTCGAAGCGCGTGCCCGGATGGGAAAGCCAGGCGTGCGACACCAGGCGCCCGCGGCTCCAGGTCCGCCGGGTCATCCGCAGGACAGGCTCCCCCTCCTTCAGGCCGAGCATGCCGCGCGTGCGCGCATCGGGCATCGTCGCGCAAACGCGGTGCTCGACCCGCTCGAGCGGGGCGGTGCGCGTCAGATATTCGTTCGGCGTGAGTTGGGTGAAATCGAGCGCGCCATAGTCTGGCGCCGCCGACGCGAGCACGAACCGCTCCTCAAGCTGGATCGGAAACTCGGCCTCATGGTGGACAATGATCGAATGGAAGATTTTCGTACCCACCGACACTTCGAGCAGCGCCGCGGTTTCGGCGCCGGCCTTCTCTTCGCTATTCTGGATGACCCGGGCCCGGTAGTCGTGACCGCGTCCGCGAATTTCATCTGCGATGTTTCGGATTTCGATCATGTGCCCGATCGGTTTCGGCTCGGCGATGAATGAGCCGCTGCCTGCGCGCCGGGTGATAACACCTGCCGATTGCAACTCGCGAAGCGCCCGATTTGCGGTCATGCGCGACACGTCAAATTTCTCGACGAGCTCGGATTCCGACGGGATGCGATCGCCAGGCTTCAAGCTCCCGTTACGAACCGCATCCGATATGCTCTGCTTGATCGCGGCATAGCGAGGAGGAGCGTCTTGGGTGCCATGTCCGGCCGGCGATCGGTCGATCCCGTTTGAGCTTGTTCGAAAAGGAATTTCCATCACCCGTCTATACAGGTGAGACCGTCCAAATTCCAAGTGTTCCGACATGAATTTCCGATAGGCCTTACAAAGTCATACGGCTGCGGCACAGGGTCGGCGGCATCGGCGCGACTGCGACCCGAGGAGGCTGATTTCATGCGGATGCTGTGGGCAGCGCCGAAAGCTCGTTCAGGAATTCGCGAATGGCAGGCGCGAAGCATCGCGCAAAATCTTCGGTTGTCACTATCGCGTCCGACATTTCTGCCGCAGCAAGCTTGCCGTGCGGCAGCAGGTGAGCGAGCTGCTTCGCTAGGGCTATGGGATGCCTCTCATCCATTCCTGGAATGACCAACGCCGGCATATTTATGTCTGCGAGTTCGCCGACGCTGCGGAAGGCGCGGTCCTCACCGATTGCCGCCGCAGCCGCAATGCTGGCGGAAGTGCTTCGCGGAATCGCGTCGTAAACCATCTCGCGAATGACCGGCGCGAGATTCGGCAGGATTGGCGCCCACGCCGCATGAAGCCCTTCCTCGCGGACGCGCGTCGCGAACTCGCGCATGAATGCCGTTTCAGCCGCTTTGGCCTCGTCGTCTTCGATGTCTTCAACGCTGATCAAAATGGCCGCTCTCACTCTCTCCTTGTGGGCGAGTGCGGTTCGTAAAGTGATCGTGGCGCCAAGTCCCGCGCCGCCGACGATGGCGGAATCGACTTTCAGGTGATCGAGAAGCGACATCACGTCGGCAGAGTAGGACGTCCAGGTATGTTTCGCGTTTTCGCTGCAAGGGGACCGGCCATAGCCACGGATATCGGGCAGCACTACCGCACGCCGGTCGCACAGCCGGCGCGCCAACGGTATCAGGCTCTGGTGGTCGGGGCCGCCGCCATGCATCATTATAACGACGTGGGAGGTCGACAGCCGGTGATTGGGATCGACCAGCGCAGCGCAGAGCGGCCAGCCATCGGGCCCGGAATAGAATATGTCGATTATGTCGGTCGTCATGCTAATCCCCACGCGTTGCCGAGAAGATTATCGCACCGTCATCCGAAAGACCATTTAATCGGGCTACATCTAGCAACCTCTCCAGATCGTCACGCAACCCGCAAGCTTCCGGGATAGAGTGAAGCCTCTGTTTTGCCGATATTTCCATCTGCGGAACCGAGAGAGGCACGAGAAGAAGTCTGCAGGAATAGTCGAGCTTAAAGCCGGCGGTGAGAAATGGGGCGGCAAGTTCAGCCGGCTGGGGGCAGGAATTGTGGACAAGGCCGACCCGGCGATCGATTAGCTTCAGCCACTCGTCGTATCGCTGTGCTGCCAGCTGCGATGGAATCGACACGTCGTACCAGCAATCCAACACAACGACACCGAGCCGGGCCACCCTGATGGCTTCCTGAAGCCCTCTGTGAAGCGTCTCCAGATGGTGCGCGGCATATTCCAAAGTCACCACATCAAAGCTCTGGTCCGCGAATGGAAGCGCCTCTGCGCGGGCGTGCCGAACGTCCAACCCTATCGCGCGGGCTTCCGCTACTGCCTCTTCCTCCGGGTCTATGCCGACGCAATGAGCGACATGGGCCTCCCGGAGTGCCTGCATCGAAGCGCCATTGCCGCATCCCACATCCAGTACCGACGAAGGCTCGAAGGAAAGCACACGGGACAGGAATTCTTTGCGATACTCTGTGTGCGGGCGGGGCCTCTCTTCGGGCTCCTGCCGTTGGATCATCTTCAATGACATTTGCAACTCCACCTGATGAGCTCTGGTAGGCAATCCAAACGACGTCGTATATGTGCTCCGACGACAAGAAATGTTCAGTATCGGACACAGTATGACCAATAGCGCAGGCACGGCCGACGCTCTTTCAGTCGAGCGTGCAGTCTTCCCAGCGGGGTTCAAAGGGATGTGGCATAGCCACCCGGCAGCGCAGCTCATTTATCCTGGTCGAGGTGTGATGATGCTCGAGACGGAAGCTGGATGCTGGGTGGTCCCGCCCCATCAAGCCTGTTGGCTTCCTTCCGCTGAAAATCACCGGGTGCAAAGCTCGGCGGGTTTCGAAATGCTCAGCGTTTACTGCCGCGGGAGCGTGCTCAGCCGGCTGCCCGCGGCTCCCGGTGTCGTCGCGGTGAGTGGCCTTCTGCGCGAGTGCATCTTTGCCCTCGAAACGGCAGGGCCGCGCTCCCGGCGCGTCAGTTTGGCAATCCTGTTTGCCCAAGAAGTGTCTGTCGATAGCGCCCCGCGCCTCTTTGTCCCTCAGCTGCATTCCTCGCGTCTCAGAAAAATCGAGGCCGCGCTCTCGAGGGAGCCCGGGAATGACAAACCCCTATCGCAGTGGGCGAACGAACTGGGCGCGACCAGCAGAACCTTGGCCCGCGCATTCGAGCGTGAAGCGAATATGACTTTCACTGCCTACAGAAAGCAGGCGCGACTTCGGGCGGCTCTGGTACGCTTGGCCGAAGGAGAGCCCATCACCAATATCGCCCTTGATTTGTCATTTGGTTCGGCGAGCAATTTCATACGTATGTTCCGCCAGGCCACGGGCTTCACCCCGGGAAAGTATTTCCAAAATCGGTCCAGGCAGAAATCGTAGGTGAATGAATTTCGGGACGCCGCAATTGGGCTTTCGGACAGGCGAAGCTAGCGGTTAACCGACCAACTCAACTTAATCGCGCGAATCATCCTACCCGCTCTACAGAAAGAAGGTATGAGGGCGATCTTCCCGGGGCAACGGACACTGGCCGAACAGCGCAGCGACGCGCCGTCAGGCTTTTTCTTCGCCTACGCCGCCGATGCGCCCGGAATTTTGGCAAGCTCCGCCGGGGTCAACACCGGTTCGTTGCGATCCTTGCGCTCGGAATAGCGATCGACAAGCTGATCGGCATGGCCGCGCGTGAGCACAGTGAACCGCACAAGCTCCTCGGCGACATCGATGATGCGGTCATAATAGCTCGATGGCTGTGGATCGGCTCGGAAGCGGGACCCCGTCAGATTTCAGCCAACTCTCTGCAATTGAACGGGAAACGATCTGACGCCGGGGTCCCGATCGGCGCTGATTTGGACCCCATCGATATCCCTTCTTCGCAATTTATCTCAAATAGTTGCGCGGCGCAGAGGCAGGGTTACACTTCGGTGCCGATCCACAGACTAAGGCTTTTGCCGCGGGGCCAGCCGCGTTCGAGTGGGTAGGTCGCTGCTGGCAAGCGTCTGGCCAAGTGTATCGCGACCTATGTCAGCAATCTCTCCGAGACCCTCGAGTAGGCCGAGCGCCTGCAGGACGGCCGCATAGATACCGATGCCCACATTGGCGTTACCGGCCTCGACTTTCTGCAGAGTTGGCCGCGACGTGAAAGCGCGCTCGGCAACGATCGCCATTGGCAGCCGCCGACGGCGGCGCGCGTCGTGGATGTCACGCCCGAGTTTACGCAATGTGCGGCGCACGGCGGCCGGAGGATGATGAGGAGTAGGCATGTAAACTTCGCTTTCCACAAAACCAGCTTTATGTAATACGAAGATTACAATATTTCTATAACATTCTGTCAGCCTTTGAAGCCAATACGATGATCATGGGCGTCTCACACGCGTTCAAGCGCTCGGTACTAGTCGTCAGACCACTGATAATGGTCCTTCAACTTGTTCATACAGCTATAGGCTAAAATGCCTCTTATCTGCAGCTGGCCGACAACGATGCCGGGCGCGACGCCCTGCGCTGCCGCAAAACGTTTCACTTCCTCCGGACTGCCGGCGAAGTCGGCAATAAAACGATGCAAGTCGGCTTGCGGAACGAGGAAGTTGGCGGCCCAAGCGCTGGCTTCTTCCTCCAACGCCGGATCGGCATTGCTATACCCGTTACCGTCGAGGAAAACCGCGTTGCGGCTGAAAAGGAGGATATGGACCGATCCACAGTCATCAGACGGTCTGAGCTATGGCGTTCAATGCGAACGGATGGCGTCCAGATCGCTCTGCGACGGGTCCATTTCGAATCACCGCGCGGTCTGGGACTGTCTCGACCGGGCGCGAAATCGACATTCCATCATGATACTGCTGCATGGCGCGACGCTGACGGGCGCCGAGCGCGCAGCGGCATGCTGGGCTGAAAGCCGGGGTCTCGTTCAGGTCGCCTTTCGACCCGACTGGAACCGCCACGGAAAAGCGCCGCCGTTTAAGCGGAACGTCCCGATGCTCTACGCGCTGCCCGTCGGGGGTGATCGTCTATCCTGGAACCGGAATTCAGGACAATTTCGCCCACAAGGCGCGCAAGATGGGAATTCCGATCTGGGATTTTCGGAACAGATCAAGCTGAAGCCGCGCGGCGCGCCGTTTTGGAAATTAGCCTCAATCTGGTTCTATCTCTCGAATATAGTAGGAATATATGAGCTAAGCCGCCATTTTCACATTCTCCCACGATCGCCTGGACCAGCGGCGGTCCCGCTGTCGGCGGCCGGCCTTGTAAGAGGGCGGGGCATGCCGGCCCTTACGAGGGGCACGCAGATCGACTGGTTCGGAAACGGCGGTCGGCGCGCCAGGATTCGTAATGCCGACGATCGACACCGCCCACGCCTTCGAGCTGGAGTTCGCGCATGTAAAAAACGGGACCAATCTGGCCGACCTGCTTCGTGACGCCTGCGCCTACATGGGCTGCGCCTGGTTCGCGCTCAGCCACCATGTCGATTTTCTCGCCACGCCCGAGAAGGGTGTGCGGCTTCACAATTATCCGGACGAGTGGGCCTATTGGTTCGATCAGAACCGCCTCGGGCCGTCCGATCCGGTACACCGGGCGAGCCAGCGCAGCAGGGCGGGCTTTCTCTGGCACGACATGCGGCGCTACGATGCACCGCGCCCCGGTGATGAGATCATCCTCGCCGAAGCCCGGCGCCATGGCATCGGCGACGGGCTGACAGTGCCCGCCCATCTTCCCGGTGATGCCCATGGCTCGGTGTCATTTGCGTGGCGGCCCGGCTCCGCGGCCGATCCGGACGCGCTCCAATTTGCGCGCATGATCGGCGGCGCCGCCTTCGAAGCGGCGCACCGGATCGCCCCTCCCGAAAGACTGCACATCGGTCCGCGCCTGACCCACCGCCAGCGGCAATGCCTCATCCGGGCCGCTCAGGGCAATCCAATTCGGCAGATCGGACTCCATCTCGACATCTCGCCGGACACCGTGCGCGAGCACCTGCGCAACGCCCGCCAGCGCTATGGCGCCAATGGCGGCACCGTGCTGACGGTTCGAGCGCTTTATAATGGCGACATCAGCTTCGCCGATCTCGTTCACCGCTAAAAACGCCTGCACCCCCCTATCATGCTATGGTGCAGCTGAAAAAAGCGGTTCAATTGGATCGCCTCTTTGAAAGGAGGCATCCATGTTACTTATCATCGACCATCAGAACCGCGCGCGCGAACATCGAGCCCTTCGCTCGATGTTCGAGGCGCGTAAGCGTGTTTTCATCGACCTTCTAAAATGGGACCTTCCGGCGCTTGCCGGCCGGTTCGAGCTCGACCATTTCGACGATGTCGATGCGACCTATCTCATCGTGACCGATGGCGATGGCGAGCATCTCGCCTCGGCGCGGCTGCTTCTCACCACGCAGCCCGGGCTTCTGGACAGTCTGTTCCCCCAGCTCGTTGACGGACCGGTCCCGCAGGGACCCGAGGTTCTCGAAATCACCCGCTTCTGCCTGTCGCCAGGGATCGGGGCGCGGCAGCGGAGGGTCGCGCGCGATTCGCTGCTGGTGGGACTTGTCGAATTCGCACTCGCTAACTCTATCCGCACCTATACCGGCGTCGCCGAGCCCGGCTGGTTCCGGCAGATCGAGGCTTTCGGCTGGGACTGCCGGGCGCTCGGCGCGCCCTGCCTTCACGGCGGCCAGGCGCTCACGGCGCTTCGCATCGACCTCGACGGTTCCACCATCTCCCGCCTCGCCGCAGCGGGCATTGTCAGCAAGGCGGCCGCGGTCTCCGCGGCGCGCGCCGCGTGAGGAGGGCATGATGATTGCTCATCCGGACATGGCAGTAATGACTGCCTGCCATTCGCCCGCAGGATGTGAGTTGCTCGAACAGGGCTATACAATCCTGCGCGGTGCGGCTTCCGCTTCGCTGATCGGCGGCGTCGCGCGCGATCTCGAACCGCGTTTCGCGGCGACGCCCTTTTGCGAAGGCGGATTTTACGGCGAGCGTACCAAGCGCTTCGGCCGACTTCTCATCCGCTCGCCGCTTATGGGCGACCTGGTGATGCACCAGCCGATCCTCGATCTTGCGGAACTCGCGCTCGGGAACTGGTGCGAGAGGATCCAGCTCAACCTCGCGCAGGCGATTGAACTTCATCCCGGCGCGCTCGCACAGTTTCCGCATCGCGATCAGGACATGTGGCAGGGCTCCCTCGGCGAGGTAGAATATCTCGTCAATGTCATGTGGCCGCTGACCGGTTTCACCGAGACGAACGGGGCAACGCTGATCTGGCCAAGGAGCCATGGTGTCGCAGCGCTCGTCGAGCAGCCGGCCGAGCCGCCGATCGTCGCGGAAGCGGAGCCGGGCGACGCGATCGTCTTTCTCGGCTCCACCCTGCACGGCGCGGGGGCGAATCGCAGCGTGGTCGCGCGGCGCGGCATCATCGTCAGCTACTGTCTCGGGTGGCTCAAGCCCTATGAAAACCAATGGTTGGCCTATCCGCCCGAGGTCGCGAAAGACTTTTCGGCCGACCTTGCGGCGCTGGCAGGTTATGCGCAGCACCGCCCCAACCTCGGCAACTTCGAAGGCCAATGTCCGTCGGTCCTGTTCGGCGGCTACCCTGCCGAGCCGCTCGCCGCGGTCGACGCGCTCCGCCCCGACCAGGGCGCGCTGCTTGCAGATCATATAGGCCGGCAACGATCCGCGCATAGTGAGCGAGCGGCATGAACGCCGGCTCGACGATGGAGCGGGTCTATCTCGATCTCAAGGCGCGGATCGTCGGCGGTGCCTATCCGCCGGGGACGCGCCTCGATCCCTTCCACCTCGCCAAGCGGTTTGCCGCAAGCCCGACGCCGGTGCGTGAAGCGCTCCATCGCCTGTCGGGCGAACGCATTGTCGACAGCTGGCACCAGGAAGGATTCCGGCAACCGATCTTCGCCGAATCCGACCTCAGCGACATTTATCGCTGGACCGGCGCGCTCGTCGGGCTTGCGCTCGGCGCGCCAGCAATTCGGTCTATAGAGCCAGCGACATCGCTCGTGGCGATGGAGGTCGAAGATTATCCGGCGCGAGTCGCGCGGTTGTTCCGGGCGATCGCCCTTCTCAGCGACAATCGTGAGCTTCGTTACGCGATCGTCAATTCCGTCGAGCGGAGCGAGTTTTTTCGCCCGGTCGAAGTGCGGACCGATCCCGGTGCAGAGGAGCAATTAGCCACAATGGAGACGGCATATCAGGCGCAGCGCTGGGCCGAACTTCGCAGCAAAAGCGCCGCATTTCACCGTCGGCGGGTAGCGCGGGCGGGCCGGGTCGTCGCCGAACTTCGGCCGCGCTCGCAAACAATCGAATGATATTCTCCGGATCGTGAAAACACATAAATTCTATCTTTTCCAGCGGCGTAAGATCGTCGGTGCCGCAATTCCGCGGCAAATCTGAAAGGAAACGATCATGGATCGTGAAACCAACGACCTCGTCGAACTCGGCAGCGTCAGCCGCGACACCGCCGGCCAGAAGGGCCTGCCCTTCGAACTGGGCGGCCTCCAGAACATTCCCGGCCTGAGCCAGGAATGATTGATGGCACCGGGAGCCGTCTCTCGCCGGCTCCCGGCACCTTCTCCAACCGTCGTGCAAACCGAAAGGAAGCGATCATGGAACGCGAAGCAGAAAATCTTGTCGAACTCGGGAATGTCACGGACGATACTGCCGGCGATTCGGGTGTCGTCTTCGAAATGGGCGGCCGGATGCATGTTCCCGGTCTCGCGCAGGACTGAGCAAGCGCGCGGGAGCCGCGCTGCGTGCGGCTCCCGTTGCGGGCGCTGAACATGAACTGGATGCTCGCACCTGGGGTTGGCTATTGCGAAGCGGGCGGGGAGCTTGTCTTTCTCGACCTTGCACGCGATCGATACTTTGCGCTCCGGGGTGCAGAGCGCGCGTCGTTCGAGCGTCTACGCTCCGGAGAGTTCAACGACAGCGATGCCATGACCCGGCTCGTTCGCACCGGCCTCCTTGTCCGCTCCGATGGCGTCGGCGGGCTCGAACCGGCGAGCGCGATCGTGCCGGCGCCGGACTTGTCTTCGGCCGACGACGGTTTCAGTCTGACGGCGGGAATAGTGGCGGCTCGCGCGCTCTATTGGGCTCGGCGTGCGATGCGCCCCTCTCGAATCGCCGGAACAGTTGCCGAATTGGCCACGGCCAAGCGAAAGATCCGCTCTGTTGGCCGGGAGGGTGAAATGCTTGCGATCGCCGCGGGCTATGCCGCAAGCCGCTGGGTCGTCCCCATATCGCCACGCTGCCTCGTCGATGCGCTAGCGCTCGACCATGTGCTGCTGAAACGCGGTCATGCCGCAACCCTTGTCTTCGGTGTCCGCACGCAGCCATTCGCGGCGCACAGCTGGCTTCAGACACCGGAGGCCGTTCTCACCGGTACAGCGGCGGAGGCACGCAATTTTACACCCATCTTGGTGGTCGGATGAAGCGCGGCGTCCTCGCGATGTTGGGCGATGCACGCGTCGCCATTGCCGAAGCCGCGACGCGGAATAGGCTACTGCCCGTAACGAAATTTCCTGGCCTTTCGCTCTTTGTCGGCGAGGCCGTCCGTACCGAGCTCCTCGCCGACGGGTCGATCATTGTTGGAGACATATTCCCGCGCGCCGGCGAAACCTGCCTGGCGTCCAGCGATGGCTGGGGCAACTATCTCGCGTTCGGGCGTTTGGGCGACATTCTGTTCGCCGAGCGTGCGCCGCTCACCGGCGCCGCGCTGTACTGGGGACGGCTTGGAGGTGGGATAATCTGCGCGTCGCATCTCGCCCTGGTCGAGGAACTGCCCTTCGATGCATCAATCGACTGGGAGTTTGTCGCGCATGGCTTGGCATACAGGAATTTGAGGACCCAGCGGACTGGGATCGCCGGTATTACCGAATTGCTGCCGGGCTCCCGCCTCAAAGTGGACGGTGCGCGGGCTCAAGTCGAACAAATCTGGTCGCCCTGGGATCACGTTGGCCGGGCCAATTCTCTGCCGATGGCCGAAGTGGCGTCCGCGCTGGAACAGCAGCTGGTGGCAAGTGTTGCAGCCTGGACTCTGGGCAGGGGGGATATCGTTCTCGAACTTTCAGGCGGGCTCGATTCATCGATCGTCGCCGCAGCGCTCGCGGCGGCCGGGGCCCGTTGCTCGGCAATCACTTTTGCAACGCCTGGTGCCGATGGCGATGAGCGGCTTTATGCCCGCGCCGTGGCTGCTCGGTGCGATATCGAATTGCTTGAGATCGAGCACGATGACCACACGATCGACCTGGTGGGCCCGCCCACTAATCGTCATTTCCGACCCGGTGCCTATGCCGTTCTAGGCGGCATCGACCGGGCGTTCGACAGGGCGGTCGGCGACCGGGAGATTTCGATTTTCGGAGGAATCGGCGGAGACAATGTCTTTGCCTTCGACAATTCGGTAGCGCCGATCCTCGAAGCCGCGGACCATTTCGGATATTGTCGCCAGACCTTCCGTACAATGCGCGACGTGGCCCGCGCCGCCAATGCCTCGCTTTGGGATGCCATGCGGCTCACCTACCGCGCGCGGCGGAAAGGCCCGCGCCGGCAGTGGGAACAGGACCGGACCTTCCTCGCCGAAGGCGCCGTTCCCGATCGTCCCTTTGCGCATCCGTGGGATGAGGGCGCGCGGGGCGCATCACAGGCGAAACGCAATCATGTAGAGGCAATCCGGCGCATCCTCGATTTTCTTGATCGCCCAGAGCGCTGGCACGATCGCGATGTGGTCGCGCCGTTACTTTCCCAACCCGTCGTCGAAATTTGCCTCGCGATTCCGAGCTGGACCTGGGTTGCCGGCGGGCGCGATCGCTCCGTCGCGCGCGCGGCCTTCGCACCAAGGCTGCCGCCCGAAGTTGCATGGCGACGCGGAAAGGGCCGTATCGAGTCACTCTGCATCGCAGCTTATCTGCGCCAACGCCCGGCGCTCCGCGAACTCCTGCTCGGCGGACGTCTAGCGGCGCGCGGGCTGCTCGATCGCGTGGCGATCGATGGCTTTTTCAAGCGCGACAATCTCGATGGAAATTTCGACTATTTCCGCTTGCTCGAAATAGCCGATGCGGAGCGCTGGGTGCGGTCGGTCGAGGCTGCGCCGGGCTGCGGACCGAGCCGCGACCAGCGTTGATACTGCGTGGCTTTCGCGGGATCGGGATCGATCGCGCCGGTCAGCCAATAGCGGAACCAGTCGAGATTGCGCTCGAAGGCGGCCCATTTCTGCCGCGGCTCGACCTTGATGTGCGGCGCGAAGGGAAAGATATGCATCTCGCCCATACGCGCCAACGCAAGCTTGCTCTGCAGTTCGACTGCTTGTCGCGCCTCATGCTCGGGGAGCTGCATCAGCACAGGCGCATGAATTTGGTCGATGTTGAGAGCTGCCGACATCCCACCCCATGCCCGAGCATCTTGGTCCGGCGGTCCAAGTTTCCAATGGCCGCGCAGATTCCGGGTAAACATCTCGCGCCCGGGCCGAGCATTGAACCAATAATAGGCAGGTTCCATCTGCACCGAGGCGATCGACACCGCCTTCAGCAAGTCGCTGTGGCGCGCAGTCCACATCGTCACTTCGCTGCCAAAGCTGAGACCACCCATGCCGACCCTGGCAGGATCGATATCTCCCCGACCCGCAAGCACGTCGATTGCGGCCCGTACCGTCTCGAGGCCGAGAGCATAGCGATCGCGGGCCGATTTGCCGCCTTGCACCGTGTTGATGCAGAGCGCCGCGATCCCATTAGCGGCCAGCGCACGGAGCGGCCATTCGTCGCCGAGCCCGCCGCGGAGCCAGCCCGGACATCGATAATAGGTGACGAAGAGCGGCAGCCGTCCGGGGATCTTCGGGCGGATCAATACGCCCGACGCACGGCTGCCGCCCACCTGCCATGCGATCACCTCGGCAAGGAGCCCATCGCGGTCAGGATCGGAATTAGGGAAATCGACGATCTTCTTGGCGCCATCGAACGCAATCCGCACAAGCCGGGGCGGCAAATCGGCCGCGGCCTCCACGCAGTAAAGTGCGGTAAGTGCCGCCGCACAGGGGCTGGACTCGTCGCGGCCGCCGGAGAGGAGGCCGCTCGATATAGCAAGCGGCGCGAGCGTCACGGCTTCGCGCGACCAGATGAGCAATTTCTGGCGGAAGGCTTTATCGCGCAAGGTGATGGCGACCCGCCCGTCGGGCAGGCGCAATTGCGTGACTAGTCGCCATGCGAGGTCGGAGCATCCCCCCGCCGCTGTACAGGCGTCGGCGCTGCCAAGGAGCGCTTCCAGGGCGGGCGGCACCGCATCTTCGGCAGGCTCGACGAGAAGTTTCTGTTCATCGGCGGAGGCGATGCTTTCCGTCCCGTTGTGCAGATCGCGCCGGATGATCATGCGCGGCTTATCGGCCAGCAGTTGCACGCGCTCGAACCAGTTGCCCGAGAAGCGCTGGGTTGCCGCGCGGCCGCTGATCAGCGCGCCGCGGAAGAGCGGTTGGGCGAGGTCGGTCTTCCCATCGACCAAAATGCCCCTTTCCCGTTCATATTCCTCGGCGCGCGCGATCGCATCTCGCGCCGGCCCCTCGCTGAAGATAAGGGCGCCGTACGGCGCGACGGCGAAACTTTCGATATCTCCGTCGCGCTCGACAAGCCGCGTGAAGCCCGAGCCTTCGGTATCGCTGTGCCACAGCGCGATGCGGCCATCGACGAGCGCGCGGACGATCAGGGCTTTGCTGTCCGGCGTCCACCTAGCCTCTCCCGGCAACACCACGCCGACGTCGTTCCACATCGCCGTGCCGAGCCGCCCGAGCGCGTGCGGCGGCGAGCTGCCGTCACTGGCGACGACGTACCAGTCGACATCAATGCGGTTCGTGGCGACCGACGGACGCTCGATCCTGTAAGCGACCCATTGCCCGTCGGGCGAGGCTGTCAGGCCCGAGAAATCGGCAGTCTCGGTAATTCCGCGCGGGTTCGTCTGGCTGGCCGCGGGCAATGCCGCGGCCAGCAGAGCGATTGCCAGAGCGGCGCGCGCTACCATCGCACGGTCGCCTGGAGCGAGATCATGCGCCCGAGCGGGTTCGCCTTCTCGGGGTCGTAACCGAGAGCCGAGGTATTGCTGCGATTCGTCAGATAGGGCGGATCGCGATCGAACAGATTGATGACGCTGAGCGCGAGGTTGAGGCCACGCTCGCCCGCTTCGTCGCCGATACGCTGCGAGATGGTGAGATCGACCGTCGTCCATGACGACACTTGTTCGACCGGCGTCACCACCTGATTGTCGTAGCCGTCGATATAGTTGACGAAGGCGTTGGCCGAGAAGCCGCCTGAAGACCAGCCGAGTCGCCCGCGCAGTCGCCACTTCGCCGGATTGCCATAAGTGCCGACAACATCGGTTGCGGGCGCACCGGGGGTCAGCTGCCGGTCGATCGAGAAGATATGGCTGCCGGCAATGCCGAGGTCGAGGACGCCTCCCGCGAATGCGGGCGCATAGCCGATTTCGAAGTCGAGTCCGCGCTGGCGGACCGCCGACAGGTTGCGAATGCGTCCGTCGAGGATCGCGACGATATCGGTCGGCGCCAGCCCGAACGGGTTGCTGAAGGTCGGCGCGTCAAAATAGCCCTGGAGGAGTTCCAGCGACGGATTGTCGATGATCACTCCGCCAAATATTTCGCGATTGGTGAGGAATCGCGTGAAATCTTCGCTCGCGGTGCCGATGCGGTTCTTATAGTCGACGGCATAATAGGTGAGCGACGCCTTGAATCCCGGCAGCGATGGTGGGGCAAGATCGAAGCCGGCGGTCCAGGTCGTCGCTTCCTCGGGACCGATGTTCGGCGCGTAGCCGAACAGGGCGAGCACGTTCGATGTCCCGGTAGGCGAGGCGGGGTCGGCGGCCTGGAACGTCGTATAGAGCGAAACCGCAGGCCCGATCAGCTCGTCGAATGCAGGAGCCCGGAAGGAGGTGCCATAGGAGCCGCGCAGCGCGATGCCGTCCGCAGGCTCCCATCGCACGCCAAGCTTGGGATTCGTCGTGCGGCCGAACTGACTATAGTCTTCGATGCGGCCGGCGAGCGAAAGTTCGAGTTTGCGGAAGCCCGGCATTCCATTGTCCGCGCCGAAGATCGGCACGAGCAACTCGGCATAGGCCGATTTGACATGGCGCGGACCCGGGAGCCCGGCGAGAGGCTCGGTTAGCGGGGCGACAAAGCTGATGTCGTTCTTGGTGACATATTGATATCGCTCGCGGCGGTATTCGGCGCCGATTGCCAGCCGGACCTCGCCGCCGGGAAGGCGGAACAGCGGCCCGTCACCGCGCAGTGCCGCCGACCAGCTCTCAAAATCATCGAGCGTCGAATAGCTCCCCCTTATGTTCGCGATCGTTGCGGGATTGTTCGCGCTGCCGTCGCCGAAGATATTGAAGGCGGTCGCCGGATTGGTGTCAGCGAGCGCGGCGCGCAGCCGTGCGCGGTTTGTCGCGTTGAGCGTCTCGGCCTTGCCCTTCTGCCGGCCATAGACCCCGCCGAGCTGGACGCGCCACGCACCCAACGCCTGTTCGAGCCCCGCGTTGGCGGTGATGGCGCGCACACGTCCGACGTCGAGCTGCGGTCCGAGGTCGTTCACGAAACTGTAGGCGACTTCGACCGGTTCATTGGTGCCGATCGGATCGACATAGAAGGGATTGGATACCGGCACGCTCGCGGCTTGCAGGAAATCGCCGATCCCGACCTTGCGGTAACGGCGCTCGGCGGCGAGGGCGCTGGCGCGGAATGTCAGACTGTCGGTGATCTTAAAATCACCGGCGGCATAGAGGCTGTGCGTGCGCTGGCGCGGCAGGAGCTCGCTCTCGGCGCGCGCGTCGCGAAGATTGCGGACGTCGGGAAGCAAGTCGGTAGCATCGAGATCGCTACCATCCTGACCCATAGGGATTGCGAAGACCAGCCCATTGGCTGCGGCAATCGTTCCCGGCACGGCAAATCCCGATCGGAAGTCCGGACCTCCGAAAGAACGAAGATCCTCGCGGGCGAAATCGCGCTTGCCTGCGGCAAGGGCGCCACGCTGCGAAAATTGATATGCCAGCGTGACATGGACACCCTTCCAGCTTTTGCCGAGGAGCTGGCCGAACTGAATCTCAGTCATATCTCCGTCGGCGGTTCCCGCACGGAGGATAATTTCAGCGCCTTCGAAGCGGTTGCGGAGCCGGACATTGACCACACCACCAACGGCATCGGCGCCATAGATTGCCGAGGCTCCGTCGGTCAGCACCTCGATCCGCTCCACCGCGCTCATCGGGATCAGCGAGATGTCGGCAAAGACCCCGCCGATGCCACCTAGCGCGGGGCGGGCGCCGTCGATGAGGACGAGCGTCGACGAAGCGCCGAGTCCGCGCAGGTTGATGCTGCTACCATAGGTTGCATCGCTGCCGGCGCCGTTGCGTGTTGTCGCGCCGAGGGTCGTCTCGGTTGGACCGCCCCCGAAGTTTTGGGGCAGAGACTGGAGCAATTGCTGAACCGTGCCGTAGCCGCTCTTCTCGATCGCCTCCCGGTCGATCGTCACGACCGGCGAACCAGTCGGCCCCGCTCCCCGGATGCGCGAGCCGGTCACGACGATCGCACCATCCGCGCCGTTTTCAGTCGACCCCTTGTCGGCCGCAGCGCGGTTTCCCGCGCGAAGCACGAGCGCGCCGTCGACAAGTTCTGTCAGTAGCCCCGATCCTGCCAGTAGTCGCGAAAGGGCCCTATCCGATGACATTCGTCCGCGCAGCGAGATCGAACGCCGCCCCTTGACCAGATCGGTCGCGAAGACGATCTGGCGCCCCGAAACTTCCGAATATTCTCTAAGCGCGTCGCCGAGCGGCTGTGCCGCAATGTCATAATCGCGCTGCTCGGTCTGCGCCTGCGCGGCGATCGGACAAAGTGCACCAACAGCGCACCCCATGGCCAGAAAAGCGGCCAGAAAATTCTTGTTCATCCCATCCTCCCAGCGGCCTGCATGGCCGTCTGAGGGGGCAAGACGGATTGGGTCGAAGAACTCCTAGTAGGCTATTTCGGCATCAGGACATAGCCGCCCGCCTGCTCTTTCACATCGAGGTCGAGCGCGGCCGCGAGCTGGCGCGCGAGCGATCGCGCGTCCGAAACATCGAAGCGACCGCTGACCAGCCGCCCGGCGATGGCCGTGTCGGCGGTCCCGATCTTGGCGCTGTTGACCCGATTGGCACGGTCGATGACGGCACCGAGCGGTAGCCCTTCGGCGAGGAGAAGGTTCGGCTCTTCGGACTTGTCGGCAGGATCGTCCACGGAGGCGGTCTCGCCGGCCGGCCTGGTCTCGATGAGCATGGGCGCGTCCTTCTCGATCGCCGCGCGCTGGCCGGGACGGAGGCGGAGCGGGGCGTCGGGCGTCGCGGTGGCGCGCACCTCTACCGACCCCTGGACAAGATGGACGACCGGCCGCCGCCCCGTCAGATCGACCTCGAAGATTGTCCCGAGAGCGGTGGTTTCGCTTCCCGCGGCTTCCACACGGAACGGCCGCGCGCTGTCATGGGCGACGGTGAACCGGGCCCGGCCGCCGACAAGCAACACGCGCCGTTCGCCCGGCGCGAACTTTGCTTCGACGCGGGCGCCGTCCATCAGGGCTACCTGTGTGCCGTCTTCGAGTACGACCTCGCCGGTCGCATTGACCGCGACGATCGGATCGGTGCCGCCATTGCCGAGCAGCACCCAGGCAAAGGCGAGCGAGATCGCGAGGACCAGCGCGGCGGCAAGCGCCCAGTGTGCGCGGGACGGGGGTGTGGCCTTTGATGGCACTTGGCGGTGCGCGGCGAGATGTTCTTCCGCCACGCCGCCAATGATGAGCCAATCTTCTTTGGCGGTTGCATAGGCCTCGGCATTTTCGGGATCCGAATGCCAGGCAGCGAACTCTGCCCGGTCCGCCTCGGCGCCGGGCGTGCGCATGCGCGCAAACCAATGCGCGGCCTCGGTGTCGCGGTCGCTCACTTAGAGTCGGCCCGCGCCTTGCGGATTGCAATCATCGCTTGCGCGATATGCCATTCAACGCCCTTCACGCTAATTCCTTTCGCTATCGCGATTTCTTCATAGCTCAGGCCATCGAACCGATGCATCACGAATATGGAACCAGTTTGCGGCTTTAGTTTCTCGATCGCCTCGCCGACCCGCCGCATCGTGTCGCGCGCCTCGAGCGCTGCATGGGGGTCAGGGCCAGCGATATCCTCATCCTCGAAACTGTGATGCAGCGAAGTCTGGCGCGCATTGTCTGCGCGCGCGTGGTCGGTGAGCAGGTTGCGGGCGGTGCTGACGAGATAGGCTCCGGGCTTTTCTATCAGTGCCAGCTTTCCGCCCTTCGCCATGGCAAGGCGGCGAAAGCATTCCTGGACGAGATCGCCGAGATCCTGCTTCGGCGCGCGCCGGCGCAGATAGCGTGCGAGCGCAGGCTGATGCGCATTGTAGATCGCTTCCATGCTGGCCGCCTGACCAAAGCCCGTCCAGTCGGACGGCGGCACGGGGTCGCTGCTGCTCAGGGCGTGCGCGCGGTTCTGTTCGTCATCGAAATCCATGTCCATCGCCTTCCGGTCGGACCGGAAGACGAGATGCCGGGAGGTAAGAACATACTCGGAAAAATATGCGCCGCCGCCTTTAGCCCGAAAGCCTGGACATACGCGTCGGCCACCCGGCAACGGATGGGAATATCATAAAGGCCCGAGCAGAATTCTTACGTTCCGGCACCGCGCGCCTTCTGGCCCGGTGCCCGACCAGCATAGCTGGCCGTAGCGTCAGGGCAAGCCCGCGCCGCGCAATTGGGTTCAGAATGAAACTTTTTGGCTGGCGAACTCGATTTGACGCCTCGAACTCGATTTGCCACGACAATCCTTGTCTTTGCCGGCCTGCTCGGCCGGTCCGCGAAAGTCCGGCCAGCCTGCAAAGCGGATCTGACGGCGCGGCTTTGCCGCGCCAGACCATCTTACGCTACCGCCTCCACCGTCACCCGCTGGTTCAACATCTCGATCTCGCCGTACGCTGTGAGGAAGCTGATATCGGCGGCGTCGCGACCCACGGCAATCTTCGCCATCTCGCCCGCTTTCGCCATCCCGGTCGCATCGACCAGATGCCAGGCGCCGCCGAGGAACACTTCGGCCACCGCATGGAAATCCTGCGGTTCAACGCCAAGCGCATAGACGCTGACGATGCGCGCCGGGATCGCCGCGGCGCGCGCCAGGCTGACCATCACATGCGCATAGTCGCGGCACACACCCTGCCGTTCGACAAAGCTGTCGAGGGCACCCGTTTCGGCATCGCTCGACCCCGACACATAGGTGAAATGTGTCTCGATCCAGTCGCGCATCCGGCCGATCTTGGCGCCGCCCTCGACATCGCCGAACTCGTCCTGGACGAAGTGGATGAATTTGTTCGCCGGGCAATATCGCGATTCATTGAGATACTGGACCGTCTCGCCGGGCAATCGGTGCATCGGCACCTTGTCCAGCGTCCGGTAATCGGTGAGGTCGCGCTGGATTTCGACCGTCGTGCGATAGCGCACGTTCAGTTCGCCGCCGCGGCGCAGCCAGATGCGGTCGCCGATCATGTCCTGCGCCGCAACGCGCGCAAAATACTCACAATTGCCGACGTCGAGCACGGCGTTGACGATCAGCTGTTCGGGGATCGCCGCCGCTTCGATATGCAGCATCAGGTCGACCGGATCGCCGAGGCGATAGTCGAGCGCGGCGGTGATTGCGAGTTTCATCGGCTGGTAACGCTCCAAAGCGGGATCGGTGCCGCTAGGGCGATAAAAACCGCGGCACAATCGAAAAACACTGGCGAAAAGCATTGACGCGATTCGACGCCGCCGCGCTATGGGCCGCCAACCCTTTTCGCTGGGATATTTTGTGACCGCATCGCGTACCATTCCCTTTATTGTCGCGACGATCTTTATCGATGCGGTCGGGTTTGGCATCATCATGCCGGTGCTGCCGCAGCTCGTGATGGAGGTTGGTCGCATCGACCTGCCGCACGCGATCGAGGTCGGGGCGTGGATCGGGCTGGTGATGGCCGTCGCGACCTTCCTGGCGTCGCCGGTGCTCGGCAATCTGTCCGACCGCTTCGGGCGGCGGCGGGTGCTGCTGCTGTCGCTCGCGGGGCTGACCATCGACTATGCGCTGCTCACCGTCGTCGGCACGCTGCCATGGCTGTTCGTCGCGCGCGCACTGTCGGGGGTGTTCGGCGGCAGCTATGCGGCGGCGCAAGCGGCGATCGCCGACATCACCAAGCCTGAAGAACGCGCGCGCAATTTCGGCTTCGTCGGCGCGGCCTTCGGGATCGGTTTTGTTGCCGGACCCGCGATCGGCGGCTTCCTCGGCGAGATCGGCCCGCGCGCGCCGTTCGTCGCCGCAGCGGTCCTTGCCGCCGCCAACATGCTCTATGGCCTGTTCATTTTCCCCGAAACGCTGGCGCCCGAACGCCGTCGCCCCTTCAGCTGGCGGCGTGCGAATCCGCTCGGCGCGCTGCAGACGATGCGCGGCCTGCCCGGCATGGGCGGGGTCGCAAGCGTGCTGACGCTGTGGCAGATCGCCAGCCTCGTCTATCCGATGACGTGGAGTTTCTATTGCATCGCTCAGCTCGGCTGGACCCCGGGGATGATCGGCGCCAGCTTGGCGGCGGTCGGGGTGATGATCGCGCTGGGGCAGACCTTTGTCGTCGGGCCCATGGTCGCGCGCTTTGGCGAACGCGACGCGGCGACGATCGGGATAGCTATCGCGGTCGCCAATTATGTCGGCTTTGCGTTTGTCACATCGACCTGGGGCGCCTTCCTGCTGCTCCTGCCGATCGCCTTGCAGGCGCCCGTGCAGCCATCACTGAACGCGCTGATGTCGCGGCGGGCCACCGCCGAGACGCAGGGCGAGGTGCAGGGAATATCGGCGATGGCAATGGGGCTGGGCCAGCTCGTGGCGCCGATCGTGCTAACCGGCACCATGGCCTATTTTACCGCGGCCAAGGCGCCGGTGCATTTTCCGGGCGCCGCGTTCATTGTGTCGGCGCTGTTCGGCCTGCTCGCGATCCTTATGCTGCGCCGCCTGCCACGGGTGACACGGACCAGCGACGACGCGCCCGATCAGATGCCACCGTCGGTTACCGCATAGCCTGCGGCTTCAAGTCCCGCCGTGAGCATTGCGACGCAGGCGGCGACGGCAGCGGCCGACGTCGACCGGATCACAAAATTGGCGCCGACCTTGCCGTCGCGAAAAAAGGGGTAGCTGCCGATCACGACGCCCGGATGGTCCTTTTCGCCTTGGCGCAGCAAGTCGGCGACCTCGCTTTCGGGTGACCAGGCGCCGATCGTGTGGGCGATCAGCGGCGCACCACCTTCGAGCTGACCAGTCAGCGCGTCGAGCATGCCCGCCGTGATGTGCGGCACCCCGGCCATCACGAACAGATTGCCGATGCGGATCCCCGGCGCGCCCGACATGCGGTTGGGGATCAGCTCTGCACCGTCGGGGGTGCGCGCCATGCGTAGCCGCGCTTCGGTCAGTTCGATCCCGCGCCCGCTGTAATAGCGTTCGAGGATCGCGCGTGCTTCAGGATGGACGATCACGCCGACACCCAGCGCCTTCGCCACCGCATCGACGGTGATGTCATCGTGGGTCGGGCCGATGCCGCCGGTGGTGAACACATAGTCGTAGCGCGCGCGCACCGCGTTCAGTGCATCGACGATCTCGTCCTCGATATCGGGGACAACGCGCACTTCGCGCAGGCGGATACCCTGGACATCGAGCCAAGTCGCGATCTGGGCGATATTCTTGTCCTGGGTGCGGCCCGAGAGAATCTCGTCGCCGATCACCAGCACGGCGGCTGTCCAGATGCGTTCGTCGCTCATCGCTTTGCCTTAGCCGGACGCCGTGACAAAACAAGTCCGGTGGACCTGCATCTTTGTTCTTGTTATGTTCATATTCGACTCGCAATGCACAAGGGAGAGCCGCGATGGCCGACGCACTGATTTTCTATACCAACCCGATGTCGCGCGGCCAGATTGTCCGCTGGATGCTCGAAGAGGTCGGCGCGCCCTATGAGCCGCGCATCCTCGATTATGGCACAACGATGAAGGACCCAGCCTATCTGGTGGTCAATCCGATGGGCAAGGTTCCGGCAATCGTCCACGACGGCAAGGTCGTGACCGAATGCGCGGCGATCTGCGCCTACCTGGCCGATGCCTTCCCCGATGCCGGGTTGGCTCCCGCCCCCGCCGATCGCGCCGATTATTACCGCTGGCTGTTCTTCACCGCGGGGCCGGTCGAACAGGCGATCACCGCCAAGCATTTTGGTATCGAACCCGATACCGACCAGCAGCGATCGGCGGGCTTCGGCTCGCTACCTGCCGCGCTCGACGCGCTTGAGACTGCGGTCGCGGGCAAGGCGTTCGTCGCGGGCGACTGCTTCAGTGCCGCCGATGTCTATGTCGGCAGCCAGGTCGACTGGGGACTGCAGTTCGGTACGATCGCGTCGCGTCCGGCGTTTGAAGCCTATGTCGCGCCGCTGCGCGAACGGGCGGCGTACAAGCGGGCCAAGGAGATCGACAATGCCCTGATTGCCGAGATGCAGGCGGCAAATCCTGCCTAAGGCAGTGCCTTGAGCAATCCGGCGGCGAGCGGCGCAAGCCGCCGGACCTGCGGATCCTGCGATTCGCTCGCTGCGACATAGACTGCATCGCCGAATGCGCTGCTGTTGTGGATCGCCGCCAGCCCTTCGGCGCTGGCGTAGGGTGCTTTCCAGCGCGGTACTTCGCCCGGATGCAGCGACTGAAACCATGCCGCCCACCCCGCATCGTCGATGTCAGTGCGTTTTGCGAGGAACAATAGCGGCCGCGCGAGCCGCCGTGCCTCGCCATGGACATAGGCGTGCGACCCCGCTGGCGCGACCTGCGCCGCGATCGCGCCCAGCAACAGGTCGGCATCAGCGCGCGTCAGCCGCGGGTTGAGCGACAGCTGCATCAACAGGTCGGCGCCATGCGCGACGCCATGCCGCCAGCCCTCCCCCGCGATGAAACCGCGATAATCGGTCACACCGCGCAGGTAGGTCGTCCCGGTTTCGGCGAGCGCGTGAAGTTCGGCCTCGGTCAGAAAGGGTTCAACCCGGTCGGCGCGGGCGACTTCGGACAGCGCCAACGCCGCAAAGGGGCGGTGAAAACCGACCTCGTCGTCGGATGCCGCAAGGATTGCGGTCAGCCGCGCGGCCGCATGACGCAGCCCGTCCGGCTTCAGATGCTTGCCGCGCAACCCCTGCGTCCATAGCCCAAAGGCAAAATCGTCACGAACCGCCGAATCGGGGTCTCCCAGACATGCGATCAGCGCGTCGATTGCGGCTTTGTCAGCGTCGGCAAAATAGCGACCGGCAAAGGCTTTGAGATCGCCATCGGTGCGCCGCTCGACCGCGCAGCTCGCGCTTTCCTGTGCCGCCACGGGCATCGCCACCAGTATCGCCGCCGCAACAACCGCGCTCCATATGGCTTTCATCGCCGCCCCCTCCCCCTCAGAAAGAAAGAGCCCGGCGAATCGCTTCGCCGGGCTCCTTTGTTTCGCGTCTGTCCGTCCGTTTATTCGCGGCTGCCCAGGATATTGAGCAGGAAGGTGAACATGTTGACGAAGTCGAGGTAGAGCGTCAGCGCGCCCATCACCACCGACTTGCCGACAAAGTCGGTCCCGCGGACATAGAAATACATGCTCTTGATCTTCTGTGTGTCATAGGCGGTGAGGCCTGCAAAGATCAGCACGCCGATGACGCTGATTGCCATCGCCATCGCGCCCGACTGGAACACGAAGGTGTTGAGCAGCATCGCGACGATCAGGCCGACAACGCCCATGATCAGGAAGGTGCCGAAGCCCGACAGATCCTTCTTGGTCGTGTAGCCATAGAGGCTAAGCCCAAGAAACGCCGCCGCGGTCGCGAAGAAGGTCTGCGCGATCGAGGTGCTGGTAAAGGCCAGGAAGATCGTCGACATCGACAGGCCCATCACCGCGGCATAGACCCAGAACAGGACTTGCGCGGCGGCCGTCGACAGCTTGTTGATACCAAAGCTGAGCACCAGCACGAACGCCAGCGGCGCCAACATCACCACCCACATCAGGGGCGTGCCGACCATCGAAGCGGTAAAGCCCGACTGAAACGCCAGCATCGCGACGATGCCGGTCAGCAGCACGCCCGAGCCCATATAATTGTAAACCGACAGCATGTACGACCGCAGGCCGGCATCGACGGCCTGGTCCATTGCATTCGCGCCGGCCCCAAAACCGGAAGCCGCCATATTGGGGTCGTTCCAATTCGCCATTGTCATTACTCCATCACCGGCCAGCCCATACCGACCGTAGAGGGCAATATCGTGATTTTTCTGTCCGCTTTCAAGCGAAACCGGAAATCGCGCAACTTTGGGTGGTTACTCGGTGGCAAATGCTTATGTTCGCCGTGCCATGTCGAGCCATCGCCTGTTCGTCGCGCTGCGGCCACCGCAACCGATCCGGGCGCTGTTGCGCGCCGCGATGCACGGTATTTCGGCGGCGCGGTGGCAGGATGACGACCAGCTCCACCTGACGCTGCGCTTCATCGGCGAAGTCGATCGGCACCGTGCCGAAGATATTGCCGCTGCATTGGGGGCGCTCCACGCTCCCGCGATCAGCGCGCGGATCGCGGGGGTCGGGCTATTCGACCGCAGGGACACCCCGCATACGGTGTGGGCAGGGGTCGAGCCCCTGGCGCCGCTCGCGGCGCTGAAGCGCAAGGTCGATCAATCGCTCGCGCGCGTCGGAGTTGAGAGCGAAACGCGCGCCTTTGTGCCGCATATCACGCTGGCGCGGCTGAACCGATCGGCGGGGCCGGTCGCACCCTTCCTGACGCTGCACAGCGATCTGGCGAGCGCATCCTTCGCCTTCGATCACGTCATCCTGTACGAAAGCGAGATGGGGCATGGCGGCTCGCGCTATCATCCGGTCTCACGCTATCCGCTCGACCTTTCGGCGACGAGCGCCGCGGCGACCGCACTGACATCGGCCCAGGTTTCGGCAAAGCCGTCGTCGGCGCCATAATAGGGATCGGTCACGCTCTCACCGCGGCGGCCCGGCACCAGGTCGAGCATCAGTCGCAGGCGCGCCGTCGCGTCGGACGGTGCGAGCGCGCGCGCTTCGCGCAGATTGTTCGCATCGGCGGCGAGGATCAGGTCGAAGCGGTAAAAATCTTCGGCGGCCAATTGCCGGCCGCGCAGGTCCGAAATGTCCGTGCCGCGGCGCCGCGCTTCGGCCTGCGCGCGGCGGTCGGGCGGTCGGCCGACATGCCAGTCGCCGGTCCCCGCAGAATCGAGCGTGGCTGAGATTCCCGCATTGGCGAAAGCGACGCGTGCCGCCGCTTCGGCGAGTGGCGAGCGACAGATGTTGCCGAGGCAAAGGAACAGGATCGCGGGGCCATCAGGTCTGTATGCGCGCATCCTGGTCCTTTCGCGGTAAAGTTGAACCGACTTTCAACTTGCGCCATTTTCCGGCTCTGCTAGCCATGCGTCATAACAGATAGTGGGTCAGGGAGAGGGTTGCCAGATGGCCGAGACCGCCAGCGAAACCAACGCGGCCGCAGCGCCGGGATTTCACGAGCCCAAGGCGACCGGTTACAGCTGGTACGTGCTGTCGGTGCTGGTCGTCGTCTATATCCTGAATTTCATCGACCGGCAGATCCTGAGCATCCTGGCGGTCGACATCAAGGCCGATCTGGGGCTGACCGACGCCGATATGGGCTTCCTCGGCGGCGCCGCCTTTGCGGTCTTCTACGCGCTGTTCGGCATCCCGCTGGGGCGGCTGGCCGATAATTGGAGCCGGGTTAAATTGCTGTCGATCGGCCTCGCCCTCTGGTCGACAATGACCGCCTTGTCGGGTTTTGCGCGCGACCAGATGACGCTGACCTTTGCCCGCATGGGGGTCGGTGTCGGCGAAGCGACCGCGAGCCCGACCGCCTATTCGCTGATCTCCGACTATTTTCCCAAAAAGCAGCGCGCGACGGCGCTCGCGATCTATTCGTCGGGGCTTTACATCGGAGGCGGCGTGTCGCTGTTCATTGGCGCGTTGATCGTCAAGGCGTGGAACGAGGCCTATCCCGGCGGCGGCCCGCTCGATCTGGTCGGCTGGCAAGCGGCGTTCCTGGCGGTCGGCATTCCCGGCCTGCTCGTCGCGCTATGGGTGGCAACACTGCGCGAACCCGTGCGCGGCGCGATGGACGGCGTGGCGAGCCCGAGTTCGCCCGCGCCCTTCCGTCAGTTTGCGCAGGATCTGTCGACGATCGTCCCACCGTTCACGCTGATGGGCGCCTGGCAGCGTGGCCCCGCGGCGCTGGCGATCAATATCGGCTTTGCCGCCGCGATCGCCGCCTTTGCCTGGTGGATGATCGAATTGACCGGCAATCTGCCGCAATGGTCGGCGGTGGGGCTGGGCTACTATGCCGTGTTTTCCTGGGCCTGCACGCTGCGCGCGCGCGATACGGCGACCTTCCGGCTGATCTGGGGCACCCCGGCGTTTATCTGCACGACATTGGGCTATGGACTGGTTTCACTCGCCGCCTATGCCCTCGCTTTCTGGTCGGCGCCCTATGCCGAAATCGTGCTGGGTCTGCCCAAGCAGGAGCTGGCGTTCTGGCTGGGCGCCAACGGCGCGATCAGCGGCTTTATCGGAGTAATCATCGGTGGCCGGATCGCCGACGCCTTGCGCGCAAAGAACCCGGCCGGACGGATCCTGATGATCATCTTTGGCGTCGTTGCGCCGATTGTGCCGATCTGGGTCGGCTATACGACCGACAATACAAGCCTGTTCTATGTGATGAACTTCCTTGCCGGGATGTTCGGCGCGACCGCCCTCGGCGCTGCTGCGGCAACGACGCAGGATCTGGTGCTGCCGCGGATGCGCGGGACAGCAACCGCCGCCTTCTTCCTGGGCACGACCTTGGTCGGGCTGTCGTTCGGCCCCTATATGGTCGGGCAGATTTCGGATCTGGCGGGGACAATCGTCGACGGCAAGCCTGTCGGCGACCTACGCACCGGTATTTTGTCGCTGATCGGGGTAGCGCCGATCGCGCTGATCCTTCTGCTCTATGCGTATCGCGCGGTGCCGCAGGCTGAAGCGACGATCGTCGAACGCGCCGCGGCTTGACCCGCGCCGTCGCTTGACCGGCGGGTGACTAGCCCGCCGGGGCAGCCATAATCACGCCGCAGGCGATGCGGTCACCACTGTTGCCGCTGGGGTCGGTCTTCATGTCGTCGGGACCGGCATGAATCACGAACGCGGCGCCATCGGCGTCAAGCATCGCGCCCTCACCCATCAGGCGGGTGCCGACCAGTTGCAGCGTCGCGCGGCCGATGGTGTCGGGTTCGACGACCAGATTGGGCAGATCGCCATGGTGCGCGCCCATCGGGTTCTCGCGGCCATGCTGTGCCGCGGTCGGGTTCCAGTGCGGGCCGGCAGTGGTGAATTTCGGGGCATCGCATAGGCCGGTGGCGTGGACATGCATGCCATAGGTACCGGCACCAAAGCCGCGCGCGACGAGTTCGAGCCGCAGCCCGCTGCCGTCTTTGAAAATGTCGACGCGCCCGCGGTCGGCGCCGCGCGCATCGACCAGATTGGCATAGGCGTCGGGGACCGGCAGCTTGGAGGTCGGCGTCTTGCCCATATTGGCGCAGCCCGCGAGCGCCAGCGCGCCGATCAGTGTGGCGGCCGGAATTGACCAGGTTTTCGCATATGGTGGCTTGATCATATTCTGCTCCCCAAGTGACGGTTCGGACGTAGAACGCCGTAGCGGCGATCTCGATCCCTTCGCAGAGGACGATGCCCTTATTCGCGGCAAGTTCCAAGCTTCTATGGTAGATTTGAGGTGCGGCGCGGGCGAAACCGATCCTCCACGTTCCAGGGAGGATCGGTCATGGCAACAACTGGTCGCCAGCCGCCATCCGGGCACCGTCAAAAGAAAAGGGCCGCGAATTGCTTCGCGGCCCTAACTATTCTGCCGAACGACTCCGATCAAATATCAGAAGACGCGGGAATATTGTTCATTACCGACGAAGCCCAGCTTGCCGACGCCGCTGCGCTTGATCACCGCCAACACATTGTCGACGACGATATACCGCGCATAGGGATCGGGCTGGACCTGCAACTCGGGTTCGACCGGCAGCGCCTTAGTCTGTTCCAGATATTGCGCCAGCTGCGCCAGATCGATTGGCGCGCCGTTCCAGGTGATCGTCCCGGCGGGATCAATCATCACCTTGTTCTTTTCGGGATCGACATTGCTTTGGCTGTCGGTCGGTACCGGCAGGTCGATCTTTACCGCATGGGTCTGGACCGGGATGGTGATGATGAACATGATGAGGAGCACGAGCATGACGTCGATCAACGGCGTCGTGTTCATGTCCATCATCGGTTCATTGTCGTCCCGTTCTCCGACTGACATCGACATAGGGTTATTCCTTCATTCGTAAAATCGCCGACACCCTTACAGGCGGCTGACCGTGCCCGACCCAGCAGCAGGTTCGGAGATGAACCCGATCTTCTGGAAACCGGCATATTGCATCGTATAGATCACGCCGCCAATGCACTGGTACGGGGTCGCAACGTCGCCGCGGATATGCACTTCGGGGAAATTATCCTCGGTGATATTCTCGACGCCGCCGATATCCTCGATCAGCTGTTCCAGTTTGGTCTGCCCGCGTTCCAGCAACTGTTTGGAATCGACCGGGGTCTGGCCCCAATAGACTTCGCAAGCGGTGCTTTCCGGATTGGGCAGGCCGTCGCCATCGGTATCCGCCGAGCGGACCGACAACAGCACATTTTCGGGTTTCGTCGTCGTCACCTCGAACGCCACGTCGGGAAGCTCGAGGTTCACCGTCTCCAGCACCACGGGAACCGTGATGAGGAAGATGATGAGCAGCACGAGCATGATATCCACGAGCGGGGTCGTGTTGATCTCGGACATCGGGGCATCTTCGCCCGCCTTGTCACCTACACTCATCGACATAGGATCAGTATCCTGTCACTAAAATTCATGTCACGGACATCGGGCTTGCAGGCCGCATAGCCACGCTCACCCTGTCCAGTGGATTCCGCCCCCGCCTTCCGGCGCAGGGCGGAAATCCCCAAATCGCCTCAGGCCTTCTTCGGCGCAGCGGCCGGAGCGGCAGCCTTCGGAGCCGGACCGGTCATGACCGGCTTCACCTGGCCATTCGACATGATCGAACCGAGAATATCGTTCGAGAAGGTCGACAGGCGGCGGGCGATCGACTTGTTGCGGCTCTGCAGCCAGTTGAACGCAAGCACCGCGGGGACCGCCACAATCAGACCGATGGCGGTCATGATGAGCGCTTCACCGACCGGTCCGGCGACGGTGTCGATCGACGCCTGACCCGACGCACCGATTTTAACGAGGGCGCGCAGAATACCGATAACGGTACCGAACAGCCCGACGAACGGAGCGGTCGAACCGACGGTTGCGAGGAAGGAAAGGCCACCATTCAGCTTCGAGTTGATGTGGTTCTGCGAACGCTCGAGCGTGCCGTGCATCCAGTCATGCGCTTCGACGGGGTCGGTCAGCTTGTTATGCTCTTCGTTGGCGCGCAGGCCGTCTTCGACAACCTGACGATAGGCGCTGTTCTTTTCCAGCTTCGCTGCACCTTCGGCCAGCGTCGGCGCGCGCCAGAAATTGGCATCGACCGCCTTGCCCTGGTTCATCACCTTATTCTGTTCGAACAGCTTGGTGAACAGAATGTAGAGCGTGCCGATGAACATGATCAGCAGCACAAGGAAGGTCAGCTGGCCGACGATGCCGCCGTCGCACAGCGCGGGGATCATGCCGTAGGGGCTGGCGCCTTCTTCCTTCACGCACAGCGCCGCAGGCATCAGGGTGAGGCCGACGTCGTGGGCCGGTGCCGCCGCAGCGGCATTTGCGATCAGATTAAACATAATGGATATTCCCTCTCAAGAAATTCGGTAAAATTCGAATGATCGGCGATCACACGCTGAATCAGCGCGGGATCTGCCAACGGATACGATTGCTGTAGGTGCCGCCCTGCGGGTTACCCGCGCGATCCTTGCCCGGATTGAACCGGCCACGACGCGTGATAAGTTTGCAGGTTTCGGCATCAAGATCGGCATGACCGCTCGACGAGGTCACGTCGCACGAAGTAATCCGGCCATCGGCGCCATAGGTAACGCGGAAACCCGTCGTTCCTTCACGCTCTTCGCGCATGGCGCGCGCCGGATAGTCGTCGTTCGTTGCCCAGCGACCCGGGTTGCCGCGCGGCGAACCGGCGGCACTCAGATCGGGCGTCGGCGGCGGCGCCGGCGGCGCCGGCGGCACATAGATAGCCGGCGGCGGCGACGGCGGAGGTTCGCGGACCGACTGGATCTGCGGCGCAGAAACCGGCGGCGGGAACGGCGACGGCGGCGTCACGACCGGGGGCGGCGGCGGCAGGACATTGTCCGGCGGCGGCGGCGGCGGCGGTTCTTCCGGCGGCGGCGGTTCTTCGACGTCCACCACATCCAATTTTTCGGCAATCGTCTTGACGATGCTGATATTCAGGCCGTTGACGAGGCCGTAGCCCATCATCGCCGTCAAAAAGCCCACCAAGACGATCGAGACCACCCTGCTTTTAGGGTCGACATTATCACCATAAGCCATTCAGGGACGACGCTCCTTGCTAGATCATCCTGACACCAATTCCCACCCGACGGGTTCAGTTGCCAAATGCCCGGATGATTTCCGATGCGTTCCACAGACCCGGCGGAGCTTCGTCCGGCATGTTATGTTTTTGCCGGACGTTTCGCCGCCCGTCCTATCGCGGTGGCGGCAAGTTCGCAAACCCTTTATCAGCGGTTAATGTGGCATGTCCCATGATGGGGACCAACGCACCGCCACCGGTGTCAACAACGATGGAAAGTAATCGACCATGCGCGTGTATCAGTCGGCCGCGATTGCCGGACTTTTGGCCCTGACCCCCGGATTCTCTGGCGTTTCCGCGATGCAGGCGGCGGCACCCATGGCGGCAGCGAGCCCATACAGCTATGCCGACATCGCCGATCTGGCCGCCGCTGCACCGATGGTGCTCCATGCCCGAATTCACAGCGCGGTGGCGCTCAAACCGGCGCGGGCGCCGGGCGTCGCGGCGGGCCACAGCCGATTCTACGTCGAAGCCGACGTCGTCAGCCTGATTCGCGGGTCGGGACCCCTGGCATCGCGGATCGCCTATCTGGTAGACCTGCCGCTCGATGCCCGCGGCAAATCGCCAAAGCTGAAAAAGAAACAGCCGGTCCTGCTCTTTGCCCGGCCCGTCGCGGGCGCCGCGGCGGGCCGCAGCAGCACCGGCAGCGTCCGGCTGGTTGCCCCCGACGCGCAGCTTCCGTGGGACGCTGCGACCGAGGCGCAGTTGCGCGCGGTGCTGACCGAACTGGTCAAGCCCGGCGCTCCGCCCGCGATCACCGGCATCGCCAACGGCTTCCACGTCCCCGGTACCTTGCCTGGCGAGGGCGAGACACAATTGTTCCTCAACACCAGCACCGGCGAGCCGGTGTCGCTGACCATTTTGACCGCCGCCGACGGGTCGCGGCGCTGGGCCGCAGCGTTTGGCGAAATCGTCGACGGATCGGCGGCGGTGCCGGCGCGCAATACGCTCGCCTGGTATCGACTTGCTTGCGGGCTGCCACGCCAGTTGCCGCTCAGCAAGCTGGCAGGCACCGCGCCAGAAGATCGCCGCAAGGCGGCGTCAGACTATGGCATCGTGCTGGGCGCACTCGGCGAATGCTCCCGCACACGTAAGCCCCCGGTCGGATAAAGATCAGCTTCGCCGCGGCCAAATCGCGCCGGGGTTGTTTCCATGGCAAAAGCCGATAGGGCGCTCGCACCGGCGGGGCGTGGCTCCGCGCCTAATACGGAGTCCCCCATGTCGCCCCATCCCGCCCCGACCGCTCCCCGTCCGCCGCTGCGTGTGGCGCTTGCGGGAATCGGGGTTGTCGGGGGCGGCGTCGTGCGGCTGCTCGAAACCAACCGCGATCTGATCGCGCGCCGCGCCGGGCGCACGATCGAGATCGTCGCAGTGTCGGCGCGCGATCGGCACAAGGACCGCGGCATCGACCTGTCGCGCTATCGCTGGGAAGACGACATGGACGCGCTGGTCGCGGCGGACGATGTCGATGTCGTCGTCGAGATGATCGGCGGCGCCGATGGATCGGCGCTGACGCTGGCGCGCCATACGCTCGGCGCGGGCAAGGCGCTGGTCACCGCAAACAAGGCGATGATCGCGCATCACGGGCTGGATCTCGCACGACTCGCCGAAGAAACGGACACGCCGCTGAAATATGAAGCCGCAGTCGCCGGCGGTATCCCGGTGATCAAGGCGATCCGCGAGGGTGCTTCGGCGAACGAGATTGCGCGTGTTTACGGCATCCTCAACGGCACCTGCAATTACATCCTGACGCAAATGGAGCGGAATGGCGCGAGCTTTGCCGATGCGCTCGCCGCGGCGCAGGCCGAGGGTTATGCCGAGGCCGACCCGACCTTCGACGTCGACGGCATCGACGCCGCGCACAAGCTGTCGATCCTGGCCGCGCTCTGCTTCGGTACAAGGCTCGACATCGGGGCGGTCGCCGCCGACGGCATCCGCGGCCTGATCGCTGCCGATATTCGCGAGGCCGAAGCGCTGGGGCACCGCGTCCGCCTGATCGGCATGGCCGAACGGAACGGAGATGGCCTGTACCAGCATGTCCAGCCGTGCCTGGTCCCCGCCGACCATCCGCTCGCCTATGTTCCAGGCGCGCTCAACGCGGTGGTCACCGAAGGCAATTTTGTCGGGCGGCTATTCTTCGAGGGCGCGGGCGCGGGGGCGGGGCCGACGGCGTCGGCGATCGTTGCCGACATTATCGACATCGCGCGCGATGAATACGGCCCCGCCTTTGCGATGCCGGTCGATTCGCTCGACGCCGCGCCGGTCGCCGACGCAGGCGCGCGCATTGGCAAACATTATGTCCGCCTGATCGTCGAGGACCGCATCGGTGTCCTCGCTGAAATCGCGGCCGCGATGCGCGATGCCGAGGTGTCGATCGAAAGCTTCATCCAGCGCGGCACCGACGAGGAGGATGGCGTCGTCATCGTGCTCGTCACCCACGCAGGTCCGGCGCGCGCGATCCATGCGGCGCTGGCGATCCTGGCGGGGTCGGACCATGTTGTCAGCACGCCGATGCTGATGCCGATACTAGCGCTTTAACCCCGGTTGATATTGCTGCGCGCCTTGTTACCCCGTTGACCGGGAAACGGGGGGCAAAGATGGACATCAATATCCGGCGCGGACTGGCCGACGCGTGGGCATTGGCGGCAGCGCATCGCAATATGCTGGCGGCCTATGTCGCGCTGGGCGTGGTCGTGCCATTTCTGTTGCTCGCGAGTGAGCCGATTTTCAGCCTGCGCACGGTCATGGCGATCCTGTCCGATCCATGGTCGTACCGGATCGGCGGATCGTTCACCGGGCCGCTGTATCTGCTCGCGATCGTCGCGGTGATCGTGGCGGGATCGATGCAGGCCGCGTGGAACGGCCTTTTGGCCGAGATGCGCGAAGGTTATTTGTCCGAGATCATGTTCGGCATGGTTGCCGGTTTCGCTTACCTGATTGCCAATCTGATCCTTGCCATCGGTTTCGGGTTGCTCACCGCCGCCCCCCTGCTCGTGCTTGGCCCCGCAGCCGTCGTCAGCGGCAGCGATCCGCTCGCTATCGCGATGGCCGTCTATCGGCTCCTAGTGACTTTGGTCGGCAGCTGGGTCGCGGCGCGCTTTTGTCTGGCGGGCGCGATCATGGGCAGCCGCGGCAGCCTGGAACCGGTGTCGGCGTTCGCCGAATCGTGGCGCCGCACCGGCACGGCACAAGCCAGGCTGTTCGGCTTTTACCTCCTCTATGGCCTGCCCTATGGCATTGCCGCGGCGGCGCTGATCGTCGTGCACGGCGCGATCATCCTGAACAATGCCCCTAGCAGTTTTGCCGAAACAATGATGAGCCTTGGCTGGATTTTGTTGTTCGCGCTCTATTTCCTCGGCCAGATCCTGATCCCTGCCGGCTTCTATCGAACGAGCGAGCCTGCCGCGGCGGCAAGCGAGATCTTCGCCTAAAGCTCGGGTTCGGGCGGCGGCTGGCCGGTTTCGGGATCAGTCGCGCGCTTTGCCTGTTCGTAAAGCGCGTTATATTCGGGGCCGGGTTTCATCCGGCCGCCGATCGATATCCAGTTGTAAGGCAGCTTGTCGAGGCTCATCGCCTTCGCCTCGGCGCGCGGAAGCCTGGGCGGCGCTTCACGGCCCTCCTGCGCGATCGCGCGCAATTCAGGGGTCAGCCGGTGACGTTCGGTATCGGTGCCGCACACATTGATCGACCCGTCATCGGCGGGCTTGCAGCGGCGGATCGGGTCGACCAGCTCTTTGGCATTGGCCGCCGCGGCTTCGGCGTTGCGCGGCGGCGGCGGCGCGGGCGGACCTTGAACCTGTGCTTGTCCGGTCACGGGGATGACGCACGCTAGCAGGGTAGCGGCTCCGATTCGGGCGAAGCGTCCTCGACAAGCGGTGCGACCGGCCATATGGCGCGCACCATGCCCGACCGGGGCGGCAAGGCAAGACCAAAGACGGAGATCAGCGGACATGACGACCAGCGGCAGCAACCTCGACCGGGTGCTCGTACTCGAAATGGTGCGCGTCACCGAAGCCGCGGCGATCGCCGCCGCCAAGCTGATCGGGCGCGGCGACGAGAAAGCCGCCGACGCAGCCGCGGTCGAAGCGATGCGCACCGCATTCAATACGCTATATATGGATGGCACCATCGTCATCGGCGAGGGCGAACGCGACGAAGCGCCGATGCTCTATATCGGCGAAAAGGTCGGCAGTGCGCCGGGCAAGGGCCCGAAGATCGACATCGCGGTCGATCCGCTGGAAGGCACGACGATCACCGCCAAGGCCGGCCCCAACGCGCTCGCGGTGCTGGCGATCGCCGAAGAAGGCTGTCTGCTCAACGCCCCCGACGTCTATATGGACAAGCTGGCGGTCGGCCCCGGCTATTCGCCGAACATCGTCAATTTCGACAACAGCATCCGCCAGAATGTCGAAGCCGTCGCCAAGGAAAAGGGCTGCACCGCCGCCGACGTGATGGTGTGTGTGCTCGACCGCCCGCGCCACGAAGCGATGATTGCCGAGTTGCGCGCACTCGGCTGCGGCGTCGCGCTGATCCCCGACGGCGACGTTGCCGGGGTGATCGCGACGACCAACCCCGACACCAATGTCGACATCTATATGGGCAGCGGCGGCGCGCCCGAGGGCGTGCTGGCGGCCGCGGCGCTGCGCTGCGTCGGCGGCCAGTTCAAGGGCCGGTTGCTGTTCCGCAACGACGACGAGCGCAGACGCGCGGCGAAATGGGGGGTCGAGGATCTCGACCGCGTCTATGACCTGGAAGATCTGGCCAAAGGCGACGTGATCTTTGCCGCCACCGGGGTCACCGACGGGTCGCTGCTGCGCGGCGTCAAGCACCGCCGCGACGGGGTGATGACCACCGAAACCGTCGTGATGCGCGCATCGTCGGGCACGGTGCGCTGGGTACGCGGCGAGCATCGGGCCAGCTGACGGTCTCGATCAAGTCCGCTGACCGCTTCCCTCCCCCAAAAAAAGCGCGATCAAAGTGCGATAGGGCGTCGATCCGGTCAACTGCCAGGCTGGATGTAGGGCACCCGCGCGAACAGTTCGCGCTCCCACCGGCGGGGATCTGGTTCGACCCGGCTCTCGGTATTGAAGATCATCGTCTGGCGATGTTTCAGGTCATAAGCGGGCCAGCCCGGATCGCCGGTGCGGGCAAAGCGGACGAACGCGTTCATCACCCGCTCACTCATTGCCTGCTGCGTGAGGGTCGGGTCAGGGATGGTGCCAAAGCTGAGACCGATATCGTCGGTGTGTTTCGCATCCTCGAAGTCGAGCTGATAGACGAACGCGGGGGCGCCTGCCCGCGCGCGTGCCTCGGCCTCCTCGACTTGACCGCGCCAGCTGCGCGCGGCGGTGACGATGCGGTGGAACAGGTCAAGCGGTGCGGCGTTGGGATAACGCGCTCGGAACTGGCCCACGACCCATTCCGGGTGCGCGTCGATGCGCATTTCGGGCGCGATGCGGACGGCGAGATTGTCGAAACTCAGCCCCGCGAGCTGCTTGCTATCGGGCGCGTAGAAGGCGCGCGTTTCCAGCGCCGTGTTGCCGAGCATCATCGGGATGCCGTTCGACTGCGGCGCCGCATCGGGCCAGAAGGGGTGGCGCGCCAGATGCGTCATGTCGAGCACCGGCCCCATATAGACGCCGCCGCCAAGGATCGGGTCGCTTGCCGAGAGCGCCGCGACGAGTTGCTCGACGGGCGCGGTCGCGGGATCGACGCCGTCGCCTAGCTTCGCAAGGAACGCCTCGGCGCGCCTGGTCGCGTTGAGCGGCCCCGAGGCGGTGACCTGCTGCCCGCTCATCGTGATCGCCTTGTGGAACAAGCCTTTCGCCGCGGGCATCGCCATCAAGGTCGCGATCTTGGCCCCGCCGCCCGACTGACCAAACACGGTGACATTGGCGGGATCGCCGCCGAACGCCGCAATGTTACGCTGCACCCATTGCAGCGCGGCGATCAGGTCAAGCTGTCCTGCATTGCCGCTGTCGGAATAGCGCGGATCGAGCCGCGCGAGATAGAGATAGCCGAGCGCGTTCAGCCGGTGATTCACCGTCACCACCACAACATCGCCGCGCGCAGCAAGCATCGTTCCATCGTTGATCGGGTCGGTGACGCTCCCGGTCGAATAAGCGCCGCCGTGGAAATAGACCATCACCGGGCGCTTGCGCTGTTCCTCGATGGCGGGCGTCCAGACATTGAGGAACAGGCAGTCCTCTGCTTGCGGCTGATAACGGTTGCCGCTCTGCGGACAGGCTGGGCCGAAACTGTCGCCTTTCAACTGCTCGGCCGTGGTCACCGCAACCGGCGCCGCAAAGCGCGCCGCGCGCGCGTAGCGAATCCCGGTGAAGGCCCACGCCGACCCATTGCCAATGCTTCCCCGCGCGCTCGATCGATAGAAGCCGTCCCGGGCCTCGACCCCGCCAACATGGTGGGTCGGTGTAAAAATCTCGGCCTTAGCGACCAGTGGCATCAGCAGCGACGCCGTGCCTGCCGCGAGCAGGCTACGCCGCGTCAGCCTATCGCCGGACATCGAGCCCGCCGCCATGGAAGGCATCGATGTCGGCCTGCCCGAAACGGCTCGCATCGCCGGGCAGCGAATGTTTGAGCGCGGTCAGTGCAAGCCCCGATTCGGCCATCGCCTGCGCATCGCCGCCCGCCAGATGCGCGTGGAGCACCCCGGCGGCAAAGGCGTCGCCGGCGCCGATGCGGTCGACGATGCCGGTAACGTCGATCTCGTCGGTCTGGTGGCCGCCACCACCTAAATCGACGCGCGCCGCGATGCGGTGGTGATCGGCGGTGACGGTGTGCCGAGCTGTCGAGGCGATCAGCTTGAGGTCGGGGAATGCTGCAAAACCTGCCTCCGCGGCCTCACGGCGGCGATCCGCGCCCTCGCCGCTGAATTCTTGGCCCAACACCAGCGACAGGTCGCGGTGGTTGCCGAACAAGATGTCGGTCAGGCCGATCAGCTCGCACAGCACCGCACGCGGGTCGCTGTCCCATGCCTCCCACAGCATGGCGCGGTAATTGCCGTCGAAGCTGACCGGCACGCCGAGCCGCTTGGCTGAGCGCGCAGCCGCCAACGCTGCGTCAGCCGAGCGCGGCCCGAGCGCAGGGGTGATCCCTGACAGGTGGAGTAGGCGAGCGTCGCCAAGTAGCCCATCCCAGTCATAATCCTCCGCGCCGGTCGCTGCAAAACTCGACCCGGCGCGGTCATAGACGATTTCGGACGATCGCAGACCCGCGCCGACGCTGAGGAAATAGAGCCCCATGCGGCCTGGGCCGCTGGTGACAGCGCTGCAATCAACGCCCGCACCGCGCACCGCCGCCGCAGCCCCGCGCCCCAGCGCATTGGCGGGAATTTTACTGACCATCGCGCAATCATGGCCGAGATGCGCAAGGCCGATCGCGACATTCGCCTCGGCGCCGCCGACGTGAAGCGCCAGCGACGGCGACTGCATCAACAACTCGTTGCCCGGCGCGGTCAGGCGGATCAGCAATTCGCCGAAAAAGACTAAGCGTCCGGTCATTGCGCGATGCTAGCGCGCGAGCCAGCCGCCGTCGACGGCGAGGATATGGCCCTGGACATAATCCGACGCGCTTGACGCCAGGAACACGGCCGCACCGCCGAGGTCGCCGGGATCGCCCCAGCGCCCTGCCGGGATACGCTCCATGATCTGGCGATTGCGCGTCTCGTCACCTTGCAGCGCCGCAGTATTGTTCGTCGCGATATAGCCCGGCGCGATCGCGTTGACCTGAATGCCTTTCGCCGCCCATTCATTGGCGAGCAACTTGGTCAGCCCCCCGACGCCCGATTTCGACGCGGTATAGCTCGGCACGCGGATACCGCCCTGAAAGGTCAGCATCGAGGCGATGTTGATGATCTTGCCGCTCCCGCGCGCAATCATGTGGCGCCCCACGCTTTGGCAGAGGAAGAACAAGGTCTTGAGATTGGTATCCATCACCACGTCCCAATCCTCTTCGGTGAAATCGACCGCATCGGCGCGGCGGATAATCCCGGCATTGTTGACGAGGATGTCGATGCGCCCGAACTGGGCGAGCACCGCATCGACCAGCGGCTGCACCGCGCCGACGCTCGACAGGTCGGCGGCGAAATTTTCACCCTTGCGGCCCAGCCCGCGCACCTTGCCGACAGTCTCGTCCGCCGCCGAACGCCCCGCCGCAGCAATGTCGGCCCCGGCTTCGGCGAGCGCGAGCGCAATCCCCTGCCCGATGCCGGTGTTGGCGCCGGTAACCAGCGCGACCTTGCCTGAGAGATCAAACAGCCCGGCCATGTCAGGCGAGCGCCCGCTCCGCCGACAGGCTCTTCAGATAGGTGCTGATCGCATCGTCCTGCGAATTGGCGTAGAAATACTCCGCGAACTTCTCGCCCGCGGTCGCCGCGCGCAGCAGATCCTGATCAACCGTCTTCAGCACGGTCAGCATGTCGTGGCACGACGCGGCCTTGAGATCTTTCAGGATGCCGCGGTTCGTCCGCATGATTTCGGCGCGCTCCTTGGGGTAGCCCAGGCCGCGTTCGCCGTCGAACAGCTTGCGATAGACATCCTGCAGGTTGAGCTCCGCGGCCCAGCCGAAGCCCTTCGCATAGGGCATCGAAATGGCGTTGCCGTCATTGATCTGGCCGAACAGGAACGCATCGGTCGGATCGATCACCAGACCGCAGAAAACGCCGGGCATCGCGTTGCACGCCAGCATCGAACCCATGCCCGTGCCGCAACCGGTCACGACGAAATCGGCGGCCTTCGCGTTGAGCAGGATGCCGGCGAGCAGGCCGTTCATGATGTAGGTCAGCGACGCTGTGTCGTCGGCCGAGTACATGCCATAATTGAACACTTCATGGCCCAGCGGCTCGGCGACCGTGGTCAGCGCTTCGTGGATGATGCTGTTCTTGGCGGCCTGGCTATTTTCGGTGATCAGCGCGATCTTCATGATGCGGTTCCTTTGCTGGATTTTGCGACAAGCTAGTCATTTTGGTAACCGGTGTCAATATTGATGCCAATGGGATTGCGAGGCTGACCTAGACACCGGTATCCATTTTCGGCAGATGACGGTTTGTCGCGGTTGATTTCGCCACGCCGAGCGCCCATCACACCGGGCGATTGGCGGGACAGCAGCCCGAACCCGCAGAGGATTGGACGCACATGGCGGCACAAAAAAAGGGCGCAGGCGGCAAACAGCCGACGATCAACGATGTCGCCGCGCTTGCCGGGGTATCGAAAAAGACCGTCAGCCGCGTCATCAACCGCTCCGAATTCCTGACCGAAAAGACGCGCAAGGCCGTCGAGCAGGCGATCGAAACATTGGGGTTCGTCCCCAACCCGCAGGCGCGCGCGCTGGCGTTCCGGCGCAACTTCCTGATCGCGCTGCTCCACGACAATCCCAATGCCCAGACGGTGCTGAACTTTCAGCAAGGCGTGCTCGACGCAATCAAGGACAGCGACCTCGCGCTGCTTGTCCGCCCGGTCGATCGCGGATCGGAACGGATGCTCGACGACGTGCGCACCTTTCTGGAAAAGCAGCGGCCGATCGGCGCGCTGCTCTTGCCGCCGATCTCTGAAAACGATGACCTTGCGGCGCTCTGCGAAGACCTGGGCGTGCGCTATGTCCGCGTCGGATCGGCGCCGCTCGACGATGCCAAGCATTGCGTGTCATCGAACGACCGCGAGGTCGTTGCGGAGGCGGTGCGCGCGCTGATCGCGCTCAGGCATCGCCGCATCGGTTTTGTGCGCGGCCCGCAGGGCTTCCGCTCCGCCGCCGAGCGCGAAAAGGGGTTTATGGAAGCGCTCTCCGAGGCGGGGCTCGACCTGCCCGCCGCCTATAACGCGCCGGGCAATTATCGCTACGCCGCCGGGATCGAAGCGGGCGAGGCGTTGCTGTCGCTGTCCGAGCCGCCGACCGCAATCTTCTGTTCGAACGACGAAATGGCAGCTGGCGTGATGAGCGTCGCGCATGCCAAGCGTATCGATGTGCCGGGGGCGCTGTCGATCATCGGCTTCGACGACAGCCCCACCGCCACCCACATCTGGCCTGCACTGAGCACCGTGCGCTGGCCGATCCGCGAAATGGGGGTGCGCGCCGCCAAGACGCTCGTCCCCGACTTTTTGCCGCTTGCCGGCAAGGTTGACGAGAGCGACAGCGGGGTGCTGAACTCAACCTTCATCCAGCGCCAGTCGGTCGCCTCGCCGCAACGATAGGCGGCGGCGCCAAGACGCGGAAAATTGTCGTAATTTGTCGCAAAGCCCGCATTGCGCTTGCATGCGACAAATCAATCGGTTGAATAGGCCCGATTCCTCCCCTTCCCCAAAGAACCGCTATGAAAATGACCCTTATGCTGGAGACAAGGTCGCTGTTGCTGGCCGGAGCATTATGCGCCGCGACCTTGTCGCTCGGCGCGTGCTCGGGGCAAGAAGACGAGAGCAAGAACGGCCGCGGCGCGCCGCAGGTCGGCTTTGTCGTGGTGCAGGTCGAGCCGGTGCCGGTCACTACGTCACTCGGCGGGCGCACCGTCGCCTTTGAAACCAGCGAAGTCCGACCGCAGGTCAATGGCCTGATCCGCCGCCGCCTGTTCACCGAGGGCGGGTTCGTTCGCGCCGGTCAGCCGCTCTACCAGATCGATGCCAGCCTCTATCAGGCCGCGGTCGAGCAGGCCGCCGCCAACCTTGCCAGCGCCCGCGCTAGCGCGCAGGCGGCCGACGAGCGCGTCCGCCGCTTCGCCCCGCTCGCCAAGATGCAGGCGATTGCCGAGCAGGATTATACCGACGCGCTCGCCGAGGCGCGCGTCGCGCGCGCCGCGGTCGCCCAGAATAATGCCGCGCTTGAGACTGCGCGCATCACGCTGCGCTATGCGACGATTACAGCGCCGATCAGCGGCCGCATCGGCCGCAGCCTCGCGACCCCCGGCGCGCTGGTCAGTGCCAGCCAGGCAAGTCCGCTGACCACGATCCAGCGGATCGACCCGATTTATGTCGACATGCAGCAATCGAGCGCCGAGCTGACGACGCTGCGTCAGGCGATCGCCAGCGGCGGCATTTCACAAGGCGGCGCCGCCGTGCGCCTGCGGCTCGAAGACGGCAGCGCCTATGGCTTTGCCGGTACGGTCGAGTTTTCCGAGATGACGGTGAACGAGGCGACCGGCACCGTGACCTTGCGCGCGCGCTTTCCCAATCCCAACGGCCTGTTGCTGCCCGGCATGTTCGTGACCGCGATGTTCGACCAGGCGATCGATCCGACTGCAATCCTGGTACCGCAGCCAGCGGTGCAGCGCGATTTCGATGGTTCGGCCTTTGTTTATCTGGCGAGCAAGGACAATAAGGCTGTACGCCGCAAGATCGCGACGTCGCGGACGGTTGGCGGCAGCTGGATTGTCACCGATGGGCTGCGCGCAGGCGATCGCGTCATCACGCAGGGGGTTGGCAATCTTCGCGACGGCGCCGACGTTCGGCCGGTCCCGGCGAGCAGTCCGCAGCGGGTGGGGGCGCCCGCTACGGACAAAGCCACAGAAAAGGCGAAATAGCCCCTCATGTCGCGGATATTCATCGACCGGCCGATCTTTGCCTGGGTGCTGGCAATCGTTGTCATGCTCGCGGGGTTCGGCGCGCTGCGCTCGCTACCGATCGAACAATATCCCGATATCGCGCCGGTGCAGGTCAATGTCCGCGCCAGCTATCCGGGCGCGTCGGCCGAAACGGTCGAGAACAGCGTCACCCAGATACTCGAGCAACAGCTGACCGGGATCGACGGCCTGCTCTATTTCAGTTCGAGTTCCAGCTCGCGCGGACAGGCGAGTATCACCGCCATTTTTGACAAGGGCATCGACCCCGACATCGCGCAGGTTCAGGTGCAGAACAAGATCGAATCCGCGGTGTCGCGCCTGCCGCAACAGGTACAGCAGCAGGGCGTGCGGGTCAGCAAATCCAATTCGGACACGCTGTTGATCGTCAGCGTTTTTGACAAAACGCGGACCCGCAACAATTATGACGTGTCCGATTATCTGACCACCAATATTCAGGATCCGCTGTCACGGGTCGAGGGGGTCGGCGACGTCAATATCTTCGGGTCGCCGCACGCAATGCGGATCTGGCTGAACCCGCAACGGCTCGCTGCGGTGTCGCTGATGCCCGGCGACGTCATCTCGGCGATCACGGCCCAGAACAGCGAGGTCGCCGCAGGCGAAGTCGGCGGCCTGCCATCGCCGCAGGGCCAACTGCTGACCGCGACTGTGACCGCTCAGTCGCGGCTGCAAACGCCCGAAGAGTTCCAGAATATCGTCCTGAAGACGCTGCCCGACGGTTCGGCGGTCCGCATCCGCGACGTCGCGCGGGTCGAAATCGGCGCCGAAAGCTACAACTCGGTGGGACGGCTCAACCGCCAGCCGAGTTCGGGCATGGCGATTTCGCTGTCACCGGGGGCCGACGCGCTGGCGACCGTCGACCGGGTGAAGCAGCGGATGGCCGACCTGGCGAGGAACATGCCCGAGGGGCTGGACTATGCCTATATCAACGACACGACGACCTTCATCCGCCTGTCGGTCAGCGAAGTGCAGAAAGCGCTGTTCGAAGCGATCCTGCTCGTCATCATCGTCATGTTCGTGTTTCTGCAAAGCTGGCGCGCGACGCTGATCCCGGCGATCGCGGTGCCGGTGGTGCTGCTCGGCACCTTCGCGGTTTTCTATCTTGCGGGCTTCACGATCAATACGCTGACCTTGTTCGGCCTGGTCCTGGCGATCGGGCTGCTCGTCGATGATGCGATCGTCGTCGTCGAGAATGTCGAGCGGCTGATGGAAGAAAACCCTGGCATGACGGCGCGCGAGGCGACGATCCAGTCGATGAAGGAATTGCAGGTCGCGCTGATCGCGATCGGGCTTGTCCTGTCGGCGGTGTTCATGCCGATGGCTTTCTTTGGCGGTTCGACCGGGGTCATCTATCGCCAATTCTCGATCACCATTGTCTCCGCCATGGCGCTGTCGGTGTTCGTCGCGCTGATCCTCAGCCCGGCGCTGACCTCCACCCTGCTCAAGCCGCGTGACCATGGCGAACCGCCGCCGCCGCGTTTTCCGCGCGCCAACGCCGCGCTAACCCGCGCCAAAACTTGGTTTAACACCAGCTTCGAGCGCACGACCGACCGCTATGTCGGCAGCGTCGAGCGCGTCGTCGAGCGCAAATGGCGTTTCCTAGGGCTCTACCTGATCATCCTCGTCCTGCTGGCGTTTATGTTCCTGCGCCTGCCCAGCGGCTTCCTGCCCGGCGAGGATCAGGGCCGGGTCCAGATCCAGTTCCGCCTGCCCGCTGGCGCGACGCAGGAACGCACGCTTGAGGTCCGCGACGCGATCGAGGATCATATGCTCAGCGCCGAAAAGGCGAATATCGAATCGCTGTTCCTTAACGCCGGCGGCGGCGGTGGCGGCGCGTCGGGGCAGAATACCGGACAGGGTTTCGTCAATCTGGTCCACTGGGACGACCGGCCAGGCAAGGAAAATAGCGCCGACGCGATTGCCGAGCGCACCCGCCAGGCCTTTTCCGGCCTGCGCGACGCACAGGTCTTTGCGCTCGTCCCCGGCTCGGTGCGCGGGCTGGGCGATACGTCGGGCTTTACGATGCAGTTCCAGAACCGCAGCGGCATGACGCGCGAAGATTTCGCCGCCGCCCGTGACCGCCTGATTGCTGCCGCCAACGCCAATCCCAAGCTGACCTCGGTCCGCCTGAGCGATCTGCCCGACCTTGCAACGTTGAAGATCAACGTCGATACCCAGCGGCTGACCGCCTATGGGCTCACCAACGCCGATGTAAACAACACGCTGTCGACCGCCTGGGGCGGCCGCTACGTCAACGACTTCATCGACGAAGGCCGGGTGAAGCGCGTCTATGTCCAGGGCGATGCACCCTATCGCTCCAAGCCCGAAGACCTCAGCCAATGGTATGTGCGGTCGGCCGATGGCGAGATGTCTCCCTTTTCCGCCTTTTCGCAGATCAGCTGGTCGACCACACCCAGCACCACCGCGCGCTTCCAAAGCGTCCCCGCCTTCGAAATCTCGGGCCAGCCGACCGCTGGCACCAGTTCGGGCGAAGCGATGGACGAGATTGCGGCGCTCGCAGCCGAAATCCCCGGCACCAGCGTCGCCTGGTCGGGCGCTTCCTATCAGGAACGGTTGTCGTCGGGACAGGCGCCTTTGCTCTATGCGCTATCGCTGCTCGTCGTCTTCCTCTGTCTTGCGGCGCTTTACGAAAGCTGGTCGATCCCGGTCGCGGTGTTGCTGGTCATCCCGCTTGGACTGGTCGGCGCGGTCTTTGCCGTCACCCTGCGTGGGCTGGAAAATGACGTCTACTTGCAGATCGGGCTGCTCACGACGATGGGGTTGGCCGCCAAGAATGCGATCCTGATGATCGAGTTTGCCGAGCAGGAAGAACGCAAGGGCAAGCGCGTGATCGAGGCCGCAATTTCGGCAGCGAGGATTCGTCTGCGCCCGATCCTGATGACGAGCTTTGCTTTCATATTCGGCGTGCTGCCGCTCGCGCTCGCGTCGGGCGCGGGCGCAAACAGCCGCATCGCGATCGGCACCTCAGTAATCGGCGGGATGCTGACCGCCACCCTGCTTGCGATCTTCTTCATCCCGCTGTTTTTCGTCCTCGTCCGCCGCGGGGTACGCGACGGGATCGCGGCTGTCCGCACACGCTTTGGCAAGGGCAAAGCCGGCGGCGCCGCCGAGGTGCCGGCATGATCGGCCCGCGCGCCCTGTTGCTGGCGAGCACGCTGGCGCTCGTCGGTTGCTCGCTAGCGCCCAAGACGGTGTTGCCCGCGCCGCCGGTCCCGCAAAGCTGGCCGGTCGGTGACGCCTATCTGCTGCAAAGCGAGGCGGCGCTGCCGATCCTGTCGTACCAAAGCGTCTTCACCGATGCGCGCCTTCATTCGCTGGCCGAGCAGGCGCTGACGAACAACCGTGACCTGCGCGTCGCTTATGCCAATGTCGCCGCGGCGCGGGCGCAGGCGCGCGTCACGCGAGCCGGGCAGTTCCCCGCCATCGGAATCAGCGGCGGCGCGGGCTATTCCGACAGTAATGGTGCGAGCGGCAGCGGCGATTTCTCGCTGCGCGGCGGGGTCACCGCGTTCGAACTCGACCTGTTCGGCAAGCTCGCCAATGCGAGCGAGGCCGACCGCAACCGCGCGCTGGCGACCGAGGCCGCGTCGCGCACCGTGCGGCTCGCGCTGATCGCCAATCTGGCCGAAGCGTGGGCGACCTATGGCGCCGACCGCGATCTGCTCGCGATTGCACAGGACACCGCCGCCAATGCGCGCGAAAATGTCCGGCTGACCCGCGCTCGGCTAGACGGCGGCGTCGCACCGCGCACCGATCTTCGCCAGGCCGAACAGATTCTGGCGACCGCCGAGGATGCGATTGCGGCGCAGACGAGCGCGCTGGCGCAGGACGAGAATCTCATCCGCCTGCTCGTAGGCGGCGATGTCGATCGTGCGCTGCTGCCCAACGGGCTGGCCGACGTCACGCCTGCTATCGCTTCCCTCCCAGCGGGGGTAAACTCGCAAATCCTGCTCCGCCGCCCCGATGTGATCGAGGCCGAATATGGCCTGCGCGCCGCCAATGCCGACATCGGGGTCGCGCGTGCACAGCTGTTCCCGTCGATCTCGCTGACCGGACTGCTCGGCTTTGCCAGCAACGCCCTGTCCAGCCTGTTCGACAGTGGATCGTTCAGCTGGTCGGCGGGCGGCGACGTCACCGCGCCGATCTTTGACGCGGGCGGTCGCCGCGCGGGCGTTGCGGTCAGCGAAGCGCAGCGTGACGCCGCGCTGGCGGGCTATGAAGGCGTGATCCAGACCGCGTTTCGCGAAGTCGCTGATGCGCTTGCGGTGCAGGGCACGATCGCCGAGCGGGTGCGCGCCGCGGCGGCGAACACTGCCGCCGCCGCCGATACCGCGATGCTTTCCGACGCGCGCTATAAGGGCGGGGTCGACAGCTTCCTCGCCAGCCTCGACGCGCAGCGCAGCCTCTATGCGGCGCGGCGCACCGAGATCGCGACCCAGCTGCTGCTGGTGCAGACCCGGGTTGCGCTGTTCCGTGCGCTGGGCGGCGATGGCGGCGCGGGCGCCGCAACGTCCTAACCTTCGTCATGGCGGACTCACCTTGACAATCCCCCTCGCTCGCGCGCTAATAGAACAAATCAGGAACATATATGCGCGAGTCGTCCCAACCTCTCGCCGGGCTGCGCCAGCGCATCGCCCGGCTGGCCGCCACTGGTGGCCCCGAAAGCCGCCCGGCCGAGGGCTGGCTGGCGACGGGGCATGACGCGTTCGATTCGGCGCTCGGCGGCGGACTGGCAGTGGGTCGCACGCATGAATTTTTCGCCGCCGACGCGCTCGACGGGGCCAGCGCTGCTGCCTTTGCGGCACTGGTCGCGTTGCGCACCCCGGGCAAGGTGCCGCTGTTGTGGCTGCGCACCGTCGATGCCGGGCGCCGCACGGGGCATATCTATGCCCCCGGCATCGCCGAACTTGGCGGCGATCCGGGCCGTTTGCTGCTGATCGAGACCGCCGACCCCAAGATGCTGCTCGCCTGCGCCAATGATGCGGTGCGCTGCGCCGGATCGGCGGCAGTGATCGTCGAAAGCTGGGGCAAATTCCCGCTGCTCGATCTCACCGCCGGTCGCCGCCTGACGCTCGGCGCGCGCGATGCGGGGACGACGCTGCTGATGCTGCGCCTGAATGCCGCGCCGACGCCGAGCGTCGCCGACACGCGCTGGAGTATCGTCGCCGCAACGTCGCGCGAACTTGGAGCCGACGCCCCCGGCGCGCCCGCCTTCGACCTCGAACTGCTGCGCTGGCGCGGCGGCCCTGCCGGAACGCGCTGGCGACTCGATTGGGATAAAGATGAGCAAGCTTTCCGGGACGCGGCGCTATCTGGCGCTGTTCTTCCCTTGGCTGCCCGCCGAACGGTTCACCCGCTCGGCGCCGAAGCCGCCTGACCTCCCGCTCGTCTTTGCCGAGAAGCAGCGCGGCGCGCTGCGCCTCGCGAGCATCGATGCGCGCGCGCAGGCGCTGGGGCTTCGCGTCGGCATGCCGCTCGCCGACGCGCGGGCGCAGGTGCCTGACCTTGCCATCGTGCCGCACGATCCCGTCCTCGACCAGAACTGGCTCGACCGGCTCGCGCAGGGCTGCGCGCGCTACACCCCGCTTGTCGCGCTCGATTCGCCCGACGGGCTGATCCTCGACATCACCGGCTGCACCCATTTGTTCGATGGCGAGGCGGGATTGATCGACGACATCGACCGGCGGCTGACCCGGCTCGGCATGACCTTGCGCCATGCGCTTGGCCCCACCGCCGACGCCGCGCGCGCGCTCGCGCGCTATCAGACACGCCCCGCCCCCGACGAGGCGACTGCGATCCGCCGCTTGCCCGTCACCGCGCTCGAACTCGAAGCCGAGGCGGCAACCGCGCTCGTCCGCGCCGGGCTCAAGACGATCGGCGACCTCGCGGCGCGGCCGATGGCGAACATCGCCGCGCGCTTTGGCGCCGACGCCGCGACCGCGCTGCGCCGCCTGCTCGGCGACGCGCCGAGCCCGCTCGATCCGCGCATTACCCCGCCGCCGATCGCCACCGAACGCCGCTTTGCCGAACCCGTCGCCAGCATGCCGCACGCGACCCGGATCCTCACCGAACTGGTCGGCGAAGCGATCGCGGCCCTGACCGAACGCGGTAAGGGCGGGCGCCATTTCCGCGCCACCTTTTTTCGCAGCGACGGCCTCGCGCGCAGCATCGCGGTCGAGACCGGCCATCCCACGCGCGACAGCAGCCTCGTCATGCGTCTGTTCGCCGAGCGGATGGATGGACTGCGCGATCCGCTCGACCCCGGCTTCGGCTTCGACATGATGCGCCTCGCGGTGCCGCGGCTCGAAGCGCTTGCCGCGACCCAGCTCAAGCTCGAAGGCGGGGAAGTGCGCGCCGCGGCGATGACCGAACTGGTCGACCGGCTGGCGACGCGGATCGGCCGTGGCGGCGTCCGAAAATTCGCCGCTGTCGACACGCATATTCCTGAGCAGGCGCAGCTCGCCTTGCCCGCGATCGACGCCCCGCCGCCGACGTCCTGGCCCGCCCCCGAACCCGGCGAACCGCCGCTGCGCCCCTTCTATCTCTTCGATCCGCCGCAGGTCATCGAGGTGATCGCCGAGGTGCCCGACGGCCCGCCGCACCGCTTTCGCTGGCGCCGCGCTACCCACGCGATCCGCCGTTACGAGGGGCCGGAACGGATCGCGAGTGAATGGTGGCGCCGCAAGGACAATACCGGGCTGACCCGCGACTATTACCGCGTCGAGGACAACCGCGGCCGCCGCTACTGGCTGTTTCGCCATGGGCTGTACGACGAAAAGCCCGACCCGCGCTGGTATATCCACGGGCTGTTCGCATGAGCCCAGACCCCGCACCCGCACCCGCCTTTGCCGAACTGGTCGCCGCGACCAACTACAGCTTCCTGCGCGGCGCCTCGCATCCCGCCGAGATGGTCGCCGAAGCGATTGCGCTGGGCATGCCCGGCATCGGTATCGCCGACCGCAACAGCGTGGCAGGGGTGGTGCGGGCGTGGGCATTTCTGAAAGAGCTCCAGGTCAAGCAGCCTGAAAGTGTCGCCAATTTCCGCCTCGTCGTCGGCGCCCGCCTCGCCTTCGCCGACGGCACCCCCGACATCGTCGCCTATCCGACGACGCGCCATGGTTGGGGGCGGCTGACCCGGCTGCTCTCGACCGGCAACCTGCGCGCGCAAAAGGGCGATTGCATTCTCCATCTGGAGGATTTGCTGGAGCATTGCGACGACCTGCTGCTGATCGCGATGGATGGCGATGAAGCCCTGCTCCGCACCCTCAAACACGCGCGACCGAAATCGGTCTGGCTCGCCGCAACGATGCCGCGTGCGGGCGCCGATGCACGAAAGCTCACCGCACGCGAACGCCTGTCTGCGGCGACGCGCATCCCGCTGCTCGCCACCAACGACGCGCTCTATGCGAGCATTGCGCAGCGCCCGCTGCACGACATCATCACCTGCATCCGCGAGGGGGTGAACATCCACAAGGCGGGCAAACTGCTGCGCGCCAATGGCGAACGCCATCTGAAAGCCCCCGCCGAAATGATGCGGCTGTTCCAGCAGCACTCCCAGGCGATCGAGCAAAGCGCCGCGCTGCTCGCGCGCATCCACTTCCAGCTCGACGACCTGCGCTATGAATATCCGCACGAGCCGGTGCCGGACGGATGGAAACCGTTCAACTATCTACACCATCTGGTGAAGACGGCAGCAGAGGAACGCTATGGCGCTCCTCTGCTGCCCAAGGTTCGCAAGCTCATCGGCAACGAACTCCGGCTGATCCGCAAGCGCGACTATGTCTATTATTTCCTCACCGTTTACGACCTCGTCCGCTTTGCGCGCGCGCAGGATCCGCCGATCCTCTGCCAGGGCCGGGGATCCGCCGCCAATTCGATCGTCTGTTTCCTGCTCGGCGTCACCTCGGTCGACCCGGTCGAGCATAAGCTGCTCTTCTCGCGCTTCGTCTCCGCCGAACGCGATGAGCCACCTGACATCGATGTCGATTTTGAGCATGAGCGGCGTGAGGAGGTCATTCAATATATCTATGATCGCTATGGCCGCGACCGCGCCGCGATCGCCGCGACCGTCATCCATTATCGCCCGCGCAGCACGATCCGCGAGGTCGGCAAGGCGCTGGGCTTCAGCGAGGATGTCACGGCGCGGCTCGCGGACACGAGCTGGGGAAGCTGGGGTGATGAAGTGCCGGTCGAACGACTCATCGAAGCGGGGCTCGAGCCGCACAATGGCGAGATCGAACGGCTGCACCGCTTTGTCGGCGAATTGCTGAAAGCGCCGCGGCACCTGTCGCAGCATGTTGGCGGCTTTGTGCTCACGCAGGGGCGGCTCGACGAACTGGTTCCGATCCATAATGCCGCGATGGAGGATCGCACCTTCATCGAGTGGGACAAGGACGACATCGACGCGCTCGGGCTGATGAAGGTCGACATCCTCGCGCTCGGCATGCTGACCTGCATCCGCAAATGTTACGACCTGATGCGCGAACATGGGCTGGGCGATCACACGCTGGAACTCGACATCGATTCCAAGGATCCGGCGGTTTACAACATGCTGTGCAAGGGCGACAGCATCGGGGTCTTTCAGGTCGAAAGCCGCGCGCAGATCAACATGCTGCCGCGCCTGCGCCCGCGAAAGCTCTACGATCTGGTCGTGCAGGTCGCGATCGTCCGTCCCGGACCGATCGAAGGCGACATGGTGCATCCCTATCTGCGACGGCGGAACGGGGAGGAAGAGGTCGAATATCCGTCGCCTGACCCGCCTCATGACCCCGATGAATTGCGCGAAGTTCTGGGCCACACCTTCGGTGTGCCGCTCTTTCAGGAACAGGCGATGAATCTGGCGATCACCGCCGCCGAGTTTACTCCTGAGGAGGCCAACGGCCTGCGCCGCGCGATGGCGACCTTTCGCAATGTCGGCACGATCGACAATTTCCGTGAGAAGATGGTCGGCGGCATGGTCGCGCGCGGGTACAAGCAGGATTTCGCCGAACGCTGCTTCAAGCAGATCGAGGGGTTTGGCAGCTATGGCTTTCCCGAAAGCCATGCGCAGTCGTTCGCCCGGCTCGTCTATGTCTCGTCATGGATCAAACATTACCACCCCGCGGTTTTCACTTGCGGTCTGCTCAACTCGCAGCCGATGGGTTTCTATGCCCCCGCGCAGCTGGTGCGCGACGCGCAGGAGCATGACGTCGAAGTGCGCGAAGTCGATGTCAACGCGAGCAGGTGGGACAGCAGCCTTGAGCGCAGGGATGACGGCAACCTCGCGCTTCGCCTCGGCTTTCGGCAGGTCGATGGCTTTCGCGAGGCTTGGGCGGCGCAGATCGTCGCGGCACGGGCTACGCCATTTACCGCCGTCGAGGAACTTGCCCGCCGCGCAGACCTGCCCTCGCGCGCGCTGCGCCTGCTGGCCGAGTCCGATGCCTGCCGCTCGATGGGGCTCGATCGGCGTCCGGCGCTGTGGAACGCGCGCCGGGTACGACAGGGGGTGCTGCCGCTGTTCGGTGCCGCCGAAGCAGACGAACTCGGCGCCGAAGAAGATGCCGAGCTGCCTCCCACGCCGCTCGTCGAAAATGTCCTCACCGATTACCAGACGACGCGGCTATCGCTGAAAGGCCATCCGATGGCGTTTCTGCGCGATGATTTCGCACGCGAGGGGGTGCTGAGCGCGGCGCAGGTAATGGCGGCAAAGAATGGCTCGATCGTCCGTACCGCGGGGGTCGTGCTGATTCGCCAGCGCCCGGGCAAGGGCAATGCGATCTTCATCACGCTCGAGGATGAGGGCGGGGTCGTCAACATCCTGCTGTGGGCGCGCCATTTCGAACGCTATCGCCGCGCCGTCATGGCGTCACGGCTGATGCTGGCCGAGGGTGAGGTGCAGCGGAGCAAGGAGGGCGTCATCCACCTGATGGCGACGCGCATTGTCGATCGGACGGCGATGCTCGACACTTTGGGCGACGGGCGCGAAGTGCGTCCCGACCTGTGCCGCGCCGACGAGGTTGTGCATCCGCAACGGCCGCGCGGTTATGCGGCGAAGCACGGCCACCCACGCGACGTCCGCATCCTGCCCAAGTCGCGGGATTTTCATTGATGGTAGCCGACTGACGTCGGCGAACGGCTGCGCCGAACAGACAAAAAGTGATGCCCCGGCTGTGGGGGCCGGGGCATCGGATCAGGCTATCTAAGGGACCAACCGAATATAGCCTGAAAGTGGTTCGCGGAAGATTAGCCGCGGAGCAGGTTCATCACGCCCTGCTGGCTCTGGTTCGCCTGGGCGAGCATCGCGGTCGATGCCTGCGACAGGATCGATGCCGCAGCCAGCTTGGTCGATTCCGCCGAGAAGTCGGTGTCTTCGATGCGCGACTTGGCGGCTGCCAGATTCGTGACAGTCGACGTCAAATTATCGACAGCCGATTCGAGGCGGTTCTGCTGGGCACCAAGGTTGGCGCGCTGGGTAGCGACCGACTGGATGCCCGTATCGAGCAGACCCAGCGCCGTCGCGGCGCCGGCAGCGGTCGACAGGTCGACTGCGGCAACGGCGAGCCCAGTGGCGGTTAGGTCGCCGATCGCGATATTGACCGTCTCACCCGAAGCCGTACCGGTCTGGATGTCGATGCTCGCGCCGCCCGACAGCAGGTTGGTGCCGTTGAAGGTGGTGCGGGTGGCGATATCACCGATCTGTGAGATCAGCGCGGTAACTTCGGTCTGGATCGCGGTGCGGTCGGTGGTGCTGTTGGTGCCGTTGGCCGACTGGACAGCGAGTTCGCGCATACGAACCAGGATGTTCGAAATGCCGCCCATCGCGCCTTCGGCAGTCTGCGCCAGCGAAATACCGTCGTTGGCATTACGAACCGCCTGCGTCAGGCCGCGGACGCTGGCGTCCATGCGGGTGGCGATGGCAAGGCCGGCGGCGTCGTCCTTCGCGCTGTTGATGCGCTTGCCGCTCGACAGACGTTCCATCGCCTGCGACTGGGCGCGTTCGGCAACACGCGAATTGTTCTGGGCGCGAAGCGCGCTCACATTGGTGTTGATGACAGTCATTGTTGTTCCTTTCCGGCCTCGATGGCCATTCCCGTTATGTGAGGGCTCGAGGAGCGGTCACGGAAAGCAGTAACGGCGGGTAGCGGCGGCGCTTAAGCCCACGCCGTCAAAAAAATGCCGAAGGTTGTCCGCTGCAACTGGCGAGACGAATTAACCTGTTGAAACATAACTGTTAAATTTTTTGGCATGGCCTTTGCATCGTTCTTTGCGTGCGGCGCACCGCTGCGCACAGGACGGATGGAAAGCAATGAGCACGATTGACCCGAGCCGGCTGCTGCAGATGCGCAGTTCGATCCTCAATCAGAACCAGGCGCTGCAACGCGCCGCCGGTCGCGGCGGCATTGGCACCGCTGAGGGCGGCGTCGACGGCGCTGGCGGAACCCCCGATTTCGGCGCCGCGATCAACAACGCGCTGCAACAGGTCAACGCCCAGCAGTCCAAGGCGAGTGAGATCACCGAAGCCTATGAGCGCGGCGATACCCACGACATCGTCAGCGTGATGATCGAGCGGCAGAAAGCCTCGCTCGGTTTCGAAACCACGTTGCAGGTCCGCAACAAGCTGCTGTCCGCGTATCGCGACATCATGAACATGCCGGTTTAACCCATGGCCGACACCCAGATCCTCACCCCCGTCGACGACGGTCATGCGAACCGCCTGCCCGCCCCGGCATTCGGGAACCGCCTCGCCCCGCTCACCGGCTTCGTCCGCCAGCCCGCGGTGCAGCGCGCACTGCCCGCGATCGCCATGACGTCGGCGATCGGCATCGCGGCGCTTGCCTATTTCACCATGCAATCTTCGCCGCAGGCGCAGCTGTTCGCCGGCCTCGACGACATGGACAAATCGGCGGTCGCCGAGGCGCTCCAGACACAGGGCATCGCGCACAGCATCGACGCGAGCACCGGTGCGCTGACCGTCGATGCCGATAAATTGCATCAGGCCCGCATCGCGCTCGCGGGACAGGGTCTGCCGAAGGCGGCGCCGAGCGGCGACAGTCTGATCGCGGCGCTGCCGATGGGATCAAGCCGCGCGATCGAAGGCGAAGCCTTGCGCTCGGCGCGCGAAGCCGATCTGGCGCGCACGATCGAGACGATCGACGCCGTAAAAAGCGCGCGCGTCCATGTCGCCGCCGCCGAACCCAGCCTGTTCGTACGCGACGACAAGCCCTCGACCGCATCGGTGATGCTGACCCTGCAGAACGGCCGCTCGCTGAGCGACGGTCAGGTGCAGGCGATCCGTTTCCTCGTCGCCTCTTCGGTGCCCGGCATGAACGCTGATCAGGTATCGGTGATCGACCAGCGCGGCGCGCTGTTGTCCGACACCGCGTCGGGCAGCGACATGAAGGCGTTCCAGTTACAGGTGCAGGTCGAAGACCGTTTCCGCCGCGCCCTCGACACCTTGCTCGGCCCGATGCTCGGTGCTGGTAACTATAGCGTCGAGGTTCACGCCGACGTCGATATGTCCGAAAGCCAGGCGACGCGCGAAAGCTTTCCCGAAAATGACCGCGCGATGACCAGCGAACAGATTACCCGCACCGTCAGCGGTCAGGGCACCCCGCCCGCCGTCGGCATCCCCGGCGCGCTGTCGAACCAGCCGCCGCAGGCGACGACGGTCACCGCCAACGCGCCGATCCCGACGCCCACCCCGGCCGCAACCCCCGGCACCGAGAGCAACGAAAATGCCGCGCGAGCCTTTGAAGTCGGCCGCGAGATTTCGGTGACGCACTCGCCGCAGGGCAAGATCCGCCGCGTCTCAGTCGCCGTCGCGCTCAATCAGGGCAAGAAGGCTTTGACCCAGGCCGACATGACCAAGATCGACAGCCTGGTCAAAGGCGCGATCGGTTTCGACGCGACGCGCGGCGATCAGGTGGCGATCAGCCAGCGCCCGTTCGTGCAGGTCGAAACCACCGAGCCCGCCTTTTACGATCAGGCGTGGTTCCTGCCGCTGGTCAAGCAGGTCGGGGCGATCTTTGCCGCGCTGCTCGCCTTCCTGTTCATCGGTCGTCCGCTGATCCGCGCCGCCAAGGCGCGCTCCGCCGAACGCGCCGAACGCAACGCCGCGCTGGAGGAAACTTTGCTCGCCGCGACCGACGGGCGTCCCGCGCTCGCCGGCCCCGCCGCAGGCCGCGAAATCACGCTCGAAATGATCGAACAGGCGCCAAGCTATGAAACGCGCGCCAACCTTGTCCGCGCCTTTGTCCGTCAGGATTCGGCGCGCGCCGCGCTCGTCGTCCGCCAGCTGATGCAGGAGGGCGCCCGTGCCTGACGCCGCCGAGATGATGGACACGCCGACGAAACCCGCAATCGAAGGATCGGCTGCCGCCGCGATCCTGCTGATGCTGCTCGACGAAAACGAAGCCGCCACGATCCTGAAACATCTCGCCCCCGACGAAGTGCGCCAGCTCGCCAAGGCGATGTTCGACACCGCCAACGCCAGCGAGCAGCAGATCGGGCAGGCGCTCGACCGTTTTGTCGTGCGCAGCCGCGATGTCAGCGCGCTGGCGATCGGCGCCGACGTCCGCATCCGCACCGTCATCAATCAGGCGGTGGGCAATGTCCGCGCCGACAATATCCTGGCCGCCGTCGCGCCGCAGCGCAGCGCCGCCTCGCTCGAAATCCTTCGCTGGATGGACGTCGAGGCAATCAGCGGCCTGCTCGCGCAGGAACATCCGCAGGTCGGCGCACTGATCCTGTCAGTGCTCGTCCCCGACGTCGCGGCGCGCGCGATCGAAACGCTCGACGAAATCCTGCAGGCCGATCTGGTGCTGCGCGCCGCGATGCTGACCTCGGTCCCCGCCGCGGCGATCGAAGATCTCGAATCGGTGCTCGCCAGCGCCAATGTCGATGGCCAGCGCGTCGCCAAACAGGCGATTGGCGGCCCCAGCGACGTCGCCAAGATCATGAAGAAAATGCCGAAGTCGCTGAGCGAGCGCACGATCCGCGCGCTGAAGAAGACCGACAAGGCGCTCGCGCAAGCGATCGAAGAAGAGATGTTCATCTTCGAAAACCTCCGCGATCTCGACAAAAAGAGCCTCGGGTCGGTCCTGCGCTCGGTCGACGCGGCGCAGCTGGCGGTGGCGCTCAAGGGTGCCGACGACGACATGGTCGACCTGTGCCTTGCCACCATGTCGAAACGCGCGTCGGAAACGATCCGCGACGAGATGGCCGAAATGACGATGGTCAAGCGCGCCGATGTCGACGATGCGCAAAAGACCGTGATGACGATCGTGCGCCAGATGGCCGCCTCGGGCGACATCATGATCGCGGGCGGGGGCGACGATTATGTCTGATCGCACCGCCGAAGCCGGCTTTGCCCCCGTCACCCTCGCCGAAGCGATGGCGCGGAGCAGCGGCTTTCGCCCGCTGGCCTTTGCCGGCAACGCGCGCGCGCCGCAAACTACCAACGGCAGCGCCACCGAACTCGACCTCGACGACCCCTTTGCCCGCGGCCTGGCCGAAGGGCAGCGCGTCGCCGAAGCGGCTTATGTCGCCGAACGCCACCAATTGCTTGCGCTGCTCGCCAATGCAGAGGCGTTGCAGGACGAACCGAGCGAAGAACTGGCGCAGCTGATCGCACGCACCGTCGAACGGCTGGTGCATCAGATCGTCGCCGACGCCCCGATCGACGCCGCCTGGCTTCAGGCACAGGCCGAAACCGCTGCGGCGCTCGTTGCCGACGCCGACAAGGCCCGCACGTTGTGGGTTCACCCCGACGATGCCGCGCTGCTGACCGATTGCCCGCTGCCGCTGGCGCTCGCCAGCGACCCGGGGATGATGCGCGGCACCGTCCGCATCGAAACCTCGACCGGCTGGATCGAACATGGCCGCGCCGTCTATCTCGACGAACTGTGCGTGGCGCTGGGCGAAGGAGCGGCCGCATGACGCGCCGCCTCGCCCTCTCCGCGCAGCAGCTGCTCGATCCGATCGACCTGACCAATGCCAGCCCGCGCCGTATCGGCACGCTCGTGTCGCACGAGGGCATCATGCTCGAAGTGTCGGGGTTCCCGCAGCCGCTGGGCAGCAACGTCCGCATCAAGTCGGCAAACAACGACTATGTCTATGGCGAGGTCGTCGGCTTTCGCGGCCAGAGCAGCCTGGTCCTCCCCTTTGACACCAATATGCCCCTCGTCACCGGTGCGCCGGTCGAGCCGCATGGCGCGAGCAGCATGGTCGCGTGCGGCAAGGCGCTGCTCGGCCGCATCATCGATGCGCAGGGCAATCCGCTCGACGGCCGCCCGCCGGTCAAATCGCAATTCCAGTGGCCGCTCGCCGGGCGCAAGGTCAATCCGCTACGCCGCGGCCGCGTCACCCGCCCGCTCAACATGGGCGTGCGCGCGATCAACGCGCTGCTGACCGTTGGCGAAGGCCAGCGCGTCGCGATCATCGCGGGGTCGGGCGTCGGCAAATCGGTGCTGATGGGTCAGATGATCGCCGGTACCGAATGCGACGTCATCGTCGTCGGCCTGATCGGCGAACGCAGCCGCGAGGTCAGCGACTTTGTCGAAACCAAGCTGCCCCCCGAAGTCCGCAAAAAGGCGGTCGTCGTCGCGGTTCCCGCCGACCATCCGCCGCTGCTGCGCCTGCGCGCCGCGATGCGCGCCACCGCGATTGCCGAGGCATTTCGTGCCGACGGCAAGAAGGTGCTGCTGCTGATCGACAGCCTGACCCGCGTTGCGCATGCGCAGCGCGAGATCGGGCTGACATTGGGCGAACCGCCGACGATGAAGGGTTACCCGCCGTCGGTGTTCGCGCTGATTCCCTCGCTGTGCGAGCGCGCCGGGATTGACCGCGAAACCGGTGGATCGATTACCGCACTCTATACCGTGCTCGCCGATGGCGGCGACATCGATGACCCCGTCGTCGACAGCGCCCGCGCCATCGTCGACGGCCATATCATCCTGTCGCGCCAGCTGGCCGAACAGGGAGTCTATCCCGCGATCGACGTCGCGCGGTCGCTGTCGCGCACGATGGTCGATTCGGTCGATCCCGAGCATGCCGCCGCCGCCGCGCGCTTTCGCCAGCTGTGGTCGACATATGAAGAGAACCGCGATCTGATGCTGATGGGCGCGTATGTCGCCGGCGGCGATCCGGTGCTCGACACCGCCATCGCCTGCCACGCCGACCAGCTCGCCTTTGTGACCCAGCCCGCCAAGGCGCGGGTCGATTACGATATTTCCCGCCAGACCCTGATTGAAGGATATTCCGCATGACCGCCCGTACCGCACGCCGCAAACGTATCATCCGCGTGCGCACCGTCGAACATCAGATGGCGGAAGCCAATCTGGCGCGGGCCAATGGCGAGCTTGCCAGCCTGCTCGAACTCGCCCGCCGCCTTGAAACGCTGCGCGTCGACCTGGCGATGGCCAAGGGTGCGGTTGCCGGCGGCGCGCTCAACACGATCGGCGAACTCGCGATGCGGCTCGACATCGCGCAGGAAAATCTGACCGCGCCGCTGGTCAATGCCAGCGCCCGCCGTGACCACGCCGGAGTACTCGCCCAAAGCGCGATGGCCAAGGAAGAATCGGCGGTCCGCCTGTACGAACGCAGCCGCAAATCGGCTGAAGCCGAGGCCGAACGCCGCCGTGACGCCAACCGCCCGCACCGTGCACGCGGCGGCATGCGTCTGCGCCTGATCGAAGGCGGCGCGGCATGATGGGTGCGGCCTCTCTGCCCAACCCGCAGGCGTCGATGCCCGCGGGCTTTGCGGCCTTCCTCAGCACGCTTGGCCAGGCGCCGACGGACGGCGGCGAGGTCGGTGGTTTCGAGCAACTGCTCGCGGCCATTCCGACGGTCGATGCCGCTGCGGCCAAGGCCACGTCGTTGACGCCGGTTGCCGTCGTGACGTCGGCCCCAGCTGTTCCCGTTGCGGCCGAAATGGTCGCCGCGGGTATCACTTTCGATGCGCCGGGCGCGGAGGCGAAGGACGATGCGCCTAAAACCAATCCCGACACGGTCGCTGCATCGGCGGTAAAATTGCTGATCGAATTGAACGGCAGCGCCGCCACGCCCGAAATGAAATCGCTCAAGGCGGTCGAAACCGAGGTCAAGGGCGACGGCACAGCGGCAGCTGAAAACGGTACCACAGCCACCAAACCCGCTGAAACTGTCGCGGTCCCCGAAACCCCCGCTACGACGACAACCCCGGCGCCCGCAGCGGCGCTGCCGGTCGCCGCGGTGGCGATTGCTGCGGTCGTGGGCAGACCGGCGAAGGCGAACGACACCACCGCGCTTCCCACTGGCGACGCGGCGCCGACTGCCGAGAGCATTGCCCCTGCGCCGACCGGCGACAAGCCGCGCAGCGCCGAAGCCAAGCCCGCTGCGGCAGAGATCGAAACGGCGATCACGGCGCCAACGGCGGGCAAGGCGCGCGCCGCAACACCCGCTAGCCCCGCTTTCACCGCGACCGAACCGGTCGCCGCCAAGCCCGCCGACGCTGCGCCATCGATGACAATCCAGTTCGCCCAGCCGATGACGACGAGCGCCGCGATGCTGGCCGGCACCGCCGCGCCGGTCACAATTGCCGAACGCGTACTCGACCTGGCCAGCGATGGCGCGTGGATCGACCAGCTGGCGCACGACATCGCCGCGACCAAATCGGACAGCGGCGACATCAGCTTTCGCCTGATGCCGCGCCACCTCGGCCGCCTCGATGTCGCGATGGTGATGGGCAACGAAGGCATGTCACTGAAACTCGACACCCAGCATGAAGCCACCGCGACGATCGTCACCGCCGCGCAGGGCCGCCTGGTCGAAGACCTGCGCCAGCAGGGCGTCCGCATCTCCGGCAGCGAAGTCACCTGCACCCCCGGCGACACCAGCCGCCAGATGCAGGGCCAGTCGCAGGGTCAGGGCCGCCCCGGCGCACAGGACGTCAGCCACCTGATCGAAACCGTTACCGAGCGCGTCAAGGCGCGCGATCCCGAAGAGGCCGCCGACCGCCGCGGCCGCTTCGCCTGACCATAAGGGATATGACGATGACCAAGGATAAAACCGATGCCGCGCCCAAGCCGAAGGGCAAGCTCAAGAAACTGCTGTTCATCGGCGTCGGCGCGCTCGTCCTGATCGGCGCGGGCGCCGGTGCGGGCATCTATTTCGGCGCGCTGTCGGCGCATGAGGCCAAGCCCGAGGATCATTATCCCAAGCTGGTCGTGCGCAGCAGCGGCGAAGAAGAAGCCCCCGCCGCCGACGGAAAAGACAAGGAACCCGCGCCCAAGGTTGGCACCGTGTCGGTGCCCAACGACAAGTTCAAGGTCGACCCGCGCAAATATGAAGTCACTTATTTTGCGATCCCCGACGCCTTCACCACCAACCTCGCCGACGGGTCGGGCTTTTTGCAGGCGGGTATCAGCCTTTCGACCTTCTATGACGGCAAGGTTATCAATAATATCAAACGCCAGGCGGTGCCGATCCGCTCGGTCGTGCTTATGGTGCTGTCCGAACAGGATCCGGCGCTGCTCTCGACATCGCAGGGGAAACAACGGCTGCAGCGGCAATTGACCGCGGCAATCAACGATGTGCTGCGCGAGAAAGAAGGTTTTGGTGGTGTCGACTATGTCTATTTCACGAGCCTGGTGATCCAGTGAGTGTTCGCGAAAAATCCGTCAAAGCCGTGAAGCCGCCGGCCGCCCCGACCACCGACGCGGTTGACGCCAAGGCGTCGTTGCTGCTGCGCAAGGCGGCGGACAGCTATGCCTTTCCGGCGCTCGACAGCGTTGCGATCCAGTTCGGCCGCAGCCTGCGCGACCTGATCCGCGCGCTCGGCGTGTCGTCGATCCAGGTCGAGCGCGGCGATGCCGAAACGATCAGCTTCGCCGACTGGACCGCATCGACCGCGCCCGCGATCTTCTGGCGCTATCATGCGCCGCCGCTCAAGGGGCCGGTGCTGCTTGCGGCGCCGCGGCCATTGCTGCTCCAACTTGTCGACATTTTCTATGGCGGCAAGGGCGGCCTTGCGGCCGAACGCGAAGAGCTGACCGATGCCGAAGAACGCTTCGCGGCCCGGCTCGGCCGCGACATGGGGCTGCAACTCGCCGCCGCATGGGGCGACAAGCTGGCGATGGAACCCGAACTCGACTGCGTCACCGGCGATCCCGCCAAACTCGCCGCAGTTCGCGCCGACGACGAATTGTTCGTGCAGCGCTTCATCCTGCGCGGTGCGCCGTTCGAGGGGCGGACGATCGCCTGCGCCTATCCGCTCGCCGCGCTGCGCGGTGTCGCCGGGGCGGAGCCTGTGGCCGAAATGCCCGGCGCCGCCAACCCGGTGTGGGCGGGCGCGCTCAACAAGGCGCTGCGCGACGTGCGACTGCCCGTGCGCTCGGTGCTGGCGCGCCCCGAAATCAGCCTCGTCAAGCTGCTCGCGCTCGAGGTTGGCGACATCATTCCGCTCGGCATGCCGCGCCATGTGCCGGTGACCGTCGCGGGCCGCAGCTTTGCGGTCGGCAGCATCGGCGAAGCCAATGGCAACGCCGCCATCATGATCGAACATATCGAAAAAGGACCGAACCATGACTGACCTCAGCGACGCCCCGACGGCGCCCCGCGCCGACCGCCGCGACAATAAGAATATCGCCGCGGCGCCCAATTTCGACCTGCTCGCGGGTGTCTCGCTACGCGTGTCGGTCGAGGTCGGATCGACCTCGATGACGCTCGCCGAACTGCTCGCGATCGACGAGGGCAGCGTGATCGAACTCGACCGCGCGGCAACCGACCTGCTCGATATCTATGCAAACGGCACATTGATCGCGAAGGGCGAGATCGTCAGCGTCGATGGCCGTTATGGCATCCAGGTCGCCGAAGTCGTCGCCCCGGCGCGCGGCCTCGAAGGCTTCGAGCGGAGAGGCTGATGTTCGAATATATCCTCCGCCTGCTCATCCTGCTGCCGCTGATCGGCGGCATGGCGTGGGGCAGCCTGTGGCTGTGGAAGCGCGTCCAGATGGGCGTGCCGCTTGTCGGCGGCGGCGCCAAGACGCGCGCGGTCGAGATGGTCGATGTGCTGCCGCTGGGTCCGGGATCGAAGCTCGCGGTGGTCGAATTTGCCGGACAGCGGATCCTGGTCGCGGTCTCGCGCAATGGCATCACGCGAATTGCCGACGATAGCCAGGGCGACTTCCATGCAGATTGATCGCAAGACCGGGCTGCGCGCCGCGGCGCTGATCAGCGGCCTCGTGCTGCTGATCGCCGCGCCCGCCGCTTATGCCCAGACCGCCGACGGGCTCAGCCGCGCGGTAAACGACATCGGCGGCGATGGGCGCCCGCTCAGCCTGTCGCTGCAAATCCTCGTCCTGATGAGCTTGCTGACGGTGCTGCCGTCGCTGCTGCTGATGATGACCAGCTTCACCCGCATCATCATCGTGCTGTCGATCCTGCGCCATGCACTCGGCCTTCAACAGACGCCGCCGAACCAGGTGCTGGTCGGTTTGAGCCTGTTCCTGTCGCTGTTCGTGATGCAGCCGGTGATCAGCGAAGTGAACCGCGTTGCGATCGAGCCCTATGGACAGGAGCAGATCGACATCGGCGAAGCGGTGTCGCGTTCGGGGGTCGCACTGCATGGCTTCATGATGTCGCAAACGCGCAAGTCCGACCTGATGATGTTCGCCAAGATCGCCAAGGCGCCGGCCTATGCGAGCCCCAAGGACGTCCCCTTCTCGATCCTGCTGCCCGCCTTTGTCACCAGCGAGCTCAAGACCGCGTTCCAGATCGGCTTTCTGATCTTCCTGCCCTTCCTCGTCATCGATCTGATCGTCGCGTCGGCGCTGATGTCGCTCGGCATGATGATGTTGTCCCCGACGATCATCTCGATGCCGTTCAAGCTGCTGCTGTTCGTGCTCGTCGATGGCTGGGCGCTGACGATGGGCTCGCTCGCCGCCTCGTTCGGGACCTAGGGGGCCAACGTGGAAACGGACTATTTCATCGGCATGGCCCAGCAATCGCTGTGGATCCTCGCGCTCGCCTCGGCGCCGCTACTGCTGCCGGTGCTTGTCATCGGGGTGCTGCTCGGCATGGTGCAGGCGGCGACGTCGATCAACGAACAGACGCTGACCTTTGTGCCCAAGCTGATCGTCGCGGCGATCTGCCTCGCGATTTTCGGCGGCAGCATCCTCGTGCTGCTCACCGACTTCACCCGCGACATCTTCGCGCAGATCCCGAACGTCGTCCGCTAAATCCGCCGTGAACCCCGCCGACATCCCGAATATCGAAGCGATGCTGCAGCTGTGGATGCTGGGGATGATCCGCCCCGGCGCTGCGTTCATCGCCGCGCCGGTGTTCGGCGCGACCAGCGTGCCGGTCCAGCTGCGGCTGGTGATCGCACTGGCGGTCGGCGTCCCCGCCGTCGCCGCGTCGGGCATGGCGCTGCCCCCCGAAGGCATTGTTTCGGTTCCCGGATTGCTGCTCGTCATCGGCGAAGTCGTGATTGGTCTCGGCATCGGGTTCGTCTTGCAAATGGGTCTCGCCGCCGCACTGCTGGCGGGTGAGGCGATCAGCAACGCGATGGGGCTGGGCTTTGCGTCGATGGTCGATCCGATCAGCGGCGCGTCGAGCTCGGCGATCGGCCAATTCCTGTCGATGCTGGCGACCGCGCTGTTCCTTGCCGCCGACGGCCACCTCGTGCTGATCGGGATCATCGTCGACAGCTATGTCGCGCTTCCGCCCGGCAACGCTTTTCCCTCGTTCGACGCGATCGGCGGCGTTATCCGGTTCGGCAGCCTGATGTTCGCCGCGGCGCTGACGATTGCGATGCCGGTCGGCTTTGTCCTGATCCTGGTGCAGATCATCATGGGCGTCATCGGCCGCTCCGCCCCCGCGCTCAACCTGTTCGCGGTCGGTATTCCGGCTACCCTGCTCGCTGGCATAATCCTGCTCGGCGTCGCGACCCCAGCGATGGCCGAGGCGATCATGCGCATCCTGTCCGACGCGCTCGACGCCGCGCGCATGTTCGCGGGGCTCTGACGCGATGGCGAGCAAGCCCGAGCAAGACCAGAAAACCGAACAGCCCACCCCCAAAAAGCTGAGCGATTCGGCGCGCGAAGGCGATGTGCTGATGTCGCGCGAGCTGGCCACCGCGCTGATGATGCTCGCTGCTGCAGGCTGGATCGTCGCCGCGGGCGGCTGGTTCGTGCTATCGGCGGGCGACCTCGTCCGCCGCGGACTGACCTTGACCGCCAGTGACGTCGCCGATTTTGCGCCCGCCGAGGCGCTGATGCGCAACGGCACCGAAATCCTGCTGCCGCTCGCCAGCCTGTTCGCGCTCGCGCTCGGCGCCGCGGTCGCCGGGCCGGCCCTGCTCGGCTCGTTCGGCTGGCGCGGCAAAGCGCTGCACTTCAAGGGCAGCCGGATGAACCCGATGACCGGGCTCAAACGGATGTTCGGACTGCAGGGCGCGACCGAACTCGGCAAGGCATTGGCGAAGGTGCTGCTGCTTGGCACCATCGGCTACTGGCTGGTCGGCCGCAATTTGCCTGCGATCATGACGATGGCATCGACCGACCTGCTCGCCGCAGTCGGGCTGGCTGGACAGGCGATCGGCCATGCGATGCTGATGCTCGCCGGCGGGCTGGTCGTCATCGCGTTGATCGACGTCCCGGTGCAGTGGTTGCAGCGCAACAAGCGGCTGATGATGAGTAAACAGGAAATCAAGGACGAGATGCGCCAGTCCGACGGCGCCCCCGAACTCAAACAGGCGCAGCGCCAGCGCGCGCACGACATCCTGAGCGGATCGGCGCGCAAGGCGGTGTCGGACGCGACCGTCGTGCTCACCAACCCAACCCATTTCTCGGTCGCGCTGCGCTATCGCCCCGGGGTCGACGCCGCGCCGGTCGTCGTCGCGCGCGGGCGCGGCGACGTCGCGCTGTCGATCCGCGAGCTGGCACGCGGCGCCAATGTACCGTTGCTCGAATATCCGCAGCTGACCCGCGCCATCTATTTCACCGCGCGCGCGGGGCGCGTGATTCCCGATGAATTGTTCGTCGCGGTCGCCACCGTGCTCGCCTTCGTCTTCCAGCTCGAACGCATGGTCGCCGAGGGCCATGGGCAGCCAGTGGTCGATGTGCCGCCGACGCATCGTTTCGACCCCGACGGACGCCGGCAGGCTTAAAATCGTCCGCGCGCCGCCGTTAACAGGTGCGAAGGATATTTCGCCATGGTCACTTCCATCATCAACAGCCTGGGCTTTGGGTCAGGCATTGACACCAAGCAGCTGGTCACCGACCTGGCCGCGGCGTCGCGCGAGCCCAAGGTGGCGCGCATCAATACGCTGACGCAGCAGAACCAGACGCGGATCAGCGCGCTGGCGCAGGCGCGATCCGATCTCGAAGGCTTTGCCGATTCTTTGGCGCAAATGATCAGCGACGGAACGCTGCGCAGCACCCCGACGGTGTCCGACGACAGCGTGCTCAGCGCCACCGCGCGCGCCGGAATCCACGCCGACAGTTTTGCGGCGACGGTTGTCGTCAACCAGCTGGCGCACGCGCAAAGCACCTATTCGGGGGTTGTCGCCGACCGCACCGCGGCGATCGGCACCGGCACGATGACGCTGACCGTCGGCGGGGTCGCCACGACGATCACCATCGACGCCGCCAACAACAGCCTCGACGGGCTGGCCAACGCGATCAATTCGAGCGGCGGCGGGGTCACCGCGTCGATCATCGCCGATCAGGGCGGCCACCGGTTGATCCTGAAAGGTCCCTCGGGCGCCACCAATGCCTTCACCCTCGCCGCCGACGCCAACGCCGACCCGGGTCTTTCCGCCTTTGCCTATGGCGCGGACGGCGGCATGACGCTGGGCCAGAGCGCCGCCAACGCCGAATTCTCGATCGACGGCGTCGCGTTCAGCCGCGCCTCGAACACCATCGACGACGTCGTTCCCGGCATGTCGCTGACCTTGAAAAAGGCGGCCCCCGGCCAGCCGGTCGACATCGGCGCCAGCCGCCCGCTCGACATGATCAAACAAACCGTCGGTGATTTCGTCTCGGTCTATAACCAGCTCAAGAAAAGCCTGTCGTCGGCCGCTGGTCAGTCGGGATCGACGACCGCGCTGCGCGAACTCGAGCGCGAGCTGTCGGGCCTGATTGGCACCGTGATCTCCAGCCATCCGACCATCAACAAGCTGACCGACATCGGCGTATCGACGACCAAGGACGGTCTGCTCGCGCTCGACGAAACCAAACTTGCGCAGGTGTTGGCGGCAGACGCCGGCGCGGTCGAGGCGATGTTCAACCCGCGCCGCGACGGCGGGCGCACCGAGACGAGCGACCCCGGCATCGCCTTTGTCCTCGACAGCATCCGCGACCGGGCGATCGCGACCGATGGGGTGATCGACCGCGTGACCAAGTCGCTCAACAGCCGCAAGGAAACGCTTGCCGACCAGCTCGAGAATATCGAGATGCGCGAAGACGCGTATCGCGCCCGGCTCGAGAAGCAATATGGCTCGCTCGACGCCAAACTGGCCGCGTTCAAGGCGACGCAATCCTATCTTGAGCAACAGATCAAGATGTGGACCAACCAGGGTAACGATTAAGGGTGCCGACCGTGACCGCTACCGCCTCGACCGTCCGGGCGACCGGACTTTATCGCCGCTTGCAGCATGAAAGCCGCGCCGCCGCCGCCGACCCGGTCGAGCTGGTGACGATGCTGTATGATGAGCTGGAAACCGCGATCGGTGTGCTCGGGTCGATGGTCCGCCAGGGTCAGCGCATTTCGGCAACCGAGCCCGCGCACCGCGCGCGCGCGATCCTGATCGGCCTCGACGCCGGGCTCGACCGCGATGCCGGCGGCGACGTCGCTGCCGCATTATCGCGCGTCTATCGCAGCATGCGCCGCAAGCTCGACGAATCGGTGGCTCAAAACGACGGCGAGGCGCTCGCCGACCTGCTCGACGGGGTGCTGACCGTCAGCGCCGCGTGGCGCCAGTTGCGCTGAACCCGGCGTAATCCATCGCCAAAACAGCATCGGCCCGCACCCCGGGGTAGGGGTGCGGGCCGATGCTGTTTGAAAAAATCCCGCGGGGTACCCGGCCGCCCTGGGTGGGGACGGGCGGCCGGGTGGTTAGGGGCGGACCAGAGCCCCCTTATTTCAGCGGGTGCTGAAACTCGTGTCGCGGGCGCCGGTCAGGCAGCCTGCTGCTGAACCCCATATTTGCGCATCTTTTCGATCAAGGTCGTGCGCTTCAGCGTCAACAGGCGCGCGGCTTCGGAAATGATGCCGTCGGCGAGGTCGAGCGCGACGTGGATCTGTTCGAGCTCGATCGTCTCGATCTCGCGCTTGAGGTCGATCGGGCGGCCCGGCGCGGGTGCCTTGCTATGCGGCATCGCCGGGACAGGTTCGTCAGCGCTGGCCTGCACCGCGGCAAAGCTGCTGGGGGCAGCCTGCCGCGGCGCAAGCGCTGCGGTGGGGTTCAAAAGAATGGCGACGTCATGGGCGCCGAGCGTTTCGCCGCCGTGCAGCACGCTGGCGCGTTCGACAAAATTGCGCAGTTCGCGGACATTGCCCGGCCAGCGATGCTGCATCAGCAGCGCCAGCGCCTCGCCGTCGAAGCGGCACTTGGCCTCGCCCGGCATCTTGCGCTGAAAATGGCGGATGAGCGCGGGAATATCCTCGACGCGGCTGGCGAGGCTGGGGACCTGCAACACAACCACGCCGAGCCGGAAGAACAGGTCTTCGCGGAATTTGCCATCGGCGATCGCGGCGCCGAGATCCTGGTGGGTGGCCGAAATGACGCGAACGTCAATGGCCTTCACATCGCTGCTGCCGACGCGGACGATCGTCCGTTCTTCCAGCACGCGGAGCAGTTTGACCTGCATGTCGAAACGCATGTCGCCGATTTCGTCGAGGAAGAGCGTACCGCCCTCGCTCGCTTCGAAATGGCCGATGCGGCGAGCATGGGCGCCGGTGAAGCTGCCCTTTTCATGCCCGAACAATTCGGATTCGATCAGGTCGCTGGGGATGGCGCCGCAGTTGATCGCCGAGAAAGCCTTGCCGGCGCGGACGCCTTCGTCGTGGATGGCGCGGGCGACGAGTTCCTTGCCCGAGCCCGACGGGCCGCAGAGCATGACCGACGCATTCGACCGCGCCACGCGGCGGATCATGTCGCGCAGCTGCGCGGCGGCCGCGCTGCTGCCGATGATCAGCGCCTCAAGCGCTGCATTGTTGTTCTGCCCCACGGTCATTTTGGTCTCCACCGCGCCCCCCAAATCCGGCGCCTTTTCGATGGACCCAGAGATTGACGAAAGTGGTAAACAAAAGATTATCCAACCCTGTATAACCCTTTCAGAACAAAGGGTTATTGCCAGACTGGATGCAATAGCGGCGCATTCCTGTTGTTGACGATCGGATATGCTGCCAAAATGGCACTAATTGTTGGAAGCAGTGCGCCAGCCCAGCGTGATCGAGATGCGGCGGTTGCGCGGGTCGAATCGGTCAGAGGGGACATAGGGCTCACGATCGGCGACGCCTTCGATGCGCGCAAAGCGGCTTTTGTCGATGCCGCGATACTCCAGAAAATGACGCGTGACCTCGGCGCGGTCGACCGACAGGCGCCAATTGTTGGTCCCCGACTTGGCCGACCAAGGCGCGGCATCGGTGTGGCCGCGCACCATGACCTGATTGGGCATTTCGGCGACCGGGCCGGCAATCTCGCCGAACAACCGCACACCGGCGGGGGTCAGCTGGCTGGTCCCGATCGCAAACATCGAAAAATCAGCATCGTCGATCACGTCGATCCGCAGACCTTCGACCGTCTCGGTAAAGCGCAGGTTGCGCGCGAAGCGCCGAAGCTCGCCCTTGGTCTGCACCCGCTCGGCGAGCGCCTTGGCAACGCGCTGGAATTTCAGCCGTTCGCGCTCGCGCCCCGACGCTTCCTTGGGACCGCCGACGGCGTCGCGCGGGATCGTCATTGATTTGGTCCCGGTCTGCGCCGCGCCATGCGGATATTTGTCGGCGGAGACGAGCGAGTCACCGCCAAAAAAGCCGTTCGATCCCGCTGTGTCCTGCTTCGACTGGACGATCGTCGGCGCAAAATAGTCGGCGAGCGCCTTGCGCTGTTTTTCAGTCGTCGCGCCGAGCAGCCACATCAGCAGAAAGAACGCCATCATCGCGGTGACGAAATCGGCATAGGCGACCTTCCACGCCCCGCCATGATGGCCGGCGTGGGGTGCCTCGATGATCTTCTTGACGATGATCGGACGCGGCGGGGTATTCGGGCGCGCGGCCATCAGCGGCCGCGCATTCCGTCAAAGACCTCGGCGAAGCTCGGCTGGTTCGAATGCTCGACCCCCGACCGCGCCGCCTCAATCACCAGCGGCTGCGGATGGCCGTGGAGCGAGGCGATGATCAGCTGCTTCACCGTATGATAGATGGCGCCGTCGCTCTCGATCACGGTGCGCGCGCGCGTCGCGAACGGACCGACCAGCCCATAAGCGAGGAGCACGCCAAGGAAGGTACCGACCAGCGCCGACCCGATCATACCGCCCAGGATCGCGGGCGGCTGGTCGATCGACCCCATCGTCTTCACGACGCCGAGCACCGCGGCGACGATGCCGAGCGCGGGGAGCGCGTCGGCGAGGTTCTGCAATCCATCGGCGGGCTTGATCGCATGGTGGTGATGATTTTTCAGCGCGGCGTCCATGACGTCCTCGACCGCATGCGGATCGAGCGTCCCCGACGACACCACGACCAGCCGCAGCGTGTCGCAGATCAGGTGGACCAGCGTGTCGTCCTTGAGCAGCTTGGGATATTGCTGGAACAGCGTCGAGTTTTTCGGATCCTCGATATGCGGTTCGACCGCCACTGGGCCTTCGGTCCGCATCATCTTCATCAGCGTCGACACGAGCAGGATGCAGTCGAGATAGTCCTGCTTCTGATATTGCGGTCCCTTGAACACTTTCGCGAGCCCGCCGCCGAGCGCCTTCAGGTCGGCGCCCGAATTGCCGATGATCAGCGAGCCGATCGCGGCGCCGCCGATGATCAGCATCTCGTGCGGCAAGGCGTGCATGACGGGGCCGAGGTTGCCGCCGGTCAGCGCAAAGCCCCCGAATACCAGCAGCAGCAGGACAACGATGCCGATTACGGGAAACATGCGGGGGTAACTCCATCCGGGCCGAAAGCCCCAAATTCAAAATGCGTCTTCATGCTTAACGGCAGCAGCGCCGCAAAATTGAGCGCGATCAGTTCAAAATATCGAACAGGGTCTGGCGGTTGATCTTGGCAAAGGCAGCCTGCGCGGCGCCGAGGGTCAGATCCTGTGCGTTAAGTTCGGCGATCGCGACCGACAGATCGGTATCCTCGACCGACGAGCGCTCATCCTTGAGCGTGATGCCGCGCGCCGCCAGCCCGTCGCCGATGCGTTCGAGCCGCCCCGCCGACAGGCCGAGCGCGGCATGGCGGTCAGCGACATGGCCAATCGCGGTGTTGAGCGCGGTCAGCGCGGCGCCCATCGCCGGCTTGTTGCCCGCCGCGACCGCGGTCGCGGCATCGCGGATGCCGGTCGACAGGCTGTTGCCGGCGATGACGAACACATCGGCGGCGGCCGGAACCGGCGCAAAGCTGATGTCGCCATCGAAGCGCATAACGCGCGCGGTGCTGCTCGCGAACACCGGCTCGCCATTCGAATCGCGCGTCGCCGCCAGGCTGTCGATTTCGTCGGCGATCGTGCCGAGTTCTGCGGCGATCGTCGCGCGGTCGGCGGGGCTGGTCGTGTCGTTCGCTGCGGCAACCGTCAGTTCGCGCGCGCGCGTCATCAGGTTGCTCACCGATTTCAGCGCCGCGTCGGCCTGCGACACGAGCGCCGTCGCGGTATTGATATTGCTGTTCCACGCGGTGAGGCTCGACTGCGCCGTGCCGATCGTGGCGATCCGCCGCGCTGACACCGGATCGTCCGACATGCGTTGCAGCCGCTTGCCGCTCGAAATCTGGATCTGCGTCCGTTCGATCTGATCGGCGAGTTTCTGCTGGCGCGCGATCTCGCGCGTCATGCGATTGCCCACGGCGTTAATCATCGTCGTCGCCTTCCTAGATCGAGCTCAAGAGCGTTTGCATCGTTTCACGCGCGACCTGGATCGTGCGCGCCGCGGCCTGATAGGCTTGCTGGAAGCGCAGCAGCTCGGCGGCTTCCTTGTCGAGATCGACCTCGCTCACCCCGTCGCGCGCCGCGGCAGCGGCGTCGGCGCGGGTCATGGCGGCGGCGTCCTGCGCGCGCGCCGACGCGGTCGACTGGGCCTGGGTGGCCAGATGTCCTGACCAGCGCGCTTCGGGATCGCCCGCGCCGCGCAGCGTGCCGAGCGCGAGCATATTGCCGTTGCTGCCCGAGGCATTGGCGGCAGCGACCTGTTCGGGCGCCAGCGCGCTCGCGGTCAGCGTTGCGGCGCTGGTGCCGGTAAACAGCGGCGCGCCCGGATTGCCATTGGCATCGGTGCCCGCCTGATGCGCCGCGTTGAGCTGGGCGGCGAACGACGTTGCCATCGTATCGAGCCCGGCGCGCTGGTCGGCAACATGATTGGCCGCCTCCGACAAACCGGCGAGCGAGCCCGTCGCGATCGTCAGCGGCGACCCGCCGACGCTGTACGACAGCCGCCCGTCGGGCGCTGCGGTCACCGCGATCGGGTTGACCGCGCCGCCGCCGACGAGCAGGTCGCCCGACCCGGCGGCGCGCAACGTCACCGATCCGTTATTTTCAAAGGTCGCGCTGACCCCGGCCTGCGACGATAATTTATCGAGCAGCCGGTCGCGTTCGTCGAGCAGACTCGCCTGGTTGGTCGATCCCGGGCGCGCCTTGCGCAGCCCGATGTTGATCTGTTCGAGCGCATTCAGATTGGCGTTGAAATCTTCGACCGTGCTCGCCGCCGCGCCCTCGACCCCGTCCGACATCTTGTCGAGCTGGCTGGCCGCGGTCCGAAAACCCGATGCGATGTCGTCGGCCGACTGGAGGAACTGACTACGTAGCGTCCTGTTCGCGGGATCGGCGGTCAATTGGTCGGCGGTGGTGAATAAGTTGGTGAGGCCGGTCTTGATCCCGTTGCTCTCGTCGCTGAGCGCGCCCTCGACCTTACCCAGCCAGCCGAGCTTCGTCGCCGCGCGTTCGGAGTCGCCGCCGGAAAGTCGTGAGTCCTCGATCAGCCAGGCATCGACCGATCGGTTGACGCCGCGGATCTCGACCCCGGACGGGTTGACGCTGCCGCGATAAAAGACCGAGTCATTGCCGCTAACCGACTCCATCATATCGAGCCGCCGCCGCGCATAACCAGGGGTCTGCGCGTTGGCGATATTGTCGCCGATCGTCGACAGCGCACGCGAATAGGCCTTGAGGCCGCTATACCCGATGCCGAGAAGATCGCTCATTGTATGCCTCCAGCCGCATTGCCCAGACGCCCGCGGAACTGGCGCTCGACCATGTCGGCGATGCCGAACTGACGCATCGCAGCGATTGAATCAGCGGTGCGCGCGTCGGCCATTTCGCGGAAATTGTCGGTGGCGCTCGATCCCATCATGTCGTCGCCGAGTTTAGCCTGGCGCATCGACGCCAGCAGCTGGCGCAGGATCACCGCCTCGAACTGCTCGGCCGCTTTGCGCAGCCCGCCGTCGCCGTCCCCGCCGCCAAGGGTCGGGGTGGCCGAAGCCGGCACGAACGGCCGCGCTGCGGGAGTCGAGGAAACAGGCGACGTCATATGATCACCAACTCTGCTGTGAGGGCACCCGCCTGGCTCAGCGCCTCGAGGATCGCGACCAGATCGCCAGGCGACACACCCAGACGGTTGATCGAATCGACGAGTTCGGAGAGCGAGGCGTTGGGTTTCATCAAAAAGGCCGGGCGCACATCCTCGGCGACCTCTATCTCGCTCGATGGCTCGATCGCGGTTTCGCCGCGGCTGAACGGCGCTGGCTGGACCACCGTCGGCGATTCCTTGATCGAGACGGTGAGCTTGCCGTGGCTGACCGCGGCGGTGCCGACGCGGACCGCGCCGTTGATCACCACCGTACCGGTGCGCGCATTGACGATCACCTTGGCCGAGGGTTCGGAGCGCTGGACGCCGAGATTTTCGATCTGCGACATCAGCCGCATCCGATCGTCGCCATTGCCCGCGGCGCGGATCGCGATGCTGGCGCCGTCGATCATCGATGCGCTCCCGGGGATCGCCGCGTTGATCGCGTCGGCGACGCGCTTGGCGTTGGTCGCGTCGAACTGGTGGAGGTTGAAGGTCAGCCACTCGCTGGACGCAAAGCCGGTATCGACCGCGCGCTCGACCGTTGCGCCGCTGGCGATGCGGCCGCTCGACGGGACGTTTACCGTCACTTTTGACCCGTCGGCGGCATCGACCCCGAGTCCGCCGATGACGAGGTTGCCCTGCACCATTGCGTAAATCTGACCGTCGGCGCCATAGAGCGGCGCGAGCACGAGGGTACCACCGCGCAGGCTTTTGGCCTTGCCGATTGCCGAAACGGTCACGTCGAGGCGCTGGCCCGGCTTGGCGAAAGGGGGCAGCTCGGCGGTGATCATCACCGCCGCGGCATTCTTCAGCGCCGGGTTGACCCCCGGCGGCAAAGTCAGGCCAAAGCGCGAAATCGCGCCCTTCATGCCCAGCGTCGAATAATCGAGGCTGTCGTCGCCTGTCCCCGCGAGCCCGACAACGATGCCGTAGCCGGTCAGCTGGTTGGCGCGCAGCCCCTGAAACTGGCCCATGTCCTTGATGCGCTGGGCCTGCGCCGGCGCTGCAAAGGTCAGGCTAGCGATCAGGAGCGCCAGGAGCGCGAACAGGGTGGGACGCGATGTCACGGAGATATTCCTTTTCAGAACGGGCTGATGATCGAGAAGAAACGCTGCAACCAGCCTTGCTGGCTGGCGCGCGCGATTTCGCCCTTGCCGACGTAACGGATGTTGGCGTCGGCGACGCGGGTCGACAGGATGCGGTTGTCGGGGCTGATATCCATCGCGCGGACAATGCCCGAGATCTGGACGCGTTCGTCGCCGCGGTTGAGCGTCAGCAGCTTTTCGCCGCGCACCAGCATCGTACCGTTCGGATAGACCGCGGCGATCGTCACGCTGACCTCGCCCGACAGCGCGTTCGATTGCGATGCGTCGCCCTTGCCCTTGAATTGCTGGCCGCCGCCCATCGCGATATCGCTGGGGTTGAACAGCGACAGCGGCCCGGTGGCGGGCGGCGTCAGGCCGATATTGCCATCGCGCTGCGTTCCTGCGGCATTGCTTTTGGTCGCCGCGGTGCGCTCGACGAGCTGGATGGTCAGGATGTCGCCAACCTGCCCGGCGCGCCCGCCCGAAGTCAGCGGCACATAGCTGCCCTGAAAGATCGAGCCATTCCCGGGCAGCGGCGCCGGGGGAACCGGCGTCGCCGCAGCAAAGGCGTCGGGCGGCAATTTGTCCTTCGCCGCCGCGCCAGACGGCACGAGCGCGAGGGCAAAGGCCACACCGACCGACAGTTTAGAGGGTCTGCGCGGCATTTTTCATCATTTCGTCGGTGGCCTGGATCATCTTGGAATTGACCTCGTAGGCGCGCTGGGTCTCAATCATGTCGACGAGTTCCTCGACGACGTTGACGTTCGATCCTTCGAGCATCCCGCCGCGCAAGCTGCCGCGGCCTTCCAGCCCGGCGGCCCCTACCTGCGGCGCGCCCGAGGCGGCGGTTTCGACGAGCATATTGTCGCCGATCGCCTGCAGACCCGCCGGATTGGCAAAACGTGCGAGTTCGATGCGGCCAAGTTCGGTCAGCGTGCCGTCGGGACCGGTCGCCGACACGGTGCCATCGGCGCCGATCGATACATTGGTGCTGTCCTCGGGAATCTGGATCGCGGGGGTCAGCGGTTTGCCGTCCGACGTCACGATCGTGCCATCGGGCGAGCGACCGAAATTGCCCGCGCGGGTATAGCCGGTGCGTCCGTCGGGCATTTCGACCTGAAAATAGCCGGCGCCGTCGATCGCCATGTCGAGCGCGTTGCCGGTGGTGGCGAACGTCCCCTGCGTGTCTATCCGCGACGTGCCGCCGAGCGACACGCCGGTGCCAAGGTTGAGCCCGGTCGCATAACGATTTTCGGCCGACGAAGGCGCACCCGGCGCGGTCATCATCTGATAGCTCAGCGTTTCAAAGCTGGCACGGTCGCGCTTGAAGCCCGTTGTGTTCACGTTGGCGAGGTTGTTGGCGATCACCTGCATCCGGAAGCCCTGGGCATCCAGACCGGTTCGCGCGACGTGCAAGGCACCGAAGCTCATTTCATATTCTCCTTAACGCGGAAGCTGCATCAGATTGGCGGTCGCGCTGTCCATGTCGCGCGCGTCGCTGACCAGCTTGAGCTGGGTATCCCAGCTGCGGCTCGCCTCGATCATGTCGACCAGCGCGGTGGTGGCAGCGACGTTCGATCCTTCGATCGAGCGGGTGATCAGCCGCGCTTCGGGATCGTCGGGCAAAATGCCGTCGCCCTTGACGCGGAACAGACCGTCGAGACCCTTGGCAATGTCCGATCCGGTCGGAGTGGCGAGCCGGATCCGGTCGACCTCCTGCGGATTTTCGGCATCGCCGCCCGCGGGGACGATCCAGACCCGGCCTTCGACGTCGATCGTGACGGCGTCGGCAGGCGGGATGGTTACCGGACCCTGACCACCCTGGACAGGGTGGCCATCGCCGGTGGTCAAAAGTCCGCTCGGCGACACCTGTAAATCGCCGCGCCTTGTATAGGCCTCGGTGCCGTCCTTCGCCTGCACCACGAGCAGCGCGTCGCCCTGCACCGCGATGTCGAGATCGCGCCCGGTCGCGGTGACGGTGCCGGCGCGCATGTCGGCGCCGAGCACTTCCTCCGACGACATGGCGCGCGCATCGAGCCCGCTGCCGTTCAGCCACAGCGCCTGCGCCTCGGCCATGTCGGCGCGAAACCCGGGCGTCTGTGCGTTCGCCAGATTGTTGGCGATCGCCGTCTGCCGGGCCTGACTGCCCCGCATCGCGGTAAGGCTGGTGTAGATGAGGCGGTCCATTGGGAAGCTCCCGGCAGTCGGCTAAATGCGCCGGATCAGCGCATATTGATGATGGTTTGCGACAGCTGCGACGCGCCCTCGATCGCCTTGGCGTTCGCCTGGAAATTGCGCTGCGCGCCGATCAGCATCACCAGTTCTTCGGTGATATCGACGTTCGAGCGTTCGAGCGCGCCCGAGCGGAGCGCGCCCATCGGGCCGTTGGTCGCGGCGTCGATCGTCGGCGGACCGCTTTCGCCCGACGACTGCCAATGCGCGTCGCCGACGGGGCGCAGCCCCTCCATCGCGGGGAAGGTCGCCATCGCCACCTTGCCGAGCACCTGCGCTTCGCCATTGGCAAAGGTCGCGGAGACCAGCCCGTCGAGGCCGATCGACACATTGACGAGCTGCGCGGTCGGGTCGCTCGGCGCGCCGGCGGGCAACACAAAGTCGAACGCACCGGCCAGCGTGTTGTTGGTGACGTTGCCGCTCGCATCGACCGGCAGAAGTTGCAGCTTCTGCCCCGTCGAATCGATCACGTTGCGGTCGGGGGTCGCGGTAAAGGCGCCGTTGCGGGTGTAGGTCACCTGCTCGCGCGGCGGATCGCCCTTCACCACGAACATGCCCTCGCCGACGATCGCCATGTCGAGCGTCTTTTCGCTCGATTCATACGAGCCTTGCGTGAACTGCTGGCTGATGCCGTTCAGGCGCTGGCCCTGGCCGGCGATCATCTTGGTCGACTGGGTCGGCGACGAAGCGAAAATGTCGCCGAACTGCGCCTTGCTGCGCTTGAACCCGATCGATCCGGCGTTGGCGATGTTGTTCGAGATGACCGACATGTCGGTCTGGGCGCCCTTGAGGCCCGAAAGCGAAGTATAGAATGACATGGCTTATCCTTCCTTAGGTGGTGGGTGCGGGCGCCGGGGTGGCGGCCTTAATGTCTTTGAGCAGCTGGGTCTGCGCCGCGAGCTGTTCGGAAATCTGTTGCAGCGTCGTGTTGGTTTCGCTGATCCCGGCGAGGCTGGAAAATTGCGCCATCTGGGCAACCATCTGCTGGTTATCGACCGGGTTGAACGGATCCTGCTGCGACAGCTGCGCGGTCATCAGGCGCAGGAAATCGCTCTGCCCCATCTGCTGCCCGGCGCCCTTCGGCTGGAGCACGACGTTGTTGGCGTTGGTGACGTTGTTGACGGCCATTCTATTGTCCCATCCTGAGGGTTTCGTTGATCAGGCCCTTGGCGGTTTCGAGGACCTGGACATTGTTTTGATACTGGCGCGCAGTCTCGACCATCTCGACCATCTCCGCCGCGCTATCGACCGCCGCCTGCCAGACGTTGCCGTCCTTGTCGGCGAGCGGGTTCGACGGATCGTGGCGTTTCGACGGCGCCATTTTCGACGTCGTCACCTGATCGACCTGGACCGTCGCGCGGCCATGGTCATCCATCACCGTGCGGAACACCGGCTTAAGCGAGCGAAAGGCCTCGGCTTCGCTGCCCGCTATTGTCCCGGCGTTGGCGAGGTTCGATGCGGTGGTGTTGAGCCGGACGAGCTGCGCCGACATCGCGCGGCCGCTGATGTCGAAGACCGAGAAATTGCTGGCCATCGTCATTCGCCCTTGATCGCGCGGGTCAGCGTGTTGACGCGGCCGCTGAGGAACGAAAGGCTGGACCGGTAAGCGAGCGCGTTTTCGGCGAAGGCGGTCTGCTCCGTCGCCATTTCGACGGTGTTACCGTCGAGCGACGCCTGCACCGGGACGCGATAGGCCATCGCGCCCTCGACGGCATGGGCGGTCGAGCCGCCCTGCCGGGCCAGGTCGAGTGCTTTTGCGAAATCGAGATCGCGCGCCTTATATCCCGGCGTCGCGGCATTGGCGATGTTCGACGCGAGCATCATCATGCGCTGACTGCGCAGCTGGAGCGCCGTCGCGTGCAGGCCAAAGAGTTTCTCGGATGCCATCATCAAATTCCTTCTTTCGCCGCTTGCCGGGTCCGGTCCTGCCGGTGCCGACGCGCGGAAAACACAAAGAACGATGCAATCGCCGTGCCAAACGCCTTTTTTCGTTGTTTTTACGTAACTTAGAAAGATCCGGCCATCGCCGCTTGCGACCCTCGTCAAAAAACCGACAACGCTGCGCGGCACGTGCGCCAATCGCGCCGCAAACCGCGACTGGCACGCTTCCTGCAAAATGGTGGGTGACCATTTTGGACCGAAGGAGATGGATCGTGTCCCGTCCTGTTATCGCAAGCCTGGCCGCTGGCCTGGCCATTTGTACCGCCGCCAATCCCAGTTTTGCCCAGCAGGCCAATGAAGATTGGCAGACGATCGACGTGTTGACCGCCATGGTCGCCAGCGCGCTGGGCCGCACCGCGACCCCGGTTGATCGCCGCATCAAGCTGGCGCGCTGCCCCGAACAGGCGTCGGTGACCGCGATCGATGCCAATGCGCTGGCGGTACGCTGCGCCTCGCTCGGCTGGCGCCTGCGCGTGCCGATGTCGGGACCGGCGAACGTCGCGCCCGCCGCTGCGGGCTTTACCCGGCTCGCGGCCAGCGCCCCGGTCATCCGCCGCGGCGACAATGTCCGCGTGACGATCGACACCGAAAGCTTCTCGGTCAGCTATGCCGCGGTCGCCGCCGAAGATGGCCGCGTCGGTGAAACAATCGCGCTGCGCGGCAACGACGCCAGATCTTCGCTGAGTGCCAAGGTGATCGGCCCCGGCCGCGCCCGCCTCGACGACTGATCCCAACCCTTTACCTCACCTTACCCTGCCCACTGGCCCGGTGACTGTCGGCTTTCCGACGTCACCGGGCCTTTCTTTTGTCTTTTTGCGGCAAGCTGACTTAATCGCCCCGATCCGCATCCGTTAAAGCCTTCGTGAACCGCGCCGTCACTTTTCTGACGGCATCGGATGGAGGCCTTTATGTCGGGTGACAGCAGCAAGATCGGACCCGTCGGCGGCATTGTCCGCACGACCCCGCTGCGCAGCGCCACCAGCGAAACCGCGGCGCGAGCGGCACACGCACCCACGCAGCTTGCCGCTGCGCCGGACAGCCTGCCCGCCGCGCGGCTGATTCGCCTCGCGGGCAGTCTCGCGACCCAGGCGCCGCCGGTCGATGTCGCGCGCGTCGCGTCGCTGCGCAATGCGATCGCGAACGGCAGCTATGGCGTCCACCCCGCGATCATCGCCAGCGCGATGATTGATTTTCACGCCGGCGGGGTCGAATGATGCTCGACAATGTGCAATCGCGGCTTGATATGCTGGTCGGCGCGCTCGACGGCCACGACGCCGGCGCAATCATCGCCGCCACCGAAGAGCTGGCGACCGCGGTGATCCTGTTTCGCGGCGCGGGCATCCCCCGGGGCAGCGAACAGCGCGCCGAGCTGCTGATCGGCCAAACGCTGCGCCAGCTCGAAGCCGCGGCGATCCGCGTCAATGTCCTGAAGGACTGGACGCGTCAGCGGATTGACAGGAACCACGAAATCCGTGGCACCCATCACCGCGGAGCGGCATTAAGCTACTGATTATGCTATAGGTTTCTGCCGTTAGCCGTAAATGGCACGATGATTGCTTTTGGTTTGCTGAGACAGCCCGGCTGCATCAGCGGAACCAGATTATGAACGCAATCAACAATTCCCAAGCCGCGCGCCGCGTCGCCGCACCCGTGATGGATGCGATGCAGAACGCGTCGGTACGAACGGGCGTCGATTTCGACTATCTGGTCGACGTCGCCCGCGTCGAAAGCGGCTATAATCCGACCGCCAAGGCATCAACCTCGTCGGCGCGCGGACTTTATCAGTTCACCAAACAAACGTGGCTCGCCACGCTCGACCGCCACGGCGCCAACCATGGGCTTGCCTGGGCCGCCGACGCGATCGGCCGCGATGCCTCTGGACGGCTGACCGTCACCGACCCGGCGCTGCGCCAACAGATTTTCGACCTGCGCGACGATCCGACCGCTGCCTCGACGATGGCCGCAGCGCTGACCGGCGACAATCGCGATTATCTGGAAAGCCGGATCGGCCGCGGCGCCGAACCCGTCGATCTCTATCTCGCTCATTTTCTGGGCAGCGGCGGCGCCGCCAAATTTCTGACCGCGCTCGACGCCAATCCCGACCAGCCGGGCGCGCCAATGATGCCCGAAGCAGCTGCGGCCAACCGCTCGGTCTTTTACGCTCCCGACGGCAGCATGCGCAGCCTCGCCGAGATTCGCGACCGCTTTCGCGTCAAGCTCGAGAACGGCGGCAAGATCGAAAATATGAAACCCTTCGCCCCCGCCGGCTGGCACGCTTCGGCGAGCAGCTCGAGCGGTTTGGCGGGCGGTGGGGGACGTCCCCCGCTGCAGATGATGGAAATCAAGCCGATGCCGCGCAAACTTTCGATGGGCTTTGCCGCCGATGCCTATCGGCGGCTCGCTTCGATGACGGGCGGTGCGGCATGACCGGCGGCCTGAACCTCGGTAATATCGGCCGGATGGCAGGCGCTTCGGCGCTGCCCGTCGGGATGCTGATCCTTGTCGGGCTGATGGTGATCCCGGTCACGCCGCTGATCCTCGACATCAGCTTTGTCGCCAACATCATGATCAGCCTTGCGATCCTGATGGTCGCGCTGTCGGCGGCCAAACCGCTCGATTTTTCGTCCTTCCCAACGGTGTTGCTGCTCGCCACGCTGTTCCGCCTTGCGCTGAACGTCGCTTCGACGCGCGTCGTGCTCGTCCACGGGCATGAGGGTACCGCCGCGGCGGGCCATGTCATCGAGGCTTTTGGCGAAGTGCTGATCGGCGGCGACTATGTGGTCGGCCTGTTCGTCTTTTTCGTCCTGATGATCATCAACATGGTCGTCATCACCAAGGGCGCCGGGCGCGTGTCCGAAGTGTCGGCGCGCTTCACCCTCGACGCCTTGCCCGGCAAGCAGATGGCGATCGACGCCGATCTCAACGCCGGACTGCTCACCCCCGAAGAGGCCAAGGCACGCCGCGTCGAAGTCGCGACCGAGGCCGATTTCTACGGCTCGATGGACGGTGCCTCGAAATTTGTGAAGGGCGACGCGATCGCCGGGCTGCTGATCCTGTTCGTCAACATCGTTGGCGGCCTGATCCTCGGCATTTTCAGCCACGGTCTCAGCTTTTCCGAAGCCGGCAGCACCTATGTCACGCTCGCGATCGGCGACGCGCTGGTTGCACAGATCCCGGCGCTGCTGCTGTCGATCGCCGCGGCAGCGATCGTCACCCGCGTCGCGTCGCCGTTCAACCTGAGCGGTCAGATCAGCAGCCAGTTTGCCGCACCGTCGGTCTGGATGGCGGTCGGCGGCATTCTGTTCATCCTTGGCATGGTTCCGGCGATGCCGCAGCTGCTGGTCCTGCCCGCCGCCGCGCTGTCCTTTGCGGTCGGCTGGCAATTGCGCCGCAGCGCCGCTGCCATCGCCGACGCGCCGCCGCCGGTCGCCATCGCGCCCGACCCGTCGCTGATCGAGTGGGCCGACGTCAGCGACGCCAGCGCCTGCCAGCTCGAAATCGGCTATGCGCTGGTCAGCCTGGTCGACGACGGCAAGGGCGCGCCGCTGATGACCCGGATCACCGGCATCCGCCGCCAATTGTCGAAAGAGCTCGGCTTCGTCGTCCCGCCGGTAAAAGTCAGCGACGATCTGTCGCTGCCCGGCAACGTCTATCGCATTTCGGTCGCCGGTGTGATCGTTGGCGAGGACGAGGTATTCCCCAACGAAATGCTCGCGCTCGATTCGGGCGACCTCGTCACCAAGGTGCTGGGGCGGCCGTGCAAGGATCCGACCTTCGGCCTCGACGCACTGTGGATTCCGAAGGCGACGCAGAATGACGCGATCGCCGCAGGCTATACCGTCGTCGACCCCGCGACTGTCGTCGCCACCCACCTCAACAACAGCATCGTAGGCGCCGCCGCCGACCTGTTCGGGATCGACGATGCGCAGTCGCTGATCGACAACCTCAAGATCCACTATCCGCAGCTCGCCCAAAACCTCAGTCCGCAGGGCTATCCGCTGCCGCGCGTCGCCAGCCTGTGCAAGTCGCTGCTGGTCGAGCGGGTGCCGCTGCGCGATTTCCGCAAGATTGCCGAGGCGATGGTCGCGACCGCGGCGCAGCAACTGGGCGAAGTCGATCTGGTCGAAGCGGTGCGTCAGCGCATCGGCGCGCTGATCGTCCAGACGATCGTGCCGAGCCGCATGCCGCTGCCCGTCGTCACCTTCAGTCCCGAGATCGAAGTGCTGCTCAACCAGTCGGTGCGCGCCAATCCGGGCGCCGAATGGCCGTTCGAACACGGCATGGCGATGAAGATCATCCAACAGGTCGGGCAGGCCGTCGAACCGCTCCTGCTCCAGACACGCAGCTTTGCGCTGGTCGCCTCGCCAATCTGTCGTTCGGCGCTGTCGCGGCTGATCCGCGCCACTTTTCCCGACGTTGCCGTGATCTCTTACCTCGAGATCCCGGCCAGCAAACAGACCGAAATCGTCGCGACGATCGGCGCCGACGTGCCGCGCCTTGCGACCGGGCCGGACGCCCATATGGAGGACCAAGTGCATGAGAATTGAGCCCGCCGAGCAATTCGCGGCGCCGATGGCCCGCGCCCCGCGCGTGCGCGGCTATGGCGAAAGCGTCGAGGCGCTGGTCGACGAATATGCGCCGCTGGTCCGCAAGATCGCCTGGCAGGTGTTTTCGCGCGTGTCGCGGACGAGCGAACTCGACGATTTGATCCAGACCGGTCTGATCGCGCTGATCGAGGCGAGCCAGAATTATGAAGAGCGCGGCTTTGCCTTCGCCACTTATGCAACGACGCGCATCCGCGGCGCGATGATCGACCAGTTGCGCCGCGAGGCCGATGTCGGCCGCTCGGCAATGGTCGCAGCCAAGCGCATCCAGGCGACGCGCGCGGCCCTGGAACAGCAATTGATGCGGGCGCCCGCCGCCACCGAAATGGCGGCGGCGCTCGACCTGTCACCCGAGGATTATTTCGCGCTCGAACGCAATGCGACGCATGGCCGTTCGACCTCGCTCGACGAATTGACCGACATCGGCGCCTTCCTGCTACCCGACGAGGGCGTCGGTGCGGGCGAGCAATGCGAGCAGGCCGATCTGATGGGGGCGCTGCGCCAGTGCATCAGCTGTCTGTCCGACCGCGAGCAGATGGTATTGCAGCTCTACTTCTTCGAAGAGCTCAATCTGCATGAAATCGGTCTGACCCTCGACGTCAGCGCGGCGCGGATTTGCCAGATCAAGCGCGAGGCGATGGCCAAGATCGATCGGATGATGCGCCAGATGACCGACTAGTTGGGCAGATCGGAGGGGTGACCGGGTGCGGCGTGTGCGACCCGCTCGGCCATCGCACCCGGTCGGGGGAGGTCAGGCCGCGAGCATGTGGTTGTTTTGCGAGGCCACGCCGATTTTTTCGAAGTAGCTCGCCATGCGTTCGGTTCCGCTACCGGTCAGGCGAACGATCGTCCGCCGCCGGTCGCGTTCGTCGATCGAGCGCTGCGCCAGCCCAAGCCGCTCGAGCGTGCTGATCATCCGCAGCCCCGACGACAGCGGCACCCCGGCGCCGGTCGCCAGATCGCTGGCACTGAGCGCGCGATCGTGGCTTTCGGCGAGCATCAGGTCGAGCATCATGTCCCAGATCGGTCCCGCCAGTTCAGCGCTACCAAAATGGTTGCGGCGGATCCGGCGGATCTGGATGCTGAGCGACAGCTGGTTCAGCAACACCGCCTGGGGCGAGCCTTCGCTGCCTCCGTTGCCGCTACGATCTGTCGGGGGCGCCGACAATTCACCGCCGCGGCCCGCCAGCAGTTCGTGGATCTCGTCGATCCGCGACTTTAGTTCTGCTACTTCTTGGTTCGAAAATTGCTGCATGCGCGGAAACCCTTTGGGGTGCCACAAACATCAGGCTGCGACGTCACGCTTCCGGCTGGATGAACCCGCTGCATAAATGATCAGCAACAGAATCGGATACGATATATAAACTGACAGGAGCGAATAGGGTCGCGCCAATATCTCTGCGAACATGAATTTCTGGATATGGCCGAAAATGGCGATCAATTGCCAGCCGGTGATCCAGTAGGGCCAGAAACTCTGCGTCTTCAGGGTAATGAACCAGAAGCTGAGCAACACCAGCACATCAATGACAAAGATATTAAATTCAATATCGGCCCAGGTCGGGAACGGAGACACAGCGCTGGTGAGAACCGAGGCGATCAGGGCGGTGTAGGCCGCCCACCGCTCAAACGGACCGCCGCGCCGGAGGGCAACGGCGACCGTAATGAGCAGTACTGTATAGTAAATCGCCACGGACCACATTGTGGCTGTCAACCTTTCCTGATGTTCAAACGGCCCGCGCGAAAGGCGCTGCGGCGACTTCGGTTGCGGCCTGGTCGTTGCTGCCCTCGTCGCGAAGCTTGGCGGCGGCAGGTTTGACACCGGCGCCGAACATGCGCGTTCCCAGTCCAACTTCCTTTTGCGTTACCGTCAGCGCGAGATGCGCGTCGGTCAACAACTGGCGGACTTCGCCGGCGGCGGCGAGCGCATTCGCAACCTTCGACATCGCGGTCTGGCCGACGATCGCCGACATATTGGTGTCGCGGCGCGCGGTGGGCAGGGTGGCCGCCAGCTGGGCGATGCGGATCATCGCTTCGTCGATGGCATCTTCGGCCTGGTGCAGGTCGGCCGCAATTTTTTTCGCCGCCGAAACTCGTTCATTCAGCATGTTCTTTTTCCTTGAAAAAGAATGCTACCGGTTTCCCCCCCGCAGCATTCGGCACGGACGTTCAGGACATCAGCTGACCAAGTCCGACAAGGATCGAATAGAGAGCGGAAAACGCCAAGATGGTCGCAAAGGCGATCAAAATTGGCCAGATAATCCTTTCCATCAACCCATGCCGATTGGTCGGCTGGGACGCGGTCGGGAACGGCAAACCGATATCGAATAGTCGCCGAAACGAACTGCGCCCCGGCTCGGCATCGGAGGGTGAGGCGGTGTCGCCTAGGTCGATCAATTGATATGTCAAAGGCTGATAAGGGGTAACATGGTCGAAGACACCGTTAACTGCCAGGATACGGGCCGCCTCTATCCGATTGGAAGCATTAAGCTTTTTTAACGATCGCCGCACTCTCTCGTCCACCGTATGCGGCGAAACATTCATCAGACGGGCGATTTGTTTGGAATTTTTGTGCTCATAAACGTGTCGCAACGTTTCAATCTGCGCGACAGACAGCAAGCTGATGTAATTGTCAGGGTCGCCGTGCACGGGATTTGAATAGAGCATCACGAGTCGAAATCAAGTTTTGGTAGCGGAGACACGCGGTCTCGCTCTGCGCGACCGAAACGAAATTCACCCCCCAAATGCTCGCTTCGCGGCGATTGGCGCCCCTCGCATTAACCCTGTTACGAGGCAAATTATTTTTTTGGGACGCGGTAAAAACGCAGCGTTACCCCAGCCGCGGATCAGTTACGCCGCTCGATCAGCCCTCGCGCGATCACCTGCGCCTGAATTTCCGCCGCGCCTTCAAAAATGTTGAGGATGCGCGCGTCGCACAGCACCCGGCTAATCTCATATTCGAGCGCATAACCGTTGCCGCCGTGGATTTGCAGGCTGGCGTCGGCGTTCGACCAAGCAGCGCGCGCGGCGAGCAGCTTCGCCATCCCCGCCTCGATATCACAGCGCCTGCCGCTGTCCTTGGCGCGCGCCGCCGCATAGCTCAGCTCGCGCGCCGTGACGAAATCAACCAGGCTCATCGCCAGCTTGTCGGTGACGCGCGGGAAATGGAGGATCGCCTTGCCGAATTGTTTGCGGGTCAACGCATAGTCCAGCCCCAGTTCGAGCGCCCGCCGTGCCACCCCCACCGCGCGCGCCGCGGTCTGGATGCGCGCGCCTTCAAAGGTCCGCATCAGCTGTTTGAACCCCTCCCCCTCTTCGCCGCCGAGCAAAGCGTCGGCAGGCGCCGCCATCGCATCGAATTGCAACGCATATTCGCGCATCCCGCGATAGCCGAGCACCTCAATCTCGCTGCCACTCATCCCCGCAGCCGGAAAGGCGTCGCTCTCGGTCCCACGCGGCTTCGGGACGAGCAGCATCGACAGCCCGGCATAGCCCTTCGCGTCGGGCAAGGTGCGCGCCAGCAGGGTCATCAGGTCCGACCGCGCGGCATGGGTAATCCACGTCTTCGCCCCGTCGATGACCCACATCCCGCTCGCCTCCTGTCGCGCGCGCGTCTGGAGCGAGCCAAGGTCCGATCCGACGTCGGGTTCGGTGAACACCGCGGTCGGCAGAATTTCGCCGCTCGCAATCCGCGGCAACCAGTGGGCTTTCTGCGCGTCGGTACCGCCCATCGCGATCAGCTCGCCTGCGATCTCCGACCGCGTGCCGAGCGATCCCGCGCCGATCCAGCCGCGCGACAATTCCTCGGTGACGATGCACATCACCAGCTTGGACAGGCCCAGCCCGCCAAAATCCTCAGGGATGCAGACGCCGAAGGTGCCAAGATCGGCCATCGCCCGCACCGCGGCGTCGGGAATCAACGCGTTGGCAAGGTGCCAGCCATGCGCGTGCGGTACGATCTCGGCATCGGTGAAGCGGCGAAACTGGTCGCGGATCGCGTCGAGGTCGGCATCGTGCAGCGTTTCGCTGGGCCAGTGGCCGTCGGCGAGCGCCGCCGCGATTTCTGCCCGCATCGCGGCATGGTCGGAGTCGAGCAGGTCGCTGCAGCTGTTGGCGAGCGTCCGCGCCGCCGCACCGACCCCGAGATCGGCGGGGCGGAATATCTCGTTCTGTCCCATCGCCAAGCCGCCCACGAGCTGGCCGATCCCTTCGGCAAAGGCGAGGGCCGCAATCTTCGCATCAAGCGGGTTCGCGCCTTGGCCGGACTCGCACCACGCCTGCACCGCATCGAGCGCCGCCACCGTCGTCGCGACCCACGCAAAACCATGCGCGGCGCGCTGCTCATGATCGATCGGGCGCACGGCCAACCGTGCGGCGAGCGCCTCCGCCGAGGCGGCGCGATAGATGTCCGCCGCTTGCAGCGCTTGCCGCAAATCCATCAGGCGGCGCGCTCGAAGATCGCGGCGATGCCCTGCCCGCCGCCAATGCACATCGTCTCCAGCCCGTAGCGCCCGTCGCGGCGCACCAGCTCGCGCGTCAGGTTCGCCAAAATACGCCCGCCGGTCGCGCCGATCGGGTGGCCGAGCGAGATCCCCGAGCCGTTGACGTTGAGCATGGCGAGGCGGCTGTCATCGTCCGCCCAGCCCCAGCCGTTCAGGCAGGCGAGCACCTGCGGCGCGAACGCTTCGTTCAATTCGACCAGATCAATGTCGTCCCAGCCGAGCCCGGTGCGCGCGAAAAGACGCTCGACTGCGGGAACCGGGCCAATCCCCATGCGGCTGGGGTCACAGCCCGCCGCCGCCCAGCTGTGGAACCAGGCGATCGGTTCGAGCCCGAGTTCGTCGAGCTTGTCCTCGGCGACGACCAGGCACGCGGCGGCGGCATCATTCTGCTGGCTGGCATTGCCCGCAGTCACCACCGCGCCAGGGATATTCTTCGCCTCGATCGCGCGCAGCGCGCCCAAGGATTCCAGCGTCGCATCGGCGCGATAGCCCTCGTCATGGGCAAAGATCACCGGATCGCCCTTGCGCTGCGGCACCGCGACCGGGACCAGCTCGTCGTCAAACAGCCCCTTGGCCCACGCCGCCGCGGCGCGCTGATGGCTGCCCACCGCATAGGCGTCGGCGGCTTCGCGCGTGATGCCATAATCCTTGGCGAGATTTTCGGCGGTCTCGATCATCCCGCTGATCACCCCGAAGCGTTCGATCGGCTGCGACATCAACCGCCCGCGGGTCAGCCGGTCGTGCAGCACCAGATTGCCGGCGCGCACGCCCTTGCGGACATCGATGCTGTAATGTTCGACGTTCGACATCGATTCGACCCCGCCCGCGACGACGACGTCGGACATGCCGGTCTGCACCATCATCGCGGCGTTGGCGATCGCCTGCAGCCCCGAGCCGCAGCGGCGGTCGAGCTGGTAGCCCGGCACTTCGAGCGGAAGCCCCGCGGCCAGCCACGACCAGTGGCCGATGCTCGGCGCCTCGCCATTGCCATAGCCCTGCGAAAAAACGACATCATCGACGCGCGCCGGGTCGATTGCGGTGCGCTCGATCAAGGCTTTGAGCACCACGGCACCCAGCTGCCCTGCATCCAGGCTGGCGAGCGCACCGCCGAATTTGCCGACGGCGGTACGGATCGGGGCAACGATGGCGGCGCGGCGCAGGGTCATGTCATTCTCCAGATTTGCTTGTCAGATCACATGCGTTCGCTGCTTCCCCGCGCAGACAGGGGTCCATCAACCGACCCATGCGGCGCACACGAACGGACGTCGGGCAACGAGAAGGGCGGTGATGGGCCCCCGCCTGTGCGAGGGAACAGAAAAAGATCGAGTGCATGTCAGACCACCCCGACGATACCGGCATCGATCAGCCGAGCAATCTCGCCGGGTGGCAGCGAAAGGCGGTCCGCCAAAATTTCTTCGCTATGCTGACCATTGCGCGGCGCGGGGCACGGCGGCTGGCGCGCGTCCTGCGGCAAGGTCGCAAAGGCGCCCGCGGCGGGATAGGCGAAACCGCTGGGGTTGTCGGCCTGCCCAAAGATGGGGTTGCTCGCGACCAGCCCCGGATCCTGCACGGCGTCGAGCATCGTGCGATAGGGCGAATGGACTATTCCCCCCGCATCGAATGCGGCAGCGAGGTCGGCATGACTTCGGCCAGAGATGGCGCGTTCGAACAGCGGATACAGCGCGTCACGATGGGTGAAGCGCAGACCGTCGTCGGTCGCAAAAGACACCCCGCGCGCCGATTCGACCGCTGCGATCGCCCCACCCAGATCCAGCGCCGCGACCAGATTGGCCCATTGCCGCGCCGTCACGACGACGATCATCGTCCGCTGGCCGTCGGCGGTCACAAAATCGCGCCCGAACAGGCCATAGACCGCATTGCCGAGCCGCGGGCGGTTGGCGCCCGAATACAGCACCTCTGCCACCCCGCCGAGATTGGCGACGGTGCCGATCGCGACATCAGATAGCGGAACCCGCACCTCGCCGCCCGCGCCGGTTGCCGTCCGCCGCTGGATCGCGGCGAGCAGCGCAAATGCGGCGTAAGCGCCGCTGAGCAAATCCCATGCGGGCAGCACATGGTTGACCGGCGCGGGGCCGGTACCAGTGAGCATCGGATAACCGACGCTGTTGTTGACGGTATAATCGAGCGCGGGCGCGCCGTCGGCCCAGCCCATGATGCGGACGGTGATCAGGTCGGGGCGTTCCGCGGCGAGTACATCATGCGACAAGAAACCGCCGACCGGGAAGTTGGTGATGAACTGGCCCGTCGCGCGCACCAGCGCCTGCAACAGATCGCGGCCCTCGGGCCGAACCAAATCAAGCGCGACCGACTTTTTGGCGCGGTTGAGATTTTCCCAGTAGAGCGAGTCATTGCCCGCGGTTACTGGCCAGCGGCGATAGTCAGGACCGCCGCCGATCTGGTCGACGCGGATCACTTCGGCCCCCATTTGCGCGCAATAGAGCCCGGCGGTGGGCGAGGCGACGAAGGATGAGGCTTCGATCACCGACAGGCCGGTCAGCAGGTCGTACATGTGGTGCTGCTTCCCTCCCATGTTTGGCCGAAACCGCCATGCCGGGGCATCTGGCGCACCCGGCGGCGCGAGTCAAACTGGTCACCTTAGCCAAGCGACCTATCGAACCCTAGATAATCGGCAGCTCGTTCGTCGACTTGATCTCCGACAGCGCCACCGTCGAATTGATTTCCTGCACTCCGGGCAGCTTGCTCAACTTCTCGAAGAAGAACGCCTCATAGGCGTCGATGTCCTTGGCGACGATGCGCAGCATGAAGTCCATATTGCCCATCAGCACATAAGCGCCGAGCACTTCGGGAAAGGCCGCGATCGCGTCGCTGAATTCGTCGAGGTTGGCGCGGCCGTGGGCGTTGAGTTTGACCTGCGCAAAAATATGCGCGTGCAGCCCGACCTTGCGCCGGTCGATCACCGCCACCCGCCCCTTGATATAGCCATCGCGTTCGAGCCGGTCGATGCGCCGCCAGCATGGCGACGGCGACAGCCCGACGCGCTCGGCAAGCTCGGCAGTGGTCAGGCTGGCGTCGCGTTGCAGCTCGCGAATGATATTTTTCTCGAAAGGATCCAGATCGGTCATTTCAACCTCAATAGGCGAGTATCTGAGTTATATTGACCGACATAGCGGCAAAAAGTCGAAATATCGAGCAAGATTGACCTCGGCCCCTCTGCCATAAGTGGCGCAGAACAGGAGGCCGTCATGGTTGTGCAATTTTCAGGTCGCTTGCCCGCGCTCGAAACCGTCCGTCTGGAGGACAAGAGCGCCGGGCTCGACGGCATCATCGTCGTCCATTCGACGACATTGGGGCCGGGCGCGGGTGGCTGCCGCCTGTGGCACTATCCCGACCTCGATCAGGCGTTCACCGACGCCTTCCGGCTCGCCGAAGGAATGAGCTACAAAAACGCCATGGCGGGACTGCCCTTTGGCGGCGCCAAAGCGGTGCTGCGTCGTCCCGACGGACCGTTCGACCGCGCCGCGCTGTTCCAAGCCTTTGGCCGCGCCGTCGCGGCGCTAGGCGGCCGTTATGTCACCGCCGAGGACGTCGGAACGACCGTCGCCGACATGCAAGAGGTGGCGCGCGAGACCCGCCATGTCGCCGGGCTGGCCGCGGTCGGCGCGGCGGCAGGCGGCGATCCGTCGCCATGGACCGCGCAAGGCGTGTTCGGCGCGATCGAGGCCAGCGCAGCCTTCGCGCTCGGCTCGGATCTCAAGGGGCTCACCGTCGCGGTGCAGGGGACCGGCAGTGTCGGCGGCGAGCTGTGCCGCCGCCTTGCTGATGCAGGCGCACGATTGGTCATCGCCGATGTCGCACCCGGCCGCCGCGACCGGCTCGCCACGATCCTTGGCGCGCGCGTCGTCAGCGCCGATGCGATCGCATCGGTCGAGGCCGACGTCTTCGTCCCCTGCGCGCTCGGCGGCGTGCTCGATAAACCAACCGTCGCGGCGATGAAGGCGAAGCTCGTCTGCGGCGGCGCCAACAACCAGCTCGCGACGCCTGAAATCGCGGGCATGCTCCGCGAGCACGGGATCACCTATGTCCCCGACTATGTCGCCAACGCGGGGGGCATCATCAGCGTGTCGGCCGAATATCTGGGCGAGAGCGCCGCGAGCGTCGCGAGCCGTGTCGCCCAGATCGGCCCGCGCGTCACCGCGATTCTGGAGGAAGCGGCCCGCCGCGACATCTCCCCCGCCACCGCCGCCGACGAAACTGCCGAGCGCCTGATCGCATCGGCAGGGCGCCTCGCGGCGTGAGCCACTGTTTCCGGATCGTCGCGGTTCCTGACGCGCAGACGCTACCGCGCATCGCCGGTATCTTTGCGCAACGATCGCTGATCCCTTCGATGATGTCGGCGCAGCTACGCGGCGGCCTTATTCATATTGAAACCGCGCTGGACGATCTCGATGCGCAAACAGCTGTGATCATTGCCGCAAAACTGCGCGAAAGCGTGCTGGTCGCCAGCGCCGTTTGCGAGCCGGCGAACAAAGCGACACGCATGCGCCGCAGGGCGGCGGCCGCGCGAATAGCGCACGGCGCGCGGTACGAATATCGATGAAAGAGAAATGGCGCACCCGAAGGGCTTTGAACCCTTGGCCTCTGCCTTCGAACCAAGTGTCCGCGTCGCAAGTGCGGAACTGGCCGCTTGCCGGCGAGCAGCTATGAGAAAAGATGTTTCCACAGCGGACGATGTCACGTCAATTGCCCCGCCCATTACACCAGCTGTGGCGTGATATTGCACTTAGCATGATGTCGCCGCTGCCGCGGCACAACGAACTCTCTCCCGAGCTCTCACACTCACGCGCCCCCAAGACGGGCGGTAAACTGCTCGCGCCACCAGTTGACGTCCTCGTTGCAAATATTGGCGAACATTGGTTTCCAGCGGGCCAAACGTTCTTCTCTGGACATGGCAAGAGCCCGTTCGATGGCATCGGCAATGTCATCGGGGCTATAGGGGTTTACCAGCAGTGCCTGGTCGAGCTGGGTCGCGGCGCCGGCGAAGCGCGACAAGATCAGCACCCCTGGGTTTTCCGGGTCTTGGGCGGCGACATATTCCTTGGCGACCAGGTTCATACCGTCGCGCAGCGGCGTTACCAGGCCGATGCGGGCCGCCCGGTAAACGCCCGCCAGCACGTCGCGAGGATAGCCGTGGTTGACGTAGCGCAGCGGCACCCAATCGATGTCGGCGAAGGCGCCGTTGATACGGCCCGACAGCGCATCGAGCTGCGCGCGAATGTCCTGATAGCTTTGAACCGAAGCGCGCGACGGTGGCGCAATCTGGAGCAAATAAACCACAGCGCGCGCTTCGGGCCTTGTTTCTAGATAACGCTGATAGCCGTTAAAGCGTTCTTCGAGGCCTTTGGAATAATCGAGCCGATCGACGCCGACGATCAGGCTGCGCCCGATCGAGCTTTCGATCATCCGGCGATGCGTCGCGACAGCCTGCGGGCTGCTCGCCCCGGCGATGAATTCGCGGGCGTCGATGCCAATCGGACAGGCGATGGCGCAGATGGTGCGGCCGCCAACCGTGATCGAACCATCATCGTGGATCGACCCGCCCATTTGGGTAACGACATAGTCGTGGAAGGTTTCGAGCCATTCCTGTGTTTGAAAGCCAATGACATCGTAAGCGAACAGGGCTTCGACCAGACGCCGATGGTCGGGCAAGGCGGTGAGCAGGCGCGTCGGCGGCCAGGGGATATGCAGAAAAAAGCCCAGGCGATTGGTCAGGCCGCGCTGGCGGAGCACCCAACCGAGCGGGATCATGTGATAATCATGCACCCAGATCAGGTCGTCCGGCAGGATATGCGGGCCGATGAACTCGCCGAACAGGCGGTTGACGCGCTCGTAGCCGCCCTGAAAATCGCGTTCGAATTCGGTCAGGCCGAGACGGTAGTGGAACAGCGGCCACAAGGTCCGATTGGCATAGCCGTCATAATATTCCTCAACGTCCTGCTCGGGCAGATCGATCGTCGCGGACGTGACCCCGTCATAAGTTTCGAACTTGGGGGCAACCGTCTCTCCGGTTTCGCCCGACCAGCCGAACCAGATTCCGTCGGCCTCACGCAGCGCCGCGGTGAGGGCGACCGCAAGCCCACCCTGCGCCCCAGGCTGGTCCGCCGTTGGGGCTGACACACGGTTCGATATGACAATCAACCGGCTCATCGGATCGCACTCCATGGCTTGCTGAGCAGCACGGCGCAGTTGATGAGCCCAACCAGCGAATAGGTTTGGGGGTAATTGCCCCACAGCTCGCCCGTAACCGGATCGATGTCTTCGGACAGAAGCCCTGCTGGCGTCCGGCGCGAGAGCATCTCATCGAACAGCAAGCGCGCATCGGCGTCACGGCCGGTGAAATGCAAAGCCTCGATCAGCCAGAAGGTACAGACATTGAATGCGGTGTGCGGCAGTCCGAAATCATCCTCGATCGCATAGCGCAACATATGCGACCCGCGCCGCAGGCCGTTCTCGACCGCCGCCAGCGTCCCCAGAAAGCGTGGGTCGTCGGGGGCAAGAAATCTGAGATCGAGCAGTTGCAGGAGGCTCGCGTCAAGATCGTCGCCCGCAAAGGTTGCGGACAAGCGATCGCTGTCCGCCCGCCAGGCCGCCTGTTCGATCCGCAGCCGCATCTTGGCCGCGCGGTCGCTCCAGAAGGCGTGCCGGTCCGCGAGCCCCAGCACATCGGCGGCGTTCGCCAGCCGGTCGCAGGCGGCCCAGCACATGGCGGCCGAATAGGTGTGAACGTGGCTTTTGGTGCGCAGCTCCCAAAGCCCCGCGTCGGGCTTGTCGAAATTTTCCCAGGCACGCTCGCCGACCGGTTCCAGCGCCGCGAAATCCTCGACGCCTGCGACGCGCAGCAAGCGATGGTCAAAGAAGGCCTGGGCGTTGGAGAGGATGATCTGACCATAGGCATCGTGCTGGATCTGCTCATAGGCCTGATTGCCGACACGAACCGGACCCATGCCGCGATAGCCGCTGAGCGCCTTGGCTTCGCGCTCGACCAGTGTCGCTTCGCCGCCCACGCCGTAGAGCGGCTGGATGTGACCGCTGGCGGCGTTGTCGACGATATTGCGCAGATATTCGAGATAGCCCTCGAGCACGTCGAGTGCGCCCAGCCGGTTGAGCGCCTGCACGGTATAATAGGCGTCGCGCACCCAGCAGTAGCGATAGTCCCAATTGCGCCCCGACCCTGCATGTTCGGGGATCGAGGTGGTCAGCGCCGCGACGATCGCGCCGGTCTCCTCATGCTGGCACAGCTTGAGCGTGATCGCCGAGCGAATGACGGCCTCCTGCCACTCATAGGGCGTTGCGAGGCCGCGAACCCAGTTCCGCCACTCGTCGACGGTTTGATCGAGCATCGATTCCAAACTGCTGCCAATTTCGCCGACGAAGCTCTCATCGGGGCCGAGGAAAAAATAGAGTGGCCGCTCAACGCGAAACAGGCGCTCGTCTTCGAGCCAACCGATCGCCGCGGTGGTCGAAAGTCGTAACACGCTGCTATCCACCTGATAGCGGATATGGTTTGAGCCGCGCGTTGTCGGCGCGCGCGACGCGCCCCACTGGCGCGCCGGACGCAGGCGCACCCGGATGCGCGGGCTTCCCGACAGCGGGCGAACGATACGGGCGAACGCGACGGGGCGGTACATTCTGCCGCTGCGCTTGAAGCGCGGACAAAAATCGATGACCTCGATCGAATTGCCGCGCTCGTCGACGTGCCGGGTGACAAGCACCGGCGTGTTACGAAGATAGGATTGATGCGTTTCGACGACACCGTCGAGATCGATTTCCCAAAAGCCGAAAGCCTGTTCGCCGGCGGGCGGCGCGTCGTCGAGCAATGAGCAGAAGGCGGGGTCGCCATCGACCCGCGGCGTACAGCCCCAGACGAAACGGCCGGCGCGATCAACGAGTGCCGAGACCTGACAATTTCCGATCGGCCAAAGGTCGAGCGTTGCGGTCATGTCGCTTCCCCCAGCCAGCTGCGCACAGCGGCTACATTATCGAGCCGATAGCGTGCAGCGGTTGGCCGTTCCGTCCCGACCAGAATGCCGAATCCGCCCATCCGTTCGACGGCTGCAAAGCCGGCTTCGTCGGTAAGATCGTCACCGATGAAGATCGGGCGCGTACCCAAGAAGGGGGCATGCGCCATCAAATCGACAATCCCGGTCCCCTTGTCATGCCCGGAAGCGCGAAGTTCGATCATCATCTTGCCTTCCTGAATCATTAATCCACTCGACTGGGCAAGCCGGGCGGCCAATTCCCGAACCTTCGATTCGGCCGCAGGCACGAGGCGATAGTGCAGCGCAACACCGTGCGATTTGGTTTCGACGATGATACCTTCCGTCTTTCCAAACGCCGACATCATTGCTTGCTCAACCACGCTCAGAGCGGCGGGACGAACGGGCGCAGCCCGCAACCCGCCAACCTGTACTTCCGCGCCGTGGCTCCCGACACAACCGAACTCGATCAAGGGTTGACCAAAGAAGCCCGTTAGCTGCGCGATCGAGCGCCCACTTACCAAAGCTATGCGCCCTTCGAAGGTTCCGGCCAATTGGTCGAGAAGGGCTTTGAGGGGCAGGTCCGCAACGACCGCGTCTGGACGGTCGACAAGGTCGACAAGCGTCCCGTCGAAATCGAGCAGAAGGCTGGCGTTCAACGCGTTCAGGGGCGCGGGGGACGCCAACCGGCTGGCGCTGGCTGGTTTTGAGAATGACATTCACGAACCATAGTCGCGCCTACGTCATTTTTCCAAATTCACCGCAATGTGTGGCAACGTTACAAAGGCGCCACCTCTACATGCACTATGCCTCACATGCGGATGTCGGACGCAAACCACAAATGCACGGCGCGGGCGGGCTACAGCGCCGGGCGCCTCGCATAATAGCCGAAGCATGCGATCACCGCATAGCAAAGGGCAGGCAACAACAACGCGAACGCAAGACTGCCGGTCAGGTCGGCGAGCACACCGGTCGCGAGTGGGACGACGGCGCCGCCGAAGATCGCGATGTTGATGATGCCCGACCCGTCGGCCGCGCGGGGTCCAAGCTTTTCGGACGCGAGGCTGAAGATCGTCGGGAACATGATCGCATTGGTCAGGCCGATCGCGAGCAGCGAATAGGCCGCGACGGTCCCGCTGCTGCTGGCGGAGACGAGGATCAGCGTGATAGCGCCGACCGCCACCGCCGCGAGCAATTTGCCGGGACTGACGCCCAGATACATGACACCCGAGCCGATGAAGCGCCCGAGCATCGCGCCGCCCCAATAGAGCGCAATCATCCAGCCGATGGCGGACTCGGGCTGGCCGAGCACGCGTTCGAGCGCGAGATAGTTGATGACCAGCGAGCCGATCGACACCTCGGCGCCGACGTAAAGGAAGATGCACAGCGCGCCAAAGCTGAAGCGCGGACGCTTGAGAAGATCGAGGCCCGCAAAGCCGCTGCTGGCTTCATGCTTCTCGTCCTTGAGCCGACCCCGGAACATCCACACCGCCACGGCAACGACCGCGAGCGCCGCCGCGATCCCGAGATAGCCATGAACGATCGCCTGGCTCTCGGCGACGCGATAGGCCTCCAGCGCCGTGCCCGACAGATCCTCGGCCGATACATCCTTGAGCGAACCGAGGATCAGGCCCGCGCCGACGAGCGGAAAGATGGTGGTACCGAGCGAATTGAACGCCTGCGCAAAGGTCAGGCGGCTGTGCGCAGTCTGGGGCTTGCCGAGCAGCGAGATCAGCGGGTTGGCGACGACTTGCACGATCACCACCCCGCTCGCGAGGACGAACAGCGCAAAGAGAAACAGCCCGTAAGTGGCGGTCTGCGATGCGGGGATGAAGAGCAGGCAACCGACCATCATCGTCACCAGTCCGGCCACCGCGCCGCGCATATAGCCGATCCTTTTGACCAGCTTGGCCCCCGGGATACCGATCAGCAGATAGGCGGTGAAGAAGCAGAACTGCACCAACATCGCCTGGGTGTAGTTGAGCGTGAACAGCTCCTTGAGTTTGGGGATCAGCACATCGTTCAATGACGTGATGCCGCCGAAGATGAAGAAGAGGCCCATCACGAACAGGCGCAGCTCGGGGGCATCGACATGGCCGCCCGGCTCGGTTCCCCTGCCCGCATCCATCGCGCTATCGTGCGGCACAATCGCCATGTCTATGTCTCCCTCAAAAGGCGTGGGCATGCTGCCCGATAATCCGAACAAAGTCTCGCTTGGCTGCCGGTTGGACCGTCCGGCACGGTTGCTCGCCCACGCAAGGTCGCTGGTACATCAAACATCGCGCGGCATCGTCGCAAGCAGCGCGGCGGCGCATAGTGCGAGTAGCGCGAGCACCAAAAATAGTCTGCCGAAGCCGAAGCCTGGAACCACCGAGATGGCGATCCAAGGCATGACGAGCGACGGCGCGGTGTTGGTCAGGTTGAACAAACCGATGCCCAGCCCGCGCTGCGCGGGGTCGCGTAAAACGCGGAGCGTCTGACTCGCGTGCAGCGCAAGAAAGGTCGCGCCGGCGATTCCGAACAGGACATAGGCAAGCTTTGCCATCGCCGGGTCGTCGGCAAGCGCCATCGCGGCGAGCGCCAAACCCGCGAGCGCCGAAATCAAGGACAAGACCGCAAAAGGATGACCACGTCTGTCCGACCAGCGACCGAGGAACAGCGCGACGACGATCGACGCCGACAGGCCGCCCGCGAACAAGATAGTCTTCTCCCCATCCCCCATCGCGGGGTCGAGCGCGCGGAGCCAGAAATAGAGATAGCTGGCGAGCGCCGCGCCGGAAATCTGCATCAGGAGACGCGCGACCCACATGCGAGCCGCGGCCGATTTGAGGTGCGGTGACGTGGCTTGGCTCGCCGGTGTTACGCCCGGCGATGCCGTGAGGCGCCGTGGATGGCCCAGAAGCAGCAACGGCAGCACCAACGCAGCGGTCATCGCCGCGATGATCACGGCTTTGCCCTCGAAAGAGGCCACCGCCCCGGCCGCGAACAAGATGCCCGACCATGCCCCCAATGCCGGCGCAATCGAGAGCAGGCCGCCGAGCAGCCCTTTCTGCGTGTCGGGAACGAAGTCGCCGGCCCAGGCGATCAGCGGCACGAGCATCAGGTTGAGCGCCAGCTGCCACGCCACGACCAACCAGAGCAGGGCGCCGATGCTGTCGCACTGCGTCATGGCAAGCTGGAGGAGGATCGTCGCGACCATGCCAACGGCGACCCACAGACGGCGGCTGCTCGTGCGGTCGCTCAGCCATCCCGACAGGACACCCGAAACGCTGGCCGCGACCGCGCCCGCGAAGACGATATAGCCCAGCCAGACAATATCTTCGGCGCCGGCGAGGTCGGTAATCCGCGCCGGGAGGACGAGCATGAGAAAGGGGGTGTAGGCCGTGACGCCGCCCGCATAGGCGAGCGCATAGAGAAGCAGGAAGCCGAGTGGCTGCCGCGCCGCTCCTTGGGCTCCATTGTCCATCGCCAATGCTTTCAAGCCTCCGCTTGGGCATGCCGCCCATTACGGCCTGCATAGCGGTACCAACCGGCATAATACAGCCGCCCGGACCACGTCGCGGCCCGGGCGGCTGCCCCTTTTTTTAGAAGGTCACGCGCGCCCGCAGACCATAGCTGCGCGCGTCGTTCAGGAACCGGATGTTCAGCGACGAACCGACCAACGCCTTTTGCGAGACTTCTTCGTTGAGGAAGTTGCTCGCCCACGCTTCGAGGCGGAAATTGTCGATCGTATAGCCGATCCCCAGATTGAGCGTCGCATAGCCCTTTTGCCGATCCGGGAAACCCGCCGCGAGCGACGTCAGCCGCGCCCCGCTCAGGAACACGATATCATCCTCGTTGAACTGGCTGAGGAAGTAAGACGAGCGGTAATTGAGCAGCGCCTGCCAGTCGAGACGGCCCGGTCCTGCGTCGAACCATTGCGACAACCGCGCGCTGACGTTCATCTTCGACGAGAGCGGCAAACGGTTGCCGACCAAGCTGATCAGCGGCGAATTGCCGCCGGCGCCAAAATCCTGTGCGCGCGCATCGGCCACAGTGCCGCGCGTGATCTTGGTGTCCAGATAGGCGGCGTTGATGTCGAGCCCGAAATTGCCGGGCAGACTCAGGCGCAGCTCGGCCTCGGCGCCATAGATACGCGATGCGCCGATGTTGCGGTTGACCAACGAATAGCCGTTGCAGACCGGCGGGGTCTGGGTGCTGTCAAGGTTGATACAGGTGAGATCCTGGAACACTTGGTTCGAATAGTCATAATAGAAGCCGGTCAGGTTCAAGACCGCCCGCCGTCCAAAGGCGTCGAAGCTGTTGCGGCTGCCGACTTCATAAACGAGCAGCTTTTCGGGGCTGAAGGTCTCGGGGATCGTCGATCCGTTGAAGCTGTCGTTGAAGCCGCCCGACTTGTGACCGGTCGAAACCTTCGCATAGAGCATATTGTCATCGCTGACGTCGAACTCGATGCCCGCGCGCCAATCGACGAAGTTGAACTCCGAACTTCCGACCTGCTGCCCCGGGATCGTCAGGTTCGCATAGCTGAACCCGCCATTCGTGTTGGACGGGTTGAGCGCCGGGCAGTTGACGAAGCCATTGTCGATGTCGGGCCGGTCGATGCAGGTGCCGTTCGGGTTGGTGCCGTTGGCGATCGCGCCGATCTGAGCAATCAGCGTGTCGCGCAGCCCCGGCGTCTTGATGCCTTCGATCAGGAATTGCGCCAGCCCCTGCGGCGTGTTGATTCCGGTGACGTCGAAGTTGGGCCGGTCGAGCAGGTTGGGCTTGAAGCCTTCGGTGCCGAGGCGGGTCGCAAAGCAGCAGGCGAAGTCTTCGCCGCCCAGCGTCAGCGCCCAGTTGCCGCCAATGCCGTAGCGCGATTTCTTTTCGTCGGTGTAGCGGATGCCGGCCAGGAAGCGTAGCCGGTCGGTGACATCGAACGTGCCATCGGCATAGAAGGCATAGCTCTCGCCGTTGACGTCGGGCATCGTGAACTCGGTTCCGGAGTAGCAGCAGTAGCCCCGGTCCGCGAGCGCAAGATAGCCGACCTCCTGGTCTTCGTTGAAGTAGAAACCGCCGAGATTCCAGCGGAAACGTTGATCCTCATTGGCAAACACCCGCGCCTCATAGACCTGGCTTTTTGACTTGGTTTGCCAGAAATTGCCCGAATAATTGTCGTACAGCACAGCGGACAGATCGCGGCCCGGATAGTCGATGCCTTCGCTCGACGCATTCACCTGGTAAAAATCAACCGAGCGATAGCTGCCGGTCAGTTCGGCGCCGAAGCTGCCGAAATCATAGTTGATCTTGCCCTGAACGCCCCACAGCTCGTTTTCCATTTCGCCCTGCAGGCCGCGATAGACAACATTTTTGAGGTTGAGTTTGTCGGGGCGGAGGCCGGTCGCCTGAACGGCGCTGAAGATGTTGGCGCCCGGATAGCCGGTGCCGGTTTCCTTGCCATAGTCGCCGACGATCGAGATGCTGAGCTGGTCGCTGGGTTCCCAGAGCAATGACAGACGACCGGCATAATTCTCTTCGAGCCCCGCGGGCGTCAGGTCGCTCGCGGGGGCGCCCGTCGAGACATTTTTGAAGCCAAAGTCACGATTGATATAATAGGCCGCGGCGCGCAGCGCGAAGGTGTCACCGAGCGGAATGTTGATCGCGCCTTCGGCGCCGTAGGAGGAGCGGTTACCGAACTCGGCCTGCGCATAACCGCCAAATTCGCCGAGGCGCGGTTTCGCGGTGATGATGTTGAGCGTTCCCGCTACCGCGTTGCGGCCATAGAGCGTGCCTTGCGGCCCCTTGTTCACCTCGACGCGTTCGAGGTCATAAAACATCAGCCCCAGCCCGCGCGGGCGCGGGATATAGGTACCGTTAAGGTGGGGTGCCGCGCCGGGATCGCCGAGCTCGGTGCTGTTCGCCGAGCCCACGCCGCGGATGAAGATTTCGACATTGCCCTCCTGATTGGAGATGCTGAGGCCGGGGATAGCGACCTGCAGATTGCGCAGATCGCTGATGCCGTCGCGGCGCAACTGGTCGGCACCAAGCGTCTGGACGACGCCCGAAACATCCTGCAGATTTTCCTCGCGGCGGTTTGCGGTCACGACGATGACATCGTCGCGCTCATCGGCGGCCGTTTCGGTGGCCAATGGCTCCTGCGCATAAGCCGGAATGGCGGCGACGGTGGAAAGCAGCACCAACAGCGCGGAACGCCCAAAAATTCCCTTGTTCATAACATCCTCCCTAATTTGTCTTGTTATTTGCATGCAAGTTGTGGGCCTGACGGCGAGACGATGCGCGCCGAGGATAACGTGATGTCGAGGCTGCCGGCGGTCGCAAGCGTCAGCGGTGTTTCAACGCGGGCCATGTCGACGCCCGCCTTTTCAAAGCAGCGAAGCGGGACAGCGATGCGCGTCCATTTGTCCGACTTCGCCGCTTCGGTGAGCAGGCTGCGCACCGGGATGCCCCCCGCACAGTTCGCGCCGCATCCCATCAAAAGGCTGACGTCGGCGGACGGCGCTGCGTTGACCTTCATCTCAAGCTCCAGCGCGAGATCACCGTTGGTCTGGCGGGTCAGATCGGCGGGCGTTTCCTGGGCGATTGTCGCAACAGCATGACCTGCCCCCGTCCAGCGGAGACGTACTGAATCCTCCTGCGCTGTCCGGTCGGCAGGGCGCGCTTCGATCAATTGCGGGCCGGGATTAGTAGACAGCGCGCCGGGCGCTCCCAGCAACAGGCGGCGCCCGCTTCCCGGCTTGCCGGCAGTGAACAGCACGCCGGGATCGGCTATCGCGGCGCTCGCGCGCGCTTCAGGCAACGGCGCAAGATCGCCCTTGTCCGCAAAAGTCAGGCCGAAACCATAGGCGAAAAGCGGATCATAGTTGGCGTCGCCGACGTTGACTGCGGTCTGGTCGCTCGATCGCGGCCAGCTGTAAGGCAGTTTGCCGCGAAAATCGGCCTTGCCGAACAGGATGTCCGCTACGCCGCCGCCTTCCGACCCCGGAAGCCAGGCCGCGACGAACGCGTCCGACGTATTGAGGAAGGGATTGACCCACATGGCACGCCCCGACAGGAACACCGCGACCGTCGGTACACCCGCCGCCTTGAGCGAACGCAGCAAAGCTAGGTTTTTGGTGTCGTCATAGCCGACGTCGGGGCGATCCCCCTGGAATTCGGCATAGGGATCCTCACCAAACACGACGATTGCGACGTCGGGCTTGCGGGAATAGCGACCATCCGCCGAAAGGGTTGCGGTACCGCCAGCGGCCTTGACCGCCGCATCGATTCCTTCCCAGATCGACTGAGCATTGGGAAAGTCGCTGCGCTTGGTGCCGGTGCCTTGCCAGCTGAGCGTCCAGCCGCCGGTCTGCTTGGTCAGATTGTTGGCGCCGTCGCCCGTGACCAATATGTGGCCACCCGCCTTGAGCGGCAACAACCCGCCGGCATTCTTAAGGAGCACGAGCGATTCGCGCACCGCCTCGCGCGCCAGTGCGCGATGCTCTTTGCTCCCGAGCAGCTCGAACCGGCCGCCGTAGGGCCGCGACGACGGCTTGCCCGCCTCGAACAATCCGGCGCGGACCTTGACGCGCAGGATGCGGCGCACGGCATCGTCGAGCTGCGCCATCGGCAGCGATCCGCCCCTCGCGTGGGCGAGCGTCGTGCGATACAGGTCTTTCCAGCTATCGGGCGCCATGTACATATCGAGCCCGGCGATTACCGATTGTGGACAATCGGTGGCGGTGCAGCCTGCGACCTGGCCATGGCCGTTCCAGTCGCCGACGAGGAAACCGTCGAAATTCCAGCGGTCCTTCATCACGCCGGTCATCAGCGACTGATGCCCATGCATTTTGACGCCGTTCCAGCTTGAGAAGCTGATCATCACCGACTGCACGCCCGCGTCGAGCGCGGGCAGATAGGGCGGGCTGAACAGGTCGCGGAGTTGCGCTTCGGGCATCACGGCGTCGCCCTGATCCTTGCCGCCGCTGGTGCCGCCATCGCCGAGGAAATGTTTTGCGGTGGCGACAATATGCGGCCCGCGCAGCCAGTCCTTGTCGCCAATCCTGCCCTGCAGCCCTTCGATCAACGGCGCGGCATAGCTGGTCGCGATTTCGGGGGTCTCGCCAAAGCCTTCATAGGTGCGGCCCCAGCGGTCGTCGCGGACGACGGCCAGCGTCGGGGCAAAGGTCCAGTCAAGCCCGGTGACGCGCATCTCGATCGCCGTTGCCGCGCCGATCCGGCGGATGAGGTCGGGATTGCGCGCCGCGCCGAGGCCGATATTATGCGGGAACAGCGTTGCGCCGACGACATTGTTATGGCCGTGGACCGCATCGCTTCCCCAGATCACCGGGATACGGGGCAACTTGCCATGGCGCTTCATTGACGCGGCGTAAAAGGCGTCCGCGGCGGCCAGCCAGTCCTTTGCCGGCGCGTTATAGCGCCCGCCCGGATCCGAATTGCCGCCATTGAGCACCGAGCCGAGATGATAGCGATAGACGTCGTCGGGCGTGACGCTGGCGATGTCGGCCTGGATGATCTGCCCGACCTTCTGTTCGATCGACATCGCGGCCAGCAGCGCGTCGACCCGGCGTTCCACCGCCGGATCCGCAACAACTGTCGCCGCGCGCGCAGGCCAGTTTTCGGGCGTAGCAAGTGCGTTCATTGCTGCGTCAGCCGTTTGGGCGGCGGCGCGCTCGATAAAATTGGGAGCAAGGAGCGCGACGAGCGACGTCGCCCCGAGCGCCAAGACAGCTGCGCGTGACAGACTCAATTCCCTCTCCCCATCTATGTCAACGTTTACCGTTTTATCGGTCAACGTTTACCGTCGATTCTCGACAGAAGTCAATAGAGGCGCTAAAGAGAAATGCGGGACGCGGCAGCAATGTCGAAAGGAGATCTATCTAGTTGATCGGAGAAGAAAATTTCTAAACGATCAACGATCGTCGATATTGCGCGCGTCGCGGGGGTCACCCCCAAGACGGTGTCGCGCGCACTCAACGACGCCCCCCATGTCAGCGAAGCGGTGCGCCGTAAGGTCAAGGAGGCCGCGGCCGCGCTCGACTATCACCCCAACCTCGCCGCACAGAGCCTGATCGCGCGGCGTTCGTATCTGATCGGGCTGACATACGAACGTCCCAGCCCGAGCTATGTCGTCGAACTGCAGAACGGCGCGCTCGGCCGCCTCGAAAACGAGCGCTACCGCCTCGTCGTGCTTCCGTTCAACCATGTCGCCAGTCGCCCCGAAGAACTCGGCAAGCTGCTGCTGCGCGCCGGGCTCGACGGGGTACTGCTTGCGCCCCCTGCCTGCGATCAGCCGGTGCTGCTCGACATGATCGAACGGCAGCGGCTTCCTTACGCCCGCATCACCCCGCACAGCGACCTCGATCGCGGTCTGGTGGTCGCGATGGACGAGGTCGCGGCTGGGCATACCGTCGCCGCGCATATCTTGTCGCTCGGGCATCGCCGCGTCGGCATCATCCTTGGCGATCCTTCGCACGCCGCGAGCCGGGGACGCCTAGAAGGCTATCGGCAGGCGTTCCAGGACGGCGCAGTTACGATCGACGATTCGCTCGTCGGCACGGGCGACTTCACTTATGATGTCGGTTACCGGGTCGCGCTGGAACTCCTCGACCGCCCTGTCCGCCCCACCGCGATTCTTGCCCAGAACGACGACATGGCGGTCGCCGCGATTGCAGCGGCACGCGACCTTGGCTTGTCCGTTCCGCAAGATCTCTCGGTCGCCGGCTTCGACAATTCCGAAGTGTCGCGAACAGCCTGGCCGCCGCTCACCACCGTCCATCAACCCGTGCGCGAAATGGCGTGGGACGCGGCAAACCGGCTCATTGCCATGCTCGATGGGGACACCGATTCTGACGCGCCACGCCGTCGCGATCATCTGCACGAATTGCTCGTTCGCGCTTCGACCGCCCCGCCCGCTTCGACAGGATAATCAAAGTCGCGATCGCGCCGCCGATCAATCCTGTGAAATCGGCGGGTTGGCAAATTCGATCAGTTCGCGCGCCTGCTGCGCAAACCAGGATCCCGCGGGCGGCGCTGTGACGCCGCGCTCCGGATCCACTGGACCACCAAGCCCGCGATGGCATTCTCCGTCTGATTCCCCGGGTATCTTGATCCACAGAAACGCATCGACATAAGGAGTGCCCGTTTCAAGCGTAGGTCGGCGACCCAGTCCGCGGTCCGGCGGGTTGCACCAGACTTCGGCATCCGAATATTTGCCAACCGGCGGTTGCCAGGATCCTCTGCCGTTGCGACTGGTATCGATCACCGCATGCTTCTGCGATACCGGATTGCGCCGCAGCCCTGCCTTTTCGAACAAGCGGTCATATGCTGCGTCGGTCGCGCCCCATGTCCCATGATCCTTGAAATCCGCAGGCCCATATTGGCTGGGACAGTCGCGGGGGTCGATGCCACCGCGCGTCACCAGCGCGATACAATCGCTCACCCAGCGCGCATAAGGAACAACGCGCGCGTCGCTTTCGAAATTGGACACATTGAGGAAGAACCCTGTGGCGCGGCCGACGTCGGCTTTGATCAGACGACTTGCGGTCTCCCCGGGCGCGAGCCAGCTGCTGCCGGTGCCGTCGAGATACAAGCGCACATTGGGGAGGGCGGCGAGGATCGCGACAGCGCCGCGTAACTGTTCATATCGCGCATCAGCCGCACGGCTGTCCTGCCCGGCGGGCTGGCAATGTTCGACTTTCCCATCGAGCGTGCGGTGCCATGGTATGATGCCCAGGCCATCGGGTTCGAGAATGACGATGGCCCGACGCTCCCCGATGCCGGCGGCGAAACCCCTTATCCACGAAAGATAAGCCGCGCTATCCGACGCCCCCCCTGCCGAATAGAGCGCGCAGTCCCGGAACGGTATGTCATAAGCGACAACGACCGGAATTTGCCCTGCGGCCGCTGCACGATCCACAATGTCGCGGACTTTGATTTCAACCGCTTCGGGTGTGCCACTGGCGAACCAGGACGCTGATGCGATGCGTGACAACAGCAGGGCGTCGCGCCCCGATTGACCCTCCAGCCGGGCGGCGGCCTGTTTCGTCGTGCCATTCGGATCTACAAAGATACCCGCGCTGCGAGGCGTCTCACCCGACGTCGGCGTGCTTATGGCGGCGAGCGATACAGCAAGCCCGAGAGCAAAGCCTTTCATGAGTCCTCCACAGACGAGCCGACACGTCAATCGAACCGATAGACACAGACAACCCAATCATCGCGCGAAACCACACCTCGGGACAAGCGCGGAATTACGACGTCCAGGCCAAATAGAATTCGATTCAGACTATGCCAGCACAATGGCGCTTTGAAATCCACGTCGAGCGATGTCGCATCGGGCCAATTCCCACCGAACGAGACAAAAGCGATGAACGAACTGCTTGGAGCCGGGTTCGCCAGCTCTTTGGGCAGGCATGAAAAATGACCCACTGCCGCAATGCCCGCTTGTATCTATTTGCGCCTGTCGACATCGAAACAGGCTAAGAACGATCTGTCGATACCCGGATCGACCAAGGCATTGGAGCATGCGGTTGGCCGGACTTCGACCATAACGCAAAACCAGTGCTCAGCATCGAACGGAAATGGCGCACCCGAAGGGATTCGAACCCCTGGCCTTTGCCTTCGGCGGGCAGGCGACAAGCGCGCCGCTTTGGCACTTCCTGTAACATTTTATCTCTTATTTTCAAGTCACTGAGAATTTACCCGTTACAACATAGCTCGGCGCAAAAAGGGCTTCGTAAGCAGCTTCCAGAGAGGCATTGGATAGCATCGGACGGGATTGGGGTGCGCTCGGCGATTCGACTCCAAAATTGGGGTGCAAACCGAATCCGTTGACGGCAGTTACTTCCAGCGGCTAGGGCCAACGCGCACGCACCCGTAGCTCAGCTGGATAGAGTGTCGCCCTCCGAAGGCGAAGGTCACAGGTTCGAATCCTGTCGGGTGCGCCATGACCGTCGAAGTTCAGCATGCCGTTCTGGCAATCGCGCAGTCAAATGCCTTGCAGGTAGGACATCCGGCACTTGTCCGCCCCGTTCACCCCGATTTTTACGGGCTCTTCTTTGCCCCTCTTTCCGATTTTTGCATCTTGCTCCGATCGTTTTAAGGGTTTTGGGGGAAACTATGCAGAAGACTGACGAATCAGAAAATCTCCTAACTGACGAACTCAAGCAGAAGGCCTATGACGACGCACTCGCGGCGGGCGATGCCGCTGCGACGGTGTCGGTCGCGCACGCGCTCAAGCTCTCAAAGGACAAGGCGAATGAGGCGGCGCGCCAGCTCCCCTTTCCGGGCCTGCTGAACTAGGCCTCAGCGCTTAGGATAGCCAGGGTCTCCATATGCCGATCGATTTGATCGGCGACGCCCGGGAACAGGGGCAGATGGGACTTCTCGGCCTGCCAATGTTCCATGAACCGCTCGACGGTTTCATCGGCGGCGGCGAGCAGCGGCGCTTCGGGCAGGCCCGCGTTCGAGGCCATATAGGCGATCTCGTCGCGGTCGAAGTCTCGAAAGCGCGAGACGCGCGCGAATTTGAGCGCGCTGTCGTCACCCGGCACATAGGGCAGGGTCGAGAGCAGGTCATAGGCCGGCGAGAGGAGCGGTTGCCGCCGGTCGGGGTAGATGAGCGACCAGTTCTTGATATGCATATCACCATTGCCGATCAGCGCCGAGAAGGTGAGGCGGCGCATAAACTCCACCGCGCTGCCTAAGTCAGCGGCCCTCGCGAGGGCATCGAGGATGTTGCGATAGCTCGCGCGGTCGTATTTGCGGTCGGGATAGAGGCCGAAGACCTGCGCGAAATCCTCGATATGCACCGGCCCCTCGGCGGTCCGGTCGAAGCGCCGGATCGCGAAGGCTGTGTCGCCGATCTTTTCGATATCGTCCGGCAGCCCTACGACATCGCGGATGGGGAGGAGGCGGGTCTCCGGAACGTCGATCCCGATGGCGCGCGCGATTCCCATCATCGAATATTCATTCTCGGGAACGCCCTCATGTTTCGTCGAGGGGAGCTTGACGATCCATGACCCGCCGACGCCGCCGACGGGAATGGTGAGCCCGCCGTCCTTGCCCTTGTTTTCGAGGGCCGAGAATTTGAGCTGCACGCCGGCGAGCGAGAAGCGCAGCTGGTCGGCGGGCGAAGCACCCTCGTTTGTCGCCGCTCCCTCGTCGACGTCGGCAACCGGAACGGCGGCGTCCAGCGGTATGGCGGTGATCGCGCCGGGCAGGTCGGCGCCGAGCTTTGCGAGAAGATCGAATTCTGCGTGTTCGGAGATGTTCGCGTGGCGCGCGAGATAGCGCCGGAGCATGCCCTCGGGGAGAAGGTTCGAGAAAAAGGGCATGAGGTGCGTCTTGCGCGCCTTATGCTCGGTGAGAAGATCGCCCGCGACCGACCGGAACGACAGCGACAGGACGGGGGACGCCTCATCCGCGATATAGGCCGGATCGAACGCAAAGATCGTCCGATCACCGTCGAGGCGCACGATCGTTCCGATTTGGACACCGTGGAGACGAATGGCGAGCGCGAGCGTTTTAGGCATCGTCGTGATCCAGGGCGAACGCCGAGCGGCGGGCTTCGGGGCGGGCTTGCGCCATCATGTTGCGCAGACTCTTAAGCTTCTCGCGCGTGTCGCGAAGCCGGCGCGGCCAGTGCGCGTCGATCGTCTTCCCGCCCTCGACTTTTTCCAGAACGCGATTCATCGGGCGGAGCGCGGCCTGCAATGCCTGATAGTCGAAATCGGCGTATCGGAGCAGTTCGAGGTCCGCGAGTTCGTTCACCAGGGTGCCGCGCGTCTTCTCGTCGAGATGCGTCAGGCCATTGAGCCGCGTCAGGAAATTCCGGATCGTCATGACTGCCCGGCTCGTCGCATCGCCGGATAATTGGCCGAGGCTGTTGGCGCGCAGCGCAGCGTCGACGACCGGCACCGCCTGGCGCGGGACAAGTTTGAGATCGAGGTCGAGGGCCCGCGCGATTTCGACGAGGCTCGACATTTTGGGATCGGTCCCGCCCGCCTCGAGACGCGCGACATAGCTCTGCGGCGAACCGACGCGTTCGCCGAGTTCACGCTGCGTCAGGCCTTGGGCGAGGCGCGCCGCGCGCAGCAGCGCTATCATGTCATCACTAGCGTAACTCATATCTTTCACGATATACTGAAACCGATTTATATCATGCCAGATATCATTTCCTCAGATATTTGCAAGGTCATATATCTCAAACGATATTATACCTTAGAAACATATCCTTTAGGATATATCAAGGTGGCACGCGATAGCCCAGGAACGCTGCCCGCCGCCCCGCCCGTCTCCGGCCTGCGAGGCGGCCCGACCGAGCTGTGCCATCGCCTCCTGCCGGGACTTCTCAGGTGTCCAGATGCCATGGACGCCGATCGTGAAGCGACGCGACCGGCCTGCCGCACGATATTGAATGATGTAGCTACGCCGGCCCGATTTCAGGACGCGAAGACCAAACCCTGGAATGCCATCGTCCCAGATGATTTAATCCGTTGCCATCGGTTTGGCGGCATCGACAAGGCGTTTGGTCAGTCTCGGCATGGCAATTCTCCGGTCTGACTTTTGTCGTAAGCGAGGCGTAAGCTCGCGGACGAAAGTCGCAGCGAACCCCCGGATACGGATGTCGGCCCGCCCCTAGAGACTTTCCAGATTAGTCAGCCAATAATAGTATCTTAGCGCGCGATCTCGCACATAAGGGATGGCCCGTTTTACCAGTTCGGAGGGCAGCGCTCTATCCATCTGAGCTACGGGTGCCAATAGAGCGCGGCCTCTAGCAAGAGCGTCGCCGCGCAGCATTGGCCTATCGACCATCGCGCGGCGATGTGCGAAGCGGCGCCATGGGCATGGGGAACGCTGCGTGAACGCACCATCCGAACGAAACTGGCCGATGGCCGCCGACCTGTATGGCGAGATGCAGCTTGAAGCGCATCCGCCCGCCAAACGCCGCTGGCGCGACTATCTGCCCGGGGTGCTCGTCACCGCGATCGCGGCGCTCGCCGCGGCCTGGCTCGCCGATCATTATGCCGCGCCGCTGGTGCTGATGGGACTGCTGATCGGGCTGGCGATGAGTTTTCTGTCGCAGGATCAGCGCACCCACGCCGGACTCGACCTGATGTCGCAGACCGCGCTGCGGATCGGGATCGTCCTCGTCGGGGCGCGGATCACTGCCGACCAGCTGGTCGAGCTCGGCCCGCTGCCCTTCGCGCTGCTCGTGCTGATCATGCTCGCGGTCATCGTCGTCACCGTCGCGACCGCGCGGCTGTTCGCGCAGGACCGCCACGCGGCGCTGCTCGCGGGCGGCGCGACCGCGATTTGCGGCGCATCGGCGGCGCTCGCGCTCTATTCGCTGATCGGCGACAAGCGCGTCGATCAGGCGCGTTTCACGCTGACTTTGGTCGGCATCACCGTCGCCAGCGCCTTTGCGATGACGCTTTATCCGGTGCTCGCCGCCGAGCTGGCGTTGACCGACGCGCAGGCGGGGTTCCTGATCGGCGCGTCGATCCATGACGTCGCGCAGGCGATTGGCGGTGGTTTTTCCTTCTCGCCGGCGGCGGGTGAGGTGGCGACAATCGTCAAGCTGACCCGCGTCGCGCTGCTCGCTCCCATGCTGATGCTTGTCGCGCTGTGGCTGGGGCGCCGCGGTGAAGGCGATGGGACGCGGAAAATCCCGCTCCGGCTACCTTGGTTTATCGTCGGCTTCCTCGCCGTCGCTGCGATCAATTCACTCTTAGCCATTCCCGTGCCCGTTCAGGACGGAGCCGCAACGGGTGCACAGGCGCTGCTCCTGCTCGCAATCGTCGCGACCGCGATGAAAGCGCGGCTGCATCTGCTGCTCGATCAGGGGTGGCGCAGCTTTGCGCCGATCGTCGTCGCGACGGTGACCAGTTTTCTGTTGTCGCTGGCCGCTGCGCTGAGTTTATGACGGCGTGGCCTCATGCCATATCTTTGTAAGACTTAGCTTTTCGGCAAAGACCAGCTGACCGTCAGCTGCGTGGCGCGGCGCGGAATGTCGAGCTTAGCCTCGCTGAAATTGACCTTTTCATTGGGCGGCAGCATCCGCACCGGCGGCTTGATTGTCCAGCTATAGACGATCGTCCCTTGCGCATCGCGCAATTCGGCGAGGATCGGCGGGACGCGTTGTTCGCGGTCGGTCGGATTGATGATCACCCCCGATGCGGCGAAATAGATGGTGCCATCGGCGAGTTCGCGATGATCCTGATTGGGGGGTAGTTCGATCACCAGATCGGGCTCAGCAGTCATGCCGGGCAGCCCCAGCCCCTGTGCCCAGCTGGGCAGGCCGAAATAAATGAGTCCAGCTGTCGCGGTGATCATCAAGGCCGCGGCGCTTGCGGCGATCAGCGTCCAGCGCTTCGCCGGGTTGCGGCGCGGGCGTCGGAATGGCAGCGGCGCTTCGTCAACGATCGTGCGTGCCGGCCGCGGTGCCGGATCGGCGGCAAAGGCTTGGGGTGGCGACGGCGGCGGCTCAGCCACCGACGCCGGGCTTTCGGTAAAGGATGGCACGGGTTCGGCTGCCGGGGCCGCGACCGGCTCAACCACAGGCGCAGCCGCCGCCGGGTCGATCTTCGCGGGCTCCTGAAACCAGCTGTGGCGGCAACTGGCGCAGCGCACGGTGCGCCCGGTTGGGCCGATCGCCGTATCGGGGACGACATAACGTGTGTGGCAGGACGGGCAGGCGAGGATCATGGTCCCCTTCTAAACACGCTGATTCGCGGTGTTGCAAGCGCCGCGTCGCCGCGAGGCGTCCACTCCCGGCTTTACCTGACACAGCAGCCGTGTAACAGGCGGGGCATGAGCGCCGCCGCGCCCCTTTTTCGTTCCCATTTTACCGCGCAAACGAACGCGCGCGTGACGCCATGACGGACGCACCAAGCCCGCGTCCCGGCGGCGCGATGGTCGAATTTGACGGGGTGGGCCTACGCTACGGCCCCGACGCCGAAGTACTGTGCGACATCAGCTTCAACCTGCAACCCGGCAGCTTCTATTTCCTCACCGGACCATCCGGCGCGGGCAAGACGTCGCTGCTCAAGATGCTCTATCTGGCGCAGCGGCCGAGCCGCGGCATCGTCCGCCTGTTCGGCGAGGATCTGGTCAACATGCCGCGCCAGCGCCTGCCCGGCTTTCGCCGCCGCATCGGGGTGGTGTTTCAGGATTTCCGCCTGATCCCGCATCTGTCGGCGCGCGACAATATCGCGCTGCCGCTGCGCATCGCGGGAGTCAGCGAGGAGGATCTGTCGGGGCCGGTCGGCGAAATGCTCAGCTGGATCGGGCTCGGCGACCGCGCCGATGCGCGCCCCGCCACGCTGTCGGGCGGCGAGCAGCAGCGCGTCGCAATCGCGCGCGCGGTGATCGCACGGCCGCAGCTGCTCGTCGCCGACGAGCCGACGGGTAACGTCGATCCCGAAATGGCAATGCGCCTGCTGGGCTTGTTCGAGGCGCTCAATCGCCTGGGGACCACCGTCGTCGTCGCGACCCACGACATCCACCTGATCAGCCGGATCGAAAATGCCCAGATGATGCGGCTGGAAAAGGGGCGGCTCGCCGATCCCACCGGCGCCTTGCGCTATCCCCCGGCAAACAGGGCATGACGGGGCGCCCATGATCATCCCGCGCGTCCCCATCCAGCACCGCCGCCTGCTGCCCGACCGCCGTCTGTCGGGGCCGACGCCGTGGGTCATCGCGATATTGATGATGCTGACCCTGCTCGCCGCCGCCGCGGGAGTAGGGCTGGCGCGCTCGGCGAACGCGATCGGCAGCGCGATCGCGGGGCGCGTGACGGTACAGATCGTCACCCCCAACCCGGTGACGCGCGCCGAACAGGCCGCGGCGCTGCGCCGTGCCGCCGCCGCGCAGCCCTTTGTCCTGTCAGCGCGCGCGGTCGACCGCGAGGAATTGCAGGCGACGCTCGGGCAATGGTTCGGCAGCGCCGATGGCGACGATCCGGTGCTGAACTCGCTCCCCCTTCCCGCCTTGGTCGACATCGATTTTGTCGGCGAAAACCGCAGTCGCCATATGGAGCAACTGCGCGCACTGGTCGCCGCCGAAGCTCCCGGCGCCCGGATCATCCCGCATGCCGAATGGCTGGGTCCGGTCGCGCAGCTGATCGCCTCGCTCGCGTGGATCGCCGGCGGGCTGGTCCTGTTGATGACGCTCGCCAGCGCCGCGGTAGTGATCATGACCGCACGCGCCGCGCTCGGCACCCATTTTGCGACGATCGAGATGCTCCATCTGATCGGCGCGACCGACCGCCAGATCACCCGGCTGTTCCAGCGTCGGATCGCGATCGACACCGCCTATGGCATTGCGCTCGGCAGCGTCGTCGCCGCGGCGATTCTGCTGCTGATCGGCTGGCAATGGGCGGGGATCACGTCGGGGCTCGCCGCCACCGCCTCGCTCGGGCCGACCGGCTGGGCGCTCTTGCTGGCGCTGCCGCTATTGGCTATCGCGCTCGCAGCCCTGACGGCGCGCCAGACGTTGCTCGCCGCGCTCAAGAAGATTTTATGATCAAGCGCCTGATTTCCCTTCTCTTCCTGGCCTGGGTGCTGGGATTTGCGTGGTTCGCGCTGCTGCCGCCCTTGCCCGCGGCGGCGCAAAAAACCGACGCCATCGTGGTGCTGACGGGCGGACCGGGTCGCATCGACCGGGCGCTTGAGCGGCTCGAGGCGGGCGATGCCAAGCGGCTGCTGATCAGCGGCGTCGCGCGCGAGGTGAAACCACGCGAACTCGCCGCCGAATACAGGCGCCCGACGGCGCTGTTCGATTGCTGTATCGCGCTGGGGTTCGAGGCCGAGGATACGCGATCGAACGCGACCGAGGTCGCGACCTGGGTTGCGCGGCGCAACTATAAAACGGTGCGGCTGGTCACCACCGACTGGCACATGCGCCGCGCCGAATATGAAATCGGCCGCGCGATCGGCGACAAGGTGACGATCCTGCCCGACGCGGTGCGCAGCGAGCCCAATTTTGCCACGCTGTTTCGCGAATATCACAAATATCTCGCGGGGCTGGCGGGCGGCCTACTCGGCCTGTAAGCGCAACGTCGATGCGCTACTCCATCGCCCTGATCCGCTCGATCCTGTTCTGGTTCGCCTTTTTCGTGATGAGTGCCATCTCGTCGATCGGCGGGGTTGTCGCGCTGCCGATCTCGCACCGCGGCACGATCTTTTTCGTGCGCATCTGGGCGAAGGCGCACCGGCTGTTCTGCCGTTTCCTGCTCGGCCAGACGATTGTGGTCGAGGGCGAGATGCCCGACATCCCGGTGCTGTACGTGTTCAAGCATGAGTCGGCATTCGAGACGGTCGAACAACCGGGGCTGTTCAAACATCCTGCGGTGTTCGCCAAGGAAGAGCTGTTTTCGATTCCCGTTTGGGGGCAGGCAGCGCGTTTCTATGGCCTGATCCCCGTCGACCGCGATGGCGGCGGAAAGGCGATGCGCGCAATGCTGAACGCGGCGAAGGCCGCGCTGGCCGCGGGCCGCCCGCTGGTGCTGTTTGCCGAGGGGACACGGGTACCGCATGGCGAAGCGCCGCCGCTACGCCCAGGTTTTGCCGGCATGTACCGCCTACTCGGGGTCGATGTGATCCCGGTGGCGGTGAACAGTGGCCTCGCCTTTCCGCCACGCCGATGGGTCAAATGGCCCGGCACGATCACCTACAAGATCGGCGAGACGATTCCTGCAGGGCTGCCGCGCGAAGAGGCCGAGGAGCGCGTGCGGGTGGCGATCAATGCGCTCAATCCCCCTGAGGCGTTGTTGAAAGCCTGATTGCCGCCCCCGCGAAGGCGGGGGCCGCTGGAATAGTAGCGCAAAGCCGATGGCGGCCGCGTTCAGAGGCGCGTGACTCTGATACGCGCTTCGCGGGGTTGACGTTCAGCTAATGCTTCCGCCCGAAATCAGGCGCCGGGTCATCCTGACCCTCGGCGATGATCGACCGCCGGATCGCGCGCGTCCGCGTGAACCAGTCTTCCAACTTGTCGGCATCACCGCGTCGGATCGCTTGCTGCAGCACGGTCAGATCTTCGTTGAACCGCTGCAGGGTCGCAAGCACCGCATCCTTGTTGGCCAGGAACACATCGCGCCACATCACCGGGTCGCTCGCCGCGATGCGGGTGAAATCACGGAAGCCGCCCGCCGAATATTTGATCACCTCGCTCTCGGTGACCTCCTCCAGCTCGCTGGCGGTGCCGACGATCGTATAGGCGATCAGATGCGGCAAATGGCTCGTCACCGCGAGCACCATGTCGTGGTGCGCGGCGTCCATGACGTCGACCTTGGCGCCCAGTGCCTCCCAGAACTCCGTCAGCGCCGCGACCGCGTCGGCGGGTGCCGCGGCATCGGGGGTAACGATGCACCAGCGCCCATCGAACAGGCTGGCAAAGCCAGCGGCGGGGCCGCTGTTTTCGGTTCCCGCGACCGGATGCGCGGGGATGACGATATGGCCGGGCAACGCATGTCCCAACGCCTCGGCGACGCTGGCCTTCGACGATCCGACGTCGGAGATGATCGTGTCCTTGCCCAGTCCCGGCGCCATCGCCGACGCCGCCGCGGCCATGCCACCCACCGGCACCGCCAGAATGACCAGATCGGCATCGGCGACCGCGCCCGCAGCATCATCGATCACCGCGTCGCACAGCCCCAGCGTTTGCGCGATGTCGCGCACGTCGGCGCTGGCGTCATGGCCGGTGACCATCACATCGGGCAGGCGTTCCTTCACCGCGCGCGCGATCGACGATCCGATCAGGCCAAGCCCGATGATCGCCAGCCGTTCGACGCGCCGCGACACAATCAGACGTTCAGCGCCGCGCGGATCGCCGCCGCCAGCCCGCGCGTCTCGTCCTCGGTGCCAATTGTCATCCGCAGCGCGCCGGGCAATCCCTGCCCCGGCAGCCAGCGGACTATATAGCCCGCCTCCATCAGCCGGTTGTATACCGTCTCAGCGCTCACATCGCCCTCGAACAGGACGAGCAGGAAATTGCACGCCGAAGGAACCACACGCACGCCATGATTTCCGAGGCTTTCGAGTTCGTCAGCCAGCCAGCTCCGCCACTTGGCATTATGCTCGCGGCTGGCAGTGACGAATTCCTCGTCGCCGATAGCCGCGATCGCCGCCGCCTGCCCCGCGCGTGTGACGTTGAAAGGCAGGCGAATACGGTGCAGCGCCGAAATTACGTCGGCAGAGGCATAGCCCCAGCCGATGCGCTCGGCGGCAAGCCCGTGGATCTTCGAAAAGGTGCGGGTGATAATGACGTTCGGCTGCGTCTTCGCAAGTTCGAGCCCGCCGTCGTCCTCGGCGTCGGTCAGATATTCGGAATAGGCCTGATCGATCACGAACAGCACATCCTTCGGCAGCCCGGCGTAGAGCCGTGCAACCTCGTCCTTCGACGCCAGCGTCCCGGTCGGGTTGTTCGGATTGGCGAGATAGACGACGCGGGTGCGCTCGGTTACTGCGGCGAGCAACGCATCGACGTCGGTCGCATAGTCGCGGTCATCAGCCTCGACCGGGACCGCGCCAACGCGCCGCGCCGCGATCTCGTACACCGCAAAGCCGTAGCGCACATACAAAATCTCGTCGCCGACGCCGGCATAGGTACCCGCGGCCAAGTGCAGCAGCTCGTCCGACCCGTTGCCGCAGATGATCCGCGCCGGATCGAGCCCGAACTTCGCCGCGATCACCGCGCGCAGCTCGACCGACCCGGGATCGGGATAGCGCGACAAGGCGTCGGGTGCCGCCTGCGCCGCAGCGAATGCAGCGCGGGCTTTCTCACCCGTACCCAGCGGATTCTCGTTCGCGCTGAGTTTAATCAGCGGACGCCCGTCGGCCCCCGCCGACTTGCCGGGAACATAGGGAGCGATGCCGCTGATCCACGGCTTCGGGGTGAGCATTTGCGTCGTGTCGGTCATGCCGCGCCGTTTAACGGCTAGGACGCCCAAGTCCAGCACGTTGACAGGCTTCGCGCGCCCGCTTAGCCCCGCGCAAACCATGGCCAGCCTGCTCCACCAGATCCAGCATCACAGCGTGACGATCGCATCATCGCTGCCGCTCGACAGCGGGCAAAGCCTGCCGTCGGTGACGATCGCCTATCAAAGCTATGGCGCGCTCAACGCCGACAAGTCGAACGCGGTGCTGATCTGCCATGCGCTCACCGGCGACCAATATGTCGCGAGCGACCATCCCGCGACGGGCAAGCCCGGCTGGTGGGCGCGGATGGTCGGCCCCGGCAAGCCGATCGATACAGATCGCTTTCATGTTATCTGCGCCAATGTGCTGGGCAGTTGCATGGGGTCGAGCGGCCCCGCAACCCCCGACGCCGTTACCGGCGCACCCCTCGGCATGGCGTTTCCGGTGATCACCATCGCCGACATGGTGCGCGCGCAGGCGATGCTGCTCGACCAGCTTGGGATCGAACGACTTCATGCCGTCGTCGGCGGGTCGATGGGCGGGATGCAAGTGCTCGCCTGGTCTGCGGCCTACCCCGAACGGATCGCGTCAGCGGTTGTCATCGCCAGCGCGGCGCGCCATTCGGCGCAGAACATCGCATTTCACGAGGTTGGACGGCAGGCGATCATGGCCGACCCCGACTGGCAGGACGGCCAATATTATGCGAGCGAGCGCGCGCCGACCAAAGGACTCGCGGTCGCGCGCATGGCGGCGCACATCACCTATTTGTCGGAAGAAGGGCTGACCGAGAAATTCGGCCGCCGCCTGCAGGCGCGCGACATCAAGAGCTTCGGCTTCGACGCCGATTTCCAGGTCGAATCCTATCTCCGCCATCAGGGGCTCGCCTTTACCGACCGCTTCGATGCCAACGCCTATCTCTATATTACGCGCGCGATGGACTATTTCGACCTCGCCGATCCGCACGACGGCCGCCTGTCGGGCGCGTTCAGCGCGGCAAAGGACGTGCGCTTCACGCTTGTGAGCTTCGACACCGACTGGCTCTACCCGACCGCCGAATCGCGCCGCATCGTCCAGGCTCTGCAAAGCGTCGGCGCGTCGGCCAGCTTCGTCGAACTGTCGGCACCCTTCGGCCATGATTCCTTCCTGCTCGACGTTCCCGCGCTCGACCGCATCGTCGCCGGCGCGCTCGGCGGGGGTTTCTGACGATGGCGCTGCGTCCCGACCTCGCGATCATCGCCGCCGCAGTGCCGACGGGCAGCCGCGTGCTCGATGTCGGCTGCGGCGATGGCGAGTTGATGGCGGCGCTCAGGGATCAGGGCGTCGATGCGCGCGGGCTCGAAATCGACCCGGTGAATGTCACCGCCGCGATCGCGCGCGGCCAGTCGGTGGTGCAGGGCGACGCCAACCGCGACCTTGCCGATTATCCGGGCGACGCGTTCGACTATGCGATCCTGTCGCAGACGCTGCAAACGACCGAGCGCCCCGACCGGGTGGTCGACGAACTACTCCGCATCGCGCCGCGTGCCTTCGTCAGTTTCCCCAATTTCGCCCATTGGCGCGTCCGGCTCGACCTGCTCTGGGGCGGGCGGATGCCGGTGACGCGGTTGTTGCCCGTCGCTTGGTACGAAACCCCCAATATCCACCATGTTACGGTCAGCGATTTCCGTGACCTGCTACGCGCCAAGGGGATCGGGGTCGAGGCGGCCTGGTATCTGTCGGGAGACAGACCGACGAGCGCCGCCGCGGCAACCTGGCGCGCCGAACATGCGATTTTCTTGATTTCGCGCTAGTCGGTCGCCTCCGCGAAGGGGATTTCAGAGTCACGCGCCTCTGAACGCGGCCGCTATCGGCGTAGCTCAAGGTTGCCAGTGGCCGTGTCGGGAAGGACGTGACTGCCGGCCACTTCGCGGCGGCGACGCGTTAGTTCCGCTTTAGCAACCCGTTCGCGACAAAATCATTCGCGATCCGCGCAATCTCCGAAATATCGGCGTCCTCGTCCCACAGGCCATAGCGCATACCCAGAAAAACGTTCATCCCGCCGATCGCCCAGGCGTGGATCTCTCCCACATCGGCGCGAATCTCGCCGCGCCCTGCGCCTGCCTCCAGCCGCTGCCGCACGCGCGCCACCGTCGTTTCATAATGTCGGCGATAGCTCGCATAGTCGACGAACTCGGCCTCATCGATGATCCGGTAGATTTCCTTATGCTCGCGCACAAAGCCGAGGAACGATTCAAGTCCGATGCGTTCGGCGCTGATCTCGTCGGGCGCCGCCTGGACCAGCGGCGTGACATGGTCGCGCAACTGCTCGCTCATGTAGCGGACGAGCGCCTGGAAGATTTCCTCCTTCGAATCGAAATAGGTGTAAAAGCTGCCCAGCGCAGTCCCCGCACGCCGCGTGATGCCGCTGATCGACGCTTCATGAAAACCGCGCTCGCCGAACTCGACCGCTGCCGCGTCAAGCAGCTTGCGCAAGGTTCGGCGCCCGCGTTCGGTACGCGGCGTCTTGTCGCGCGCTTCGCCCGCGGTGTCCGGTGCTCCGTCTTGCGGCTGATCCATGACTCTTTCCCGTCTCCCTTCCGCACGCCCCTCGCTGCATCGTGGCTTTTTCGCACCACTGGCAAGCAAAAAACGTCGAAGTCATATTCCAAGTTGAAACTTGGTTCATGTTTCATTATTGGGTGCGTCGCGGCTTGGCAAGCACCGAGCCCAAGAAAAACGAAAAGGGCGGCAAGCGGCCGCTTCTTACATGGGAGAGTCCAACATGCGTCCTTTCGCTCGCTCGCTGCGCCGCGCCGTTCTTGCTTCGAGCGCGCTGTCCATGCTCGCCTTTGCGCCCGCCGCCTTTGCGCAAGACGAAGGCGCCAACGCCAATACCAGCGATGACGAAATCATCGTCACCGCGCGCCGCCGCGATGAGCGCCTGATCGACGTTCCGGTCGCGATCACCGCCTATTCGGGCGAGGCGCTCGCCAAGGCCGGCGCGATCGACATTACCGACATCGGCCAGACCACCCCGAACACGACGCTTGAAGTATCGCGCGGCACCAATTCGACGCTCAGCGCCTTCATCCGCGGCGTCGGGCAGCAGGACCCGGTTTCGGGTTTTGAACAGGGGGTCGGCCTCTATCTCGACGACGTCTATCTCAACCGCCCGCAGGCCGCGGTGCTCGATATCTACGACGTCGAACGCATCGAAATCCTGCGCGGGCCGCAGGGTACGCTCTATGGCCGCAACACCATCGGCGGCGCGGTCAAATATGTGACAAAGCAGTTGCCGGAGGAATTTTCGCTCAAGATCAAGGGCACGCTCGGAACCTATGACCAGGCCGATCTGGTTGTCACCGCCAGCGCCCCAATCGGCGACCTGCTGCGCGTCGGCGGTTCGATCGCGCGGCTGTCGCGCGGCGGGTTCGGCGACAATCTGACCACCGGCCTGGAAAATTACAACAAGGACGTCTGGGCCGGCCGCGGCACCGTTGAGCTCGGCGGCTATGGCCAGCCGGTGCTAATCCGCATTTCGGGCGACTACACCAAGGACAAGAGCGCGCCGCGCGGCGGCCACCGCCTGATCCCGTCGATCGCCACCGGCGCGCCGGTGCTCGACAATGTGTTCGACAGCCGCGGCGGCCTTGTCGATCCGACGCAGGAGATCGAATCCTACGGCCTCGCGATGAATGTCACTGCCGAACTGACCGACACGCTGACGCTGCGGTCGATCAGCGCCTGGCGCAAGGACACGTCCGCAACCCCGATCGACTTCGACGCGCTGCCCGCGGTCGACGTCGACGTTCCCGGCTTCTACTTCAACGAACAGATCAGCCAGGAATTCCAGCTGCTCTATGAGGGCGACCGCCTGAAAGGTCTGCTCGGCTTCTATTATCTCGACGCGACCGCCGACACCCTGTTCGACGTCCGCATCTTTAATACCTTCGCCGGGCTGACCGCCTTTACCGAAGCCGATGTCGACACCACGACCTTCGCCGTGTTCGGCGATGCGACGTTCGACTTTACCGACCAGCTCAGCCTGTCGGTCGGTGGCCGCTATACGTGGGACACGCGCGAAGCATCGATCCTGCGCCAGAATTATCTCGGCGGCGGATCGCCCGTCTTCGGCGGCGCCGGGGTTCCTTTCGGCGCCCCGGGGACCGATTTCAACGGCAAGCGCAGCTTTAACAAATTCACCCCGCGTGCCTCGCTGTCGTTCAAGCCGACTCCCGACCACACGCTCTACGCCAGCTATTCGCAGGGCTTCAAAGGCGGCGGCTTCGATCCGCGCGGCGTCGGCGTCAACGCCCCCGACACCGACGGCAACGGCACCCGCAGCGACGACGAAATCGCCGCGTTCCTCAGCTTCCGTCCCGAACAGGTCGAAAGCTATGAGGTGGGTTATAAGGGCAGCCTGATGGACGGCGCGGTCAATGTCGCGATCGCCGGTTTCTATGCCGATTACACCGACGTCCAGATCCCGGGCTCGGTCGCCTGTACCGTTAGCGGCCTGCCCAGTTTCTGCGGCGTCGTGTCGAACGCCGGCAAGGCGACCTTCAAGGGCGTCGAATTCGAAGGCCGTGTTCGACTTGGTGAAGATCTGGCGGCGGCGGGCGACCGGCTGACGCTGTCGACCGCACTCGGTTACATCGACGCCGACTATAAGGAATATGTGTCGAACATCGGCGGCGTGCCGACCGACGTCGCCGATTTCCGTGAAGTGCAGAATACGCCGAAATGGACCGCCAGCGGCACCCTCGCTTACGCAACACCGATCGGCGACGGTGACCTCAGTTTCGGGACGACGCTATCGTACCGCAGCAAGACCTATCAGTTCGAAATCCCCAACCCCTACATCGACCAGAAGGGCTTTGCGCTGCTCGACGCCAGCATCGTCTATACCGCCCCCGACGATCGCTGGAGCATCGGCATATTCGGCAAAAATCTGACCGACAAGGAATATAAGACCTCGGGCTATAACTTCATCAACGTCAACCCGACCACGGGCGTGCCGGTGATCGGCGGCAACGGCCTGCCGACCTCGGCGCTCGGCACCGAAGGCACGTTGACCGCTTTCTACGGCAACCCGCGCCAGGTTTTTGTCACCGGCACGGTGAAGTTCTGAGCTACTGAATATCGGAAAAAAGGGGGAAAGGGGCGTCGGCAACGGCGCCCCTTTTTTCTAGCCCGCGAGCGGCGGCGCCCCGCCAGCCGCGACCATTCGTTCGCCATCAATGACGATCGGGCTGGCAAGCCCGTCAACAAACGCACCCTCGGGCCGAAACCGCATCCCACGCCCCGCAACCTGCGGGTCGGCAAACACCGCTGCGATGTCGTTGATCGGTCCTGCGGGGACACCCTCCGTCTCCAGCGCCAGCGCCAGCGGCTGCGCGTCCCAGCTTGCGATCTTGGCGGCGAGCAGCGGAATCAGCGTGGTGCGATTGGCAAGCCGCGCCGCATTCGTGACAAAACGCGCATCATCGGCCCAACCCCGCTCGCCCAAAATCATACATAATTTACGAAACTGACCGTCATTGCCGACCGCGATCACCAACTGGCCGTCGGCGGTCGCGAACGCCTGATAGGGGACGACATTGGCGTGGCCATTGCCCATCCGCCCCGGCGACACGCCGCTCGCCAGATAATTGGCGGCCTGATTGGCGAGCACCCCGACCTGACAATCGAGCAGCGCCATGTCGATATGCGCCCCGCGGCCCGTGGCGTCACGCCGCCGCAACGCCGCAAGAATCGCCGCGGTTGAATACATCCCCGTAAAGATGTCGGCATAAGCGATCCCCGCCTTTTGCGGCGCCCCGTCGGGCTCGCCCGTCAGCGACATCGCGCCGCCCATCGCCTGGATGATGAAATCATAACCCGCGCGATGGGCGTAAGGCCCGGTCTGCCCGAAACCGGTAATCGAGCAGACGATCAGCCGCGGGAAATCGGCAATCAGCGTCGCAGGGTCGAGACCATATTTCGCCAGCCCGCCGACCTTGTAGTTTTCGATAACCACATCGGCGTCGGCGATCAGGGTACGGACCTGCGCCTGCCCCTCGGCGGTCGCAATATCGACCGCCACCCCGCTCTTGCCGCGGTTGGTGCTGTGATAATAGGCCGCGCCGAGATTTTCACCGTCGACGCCAGTAACGAATGGCGGTCCCCAACTGCGCGTGTCGTCGCCGAACCCCGGCCGCTCGACCTTGATCACCTCGGCGCCGAGGTCCGCGAGCAATTGCCCGCACCATGGCCCCGCAAGCACCCGCGCCAGTTCGACGACGCGGATGTCTGCGAGTGGCTTCGCAATGCTATCCGCCAAAAGCGGAAATGCCGGTGATCGCGCGGCCCAGGATCAACGCGTGAACGTCGTGCGTACCCTCATAGGTGTTCACCGTCTCGAGGTTCACCGCATGGCGGATGACATGATAGTCGGCCGAAATGCCGTTGCCGCCGTGCATGTCGCGCGCCACGCGCGCAATATCGAGCGCCTTGCCGCAATTGTTGCGCTTGAGCAGGCTGATCGCGTCGGGAATCAGCCGCCCCTCGTCGATCAACCGCCCTACGCGCAGCGCCGCGTGCAGCCCCAGCGTGATTTCGGTGATCATATTGGCGAGCTTCAACTGGATGAGCTGGTTGGCCGCCAGTGGCCTCCCGAACTGCTTGCGCTCGCCGGTGTAATTGCGCGCCGCTTCGTAGCAAAACTCCGCCGCGCCCATCGCGCCCCAACCGATGCCGTAGCGCGCGCGGTTGAGGCAACCGAACGGGCCTTTCAGCCCCGACACATGCGGCAGCAACGCGTCTTCACTCACCTCGACCGAATCCATCACGATCTCACCGGTGACCGATGCGCGCAGGCTCACCTTGCCCTCGATCTTCGGCGCCGACAGACCCTTCATGCCCTTTTCGAGCACAAAGCCGCGGATCGCGCCGTCATGCGCCTCCGACTTCGCCCACACGACGAACACATCGGCGATCGGCGAGTTGGTGATCCACATCTTCGCGCCCTTGAGGCGGTAACCGCCTGCGATCTTTTCGGCGCGCGTCCGCATCCCGCCGGGATCGCTGCCCGCGTCGGGCTCGGTCAGCCCGAAACAGCCGACGAGTTCGCCCGAGGTCAGCCCGGGCAGGTACTTCCGCTTCTGCTCCTCGCTGCCATAAGCGTTGATCGGGTGGATCACGAGGCTGCTCTGCACCGAGCAAGCCGACCGGTAGCCCGAATCGACGCGCTCGACCTCGCGCGCGATCAGCCCGTAGCTGACATAGTTCAGCCCGGCGCCGCCATATTCGGGATCGATCGTCGCGCCGAGCAGGCCGAGCGCGCCCATTTCGGACATGATCTCGCGGTCGAACCGCTCATCGAGAAACGCCGACGTAACGCGCGGCAACAGGGCATCGGTTGCATAGGAACGCGCCGTGTCGCGCACCATCCGCTCCTCTTCGCTGAGCTCGGCATCGAGCTGAAGAGGGTCGAGCGGGTCGAGCGCTTCGATGCGCTGCGGGTCGGCGAGGGCCATGCAAAGACGCTTTCTCTTAAAGGCGGGCAGCCCCTATCGGGACGCGCGCTAGGGGGTCGGTGCCGCGGTGTTGCGGGCGATTGCGGCAGCCGGGCTGTCGCGCGGCTCCAATATCGCGGCGGTCTCGATCAGGTCAAGCGCACGCCGCGCCTCATGATAGCGCCGCGCATCGATCAGCCAGTCATTCGCCATCGCGGCGCCGGGCATCGCTTCAACCTCGGCAATCGCCTTGTCGGCCTGACCCGCGCCAAGATAGCGGCGCGCGCGCTCGAGCCGTTCTGAGGCGCGCGGCGACTGCGTTCCCGCGGCGCGCACAACGAACAACTCGCTTAGCTCGCGGCGAAAACCCGTCCACAGACTGCCATTGTCGTCGCCACCGCGCCCGACGAGCTGCGGTGCCAGCGTGTCGAGTTCGGTGCGCAATTGTTCGAGCGTCACCGGTTCGCGCGACGTTTCGATGATCGTTTTCACCGCGTTGGGCTGGTCGTCTCCAAAACGCAGCCGCAGCTGGGCGTCGAGATAGCCGAGCGACAGCCCGCGATCGAGCGCGCGGCGCACTGCAAAGGCAACAAGCAGCCCTTCGGCGCGCGACGCATTGCCCGACGCCGATTCGGCCTCAAGCGTGATCCGCGACAGCCGTTGTTCGAGTTCGGCAACGCGCGCCGCCAGCGCATTGGCGCCATCGACCGGCGCGACGATCAACGGCTGTCCGACCGCGGCGCCTTTCGGCGCGGCGCCCGCGAGCAGCGCCGGGTCGGTGAGATCGCCGACCGCCTGCGTGTCGATCGCTTTCGCCGCAGGTGCGGTAGCATCGCCGGTCAACCAGCGATTCACCGCCCAGCCACCGCCGATAACGCCGACCAGCAGCAGGAGCAGGGCCCCGATGGCGAGCAGGCGAAACGATGGTCCCCTCGCCGGGACCGCCTCGGCCATGGGCGAGGGGGTGTCGATGCTGTCGATTGCCATATGTCTCTTTCGAACGACCCTATTTTTCCGCCTTGTGGCACAAAGCATGCGCCAGTGCCAACATTGACGCGTCGGTCGGCGCCGCTGCCGCGGCCAATTCGCCCCAGCCTTCTCCCGCCGCGACCGCGACCGCGGGGCTGATCGCGACCAGCGCCAGATGCGCGCGATGTGGGCCGACAAGGTCGGCAATCCGCTTCGCCGCGCGCGCCGAATGGGCGAGCAGCACGGCGGGTGCGGCGACCAGCGGCGCCCACGCAGGGGGTGGCCCCACCGCATCGATCGCATAACAGGCGACCGGTTCCAGCGCCGATCCGCGCGGATCGAATTCGGATCGCTCGCGGCCACAAAGCCAAAGAATTCGGGAGGTTTTGCCTGACGTCATGCCATCAAGAAGGCTTTGAGCGTCGGCCTCGCCCGTCTGAACGACCGTCAGTCCCGCCGCCTTTGCCGCATCGGCGGTCGCGGCGCCCACAGTATAAACCGGTAGCGGAGCGAGGCGCGTCAGCTGCGGTCCGGCCAACCGCACCGCCTGCGCGCTGGTAAGCAGCATCGCGTCGAAATCTTGCGGCGCCGGCGCCGTCCACGGCAGCGCCCGCGCGGCAAACAGCGGCATCGCATGGGCATCAAATCCCAGCGCGGTCGCGCGCGCGGTGGTGGCGCTATTGCCCGGTTCGGGGCGGGTGACGATCAGCGGCAGGCCGCGGCTCATGCCGCGAACAGCCGCCGCACCGTCTCGGGGGCGTCATCGAGCAACCGCCGCGCCAGCGCCGCCGCCGCATCGGCATGGTCAATCAGCGCGTGACCCGCGGCATGATCGGCGCCGTCTTCGGAGAAAATCTCGGCGTCGAGTTGCAGCATGCCGTCATCGCGCCAGTGCGCGTGCGCTGCGACCGGCGAGCGGCAATCGCCGCCCAGTGCTGCCAGAAAGGCGCGCTCAGTCGCCACCGCGCGGTGCGTTGGCGCATGATCGATCGCCAGCAACAGCGTGAGCGTGTCGCCATCGTCGGCGCGGCACTCAATGCCGATCGCGCCCTGCGATGCCGCGGGCAGCAGCACCGCGGTGTCCTGCGCCGTACCGACCGCATGCATCCCCAGCCGGTCGAGCCCCGCCGCCGCGAGCAAGGTCGCATCGGCCTCGCCCGCCGCCAGCTTCGCCAGCCGCGTCGCGACATTGCCGCGCAGCAGCACCGGTGCCACATCGGGGCGGATTCGCCGGATTTGCGCGGCGCGGCGCGGGCTGCTCGTCCCCAGCCGCGCGCCGTGCGGCAGGTCGGCGACGCTCGTCGCCTCCATCCCCTCGCGCACCACCAGCCGGTCGCGCGGATCGGCGCGTTCGAGCATCGCGCCGAGAGCAAACCGCGCATCGCGCAGCGTCTCGACATCCTTCAGCGAATGGACCGCGATATCGATCACCCCGGCGTCGAGCGCGGCGTCAAGCTCGCGCGTCCATAACTCCTTGCCCCCAACCTCGGCGAGCGCGCGGTCCTGAATGCGGTCGCCGGTAGCCGTCATCGGCACGATGGTAAGCGCTTGGGGAGCAAGGCCATGCGTCGCGATCAGCGCCGCCACCGTCATATGCGCCTGCGCCATCGCCAGCGGCGATGCGCGGGTACCGATCCGCAGCGGCTGTTCGATTGTTGGTAAGTCAGTCATCGCGACGCTGCTAGCGCGGCTTGCCCTGCCGATAAAGGGGCGGGTAAGGGATGCGAACGATTATGACACTCATCCTTGGCCTTGAATCGAGCTGCGACGAAACTGCAGCGGCGCTTGTTGACAGCGACCGGCGCATCCTCGCGCACCGCGTCGCGGGGCAAGAGGCCGAGCACAGCCCCTTCGGCGGCGTCGTTCCGGAAATCGCGGCGCGCGCGCATGTCAACCGGCTGGCACCGATCATTGCCGGCGTCCTCGCCGATGCTGGCGTCTCGCTCGCCGACGTCGACGCGATTGCCGCGACCGCCGGTCCCGGCCTGATCGGCGGGGTGATGGTCGGGCTTGTCACCGGCAAGGCCCTTGCCCATGCCGCGGGCAAACCGCTGATTGCGGTGAACCATCTCGAAGGCCATGCGCTGTCGCCCCGCCTCGTGGAACCCGGCCTCGCCTTTCCCTATCTGCTGCTGCTCGTCTCGGGCGGTCATTGCCAGTTGCTGCTGGTCAAGGGCGTCGGCGATTATCGCCGCCTTGCCACCACGATCGACGATGCCGCGGGCGAAGCGTTCGACAAGACCGCCAAGCTGCTCGGGCTCGGCTATCCCGGCGGCCCCGCGGTCGAGCGGATCGCGCAGGACGGCAATCCGAACGCCGTGCCGCTGCCGCGACCGCTGGTCGGCAGCGCCGAGCCGCATTTCTCCTTCGCCGGGCTCAAAAGCGCTGTCGCGCGTGCTGCCGCCACCGGAACGCACAGCATCCCCGATCTAGCCGCCTCGTTCCAGCAAGCGGTCGTCGACTGCCTCGTCGATCGCAGCCGTATCGCGCTGTCGGCTTGTCCCGATGCAACGGCATTCGTCGTTGCGGGCGGGGTGGCCGCCAACGGCGCGATCCGCGCCGCGCTGACCGATCTCGCGGCACGCTTCGGCCGGCCTTTCGTCGCGCCGCCTCTGTGGCTGTGCACCGACAATGGCGCAATGATCGCCTGGGCCGGAGCCGAGCGCTTCGCCGCGGGGCTTTTCGACGATCTGTCGGTCGCCGCGCGCCCGCGCTGGCCGCTAGATCCTGCGGCCGAAACCGTGCGCGGTGCCGGAGTCAAAGCATGACACGTGAAAGCATGACGTCATATCGCAACTTCGGCGTTGTCGGCGGCGGCGCCTGGGGCACCGCGCTGGCGCAACTCCTCGCCGCCGACGGCGCGCCCGTCCGCCTGTGGGTGCGCGAAGAGGATGTCGTCGCCGCGATCAACGCCGACCATCGCAATCCGGTCTTTCTGCCCGGCGCGGCGCTGTCGGCCTCGTTGACCGCAACCAGCGCACTCACCGACATGGCCGCTTGCGACGCGCTGCTCGTCGTTGTGCCGGTACCGTTCCTGCGCGCCGTGCTCGCCGAACTCCCGGCGGGCGACGCACCTTTGATCTTTTGCAGCAAGGGGATGGAGGCGGGCAGCTTCGCTTTCCCGATCGACATGGCGCGCGAACTGGCGCCGCAGCGACCGCACGCGGTGCTGTCGGGACCGACCTTCGCGCATGAGGTTGCCGCGGGGCTGCCGACCGCAATCACCCTCGCCGCGGCCGATCGCGACCTTGCCGCCGCCATCGCGGGCGCGATCGCGCGCCCGCATTTTCGCCCCTATGTCTCGACCGACGTCATCGGCGCCGAGATTGGCGGCGCGATCAAGAATATCCTCGCCATCGCTTGCGGCATCGTCGACGGCGCCGGGCTCGGGCTCAACGCCCGCGCCGCGCTGATCAGCCGCGGCTTTGCCGAAATGACGCGTTTCGGCCTGGCGCGCGGCGCCCAAGCGGAGACGTTGGCAGGCCTCGCCGGGCTCGGCGACCTCGTGCTGACCTGCACCTCATCCAATTCGCGCAACTTCACGCTCGGCCAGGGGCTGGGGCGCGGCGAAGATGCCGAGACGCTGATGGCCGACCGCCGCACCGTCGCCGAAGGGGCGTTCAGCGCCCCGGTGATCGCCGCAGCGGCGCGCGCCGACGGCATCGACATGCCGATCTGCGATACCGTGGCGCGGCTGGTCGCGGGCGAAACGCGCGTTGCTGATGCCATTCAGGCCCTGCTCAGCCGCCCGCTGCGATCCGAGGGTCGGTGAGCTTTAGCAGAGAATTGCCTGCACCGCCGCATCGCGCTAGACTGCGCGCCGGGGACCAGCAGAAGGGGCGGCGGGCTTGAGCCAGACGGACAGCGCAGCCGCGCCCGCATCGGCACCAGCCCCCTCGGGCGACGCCGACACCGCCGCGCTCGCCAAGGGCGGGCGGACAAATTTCTTCGGCTTCATCCTGCGCCTCGTGGCGCGCCTGCCCTTTCTCTACGTCGCGGGCCGCTGGTACGGTCCAGAAGCGGTCGGGCGATTCGCCTTTGCCGTGCTCGTCATCGAACTCGTTGCGCAGCTCGCGACGCTCGGGCTCAAACGCGGCCTCGCCGAACAGTTGAGTTTGAACGGCGCCGATCATCGCACGGTCGTGTGGGACGGGATGTTCGTAGCCTTCCTCGCCTCGGCGGCGGGATCGGCGCTGCTCTTCGCCTTGCCGCAGCTCATGTATCCCGCAGGCGACATCGGCGGCGCCGATCGCTGGATGGCGCTGCTCGTCTTTGCCATTGCCGGAACCGATATCGCGCTCGCCGCCTGTGCTTACCGCTTCGACATCGGCGCGACGGTGCGCGCGCGCGCGATTGTCGAACCCTGGGTGATCAGCGCCGCGGCGGCGGGTTTCTGGTTCGTGTCGGTCCGCGACGGGCTGATGCTGTCCTACGCCGCCGCCATGCTCGGCGCCTTCCTGACCGCGCTGATTCCGATGCTGCGCCATTATGGCGGGCCGCGCGGCTGGCAACCGCACCCCGCGCACCTGATCGCAGTTGCGCGGCGCAACGCGCCGCTCGCCGCCGCCGACGCGATCGAATGGGGCACGCGCCGCCTCGACCTGTTCATCCTCGGCCAGTTTACCTCGCCGACGATCTACGGCATTTATTATATGGCGCAGCAGGTCGCCTCGCTGCCGCAAAAGCTGAAAACCAGCTTCGAGCCGATCCTCGGCCCGGTCATCACCCGCAATCTTGCCGAAAAGCGCCTTGCCGCCGTGGCGGCACAAGTCAGCCAGGTTGGCTTCTGGATCATCGCGGCGCAGGCCGGGGTCGCGCTTGCGCTGGGCATTCCGGGTGAGGCCGTCATGGGCCTCGTTGGCCCCGAATTCGTCAGCGGAACTGCGGCGCTCGCCTTCCTGCTCGCCGCCGAAGTCGTCGCCGCGACCGCCGTCGTCAGCGAAGCGGCACTGGTCTATGTCGCGCGCCACCGTAATCTTTTGATCAGCATGGCGACGCTGGCGCTGCAGGCGATATTGAGCGTCACGCTGATCCTGATCGCTAAATCGATGGGGCTACCGCCGATCACCTACGCCGCCGCGGTCGCGGTCGCGCTGATGCTCGCGCTCGGCTTTGCCTCGGTGGTAAAAGCGCGGCTGCTCGCGCATGTGCTGCAAGCCCCGGTGAACAGCCTGCGCTGGGCACTGGTGTGGGCAACCGCGGGCGCCGCGATCCTTGGCTGGGGCGCAACGCAGTTGCCCGAATGGGCCGAACTGCTGATCGGCGTGCCGGTCATCCTCGGCATCTATTCGTGGCTGATCTGGACCCGCGGGTTCGGCCCCGCCGATCGCGCGCTGTTCAAGAAACACCCGGAGACGGCGACCGGTGAACCGACCGCCGTCTAAAGTCGGGCGTAGCTTATTTCACCGCATCCTGTGCGGCATCGCCAACATTCTGCGCCGCATCGCCAACCTTTTGCGCCGCCTCGGTGATCGCGCCCGTTTCGGCGCTGTCGTTGGCGAGGAATTGGAATGCGACGAAGCCTGCGACCGCGAGCACGACCAGCAGGATCAGGCCCATGCCCAACCCACCGCCGCGCCGCGGTTCGCGATCGATGATCGTCGTGGTGTGCGTCGACCCGTCGGGCGCGCGCGTTTCGTGAATTTCGTCGGCCATATCATCCTCCTGTGCCATTTGGCGGATAGGACGCTTCGGACCGGCGAAGGTTCCTAACCCAGCCGTTTCGCAACCTTGGCGCGCAGGTCGGTCTGCGCCCGCGGGCCAACTTGGGCGATGATTTCGCGCGCACATACGGCGCCCATCGTCAGACAGTCGGCGATCGGGCGCCCTTCGGCCAGGCCCGACAGGAAGCCCGCGGCAAACAGGTCACCCGCCCCCGTCGTGTCGACGACATCATCGATCGCCTCGGCTGCAACTGCGGTACGCTCGCCGTTCGTGACCGCGACCGCGCCATGCGCGCCGCGCGTCGCGACCAGCAAGGGGACATCGGCAGCCACCTTGGCGAGCGCGGTTTCGAAATCGCCTTCCTGCGCCAGCACGAGCAGCTCGGCTTCGTTGGCGAACAGGATGTCGATATCACGCGCCGCCGTCATGCGGCGGAAATCCTCGCCATGCCCCGCGACGACGAAAGTGTCGGACAGGGTAAAGGCGACGCGCCGACCCGCCGCCTTGGCGAGCCCGATCGCTTCCGCCATCGCGGCGCGTGAGGCATCGGCGTTCCACAAATAGCCTTCGAGATAGAGGATGTCGGCGTCGGCGATCAGCGCTGCGTCGAGCGATTCGCGGCCCAGATTCTGCGACGCACCCAGGAAGGTGTTCATCGTCCGCTGGCCGTCGGGGGTGACGAGGATCAGACAGCGCGCGGTCGGCGCGCCCCCGTCAGACGGCGGTGTGTCGAACGCGACCCCCAGCGCGGTGAGGTCGTGCGTGAACACATGCCCCAGCTGATCGTCGGCGACCTGGCCGATAAAGCCGCAGCGGCGTCCAAGCGCCGCCATGCCCGCCAAGGTGTTCGCCGCGCTGCCGCCCGACATTTCGATCGCCGGCCCCATCGCCCCGTAGAGCCGCTCGGCCTCGTCGGCGTCGATCAGCCGCATCGACCCCTTGACCAGATTTTCACGCTCGATCAGCGCGTCGTCGGCGCGGGCAAGGACGTCCACAATGGCATTGCCAATGGCAACAACGTCGAAACGGGCGGTGGAGGCCATAAAATATCCTGTGATGCGGGAGAAAAAGCTGCCGCGCTTTAGTGATGGCGGCGCGGCAAGGCAAGCGCGGCGCTTGACGCGCGCCCCGCCCCCTCGCATCCCCCAAACATGACCCGTGCCGTCCGCGCCTTTCTGCTCGCGCTCCGCGATGTGCCGAACCCGCGCGTGCTGCGCATCCTGCTGCAAAGTCTGGCGCTCACCCTCCTCCTGCTGATCGTCGTAGGCGCTGCGCTCTATTTCGCGGCGCGCTGGGCGCTCGATCATTGGCAATGGCTCGGCGCGAGCGAGCGCGACATGGCGGGAATATTGGTCGTCCTTGCGATCATCGCGGGCAGCTGGCTGTTGTTCCGCGCCGTCGCGATCGTCGTCGTGGGGCTGTTCGCGGACGCGATCGTCGCCGATGTCGAAGGACGCCATTATCCCGCCGCCGCCGCCCGCGCCGTCGATGTCGGCTGGCGGCAGAATATCCGTCTCGCGCTTGCGTCGGTGGTGCGGCTGATCGGCGGCAATCTGCTCGCGCTGCCGATCTACATCCTGCTACTCGTCACCGGCATCGGAACCCCAATTTTCGCTTTGTTCGTCAACGGCCTGCTGCTCGGCCGCGATCTTGAGGCGATGGTGCTGGCGCGCCACCCCGACCGCCCGCGGCTCGACCGGCCCGCGCGCTGGTCGCTCGGGCTGCTGTCCGCCGCAAGCTTTGTGGTGCCCGTCGCCAATCTGTTGGCGCCGATCGTCAGCGCCGCTATGGCGGTCCACATGCTCCATTTGCGGAGCGGGGACCGGAAGTAATGATCAACAACAATCGCTTGGCGATATTCACCGGCCTCGCCCTGCTGCTCGGCGGCTGTGCGGGTAACGCGATTCCGCGCGCGACCCCGCCCAAGGCGCCCCCGGCGGCAGGTCCGATCACCGCGCCGCGGCCGACGCAAAACAACAGCCTGATCGGCCGCTCGGCAAATTCGGCGCTCAGCCTGTTCGGCAAGCCGCGCCTTGACGTCGCCGAAGGCGCAGCGCGCAAATTGCAGTTCGCTGGCGCCGCCTGCATCCTCGACGTCTATTATTACGCGCCGAAACAAGGCGCCGATCCGCTCGCGACCCATGTCGACGCACGCACCCCCGACGGCCGCGACGCCAATGTGCCGAGCTGTATCGAGGCGCTGCGCCGCTAGGTTGACGTCACGACGCCAATTCGTCCAGCGCCCACCTTGCCGCCTCCGCCACCATCGGCGTTTCATCCTCCGTCAGCCGCTCCAGCACCGGCCGAAACCCGGCATCGCCGCTGTTTCCCGCCGCGATCGCAGCGTTGCGGACCATTCGCCCACGCCCGATGCGCTTGATCGGCGATCCCGCGAACACCTGCCGGAACGCGGCATCGTCGAGCGCGAGCAGGTCGCCCAGCGACGGCGCGACCAGCTCGGCGCGCGGCAGGAAGGCCCGGTGCGCGTGCGCGGTCTCGGCGAACTTGTTCCATGGACAGACGGCGAGACAGTCGTCGCAGCCATAGACCCGGTTACCGATCCCGCGGCGCAGCTCATGCGGAATCGCGCCATCATGCTCGATCGTCAGGTAGGAAATACAGCGCCGCGCATCGACTTGGTACGGCGCCGGAAACGCCTGTGTCGGGCAGGCGTCCTGACATGCGGTACAGCTGCCGCAACGGTCACGCCCCGGATTGCTCGGAACCAGCTCCAGCGTCGTGTAGATCGCGCCGAGGAACAGCCAGCTGCCATGCTCGCGGCTGACCAGATTGCTGTGCTTGCCCTGCCAGCCAAGGCCCGCCGCCGCCGATAACGGCTTTTCCATCACCGGCGCGGTATCGACGAACACTTTGACTTCGGCGCCGGGAGCCTCGGCGACCAGCCAGCGTGCCACCGCCTTCAGCGCCCGTTTGACGACGTCATGATAATCACCGCCCTGCGCGTAGACCGAAATTCGCCCGCGGTCGGGGTGCTCAGCAAGCACCAGCGGGTCATGCGCCGGGGTATAGCTCATCCCCAGCGCGATCACCGATCGCACCTCGGGCCACAGCCCCTGTGGCGATCCGCGCTGCGCGGCGCGGCTTTCCATCCAGATCATGTCGCCGTGCCGGCCTTCAGCGAGCCACTGATTCAACCGCTCGGCGGTTTGCGGCGCGGAGCCCGCGTCGGCGATCCCGAACGCAACAAAGCCATGCGCGCGCGCCACCGCCTCCAGGCGGTCTTCCAACACAGACAAGGCTTCGGCAACCATTGCCGCTCTATACGCGAGCCGCCTGTCCGTGCCATAGCTTACGGATGATCAGACCAGGGACTGCAGCTTGAACGATTTCAGCGTCGAGGCCAAAGGCCTCACCAAATATTTCGGCGATTTCAAGGCGGTTGACGATGTCAGCCTGACGGTGCCGACCGGCAGCATCTATGGCGTCCTCGGCCCCAATGGCGCGGGCAAGACGACCAGCCTGCGCATGACGCTGGGGATCATCGACCCCGACGAGGGTACCAGCCGCGTCTTTGGCGAACGGCCGCAGGCGGTGCGCCACCGTATCGGCTATCTGCCCGAAGAACGCGGGCTCTATCCGGGGATGAAAGCGCGCGAAGCCATCGCCTTCATGGGCGCGCTGCGCGGGCTCGACTGGTCCGAAGGCCGCCGCCGCGCCGCGACCTTCATGACCGAGCTCGGGCTCGAACGCGTCATCGACGAAAAGATCCGCAAGATGTCGAAGGGCATGGCGCAGATGATCCAGCTGATCGGGTCGATCGTCCACGCCCCCGACCTCATCGTCCTCGACGAGCCTTTCTCGGGGCTTGACCCGGTCAATCAGGAACGACTCGAAATGCTCGTCCGTCGCGAACGCGATCGCGGCGCGACGATCCTGTTTTCGACCCATGTCATGGCGCATGCCGAGCGTCTGTGCGACCGGCTCGCGATCATCGCCCGCTCGCAGCGCCGGTTCGAAGGCACGGTCGACGACGCACGCAGCCTGCTGCCGATGCAGGTGCGTTACACACCGCGCGCCGACGCCGATGCGGCGGCGATCGCGGCGCTGCTCCCCGCCGGTGCCGAGCCGCGCGGCGACAGCTGGTTCTTCCCGATCGAAGATGCCGACGTCGAACCACTGCTGGCGCGGATCACGGGCAGCGGGCTGGGTGTTGCGGGGCTGTCGATCACCCGCCCCGCGCTCCACGACGCCTTTGTCCATATCGTCCGGCAGGTCGATGCGAGTTTCGATGCTGATGCGAGTACCGACGCGGTCGAGGAGGCGCTGGCATGACCCCCTTTCTCAAAAACATGCTCGTCATCGCGCGCCGCGACTTTCTGGCGATCGTCGCCACCCCGACCTTCCTGCTGTTCCTGCTCGCGCCGCTGTTCATGGTCGGCATGGGGCTCGCGGGGGGCATGGGCGCCTCGCAGCTGGCCGACAGCGCGCGCGGCGCAGGGCGCATCGTCGCGGTGGTCGGCGCAGACGATGTCGAAGCGCTGCGCGCCGCCGATGCACGGCTGCGCGCCAGCGTCGCGCGCCGCGTGCCCGTACTTGAGGTCCGCATCGCCGGCCCCGCCACCACCGACCCGATCGCCATCGCGCGCGAGAAGGGCAGCGACACCTACGCCGTGCTCAGCGGCCCGCTCGCCGCCCCGCGCATCATCGAGCGCGAGGCCGACAGCAACGCGGGTCACTATCTCGCGCTGCTCGCCGACGATGTGCTGCGATCGAAGGCCGCGGGGCCCCTACCTCCCGTGGCACCCAAATTCGAAGCCTTGTCGAGCGGCGGCACCAGCATCGCGCTCCAGCAATCTTTGGGCTTCGGCGCGGTCTTCATCATCTTCCTGCTCACCCTCCTCCTTGCCGGCCAGACGGTCAGTTCGCTCGCCGAAGAAAAGGGCAACAAGGTCATCGAAATCCTCGCCGCCGCGGTGCCGCTCGAAAGCGTCTTCCTCGGTAAGCTGCTCGGTTTTCTGGGCGTCGCGGTGTTATTCATCGCCTTCTGGCTGGCGATGGCGCTTGTCGGCGGACTGATCGCCGCGCTGCAAATTGATCCGGCGGCGCTCGCGTCGGTGCAAAGCGCCAGCAAGGCGACCGCGGCGCTCGCCGCGGCGCCTGCCACCGGCTGGCCCTTTTTCCTCGGCATCGGTTTTGTCTATTTCATTCTGTCCTTCCTTCTCCTCGGCGCGGTATTCCTCGGCGTCGGCGCGCAGGCAGCGACGGTGCGAGAAATCCAGATGCTCAGCCTGCCGATCACCATCTTTCAGGTCGGCATGTTCAGCCTGTCGACCGCCGCCGCGAGCGCTCCGGGCAGCAGCCTGTCAACGATCGCGCAGATTTTCCCCCTGTCGTCACCCCTCGCGATGGCGGCACGCGCCGCGACCGACGACAGCAAGGCGGTGCATCTGCTGGCGCTCGGCTGGCAGGCAATCTGGGTCGCGCTCGTGATCTTCCTCTCGGTGCGTCTCTTCCGCGCCGGAGTGCTCAGCGGCGGCGGCAGCTGGAAATTCTGGCGGCGCAGCGGACGGGCGGCAGCGCCTGCCGCTACCGCTGCCGCTGCAACTGCGCAGGCCGCCGACCGTCATTGACAAAGCTGTAAATAGTGGCATTCTGCAACTGAATCGGCCGCACGAGACGGCCCTTCAGAGGAGCTGCCCCATGGCCACCCAAATTCGCACCGCCCCCGAAATCGCCAACCCGCTCGACGTCAGCCGCGCCGAATTATGGAGCGAGGACCGCTGGCAGGAACCCATGCGCCAGCTGCGCGCCGAATCGCCCATCTATCGCTGCGAAGATTCGAAATTCGGCCCCTATTGGTCGGTGACCACCTACAAACCGATCCAACATATCGAGGCACTGCCCAAGATTTTCTCCTCATCGTGGGAATATGGCGGGATCACCGTCGCCGGCGATGGCGTCGAGCATCTGAAAGAGGGCGAGATCCCGCTGCCGATGTTCATCGCGATGGATCCGCCGCAGCACACGGCGCAGCGCCGCACCGTCGCCCCCGCCTTCGGCCCGTCCGAAATCGAGCGCATGCGCGCCGACACCGTCGCGCGCACCGCGGCGCTGATCGACACCCTGCCGGTCGGGGAGCCCTTCGACTGGGTCGAAAAACTGTCGATCGAACTCACCACCGACATGCTCGCCATCCTGTTCGATTTTCCCTGGGAGGAACGCCACCGGCTGACCGCCTGGTCCGACGCGCTCGGCGACATCGAATCGTTCGACACCACCGAACTGCGCCATGCGCGCACCGCGAAGGCGTTTGAAATGGGCGCCGCGTTCAAGGAATTGTGGGATCGCAAGGCGCTCAACCCCGGCGAGCACGACCTCATCTCGATCATGCTGCAATCCGACGCGATGAAGCATATGAGCGAGCATGAATTCATGGGCAATCTGATCCTGCTCATCGTCGGCGGTAACGACACGACGCGCAATTCGATGTCGGCCTATGCCTATGGCCTGCACTGTTTCCCCGAAGAACGCGCCAAGCTCGAGGCGAACCACGACCCCGAACTCGCGGTCAACGCGATGCACGAAATCATCCGTTGGCAGACCCCGCTCGCGCACATGCGCCGCACCGCGATGGAAGATACCGAGCTTTTCGGCCACCAGATCAAAAAGCGCGACAAGATCGCGCTCTGGTACGCCTCGGCGAACCGTGACGAGAGCGTTTTCCCCGACGGTGACCGGATCATCGTCGACCGAGATAACGCGCGCCGCCACCTCGCTTTCGGCTATGGCATCCACCGCTGCGTCGGCGCGCGCGTCGCCGAATTGCAGCTCACCACTTTGATCTCCGAAATGCAGAAGCGCCGCCTGCGCGTCAATGTGCTCGCCGAACCCGAGCGCGTCCACGCCAGCTTCGTCCATGGCTATCGCCATATGCAGGTCGAGCTGGAGAAATATTGACGCCGCTTGAAACCTGGCGCCGCCGAACCACGTATCTAGCGTGAAGACCCGACCACCGGGTCAGGAGTCCGCCATGATCGACCGCCGTTACCTGCTCGCTGGCCTCGCCCTTGGCGTCGGTATCATCGCCGCGCCGATGCTGATGGCCAAATCGGCGCGCCCACAGGCCGCACCCGGCTGGCGCCTGTCCGACGCCGAATGGAAAAAGCGTCTGACCGCGCAGCAATATTATGTGCTGCGCGAAGCCGGCACCGAACGCCCGTTCAGTCATCCGCTCGACAAGGAAAAACGCGCCGGAACCTTCGTCTGCGCCGGCTGCGCGCTGCCGCTCTATTCGAGCACAACCAAATATGACAGCAAGACCGGCTGGCCCAGCTTCTGGGCGCCGCTCAAGGGCGGTATCGCGACATCGACCGACTATGACCTTGGCTATGCACGCACCGAGGTGCATTGCAAACGCTGCGGTGGCCATCTTGGTCATGTTTTCAACGACGGGCCGAAACCGACCGGTAAGCGCTATTGCATGAACGGCGCCGCGCTGACCTTCCGCCCTGCCTGATGCCACCCCAATTGACGCCGAGACGTCACCTTGCGGCGGGCTTGACCCGCCAAACCGAGAGTCCGGCACGCGACGCAATCGGCACTGCTTCAAGCCACGTCGGCGGCTTCCCGGCGTAAAGCTGCGCCGCCAGCGCATCTTTGCGCGCGTGGCGATATTTGGTCAGATCGTTGGCGGTCCGGCAAAAGACAATCAGCGTCGCGCCATGTTGGCGGACCAGCGTCTCGGCCTTCGCCGGATCACCCGCAAAGATGCGGATGCTGTCCGCCATCGCATCCTTGTTGCGGTGGTGCGGCGTCGCAACCAGGCTATGCCGGGTCCAGAAGATCACCGGCGCGCCAAGGTCGATCGGAGTCAGGACCGTGGTCGCTGGCAGAATATCGAGCGCCGCAATCGCGGCAGGGTCGAGGCACGTCGTTTGATAGCGACTTTCCGTCGCCTTCTTCGCCGCAGCCCGTGCTTCCTCGGCTTGCAGCGACGGCACAATAGCCGTGAGCACCGCCGCAACCGCAGTGCTGCCGATCAATGGCAGGGTCAGCGCCGCGGCGGCTGAACCGACAATACGCGGGACAACCGATGAAATTGTCCGCGCCCACGTCCACAGGCGCAGCCCAAGCCACGCGCAGCCAGGCAGCGCGAACAGATGCGCGGTGGCAGCGCTGCGCAGGACAAGCAGCGACAGCGCCGCGGCGCCCAGCAGCGCGACAATCACCGTCGCCCAATTGCGGCGATCGGCCATCTCGCGGCACCCCCGCCACGCCAGCACCGATCCGGCGAGCCCGATCAGCGACGGCACCAGGACGTGGATCGCATCGTGCGGCTTCGACATCCATAACGGCTGGCCTTCGAGCACATGCCGATACCAATATTCGGCCACAATCGGGTCAAGCGATGCAAAAGGCCCCTTGGCGCAGGCAGGTTCGGTCCACACCAGCGCCCCCGCCGCCGCCAAACCGGCAGCTCCTAACAGACCAAACCGTGCCCAGGGCGCCGCCGGGTTCGCCCGCGCCGCGGCAAAAGTCAGCGCCGCCCCCGCAGCGAACGCCGCCATATAGGGCGCCGAAAGCGAATCGCACCAGGTTCCGACCAGCCCGATCGGGCCGCGCGTAGCGAACTGAACGAGAAGAGCGCCGCCCGCCAGCGCGCCCATAAGGCCGCACAGACGATCACGATCGACAGTGCGACCGTGCAACGCCCAGCGCAGCGCCGCAAGCGCGGCAAATAGCGCCACGATCGGCAAACCTTCGATCGATACTGCCAGCAGCGCCGCGGCAAACAGTCCGCCCCACAGTCCCGCACGCCAACTCGCAGGACGCAGCGCCTGTGCCATGAGCAGCATCGCCAGCAGAATCTGCCAGCCATGATGATCGACGCGCAGCGGGCGGAATTGCATGACGATGAACCCCGCCATGATCAGGAACAGCGGCACGATATAGGCGATCCGCCAGTCGGACAGGTTACGATAACCCAGCGCGCAGGCAGCGCACAGTGCCGCGCCCAGCATCGGCGGCCACAAGGTCATCACAATCCGTTCGGCCATGTCCTGCCCGAACAGCGGCTCCAGAACCAATAGGCCGGCCGCAAGCGGCGCATCGACGATCCGCGACCAGTGCATCAGCACCCCGCCGCCCGCCGGATTGACGCGATATTGCTTGAGATCCCACCAGCTTTGCCCAGCAAGCAGGTCGCGCACCTGCGCCATCCGCATCGCATCGTCGGTATCGGACAGGTCGAGCGCACCGATCGCCTGCCAGTTCACGATAATCGCGATCAGGCTCATCGCCGCCCACAGGATCAGCGCGATCCTTACCGGCGTAAACCAGGGGCTCACACCCACTCCATCCGAAATTGACGACGGAGGCAACACCGCGCCGCCAACAACAGGCGCTGCGGCTTCGGTCACGTTGCCGCGGCCCGGAAAACGATATGGCGGCGGAGCAGATAGGTGGTCTGGAAACTGACGACGATCGCCCCCAGCTTGGCGAGTCGCGGGTCGAACCCGAACGCGCTGCCGGTGCCGACGATCGCCGTAGTGACGGCAAGACCGACCAGCGCCGACCCGACGAACAACATCTTCTGGCGGTGCCGCTCACCCGTGCCGCGCGCCGCGGCGCCGTCGGCAAAGACAAGCCGGCTCGAAACCAGCCAATGGACGAGGATGCCGGCGCAATAACCGACCGCCGACGCCGGCATCGGCGCCAGCCCCGAATCGAGCAGCAGCAGGAACAGCGCCGCGTCGCTCCCCAGCGCGAGCACGCTGGCGAGCAGATAGTTCAGCCAGCGAATTTCGCCTCGCCGGATCGATCCGATCAATCTGGTGACGGGGAGCATGGCAAAGCGCCTCCGGCCAGCGCCCTCAGGCGGCCTTCGTCACGCGCGCGGGAACTTCGCGGACCGACGCCAGCGCCGCCTGTTCCCCCTCGGTACCGCTCTCATGATATTCGGCGTCCTCATTGACGCCCCAGATGTCATAGACCCGCTCGCCCGCGACGATATTGCGCACCGTCAGCATCGCGGTCATCATCGCATGATCCTGGTTGTTATAGCGGTGCATGCCGTTGCGCCCGACCATGTGCAGCGTCGCATAGCGCGCTTCCAGCTCGGACCGCATCGTCTCGACATGCGCGGCATAATCATCGTCATAGACCGGATAGGCCTTTTCCTGCCGCACCACCGCGCCGCCAACGACGTCCTTGGGATCGCAAAGGCCAAGGATCGCCATTTCCTTCGTCGCCAGCGCAATCAGATCGTCATCGCTCGACGCCCACAGCCCGTCGCCTTCGAAACAGAAATATTCGAGCCCGACGCACGCGAGCTCCGGATCGGGGACCATTTCGGGCGACCAGCTGCGGAAATTCTGCACCCGGCCGACCTGCACCTTGCTGTCGTGGATATAGATCCAGTTGTCGGGGAACAGATCCTCCGACCGGATTTTCAGCGCGACGGTCAAAAAGTCGCGATATTTCAGCTTCGGCGCGGCATTCAGCGCGCAGGCGGGCAGCGGATGGATACGCGCCGCCAGCTCGCGCATCGGCGCCGAGCTGATCACATGCGCCGCGTCGATCACAACGTCGCCGTCGGGACCGTTCGCGGTCAGCCGCCAGCGGCCGCTCACCTGATCCTGTGTCAGCTGCTTGAAACTATGCGCCATCAGCACATGGTTGCCGCCCGCAACGACCTTGTCGCGCGTCGCGTCCCACATCATGCCCGGGCCCAGCCGGGGATAACGAAAGGTTTCGAGCAAGGTCTTGGTCGCCATGCCGTCATTCGGACGCTTGTTGAGCCCCAGGCTGCGCTTGAACCCGTCGAGCACGGCGCCACCGAGCGAAAGCCCCTTGATGCGCTGCGCCGCCCAGTCGGCCGACATTTCGTCGCACGGCATGCCCCACACCTTCTCGGTGTAGGTTTTGAAGAAGATCGAATAGAGCTTCTGCCCGAACTGGTTGATCGTCCAATCCTCGAAGCTGCGAACCTGTTTGTTCGGCAACAGCTTCGCCTTGGCGTAGCTCACCATGCACAAAGTCGAGCGGACGACGCCCAGATTCCACAGCGCCTCGAACGCGCGCAGCGGATAACTATAAAATTTGCCCTCGTAATAGATGCGGCTCATCCGCGGGCGCTCGATGAAATCGTCGGGAAGGATCTCGTTCCACAGGTCGACGACTTCGCGGCTTTTCGAGAAAAAACGATGGCCGCCGATGTCGAAGCGAAAGCCTTCATGCTCGACCGTGCGGCTGATGCCGCCGACATAGACCGGATCCTTTTCGATCACCGTCACGCGGTACCCCTGCTGGGTCAACTGATAGGCCGCGGTCAACCCGGCCGGTCCGGCGCCAATGATGGCAACATCGGCGCTGGTCGGACGGTTTTTCGGCGAACCGGATCGATTGGACATTGATTGACTTCCCCACAGGCAAATTCATGCTCCCCTCCGCTGTGGCCAATCATGGATAAAAAGTGGTTAATTTGGCCTTCTGAATATGCCGCTGGCTAAACGGCGACGAGGGGGGTCACCGCCCGTGGTCGCCGGTCCGGCCCCACTGCGACGAAAATGAACACCGCCTGGGTGACCCGGTTATCCTCGTCGGCGTGGCGGTCACGTGACCACGCTTCGACCTCGACGTGCATCGACGTGCGCCCGACCTTGGCAAGACGGGCGAATACCGAAACCTCGTCGCCAACAAAGACCGGACGGTGGAAGGTCATGCCTTCCACCGAAATCGTCACCGCACGGCCGCGTGCGTGGCGCGACGCCACCGACGAAGCCGCCAGGTCCATCTGCGCCATCAGCCAGCCGCCGAAAATGTCGCCATAGACATTGGCATTGGCGGGCATCGCCGTGACGCGCACCGCCGGCTGGCCGTCGGGTATCCTGGGTTCAGTTTGCATCATTAGCCTCCTTGATGCGGGCGCTGTTACGCATGGATTTAGCCGCCGCGACCATCGCCACCAATGCCGGGCGCACCTCGTCCCATTTGCGCGTTTTGAGCCCGCAATCGGGGTTCACCCAGATTTGCTGCGGCGGCAAATGTTTGCCCGCCAGCGTCAGCAGGTCGGTCATCTCGCGTTCGGCGGGGATTCGCGGACTGTGGATGTCATAGACACCCGGGCCGACCTCGTTCGGATAAGCGTAGGAGGCGAAGGCGTCGAGCAGCTCCATCTGCGAGCGCGCGGTCTCGATCGAGATGACGTCGGCGTCCATCGCGCCGATCGCGCTGATGATGTCGTTGAACTCCGAATAGCACATATGCGTGTGAATCTGCGTGTCGTCGCGCACGCCCGACGAAGCAACGCGAAAGCATTCGACCGCCCAGTCCAGATACGGCTGCCATTCGGCGCGGCGCAGCGGCAGGCCTTCGCGCAGTGCCGCCTCGTCAATCTGGATGATCGCGGCACCGGCTGCCTCCAGATCCCGTACCTCGTCGCGGATCGCCAGCGCAATCTGGCGGCAGCTCGCCGCGCGGGTCTGGTCGTCGCGGACGAACGACCAGTTGAGGATGGTGACGGGGCCGGTGAGCATGCCCTTAACGGGCAAGTCGGTCTGGTCCTGCGCGTAGCGCCACCACGCGACCGTCATGGGTGCGGGACGCGAGACGTCACCGTAGAGGATCGGTGGGCGGACGCAGCGCGAGCCATAGCTTTGCACCCAGCCCGCGCGGGTGAAGGCGAAGCCCGGCAGCTGCTCGCCGAAATACTGCACCATGTCGTTGCGCTCGAACTCGCCGTGGACAAGGACGTCGAGGCCGATGTCCTCCTGCCATTTGACCGCAGCGCGTGTTTCGACGCGCAGATATTGGTCATAGGCGGCGGCGTCGATCTCGCCCTTGATAAAGGCGGCACGCGCTTTGCGGACCTCGGGGGTCTGCGGGAACGAGCCGATCGTCGTGGTCGGGTAGGCGGGAAGCGCAAGACGATCCTGCTGCGCGTCGCGACGCGCGGCGAAGGGCGAGGCGCGGTGTGTCGCGGCGTCATCGAGCGCGGCGAGGCGCGCGGCGACGGCGGGATCGTGGATCCTGGGCGAGGTCTGCCGCGCAACCGCAGCGATGCGCGAGGCCGAAAAGGCGACAAAACTGGCGTCCTCGCCCTCGTTCAGCGCCCTGGCGAGCGCGGCGAGTTCTTCGATCTTTTGCGCCGCAAAGGCCAGCCATTGGGCAATCTCGGGATCAAGCGCGGTTTCGAGCGCGAGATCGACGGGAACGTGAAGCAGCGAGCAGCTCGGTGCGAGGATCAGGTCGCGTTTTCCGGCCAGGTCCTTGAAACGCCAGTAAAGATCGGGAAGGTTGGCGCGCCAGACATTGCGCCCGTCGATGATGCCAAGCGAGAGCAGCACGTGCGGCTGTAGCTTCGCCAGCGCGGGTTCGAGCTGATCCGGGGCACGGACAAGATCGAGGTGCAGGCCGTGGACCGGCAGGTCGGCAACCAGGTCGAGATTGTCACCGAGGCCGCCAAAATAGGTCGTGAGCATCAGCTTTGGACCGCGGGTGGCGAGGCGGGCGTAAGCGCGCTCGAACGCGGTGCGCTGTTGGTCGGACAGGTCGAGCACGAGGCACGGCTCGTCAATCTGGACCCACTCGGCACCCAGTTTGGCGAGACGCGACAGGATTTCGGCGTAAACGTCGAGCAGTTGCGGCAGCAACGCGAGCGGCTCGACCGCTTTGCCCTTGGCAAGCATCAGATAGCTGACCGGGCCAAGCAGGACGGGGCGGGTTGCGTAGCCGAGCGCCTTCGCTTCCGCAAATTCATCGAAAATCTTGGTCGAGGCGATTTTGAAGGTCTGACCCGCGGTGAGTTCGGGGACGATGAAATGATAATTGGTGTCGAACCATTTGGTCATTTCCTGCGCGGTGGTGTCGTGACTGTGGCCACAAGCCGACGGCCCCTGTGCGCCGCGTGCCATCGCGAAATAGGTGTCGGCCTCGACGGTGTCGCCGGACCAGTCGTAGCGCGCCGGAACCGCTCCAATCAGCGCGCTGGTGTCGAGAACATGGTCGTAGAGCGAGAAGTCGTTCGAGGGCAGGATATCGGCGCCCAGCGCCTTCTGCCGCGCCCAGCCCGCCACGCGGAGAGCCGACGCGGCGGTTTGCAGCGCGGCGAGGGACGACTTGCCGGACCAATAGTTTTCAAGCGCGAATTTGAGTTCGCGGCGAAGGCCGATACGGGGAAAGCCGAGGGTGGCGACGCTGACAGTCATGTTTGGCACCTTGCAAAAGGGCAAGGGCGACAGGCAGACGCACAAACACGGTGCTCCGCGCCCGCGAAGCAAGGGTCGGGCGCAGCCATGCATGCGACCTGACCGGACACCCCGCCGGAGGACGTATCTGACGAGGCAGGTCTCCTGGCTCACGGATCAGCACGGCAGCCTGGCCTTCCCGGTTCCTTGCGAACCAGTGACACGTATCGACCGCCGCTCACCGCTTACAGTTGCGGGGGCAGCGCCGGTTTTTAACCGGCTTCCCGTCTTAGCTTTACGCCGCGCGGCGACGCAAAGAACCTCGACGATCGCCAACCTAGCGCTACCGGTGGCCATGTCAACAAGGATATAAAGATTTCTTTATATCTTATTCGCGTCGGATGGCGCCGGGCAATACGGTCAAATCCACCAAGGCTGCTTCGCCATCGGGCGATGCCCCCGGCGGCCCGCGCGCGCCATTGCCCGCGCCCGTCGCCGCTTCATCCTGAACCGCCACATCGCGCCGCAGCGGCTGCAGCGCCAGCGTGCCCAGCCGCACCCGCGGCGTTGCCGTGCCCGGCACCGCGGCGATCGCAAAGCCGCCATCAAGCCGCAGCGTCGCCGCCGACGCCTTGCCCAGCCGCACCGTGTAGCGCCCGTAAGCGACGCTTTCGAAAAGGAAATAGCCGTCGAACTCGGTCAGCGTCGTGGCGCGCACGCGCCCTTCGGCGTCGATCAGCTCGAGGCTCAGCCCCTCGACCGGGTTGCCGCCATCGCGGCGCAGCGTCCCCTCGATCTCGCCTGCCGCAACCATCGGCAAAGCAACTCGCGTCGCGACGCCGGGCCGCGGCGTGACCACCACGCCCGGCCGTGCGGGCTGAACATAGGGATCTGGCAAGCTGCCGGCGTCGATGCCGATCAGCACTGGGCGAAATGGTTCAAGCCCGTCGATCGCCCCCTGACCATCCTTGCCGGTCGCTTGCTCGATATAGGCATGGCCAGCGGTCAGCGGCACCCCCGCCAGCGCCGCTTCGCTCGGCTGGCGGACGCCATCGCCATTATCGTCCATCCACACGTCGGCGATCACCTGGCCGCGGCTTGCGAGCTTTTCGCTCGAGACGCGCCAGCCCCCGTTCGGCTTTGGTCCCAGGCTGAAGGCGAGCGACAGCGACGCCGCGAGCGAACCATCGCTCGCCACTTCGCCAAAGCCGCTCAGCTGCAAGTGATTGAAACGGCGTGTATATCCAGCGCCAACGCGCGCGCGTTCGAGCCCGCGATCATAGCCCAGCTCGGCGCGCCATTCGGCGTCGCCCCCAGATCGTCCGGCGCCCGCCCATTCGCCGACCAGCGCCACGCGCGTATCGCTGCTGTCGCCCGACAGCGCAAAGCGCGCCTCACCACGCAGGCGGACGCGCCCGATCCGGGCATTGGCGAGCAGGCTGGCGGTCAGATTGTCGGGCGGGTCTGGGCCGATCGGCGCCTTGGTGCGGCTCCAGTCAAGCTGGCCGGTAAAGGTCAGCGCCCGGAAACTCGCCGACGCGCGTGCGCTGGCCTCGATACTATCGATCCCCGACCGTCGTTCGATATGACGAACATCGAAGTGCAGCGGCAGCACGGCCTGCCCCAATTTGACCGATTGATCGACCGAGATCGAATAGAGACCGTTGATATTTCTTATAAAACGGTCCGAAACAAAATCGTTCCAGCCGCGCATCGCATCGGCGCGGACATAGGTTTCGCCGAACGCCGCGAGCCAACTCGCGCGCACCGCGCCACCGCCATCGTCGGCTTGGGAGGCGCCCACTTCGAGCAAGGTCGGTCCGATCGAGCGGCGCAGCGCCACCTCGGCATAATTGCGCCGGACGTCCTCGATCATCAGGCTGTGGGCATAAGCCGCGACCGACGTGCGCGTATCGAGCCCACGCTCGATCCCCAGCGTCCCGCGCCAGCCGCGCCGGAACGGCCCACGCCGCCGACCGCCGAACTCGATCAGGTCCGCATTTTCCTGCGCGAACCCCGCCCAATACCAGGTCTGCTGGGGCGGGATCGAATCCATCCCCACCTGCACCTGTTTGATTTCGCGCCGGATTTGGCCCTGCGGACCATAAAGCACGATTTCGAAGCGGTTTGATCCATATTGCAGCGGTACGTCGAGAAATTCATAGCGACCGTCGCCATTGGGGCTGGTGAACGCCAGCAATTGACCATTGCGATAGAGTTCGGCGTCCCACCCGGACGGCAGATCGCCGCGGAAGGTCGTTTTGTCGAAACTGTCGGGGCGTTCGATCGGGCGATTGGTTACCACCGCGCCGCGTCCGGGCGCCGAGGACGCGACCGCACCGGTCGACAGCAGGCTGACATCGCCGACCGCATAATGCGTCGCCTTCAGCGGCCCGAGCAGTCGCCCTTCGGGATCGGTGCGATACAGCCGCATCCGCAGGCTGTCGGGCACCCCTTCATTGTCAGACGACAGCCGCGCGTCGAAACTCTGCCCCAGCACCTCGCCTGCCGCAAAAACCTCGTAGCGCCCCTGGATATAGGAACCGCCGCGCTTGTCCGACACGAACCCCGCCGATGCGACGACATCGACCGACGGCGTCGCCCACGCCTGATACGGCCGCGACGCCTGCGGCAGGCTGGCGAGGTCGAATTTCGCCTGCGGCCCGATCCCCGCCGCGCGCGCGCGCCGTTCGGCGGCGAGCTGGAACGGCAGCTTATCCTTCGATTCGATTCGCAGCACCGCGTTCGACAGATCGGCGACGATTGGCACCCCCAGCCAGTCGTTCAAACTATCGAGATCGACGCACCAGCCCGCAGGCGTGTCGCGGATCATCGATGCGGAGAGCCGGAAACTCTGGCTGCCCGCGCGCACTTCACCCGCATCACGGTCGATCGTCAGACTGCGTCGCTCGTCGAACACCCAACCGGTTGCGCGGCGCAACTTCTTGTCGACACGCACCGCCAGGTCGAGCGCGAGCACGACGTCGGCCAGGTCGGCGCAAATCCCCTGCGGCGTCTGGTACCCGCGCACCCCGTCGCCGAGCTGATATTGCCCCGACCGCATGTCGAACAGCCAGCTGTCGTCTTCGTTCGGCGCCCAGCTGTCGGCCGCCAGCGAAACCGGCGCTTTATCAACGGCCTGAGCGCCAGCGGGAACCAGTCCCACCAGCGCCAGTCCGGCAAGGATCGCCGGTTTCGATCGGGTCAGCGCCGCGCGGATCACGGCTTGGGCTTTCGCCCCGTCCTTAAACCGTCACTTCACCACCCGCTCGGCCTCGTCGATCGTACCACCACCGACTTCGCGGTCCTCGGTATAGCGGATGCGCACCGGGCCTTTCAGCTTGGCGGCGAGTTCGGGTGGGACGCGCAGCGAAACCTCGCGCGCGCCAACCTCGGGATAGACCGCGATGCCGCGCGCGCGCAGCAACGGCTCGTTCGCCCCCGGCCGCGTGACCTCGATATCGCCATAGACCGAGCGGTTGCCCGTCCGCGTCAGCCCGAAATTGAACGCCGGGCCGTCGGGCGTCTCGGCGACCCATGCGTCGCCGATCACCGCCTCGGCTCCGAGATCGCCAACGCGGACGATCACCGGGATGGTGATGCCGTAAATCGGTATCAGCGCAATCGACACGCCCGTCGCCGCGGGCTTCGCGGCATCGGCGGCGACCGCGGCGGCCGCATCGGGGACGGCGCGGAACAACATATGCGCGCGATATTCGCCTGGCGGCGTGCCTTCGGGAATCCGCACCCCGACGCGGATCACCTGCGGCTGATTGGGCGGCAGGGTGACGCGGCGCGGGCTGAACGCGATCATGCCGAGCGCGGTGCGCTCGGCAGGGGTGGCGTTTTCCTCGGCGATCTCGTCGAGCCCGCCGACCGCGGTCATCCGCTTGATTTCTAGGCTGATACGATAGGTCGCGGGTTCGGCGCCGATATTGTTCAGCACCACCTCGGTCCCGCGCGAACCGTCGAGCACGACGCGCGTCGGCGCGACGAGGAGGTCGCCCGCCGCCTGAACCGGCACCGTCACGACGCCGAGCAAAACGACAGAAAGCAGGCCGAAGCCTTTAAAAAAGCGTAACATGGATACGATCCCCACAATCGTTTGTCCGGAAAGGCCCACACCCTTCCGATGGTCGCATCCTGCCTGCGCCAACATGGTTGATATTTCGCTAACCACGGCGGTGAATTGCCATGTCCATCACTTGGACGCCGCGCATAGAAAAGGGGTCGCCAGACCTGCGCCCGGCGACCCCTTAATTTGCTGGCGGACTATTCAGCCCGCCATATCCCCCACCTTATTGGTAGTCGGCAGTCACGTTGAACGTGCCCGTGTAATCACCCGCTGCCTGGTTGGCGCCGACGCTCAGCGTACCGCCGACCTGAAAGCTACCGCCCGTCGCGCCGAGCGTGATGTTCGCCGCTGAGTAGGTCAGCGACGAGGTCATCGTGCCGCCGAGCGAGCCGGCGAGCGAAACACTGGAGTCGCCACCGACGAGGACCACGGCGCCCTCGGTGCCGTCAACATTGAAGCTGGCGGCGGTCGCCGTGCCAAGACAGCTCAGGCTTGCACCGCAAGTACGGACACCGGCAGTCGAAACGGCGACCGTCGAGGCCGACGCACCGCTGATGATCGTCGCATATTGCAGGGCGCTGATGTTGGTCAGCGTGATCTGACGAAGAATCTTGGCCGTGGCCGTACCCGTTGCCGAAGCCGCATGCGCCGCCGGGGCGTTCAGGGCGAGAGCAGCAATCGCGGCGCCGACGATGGCGCGCTTCATTCCAAATTTGCGCATATGTTTGGTCCCTTAATTCGAAAACTGATTGTCGAAACGCGAATGGATATCCCACCCCATTCGCCGACTTGTTTAGCGGGCGACAAGTTCAGCTTTTGCCAGCAAGCTTGGTTAACAGCGCAGTAGGAATCGGCCCGCCTTACCCATGGTAAGCGAGTTAAATCAGGGTCTTAGCCTGATGTTGAGGGGTCGTGGGGACCGCTTGTCTTTCTTTAACGGCCCGGACTGGCACAAATTAAGCGCGCGGCGCCAGCTCGAATCGGTGAAAGGAGGATTTCGCGCCGAGGTCGCAGAGATTTTGAAATCGTCTCTCTTCGACCTCTGCGCGAATCAAATAGCAAACTGAAGCGGATCAGATCGCTTCGCCGCTCAGCCGCTGACAAATCATATCAAGCTGATCGAGCGACGCGAACTTCAACGTCAGATTGCCCTTGCCGCCCCCCGCATATTGAATCGCCACGCCAATCCCGAGCAGCTCGGACAAGTGGCGCTCGACCGCAACGATGTCGGGGTCGCGCCCGACGCCATCCATGCTCTTATATTCCAGCGGCGCCTTGCGGCCGCCGCCCTTGCCCTCGCGCACCAGCGCTTCGACCGCGCGCACCGACAGGCCTTCCTTGACCACGCGCCGCGCAATCGCCTCGGCATCTTCGGCGCCAATCAGCGCGCGTGCATGCCCCATCGCCAGCGATCCGTCGCCGACCAGCGCCTGCACCGTGTCGGGCAGGTCGAGCAGCCGCATCAGATTCGCTACATGACTGCGCGATTTGCCGACCAGCTTGGCCAGCGCTTCCTGGTTATGCCCGAAATCGTCGATCAGGCGGCGATAGGCGCCCGCTTCTTCGATAGCGTTGAGGTCCTGGCGCTGGATATTTTCGACCAGTGCGATTTCATAGGTCGCGGCATCGTCGAGTTCGCGCACCAGCGCCGGAATCTGGTGAAGGCCGGCGCGCTGCGCCGCGCGCCAGCGCCGCTCGCCCGCCACCAGCTGGTAGCCGTCACCGTCGGGATCGCGGCGCACGATGATCGGCTGCAACAGTCCGCGCAGCCCGATCGAATCGGCAAGCTCCGTAATGGCGTTGTCGTCGAAATGACGCCGCGGCTGGCCGGGCAACGGGCGGATCGACCCCAGCGGCACATGCTGCACCGCGTCGCCCGACACCGTCGGCACCGCCTTTGCGGCACTTCCAGCCGTCGCCAGCACCGGCGCTTCAGCCGCCACATCGCCGAATAGCGCGTTCAGCCCTCGCCCCAGCCCCGACGGCCGCTTGCGCGCTGGTGAAGGTCCAGTTTCGTCTTGTTTATCAACCATTTATGCAGCCTTGCGGACGTTGGGAAGGCGATCGATCAGCTCGCGCGCCAATGCGATATAAGCCGCCGACCCGGCGCAACGATGATCATATATCAGCGCCGGCAGGCCGTGGCTCGGCGCTTCGGACAGGCGGACGTTGCGCGGGATGACGGTGTCGAAAACCACCGGGCCGAGCACCTCGCGCACATCGTCTGACACTTGGTCGGTCAAGCGGTTGCGGCGATCGAACATCGTCAGCGCTACGCCCAGGATCGACAATTTCTGGTTGAAACGCTCGCGCACCCGCTCGACTGTCGTGAGCAGCTGGCTCAATCCTTCGAGCGCAAAAAATTCGCATTGCAGCGGCACGATCAGCGATTCGGCGGCGATCAGCGCGTTGAGCGTCAGCATCCCCAGCGACGGCGGACAATCGATCAGGCAGATATCCCAATGCGCCGCGTCCGGTCCCGACAGCGCCTGCTGCATCCGGTGCAACCGGTCCTGAAATTCGATCAGCTCGATCTCGGCCCCCGACAGGTTAACCGTCGCGGGCACGATGTCGAGCCGCGGCACCGCGGTCGGGATCGCGCATTCGCGCAAGGTCGCGTCGCCGCGCAGCAACTCGTAACTCGAATATTCGCGCTGCGCCTGCTTGATCCCCAGCCCGGTCGAGGCATTGCCCTGCGGATCGAGGTCGATGATCAGCGTCCGCCAGCCGGTCGCCGCGAGTGCGGTCGCCAGGTTGATCGCGGTCGTTGTCTTGCCAACCCCGCCCTTCTGGTTCGCCACGCAAATGCGGATCATGCTTTTCCTCGCTTCTTATCCGTGATTTGCCCGGTTCCGACCAGAATCTGGCTGTCGGCGTCGGTAAGGCTTTGTTCCACGTGAAACAGATTCTGCCATGCCTGCGGCAACAACGCCAGTTCCTTAACCGCATTTCGCCCCTTTGGTAGCAGCCAGCGCGTCGATTCGGTGGAAAAACGGGCGGACAAGTCGATCAGTTTATCGAGCGGCGCAAAAGCGCGCGCGCTGATCGTCGCTGCAGCGCGCGTTTCGATGCGTTCGAGTGGCGCCTCGATGATCTCGACATGCGGCAGCGCCAGTTCGCTGACCACCGCGCGCAGGAAATCGCACCGCCGCTTGCGCGATTCAACCAGCATCATCGGCCGCTCGCTCAGCAGCGCGACGACGAGTCCCGGCAAACCCGGCCCGCTCCCCAGGTCGAGCCACAGCCCGTCGCGATCGCGATCGAGCGCCAGAAGTTGCGCGCTGTCGGCGATATGCCGCACCCACAAGATCGGAATCGTCGACGCAGCGATCAGATTTTGCTGCCCACTCTCGGCCACCAGCATCGCCGCAAACCGCTCCAGCCGCCCCCAATTCTCGGCTGACGGAGCAAAGGTTGCCTCGATCCAGTCACGCGCCGCCGCTTCACTGCCCAGTATCGCGTCACCGTTGTCCATCATCCACGTTCCAATCCGTCATTCCCTCGCAAGCACGAATCCCCGTTCCCACTTTTTGGCGCCTTCGCGTGATCCCATAAAATTCACGCAAAGGCGCAAAGGCGCCAACAAGTAGCCCGACATCGGGCCAACATGAATTTCCCACACCAAGACACAAAAATACTGGAGCCTGATGAAATTACATCGGTCCCTCTTCGTCATTGCGAGCGAAGCGAAGCAATCCAGAGCGGCTTACCTAGTCTCAGGATTGCCGCGTCGCTTCGCACTTCGCAATGACGATTCCCGTTTATGTCGACGCGCTCCAAGATGCGCCTGACATTCATCGTGATCCTCGTGCACATTGATTCAGCGTCACCTATGTTTTCCGTTCGATCAGATGAGCCGTAAGGCGCGCCAGGGACGAACGGCGACAACCCCCATCGGCATTAAGCTTCGCGCCGTAGCCGAAATCGTCCGCCGCAGACGAAGCCGCCATATTTGTATTTTTGTGTTAGATTCCAATAACCTGCCGCTATGGTCTCATGCCGCCCGGCGCCGACTATGCACCATGATCGCGGTCAACGCCGCCGGAGTCACCCCGTCGATCCGCGCTGCCTGACCCAGAGTCTCAGGCCGTGCCTTGCCCAGCCGCTCGACCATCTCGCGCGACAGCCCGCCTATCGCCGCATAGTCGAGCGCCGGATCAAGGCTGATCGCCTCGTTGGCCGCCAGCGACCGTAGTTCAGCATCCTGCCGCGCGATATAGGGCGCATAATGCGCATCCTCGAACAGCTCGGCGAGGATCGTCGGATCGATCGCATCGAGTTCGGGTGCGAGCCGCGCCAAGGTCGCAATCGACACATCCGGAAACCGGAGCAGCTCGATCCGCGTCCGCGCGATGCCATCGCCCGGGATTCCCATGCCAATCGCACCATAGTCGTTGCTTGTCACCGCCACCGCAAGCAAGGCTTCGGCTTTGGCGCGCGCTGCCTGCCGCGCCGCGAACAGCGTCGCTGTTGCTGGTCGCACCAAACCGAGATCGATCCCCTTTGGCGTTAACCGCGTCGCCGCATTGTCGGCGCGAAGCCGCAGCCGATATTCGGCGCGCGCGGTGAGCATGCGATAGGGTTCGGTCACCCCCTGCAACACCAGGTCGTCGACCATCACCCCTATGTAGGATTCGGAGCGGTCGAGGATCAGCGGGGCCTGCTCCTGCACCGCCAGCGCCGCATTGGCGCCCGCGACCAGCCCCTGCGCCGCCGCCTCTTCATAACCCGTCGTGCCGTTGATCTGTCCCGCGCAATAGAGACCAGGCATCGCGCGCACCTGCAATGTCCGGTCGAGCGCCCGCGGGTCGATATGGTCATATTCGACCGCATAACCCGGCACGACCATCTCGACCGCTTCCAGCCCCTCCATCGTCCGCAACATGGTCAATTGGACATCAGCAGGCAGCGACGTCGAAATGCCGTTCGGATAGACGAGATAGGTGTCCAGCCCTTCGGGCTCCAGAAACACCTGATGCCCGTCGCGATCGGAAAAGCGGTGGATCTTGTCCTCGATTGACGGGCAATAGCGCGGCCCCGCAGCCCCGATCGCGCCGGTGAACAGCGGCGAACGATGCAGATTGTCGGCAATGATCCGGTGCGATTCGGCGTTGGTGCGCGTGATCGCGCAAAAAATTTGCGGCACTGAACGCGCGTTGTTCCACGTGGAACAGGTCCATGTTCCGCCGTCCGACGGCTGTTCTTCCAGCCGCGCCCAGTCGATCGTTCGCCCGTCGAGCCGCGGCGGCGTCCCGGTCTTGAGCCGCGCCATCGGCAGATCGGCAGCGCGCAACTGCTCGGCGAGCCGATGCGCGCCATCCTCACCAATACGGCCGCCAATCATCCGCTCCTCGCCGCGAAACATCCGCCCGCCCAGGAAGGTGCCGGTGGCGAGCACGACGGCGGACGCACTCAGCGACGTTCCGTCGCCGAGTTCAAGCCCTTCGACAACCGCTTCATCATCCGACAGTCGCAGCGCCGCCGCTTCGCCCGCAATCACCGTGATGCCAACCTCGGCCGCGAGCAGGTGCTGGATCGCATCGCGATAGCGCGTCCGGTCGGCCTGGATCCGCGGCCCCTGCACCGCCGCGCCCTTCGACGCGTTGAGCATCCGATAATGGATCCCGGCGCTGTCGGCCGCGCGCGCCATCCAGCCATCAAGCGCATCGACCTCACGCATCAGATGCCCTTTGCCGAGGCCCCCGATCGCCGGGTTGCACGACATCGTCCCGATCAACGCCGGATCAAAACTGACGAGCGCCACCCGCGCGCCAAGCCGCGCCGCCGCGGCCGCCGCCTCCGTGCCGGCGTGCCCCCCGCCGACGACGATGACATCATATATTGTGCTGCTATGCATGATTGGGTCGGCGCATAGCCGAAAGCCCATGTGAAATCCACCGCGCGAAGGCTCTCATAATCTCACACAGAAAAAGGGCGCACACAAGATTTTCTCAAGAGCGCAGTTCCACGTGGAACATCATTTTCCGATGCAGAAACGTCCAAACAGCGTGTCGAGCATGACTTCCACCCCTGCGCGCCCCGTGATTCGATCAAGCGCACCGCTGGCAAGCCGCAGCCGCTCGGCGAGCAGGATCAGGTCGGACGCTTCGCGCGACCCCGCGGCAATCCGCAGCCAGTCGCGTGCCTTGCCTAGCGCGGCGCGCTGCCGCTGCCGCAGCGCCGCCTCGCCCTCGCGCGGCAACAGCGTTCGTGCCATCTCGACGATCATGCGATGCAGCGCCTCCATCCCCTCCCCCGTCGCCGCCGACAGGATCAAGTCGTACCGCGCCGCCTCGGCCTCCGCCGCCGCATCGCCGCGCCACCGATCCGCCTGCGCCGCGATCAGGATCGTGCGCGGGTGGTTCGGGACATCGTTCGGCGCCCCCAGCCAGAGCAGAATATCCGCTCCCTCGACAGCCGCCTTCGCGCGATCGATCCCGATCATCTCGATGTTGTCGGCACTTTCGGAACGCAGCCCCGCCGTATCCGAAAAACGCATCGCAATCCCGTCGAGCGCCAATGGCGTCTCGATCACATCGCGCGTCGTCCCCGCCACCGGCGATACGATCGCTAGCTCACGCCTAACTAACGCATTGATAAGTGTGGATTTTCCTGCATTCGGCGGCCCGGCGATCACCACCGACAACCCCTCGGAGATCACCTCCGCCGCCGGCCGCGCCAGCCACCCGGCGAGTTCTTGACCCAAATCCGTCATTCCAGCGACCAACTTTAGAGTGACAATTTCGCCAGCTTGGACATCATCCTCATCGGCAAAATTCAGCTCCGCTTCGGCTCCCGCCATCAGCGTCAGCAACCGTTCCTGCCACCCCGCGACCGCCCGCGACACATGTCCGCTCGCCATGCCCAAAGCCTGCACCCGCTGACTTTCGGTCTCGGCGGCCAGCAAGTCGGCCAACCCTTCGGCCTCGGCCAGATCGATACGCCCGCTGAGGAACGCCCGCCGGGTAAATTCGCCGGCTTCGGCGCGCCGAAACCCCGGCAGCGCCGCCAGCGCTGCCTCGACCGCGGCGACAACCGCGCGTCCACCATGCAGGTGCAGCTCGGCCAAATCCTCGCCCGTCGCTGTTGCCGGACCGGGAAACCACAGGATCAGCGCGCGATCGAGGGGCTCCCCGTCCATGGACTTGATCTCGGCGAGCGTCGCCCGCCGCGCCGCGGGCAAACGCCCCGCCAGCATCTGCAACGCGGCACCCGCCTGCGGCCCGCTGACGCGCACGACGGCAATCGCTGCCGGCGGCATCCCGCTCGACAGGGCAAAGATCGTGTCGTTTACGCTGTCTTGATTCAGCTCTTGCGCCCTCGCGCCGGCTTTTCGTCGTCCGCGGCAGCCGATTTGCTCGCGCCGCCCATCAGCCCGCCGCCAAACTGACCGAGCAGCGACTGGACCAGCCCCAGCCCGCTCTCGCCCATCGGCACCCAGGTCTTGACCATCGCCTGCACCATGTCGGGGGTAATCCCCTTCGCCATCAGTTCCTTGACGCGGTCAAGATAGACATCGTGCAGCGGCTCCAGATCGGGCAAGCCGAACAGCTGCCGCGCTTCCTGCGGGGTGCAATCGATCTCGATATTGAACTTCATCGCCTGTCTCCGCCCCGATAAACCGGTAAGCCGCTTGAGCCATGCCCGCAGCCCCGCTAGCTTCGCGCTTTCAACGCCATTTAGCAAGAGTCAGGAACCCCCCTCATGTCCGCGACGAACATCACGATCCCCGCGCTCGACGCGACAAATACGATCCCCGCCTATGTCGCGCGCCCCGATGCCGATTCGTCGCGCGCGATCATCGTCATTCCCGAAATTTTTGGGGTGAACGCGGGGATTCGCGAAAAATGCGACGATTGGGCGGCGCAGGGTTATCTGGCAATCGCTCCAGACCTGTTCTGGCGCTTTGCGCCGGGAGTCGAGCTTGATCCCGATGTCGAGGCGGAGTTGCAGGAAGCCTTTGGCTATTTCGGCCAATATGATGCCGACGACGGGGTCAAGGATATTGAGGCGGCGATCCGCTGGCTCCACGCGCAGGGCGCCACCAAGGTCGGCTGCGTCGGCTTCTGCCTCGGCGGTCGGCTGGCCTATATGGCGGCAGCACGCACCGACGTGAACGCGTCGGTCGGCTATTATGGCGTGATGATCGACCAGATGCTCAACGAAAGCCACGCCATCGCGCATCCGCTGATGCTGCATATCCCGACGGCCGATCATCTTGTCGGCCCCGAAGCACAGGCGAAGATGCACGAAGGGCTCGATTCGCATCCCAAGGTCACCCTCCACGATTATGAAGGCCTCGATCATGGCTTTGCCGCAACCGGCGGCAATCGCCGCAATGAAGCGGGCGCGCAGCTCGCCGACGGCCGCACCAAAGCGTTTTTAGCCGAGCATCTGGCATGACGGCCGCAGCAGGCGTTGCGGCTTGGCACGCTTATATGGAAGGCGGCGGCGACCCGCAGGCGCTCCGCGATATGCTTGCCGAAGATGCGGTGTTCCACTCGCCCGTCGTCCATTCGCCGCAGGCTGGCCGCGACAAGGTCTTCGCCTATCTCCATGCCGCCAGCCATGTGCTCGGCGGCGACGATTTCCGCTACGAGCGCGAGATCATTGACGGCGACCAGGCGATGCTCGAATTCGCGACGACGCTCGACGGCATCCATATCAACGGTGTCGACATCATCCGCTGGAACAACGACGGAAAGATCATCGATTTCAAGGTGATGGTGCGCCCGCTCAAGGCCATCAACAAGGTCTGGGAGAAGATGGGAGAAATGCTCGCCGCGCAGGGATAGCGTTCGCGCCGTGCTAGATCAGCATCAGCGCCGCTAGTTCGCGGTAAAGGTGCGGCGGCAGGTCGGCAACGCCGTCATGGTCGGCCATGCCCTTGGGCGCGTCGTCATCGGCCAGATAGCGCCAACCCTGATGCGCGCGCTTCGACAGCGGCGGCAGAATCTCCAGATCTTCCGAACAGACGATGTCGACGCGGCCATCCTTGCGATCATCGAAGCGCAAAATCTGCTGCCGCGCGACGATGCGGTGCTTGATGATCCAGTGCAGGTAACCGCCAACAAGCTCGTCCATCCGCTTGGGCCGCATCCGCGTCGGCACGCGCAACTCACCATCGCGCACGCGCGTCGCCACCCGGCGCGCGAACGTCTCGACATGCGCGCAACCAACCGCGACCTTGGTGAGATGGAGTGGGGACATTGAGCCTAAATGGTGCGGGAACGGCGAAAACCAAGCCGACACGCCGCGATAGTCCCGACGCCGACTGGTCTGATACCAGTCGGCGTCGGGACATCTATGCTGTCTAGCCCAGCAAGGTTCCGAGCCCGACCGACGGATCGACCCAGCCGTCGTAGATCATCTTGACCGCGACATAGACGATAACTGCAAGGCCGAAATAGGCGATCCAGCGATACCGCTCGATGTACTTGGCGATAATGTTCGCCGCGACGCCCATCAGGATGACCGCGACGATCAGGCCGACGATCATGATCCCCGGATGTTCGCGCGCCGCACCGGCGACCGCAAGCACGTTATCGAGGCTCATGCTGACGTCGGCGATAGCGACCGCCCAGGCGGCGGCGGCAAAACTCTTGGCGGGTCTCAGGCCCGAATGCTCATCCCCTGCGATTTCGGGCGATCCTGCCGAATGTGAGCCCTCGCGCAGTTCGCGCCACATCTTCCACGCCACCCAGGCGAGCAGCAAGCCGCCTACGAAGATCAGTCCGACGATCTGCAGCAACTGGGTAACCACCAGCGCAAAGGCGATCCGCAGTACCAGCGCGGCCAGAACTCCGATGATGATCACCTTGCGGCGCTGGTCGGCAGGCAGGCCCGCGGCGAGCGCGCCAACGACGATCGCATTGTCGCCCGCCAGCACCAGATCGATCAGCAGAACCTGCATAAAGGCTGCCATTGCCGCTGGTTCGGTAATGTTCGAAAAATCATTGACGATATGGCCCCACATCTCGCTGGGGCCACCCAGTCCCTGCGCAGCCGTGGTGGCAGCGGTCAACAAAAGGTCAATCACACAGGCTCTCCGAAATATTGCACGACAGGCATGGGGTCATAAAAATGATGCAACAGCGTCCGCCACGCGTCATATCGATCCGAGCAGCGGAAACCATCACGATGGTCTTCCATGCGGTCCCAATGCACGATCAGCAAGTAGGTTTCCACCGCTTCGCACCCGCGCCGCACTTCCATACCCAGAAATCCGGGCGACGCGGCGACTAGCGGGCGCGCTTTGGCCAAAGCGCTTTCAAACGCGGCCCCTTCGCCGGCACGAACCTGCAACAGCGCGTGCTCGACGATCATGCCGCGCGCATCCGGCCTATTGGTTCATCGAATCGAAGAAATCCTCGTTGGTCTTCGAATCCTTGATCTTGTCGAGCAGGAATTCCATCGCATCGATGGTGCCCATCTGCATGAGGATGCGGCGCAGCACCCACATTTTGCTGAGCTTGTCCTTCTCCATGAGCAGCTCTTCCTTGCGCGTGCCCGACTTGCCGACGTCGAGCGCCGGAAAGATGCGCTTGTCGGCCACCTTGCGGTCGAGGACGATTTCGGAGTTACCCGTGCCCTTGAATTCTTCGAAGATCACTTCGTCCATGCGGCTGCCGGTATCGATCAGCGCGGTGGCGATGATCGATAGCGACCCGCCTTCCTCGATATTACGCGCGGCGCCGAAAAAGCGCTTCGGGCGCTGCAGCGCGTTGGCGTCAACGCCGCCGGTCAGCACCTTACCCGACGACGGCACAACGGTGTTGTAGGCACGGCCCAGACGCGTGATCGAATCAAGCAGGATGACGACATCCTTTTTGTGCTCGACGAGGCGCTTGGCCTTTTCGATCACCATTTCGGCGACCTGGACGTGACGCGTTGCAGGTTCATCAAAGGTCGAGGAGACGACTTCACCCTTCACGCTGCGCTGCATGTCGGTGACTTCCTCGGGTCGTTCGTCGACCAGCAGGACGATGAGATACACCTCGGGGTGGTTATCGGTGATCGCTTTGGCAATATTCTGCAGCAGTACGGTTTTACCCGTGCGCGGCGGCGCGACGATCAGCGCGCGCTGGCCCTTGCCCTGCGGGCTGATGAGGTCAATTACCCGCGCCGACTTATCCTTGACGGTCGGATCAACGGTGTCGAGCGAGAGCTTCTGGTTCGGATAGAGCGGGGTCAAATTGTCGAAATTAACCCGGTGACGAACGACATCGGGATCGTCGAAATTGACGCTGATCAGCTTGGTCAGCGCAAAATAGCGTTCGCCGTCGCGCGGTGCGCGGATCTCGCCCTCGACGGTGTCGCCGGTGCGCAGGCCATGTTTGCGGACCTGGTTCGGTGAGACATAGATGTCGTCGGGACCGGCGAGATAATTGGCTTCGGACGAACGCAGAAAACCGAACGAGTCCGGCAACACTTCGATCGTACCCGAGCCGATGATTTCCTCATCCTCGGCGACCTCTTTGAGGATCGAGAACATCAGATCCTGCTTGCGCAGCGTCGAAGCGCCTTCGACCCCCAGTTCCTCGGCCATTTCGACCAGCTGGGCGGGCGATTTCGTTTTGAGTTCTTTAAGATGCATGGATGGATTCCAGGTGAATTTCAGGACAATTGGCAGTCGATTTTCATTGCACCGCTGGGGTGCCTATCCGGCCGTGGGACGACCGTTTGCGATAGCTTCGGCGCTTGGGAAGCGCCGCCCGACTGGCGGGATTGACACGGCCCCTATAACCGCCGCGGGAGCAAGTCAATCAGACCTGCGCCGGGAACAGCGGATATCAGGGCCGAATGACCGCCAGAATGACGATGATCGCGGCCGCCACGCCGGGAACTTCGTTGAGCAGCCGGAGCTGCTTTTCGGTGAGCGGCCGCTGTCCCTGTTGCAGCTTCTTGAAATAGCCGATCATCCAGCCGTGGTAGCCCGACAGCGCAAACACCAGAATGAATTTGGCAATGAACCAGGTCTCGCCCCAATAATTTCCATTGAAGGCGAGCAGCAACCCGAGCACCCAGACGATCGTCAGCGACGGGTTCAGGATGATGCGGCGCAAGCGGTCTTCGCGCTCGATCCACTTTTTATCCTCGTCCGATCCGACGGCACATTGGTGGTGATAGACAAAGAAGCGCGGCATCATGAACAGCCCGGCCATCAGGAAGATGACAAAAATGATATGCGCCGCTTTGACCCAAAGCATCGTCGCCCCCAGAAATCCTGCCCAGTCTGCCATTTTATCCGCCGCGAACCCGTCTGATCAGATGCTCGACATGGGCGATCGGCGTGTCGGGGACGATGCCATGGCCGAGGTTGAAGATATGGGGACGCGCCGGGAAAGCCGCAAGGATACGATCGATCGCGGCGTCCAGTGCCGCGCCGCCCGCCACCAGCGCCAGCGGATCAAGATTGCCCTGCACCGGCAGATGTTGCGGCAGCACGCGGTCGGCCCAGTCGGGATCGACGGTCTCGTCGAGACCGATCGCATCGACCCCGGTTTCATCGGCATAGGCGCGCAGCTTGCCGCCCGCCCCCTTGGGAAAACCGATCACTGGCGTGTCAGGATGCATCACTTTCAGGCGGCGGACAATTTCCGCGTTCGGGGCGATTACCCAGCGTTCGAATTGCGCCGGGCTCAGGCTGCCGGCCCAGCTGTCGAACAACTGCACCGCCTCGACGCCATGTTCTATCTGCCCCGACAGGTAAATTACGGTAACATCGACGATTGCATCGATGATGGCCTGGAACGCCGCGGGGTCGCCAAATGCCAGTCGCCGCGCTGCGGCCTGATCCTTCGACCCCTGCCCCGCCACCATATAGGTCGCGACCGTCCACGGACTGCCGGCAAAGCCCAGAAAGGTCGTCTCAGCAGGGAGTGAAGCGGCGACGCGGGCCACGGTTGCATAAATGGGGTCAAGCCGTTCCGGCGCCGCTTCGAGTTGCGCCAGGGCGCTATCGACCAGCGGCGGGGCCAGCCTTGGCCCCTCGCCCGCCTCAAACCATAATTTCTGTCCCAGCGCGTGGGGGACGATCAGGATGTCGGAAAACAGGATCGACCCGTCGAACCCGAACCGCCGGATCGGCTGCAGGGTGACCTCCGCCGCCGCTTCAGGATCATAGCAAAGCTCGAGGAAACCGCCCTTGGTCTCCCGCAGCGCGCGATATTCGGGAAGATATCGCCCGGCCTGACGCATCAGCCACAAGGGCGGGCGTTCCTGCCGCGCCCCGCGCAGCACCGCCAGCAAACTCTTCGGTGACGCCTTCACACGGCCCCTCTTTCTCTCTGCAATAGAATATTAGATAATATTGTGGTGGTTTGTTGGTCGGCGAACAGCGCGGCTTTAGGCGGAGGCGTCGTTTTTGCCAACAGCTTGACTCTCATCATGCCGCCCTTTGCTCCAGAGTCGCGGCCCGCTGTGCCCTTAATTCACAGCCTGTGGATAGATTCCATCCCTTGTGGACAAGTGATCGAGTGGAATCGGCAGCGTCGGGGATGAATCCCCCGTCCCCATTTGCTCCCCACGCTTGTCCAAAACTTATCCACAGGCCGCTTTTCGATACCTCGAACCGGATCCGGGATTGCCTTTTTCCGCAGCTTCCCGCCATGGTGCCGCGATGGGCCGGCTTCACCTTCATCTCATATCTGACTCCACGGGCGAGACACTCGAAAATATCGCCAAGGCGGCGATCGCGCAGTTCGACGATGTCGAGGTGGTGCGCCATTTCTGGCCGATGGTGCGATCGGAATCGCATCTCGACCGGATCATGGCCGAAGTGCAGGCGAGTCCGGGGATGATCTTGTTCACACTGGTCAATGGCGACCTGCGCGTCAGCCTCGAGCGCCGCGCCGGGGCACTCAACCTGCCGCTCGTCCCCGCGCTCGACGCGGTGACCGATGCGCTGTCGCGGATGCTGGGCCAGGAAGCGAAAGCGCGCCCGGGGCGTCAGCACCAGCTCGACGCCGCTTACTTCGCGCGGGTCGAGGCGATCCAGTTCACCGTCGCGCACGATGACGGCATCGGCTGGGAAAATTGGGAACAGGCCGACATCGTTCTTGCCGGGGTGTCGCGGACATCGAAGACCCCGACCAGCATTTATCTGGCCAATCGCGGCTTCAAGACCGCGAATATCCCGATTGTCCCTGAATCGCCGCCGCCCGAGGCGCTGTATCGACTGAAACGCCCGATGATCGTGGGGTTGACGACTGGGCTCGACCGGCTGGTGCAGGTGCGGCGCAACCGGCTGCTGTCGCTTAACCAGGCCCCCGAAACCGCCTATGTCGATGATGAACGCGTGAAAGCCGAGCTGGCCTATGCCCGGCGCATGTTTGCCGACAATGGTTGGCCGGTGATCGATGTCACGCGCCGCTCGATCGAGGAAACCGCGGCGGCGGTGATCAAGCTGGTCGAGGACCGCGGCGCCGCATGACCCTTCTCTTAGCCTCGCAAAGCAGCGGCCGCGCCGCCATGCTGCGCGCCGCCGGGCTCGAATTCGAGACGACTGCGGCGCATGTCGACGAGGAGGCGCTGACCGCGGCGCTGCTCACCGCGGGCCAGACGCCGCGCAATATTGCCGATGCCCTCGCCGAGGCCAAAGCCGTCAAAATCTCGTCGCGGCTGCCCGGCGTCACCGTCATCGGCGCCGATTCGACGCTCGCGCTCGACGACGGCACAATGCTTTCGAAACCCGAGACGCCCGAAGAGGCGGCCGATCATCTGCGCTGCATGGCGGGGACGCGGCACCGCCTGTTCAGCGCCGCGGTCGCCGCGCGCGACGGTGCCCCGGTCTGGCGCGCGATCGGCGAGGCGAAGCTGTGGATGCGCCCCTTGTCCGACGCCTTCATCGCCGCCTATGTCGCGCAGCATTGGGACAGCATCCGCTGGACCGTTGGCTGTTATGAGATCGAGGGAGCGGGCGTGCAATTGTTCGAAAAGGTTGAGGGCGATCCCTGGACGATCATCGGCATGCCGATGCTCCCGCTGCTGGCGTGGCTGCGGACAACCGGATTGGCTACATCATGAGCAGCACCCCTTATGCCGAGGTGATCGGCGACCCGATCGCACAATCGAAATCGCCGCTGATCCATAATTTCTGGCTCGATGCACTCGGTCTTGCGGGCGACTATCGCCGCGCGCACATCAAAGCCGACGCGCTTGCGGCCTTTATCGACCAGCGGCGTACGGATCCCGATTGGCGCGGTTGCAATGTCACCATCCCGCATAAGGTCGCCGTGATGGATCTGGTCGATGACCCCGGCAATATCCGCGGCACGATTGGCGCGATGAACACGATCGTGCGCCAGCGCGATGGGTCGGTGATTGGCACCAACACCGATGCGGCGGGATTCTATGCGCCGCTTGCCGAGATCGACCTTTCGGGTGCCCCGGTTATCGTCGTCGGCGCGGGCGGCGCGGCGCGCGCGGTGCTGTTCGCGCTCGCGCGCGCCGGGGTGGGGCATGTGACGATTCTCAATCGCAGCCCGCTGAAGGCAATGGGGCTACTCGCGACCTTTGGCTTGAAAGGCGAAGTACTCGGTCTCGAAGCCCAGCTGCCGCCGGCCGCGCTGCTCGTTAATTCGAGCAGCCTCGGCATGACCGGCCAGCCGCCGCTCGACCTCGATCTGTCTGCGCTGCCCGACGATGCGATCGTTTACGACTTAGTCTATGCTCCGCTCCAGACCGGGCTACTCAAGGCCGCCGCGGCGCGTGGGCTCGACACCGTCGACGGGCTCGACATGCTGATCGGCCAGGCCGCGCTTGCCTTCGAGCTGTTCTTCGGCGCCGCGCCGCCCGAGGGCCGTGACGAGGAATTGCGCGCGCTGCTGACCGCATGACACATCGGCCGCGCCCCGGTTCGCGGCTGCGGCGGCCGTTCATCCTCGGCCTCACCGGCTCGATCGGGATGGGCAAGTCGACCGCGGCGGCGATGTTCGAGCGCGAAGGGGTGCCGGTGTTCGACGCCGACGCCGAAGTCCACCGGTTGCAAGGCCCGGGCGGCGCGCTCGTCGCGGCGATCGAGGCGCGCTTTCCCGGCACGACCGGTCCCGGCGGCGTCGACCGGCAGAAACTTGGCGGGCTGGTGCTTGGCAACCGCCACGAGCTCGCCGCGCTCGAAGCGATCGTCCATCCGGAGGTGTTTCGGGCGCAGAAGAAATTCCTCGCCCGCCACCGCGCCCGCGATGTCGTTGTGCTCGACATCCCGCTCTTGTTCGAAAAGGGCGGCTGGCGCCGCGTTGGCGCGATCGCGGTCGTGTCGGCGCCAACGTGGATGCAGACCAAGCGGGTGATGCGCCGCCCGGGGATGACCTATGCACGGCTGAAGGCGATCCGCCGCCTGCAGGTTCCCGACCGCGTCAAGCGTGCGCGCGCTGATTTCGTCATCGACACGGGCGGACCCAAAAGCGAGACGCATCGCCAGATTCGCGCCATCGCCTCTTGTTTCCGCGCCCGATAGGGTCCAGATTGATCGCTCAATGCGAGAGATAATCTTCGATACGGAAACCACGGGATTCGATCCCAAGACCGGAGACAGGCTGGTCGAAATCGGGTGTATCGAACTGGTCGACCGCCGCGAGACCGGCCAGACCTTCCACGCCTATTTCAACCCCGAACGCGACATGCCCGCCGCTGCCGAAGCGGTGCACGGCCTGTCGATCCAGTTTCTGTCGGACAAGCCGTTGTTTGCCGAGCGCATCGACGAGCTGATGGCGTTTCTCGGCGACGCGCCGCTGATCGCGCACAATGCCGTCTTCGACTTTGGTTTCGTCAATGCCGAGCTGGCGCGCGCCGGACGTCCCGCGCTCGACATGGCGCGGATGTGCTGCACGGTGCAGATGGCGCGCAAGCTCCACCCGGGCGCCAAACACAGCCTCGACGCACTTTGCACCCGCTACGGCATCGACCGCAGCCACCGCGTCAAGCACGGCGCGCTGCTCGATGCCGAACTACTCGCCCATCTTTACATCGAAATGACCGGCGGGCGGCAGATCGGGCTGGGGCTGGCCTCGTCTGCCGCCGGATCGGCGGCGGCGTCCCCACCCTCCCCCGTGGCGGCGCGTGGCCATGACCGTCCGTTCCGCGAACCCCGACCCCATATGGCATCGGCCGCCGATCTGGCGCGCCATGCCGCCTTTGTCGCAGGGCTCAACCAGCCGCTGTGGCTCGATACGGTGTGATGACGCTCCCTTGATGTCATCGCATCGGACATAGCAGGAGAAGAAAAATGGAAATCCGCGTCTCTGGCCACCAGATCGAAACCGGCGAAGCGCTGCAGGCGCATGTGTCGGATCGGATGAACGCGATTGCCGACAAATATTTCTCCCGGGCGATCGGCGCGCACGCGATCTTTGGCAAAGGACCGCACGACAGTTTTCAGTGCGACATCGTTGCGCATGTAATGCAGGGGCTGGTGCTCAAGGGGCATGGCCAGGCGCAGGACGCGCATGTCGCGTTCGAGGGCGCCGCCGAACGCATCGAAAAGCAGCTCAGGCGCTACATGCGGCGCTTGAAAGACCATAACAACGGCGTGGCGGTGCCATCGCCGACGGTCGACGAGATCGAGGATAACGCAGGCTATACCGTGTTCGACGTCGGCGGCGACGAGGATGCCGGCGACGCGCCGGCGATCATTGCCGAAACGCGCGTCGATATTCCCAGCAGCAGCGTGTCCGACGCGGTGATGATGCTCGACCTGCGCAACACCAACGCGCTGCTGTTCGTCAACAGCAAGACCGGTGCGCATAATATGGTCTATCGCCGCGACGACGGGACGATCGGCTGGGTCGAACCACGATAAGGCTGGATTTTCTTCGCCAACCGGCATAAGGGCCGCGCCCAACAACGTCCTATGCCGGTATGGCGGGGCGCCGGTACGACCGATCCGCAATCCATTGCCCAGGAACGGCCGGCCCCTTCGCCCGGCGGCTACACAGATTTGACCAGAACCATGAATCTTTCTTCCCTTCTTTATCCCGCGACCGTGCGCGCGCATGTGCAGCTCGATTCGAAAAAGGCGCTGTTTCCGTTTGTGGGCGACCTCGCCAGCCGTTCGCTCGGCCTCGACGCGGGCGAGGTCAGCGAAGCCTTGCTCGAACGCGAGCGGCTCGGTTCGACCGGATTCGGACGCGGTATCGCGCTGCCGCATGCCAAGATGGCGGACCTCACCGGGGTGCGCGGGCTGTTTCTGCAATTGTCACGCCCGATCGATTTCAACGCGGTCGATGGCCTGCCGGTCGATCTGTTGTTCGTGCTGCTGTCGCCGCTCGACGCCGGTGCCGATCATCTCAAGGCGCTCGCCGGGGTGTCGCGCATGCTGCGCAACGAAGCGATCGCCGAACGCCTGCGCGGGGCGAAGAGCGACGAGGCCCTTTATGCGCTGCTCGCCGATACTGAAACGCGTGACGCGGCATAACGCCGCAGCGCAACCTTTCCCGTGACGCGGCTCACCAGCCGTTTTCTCGTCGACCTGTTGCTGCGCCGGACCGAATCGGCGGGCGGCTTTGCGACCGTGCTCGCCAAGGGCGACGAACATTCGGGCATCATCCTGGTCCAATGTACCGAGCGCGGGCAGCCCGGGCCGCTGCTTGAACGGCGTTTTTCGGCGACCGGCCACTATATCTGGGAGGCTGTCGGCCCTGATGACTCCAAAGACGGTGAATCGCGCGCCAACTACCAGGACCGGCGGCAAAAGGCGGATCCCGATCTGTGGATTGTTGAACTGGACATCGCAGATGCGCCACGACTCGTCGCGGAATGGGCCGCATTAACTTGACTCTGTTGCGGTGCAACATAGGTGGCGCGCATTCGATAACGCGTAGGTCGCTCCGTCGGTTGCATCGCCCTGGTGATGCCCCGGAAAAACGGGTTGGACACGCAGTCGGACGATGACCGCAGGCGGTATTGGGCCATAGCCCCCCACCTGTTTTGGAAGTTTCGGTTCATCGGCCGCACTTTTGACGGACACTATGAGTCGTATTTTGAACGTAGCCAGCGTGGCTGCCGTCGGCATGACTGCCGCCACCATGCTGCTTTTGGCGGAACCCGGCTTTGCAAGCGATCTTGCTGCCGACGCCAATCTTCCCGCCCTGATCGCACCCAGCGTCGAGACGCCGGTTGTCGCTGAACAGGCGGATCTGTCGATCAAGGCCGATGCGCCGGTCGATGGCATCATCGAAAATACCGACGAAACGCCGAGCCCGGATTCGAAACCGGCCCCGGTCACCGCCGAATCGCTCGCCGCGCTGGTCGCCGCGACCCCCCGCCCTGCGGACATGGATCCCGAGCTGCGCTGCCTTGCCGGCACCGTCTATTTCGAGTCGCGCGGCGAATCGCTCGTCGGCCAGCTCGCGGTCGCGCATGTTGTGATCAACCGCGCCCAGTCGGGCCGCTTCCCCAAAAGCCTGTGCGGCGTCGTCCATCAGCGCAGCCAGTTCAGCTTTGTGCGCGGCGGCAAGATGCCGGCGATCCGTGAGGGCGCGCAATGGAACAACGCGATCGCGATCGCGCAGATCGCCCGCGACGGCAGCTGGAAGAATCATGCGCCGGGCGCGCTGTTCTTTCATGCCCGCTACGTCTCGCCGGGCTGGCGCAAGACGCGCATCGCGCAGATCGACAATCACATCTTCTATCGCTGAGGCGCAAGACGCCGCGCCGCGGCAGCACCCAGTTCATTGCCAAGCCATATTTGGTGGCGCATGATGCCCGAATGACGCGTCAAATTTCTGTCGCCCTGCTCTGTGCAGCGGCGCTTTCGTTCGGCGGCTGCGCCACCGCGGTGCCGCCGGTTGAGGTTACCCGCTTTCATAACGCCGTGCCCGGCTGGGCGCCGGGGACGCGCTACGCCATCGCAACCGCGCCGCTCGACGGCCCGGGCGCGGGCATGCCGTCGTTTGAATGGAACAGCTATCGCGCCGCGGTCGATCAGCAATTGCAGCGCCAGGGATTGGTCGCGGCGGGCAGCAATGAGCGTGCGCCGCTGCTGGTCCGCGTCGCCTTTGAACGGAGCGAACAATCCAGCGCGGGACGACGATCGCCGGTATCGGTCGGGGTTGGTGGTTCGACCGGCAGCTATGGGTCGGGCGTCGGGCTCGGCATCGGTCTCAATCTCGGCGGCGGTCCCAAGCGGATGGTCGATTTGCAGCTCTCCGTACGCATCGACGATGCCGCGACCGGCCAGGCGTTGTGGGAAGGCCGCGCGCTCGCCGCGATTCCGGTAAAGGCGCCCGCGTCGCAGCCGTCGCTCGCCGCGGCAAAATTGGCCGAAGCCTTATTCAAGGACTTCCCCGGAGAATCGGGACGCACTATCAGCGTCCCATGACCATCACCATCAACGCCGCTTTTGACAGCGGCAACATCGTCGTGGATTCGATCGACGGCACCGCGGCGCGCCTTTCGATCCGTAAGGACCGCGAATCCGACTTCTTTCAATGGTTTCACTTCCGCGTGTCGTGCGCGGTCGGCGATGCGCTTGAGCTGGCGATCACCGGGCTTGATGCCTCAGCCTATCCCGACGGCTGGCCCGGCTATGCGGCGTGCGCGAGTTATGACCGCGACAATTGGTTCCGCCTCGACACCAGCTACGATGCCGGTACGTTGACGATCCGCCACACCGCCGAAAGCCCGATCCTCTACCTCGCCTATTTCGCCCCCTTCTCGATGGAGCGTCACCACGACCTCGTCGCCTCGGTCGCCGAGTGCGAAGGCGTCACCTATCGCTGCCTCGGCACCAGCCTCGAAGGCCAGCCGATCGACTGCCTCGAAATGGGAACCGGCGATACGCAGGTGTGGCTCTATGCGCGCCAGCATCCCGGCGAGAGCATGGCCGAATGGTGGGTCGAGGGCGCGCTCGAAAAGCTCACCGATCCCGCCGATCCGCATGCGCGTTCGCTGCTCAACAAATGCCGCTTCCACATCGTGCCGAACATGAATCCTGACGGGTCGTGCCGGGGCCATTTGCGTACCAATTTCGCCGGGGTGAACCTCAACCGCGAATGGGACAATCCGACCACCGCGCGTAGCCCCGAAGTCTTGTGTGTCCGCAACGCGATGGACGAGACGGGTGTCGACTGGGCGATGGACGTCCATGGCGACGAGGCGATCCCGGCGGTGTTCATCGCGGGCTTTGAAGGCATCCCGTCGCTGAAGCCCGAGCAGCTGGAAAAATACAAGGCGTTCCAGACCGCGCTGGCGGCGAACACCCCCGATTTCCAGGTCGAACTCGGCTACAGCGAATCGGCGCCGGGCAAAGCGAATCTGTCGATGTCGACGACCCAGCTCGCCGAACGCTTTGGCGCGGTGTCGATGACGATCGAAATGCCATTCAAGGACAATGATGACCTGCCCGATCCGGTCGCCGGTTGGTCGCCCGAACGCTCGAAGCTGCTGGCGCACGCGTGCCTCGCAACGCTCGATCAGATGCTGTGACGCCCAGCGCGCGGGAAGGCGGCTGGCGGATCGTCGAAGACGATCTGTCCGGCGCCGCGATCCGCGCGCTGCTCGAACAGCATTTCGCGGGGATGCTCGCCAATTCGCCCGCGGGCAGCTGTCACTTCCTCGACTTCAATGGTCTGAATGCGCCCGATGTGACCTTCTGGTCGATCCATGACGGTGATGCGCTGGCGGGGTGCGGCGCGCTCACAATGCTCGGTGCCGGGCATGGCGAGATCAAATCGATGCGCACCGCCGACGCCTTCCTGCGCCGCGGCGTCGCCGCGCGTATGCTCGACCATATTATCGCCGAAGCGCATGGTCGCGGGCTCCAGCGGCTCAGTCTGGAAACCGGATCGGGCCCCGCGTTCGAACCCGCGATTGCGCTCTACCGCCGCTATGGTTTCGACGATTGCGCGCCGTTCGCCGATTACAAGCCCGACCCGTTCAGCCGCTTCATGACGTGCGCGCTCTAAAAACGAAAGCGGGGTCCGGAAGGGACTCCGGACCCCGCTCACGATGCCCCGCAGGGCGTGGGCTCGCGGCGCTTATGCCGCCTGCTTGTCCTCGACCAGCGTCGGGGTCGCATTGCCGCCGATCGCGATCTTGTGCGGCTTCATCGCCTCGGGCACTTCACGCACCAGATCGATGATCAGCAGCCCGTCGGCCAGGTCGGCCGCGCTGACCCGCACGAAATCGGCGAGCTGGAAGCGGCGTTCGAAAGCGCGCGTCGCGATACCGCTGTACAGCAGCTGGCGACCTTCGCCTTCGGCCGCGGGTGCCTTGCGGCCGTTGACGGTCAGCATATTCTGCTGCGCAACGATCTCGATCTCGTCGCTCTTGAACCCGGCGACCGCGACGGTGATGCGGAAATGATCATCGGCGATCTTTTCGATGTCGAATGGCGGATAATTTTCCGCGCCCGACCCGCTCGTTTCGAGGAAATCGAACAATCGGTCGAAACCGACGGTCGAACGGCGATAGGGGGTCCAGTCAAAACTGTTACGCATGGTCATTCTTCCTTTCTCAAAAGCGAAGTCAGGGACCGCGGCGGCGCGCCGCGATCGCCACCCGGCCCCGTTTCGGCGACCGGATGCTGCAAATCTGGGTGCGGGTTAAACCATTTCAAGAGGGGCATTGGCGTTCGTAGGAAAGCCACGCTAAGGGGCAGCGAAACCCTCCACCCGAAGGATCCGAAATGCCCCAGCTCATCCTCATCCGTCACGGCCAGTCGCAGTGGAACCTCGAAAACCGCTTCACCGGCTGGTGGGATGTCGATGTCACTGAAAAGGGCGCCGCCGAGGCGTGGGCGGCAGGCGAGTTGATGAAGGCCAAGGGCATCGCCCCCGACACCTGCTTCACTTCGGTCCAGTCGCGCGCGATCAAGACGCTCAATCTGGCGCTCGAGGCGATGGGACGCTTGTGGCTTCCCGTGACCAAAGACTGGCGTTTGAACGAGCGTCATTATGGCGGGCTGACCGGACTCGACAAGGCTGAGACCGCGGCGAAACATGGTGACGATCAGGTCAAGATCTGGCGCCGCAGCTTCGACATCCCGCCGCCGCCGCTCGAAGCCGGATCGCCATGGGATCTGTCGAGCGACCCGCGCTATGCCGGCATCGATATTCCCGCGGCCGAGAGCCTGAAGGATACGATCGAACGCGTGTTGCCTTATTATGAAAGCGCGATCGTGCCGCAGCTGACCGCGGGCAAGACGGTACTGATCTCGGCGCATGGCAACAGCCTGCGCGCGCTGGTCAAACATCTGTCGGGGATTTCGGACGCCGACATCACCAGCCTCGAAATCCCGACCGGCCAGCCGATCGTTTACGAACTCAACGACGATTTGAACGCGCGCGAGCGCTATTATCTCAGCGAGCGGTAAAAAGCGGCGTGACGCCCTTGCCTCGTCATCCCGGCCTTCCCCGGGATGACGGTGCTCAAAGTGTCCCCGTCATCGTCAGCTGGAGATATTACCCGAACTTGCGCCGCCGGCTTTCGCTGATCGCGATCGGCCCGTCGCGGCGGTCGACGAACACGGTACGGTCGAACGCGTAAACCCCGCGACATTCTTTTGTTCGACAAAGGCGGTGACGAAGGCGCCTTTCGTATAGTCATGCTGATCGCGTCGAGCCGCAACTTGGGGCTGTTCTACCAACCCGAGGTAGCGTTTGACGAGCGGCGAGGGGCGTCAGTCGCGCAGCAACTCGTTGATCCCGGTCTTGGCGCGCGTCTTGGCATCGACGCGTTTGACGATCACCGCGCAGTAAAGCGACGGGCCGGGCGACCCGTCGGGCAGCGGCTTGCCGGGCATCGCGCCGGGGACGACAACCGCGTAAGGTGGCACTTCGCCAATGAAAATCTCGCCCGTTGCGCGGTCGACGATCTTGGTAGATGCGCCGAGGTAAACGCCCATCGACAGCACTGCGCCCTGGCGCACGATCACGCCCTCGGCGACCTCGGCGCGCGCGCCGATAAAGGCGCCGTCCTCGATCACCACCGGTCCGGCCTGCAGCGGTTCTAGGACACCACCGATCCCGGCGCCGCCCGACAAATGGACGTTGGCGCCGATCTGCGCGCAGCTGCCGACGGTGGCCCAGGCATCGACCATCGATCCCTCACCGACATAGGCGCCGATGTTGACGAAGCTCGGCATCAGCACCGCGCCCTTGCTGATGAAGGCGCCGCGACGGACGATCGAACCGGGAACGGCGCGGAAACCCGCGTCGCGAAAGCGGTTCTCGCCCCACCCGGCGAATTTCGACGGCACCTTGTCCCACCAGCGCGCGCCGCCGGGGCCGCCCTCGATGAGTTCCATGTCGTTGAGGCGGAACGACAGCAGCACTGCCTTTTTCAGCCACTGGTTGACCTGCCATGTCCCGCCCGCGTCACGTTCCGCTACGCGCAGGCTGCCGTCGTCGAGCCCGGCGAGCGCGGTTTCGACCGCCTCGCGTACTGTGCCCTGCGTCGTCAGGCCCAAAGTGTCGCGCGTTTCCCACGCGGTGTCGATCGTCGTTTGCAGGTCGGTCGTCATGAAATCCCCCAGGGTGCAGGCAAGCTATCGAGCCAGTCGGCAAGGTCGCTCACGTGAAAATCGACCTGGTCCGGCAAGTGGTCGCGATGGCCGCTTTCGCTGCCATTGTCCAGCCAGACGGTGGTCATGCCCAGCGCCTTGGCCGGGGTCAGGTTGCGCGCCATATCCTCGACGAACAGGCTACGCGCCGGGTCAATGCCCAGGTGCGTGATCATCGCCGCATAGGCGGCGGGGTCGGGCTTGGGCGTATAGGCGGTCGCGCGAATGTCGCAGATGCCGCCGAACAGGTCGGCGACGCCGCGCGCTTCGAGCACGCGCGCCGCATAATCGGCGTCGGCGTTGGTGAACACCAGCTTGCGGCCTGGCAACCGGGCCAATCCCGCGCGTAGCCGATCGTCGGGCGCGATGCGGTCGAGGGCGATGTCATGGACGTCGACCAGAAAATCTTCGGGGTCGACGCCGTGATGGCGCATCAGTCCGGCCATCGTCGTGCCGTGATCGTGGAAATACAGCTTCTGCACCCGCCGCGCTTCGACCGCATCGCAGTCGAGCAGCCGCATGATGAAAGCACCCATACGTTCGTCGATCAGGTCGAACAGCTTCGCCGACGGCGAATAGAGCGTGTTGTCGAGATCGAAGATCCAGCAGTCGATATGGTCAAGCGAAACGGGCATGTCGCCGCGGCGCATAAAGATTGGGGTGGACGGCGGCAAGGCCGGCAATGGAATCCTTCCCATCGCTGCGCGACAGGGATGATTGGAACCCCCAATTAACCGCTCTTTGCTACCGCTTCGCTCTTCGCTCGGCTAGGATAGCAGCGATCAGGGCAAAGGGAACGGCGATGGCGTATCAAAAACGACACAAACGCATCCGCCGGATAGCCGGGCGGTCTTTACCCCTGCTGCTCAGCCTCGCCGCGCTGCCGCTCGCCGGTTGCGGTGGTGGGGGCGGGGCGCGGCCTTCGCCAACTCCGGCGCCGCCATCGGCACCCGCGCCGACCCCCACGCCAACGCCAACGCCAACGCCTCCGCCGACGGGCAATTTCAACACCGCCGAAACGCGGCGATCCGACGGGGTCAACTATCATGGCGCGATTTCTGCCTATCAGTCGGGGGCAACAGGTCAGGGCATATTGGCGGGCGTCGTCGACGATGGAATCGATGAGGACAGCCCCGAGTTTGCCGGGCGCATCTCGCCATTGTCGGCCGACGTCGCGGGATCGCGCGGCATCAACGGCGAAGGCAACCACGGCACCAATGTCGCGCAGGTGCTGCTGGGAGCCAAGAATGATGCCGGGACAATGGGCATCGCTTATAATGCCGGACTGCTCGTCCTGCGCGCTGACCGGCCGGGCAGCTGTGCCGCAGAAGATCCCGGCACCGAGGAAAGCGGCTGCCAGTTCCCGGGGAGCGCCATCGCTGCGGCGCTCGATCGGGCCGTTACCGCCGGTGCGCGCGTCGTGAACATTTCGCTTGGCGGCGGCGATCCGCCCGGCGCAACGCTGCGCAGCGCAGTACAGCGCGCCACCACGGCAGGGGTGATCATTATCCTGTCAGCGGGCAATGAGGGCGACACGACCGAAGACGGCAACGATCCGAACAATCCGGGTCGTTTCGCGCAGGGGATGCGCGATGCCGGGGGCGGCCTCGTCATCATCGTCGGTTCGGTCGACGAAAATGGCGCCAGTTCCACCTTCAGCAATCGTGCCGGCGTCTATTCGGGTTCCTATCTCTCCGCGCTCGGCGAAGGGGTTTGCTGCGCCTACGAAAATGGCGCGCTCAGGACCGAGGGCAATTTTGTCTTCCTGCTCAACGGGACAAGCTTTGCGGCGCCGCAGGTTGCGGGCGCGGTGGCGCTGCTGGCGCAGGCGTTTCCGAACCTGTCGGGCCAGCAGATCGTCCAGCTGCTTTATCAATCGGCACGCGACGCCGGGGCGGCGGGCGAGGATGCAGTTTTTGGGCGCGGTATCCTCGACATCGCCCGCGCTTTTCAGCCGATGGGGGCGACGACGCTTGCGGGCACGGTGACTGCGGTCGATCTTGGCCAGCCGCTCGGCATGCTCGGCGGGCCGATGGGCGACGCGGGCACTGCCGGCATGGGAACGACCACCGGCCTCGTCACCGACGGTTTCGGACGCGCGTTCAGCGTCGATTTCGGCCGGTCGCTGGCGCTGCGCCGCCCCGATTTCAAACTGCCGGGCGCGATCGGTGGGCTGGTTCGCCAGCAAAGCGCGGCCAGCCGCGCAACGGCGCTGTCGCTCGTGACGACGCCGGGGGCAGGCGGGGACGATGCGCTGGCAGGCCTCTCGTTCCACGACGCGCAGCGCGCACGCACCCTTGCCGCATCGGTGGTGACGCGTCTCGACGCGCGGACGCGGATCGGCTTTGCCGCCGGGCGCGGGGCAGGTGGCTTGCTCGCGGGCGAGCGCGGCGAGAGCGGACATGCGATGCTGATCGGCGACGGCGCGCACGAGGGGCTGGGTTTTGCCGTTCGCCCCGGCATCGGGTCGATGCTGCGCCACAACATAACGCCTCATCACCATATCAGCATCGTATTGGACAATGGCTGGGTGTCGGGTTCGCGCTGGCAGGACGATCCGCTCCTCCGCTATCGTGCGGGCCGCGACAGCCGTTACCAACGGGTCGGCGCTGCGTGGGACACCCGTTTCGGTCCGGCCCGCGCCGTGCTGGGCGGCAGTTGGCTGCGCGAATCGGACAGCTTGCTTGGCGCGCGGCTTGGCCCGGTTTTCGGCGCCGGGGGTGCAACCAGCTTGGTCGGTGACGCAAGCCTTGGTATCGACCTTGCCAACGGCTGGAGCCTGTCGGGCGCCTGGCGCCAGATGTGGACCCGTCCCGATCGCGGCGGGCTCGTAGCGGGTGGGACGCTGTGGTCGTCGGCCTTTTCGTTCGACATCGCAAAGGCGCAGCTTTTCCGTTCCGGCGATCGCGCCGCGCTGCGTTTCGCCCAGCCCTTGCGCGTCTCGCGCGGCGGCATCGACCTGCTTCTGCCCGTCGCGCATGATTACGCCAGCGGCCAGACCGACTTCGGCCGCCGTACCTATAATCTTGCGCCGACCGGCCGCGAACTGGTGGTCGAGGCGAGCTACGCATTGTCGCTGCTGGGCGGTGATCTGATCGCCAACAGCTGGGTCCGCCGCGATCCCGGTCATATCGCCGCGATGCCCGAAGACAAGGGCGCGGCGCTGCGCTTTACGATGGGCTTCTGATCGGCTCTAACGGTGCCCAACGTCAAATCAGGGGATGCCAACATGAAACCGATCCATTGTCTTTCGCTCGCGCTTGTTGGCGCCGCGCTGGCTACGCCGCTCGCCGCGCAGGCGCCCGCGCGCACCGTTATTCACGCCGGGCAATTGCTCGCCGAGCCGGGCAGGCCGGTGCGGGGCGCGTCGACGATCATCGTCGAGAACGGTCGGATCATCGCGGTCGCCGACGGCTATCAACCCGCCGAACCCGGCGCGACCCTGATCGACCTCAAGGACAAATATGTCCTCCCCGGCCTGATCGACAGCCACGTCCACCTGACCAGCGACGCGGGCGGGATCGCGGGTCAGCTGGAGGATATCACGCTCAGCCCCGCGGCGCAGGCGTTCAATGCCGAGGTCAACGGCATGAAGACGCTGCGTGCCGGCTTTACCACGGTGCGCAACCTCGGTGATGGCGACGGCGCGACGCTGGCGCTGCGCGATGCGATTGCGGCGGGCAAGGTGCAGGGGCCGCGCATCGTCGATGCGGGGGCCAGCATTTCGGGCAGCGCGGGGCATATGGACGGCTCGCTTGGCTATCGCGACGAGCTTCGCCCCTTCTTTGCGGGCGCGGGCAACACCTGCAATGGCGCCGACGATTGCCGCCGCGCGGTGCGACTTCAGGTTGGCCGCGGCGCCGACGTGATCAAATTCGCCTCGACCGGCGGGGTCAACAGCCGCATCGGCGCCGGACTGGGCAAGCAAATGTTTGACGACGAGGCGCAGGCGATCGTCGAAACTGCGCGCCTGTTCGGCAAGAAGGTCGCGGTCCACGCGCATGGCGCCGACGGCATCCGCCTCGCGATCGATGCCGGGGCCGATTCGATCGAACATGGCACGATCCTCGACGAAGCGACGATCGCGGCGTGGGCAAAATCGAAAACCTATTATGTCCCGACCTTGTCGACAGTGAACGGCTATAAGGAACGCATTGCGGCCAATGCTGCCGCCTATGAGCCCGACGTGCTGGCCAAGATTCAGTGGCGCATCTCGATCACCGGCAAGAGCCTTGAACAGCTCGTCCCGCGCGGCGTGAGAATCGCCTTCGGGACCGATGCCGGGGTATCGAAACACGGCCGCAACGGCGACGAGTTCGAGCTGATGGTCCAACACGGCATGACCCCGGTCGCGGCGCTGAAAGCGGCGACGGTAAACGCCGCCGACCTGCTCGGCCTCTCGAACGACATCGGCAGCATTGCCGTGGGCAAGAGTGCCGATATCATAGCGGTGGCCAGCGATCCGATCGCCGATGTGCGGGTTCTGAAGCAAGTCGATTTCGTGATGGCGCGGGGGCGGGTGGTCGACTGATCGTTCTTAATCCTCCTCGTCGCGTAGCGGTGGAGGGGCCGCGACGGTAGCGCCAAGCCCCTCCGCCAGCGTTTCGCGCTGCCACCACCCCACGGCTTCGCCGCAGGGAGGATTAATCGTCGATCAGCGCCTCAGCCAATTGCTGCCATTGTTCCTGCTTCGCCGAAAAGCGGATGGTGTTCGCCGCACTGCTCGATGGTAAGTCAACAAACGTGATGCCGAGCGGCGGGGACATTTGACGGCGACCGATGGCTGCTGCCGTGCCACCGTTGAACGCAATCATTCGCAGTTCGGGCAAGTCCGTAACCAGCGGGGCGAGATCGTGCGCTTCAACCTCCCGTATCTCACTATCGCTGCTCGACCGCCGCTCGGCGGTGCGGATGACGTCCCACAGGCCGATCTTCGCAACGCGCAGCCGGAGCAGGCGCTCGTCATAATCCAGATCAGCGAGCGGTTCGTCGATCACCGCGCCGATCAGGCGCCAGAACTGGTTTGTCGGATGGGCATAATATTGGTGTTCGGCGAGCGACCGCGCGCCGGGTAGGCTGCCGAGGATCAGCAGCCGGGTGTCGGGGCCGATTTGGGGCGCAAAGCTGGCGTGACGAACTGCGGGCATCGGCCACCGATAGCCCGGCGGCGGCAGCGCAACAATCTTGCTCGCCCCTTGACCGTCGGGGGAATCGCGGCTAGGGGCCGCGTCGATCGAAAGCGGCGCTTAACCGCCTTTTTCGGTTACAACAGCGCTGAACATTGCTGGCGCGGATGAAGCCTTCGGAAGATCGATATGATCAGCCGGGGTCTTTTGCTGTTACAAGGTTGCCCGTTTTTCGCAGATTTCTGCGCGTTTCGGACCGATGCTTCATCCACCGCGGTACAGTAACCGTTCGCTTTGATGGGCGGACATTTAAAGGTGAAGCATTCATGCCCACGATCAACCAGCTGGTCCGCAAGGGCCGGACTCCCCAAAAGGTGAAGTCCAAGGTCCCGGCGATGGACGCAAACCCGCAAAAGCGCGGCGTTTGCACCCGAGTCTATACGACCACCCCGAAAAAGCCGAACTCGGCGCTCCGTAAGGTTGCGAAGGTCCGCCTGACCAACCAGCGCGAAGTCATCACCTATATCCCCGGCGAAGGCCATAACCTCCAGGAACACAGCGTTGTGCTGATCCGCGGCGGTCGTGTCCGCGATCTTCCCGGTGTGCGTTACCACGTCCTGCGCGGCGTGCTCGATACGCAGGGCGTGAAGGACCGCAAGCAGAGCCGTTCGAAGTACGGCGCGAAGCGTCCGAAGTAAGGACCGCTTTTTCGGCTATTTGATCATCCCAGAGCGCTTCGCGCCGGGATGCTGTTGTAAAGGAATAACCTATGGCTCGTCGTCGTCGTCCTGAACGCCGCGAAATCCTGCCCGATCCCCGTTTCGGTGATACGGTGCTGTCGAAATTCATGAACAGCGTCATGCTGGACGGGAAAAAGTCGGTCGCCGAAAACATCGTTTACGGTGCACTCGAATCGGTTGAAGCCCGTGCCAAGAAGGAACCGATCGGCGTGTTCCACGAAGCGCTGGCGAACATCCGCCCGAACATCGAAGTCCGCAGCCGCCGCGTCGGCGGTGCGACCTATCAGGTTCCGGTCGAAGTCCGTCCCGACCGCGCGCAGGCGCTGGCGATCCGCTGGCTGATCACTGCGGCGCGCAACCGTAGCGAAACGACGATGGCTGCGCGCCTGTCGGGTGAACTGCTCGACGCGTCGAACAACCGCGGCAACGCGGTGAAGAAGCGCGAAGACACCCACCGTATGGCCGAAGCGAACCGCGCCTTCTCGCACTACCGCTGGTAACAGCGGGGCAGGTTAGACTCCGCTGGTAATTGCCGGGACGCTCCGGCGTCTCGCAATCGCAACAATTCTTCCTATATCGGGGGCGGCTCGCAAGACCGTCCCCCACATCCAAGGAAAAGACCATGGCACGCAGCCATCCGCTCGAAAATTATCGCAACTTTGGGATCATGGCGCACATCGACGCCGGCAAGACCACAACGACCGAGCGTATCCTTTACTACACCGGCAAGTCCTACAAGATCGGCGAAGTCCATGACGGCGCCGCGACGATGGACTGGATGGAGCAGGAACAGGAACGCGGCATCACGATCACGTCTGCGGCCACCACCTGCCTGTGGAAGGCCGAAGAAGGCCAGGGCCCCGAGCATCGCCTGAACATCATCGACACTCCCGGCCACGTCGACTTCACGATCGAAGTCGAGCGTTCGCTGCGCGTGCTCGACGGCGCGATCACCGCGTTTGACGGAGTTGCCGGCGTTGAGCCACAGTCGGAAACCGTGTGGCGCCAGGCCGACAAGTATAAAGTGCCGCGGATGTGCTTCGTCAACAAGCTCGACCGCACGGGCGCCGATTTCTATTATTGCGTCCAGACGATCATTGATCGCCTTGGTGCGACCCCGGCCGTCCTTTATCTGCCGATCGGCGCCGAAGGCGACTTCAAGGGTCTCGTTGACCTTGTCAACGAACGCGCGATCATCTGGAAGGACGAAAGCCTCGGCGCCGAATTCTTCTATGAGGAAATCCCCGCCGACCTCGTCGACAAGGCGGCTGAGTATCGCGAAAAGCTCGTCGAACTCGCCGTGGAACAGGACGACGACGCGATGGAAGCCTATCTTGAAGGCACCGTTCCCGACGTCGCCACGCTCAAGAAGCTGATCCGCAAGGGGACGCTGGCGCAGGCGTTCGTTCCGGTCCTCTGCGGCTCGGCGTTCAAAAATAAGGGCGTGCAGACGCTGCTCGACGCCGTTGTCGATTATCTGCCGTCGCCGCTCGACATTCCCGACGTGCAGGGTCTCAAGCTCGACGGCGAAACCCCCGATTCGCGTCCGCCGGCCGACGATGCGCCGCTGTCGCTGCTCGCCTTCAAGATCATGAACGACCCGTTCGTCGGTTCGCTCACCTTCGCGCGCATCTATTCGGGTACCCTGAACAAGGGCACGTACCTGAACTCGGTGAAGGACAAGAAGGAAAAGGTTGGCCGCATGCTGCTGATGCATGCGAACAGCCGCGAAGACATCGAAGAAGCCTTTGCGGGCGACATCGTGGCGCTCGCAGGCCTCAAGGAAACCACCACCGGGGACACGCTCTGCGCCACCAGCGCGCCGATCATCCTCGAGCGGATGGAATTCCCCGAGCCGGTCATCGAGCTGTCGGTGGAACCGAAGACCAAGGCCGACCAAGAACGTATGGGCATCGCGCTCAACCGTCTGGCTGCCGAGGATCCCTCGTTCCGCGTGTCGACCGACCATGAATCGGGCCAGACGATCATCAAGGGCATGGGCGAGCTTCACCTCGACATCCTCGTCGATCGCATGAAGCGCGAGTTCAAGGTTGAAGCCAACGTCGGCGCGCCGCAGGTGGCATACCGCGAATCGCTCGCGAAGGCCGTGGACGTCGACTATACCCACAAGAAGCAGTCGGGTGGCTCGGGCCAGTTCGGCCGCGTCAAGGTGACGGTTGCTCCCGGCGAACGCGGCGCGGGCATCACCTTCATCGACGAGATCAAGGGCGGCAACATTCCGCGCGAATACATCCCGTCGGTTGAAAAGGGCATGCGCGAGTCGGCCGAAAACGGTCACATGATCGGCTTCCCGATCATCGACTTCGAAATCAAGCTAACCGACGGCGCCTATCACGACGTCGACTCTTCGGCGCTGGCGTTCGAAATCGCGGGCCGTGCGGCGATGCGCGAAGTGGCGGCAAAGGCCGGCATCAAGCTGCTCGAGCCGGTGATGAAGGTCGAGGTTGTTACCCCTGAGGAATTCATGGGCGACGTGATCGGCGATCTTAACAGCCGTCGCGGCCAGATTCAGGGCACCGACAGCCGGGGCATCGCCCAGGTCGTCGAAGCGATCGTGCCGCTGGCAAACATGTTCGGCTATGTGAATCAGCTGCGCAGTTTCAGCCAGGGTCGCGCTAGCTACTCGATGCAATTCTCGCATTATGAAGAAGTGCCGACGAACGTCGCCGAAGAGGTGAAAGCCAAAATGGCGTAAGCTTTTTGTGGGGTGAACGGCTTTCGGGCCGCTTTCACCCCGCGGGGCTTGCCCTCTTCTGCAAAGCCGACTAATGGCGGCGCCTGTTTCAACAGGCGGTTCCGCCGAACGAACAATTTCTGAGCATTTAGACACGCCAGACGAAGGACAAGGGTAAGATCATGGCCAAGGCAAAATTTGAGCGGAACAAGCCGCACTGCAACATCGGCACCATCGGTCACGTTGACCATGGCAAGACCTCGCTGACCGCAGCGATCACCAAGGTGCTCGCCGAAACGTCGGGCGGCGTCGCCGTCGACTTCGCGAACATCGACAAGGCGCCCGAAGAACGCGAGCGCGGCATCACCATCTCGACCGCACACGTCGAATATGAAACCGGCGCCCGCCACTATGCGCACGTCGATTGCCCGGGCCACGCCGACTATGTGAAGAACATGATCACCGGTGCTGCCCAGATGGACGGCGCGATCCTGGTGGTGTCGGCTGCTGACGGCCCGATGCCGCAGACCAAGGAGCACATCCTGCTCGCCAAGCAGGTCGGCGTGCCGACCATGGTCGTTTTCCTGAACAAGGTCGACCAGCTGGACGATCCCGAGCTGCTCGAACTCGTAGAGCTCGAAATCCGCGAAGAACTGTCGAAGCGCGACTTCGACGGCGACAACATCCCCATCATCCCGGGTTCGGCGCTTGCCGCTCTCGAAGGCCGCGACGACGCCATCGGCAAGGACGCAATCCTGAAGCTGATGGAAGCCGTCGACGCGTGGATCCCGCAGCCGGAACGTCCGCTCGACAAGCCCTTCCTGATGCCGATCGAAGACGTGTTCTCGATCTCGGGTCGCGGTACCGTCGTCACCGGCCGTATCGAAACCGGCATCGTCAAGGTGGGTGAAGAAGTCGAAATCGTCGGCATCAAGGACACCAAGAAGACTGTCGTGACCGGCGTCGAAATGTTCCGCAAGCTGCTCGATCAGGGCCAGGCTGGCGATAACGTCGGTGCGCTTATCCGCGGCGTCGGCCGTGAAGAAGTCGAGCGTGGCCAGGTTCTTTGCAAGCCCGGCACGATCAAGCCGCATACCGAGTTCACCTCGGAAGTCTATGTGCTGTCCAAGGACGAAGGCGGCCGTCACACGCCGTTCTTTGCCAACTATCGTCCGCAGTTCTACTTCCGCACCACCGACGTCACCGGCGAGGTCATCCTCCCCGAGGGCACCGAGATGGTGATGCCGGGCGACAACGTCCAGCTGGCGGTTAAGCTGATTGCGCCGATCGCCATGGACCCGGGTCTGCGCTTTGCAATCCGCGAAGGCGGTCGCACCGTCGGCGCAGGGGTTGTGGCGACGATCACAAAGTAATATAGGGCCGCGAGCCGCCTGATTCGGAAGCGATTCGGGCGGCTCGTAGCTTAAAGATTTTTGATGGCCGAGCCGGCTTCCACTAGGGGGCCGGAACAGGCCATTTCGGCTCTTTCGCATCGTCAGACGGGATTCGACTGGAATAGTCATGGAAACGCAGAATATTCGCATTCGCCTCAAGGCCTTTGATCACCGCGTGCTCGATCAGGCTACCACCGACATTGCCGATACGGCACGTCGCACCGGAGCGCTTATTCGCGGCCCGATCCCGCTGCCGACGCGCATTGAAAAATTCACCGTGAACCGCGGCCCGCACATCGACAAAAAGTCGCGCGAGCAGTTCGAGGTGCGTACCCACAAGCGGCTGCTCGACATCGTTCAGCCTACCCCGCAGACGGTCGATGCGCTGATGAAGCTCGACCTGGCCGCGGGCGTAAATGTTGAGATCAAGTTGGCCTAAGCCAACGCAGCCCCGGATCTGATCCGGGGTCTCTATCGGCAGTCCCTTCGGTGACTGCATTGTCCGGAGTGCTCCGGACCGACGATAGGGTGGATACCGCCGGTCGCTTGCTTTGGAAGGCATATCGACCGGGCTGCGTCCCCCGTCTCGCCGCTTCTCCTCTGGGAAGGCGGCACCTCAGCCCGGACGGGGCGACCATCGAAATTCTGGGCTGGGAGGGTTTCCACCGGGGTTCGCCCCGACGGAGGCCCACACGCCGTGCGGAATGGTCCGCCCGGCCTCTGTTGAGGAGTATGATCATGCGGACTGGCGTGATCGCGAAGAAAATGGGGATGACCCGCCTGTTTCAGGACGACGGCCGCCACGTGCCCGTCACCGTCCTGAGCCTCGAAGGCTGTCAGGTTATCTCTGTGCGCGAACAAGAACGCGACGGCTATGTCGCCGTCCAACTCGGTGCCGGATCGGCCAAGGCGAAGAACGTCGCCAAGCCGCAGCGCGGCGCTTTCGGCAAGGCCGAAGTCGAGCCCAAGGCAAAGGTCGTCGAATTCCGCGTCGCTGACGACGCGACGCTCGATGTCGGTGCCGAACTGTCGGCCGACCATTTCGTCGCCGGCCAGATCGTAGATATCCAGGGCGTGACCCAGGGTAAGGGCTTTGCCGGTGCGATGAAGCGCTGGGGTTTCGGCGGTATGCGTGCGACCCACGGCGTTTCGATCAGCCACCGTGCGCATGGTTCGACCGGTAACCGCCAGGATCCGGGCCGCGTCTTCAAGAACAAGAAGATGGCCGGCCACATGGGCGCGCGCAATCGCACCCAGCAGAATCTCGAAATCGTCCGCACCGACGTCGAGCGCGGCCTTCTCTTCGTCAAGGGCTCGGTCCCTGGCTCGAAGGGTGGCTGGCTGATGGTTCGCGACGCCGTCAAGCTGCCGCGTCATCCCGAAGCTCCCTATCCGGCGGGCATCAAGAGCGCTGCGAACGCCAATCACGAAGCCCCGGCTGATGCGCCTGTGGAAACCCCGGTTGAAGACACCGTGGTCGACACTGCCACCACCGACGGCGCACAGGAGTCCTGATCATGAAGGTCAAGGTTCACACCATTGACGGCAAGGCCGGCGCAGACATCGATCTCAATGACGATGTGTTCGGCGTCGACCCGCGGGCCGACATCCTTCACCGCGTTGTCAGCTGGCAGCTCGAAAAGCGCCGCGGTCCGGCTCGCGCCGCCCGCGAACGCAGCGATGTGTCGCGCACCGGCAAGAAGTTCGGCAACCAGAAGGGCGGCGGTACCGCTCGTCACGGCGACCGCGCAGCTCCGATCTTCATCGGCGGCGGCAAGGCGCACGGTCCTCGCGCGCGCACCTTCGGCCACTCGCTGAACAAGAAGATCCGCACCCTCGGCTTGAAAATGGCGCTGAGCGACAAGGCGAAGGGCGGCAAGATCCTCGTTCTCGACACGCTCGAGCTCAAGGATGCCAAGACCAAGGCGCTCGCCGGCCAGCTCGGCAAGCTCGAACTCGGCAATCGCGCACTGTTCATCGATGGCGATGCGGTTCACGAAAGCTTCGCCATGGCGTCGGCCAACCTGATCGGCATCAACTCGATGCCGGCGATGGGCGCCAACGTCTATGACATCTTGCGCGCCGATACGCTGGTCCTGACCCGCGCCGGCCTCGAAAAGCTGGAGGCACGCTTCAATGGCTAAGGCAAAAACGGTCGACGCTCGTCATTATGACGTGATCCTGGCTCCAGTGATCACCGAAAAATCGACGATGCTCAGCGAATTTAACGCGGTGGTGTTCAAGGTCGCAGGCGATGCGACCAAGCCCGCCATCAAGGCCGCCGTCGAGGCGCTGTTCGATGTCAAGGTGATCGGCGTGAACACGCTCATCACCAAGGGCAAGACCAAGCGCTGGAAGGGCAAGCCCTACACCCGCAGCGACGTGAAGAAGGCGATCGTTCGCCTGGCCGAAGGCCAGTCGATCGACGTCACCACCGGCGTCTGATTGTAGGAAGAGGCAAAGAAAATGGCACTTAAATCCTATAATCCGACCAGCCCCGCGCAGCGCGGCCTGATCCTCGTCGACAAATCGACGCTGTGGAAGGGCAAGCCTGTCAAGGCGCTGACCGAAGGCAAGAACAAGACCGGTGGCCGCAACAACAAGGGTCATGTCACCTCGCGCGGCATCGCCGGCGGCCACAAGCAGCGTTATCGCATCGTCGATTTCAAGCGCCGCCTGTGGGACGTCGAGGGTACGGTTGAGCGTCTGGAATATGACCCCAACCGCACCGCGTTCATCGCCCTCGTCAACTATGGCAAGGACGATGCCGGCAAGGACCGCGTCGCTTACATCCTGGCGCCGCAGCGCCTGGCAGTCGGCGACAAGGTGATCGCAGGCAAAAAGACCGACGTGAAGCCGGGCAATGCGATGGAACTGTCGCAGATGCCGGTTGGCACGATCGTCCACAACATCGAAATGAAGCCGGGCAAGGGCGGCCAGATCGCCCGTTCGGCTGGCACCTATGCGCAGGTCGTTGGTCGTGACCGCGGTCTTGTCATCGTGCGTCTCGGTTCGGGCGAACAGCGGTACATTCGCGGCGATTGCATGGGTACGGTGGGCGCGGTGTCGAACCCCGACAACCAGAACACCAACCTCGGCAAAGCCGGTCGCAGCCGCTGGCTCGGCAAGCGCCCGCTGACCCGCGGTGTTGCGAAGAACCCGGTCGATCACCCGCATGGCGGCGGCGAAGGCCGTACCTCGGGCGGCCGTCATCCGGTTACCCCGTGGGGCAAGCCGACCAAGGGTGCGCGCACGCGCCACAACAAATCGACCGACAAGATGATCATCCGGTCGCGTCACGCGAAAAAGAAGAGGTAAGCCATGGCTCGCTCGGTCTGGAAGGGTCCTTTCGTGGACCTCCATCTGCTCAAGAAAGCCGAAACGGCCCAGGAAGGCAGCAGCAATGCGCCTATCAAAACCTGGTCGCGCCGGTCCACCATCCTGCCGCAGTTCGTGGGGCTGACCTTCAACGTCTATAACGGCCGCAAGTTCGTGCCGGTATCGGTCAACGAAGACATGGTCGGCATGAAGCTGGGTGAATTTGCGCCGACGCGCTTCTTCCCCGGTCACGCTGCCGACAAGAAGGGCAAACGCTAATGGGCAAGGAAAAGTCCCCCCGCCGCGTTGCGGATAATGAGGCTCTCTCGGTCGGCACGCAGATTCGCGGTTCGGCGCAGAAGCTGAACCTCGTCGCCGCGCTGATCCGCGGCCGCAAGGTCGAAGACGCGATGAACATCCTCACCTTCTCGAAGAAGGCGATGGCTGTCGACGTGCGCAAGGTTCTCGCCAGCGCCGTTGCCAACGCGGAAAACAACCACAACCTCGACGTTGATGCGCTGGTTATCCAGGAAGCAAGCGTCGGCAAGTCGATCTCGATGAAGCGCTGGCACGCACGCGGCCGCGGCAAGTCGACCCGGATCGTCAAGCCGTTCAGCCGCATCCGCATCGTAGTGCGCGAACAGGAAGAAGAGGCGTAATATGGGCCAGAAGAGCAATCCGATCGGCCTGCGCCTGCAGGTCAACCGCACCTGGGACAGCCGCTGGTTCGCCGAAGGTCAGGATTACGGCCGCATGCTGGTCGAGGATCTGAAGATCCGCCAGTTTGTGTTCAAGACCCTGCCGCAGGCAGCGATCTCGAAGGTCGTGATCGAACGCCCGGCCAAGCTGTGCCGCGTGTCGATCTATGCCGCCCGTCCGGGCGTCATCATCGGCAAGAAGGGCGCAGACATCGAAAAGCTTCGCAAGAAGCTGGGCGAGCTGACGGGCAGCGACGTGTCGCTGAATATCGTCGAAATCCGCAAGCCCGAAGTTGACGCCAAGCTCGTCGGCCAGGGTATTGCTGACCAGCTCGAACGCCGCGTTGCGTTCCGCCGCGCCATGAAGCGCGCGGTCCAGTCGGCGATGCGTCTGGGCGCCGAAGGCATCCGCATCAACTGCGCCGGCCGTCTCGGCGGCGCGGAAATCGCACGTACCGAATGGTACCGCGAGGGCCGGGTGCCGCTGCACACGCTGCGTGCCAATGTCGACTATGCCGAATCGACCGCTCACACCGCCTATGGCGTGTGCGGGATCAAGGTGTGGATCTTCAAGGGCGAGATTCTCGGCCACGACCCGATGGCGACCGACCGTCTGATGCTCGATGCACAGACGACCGGCGTCCGTCCGGCTCGTGAAGATCGCCGCTAAGGACAACTGACATGTTGCAACCGAAGAAAACCAAGTTTCGCAAGGCCTTCAAGGGCCGCATCCATGGTAATGCCAAGGGTGGGACCAGCCTGAACTTCGGCTCCTACGGGCTGAAGGCACTGGAACCCGAGCGGATCACCGCGCGCCAGATCGAAGCGGCGCGTCGTGCGATCAGCCGCGCGATCAAGCGTCAGGGCCGTTTGTGGATCCGCATCTTCCCCGACGTCCCCGTGTCGTCGAAGCCGGCCGAAGTCCGCATGGGTAAGGGCAAGGGTTCGCCGGAGTTCTGGGCCGCACGCGTCAAGCCGGGTCGCATCCTGTTCGAACTCGACGGCGTTCCCGGCCCCGTGGCCGCGCTGGCATTCGAACGTGCGGCGATGAAGCTGCCGATCAAGACCAAGGTGATTGCCCGTCTCGGCGACACCTCGCACCTGGAGGGTTAAGGGCCATGTCCAAGACCGAAGATTTCAAGGCCAAGACCGACGATCAGCTGTCGGAACAGCTTGGCGAACTGAAGCGCGAGGCGTTCAACCTCCGCTTCCAGGCGGCCACCGGCCAGCTTGAAAAAGCATCGCGCGTCAAGGAAGTCCGGCGTTCGATCGCCCGCATCAAGACGCAGCAGACCGAGCGCACGCGCTCGGCCGCGAAGTAAGGAGACTATCGATGCCGAAGCGCATTCTGACCGGTACGGTGGTGTCCGACAAGGGCGACAAGACCGTTGTGGTGAAGGTCGAACGGAAGGTGAAGCACCCTCTGTACGGCAAGATCATCCGCCGTTCGAAAAAATACCACGCCCATGATGAGGACAACGCCATCAAGGCCGGCGAAACCGTCCGCATCGAGGAAACGAAGCCGATTTCGAAGCTCAAGACGTGGAAGGTGCTCGACAAGGTCGACACCCACAGCAAGCCGGCAACGGCTGCTCCCGCCGCGGCCGAAGGCTGACACCAGTTCACGGAACCGCCGGGGTTTCCCGGTAGGCCAAAATAGAAGGAAATGCATCGATGATTCAGATGCAGTCACAATTGGAAGTCGCTGACAACAGCGGTGCCAAGCGCGTCCAGTGCATCAAGGTGCTGGGCGGGTCGAAGCGCCGCGTTGCCGGCGTCGGCGACGTCATCGTCGTGTCGATCAAGGAAGCTCAGCCGCGCGGCAAGGTGAAGAAGGGTGACGTGCATCGCGCCGTCATCGTCCGCACCCGCAAGGACGTGCGCCGCGCCGATGGCTCGGTGATCCGTTTCGACACCAACGCTGCGGTGCTCGTCAACAAGAACGAGGAGCCGATCGGCACCCGTATCTTTGGCCCCGTCGTCCGCGAGCTGCGCGGCCGTGGTTATATGAAGATCATCAGCCTGGCACCGGAGGTTCTCTGACCATGGGTATGGCCAAGATCAAGAAGGGCGACACGGTTGTCATCCTGTCCGGCAAGGACAAGGGCAAGACCGGCGAAGTGACGCAGAGCCTGCCAAAAGACGGCAAGGTTGTGGTCGCGGGCGTCAATGTCATCACGCGGCACCGCAAGCCGAGCCAGACCAACCCGCAGGGCGGTCTGGAACGCAAGGAAGCGCCGCTGCACGCGAGCAAGGTCGCGATTGCCGATCCCAAGAGCGGCAAGCCGACGCGCGTGCGTTTCGAAACCAAGGACGGCAAAAAGGTGCGTGTCGCCGTGAAGTCCGGGGAGACCATCAGTGGCTGATAATTACACCCCCCGCATGTGGAAGCGCTACGACGATGTGATCGTCAAGGCGATGACCGAGAAGTTCGGGTACAAGAACGCAATGGAAGTGCCGAAGATCGAAAAGATCGTGCTCAATATGGGCGTCGGTGAAGCCACGCAGGACAAGAAGAAGGTCGAAGCGGCAGCTGCTGAAATGGAGCTGATCGCGGGCCAGAAGCCTGTCGTGACCAAGGCCAAGAAGTCGATCGCTCAGTTCAAGCTGCGCGAAGGCATGCCGATCGGTTGCAAGGTCACCTTGCGCCGCGAACGCATGTACGAATTCCTCGACCGCCTGATCACCATCGCCATGCCGCGCATTCGCGATTTTCGCGGCGTGTCGGCGACGAGCTTCGACGGTCGTGGCAATTATGCCATGGGCCTGAAAGAGCAGATCATCTTCCCCGAAATCAACTATGACCGCATCGACCAGGTGCGCGGCATGGATGTGATCGTGACCACCACGGCGCGCACGGATGACGAAGCCCGCGAACTGCTCAAGCTGTTCGGCTTCCCGTTCCCGATCGCAGCCGAAGAAAAGGCAGCCGCTTGATCCTTAAGGATCAGGCTGGCTCTCTCTCAAAAGGAAAGAGAACTTAAGTCATGGCGAAACTGAGTTCGACGAACAAAAATGAGCGTCGCAAGCAGCTGGTGAAGAAATATGCCGGTCGTTACGCGAAGCTGAAGGCGATTGCAGCGGATACCTCGCTCGACGAAGGCGAGCGTCTGATTGCGCGCCTCAAGATGGCGGAAATCCCGCGCAATGGTAACCCGACCCGCATCCGTAACCGGTGCGAGCTGACGGGGCGCCCGCGCGCTTATTATCGCAAATTCCGGCTGTGCCGTATTCAGCTCCGCGATCTGGCCAACAAGGGCCTGATCCCCGGTGTTGTTAAGTCGAGCTGGTAAGGGACAGACAAGATGGCAATGACCGATCCTTTGGGTGATATGCTCACCCGCATCCGCAACGGCCAGACGGCGAAGAAGGACAGCGTCCTGACGCCGGCCTCGACGCTGCGTGTCCGCGTTCTCGACGTCCTTCAGCGCGAAGGCTATATCCGTGGCTACAGCGAAGAAGCGCTGGGTGCCAAGGGCGAGCACAAGGGCATCCGCATCGAGCTGAAATATTTCGAAGGGCAGCCGGCGATCCGCCATGTGGCGCGCGTTTCGAAGCCCGGCCGCCGCATCTATTCGGGTTCGAAAGAACTGCCGATCGTGCGTAACGGCCTGGGCATCACCATCGTGTCGACCCCGCGCGGCGTCCTGTCGGACGCCGAGGCTCGCGAGCATAATGTCGGCGGCGAAGTGCTGGCGGAGGTGTTCTGATGTCACGCATTGGTAAAAAAGCAGTCGCGATCCCCAGCGGCGTCACCGCCGCGATCGATGGTGGCCAGCTGTCGGTCAAGGGTCCGAAGGGCACGCTCGCGATGCCGCTGTCTGACAACATCAAATATGAAGTTGGCGACGGCAGCATTTCGGTTCAGCCCGCGAACGCCACCCGCGAAGCTCGCGCCTTTTGGGGCATGCAGCGCACGCTGGTTCAGAACCTGATTACGGGCGTGACCGAGGGCTTCACCAAGGTGCTCGAAATCACCGGTGTCGGCTATCGCGCCAATTCGCAGGGCAAAAATCTTAAGCTGCAGCTCGGCTACAGCCATGATGTCGATTTCGCGGTGCCGGAAGGCATCGAGATCAAGACGCCCGATAACACCACGATCGAGATCAGCGGCATCGACAAGCAGCAGGTTGGTCAGGTTGCAGCGGAAATTCGCCGCTGGCGTAAGCCGGAGCCCTATAAGGGCAAGGGCATCAAATATCGCGGCGAGTACATCTTCCGCAAAGAAGGCAAGAAGAAGTAAGCCATGGCACATCTTACCCAATTCGAAAAACGCCGTCAGCGCGTTCGTACCGCCCTCCGCAAGCGGGCCGGTGGGCGTGCGCGCCTGTCGGTGCACCGTTCGGGCCGGCATATCTATGCTCAGCTTATCGATGATGCCGCCGGCCAGACGCTGGCTGCGGCTTCGACGCTGGACAAGGATGTCCGCGGCAAGACCGGCGCGACCACCGCGGCGGCTGCCGACGTTGGCAAGCGCCTCGCCGCTGCCGCCAAAAAGGCGGGTGTGACGCAGGTCGTGTTCGACCGCGGCGGTTTCCTGTTCCACGGGCGCATCAAGGCGCTGGCCGACGCGGCTCGCGAAGGCGGATTGGAGTTCTAATATGGCTGACGAAAACACCACAGGGCAGGGCAACCAGCCCGAAGCGGTTCTGGCACCCGAAACGACCAACGCTGATGTGACGGGCCAGGCTCCTCCGCGCCGCGGTCGTGGCGGCGGCGCTGGCGGGCCGGGTGGCAACCGTGGCGGCCGTGACGGTGGCCGTGGTCGCCGCGACGATCGTCGTCCGCGTGACGATGACGGCGGCGAAGAGCTGATCGAAAAGCTCGTCCACATTAACCGCGTGTCGAAGACGGTGAAGGGCGGCAAGCGCTTCGGTTTCGCTGCGCTCGTCGTGGTTGGCGATGGCAAGGGCCGCGCCGGTTTCGGTCATGGCAAGGCACGCGAAGTGCCCGAAGCCATTTCCAAGGCGACCGCTGCCGCCAAGAAGTCGATGATCCGCGTTCCGCTCCGCGATGGCCGCACGCTGCACCATGATGGCCGCGGCCATTTCGGCGCTGGCCTCGTCACGGTTCGCTCGGCGCCCGCCGGTACCGGCATCATCGCCGGTGGCCCGATGCGCGCCGTGTTCGAATCGCTGGGCGTGGCGGATGTCGTGACCAAGTCGAACGGCACCTCGAACCCCTATAACATGATCCGCGCGACCTTTGAGGCGCTCGGCGAACAGACCAGCCCCAAGTCGGTCGCGCAGCGTCGCGGCAAGAAGGTGTCGGATCTGATCAAGCGCGGCGGTGCATCCGACCGTGCAGCCGAAGCCGAGGCCGCGGCGGTGACGGAGTAAGATCATGGCTGACAAGAAGATCAAGATTCGCCAGATCGGTTCGCCGATCCGTCGGCCGAGCAGCCAGCGCGCCATCCTGACCGGCCTCGGCCTGGGCAAGATGCACCGCGAGGTCGAACTGGTCGACACCCCCGAAGTGCGTGGCATGATCCGCAAGCTGCCGCACATGGTGGAAGTCGTCGAGGGCTAAAGTGCGGTGAAGCTCTACCGCCTGTTGACCGGTCCCGACGATAGCGCGTTCTGCGCCCGCGTCGAAGGAATGCTCAACCGGGGTTGGCAGCTCCACGGCAGCCCGTCGATCACCAGTGTTGATGGCCGCGGCTATGTCGCCCAGGCCATCGTGATGGAAAAGGCCGGGGCGTATCCCGGCTTTCAACCATCGAGTGAAATTGAACCGGACTGAACGCCTTTCCCCGGAATGCGGCAGTCCATAGCGCGACCACAGCGAAAGCGAGTGCAACCATGACGATCAAACTGAACGAACTTCGTGACAACAACGGCGCCCGCAAGGGCCGCATGCGCGTCGGACGCGGCATCGGCTCGGGCAAGGGCAAGACCGCCGGCCGCGGCCAAAAGGGTCAGAAGGCCCGCAGCGGCGTCGCGATCAACGGCTTCGAAGGCGGCCAGATGCCGCTTCACATGCGTATCCCGAAGCGCGGCTTCAACAACATCTTTGGCAAGGACTTTGCGATCGTCAATCTGGGCATGATCCAGAAGCTGGTCGACGCAAAGAAGCTCGATGCCAAGGCTGTGATCGATCACGCCGCTCTCAAGGCTGCTGGTGTGGCCCGCGGCGGCAAGGACGGCGTCCGCCTCCTCGCCAAGGGTGAATTTACCGCCAAGCTCAACTTCGCCGTTGCCGGTGCTTCGAAGGGCGCGATCGAAGCGGTCGAAAAGGCCGGTGGCAAGGTCGAACTGCCCGAGGCCAAGCCCGAAGGCGAAGGCAAGAAGGCCACGCGCAAAGCCGCAGCGGCTGCCAAGAAGAACTAATGTCTTTGGGGGCGGGCGGCATTGGGCCGCGCCGCCCCCGACGCATTTGAATCGGGCCTTTCCCCTTGCGCTTCGTGACCTCCGAACGCACATAGGCGCCGGGTCGCGGGGGGCGCGGTCCGGAACCCGAGGAAAATACCCATGGCCTCTCGCGCCGATCAGCTTGCTTCCAATCTGAACTTTTCGAAATTCGGCAAGGCGACCGAACTCAAGAACCGCATCTGGTTCACGATCGGCGCGCTGATCGTCTTCCGCTTCCTGTCGTTCGTCCCGCTTCCCGGGGTCGATCCCGTCGCGCTGTCGACGCTGTACAGCCAGGCTGCCTCGGGCGGCGTCCTCGACATTTTCAACACTTTCTCGGGCGGCAGCCTGGAGCGCATGAGTATCATCGCGCTCGGCGTCATGCCCTACATCACCGCCTCGATCGTTGTGCAGCTGGCCGCGGCGTTGTCGCCCAGCCTTGCCGCCCTCAAGAAAGAAGGCGAAAGCGGGCGCAAGAAACTCAACCAATATACCCGCTACGGAACCGTCTTCCTGACCGCGATCCAGGGTTATTTCATCGCCGTCGGGCTAGAAACGCTTGGCGCCAGCCAGGGCATTGCCGCCGTTGTCGACCCCGGGATGATGTTCCGCGTCGGCGCCGTGATCAGCATCGTCGGCGGTACCCTGTTCCTGATGTGGCTCGGCGAACAGATCACCGCGCGCGGGATCGGCAACGGCGTGTCGCTGATCATCATGGCGGGGATCCTTGCGCAGCTGCCGCGCAGCTTTGGGCAGATGTTCACCCAGGTGCGCGAAGGATCGATGGGCGGCGGCACCGTGGTCGCAGTGTTCGCCGGTGCGATCCTGATCATCGCCTTCATCGCCTTCATGGAACGCGCCCAGCGCCGCGTCCTCGTTCAATATCCCAAGCGCGCAACGCAGCGCGGCGGGATGCAGGCAGACCGCAGCCATCTGCCGCTCAAGGTCAACACCGCCGGCGTCATCCCGCCGATCTTTGCCTCGTCGCTGCTGCTGATGCCACTGACGGTCACCCAGATGATGGGCAATAATGTCCAGAGCGACACCGCGACCGGTGATTTCCTGATCACGCTGAACCAGTATCTGGCGCACGGTCAGCCGCTCTACATGGCGCTCTATGCCGCGGGTATCATCTTCTTCTGCTTCTTCTACGTCGCGGTCGTCTTCAATCCCGAAGAAACCGCCGACAATCTGAAGCGCCAGAACGGCTTCATTCCGGGCATCCGTCCCGGCAAGAACACTGCCGCCTATCTCGACCATGTGCTGACGCGCATCACCGTGCTCGGTGCAGCCTATCTCGCGGCGATCTGTCTCGTCCCCGAATATTTCATCGCCCAGTCGGGTCTGCCCTTCGCACTCGGCGGCACCAGTCTGCTGATTATCGTCAACGTGACGATCGACACGATCAGCCAGATCCAGAGCCACATGCTGGCGCATCAATATGGCGATCTAATCAAAAAGGCCAAATTGAAGGGCGGCGTTGCGCGGCGCTAACGCGCCCGCTACGGCAACTGCGATACGGCAGAGGCAACAGGGGCTTCCATGACGCTGAATATTATTTTGCTCGGTCCGCCGGGGGCGGGCAAGGGAACGCAGGCGGTGCGGCTCGAGGACGAGCATGGCATGGTCCAGCTGTCGACCGGCGACATGCTGCGCGCTGCGGTCAAGGCGGGAACGCCGATCGGGGTTCAGGCCAAGGCAGTGATGGACGCGGGCGAGCTGGTGTCGGACGAAATCGTCTCGGGTCTGATCGGCGAACGGCTCGACCAGCTTGGCGACGATGTTTCAGTGATCTTCGACGGCTACCCGCGCACCGCGGCGCAAGCCGACGCGCTCGACACGATCCTCAGCGATCGTGGCCGCAAGCTCGACCATGTCATCGAACTTCTGGTCGAAGAAGACGCGCTTGTCGATCGCATCACCGGGCGTTTTTCCTGTGGCAATTGCGGCGCGGGCTATCACGATCGCTACAAACTACCCAAAGTCGCGGACACCTGCGATCAGTGCGGCGGCCACGACTTCAAGCGTCGTCCCGACGACAATGAGGAAACGGTGCGCACGCGCATGGCCGAATATCGCGCCAAGACCGCGCCGATCCTGCCGATCTACGACGCGCGCGGCATCGTGACGCGGGTCGATGGCATGGCACCGATCGATCAGGTCAACGACGCGATCGAAGCGGTCCTGACGCCTGCTGGCTAACACCCGCGCTTGATCGTCATTGCGCGAGGGTCCCTTCGGCTGGTTGGCCAGCCAGCCGCTCAGGATAAACCGTGACTCGGTCACGGCCCCGTGGCAATCCAGCGCGGTGCAGGGCCGCCCGGGATTGCTTCGCTTTGCTCGCAATGACGAAGTCCGGTTGCGGCAAGGGGGGGGGACGGGTGATGAATTTCAAAGCAATAGTGGCGGCGGCAATCTCAGCAACGGCTGGACTGGCTCTGGCGCCCGCCGCGACCGCCAAGGTCGTCGACCAGAGCGAGGCGGGTTTCACCGTCGCGCACACCGCGCAGGTCACCGCGACCCCCGCCGATGTGTGGAAAATGCTTCGCATGCCGCAGAACTGGTGGTCGAAAGATCACAGCTGGTCGGGCGACGCCGCGAACTTCTGGCTCGATTCGCAGGCGGGCGGCTGCTTCTGCGAAAAATTGCCTGACACCGGCGCGGGGGTCGGCAGCGTCCAGCATGCTCGGGTGTTGTTTTCGAAACCCGGCCAGCTACTCCGCCTGTCGGGTGCCTTCGGACCGCTGCAGGGCGAGGCGCTGAACGGCACGCTGACGATCCAGATCAAGGAAACCCCAACCGGCAGTGCGCTTCGCTTCGACTATGTCGTGGGGGGGTATATGCGCTTCAAGGTCGCCGACATCGCGCCCGCGGTTGACCAGGTGATCGGCGAACAATTGCTGGGGCTGGCCAATGCGCTGGGTGGTGCTTTGCCGCCGTCGCGTGAAGAAAAGGCGGCTGCGGCGGCTGAGGGTGCGGCCAAGCCTGCCACCGAAACGCCGCCCGCAGATGATGAGCCGGGTCTCGACGCCGCGGTCGCCGATCTCGTCGAGGACGAGCTGAAGGCCGAGCCCGAAGGCCGCCGCTAAGCGTCGAGGCCAGAATGTGATCCGGTCGCCCTTCGACAAGTTCAGCACAAACGGATTGGGATCAATGTGCTGCCTTTAGAGGTTGGGCGTCCCGCTCAGCTTTGCCAGCGCCGCAAACGGCCCCGCAGCCTCTTCGCTCAGCACGCCCTTTTCCGCCAGCACGCGGTGGGCGTCGGGGTGGCGCGGAAAGGGATCGAGCGCGAGCGACAACGTCTGCACCGCCGCTTCGCCCAGATCGACGCGGTCGCCGTCGAGCGGCAGCAGGTCGCAATCCTCGCTGCTGATCTCAATCTCTTCCTCGGCATCAACCGGCGCGTCGATGTCGCGCAGGAAGCGCAGGTCGAACGGCTCGCTCAGCCTCGCCGGGACCGGCAGCCCGGTCGCGGCGCACGGCTGGACGACGCTGGCGTCGACCGTGCCTTTGGCACCGATGCCGCCCGCGACGGTGCGGATCTCGGCGGTGACGGCAAAGCGATCGACCGCGATCAACTCCAGCCGCTGCGCGATCCGCGTGCGCGCCTCGGCACCGGCCTCGACCGCGACCGAACGCCCCTGCGCCGCGTCGGCCAGCGTCAGGATCAGCGAAAATTCGGGTGCGTCGCTCACGTCGCGGCTCCGTCCAGCCGATCCGCGACAATCAACTCGGGCACCGGCGTCGCTGCCAGCGCCGCGCGCAGTTTCGCAACCTCGGCCATGACATGCGCCAGCCCCGCCGCGTCAGGCTCGTTACCGCGCCACAAGTTGCGAACCAGCGCGGCGCGCAGTTCCTCCGACCCGTCGGCAGCGCGATAAACGCCGAGCCGTCCGCCGAGCGCACCGACCATTCGCCCGATCTGTTTGCCGACGACCATGTCGCCAAAGCCGATCTGGCGCATCTGGCCGTCCATGTCGGTGACGAACAATTCGGTCAATTCGACCCCGGCGCGGGCCTGCGCGGGGTCTTCGTCGATGCGGTGAAGGACAAGTGCGAGCACCAGGCTGACCATGTCGAAGCGACCATCGAGCGTGTCAGGGACACCGCCCGACGCATACCAGTGCGGCGCGCGCGCGGTCGCCACCACGGCATTCCACAGCGGGCGACGCGCCTCACGCGGGTCTGGCTGCGAGCGAAAGAGATTGCGAAGTGAGAACATGCGCCCCGCTTAGGCGCAATCGGCGCCGCGGAAAAGGGGTGGCAGCGCGCCGGGCCGGTCAGCTTCTGGCAAGCTTTGCCGCGCCACAAGCAGCTTGTGCGCCGCGTCCGCTTGCGGTTAAGAGGCGCGTGAGCCAGCGCCGACCGCCGACAGAAGCGGTGGACCGGCGCAACGGAGATTATTGATGTCGAATTTCAACTTTTCGCTTGCCGCCCCTCGCGCGCGCCTGATCGCCCTTGGCGTCCTCGTCGCGGTGGCGGCCACCGGCTGTTCGCAGCTCAAGGGTCGGCAGGGCTATGTCGTCGATCCGCTGCTGACCAGCGCGATCACCCCCGGCGTCGACAACCGCGAATCGGTCGAAAAGACGCTCGGTCGCCCGACCTTCGTCGGCCAGTTCAGCGACAATGAATATTATTATGTCTCGCGCGAAACGCGCCAGCTCGCCTTTGCCAAGCCGCGCCCGATCGATCAGCAGGTGCTGCGCGTCCGCTTCGATACCGCGGGCAATGTCGCGGCAGTCGACCGCACCGGGCTGGAACTGGTGAGCCGGATCAGCCCCGAAGGCGACAAGACCCCGACGCTGGGCCGCGAGCGCAGCTTCTTTGAAGATATCTTCGGCAATATCGGCGCGGTCGGTGCGCCGGGTGCGGGTGCGCCCACGGGGCAGTAAGCATATACGCCAATCCCTCCCCATCGCTGCGCGACAGGGAGGATTAAAGAAACTACTGCGCGATCCCGCCCGCCGCCAGCACCGCCAGCGTGACCAGATCCGAAGCCGGCGACGCCATGGTCGCGACCTGCACCGGATGTTCCATCCCGACCAGCATCGGGCCGATAACGGCACCGCCGCCCAGTTCGCGCATCAGCTTTGCCGACAGGTTCGCCGATTGCAGCCCAGGCATGACCAGCACGTTCGCTGGTCCTGACAGGCGGCAGAACGGATATTTCGCCATCACCTTTTCATTCAGCGCGACGTCGGGCGCCATTTCGCCTTCATATTCGAAACCTGGCTTGCGCTGGTCGAGGATTGCCACCGCATCGCGAATATTGTCGAGCCAGCTGCCCGGCGGATTACCAAAGGTCGAATAGGACAGGAACGCGACGCGCGGTTCATGCCCCATCCGCCGCGCGACCTGCGCGGTGCGTTCGGCAATATCGGCGAGCATTTCAGCGCTCGGCCGCTCGTTGACCGTGGTGTCGGACATAAAGATCGTCTGATGCTGGCCAACCAGCACATGGATGCCGAACGGCGTCTTGCCCTCGGCATGGTCGATCACCCGCCGCACTTCGCGCATTGTCTGCGAATAGGTGCGCGTGACCCCGGTGATCATCGCATCGCCCAGCCCAAGCTTGAGCAACAGCGAGCCAAAGATGTTGCGGTCGCGGTTGACCATCCGCTCGACATCGCGGCGCAGGTATCCGCGCCGTTGCAGGCGCTCGTACAAAATCTCAACCATCTGAGGCACATGCGGCGAATTGACGCTGTTGTGGACCTCATAACTTTCGGGGTCGGCGACCCCCATCTCCTTCAGTTTGTCGCGCAGCCCCTCGCGCCCGACCAGCACCGGGGTGCCATAGCCGCCATCGCGGAACTGGATCGCGGCGCGCAGCACAACCTCTTCCTCACCCTCGGCAAACACCACCCGCTTCGGATTGGCGCGCGCCGCTTCATAGGCGAGCGTCAGCACCGACGTCGTCGGGTTGAGCCGCGCGCGGAGCGAGGTGCGATAGGCGTCGAGATCGGCGATCGGTTTCTGCGCGACCCCCGTTTCCATCGCCGCCTTGGCGACGGCGGCGGGGACGATTTCCATCAGCCGCGGGTCAAAGGGGGAGGGGATGATATATTCGGGGCCAAAGCTCGACGCGCGCCCGCCATAAGCCGCGGCGACCTCTTCGGGCACCTGCTGGCGCGCGAGGTCGGCGATCGCGTAGGCGGCGGCGATCTTCATCTCTTCGTTGATCGCGGTCGCGCGGACGTCGAGCGCGCCGCGGAAGATGAAGGGGAAGCACAGGACATTGTTGACCTGGTTCGGAAAGTCCGACCGCCCGGTCGCGATGATCGCGTCGGGCCGCGCCGCGCGTGCGTCGGGGGGCGAAATTTCGGGATCGGGGTTTGCCATTGCAAAAATGATCGGCGCGGGGGCCATGTCCTTGACCATCGCGGGCTTGAGCGCGCCTGCCGCCGACAGGCCCAGGAACACGTCGGCGCCAACGAGCGCTTCGGTCAGGTCGCGCGCTTCGGTCGGCACCGCATGCGCAGATTTCCACTGATCCATGCCTTCGAGGCGGCCCTGATAGATGGTGCCCTTGCGGTCGCACATGATGACATTTTCGTGCCGCACCCCCATCGATTTGATCAGCGACGTACAGGCGATGGCGGCGGCGCCGGCGCCGTTGACGACGACCTTGACCGTCGCGAGGTCGCGCCCGGTCAGGTAACAGGCGTTGATCAGCCCCGCGGCAGTGATGATCGCGGTGCCATGCTGATCGTCATGGAACACCGGGATGTTCATCTTTTCCTTCAGCGCCTGCTCGATGATGAAGCAGTTGGGCGCCGCTATGTCTTCGAGGTTGATGCCGCCAAAGCTCGGCGCGAGCAGTTCGACCGCTTCGATGAAGCGCTGGGGATCTTCGGTATCGACCTCGAGATCGATCGAATCGACGTCGGCAAAGCGCTTGAACAGCACCGCCTTGCCCTCCATCACCGGCTTCGAGGCGAGCGCGCCCAGATTGCCAAGACCCAGGATTGCGGTGCCGTTCGAAATCACCGCGACCAGATTGCCCTTGATCGTGTAATCATAGGCCTTGGCGGGATCTTCGGCGATCGCCAGCACCGGGACGGCAACTCCGGGCGAATAGGCGAGGCTCAGGTCGCGCTGCGTCGCCATCGGTTTCGAAGCGACGATCTCGATTTTCCCGGGCCGACCATGTTCGTGATAGAGCAGGGCCTCGCGGTCCGAAAACTGCACCTTGCTGCCGCTGTCCATCATCCATCCCCTATCCAAATTGTCCGGCGCGCGCCCGAACCCATTCCCTAACGTCACCGGCGGCGATTGTAACCCCGCCAATATGGTGATCTGGTGGTCGGCGTCGGCTCTCAATCCCAAAGCCTCCGCTGCCCGCGTCAGAAACGAAGAAGCGGCACGGAGCTTTCGCTCCGCGCCGCTTCGACAAGGGTTCCATTGGGAACCATCGCCCCCCCGCCCGTTCCGAAAAGCCGTGGGTCGCAGAAAGCTGCCGGCCGGGTGAAGTTCACAAATTCATTGTCCGTTGGAGAGCTTCTCCAAAGGAGGTGGGCGCAACTATGAAGAAGTTGGGGCATAGAAAATTGTACAAACCCGACAAGGAATAGCGTCAAAATATTGTTTTTCGTCGTTAATGCTCGTTAGAGGGAGATTGATGTCCGAACCCAGCGCGCCCGAGCCTGAACCGACCGACGTCCGAATCGCCACCCGTTTCTTTGCGGTGTCGCCGGCGCTGCGTCCCTATCTCAGCACCATCTATCTGACCGAAGTGTCAGTGCCGGCGGGCAGTCGCGTCGCCGACTATCTCCATCCCGAATGGGCTAACCTGCGCTTTATCGAAGGTGAGCTGCCGCTGGCGTCCCTTGGCGGCGCCCCGGCGGTTACAACGCCGCGCTTTGTGGCCACCGGCCCGACCAGCACCGCAAGCTATTTCGCCGCCGGCAATATGCGCGTGTGGGGGATCGGGATCGTCCCGATGGGCTGGGCGAAATTCATCCCGCTGGCCGCCGACGATCTGGCCGACCGCTTTTGCGACGCCGCGGCGCACCCCGCCTTTGCTGCCTTCGTCTCGCTCGGCGAAACCTTGCGCGGGGTGAATGACGTCGATGCCGCCGCGGCGATGATCGACGCCCATTTCTGCGCTTTGCTGGGGGACGCACCGCCCGACGACCCCGCAATCCTCGCGGCGCACCGTGCGCTGGTTGACCATGACCTGTCGACCGTCGCCGACCTGTCGGCCAAGCTGGGGCTATCCGAACGCTCGGTCGAGCGGCTCAGCCACCGCGCCTTCGGCTTTTCGCCCAAGCTGCTGCTGCGGCGCCAGCGTTTCCTGCGCTCACTGGCGCGCTTCATGCTCGACCCGTCGATGGCGTGGATCGATACGATGGATCACCATTATTACGATCAGGCGCAGTTCACGCGCGACTTCACCAAATTCATGGGGATGAGCCCGCGCGAATATGCCGCGCGGCCCAAGCCGATCCTGGGCGCTGCCGCCAAAGCCCGCGCCGCCGCCGCCGGCGCCGCGGTACAAGGGCTGCACAAGCCCGGGAGTTGACCCGCCAAGGGCTTGACCCATGCATCGCCTTCGGTGCAAGCGGCGGCGCGGGCGAAGCGCGGCCGCTGCAGGACGAGAAACGATGAGCGATATTCAGGCGATCCAGACCCGGCTGGTCGACGACATAGCGGCGGCGGGCGATCTCGACGCGCTCGAGGCGCTGCGCGTCGCGGCGCTGGGCAAGGCGGGCAGCATTACCGCACTGCTCAAATCGCTGGGCGGCATGACGCCCGACGAGCGGCAGGCGCAGGGGCCGCAGATCCACACGCTGCGCGAAGCCGTGACCGCGGCGCTTGCCAACCGCAAAGCCGCGCTCGACGCCGCGGCGCTCGACATCAAGCTCGCCGCCGAGGCAATCGATATGTCGCTGCCCGCCGATGCCGCGCCGCGCGGCAGCGTCCATCCGGTCAGTCAGGTGATGGACGAACTCGCCGAGATCTTTGCCGACATGGGCTTTGCCGTCGCGACCGGTCCCGAGATCGAGGACGACTGGCGCAATTTCACCGCGCTCAACATTCCCGAGACGCATCCGGCGCGGGCGATGCATGATACGTTCTATTTCCCCGACACCGACGCCGAGGGCCGAGCGATGCTGCTGCGCACCCATACCTCGCCGGTGCAGATCCGCACGATGATGTCGCAAGAACCGCCGATCCGGATCATAGCCCCCGGCCGCGTCTATCGCAGCGACAGCGACGCAACGCACACGCCGATGTTTCACCAGGTGGAAGGTCTCGTCATCGACCGCGGTATTCATATGGGGCATCTGAAGTGGACGCTCGAGACGTTCCTGAAGGCCTATTTCGAGCGCGACGACATCGTGCTGCGGCTGCGCCCGAGCTATTTCCCCTTCACCGAACCGTCGGCCGAGGTCGACGTCGGTTACAAGCAGGAAAAGGGGCGCCGCATCGTGGGCGGGCATGGCGACGATGATGGCCATGCGTGGATGGAGCTGCTCGGCAGCGGGATGGTCAACCGCCGCGTGATCGCGAACTGCGGGCTCGATCCCGATGAATGGCAGGGCTTTGCCTTCGGGGTCGGAGTCGACCGCCTGGCGATGCTGAAATATGGCATGGACGATTTGCGCGCCTTCTTCGACGGCGATCTGCGCTGGCTCAGCCACTATGGATTCGGGGCGCTGAGTGTCCCAACGCTGAGCGGGGGGATTTCGGCATGAAGATCACCCTCGACTGGCTCAAAGAGCATCTGGACACATCCGCGAGCGTCGACGACGTGGTCGCCACCCTCAACCGGATCGGCCACGAGGTCGAAAGCGTCGAGAACCCGGCCGACAAGCTCAAAGGCTTCCGCGTCGCCAAAGTGCTGACCGCCGAGAAACATCCTCAGGCCGACAAATTGCAGGTGCTGACCGTCGATACCGGCGACGGCGGCGCGGCGCTGACCGTGGTGTGCGGCGCCCCGAATGCGCGCGCGGGGCTGATCGGTGTGCTCGGGCTGCCCGGCGCGGTGGTGCCCGCGAACGGCATGGAGCTGAAGGTCGCCGCTGTGCGCGGGGTCGAATCGAACGGCATGATGTGCTCGTCGCGCGAGCTGGAGCTGGGCGACGACCATGACGGGATCATCGAACTGCCCGAGAACGCGCCCGTGGGGACCAGCTTTGCCGATTATAGCGGCGCGGGTGACCCGGTGATCGACATTTCGATCACCCCGAACCGGCAGGATTGCATGGGCGTGCGTGGGATTGCGCGCGACCTCGCCGCCGCGGGCCTTGGCACGTTGAAGCCGCTCGACGTCCCGACGATCATCGGCGAGGGTGAGCCCGCGACCGAAATCCGGACGGACGATACCGAGGGCTGCCCCGCCTTTTACGGCCGCACGATCAGCGGCGTCGCCAACGGCACCGCGCCCGAATGGATGCGTCGCCGCCTCGCAGCGATCGGGCAGCGCTCGATCTCGGCGCTCGTCGACATCAGCAATTATGTGATGTTCGACCTGGGCCGTCCCAGCCATATCTATGACCGCGTCAAGTTGACCGGTCCGCTTGTCGCGCGCCGTGCCAAGGCGGGCGAGACGGTCACCGCGCTCAATGGCAAGGATTATACGCTCACCGACACGATGACGGTGATCGCAGACGACATCGGCGTGCACGACATCGCCGGAATCATGGGCGGCGAGCATTCGGGTTGCAGCGAGACGACGAGCGATGTGCTGATCGAGGTCGCCTATTTCACCCCCGAACGAATCGCGCTGACCGGGCAGGCGCTGGCGCTCACCAGCGACGCGCGCAGCCGTTTTGAGCGCGGGGTCGATCCGGCGTTTCTGGACGACGCGGCTGCGATCGTGACCGCGCATGTGCTGGCGATCTGCGGCGGCACCCCCTCTGCAGTCACCCGCGCCGGGGCGCCGCCCGCCGAGGTGAAGACGGTCGATTACGATCCCGCGCTGTCGGCGACGCTGGGCGGCATCGCGATCGCGCCCGAGCGGCAGCTGGAGATTTTGGCTGCGCTGGGGTTCACCGTCATCGAACAGGGCGGCCGTTGGCAGGTCGCCGTACCGAGCTGGCGCCGTGACATCGATGGCGCCCCCGATCTGGTCGAGGAAGTCACGCGCATCACCGGCTTCGACGCGATCGCATCGGTGCCGCTCCCGCGCAGCGACGGCGTGGCCAAACCGACCGCGACCGCCGAACAGATGCTCGAGCGCCGTATGCGCCGCGCCGCGGCGGCGGCGGGTTTCCACGAAGCGGTGACCTGGTCATTCATCAGCGACCGCGATGCGGCGCCATTCGGCGGCGGCGCCTGGTCGCTCGCCAATCCGATCAGCGAAGATCTGAAGGTCATGCGCCCGTCGCTGCTCCCCGGCCTGCTCGCCGCGGCGCAGCGCAACCAGAACCGCGGCGCCGACAGTATTCGCCTGTTCGAAATCGGGCGGCGTTACCTGTCCGATGCCGAGCATCCGACGCTGGCCGTGTTGATGGCCGGCGACAAGCGCGCGCGCGGGTGGCAGGCGGGCAAGGCCGCGCCGTTCGACGCGTTCGACGCCAAGGCCGCGGCGCTGGCATTGCTCGACGCTGCGGGCGCGCCCGCCGACCGCTTGCAGGTGATGGACGCGGTGAGCGAGGGCAGCATCTGGCACCCTGGCCAGTCGGCGACGCTGAGGCTCGGCCCCAAGGCGGTGCTCGCCGAATTCGGCGCGCTCCACCCGCTGCTAACCCGCCATTTCGATGTCGACGGCCCGGTGATGGCGGTGCAGATATTCCTGGATGCGATCCCGGCAAAGCGCGCCAGCGGCCCCGCGCGCGCGGCGTTCACCCCGCCCACGCTGCAATCGGTGCGCCGCGACTTCGCGTTCCTGGCTCCGGCCAGCCTGACGGCCGCCGAGCTGGTGCGCGCGATCCGCGGCGCCGACAAGGCGAGCATCGTGGATGCCCGCCTGTTCGACCGCTTCACCGGCCAGGGCGTGCCCGAGGGGCAGGTGAGCTTGGCGGTCGAGGTGGAGTTGCAGCCGGTCGAGAAGAGCTTCACCGACGCCGAGCTGAAGGCGATTGCCGACAAGGTGGTCGCGGCGGCGGCGAAGGTTGGGGCGGTGCTGCGGGGGTGATGCTCGCTTGGGCAGCCGGTCAGCCATGAAGTTCACGGCCCAAATCGAGCTGCGGGGTATCAACCCCTATGTGATGGTCAGCGAAGCGCGGGCGCAGCAGATCCGGCCTGATTGGAAACGGCCAATCCCGGTGATGGTGCAGGTGAACGGTCAGCCCGAACCGCCCGCGCGCGTCAATATGATGCCCGCGGGGGACGGCAGCTTCCTGCTCTATCTCAACGGCCCGATCCGCAAGGCGTCAGTCACCACGGTTGGCGACACCGTCGAAGTGAGCGTGGCGTTCGACGACAGCTATCGCGGCGGTCCCGAGCACGCGATGCCGGCCGAATTTGCCGCGCGCCTTGACGCCAACCCGGTCGCCAAGGCGCGATGGGACCAGTTGTCGCCGAGCCTGCAGAAAGAGATGCTGCGCTATTTCGCCCGGCTGAAGTCCGACGAGGCCCGCACCCGCAATATCGAGCAAGCGCTAAACGTGCTGAACGGCGCGAAGGACCGTTTCATGGCGCGCGCCTGGAACTGACCGGTCGGCCCGACGCCGATGCCTTGGGCGTAGCAGTCGGATCCGACCTTTTCGCTCCGCGCTCCAATCGACAGCTGAACATCGATCATACTGTCGGGATGGTCCCGCCGTCGATCACATATTCGGTCCCGGTTATCGACGCGGCGCGGTCCGATACGAGGAAGGCGATCAGGTTGGCGACGTCTTCGGGCTTTGCGGGGCGGCCCAGCGGGATGCCGCCGAGCGAAGCCATGATCATCGCCTTGCCGCCTGCATAATCGGTCCCCGCCTCGCGCGCGACGCGCTCGGCGAGCTGCACCGAGGCTTCGGTTTCGATCCAGCCCGGGGCGATGCGGACGACGCGCACGCCCTGTGGCGCGACCTCTTTCGACAAGGCCTTGCTGTAGGTCGACAGCGCCGCCTTGGCTGCGGCATAGCCGGTCGTCGCTTCGGGCAATGGCAATAAGCGCTGGATCGACGAGACATGGACGACGACGCCCGACCTCTGCGCGGTCATCGCGGGGACGAGCGCGCGGTCGAGCCGAACGGCGGGAAACAGGTTGAGCGCAAGCTCGCGCTCCCAATGCGCGTCGGTGAGCGCGGCAAAGCCGCCGCCCGGGGCCGACGAGCCGCCAAGCATATGGACGAGAATGTCGATGCCGCCCAGCCGGTCGAGCGCGGCGGCGGCGACGCGCTCGCACCCTTCGGCCGTCGTCAGATCGGCAGCGATGAACATGGCGTCGGATCTGTCATCGGGCGCGTTGCGGGCGACCGTGAACACCGCCGCGCCGAGTTCGCGGAGCAAATCGGCGGTAGCCTTGCCCGCGCCCTTCGTCCCCGATGTGACGAGCGCGCGCTTGCCGACGAGCGACAGAAAGCTGGTCATGGTAGAATCTCCAGCTCGGCGATGCGATCTTCCGCCAGCACAAAATGATAGGTGAGGGTTGCCGGGCTGGTCGGGAAATTGCCGGTCACCGTTGCCCGAACGCTGATTCTGCGGCCTTCGGTTTTGATCTCAAACGGTGCCGCCTGATGCGCAAATTGCTGTTTGGCGTCGCGCCACCATGAATCGATGTCCGCATGGCCGTAGTACGAACGACCCTCGTCCTGCACGAGCGCATCGGGGGCAAAGGCGGTCATCAGGGCGGCGGTGTCGTCGCGCTGGTCGGCGTCGAAATAGGTTTGAACGGGATGGGGTAGTTGCATGGCGAGTCTCCGGTCTTTGGCTTGCCTCCGATGTAAACCCGCGGCATCATCCGGATAAGAAGGCCAATGTTGGATGTTTTGATGAAAATTACGGGATAATGACGCGTCTTGCGCTCCGCGATTTCGACGCCGTGCTCGCGGTCGGCCGGCGCGGATCGTTTCGACAGGCGGCGATCGACCTGGGCCTGTCAACAACCGCGCTCAGCCACATGATCGCGCGGATCGAGACCGAGCTGGGGGTCCGCCTGTTCAACCGGACGACGCGCAGCGTTGCACTGACCGACGCGGGACATATCTTTGTCGACCGGATAGGGCCGTCGCTGCTCGATGTTCGCGAGGCGATCGAGATCGTCCGCGCGCGCGGCGAAACGCCATCGGGCACGCTGCGGATCAATGCCCCGCCGTTCGCGGCGCGCTCCGCGCTGGCGGCGCTGATCCTCGAATATGCGCGCCGTTATCCGGGCGTGCATGTCGATGTGGTGACCGACGGACGGCTGGTCGATATTGTCGCGGAAGGGTTCGACCTGGGGGTACGGGTTGCGTCGCTGGTTCCCACCGACATGATCGCGCTGTCGCTCGGCGAGGCGCAGCGGTTTGCCGTCGTCGCGTCGCCCGACTATCTTGCCGCGCATGCGCCGCCGCGTGTTCCCACCGACCTCACTACCCATGCGTGCATCCGCGTGCGCCTGCCCGATGGTTCGCTCTATCGCTGGTATTTCGAGAAAGGCGCCGAGACGGCGCAGGTCGAGGTGAGAGGCCCAATGACGATCGACGATGTTACGATCGCGCGCGCTGCGGTGGTTGCGGGTGTGGGGATCGGCTTCTTCTTTGAACAGGATGTTGTTGCCGACATCGACGCGGGCCGGCTCGTTCGTCTGCTCGATGACTGGACCCCGCCGTTTCCGGGTCTCGCGCTCTATTATCCGGGCCGCCGTCATCCATCGGCCGCGCTGGCGGCGTTCCTGGCGCTCGCCCGCGAGTTGGGGCGCAAGGCCTAAGCCGCCACCGCTTCCTCGCTCTGGCTCGTCGCCGCCTCCAGCAGGCGTTTTTCCAGCGACTTCACGCGCGCGGCGCTGTCGATCTTGTCGCCGATCAGGTCGGTGACATAGAAGGTGTCGACCGCGCGTTCGCCATAGGTGGCGACGTGGGCGCTGTGGACGGTCACCTTGGACTGAAACAGCGCATAGGCGAGCTGATTGAGCAGCGCGGGGCGGTCCTGCGCGTTGACCTCGATCACGGTGAAGCGGTTTGATGCCTTATTGTCGACGAAGACGTTGGGGGCAATGCGGAAGGCTTCGGCGCGGGTTCGCGGCAGCGCGCGGGCTTCGAGTTTGGGGAGCAGTTTGTGGCGGTTGGCAAGCGCATCCTCGATCGCGCGGGTCAGCCGGCCGATCTGCCCCGGCTCGTCGAACGGGCGGCCGATCGGATCCTGCACGAGGAAATTGTCGAGCGCGAGGCCGTCGCGGGTGGTGTGGATTCGCGCGTCGATGATGTTGCCGCCGGCGAGGTGGATGCCGCCTGCGATACGATAGAACAGCCCGGGATGGTCGGCGGCGAGCACCATCACCAGCGTCGCGCCGCGATCATCGTCGGGGACCGCGGCGATGTGCAGCGGCGAATCGCCAGCCTGCCGGATATGGACGAGGTTGGCGGCGATGACCTCGACCGGTTCGGCGATCCAATAGCTTTCGGGCAGGCGCTTTGCGACCTTGTCGAAAGTCTTTTGGTCGAAGCCGAATTGCGCCGCGACCGCCTCTTTCTTGCTGGCAATGCGTTGTTCGCGACCCTTTTGCTTGTGGCCGAGGCGCAGCACTTCTTCGGCGGCGTCATAGAGTTCGGTCAGCAACTGGCGTTTCCAGCTGTTCCACACCCCGGGGCCGACGGCGCGGATGTCGACGACGGTGAGGACGAGGAGCAGGCGGAGGCGTTCGGGACTTTGCACCATCTGCGCGAAGTCGAGGATCGTCTTGAAATCGGCGAGGTCGCGTTTGAACGCGGTCGCCGACATCAGCAGGTGGTAGCGCACGAGCCACGAGACGGTCTCGGTCTCCGCGTCGCTGAGCCCCAGCCGCGGGCAGACGCGCAGCGCCAGTTCGGCGCCGAGCACGCTATGGTCGCCGCCGCGCCCCTTAGCGATGTCGTGCAGCAGCACCGCGACATAGACGACGCGGCGCGAATGGATCTGGTCCATGATCGCGGTCGATAGCGGGTGGTCTTCCTTGAGCCGTCCCTGTTCGATGTCGGCGAGCAGGCCGATGGCGCGGATCGTGTGTTCGTCGACGGTATAGTGATGATACATGTCGAACTGCATCTGCGCGACGACGCGGCCGAAATCGGGGACGAAGCGGCCGAACACACCCGCCTCGTTCATCCAGCGCAGCACCGTTTCGGGATCGCGTGGGGATGTCAGCACGTCGAGGAACAGCACGTTCGCGCGCGCGTTGCGGCGCACCCCCTGCGTCTCGATCAGCTTGGCCTCGTGGCGCGCCTGGCGCATCGCCTGCGGATGGATTTCGAGCCCGTGCTTGTCGGCCAGCGCGAAGATTTCGATGAGGCGCACCGGATCCTGCTGAAAGAAATCGTCGCTGGGTAGCGCCAGCCGCCCGCGGTCGAGGACGAAGCCGTTGAGCTTGCCCGGACGCCGCCGGATCGTCGGCAGGAAACGCCGCCCGCGCGCCGCCATCTGGTCGTCGAGATGCGCGAGGAAGGTGCCGGTGACGTCGCCGACACTTTTGGCGTGGAGGAAATAGAGCTGCATGAAGCGCTCGACCGCGCTTTTGCCGGGGCGTTCGGCGAATTGCATGCGTGCGGCGATCTCGCGCTGGACGTCGAAGGTCAGCCGGTCCTCGGCGCGCCCCGCGATCGTGTGGAGGTGACAGCGGACGGCGAGGAGGAAATTTTCGGCGCGGGCAAATTGGCGCAGCTCGCGGACCGACAGCAGCCCGGCGTCGACGAGTTCGGGGACGGTCCGCACGCGGTGGATGAACTTGCCGATCCAGAACAGGGTGTGCAGATCGCGCAGCCCGCCCTTGCCCTCCTTCACATTCGGTTCGACGACGTAGCGCGAATCGCCCATGCGCTTGTGCCGCTCGTCGCGCTCGGCGAGCTTGTCGGCGACAAAGGCGCGCGCATTGCCCGCGACGACCTCGGCATCGAAACGCGCCGATGCCTGATCATAAAGTTCGCGGTCGCCCCAGATGAAGCGGCCTTCAAGCAAGGCGGTGCGGATAGTGAGATCATCCTTTGCGGCGCGAACCATCTCGTCGACCGAACGACTGGAATGGCCCACCTTCAGCCCCAGATCCCACAGCGTATAAAGCTGCGCCTCGATCACGCTTTCGGTCCAGCTTGTCTGCTTGAACGGGGTGAGGAAGCCGATGTCGATGTCGCTGTGCGGCGCCATTTCGCCGCGGCCATAGCCGCCGACCGCGATTAGCGTGAGCCGCTCGCCCGACGATTTATTGCCCGAGGGGTAAAGGTGGCCGACGGTGAAATCATGGCTGAGGCGGACGATCTGGTCGATCAGGAAGGCGGTGGCGCTGGCGGCGAGGCGGCCCGACGACGGGTGCGCGAGCAGCCGCCGTTCGATTTCGGCGCGCCCGTCGTCGAGCGCCGCCTTGAGCAGCGCTACCATCGCGCGGCGGCGCGCGGCGGAATCCTGCGTCTCGGCGGCGATGGCGTCGAGCCGGTCGCCGAGGGCGCGGCGATCGATGATCGCGCGGCGCTGTTCGAGCTTGTCGAAGATGTCGCTCATGCTTCGTCCGCCAGCAGGTGTTTGAGCGCATAGAGCGCGTCGAGTGCCTCGCGCGGGGCAAGCGCGTCAGGGTCGATTTGCGCCAGCGCGTCGCGCAGCGCATCGTGTTTTTCGGCTGGCACAGCGGCGAGGGTGGCGGCGAACAGCGGCAGGTCGTCGAGCCCCGCGGCGAGGCCGCCGGTTTTCTCGCGCCCGGCTTCGAGCTTCGCCAGCACCGCTTCGGCGCGCTTGACGACCCCCGCGGGAACCCCGGCGAGGCGCGCGACCGCGAGGCCGTAGCTGCGGTCGGCGGGGCCATCGGCGAGTTCGTGGAGCAGCACCAGGTCGCCCTGCCACTCGCGCGCGCGGACATGGTGGAGCGACAGCGCGCCCAGCGTTTCAGCGAGCCGCGTCAGTTCGTGATAATGGGTCGCGAACAGGCAGCGGCACCTGTTCACCTCATGCACCGCCTCGACCACCGACCAGGCGAGCGCGAGTCCGTCATAGGTCGAGGTGCCGCGCCCGACCTCGTCGAGGATGACGAAGCTTTGCGGGGTCGCCTGGGCGAGGATCGCGGCGGTTTCGACCATTTCGACCATGAAGGTCGAACGTCCGCGCGCCAGATTGTCGCTGGCGCCGACGCGGCTGAACAATTTGTCGACGAGGCCGAGCTTTGCCGAGGCAGCGGGGACGAACCCGCCCGCTTGCGCGAGCACCACGATCAGCGCGTTCTGGCGCAGAAAAGTCGACTTGCCGCCCATGTTTGGGCCGGTCACGAGCCAGAGCCGGTCGGTTTCGGATAGCGACAGATCATTGGGGACGAAGCGATCGCCCGCTTTCGCGAGCGCGGCCTCGACCACGGGATGGCGGCCGCCGACGACGTCGAGGCACGGCGTTTCGGCGAGGTCTGGGCGGCACCAATTGTGGCTCATCGCATGGTCAGCGAGTGCGGCAGCGACGTCGATCCGCGCCAGCACGTCGCAGCTCGCGGCGATCGCTTCGCGGCGCGCGGTTGCGGCTTCGGTGAGCGATTCGAGATGCGCGGCTTCGGCGGCGACGGCGTGGATTCCCGACTGCGTCACCCGGCTCGCCGCTTCGTGGAGGTCGGACGAGTTGAAGCGTACGACGCCCGCGAGCGTCTGGCGGTGGGTGAAACCCGATTCGGGCGCCATCAGCGTGTCGGCATGTTTGGCGGGGACTTCGACATGATAGCCGAGGACGCCATTGTGGCGGATCTTGAGCGAAGCGATGCCGGTGCGGTCGCGATAGCCTGCTTCGAGCAGCGCGATGGCTTTGCGCCCATCGCGCGCCGTTTCGCGCAAGGCGTCGAGGGCGTGATCGTAACCCTCGGCGATATAGCCGCCTTGCGCGGCATCGACCGGGGGCGTCTCGATCAGTGCGCGAGTGAGCTCGTCAACCAGCGTGCCGTGGCCGTCGAGCGCAGGCAGCAGGCGAGCGAGCAAGGGCGGCAGATCAGGGCGGTGCGCGAGGCGCTCGCGCAAGAGCCGCGCGCCGCCAAGCGCGTCGCGCAACTGCGCCAGATCGCGCGGTCCGCCGCGACCCGCGACGAGGCGGCCGAGCGCGCGTCCCGCGTCGGGCAGCGCGCGCAGCGCGGCGCGAAGTTCGCCGCGCCACAGCGCATCGCGCGCAAGGCCATCGACAAGATCGAGCCGGTCGAGGATCGCCGCCTTGTCGGTGAGCGGGCTGGCGAGATCGTCGGCGAGCAGCCGCGCCCCCGCTGCGGTGACGGTGCGGTCGATCGTGCCGAGCAGGCTGCCGTCGCGCGTGCCAGCCATGGTGCGGACGAGTTCGAGGCTTTCGCGCGTCGCGGCGTCGATCGCCATGCGCCCCGACGCCAGATGGCGCACCGGCGGCTGGAGAAAGGTCGGCGCGCCGGTGCCGACATGGTCGAGATAGGCAACCAGCGCCCCCATTGCGGCGATTTCGCCGCGCGAAAAGGCGCCAAAACCGTCGAGCGTCTTTACGCCGAAGAAGGCTTCGAGGCGCTTTTGCGCCGCGGTGCTCGAAAAGTCGGCTGGGGGCCGCCGCACGAGTTGGCGTGCCGACGAAATCGGCAGCTCGCCCGCGCTCTCGCTAACGAGCAGTTCGGATGGCGCGAGCCGCGCCAGTTCGGCATCGACCGCCTCGGGCCGCACCGCGACGACCTCGAACCGTCCGGTGGAAATATCGGCGGCCGCAATCGCAACCTCACCCTCGCTGCCGACCTCGGCCATTGCGGCGAGACGGTTGGCGCTGCGCCCTTCGAGCAGGCTTTCTTCGGTCAGCGTTCCGGCGGTGACGAAGCGGACGATCGCGCGCGCCACCAGCGCCTTCGACCCGCCGCGCGCCTTGGCTTCGGCGGGGGTTTCGACCTGTTCGGCGATCGCGACGCGGTGGCCGGCGCGGATCAGGCGGGCGAGATAGGATTCGGCGGCATGGACGGGCACCCCGCACATAGCCACCGGCTGACCCTCATGCTCGCCGCGCGACGTCAGCGCGATGTCGAGCGTCGCTGCCGCGGCTTTCGCATCGTCGAAGAACAGCTCGAAGAAGTCGCCCATGCGGTAGAACAGCAGGCAGCCGCCCGCCTGCGCCTTCAGCGCCCAATATTGCGCCATCATCGGCGTCGCGGCGGGGGCGGCGCTGTTGCTGTTGGCGGGTTTGGGAGCGGCGGCGGGCATCGGACCCTGCTTAGTGATTGGGGGCGGCATGGCAAGGTCGCGTGGGGGAATGGCGGCGGTGGGGTGGGGTGCTGCCACGTCATTCGTCATCCCGGGCTTGACCCTTAATGCCGCTGCTTGCGGCGATCGCGGACCTTGCGTGCAAAGCTGGACCCCGGATCAAGTCCTGGGTGACGAGCGTTCGCTGTCGACTTTTGGCTCCCTGACGACATTTCAACGCGATCGCGCCAACGAAAAAGGGCGGCCCCGTCGGGACCGCCCTTGTTTCTCGTCACTTGGCTGAAAAACGTCAGGCTGCCTTGGGCAGCGCCGCTTTTGCCTGCGCGATGATGGTGGTGAACACCGTCGCTTCGTTCATCGCCAGGTCGGCCATGATTTTCCGGTCGAGATCGATCCCGGCCAGCTTCACGCCGTGCATGAACTGCGAATAGGTCAGGCCTTCGGCGCGAACCGCGGCGTTGATACGCTGGATCCACAGGCCTCGGAAATTGCGCTTCTTAACCTTGCGGTCGCGATAGGCGTATTGGCCAGCCTTTTCGACCGCCTGCTTGGCGATACGAATGGTGTTCTTGCGACGGCCGTAAAAGCCCTTCGCCTGTTCCAATACGCGTTTGTGCTTGGCGCGCGTGGTGACGCCGCGTTTGATGCGTGACATGCCTTAGCGCTCCTTACTTCAGGCCGTAGGGCGCCCAGAGGCGCACATGGGCCACATCCGAATCGCTCAGCACGCTGGTGCCGCGGTTGGTGCGGATATACTTCGAATTGTGCGAAATCAGGCGGTGACGCTTGCCGGCAACGCCGTGCTTCACTTTGCCCGAGGCGGTGAATTTGAAGCGTTTCTTCACACCGCTCTTGGTCTTCATTTTGGGCATTTTGGTCTCCTTTGGAAGTCCGTTTGCGTATCGGCCTGGCAGCCCTTTCAGCCAGCCGACACAATCGGAAGCGGGGCGCTTAGGGGGATTCGCCCGCAAATGCAAGCCTACCGGGCCGGGCCAGCGGAACCAAGGGTGTTCGCGCTCGTTCACAGCGGATGAACCTGCCCACCGGACAGATGGGCCATCCGCCCGCCGCGACTGCCATCCCCGGCGGCGGGCCGTCCGATTCGGGCTGGTCTAGCGTCCTGTCGAGCTTTGCACGCCGCATCTGGACCCCCCGCTGGCTGAAAGAGCGGCCGCGTGCGGTGCGTATCGCAGCACGAACGGCGGCGATCATGCTGCTGCTGCTGGTGACGATCTGGCTGGTGCTGTTCATCACCAAGGGACGCTTTTTGAAGGGGACGTTCGAAAGCGTCGCGTCGTCGCAGCTGGAACGGGAGGTCGCGATCGGCGGCGACTTCCAGCTCTATTTTGCGCCTTTCAACGTCAAATTCCTCGCCGAAGACATCCGCATCGCCAATCCCGAATGGGCGCGGGCGAAACAGTTTTTTACCGCCCGCCGCGTCGATACCCGGTTGGCCACGCTGTCGCTGATCGTCGGCAAGCGCGTGATGACCTTTGCCGACATCGATCAGGCGCAGGTGGCGCTCGAATGGGACGCGCAGAACCGGCACAACAGCTGGACCTTTGGCGATCCCGATCGGCCGCCCGAGCCGCTCAACCTGCCGACGATCGAGCGCGCCGCGATCACCAAGAGCGGGCTGACCTATCGCGACCCGCGGCTGCGCCTGTTCGCTGATATCGACATCGATACGGTGCGCTCGACGGGCAGCCGGATCGACGAAGCGATCGGGTTCAACGGGCGCGGGACGATGCGCGCGCAGCCGTTCACGCTGACCGGGCGGCTGTCGTCGCCGAACCAGACGGTTGCGGGCGGCAAGAACCGGCTGACGATGCGCGCGATCGGGCTCGGGAACACCGTCGATCTGGTCGGCACGCTGCCCGGCCCGACCGAGCTGGTCGGTGCCGATCTGGCGCTGACTGCGCGCGGCGAGAACCTGTCGCGCCTGTTCGATTTTCTGGGCGTCGCTATTCCCGACACCCGGCGGTACCGCGCGACGTCGAAGCTTGGTTATGACGGTTCGGTCTGGAAATTCACCAGTCTGAAAGGCGTCTTTGGCGACAGCGACCTGGCGGGAACCTTCGCAGTCAGTATGCCGAAAGGGCGCGTCTATCTGGACGCCAACCTCAGTACCCGGTCACTCAATATCATCGATGCCGGGCCGTTCATTGGTTATGAGGTCGACCGGCTTGACCGGATGGGCACCGATGGCGTGATCAGGACCGTCGGCGGCCGGCCGCGCGTTCTTCCCGATTCGCCGCTGCGCGCCGACTCGCTCAAAGCGTTCGACGCCGATCTGCGCTACAAGGTTGCCAAGGTACGCGCTGAGAGTTTTCCGGTCAGCAATGTCGATCTGACGCTGTCGCTCAAGCGCGGACTGATGGAAATGAAACCGCTGACCTTCCTGCTCGCCGGCGGCAAGGTAGCGAGTGACGTTTCGATCGATTCGCGGCCGGCGGTCGTGCGCACCGCTTATGATATCCGCCTCTCGCCGACGCGGCTCGGCAACTTGCTGGCGCGCTTCGGGGTGGCCGAATCGGGGACCACCGGCACCGTCAGCGGCCGGATCCAGATGGTCGGCCATGGCGATAGCCTGCGCCAGTCGCTCGCCAGTTCGAACGGTCGCATGGCCTTCGTCCTGCCGAAGGGCAGTTTCTGGACGCGTAACGTCCAGCTTGCCGAGCTCGACGTCGGCACCTTTGTGCAGAAATTGTTCGAGGATAAGTTGAAGAAGCCGGTCGAGATCAATTGCGGGGTGATCGCTTTCACCGTGCGCAATGGCGTCGGCGCTGCCGACCCGATCCTGATTGACACGCAAAAGAACGTCATGGTCGGGCGCGGCGGTTTTTCGTTCCGTACCGAGGCGATCGACATGGCGGTGCGCGCCGACGGCAAGAAGTTCAGCCTGTTCTCGGGCCAGTCGCCGGTCAGCGTCGGCGGCTATTTCGCGGCGCCGCGCCTCGATCCGATCAGCGACCAGCTGATGGGCCGCGCGGGGGCAGGGCTGGGGCTGGCAATCGTCGCCACCCCGCTCGCCGTGATCATCCCCTTCGTCGATCCGGGTGATGCGAAGTCGGCGCAATGCGGTCCAATCCTTGCGGGTGCGCGCGCCAGTGCGCAGCGCACGACGAAAGGCGAAGTGCGCGACGATGTCGGCAAAGGCACGACGGCGAAGGGCGAGGATGGCAAACTGTCGAAGGAAGAGGGCGGCAAGCAGCGCAAGAAGTTCCTCGGCATTTTCTGAGGCCGAGGTCGCCGCACGTCAGTGCGCGCAGGCGAGGCCTTCGATCACGTCTTCGAGCCGTGCCGGATCGCCCAGCGCAATCACATGGCCCGCGCTGTCGGCGTTGAGCGGGTCGCCGTTCCAGTCGCACATTGTCCCGCCCGCGCCCTCGACAATGGGAACGAGCGCCGCGAAATCGTGCAGCTTCAGCCCCGCCTCGACCACCAGATCGACATGGCCGCTGGCCAGCAGGCCGTAATTGTAGCAGTCGCCGCCAAAGATCAGCCTTTTGTGCGCGGTCTTGGCCGCGAGCGCCATGAAATGCTCGGCATCATGATCGTCGAAATATTGCGGGCCGGTTGTGGCGAGTGTCGCATCGGCGAGGGTACGGCAGGTACGGGTGCGCGCGGGCTCGCCATTGAACAAGGTCGGCCGACCCAGCGCGCCGACCCAGCGTTCGCCGCTGATCGGCTGATCAATGATGCCCAGCACCGGCCAGCCGTCCTGCAGCAGCGCGATCAGCGTACCGAAAATCGGGCGTCCCGCCATGAAGCTGACGGTGCCGTCGATCGGGTCGAGCACCCATTGGCGCGCCGCGTCGGGACGCTCGGCACCATATTCCTCGCCGATGATGCCGTCGCGAGGCGCCTCGGCATCGAGCAGTCGGCGTATCGCCGCTTCGGCGGCGCGGTCGGCCTCGGTGACCGGCGAGGCATCGGACTTGGCTTCGTGGGCAAAGGCGGCGCGAAACAGCGGGCGGATGGCGTCGCCAGCCGCGTCGGCGAGGCGATTGGCGAGCATGAGATCAGAGGTTATCGTCATGTCATCGGCGCTAGCGCAGCACGGCTGTTCCCGCCAGCCCCAGACCACCGCGTTGCGGGCGGAGCTGCGGAATATATCAATTTTACAAATATCGTATAATTTGTAAAATTGCGCTTATGTCCGACCGTATTTCCGCCGATTCCCTTTTAAACGTTGTCGCGCGCACCGGATTTCGCAAGGCATCGATGGACGATCTGGCGCAGGCCACCGGGGTGTCGCGTCAGGCGCTCTACAACCGCTTCGGATCGAAGGGCGCGCTGCTCGAATGGGCCACCCAATCGCTGATCGACCGGTCGCTCGCGGAGGCGTTGCGGGCTCTGGAAAACCCCGCCGCCGCCTTGGTTGCGCGGTTGGCGACTGCGCTCGATACATGGGTTGGCCAGCATATGGCGATGCTGCGCGCCTCGCCCCATGGGATCGACGTCGCCCCGATGGCCGCGCCCGCGCCGGGCGAAGCGGTGCGTGCGGCCGAACGCAAACTGGTGGCGGCGATGGCGAATGCGATCCGGCGCGGCGGTCCCGGGACCGCGGTCGCGCGCGCCGGCAGCCTGGCGCAGGCGCTGTGCTGGACCGCGAAGGGCCTTGTCCATGCAGCGCCCGATCATGCGGCCTTTCGCCGCGAACTGGAATTGATCGTCGGCGCCGTGCTGGCGCGATGACGGATTAATCGAACAGCGAGGAGACGCTCGATTCGTCGGCGATGCGCTTGATCGCTTCGCCGAGCAGCGGTGCGACGGTGAGCGCGCGGACCTTCTTGCTGTCGTTGACCGCGTCGGTCGGCTGGATCGAATCGGTGATGACCAGTTCGGTGAGTTCGCTGGCCTCGACGCGGGCGACCGCGCCGCCCGACAGCACGCCGTGGGTGCAATAAGCGACAACGCCCTCGGCCCCCGCCGCCTTCAGCGCGCCCGCGGCGTTGCACAGCGTCCCCGCCGAATCGACGATGTCGTCGATCAGGATGCAGAAGCGCCCCGACACGTCGCCGATAATGTTCATCACTTCGGATTCGCCAGCGCGTTCACGGCGCTTGTCGACGATTGCCAGGGGGGCGTTGTCGAGCCGCTTGGCCAGCGCGCGGGCGCGCACCACGCCGCCGACGTCGGGCGACACGACCATCAGATTCTTGCCCGCAAAGCGCGCCTGGATGTCGGCGCTCATCACCGGCGCGGCGTAGAGATTGTCGGTCGGGATATCGAAAAAGCCCTGAATCTGCCCGGCGTGCAGGTCGATCGCGAGCACGCGGTCGGCGCCCGAGGTGGTAATCAGATTGGCAACCAACTTGGCGGATATGGGCGTGCGAGGACCGGGCTTGCGATCCTGGCGGGCATAGCCAAAATAGGGGACGACCGCGGTGATACGTTTTGCCGAAGCGCGGCGCAGCGCATCGGTGATGATCAGCAACTCCATCAGATTGTCGTTGGCCGGGAAATTCGTCGGCTGGACAATGAAGACATCCTGCCCGCGAACATTTTCGTGGATCTCGACGAACACTTCCTCGTCGGCAAAGCGGCGCACGCTGGTGTCGGTCAGCGGCAGTTCCAGATAGTCCGCGATCGCGCGGGCGAGGGGAAGGTTGCTGTTGCCGGAGATCAGTTTCATGGGGTGCGCGGCCCTTTCGCGGCGGATAGGATTGCGCGCCCCTTAGCCAGCGGGGGGCGATAGGGGAAGGGTGAAGTTGACGCCGCGCGTTCGCTGACCCCTTGGGTCATTGCAATCGCGGCGGCGGGGGGTATGGCTCGGCGGTATGACCGACGCAGTCGACACGCTCACCATCGTCCTGGCCCAGATAACGCAGTCGGTCGGCGACCTGGCCGCCAATGTCGATGCGATGCGCGCGGTGCGGGCGCGGCACGCCGGGGCCGACCTGATCCTCTACCCCGAGTTCCAGCTGATCGGTTACCCGCCCGAGGATCTGGTGTTGAAGCCTGCCCTGGCCGAGCGCGCCGCGAGATTGCTCGCCGAGCTGGCGGCGGATACCGCCGACGGGGGACCGGCGATGCTTGTCGGGTCGGTCGAACGCGACGGGGCGGACCTGTATAACATCGTCGCGCTGCTCGACGGAGGCCAAGTTGTTGCGACGCGGCGAAAGCATGAGTTGCCGAATTACGGCACTTTTGACGAGAAACGAATCTTCGTACCCGGCCCGCTCCCCGATGTGGTCGATTGGCGCGGGGTCCGGCTCGGGCTGCCGATCTGCGAAGATGGCTGGTTGCCCAAAGTGTCGCGGCATCTGGCCGACCAGGGCGCCGAGCTGCTGATTTCGGTCAATGGAAGCCCTTATGAAATCGACAAGGACGAACGGCGGTTGAGCCAGGTGTTCGCGGGGCGTGTCGCCGAAACCGGGCTGCCACTGATTTTCCTCAACCGCGTCGGTGGGCAGGACGAACTGGTGTTCGACGGCTGTTCGTTTGTGCTGAACGCCGATGGATCGACTGCCCACCGCCTCAAGGATTGGGACCAAGAGGAGCGGGTGACGCGCTGGACCAGGGGCGCGAACGGCTGGACCTGCGAAGCGGGCGCGATCGCCGAATGGGAGGCGCATCCGGCCGATATTTATAGCGCGATGATCGTGTCCTTGCGCGACTATGTCGAACGCAATCGTTTTCCCGGCGTCGTGCTCGGGCTGTCGGGCGGGATCGATTCGGCGATCTGCGCCGCAATTGCCGCCGACGCGCTCGGCCCCGACCGGGTGTGGTGCGTGATGATGCCGAGCCGCTTCACCAGCCAGGCGAGCCTCGACGATGCGGCAAGCTGTGCCGAACTGATCGGGTGCAGGCTCGACACGATCTCGATCGTCCCCGCGGTCGAGGCGTTCGACACGATGTTGGCTGGCAGCTTTGCCGATGTCGAGGTCGATATCACCGAAGAAAATGTCCAGTCGCGCATCCGCGGCGTGACCTTGATGGCGCTCAGCAACAAATTCGGGCCGATGTTGCTGACCACCGGCAACAAGAGCGAGATGAGCGTCGGTTATGCGACGATCTATGGCGATATGGCGGGTGGCTATAACCCGCTGAAGGACGCCTATAAGATGACGGTGTTCGCCGTCGCCAAATGGCGCAATGAAAATGTGCCGCGGCTGTCGCGCAATCCGGTCGCCCCGGTGATGCCCGAGACGATTATCACCAAACCGCCGAGCGCCGAACTGCGCCCCGACCAGAAGGACGAGGACAGCTTGCCACCCTATGCCGACCTTGACCGCATGCTGCACATGCTGGTCGAAGAGGAGGCGAGCGTCGACGATGTCGTGGCGCGGCATGGTTTCGACCGCGACGCGGTGGTGCGGATCGAACGCCTGCTGATGCTCGCCGAATATAAGCGGCGGCAGGCGCCGCCGGGGGTCAAGCTGTCGACGCGCAACTTCGGCCGCGACCGGCGCTATCCGATCACCCACGGTTTCCGCACCGGCTGACCGCGACCTGCGGGTACCGGTACGTCGGTGTATCCTCGTAGGGCCGTGTGGCGGTGCTAAGATTGCGGATCGGGAAACTGCAATACGGGGGGCGAGATATGGGGTTGCTGGGAGAAAAGGCGTCGCCGCAAAAGGCCGAGCGGGCGCTCGACGTGCTGCGGATCACCGTCGCGCTGCTGATTTTGATCCACGGGACTTTTCGCTTGGTTGCCGGCGGCGTGGCGCCGTTCGGTGTCTGGCTGGAAACGCTGGGCTTTCCCATGGGCTTTGGTTGGGCGCTCGGCGTAACGCTGTTCGAACTGGTTGGACCGGTGCTGATGCTGGCGCGCCGCTGGACCAGTTTTGCGGCGTTGGGCCATGCCGCGATCCTGACGCTCGGCATGATTCTGGTCCATTTGCCTTTTGGCTGGTTTGTCGTTGGCGCGGGGCGCAACGGGGTGGAATATAGCGTCATCCTGATCGTCTCATTGCTGACTATCGCCTGGGCCTATTGGCCGGGGCGCCGCCGCGCGGGCTGACGCTGTACGACGGGGTCGCATGCGGGGAGCGAAGCGGTTATAGGCGCGCGGCATGACCGTCGTGACCCGCTTCGCCCCTTCGCCAACCGGCACCCTGCATGTCGGCAATGTCCGCACCGCACTTCACAACTGGCTGTGGGCGCGCAAACATGGCGGCCGCTTCCTGCTGCGCATCGACGATACCGACCTCGAGCGGTCGCAAGAAGACTATGTCGATGCGATCCGCGCCGACCTGGCGTGGCTGGGCTTCGACATCGACGGCGAGGAACGCCAGTCGGCGCGCTTCGCGCTGTACGAGGCCGAATTCGACAAGCTCAAGGCGGCGGGCCGCGTCTATGCCTGTTACGAAACCCCCGAAGAACTCGACATCCGCCGCAAGATCCTGCTCTCACGCGGGCTGCCGCCGGTCTATGAGCGCAAAGCCGCCGACGCCCCGGTACCCGTGGGCGTCGCGCCGCACTGGCGTTTCCGGCTCGACCATGACGCACCGATCGAATGGACCGATATGGTTCGTGGCGAGCAGAACTTTGAGCCAAAAACGATGTCGGACCCGGTGGTGCGGCGTGCCGATGGCAGCTGGCTCTATCTGCTGCCCAGCGTGATCGACGATATTGCGATGGGGATTACCCATGTCGTGCGCGGCGAAGATCATGTGTCGAACACCGCGACGCAGATCCAGATGTTTGCCGCGCTGGGTGCTACCCCGCCGCGCTTCGCGCATGAGGCGTTGCTCGTCGGGACCGAGGGCAAATTGTCGAAGCGGCTCGGTTCGCTCGGCATGGCCAGCCTGCGCGACGCGGGGATCGAGCCGATCGCGCTCGCGGCGCTGCTCGCGCGGCTCGGCACCAGCGACCCGGTCGAACCGGTGACGAGCCTGGCGCCGCTGATCGAGCATATCGACTTTACGCGCTTCGGCCGCGCCCCGGCGCGTTTCGATGAAGCCGAGCTGGCGCTGCTGAACCAGAAGATCCTGCACCACACTGGATATGAAGCGGTCGCGAACCGCCTGCCCGCGGCGATCACCGCGGCGCGCTGGCATGCGATTCGGCCGAACTTGATGACGGTCGCCGAAGCGGCCGATTGGACGGCTGTTTTCGATGGACCGCTCACGCCGCCGCCGGTCGAGGATATGGATCGAGCGGTGCTGGACTCCGCCGCCGCCGCGGCGCCCGCGATCGACTGGAGCGCCGACCCCTGGCACGCGCTGACCACCGCCGTAAAAGAGGCGACCGGCGCCAAGGGCCGCGCGTTGTTCCTGCCGCTGCGCCGCGCACTGACCGGGCGCGACCACGGCCCCGACATGGCCGAACTGCTGCCGCTGATCGCCAAGGATCAGGCGATAGCGCGGTTGGCCGCCAGCTAACCGAACCACGGTGCAAAAGCGCCACCATTCTTGCCTACTGCCGCGCTTGACAAAAGGCGTTATGATATATTATCACTACGATCTGACTTGGCCGATAGCGGTGGTCGAAACACGGCGGGGCCGGGTCTGACAGGCAAGGAGAGATGCCATGACCCTGATACCACTGATTTCGACCATCCTGACGGCCCCCGAAGTGACCACGGCACCCGCGGGTCGATCGGCGACCTCGTCCCGCAACATCTATGGCAGCGATCCCGGCCGCCACCCGGTCGCGGCACTTCTTGCCGTTGGCCTGCCCGCCGCGCTGGTCATCGCGGTGGCGCTGTCGCCGATGATCGTTGATACGATACCCAAGACCGACCCGATGGTCGGAACATTGATCAAACTACCGCCGCCTCCACCGCCGCCCCAGCCGACTCCCGACGCAAAGCCCGTGCCGAGAACCGCGTCCGCGACCGACACGGTGAAACCTCTCGTCGAAACAATGCCTTCCTTTGATAATGGTGTAGTCGAAGGGCCGGTCATCGTCGACGTTGGCCCGATCGACCCTGGACCTCCAGCCCGGCCCGCCGATCCACCAGCTTTGCCCAAACTGGTATTCGCCGAACTTGATCCGCGCTACGCCGGGGCGTTCCAGCCCGACTATCCGGCGAGCGAACAACGCCGCGAGATCGAAGGCGTCGCCAAAGTTCGCGTGCTGATCGGCACCGACGGGCGGGTGAAGGCGGTCGAACTGGTCAGCACCGACAGCCCGGGCTTTTTTGCCGAAACCAAACGCCGCGCCCTCGCCAAATGGCGCTTCAAGCCCGCGACGCGCGGTGGCGTGGCCGAGGAAAGCTGGAAGACGATGACGGTTCGCTTTGAGATCAGCTCCGCCTAGCCGCCCACCGAACCCCCTCCCGGGCGGACAGCTGTGCGCCGTCCGCCCGCTCTTTTGCTTGACAGAAGCGGCGAATCCGGTCAGAGGCGCGCGGATATTGGGGGCGGCGCCTCGTGCGCGGCCCTCTATGTTTTTCACACCAACGTCGGGGCCAAAGTCCCGCCACATCCTTCGGACCTCCGGCGGATGTGCATATATTTCGAGGAACAGGGCCATGGCCAAGCCGACGACCGTCAAGATCAAGCTGGTGAGCACCGCCGACACGGGCTTTTTCTATGTGACGAAAAAGAACCCGCGCACGATGACCGAAAAAATGTCGGTCCGCAAATATGACCCGCGCGTGCGCAAGCATGTCGAGTTTAAGGAATCGAAGATCAAGTGAGGCATTTTCCCGCGCGGCATGTCCGCGCGGTTTGAAAACGCATTATCCGGCGCAAGGTATCCGGAGGCACGTGACTCCGAAACACGATCAAAGGGCGGCCATCTGCGCCGCCCTTTTTCGTGGGCGCGGCCAAGATGTCGCGTTTGAATTGGAATGCGGGGGCAGTTTGTTCCCCGGCGAAAGCCGGGACCCCGGCTTTCGCCGGGGAGCGGCTGGTTCTTGTCGAAACTGGCCGTTTGCGTCAGGCAAACACCCCGACGCTCTCGATGAATTTGATCACCGAAATCGGTTTCGAGACATAGGCCTCGGCCCCTGCCGCACGGATTTGTTCCTCATCGCCCTTCCCGGCATAGGCAGTGACCGCCATGATCGGTACGGCGCGCAGCGTCGGGTCGGCCTTCATCTGGCCGATCAGCTCGAGCCCGCCGACATGCGGCAGCTGGATATCCATGATGATCAGGTCGGGCGCAATCTCGCGCGCCTTGGCCAACGCATCGCGACCGTCGCGCACCGGGTGAGCGGTATAGCCATGGGCGTTGAGCAGGTCGCAGAACAGGCGCAAGTTCAGCTCATTATCTTCGACGACCAATATGGTCTTGCCCATGATTATTCGCTTCCCCACCTTGCGTATGGCGCCCGTTTAGGCGAATCGGCCGCATGACACAATTGCCTCCCTTTGAAGGGAAAACTGCCTTGCACGACGACGACGCAGCATTGGCGCTTCAGGCGCTCGGGTGGATCCTGAGCGACGAACCGCGCGCCGAGCGGCTGCTGGCGCTGACCGGCCTTGCCCCCGACGAGCTGCGCGCATCGCTGAGCGAACGCGCAACCTTGGCGGCGATCCTGTCGTTCCTGACCGCCCATGAATACGACCTTGTCGCCTGCGCCGATGCGTTGCAGGTGCCGCCGGCCACCATCGCCGCAGCGTCGGAGCGCCTTGAAGGAATGCGTATATGACCCGCCCACTCGTCATCACCGATTGCGACGAGGTGCTGATGCACATGGTCGTGCCTTTCGCCGAATGGGTCGACGCCGAACATGGCGTGCTGTTCCGCATCGAGGACGCCAGCTTTGCCGGAGCATTGAAGCGCAAGGAATGCGGGACACCGCTGGAAGCGGCCGAAGTCTGGCCGCTGCTCGATGCTTTTTTCCGCGGCGAGATGGCGCGGCAATATCCGATCCCGGGCGCGCTTGAGGCAATGGCGGCGATCGCCGAGCAGGCCGACATTGTCGTGCTTACCAACGTCGGCCCCGAGCATCAGCAGGCACGGATCGAGCAACTCGCGCTGCACGATTTTCACGCGCCGGTGATCGGCAGCCGCGGCGGCAAGGGTGAGCCGGTGCGCCGGTTGATCGAGCAATATCAGCCCTCGGTCGCGCTGTTCATCGACGATCTGGCGGGGCATCATCATTCGGTCGCGCAGGAAGCGCCCGATGTGTGGCGGCTTCATCTGGTCGGCGAACCCGCGATCGCCGACAAGATTGCGCCCGCCGAACATGCCCATGCGCGCATCGACGACTGGGCGGCGGCGCAGGACTGGATCCTCGCCCGGCTTGCCGAAAATGTCCCCGCACCGGCCCCCGAACCCGTTTAAGAAGGAATCACCATGGATATCACCGCGAAACTTGCCGAACTCGGGCTCGAACTGCCCAAAGCCGCCGCGCCGGTCGCCGCCTATGTTCCCGTCGTCGAACATGACGGCCTGCTCTATGTCAGCGGCCAGCTGCCCTTCCGCGACGGGCAGGTCGTGACCGGACGTTTAGGTGACGACATGGATGTCGCAGGCGGGCAGGATGCGGCGCAGCGCGTCGCGCTGATGCTGATCGCGCAGATTGCCCAGGCGCTGGGCGGCGATCTGTCGCGCGTCGAGCGCGTCGTCAAGCTGGGCGTCTTCGTCAACAGCGCCCCCAGCTTCACCGATCAGGCGAAGGTCGCCAATGGCGCGTCGGACCTGTTCGAAACGCTGTTTGGCGATGCCGGTCGCCATGCGCGCGCCGCGGTCGGCGTCGCGGTTCTGCCGCTCGGCGCCGCGGTCGAGGCCGACGCGATTGTCGCGGTGCGCCCGGCGTAAATGGCCGAAGCCGACTCCCCGGCGCGGACGATCTCGCTTGGTACCGGGGTGGAAGCGGTCGATGCCGCGGCGTGGGACGCGCTGCATGACGGCAGCAATCCGTTTGTCGGCCACGCTTTCCTGTCGCTGCTCGAGGACTCGGGCAGTGTCGGGCCGGGTACAGGCTGGCAGGCGGCGCCGCTGCTCGTCGAGGACGCGGCGGGCGTGCTGCTCGCCGCCGCGCCCGCCTATCTGAAGTCACACAGCCAGGGCGAATATGTCTTCGATCAAGGCTGGGCCGACGCGTGGACGCGCGCGGGGGGCGACTATTATCCCAAGCTACAGATCGCGGCGCCTTTTACCCCGGTGCCGGGGCCACGATTGCTGGCGCCGGACAGCGACGACGCGCGGCTGTTGATCCGCGCCGCCGAAACGGTGGTGCGGCAGAACGGGCTGTCGTCGGCACATGCGACCTTTGTCGCGCCCGATCAGATGCAGCTGTTCGAAGGCGCCGGGTGGCTGGTGCGCCGCGACATCCAGTTCCATTTCGCCAATGCGGGTTACGCCAGCTTCGACGATTTCCTCGCCACGCTGACGTCCGCCAAGCGCAAGCAGCTGCGCAAGGAGCGGGCGCGGGCGGTCGAAGGGCTGCGGATCGAGGAATTGACCGGCGACGCGATCCGCCCCGAGCATTGGGACGCGATGTGGCTGTTCTATCAGGACACCGGCGCGCGCAAATGGGGGCAGCCCTATCTGACCCGCGCGGCGTTCGACCTGATTGGCGCGCGGATGGCGGAGCAGGTGGTATTGCTACTCGCCTATGATGACGCTCGGCCCGTGGCGGGGGCGTTACACTTCGTCGGGGCCGACACGCTCTACGGGCGTTATTGGGGCTGCCTTGTCGACATCCCCTATCTGCATTTCGAACTTTGCTATTACCGTGCGATCGACATCGCGATCGAACGCGGGCTGGCGCGCGTCGAGGCGGGCGCGCAGGGCGGCCACAAGCTGGCGCGCGGATATGGTCCGGTCGCGACCTGGTCGGCGCATTTCATTGCCGATCCCGGGTTCCGCCGCGCGGTGGCCGATTTTCTGGAGCAGGAACGCCGCGCCGAAGAAGCCGAGATGGACTGGCTGGAAGGGCATATGCCGTTCCGGCGGGCGGAATGAGCTTGGGCTATTTCGTCACCCCTGACGCGATCCGGGGTCCATGCGTCATCGCCGGAATGGATGCCGGATCAAGTCCGGCATGACGACGAAGAGATTTCGGGAGGTTTAGCAGGCTGTTGAAGAAGTCCATTTGCGAGCGATGAAGGGATATTCGTCGCCGTGTCGGTAGCAGATTTCGCCGTAGAGAGAGCCGTCTGGCTGGAGTTCGGCGGAGCCATCTCCGCATACTTCGGTCATTTCGTCGCTGCCGTCCCAGGAGAAGTCGATCCTGGTCGCCTCCGCGCTGCTCGCTTCCCATATGTGTCCGGTGCAGCAGCCGAAGGCAAACTCGCCTCCGCCCTTATGCTCGAACAGGATATAGGCTGGCTCGACCATATCGGGATAATCGGCCGGGAAGTCAGGCATCTCGACGATGCGCCATTTGCCGCCGGGGCTCATGCCAACGCTCCGAGGAGCTTGGGCAAGCGGATCAGATTGTAGGCGGCCAAGGCGAGGGTGAAGACCGCATCGACCTTGGCCCGTCCTCGCAGCTTGACCTTTGCGAGGCCGGCCGAAGCCTTGCCCCATCCGAACACCTCCTCGATGCGCTTGCGGCAGCGTTGGCTGATCGCATAGCCGGGGTGACGGGTGGTGCGCCGATCCATGGCAGTCGCGCGCGCCTTGCCATTCTTCGAGAGATGCCCGTTGATCGCGATGTGGGGGGTGACCGACCGCTCGCGCAAATCTTCCACGAACTGCCGCACGTCATAGGCCTTGTCGGCACCCAATGTGATCCGACGCCGCCGTCGGCGCCGGTCCAGCATCGCAAGCGCGGCTTCCCGTTCGGCGGTACCGCTGGCCTGGGTAATGCCGCCGTCCACCACCAGCCCGTTGCGGTTCTCCATCAGGGCGTGGCCGATATAGCAAAGCCTGGCAGGCTGGCCGTCGCCCTTCTTGTAGAGCCGTGCCTCGGGGTCGGTCGTGCTCTGGTGGGTCTCGTTGGACCGCTTCTCCTTGTGGAAGTTGCGTGTCGCATTGCGGCCCGGACCCTGGGGGTCATCGTCGCTCCCATCTTTGCGGCGAAAGCTCTTGATCGACGCCCAGGCCTCGATCAGCGTACCGTCCACCGAGAAATGATCGCTTGAGATCAGCCGCTTTACCTTCGGTTGGGCCAAAATCGCGCGCAGGAACTTGGCGGCGATCTCTCCGCTGAGCAGCCGGTCCCGGTTGGTGCTGAAGCTCGAATGGTCCCAGACCGCCTCGTCGACACCCAATCCGACAAACCAGCGGAACAGAAGGTCAAACTCGATCCGTTCCATCAACTGGCGCTCCGATCGAAGCCCGTAAAATACTTGCAGAAGCATGGCCCGCAGCAGCCGCTCCGGCGGGATCGAGGGCCGGCCGAGCCGGCGCGGGTAAAGCGCCTCGAAATCCCCGTCCAGCGCCGATAATGCCGTATTGGTTATCTGCCGGATCTGCCGAAGCGGATGATCCCGCCTTATCCGCGCCTCTATATCAACATAGGAAAACAAAGCTCCCGTGCCTTCGTCAGAACCGCGCATCGATCACCTCCAGCTCCCGGAAAGTGAATCACGATCAGCCCTCGCGCGCTACCACTTTTTCAACAGCCTGTTAGGCCGCAAACCGCCGCGCGGCCGGACGGCGCGCAGTTTCATCGAGCCAGGCGCGTGCCTGGCGCTGCGCCTCGGCGATTTCGTCGCGGCTCATTTCATCGGACAGGTCGGCGCGGCATTGCTGGCCTTCCTTGTTGCCGCCAAGCGCGGCGAGGTTGAACCATTTATGTGCCTGGATCAGGTCGACATCGACCCCGCCGGTGCCGGTCGAAAAGGCGATCCCGAGATCGAAATACGCGTTGGCGTCGCCGCGCGCCGCGTCGAGCAAGCGGCTTTCGATTAGATATTGCGCGGACTTCAGACTGTTGGCCATAAAAACCCCCTGTCGCTTCCCCCCACAGGAAGCTTCGAGGTCCACCCTTGCGGCTTATGGTCAACAAAGCGTTAACTTGATTGGCAATTTCTGGGGGATAGGATGCACAAACGGCTGATTTTGGCCGTTTCCGCTTTCATCAACCCACCGGATAATTGTCGATCAGCCGCGTTTTTCCGATCCGCGCGGCGGCGAGCAGCCGCGCGGGAGCGCGAAAAATGTCGAGCCTTTCCAGACTGTCGGCATCGGCAAGCGCGATATAGTCGACGCTGTCGAACCCGCCGGCGACGATCGCCGCTTCGGCCTTCGCGAGCGTTTCGTACATATCGCTGCCGTTCGCCAGCGCGGCAGCCGCGGTCCTGAGCGCGCCCGGAAAGGCGACGGCGGCGCTGCGCTGTTCGGGCGAGAGATAGGCGTTGCGCGACGACAGCGCGAGGCCATCGGGGTCGCGCGCGATCGGCGCCCCCAAAATGTCGAGCGCAAAATCAAGATCGCGCGCCATGCGGCGGATGATCGCGAGCTGCTGCCAATCCTTTTCGCCAAAGATCGCCACATCGGGGCGCACCTGATTGAACAATTTGGCGACGACGGTGGCGACCCCGTCGAAATGACCGGGGCGCGCGGCGCCGCAATAATCGGCGCCGAGTTCGGCGACCTCGATATGGGTGCTGTGACCGCCCGGATACATGACCCCGACATCGGGCGCCCAGAGAAGTGCTACACCTTCCTCGACGAGCAACGCAGCATCGCGGGCTTCGTGGCGCGGATAGGCGGCGAAATCTTCATTCGGGCCGAACTGGGTCGGGTTGACGAAGATCGACACGACGACATGGTCCGCAACGCGCCGCCCCATCTGCACGAGCGAAAGATGACCATCGTGCAGCGCGCCCATCGTCGGCACCAAGGCAACGCTTTTGCCGTCCTGCTTCAGCGCGGCGATGGCGCGATGCAGCGTGGCGATGTCACGGATGATTTGCACGGCTGCCCTGCCTCCGATAATGGCGGCGCTTATGCACCACCGACGCGGCCGCCATGCCGCGCCAACAGGAAAATCGCAACGGCCCATGACGAACAGCGTGATCAAACCCGCCCCGCATCGCATCATCTTTGCCAATGAAAAGGGCGGGACCGGCAAATCGACCTGCGCGGTGCATTTTGCGGTCGCGCTGGCGAGCCAGGGCTGGAAGGTCGCCGGGCTCGACCTCGATCCGCGCCAGCGCACCTTTCACCGCTATCTCGAGAATCGCACCAACACGGCAAAGCGCCGCGACATCGAACTGCCGATGCCGCAGTTTGAAGTGTTCGAGGGGGCGACGATTGAAGAACTCGACGCGCAGGTCGCGCGCATGACCGCGGATTGCGACTATTTTGTCGCCGACACCCCGGGGCGCGACGATGTCTTTGCACGCCATCTGGCGATGACCGCCGATACGCTGGTCACTCCGATCAACGACAGCTTCATCGATTTCGACCTGATCGGCCAGGTCGACCCCGAGACATTTCAGGTCACCCGCCCCAGCTTTTACTCCGAACTGATCTGGGACACGCGGAAAGCCCGCGCCAAGACCGACGGGCGGACGATCGACTGGATCATCCTGCGCAACCGGCTCCAACATGTCGACGCGCACAATATGCGCCGCGTCGGCGAGGCGCTGAGCCAGCTTTCGCGCCGCGTCGGTTTTCGCGTCATCCCGGGGCTTGGCGAGCGCGTCATCTATCGCGAGCTGTTCCCCGCCGGGCTGACCCTGCTCGACAAGGCGCATCTCGGCGGCATGGGCATCGGTCATGTCGTCGCGCGGCAGGAACTGCGCGAGGCGATGGGCGGATTGAACCTTCCCGCGCGCGAGCGGTTTCATCCCGACGGCGATCTGTTCGCTGCCGCCTGAGATTTCTCTCTCCCAACGAGGACCAACGATGACCCATATCTTCCACCCCACGATGCTGCGCGAATATGACATCCGCGGCGTCGTCGGCGACACGCTGTCGGACAAGGACGCCTATGCCATCGGGCGCAGTTTTGCGACGCTGGTTGCGCGCGGCGGCGGCAAGCGTGTCGCGGTCGGCTATGACGGGCGGCTGTCGTCGCCGATGCTGTGCGATGCGCTGGTCGCGGGGATTAACGCCGCGGGCGTCGACGCCCTCAACGTCGGACTCGGGCCGACGCCAATGCTCTATTACGCAGCCTCAACCGAAGATGTGGACGGCGGCATCCAGATAACCGGTAGCCACAATCCCCCCGACTATAACGGCTTCAAATTTGTGATGCAGGGGCGGCCTTTCTATGGTGCCGATATTCAGCGGATCGGCGAAATGGCTGCCGCGGGGGATTGGGCCGTTGGCGACGGTGTCACGCAGAGCATCGATATCATCGATGCCTATGTCGACCGGCTGGTCGAGGGTTTTGCCGGCGGCGCCTACCGGGTCGGCTGGGATGCGGGCAATGGCGCGGCGGGGACCGTCATCGAAAAACTGACGGCGAAGTTGCCAGGCGAGCATCATTTGCTGTTCACCGACATCGACGGTCATTTTCCGAACCACCATCCCGATCCTACCGAAGAGAAGAATCTGGCCGATTTGCGTAAGCTTGTCGCCGAGAGGAACCTCGATTTCGGCGTCGCTTTCGACGGAGACGGCGACAGGATCGGTGCGATCGATGGCGACGGCCGGGTGATATGGGGCGACCAGTTGCTGCAGATCTATGCCGCGGCGCTGCTGCAGGACATGCCCGGCGCAACGATCATCGCCGATGTGAAAGCCAGCCAGGCGCTGTTCGATCGGGTCAGCGAACTCGGTGGGACGCCGCTGATGTGGAAAACCGGCCACAGCCTGATCAAGGCGAAAATGAAGGAGGTCGGCAGCCCGCTCGCGGGCGAGATGAGCGGCCATGTGTTCTTCGCCGATCGCTATTATGGCTATGACGATGCGCCCTATGCCGCGGTGCGGTTGATCGAAGCAGCGACGAAGCTGGGGCAGAGCGTCACCGAGCTGCGCGCGGCGATGGCGCCGATGGTCAACACGCCAGAGCTGCGTTTCCAGGTCGATGAGGTGCGCAAATTCGCCATTGTCGACGAAGTTCTGGCGCGGCTGACGGCGTCGGGCGCCAAGGTCGATCGCACCGACGGCGCGCGCGTGCTCACCGACGACGGCTGGTGGTTGCTCCGCGCGTCGAACACGCAGGATGTGCTGGTGGCGCGCGCCGAGGCGAACGACGACGCGGCGTTGGCGCGGTTGCTCGCCGCGATCGACGAACAGCTCGCCCTGTCGGGGATCGCACGCGGACCGCAAGCGGGGCATTAGTCTCTATCTCCCTTCCAGGGAGGCGCCGGGGGTGGGCATGCGGCCAAAAAAAAGCCTGCGGCGACTCACCCCTAACCCATCCCTCGGAGGGAGGGGAGCAGCCCTGCAAATATCTTGCCAGATTGACCTTGGCGGCGCTCCTCGGGTAACGCCCGTGCATATGTCCTCAGGAAGCGATCCAGCATGACCCACGACGAAGCGACCCCGGCGACGCGGATAGCCGACGCCGATCATGGCGTCGCGGAGCATAAGGCGCATGCGCGCGACGATGCGGCGGCGGGCAACGGTCTCGCGGTCATTTCGATCGCCAAAAGCTATGACAAGCGCGTCGTGCTGTCCGACGTGTCGCTCTCGGTCGGCAAGGGCGAGGTCGTCGGCCTGCTCGGCCCGAACGGCGCCGGCAAGACGACCTGTTTCTATTCGATCATGGGGCTGGTGAAGCCTGACGCGGGGCGCATCATGCTCGACGGGTCGGACATCACCGCGCTGCCAATGTACCGCCGCGCGATCCTGGGGCTGGGCTATCTGCCGCAGGAAACCTCGATCTTTCGCGGCATGACGGTGGCGCAGAATATCAGCGCGGTGCTCGAACTCGCCGAACCCGACAAGGTGTCGCGCGAGAGGCGGCTCGAGGAATTGCTCGACGAATTCGGCCTGACCCGGCTGCGCGATGCGGCGGCGATGGCGCTGTCGGGTGGCGAGCGGCGCCGCGCCGAAATCGCCCGCGCGCTGGCCGCCAATCCGTCGATCATGCTGCTCGACGAACCGTTCGCGGGCATCGATCCGCTGTCGATCAGCGACATCCGCGACCTGGTCGCCGATCTGAAGACGCGCGGCATCGGGGTACTGATCACTGATCACAATGTCCGCGAAACGCTCGACCTCGTTGATCGAGCCTGCATCATTTATGACGGCAAGGTCCTGCTCGCGGGGTCGCCCGAGGAGCTGGTCGCGGATCCAGAAGTGCGCCGCCTCTACCTCGGCGAGGGTTTCTCGCTGTGATTTTTGCGGACCGCCGCCAGAAAAATTTCCGTGTGTCCCCGCGAAGGCGGGGACCCGTCTCCGGTAGGTTCGAAATAGCGCCGACCAGAGATGGGCTCCCGCCTTCGCGGGAGCACGGCGGGAAATAATATAGCCGCCATGGCGTTGGGTCCGCGCCTCGATCTCCGCCAGTCGCAATCGCTGGTGATGACGCCGCAGCTGCAGCAAGCGATCAAGCTGCTGGCGCTGTCGAACCTCGAACTCGAAGCCTATCTGGCCGAGGCGCTGGAAGGCAATCCGCTGCTCGATGCGACGCCCGGCGATAACGATGGCAGCGCAGCCGACACGAATGACGGCCTGGGCGATGACGCGCCCGTGACGGAGGCGGCCTCGCTCGACGCCGACCATGCCTTATCGTCGGATAGCGGCACCGCGAACGACCTCGATGTCGATATGACCGCTGAAAGCTTTCACCACGACAGCGCCAGCGACAATGTCGGCCTGTCGGGCAGCGACAGCGAGGGCATCGATTTTGACAGCTTCGCGGGCGAGGACGAGACGCTGCACGGTCATCTGCTCGCGCAGGTCGGCGAACGCTTCAGCGGGCTGGAAGCGATGATCGCCGAGCAGCTGGTCGCCTTGATCGACGACACCGGATATTTGCGCGCTGACCTGGCCGAGGTCGCGCAGCGGCTCGGCGTGCCACTCGCGCTGGTCGAGAGCGTCCTCGCGGGGGTGCAAGGTTTCGACCCATCGGGGGTCGGCGGGCGCGACCTCGCCGAATGCATTGCGATTCAGGCACGCGAAGCCGATCGTTATGATCCCGCGATGGCCACGATGATCGCGCATCTCGATCTGGTCGCCAAAGGTGCCTTTCCGCAATTGAAGCGTATCTGCGGCGTCGACGACGAAGATCTCGCCGACATGATCCGCGAATTGCGCAACTATGATCCCAAACCCGGGCTGAAATTCGGCGGCGATGCGACGCAGGCGGTCGTCCCCGACCTTTTCATTCGCCAGACCGCCAAAGGCTGGGCGGTCGAGATCAACAGCGGCACCCTGCCGCGGCTGCTCGTCAATCGGCGTTACTACACCGAGCTAGCGACGGGCGCGGCGGCAAAGAGCAAGGCGTGGCTGTCCGAACAGCTGGCGAGCGCCAACTGGCTGGTCCGCGCGCTCGACCAGCGCCAGCGCACGATCGTCAAGGTCGCAAGCGCGATCGTCAAGCAGCAGGAGGGCTTTTTCCTGCACGGCGTCGCGCACATGCGCCCGCTGACCCTGCGTCAGGTCGCCGAAGAAATCGGCATGCACGAATCGACGGTCAGCCGCGTCACCAGCAACAAATATCTCAGCTGCCCGCGCGGGCTGTTCGAACTCAAATATTTCTTCTCGAGCGGCATTTCGGCGACCGACGGCGACGGCGCGGTGTCATCCGAGTCGATCAAGAGCCGGATCAAGGCGATGATCGAGGCCGAGGATGCCAAGGCTATTCTGTCCGACGAAACGATCGCGCAGAAATTGTCCGCCGAGGGCCACGACATCGCGCGGCGCACTGTGGTGAAGTATCGCGAGGCGATGGGGTTTGGCTCGTCGGTGCAGAGACGGCGGCAAAAGGCCCTGGCAGGGTAGCGATCCCGTCGCCCCCGCCGAAGGCGGGGGCCGCTGGCGGTTTATGCAGCGGCGTCGCGTAAGCCGGACAACGGTGCCCGCCTTCGCGGGGACGACGTTTTCTCTTCGCCAGCCGGTTGACTTTTTACCCGCATCCCCATAGTTGCGCCGCTTCGCGTCAATACGCCAAGATTTACGGACAAGAACCATGAAGATTCGCAACAGCCTGAAGTCGCTGAAGGACCGCCACCGCGATAACCGCGTTATCCGCCGCCGTGGCCGCACGTATGTGATCAACAAGACCAACCGCCGCTTCAAGGCGCGCCAGGGCTGATGCCCCGGCGCGGGGTGATTTCACCCCGTTTGCTTTTGATGACCAGCGTAACGCCGTCGGATGCTTCCGGCGGCGCTTTCGCGTGTCTGGAGGGCGTATGATTCGCCAAAGCGTGATCTTCGACGTCGGCCGTGTCCTGTTTGACTGGGACCTGCGCCATCTGTTCGCCAAGCTGATTGCCGATGAGGCCGAGCTGGAATGGTTCGTGACGCACGTCGTCACGCCGCAGTGGCATTTCCAGCATGACGCGGGCCGCCCACTCACCGACATGCTGCCCGAGCGCAAGGCCGAGTTTCCCGACCATGCCGCGTTGATCGATGCCTATGCCGCGCGCTTCAACGAAACGATCCCGGCGCCGATGCCCGGCAGCCTCGAACTCGTCGAGCGGCTCGACGCGGCGGGCGTGCCTTTGTTTGCGATCACCAATTTCGGGCATGAATTCTGGGAAGGATTCCGTCCCACCCAGCCGATCTTCGACCGCTTCCGGGACATCATCGTTTCCGGCACTGAAAAGCTGATGAAGCCCGATCCCGCGATCTATCGCCTAGCTATCGAGCGATTCGGGATCGACCCTGCGGGGGCTCTGTTCGTCGATGACGTGGCGGCCAATGTCGCGGGGGCCGAATCACTCGGTATCGCCGGCCATTTGTTCGAAGGCGCGGCGATGCTCGAGCGCGATCTGGTGGTCCGTAGCTATTTGCCGGGCTGATCGAAGCGCAGGACGAGTCGGCGGCCGGTGGCAATCTCGGCGGTAAAGCTGCCGTCGGCTTGCGCGCGCAGGTCGGCGATGCCGAATGGGTTGACGAGGCTGGCGCGGGCCAGGCCGCCCTCAGGATCGAGCCCGACCAGCGTCAGCGGCGCGTCGGTTCGCTGCATCGCGGTACCAAAATAGCCGCGCATCGCGGTGTGCTGTTCGGCAGTGCCGATGCATAGCCCCTGTTCGATGCGGAAACGGACGGCGCCTTCGACCGCCGCATCGCCAAATGTCCCGCGGTAGCGTTGTGCGCCGACCGGACAGGCGGTGGCGATAAGCCCTGCCGGGGCTGGCCGGAACGGCGCCGCGATCATCTGCGCGGTGGGTTCCATCCGCGACACCCATGAGGCATTTGCCAGCACGCTGACCGCGGTGCGTTCGGCGCGCCATAGTCCGACGGTGCTGCGCGCGCCGATCGTGCTGCCATTGTGGTGAACAAAGGGCGCGCCGTCAGGGTCGCGGCTGATGCGCCAGCCGAAACCGACGCCATAGTCGAGCTCGCCCGCTGGGCGCCCATCGGCGAGCCGCACCGGCACCAGCATGGCGTCGAAGGTGGCGGGGCGGACGATCTTTGCGTCGATCATCTGCCCGCCAAAGGTCGCCACCGCGCCCGCCGTCCCGCTCAGCCCGCCGCCGCCCCAGGTATAGCTGAAGTCATGCCGCGGCATTTCGACGATGCGCCCGGCATCGAAACCATAGGCGCGCGACGCATTGGTATCGCCGCTGTGCGTTGCGTCGGCGCGGATCGCGAGCCCGGGGACCAGTTGCCGCGTCACATAGTCGGGGAAGGATTGGCCAGCGTGCTCCTCCACCCAGGTGCCGAGCAGCGTGTATCCCCATGACGAGTAGCTGTAAGCGGTGCCGGGCGGGCTTAGCAGGTCGCGATCGGCAAAGATGGCGACCGCCTCGCGCCCGGTCTGATAATGCACGGCGCCGCGATCGCGATCGACGTCCTGATAGTGCGGCAGCCCCGATGTATGCGCGGCGAGTTGGCGCGGGGTGATCGCGGGCCAGCGGGCACCGAGCCATGGCAGCTGCGCTTGTACCGGTGCGTCAAGGTCGAGCTTGCCCTCTTCCGCAAGCTTTGCGGCAGCGGTGACGGTGAACAGCTTTGACACGCTGGCAAGGCGGAACAGTGTATCGTGCGTCACCGGGGCGCCGCCTGTTACATCGCGCAGGCCGCTTGATCCATCCCAGACGATCTGGCCATCCTGCCACACCGCGGCGCCCATGCCCGGCACGCCGTTGGTCTCGCGTAGCGTGTCGAGCAGGCGCTGGGAAATCGTCGCTGCATCGGCAACCGGTTCGGCTTCGGCGTACACAGCGCTTGTGAGCAGCGCCCCTGCGCCCAGAAGCTGCACCGTCAATCTTATGGTCATCAAATCCTCTCCCTCTGTGCTGGGGAGGGAATGATTGCCAATTGTCGCACCCCTGTACCGAAATGTCGCGCGCCTGTCGCAACCGGCGCGCTATCGGTACCGGTACATTATTTCTCCACGCCGAGCTGCGTCAGCACAAAAGCAAATTCCTCGGCATCTTCGCGCAGCGCGCCCCAGCGGCCCGACTTGCCCGCATGACCCGCGCCCATGTTGGTGCGCAGCAGCAGTTGGGCATCGTTGGTGCGCGTCGCGCGGAGCTTGGCGACCCATTTGGCAGGTTCCCAATAGGTCACGCGCGGGTCGTTGAGCCCCGCCGACACCAGCATCGGCGGATAGGCTTTGGCGGTCACATTGTCATAGGGGCTGTAGCTCAACATGAAGTCGAACGCCGCCTTGTCGGTGATCGGATTGCCCCATTCGGGCCATTCGCCGGGGGTCAGCGGCAGCGTTTCGTCGACCATCGTGTTGATGACATCAACGAAAGGTACCCCCGCGAGCACCGCGCCCCATAATTCGGGCGCCTCGTTGTAGACGACCCCCATCACCTGCCCGCCCGCAGAGCGGCCCTCGATCGAAATCTTGCCGGCGCTGGTGTATTTCGCCGCGATCAGGCCTTTGGCGGCGTCGATGAAATCATTGAAGGTATTTTTGCGCGCGGTCGTCTTGCCCGCGAGATACCAGGCGCGGCCGAGATCGTCGCCGCCGCGGACATGCGCGATCGCATAGATCATGCCGCGATCGACCAGGCTGAGCCGGGTGGTCGAGAAACCCGGCGGGACGCGGTAGCCGTAGGAGCCATAGACATAGAGGTGCATCGGCGCGCTGCCGTCGCGCGGGGTACCTTTCTTGTACACCAGCGACACCGGCACTGGCGTACCGTCGCGCGCGGGCATATTTACCAATTCGGTTACATATTCGTCCTTGGTGTAACCGGACGGTATCTCTTGCACCTTCAGCGTTTCAAGCTTTTTGCCAGCGACATCGAAATCGAACACCGTGTCGGGGGTGACCATCGATTCATAGTCGAGGCGCAGCTTGTCCTGATGATATTCGGGATTGTCGCCCAGCCCCGCGACATAGGTCGTCTCGGGGAATTGGATGCGGCCGGGGGTCAGCGGGGCGTCGTAACGACGGATATCGACCTGATCGACGCCCTGCTCGCGCGCTTCGACGACGAAATAGTCGCGAAAGATCGCGAGTCCGGTGATGTAGGTCGCGTCCGAGCCGGGGATCAGCGTCTTCCACTCGCCGGGCTTGGCGAGGCTCGCGGTGGCGACGCGGAAATTGGCGTGTTCGTCGTTGGTATGGATGTAGAGCGTCCCCTCGCGCTCATCGACGCTGTACTCGCGGCCCTTTTTGCGCGCGGACACGAGCAGTGGCTTGGCTTCGGGATTGTCGGCGGGGAGGAGATAGACTTCGCTCGTCTCGTTATCGCCCGTCGCGATGACGATATAATTGTCCGCCGCGGTCTTGCCGATGCCGACCCCGAAACCGATGTCGGCTTCCTTATAGAGCAATTTGTCTTCGCTCAGCGGGGTGCCGAGCTTGTGCAGGCGGACATTGTCGGTGCGCCAATTCTCGTTGGCGAGACCATAGAGCAACGCGTCGCTGTTCAGGGTCCACACCAGCGACGACAAGGTGCCGGGGATGACGTCGGGCAGCGCCTTGCCGGTCGTGAGATCGGTGAAGCGGACTTCGAAGCGTTCGGAGCCATTGTCGTCGACCGCATAGGCCATGAGCTTGCCGTTGGGGCTGACCGCAACGTCGGAGAGGCGGAAATATTCCTTGTCCTTGGCCATCGCGACTTCGTCGAGGATCAGGGCCGTTTCACCACCCGCGACGGGCTTGCGGTACCATTTCTTATATTCGGCGCCCTCTTCATATTCGACCCAATAGATCCAGTCGCCGTCCTTCTGCGGCACGCTCGAATCGGCTTCCTTGATCCGGCCCTTCATTTCCTGGAACAGGGTTTCGACGAGCGCCGCGTGCGGCTTCATCGCCGCGTCGAAATAGGCGTTTTCGGCCTTCACATAGTCGAGCACATCCTGGTCATCGATCACCGGATAGCTCTCGTCTTTCAGCCAGTGATAGGGATCTGAGAGTGTTTTGCCGTGCAGAACCGTCTCGTGCGGGCGCTTCTCGGCGACCGGGGCGGCGGGCAGGGCAGGGGTCGGGCTGGTCAATGCGGCGTCTTTCTGTTGGGCGAGCAGGGGCGTTGATGCGACAAGCGGGGTGGCAATTACCGCCAGAAACATCCAAATAGCGCGCATCAAAAATTCCCCCGCGGTGTCGCCCGATATGGGCGGGATCGCCGCGATGTAGAAACAAGGAACGTCTGATGTCCAGCGCCATCCATGCAGAACGTCTCGCCCGCGTCCGCGCCGCATTGAAAGCGCAGGGCCTCGACGGCTTTGTCGTGCCGATCAGCGACGAGCATATGAGCGAATATGTCGGCGATTATGCGCAGCGCATGGCGTGGCTGACGGGCTTTGGCGGCTCGGCGGGGACGGCGGCGGTGCTGCCGACCAAGGCCGCGGTGTTCGTCGACGGGCGCTATACGGTGCAGGTGCGCGACCAGGTCGACGGGTCGCTGTTCGACTATGTCGGGGTACCGCAGTCGAGCGTTGCCGAATGGCTGGGTGCCAATGTCGCTGCGGGGCAGAAGATTGGCTTCGACCCCTGGCTGCACGGCATCGACTGGGCGCGTTCGCTCGGCCGCGCTTTGACCGCCAAGGGTGCAACGCTGGTCGCGGTCGATATCAATCCGCTCGACGCGGCGTGGGATGACCAGCCGGCGCCGAGCGCGGCGCCGGTCGCGGTCCACGACGTCGCGCTCGCGGGACAGAGCGCGGTCGAGAAGCGCGAAGTGATCGCCGACTGGCTGAATGTAAACGGTCTCGACACCACGGTGATGACCGCGCTCGATTCGATCGCTTGGACCTTCAATATTCGCGGCACCGACGTCAGCCACACCCCGGTCGGGCTGGCCTTTGCGTTACTGCATTCGGATGCCACCGCTGATCTGTTCATCGCGCCTGAAAAGGTCACCGACGCGGTGCGCGCGCATCTGGGCAACAGCGTGCGGATCCATGATCGCGGCGCGTTCGAAGCGGCGCTCTCTGACCTCAAGGACAAGAAAGTCGCGGTCGATCCCGACCGCGCGGTCGCGGCGATTTTCACCGCGCTGGAAGCGGCCGGGGCGAAAATCGAACGCCACCGCGATCCCGCAGTGCTGCCCAAGGCGATCAAGAACGAGACCGAGCTGGGCGGCACCCGCGCCGCGCATGTCCGCGATGGTGTCGCGGTGGCGCGCTTCCTGCAATGGATGGAGGATGTCGCGCCGCAGGGTGGGCTCGACGAACTTGGCGCCGCGGCAAAGCTGCGCGCGTTCCGCGAAGAGGGCGGCGGGCTTGTCGATCTATCGTTCGACACGATCTCGGCCGCGGGGCCGAACGGCGCGTTGCCGCATTACAAGGTCGATGAGACCACGAATCGTGCGATCGAGACGGGGACACTTTACCTGGTCGATTCCGGCGGGCAGTACGCCGATGGCACCACCGACATCACGCGCACGATCGCGATCGGCGCGCCGACTGCCGAAATGCGCCGCCGCTTCACCCAAGTGCTCAAGGGTCATATCGCGCTGGCCACCGCGCGCTTTCCCAAGGGGACCCGCGGCAGCCAGCTCGACATCCTCGCGCGCCAGTACCTGTGGGCCGACGGGGTCGATTATGCGCATGGCACCGGCCACGGTGTCGGCACATATCTGGCGGTTCACGAAGGACCGCAGCGCATCGCCAAGCCCGCAGGCGGACAGGCGGGGACCGAGGAGCCGCTCCACGCGGGGATGATCCTCTCGAACGAGCCCGGCTATTACAAGGCCGGCGCCTTCGGCATTCGTATCGAAAATCTGGTGATCGTGGTGCCGCTCAGCATCGACGGCGCCGAAGAGGATATGCTGGGGTTCGAGACGATCACCTTTGCCCCGATCGCGCAAAATCTGGTCGAAACCGCGTTGCTGTCGTCCGCCGAGGCCGACTGGCTTGATGCCTATCATGCCGAGGTGTTCGAAAAGCTGGCGCCGGGAATGAGCGCGGACGACCGCGGCTGGCTTGCAGCCGCCTGCGCGCCGCTCGACCGCACCGCTGCCGCACTTGCGGCGTAAGCTGGTGTTGGACCGCAGCAACTGGGATGTGCCGCTGGACGATTTTCGCGTGCATGAGACGGTACGGGTGCGTTTCAACGAGATCGACGGGCAGAACATCGTCTTCAACGGCAATTATCTGATCTATGCCGATATCGGGGTGACCGAATATTTCCGCGCGCTTGGCGAAGGCCAGCCCGGACCCTATTTTCACCAATATGGTACGGACATCCGCGAGACGCGGTGCGAAATCGAATATCATGCCCCGGCGCGACTGGACGAGCAGATCACCATCGCGGCGCGGGTGAGCCGTTTCGAGCGGACGAGTTTCACCGTCCATTGCGCGATTTTTCGGGGTATCGAGCGGCTGACCGACATCGCGATCAGCTATGCGCATATCGACCTTGATAGCGGCGGCGTGACGGCGTTGCCGGGCAGTTTTATCGCCGAAGTGCGCCGATTCGAAAAGCGGATGCCGCTGCAAGCGTGAATCGCGAATCGCTGGGCAACTGCTCACCTCCGCTTCTCTCAACCAAAAAGGTCGAAAAAAAAGGGCCACCCGAGGGTGGCCCATGAAAGTTTTGGGAGAGGATGCCTAAAAGGCATGCTCATATTGCAGCGCACAAAAAATTGTGCAACTGCGAAATGAGCATCTGCTATTGCATTTTTTGCAATCGTTAGCAGGTGCTGCCTTCGTTCGGTGCAATCGTCCATCCCCCTCGCAAATTGCCGCGACATCGCCTAAATTGGGCCAATGGGACTTTTTAAGACTGTTGATGTCGGCGGCGGCCTGTCCGATTTCTGGGCCTATATCCGTCAGCCGCGCCCGCACCGCTGGGCCAGCTGGGGCGTCGCAATCACCCTGCCGCTCGTCATTTTCTATGGCTTTTCCCAGCAGCTCATCCCCTATGAAAAGCCCGAAACAAAGATTATCTATTTCGAGAACTGGGCGGCGGACCGCAGTGCGGACGAGATTCGCGCCGAATGGGTGGCCCGCGCCAAGGAAACGACGCGTCGCAACGCCGAAAAGCGTGCCGAATATCAGCGACTGGCCGACATGATGGGGGTCGAATATGATTCGGCCGAAGCCGACGAGGTGACTCGCGAAACGCTGGGCGAAGAAGCCGCGGCGGCGGCTCGGCAGAAAAAGCCGGTGGCCGCCCAGCGCTCGACCATCGCCGAGCGCGCGGCGCGCGGGCCGCAATCACAAGTCGCCAACTGAGCGCATGCAGCGCGCTCCCGCCGATGCCGACTGGATGGCGGTCGCCATCGCCTTGTCGCGGCGGGGCCGACCGACGGCGGCGCCCAATCCCAATGTCGGTTGCCTGATCGTCAAGAGCGGGAGGGTCGTCGGACGCGGCTGGACGCAGTCCGGAGGCCGACCCCATGCCGAGGCGGTGGCGCTGGCGGCGGCAGGCGAGATGGCGAGCGGCGCGACAGCCTATGTTTCACTGGAACCTTGCGCCCATCCAAGCCCGCGCGGCCCCTGCTGCACCGACACGCTGATCGCCGCAGGCGTCTCGCGCGTCGTCCTCGCCGCGCAGGATCCGGATCGCCGCACCGATGGTCAGGGCATCGCACGATTGCGGGCGGCGGTGATCGAGGTCGTCACGGGAGTGCTCGCGGCCGAAGCGCGCGCCGTGATGGCGCCCTGGTGGACGCGGCAGGCCGCTGGACGGCCGTTTGTCACGCTCAAACTCGCGACTTCGCTCGACGGGTACATCGCGATGGGCGACGGATCGAGCCGCTGGATCACCGGCGAGCGGGCCCGTGCGCATGGTCATCTGGAACGCGCGAGCCATCAGGCAATCCTCGTGGGGCGCGGGACATTGGTGGCCGACAGCCCCAGCCTCGACGTGCGGTTGGCGGGACTGGAAGATCGCAGCCCGACGAAGCTGCTGCTGACTTCGGGCAAAGCACCTGACGGATGGACGGCCGTCGCTTCCCCCGAATCGATCGACGGCGTCGATTCGGTGCTGGTCGAGGGCGGCGCCGGGGCGGCGTCGGCCTTCCTCGCCGCCGATCGCGTCGACCGGCTTTTGCTCTACCGCGCCCCGATCCTGATCGGCGGCGGCAAGTCCGCCCTCGGCGACATCGGCCTGACCGATCTGGCCGACGCCCATGGCCGCTGGCGCCAGACCGACAGCCGCCTGCTTGGCAGCGACCGGCTCGACGTTTACGAGCGGATCAGAGAAGGATAACGCGCCCCATGTTCACCGGCATCATTACAGACATCGGCACCGTTCGTTCGCGCGAAGATCGCGGCGATACGCGGCTAGTCATCGCCACCCGCTACGACACCGCGACCGTTGACCTGGGCGCCTCGATCGCCTGTTCGGGTGCGTGCCTGACCGTCGTCGACAAGGGGCAGGACGCCGATGGTCATTGGTTCGCGATCGACGCCAGCGCCGAAACGCTGGCCTGCACCGCAGCAGGGATGTGGGACACGGGTCGCCGCCTGAACCTCGAACGCGCATTGAAGGTCGGCGATGAACTGGGCGGGCATATCGTTACCGGCCATGTCGATGCAGTAGGGACCATCGTGTCGGTCGTCCCGGTGGGCGACAGCGTGACGGTCACCGTCGCGGCGCCCGCCGCGCTGGCGCCGCATATCGCGCCGAAAGGATCGATCACCATCGATGGCGTGTCGCTGACAGTGAACGACGTGACCGACCAACCCGATGGCTGCGCGCATTTCACCTTGAACCTTATCCCGCACACGCAGGCGATGACGACGCTCGACGAAGCGGCGGCGGGGCGCCCGGTCAACCTCGAGATCGACATCCTCGCGCGCTATCTGGCGCGGATGCAGGCGCGTTCCTGATCCGTCCCCCCGCCTTCGCCGAGGCGACGGTCAAGTTTCCATCCATCCCGCCGCCAATTCGGGGTCCGTTGCCACCATCGACCGCCGCATTGCGAGCCTGCCGACGCGCAGCAGTTCCGCCTTGCGCCGCGCTGGGGCGAGGTTGCAGCTTGCCGCTTCGCGCACGAGCGCGGCGCCATAGCGGTCGGCGATGATCAGGCCCGAAGTTTCGGGGCGATAGTCGGGCGTATCGAGGATCGCAGGGTCCAGCCCCGATGCAAGCGCCCAGTAAAAATTGTCGCACCAGTCGCAATAGTCCGGCCATTTGCCGTCGCCGTGCAGGTCGGCGCGGCTGACCTTGATCTCGACGATCGTAATATTGCCCTTGGCATCGATGGCCGTGAGGTCGGTGCGCCGCCCGTTGGGCAAAGGCACTTCAGGGATTGCGACCAGCCCCGCCTGCGCGAACAGACGGCACACGCCGCGCGCAACGTCCGCGGCGGTGATCTGTTCGCTCAGCATCGTGTCAGTTTATCGTCAGAACGGGACGTCGTCGTCCAGGTCGTCGTCGAACGGCGGGCGTCCGCCGCCGCTGCCGCCGCTGCCGCCACCGGACGATCCGCCCGAGCCGCCGCCCTGGTTCCAGCCGCCGCCCGAGCCACCGCTCGACCCGCCGCCGCTGCCCCAGCTATCCTCGCCACCACCGCTGCGCGAACCGCCGCTGCCGCCGCCGGGCGCGCCGTCGAGCATGGTCAGCGTGCCGCCCATGCCAGCAATCACCACTTCGGTGGTATATTTGTCGTTGCCATCGCGGTCCTGCCATTTGCGGGTGCGCAGCGAGCCTTCGATATAGACCTTCGAGCCCTTTTTCAGATAGCGCTCGACCACGCCGACCAGCCCTTCGCCGTTGATCACGACATTATGCCATTCGGTGCGCTCCTTGCGCTCGCCGGTCATGCGGTCCTTCCACTGTTCGCTGGTCGCGATGCGGATGTTGGCGATCTTGCCGCCATTCTGGAACGACTTGATTTCAGGATCGGCGCCGAGATTGCCGATCAAAATTACCTTGTTGACGCTGCCAGCCATGCCGCTCCGCTCCGCTAGAAAGTTGGAAGGATCAGCCTAGTCCAAAGGCAACGGCTGTCCAGTATGTGATGCCAGCAGCGGCATAGGCGAGCGCGAACAAATAGCCAACCATGAACAGCGGCCATTTCCACCCGTTTGTCTCGCGCCTGGTGATCGCAATCGTCGAAATACACTGCGGCGCAAATACGAACCAGGCGAGGAAGGCGAGCGCGGTCGCGATGCTCCAGCGGCCCTGCAAACGCTCGCTCAGCGACTGCGCCATCGCTTCCTCATCGTCGCCCGCCTCGATCGCATTGGCGGTGGCGAGCGCCGACACCGCAACCTCGCGCGCCGCCATCGCGGGGATCAGCGCGAGCGCGATGTCATGGTTAAACCCGATCGGTGCGACGACGACTTCCAGCCCGCTCGCGATGCGCCCGGCGACGCTGTAGTCGACCTGGCTTTCGCGGCTGTCGGTCGGCACCTTGGGATAGCTGAGGAGCAGCCACAGCGCGATCGTGGTGACGAAGATGATCGTCCCGGCGCGGCGCAGGAAGATCCACGCGCGCTGCCACAGCGCGATTCCGACATCGCGCAGCCGCGGCCATTGGTAACGCGGCATTTCCATCATGAAGCCCGCCGCGGTCCCCTTGGCGAGGGTGCGGCGCAGCACCAGCGCGACGACCAGCGCGCCGACGATGCCCGACAGATACAGGCCGAACAGCACCAGCCCCTGCAACCCGACCGGCGAACCGCCGACATTGGTGTTCGGGATGAAGGCGCCGATGATCAGCGTGTAAACGGGCAGCCGCGCCGAACAGGTCATCAGCGGCGCGATCAGGATCGTAGTCAGCCGGTCCTTCGCATCAGGGATCGCGCGCGTCGCCATGATCCCGGGGACGGCGCAGGCAAAGCTGGAGAGCAGCGGGATGAAACCGCGCCCTGACAGCCCGACCTTCGCCATGATGCCGTCCATCAGGAAGGCGGCGCGGGTCATATAGCCCGTGGCCTCGAGCAGGAGGATGAAGAGGAACAGGATCAGGATCTGCGGCAGGAAGACGACCACCGACCCGACGCCGCCGAGGATCCCTTCTATGATCAGCCCGCGCAGGAAACCGTCGGGCAGCGCGGCATCAACCGCGCCCTGCAACGCGCCAATGCCGCCTTCGATCCAGCCGATCGGGGCTTCGGACCAGGCGTAGACCCCCTGGAACATTACGAACATCAGCGCGAGCAGGATCAGGAAGCCAGCGACGGGGTGAAGCAGCACGGCATCGACGCGCTGGGTCCAGCGGCGCACCGGATTTTCGGACAGCGTCGCGGCGCGCGCGATCGCGCGGGCGCGCTGGTGCAGCGCCGCGTCGGACGGCGGCGGGGCGGACTGCGGGGTCGTCTGCGTCTGGTGCGACAGGATCGCGCCGTCGACCGCGGCGAGCAGGTCGGTCAGCCCGCGCTTGCGCACGGCGACGGTCGGCACCACCGGCACGCCGAGTTCGCGCGACAGGATCGCGGGATCGAGCGTCAGCCCGTCGCGCTCCGCCAGATCGAGCATGTTGAGCGCGACCACCGTCGGCAGCCCGAGCGCGATCAGTTCGAGCGCGAAGCAGAGATGATTATCGAGATTGGCGGCATCGACGACGACGACCAGTGCGTCAGGACGCCGTTCGCCCGCCTGCTGGCCCAGCACGACATCGCGGGTTACCGCCTCGTCAGGGCTGGCGGGGGTCAGGCTGTAACTGCCGGGCAGGTCGACCAGCGACATCGGCCGCCCGTCGGCGAAGCTGGCGTGGCCCGCCTTGCGCTCGACGGTGACGCCTGGATAATTGGCAATCTTTTGCCGCGCGCCCGTCAGCGCGTTGAACAGGCTCGATTTGCCGGCGTTGGGATTGCCGACCAGCGCGATCGCCGGGATGGCCGCGGTCATGGTGCGGTCGACGCCACTTCGATCATCGCCGCTTGCCGCGCGCGGATGATCACCTGCATCCGACCGATCGCCAGCGCCAGCGGGTCGCGCGAAAACAGGCTGCCGCGGTGCAGCGGGGTGACTTCGATGCCCTCCATCAACCCGAATTCGCGCAGCCGTCGCCCCTCGTCATGCGACATTTGATCCCAATCGATACGGGAAATGCGGACGGCTACGCCGAGCTGGGCAGAATCGAGCTTTGGGTTCATTTGCTAGCGATTATCAATAACAGGCGAGCGGCGCCAGTCCCTTATCGCTGCGGTCAACGCCCCGGATAGCGCAGCCGACCGACGAAGCGGGCGAGGCTGGGGCGTTCGGGGCTGCGCGCGGCGCGGCGATATTTCCAGCTCTCGAAGCGCATCACCTGGTCGATCCGGCGCGCGAGGAAAGCGCGGGTGTCGGCAAAACCGTCGCTTTCGTCATTCAGGAACACCGCCATCGTCGAGGCATATACCGCGCCAAGGATCGCGCGCTTGCTGTAGTGATTATAGTCGGTCGCAGTGTCGCCGGCGAGCCGCCACATGATGTCGGCGCTGCGCCAACCGAGCTTCGCTGCAAGCGGTACATTGGTCGGGAGCGCCAGCAGCGCGAGCGCGCGGCGCAGCGATTCGCGATCGGGAGCGAGCAGGTCGATGCGCGTTTCGACGAGGGCGGTGATCCGCTCGCGGATTTTCAGCGCCGCCAGCTTTTCAGCGGGCCACTTCGCCGCCATGCGCGTGTCGATGTCGGCAAACCAGGCATCGACCATGTCGCGTCCGCCGCCCGGAAAGGCGAGGCGGGCGACGTCGGGGTCGACCGCGGCGCGGCGCGCGGCGTCGGCGAGCGCAGCGGCGCCGAAACCGTCGAACGCCGCCGATTGCGCGATCAGCGGCGCCAGTGCAGCGCGAATCTCGTCGAGGGTCGGATCGGCAGGAAGGATCGAGGCCATGCCCATCAGATAGGCGCTGTGCGGCGGCTCGGCAACCGGATCAAAACCAGCGCCGCGCCGACGAGCATGCCGCCAAAAATGTCGAGCGGGCCGAGCAGCTCGCCAAACGCCAGCCATCCCGCCAGCGCGGCCACCGCGGGCTGGACGAGCAGGGTGAGCCCGATGACGAGCGGCGAGAAACGCGGCAACGACCAGGTGATCAGCCCCTGGCCGATAATCTGGCTGGTCAGCGCGAGCAGGATCAGCGGCGTCCAGTTCTGCGGCATGATCGTCTCCCCCAGCCCGAGCGCGGTGGCCAGCAGGATCGGGACGCAAACGACCGACGAAATGGCGAGCGCGGTCCAGGGTTCGAGTGTCCCGCGCACGCGCTGCATCAACAGGACGTAACCGGTGTAGAGCACCCCGGCGAACAGGCTAAGCAGATCGCCGACGAGGTAGGCCGGCGACAGTTCGTAACTTTGCCCCATGAGCAGCGCCGAACCGGCAAAGGCGAGCAGGATCGCCACCGCCTGCCACCCGCGGGGCAGTCGGCGTGCCAGCAAAATGCTCCAGATAACGAGCAGCAAGCTGGCACAATTGCCGAACAGCGTCGCGTTGGCGACCTTGGTCTGAAGAATGCCGATATGCCAGGCGACCAGATCGAACGCGAAAAAGATGCCCGCGACGCTGGCCACGACGATGGCGTTTTTCGGCGGCAACCGCCCGCCGCTCTCGCGCCACGCCAGCGCCAGCAGGAAGGGGAGCGCGATGGCCATGCGCCAGAAGGCCGAGGCGGTTGGTCCGGTATCAGCGAGGCGAACGAGCAGGGCGCCCAGCGACAGCGCGATATTGCCCGCGAGCAGCGCGAGAAACGCCCAGCGCCCGGCCCGCCGGACCGCACCGTCTTTCTGGTCGAGGCTTTCGATCTTGGCTGTCATTTAGATTTTCTTTTGATACTGACCATTGTGCAGGCCCAGCGGCGACCATAGCTTCGCGGGCCATAGCGGCGCCCTGATCGGTCGTCGCGCAGATTTTGGAACGTGGAGGATTTATGGCCGTATCGCTTTTTGACCCGATCAAGCTGGGCGCCATCGAGGCGCCGAACCGCATCATCATGGCGCCGCTGACCCGCGGCCGCGCCGCCGCCGGGTTCGTCCCGACCGAACTCGCGGTCGAATATTATCGCCAGCGCGCCTCGGCGGGGCTGATCATTTCGGAAGCGACCGGCATTTCGCAGGAAGGCCTCGGCTGGCCGTCAGCCCCCGGCCTGTGGACCGACGCGCAGGTCGAAGGCTGGAAGCCTGTGACCGACGCCGTCCACAAAGCGGGCGGGCGGATCGTCGCGCAGCTGTGGCACATGGGCCGCCTCGTCCATTCGGTGTTCAACGATGGCAAGCTGCCTGTGTCGGCGTCGGCGACGCAGGGCGAAGGCCGCGCGCACACGCCGGTTGGTCGCCGCGATCTGGAAGTTGCACGCCCGCTCGAACTTGCCGAAATTCCGCGCCTGATCGCCGACTACGCCAAGTCCGCCGAGAATGCGAAGCGCGCGGGGTTCGACGGGGTCCAGCTCCACGGCGCCAATGGTTATCTGATCGATCAATTCCTGCGCGACAACAGCAATTTGCGCGACGACGATTATGGCGGGCCGGTTGAAAACCGCGTCCGCCTGCTGCGCGAAGTCACCGAAGCGCTGATCGGCGTCTGGGGCGCCGACCGCGTGTCGGTGCGGCTGTCTCCCAATGGCAATTCGCAGGGCGTCGATGACAGCAATCCGGAGCCTTTGTTCACCGCCGCCGCCGCGGCGCTCGACGCGCTCGGCATTGGTTTCCTCGAACTGCGCGAACCCGGGCCCGACGGCACCTTCGGCAACACCGACGTGCCGAAGCAATCGCCTGCAATCCGCAAGGTGTTCAAAGGGCCGCTGATCCTCAACAGCGACTATGATGTCGCCGAGGCCGAAACGGCGCTGGCCAGCGGCGTGGCGGACGCGATCGCCTTTGGTCGTCCGTTCATCGGCAACCCCGACTTGGTCGAACGGATTAAGAGCGGCGCCGCATGGGCCGCCGACAACCCGCAGACCTGGTACTCGCCGGGGGCGCAAGGTTACACCGACTATCCGGCGCTGGTGGACGCGTAAACATTCGTCATTGCGAGCCGAGCGAAGCAATCCAGAGCGGTATACGCCTGCTCTGGATTGCCGCGTCGCCTTCGGCTCCTCGCAATGACGGAAATTGGTTGGCGGAAGTCGGGCTAACCCTTCTCGGCGATCGCCTTGTCGACAATCCCGGCGCCGAGCGGACCGAGGATGTTGTTGCCGAAACGGAACAGCAGGAAGGCGCCAACGAACAGCAGCAATGGTTGGATGAACAGCACCACAATCGCCGCGATGATTGCGACGACGAACAACGTCAGAAAGCCGCCACTCAGCACCTGCTGCCCCTTGGGGCCAAGTTCGATCGTCCGCGGCCCTTTTGCATCCCACCATTTGCCAGTGACGATCGTCTTGCGGGCGCCGCTTGGCGGTGCTGGACGGTTCGGGATGCGAGCGGGTGCATTGGACTTTAGCGCGGGCCGGTCGCCCGGGGCTGAAGACCAGGGCCGTTTGCCCTGTTCGGCCGTCGCGGCGGCAACGCGCGGCTTGGCGGGGACGGGGATTGCCGCAGGCGACTGGATCGGTGCGGGCCGCGCGCTCAGCCCCGATTCGGCGCGCGCTGCTGCCGACATATCGGGTAAACTGGCGCGCTGCTCGGGACGGATCGGTTCGATCCCCAACTCGCGGTCGTGAATTTCCATGCGCTGCGCCGCGGTAAGCGGCGTCTGGCCGGTTTCGCGGTCGATCACCACCAGCCGGCCGCCGCGCTCCACGACAGAAAAACGGCTGGGAGGTGCGCTATCAACCAATGCCGAATTGCTCCTTGAGGGCCAGCATGGCGAGCGCGGCCTTGGCCGCTTCGCCGCCCTTATCCTTGCGCGTCTTGTCGGCGCGCGCAAGCGCCTGTTCGTCATTCTCGACCGTGAGGATGCCATTGCCGATCGCGAGGCCGTCGAGGGTCAGCGCCATGATGCCGCGCGCGCTTTCGTTCGACACGACTTCGAAATGATAAGTTTCGCCGCGGATGACGACGCCGAGCGCGACATAGGCGTCGTAGCGGCCGGTGTCGGCGGCGAGCGAGATCGCCGCCGGGACTTCGAGTGCGCCAGGGACGGTCACCGTTTCATGGCTGTGGCCTTCGGCTTCAAGCGTGCTGCGCACGCCGTCGAGCAGCATGTCGTTTAGTTCTGAATAGAAGCGGGCTTCGACGATCAGTACATGCGCCATTATGCGGCCTCCCCGGGGATTGAGCGTTCGCCGACGACCGACAGGCCATAGCCCTCCAGCCCGACCAGATTATTGTGCGACGGCGTCAGCAATTCCATCGCGTGCACGCCAAGATCGGCGAGGATCTGGGCGCCGATTCCATAGGTTCTGAGGTCCATGCCACCCGACGGCGGCGGGATTTCCTCGGCCGCCGCAGACCCGGGCAGCGGGCGCATCAGCATGACGATGACCCCCGATCCGGCTTGGCCGATCGCCTCCATCGAGCGTTGCAGGCGGCGCTTCTTTGGCCCCGGACGCCCCATGATGTCGTCGAAGATCGACACCGGATGCATGCGGACCAGCGTCACCCCGTCGGGATCGATCGCACCCTTTTGCAGTGCCAGATTGACGCTGCCATCGATCTTGTTGCGATAGGATTTCAGCCGCCAGTCGCCGCCATAATCCGATTCGAACGGATCGTCGGCGACGCATTCGACCAGCCGGTCGTTGCGGTGGCGATAGGCGATCAGGTCGGCGATCGTCCCGATCTTCAGCCCATGACGCCGCGCGAACGGGATCAGGTCGTCGAGCCGCGCCATCGACCCGTCGTCGTTCATGATCTCGCAGATCACCCCCGACGGGTTGAGCCCGGCGAGGCGGGCGATATCGACCGATGCTTCGGTATGCCCGGCACGCACCAGCACGCCGCCATCGCGCGCGATCAGCGGAAAAACATGGCCGGGGGTGACGATGTCGTCGCGGCCTTTCGAGGCGTCGATTGCGACCGACACGGTGCGGGCGCGGTCGGCGGCGGAGATGCCGGTGGTGACCCCTTCGCGCGCCTCGACCGAGGTGGTGAAGGCGGTTTCGTGGCGGGTGCCGTTCTGGCGGCTCATCAGTTCGAGGCCGAGCTGGTCGACACGCGCCCTGGTCAGGGTCAGGCAGATCAGCCCGCGGCCGTGGGTCGCCATGAAATTGACCGCATCGGGGGTCGCCATCTGCGCCGGGATGACCAGATCGCCCTCATTCTCGCGGTCCTCGTCGTCGACGAGGATGAACATGCGGCCGTTGCGCGCCTCGGCGATAATCTCTTCGGGCGTCGCCATCGGTGAGAGGTCGCTGCCGTGCGCGAGCCAGTTCTCCAGCTTGCGCAGCGTTTCGGCGGTCGGGTTCCATCCCGGCGAGTCGAGGTCGCGCAGGCTGTTGGCGTGGAGGCCGGCGGCGCGCGCGAGGCCAGAGCGGGACATGGCCCCGTCGTCGACAATGCCGCGGATGCGGTCGATGAGCTGTGTGGACATGAGGGCAATGTCTCACACTGTAATGTGATTGTCAAATTACATATCACATTGTCTTGATCAATTGGGTCCGATGCTTGGCCCCAAGTCGCGCTCGGGGCCGCCGACTTTCGCTTCCAGGATCGTAACCAGCTGCCCGGTGCGGTCGTCGCGCTTGGCATAATCGCGCGCGCTCATGCCCGTGGCATGATCGGCCTTGTCGGGGTTAGCGCCGCGCCGCATCAGCAGGCGCACCATCGCGACATTCTTGGTCTGCACCGCCAGGATCAGCGCGGTCTCGCCGCGGCGGTTGGTCTGGTCGACCGGTGCCTTGGCGTTGAGCAATTCCTCGGCGCCATCGGTGAAATTGAGCAGCGCGGCGTGCATCAGCGGGGTCATGCCCTGCTTGTCGGCGATTGCCGGGTCGGCATCCTTGGCGAGCAGGAAGCGCAGCCAGGTCCCGTCGCGGCGCTTGGCAACGATGACAAGTGCGGTCTCGCCGTTTTCGGGATGCTTGCTGTTGATCAGCGCCGGATCATCTTTCAGCGCGTCGGTCGCCTTGGTCCCGTCGCGGCTCTCGACCGCCTGCAAAAAGGCATAGCCACCGCGGAATTGCGCCTGAACGGGCCCGGGGAGCAGCGCCGCCGCCCCTACGAGGGCCAAGAGGAAGGCGGCGAGGCGGAACTCCGCGCGTCGGAACATGATCTGGGGGACCCCTGGCAAAAACCGTCGCGACGCCGCGACGAGAATGGTTGATTTTCACGGGCTAGCCGACCAAGGCTGGCCCCATGATGAATATCGCGAATATGGGACAAAAGCTTGTCCGTGCAAGCCTCATCGTCGCTTTCGGCGCGCTGCTGGCAGGATGTGGTGGCCCAGTCGATGCGCCGCCCGCGACCCCGCCGCTCGAAGGCGCCCGCATCGGCGGCCCGTTCACGCTCACCGACCAGAACGGAAAGACGGTCCGCGACACCGATTTCGCCGGACAATATCGCCTCGTCTATTTCGGCTACAGCTTTTGCCCCGACATCTGCCCGGTCGACCTGCAAAAGCTGATGCGCGGGCTGGCGCAGTTCGAAAAGGCCGATCCGGCGCGCGGCGCCAAGATCGCGCCACTGTTCATTACCGTCGATCCGGCGCGCGATACGCCCGAATCGCTGAAGCCCTTCGTCGCGCGCTATCATCCGCGCCTGCTCGGCCTGACCGGCACCCCCGAACAGATTGCCACCGTCGCCAAGGCCTATGTCGTCACCTACAACAAGGTCGATGGCTCGGCCCCCGATCGCTATCTGATGGCGCACAGCCAGCTCGCCTTCCTGATGGACCCCGCCGGCAAGCCGCTGGCGCTGCTGCCGCTCGACGATCCATCGACCGACGCCGACGAGGGCGCGCCCGCTGCGGTCGCCGCCGATCTGGCGAAATGGGTCCAGTGACCGGCGGTGCGGCGCCACGCCCCTTTTGGGAAGCGCCGCTCGCCAGTCTCGACGCCGGGCAGTGGGAAGCCTTGTGCGACGGCTGCGGTAAATGCTGCCTGCACAAGATCGAGGATGAGGATACGGGACGGATTTATCCGACCAACGTCGCGTGCCGCCTGCTCGACCTCACCACCGCGCGCTGCGGCGATTACAAACATCGCCGCCGTCATGTTCCCGATTGCCTGACGCTGACCAAGGCGAAGGTCGGTACAATCGAATGGCTGCCGCAAAGCTGCGCCTATCGACTGCGCGCCGAGGGTGAGCCCTTGCCGGAATGGCATTACCTCGTGTGCGGCGATCGCGATGCGGTTCATCGCGCGGGCCAGTCGATCGCTGGCTGGACGGTCAGCGAGGATATTGCCGGGCCACTGGAAAATCACCTTGTCGAACGCGTGGTTTAATTTGCGCGCCGAGGCGCCGCACATCCAGGTCGGCGATGACGCGTGGCCGGTGCGCGTCGTCCAGCACGCGCAGTCGCGACGCTACCGGCTGGTGTTTGACGCGGCGCGCGGCCAGTTGCGGCTGACGGTGCCGCGGCGGACCAACGTCCGTGCGGCGCTCAAATGGGCAAGCGAGCAGCAGGAATGGCTCACCGAGCAGGTGGGCAAAGCGGCGCTGCCGGTGCTCGTCGGTCCCGGTGCATCGGTGCCGTTCCAGGGCATCGATCGCCGGGTCGACTGGATCCCGACAGCACCGCGCGCGATCGGGATCGATCCCGACGCGCTGCGCGTTGGCGGCCCCGCCGAAACGGTCGGACGCCGGGTCGAGCGCTGGCTCAAGGCTCAGGCGCTTGCGTTGCTCGAGGGTGAGAGCCGCGAGATTGCCGCGCGCGCTGGACTAGCAGTGGGCCGCGTCGGGGTCGGCGATCCGCGCAGCCGCTGGGGCAGCTGCACCCATGATGGCGACCTGCGCTACAGCTGGCGGCTGGTGATGGCGCCCGACCATGTCCGCCGCGCGACGGTGGCGCACGAAGTCGCGCATCTCGTGCACATGGACCATGGCCCCGCTTTTCACGCGCTGGTCGACGAACTCCACGACGGTGATGTCGCCGCAGCGCGCGGCTGGCTGCGCCGCGAAGGGCGCGGGCTTCACCGCTACCGTTTCAGTTGAAATCTTCCGGTTGCGGTCGCGGCGGCGGCGATGATTTGGTGACTGGCGGCGCGGTCTTTGGCGCCATAATCGTTTTTGGCTGTGCGCCGGTTTCGCCGGATCCACGACGCCCGGTCTGTTCCTCGATCCATTGCTGGTCTAGCACCGGGCCCTCTTCAAGCGGCGGCGGCGCGGCTTCTTCGGGCGGGCGCATGTCATAGGGCAGCTCGATGGGCATGCCATTCTCGTCGACCAACGCGCCCTCGCCGGGTTCGCCCAGATAGGCCTCGCCTTCGTCCTCCAGCTGCCATTCGGGCAGCACAACCTCGGTGTCGAACGCTTCGACCGGGCGCCGCGCGACGGCGACGCGCATATAATCGGCAAAGGCCTGCGCCGGGGCGCGGCCGCCTTGCAGCCCGCCAACTGTTTTCGCATCGTCGCGGCCCATCCACACCCCAGTGGTCAGCCCGCTCGAAAAGCCGAGGAACCAGCCGTCCTTGTTGCTCGACGTCGTCCCGGTTTTGCCCGCGACGGGGCGGCCGATCTGCGCGGCGCGGCCAGTGCCGGTGTTGACCGCGGTTTGCAGCAGGTCGGTGATCCCCGCGGCGACCCAATTGTCGACCAGCACCTGCCCACGTTCGGCGGGGCGCTGGTACAACAGGCGGCCATCGGCGGTCGTCACCTTGGTGATGCCATAGGGTTCGACCGAAATGCCGCCGCGCGACACCGCGGCAAAGGCGGCGGCCATGTCGATCACCCGCACCTCGGCGCTGCCCAGCACCATCGACGGATGGGTGTTGACCGGCGTCGTGATGCCGAAGCGTCGCGCCATATTGGCAACCGCCGAAAAGCCGATTTCGTCGCCGAGCTTGGCGGCGACGGTGTTGACCGAATAGGCAAAGGCACTGCGCAAATCCATCGTGCCGGCAAAGCGCCCCGACGAGTTGCGCGGCGACCAGCCGTTGATCGTCACGGGTTCATCGACCACCGGATCGTCGACCTTATACCCCGCCTCGAGCGCCGCCATATAGACGAACAATTTCCACGCCGACCCCGGCTGGCGCAGCGCCTGCGTCGCGCGGTTGTAGTTCGACGTGACATAATCCTTGCCGCCGACCATCGCGCGCACCGCGCCGTCGCGGTCGAGCGACACCAGCGCGCCCTGCACTCCACCGGGCGTATTGGCCTGGATCGCCGCGGTCGCGGCGCGCTGCATATTGAGGTCGATCGTCGTGTAGACGTCGAGCGCCTCGCTGCCCTCGTCGATCAGCATGTCGAGCTGCGGCAGTGCCCAGTCGCTGAAATAGCGGGCGCTGTTCTGCCCGGTTTCCTGCGCCAGTTTGACATTGGCGGGTTCCGCGCTGTCGGCCTGGCTCTGGGTGATCACCCCGGCGTCGACCATCACGCCGAGCACGACCCCGGCGCGGCTGAGTGCGGCTCCGGCGTCGGCCGTCGGCGAATAGCGCGACGGCGCCTTGACGAGACCTGCGACCACGGCGGCCTCGGACAACGACATTTCGGTGGCGCTATGCCCGAAAAAGCGGCGCGACGCGGCGTCGATGCCGTAACTGCCGCCGCCGAAATAAACTTTGTTCAGATAGAGTTCGAGGATCTCGTCCTTCGAGAATTTCCATTCGAGCGCCAGCGCGAGGATCATCTCGCGCGCCTTGCGGCGGAAATTATAGCTGTTGGACAGAAAGACGTTGCGCGCCAGCTGCTGGGTGATCGTCGAGGCGCCCTGCAGGCGGCGCCCGCTGCCCCTGTTCTGCACCGCGACCGTCGCGGCGCGCGCCATGCCGACCGGATCGAGCCCGGGATGATAGCGAAAGCGCCGATCCTCGACGGCGACCATCGCATCCTGCATCACCTGCGGCGTCTCGCGCAGCGACAGCCAGCGGCCGTAATTGGGGCCGATCGACAGGAAGACGGTGCCATCGGCGGCGCGGACGCGGATCGTCTGCCCCGCGGGGGATTTCTTGAGCTCCTCGAAACTCGGCATCCGCTGCACGGCAATACCGACCGCGACCGCCAGCGCGACAAGGCCGACGACCGCGAGGCCGAGCCCCCAGCGAAACAGCCGCCGCACCCAGACGCGAAAGCGCGATGGCTCGCCGAGGTCAGACGTGCGCGGGCCTTTGCCCGACGATGATGATTTTCCTGACGATGACGGCTGTCGGTCGCGGCGCAAAGCGATATATTCCTTCCCTCGCTGCGCCCTGTCGCGACAGCCCGTGTGACGTCAGCCCCTCGACGACGGCAGTTCAGCCTGCGTCGGTGTTGGCGTCATCCGGTGCGCGACCCGCGAAGTCAAGCGCCGCGCTGTTGATACAATAGCGCAGCCCGGTCGGTCCGGGGCCATCGGGGAAGACATGGCCAAGGTGGCCTTCGCACTTCGCACAGCGCACTTCGGTGCGGACCATGCCGTGGCTGGTATCGGTCAATTCCTTGACCGCACCGCCCTCGGCAGGCGCAGTGTAGCTCGGCCAGCCCGAGCCGCTGTCATATTTGGTGCGGCTGTCGAACAGCGGCTCGCCGCACCCGGCGCAGCGGTACATGCCGTCGCCCTTGTGATCGGTATATTTGCCAGTGAAGGCGCGCTCGGTGCCGCCTTCGCGCAGCACATGGTGCGCCATCGGGTCGAGCGGCTTGGCGGTGTTCGGGTCGGTCATGATGGATGTCTCCTTGGGCGCAGGTCGATGTGCGGCGGCGCCTGCTTTGCCGCCAATATCGGATCGAAATCGCGCCGCTGCAAGGGGGGCGCGGTCAACCGGCCGCGATCCGCGTCGCTTGTGACATCCAACGGACGAGCGACGGGAACGAGGAAGAGAGTGCCGTCAATACGCCCGCGGTGCGGGGATTCTCGCCTGCGCGCCAGACGACGTTGGCGATGGCAAAAGGCCGCGCCATGCGCGCCGCCAGCTGGTGCTGGAAGACGGGCGCGGCGCCTGCACCGCCGTGACGCCACGCCGCCGCCGCCGCGTCGCCGCTGGCGAGCGCCAGCCCCATGCCCTCGCCCGCAAGGCTGGGGATAACCCCCGCCTGATCGCCGAGGCGGAACAGGCCCGGTTCGGTGTCGGCGGTGCGCCAGCCATAGGGGACATGGCCGATTGCATCGATCCCGCACGACCAGTCGGCATAGGCCAGTCGCTCGCCGAGCATCGGATGCGCGGCGCCGAGCGCGCGCAGCAGCGCCCCGGGGTCGCCCCCCGCTTCGTCGAGCCGCGATTTGTGGGTGGCGAGGCACAGGTTCGCGCTGCCGTCCTCCTGCTGCACCAGCCCGGCATAGCCGCGGTCAAACAGGTGGAGCTCGACCGCATCGCCGATCAGGCGGTCGAGCGCGGCGTGGTGTGGCAGTCGCAGCCGCAAGCCCATCACCGGGTCGTGCTGTTGCCAGGGCGCCACTTCGCGCGGCTGGCCGCGAAAGCCATGCTTGCCCGCGGCGAGGAAGAGCGCGGGTGCAGCGAGCGTTGCGCCATCGCGCGTCTGGACGGTTTGGCCGTCGATCGTTGTCGCATGCACCCCGCGCTGCAATTCAGCTCCCGCCGCGACTGCCGCCGCCTGCAGCACTGAGTCGAGACGGCGGCGCGACACCCCCATCGCCGCTTGCGGCAGGCTGGTCTCGCTGCGGCGCGATCCGGCAAACAGTCGCACTCGGCCGACCTGCTGCCCGCCCAGCGCCGCGCGATCGATGCCCAGCGCGTCGAGCCGCGCCAGCGACTGCCAGCTCAGAAACCCGCCGCACAGCGTGTCGCCGGTTTCGCGCGACCGCTCGAGCAGCAGCACCTTAGCACCCGCGCGCGCCAGCCCGATCGCCGCGGCGGTTCCGGCCGGTCCGGCGCCGATGACGATCGCGTCGGTCACCGGATGCGCTCGACGCAGAGCCGATACGGAAAGCTACGAAAGACGCGCGCGTGGATCGCGGTTTCGGGAAGTACCGCAGCCAGCATCGCCTGCCATTCGGCGCGGCGAAAGCTGCGTCCGACCGACAGTTGGCCGTCGCGGCGGACGATCGGATCGACCAGCGCCAGCGTCGCGAGGAGCGGATAGCCGGCAAAAGGCAGGCGCTGACGGTGGAGGTCGTTCACCAGCCAGCCGCGCGCGCTCTCGGCATCCATGAAGCGCAGGAATTCGGTGCGCTGGGCCACCGTCATATGATGGGTGACGAGGCTGGAGAGGATGATGTCCCACCCCTGTCCCGCCAGATCGCGATAGTCGCCGGTCATTAGCTGCGCCCGCCCGCCGAGCCGTGCGTGGGCCACCGGCGCGCTTTTCGGGTTAAGATCGATCCCGACCAGGTCGAGCGTGACGCCGCGCTTTGTCCCCCATCGGGCGATCCGCGCCAGCATGTCGCCGCTGCCGAAGCCCACATCGAGGATCCGCCACGGCCGGTCGCCGACCCCGCGGGCAGCTACGCGGTCCAGGAAACCGAGCGTTGGGCGCGCCGCCAGCGTCAGCGCGTTGATCCGCGACAGGTCGGCGAGCACTTTGGCATAACGCGCGGGCGCCAGCTCTGCTGCGTCCATCTCCTCCTCGGCGTCGATCGGCGCGCGAAGACTCGTGAGGGGGTTCATGCCGCGGTGAAGCGGATCGCTTCGGCGGCGAGGCCGGGGCCGAAGGCGATTGCCAGCCCCTCCCCCGTCGCTTCGCGCGCCATCATGTCGGCGAGTACGAACAGGATCGTCGCCGATGACATATTGCCAAAGCGCGCGAGCACTGCGCGGCTGTCGGCAAGCGTCTGGGGCGGAACGTCGAGTGCATGCTCGACCGCATCGAGCACCGAGCGCCCCCCGGCATGGACGGCGAGCAGCGGCGGTGGATCCCCGGCGCCAAACAACTGGTTTCGGACCGCGGGGGACGACAAGGCATCCCGGAGCCGTCCCGGCACTTCGCCCGACAATTGCATCGCAAAGCCGGTGTCGCCGATGTCCCAGCGGATCAGATCGGCGCTGTCCTCCAGCGCCAGACTTGCCCCGTCGCCCAGCTCGAACCCAATGCGATCTGTCGATACAATCGCCGCCGCGGCGCCGTCGCTGAACTGGAGCATCGCGAGCAGGGGCTCGGGGGCGTCTTCAAGCTGCAGGTGGAGCGTCGACAGCTCGACGCTGACCACCAGAACGACCGATTGCGGCTCCGATCGCACGATATGCCGTGCGGTGCGCAGCGCGGTGACCCCAGCGTAACAGCCCATGAAGCCGATCAGCACCCGCTCGACGGTCGCCGCCAGCCCCAGCCGCCGCGCGAGGATCTGGTCGATCCCCGGCGCGACAAAGCCGGTGCAGCTGGCGACGACAATATGGGTGATCCGCGCCGGGTCAAACGCATCGCCGAGCGCGGCAATCGCCTGCATCGCGAGCTCGGGGGCATGATCGGCATAGGCGTGCATCCGGGCCGATGTCGGTGGCAGGCCCGGAACGTCGTAGAATCCGCCCGTCGCAACCGGCGATCCGCCCGCCGCTGTGGGGGGCAGCACCGACCAGCGATGCTCGATCCCCGACCGCGCGGTCATCCGCGAAAAGATCGCGCGCACACGTTCGTCGGCCAGTCGCGGGGTCGCCCAATCGATAAAGGCCTGATGGATATCATGGCCCGGCACAGCGGTGGCGAGCGCGTTCAGCCGGGGGGACGGCAGGGGTGTCTGCATCGCGCACATGTGGCCGAAAAGCGCAAAACTAGCCAGCGATTAGCGGTGCGGGCGTTTTACGCGGGGTTAACCATGGTGCAGCTATGCGTTCGGCTGTGAAACGGCGCCTTTTCCTTGCCTGTGTGCTGACTTTCGCCACCGCGCCCGCTGCGGCGGCGCAGTGCCAGCTCTGCGCCCCCGACAAGCTGACCAGCGCGGCGGCGCGCGAGGCCGAGGTGCCGCTGCGCGTCGTGGTCGAAACCCGGCTCGACATGGGCCGCATCGCGGTCGGCGCGATGGGCGGCGAGGTTGCGGTCGATCCGGTCTCGGGCGCGCGCCGCCTCAGCGGCGATGTCGTCGACCTCGGCGGCTTTGCGCTCTCTGGTACCGTCACGGTGCGCGGGGCGCCGGGTGCCGAAGTGCGCGTTATCCTGCCCACCAGCGTCGATCTCGAGGGCGGTCACGGCCGCACCGCGCGCGTCACCGGCCTGATCACCGACCTGTCCGCCGCTCCGCGGCTCGGCCCCGACGGCCGCCTGCAATTCCGCTTTGGCGGCCGCCTGCAGATCGCGGGCGCCGACGACGGCGACTACCGCGGGCGGATTCCGGTGACGGTGGAGTATCAATAAAGGTTGGACAGGCGGTATTTGATGGGGGGTGGACATTCGCCCCTATCGTCGCCTCCTCGAAGGCGGAGGCCGCCAGCGGCTTTTGATTCTATTCCCGCGTAGACCGACAGCGGCCCCCGCCTTCGCGGGGGTGACGGTTGGTTTGGTCGTTAGCCGTTGGCCACATCCCGCACCCCAAACAGCGCCGTCCCGACGCGTACATGCGTCGCGCCCAGCATCACCGCGGTTTCGTAATCGCCGCTCATCCCTATTGAGCGCCCTGCCAGGCCGTTCCGCTCGGCCAGTTCGTCGAGTAGCGCGAAGAACGGCGCGGGTTCGATGTCGGCGGGGGGGATCGCCATGAGGCCGCTGATTATCAGCCCGGCGTCCTTCGCTTCGGCCAGCAACGCGGGAAGGTCGGCAACCTTGCAACCGCCCTTTTGTTCCTCGTCGCCGATATTGACCTGGACGAACAACTGCGGCTGCCTGCCCGCCTTTTCGCTGGCCTTTGCCAGCGCCTGCACGAGCGACGAGCGATCGACCGAATGGATCGCGTCGAACAGCGCCACGGCTTCGTCGGCCTTGTTCGATTGCAGCCGGCCGATCAGATGAAGCGTTACGTTCGGCGCTTCGCCGCGCAGTTCGGGCCATTTCGCGGCGGCTTCCTGCACCCGATTCTCGCCGAAATGGCGCTGGCCTGCGGCGATCAGCAGGCGGATTGCTGCCGCATCATGTGTTTTCGACACCGCGATCAGGCAGATGTCGTCGGCACGTCGCTGGGCGCGCGTTGCTGATTCGGCGATCTTTGCCTGTACTTCGTTCAGTCTGTCCGCCGCGTCGCTCATCATCTTCCCATCCCGGCGCGTTGCGTGCGCCTGCGACGCGCCTATAGGAAGGGCGATGATCCGACGCCAGCCCCTGCCGCCGCAATGGCTATTCAGCGACGAACGGCTGATCGTCGGAATCGCCCAGCTGGCGGCGCTGCTGCCACCCGGCAGCGGGATCGTCCTGCGCCATGACAGCCTCGCCCCCAGCGCGCGCTGGCGCCTGTTGCGACGGCTGATGCGCGCGGCGCGGGCACGCGGCTTGACGATAGTGCTCGCCGGTACGCCCGACGTGGCGCGGCGGTGGGGCGCCGATGGCGTTTACCTCCGCCAGCACGACGCCCGCCGCGCCGCGCAGGCGCACCGGCTGGGCCTGATCGTCACGATGCCGGTGCACGACGCGCGCGAAGCCCGCCGCGCCCGCCGTGCCAAAGCTGACGGCGCCTTCATTTCACCGCTCTATCGGACCCGCTCGCATCCGCGAGCTGAGGCGCTCGGTCCGGCTGCGTGGCTGCGGCTGGCGCGAATGACGCAAGCGCAAGGGGTCGCACTCGGCGGAATGACGGCGGCGCGCGCGCGTCAACTCAACCGTGGGGCGAGCGGTATCAAACCAGCCTGGGCGGCGATTGATGCTTGGGAGAAAGCAGCGCCGAAACGCCGACCGCGTTAAAAGCGGAAGGCAGTTCCGACATAAACCGCCTGGCTGTCGCGGCGGGCATCGGTCAGCGGCTCGACACGGTCGTCGCTGCGATAGCGGACCCCGGCGGTGACATCGATATTCTTGGTCAGGCGATAGCTGCTGACGACATCGACTGCGGTGGTGTCGCCCGGTGCGGTGATCCGGTCGGTCGCGCCGCTCGGGTCGGCGGGGCGGCTGATCATGCGCGTTGCAAAGCGCGACTTCTTTTCGGCCTGTTCGGGCGCCTTGGCGACCGGCAGGTTGCGCAAGTCGGTGCCGCGCGGCAACGTGGGCGTGACGAATCTTTCGATCCCGACCGACGCGCCCAGATTATAAGCGACCGGGGTGATCGCGATCGGCGCGGTGCGGCCCGCTGCCAACGCCGACGTGCGCGCGGCGCTCGATGCGTCGTCGCGGGCGCGAATCACCACGGTGATCGCGCGGTTCTTGCGGCTGTCATCGGTAAGCGCAGGGGTAAAGCTGAAGCTGCGGCGCTGTTCGGCCGACATTTTGGCGTAGCGCGCGATCAGGCGCGGATCGCCCGATGCCGGTGTGAACTGGCCCAGCAGCGTCTCGGACAAAGCGGTATCGCGAATGCGCTCCGAGCGCGACATCGCGGCGAGTGCTGGCGGCAAGGCGAGCGAAACCACCGCCAAAGCGGTGAGACTGCCCTTCCAAAAATGCCGCGGCTTCCGCGTCATAACCCTGCGACTCCAACCCCAACTGATTCAGGAGATAGGCCTCCTGTGACGATTTTGCCAGAGAATCCCAGCAAATTATTACAGCAGAACCGCTTTTGGGTGAAATTGTTGCGCGATCACCACAGTCGTCCCCGAATCTGACCAGAATCTGAACCGCGGCAGCGGCGAAATTGCCGCGCTTGCGGGGCGGCGGCAAGGGCGATAGAGACGCTGGCAATATCGTTCTGCGCCGCGCGGGTCTTGCGATCCGGCAGCGCCCAAAAAGATAAGGTGTTTTCGGCATGTCCCAGCTTTCCGTCCTTGCTTCGCGCGGTCGTCGTCCGGTCGCGTTCGCGCTGCTCGGGCTCGCGGCGCTCGGGCTTTCGGCTTGCGCCAGCAAGGACCGGCCGCGCGCCGACCTCGCCGCCAGCCAGGTGACGACGATCGGCGTGAACAGCTATTTGTGGCGCGCTTCGCTCGATGCCCTGTCGTTCATGCCGCTGCTTCAGGCCGATTCGTCGGGCGGCGTCATCATCACCGACTGGTATGCAAACCCGGGCAACCCGGGTGAGCGGATCAAGGTGACGGTATCGATCCTCGACCGCGATCTGCGCGCCGACGCGCTCCGCGTCGCGGCCTCGCGCCAAGTCGCGCAGGGCGCCGCTTGGGTCGACGCACCGGTGCAGGCGGCAACGGTGCAAAAGCTTGAGGAAATCATCCTCACCCGCGCCCGCGACCTGCGCCGCAGCGCCTTCTAGGACTAATCCGGCGGCGCGGGTTCGCGCCGACACACAGACAAACGGGGTAACCGACGAATGACCCGCGAACCGCGCTTTGGCGCTCTCGCCGCCGACGCCCGCTGGCAAGCGGCGTGGGAGGCAGCGAACAGCTTTGCCACCACCGACTCCAAGAACTCGGATGGGGCCGACAAGCCCAAGGCCTATATCCTTGAGATGTTCCCCTATCCGTCGGGGCGCATCCATATGGGGCATGTCCGCAACTACGCGATGGGCGACGTGCTCGCGCGGTTCAAGAAGATGACCGGGCACGACGTCCTCCACCCGATGGGCTGGGACGCGTTCGGGATGCCAGCCGAAAATGCCGCGATGGAAAAGGGCGTTCACCCTGGCGGCTGGACACGCGACAATATCGCCGCGATGCGCGGCCAGCTGAAACGCCTCGGCCTTGCGATCGACTGGAGCCGCGAACTCGCGACCTGTGATCCCGATTATTATGGGCAGGAACAGGCGCTGTTCCTCGACCTGTTCGCCGCGGGGCTGGTGACGCGCAAGGAAAGCTACGTCAATTGGGATCCGGTCGACATGACCGTGCTCGCCAACGAGCAGGTGATCGACGGCCGCGGCTGGCGCTCGGGCGCACTGGTCGAGAAGAAAAAGCTGTCGCAGTGGTTCCTCAGGATCACCGACTTCGCCGACGAATTGCTCGAAGGCCTGGGCGGTCTCGACAGCTGGCCCGACAAGGTACGGCTGATGCAGGAAAACTGGATCGGCAAATCGCAGGGGCTGGAGTTTTCGTTCAAGCTCGTCGGCGGCGCCGCCGGTTTCGACGTCTTCACGACGCGCCCTGACACGCTCTACGGCGCCAGCTTCGCCGCGATTTCGCCCGACCATCCGCTCGCCGAGCGCCTCGCCGCCGACGCGCCCGAGCTTGCCGAATTCATCGCCGATTGCCGCCGGCAAGGCACGTCGGCCGAACAGCTGGAGACCGGCGAGAAGCTCGGCTTTGACACCGGTCTGACCGTCGAGCATCCGCTCGATCCGGCGCTGCACCTGCCCGTCTGGGTCGTGAACTATGTGCTGATGGACTATGGCACTGGCGCGATCTTCGGCTGCCCGGCGCACGACCAGCGCGACCTCGACTTTGCGCGCAAATATGAACTGCCCGTCCACCGCGTGATCGCCGATGGCGACGAGACCGCGCAGCATTTCACCGGTGACGAGGCCTATACCGGCCCCGGCAAGCTGGTGAACAGCCGCTTCCTCGACGGGATGACGATCGACGAGGCGAAGGCTGCGATCGTGTCGCGCGCCGAGCATGAAGGGTGGGGCAAGGGCACCACCGTGTGGCGCCTGCGCGACTGGGGCGTCTCGCGCCAGCGTTATTGGGGTACGCCGATCCCGTTCATTCACTGCCACGCCTGCGGCACGGTGCCGGTGCCGAAGGACCAGCTCCCCGTCGTCCTGCCCGACGATGTCGATTTCTCGATCCCCGGCAACCCGCTCGACCGTCACCCGACCTGGAAGCATGTCCGCTGCCCGTCGTGCGACGGCGACGCGATGCGCGAAACCGACACGCTCGACACCTTTGTCGATTCGTCCTGGTATTTCCTGCGCTTCGCCAGTTCGCCGAGCGACCGGCCGTTCGATCCCGAGGTGATCCGCCGCTGGCTGCCCGTCGACCAGTATATCGGCGGCGTCGAACATGCGATCCTTCACCTGCTCTACGCGCGATTCTGGACGCGCGCGCTCAACAAGATGGGGATGATCGACATCGTCGAACCCTTTGCGAGCCTGTTCACACAGGGGATGGTGACGCACGAGACGTACAGTCGCGAGCAGGGCGAAGGCCTGCCGCCGCTATACTTCACCCCAGACGAGATCGAGCGCAGCGCCGACGGCGCGACGCTCACCGCCGATGCCGCTCCGGTGCAGGTCGGCCGTGTGATCAAGATGTCGAAGTCGAAAAAGAATGTCGTCGATCCCGACGCGATCCTTGACCAATATGGCGCCGACGCTGCGCGCTGGTTCATGCTCTCCGACAGCCCGCCCGAGCGCGATCTGCCGTGGAGCGAGGCGGGGATCGAGGGCGCGTGGCGGTTCGTCCAGCGGCTGTGGCGCTTGTTCGGCGACACCGAAAATGTCGGCGACGGCGGTGAAGACAAAGCGCTCGCGCGCAAGCTGCACCAGGCGATCGCCGGGGTCGGTGCCGACATCGAAGCGCTCGGCTTCAACAAGGCGGTCGCCAAAATTCATGCGCTCGCCAACGACATCGAAAAGGCCAAACCGTCAGCGACCCGCGCCGAAGCGTGCCTGACGCTGATCCGCCTCGTCGCGCCGATGATGCCGCACCTTGCCGAAGAGGCGTGGGCGGCGCTTCCGGCGCAGTTGCGCGCAACGAAGCTTGTTGCCGATGCGGCATGGCCGACCGCCGATCCCGCCCTGTTGATCGATGACGAGGTGACGATTGCGATCCAGATGGCGGGCAAGTTGCGCGATACGATGACGCTCGCCAAGGGGCTCGACAAGGACATGGTCGAAGCCGCGGCGCTCGCGCGCCCGCGCATTGCCGAACTGCTCGGCGGTGCGACGCCGAAGAAGGTGATTGTAGTGCCCGACCGACTCGTCAACATCGTGCCCTGACATGATCTTGCCGGCGAACATCCCCATCTCCGTTGGCGTCGAGCGAAGTCAAGACGCCCATGGGTCTTGCACGCCGTCAGCGTGTCTCGACTTCGCTCGACACAAACGGGATTTGGGGGCATCCTCTGAGCATGCGTAACCTCCTTATCTCCTCGCTCGTTGCTGCCTCGCTGCTGGTCGGCGGCTGCGGGCTGCGTCCGCTCTACGCGAACGGTAGCCGCGGCGCGGTGGCGACGGTGCTCGCCGATGTCAGCGTCGCGCCGATCGAGGGGCATAGCGGCTGGCTCGTCCGCAACGCGCTGCGCGACCGGTTGCAGGCAACGCAGGGCGGGCAGGGTGCCGGCAAACGCCTCCGTCTCGATGTGCGGCTCGAGGATTCGATCACCGGCTTTGGCGTCCGCGCCGATGATGCGGTGACGCGCGAACGCCGCACCCTTCGCGCCCGCTATCAGCTCGTCGATGCCGCTTCGGGCGAAGTGCTGCTCGACGCGACCGCGGCGCAGGACGCCGGGATCGACGTCGTCGGCAGCGAATATGCAACGATCGCCGCCGAATCATCGGCGCTCGAACGGCTGGCGTCGGGGATTTCGGACCAGATCGTCACGCGGCTCGCAGTGTTCGCTGATCGCGGCGGCGGCCGGACTGCTACCGAGGCGCCAGCGACGACGCCCGCGCCGACTCCGTAGCCGGCGATGAAGACGGTCAAGCCCGCCGACCTCGAACGTCAGTCGCGCCTCGACCCCGCGCTCCGCTTAATCCTGCTGACCGGTCCCGATGAGGCGACGATGGCCGCGGTTGCGAATTATCTGGTCGGGCTCGCGGGCAAGGAGGCCGAGCGGCTCGACCTGTCGGGATCGCAGCTCGCGCAGGATCCCTCGCTGCTCGCCGCCGAAGCCGCGTCGATGTCGCTGTTTTCACCGGCGCGGATCATCCGCCTCGAACTCACCGGCAGCGGCGACGACAGCGTACCCGCGGTCGAGGCACTGCTCGCCGCCGACACCGTCATCAACCCGGTGATCGCGACCGGCGCGTCGGTCACCGCCAAGTCGAAACTGGTCAAGCTGGTCGAAGGGTCGAACCATGCCGTCGCCGCGATCTGTTACCAGCCCGACCGCCGCGCGCTGGTCGGTATCGCGATGAGCGCCGCCGCAGAACAGGGGCTGCGGCTCGCCAATGCCGACGCGCAGCTGCTGATCGACCTGGTGTCGGGCGATCAAGCGCTGATGCGACGCGAGATCGAGAAGATGGCGCTGTATCTCGACGCCGCCGCCGATCGCCAGCGCCAGGTCACCGCCGCCGACATCGCCGCGCTGGGCGCCGCGACGCATGAGGAAGACGTCAGCGAGTGCATCAATGTCGCGCTGGGCGGCAAGGTGCACGAAATGCCTGCGATGCTGGCGAAGGCGACGGCGGTCGGCGTCGCCGAAATCCGTATCATCCGCGCGCTGGCGATCCGCGCGCTGGCGCTCGCGCGGTTGCGCGCCGAGGTCGATGCCGGGGCGCATCCGGCAACCGTCGTCGCAGCGCGCACCAGCGGCATTTTCTGGAAGGAACGCGATGCCGTGACTGCGCAGCTGCGCATCTGGGATTCGGTGCGTGTCGCACGGTTGATGAGCCGCCTGATCGATTGCGAACGCGCGCTCAAATCATCGGGCACACCGGGCGGGGTGCTGTTCCGCAAGCTGATGACCGACATCGCGCATCAGGCGGCGCGCGCGCGGTAGCGCCAAAGGAAAGGGCCTGACGCAACAGTGCCCGGCTGCGGCAGGCCCTCCCTACGCCCTACCCGCATGGGGGAGGGCAAGAGGTCGGATCAGAACTGGCCGCGCAGCGTCACACCATAGGTGCGCGGTTCGCCGGGGAAACCGACGAATAACTGGTTGGCAGCGCCGCCGAGTCCGCTCGCCGCGGGCGCCGCGACGGCGCGGAAGGTGCCGCCGCCCTGCAACGGCATGTCGGGGCCGATCGGGTAATGGCGCTTGTTGAAAAGATTCTGGCCCCACAGCTCGTCAGAGGTGACAGGTTGACTCCGGCGGCAGTGCCGCGGACAAAAAAAGAGGGCGGGGCCGCGGGCCCCGCCCTCAATATTCTAAGGATCGCTAGCGGTCAGAATTTGCCGCGCAGCGTCACGCCATAGGTCCTGGGTTCAGCCAGGAACTGCGAGAAAATCTGGCGGCCGCCGGGATACTGCGGGTCGGTGAACGGTGCCGACGTTGTCCCCGCCTGGAACGGCGAGTTGAACGCGACCTGCGCATAGTTCTTGTTGAAGATATTCTGCGCCCACAGCTCGACGCCCCATTTCTCGTCGGGGCCGCGCACCCCGACGCGTGCGTTGAACAGTGCATAACCATCCTGCGACTTCTGCGGGAACAGGTCGGACCCGGTGTTATAGTCGCTGGTCATGCGACCATCGATATAGACGAGGCCGGAGAGGCCGCTGCTACCGATGTCCGGCGTCCACGTCACGCTGCCGGTGGCGACCAGTTCGGGCGCGTTCGACAGATTGTCGCCGGGCAGCTTGCGCAGTGCTGGATCAAGCGCCAAGCCGTTTTTGTTGCCCACCAGATCGCCACGGAATTTGGTACGCGCGTAGGTCAGGCCGGCGGCCATGCGGAAGTTGCGTGCTGGAACAAGCTGGGCTTCGAGTTCGAAACCTTGGGTGCGCACGCCATAGCCAACGTCGTCGGCCGCGCAGGTGCCCGTTGCGTTGCTCAGGTCGGTATCGGCATCGGGTCCGCCGATGAGATTGTCGCAACCATTGACCGTCGCAACCAGAAACACCGTACCGTTAAAGGTGTTCAGCTGGAAATTGCTGAAATCCGATCGGAACGCCGACACGCTCAGGCTGAACGGGCCTGTCGAATATTTTGCGCCAATTTCATAGCTGTCGACCAGTTCGGGATCGAACTGCAGATTGCTCACCAGCGCCTGTGCGCCGCCAAGTGAGGCGAAAGAAACAACCGGCGGTTTGAGCGCCGAGCGGTCGAGGTTGAACCCGCCCGCTTTGTAGCCACGCGCGAAGCTGCCATAGAGCAGCAGGTCGTCGGTCGGCTTGTACGACAGGATCGCCGTACCGGTCCATTCGTCTTCACTGCGATCGTCGTTGATCGATACGCCATTGAGCTCGGCGGTCGAATTGCCCTGGCAGGACAGACCGATCAGGCCTTGCGATACGGCCGCCAGCGCCGGAACGCCGGTAAAGCCGCCGACAAGTCCCTGCACCGTGGTACAACCAGTGTTGTCGTTGCCGAAGGTTGCGTTGAACTTTTTCTTGTCGTTAGTATAGCGCAGCCCCAGCGTGAGATCGAGGCGATCGGTGATGTGCACGATATTGTGCGTGAACAGCGCCCAGTTGGTGCCTTCCTGAAAATAGCGATCGTTGGTCGTGCCGCGGTCGTTGATGCTGTCGAGCACGTCGAACGCTGCGTAGATCGCCGGCGACGCTGCGCCAAATGCGGCCGGACGTGCGGCGAGACAGCCGGGTGAGGTCGGCGAGTAGAGACCGGCAAGGCCACCACCCGAGATGATGCGGCACGTGGCGAAGCGGCCATACTGGCTACCGAAGCGCAGATTGTCGCGCACCGTCAGCTTTTCATTGGCGTAGAAGCCGCCCACGAGCCAGTCGAGCGTGCCGTCAAAGGCTTCGCCCTGCAGGCGCAGTTCCTGGGTGAAGGTGTGGAACTGGCGATACGCATCGTCGCTCGGCGCGCGATACAGGATATCGACCGAACCATAGTCGGTGTCCGACGCCTGGCTCGAACGATATTGGCGATAACCGGTGATCGAGGTCAGTGTCGCGCCGCCGAAATCATAATCGATCTGACCCGAAATGCCGTAGTCCTTGGTCTCGCCAGCGAAGCTGCGCCCCGGGCTGACTGAAATTGCGCGGCCATAGCCCTGGCCGAACGCCGACAGCGGCTGGCCAAGATCGCGCAGTACGTTGATGATGTTGTTGCCATTGGCCTGCAACGGCGTGAGCGGCGTCGACGGGTTGTTCAGATTACCGATGAACGGATTGACGCTGTTGTCGACATAGGTCGCGGCGCAGCATTTCTCGTCGCGATAGGTATAATCGGCGATCAGGCGGATCGACAGCGCATCGGTCGGTTCGAACAGCAACTGGCCGCGCAGGAAATAACGGTCGCGGTCGTTGACGTCGGTATTGTTCGTTGTGTCGCGGTAAAAACCGTCGCGCTTGACCCACACCCCGTCGAGGCGCGCCGCCAGCGTGTCACCGATCGGGCCGGTGACGCTGCCGGCAAGACGCCAGAAATTATAATTGCCATAGGTGATTTCGCCATTCGCGCCGAAGTTGAACTCGGGCTTTTTCGAATAGATGCTGATCAGGCCAGCCGACGAGTTACGGCCGCCGAGGGTGCCCTGCGGGCCGCGCTGCACTTCGACGCGGTCGATCTCGCCCAGTTCGTTGAGGCCGATGCCCGAACGCGAACGATAAACCCCGTCGATGAACACGGGGACCGAACTTTCGAGGCCGGGGTTATCGCCGACGGTACCGATGCCGCGGATACGCGCCGAACCATTGGCTTCCGAGCCGGTCGACGAGACGAGCAGCGACGGCGCGATCTGGTTGAGCTGGCGGATGTCGTTGGCGCCGCTGTTCTGAAGCGTTTCGGCGTTCACCGCCGAGATGGCGACCGGCACGTCGGACAGGAGCTGCGAACGGCCCTGCGCGGTGACGATGATCGGGGTGTTGTCGCTGTCGTCGACGACTTCGTCAGCGGTCGCGTCTTGCGCGAAAGCGGGCATCGCGACGACCGCCATGGCGATTGAAACACCAAGCGCGGTGGTGCGCATAAATCGGGCAGCACAAAGGGAAGATGATTTCATGTCGGGCACTCCTCTCAACTTTTAATTATTTTTGTTGCCTTCGGAACATAACTCAATTGCGTGCTCGATCCAGCGGAAGGCCCGTATTTGCGTCGTTTTTCGTCGGGTGATGCATTTCGGCCACAGCCAAAAAGCGCGCGTTCGGTGAAGCTTAGCGGCTAGCTGGCGCCAAGGGTGCGGCTTGCCGTAGCGTCATCGCGCACGCCGCCAGGGCAGGGAAAGCAAAGTCGGCGCCCGCGCACCACCAGCATCGCCTGGTAGGGTCCAGCGAAATTTTCGGCAATCACCGGGTCGGTGGCGGTGATTCCGCCGGTCAGACTGCCAAAGGCGGGCAGAATCAGTCGCTGTTCATTGCCCGCAAAGCAGGGGCGCGACACATGGCGGCCGCGGACATTCAGCCGCAGCTTGGGGTGGAAATGCCCCGACACTTCGGGCCGGGTTTCGTGAGCCAGACTTTGGTGCCGAAAGACGATGCCGTCGACGACATGCTCGTCAGCGATCTCGCCACCCCACGCGCCGCCGGTCAGCCCGTCATGATTGCCCGCGATCCACAGCAGCCGCGTCGCGGCGGCCTGCCCGCGCAGGCGCGCGGCGATCGCGGGAACAATGCGGTTGGCAGCATCGCGGTCGTGGAAACTGTCGCCAAGGCACCAGATCGCGCGCGCGCCGGTTGCTGCGGCGAGCCGCGCGAGCCGGTCGAGCGTATCATGGCTGTCATAGGGCGGCAGCGGCTGGCCCAGCGCCGCATACCAGCTCGCCTTTTCCAGATGCAGGTCGGCGACGATCAGCGCGCCGTGGCGCGGCCAGAACAGCGCGCGGTCGGGCAGCATCTGAAAAGACTGGCCAGCATAGGCAAAGGGCGCGGCGGCGGACATGGCGCCGCTATGGCAATGCTGCTGATAGCCCGCAAGCGCGCTAGCTGCCGGGCAGCACCATGTGCGCGGCAAAGCGCTGCCCAGTCTGGCGGTTCGCCCCGTCGGGCAGGTCGAACACGACGCGCCGGTTGGGGAAATCGATCTCCACCCGGTCGAACAACGACAGGCTGTCCATCCCGAGCAACAGCGCGGGGCGGTCGTGGAGCCCCAGCACACGGAACGCCTGACTGTCGGCAAAGCTGACCGGCAGGTCGTTGATGTCCAGCCCGTTGATGACGATGCGCTTGATCGCGGTGCGCAAGGCGGGAACATCCTCGCCCGTCACTGCGGTCAACTCGGTCGCGGAAAACGGCAGCCGGTTAGCGCGCCGGGCCGCGACCAGTCTTTGCAACGCCATGTTGCCGACGCTGGTCTGCGCGCCGGTGTCGACGATGACGTCGATGCGTTTGCCGTGCAGCCGCGCGTCCGACAGAATCAGCCGGCCGGCCGAATTGCGCGCGGTGACGACGATTGCGTCATCATCCTTGATCAGCGACGGCGCGCGGCGGCGCGTTTCCAGGATTTGCATCCTTTCGTTGCGGAAATCGATCAGCACCCGGCGTTCTTCGAGCATGTCGACGCCGATCAGCCCGGCAGCGCCGATATGACGACCGTGAAAGGCGGGCGCCTCGACCGACGCCAGGTGCAGGTTCGACATTTGCAGCGCGGCAACGCGGAAACTGGGCACCGTCGCCGACCCGCCGATCGTCGCGAGCCGCAGCTTGGCACCTTCGACCAGCTCGAGCCGTGCGGCGAGCTCGCGTGCGATTACGGTCCGTTCGGCGCCGGTATCGACGAGGAAAGCAAACGGGCCTTTGCCGCCGACCATGACCTGCACCGACATCCGCCGCGTCGCATCAAGGTCAAACGGCTGAATGAACGGGACGATCTCGCTGGCCGTGCCGGGTTCGACAAGGACGTCGGCCAGATTGCCGTCCGATGGAACGGCGACGGCGGGCGGCGCGGGGGGAGTCTGGCTGGCGCCGATCAGCACCGGCGCGGCGAGTAGTGCCGTCCAGAACATCGACCGCCTGAAAAGGTGGGTCATCGCGGGCATCCTCTGTATGTTTGGGCGTAATCTACGCCTCATCCGGGCTGGCAGCAAGCGAAACGCCGCACGGCACCGCTACGTCGGCCGCATCGCCTGATCGGCCAGGCTGTCGGCCAGCTCGCCGAGCAGGGCATCATCGACATCGGCGCCGGCGACGCTTTCGCGCCCGATCAGCACCAGCACCGGGATCGCCAGCGGACTGATGCGCTCCAACTTCTGGTGCAGCATCGTCCCCGCCGCACGGTCGAGCAGGTCGCCCAGCCGCGCAACATCAGTCAGCCGCTCGCGGGCATCGGCCCAGGCGGCTTCGAGCAGCAGATGGTCGGGCTCATATTTGCGCAGCACATCAAAGATCAGGTCGGTCGAAAAGGTCACCTGCTTGCCAGTCTTGCGCTTGCCGGGGTGCTGGCGCTCGATCAGCCCGCCGATCACCGCCACCTCGCGAAAGGCGCGCTTGAGCAGGTGCGATCCCTCGACCCATTCGACAAATTCATCCTCAAGGATCGCCGCGTCGAACAGCGCGGCCGGGTCGGCGACCGGGCGCAGCGACCAGATCGCCAGCGCATAATCGGAGGCGACGAAGCCTAGCGGCTGCAACCCGGCGCGCTCCATCCTTTTGGTGATCAGCATGCCGAGCGACTGGTGCGCGTTCCACCCCTCGAACGGATAGGCGACGAGATAATGATTGCCCTCGTGCGGGAAGGTTTCGACGAGCAGCTCGCCGGGGCGCGGCAACACCGAGCGGAGCGCCTGCATCTCGAGCCAGAAGCGGACATCCGCGGGAAAGCGTGCCCAACTCGTCGGATCGGCAAGGAAGCCGCGGACCCGGTCGGCGAGCCGCGTCGACAGTGCCATGCGCGCGCCGACATAGGAGGGAATGCGCGCCGGCTTCGTCGTGGCGCGAACGAGGACGTCCGAGTCGCGGATGCTCTCAACCTCCAGGCTGAGCCCCGCAAAGGCAAAGGTGTCGCCGGGGCTTAACGTGCTCGCAAAATATTCCTCGACCGTGCCGAGCCGCCGCCCGTTCTTGAACCGCACATCGAGTGTCGGCGCATCGACGATAATCCCGGCGTTGAGCCGGTGCTGGGCGGCGAGTCTGGGATGTGCGATGCGCCAGCCGCCTTGTCCGTCGGGGGCAAGGCGGCGAAAGCGGTCATAGCTTTTGAGCGCATAGCCGCCGTCGCGGACAAAGCCGAGCAGGCGGGAAAAGAGCGTTGCATCAACCCAGCGATACGGCGCTGCCGAGCGGATCTCCGCCAGCAGCGCATCCTCCTGGAACGGCGCCGCGCAGGCGAGCGCCATCACATGCTGCGCCAGCACGTCGAGCGCGCCGGGGCGGAAGCGGTCGGCGTCGCGCTCGCCCGCCTTGACTGCATCCAAGGCCGCCTGCGCCTCCAGATATTCGAAACGATTGCCGGGGACGATCAGCGCCTTACTCGGCTCGTCCAGCCGGTGATTGGCGCGCCCGATGCGCTGGAGCAGCCGCGAGGACCCCTTGGGCGCCCCCATCTGGATCACGCAGTCGACGTCGCCCCAGTCGAGTCCGAGGTCGAGACTGGAGGTCGCGACGAGCGCGCGCAATCGCCCTTCGGCCATCGCCGCTTCGGCGCGCTGGCGCGCCTCGCGGTCGAGGCTGCCGTGGTGGATCGCGATCGGCAGCGACAGGTCGTTGACCTTCCACAATTCCTGAAAGATCAGCTCCGCGAGCCCGCGAGTGTTACAAAAGATGATCGTGGTGCGGTTCTTGGCGACCTCCGCCATCACTTGATGCACCGCATAACGCCCCGAATGCCCCGCCCATGGCACGGCGCCCTCGGGCAGCAGGATCTGGATGTCGGGGTCGGCGCCCGCTTCCCCCTCCACCAGCGTCACGCTGCCAGCATCGCTGTCGGGCGCCAGCCACGCGCGGTACGCGGTAGTATCGGCGATCGTCGCCGACAGCCCGACGCGGCGCAGGCCCGGCGCGATCGCCTGCAACCGCGCCAGCGCAAGGCTGAGCAGGTCGCCGCGTTTGCCCGGCGCAAAGGCGTGGATTTCGTCGATCACCACCGTCTTGAGGTCGGCGAACATCGAGAAACTGTCAGGATAGGAGATCAGCAGCGACAGCGATTCGGGCGTGGTCAGCAATATGTTCGGCGGCCGGCTGCGTTGGCGCGCTTTCTTGTCCGACGACGTATCGCCGCTGCGGCTCTCGACGCTGATGGGAAGTCCCATCTCGGCGATCGGGCCGAGGAGATTGCGTTCGACATCGGCAGCCAAGGCCTTCAGCGGTGACACGTAGAGCGTGTGCAGCCGGTCGGTCGGGTGCGCGGTCAGGTCCACGAGCGTCGGCAGAAACCCCGACAGCGTCTTTCCAGCGCCGGTCGCGGCGACGAGCAACGCATGTTCGCCGCGCTCACCAGCTCTGAGCATATCGGCCTGATGCCGCCGCAGCCGCCACCCGCGCGCAGCGAACCAGTCGGTAAAAGGGGCGGGGAGGTTCATATGGAGAACGTGGGGCCGCGATGAGGCGGCGGCAAGCCTTTCCCGTTCGGCGCTCCTGCGGTAGGCATCGCGGATGACCGAGAACCTCCGCCATCATATCGACGAGGCCATGCTGCTGGCGACTGAGCAGCTGGGGCAAGGGCGCGTCGCCGATTATATCCCGGCGCTGGCGAAGGTCGATCCGAACAAGCTCGGTTTCGCGCTCGCCCTTCCAGACGGCACCGTCCACACGTCGGGCGACGCGGATGAAGCCTTTTCGATCCAGTCGGTGTCGAAGATATTCACGCTCGCGCTCGCGCTGCGCCGCGTCGGCAGCGACCTGTGGACCAGCGTCGGTCGCGAGCCGTCGGGGAGCGCCTTCAATTCGGTCGTCCAGCTCGAAAGCGAGCAGGGCATTCCGCGCAACCCGCTGATCAACGCGGGTGCGATCGCAACCACCGACCGGCTGATCGACGGGCGCGAGGGTGATGCGGTCGCCGAAGAAATCCTCGATTTTATCTGCGCCCGCGCGGGCGATGACCGTGTCGAAATCGACTTCGACGTTGCTTTTTCCGAATCCGAAACCGGCGCGCGTAACCGCAGCCTCGCCCATTTTATGGATGCGTTCGGTAACTTGCGGCACCCCGTAGAAACCGTCGTCGGCGTCTATTTTCGTCAATGCGCAATCGCGATGAGCTGCCGCCAGCTCGCGCGTGCCGGGCTGTTCCTGGCGATGGAAGGCTGCGATCCGCTCACCGGCGAACAGATCGTCGAAGCGCACCGCGCGCGCCGCATCAACGCGATCATGATGCTCTGCGGCCACTACGACAACAGCGGCGAATTCGCCTTCCGCGTCGGCCTGCCGGGCAAGAGCGGCGTCGGCGGCGGCATACTATGCATCGCCCCCGGGCAAGGATCGATCGCGGTGTGGTCGCCGGGGCTTAACGAGGCCGGGACTTCGCTCGCGGGCGCCGTCGCGCTCGAACATTTCGCCTGTGCGGCGGGATGGTCGGTGTTCGATTGACCAACGGCGGATGAATGGCAGAACTGGGGTGGGGAGCGGACAACGTAATGGGCGCCGCGAAGTTGGGATCGGTTCAGTAGTTTGCCGCTTCGACCGATGTTTCCCATCCGTCATATTTCACCTTGTAATGAGCTTCCATCCTCAGTGTGTCTTGCCGAAGACGAGCCAAATCTTCTGGCGTGGTCGATTGTTCTCGTTCAAGCCAAAGATAGAGTGTGCCGTTAGCGTCACTCACATCAGCAAGTCGCCAACCTAAGGAAATTGCGTCGCCTTTAAGCCGATTGATCGGTCCATCCTCTCCAGCAAAATATACGCTGACCGTTCGAACGGTATTGGGCACGTCTCCAGCGTCCCTCAGGGCGCTGACGATTTCAGCGTCAGACATCTCCTCTTTTGCTAGGCGCTCTGCCGCGATCGGAACTTGATTCAAGCTCATTGAGAGAATTCCTGCGGCGGCAATTATCGATAACATGTGGCTCGTGTGCCACTGTCCGCCAATGACTGCAATTGGTCGCAACCCGACCTTACTCTACGCCCGTCAATCGTCGTTCAGCAGCGCCAGCTTCACCCGCGCGGTGCCGCTGCGGTGCATGCCGATTTCCCGCGCGGCAGCGTGGCTGACGTCGATCACCCGGCCGCGATGAAAAGGGCCGCGGTCGTTGATGCGGACGATCACGCTGTCGCCGGTGGCTGTGTTGGTGACGCGCACCTTGCTGCCAAAGGCGAGGGTGCGGTGCGCGGCGGTCAATTCGTCGGGATCGAAACGCTCGCCATTGGCGGTGCGGTTGCCAGCGAGTTCGCGGCCGTAATAGCTCGCGACTCCGCTGCCGATTTCGGCTTCCTGGACCATCGCGGCAATGGCCTGATCGGAAACTTCTACGTCCTGCGCTGCGGCCGAAACCGTGAGCACAAGCGGCATCAGCATCGCTGAAAAGACCCGCATGACATCATCCCCTTATCGAAGGAGCGCCAAAAGCAGCGGTGGCTTACCAACGCAAGCCACCGCGCGTTGGACTGACGTCTATTTGCGTCCGGAGGTTGGAATCGGTACCGTTTGAGCGGAACCAATCGAAATCATACGTCCAGATTCGCCACCGACAGTGCGTTAGTCTGGATGAATTCGCGCCGCGGTTCGACTTCGTCGCCCATCAGTCGCTCAAAGATTTCGTGCGCGATGTCGGCCTGTTCGGCCTCGACGCGCAGCAGCGAGCGGTTCGATGGATCAAGCGTGGTTTCCCACAATTGCTCGGCATTCATTTCGCCCAGTCCCTTGTAGCGGCTGATCGCGAGCCCCTTGCGGCTGTGCGCGAAGATCGCCTCAAGCAGTTCGGACGGCCGCGTGATCGGGGTAACCTTGCCAACGCTCGCGGTGGGCAGGTCGCTGTCGCTCGCTTCGGCATCGTCGTCCGCGGCCTCGGCCGCCGCCAGCGCGGCGGCGTCGGCGGCCATCGCCGCGGCGCTGCTACCCTTCACCAACCGGCCCGGGTGGGCATAGGTCTCGGCTTGTTCGGCGGCCAGCTTGTGCAAGCGGCGCCCTTCCTGGCTCGCCAGGAAGGCGGCGTCGATCGCATGATGGTCGCTGACACCGCGCCAGCGCTTCTCCAGCGTATAGCCGCCGTCGCTGGCGGTGATCGTCCATTTTGCTTCGATCCCGCCGGTCAGCGCGCGTTCGGCGGCGTTGAGCCATTCGGCGGCGCGCACGCCCGCGGCGGCACGCCCGGCGCTGTCGAGCGCCGGATCGAGCGCACCGTTGAGCGCCAACGCCTCGACCAGTTCGTAATTATGCCCGCGCGGGACATAGCGCATCAGCGCGCGCAGGCGGCGGCCATGGTCGATCAGATCGCGCAAGTCGTTGCCCGACCGCGCCCCCCCGGTGGTTTCGAGCATCAGCGCGTCGATGCCGCCGTCGACGAGGTAATTTTCAAGCGCAGTGTCGTCCTTGAGGTAAACCTCGCTGCGCCCCTTGGCGACTTTGTAGAGCGGCGGCTGCGCGATGTAGAGATAGCCGCCCTCGATGATCTCGGGCATCTGGCGATAGAAGAAAGTGAGCAACAGCGTGCGGATATGCGCGCCGTCGACGTCAGCGTCGGTCATGATCACAATTTTGTGATAGCGCAGCTTTTCGATATTGAATTCGTCGCGGATCCCGGCCCCGAGCGCCTGGATCAGCGTCCCGACTTCCTTCGACGAGATGATCCGGTCGAAGCGCGCGCGCTCGACGTTCAGGATCTTGCCCTTCAGCGGCAGGATCGCCTGAACCTTGCGGTCGCGGCCCTGCTTGGCCGATCCGCCTGCCGAGTCACCCTCGACCAGGAACAATTCGCATTTGGCGGGGTCGCGTTCCTGGCAGTCGGCGAGTTTGCCGGGCAGCGAGGCGATGTCCATCGCGCCCTTGCGCCGCGTCAGTTCGCGCGCCTTTTTCGCGGCTTCGCGCGCCGCGGCGGCGTCGATGACCTTCTGGATCACCGCCTTGGCATAGGCAGGGTTTTCCTCGAGCCATTCGGTCATCCGGTCGGCCATCAGGCTTTCGAGCGGCTGACGCACTTCGCTGCTGACCAACTTGTCCTTGGTCTGCGAAGAGAATTTGGGATCGGGCAGCTTGACTGACACGATCGCGGTCAAGCCTTCGCGCATGTCATCGCCAGTCAGGCTGACCTTCTCCTTTTTGAGGATGCCCGACTTGTCGCCATAACCGTTGATCGTGCGCGTCAGTGCGGCACGGAATGCGGCAAGGTGCGTGCCGCCGTCGCGCTGCGGGATGTTGTTGGTGAAACACAGCACATTTTCATAATAGCTGTCGTTCCATTCGAGCGCGACCTCGATGCCGATGCCATCGCGTTCGCTGCTGATCGCGATCGGATCGGGCAGCAATGCGTTCTTGTTGCGGTCGAGATATTTGACGAAGGCGCCGATGCCGCCCTCATAATAAAGATCGTGGGACTGATGCTCGGCGTGGCGGGCATCGACCAGCTTGATGCGGACACCGGAGTTGAGAAACGCGAGTTCGCGGTAGCGATGTTCCAGCTTTTCGAAATCGAACTCGAGGACATTCTTGAAGGTTTCGGTCGATGCCTGAAAGGTGACGCGCGTGCCCTTCTTGCCCGCAGGGGCGGGGCCGTTGACCTTGAGCGGCGCAACCGAATCGCCATGTTCGAACCGCATCCAATGCTCTTCGCCGTCGCGCCAGATCGTCAGCTCGAGCCATTCGGACAGCGCGTTGACGACGCTGACCCCGACGCCGTGCAGACCGCCCGACACCTTGTACGCATTGTCGTCGCTGGTGTTCTCGAACTTCCCGCCGGCGTGGAGCTGGGTCATGATGACCTCGGCCGCCGAAATGCCTTCTTCGGCATGGATGCCGGTCGGGATACCCCGGCCATTGTCCTCGACGCTGACCGATCCGTCGCTGTTGAGGGTGATCAGGACGAGGTCGCAGTGGCCCGCGAGCGCTTCATCGATCGCATTGTCCGACACCTCGAACACCATGTGGTGCAGTCCCGACCCGTCGTCGGTGTCGCCGATATACATGCCGGGGCGCTTGCGGACTGCATCCAGGCCCTTGAGAACCTTGATCGAATCGGCGCCATAAGCATTGGCATTGGGCAAGTTGGCATTGGCGCTCGGCGCCGTATTTTCAGGGGTGTCCGTCATGCCGATTATATAGGGTCGAAGGCGGCAAAACCCAAGCGAAAATGCGGGTCTTGGTGCTTTCGCGACGAGCGTTGCATGGTCACGCCGCGGCGGCTAGATTCGGGGCATGAAAACGTATCGCTCCCCCCGTATCGCTTTGTCGCTGGCTGCTGCGCTGGCATTGCCGCTCGCCGCATGCAGCCAGCCCGAACCGCCTGCCGAAAATGCTCCGGCCGTGGCGGGCGAACCGCTCGCGACGCGCGCGGTGATGATCGGCACCGAGGGGCCAAGCCTGCCTGCTTGTTCGAGCATCAGTCGCGTCAAGGCGGGCGGTACCGACGTCTATTGGGCGCCCGACGAAATGCGCGCGGTCAAGGCCAAGCTGGCGGGCGGTGCCAATGTGTCGCTGTGCGAAGCGACCAATGACGACGCCTGGTTCGGAGTGGTCTTTGCCGCCCCGGGGACCGACCCCGATATGTGCGGGGTCGGCAAATCGGTCGCCAATGCGCGTGAATATCAGGGTCCGTGCCGCTGGGGCTGGATCAAGGGCGGGACGGTACAGCTGGGGGGATAACTGCCCATCTTCCCTGTGGCAAAGCCATCGGGAGGGGGACCGTTCGCGAAGCGAATGGTGGAGCGGCCTTGCGACGGCACGCCATTGCCCCACCGCCAGTCCTTCGGACTGCCACCACCCCATCGCTGCGCGACAGGGAGGATCTTTTTATCGACAATCCTCGATCACCCGCCCGATCTCCGATTGCACCGGCAGCGTCAGCGCGCCGCCGCCCGGCGTTTCCAGCGCGAACCGTCCGCGGCTGAACGCGATGCGGTCGAGCCGCGGATCGCGGTTGGGCAGCATTGCGCTGCCGCCATCGAAGCGGATCTCGTCGGTCCCGGCGCTCGTGCGCAGGCTGACGGCGCCCGCCAGTGCCGAGGTCAGGCGAATCGCGCTGCCGCTGCATGTCATGGTGAGCAGCGGATTGGCGCTGCCGGTCGGGACGAACGCCGCAGCGCGGCTGCCTGCATCATAACGCCACGCGCCACTATCGACGGCGCGCTCTTCCCAGCCCTTGGTCGGGGTCGGAAGCGGTGCCGGGGTCGGCGCGGCGGCGACCGGAGCCGGACGCGGCGGTGGCGGGGCGGGGGTTGGCACCGCGGCGCAACCCGCGACCGCCAGCATCAACGGCACCGCCAGCCCATATTGTGTCCACATCCGCTGCCGCTTCATATTCAAAATCCCTGCCAATCGATCACTTCGTCCAGTCCTACGCGCGGCACCGGCCACTGGTTCACCGCGGCGTCTTCGTCGGCATAGCCGATCGCGAGACCGGTGAACAAAATCTGGTCGTCGCCCAGCGCCAGTGTCTCCCGCACCGTCTTGCCATACATCGCCCAGCATTCCTGCGGACAACTGGCGAGGCCGGCCTCGACGAGCAGCAGCATCACCGATTGCAGCCACATGCCCATGTCCGACCATTGCGGCGGCCCCATGATGCGCGAGCAGTGGAGGAAAAGCATCACCGGTGCGCCGAAACCCCGGTAATTCTCCACGAACTGAGCCAGCCGACCCGCCTTGTCTTCGCGCGGGATGCCGAGCGCGGCATAGAGCCCCTCGCCGACCCCGAAGCGCCGCGTCTCCCACGGATCGGTCAGCCCCTTGGGATAGATGTCATATTCGGGCTGATAGCCCTCACGCCCCATCGCCAGCCGCGCCGCGACCGCATCCTTCACCGCCGCCCAGGGTGCGCCGGTCAGCACCGTCGCCTGCCAGGGCTGCAGATTGCCGCCCGACGGCGCACGCTGCGCTGCGGCGAAAATATCCCGGAGCAGCGCCTGATCGACGGGCTGGCCGGTAAATTTGCGGATCGATCGCCGCTGGTGCAGCGCAGCGGTTACCGAATGCGGGTCAGTCACTGGCATATTTGTCCTCTCGCCGTTTGCCGAACAGCAATTTGCGTTCGAGCCGGGCTTTCAATTGGCGGTAGTAGCTCAGCAGGAAGACGTCATCCTCTTCGGCGACGGGGCGACCGATTTTGGCGCGGATCGTGTCGGCGACCTCGCGCATCGCGCGGGCGTCTCTGCCGCGCAGGACGCGTTCGAGCTCCTGCAATTCGAAAATGCCGTACACCGCCAGTTCGGCCTCGCTGAACGTCATCGCGTCGCCCGCCGTGCCGGTGGCGATATCGGCGTCGAGCTTCACCCGCTGTGCCATCACCACCCACGTCCCGGCGATCAGATCGCCCATCCGCATCCGGTCGCGGTTGAACAGCAGGAACAGGCTGAGCGTCAGCGACCACAGCACCCCCGCCGCCATCGTCCAGCCCGACACCATATCCTCCGCCGCGCCGAACCCCAGCATCATCAGCGGCAGGAACAGCTCGAGCTCGCGGATCAAATTGCGCGCCACCACGGCGTCGGCGGTCAACCGCCCGCCGTCGCGCGCCACGACGCGAATGCCCATCAGCCTTTTGCCCGGCGTCGCGGCGCGCGATCCCAGCTCGAAGCCGATGAACCAGAAGGTGCGCAGCAGGAAGGCGCCAAGCATCCAGACGACCATGGTGATGTCCGATTGCGAGGCAAAGCCGATCCACAGCATCACGAGCGAGAACAGGAATAACGCCAGCACGATCAGGATCAGATCGACCAGCAGCGCCCCGAACCGCAGCCCCGAACTTGCGATGCGCAATTCCAGATCGACCCCCTCGGGAGTGATGAACTGGCGGACCTTTTTCGCCCGCGCGCTGCGCGATTTGGCGTTGGCCTGCGCGGCAGCGGCGCTCATGTCACATCCTCGCGGCGCGGGATGTAATAATAGGCGATCCAGAACAGCAGCATCAGCGTGCCGATGCCATAACGCAGCATCGTGTCGGTGATCAGCTGGCGGCCGAACCCTTCGAGCAGTCCGGCCATGAACAGCATCAATATGACCCCGATCATCACCTTGCCCGCGGTCCGCCCCGCCTCCGCCGCCGCCTGTAACCGGCTGCGCGCGCCGGGAAACACGACCGCGGCGCCGATGCGCAGCCCGGCGGCGCCCGACAGTGCCGCGGCGAACAATTCGGTGGTACCGTGGATGAACAGCCAGCCGCCGAAGTCGAACCCCAGCCCCTTGGCCGAAAACAGCGCCATCATCGCGCCCAGCCCAATCCCCTGATAATATTCCAGCATCATCGTCGGCACGCCAAAGGCAAATCCCAGCGCAAAGGACAGGATCGACACGCGGCTGTTGTGCGTGAACAAATAGGTCGCAAAGACGTGCAGGCCGCTTTCGCCCTCGTTCGCCGCCTTGCCATGGCCCAGCGTCGATTGCAGATATTCGGCGGTGGCGCGTGGATCGCGGCCGCCCGCCATGTCTTCGCCGACGAAATTATAATACCATTCAGGGTTGCTCGCGACGAGCGAGTAGCTGGTGCTCGCGCCGAGCAGGATGATCAGCGAAATGATAATCGTCTCTTTCCACACCGACCGCACCGCGGCGGGCCAGTCGTACAGGAAGAAGCGCCGGATGCGGCTCCAACGCGTCTCGCGCACGCCATAAACGAGGAAATAGCCGCGGATCGACAGCGCCTCGAGATGATCGAGCAACGCCTTGTCGAGGCTGGTCGCGCGCGCGATCGACAGCGACGACAGCGTGGCGCGATAGAGCAGGGGCAGTTGCAACAGCTCGTCGCTGGTCAGCGCCTTGACACCCTTTTTCTCGAGCTTGGTAAGCAGCAGGTCGAACGCGATCCAGTCGGCCTCGCGTTCGGCGCGAAAGCGGCCGGTCGAAAAGCTCGGGGCGTCGAGGGCGCGCGTCGGGGCGGCCGCGGGGATCATAAGGTGCCCGCCCGCTTGATGCCGAGATAGGCTTCGACCGCTCTCGCCCCCATCGCGTCAGCGGGCACTTCGACGACATCGGCGCCGAGCCTTTGCAACCGAGCGATCACCAGCTGGCGGTCGCGCAGCATTGCTGCGGCGACGTTCGATCGCGTGACGTCGGCGCCGGTTTCGGGGCGGCGACGTTCCTCGCTTTCGACCTCTTCATCCTTGATGACGACGAACAGCAGCCGGTGTTTCTTCACCAATCGTCCGGCGGCGCGGATCATCAGGTCGGCGCTGGTGGCGTCGGTGAATTCGGTGAACAGAATGATCAGCGAGCGGCGGTTGAGCTGGGCGCCAAGCGTTGTCAGCGCGAGGGTGAAATTGCTTTCGACGTGCGCATAATCGATCAGGCTCGCGGTGCGCTGCAACGCCGGAAAATCCTGCGTGTGCATATAGGCGGGGGTCAGCGTGTGCGGCTTGGCGGCAAAGGAGAACAGGCTGATCCGGTCGTTCAGTTTCAGCCCGACATAGGCGAGCAGCAGCGCCGCCGACACCGCGCGATCGACGCGCGGCATCCCGCCGACGGGTTCGGCCATCGTGCGCCCGCTGTCGATCGCCAGCACGACGCGGTTGTCGCGTTCGACGCGATATTCCTTGGCGAGCAGTTTGACGTGGCGCGCCGACGCGTTCCAGTCGATCGCGCGGCGGTCCATCCCCGGCTGATATTCGGCGAGCGCTTCGAATTCTGTACCTTCGCCGCGCAGGCGCTGCTGGCGCAGTCCGAACCAGCTGTTGCGCTGGAACAACCGGCTGCCTTCGTCGGTGACCGCGCGCAGGCTGGGGACAACGCTGATCGCGCCGTCGATCGCAAAGCGGCGCTGTTTCCACACCAGCCCGAGCGGCCCGGCCCAGCGGATCCACAGCGCCTCGATCAAAGCCTGTCCGCGCCGCGAGGCGGTGAGCGAAAGGGTGCGGGTCAAGCCCTCGCCGCTGCTTGTCCGGCGCATATCGCCTGCCAGCCGCCCGCCTTCAACGAACCGCTCGTCGAGCGCGAGCGCCAGTTCGGCGCGCGGCGGGACCGCGGGGCCGCGCGCCGCCAGCGCTAGGTCGAACGGATCACCGACCCCGACCAGATGCGGAAAACGGGCGTCGAGCGCGAGGTGGTGCGGACTCGCGCCCGCGATGGTGTCGAGGATCAGGCACGCGACGATTACCCCGATCCACCCGGGCGCGACCAGCCACAGCTCGGGCCGCACCAGCCCCAGCGCGAGCGCGATCGGGGCGCCGAGCAGCAGCAGATAGATCGCCCGGCGGGTTGGGTAGATCATGGGGATAGTTCCTCCCTGTGGCGGAGCCTTGGGGAGGTGGCAGCGCGAAGCGCTGACGGAGAGGCTTTGGCGCGAACGTCGTCGCCCCTCCACCATCGCCTTCGGCGACGGTCCCCTTCCCCATCGCTGCGCGACAGGCAGGATCGATTGCAGGTGCCGATCACCGCGGCACTTCTTCGCGCTCGAGCAGCGCCGCGACGACCTCTTCGACGCTGCGCCCTTCGATTTCCGCCGCCGCCGACAGGATGACGCGGTGGCGCAGCACGCCCGACGCGAGGCGCTGGATATCGTCGGGAATGACATAGTCGCGCCCGTCTAGCGCCGCCGCGGCGCAGGCGGCGCGCGCCAGCAATGTCGCGGCGCGGGGCGAGGCGCCGCATTCCAGATCGGCGCTCTCGCGCGTCGCCCGGACGAGCTGGACGATGTAGTCGACGATCTCGTCGGCCAGCCGTACCGTGGCGATCGTGTCGATCGCGGCTTCGATCGTTTTCGCATTCGCGACTTTCGTCACTCCGAAATCGGCGACTGCGGGACTTTTAAAGCGCCCGCCATGGTCGGCGACGATGCGTCGTTCCTCGTCGGCGGCGGGATAATCGACGACCAGCTTGAACAGGAAACGGTCGAGCTGCGCCTCGGGCAGCGGATAGACGCCTTGCTGCTCGATCGGGTTCTGCGTCGCCAGCACGGTGAAGCGCGGGCTCATCACGTGGGCCTCGCCGTTGATCGTCACGCGGCGTTCCTGCATCGCCTCGAGCAGTGCGGCCTGCGTCTTGGGCGGGGTGCGGTTGATTTCGTCGGCGAGCAGCAGCTCGGTAAAGATCGGCCCCTTGGTCAGGGTGAAGCTCGACGTCTGGAAGTTGAACAGGTTCGACCCCAGGATGTCGCCCGGCATCAGGTCGGGAGTGAACTGGATGCGCCCGAAGTCGAGGCCCGTCGCGCGCGCGAACGCCTGCGCGAGCAAGGTCTTCGCGGTTCCCGGCGGGCCTTCGAGCAGCACATGGCCGCCCGCGAGCAGCGCGATCGTCACCATGCGGGTCAGCGGTCCCTGCCCGAACACGACCTTGGCGACCTCGGCCTCGATCGCGGCGCCGAGCGCCTGGACGCCTCCCACTCCCGTTGCGATATTATTGGCTGTCACGCAGTAAATCCTTCCTGATGTCGTGCAGCGCCTGCGCGTCTGCCAAAAACTCATGAGTGTTGCGTGCGAGCGGCAGCCGCCGTGCGAGCGCGGAAAATGTTTCGCCGCCGACGCGCAGATGCTTGTCGATCCAGCGGTCGGTCGCGGCGTCGTCGAGCCCGTCCGGCGCGTGCAACCGCCGCGCAATCGCGCTGCGCTGGCTGCGGACATAGGCATCGGCGCCGTCGAGCTCACGCCGCGCCTGTTTGATCAGGTCGGCGCTGTTGGCGATCAGCGCCGCTTTCGATACCGCAATTGCGCGCGCTGGTTTCAGCGCCGGACCGAAGCGCATCCACGCCTGCCACAATGCAAGCAGCCCCGCGGCGATCAGGCACAGGGTGATGCCGATGAACGGCGGCACAAAGGCAAAGCGCAGCAGCGATCGCTGGCTGCCAAAGCCGTTCAGCGTCACGTCGAACGCGACGCTATAGGCCCCCGCATCTTCGGCCACCGCATCGACCAGTATCGCCGCCGCGCGGGCGCGATCGCGGCTTGAGAACGCCAGATTGTTGACGAAATCGGGGTCGGACAGGATGTAAATCGCGGCATCGGGCTGCTTCGCCAGCACCGCGCCGCCGTGCGGAAAGGCGATCATCGTTTCCAGATCGGGCGCGTTCAGCACCTGCGTGCGCAGGTTGGGCAGCGTCAGCGCCATCGGAGAGCCGCCCAGATGGCCTTTCGCTTGCGCGCCGCGCGCGTTGGGCTCGCTGCCGATCTTGTCGATGCGTCCAGCAGCGGGCGGCAGCATCTTGGGCGACGGCGCGGACGCAAAGCCGCCCCCTGCCCAACCCGCTTTCGACGGATGGCGGCCGGTCCGCCATTTCGGCAATATGATCAGCACCGCCCCGCCGCGCTGTTCGCTGATCAGACGGGCAAGGTCGTCGGCCTTGGTGGTATGGCCGGGGGTGAGGATCAACAATTCGGGATCCTCCAGCATCGGCGCTTCTTCGCGGCGGCGCAGGTCCACCGCGGCGTCGCTGCGTTCGAGCAGGTCGACGATTCCGGCGTAACCCGGCGCGGCCTTCGACAGCGCATGGCCGCCGCCGTCGTTGCCGCTGCTCAGCTGCGGACCGAGCGCGATCAGCGCCCACAGCGCGATGAACGCGATCACGCCGATCGCGACGACGCCCGCGATCAGGCGCGGGTTGAACCCGCCGTCGCTTGCTACCCCGCCGCTCATGTCCGCGCCCAATTCTTTGGCACCGTCAGTTCGGCATAGGCACTGCGGCATTGTTGCCAGGCGCTGGCGTCGATCGAACGCCCGCCGAACAGGCTGATCTCGACCGCACGCGCGATGCGGCTGAATGCGTCGCGGGCAACCCCTGGCAAATCGCGCGCTTCGGCGAGGTCGCGTGAGGTCATCGCGGGCTTGACCAGCCCAGGGCGGCGGCCTTCGATATCTTCGACGCTGCGATAGAGCAGCAGGTGGACGGCTTCGGCAAAGCGCCCCTCGGCCGCCAGCGCATCGGCCTCGCTCAGCAACGCGCGCGCTGCCCCAGCTTCGGCCAGCCCGACATCATCGGTGCCGTCATCGTTGCCCGCCTTGCGCCGGAACGGCAGATTGTCGACCCAGCGCGCAAAGGCGGGGACAAAATGATAGAGCAAAAACAGTGCCAGCAGCGCGACGCCGATCCACAGCAAAGGCTTGGCAGCGGGCGCGCTCCATTGGAAAAAGCTGCTGATCATGTCGAACAGCGACCTCAGCCATTCGGGGGTCGGCGGCGGCGGGGGCGGGGGCGGTGGAAATACCGTTTGGATTTCGCCGCCCGCGATCGTCTGGCTATAGGCGGGATCGACGAGCTCGGGATCGATCAGCCAGCCGCTGCCCGCGCTCGAAGCATCGGCGGCCGCTGACGCCTGGGTGATCCACAGCGACATCATGCCCAAAAGACTGTTCCGCCGTGCATTGTCATCGCGCCAAAGCGTAGCGCGAGGCGGCGCGCCAAGGCAAGAGATGCTTGCGTACCGGTCTGCCCCGTTATAGCGCGCTGCCGCATGGGGCCGATGGTTGCGCGCGTAACCACGTGGACAATCAGGCAAAAGGCCGAACAGGAGGATGTCGGTGGACGCGGCGCAGGCAGTACATGAAAAATTCCTCGGCGTGTTGGCGGGCGGCCGCTTGCCGGACCGCGCCGATGCACCCGATCCGGCGACCGCGGGCCTGTCGCGCGCCGACGCGACAGATATTTTCCTGTCGCAGCTGACCAGCCGCCAGATGGACCGGCTGTCGCGCACGCTACAGGCGCGGGGTGAAGGTTTCTACACGATCGGATCGTCGGGGCATGAAGGCAACGCTGCGGTCGCCGCGGCGCTGCGCGTCACCGACATGGCGTTCCTCCATTATCGCTCGAACGCCTTCCAACTGCACCGCGCGCGGCACGTGCCGGGGCAGACCCCGACTTGGGACATGCTGCTCAGCTTTGCGGCCTCATCCGAAGACCAGATTTCGGGCGGGCGCCACAAGGTGATCGGATCGAAAGCGCTCAATATCCCGCCGCAAACCTCGACGATCGCCTCGCATCTGCCGAAGGCGGTCGGCGCCGCCTTCTCGATCGGCATCGCGCGCCGTATTGGCATGACCGGGCTGCCACTGCCCGACGATGCCGTCGTGCTGACCAGCTTCGGCGACGCCTCAGCGAACCATTCGACCGCGCAGGGCGCGTTCAACACCGCGGGCTGGGCAGCGTTTCAGGGCTCGCCGATGCCGCTGATCTTCCTGTGCGAAGACAATGGGATCGGCATTTCGACGCGCACCCCAACCGGCTGGATCGAGGCGCAGTTCCGCCACCGCGCCGGACTGCATTACATCAAATGTGACGGCAGCGACCTTGTGTCGGCCTATGCCGGCGCGTGCGAAGCCGCCGACTATGCGCGGCGGTATCGCAAGCCGGTATTTCTCCACATGGCGACGGTGCGGCTCTATGGTCACGCCGGGTCCGACGTGCAGGGCGCCTATCTGCCCAAGGCGCTGATCGAGGCCGACGAGGCACGCGATCCGCTGCTCGCGGGCGCGGCGTTGATGGCGCAGCAAGGGTGGATGACGCCCGCCGACATCGCCGATGCCTATGAGGAGATCGGCGCCACCCTCGCGCGGCAAGCCGAGGCCGCGATCCTGCGCCCGAAGATCACCACCGCCGCGCACGTCATGAAAAGCATCGTCCCGCCCCGGCGCGACATCACCCGCGTGAACACCCCGTCGGACGAAGACCGCAAGACGATGTTCGGCAGCGATGCCGGCGCGATGGACAAGCCGCAGCATATGGCGCGGCTTTTGAGCTGGGCGCTGGCCGACCTGATGCTCGCGCACAAAGAAATCGCCGTCATGGGCGAGGATGTCGGGCCAAAGGGCGGCGTCTATAATGTCACCGCGAAGCTCCACCAGCGTTTCGGGTCGGCGCGCGTCGTCAACACCTTGCTCGACGAACAGGCGATCCTCGGGCTCGCGATCGGCATGGCGCATAATGGCTTCCTGCCGATGCCCGAAATCCAGTTTCTCGCTTATGTCCACAATGCCGAGGACCAGATCCGCGGCGAGGCGGCGACGCTCAGCTTCTTCTCGGACGGCCAATATACCAATCCGATGGTGCTGCGCATTGCGGGGCTCGGGTACCAGAAGGGCTTCGGCGGCCATTTCCACAACGACAACAGCCTCGCCGTCTTCCGCGATATTCCGGGCGTGATTCTTGCGGTGCCGTCGAACGGGCGCGACGCGGTGGCGATGCTGCGCGAGTGCGTCAGACTGGCGCGTGAAGAGCAGCGGGTGGTCGTCTTCGTCGAACCGATCGCACTCTATATGACCCGCGATCTTCACGAAGAGGGCGATGGTCTGTGGACCAGTACCTACGAAGCGCCGGGCGACGGCGCGCCGATCCATTTCGGCGACGTCGGCATCCATGGCGGCGGTGCCGATCTGGCGATCGTGACCTATGGCAATGGCTATTATCTCTCGCGGCAGGCGGAAAAATTGCTTGCCGCCGATGGCGTCCAGGCGCGCGTGATCGATCTGCGCTGGCTCGGCCCGGTCGACGAAGACAAGCTCGTCGCCGCGGTCGGCGATGCGAAGCGCGTCCTGATCGTCGACGAATGCCGTATCACCGGCTCGCAGAGCGAGGCGCTGATGGCGACTTTCGTCGAACGTACTCCCGATAAACAGCTGAAGCGCATCGCCGCCGACGACAGCTTCATTCCGCTGGGCAAGGCCGCGACGCTGACCCTGCCGAGCCGCGATTCGATCTATGCCGCCGCAAAGGAGATGCTCGCATGACCGCGCGGAAAACTGCGCTTGTCGTCGCCCCGGGCCGCGGCACCTATGGCAAGGGCGAACTCGGCAGCATCGCGCGGCTGCACGGCACGCGCTTCGCCGATGTCATCGCCAATTTCGACGCCCAGCGACGTGACCGCGGCCAGCCGACGGTGACCGAACTCGACGGCGCCGAGCGTTTCAGCGTTGCCACGCATATGCGCGGCGACGTCGCGGCACCGCTGATCTACACCGCAACCGCGCTTGATTTTCTCAGCATCGACCGCGAGCAATATGACGTTGTCGCGGTCGCGGGCAATTCGATGGGCTGGTACAGCGCGCTGGCGCTTGGCGGCGCGGTGTCAGTCGAGGACGGTTTCCGCATCAGCAATGCGATGGGTCTCAACAGCCAGACCCACGGCCCCGGCGGGCAGATATTGCTGCAAGTCGTCGAGGAGAATTGGCGCCCGGTCCCAGGTCTCAGCGATCAACTGCTGGGCCTCGTCGCCGCCATCGCCGCGCGCCCCGACCACGCCCTCGCGCTGTCGATCGACCTCGCCGGAATGCTGGTGTTTGCGGGCAATGAGGCAGGCCTTGCCGCGCTGCTCGCCGCCGCGCCGCAGATCCCGGGCCGCGATCCGCTGCGCCTCGCCGGCCACGGCCCCTTCCACACCCCGTTGATGTTCGGCAGCGCCGACAAGGCCAAGGCCGAACTGCCTACCTCGCTGTTCGGCACCCCGGCGATCCCGCTGGTCGATGGCCGCGGCCACATCTGGCGCCGCTTCGCCAGCGACCCCGCCGCGATCTGGGACTACACCTTCGGCCACCAGATCCTCGCGCCTTATGATTTTGCGCGCTCGGTGCAGGTCGCGGTCAAAGAATATGCGCCCGACGTCATCATCCTGCCCGGCCCCGGCGACACGCTAGGCGGGGCGATTGCGCAATCGCTGATCGGCATCACCTGGCAAGGGATCGCGAGCAAGGCTGATTTTGCCGCGCGGCAGGCATCGGATCCGATCCTGTTGTCGATGGGCCGCGCCGAACAACGCTTGGCTGTGACCGGACACGAATAGGGTCGGCAGGGGAAGGAACATTTCCTTGCCGACCCTGTCAGCGAAAGAGCAGGATGGCGCCGCCGCTATCGCTTCTCCCCCCATCCCATCGTCGGCGCTGGCCAAGCAACGAACAATTCGGTCGCCACCCGCCGCCAATGCGCGAAAACAGGCCGCGTGCTGGGTCGGTTCGGGCAGGATCAGATGGATGTGACCTGCAACATCGCTCAGGCGAGGCACCATGGTGCCGATAGCTGCAAGAATGGGCGCTTCGGCGCGTTCGAAGGCCGATGCCCGATATTGAAATATAATGCTATGTGTTTTGTAAGGATAGCTAAGGAGGAGAACCGACCATAACGCGCATTTTTAAGAAAGGCTGGTTCGAGCGCTTCGCGCGGAAGGAGCGAAAGTCGACCTGGCGCTGTTGCGCGACGCGGCAACCGAAGCGTTGGAATGGAACGGCGAGGAACTGGACCGGCTGGTGGAGTCGGGAACGCTGTGGAGATCGAAGATGGCAACGATGACGAAGGATAAGGGCTATCGCAGCGAGATCGCGGGCGCGATCCATGAGATGATGAGCGACGCGCACGACGCGGGAGTTGTGTCGCGTGCAACGCTGCGCACCTTTGATGAGGCGTGTCTTGCTCGGGCTCCGGTGCTGGCGGGCGACGAAATCCGCGCGATCCGCGAGCGCGAGCATGTCTCGCAGCCGGTGTTCGCGGCCTATCTTAACGTATCGCGTAATCTGGTGTCGGATTGGGAGCGGGGTGTGAAACGTCCGGGTGGCCCCGCGTTGCGGTTGCTTTCGATCATCCAGCGCAAAGGATTGCAGGCCGTGGCATGATCAGTAATTCCGAACTCGACTCGATGATCGAGGAGACTCTATCAACACCGGTTTTCCGGAGCCTTGGGGCATCAACCAGCTCGCGCTGCCTGGCCGCTCGACCGAGGCGCGCAACCGCGCCTGCGTGTGGCTTGAACAAGCCTATAATGTAAGCGTGATGCAGAGTGGATATTAGGGATGCATTAGAAAAATTCCCCAGCCATCCCCGCAAACCCGCGGAAATGCTGGTGACCCCTACGGGAATCGAACCCGTGTTTTCGCCGTGAGAGGGCGACGTCCTGACCGCTAGACGAAGGGGCCGTTGGGTCGGAAATTTTCAGAAAAAACGCGCCGACCGCGCGCTTGACCGTGGTGACCCCTACGGGAGGGGTCGGATGGGCTGGAAGCCCACGGTTTTCCGCCATTTTCCGCGACGTGAAACGACGCATGTGTACTCAGTAGGTGTACTCACGATTGCGAGCACGCTGCCGCGATAGCCGTTGGTGAGGTGATCTGTAAAGGCTGCTTTGCGCCTGATCCCAGTCATAGCCGGCCGCGAAACCGATGCCTAAGAGCTGCCCTTCGGGCCTTTCAGAACTTACCGGCAGGAACGCGCCTGCATACTGGCATTCGACAGCGAGTAACCTGAGTGCGAAAGCGGCCATAGGATTTGACGCACGAAATGCGGCTATGTTTTGCTCTATTCTTTTTCGCTGCCGACTTACAAACGTTCAGGCATCGCCTCGATTGGCGGCACGCTCGATGGCACAGAATTCCTCGCCCCTGTCGAGCAGGTTGACTGCAAGGCGCTCATGATGAATTTCTGTCTTCGCTTCACAATCGAGTGAATTGGTGTGCGGATTTCGCCGCTATATCGAGCGCGCAGCGGATCGGGACTCAAGAATGAGAGCGTAAGCGGCTGCATCGATCAGCCGGTCGTATCGATGGCCGCGGAACCGGAATTGCTCGTCGACGGCTTCGATGCCGAGCTGCTCTTGGATATAGTCGGGGTTGTGTTCGACCAGAGTGAGAAGGCTCGCCGGATCCTTTTCGCCTGATTTCAGGCGACGCAGCGTCGCACGATCCCAGCTCCGAAGGGCGGCCGCCGCCATCTCCTCGCGCTCGTCGCCGTAAATGCCGAAAATGCTGAGCGATCGGTTCACATCGCCGCGCTGCAGGTGAAGAGGAATGTCGTCGCGCTCGCGGCGCGCGTATTCGTACATGTTCGCAACCTGCGCTGCGAGTTCAGCGGTGTAGAGCAGATGATCGCGCAGCTCGCGCTCTGCGACGATCCTTCTCGGTTCGCGGTCCTCGAGACCGGCGAGACGGGCGCTTTGTACCTGAAGCCGGGAAAGAAGCTCGGAGATCGGAAACGAGATGTCATCGTCGCCAGAGGCTTCAATGATCTCGGTTAGACTGGTGATAGCTTCTGCAGGCGGCGCGGGAAAAACGAGCACTTCGGCCCGACCGAGATGATCGCCGCGCATCGTTCCCAAAGCTCTTTGTAGTTCGATCGCGCAATCGCGCGCGTAATGCGAAAGCGTGCTCAGGGCGAGTGGCAGAACCGCGCGCGCGGCGAGCAAACGCCGACGGAGCCGCCCGCTTTCGAGGCGGTCTGCCTGATGGATCTGACGCGTAATATAAGTGCCGCCGACGAAAGCGGCGCCGACAGCGAAGAAGCTTCCGATGAGGGTCTGCCAATTTGAGATGGTCGAGATCATGGAGCGAATGTCCTGATGATTAGGGAAGAGCGGGCAGGAGCAGCCCATGTCGTCCGTGTCTGCAGAATCGCGGTCGCCGCATCAAGGGCGGGCGCCGCAATTCATCGAACATGGTCCAGCGACCGCTTCGATTGGCGCCCAAAAGCTGGTAGCGGGGCAGCATGAATGATGCGCTTCCATCATACGAACTCGGTCGTGCCGGCGAGACTCTCTTCGCCCATCTTTGCGATCGTGCCCGTCTGAGGCAAAACAAGAGCTTACAGGACGTCACCGGCTGGGACTTTCTCGTCGAATTTCTGCTCGAAGAGGCTGGGCGCGCGACGCCGCTCGATCAGCGCCAACCCTCCACCTGTATCATCCAGCTGAAGTCGACGGCGGGCGAGCGCGGGAATCGCGTCTCCGCGAAGCTGTCGGCGGTCGACCTCATTGCGAAGAACGCGCAGCCTGCTTTCGTGATCGTCTTTCGCCTGACGCCCGCTGGCGACCCGCTTCGCGGCTATCTTATCCATCTGCTCGGACCGCAGCTCTCTCGCATTCTGCGGCGCCTTCGCCTGGCCGAGGCACGACAGGACTATGCGATCAACCGCGCTTCGATCAGTTTCGACTATCGCCGCATCGGCGTGCCGTTCGAGCTTACGCCGGAGGGCCTCAAAATGGCGCTCGCCGCCGCGATGGGTGACGATCCGGTGGCTTATGTCTTCGAGAAGCAGCGCCAGCTTGCCGAACTCGGATATGAGGATGGCCATCTGGAAGGCGAAGCGGTGGTGCGCATCGAGGGCCAGGATCATCTCAAGGACCTGATGCTCGGGATTGCACCGCTCGTTCCCGAGCGCCTCACTATGTTCGACCGTCGCTTTGGCATCCGCATTCCCTATCAAGGTCCGCTGCTTGCTCGGATCGAGGAGTTTCGGGTCGACCCGCCAAAAGTTGGGGACTGTGAGATCGTCATCCGCGGTGATTCCTTCGTACCGCCGGTGCGGTTCAAGGCCGAAATCGTCGTCATCCCGCCGATCGAGGCGGATGCGATACTGTATGTGAAGCATGCCGACTTCACGATCCGGATGTCGCGGGACGGGCTGCATTTTCAGACGGTCGGTCTGTTCGACGACGGCCGCAAGTCGCTCGATGCGTGGATGAAGCTGACGCGCGCGCTGACCTATCTTGCCGAAGGGCGCGGATCGCTTACGATCGACCGCTGGCGCGATAACGCGGTCCCGGTCACGGCGGCGCTAACCGAGCCATTGACGGGCCCCTATCTTAATGAAATGCCCGAGATCGCCACGATTCTCGAGCGCTGGCGCCAGCTTCTCGAGCGGGCGGGGGTCGAGCCCGGTGAGAGCTTTCGCTTCGATGCGATATGGGAGTCCGAGCTGGCAGCGATCGCCGGAGATCTTTTGCTGAACAAGACGCCGGTGGCGCGCTTCGAGATCGATAGTTTCGAGGGTGCGAAGCTGGACGGGGCGGAGGGCGAGGCGATCGAAGCGCTCTATTACAACCGGGCCGAACTTGCGGGCGATACGATCTGCTTTGCCGTAGAAATTCGGATGGAGCCGGTAGAGGAGGCCGGCCTCTATCGCTCGACCGCTTTCAAACCCCTCGACGTCAGCGCCGACGTACCCGACCTCGATGCCTATGCGCAAAAGCTCGCCGAGGCGGGTGGCTATCGCATGCTGATCGACCCCGACACGATGCGGATCGTCGATCCCAGTGGCAGTGATCGGGCTCTGTGATCATAGTTGTGCGCCGCGCGACGGGATGGGTCGACGACGCTCCGGTAGGGGCTTGGTTTATGTTGCAAACATTGCCTTTACACTTTCTAGCTTGCACAAATGCGCGGCAGGCGCCAAATTGATTGTCAGCAAAGCAAACATTCTAGGTGTCAAATGGCTCGCATGACCGTTAAAAAGTCGGTTGGAAAAACGCGCTCTGTTACTTTCGGGTCGGTGACCGTTCGCGCGGCTGTGCCCCCCAAAGCGCAAGTCGCCGCTAACGTCGCTCTTGGTCAGTCGGCATTGAAGCGCGCGCGCATGAAGATCATCAAGCCGGGCGTCCGCATCTCGCCGCGCAAGGATGTTCCGCTTTATCACGTCGACGCCGATAAGCCCGAGGAGGTTATCCGCAAGCTCGATGGAAAAGTCGAACGCGGCCACTTTGTGAACGGCACCTTCCAGAAACTATGACGTCCCTCGCCCGGGCGGTCGACGGCATATTGGCGGCGCAACTCGCGTCGGGCAAACCGCTCGCCATCATCCTCGCGGGTCATAACGGGTCGGGCAAGTCGACGATGTGGTACCAGCATCTGGCACCGCAACTCCAGATTCCGCTGGTGAACGCCGACCGCATGATGCTGTCGATCCTTCCCGAGACGAGCGCGTCTGCGCCGCTCCCGGAGTGGGCGCGAACGCTGCGCGATCAGAATGAAAGTTGGATGAAGGTTGCGCAAAATGGCGTACAGGCCTTCGTTGCCGAAGCGCTCAGCAACGGCGTGCCCTTTGCGATGGAGACGGTATTCTCTCACTGGCGCGAGCTTGAGGACGGCAGCATCGAGTCAAAGATCGATCAGATCAAACAGATGCAAGCCAATGGCTATTTCGTTTTGTTGCTGTTCGTCGGGCTCGCCAATGCCGTACTTTCCACGCTTCGCGTCCAGACCCGTGTCGCCCGCGGCGGCCACGCGGTCGACGCCGCCAAGCTTGCCGACCGATTCCCGCGCACTCAGATGGCCATCAGGCTCGCTGCAACGGTCGCCGATGCTGCGATCCTTGTCGACAACAGCCGCGAAGAGAAACTTGCTTTTTCGGTGTGCCGAATTCAACAGCAGAATGAGGTAACGTTCGACATGCGCGATGGCGGCGATGTTCCGCTGGCGATCCAGTCATGGCTGGATATCGTGGCACCGCGCGAACCCCTAGCGGACTAGCGTCGCAGCAGATTTGTCAGCCGGATGAGCATGGCCTGCGGGCTGACGGCGAAGACGTCGGCAAGGCGGGCGACTTCGCTGTCATCGTTGACGTCGATCCAGGTTCCGACAAGCGCCTTGCGTATCCATTCAGCGGGCATCAGCAGATTGGCAGCAAACGCGTTCGCCTCGACCTCTTCAATGTTTTCAGCAGTGCCCGAGCGTGGGTCGCGTAAATTGACGCGGAACGCCGAATCGACATGCACTTCCTCGCCCTCGTGCAGCATGAGATGGGCAATTTCGTGGGCAATCGTAAAGCGCTGCCGGACCTCCGAATGCTTGGCGTTAACGACCACGACGTTCCGTTCCGCTGATCGGATCAATATTCCGGAAATATCGTCGGCGACGTCGATGCGCCTTAGCTCGACGCCCAGTGTTGCCAAAATAGGTTCGAGCGCGAGCGGCGGAGCATCCTGTCCGGCGATCAGGTCCGAAGCCGCCTTGCGTATCCGCGCATAGGCGATAGGCAATTCGCTCAAGGTCCGGGTGTTTCGTTCTTCAGCTTCTCGACGAGCTGTGCAACATCGTCACGCAGCGGCTTTTCAGCCGCAGCCGGTGCAGGAAAAAGGTCCCCGGGTTTCGCATCGAGGGCGTGCGCCAGATCGACGATCTGATGGAGCAGGACGCGCTGGCGACCCTTCTCGATATTGGTAATCGAGGTCCGGGAGAGGTCGACGCGTCGCGCCAGTTCTTCCTGCGTGACCTGCCGGCGTTCGCGCAGCGCGCGGACGCGGCTGCCGAAAAATGTGTAGAGCGGATCTTGCATGTTGGCCGTTTCTAGGGAGCGGTTCGTCAACGTAGCAAACAGTTGAGCCAAGCTCAAGGGCCTTGTTTGCAACGCAAACGGTTTGCAAAACGGGCACATGATGTTTGTGTTATTGACATCGGTTCCGGAATATGGTGAAGCGGCGGCAGGGTTCAAAAGGAGGCCCTTCAACATGACCGCCATCAACGCTTTCTCTCTCATCCTCACCGTGCAGGGCATGGCCAAGCCGATCGAGCTTGCCGTTCCCGATGACGCCGACGTGGCGCATATCCTCGCTCGTATCCGCGAGGAAACCGGCCGTACCGACATCGAGGAGCTTGCTTTCGAAGATGCCGACGAGCCGCTGGCCGACGCGGCGACGATCATCGAAGACCTGCGCCGCGAGTTCCGTGTCCTTCACGCGTCGACGCGCCAGCGTATCAAGGTACGCCTGTCCTACGAAGGTCAGTCGCACGAGCGCGCTTTTCGTCCGAATGCGACGATCCGCCGCGTCATCCGCTGGGCGATTTCGCCTGAGGCCTTCGGTCTGGAAGGCAAGCCGGCCCAGTTCCAGGTGAAGGTGGACGGGCGCGTTGTGCCCCCAGATACCCATCTCGGTCAGGCCGCGCACGGATCCTGCGCGCTGGAAGGCGTGCTGGTCCACAATGTGAAGCCGCAGGGCTGACTCGTGGAACTGCCCGCCTTTCCGCCCGACGAGGCCGCGCTGCGGCGCGATCTTGTCGCCGGGGCGTTTCGGATCGGCGAGGAGCGGGGCCGCTGGCGGCTCGCGCGACTCGCCTTTCCCTTCGCCTTTTTCGAGATCGCGGCGCCGCCGATGCCGGACAGTCCCGAGTGGTTCCTGCTCCGGCTGCGCTGCGACGGCTATCCCGCGCTCGCGCCCACCGGCGAGCTCTGGCACGGCGCGCTCGACCGGGCGCTGATCCAGGAGGAGCGGCCCCGCCAGAGCGGCGGAGCGTATCTGCCCAGCTTCTCGACCTGGGGTCCGTGCCTCTACCATCCCATCGACCGGATCGGGCGAACGCACTGGCCCGACCAATATGCCGACCTTGCCTGGCGCGCCGGCTGCGACATCACCGATTATCTGGAGACCGTTCATGATCTTCTCGCTGATCCGCTTTATTGCGGCGCGTCTGTCGCCCCCGGTTCGCTTGAACTGCCCGGCGCGGCTGTGGTCCCGCTTGCTGCATGATCTTGCGCAGCGCGGCGAAGGCCGCCGCGAAAGCGGAGCCTTCCTGCTTGGCACAATCGAAGGCGACCACCGCTTCGTGCGTGGCTATCTTCTCTACGACGATATCGACCCGGACGCCTTGCAGGGCATCATCCTGTTCGACGGCGGCCAGATGGACAAGGTCTGGGACGTCTGCGCGCGCCATGGCTGGCGCGTCGTGGCTGATGTTCACACGCATCCCGGCGGCTATGGTCAGAGCAGCACCGACCGGGCGCACCCCATGATGCCCCGGCGCGGTCATCTCGCGCTAATCGTCCCCGACTTCGCGTCGCGCCGGACGGGGCCGGGCGAAATCGGAATTTACGAATATCTCGGCGGTGCGGACTGGGCGGATCACAGTGCCCGCGGCCCCGGCTTCTTTCGTCTGCGGAGGTTCGCATGACCGTTCAGTTCGAGCACGACCGGATAGCGCAACTGCTTCTGGAACATGATATCGGAACCGACGTCGATCTGGCGCGAGCGCGGCTCGAGGGCGGGCAGGTCCAGCTGTCGATCGATGCGGCAGCGGCGGCCACGCAATGGGGGCAAGCTGCAGCGCTGGCCATCGCGGCTACCGCTTCGCGCATGTTTCGCGGCGGGGTCTTTATCGGTGGCCTCGATCCGGTGCCCGTGATTGTCGGCAGTCATGTCGGGGCGCCGCTCATGCGCGCCCTGGAAGCGGCCGGATGCCGTAGCCGCAATATCCCGGCCAAGCCCTACCGCCTTCACATCGGCAGCCATCCGCAGTCGGCCGCCGATCTCTATTTGACGGTGTCGGGCTGGCGAGCCCATGTCGCACCCTATCCCGCCCAAAGCGAAGGCAAGGGCAATGTAATTGCCGGCGCCGCGGCCGGCGCCCTTGCGGTCAGCGAAGCCTTTCGCCGACATATTCTGGGCGACCTGCTGGCAGGCCGCCAGCCCCTGACCCTATCGCTGTGGGATCCTGCCGCGCCCGAAATCGACCCGGGCGACATTACGCGCCTGCCTGCGTCGCTCTGGCTGCTCGGTCTTGGAAATCTTGGCCAGGCGACAATGTTTCTTCTCGAGCTGCTGCCGTTTGCCGACCGTCGGCTGACCCACCTCCTCGTCCAGGATCGCGATCGCGTCGGTGAGGAAAATCGGCTGACGCAAATCCTGACCGAACCGGCATGGATCGGTCATCGCAAGGCCCGCATGCTCGGCGCCTATGCCGATCGCCTCGGTTTCGAGACCCGGATCTGCGAGCGCAGTTTCGGGGCATCTAGCCGGCCCGAAGACGGGGAGCCGCGAGTAGCGCTTGCCGGCGTCGATAATCTCGACGCCCGGCGGCTCGCCGCCGATGGCCGCTTTGACCTCGTGATCGACGCCGGGCTCGGCAGCAGCGCGGAGGAAATTTTCGATCTGCGCCTTCACGCCTTCCCAGGCCGAATGACTCCCCAGACCGCCTGGCCGGATGTCACCGGCCCGACCGAGGCTGCCCTCAACCCCGGCCTCGAAAAGCTTGTGGTGGAAGGTCGGCTCCCGCAATGCGGCGCGCTCGCGATCGCTGGTCAGAGCCTTGGCGTGCCATCGACCGCGGTCGTCGCGGCCGCGCTTCAGGTGGGACAGCTCTGCCGGGCGCTCGCGAGCGGGACCTATTGCGATTTTGTCGATCTCACGCTGCGTAATCCCAAAGCGGTGGTGGCGACGAGCGCGATGCTTCCGGACAATGTTAGCCTGCCGTCGGTTATGCCGCGCCCCTAGCTGCGGATACGCTGACGGTATGAACCACCGAGCTTCACGCCCGTGAAGTGGTCGCGGAAGTCGCCTTCGCCGTCCTTCGGGTTGACGTCGCGCTGAAAATCGAGATGCGGCAGGTGCGCGAACAAGAGGTCGGTGTCGTTCTCGATCGCGCTCGTGGCATTGACTACCGTATGACCTAGCAGTTCGCGCGGTTCGCCCGGCGCTCCGGGCGAGGCGTCGCGATCAAGAATCTCGGTAACCCAGATGAAATGCGGCAGTTCGCGATTGATTGCCCGGATCTTTACGTCCTCGGGAAGCGCGGCCGCCGCGAGATGGTGGCGATAACGCGCGGCAGTCGTGAGATAGGTCCGAAAGACGAGCTGCCCGCTGTCCTTGAGATCGAAGAAAGCCTGAAGCGTGTCGATCGCCTCCTTGGGCAAGGACTTAAGCGCCTGTCCGAGTTGCAAGTGCTGATCGCGTATCTTGCCGACCACCTCCTTGGCGATCAGGTCGGCGTGATCGCCAAGCCGCACGACCCTTGGCGGCAGCGGCACAAAAATATGGGTGACTTCATCGGCCGCGATCACCGGTTCTCCATCGATCCGCAAGAGCTGGTCGGCGGGAAGTGCGGCGACGTCGTCGGCGGTAAGCGCGAGAAGGCGATACGGCCCATGCTGGTCGTCGTGAACGACGAGCGCGCGTACGAAGCAATCGTAGCTATCGCCAGCACGGACCGGTGCCGAAGACTCGACATAGCCGACCGCCGTAATCGCATGACCGTCCCGCTCGTCATGATGAATATTCGCCATGCCGAGAATCACCGGGAGCGCAGAATCGAGATAGCGCACGATGGTGGGGATCGCAGTGTCGAGCAGGCCGGCCTCTAGCAGGCTGTTGAAGAAGTCCATTTGCGAGCGATGAAGGGATATTCGTCGCCGTGTCGGTAGCAGATTTCGCCGTAGAGAGAGCCGTCTGGCTGGAGTTCGGCGGAGCCATCTCCGCATACTTCGGTCATTTCGTCGCTGCCGTCCCAGGAGAAGTCGATCCTGGTCGCCTCCGCGCTGCTCGCTTCCCATATGTGTCCGGTGCAGCAGCCAAAGGCAAACTCGCCTCCGCCCTTATGCTCGAACAGGATATAGGCTGGCTCGACCATATCGGGATAATCGGCCGGGAAGTCAGGCATCTCGACGATGCGCCATTTGCCGCCGGGGCTCATGCCAACGCTCCGAGGAGCTTGGGCAAGCGGATCAGATTGTAGGCGGCCAAGGCGAGGGTGAAGACCGCATCGACCTTGGCCCGTCCTCGCAGCTTGACCTTTGCGAGGCCGGCCGAAGCCTTGCCCCATCCGAACACCTCCTCGATGCGCTTGCGGCAGCGTTGGCTGATCGCATAGCCGGGGTGACGGGTGGTGCGCCGATCCATGGCAGTCGCGCGCGCCTTGCCATTCTTCGAGAGATGCCCGTTGATCGCGATGTGGGGGGTGACCGACCGCTCGCGCAAATCTTCCACGAACTGCCGCACGTCATAGGCCTTGTCGGCACCCAATGTGATCCGACGCCGCCGTCGGCGCCGGTCCAGCATCGCAAGCGCGGCTTCCCGTTCGGCGGTACCGCTGGCCTGGGTAATGCCGCCGTCCACCACCAGCCCGTTGCGGTTCTCCATCAGGGCGTGGCCGATATAGCAAAGCCTGGCAGGCTGGCCGTCGCCCTTCTTGTAGAGCCGTGCCTCGGGGTCGGTCGTGCTCTGGTGGGTCTCGTTGGACCGCTTCTCCTTGTGGAAGTTGCGTGTCGCATTGCGGCCCGGACCCTGGGGGTCATCGTCGCTCCCATCTTTGCGGCGAAAGCTCTTGATCGACGCCCAGGCCTCGATCAGCGTACCGTCCACCGAGAAATGATCGCTTGAGATCAGCCGCTTTACCTTCGGTTGGGCCAAAATCGCGCGCAGGAACTTGGCGGCGATCTCTCCGCTGAGCAGCCGGTCCCGGTTGGTGCTGAAGCTCGAATGGTCCCAGACCGCCTCGTCGACACCCAATCCGACAAACCAGCGGAACAGAAGGTCAAACTCGATCCGTTCCATCAACTGGCGCTCCGATCGAAGCCCGTAAAATACTTGCAGAAGCATGGCCCGCAGCAGCCGCTCCGGCGGGATCGAGGGCCGGCCGAGCCGGCGCGGGTAAAGCGCCTCGAAATCCCCGTCCAGCGCCGATAATGCCGTATTGGTTATCTGCCGGATCTGCCGAAGCGGATGATCCCGCCTTATCCGCGCCTCTATATCAACATAGGAAAACAAAGCTCCCGTGCCTTCGTCAGAACCGCGCATCGATCACCTCCAGATCCCGGAAAGTGAATCACGATCAGCCCTCGCGCGCTACCACTTTTTCAACAGCCTGCTAGAGCTGCCGGATCGCCCGTTGCGGAAGCATCCGCTTCTACGACATCAGCCACCGCCGAAGCGTCGGAACCATCCACATCCTCGTCGCCATAGTTCGCGCAATAGGGCTGGTGCCCCATGCCGCGGAGGGCGCGAACGATGTGAAGAGGGCTGAGCCCCTTAGACCCATGCGGCAGCGCCGCGCTCAATTCATTGTCAGTCGGCGTGGTCGCGAGCCGGGTGATATCGCTGACCGCATGCCATCCTGATCGGCGGTGCCGCTCGTGGATCGGCCGGCATGCCATCCAGATCGCCGCTTGGGCGCAGGCGCCTACCCGCGCGTCTTGCTGGATGAAGGGCGCCCCTTCGACGTGCAGCTCCGCCCCCAGCAAATGCGCACGGAACTTCGCCCGCGCTGCGCAACGAACCGTGTGGCCCGCGATCTTGTCCGGGAATCGGAGGATGGTCCGCCCGATAGGCGATTGGCGGATCGGACGCACAACCGTAAAGCCAAGATAGGATTTGCACCCGGAAAGCGCCTCGATCTGCGCCGAAATCGACTGCTTGAAAATGTCGGCGACGTCGGCGTTGAAGAAATGGTTGCGCTTCGTTCGCCGCGAATAGTCCTTGAACGCCGACGCGTAGAAATTGACGTAGTCCGACGAGTAATCCTGGTCGGTGTACGGTTCCTCGACGATCGCGTAGCAGCCACCGAGACGCGCGACATGGTCGAGGATCGCTCCGGCCGCTTCATTGCCGGGTCCCGCACTCAGCATTTCCGCGAGCTGCGACCGACCGCTATCGTCGATGGCGAACCCGTGAAGGCCGACAGGCTGGGTAATGAGCAGTTCGGGCTGCGTCATGCGGCAGGCGATGCCGCACGGATCAGCGAAAGGCGAACCGGGTAGCCGTGGTGAAGGCGCGCGTCGTGCGGTGATCGACCTCGCTCATGCGCGACAAGGTTTCGCGCGACAATTGAAGGTCGAGACGGACATCGCACAGTTCGACCGAGTGCTGCGATGTCGTCGGTGTGAGCTGCCGTGCAGTTGTATCTTGCGACATAGTTGCTGTGGCCCCCCGTTTCTGCTCGAAGAAGTTCATCTTTCGACTCCTGAGTCAATAGCCACGGCGTGGCCCCTATGCGCAATGCCGAGCCTGCGTCAAGGTTGCTCGGACACCGTTGCTGCCAGGGTAGCCCGTGCAATGGCGGCGATCGATAGCCTTCAAGATTAAAGAAATGATTGCTTTCGCGTGCATTTACAACGGCCCCGATCAATTGACCGCGACCGCTTTCTTCATTCTTCAGGGTGTGGCCCGAACGAGCCGCACATTTATATTCCAAGTCCCCCTCCGCGTTCGAATAGCGCGAGAATAGCGTCTGGTTTCGTTGAACCATTTGCATATTTGAACCAAATATTGCGGTTTTGCAATCACGTCGGCCACGATCCGGTTCATAACGGTACAAAGTTTCGTTTCACGTCTTTGCGTCGGATTGGCTTGTGCGTGGCGCCGCAATACCGGCGCCTATGGCCGCGATCCCGTCGGCAAGAGGCAGCGTCGAGTCCGGAACGCGTCGCAGTTACATGCGATTGAATGATCGCCGGCACGTCTGCTTTTCACTACTCGTGTTTGCAAGCTGTCCGACCGCAATCGGCCAACTATCCCTGCGGTGATCAAGTATTAAAGGGGGCCGCACCAGAGATCACAACGATGGCATCAGGTCAGCGCCATACTCGATCGGCTATCCGCAAAAGATTGCCGCCGAGCAGCTTGCAAAGAGTTGGATCGCTTACTCCCCGGTCGCGCAACGCGTCGCAAATTTCAGGAAGACGCCACGGCGCAATCATTTTCATGCCCGCGCCATATTGCCCTTTGCTTGGGAAAAGGGCGGGGTTGGCGGTGACATATTCGTCGAGTTCGGCGGGGTCGAATACATAATCGAGGCCGATCCCGACATGATCTTCGCCAACCACATCGAGCGCATGCAAGATATGCCGGACGAAGGTTTCCGTGCTGTTGTCATTGTCGCCGAGGAAGATGCCGATGCCGCTCGGGCAGATCACGCCGCCACGCGCCGCACAGGCGCGCATCAGGTCGTCGGGGATGTTGCGCGGATTGTCCCACAGCGCGCGTGGATTTGAGTGGGAGAAGATCACCGGATCGGCTGACAGGTCGATCGCTTCGCGCGCGGTGCGATAACCGGTATGCGTGCAGCACAGCGTCATGCCGACGCGGTTCATCTCGCCGATCACTTCGCGTCCGAACGCGGTCAGCCCGCCGTCGTCGTCAAGGCATCCGCCGCCCGCCGGATTGTTGCGGTTATAGGCGATCAGCATCCAGCGGACACCAAGGTCGTAATATAGGTGAACGAGACTCGCCTGTTCGCCCAGTGCATTCATGCCCTCGATGTCGAAATGCACAGCCAGCCTGCCGCTCGCCTTCGCATCGCGAAGATCTTGAGCAGACCCAATCAGCATATAGTCGTCGGGCCGCGCTGCGAGCCACGAACGGAAATGACCGAGCATGCGGACATGTTCGGCAATGCCTTGATCGCCGAAACCGACATTCAGCGAAATCGCGGTCAAACCGGCATCACGGCATCGCGCGAGCTGATCGAGAAAGGCATCATCGCCGGGCCGCAGCGGCATGCAGGCGTGATTGTCCCACACCATCGCGTCTTGCGGGATTCCGCGTGGCAGCGGGTTCGTCGTTTCAGCCATCGCGTCCTCCTCGTTTATGCAACAGTGCGCTACGCGACATATGGAATAGTCCGATCGACAGCATCGCCGCCGGCACGACGATGCAGGCCACCGAATAACCGACTGCCAGAGGATTGCCGAACCCGCGCTCGGTGACCAAGGCAACAGCCGTAGGCCCCATGCCCAGGCCGAGGAGAGTGTTGCAGAATGCCACAAGTGACATGCCGATACCGCGCAGGTCGCCGGGAATGACGTCCTGAAGCGCCGCGACGCCCGCGGTTGCCGCGATCGCCGAGCATAAAGTCCACAGACCCAGGCCGAGCAGCACCAACGCGGGATGCGGCGCTGCAACGAGCAGGGCGCCAACACCTGCAAGAGACGCCGCCGCCATGCTGAAGCCAAGCCTTCCGCGCACGCCGCCGCGTCGCGCGAAAAGATCGGAGAGCACACCGCCGAGCAACGCACCAAAGATACCGGCGATGGCGGTGACAAGGCCAAAAATCGAACCAATCTGCTCCGGCTTCCACAAGAACAGGCGGGAGAGAACGGATGGCACCCAGGACAACAGGCCATAGTCGCCAACCGAAAGCAGCGCGATCGCGATCAGCAATGTACCGAGGACCAGACGGTCCGAGGCAAGCCGCGCGATGACGTGGGAAAGTGGGGCTTGCTCAATCGCTTCCAACCGTTGGGGCTCGCGTACAGTCAGCAAAAGGATCGGCACGAGGAGCCCGCTCACCCCGATCAGGATCAGCACGATCCGCCAGGGCGCAAGGGTGCCGAGCAACGGGACGGCCAGAAACGCACCGTCTTGCGCCGCTCCCAGCAGGACGCCGCCGATCCCGACCGCCGCCGGTCCGCCCACCACCATGCCCATGAAGAACACGCCGATTGCGGTGCCACGCTGATGCGGAGGAAAGGCGTCGCCGATCATCGACGCTGCGGCGGGGGCCAGCGCGGCTTCGCCGATACCGACAACCGCGCGGGCGGCGAACAGGGTCCAGAAGCCCGGCGCGAGACCGCACAGGATCGACCCGGTACACCAGATCAGCGCGCCGCCGATCAGGATACGGCGGCGGCGGCCACGGTCGGCCAGCCGTCCGAGCGGCAGTCCCGCCAGAACGTAGATGATGGCAAAGGCCGCCCCCTGCAGCAGGCTGATGCTGGCGTCGCCGATGCCGAGGTCGATCTGGAGCGGGTCGACCAGCACGCTCAGGATCAGCCGGTGCGTATAGGATATGAAGCCGGCGAAGCAGAAGACGGCAACCATCCACCAGGCTTGCTCTCTCGGCGGGTATGTCATCGGGGTGCCAGTCATGCCTGAACTTCCATCGTCCGGTTTGCCGCCTCGGACTTCGCCAGAAGATATCGGGCGGCAGCAATATCCGCGAGCCCGGTCCCGACGGACTTGAAGATCGTGATGTCCGCGTCATGCCGGCGCCCCAGGCGGGCGTCGCCCAGCAATGCAGCAAGGTCCACGGCAGGATCGGCGATATGACCCCGGCGCAAAGGCTCGATAAGGTCACCGCTTTCTCGAAGCGCGGTCTGCGTATCCACCACGAGGCGGCCGCGCGCGAAGAGGTCGCTATCGGCTTCGCGCATATCCGGCGCGAAGCTCCCGACGAGATCGATGTGTGTACCCGGGACGACCCAGTCGGCTTCGACTAGCGGGACGCGGCTGAGCGTCGCGCAGCTGATGATGTCGGCCTTCGCAACATGACGCGCGAGATCGGAGACGGCCTCGATCCGATCCGCCACGCCGGAGAGCATATCCGCAGCGCGCCGCGCCTTGTCGGGATTCCGGCCCCAGATCATGATGCGTTCGAGGGGGCGGACAGCGGCATGCGCGCGGGCGAGATGCGGAATCAAGGCACCCGTTCCGACGAGCAACAGCGACTGCGCGTCGGGGCGTGAGAGGTGACGCGACGCGACGGCCGAGACGGCGGCGGTGCGCAAGGCAGTCAGCGCAGGCGCATCCAATATGGCCTGCGGGATGCCGGTATCGCCGTCGAGCAGAAGGTAGATGCCGTTGATCGTCGGAAGCCCTTTGACCGAATTGTCCGGCACAACCGTCGCGATCTTGACCCCGAGTTCGCTGCGCGATTGCCATGCTGGCATGATTAGCAAGGTTGCGTTGTCATCGCCCGGCAAGTGGCAATGCATCCGCTGGGGTGCGCCAAATGGGCTGGCAAAGGCATGTTCGATGGCATCGATCAGTTCGTCGGGGAGCGCGAGCGCAAGGATCTGTCGGTCGTCGAGGAGCTTCATGCTGCCAGCTCCTGGTCTGCGAATGCGCGTGCAGAAGCCCTGCCGAACCGGGCGAGAGAGAAGTTTTCGATATTAGCGGGCGCCGAGCCAGCGATCAGTTCGCGAATATATTCTGCGGTCACCGCCGCCTGGGTCAGCCCGAGATGCTGATGGCCGAATGCGTAGAGGATGTTCGGCGCGGCGGGCACGATCCCGATCGCCGGCAGCGAGTCGGCGAACGACGGCCGGCTGCCCATCCAGCGCAAGCTGCCCTCGCGGTCGAGCGGCGGGAGATAGGCTTCGGCAAGATCGGGCAGCATATCCGCGCGCCGCCAATCCGGTTTGGCGGACGGCGGGGCCAGCTCGACGGTTCCGGCGAGGCGGAGCCCGCCCCACATGGGGGTGGCAAGGAAGGACTCCTCATGAAACGACACCGGCCTGCCGAGAAGATCGGCGTTGCCGGGCAGCATGACATGATAGCCGCGCTCGGCCCGCAGCGGGCAGGCGAGGCCTAGCGGCTCGACGAGCTGGCGCGACCACCAGCCTGCCGCGATCAGCGCCTTGCCCGCCAGAATTCGATCATCGGCGCAGCGGATCGCAACCGCGTCGCCTTCAGGCGCCACGGTGGAGACATCGCGCTGGAGCACCTCGCCGCCGCCGGTCCGAAAGCGGGTCACCAAAGCGCGCGAGAGGTCCAGCGGATTGGTCACATGGGCAACATCCCGGTGCAGAACGCCGGCGCTTATTCGCCGCGTGAGCGATGGCTCAAGATCCGCAACCTCGTCGGGAGAAAGCCGATCGAGCGCGATGCCTTCTGACGCGAGCGCTTCGGCGTGTGCCCATAGTTTCTTCGTGGGGCGATCTGCGCGAATGATGTCGAGCATGCCTTTCTCGCGCAAGAACTGAGCCGCAAGGCCCGGACCCAACAGATCGCGCCATGCGACAAGGGCCCGGCCGTTGAGCAGTTTCAGCAACGCGATCGCATGAAGCCGACGTTTCGGCGTCGCCGCTCGTGCGAAACGGTACATCCATGAAGCATAATGTCCCGTGTGTTGCAGGGGCATCGATAGCGGGCCAGTGGCGCTCAGGAGCATACGCGGTGCCGCAAGAATATGCGCGACGCTCGCCAGCGGCAGGACAAACGAGGTGGCGATCACACCCGCATTACCTGCCGAACAGCCGCCACCGGGTTCGCTACGGTCGATCAAGACGACCGAGCGGCCAGTGGCCTGCAGCGCAAGCGCCGATGCGATGCCGATGATGCCGCCCCCGACGACGGCGACATCGATTATTTTCTGTGATGTCATGATGCGTCAGGGAGCCTGATTGTCGAGCATGTCGAGCAGTCCAGCCTCGGCGCGCTGGATATGGTCGCGTGTCAACGCGACCGCCTGGTTGATTGCGCCGCGCCGGCACAGATCCAGCAGGCCGCCATGGTCATCCTTGGCGCTGTCGACGCCGTGGTCGAGCGTGATGACGAGCCGTGTATAGCGGTCGGTGTTGACCAGCAGGCTGCGGACGATTTCGATCGTCTTGCGCCGCTCCGATGCCGCATAAAGCGCCAGATGATAGCGGGTGTTGAGCTCACCCCATAAATGGACGTCCTCGCTATCGAGATTGGCGGTATATTGATCGAGCACGGCCTGTGCTTCCGCAAAATGCTCCTCGGTCATCCGGGGGATGGCGACGCGAAGCAGTTCGGGCTCGAGCATCGCGCGCAGCTCGAACAACTCCTTGATCTCGTCGCGCGACAGCGCCGTCACGACATATCCGCGATGCGGGTAGCTCGCTACCAGGCCTTCGGCTTCGAGGCGCGATAACGCCTCGCGGATCGGAATGCGGCTGCTGCCGAGTTCTTCCGCCAGCGCGTCCTGCCGAACAGGTGTTCCGTCGGCAAGTTCGCCCGCGAGTATCCGGCGCCGGATTTCGTCGGTCGCCGAGTCGGCAACCGTCATACGGCGAAACTTGCCAGTCGGCTGTTTGACGAGAGTGTCCATCATATCCTTGCCCGAAAATGACCCGTGAGGATGCCGGAAGGCAGTCTCTTCACTTTTGATACAGCTAAGGGCGTGAAAGTTCAATTGGATAAAATCTCCATTCCTAAAATTGCTCTGTCGGGCGGAGGCGAGTGTGAGGTCGAGATATTATACATTAATATCAAATATATAGATCGAATCCATTTGAAATTTTAATGCGCTCTCCATCCGCGCAGGCATGTCCGTGCTTCGACGTCGACAAAGATTCTCGTTGATATTGGATAAAATACACAATAATGACATGTCATCGAAAACACCGTTGGAAATCGAAAAGGGGGACCCCGTGGCTTCATTCTCAAACCGCGCCGTGCTGATGCTGACCGTCGGCTTCATCAGCATGCATGGCTCGCACGCGCTGGCTCAGGCGCAGGGGGCTGCTCCAGCCGCCGATGAGGCGGTGGGCGAAGCCAGCGGCAACGAAATCGTGGTGACCGCACGCAAGCGCTCGGAGACCGTCCAAGATGTCCCGACAAGCATTCGTGCGCTTGGTTCGGAGGAATTGTCGAAGCTTGGTGCCGACTCGATCGAAGAATTTGCCGGGCAGACCCCCGGTCTGTCGTTGACCGGAAATCGCGCCAACACGCAGGTCGTCGTGCGCGGGGTCACGACCGGACCCGTTAATCAGGACCAGGCCGAGATCAAGGAGACGGTCGGGCTCTACATCGACGAGACGCCGATCGCGGTCCAGCGCTTCAGCCCCAACCTCAAGCTCTATGACCTTGAGCGCGTCGAGGTGCTGCGCGGGCCGCAGGGCACCTTATATGGTGCGGGTTCGATGGCTGGAGCCATTCGCCTGATCACCAGAAAGCCTGACGCCGGCGATTTCGAAGCGAGCGCCAAAGGCCAGCTGGCGGGCATCGACCATGGCGGCACGACGCGTACGATCGACGCGATGGTCAACATCCCTGTCGTACAGGATAAATTCGCGATCCGCGCGGTCGGTTTCTACAAGCATAACGCCGGCTTCATCGACAATGTCGTGACCGGCGAGGACAATGTGAACAGCGAAGTGAGCAAGGGCGGACGGATCGCCGCGCGCTTTACGCCGAGTGCCGACACAACGATCGACAGTTTTGTCTCCTATCAGAAATCCCGTCATGCTGCGCGTAGTGTCTATGCCGAGGAGGCGGGGTATCTGAACACGACGGTCGCGGTGAACGAGCCTTATGTCGACCGCAATCTTATCGCCTCGCTGACGGTCAACCAGGAACTCGACCCGTTCGACGTCACGCTGGTCGGGTCCTATCGCAAGAAGGACCTGGGCTATCTGATCGAAACTGGCACCTTCGTCAGTTTCGTGGCGCCGACCTATCGCAATTTGCCGCTCGGGGTGATCGGCAACAATGCGGACCAGCGCGATTATAGCGGCGAATTTCGCCTGTCGTCCAAATCGAGCTCGCCGGTACAGTGGACCGTGGGCGCTTTTTACGAAAACAAGCGCAACCACTTTGATCAGGACCTGACTGTGGCGGGCGTCGATGCGGCGGGCGGTTTCAGCAGCCCGGCATTCGGGGCGAATCGTGACCAGCTGTTCGCCAGCGACATCAATCTGAAAGAACGGCAGATCGCGTTGTTCGGCGAAATCGTCGTGCCGATCGGCGACAAACTCAAGGCCACGGTTGGCGGTCGTTACTTCGACGCGAAACAGAGCTCTATCGTCCAGTTCGCAGGCATCTTCGCGGATCCTAACACCGGCACCTTTCCCTTCCGGAACAAGGAAAACGGGTTCAACCCCAAGTTCAACCTCGCCTATGAATTCGACCGCGATCATATGGTCTATGCGCAGGCGGCGAAGGGGTTCCGGCTCGGCGGTACCAACGAACCGGTCCCCGCCACGACCTGCGCAGCCGATCTCGCGGCGCGCGGCCTGAGCGCCGCTCCCGACAGCTTCAAGTCTGACAGCTTGTGGAATTATGAAGTCGGCGCCAAAACCAGCTGGTTCGACCGGGCGCTTACGGTCAATGTGTCCGCCTACAAGATCAAGTGGAAGAACCCGCAGGTCACTGCGCAATTGGGATGCGGTTTCAACGTCTTCGTCAACGCTGGGGGCCTCGACATCACGGGCACCGAGCTTGAGACGATCATCCGGCCCGCCGAAGGGCTGACACTGCGCGGCGGCCTGGGGTACACCGACAGCAAGCTGACCGAAGATCTGAGCTTTGTTGGTGGCCGGGAAGGAGACCGGGCGCCCTTCGTGCCCAAATGGCAATTCAACGGCTCGATCGACTATACGCATGCGCTGTCCAAAACGCTCGAGGGCTTTGCGTTCCTTAGCGTGCAGAACACCGGCGACCGCAACACGCGCTTTAATCCGACGCTGGCTGCGAACAGCCGCCTGCCGGCCTATACGATCGTCAATGCCCGTCTGGGCGTGAATGCCGATCAATGGTCGGTAGAAGTATTTGCGGAAAATCTCGGCGGAAGCCGTGGCCGGACGAACCGCAATTTCTACCCGTTCTCACTCACACCCATGACCCAGGTAGAAGTCGTCACGCCGCGGACGATCGGCCTGGAATTGACGGTTCGTTACTAATTCTGTGAAGGCTGCGGCTGATGTCGAAAGCCGCAGCCGGTGGCACCCGGCGGCCTATTTGCGCAATATGGGTCAAGGAGTTTCGCAATGGCAGCCAAATGTCCACGAGAGCATTTGGTTTCGTTCCATATTGAAGCGGAGCCTTCGCCTGAAGTGATTGCCCCGCTCCTGAAGCAAGTGAGCGCAAACAAGGAGCCTATGGTCGATCTGACGATCTGATCTGCCCCCTTCTGAGTGGTCCAAAATTGATGATATTTTGGATTACGAAGGAGACATGGAATGCCGAGCAAAAAGCATCGCCCGGAAGAGATTATCGGCAAGCTGCGTGAAGCGGAGGTTGTGCTGGCGCAGGGCGCGACGACCGCGGAGGCGTGTCGGCGGATCGCGGTCAGCGAGCAAACCTATTATCGGTGGCGTAAGGAATATGGCGGCCTGAAGACCGATCAGGCACGTCGGATGAAGGATCTGGAGAAGGAGAATGTGCGGCTTCGCCGTGCGATCTCGGACCTGACGCTAGACAAGCTGATATTGCAGGAGGCCGCCCGGGGAAACTTCTGAGCCCCGCGCGCCGAAGGCGCTGTATCGATCACATCAGAATGATGATGCCGGTGTCCGAGCGACGGGTCTGCCGCGTGCTCGGGCAACATCGATCGACACAGCGCAAGGTGCCTCGCGGGGCCGATGACGAAGCAGCTCTCACCGCGGATATCATTGCGCTGGCGCGGCAATATGGTCGTTATGGCTATCGCCGAGTGACGGCGTTGCTGCGCAATGCAGGGTGGCATGTGAACCGCAAACGGGTCGAGCGCATCTGGCGACGCGAGGGGCTCAAGGTGCCGCAAAGGCAGCCGAAGCGCGGGCGGCTCTGGTTGAACGACGGATCGTGCATCCGGCTTCGGCCGGAATATCCCGGGCACGTCTGGTCCTATGACTTCGTCGAGGGTCGCACCCACGATGGTCGCAAATACCGCATCCTGTCGATCATCGACGAGGCGAGCCGGGAGTGCATGGCGTTGCCCGTGGCGCGTAAGCTGAAGAGCGACGATGTGCTGGCGGCGCTGGCCGAACTGTTCGTCACGCGCGGTCCCTTGTGGGGGACTGGTCTCGCTACTGGTCGGAGGCGATCCCCGTCATGCGCGCGGTTGGCCTTGCAAAAAGGCTGGCGTTATGCCCCTGATGGTCGCGTTAGTGATCGTCGGCTTCCGGACATCCATGACCGTCTCCTTCCTCGCAGTGCTCTGCGCGGTATGTCTATTCAAGGGGTGGGACGTGTGTTCGGCGGAATGCTCGTGTTCGGTAATTGCATGTTCCTGTTCGCAGTGATCGCGCAGGGATAAGACAGGCATTCTACAAATGGTCAGGAGTCCCTGAGGCGTTCGTAGAGGACCCGCGTTTCGAGCAGGTTTGAAATACGCAGCGCGACCTCGACAACGTCGAAGGGTTTCGCGACGAAGTCCTTTGCCCCCAAGGCCAGCGCCCGGCGGCGCGCCTGCAGGGTCGTATCAGCCGTCAAGACGAGTACCGGCCTGAATTCTTCCGCCCGGTCGTGGCGTCCGAAAGCCTCCAGCAGCTGAAACCCATCGACCTCGGGCATCATGAGATCGAGTAACACGAGGTCCGGTTCGAGATCGATGTAGGCCGCCAGAGCCGACTTCGGATCAGTCAGGCAGTGGATATCGGTATAGCCTTCGCGCTCCAGCAGGCTGCGAAGAAGCAGGACGTTGGGTTCTTCGTCATCGATGGCTAGAATCCGGCGCGAGACAATTTCGGCGGTGTCGATCAGTCGAGCTGGCATGATGTCTCTTCGGTCAGTGGTGAAAGGTCATCGGCGGGCGTATCGTCCTCGGCTACCGGACGCGGGAGCTTGAACCAGAAACGGGAGCCTCGGGGCAAGGGCTCGTACCCAATTTCGCCGCCCATGGATTCTATCAGGCTCTTGGAAAGAGCAAGCCCCAGACCGGTTCCTTCGATCTTGGCGCGGTCTTGCTGGCCAAGGCGATCGAACGGCGTGAAGAGCCGCTCGGCTACTTCGGCGGGAATACCGGGGCCATCGTCTTCCACTGTGATTTTCACGAAATCGTCGCCCGATATGCAGGCGAGGCGAACGAACGTGCCCCCGCGGTTGTACTTCGCAGCATTGCCAACGAGATTGAGAATGACCTGGGTAACCCTGCGGCTGTCAGCGCGGACGAATGCCGGCTGTTCCGCCTGTTCGAGTTCGTAGGAAAGGCCGGCGCTCGCGACTATGGGAAACGCAAGCGCATGGACCTCGTCGAGCAGCTCGTTCATCTCGATCCGGTTGAGCTTGAGATCCGATCCTCCTGCCTCGATGCTCGAGATGTCGAGCAGATCGTTGATGAGCGACAGGAGATGCCTGCCGGCCTTGGTGATCTGCCCAATTGCCTCGCGATGATTGCCTTGAAAGTTCTCCTCGTCGATTTCGAGCAACTGTCCGAACCCCAGGATGGCATTGAGCGGAGTTCGCAATTCATGGCTGGTTCGCGACAGGAACTGGCTTTTGGCCAGGCTTGCAGCTTCGGCTTCCTCGCGCGCGGTCCTGAGCGCATCTTCCGAACGCCGACGTTCGCTCATATCCCGGGTAACCTTGGCGAAACCCTGCAGTTCCCCCTGCTCGTCCCGTAGCGCGGTTATGACGACATTGGCCCAGAAGCGCGTACCATCTTTGCGGACGCGCCAGCCTTCGTCTTCGGCCGAGCCGCTCTGCCGGGCGCGCTCAAGCATTTCAGCTGGCAGGTGATCCCTGGTATCCGGCGGATAGAACCTGCTGAAATGGCGACCGAGAATATCTTCGGCGCGCCAGCCCTTGATCCGTTCCGCCCCGAGGTTCCAGCTCGTCACGTTTCCATCCGGATCGAGCGCAAAGATGCCGTAGTCACGCACTCTCTCGATCACCAGGCGGAAACGCTCCTCGCTGGTCCGCAGATCGTGTTCCCGCGCGTGTAGTAGTGCGCTGGCCCGGACCAGTCGCTGAGCGAGACGGCCGATTTCGTCGGTCTCTTCGGGCCGATCGGTCAGTCTTTGCCCTTCGGCGAGTGCCTGCGCGTCGGCTTCGAGCTTGCGCACCCTTCGCACGATCCCGGTCGAGAATAGATAAACAGCCGACAAGCTTCCCAGAAGGCCCACAAGAGCGCTGACGCCGGTCACGACGAGAAAGCCGCGGCGCACTTCGTCCACGCGCGCACGGCGCTCGTCGAGTACGATCGCTTCGCGGCGTTGGATGTCATCGATACATCGGCGCACCTCGTCTAGAGCCAGTTTGTTGGCGATCAGCGCGTCCTCGACCTCGCTGGACACCTCCGTCCCCCTTTCTGCCAGCGAGACGATCTGCTTGAGGCCATCCTGCTTGTCGCGCTCGCGCAGGCGCAGTGTCTCAAAATGTCCGCGAACGACTGGGTCTTCAATGGCCGTATCGAGCCGCGCCATCGTCGCTGGCACCTCGTCCTGCGCTTGCCGGTAGGATTGAAGAAACCGCTCCTCACCTGTCAAAACATAGCCGCGCACGCCTGCCGCAGCCTCGGCGAGCAACGCGTGTACCTGATATGTGTCGCGCTGGATGGCAAACGCCCGGCGCACGTCATTCTCGGCGCGTGTTTCAGCACTGCTCGCAAGATAGAGCGACACAAGCGAGCCGAGCAGAATTGCCAGCGGCAGAATGACGACTACGAGACCTTTAACCGCGAGCGGCCGGTCCGCCCAAAACCGAGAAGTTTTGCGGGTGCCTCCGTCGATCATGGTCAGGAAGCCGCTGACTTCATCGTCACGGCCAGGACCGCCGCCTGAGTTCGATCCGCCACGCCGAGCTTGCCGATGATCCGCTCGACATGCGCCTTCACCGTTGCCGGGCTGATGCCGAGTTCGCGAGCGATTTCCTTATTGGTTCGCCCCTCCGCGACAAATACAAGAACATCTTGCTCGCGCGGGGTCAGCAAGACGGCCGGGTCGCTCTGACCGCCGGGCCGCGATGGCGCGCGCATTGCCGCTCCGACCAGGTCCAGAGGAAGGGCCGAGCGTCCTGCCATGACCTGCTCGATCGCCTCACGCAAATCGCCGATCGCGGTGTCCTTGAGCACATATCCGGCGGCCCCTGCAGCAAGGGCCTCGCGCACATAGGCGGGCATTTCGTGAAGTGTGAGCATGATGACGCGCGTGTTCAAGCCGAGCGATTGGATGCGACGCGTCGCTTCAAGCCCGTCAATGCCATCGCCAAGACGCACGTCCATCAGAACAATATCAGGTTCGAGCGCCGCAGTCATTTCGACCGATTCCTCGCCGGTCGAGGCCATTCCGACAACATCCGCGCCAGCGCCATCGAGCACCGCCCTCAAACCCTCTCTGGCGAGTTGGTGATCATCGACGATGAGGATGCGCGGAAAGCTCATCGCTGGCCAGCTCCCGGAAGTCTGGCTTCTACTATCACTCCACCGTGCTCGCCGACTCCCCAGTCGAGCGAGCCACCAATGACCGCCAGACGTTCCTTCATCCCTTCAATGCCCACTTGGTGCCCATCGTTCGTTGCAGCGTGACCGGAAGCGGCATTTTGTGGACCGTGACCATTGTCCGTAATGCGAAGTGAGGGGCCGTAAGGATCACTGCCGGACGTGGCCTCAATGATGACGGGACACGGCCCCCCGGCATGCTTGCGGATATTCGAGAATGCTTCTTGAGCTACGCGATAAAGCGCGGTTTCAGCGTAGCCCGGCAGTCGCCGGAAATCGTCGTCGATCCTTCGCGACACGGAATACCCGTCCTGTTCCAACGCGTCTGCAAGCGCGTGCAAAGCGGCGATCAATCCCAAATCGTCTAGAATGGTTGGACGCAATCCTGCAATGACCCTGCGCAGTTCCTTTACGAGTCCGCGAGCGACTTCGATCGTTCGGGCCGAAGCGTCTGCATCATCCGCTCGATGAGCGAGATCGGCTGACCGTTCGAGCATTCGCACCAGAGCGGTGGCTGACTGCGCTACGCCATCGTGGAGATCATGCGCGACCCGGCGACGCTCGTCTTCCTGCGCCGAGAAAATCCGGCTTACGAGTTGTTCGAGACGGATTTCGCGATCCTTCAGCGTTTCGAGCAGGCTCTCTACGGCATCTTCGCGATCGGCCCTGTCTATTGCAGACCCCATCATTCCGAGAAGTGTCTGACAAGCGTCGCGGTCTTCCTTGTCAATGATATCGTCGAGGGAGCGAAAACCGGCAACAACCACCGCTGCATGGCCCAGATTGCCCTTGCCAGGGATTGTAATCGGAAAGCCGGAAGATTTCGGATCCCGCGTAAAGCTCCCCGAACGGCTTCCCAAGAACAAGGCAAGCCTTTCAGCGCTTTTGCGCAAGATAGAATCCATGCTCCCGGGTTCGGCCTGAACCAGTTCCCGCCCGCTGAGCGATAACAGTCGTAATCGAGCAGCTCGCGCTTCGGCGGCGCGGTAGAGTTCGCGCAATTCCGCGGCCGTCTCGATGTCGCCGGCCAATTGAGGAAAATCCTGTCGCATTACGCGCACTCTAAAGCGTGTTGCGGAAAGTGCATAGGCCAGGTGGCCTAGGCCGAAAGGCCTGCCATCCGGCGGATTTGCGGCCTCATTCATGCGGCTATCTCAGCGTCATGGCGATGCAGCCAATCTAAAACCTGACCCGCAGCGATGAAATTTCTTAGCTGCCGAACAAAGGAGTTGTCAGATGAAGAATGCCAACCTTCGCCGCGCGGGCCTTGCACTCGTTCTTCCCCTCGCTGCCCTGGCAACCCCGGCGATGGCCCAGGAATCGGCTGTTGCTGCCGGCTCGAATGTGGTCGCAGCGCCAACACATGCGCCGATCACTGCCGCCGAGGTAGAAGCCGCCCAGCGCGCCTGGGGCTATGCGCTCGTAGCCATCGCGACCGAATACGACACAAAGGGGCATGCTGCAGCCAAGCAACTTGCTGAGAACGTGATCGATAGCGCCTATGGTTACGGGCTTGGCCCGGTCCTGTTCAAACCCACCCTCGCAGCCGCGCCGACCACTTTCCGTACAGATCGTGACGGGGCCATCTCGTATTTCGTTGGAGGGAATCCCGCCTATCCCGGAGACAGCGGCTTCGCCCTCAAGGGCTGGCGGAGCTACGAAATCGAGAATGCTGGAATCCTGACCAACGGTAATTCGGCGACCTCCATGGGCAATGTCACGGTCATCGACGCTTCTGGCAACCGCACCACCGTCGACAAGACCTGGGGCTATGTGCGCGGGGCGGACGGCAAGCTTCGCATCGTCCTCCATCACTCTTCGCTCCCCTACCAGACCAACTGATCCCCTCGGAACCCGGTCTCGCCCTGATGAGGGAGCCGGTTCTCCGAGCCATAAGGATTTTCAACATGTCCAGATATTTAGCAGCGCTCGCAGCAAGCGTCCTCACGCTTCCCTTCGCCGCGCCCGCCGTGGCCCAGGAGGCTGGCTCAATCCAGGTCAAGGGGTTCGCGACCGGCGTTCTCCCCAATGGTGAAATCGAGGAGGTCGAAACGGATCTCATCGACCTTCCGGCCGGGTCGCAGACCCGCGCCACCGATTCCTATGTGCCGACGATTGCCATCGAGTATTTCATTGCCCCGAACTTCTCGCTCGAGACGATCTGCTGTGTGACGCCCCATGACGTGCGCGGCGCCGGTGCGCTCGCCGGGGCCGAACTCATCGACGATGCGGTCATCCTTCCGGCGACCGTGACAGCCAAATATCACTTCGATCTCGGCGGCGGCTTCAAGCCCTATCTCGGCGCAGGCCCGACCTACTTCCTGATATTCGGAGAGGATGTAGGTGCCGATGCCGCTGCTTTTGGCACCACCGAAGTCGATCTGTCGGACGAATTCGGTTTTGTCCTGCAGGCAGGCCTCGACGTTCCGCTGAACGATCGCGGCCTCAAGCTTTCGCTCGACGCAAAGCGATACTTCGTCGGCACCACCGCGACCTTCACCGCCGGAGATACGGTCGCTCTGCAAAGCGAGCATGCGCTTGACCCCTGGGTCGTGAGCGCAGGTCTCGCATACCGCTTCTGATCCGGTTTTACTCAAGGATACACATCATGAAAAAATTCATTTTTGCCTCCACACTCGCGCTTGGCATCTCGACTGTCGCCGTGGCGCAGGAAAAGGACTGGAGCTTCGGCGACGGCGTTACCCACGAGCGTTGGTCGCTCGAAAATACCGACTATGCGCTGTGCGATGCCGGCCTTAACCAGTCGCCGATCGACCTCGGCACACCGAACGCGCGCGCCGACGTCGAACTGGCGACCATGTTCGGAAGCGCATCGGGAACGATGGCGCTGGGCGAAGAAAAGGTGCAGGTCGATTTTACCGACGCGCAAGGCAAGGGAATGAATTCGGGCGGGATGATGTTCAACCTGCTTCAGGTTCACTTCCACACGCCATCCGAGCACGCGATCAACGGCGAGCGCTTCCCGCTCGTTGCCCATTTCGTTCACGCAACCGACGACGGCAGACTGGGCGTTCTGGGCGTGATGTTCGAGGAAGGCGAGAGCAATGCTGGCCTCGCCAACATTCTCGAAGCGCATGCGGGCGGCAACGGCACTGCGGTGACTTTCGACATTGACAGCATGGTGCCGGAGGACCTCGACGTCTATCGATATATGGGTTCGCTCACCACGCCTCCCTGCAGCGAGGGGGTGAACTGGCACGTAGCCGACACTCCGGTCGAGGCGAGTGCGCAGCAGATCGCAACACTGCGAGGAGCGCTCGGTCCCTCGGCCCGTTCGCTTCAGCCGCAGGGTACCCGCCTGGTCGTGGCTCCATCTGAATGATGCGTAGTCTGCTTACCGCCATCGCCGCCGGAGGTGCCATTATGGCATCTCCGGCCTCGGCTCAGGACGAAGCATTGGAGTTCTGGCTGAACCCTTCAGTATCTACCGACCTGGATGAGGATACCGGCATAGAACTCGAGACTGCGCAGCGTTTTCGCAGCAGTGAGGACGGCAGGGTCGATACATATTTTGCGCGCTTATGGGTGAAGCAGGACCTGTCTGACGAGTTCACGCTCGCTGGCGCGGTGGAACGCCGCATCAACGATGGCGGCAGCGACGAGTTGCGCCTGATGCAGCAGCTGTCCGGCAGTCACGGCATCTTCCGAACACGGCTGCGCCTGGAACAGCGCTTCGTCGACGATGCCGATCGCATGGGCCTGAGGCTGCGTCCACGCTTGGGCGTGTATGTCCCGATCGATCCGGAAGGCCGATGGTCGGCGAAGGCCGATGCGGAACTGTTCTGGACGTTGCGAGGCAACAATGTTGGCAGCGACGAAGGGATAACCGGTCTGCGCACTCAGGTTGGTGTTTCCTATGATGTGAACGACAATCTCTCGCTCGGCCTGGTCTATCTGCGTCAACAGGATTTCGAGGACGATGGACCTGATGTAATCGGTCATGCACCCCTGGTATCGATCGAATTCGCTTTTTGAGAGTTTGGACAGGTAGCGCAAGACAGGTCGAGCTGTCCTGAGATGTCCTGTCTGTGGCAACTTCGATCGATCCGCACTGATGGTTGCTTGATCAATTTCGGAGGAGCCAAGTGTAGCGGCGTTCTAGGCGATAAGCGGAAAATTCGCCGCGAACGAGCGGCTAAAAGACCCGCTTCAGTTTTTTCCGTCGACAGTCCTGCGAAGATTTCGCAATTCCTCACCTAACGCTCGCAACTCGCTCAAGATTTCCTCGCGTTCGTCGTGCGCTTCCTCGTCGGTTGCTTCGGACATGGCGTTTACGATGACACCGATGAAAAGGTTGAGGACGATGAAGCTCGTGAGCAGAATGAAGGGCACGAAGAAGGCCCAGGCATAGGGAAATTGCTCCATTACCGGGCGGACGATCCCCATCGACCAACTTTCCAACGTCATGATCTGAAACAGCGAATACAGCGACGCTCCGAGGGTGCCGAACCATTCGGGAAATGCCGCGCCAAAGAGTTTGGTGGCCATGACCGCACTGATATAGAACAGCAGGCCCAGCAAAAGAATGACCGTGCCAATGCTGGGGATCGCGCTGAACAGCCCTACGATCACCTTGCGCATGCTGGGCACGACCGAGACTAGCCGGAGGGCTCTTAATACACGCAGTGCGCGCAACACGGAAAACTGTTGCGAGGCCGGTATCAGCGCTACGCTGACGATCACGAAGTCAAAGACGTTCCAGCCACTGCGAAAGAAGTTCAGGCGGTAGACGAATAGCTTCAGCGCAAGCTCGACCACGAAAATCGCTATTGCCAGCCGGTCAAGGGTGTAGATGACCCTGCCGACGCTCGACATAATTTCAGGCGAAGTTTCCAACCCAAGTCCGACCGCGTTGATCACGATCACGGCGGTGATGGTATGCTCAAATTGGCGAGTTTCGACGATTGAACGCACGCGTTGGCGAAGCGTGGGAGGGTTTGGTGACATGCTCATCCAGGTGGGCCTTTAGTCAAACGGTCAGATACCAGACATACCCCGCATAGAGCATGAGAAATACACCGCCCTCCCAGCGTTTGAGGGTCCATCCCGTCCGTAAAAACAGGCCCAACAACGCCGTCGCGCCAAGCAGCACCCAAACATCGAACGCTGCAATTTGCGGCGGAATCGTGATTGGATGAACAATCGCCGTCACGCCCAGAATGCCGAGAACATTGTAGATGTTCGAACCGATGATGTTACCCAGCACAACGTCCGGGTGCCGGCGCAAGGCCGCAATGATGCAGGCGACAAGTTCGGGCAGTGACGTACCGACCGCAACGACAGTGAGGCCGATCACGGTTTCCGTTACGCCGAAATCGCGAGCGATCACAATCGCACCATCAACCAGCAGCCGTGCACCAAGGATCGTGCCGATGATCCCCGCGATGGCGAGGCCCAATGCAGCGATCAGGCTCATGCCATGAATGGTCACTTCAGCCACGACATGTTCGTGCATTTCCGCTTCTGCGTCAGGGCGTCGTCGTTCGCTACGATATGCCCAGAGGATATAGCCGACAAGCAGAGCCATAAGCGCGAAGCCCACCGGACGGCTGAGGTAACCCAAGAGTACGGCGATCAGGCAGGCGAAGGTCGCACCGACCAGCGCCAGACCGTCGCGCCGGAATCCCGCAGGGTTAATCGCCAAAGGCAGGATCAGCGCAGATGCACCGAGAATAAGCAGAATATTGGCAACGTTGGAGCCGATCACATTGCCAACCGCAATACCGGGCGCGCCCTCGAAAGCGGCGAACAGACTGGTGACCAGTTCTGGCGTCGAGGTGCCAAAGCCGACAATCGTCAGTCCGGCTAGCAAGGGCGAGATACCGAGCCTCGATGCGACACCGACGGCGCCGCGGACCAGAATATCACCGCCGATCGCAAGGAGAAACAGGCCAACGATCATGAAGAGGACTGTCATGCGATTAGCTCGGCAATCATAGCGCCGGACAAGCGAATTGCAGCCAAAATGCCCGCAATGGCGGTCGCGATCGCGGCGCGTGCGTTCAGAATCTGGGTTCGGTTATAGGCAACGACCATTCGGTTGAAATCAGCGTGGTCGAGCATTTCGTCGCGGCAAATACGGCGCAGCCGCTTCCGGCTCGCCAACCACCAGAACATGCCAGAGAGAAATGCCGCCGCGACAATGGACAGGTCGAGCAGGAGGAATGATATGGTCATGGGGAGACCTCAAAGAGCGCAGTGCCCAAGCGCCTGATATTTGCAAGAAAGCGTCCGGCCCTTTCTCGAAAGGACCGGACGCCTGTGCCATTCAGTCGAAAAATTCGGACAGGATGGATTTCTTCTTTCGTGGACGCCGCTTGTCGTAGCGGTCATCATAGCGGTCATCGCGGCTGCGATCATAGCGACCGTCATCGCTCTGGAGCATCGATGCCGCCATGCCCATCAACCCACCCGAACCTTCTCGCCGCCCCGGGCTGCGACTTTCCGCTTCCCGAGCGGTTGGCGGCTGCGTGCGTTCGATGATTTTGTCGAGCTCGCCCCGGTCCAGCCACACGCCGCGGCAGGAAGGGCAGAAGTCGATCTCCACGCCGCTTCGGTCGGACATCGATAGCCCGGTCTTGCAAACGGGGCACAGCATCGAGGCGACGGTTTCTTGAGTACGCATGATTTATCCTTCCTGCCGCTGGCCGAAGAGGCTCAGCAGCATCTGAAACAGGTTGACGAAATTGAGGTAGAGGGAGAGCGCCCCCATCATCTGCAGTTTTCCCAGGCTAATCTGCCCGGAGCCCGCGTTCATCTCGCTATAGGCGAAATATTCGCTCCGCAGGCGTTGCATGTCCCACGCGGTCAGACCGGTAAACACGATCACGCCGATGATCGAGACAATGAGAGACAGAATGCCGGACGCCAGAAACAGATTCACGATTGATGCGCCGACAACCCCGACAAGGCCGATCATCAGGAAACTGCCCCAACCGGACAGGTCGCGCCTGGTCGTGTAGCCCCACAGCGCCATCGCCAGAAAGACGACCGCCGCGCTAAGAAATGCCTGCACGATGCTTGCGCCCGTGAAGAGCAGCAGTGCACTGGCCAAGGACACACCCATCAACGCTGCAAAGCCCCAGAACAGGCCCTGCAACGCGCTCATCGAGAGTTTCTCGAAGCGGAATGAGGCGAACATCACCAGTGCCAGCGGGGCGAAAATGGCCACCCATTTGAGCGGTGTGCCGAAAATCAGCGCCGCGAGCGGAACTATATTGGCGACAGCGAAAGCAATCGCTGCCGACAGGACCAGACCGCCGCCCATATAGGCGAATACCCCGGTGAGGTGCTTGCGCAGTCCCGCATCAAATTGAATGCCCGTGACGGCAGACCCACCTCGTCGCCTGAAAAATCGTTCCATAAATCCTCCTTCGATGTCGATCCGAAGGGTAGCAGAGTTCTGATGTGTGAATTGTGTGCACCAGACGATCAGCCCCCCTTCTGGGGAGCGATCCGACATCGCAGACAATGCACTCTAACACATCGTCCGCCAGAGGGGCCCGGCTCGCAACTTTCCAATAATCGTGCGCAGGACAAGTGTCAATGGATTCGTTCGGAGTCGAACTTACCTAACTGTTGTTTCACCCAGCTTTCAGTAAATTGTTCTGTAGGCGCCAATAGCGCGTTTCGTCAAAAAAAGTGTCTGGCGTGAATGTCGTGCTTTCGGCTGGATTGCCGAATGTCTGCTCGTGATGCTTTCTGTAACGCTCACCTTATTCGCCTATCGAATGGGTACACTGCTAAGGGAGAGGTTTTTGTCAAGGTCCAGCTCACTCTACAACCAGCCGTATCTGGTCAACCTCGATTGAGTAATCGCCGGGTGAGAACATTCCGATCAGCAGCATGGTGGTTCCGCTGCTGTCGAAGCGCGGGAGGTCGGCGAAGGGCACAGTGACGTCGCGCCAGTTTTCGCCGATCTCGATCTGCGAAAGCGCTGGCTGCTGGCCGCCCGCTTCGGAAAAGCCCATCACGCCGGGGCCGCTCGCTGAGCCACGAATGCGAAATGCAATGCCGGTTGCGCTTGAAAGATTGGCGGGTGCCATCATCCGCTCGCCGGGCATCCATGAAATTCCGGCCCATTGTGCAAAACTGCCCTCTGCGACCGTGCCCGTCAGGCGCAGCGCGCCGTCCGGGGTCAGCGACGCCTGCGCGGTGGATTTGCCACCCATCATTGCATCGGTGGAGACGTTCCAGCTGCCGAACGGCGCCTCGATCATCACCGTTTCGCCGGTCTGCGCGAATGTTGCGATCCTCCCATCCTGCGGCAAGGGTTTCGCCGTTCCGCCCTGAGCGCTGGCAGCAGCGATCTGTTCGCGGCGTTCCGTGCGCAGCGGCTCTGCTGACTGGCCGTCTTTCCAGACTTCGACAATATCTCGGGTGGCAGCGATATCGCGTGTCGGATCGCCGCGCACCAGCAACAAATCGGCAAAGGCACCGTCTGCGATTCTCCCGTGACCCGCGATCCCGAACGCCTGCGCTGGAGCTGATGTGGCAGCGACCAGCGCCTGTTGCGGGCTGAGGCCCGACTGGACGAGCAGTTCCAGTTCGCGGTGCAGCGACACGCCGAACCATGTCCCCGGATTGGGCGCGTCGCTTCCAGCCAGAATCGGGATGTCCGCATTGGTCAGCGCCAGAATGTTCGCCTGCATAGCCGGGGCAAAGGCGCCTATCCGGTCGCTTTCGGTGGCCGCTGAAAGGTTCGCAACAGCCTCACGTCCGAGCAGCGTGGCAAACCCCGCATGTTCGGCCAGTTCGCCGCTTCCCCCGCGACCGGCAAAACTCTCGAACACCGCAAAGGTCGGGCTGACGAACATGCCGCGCTCCTTCATCGCGGCCAACATTTCCGCATCGACGGGCGCATCGGCAAAGAAGTGGACAAGGCCATCGGCACCCGCAGCAATCGCCACCTGCGCAGCCGCCTTGGTGATCGTATGCACAACCGCCAGCTTGTCCCGGCGGTGCGCTGCCTCGACCAGCGCGGTCACGATGCGCTGATCGAGCGTCGGCAAGCTGCGACCGATGACCCCGCCACCCTCTTCAACCACGATCTTGATGTAGTCAGACCCTTCGGCAATGCGCGCGGCGACCCAGGCGTCGGCCTTTTCGGGCGCGGTCAGGGTTGGTACGTCGATACCGAATTGCGTGCCATGGCCGCCCGGTGCGGTTGCTAGAATGCCGGCGCTGTACAGATCCGCTTCGCCGGGATTCAAATGGGCGGCGGTGCGCGCCCGCGATGCCGCTGTCATGGTCGGCAAAGTGAACATGTCGAACACGCTCGTCACTCCGAACATCAGCGCATCGTCCAGACCGGCATAGGCGTGCACGTGCGCGTCGATCAAACCGGGCATCAACGTGCAGCCAGCACACGTCACGACCCACGCATCGCCGGGTGCGGGGCCCCGAAAGTCGTCTTCCACGATCCGGTTGCCGTCGATCAGGACTGAGCGCTTTTCGTGAACATCCACCCCGTCGAACACGCGCACATCGCGGATAAGCGTGGGCTGCGCGATGGCGGCTACGGGCGCAACCAGTGCGATGCTTGAGATCAGGGCTTTTCGGACGATGCGGCTTATGGGTGTGCTGGTCATGCTGGTCCTCTTTTGACGGCAGGTCCGCCTTTTAACGGGTGACTGCCTTTCGGATAGACCGCGTTACACCGGCGTGGGCAGTGACATTTGTCATGTTTTGGCAGTGCCGTATGTCACTGCAAAATGCTTTGCGCGGATGGCAAAACCCGGACCCAGCAAGGGAGATTGCCATGACATCCGACCTATCCGCCATTGCCCGGCTCATCGCCGTGGAAAAGCGATTGGGCAGCGTTCAGGCGCTGGCCGGGTTCGAACTCGATATCCGCCCCGGCGAAGTGACCGCGTTGCTTGGGCCCAACGGCGCGGGAAAGACCACTGCGGTCGGCGTTCTGACGGGTCGTCTGCTGGCCGATCGCGGAGAGGCGGAGCTTTTCGGCCTCGATCCACGCCGCCCGGCAGCGCGGGCACGGCTCGGCATCATGCTGCAATCGGCCAGCCTGCCCGATGTCCTGACCGTAGAGGAGATCGTGGCGCTTCAGGTCGGTTATTATCCCATGCCCAGATCGGTAGAGGAGACACTGGCCCTGGCCGGGCTGATCGATCTTGCCAGCCGCCGGGCGGGCGCGCTTTCGGGCGGGCAGACGCGCAGACTGCAATTCGCGCTTGCGATATGCGGGCGGCCCGATCTGCTGATCCTCGATGAACCGACCACCGGCCTCGATGCCGAAGCCCGGCGCGGCCTGTGGAGCACCGTTCGCGACACCGCCGATGAGGGCGCGGCGGTGCTTTTGACAACGCACTATCTCGAGGAGGCAGAGGTGCTGGCCGATCGCATCGTTGTGATCGATCGGGGCCGCGTGATCGCCGATGGTTCGACACATGACATCCGCGCAGGGACTGCGGGTTCGACCATCCGCTGCCGCACCCGTCGTTCCGTAGCGCAGCTTGCCGAACTGCCGGGCGCGATCCGCGTGGAGCGATCGGGAGGTGAGGTTCGAATGCTATGCAACGATGCCACTGCGACCCTGCGCTCGCTCTTGGACATTGCGGAGGATTGTACGGATTTGCGGGTCGAGGCTGCGAGCCTTGAAGATGCGCTTTCCAGCTTGATGCGTCCAGAATCTGACGAGACCCGTTTTGAGGAGGCCGCGTAATGACCAACCCAGACACACCATCGCTCGTCCCTCAATCGCGGCTCTACGCCATCGAGAGTATGGCCGAAATTCGCAAGAGCTGGCGCATGCCGCAGTTTATCCTGCCCACGATCCTGCTGCCGGTCGCGTTTTACGGCCTGTTCGCCATTGCCATGAGCGATGGCGGCACCCGAACGGCGGCATATGCCATGGCGACCTTTGGCGTGTTTGCCGCCATCGGCCCATCTCTGTTCGGATTTGGCGTGGGCGCGGGCGGGGGTCGAGCCCGCCGAGAGCTTTCGTTTCGACGCGATATGGGAGTCCGAGCTGGCCGCGATCGCCGGGGATGTTTTGCTAAACAAGGCGCCGGTGGCACGCTTCGAGATTGATGCGTTCGAGGGCGCCGAGCTGGATGCGGCGGAGGGCGAGGCGATCGAAGCGCTCTATTACAACTGGGCCGACCTTGCGGGCGATACGATATGCTTTGCGGTGGCGATCCGGATGGAGCCGGTCGAGGGGGCGGTTCGCTACCGCTCGACCGCCTTCAAGCCGCTCGACGTCAGTGCCGACGTGCCCGACCTCGACGCCTATGCGCATAAGCTCGCCGAGGCGGGCGGCTATCGCTTGCTCATCGACCCCGATACGATGCGGATTGTCGATCCCCGCGACGCGTGATCTGGCCGGGTTCGGTCAGGTCGCGCTGCCCGCGCGGTACCAGGGCGCGATATTTCTTGAGATCTTCTTGTCTAGAAACTGGCGGGCAGCTTCTTTCTCGCGCTTGCTGGCCTCGTTCCAGAAGTCGCGCTCGTTGAGCTCCCAATGCGCGGCCTTGCGCCAGGCGATCGGATCGCTGTCGCGGTCGAAGCGGACGTCGACGCCGAGCCACGCTGCCGACCGCCGATCGGCGGTCCGGCGCAACAGAGTGAGCGCCGCGAAAGCCTGGTCGGCGTTCTCGGCTTCGACAAATTGCCGCCACCAATGGCGCGCCGACGCGTCGCGGACGAGACGAAGGCCGGCCAGCGCCCGCCGCTCGTGATCGGGACTGTGGCCGAACCCTTCGAGGTCGGCGGCGTCGTGGGGGAGGTCGGCTCCCGTCGAAAAGCCGCCGAGGACGATCGCGCGGCGCTGGCGCCACGCGGTCGTCGACGCGGCGTCGGCCGCGCAGACATCGGAGAGCCACTGCGCATGAGGCGAGCGCAGGGCTCAGCTTCGATGCAGCGGGGTTTCTCGGATCATGACCGTCGTTTCAGCCTATAGCTACACCCATTCGGTCACCTTCGTGGCCGACAATATCCTCAGAAGCTTCAAGGAAATCATCCGCGAAGCAGGGCTCAGCCCGGCGCAATTCGTCGCCGACTGGGAAAAGAACCAGCGCGCGATCCGCTCGTGGATGGAGTCGGGGCATCTCCGCCGCGTCGTGCTCGAAATCTTTCATCCGGTGACCGACGAACTGATCCATCGCTGGGATCTCGACATCGCTTATGAATGGTCGGGCGGCGACGGCAGTTTCTATGCCGACATGGAGCAGCTCAAATATGCGATGAAGAAAGCAGGCGTCGCGCCGTCGCACGCCAAGTATGACATCGTGCTTCAGGTGACGCCCGGGCACCCGAGCGTTAGCGGCTGGGGCGACGGCGCGTGCCGGTCGACCGCCGGGCTGACACGCCATGCGCTCGGCAGCACCATCGATCATAACGGGCTCGGCGCGAGCGCCGCCTATTGGAGGCGCGCATGACGCTCACGACCGAGGAAGCCTTCCGCAAGTTCAAGAGCCGGCTCGAGCTCAACGACAAGGAGCAGGCGAATGCGAGCAAGCGCCACACCGAAGTCCGCGATTTTCTGCGGACGCGCTTTGCGATCGACCGCGACTTTCTGACGGGCTCTTACAAGCGCTGGACCAAGACCAAGCCGCTCAAGGACATTGACATCTTCTTCGTGCTCGGTGACGATGAAAAGGCATACCGGCAGAAGACGCCGTCGGTCGTGATCGACGATTTCCATGCGGCGCTGGTCGACAAATATGGCGAGGACTCGGTCCGCAAACAGGGGCGGTCGGTCGGCATTTCGTTCGGGGTCGTGCCCGATGCCGACGACAATACCGATTACCGCGTGCTTAGCATCGACGTCGTCCCGTCCTTCGCCGACGGCGACGATTATGAGATTCCCGACCGCGACCTCGGCGAGTGGATCCGCACCAACCCGGAAACGCACGCCCAGAAAGCGACCACCGCGCATCAGGCCTTTTCCAGCGAATGGAAGGGGCTCGTCCGGATGGTCAAATATTGGAACAATCAGGCGCGTCACGGCGAGAAGCCGGTCAAGCCGTCGTTCCTGATCGAGGTGATGGCGCTCGAATGCCTCCACGGCGGCTGGCACGGCCGCTTCGATTATGAAATCCAGGCCTTCTTCTCGACGCTCGCCGACCGGATCTTCGACGCGTGGCCCGATCCGGCCGGCCTCGGACCGCCGGTCAGCGACGGGATGGATCTCGCGCGCAAGACTCGCGCACGCGACCTCCTCCAGCAGGCGAGCCGCGAGGCGACGCTGGCCATCGACCATGCGCGGCGCGGACGGAATGGCGAGGCGCTGAAGGCGTGGCGAGCGCTTTTCGGTCCGAAGTTTCCGCTGTCCTAACCCCCGAGGCGAGATGCGATCATGAGCAATGCGGTCACGGCGCGCTGGCACGGCGACAATTACCAGGCGCGGGTGTTCTGGGAAAATGCGCTCAACCTCCTCGTGCCTCAATCCTGCGTCGTCGAAGTGACGTTCGAGGCCGACGGCCCGAAGGCCTTCGACGATGTGGTGGTTCTGTACGATCCCGCGATCGCGCGCTCGGGACCGGTGAAGGTCCCGGCCGACTATCATCAGGTCAAATGGCATGTCGAATATGGGGGCCGCTTCGGCTTCGAGGATTTCGTCGACCCCGATTTTATCGGCGGACAGAAATTCTCGCTGCTTGAGCGGCTCCGCGATGCGAAGGCGTCGGCGCCCGCGGGCGCCAATTTCACCTTCCTGACTACTTACCGCGTGCGCGATGGCGATCCGCTCGGTCGTCTGGCCGCGGTATAACGGCGCGGCACCCGCTGCCCATGCCGCATTGCAATTGCGGTAATAGACGCCGGACGGCGCCGACGATGCAATAGGCTGGCGCACGACGGATGCCTGCGGCTTAGGCCGATGTGCCCTGGGATTGGCGGCCCGATAATCCGCCGGCTGCTGGAAGTCGGAAGCCCAGATGCCCAGTTTGAGGGCCTTGGCGCGCGCCTCGGCGCTGAGATAGCGATCGCTAAACTGTGGCAATGCGACCGCAAGGCCTGCTTCAACCATCGCCTGGCCCAGGTCCACTTGCCGTGCGGTGCAGCTGGCGACGATCCGGTCATAGTCATCAACATCGCGCTGCTCACAGCGCAATTCGGCACCATTGACCAGTTGCGCCAGTTTCGCCGACGCTTCTTTCCCGCATGCCCAGCTTTGACCCTGACGCGAACATGTCTGGTAAAGCTCGGGGGCATCGACGCCGTGTAAGCGGACAACGATCCCCGCCATGTCGAGGGAGTCGCCGTCCTTTGCACGGCCCGTTCCACTAATGTCCTGCGCGGACGCGGAAAGCGGGGTCAGCGCCAGTGCGATTACAAAAAACCATTTCATGGGAAGAAATTTAGCGCGGTTAGCTTACCAATTTCTTGAACATCCTCGATCGATCGAGCCGAATATCCGCTATGCGAATATTCGCCCCAAGACCGACTGACTGAACCGGCAATAGCCGAATCGACCAAAGCGCCGACCGCGCCGAACTCCTTTGCTGCGGACGTGGCGCCGGTAACAACCAAGAGGGTATGGGTCGGGCCTTCAGACCAGTGCTGAGAGCGCCCGCTCCGCTACCCCCCAGAGCGGCGCTTCTGCATGCCTTTGATGATATCCCCAAGGACCAGGCGATCTTGGGGGTCGAGAGATTTCAGATCACGGTACATGACGAGCAAATGCTCGTCATCGCTATCTTCGTCCGGCTTCTCACCGACAAGGCTTGCGATAGATACCTCAAAGTGATTGGCGAGCTTTCGGACAAGTTCGATCGACGGATTTGTGGCGGTGCCTTTCTCAAGCTCCCAGATATGCGCCTTCGACGCGCCGATGGCGTCAGCTACTGTTTGAAGCGATTGCTGCTTTGCCGTGCGAAGGTTCTGCAGCCTCATCGCCAACGACATGTCCATGACCTCCTTCGACACAACTTAACATTAGAGCAACCCCATAGAAATCAACGAGCGTTCGGTCAAACGAACGACTTCGTCCGGCCGGTTGACTCTAGTCGTTTTCGGATATATCGAACAATATTGTAACTAATAATCTTACAAAGCATCGCATGAACCGTAGTCAGCGTACCGTTCCCGCCCTCGCAGCTGGGCAATGCAGTCGGCAGGGAAGCCTCGGGGCGCTGGACCGATCATCGCGTGCCGACGTCCGGGAACGAGACGCGCCCGTGTACCGACCGGGGCAGCACCATGACGCGTAGCCGGAAGCGATCAGCATCCGTTCCGCAGATCAAGCTGGAGAGAAGACATGGCTAAAACTACCACGTCCAAGGCGATAGTGCCCGCTGGGCGGCGCAAGACGACCGTCATGCGAAAGGCAGCCACGGTTGCCGTTGCGCCCGCCACGGACGGCACACTGCTGCCGATCCTCGGCTCCGACCTCGCTGTGGCGAAGCTGATCGGCGACGGAGGCGATGTCATGCGAGAGGGCGGCGTCGTTCTCGTAACCGGTCGCGCTTATGCGACCCGCGCGGGCGTCGTCCCCGCGGAAGAAATATTCTACGATCAGGCACCGCGGCCCGGTGGCAAGGGTCCGTGGCTCGGAGAGGCGGACAAGGTCAGCTGGCGCGACGAGGCGAGTGGCTATGACTGCATCATGTTGCGTGACACGGACGATGGTTTTCTGTCCGGATATGTCGGCATTCCCCACAACCACCCACTCTGGGGCTGGGATAATGGCGCAGTTCCGTCGGACATCGGGATCGAGGTGCATGGCGGTTTGACCTATTCACGACTGTGCGAGGAAGGGCCGAGTCCGGCGCGTCGTTTAGCCGTCGAGGCGCGCCGCATCTGCCACGTGACATTACGCCCGGCGGCCTACCATCCGGTAGCGCACGCTACCGATCACCGGGTCGAAGACCCGCACGCATGGTGGTTCGGCTTCAGTTGCGATCATGCGTACGATCTCATTCCCAGACATGCGCAGATTTCCTCCAGGCCTAAGTCATCGGAACTCGCACGGACCTATCGCGACGATGCCTATGTTGTCCGGGAAACGGTCGCGCTCGCTGCTCAACTGCGCGCGATCGCGGAGGGGGACGCAGCGCCACAGCGCGACGACCAGCCGCCGCCGATCGGTCTCGATCCCCGTCGCGGAGGTGGCCGTGGCCGACTTTGATCGCCACGCCGGCGACCTCCCGTGGGGTTGGTGGCTTCGAGCCAATCCGCGCGGCTACGAGGATGCAGCGGGACGCCATTGGTCGAGCGTCAGGGACGCCTTCTGGGAAGGAGAACTTGGCTTCCCCCCGGTCCACTTCGCACCTGAACAGCATGAACTGATGCTGAGGGTCATGACCGCGATCAACGCGAGCTGGTTTGGCACGGAGAGCAACCACGATGTTTTCGGCGGGGACATGATGTTCTGGCGATTCTATCAGTGCTGGCTCGCCAGCATCGGTATGGTCGAGACATCGGAGGGGAGGAACGTCTTCGATGGGGGGCTGAGCTCATTGGGGAAGTCGGTCCTCATGATGCTGCGGGCCACGCGCGAGCCGGGATTCGAGCGTTTGCCAATGTCGGCGGTTGTGGCGGCGGTCAGTGCGAACAAGGGGCTCGACGCCGAGGCACGAGAGCGGGCGCTGATGACCTTTGAGCAGCAGGTTGGGTTTCGTCGCCATCTGTTTGCGCGCGAAAATCTGGGAAGGCGATACCTGGTGACGTTGACCGGGCTTACGGTTGGCGCTCGGATGCCGACGCGCAATATCGTCTGGTCGCAATCCTTCGCCGGTGCAAGATCGCGCGATGACCTCTTCGCCTGGCTCGCCGAGCGGGTGCACCGTTGGGATGATTGGGGAGAGATCGCCTATCGAAGGAGCGCGGCTGCGCTTACAAGCCATCTGTTGTCCGTCATCGTCGGAGCGGGCGATCTGTCTCGGTGACCACTCCTCACGAGGAAGATCCAGCTTCGGCAATGTTCGATCCGAGTATGACATGTGTTCAGTCCGGACATCTGGATATGATTGACATAAACCGGTTTCGTCCCGAACTCCCGATTATGGCGCAGCTGCAATCAAATCCTCCCACTTGATCGCGCGAACAGGGTCCGATACGGAAATGATGGTTTGAATTCCAAAATCATTTTCCGCATCCGTGATTTCGGTCGATCCTTGCAAAAATGGATGTTCGATGAGCTTACATAGGGGCTGACCTATTAGCGCGCTCGTGATGATGGCGGGGAACACGCGGGAAACTTCAACACCCCACTGCCGATGCCAGTGCAGTGGAGGGATACTGGCCTCAAAACCAATGCGTCCATTGTGCGCGTAAATATTAGCCCAAGTATGGCGCTTTTGACCGGTCCAGAGATTTAGCTGATTACCGGAACTTCCCGCCTTGATCATTCGGTTTATAGCCTAGCCTACGCTTTGACCGGACGCGTTTATCGCGTGCTCGGCACTGGCATTTATTTCGAGAATCGCATCCTGAGCGGCCAGTCGTTGCCGCACCTTGAGACGATCCTCCTGCTCCTGGCCTAGGGTCAGGACTCATTGATCAGAGCCAGAAGATGACGGTTGCGGCGAGGGCTATGGCGGAGAAGAAGGCCTTCGGGCACCGATCGTAGCGTGTGGCGACGCGCCGCCAGTCCTTGAGGCGGCCGAACATGATCTCGATGCGATTGCGGCGTTTGTAACTACGCTTGTCGTATTTTACGGTCTTGTTCCGTATTTTCCGGCCCGGGATGCAGGGCGTGATGCCCTTTTTCTGCAAGGCATCGCGGAACCAGTCGGCATCATAGCCCCGGTCGGCGAGCATCCATTGCGCTTTGGGCAGACTGTCGAGCAAAGCAGCTGCGCCGGTGTAATCGCTGACCTGCCTGGCGGTCATGAAGAAGCTGATCGGGCGGACATTTGCATCGGTTACGGCATGAAGCTTGGTGTTCATACCGGCCTTCGTGCGGCCGATCAGGCGTCCCGGCCCCCTTTTTTACTCCAAGGCTCGACGCCGTGCGGTGGGCCTTCAAATAAGTCGCGTCGATCATGATCGTCTTGCGATCGGGAGCCTGAGGTGTCGCCAGGCCTTCCATCATCCGGATGAAGATGCCCTTGTCGCTCCACCGCTTCCAGCGATTGTAGAGCGTCTTTGCCGGGCCATATTCTCTCGGCGCATCTCGCCACCTCAGCCCATTGCGATTGACGAAGATGATGCCGCTCAAGCAGCTGCAACGCGGCGTCCACCGATCCACGGCGGAACTCGAGGCCGATATCACCGCCTTCATCGCCGCTCACAACGAAAATCCCAAACCCTACAAATGGGTCAAATCAGCCGACGAAATACTCGCCGCCGTTAAACGCTTCTGCCAAAAAACAATGAGCCGAACTTCAGATTCAGGTGACTAGCTCGGCGGCGGCGATCGAGCGGCGCAAGAGCATAGCAAACTCATTCGTCGTTGGCGGAGAGATATTCGCGCACGTCCATCTCTTTTTCCCAGCGCGCGACAGCGACAGCGATAGACAGGTCGGACGTGACGTTGGGAATGGTACGGATCATGTCGAGGATGCGATCGAACGGCAGGATGAAGCCGACGACGATCGCCGTCTGCGCGGGCGTGATGCCGATCGCATGAAGCACCGCGGCGAGCACGAAGAGTGACCCCGAAGGGACCGGAGCGACCCCCATCGCGACGATCGTCGTCGTCCCGGCGATCACCAGATAATCGGCGAAGCTCAGATCGACCCCGAAAGCCTGCGCAGCGAACAGGGTGAGCATGGCGACATACATGGCGGCGCCGTCCATTCCGATAGTGGCGCCCAGCGGCAGCACCGTCGAGGCGACGGGGGGCGAAACGCCCAAGTTGCGCTCGGCGACGCGGATCGCGACGGGCAACGTCGCGCTCGACGACGAGGTCGAAAAGCCGACCATGATCGCGTCGGCAATACCGCGAAAGAAAGGAAGCGGCGGCAACCAGGCAAGCAGCCGCACCACGATGCCGCCATGGATGACCAGCGTGACGATCGCCGATCCCACGATGACGCATAGCCCGAGCTTGAGCACGGCAAGAAAACTTGCCGGACCGGTGGTACCCATGACGACCGCGATCAGTGCGAATACACCGAAAGGTGCGGTTTCCATGACGAAACCGACGATACGCAGCATCACTTCGGCGGCGCTCGCCAGCAGGCGGCGCACCGGCTCGGCCTCCTTGCCCGCGGCGATGACCCCGGCGCCGACAAGGACGGCGAAGAAAATCACCGATAGCGTCGCGCCGTTCGCCATCGCACCGATCGGATTGTCGGGCACGATCTCCATGAACATGCGGGCCGTGTCCTGCGGCTCGGCTACCGCCCGCGGCACCGCGCCAGCAAAGCTCGCTCCTGCCCCCGGCGCGATGAGGGTCGCGACCACAAGGCCGGTCGTCACTGCGAGCGCGGTGGTAAGAACATACATGCCGAGCGTCTTCACACCAATGCTGCCCAACCGCTTGGGATCAGCCAGCGCCGCGACACCCGAGGCGATCGTCAAAAAGACCAGCGGGATCACCAGCATGCGGATCAACCGCACGAACAGTTCGCCAACCCACGCAATCGAGGTCGCCCCTTCCCCCCAGACGAACCCCAGCAACGCGCCGAGTACGAGCGCGGCCAGGATACGCTTCCACAGCGCGACACCAAACCACCAACGGGTCAGTATCCCGGACGACGCACGTGTCGACCGGGGCGCCGGTTGTGAAGTTTCCTTGATCTGTTCCATCTTTTTGCAACCCGCTCCCTTCGTCGTCTCGCTGGACGACCTTTTGTCATATTCTGTTCCGAGGCCCCGCCGTTCCCACGCCGGTGGATTGATCGAAACGGCGGGTCGGCGCCCTTATCCGGCCGTTCTTATTCGTTTCGCTCCATCGCTGTTCAACTTCCGGTTTCAATGATGGCGGCAACGCGCTCGGCGGAACCCGCGGCGTAAGTCCAGCCGAGCGCCCCATGTCCCGTGTTGGCAATCACTCCGGGCGCGATAGGACGGGTGATAGGAAGCGAGTCGGGCGTCATCGGCCGCAAACCCGTCCAGTTTGAGTCGATCCGGTCATAGTCCGCAGCGCCCGGCAGCGCGGCGCGCGCGCTGCTCACAAGCGCAGCAAGGCGCGATGGCTCGATCGCGGTGTCACGGCGACCGAGGTCGGCAAGGCCGGCGATTCGCATCTTGTCGCCGAGCCGCGCGAAAACGACGCGATTGGCCGAATCTGTAATGCTCACACGCGGCGCCTCTTCACCCAGCCGTGCCGTGATCGAATAGCCTTTCATCGGCATGACCGGCAAGCGGACGCCCACGCCTTGCGCGAGGCCCACCGACGCCATGCCAGCGCAAAGAACGACCTGATCGGCCTCGATCCGCTGCCCCCCGGCAATCAGCACCGCTGGGCGGCGCCCGCACGCGTCAATCCGGTCGATGACGGTATCATAGAGGCTGGCAAAGCCGCCGCCCCGCGCCAGCGCCGCCTGCGCCCCCGTACAGAAGCGATGGGGATCGCCGACCTCCTCACCTGCGGTGTGAATCGCCCCGACGATCGAGGAACGGATCGATTCGAGCGCCGGTTCGATAGCGACTGCGCGGTCGGCATCGAGGATGGTCTGTTCGGCACCAGCCGCCATCTTGTCTGCGACCAGCGTTTGCGCTGCTGAGAAGCCCTTTGTCGATCGATAGATGATGATCTTGCCCGGTGTGTCATGCGAAAAGTCGATGGCATGGCGATGCACAAGCGCATGAAGCGCACGACGTGACTGGGCCGCGAGGGCCAACCCCTCGAGCGTATTGCGACGAAAACGGTCGGCGCTGCCGTTTCGCAGGAAAGCGAGAGTCCAGCGCATGAAATCAAGATCGAGCCGCGGCGAGAAGCGAAAGGCCGGGTTGCGCGAAAGCAGCAATCCTGGAAACTGCGCGAGCGTCGACGGGCTCGCCAATGCGTCCGTATAGGCATAGCTTAGCTGCGCCCCGTTGGCGAAAGACGTTCCGCGACCAGGCTCGGTAGCGGAGTCGATAACCGTTACGCGATGTCCCCGATCGACCAGCGTCAGCGCGGTGGCCATACCGACCACCCCTGCACCGATCACGATGACTTCCCGCCGGGTCGTCGCCAAGGATTCGTCAAGGCGAAATTCCACGTGCATCTATCGAGTCCGTCTCCAGAAAACCGGCCGCTGGCTCAGCGGCGCACCTTTCCCAAAAACATGATCGAAACCCGGACGGTCGCAAACCAGCAACCTTTGTTACAGACATAGCCTCAAGCTATGATGTGACGGCACGCACCGCCTCGAGAACATCGCCAAATGTTCGAAGAAATTGTCCCACGATTTTTGAGGGCGGGCGATCTTCCAGCGTGACCCACGAGACGGTGAAATCGAGGGCAGGATCGCTTCGAAACCAGGTAAAATCGCGCGTCTGCGATGCGCGCGCGGTAAATTCATCGATGACAGTGACCCCACCTTCGAGCTGCGCAAGCCTAGCCGCGATAAAGAAGGTCTGCACCGACACGGCTTCGCGGTAAGTAATGCCACCGCTTTGCACGGCCCGGGTGAGCACGTCCCCGATCGGTCCCGTTGCCGCAACTCCGATCAGATCGCGGTCTGCAAGCCGTTCGAGCGGTAGCCGGCCATCCACATTGCCGAACGTATTGGCAGGGGCGAAAACGACGAGCTCGCCTTCTGCCAGCGGAGCACTGGTCAGCCGGGGGTGGGGCGGCGGGGTATAGGCAATCGCAACGTCGGTTTCGCGTTCGATCAGCGACCGTACCAGATCGTCATGATGATAGGTATGCACCTCAAAGGTCACGCGAGGCCAGTCGCGTCGAAATTGTGCCATCGCCTGCGGCAGGACGTCGAGCGCGAGACTGGGTACGGTACCTAGGCGGATATGCCCCCCTCCCGTTTGCGAAAGATTGCGCGCGGTCTGCTGCAGTGACGCCAGACGGTCAAAGATATCGCCAGCTTCACGGATCAGCGCATGAGCCTCGTCGGTTGCCACCAGCCGCCCCCGGACAAGTTGGAACAGTGAACACCCTAGACTATCCTCGGCATGTCGCAAGGTTTTGGAAACTGAGGGTTGGGACACGCCCAGCGCCCGCGCCGCTGCACTGATCGAACCATGCATATAAACGGCGTGAAAAACTTCAATCTGACGAAATCGCATGCCCCCATTGTATATTTGCGGCAGCAAATGGCCAGCGGCTTTTGCGGTCATGGTCGCTTGGCAACGGCTTCGACCTCAATTAGCGCGCCCAGCGCGAGCAGCTCCGTGTCGAGCGGAGCGGGTTTCGCAATTCAATGGGCGAGCACAACAGCGAGGGTCGCTATTTTGAGATCAAGGAAGGAGAACGCATCGTACTGGCCTATTCGATGGCGGTGAACGGGCGCGTCCATACCGTCTCGCTGGCCACAATCTTGTTTCGAGACGAGAATGGCGGAACACGACTTACTTACACTGAACAGATGTGTGTGATCGCTCCAAGCGACGGAGTCGAAGGCCGTAAGCACGGGTGGAACGCGCTGCTGAACGGCTTGGCTGGTTATCTTGAAGCCGATACCCGACAAACTGCGTAGGCGTTGTCGCAGTAATCCTAAAGCCTGCACCACGTTCGCAGCGGCCCGGAATCCGGGCCGCGAAGTGTCGCAAATGTCTGTCGCGAAACTTTGACTTTTGCACGTGACTTTTGCGACAGAAATTCCCCTGAAAATTCAACGCCGGCGATTTTGTCGCAAAACTTAGGAGTTCTGCGACAACGGACGCCGCAGGAGGGTGGAGCGGTACGGCGGCTTTCGGATCACGACGCGGTAAAGCCGCCCTACACCCGCCAGAGACCCCCCGCGTGCAACGTAGGCTTGCCGTCAACCAGCAATCGCGGTGACGTGCCGAGCGAAGTTGTCGAGAACGCCTTGCCAGTCCTGGCGCTGCTCGTCCACGGATGGGGTTGGTTCGGCATCGAACGTTTGATGGACGACGACGCCCGCCTCGGTCTCTGCGAACTCGACACGCACATGGCGGTCGTCATCCGTCCGCCACTCGATCACCCGCATCGGCTCGAGCCTGGTGTAGGTTGCGGCGAAGTCAAAACTCGTGCCGTCGTGTCTGGGCTCGATGCGGAGCTTTAGCAGACCGCCGACCTGCAAGTCGTTCGACGCCCAGGTGGTGCGCCAGTCGTCGGATGCGTCCCACTGCACGATGTCGGCGGGATCGTTGAAGGCCCGCCAGACGGTCTCGATCGGTGAATCGATGAGTGCTTCCGTCGTGATCTTCATGGTCTCAATCCTAGTCGTCGGTGCGCTAAGGTTAGCTCAAAACCGTCAGCTTGGCGATCGCCGCGAGCGCCGAGGCCAGTAATGCAACGCCCGGCAGGGCCTCGGCGGGTAGCTTGCGGATCATCAGGCATCTTCTCCATCAGGCGGTAGCGACGAGCCAGCCGACATAACCGGCGTAGAGCGCGACGAAGACGCCGCCCTCCCAGCGCTTCAGCGTCCAGCCGGAGCGCAGGAAGAGCGCGAGGAGCGCAGTGGCGCCGACGAGCACCCAGACGTCGAAGTGAGCGATCTCCGGCGGGACCGGGATCGGATGCACCACCGCGGTGAGCCCGAGGATGCCGAGCACGTTGTAGATGTTGGAGCCGACGATGTTGCCAAGCGCCACGTCCGGGTGGCGGCGGAGCGCGGCGACCACGCACGCAACGAGTTCGGGGAGCGAAGTGCCAATCGCGACCACGGTCAGGCCGACCACCGTGTCGCTGACGCCAAAGCCGGCGGCGAGATCGATCGCCGCGCCGACGAGGATGCGCGCGCCGATGACGGTGACCGCGATGCCGACGAGCGCGAGGCCGACCGACAACAGGACAGACTTGGGCCCCACCGGCGCGTCAGCCGCAACGTGCTCGTGCATCTCGGTCTCTGCGTCGGGTTGCCGCCGCTCGCTCCGGTAGGCCCAAGCGATGTAGCCGACGAGCAGCGCGACGAATGCGATGCCGAGCCAGCGGTCGAGGAAGCCGACGAGGACGGCGGCGACGCAGGCGATCGTCGAGCCGACCAGCGCCAGCCCGTCGCGCCGGAAGGCGGCCGGCTTGACGGCGAGCGGCGCGACGAGCGCGGTGAGCCCGAGGATGAGCAGGATGTTGGCGCTATTCGAGCCCACGACGTTGCCGACGGCGATGCCCGGCGCCTGCTCGAAGGCGGCGAACAGGCTGGTGACGAGTTCGGGCATCGAAGTGCCGAAGCCGACGAGCGTCAGACCGACAAGCAGCGGGGACACCCCGAGTGTGCGAGCCGCGCCCACCGCGCCGCGCACCAGCGCCTCGCCGCCCGCGGCGAGCAGCACGAGACCGAGCGCGACGAGCAGGATCGTCAAGACTCGGTGCTCCCGCCCCGGCATCCCTGGGCAACCAACATGCCGTGCGGGGTCTCATGGCCGCTGGCGGGCGACGTCGACCATTGCGTAATGACGGGCCAAGGAACAAGCGGCGCGGTCGATCCAGTTACCGGAAGTTTGAATTTGGTTGCCGTCATCGCTGATCGATCTCACAAGAAAGGCTGGCCGGCGACGATCGCCGCCGATTGCTGATCGGGGCCATGTCGCCACGGGTTGGCTGGAATCGCGCCTGACGTCTCCACATTGAATTGGTTTATACCTTCTATGAATTCAGTTCAGGAACAGCCCTCCAGGGTCTGATTGTGACCAGTGTTGGACACATTGACCACGACAGTCGATGCTACCGGTTCGTTCGGGAAATTTGTGCAGTCCGATGCTCTAAAGAGAAATATAGCCGATGAAACACTACTATGATGATGTCAAAGGCTTGGGCAATGTGGCCGTTAGTCGTCATGCTCAGGCTCGCATGGCTGACGACGGTATATCCCAGGAGGTCGTTTAATCGCGCCCCGGTCAAGTATAATTTTGAACACAAATCTTCGATCTGCGATGAGGTCATCGCAGGTGATATAGTGAGAGAAGTTGTCAGAGCCTTCAGCTTCGGCCGCGCCGGTCATTCCGTTTGTCGGGTACAGGGTCGTTTACGCGGTCGAGTCATGCCCGCCGCAGGATAGGTCTTCGTGGGCCGGAATCTTCCAATGTTTTAGACGCACTGCGCCATTGAGATGATGGCGGTGCAGCCTCATTAACGGAATGATTCTGTCCGCGTCCCGACAGGGACGGATCGGCGCGCCCACAGCATGGGCGCAAACGATAGGGAAGTTCAGCTTATCGGATAATGGTCCTTGCTGTCATATTGCTCATGTCAGACCTCGGCAGCGATCGAACGGTCGAACAGTTCACCCGTACGAAGCATAGTATGCATGATGACAGCGAGCTTGCGCGCGACCGCGACGGCCGCGCGCTTGAAGCCGATCTTTTCCTTGAGTTTGAGGCCCCAGATCCGCAGCGCGCTGTCCGCCGTGGTGCGCGTGAGGATCACGACTGCCGCCTCGTACAGCAGCCCGCGCAGATGACTGTCGCCGCGCCGGGATATATGACCGTCATAATCGACTTCGCCCGACTGGTAACGCCTGGTCGTCAAGCCGACCCAAGCACCAACCGAACGCGACTTCCGAAAGTTTTTCGGGTCCTCGATTGCCGCAACGAACGAAGAGGCGGTCACCGTGCCGACCCCCGGAATCGACGAAAGCAATTGGCATTGCTCGCTCGCGCGAGCGGATGCAACGAGCTGCTTGCTCAACTCTGCAGCGCGGGCGCGCATGCCTCGCCAGGCCTCAAGAACCGGCAGGAGGATCTGTTCGAGCCCTGCGTTGCTCGCCAGCAGGCTGCGCACATGGCCCTCGAACACACGGCCAGCCCCCTTGGGAACAATCAGGCCGAACGTCTTCATCAGACCACGGATTTGGTTCAACATCTGGGTCGTCGCCTTCAGCAGCTGATTGCGCGCCGCAATCAGCGTGCGGGTCAGCATGCTGTCAAAGCTCTTCACGCGTACCTCGCGGTAAAAGCCAACCTCCGCAAGATGCGCCAGGCCGTCCGCATCATTCGCATCGGTCTTGTTTCGGGCCATATCGAGCGCCGCTTTGGCATGGCGGGCATCAATGCAGATAGCGGGCAATCCTTCCTGTCTCAGCGCATGATAGAACCAGACAGACAGAGGCCCCGTCTCGAACACGACACGCTCCACATTCGCAGCTCGCTTGCGGACAAGCTCTGCTATCAATTTGGGATCAGACGGGCATTTGCCGCGCCAGATCCGTTCGCCGTCTTCACGCACCGATACAAATGTGTCTTTCAAAGATACGTCGAGGCCGATAAACTGCTTCATGGTTGTCTCCCGTTTGTTGCTGGGCCCGGTGTCAATCGTGAGCCCGTTTTTCAACCTATCGGGGGGCAACCACCCTGCCTACGCATCGCAACCGCAACGGTGATCACCGCCCCGCGATTACCCTATGTTTTTGAAAGGGTTCTTCTCAACCCAATCCGGCCAGATATCAAGGATGGAATGGATGTTGTTTGGAGAGAGCGTGAAGGCTTGAGGATTGTCATTCTAACTGATCCCACTCCGAATATGGGAGCTGTTCTGGTCAAGACCGTTTATCGGGTGAAACCCCAAGCGAATGCTGTGAAATCAACTCGGTGACACAGCATGAGGCGGCTTAAGGCAGCCGCTCATGACTTTGGTACAGGCGGCGGTCTTGATCATTCCTCCGCTATCAGGAATGGCTGCGCGGCCTTTACTGCTGCATCGCAGCCCGGTGCAGCCTCGACGAGGAGGGCAGTCGGTTCGACCAGTCCGACCCAGACGCTGAGGGCACTGGAAGCGGCCCACCAGGGATCATCAACCGCGCGATCAATGATAGCGGGACCAGCGGCGGCGGCGCACTCCGTCACCTGTGCCACGATCTCCTGTGGCGCACGCGTGGCGGTGAGAACATCGGCAATCTCATTCTGGAGCGGGCCGATCAGGAAAAAGGATATCAGAGCAGCGATGAAGTCCCCCATGGGAACGGTCTCCTTTTCTTTCTATTTCGGATGGGCGGCGACAGTCTGCGCAGGGTGCGGACGTCGCCGAGCATTGAGTTAGGAGGCCAATCAGTCGATTCCGGCGCCGCAATGTGACGACGCTCTAAAGTAGCTTTTGCGCGGTCATCCCCCATTACTATGCGCCTCCTGGCTGCCGCGCGTTTTGATCAGGCTCCAGATCACGCCCGAGGCGATGATGGCGAAGGTCACACCGAGCGAGAGCGCGGCGGGGAACTTCTCCAACCCTAGAAGGTCCGCGATGAAGATCTTCGAGCCAATGAAGATCAGCACGATCGCAAGCGCCGGCTTCAGGTATTTGAAGCGATGGATCATGGCGGCGAGCGCGAAATACAGCGCACGCAGGCCGAGGATGGCAAAGATGTTCGACGTGTAGACGATGAACGGGTCGGTGGTGATGGCGAAGATCGCCGGGACCGAATCGACCGCGAAGATCACGTCGGCGATCTCCACCATGACCAGCGCCATGAAGAGCGGCGTCATGAACCAGACGAGCTTTCCCGTTGCGGGATGCGGCTTCTTGACGAAGAAGTCCTGCCCGTGGTGCTCGTCGGTCACGTTGAAGCGCCGTCGCATGAAGTTGATGAGCGGGTTGTTGCCGATCTCCGGCTCCTTATCGCCGATCCACAGCATCTTGATGCCGGTGATCACGAGGAACGCGGCGAAGATGTAGAGCACCCACGAGAACTGCGAGACCAGCGTCGTACCGAGGCCGATCATGATGGCGCGCAGCACGATCACACCCAGAATGCCCCAGAAGAGCACCCGGTGCTGATATTTGCGAGGCACGGCGAAGAAGGAGAAAATCAGGGCAATGACGAAGACGTTGTCGAGCGCAAGCGTCTTCTCGACTACAAAGCCGGTCAGATAGTTCATTCCGGATTCAGGCCCAAGCTGCCACCAGACCCAAACGCCGAAGGCAAGGCCGAGGCCAATATACATGGAGGAGAGGGCTAGGCTCTCGCGCACCTCGATCTCGCGGTTGTCGCGGTGAAGGATGCCGAGATCGAAGACGAGAAGTGCAATGACGATCGAGATGAAGGCAAGCCACATCCAGAGCGGCTTGCCGAGCCAGTCGATGAACAGGAATGCAAAGTCCACGGGCGGATCTCCGGCCGGAAACGATGAGGGATCGTGTCCGACATCGCGAGAGAACCGACAGCTCTCGCCAGAGGGGCCCGGACTTCAGGCTAACCAAGTCTGAAAGTATGAAGCCCTCGCGCTTTCGCCAAGGGCTTCGAAAGTCGTCTAGCCGCGGATCAGGCGGCGCAGCCCCGTCATGAAGCCGAGGATGGCAAGCGTTACGGCCAGCCAGAGGATGGCGATAGCGACACCGCCGACGTCACCGATGACCTGTCCTGTCCATACAGACCAGTCCGTCCAGGCCGTATTCCCGAAGGTTGCGGCGTCGAGCCATCCGGACAGCGCACTTGTTGCGGCGTAGAGCGCGATCGCGGTGATGGTCCAGACAACGACTATGGCAACGCCACCATAACCGAGAACCCGGTTTAACTTCGCTCGCTGCCGCTCATCGATACGCATTGCGGTCGCTCCTTGACCCCTTCGTTAGCTCTCGACGCCGAGCGGGCGGCATCCATGCCTGCGGTTGAAAACCACGGTCCGGCCAGCGCGTTCGCGTCGGCGCCGTGCGATCTCTTCCGCCAGCTTCCTGGAAGTCCGGCCCACCTCCTTGGCGAGAGCCGTCAGCACGGAATAGTCGGCGTGGCCATGTGCCATCCCCTGCGCGAGGCGGTCCTTGGCGGCACGATACTCGGTGATGAGACGTTTGAGCGCATCGCTCGCGCGCCTGCCGGTCGAGCCGGCCACCTCGACCTTCCCCTTCCAGGACGAACTGCGAGTGCTGTCATGGCATTTCGCTTTCATCGGACGATCCTCCTTGTTCATGTCCTGAGAAACCAGATGGGTGACCGAAACCGATCGCGCCATGTCGTTTCGATGAGTTCCGTCAATGACAAGCATCGGCTTTGACGATGCCGTGACATCGGCACAGATTTTAGAGGATCGATTGCCCCGAACTTTCCAGCGATGACGTGATGTGCTGAGCGAGAGCCTCCGCGGCACGTGGGAGAGTTCCTGCTGCCCGATAAAGAACGATCTCGCTATCCGGCAGATCGGGCAGGCTCTGCTCTCCGCCAAGAATATGCAGCCCGGCGGACACCATCTCCTTGGGCAAAACCGTTACGCCCAAGCCCGCTTTCACCGCCGCCTGGAGCCCGGCAAGGCTGGGGCTCGTATAGGTAATCCGCCAGGGGCGAGCGGCACGGTCTAGCGCACCGAGTGCGGCCTTCCGGTAGACATCCGGCGCAGGCGCCAGGACGAGCGGCAGCTGTTCATTGCGATCGAGGAGCAGCCGGGGCGATCCGGCCCACACGAGCACCTCCTTCCAGACCCCGATCCCTCCGGCGCCGCTTTGAAGCTCTCTTTTGAAGAGCACCAGGTCGTACTGACCTTTGGAGAAACCATCGAGCAGGTTGACAGTGAAGTCGCAGTTCACTTCCAGCGCCACGCGCGGATGGGCGCGTGCGAAACGGGCAAGCACCTCCGGCAGGTGCACGGTGGCGAAATCCTCAGGCGTGCCGAGCCGGACGCGCCCTGCAACATCGGGCTCCATCAGCCGCGATCGGGCTTCGTCACCCAGGCGCAGGATCTGCCGCGCATAGGTCAGGAGGATCTCGCCGTCGGGCGTGAGCTGCAGCTCACGCCCCGGTTCACGCGTAAAGACGCGGCGCTTGAGGTTTTCCTCCAGCTTCTTGATCTGCAACGACACGGTCGACTGGGTCCGCCCCACCCGCTCGGCAGCTCGGGTGAAGCCACCATTGTCGACGATGGCCACAAAGGTGCGGAGCAGATCGAGATCGAAGGGCGGCAGCGAAGTCGGCACAACACCCTCCCCAGCAAACGCCATTGATATAATCAATGTTGTTCAGCGGCACAACTCATTTCTATCAATGATCTAGGAAGCCCATATGGGAAAGTGTCAGACAGGAGATCCGTCATGAACCAGCTCGTCGACCATAAAGCTCTCGCCCACTCTCATCCGCTTCCTGCCCTCAAAGCCGGAACCGCTGTCCCGGTCAGTGTCTCCTTCGGCGATGGCATCGGCCCGGAGATCATGCAGGCCTCGCTCAAGGTGCTGCTCGCCGCCGGCGCCAATATTGCCATCGAGCCGGTCGAAATCGGTGAACGTGTCTATCGTCGGGGGCATTCGGCTGGCATCGGGCCGGAGGCATGGGAGAGCCTGCGCCGCACCAAGATCTTCTACAAGGCGCCGATCACCACGCCGCAGGGCGGCGGCTTCAAGAGCCTGAACGTCACGATCCGCAAATCCCTCGGCCTGTTCGCCAACGTCCGTCCCGTCCGGGCCTTTGCGCCCTTCGTCGCGACGAAGCATCCGGGAATGGACGTCGTCATCGTGCGCGAGAACGAGGAAGACCTTTATGCCGGGATCGAGCACCGGCAGACCGACGAGGTATACCAGTGCCTCAAGATCGTCTCACGGCCAGGCTGTGAGCGGATCGTGCGCTACGCTTTCGAACACGCCAGGGCGAACGGGCGGCGGAAGGTCGCCTGCTTCACCAAGGACAACATCATGAAGCTGACCGATGGGCTGTTTCATACCGTATTTGACGAGGTGGGAGCGGAGTACCCGGACATCGAGAAGCAACATTGGATCGTCGACATCGGTGCGGCCAGGCTCGCAGCCGACCCCGGCCGGTTCGACGTCATCGTCACGCCTAACCTCTATGGCGACATCGTCTCCGACATTGCCGCCGAGATCGCGGGATCGGTCGGTCTTGCCCCTTCCGCTAATGTCGGCCAGCACGGAGCGATGTTCGAAGCGATTCATGGCAGTGCTCCCGCGCTCGCGGGGCAGGACGCCGCCAATCCGTCCGGCCTGTTGCTTGCAGGCGTGATGATGCTCCTCCATATCGGCCAGCGCCAAGCAGCGGAACGGCTTCACAATGCATGGCTGAAAACGATCGAAGACGGGATCCATACCTTCGATATCTTCAAGGAGGGTTCATCCCGCCAGAAGGTCGGCACCAGCGCCTTCGCAGATGCCGTGATCGCCCGGCTCGGCCAGGAGCCGGCGGTGCTGGAACCGGTTCGATACGAGGGCGAGGCGCACGCCTTCGCGGTGCCATCGGCCAAGCCGACCATTCCCGCAGTCAAGGGGCTCATCGGCGTCGACGTCTTCGTGCACCGGGCGGGCCGGGACGCTGAGGGCTTGGCCGCAGGCATGCAGTCGGCGGCGAATGGCAGCTATGACCTCGTCATGATCACCAACCGCGGCGTGAAGGTCTGGCCGAACGGCTTGCCGGAAACGTCCCTCACAGACCATTGGCGGTGCCGCTACATGGTCAAGCCCGATAAGCAGCTCAACAAGGCGATGATCGCCGAACTGCAGATGCGCCTGGCGCAGGCGGGGATCGACTTTATTAAGACCGAGCACCTGTGCACCTTCGACGGCCAACCCGGCTACTCGCTCGGCCAAGGGCAGTGACCGATCGCGGGCGCTTCGCCGGCCTGTCAGACCTCATGATTTGACAGGCCGTACTTAATCAATCATCAATCCCGTTTGCGGGTTCACAGCGTAGAGGCCTAATCCGATATGACAGGACGCACTCTCCCCGGCGGCTATAGGCTTGCAGATCTAAAGGGAGACCTGTCGGGCGGGCTAGTGGCAGGCGTAATCGCTCTGCCGCTCGCGCTGGCATTCGGCGTTCAGTCAGGCCTGGGGGCAGCCGCAGGCCTCTACGGCGCAATCGCGCTCGGGATCCTGGCTGCGGCGCTCGGCGGTACGCGTACGCAGGCATCTGGTCCTACCGGCCCGATGACTGTTGTCTCAGCTTCCGTCGTGGCAACGGCGGTTGCAACAACCGGCAGCGTGGAAGCGGGACTGGGCATCGTGCTGCTGGCTTTCCTGTGCGGCGGCGTCGTGCAGATCCTGCTCGGACTTGTTGGGATCGGCAGATACGTCAAGTTCTTTCCTTATCCCGTTGTGTCAGGGTTCATGAGCGGGGTCGGGCTGATCATCATCGTCCTTCAGATCTGGCCATTTCTCGGCTCCGCATCTCCAAAATCGCCGCTGGAGGTCTTCACGCGCATCACCGAACCGCTCGCCGCCGTGAACTGGAGCGCGGTGATGCTGGGTGCTATCACCATAGCGGTCTACTACCTGTTCCCACGTGTGACCAAAGTGGTGCCGGCCGTGCTCGTGGCCCTCCTGGTGGGCACGCTGATCGCTGTTTTCGCGAATTTGGACGTGCCCAATGTGGGCGCTATACCGAGCGCCATCCCCGAGCTGCAGCTGGGCCAGATCCTTTCGGTATCACCCGAGCACTACCCGCTCATCATCGGGTTCGGCGTCACCCTGGCACTGCTCGGTTCGATCGACTCTCTGCTGACCTCGGTGATCGCCGACAACATCACCAAGACCAAGCATGACAGCCGGCGCGAACTGATCGGACAAGGCATCGGAAATAGCGTCGCGGCGATCTTCGGCGGTATCCCAGGCGCCGGCGCGACGAAGGGAACGGTGGTCAACATCAACGCGGGCGGGACGACGCGGCTGTCCGGCGTCGTGCATGGCCTGTTCCTGCTGGCGGTGCTCCTCGGACTGGGCCGGTTCGCCGGCTACATACCCTTGAGCGTGCTCGCCGGCCTACTGATACCGGTCGGCCTCGCCATCATCGACTACAAGGGCCTGCGGCATCTCGGCCGCATACCCCGTGCAGACGCCGCCGTGCTGCTCATCGTCATGGGGATGACCGTTTTCGGGAACCTCATCCATGCCGTCGCGATCGGCGTAGTCCTGGCAAGCATCCTTTTCATGAAGAAGATGAGCGATTTGACCGAGGCGAACTCTCATGTCGGCGAGCTCACCGATCAGCCTTGGGCCGACGAAGAGAAGGTACTCGGGGCTCATCCAGGGCAGGTCTACATCAAGCATATGTACGGGCCGCTCTTCTTCGGCTCCGCGTCCAGGTTCCAGGAGATGGCGAGCACGGTCGACGAGAACGCCGCGCTGCTCGTAATCCGCATGGAAGAGGTTCCCTATGTTGACCAGTCGGGGCTCTACGCACTGGAGCAGGTCGCTTTAGACCTACGCCGGAAGGGCGCTGAAGTGGCCCTTACCGGCGTTCAGGAACAGCCTCTCGCCATGCTTCGGGATCTCAGGATCGTTCCTGATCTCATAAGCGAAGACATGTTGTTCGCCGACATGGAGTCCTTAAGCGACTGGTTGGGACGCAGCAGGGTGTCAGCCCGCCAGGATGGATTTACCCTCGCCCCCGTCGGGGCGACTTGATCGAAGGAGAAAGCGATGCGGACCGTGTCCGAAGCTGCGAAGATGGAGAAGCAGGGCCTCGTCGAAAAGGTCCTCACCAAGGAGGAACAGGCCAGCCTGACGCCGGACAAGGTGATCGCCCTGCTGAAGGAGGGCAACGCTCGCTTTGTTAGAGGCGAAATCACACTTCGCAATCATAACGAACAGATCCGGCGCGCGGTTGCCGGCCAATACCCGAAGGCGGTCGTGCTGTCCTGCCTGGATTCGCGCATCCCGGTTGAAGACGTGTTCGACCGCGGCATCGGCGACATGTTCGTGGCGCGTGTGGCAGGCAATACCATCAATGTAGACATCCTGGGCAGCATGGAGTTTGCCTGCAAAATTGCGGGCGCCAAACTCGTCGTCGTCATGGGCCACGAGCATTGCGGCGCCGTAATGGGCGCGATCGATGGCGTTCAATTGGGTCATATCACGGCGCTGCTGGGCAAGATTCGACCGGCCACGTTGATAACGGACGGGTTCGAAGGAGTCCGTACGAGCGAGAACGCCGATTACGTGTGCTGGGTCGCCGAGCAGAACGTCAGGCTGGGCGTCGAGCGCGTACGTGCTGAAAGCACTATCTTGTGCGAAATGGAGCAAGCTGGTGACATCAAGATTGTCGGAGCCATGTACGCGATGGACACCGGCGAAGTTAAAATCCTGACCATCTGAGGTTCGGGCGCCATGAGATGCCGTCGTGTACCGAATCACGCGGGGCAACCTTCGACACCCAAAGGTTCGTCTATAAGGGCATTGTCAGGGAAAGTTCCGTAATCCACGCCCGCGCGATGCCATCCAGCCACCAGGCCACCCAGAGGACCGCGAGTTGCAGTACAAGCCCACCAGACACAGTGCGGCGGAAGGAGGGTTCACTGCTGCGCAGCGCGATCCAGATCCGGACGAGCGTGTTCGCACTGAGCGCAGCGGCCAGGGGCAATACACCTTCGAGTGCTGAAATCTGCCCAACCGCCACGAGCGAGGCTAGAGCGACAGTTGCAGAATTGGTACTCACCAGACCGGCAAGTGTCGCGGTCACAAGAATAGCCGCGCTCCCGAAGTAATCGTTAAGGAGCGCGGAGATCAACATCACTGTCGCCACGATAAACGCGAAACCGACTGCGCTCTTGACGGAAAAGACCTGCGACGTCAGTCCTATCTCTGCTGGTTTGATCTCGCCGCGCTGGGTTAGGAAAAAGATCGCCGCACCATGCAGCCCCGCCGCTAGGCCGGCTCCGAGCAGCACTGGAAGCCCCACGGCGAACATGGCAGGGCTCAATGCAAGCAGGATAATCCCGATCTGAATGAGCGAAGACACCGAGGAAAGCGTTGCTCCCGCGGCGGCGCTCTTGGCATCGTCCGATTTTTCGCCCGCGCGACGGCCCAGGGCCGCGATCGTGGCGGTGCTCGACACGAAACCCGATAAAAAGCCACTCACCGGCAAGCCCAGATGCACTCCAACGACCCGCGTGGCAATGTGCCCCGCCGCACCGATCAGCATGACGAGCACCACGATGATGAAAAGATCGCGCGGGTTGAGCGCGCCGCCGGGACCAAAATTGAGGTTGGGCAGGACCGGCAAGATTACAAGAATCGACACGCCAAGAATAAGCCCGTCTCGCAACTCTGCCGCTGTCAGCACCGTCCGGCTAAAACCACGTATCACCTCGCGCGCCGCAAGGAGTGATGCAATAATCACTCCTACGCCGGCCGCTAACAGCGCCGTTTCGGTTGCAAGCGCGCCCAAGAGAACGACAGCGACAAGCGCAAGACTCGTGGTAAGCCCGGTGGTCGGATCGCCCTGTTGCACGACCCACACGATGCGGAAAGTCCCGACCGCCAATACTGCTACAGCCAATAACGGCATGCCGCCTGTCATCATGCTGATTGCGCCAATGAGCGATGCCAGTGCAAAGGTTCGAACCCCCGACGAGGCGTCCTTACCTGTCGTGTGTTCACTCTGCTCACGCTCGATACCAATCAGGAGACCAATTCCCAAGGCTTCTGCCAGCGCGAAGAATGACTCTGTGTCCGCTTCCATCCTCTCTCCATGGCTCACCGCCTGCGGCCTGCAGGTTCCGGGGTGAGAGGCTTAATATTACACCTAAGCCCTTAAACTGTTCACCAAAGCAGCTGCAACGGCTCTACTTACCGCGTCGACGCTTTCACGGTAATCGTGCATCGCTGATCCTCGACGGCCGTGCGCGCGGCCTCGGCGCATCGACCGATCGCCTCGGCATTGTCGCGCACGAGCTGCGAGGAATCGACCACGCCGCGCCAGCCTTCAAGGTTGGCCGCCTGCATTGATCTGCCCCCTTCTGAGTGGTCCAAGATTGATGATATTTTGGATTATGAAGGAGACAAGAATGCCGAGCACGAACCATCGCCCGGAAGAGATTATTGGCAAGCTGTGTGAAGCGGAGGTCGTGCTGACGCAAGGGGCGACGACGGCGGAAGCGTGTTGCCGGGTCGCGATCAGCGAACAGACCTGTTATCGGTGGCGCTAGGTGTTTAGTCCCGGCATCTGGTGGATCGGATTGACGATGAATCGATCTGGTTCTGAAGTCCAGCATTTGCAGATATATTCGTAGGGCGTGAGGCCGCTGAGTGTCTTGAGCCGGCGTGCGAAATTATAGGCTGCGATGAAGTCGGCGAGGTGAACCCGTAGCTGGTGATGGCTCTCGTAGTGGAAGCGTTTGACGGTTGCTTCCTTGATCGTGCGGTTCATCCGCTCGACCTGACCGTTGGTCCACGGGTGGTTCGGCTTGGTGAGGCGGTGTTCGATGTCGTTTGCCTCGCAGATCATGTCGAAGCGCATCTGACGCGACCAGGCGGTGTTACGATTGCGCGGCTGATCGGCGAACTGGATGCCATTGTCGGTCAGGATCGTGTGGATCCGGTAAGGCACGGCTTCCAGCAGGTGTTCGAGGAACTCCCACGCCGTGCGTCTGTCAGCCTTATCGACCAGCCGGGTGACCGCGAACTTGCTGGTGCGGTCGATGGCGACGAACAGGTAAAGCTTGCCTTCGGCAGTTTGAACCTCAGCGATATCCATATGAAAGTAGCCTATAGGATAACGTGAAGCGCTGGCGCTTCGGCTTGTCGCCCTCGACGTCTGGTAGACGGGATATATCGTGCCGCTGGAGGCATCGATGCAGGGCTGATCGTGTCAGATGCGCGATCGACGGTTGCAGCGCATAGAGACAGTCATCCAGCGGAAGCAACGTGTGGCGCCGGAACGCGACGACCGCCGCCTCCTCGGCTTCGGTCAGAGTCGTGGAATGAGGGGCCTTCGACCCGGTCTTCATATCCTCGACTGTCGCCCGCTTGCGCCACTTCGCGACCGTCTTCGGGTTGATCCCCAGCTCTCGGCTCAGCGCCGCGAGCGAAGCTTGTGATCGCTGTATTGCTGCTCGGACGGCGTGCGTGGTCGTGGCGCTCCCGTGACGGGACTGTCATGATTTCCGTGTGTGGGCTGGCGGTTGAACATTAGGCCGCCATGGCCCTGATAAAGCGCTCGCCGAAGATTACGGCGAACTGGGCCTTTGCCATGCTCCACTCACGTGGCGGCATTTTCCACTCTTTTTCGGATCGGTTCAAGACCAGATAGAGCAGCTTGGTGGCCGCCTCGTCGCTTGGGAAGTGTCCCCTGGCTCGGACCGCGCGCCTGAGCTTCGAGTTAAGCGCCTCGATGGCATTGGTTGTGTAGACGATCCTGCGCACTTCGTCAGGGAACGCAAAGAACGGGATGACCTCGCTCCAGGCGCGCCGCCAGCTCTGGCCGATAGCGGCATAACGCTGGCCCCAGGGACCGGCCTCGAACGCCGTCAGCGCCTTTTCGGCAGCGTCGGCATCTGTCGCACGGTAAATCTCCTTGAGTGCGGTTGCCAGCCCCTTGCGGTCTTTCCAGGACACGAAGTCCATGGAGTTACGCAGCAGGTGGACAATACAGGTCTGGACGATCGTCTCCGGGAACACCGCGGTGATCGCATCAGGGAAGCCCTTCAAGCCGTCGACGACGGCGAGAAGGATATCTTCGACGCCGCGGTTCCGTAGTTCGTTCATCACCCGCAGCCAGAACTTGGCGCCTTCGTTCTGTTCGAGCCACAGGCCCAGAACCTCTTTGCCGCCATCGGCGCGGACGCCGAGCGCGATATGGAAGGCCTTGTTGCGAACCATGCCTTCATCCCGGATCTTGACCCGGATCGCGTCGAAGAAGACCAGCGGATAAATCGGGTCAAGCGGCCGCTGCTGCCAGGTGGCGACCTCGTCGAGGACCGCATCGGTCACCGTGCTGATCAGATCGGGCGAGACGTCGATACCGTACAGATCGCGCAGGTGCCCGCTGATCTCACGCGTGCTCATGCCCCGAGCGTACATCGACACGATCTTATCATCAAACCCCGGAAAACGGCGCTGATACTTGGCAATCAACTGCGGGTCGAAGCGGCCATGCCGGTCGCGGGGCACGTCGATCTCGAGCTTGCCGGTGTCCGTCGTCACCGTCTTGCGGCCGTAACCGTTGCGGCTATTGCCAGCCTGCTCATCGTCGCCCAGATGATGATCCATCTCGGCATTGAGCGCCCGTTCGGCCAGCGCTTTCTTCAGCGTATCGAGCAATCCGCCTTGATCCAGCGCTGCAGCTGCGTCGCTGCCGGCCAGCAGTTGATCCAGAAGATCTGCCGGGATCACCGGCTCTTTGCGTCGTGACATAGTGAGACTCCTTTTTACCCATTATGCCAGCCCGCACACGGAAATCATGACAGTCCCGATGACTGGGGAGAAATCGCCAACCGAAAGGGCGCGGACGCGCTAACAAGCCATCTATTGTCAGTGATCGTCGGCGCGAGCGGCCTGTCTCGGTGAGCACTCGGGGCTGGAACGATGTAGCCTGCCGCTAGTCGAGACTAAAATTCCAAATAGAATGCGACTTCGCCGGGATTTGCGTCGCAAATGCTCTTGATGATCTTTTCGCTAAATCCGTCTCAGCGAAAGGGCCAGCGGTCGAGCAAGTCGCCGAGCCGAAGGCCGATCGAATCCATTAGGCGGCAAGGCCGCGGTGCGCGCAGAAACGGTTGCAGCGAAATTTCCCTTTCCGCCGATGACGGGAAGCAAACGTATGCTGCGTTGGCGGTCTCGCGGCCTACGAGCTGTTGCGCAAGATTGACCCCATTGTCTGTGAATGGTCCGATCCTGCGAAGCTTTGCAGCGCCACTGGTACGACAATGGCCCATATTGCTCGCGACCGCGAAGATGCCAAGAATGCGAGAGCAAAATGTCTCCTAAATGATGATGAAATCGAGCTCCCCAGGTCCCCAAGAGTTATCACCGTTAAATTGCCCCGTCAGTTCGAATGCGTGATCCTCTTCATAGGCCGAACCGTCAAACACCAGGCTCGGGAATTCGGCGGCAATTGCATCGAAAGCGGGGGTAGGAAAGTCCCATGCGGTGGTGAACTGGAAGTGCAGCGTCCCATCCGGACAATCGCCGAAATCGACATCGAATCCGGGCCATTTTGTACCCCAATTTTCAACGCACCATTCTTGACCTTCGCCAGAAGGAATCGGCAAGACGGCACCAAAATCCAAAATCGTTTCCTGGCGGTCAAGCCCGTCAATATAATTTGATCCATCACTCGTTGTCGTCTTGAACATCGTTTTCTTGAAGCGTTCGATTTCATTTTTATCGCCTTCAACGTAGAATCCACTGTAAACATAGTTAGGCATGACAATTTTCCTTTGTTCGGTTGAGTATTTTGTGTTTTTGAGATTTAATTTCTTATAATTTTTCGATAGCTGTTCCTTTTTTAGGTTTTTCAATAGAGCTGCGGTTAGTAACCAGAGCCTCGGATCACCCGTGAATTGCCTTCCATGCTACGAGCAGTGCCATTCCGAAGATCATGATCAGCACAATCGGGAAGAGGCTCCAGCGAGCGGCCCAGATCAGCCCATCGCGTGCTGTGTCGCCGTCGCACCGCCTGAAGGCGTTCCGAAGATAGCCGAGCACAGGAAATGGAAGGCTTGGATCAAAGGCCACGATTGCACCAAAGGATGTGTCGTCAGACCATCCGGGCCGTCCCGGAATGCGGTGGAGGTCAGCAGTCACCTTGCCTACGAGCCGCTGCAGGTGATAGCGCAGGTTCCCAAGTTCTTCGCGGTGCTCGGCAAGCGCCGCAATGAACGCATGCTCTTCGACGCTGCGCTTCTTGAGCACGGCTTCCACCTGGTCGGCGATGCCCAAATTGCATACGACAACTTGTGTGAGAAGCTCGTCGTCCTGCAGCCCGAATATAGCCTCCATGGTTTGCAGATGGAGCAGCGTTTGCGGGGGCGGGTCCCGGTGGTATATCGCCTGGTAGAGTCGGACGACGTTCGAGATCTTACTCATCAGAACAGCCCCCCCAGCGCGTCTTCCACATCGCGCTGCCACATACGAAAGCGCGCGCGGGTTCCCCGGGATAGGCCCGCATCGATCTGATCGAGGCCGATGTTGCCGGTGCGGAACATGTCGTAGATGTGCTCGGGCAACGCCGGACAGCAGAATACATCGCCCCCGGTTTTTTCGACGGCTGCGAGAAGCTCGGCGTCGACGAGCACGAACTTTTGGGGCGGCCCGTGCCAGGCTGGGAGGTTGAGCAGCACGCGGCCTGGCGGGTCACCGGCGAGCATGGCATCGAGCGTCGCGCGTGACGCTTGATCGAGGCCCATAGTCCAGACGATATCGACGTCGATATCGAGCGGGTCTTCTTCATCCTCAATCGCGAAGCGGAGAAACTCGTGAACCCGATCAAGATCCTCAAATCGCCCGCCGGGAACGTTGACGAGGATGTACGCGTCATCGGGCGCGTCATCGATGATCGTAATGAGCTTCTCCTGATCGGATTCGTCACCCAGGTCGATCGGCTCGACGGGGTGTCGACCGCCATAGGCATGTTCGATGTCGCGCTGCGACAGGCTCGCTTCGATGAAGATGAGGGGAATGCCGCGGTGCATGAGCAGATGTGCAAATGTTGCCATCGTGCCGGTGCTGCCGACGCCGCCCTTCTCCTTCTCGTAAAGCATGAGGCGCTTGCGCCTGCGCCGGCGCTCCTCAACCTGTTCTTTGGTCTCCATGGGTCACTTCCTTTCTGCGTTGAATAGTTTGGCCGTCTGGGCTGCAGGGGTGCGGCTACCCGCGTGAAATTTGCGGTCATGATTTGGGCCTGCCGTGCTTGGCATGCGCGTCGGCGAGACGTTGCCGGGCGTCGCCCTGCGATCGTGCTTGCCGGGCAAATTTCGCGGCGAGATCCGCTCCACGACCGGGCGCTGCGGCTTCATTCCCCGCCCGTTGCGGAGACGGCGTCGAAGGACTGTATGTTGCCTCTTCCGCGTGTGGTGTCGTTGCAACGGGCATTTGCCGCGAGGAGGCGAGGGGCGGCGGATCGGCAGGAGGTGCGGGTGCAGGCGGCGGCTCGGGAAGCTGCTGTAACCCTGTCGAGAACATGACGGAATCGGCAGCGGGGGAGCTCGTTTGTCGTGTGTAACCCGCTGAGAGCAGACGCGTGATGATTTGATTGAATATCTCAGGTCCGTCCTCGAGTTCGGCGAGGGCCGAGAGCTTCGTCGCAATCGCGCCGACGTCGAGAGCGGTGCCGCGAATGGCCGCGAGATTGGTGATCGCCGCGGCCCAGTGCTCTGGCCCGTTCGTCGAATTCAGGAGGATCTCAGCAATCTCGTCTGGAATATCGGCCGCAGTAATCTTGCGGCGGCGGAGCGAGGGTGCGCTTTTCTTTTGCTGACCCGGCGGTGCCGGTTCGGCAATGCATTCAGGCCCAATCGCTATTGTGACGGCGCGGATCCGGATAATAGCGACCACGATGTTGAAGATGCGGGACGGCCAGACTAGGCCGGACGAGTTGAGGATCGCATCATGGAAAGATTTCTCAGCGTCCTCGAGTTCGGACACGAGCGCGTCACGGCGATACCGCGGATGGAGCCGGTAGGCGTTGAAGCGCGGGACCGTCTTGCGGCTCGCTTCACCGATGAGTCCTTGTAATAGCCTGTTTAAACATGGTCCGAGTAACGCGAGCGCAACAGCGCCATCGCGCAGTTCAGCGCCCGTCGCTCGCGATGCCTGATGCTGGTCCACCGCGGCGTCAAAACCTGCGAAGGCCGCTTCGCACAATAGATTACCAATGGCATCAACAGCGTCGTTAAGGTAATCCAAATCGTCCTCCCGCACCGAGAAGACATGACCTCGCAAACAATCTCGCGGAGGCCTGACGAATCGGGCGGGCTACCATTTATTAGAATTTCAAAGCGATCTCTACAATAACCGTTACTTTCGCATGCGGAAATATCGCAGGCGGGGGACTCATTTGTGATCGATAGCTAGGTGTAAGGCGATCATAGTTCGCCCTTACATCCACCATAATCGCGTATGATGAAATGCAAATCCCCTTACATCCTCGATCGAGTTTCTAGCACAGGAGATTTTGAGATCTCCGCGCATGTAAGCTATATTCGATGCGGGCTTACTTGTTTTGCGCAATAGGCTAACCTCCCATTCTTCGATTGTGGAAGTTAGCAGCAACATGATATCCTTCGGATTAGGAAGGTCGGTTTCGCTCGGGACTTCCCGAGCGGGCGCCTGCCGCGGGCTGGTAGGACGGGCACGGCCCGCCTTTGGAAGCGTGGACTGGAGATCATGGATCCGATCGGAACTTTTCGCAGGCGCGCGGCAAAGCGGATCATCCGTGACTTGCCGCTCGACCTTGCCGAGACCGAACTCGACGATCCCTTGGGGCTCCTGCGCGGAAAGGTTCGGGCGAGCCTCGATTCCGCGCAGCGCTGGGAACGCGGGAAAGCGGCTCCCGCCCGTCGAGCGTGGTTCGGCATTCCGAGCGTGCCGGACACGTCGCGGCTGACGAGCGCGGCGGGAGAGCGCAGCTTCCACCTGGCGCGCAACGTAACCCGCGAGCGATCGGCGGCCGCCTTCGATGATTATTCGACGGGTAAGATCGGCGATGCGAATGCAGAGCCCGAGCTGGCGGCAGAGGAGCGGCCCGCTGCGACGTTCGACCGCTACACGCAGGATCATGGCCATGACGACCGCCAGATCCTCATCACGACGCTCGATCCGGATCCGGCCACGCGAGCCAGGCAGTGGGACGCGGTCGAAGCGCATGAGTTTGGGCGGCGCCAGAACAAATCCGCCGGACCACCGCGTCTCAACATCAAATATGAACTCGCGCCTGCCTTTCTGGCCGACGCTGCGCGTCGCAACGATTGTCCCGAAGGCCTGCGTGACATCCTCAACGCCGAGCAGAGGCGAGTGGATGGCGGCAAGGCGCTTAACAAAAAGCGCCAGTTGGTTGGTGTACCGTGGATCGATCCGGAGGCGCCTGCTGCGCTGAAGTGGCTCGCGGCGCTGCCCGGCTGGCCGGATGAGGATCCGCCGGTGAAGCTCAGCGAAGGTCGCGGCAGCTATGCGGTCATCGCGGGCGAGGCGGAGCTGCCCGCCGATCTCGACGGCGCGGCGCACGAACGCATTCTCGTCGGTGCGAACGCCTGGGTGCAATCGCTCGCCAAATCCGAAAGCGGCGATGCTGACGCAAATCGGGTCGTGCCCGCCCTGTTCGTGCGGCATGAACCCGACGCGCTCAATAATCTGACGAACTGGCACCTGCATTTCCAGGTCGGCAAGCGCGCGGTAACCATCGATGACGCCGGTGCACTGGCGTTCGACGTTCACGTCGTGCCGCAAATCGCGACCAGCTTCATGAAGCCGTTCCGCTGCGAGATCGCGCGTCTCGTCAACATCGAACTGAAGGCCACGGGTGCTGACTATCGGCTCTCGCCAGAAACCTATGCGAAGATGGGGCTGGATGCGCAAACCATGCGCAAGGTAGGTGGCAAAGCCACCGTACTCGAACGTGCCGGAGATACGCCGGATGTGTCGCTGGACAATGCAGCGATCGGCTGGGCGCGCGTGATCGCACAGCAGGTGGCGAGGCGCGATGCGGACTTGGCGGATGCTGATACAGCTTTCGAATTACGCGAAGCGCGCGTGCGCGAAGTCCGCACTTCGGAGGATCGCGACCGGCTGGAGCAGCTCGCGGTCGAGCTTCGCGATCGCGAGCATGCCGCGATCCGGCTGCGCGCCGAGGCCGCCGAGATCGAAACGCTGTGCGCTATGGCGCGCAGCCACCCGCGTATCGTTGCGCGATTTGCCCCAGGCTATGCAGACAAGGCGCGTAAGGACGGACACGATACCTATCTGTCGCACGCGTGGACCCGGCGGGGTAACGAGGCCGAAGCCTATCTCGATGAACTCGATCGGGAGTTGGTCGTTGAACGGGCCGCGATGGCCGAGCGCCGCGAGCAGGCGAAGTTTCTCGAACGCACCGCCGCCGATCTTCGCGAACGGCTCGAGCGAGACCTGGGACTTGCGGTCCAGGACCGTGAACCGACCCGCGTTGTCGACGCAATATTGTCCCGCGAGCCCAGCTCCCGAACGTTGGTCGACCCCAATGCGGTGATGAAGCGCATCGCCGAGACGCCGCTCCTGCTCAGCGAAGTCGACGGACGCCTGGTCGTGCTTCCTGCCGACGATCCTCAGGATTTGATCCACGGCGTCGATTTGAATGCCGCACCCTATCGAAAGCGCCTCCCGGCGATCCGCGATGCCCAGCAGAAAGAGCTCGCCCAAGTCGGCGCGTTGCTGATCAAGCGCGGGCCGGCAGGTCTGGATGATGATAATCTCGTCGACAAGAGCGCGTGGCTGCAGACGGCGGTGAGGCGTTGGCGCGATGCTCCCGAGATTGGGCGGCGGATCAAATTGCGCGAGCTGCGCATTCAGGCGACCCGCGAAATCGCGTCAGGCCGCCAGCGGGAGGCCGATCAAGAATTTGCGCTGTCGCCGCCTCGCGCGCTCGATCAGCCTTTGCGGACCATCGCATCGTTGGACACGCGTGGGTTCGATATGGTGGGGTTGGGTGAGATCACACCCGGCCGCGAACCACAGCCGGTGCCGACATGGCTATCGCCGCGAGCAGAGTTGCCGCGAGAATTTGATATTCCCGCCGAAGACTCTGATCCCGTCGCGGCGAAGCAGGCCAAGATCCTGCGCGATGTTCGTCGTGATGATTATCTACCCATCCATCACAATGGGCGAGAAAAGTTTGCTGATTTGTATAAGCGGCTTGCCGACACCTCAATCAATGGGCCGTTTCCCGACAGACCGACCAATAACCAGCTTCAGGCGCTTCGATCGGTGATTGAGACGTATCCCGTCCGTATCGCACACTGGCGCGGCGCTTTGCGGATCGATCTGCGCGACGACCCCCGCGGCTGGTTCGATACTCCGTATATCCGGGGCACCGCGGGTCAGGACCTGTTGTCCTCGATCGTCGATAAGCGTGTGCAGATGTTCAGGAACCTACCCGATATCGATCCGGCGCGCCGGCCAACGGCTTGGGACGTGGAGCAGAAGCGACGGGCATCTTGGCTTGATCGGCCTGCCAAGCACGTCGCGCCGGTGCCTGCCGAATTAATGGACGCCCACCAAGGTGCCGATCCTGCCGTGCTGTGGCGCCGTGCGCCTGTCCCTTTCCTGTTCGCGCGGCGTGCGGATGCCGAGGCACCGGACACGGTGGAGACGCTGCGCGACGCCCTCGGGTCTCGCGCCGATTGGCTGGCACGGCCCGACTTACGCGCCCGCACCCGCGCCGCCTGGTTCGTCCAACAGGAGACGCGGAGCGATATCCTGCATGATCTTATGGTCGATTCCGGCTTGTGGCCAGCCGCGCCGCTGCGGGCAAACGAAGCGGACCGGTTGCTGCACATGGGCGATCCGCTGCTCGACGAAGAGTGGCTGCTGGTCAAGCGCGGTTCGGTGCGGTTCGATCCGCCGAAGGCGGCGGACCGGTTGAAGCGCGCGTTGGCATCGGCGCGATCCAGCGAGGATATGGCGGCTGCCGCGGCGATCATGGCGTTCGGGATCAAGCGGCGAACAGCGAAACAAAATGCGAAACGGTCGAAGCCATCGAAGGGCCGTCATCCCTACGATCGCGGGCTGCCCGGCCGAGAGCCCGGCGGGCGCGGACGCTGAAGGCCGCATCGTCAGGAAATCATGCTCCTTGTATCGACTATCACTCCCAAGACGATGCGAACACCGTCGTGCGTTCCCGTAGTTCTTTCTGGCCGGGATCGCGCGCTCGCATAGAGGATTCCGATTACCCAGAGAAACTTCGCAGCTATATTAAAGATTTATTCATCTTTAGGGCCTATATGCCCGGCACAGTTGCGAACATGCGGCGGGGATAGCATCCCAAGTCGGTGACCTATGAATTTGTGATTCGCGCCAATTTTGGTCGTGTCCCATATGGTGGTGTAGGTTCACCGGCGTAGCCTTAGCGATCTCCGGCGAAGCCGGGTTGATCATGCTGCCATGGCGGGCAACGTGATGATGGCATTATCGCTTAATCCCGAGACGCTCTCAAGGGTCATGTAGCGGCAACGCTGGACCGCCCATTCATCGTTCTGTTCCAGCAGGATGGCGCCGACGAGGCGCGTAATCGCTTCTTCATTGGGGAAGATGCCGACGACGTCGGTGCGCCGCTTGATTTCGCCATTGAGTCGCTCGATCGGATTATTTGAGTGCAACTTGGTGCGATGCTGCGCGGGGAAGGTCATGTAGGCCAGGACGTCCTCTTCGGCATTGTCCATCAGCGTAGCGAGCTTTGGAACGGTGGGCCGCAGCTGGTCAGCAACGCTACGCCACTGCGCCTTGGCCGCCTCGGCAGTGTCCTGCGCGAAGGCGGTGGCGATGAACGCCGACACGACCCGGCGGCCACTCTTGCCCGCATGGGCCTGCGCGTTGCGCATGAAGTGGACGCGGCAGCGCTGCCAGGTGGCGCAGAACACCTTGGCGACGGCCGCTTTGATCCCCTCGTGGGAATCGGAGATCACCAGCTTCACGCCGCGCAATCCGCGACGCGCAAGGCTGCGCAGGAACTCGGTCCAGAATACCTCAGCCTCGGAATGACCGATCGCCATGCCGAGCACTTCGCGCCGACCGTCACTGTTGACCCCGACGGCGATGATGACGGCGACCGAGACAATGCGGCCCGCGCGGCGGACTTTTATGTAGGTCGCGTCCATCCAGATATAGGGCCAGTCGCCTTCGATCGGACGCTCGAGGAAGGCCGTCACCCGCTCGTCGATCTCCTCGCACAGCCGGCTGACCTGGCTCTTGGAGATGCCGCTCATCCCCATGGCCTTGACCAGATCGTCGACCGAACGGGTCGAGATGCCCTGGATATAGGCTTCCTGGATGACCGCGGTTAGCGCCTTCTCCGCCACTCGGCGCGGCTCGAGAAAGCAGGGAAAGTAACTGCCTTTGCGCAGCTTGGGGATCTTCAGCTCGACCGTGCCCGCGCGGGTCTCCCAGTCCCTGTCGCGATACCCGTTGCGCTGCGCGAGCCGCTCGCTATCCTTCTCGCCATAGGCCGCACCCGTCAGGCCGCCCACTTCCAGTTCCATCAGGCGCTGCGCGGCAAAGCTGATCATGTCGCGCAGAAAATCGCCATCGGCGCTCTTCCCAACCAGCGCATTCAAGTCCATCTGATCATTGGTCATCGGTGTTCTCCGTAAGTTGAGTGTTTGCAACCCAAGCTTACCGAAGTTCGCCGATGACCACCCGCGAAACTGACCGGACACTACAGCGCTTTATCGATTAGCGCGTGTCCGGTCAGCTTCGCTACCGGCAGAAGCTACACCACGTACCGGGACACGACCCCAATTTTCGAGCTCCGCATCTGCTGATGCGGGCTTGAATGGCGTTCGAGGTCATGAATGAACCAGCCTAAACATTGCTGCCAAGCAGCCATGGCTTCGCTCGCCGAGCGAGGAAACCATAGCCATGGGAAATGCACAGAACACAAAGCAGTCGAATAAATTATCCCTTACATCCCCCGCACTCCCCCGCGGTTCGGATGTCTGGGCGAACGCTTCTCCTTCCGGGCTGTCAGCGGCAAAATTGCCGTTCGGCGGCAAATCGTCGAATTGCATCGGTTCGAAGGTTAGTAGCGGTTCGGCCGGATCGTCAGTCCGCCCGGAGCCTGGAGGCGAAAGTTGTGCTAACCTAATTGTTGAATTGCGCGAAGCGCGCGTATCAAAGGGTTGGTCGCGAAAGGTCATGGCCAAGCATGTCGGAGTGTCGCCCCAGACAATTACGCGGCTCGAAAAGGGTGTCGGCACCGTGTCAACGCTAGTGGCGGTAATGGACTCAACCAATTTCATGCTGACAGGTCTGAGTGCCGGTAAGACGCTGTTCGAAAAGCTCCGCAACACCCGTATCAAACACGGAAAGTCGCTGGAGAATTTGGTCAGGCGAACCGGACTGTCGCACACGGCCATCCTCGACCTCGAAAATGGTGCGGGATCAGTTGAAGACTTGCTGCGCCTGCTGGCAGCGCTTGCGCCGAGAGCTCGGCGTCAAGCTCCCGCTCGAGCGTATTGGGCGCTGGGTCAGAAGGAAGATCGTGATTCCCGCTTCACCCCGCCAGATTTCATGGACAATATTTATAAAGCGTTTGGCGAAATAGATCTCGATCCATGCGCTCACAAACTCAGCCCTGTCCTGGCGCGTCGTAAAATATTGGCCAGCAAGGGCGGCGACGGACTTAGCCAGACATGGTCAGGGCGTCTCGCTTTCGTCAATCCGCCGTACTCATGTGCCCTACAGTGGCTACGCCGAGCTCATGGGCAATGGTCAGCTGGCCACGTTGCCACCGTTGTGTGCCTCGTTCCGGTCAGAACAGATTCGGCATTTTTCCACGAGGTTTTGAGCTTGGACGCCGATATCTTCTTTCTTAAAGGGCGCGTCAAATTCCTGAAACCGGACGGGACGGCGCAGCAAACGCCCTTCAGCCTTATGGTGTTAACCCTTGGAGCAAACGCAGAACAGCGAGCTCGCTATGCGCAATTAGCAGCCGGATTCTGGTCGCTAAGGCGTCAGCCAAATGACACTGACCTCTAGCGGGAAGGCGTAAACCTCGAAACGGAGCTCAAACCCGGCGAGGGTCTCGATAACGTGCGGTACGCCGCCATCGATACCCTCGCCGGGTCGCATGCGCTGATGATGGGGTTTCTTGTGGAGCTCGCGTTCTTGAGCAAGTGAACGGGGGCGCTGCGTTCGGGGCAGTCTCGCTCAGTCTGAGCCCATTGGCTCCTAGCCTCTAAAGACCAAAATAGTCGAAGTGGCGTTCCCAGTTCGCTGTTGGGAAGCGGGCGGCGAGTTCAACGGGCTTAGAATTGATTGTCTAAGTGTCAGAAAGGCCTGCTGCTCAAAATCAAAATCACCCCTGCGGTGAAATCGCAGAACGGCCTCGCATGTCCGCCGGATGGAAAAGCGCGACGCGGCTGCGCGCCCGCCAAGCGGTGGAGACGCTGACGCGGGAAGCGAGGAACAGGGTGAAAGGAAAAGAGGCAGGAGTTCTGTCTCGGATCCCTGATCCTCCGAAAGGAGAATATCGTGAACGAATACCAACTTCCCAAATGCCTACAGGTCATCGGTCTGGCGTGCATTCCCGTTAACGACATACCAGACCAGCATCCGGCGCTGGCACGCAGGCCGGTTGCGGCGGCGGTCCTGACGATGGTCGATCAAGATGATGGTCATCGCTGGATCAACACGATCTGCGTCTCCGACGCGCGCAAGTCGGAAATCCCATTGCCGCACTTGCTCGACAAGACGCTGTTGCCAGGGGTTGTCCAGATCGCGTCCACGGCGGATCGCATGACGCTGGCGATGGACGCGATCAGCCGGCGCTACTTCGTCGAGCCGGCTCTTGCAGAACTCTGCTTTGGCGAGACGGCTATCGATCCCGCCGCGATGGGTGACCATGGGTTCGATGAGCGAACAGCGTGCCGTCGTTTCTCGATCCCGATGCCCGAGATCGGCGATGCGGACATCGAGCTTGCCTGGTCGCGCTCGGCGCCTGCGGCAGCCGAAGACCATGCGCTGCGCGTCGCGACCGCACGCTTGATGCTATGGGCGCATGTCGAAGCGTTCCGCAGCGCGCGACCGGAACCTTTCTTCGAGACGATGCTGGCCCTGCGCGACTGGATCGACGCCAGCGAGTATCTGAAGGCCGCGCTCGCCGATATCGGGAACTCACGCCCAATCCGCCGTGCAGACTCGTTCGCGCACCATTATCTCGACTATCGACAACGCGTTGCTGCAGGCGACGAAACTGCGAGATGGGTGAGCTTCGAGGACGGACTGTTCCACGCTTGAGCGAGCTTGTCTCGTAAGCCCGCTAGCGATGAAAAAATGGCCTCGCTGCTCGGGTCGCGCGAGCAGCGAGGCCTGCGAGCGTGCATATGCACAACGCTTCGCATGCGATGGGCCGCTGTCATGCCCGTCAGGGCACGGTCTAGCGACCAGCTTTAAACATCCGGTGAATCGACGTCCAACAGCCGCTGCGGTGCCGCCTCGCCATTTCTCCATCACACCCAAACTCCGCAAGGGGGCCGCTGACATGCGGTCCCTTTGTCCTTTGTAGAAAGACGTACCAAATGACGACCATCCACAACCTCCGCCCGTTCAACACCCGCTATGTGATCCGGGACCGCTCAAGCCGTTATACGCCCGAACTCTTGCGCACCCACCGTACGGCGCAGGCGAGCTACGCTTACATCAACCGCCAGAATAGCGTCGATGAGTGGGGTCCGACGCCGAACTGGGCGTCGCGCTCCGACCTTGCGGCGGCGGGCCGATGTGCTCCAGCGCGCGCCGCCGGACCCAAGCTCGGGGGAATTGCGCTATGGGCGCAGGCCGACGAAAATGCAGCCCGGTATCGGCCCGACGAGCCGACCATTGCCCACTGCGTCGGCAGCCTGCCGCGCCATGAGGAGCTCGCCTTCTGGCGCAATCTGATCGAAGGCTTTGCCGAGGATTATCTCGTGGCCCGCGGCATGGTCGTCGACTGGGCGATCCATCACCAAGCAGAAACCGACGATCAGCCCGAAATCGCACCGCACGTGCATTTCCTCATTACCTTGCGAGGATATGACCCGGATCACCGCGATTACGGCAAGGTTCGGCAGAACTGGCTGCGGACGGAAAACTCCCGCAAGCGCCTCGCGGAGCGCTGGTGGGACTGGACCGGGATCGTCCCGCCGCAATATGTCCTGGCGGCGGCGACGTCCCAAATCTCCAGCTGAGATCGTGGCGGCACCGGGCACCGACAACGCCTGGTGCCGCAAATCCCGAATATCGCGCTGCCGTTTCTGCCGCTTTGGAAGGAACGGACCGCTATGCATGCCGGCCCGACGAGGAGGAGAGAATTGAGCGGAGGAGGTGATCCGAAGATCAGAGGAGAAAATAGAATGTTTATCGTTGAACCAATTGCCGTGGTCGTTGCCGTGTATGTCACGGTTATTTTTATGCGCGAAATGCCGCGCCTGTTTGCATTGCTAATCGTCCGGCTCGCTGACCGGCTGTTGGCAGCGAGGCACGCTGGCTTGGTGGAAGCGCTTAACGGTCGCCAAATCCCAGCGAATTGGGCCGTGGCGCCACAAGATCGCAAGATGTTGAGCGCCGCCATGCGCTCGACAATGCGTGTGACCACGTTGCGTTCACTCTATCCCGTCAGCCGCTGAAATCCGCTGTTAAGCTCATTCTGCCTCCAGTAGCTTTCCATAAGATATGTAGGCGGTTCGCGTCCCCCGCAAAACACAGGGATCTCTGACATCGAACCGTAAAAATCGCCGAGCCAGCGCCTCCGAGGGAGTTAGGGCCTCCGGGATGGTTTTTCGGATGAAGCCTTACGTCCCTGTCAATTCGCGATAGAGAAACACGATTCCCGACTTCGACAAGTTCGGATTGGGCAAAGTCGAACTCTCTCTAAGCCGTGATCGCAGGCGGCCCGGCGTCGACGCAAGGACCATCAGGAATTCATGCCGTTTCACTCGGAGAGCGTCGCCGGGTTTGTCAATGGACCTTGTCACAACGACGAGCTACTGCAGTGGAACGGCACTTCTGGGCAGCCAGAAATTTTTTTGCGATTGGCTGGTACTCGCTGACGAAGGGCAGGTTCGCTGGAACTTTCTTAGGCGATTGCGGCCGTTTGCGCCCGAGGGATGGCTGCAGCCCCCTATTGGCGCGGCGCCACCATTTGTGAAAAGGGGGTCTAACCTGCGCAGGACGGGCGGCAGGAGATTGTTTTATCGGTACTATATTGATTACGTCCTTCTGAAGGACAATCAAGACAAGCGTCTTCTTACTGCGGATTCCGACGATCCCGCGCAGGGATACCGACATGATCACGCGCATCGTTCCGATCTGATCCCGCGCGGGATTCCGATCTGATGCCGCGCACGGCTCAGAGCCGTCATCGACGTGATTTGCTTTCACGGTATTCGTATTTTGGTCAAGCAGTCTGTGGGTGCGGGCGTCGCAGCGAGTCACCTTCGAGAGTGACGCGGTGGGCGTTGTGAACGAGGCGATCCAGGATGGCGTCGGCGTAAGTCGCGTCGCCGATCAGTTCGTGCCATTTTGTCACGGGAAGCTGGCTGGTGACGAGGGTGGATCGATTGCCGTACCGGTCCTCAAGTATCTCAAGCAGATGATGGCGGGCATTGGCGTTGAGCGGCTCCAGTCCCCAGTCGTCGAGGATGAGCAGGTCGATGCGCGCGAGGCTTTTCAGCCGTACCGCAATACGTCCATCGCCGCGCGCCACGCTCAGTTCGTCGAGCAGCTTGCCAAGCCGGACGTAGAGGACCGACAGATTGTCGCGGCAGGCCTGGTGCCCAATGGCACAGGACAACCAGCTCTTGCCCGTTCCGGTCGGACCGGTGATGACGAGATTGTCGTGACCTTTGATCCAGTCACCCTTGAGAAGGGCTTCCATAAAGCGCCGGTCGAGCCCGCGCGGTGTCCGGTAGTCGATATCTTCGGGAACGGCGCGGTGGCGCAGTTTGGCGTGGCGTAGCCGCGCTGCCATCCGCTTTTCCTGACGCCAGGTCAGCTCATGGTCGAGGATCAAGCCCAGCCATTCGGCATGGCTGAGCGTTCGCGCATCGTCGTTTGTCGCCATGGCACCGAACGCCTTGGCCATGCCATAGAGGCCGAGGTGATTAAGCTGATCGAGCGTGGGATGGGTAAGCATGTCTTCTCCTTCAGTTGTAATAGTCCGGACCCCGGATGTTGCCGTGATCGATGGGTTGGTGGTCGCTGTCCCGGGGCCGCAGCGGTTGGCCATCGAGCCCCTTTTCGAGGATCGACTTGACCGAGCCGTAATTGCGCGCGCCGATCTCGAGAGCGCGCAGCGCCGCAGCTTCGAGGCGCTGCGCGCCAAAGTGCTTTTCAAGACCGAGGATGCCCATGCACGAGCGGAAGCCCTGTTCGGGATGGGGGCGATCCTCGAGGATCTTTTCGCATAAAAGCTGCGCGCAAGGTCCGACCCGTCCAGATTCGGTCAGGATCTTCGCGAGCGTCCAGTCGGCAAAGCGGCGATGCGATGACGGCATGTGCTCGGGCAAGGTCGTATGCCGGCCATTGCCGCTGCCGCGCATGTGAACCGCGATCCGCTCGCCGCGGATGAAGATCTCGACCGTCCGCGCTGTTAGTCGCGCTTCAACCGGCTGGCGCGCATAGCGGTGGGGCACCGAGTAAAAATGACGCGCGACCTCGACATGATAATCGAGGCCCACGCGCCTGGCTTGCCATTCGGCATGAACGTAAGGCTCAGTCGGCAGCGGCATCAGCAGCGGCGCATCGAGCTCTTCGAACAGCTGGCGACGGGTGCGACCAAACTGGCGCAGCACGCGCTCGTCGTTGAGCCGGGCGATCAGCGCTGCGATCGCGGCATTCAACTCGGCAAGGCTGTAAAATATCTGGTTGCGCAGCCGCCCGAACAGCCACCGCTCGACGATCCCGACACACGCCTCGACCTTGGCTTTGTCCCGCGGCTTTCGCGGCCGCGTCGGAAGGCACGTCGTGCCGTAATGGCGCGCCATCTCGGCATAGCTGCGATTGACCTGCGGATCGTAAAGACATGCCTTGATCACCGCGACCTTCGCATTGTCGGGCACCAGCAGTCTGGGCGCGCCGCCAAAGGCGGCAAAGGCCTGGACGTGCGCATCGGTCCAGTCCGCCAGCGTCTCAGTCCAGGTCGCACAGGCAAAGGACAGGCTCGATGCACCCATCACTGCGACAAAGATGTGCGCAGCGCGCCTTTCGCCCGTCCGGCGATCGATGACCACACCCAGCTTGTCGCCCGCGTAGTCGACGAACAGCTTGTCGCCCGCCAGGTGCGTCTGGCGCATCGTCACCGGCAGACGGCCTTCCCACCCGCGGTACAGGTCGCAATACCGGCTATAGCGATAGCCGTCGGGATGCGCCTCGATATATTCCTCCCACAAAGTCTGCAGGGTCACATGCTTGCGCTTCAACTCGCGGTGCACCGCCGCCCAGTCCGGCGCGGGAAGCCGGCGGCGCCCAGGCTTGACCCCAGCCGCACCGTAAAGCTTCGCCTCAAGCTGCGCATTGTCGAGATCCGCGGCCAGCGGCCATTCGAGGCCCGAACGGTCAAACCGCTTCACCATCTCGCGCATCGTCGATTCAGCAATCCCAGCGCGGCGCGCCGTCTCGCGCACCCCAAGCCCCGCTTCCCGGTGCAGTCTCATCAGTTCGCGCACCTGGCGCATATCCATCCTCCTCGTCGGCATCAGCGGCTCCTTCCACAAAGAAGGCGCCGTTAATCGACAAGGCTCTGACATTCTCACCTGCGCGGCATCGCATCGGAATGCTGCGCATGATCAAATCGGAATCGTGCGCAGCTTCAAATCGGAATGCTGCGCGAGATCACGTCGGAATGCTGCGCACGATCAAATCGGAACACTGCGCGCGATGACCTCGGAATCCGCAGCCGCCATTCAATCGCATTTGCGCGGCGGGTCAATCGCCCTTTTTTCAGAATGATTTGCCCGAAAGCATGGAACATTGGCGGGGACCACTCGTTGGTCAGGCAAGAGGCGCTACTGCCTCGGCCAGGAGCAAGGAGACATTCCATGGGTGAACTCACCGACAAAGCAAAGGGCCTCGCCAACGAAGCCGCGGGTAACACCAAGCAGGCAGTCGGCAAGGCGACCGACAACGAGAAATTGAAAGCCGAAGGCGTTGCGCAGGAGCGCAAAGGCGAAGCTCAGAACCTGAAGGGCGAAGTCAAAGGCGCGCTCGGCGACAAGGTCTGACGATCTGATCGTCCGATAAGAAAAAGGCCCCGGGAGACCGGGGCCTTTTTTGTTCCTCCCTGTCGCGCAGCGATGGAGAGGGGGCTGCCGCGAAGCGGTGAAGGGGCCGCAAACTCGCGCCATGGCCCCTCCGCCAGCCCTGCGGGCTGCCAACTCCCCATGGCTTCGCCCCAGGGAGGATCGAGAATATTATTTGCCCCCGGATGCCACCAGGTCGACGTCGGTCATGCCGCCGTCGCGGCGCGCCATGATGATATAGGCGAGGTCGCCCTTGGTGCCGCCCAGCATATGCTCGTTGCCGTTGACGCGGTGGTCGCTGGTGTAGCCGGCGCGGATCGCCATTGTGTGATAATAGTCGAACACGCCCTGGATCGACGCGGCGGTCTGGAAATTGACGACGCGGATGTTGCACATGCCGCCTGCTACGCCCGCAGCTTCGCGCAGCGTCGCGCGCGGATAGACTTTGAATGCAGAAGGCAGGCGTTCGGCCCAGGCGTTGCCATAGGTCAGCTTGGCGTCGCAGCCGCCACCTTTTTGCTGATCGCGCGCAAGCGCGCCGATGGTGACGGGCCGCGGCTTGGCTTCGCAGCCATCGCAACCCGCTTCCATCGGAAGCGCCTTGGGGGCGGCAAGCAGCTTGCCCGCCTTGAGCGCAGCAGCGGCTTCGGCGACGGTTGCGGCCTTGCCACCCGCCACGCCGGGAACGCCGCCATCCACGGGGCGATTGCCGGGACCGACGGCATTCTGGTTCGCCTGACCCGCAAGCTTGGGGTCTACCATGATCTTGTCTTCGAGCGCGCCCTTGATCGCGGGGTCGGCATTGGTCAGCCCGTCGTCGAGCGGCCCGAGTTCCGACTTGGCCTCGGGATTGTCCCGGCACCCGGCGAGCGGCGCCGCCGCCATCAGCAGGCCAGTAACCAGCCATTTTCCGCGCAACATCATCACTAACACTCCCTTAATCTTTCATCGGGAATGCCTGATCCTGGTTAAAAAGACGCAAATAAAATGCGTTAACGGGTAACGCTTTGTTAGCCGAAAACTGTACCGGAGCGAGACGTGTTCGGGTTGCAGCGGATCAGCCGCGAGGATTCAACCGCCGCCTGGCGGTGGATCACGGCCTGCCGATAGACGGGGTCGGTGACCATTTCCATGAAGGCGGCGCTGGTGGGATATTCGGCAATGAACATGGCGTTCCAATGCTCTGCGTCGGGGCCTATCACCATCGCTTCCATCGAACCGCGCCAGACGATGCGTCCGCCAACCCGCTGGAAGATCGGGCCGCTGTCGGCGCCATAATGAGCATAGGCTTCGGCGCCGGTCAGCGCTTCACTCGCAAGCGGATGATCGGCCAGATAGGTCGCTGCGGTCTTGAAGCGGACAAGGTTGAGCATGTGGATCACGGTATCACGCGGCAGCGCCTTGAACGCATCGAATTGCGCGCGTTCGGGGTCGATATGCTGGTCGGACATCAGAGGAACTCCTTGCGCTTCACCCGCCACGCCTCGGCGCTCTGCGTCCAGGCGTCGACCGGTGCATCCTCGAACGGCGCGGGGAGGCGGGTGGGACCGCTGTTAGTCGCCCCCAGCCTGGCCGCCAACGCCTGCGAGCGCGTGTTGGCGGGATCGATGCTGTGCATCAGCTCGGGCCATTTCAGAAATTCGACGGCAAAGTCGCAGGCGGCGATGCAGCCTTCAAAGGCATAGCCCTTGCCCGCGAATTTGGCGCGCACGCCATAACCGATTTCGGGCGCCGGCCAGCCGTCGGGCTCCCACGGGCCAAGGCGACCGACCCATTCGCCGCTCTCCCGCTCGATCACCGAGAACATCGAAAAGCCGCGGATATGCCAAGCCCCGGCCAGCGTACACCAGATGCGCCACGCCGCGGCGCGCGGGCAGGCGCCGCCGATGAACTTCATGGTGTCGGGTTCGGCGCACATTTCGGCGAAGGCGCCGAAATCCTCGGTCGCGGGCGGGCGCAGGATGAGCCGTTGGGTAACGAGCAGGGGGCCGTTGAGCATGATGAACCTCTCCCGGAAACAGGAGGGTGCTTTTGCGGCAAGCAGCACGGACGGGCAAGGGGCAAGCGCGCGTGGATCACGCACGCGGTCGAGGGCGCCGACGACCAGGTCGACGCCCTCTTCCATCTACGTTTGCGGGCGGAGGGGTCTCGGACCCGCAATCGAGACGGTAGCTCTATCGCTTAGCGGCAGCGATATTTGTCGCGGTCGATCTCGCGCCCCAGCAGGGCGCCAGCACCAGCGCCAATCACGGTGCCGAGTAGCTTGTCGCCGCGACCCGCGATTTCGTTACCAGCAAGGCCGCCCACGGCGCCGCCGATCAACAGACCGGTCGTGCCATTATCCTTTTTGCAACGATAACGGCCGTCACGGTCGCGCCACACGCGGGTGTTCGCGCTGACCCGCTGATCATGATAATGGCGCTTTTTGCGCTTATGAAAGCCGCTCGACTGTTCCATCTGATGCAAGCCTTCGGCCTTGGTCGGGGCCGCGATGCCGGCATAGGCCGGGGCGGTCAGCGCGACGCTGGCGGCGGCCAATGCGCCCATCAGGCTCTTGTTGAAACTACGCATCTTATATCCTTTCCTGGTGCCGCGCCTTGTACCGCATGACGGCGCTGGGCGCTTCGAGAAGGGAAACGACCGGGGTCCGGATCGCGTTGCATGAACCCGAGGCAACAAGACGAAGCGAGCCTTATCATCGACGAACCGAAAAGCTCTTGCCGCATGGGCGGCATCATGCGACAGTCCCCAAATGCTCAATATTGCCTCGCTCGTTATCGGCGCCATCGCCCTGGTTTTGGCCGTTTTTGCTTTCATCCCGCTGCTTGGCTGGGCCAATTGGGTGATCGTACCCTTTGCGGTAGTCGGGCTCGCGCTGGGCGCGATGTCGAGCAGCAACAGCGGGCGCAATCTGAACATAGTTGTGATTGTCATCGGCGTGATCCGCCTGATGCTGGGCGGCGGCATCATCTGATTTTCGGCCGAAAGGCAGTTTTTCCCCTATGACCCAGCCGACCGCTCCCGCGGAATCCCCGCAGCGCGGCTTGCCATATGCCCTAGCGGCCTATGGTATCTGGGGCTTTGTCCCGCTCTTTTTCAAGCTGCTCGAAAACGTGCCGCCGGTCGAGGTGCTGGCGCAGCGCATCGTCTGGTCGCTGCCGCTGTGTTTTGTCATCATGATGTTTCGGCGGCAGATTGGCGAATATATCGCGGCGCTGAAGGATGGGCGCGTGCTCCGCCTGCTGCTCGCCAGTTCGCTGCTGATCGCGCTCAACTGGCTTGTCTATATCTACGCCATTTTCACCGACCATGTGCTCGCGGCGAGCCTGGGCTATTATCTCAACCCGCTCGTCAATGTGCTGCTCGGCATGGTTTTTCTGGGCGAGCGGCTGTCGCGGTTGCAGGCGGTCGCGGTGGTCATAGCCGCGATTGGCGTTGCGATCCTGCTCGCCGGGGCGCTCGACACGCTCTGGATCAGCCTGACGCTGGCGCTCAGTTTCGGCACCTATGGCTTGATCCGCAAGGTGGTACCGGTGGGGTCGCTGCCCGGGCTGGCGGTAGAGACGACCTTGCTGTTGCCGCTGTCGGTGGTCGTGGTGGGCTATTATCTGTGGATCGGCGATGGACGCGGGTTCGGGGCAGACGTCGAGATCAGCTGGCTGCTTGCAGCAGCGGGCGTGGTGACGGCGGTGCCGCTATTACTATTTGCCACCGCGGCGCGGCGGATGAGCTACGCGGCGTTGGGCTTCGTACAATATCTGGCGCCGACGCTGCAGTTCCTGCTCGGCCTGTTCATCTTCAACGAGCCGCTGAAGCCCGCGCAGCTGTTTTGCTTCCTGCTGATCTGGATCAGCATCGCGGTGTTCAGTTTCGACATGTGGCGCAAGATGCGCGCGGAGCGGATGGTGACGGTGGCTTGAGCCGCGCCGCCGCCCAAAAAGTTCGGATTTCTTTGTTCGTACGAAGGCACAAAGACACAAGGATGCCCCAACGTCCGTTTGCCCCGGGCTTGTCGAAGGGCCGTGTATCTTGGCGACGGTGAAGAAGGGACGGTGCTTCGACAAGCTCAGCACAAACGACTTTATCGTCCTTCTTAGTGTCGTTGTGTCTTTGTGCGAAACAAATCAGACCAGCTTCCAGCCCAGCGTCTCACCCGCGTGGAAAGGCACGACCTCGCCGAGCTTCTCCGGTACCAAGACGTCTGTGCGTTCCAGCGTCACGGTGCCGTCATTGAGCGGCAGCCCGTAGAAGCGCGACCCATGTTCGCTGGCGAAACCTTCGAAATGATCCAGCGCGCCATCCTGATCGAACGCAGTGATGTAGCTTTCCAGCGCGAAGGGCGCGTTGAAGATGCCTGCGCAGCCGCACGAGGCCTCCTTAGTGTGGACCGCATGCGGCGCACTGTCGGTGCCAAGGAAGAATTTTGGCGACCCCGAGGTCGCGGCGGCGCGCACCGCGAGGCGGTGATGCTCGCGCTTGGCGACGGGCAGGCAATAGGCGTGCGGGCGGATGCCGCCGACCAGCATCGCGTTGCGGTTGATATGCAGATGTTGCGGGGTGATCGTCGCCGCGACATTGGCGGGGGCGTCGGCGACGAATTGCGCCGCCTCGGCCGTCGTAATATGTTCGAACACGATCTTGAGCGCGGGCAGAGCGCGGACCAGCGGTTCCAGGGTGCGCTCGATGAACACCGCCTCGCGGTCGAAAATGTCGACCTCATGGTCGGTGACCTCGCCGTGGATGAGCAGCGGCATGCCGATCGCCTGCATCTGCTCGAGCACGCTCACAATGTTGGCGATGTCGGTGACGCCGTGCGCGCTGCCGGTGGTGGCGTGGGCGGGGTAGAGTTTGGCGGCGGTGAACACGCCCTCGGCATGGCCGCGCGCAATCTCTTGCGCGTCGGTGGCGTCGGTCAGATAGGCGACAATCAGCGGGGTGAAGTCGAATTCGGCGGGGACAGCGGCGTTGATGCGGTCGCGGTAGGCGCAGCCTTCCTCGGCGGTGGTCACCGGCGGCGACAGGTTCGGCATAACGATCGCGCGGGCAAACTGGCGCGCGGTATAGCGCGCGACATGGTTCAGCATCGCGCCGTCGCGCAGATGGACGTGCCAGTCGTCGGGGCGGCGGATCGTCAGGCGGTCGGTCATGCGGGTCTCGCGAAGAAATGGGTGCTTGGTTTTGGCTGCCGCGTCCCTAGATTATCGCCATGGCCAATACCACCCTCATCAACCGCGCTCTCATTCGCTTATCGGGGGACGATGTCCGTGGTTTCCTGCAAGGGCTGGTCACCAATGACACATCGGGCGACCTGCCGGTGTGGGCGGCGCTGCTCTCCGCGCAAGGCAAGGCGCTGTTCGATTTCCTGATCTGGGGCGACGCCCCTCGACCCGGCTCGGGGCAATCGGACATCCTGATCGATTGCGAGCGCGAGGCCGCGGGCGATCTGGCCAAACGGCTGACCCTGTACCGCCTCCGCCGCGCCATTACGATCGAACGCGAGCCCGATCTGTGCGTTCATTGGGCACCCGGCGGCGATGTCGGGGTCGCCGATCCGCGGCTGACCGAACTCGGCCAGCGCTGGCTCGCGCCGGCTGATCGGGACGCGGGCGCCGACGATGCCTGGCGCGCGCACCGGCTTGGGCTGGGCGTCACCGAAGGCCGCGCCGAATTGGGCGACGGCACGACCCTGTGGCTCGAATGCAATGCCGCCGAACTCAACGGGGTCAGCTTTACCAAGGGCTGCTACGTGGGGCAGGAGAACACCGCGCGGATGAATTGGCGGCAAAAGGTCAATCGGCGGCTGGTCGTGGTGCCGATCGCCGATGCCGACGAAAAGCGGCAGGTGATCGCTTATCCCGAACTCGGCTGGACGGTCGAGCATCGCCGCGCCGAGAGCATCGACGCCGCCGGTGCGCCGTCGTGGATGCGCAGTGCACTGGTGCCCACGGACGCCTGACAGGCACAGCGTTTGCTGCTATGATGCAGCGATGCGCGCTTTCCTGATCTCGTCGGCGCTGGTCGCCGCACTCGCCACGCCCGCTCTCGCGACCGAGGCGGACGCACCCGCTTCTCTTCTGGCGGTCGAGACCGAGGCACCCGCTCCGCGCGCGCCGCTGGTTCCGCTTGCCGCTGATTCGGTTTGGACGCCGCGCTTTGCCGCTGCCGCCGACGATCTGGTCGCGGCGCTGCGCTCACGCGATGAGGCTCGCTGGGCGCCGCTGCTGGGTGGGCAATGGCTGGCCGCCGACGATCGCGCGCGGGTTGCTGGCTTGCTCCGCGACGACAACAGCCCGTTCCGCCACGCCTTGTTTTCCAAAGGTTTCACGCACCGCGCAATCCTGGGTTGGAGCGCGCCTGTGTCGTTGAACGCCGCCGAACGCGCCGCGATCGAAGCGGGGCAAGAGGCCGAAGCCTTGGTCTGCTGGTCGGCGGGCGGCGCCGGCGGCCAATGGCCAACGACCGCCGCCGACGCCGACAATCGGGCAGATCGCCCCTATGCCTGCGCCCGAATCGCGTACAGCATCCGCGATGACACGCCGACTTGGCGGGCGTTCATCGAACAGCCGTCCGCTTAACCAATCCCCAACCCAATTTTGCGACAAAGCGCGTCATGTTGGGGCGCTTTCTTGGCTTGGCCGCGATCATCGCGGCGGTGTCGATCGGCATGGCGGGCGTCGCCAGCCGTTCCGCGTCCGGTGATGCCGTTGAAACGACAGCGGCGATTTCCGGCAATCACGACAATTGGACAACGCACAAGCTGCGCAAAGACCGCTCTGTGGCTGCGGCCGAGGCCGCGCGGAGTTCAGGTTCGTCGACGTCGTCGAGCGAGGCGCTGCTCAGTCGCTCGCGCGATTCGCATTTCTACGCCGATGCGGACATTGACGGCACCAACATTCGCGTGATGGTCGATAGCGGCGCGTCGATCGTGGCGCTGACCCGGCGCGATGCCGAGGCGATCGGCATCGATGTCGATCGGCTGCCGGTCACCGGCACGGCGCGGACCGCGGGCGGGGACGTGCCGATGCGCACCGTTATGCTCGACAGCGTCGACATCGACGGGCTGGAAGTCCGACGAGTCGAAGCCGCGGTGGTCGACGCCGACATGGGCGTGTCGTTGCTCGGGCAAAGCTATCTGTCGCGGCTTGCCGCGGTGAATGTCGAGGGCGACACGATGACACTGCGCTGAGGCGCACTACTTCGCCCTTTTGTCGATCAGCACCGCTTGCTGCCACCGGCTCGGCGCCTTGTCGGTGCGATGGATGCACCCGGCCCAGCAACAGGGGCGCTTCTTCCCCTCGTGCAATTCGCCCACCGTCCGCTCAATCCGGCGCGCGCGCGTTTTCGCCTGCTTGGCATCATCGACCCAGCAAATGAACTCGTTGCGCCCGAGGGGGGTCAGGCTTTCCCAGAGCGCCAGCGTTTCGGGATCGGACACCAGCGCCGCCTGCATGTCATCGCCCGCGGTGTGGACGGTTCCGTGGGAAAAGGTCTTGGTCACGGCGTCATTCAATATGTTGGTCGGTGAGACCGGTCAAATCGGCGCGGCGGCTTGCCATTTTGGTCCTATTTCCCCACATCACCGGGATGAACGCTCCCAACCCTCCGATGCGCGCGGCGATCGTGCCGGTCACCGCTTTCCAGCAGAATTGCACCCTCTTGTGGTGCACCGAAACGAACAAGGCGGCCTTCGTCGATCCCGGTGGCGACCTCGACAAGCTAAAGGACGCCGTGCGCCAGACAGGCGTCGAGGTCGAAAAAATTCTGGTGACCCACGGCCATATGGATCATTGCGGCCAAGCGGGGATGCTGGCGAAAGAACTGGGCGTGCCGATCGAAGGACCGCACGAGGACGACCGCTTCTGGATCGAAGCCTTTGCCGAAGACGGCGCACGCTTCGGCATGGTCGGCGAGGTGTTCGAGCCCGACCGCTGGCTGGTCGATGGCGACACGGTCACCGTCGGCAATCTGACCATCGACGTCATCCATTGCCCGGGTCACACGCCGGGGCATGTCGTGTTCCACCATGCGCCGTCGAAGCTCGCGATAGTCGGCGACGTGATCTTTCAGGGGTCCATCGGCCGCACCGACTTTCCGCGCGGCAATCACCAGCAATTGCTCGATTCGATCACGCAAAAGCTGTGGCCGCTCGGCGGCGACACGACCTTCCTGCCCGGGCACGGCGCGCACAGCAATTTCGCGCACGAACGGCGGACGAACCCGTTTGTCGGCGATATGGCGATCGGTACGGCTGGCTAACCTCGGTCGTCATTGCGAGCGTAGCGAAGCAGTCCAGAGCAGCTTGCCACGCCCTGGATTGCTTCGCTACGCTCGCAATGACCTAGCGTTTACTTCGGCGCTACCACCGTCGTTTCCTCGATCTCGGTCGTCGTGACACTCACCGGCGTCAGATAGACGATCGCCAGCGCGCCAAGCGCTAGCCCAAGCTGCGTCAGCATCGTAATGATCGTCCCGACCATCCGGCCCCACATCATCCCGTCCATGCCGATCGCGTGCAGGATGCGCCCGACCAGATAGAGCGCGCCGACGCCCCACAGCCACATCGACGATCCCAGGCCGAGCTCGACAAGCGCCAGCAGGATCAGCACGAAGGCAGTGTTCTCGACAAAATTGCTGTGCGCGCGCATCCGACGCGTCACCAGTTCGTTGCCGCCGTCGCCGACGAAAACCTTTTCCTTGGTCCGCACGCGGCCAACGCGGATCGACAGCCACAGGTTGAGCAGCGCCGCTCCGGCGGCAATCGTCAGGCTGATCGGCAAGATTATCATATGCGTCCCCTTTTTGGCCGCGGCTGTTGTCGCTCGGCGCCGGACGTGGTGTGGCATCGCGCTGGGCGATCGGCAAGGGCGAGGCTCTTGCCTGCGCATTGTCATCCACAGGGCTTGCCTTTGCGGGCAAAAACGCTATAGCCCCGCCCGATCCGGCACCCGACACCTTCTGGCGTTGAGGCACCCTTCGGCGGACGATTTTCCTGCTATAATACGGCGGGAACGAAGTTTCGCACGGCGGGCGGGCCAGTCATTTCCGGCAACGGGAGTGACAAATCCGGGTAGCCGATTCGTGACACACTATTGAGAATGCAGGAAATAACATGGCCGTTCCCAAGCGAAAAACCTCGCCCTCGAAGCGCGGTATGCGTCGCAGCCACGACAGCCTGAAGGTTGAAGCCTTTCAGGAATGCCCGAACTGTGGCGAGCTGAAGCGCCCGCACAATCTTTGCAGTGCCTGTGGCCATTATAATGGCCGCGAAGTGGTGTCGGTCGGCGCCTGACCCTTAGCCGGAGCGCAAATTGATGGCATTGACACCGCGAATCGCGATTGATGCGATGGGCGGTGACGTCGGCGTGCGGATGATGCTCGCCGGCGCCGCTATGGCGCGCCACAAGCACGACGGCCTGCGCTTCATCCTCGTCGGTGACGAGGTGCAGATCAAGGCGGCGCTCGAAAACCACCCCAATCTGCGCGCGGCGTCGGACATCATCCACACCGACGGCGTGGTGACGGGTGAGGACAAACCGAGCCAGGCGATCCGCAAGGCGAAAAGCACCTCGATGGGGCTGGCGATCGACGCTGTGAAATGCGGCGATGCCGGCGGCGCCGTATCGGCAGGTAACACCGGCGCGCTGATGGCGATGGCCAAGCTGGCGTTGCGCACGATGCCGGGGATCGACCGGCCGGCGCTCGCGGCGCTGCTGCCGACGTTGGGCGACAACGACGTCGTCATGCTCGACCTCGGTGCCAACACCGAATGCGACGCCACCAATCTCACCCAGTTTGCGGTGATGGGCGCCGCCTACGCGCGCACCGCGATGGGGCTCCAGCGCCCGCGCGTCGCGCTGCTCAACATCGGCACCGAAGAGCTAAAGGGCACCGACGAGATTCGCGATGCCGCGGCGATGCTGCGCGCCGCGAAGGGGCTGCCGATGGAGTTTACCGGCTTTATCGAAGGCGACAAATTGTCGCGCGGTGACGTGGATGTCATCGTCCATGACGGATTTTCGGGCAATATCGCGCTCAAGACGATCGAGGGGACGGCGCGTTTCGTGACCGACTTGCTGCGCCGCGCCTTCACCAGCTCGACGCGCTCGAAGATCGGTTTCCTGATCTCGCGCCCAGCGACCGAGCTGCTGCGCCATCATCTCGACCCCAATAATCACAATGGCGCGGTGTTCCTGGGCCTGAATGGTGTCGTGTTGAAAAGTCATGGCAGCGCCGATGCCAAGGGGGTCGCCAACTGCGTCCACCTGTGCGCCGAGCTGATCGAAAAGGACATTACGCGGCAGGTGACCGACGATCTGGCGAATTTCCAGAGCGGTAAAGCCGCATGACGTTGCGGGCAATTCTGGCGGGTACCGGGTCGGCGCTGCCGCGCAACCGCGTGTCGAACGCCGAACTGGCCGAGCGTGTCGACACCAGCGACGAATGGATCGTCGAGCGCACCGGCATCCGCTTCCGCCACATTGCCGAACCCGACGAGACGACCGCGACGCTGGGCGCCGCGGCCGCGCAGCAGGCAATGGCAGCGGCCGGACTCGAACCGTCGGACATCGGGCTGATCATCCTCGCCACCGCGACCCCCGACAATACGTTTCCGGCCAGCGCGACCAAGGTCCAAGCGCTGATCGACGCCCCCGATTGCATCGCCTTCGACGTTGCCGCGGTCTGCTCGGGCTTTCTCTATGCGGTGTCGGTCGCCGACGCGATGCTGCGCACCGGCGCGGCCAAGCATGCGCTGGTGATCGGATCGGAAACCTTTAGCCGCATCCTCGACTGGGAAGACCGAACGACATGTGTTCTGTTCGGCGACGGCGCGGGCGCGGTGGTGCTGTCGGCGAAGGACGTCGATGACGATCAGGGCATCCTCGCGACCCGGCTGCACGCCGAGGGCAAATATTCGGGCATGCTCTATGTCGACGGCGGCCCTTCGACCACCGGCACCGTCGGCCATGTCCGCATGCAGGGCCGCGAAGTGTTCCGCCATGCCGTCACCAATCTGGCGTCGGTTTTGGGCGAAGTGATGGCCGATGTCGGCCTGTCGCCCGACCAGATCGACTGGGTGGTGCCGCATCAGGCGAACAAGCGGATCATCGACGCGACCGCCAAAAAACTGGGACTGCCGTCCGAACGTGTCGTGCTGACCGTCGACCAGCATGCCAACACCTCGGCGGCATCGGTGCCGCTGGCGCTCGACCTCGCGATACGCGACGGGCGGATCAAGCGCGGCGATCTGGTCGTGCTGGAAGCGATGGGCGGCGGCTTTACCTGGGGCGCCGCGGTCCTGCGCGTTTAGGTTTGAAGGCGGCACTGGCCCGCTCCCCCACCCGACCTCCCATAGGCGACTATCGTTGCGGAGGCCGGGTGGGGGAGCGGGCCGGTGCCGCTTCTCTCTTGGGACGTCGGCTTCACCGCATTAACTCTTCGCTCCATCCGTTTCAGTTTGGCGGATTAATTCGCTTTTGTTACATAGGCGCACGGGACTCGTGACGGTGGGGGCTGTCCGGGACCGGTTCGATCAGTTTCGCTTTACGAGGGGGAGGGACCATCATGACCGCAGGGACGCTTACGCGAGCCGATATTGCGACGCGCATCAACCAGCAAATCGGGTTGTCGCGCAACGAATCGGCGACGATCGTCGAATCGATTCTCGACCATATGTCCGACGCGCTAGCGGGCGGGCAAAATGTCAAAATCTCGGGGTTCGGCACCTTTGTCCTGCGCGACAAGGCGCAGCGGGTCGGGCGCAATCCCAAGACCGGCATCGAAGTGCCAATCCTGCCGCGCCGCGTGATGACCTTTCGCGCCAGCCAGACGATGCGAGCGCGCGTTGCCGGTAAATAATCCAGGCCTCGGCCATGGTGGGGTTTGACGTGCCGGACGACACCGGCAAGGCGTCGGGCGCTATGCTCGCAATCGGCGAGCTGGCCGATCGGATCGGGGTGCCGACGCACGTCCTGCGCTATTGGGAAACGCGCTTTCCGCAGCTGAAGCCGCTCCAGCGCTCGGGCCGCCGTCGCTATTACCGCGCCGAGGACGTCGCGCTGGCCGAGCGGATCCATCACCTGCTGCATGTGCAGGGGTTCACGGTCGAGGGCGCGCGCAAGGCGTTGTCGGAGGCGGGGGCGAGGGCTTCTGCGGCACCAGCGGCCGAAATCCGCGCCGAGCGGACAACGGGGCGTGGAGTGATAGGGCAGGCGCATGGCGTCCCGGTCGCAGCGCTCGTCTCGCTGCGCCAGCGATTGGCGGCGGCGTTGGATTGACGCGACTGGCATCGCGAATCAGCAAGTTCAAGAATGTCTGCTTAGGGGTGGTCAGCGGACACTAGCGCGGCTACGATACGTCCATGCCAAAAGATGATCTCGGAAGCCGCTGGGTGCGGCTGATCGAGCAGCATGCGAAGTGGTCGCTTTACGGCATCGCGGTAATCATTGCGGTTGTGCTCCTCACCAACGTGATCTGGTAGTTCGTAGGCATTGAACGTCCGCCTTGGGGTGGAAAGCTGACGTCAGCTGCACCCCTCAACAGATGTCCACATACAAACCTGAGCGCAAAGCAGCTGTGGTGCTAAATCACGACTTTAGGGCTGCCTGTCCTTACGCCAGCTGACAGCGCTTAGACCGCCAAACAAAATGCCCAGGATGATCCACACCACCCAGTCATTGCCTTGAATGAGCTTGAAGATGCCCAACGCAAGAAAGATCACGCCGATAAGCGGGAAACCTTTCTTTCCAAACTCGTTCATAATCTGGGATCCTTGGTCTTGCTTTACTGACGCTATGCCATCGCTTCAAAACTAATCGACCTGCAGCGCGCCGAGGCATTTACGCAACGCAAACTGCAGTGTCCACATGTCCGCCTTTGGTCGTTTGCTGATGACGATGAGGAGATGGTCCTCCCCATGGCTTCGCCACAGGGAGGATGACCTGTCAGTCGTGATCCATCGCGGGCGCCAGCGTCGGGTCGAGGTCGCGGGGGCGGATGAAGGCGGCGAAGCGCGCCGTGTTGGCATCCAGATCGCGCCAGTCGGCGATGTCGATTTCGAGCCGCGCCAGCGCCGACGTCGGCAGCTTTTCCTCGACCTTGCCGCGCAGTGCGTCGCCGCTCGATTCGGGCACGAGCATCAGGATCAGATCCTCCAGCCCCGGATTATGTCCCGAAATCAGCAAATGCTCGGCATCGCGGCCGGTGTCGCGGATGACGTCGATCAGCGTCGCGGCGGAGGCGAGATAGATGCGGCGGTCCCAATGCGGTTCGAGCGTGTCCAGATCCGCAGCAGGCTGGAAGATGTCGAGCGTTTCGGTCACGCGCACTGCGGGCGAGGCGATGATGCGGTCGACGGGCAGCTTCTGACGCTTCAGCCATTGCCCGATGATTTCTGCGCCGCGCTGGCCGCGTTTGTTGATCGGGCGGTCGAAATCGCGCTCGACCTGGACATCCCAACCCGATTTGGCGTGGCGCAGGATCGTCAAACTCTTCAAAATCTTCCCCCGCGCCTTCGCGCTTATGCCGTCGTTCGGGAGCCTTGTGCCGCAAACTTATGACGGTGAAAAGGCTGGAAAGGCGCTTTTTCTGCGTTCGACATTGGCGGCTGCGACATGATTGACCGCCTCGTCCAATGGCAGGCGGCGGATCGGGGTGCCTTCGGGAAAGGCGCTGAGCAGCCGGGACGGGAATGAGGGCGACAGCATGACGAACTGGCCAAAATCGTCGGCGCGGCGGATCAGGCGGCCGAACGCTTGCCCGATGCGGCCGCGAATGACCATATCGTCATAGGCGCTGCCACCCTGTGCGGCGCGGCGCGCCGCGTGTAGGATCGTCGGGCGCGGCCACGGCACCCCCTCCATGATCACCTGCCGCAGCGATTCGCCGGGGACATCGACCCCATCGCGCAAGGCATCGGTGCCGAGCAGCGAGGCGTGTGGATCGGCGCGGAAGATGTCGACGAGGGTACCGGTGTCGAGCGGATCGACATGTTGGGCATAAAGCGGGAGGCCCGCACGCGCGAGGCGGTCGGCGATACGGGCATGGACGATGCGCAGCCGCCGGATCGCGCTGAACAGCCCCAGCGCGCCGCCGCCCGACGCCTCGATCAACCGGCTGTACGCCCCCGCGAGCGCGGGCAGGTCGCCGCGCGCGATGTCGGTGACGATCAGCACCTCCGACTGGCGGGCATAGTCGAACGGGCTGGGCACCGCTAAATGCTGGACCCCGCCGTCCATATGGCGCGCGCCGGTGCGGATGTCGGCCTCGGTCCAGCCGCCCCCCAGCGCATTTTGGCCGCCAAGGCCGCTGCGCAAAGTCGCCGAGGTGACCAGCACCCCCTGCGCAGGGCGATAGACGATCTCGGCAATCGGCCGCGCGGGATCGAGCCAGTGGCGATGCAGCCCGGTGTCGAACTCGCGCCCGTCATAGCGGTCGATCGCGAGCCAGTCGACGAAATCGGCGTTGGCCGGGCCGCCGACGCGCCCGAGCAGCGACAGCCAGCCGCCGAGCGTGTCGACACGGGTGCCGAGGCTCTGGCGCGCCCCGTCGACGCGCGCGCGCGCTTGTCCGTCGAGCCAGTCGGGCGGATCGTCGACCAGCGCATCAAGACGCTTGCCGAGCGCCAGCAGCGGCCGCAGCAGCGCCTCGACCGCGTCGCTCGCCGCCGCCGCGGCGGTGACCAGCACCGCGTCGGGATCGGCCAGTTCAGTCTCGAGGCCATAGCCCGCATCGGCAGTACGAGTGTCGACCGCGCGCGCATAAACCTGCCCGCGCACGGCCGCGAGCAGCCGTTCGATCGCGCCCCACGGGTCGTTTTCGGACAGGCGGCTGAGCCAGCCGTCGCCGGGCAGTTCGGTAGCGGCGGCAATCGCCGCCTGAATCGCGCGCTCGCCCGCCTCGTCATAGCTCGCCACATCGGCGAGTCGTGCCGCGAGGCCGCGCCGCCGCCCGCGCGACTTGCCTTCCGGCCCCAGTACCCAGCGGCGGATCTCGACGGCTTCCTGCCCGGTGAGCGCCGCGGCGAACATGCTGTCGGCGGCGTCCCACAGATGATGGCCTTCGTCGAAGATCAGCCGCGTCGCGGGCGCCCCGCCGTCGCGCGGGCGCGCCGCCTGCACCATTGTCAGCGCATGGTTGGCGATGACGATGTCGGCTTGCGTCGCGGCGCGCGCCGAACGTTCGATGAAGCATTTGCGGAAATGCGGACAGCCGGCATAGATGCACTCGCCGCGTCGGTCGGTCAGCGCGGTGGTGCCGTTGCGCCGGAACAGCGCGGGCAGCCAGCCGGGCAGGTCGCCGCCGACCATGTCGCCGTCGCGCGTATAGGCCGCCCAGCGCGCAACCAGCTGCGCCAGGATCGCGGCGCGACCCGAGAAGCCGCCTTGCAGCGCATCCTCCAGATTGAGCAGGCAGAGGTAATTTTCGCGGCCCTTCCGCACCACGACCTTTTCGCGGTGGGTTGCGGCGTCGGGGTACAGCCGCTCGGTCTCGCGCGACAGCTGGCGTTGCAGCGCCTTGGTAAAGGTCGAGATGCAGACGCTGCCCGCCGACTGCTCGATCCACTGCTTGGCGGGAGCAAGATAGCCGAGCGTCTTGCCGATCCCCGTCCCCGCCTCGGCTACCAGCATCTGCGGCGCGTCCTTGCGCTCGCGCGGTTCGAAGATCGCGGCGGTAGCGCGCGCATAATCCTGCTGCCCCGGGCGGCGTTCGGCGCCATCGCCGGTCAGCCGGTCAAGCCGCGCGGTGACGTCGTCGGGGTTGATGCGGACCTGCCGCGGCGCGGGGCGTGGCGGCGCTTCCTCCCATTCCGGCAGCCGCGCAAACAGCCAGCGTTCATTGGCGTCGGCCGCCGTCAGCCGCGGCTGGACCAGCGGCGCCCATGGCCAGCGCTGGCGCGCGAGCGCTTGTAGTCCGTGCCAGGTGCCTTCGCGTTCGGGCCAGGTCGGATCGTCGATCCCCGCGAGCATCGCCGCGGTCGCCTGCGGCAGAAAAGCGGCGATGTCTTCCTCAGCTTTCGGCGGGGTGACGCCGATCGTCGCGGCAATCCCCGCCGGCGTCGGTACGGCAAAGCGCGCGGGATAAAGGAAGGCGAAAAGTTCGAGCAGGTCGAGCCCGGACAGCTCGGGATAGCCGAGCCGGTCACCGGTCAGCGTGGCATTGAGCAGCAGGTGCGGAGTCGCCGCGACCGCCGCAATCGCCTCTCCGCGCCCAACCCGCTGCACGCGCCCCTGCGCATCGGCGATCCAGATGCCGACATGGCTGGCGTGGATCGCGGGCAGGGGGAGGGACGCGGGGGACATGGGAGAAGGGTAGGGACAAAAGGCGAACGCGGCAAGGCGAATGGCGGCCTTATGCTACCTTTTATCCGTTCGTCCTGAGCTTGTCGAAGGACCGCTCTTGCCTTTTGCCAACTCCGAAATTTGTCCTACTCGCCGCGGATAAGGGCCATTTTCTTCGCACGGCTCCAGCGCTTTATTCGGCGTCCGGTTTCAAGAGCTTCAACCCGGGTCGAGAACTCTTGGCTCCAAACGAGGGTGACGGGTAATCGATCAGAAGTGAAGCCGACGATGGCGTCCGTTTCGTGCTCTGCAATGCGGCGCGGCAGATTGTCGGTGTGACCCGTATAGAAGGTTCAGCCGAGGCAGTGCAGGATATACGCCCAGAAGCTCATCCTGATCGGCTAAAAAATGAACAGCCCTTCGACAAGCTCAGGGCGAACGGATTTTGGGTCCGCTTTGGTTCAGCTCAGCCCGCGGCGCCCAAACACCGGCGCGCGGTTGCTCAGGAAAATCTGCGCCGGGTCGACCGTCACCGCATTCCGCGCGCGTTTCAAGGCATTGTAGAGCGGACCATGGGTCAGTTCATAAGGGAAACGCACGCCCATACGATCGATTTCGGACCACATCACCACGGCATAGGTGACACCGCCGCCATAATGGATTTCGCAGCGCGACCGTGCGGGCATACTGGCACCGTTAATCCGCGCGCCGCCTTCGGAAAGATCGGTGATCTGGCCGTCGACGAAATTGAGGACGCCGTTGACCGTCACCTCAAGGGCGACGCGGGTGCGGACCTGGCGGCGAGGCTGCGGGATGCGGGTTGTGTCCATAAGCTATGTTAAGCCCGGGATGGTAAATATTCCGGTAACGATAATTGGCGGTCGCCGAAAGCGTGCCGATCGCGCTGAAGCCGCAAGGCTTGAGCTTTGCCGAGGCCGCAACACTCAGCTTTGGCGCCAGCACCGCGCTCCATTTCCTCGACGTCGCGGCGGTTGCACGGGGGACCGGGTGCTGATCGTCGGCGCGTCGGGTGGAGTGGGGTCGGCGCTGGTCCAGCTCGCATGCCACCGCGGCGCGCATGTCACCGCGGTGTGCCTTTGTGGCTTCAAGCCTTGGTCGGAGCGGTGCAGCAAGGCGAATCGCGAGTGAAGTTACGCAGTTTTCTGCGCTTCTTCCCATCGAGCCTTCTTGCCGCTATGGCGCGGCGCATGACTGACCTGCACCCTCAACCTTCGCTGCGCGAGTCCGCGCTAACGTCCAAGGCCTGGCCGTTCGAGGAAGCGCGCAAGCTGGTCAAACGCTATCCCGACGGCAAGCCCGGCGGCGCGCCAGTGTTGTTTGAGACTGGCTATGGCCCGTCGGGCCTGCCGCACATCGGCACCTTCAACGAAGTGCTACGCACGACGATGGTCCGCCGCGCCTATGAGCAAATGACCGGCGCGCCGACCCGGCTCGTCGCGTTCAGCGACGACATGGACGGGCTGCGCAAGGTTCCCGACAATGTCCCGAACCATGCGATGCTCACCGAATATCTCGGCAAGCCACTGACCGATGTCCCCGATCCGTTCGACAAGTTCGAAAGTTTCGCCCATCATAACAACGCGATGCTGCGCGAGTTTCTCGACCGCTTTGGCTTTGAATATGAGTTCGTCAGCTCGACCGAGCGCTACAAGTCGGGCGCGTTCGACGAGGCGCTCAAGAATGTCCTGCGTCACAATCAGGACATCCTCGACATCATGCTGCCGACGCTGCGCGCAGAGCGCGCTGCGACCTATTCGCCGTTCTTGCCGGTCAGCCCGACGTCGGGCGTGGTGTTACAGGTGCCGGTGACGGTTGTTGATGCCGATGCCGGACTGGTATCGTTCGAGGACGATGGCCAGACGATCACGCAGAGCGTTCTGGGCGGCGGTGCCAAGCTGCAATGGAAGGTCGACTGGGCGATGCGCTGGGTCGCGCTCGGCGTCGATTACGAGATGTATGGCAAGGATCTGACCGATAGCGGGGTCCAGTCGGGCAAGATTGCCAAGGCGCTCGGCGGGCGGAAGCCCGAAGGACTGATTTACGAGATGTTCCTCGACGAAAAGGGCGAGAAGATTTCGAAGTCGAAGGGCAATGGGCTCAGCCTCGATCAATGGCTCGATTATGGCAGCGAAGAGAGCCTCGCGTTCTTCGCATATCGCGAGCCCAAGGCGGCGAAACAGCTGCATATCGGGGTGATCCCCAAGGCCGTCGACGAATATCTGCAGATGCGCGGCAATTACCCGGCGCAGGATGCTGAGAAGAAGCTCGGCAATCCGGTGCATCATGTCCATGTCGCGCGCGGGCAAGCTATTCCTGCCGCCGAATTGCCGGTGACGTTCGGGCTGCTGCTCAATCTGGTCGGGGTGATGGGGGCGGACGCGTCGAAGGACCAGATCTGGCGCTATCTTGGTCAATATGTCGATGGCGCCGATGCCACGACCCATCCTGAGCTCGACCGGCTGATCGACAATGCGATGGCGTATAACCGCGACTATGTTGCGCCGACGCTCAACCGGCGCAAGCCGCAGGGCGGCGAGGTTGCCGCATTGGCTGATCTCGACGCAAAGCTGGCGGCGCTGCCCGCCGACGCGAGCGCCGACGACATCCAGAACATCGTGTACGAGATTGGCAAGAACGAGGCCTATAACTTTGAAAACCTACGCGATTGGTTCAAGGCGCTCTACGAAACGCTGCTCGGGTCGAGCGCCGGGCCGCGGATGGGCAGCTTTATCGCGCTGTTCGGGATCGACAATACGCGGCGGTTGATTGCCGAGGCTTTGGCCTGAGGGAGGATGAGATGGCGGAGTATGAACTGGCGCAGATCAATATCGCGCGTTTCCGCCTGCCCGCCGATCACGTCGCCAACCGCGATTTCATGGATGCCCTCGATGCAGTGAATGCGATTGCCGACGCAAGCGAGGGCTTTGTCTGGCGGCTGGTCGGCGAGGGCAATGACGCCACCGACGTGGCGGTGAACGAGGACCCGCACATCATTGCCAATATGTCGGTGTGGCGCGACGTCGATGCGCTGGCGGCGTTCGTCTATCGCGACCCCGAGCATCTGGCGATCATGCGGCGGCGCAAGGAGTGGTTCGAGCATATTGCCGTGTTTCAGGCGCTGTGGTGGGTGCCCGTCGGACATCGCCCGACGGTGGCGGAGGGTGTGGCGCGGATCGACCTGCTGGCCGCGAACGGCCCGACGGCCGAGGCTTTCACCTTCAAGCAACCCTTTGCCGCGCCCGACGGCACCCCAGCCTTGCGCGTACAGGACGAATGTGCATGATCGAAATCTTCACCACCGGCGGGACGATCGACAAAGTCTATTTCGACGCATTGTCCGAATTCCAGATCGGCCCGGCGGCGATCCCCGACCTGCTGCGCGAGAATAATGTCCATGTCCCGCACCGGGTGACGCAGCTGATGCGCAAGGACAGTCTGGAACTCGACGATGCCGACCGAGCCGCCATCCGTGCGGCGGTTGAAGCGAGCGATGCATCGCGCATCCTGGTGACGCACGGCACCGATACGATGGTGCTCACCGGGCGAGTTCTGGCAGGGATTGCGGGCAAGACGATTGTGATGACCGGCGCGATGCAGCCCGCGTCGGTGCGCGCGAGCGACGCCGAATTCAACGTCGGTTTCGCTCTGGCGGCGGCGCAGATTTTGCCGCCCGGGGTCTATATCGCGATGAACGGGATGATCTTTGACCCTGCAACGACCGAGAAGGATCGAGCCGGGGCGCGCTTCGTCGCGCAGGACCGCGGTTAACCCCTAGCCGTCACCTGCCGCAGCACCGCGGCGTAGCCCGGCGCGATCGTCATTGATTCGTGCCGCCCTGCGCGGCCGAGCATCCCGTGAACCTCGGCCAGCCGGTAGCAGGGCACCCCCATGAACAGGTGGTGCTCTGAGTGATAATTCACCCAATATGGCGCAACCGTGGCGCGAGCGAGCCAGCCCGCGCGGGTGGTGCGGGCATGGGAGAACGGATCATCGCTACCCGTCGTCGTGCAGGCATGTTCGGCAATGTTGCGGATGCGCAGGTACAGCTGGAACGTCGTCGCTAGCCCCGCGAGCCAGAGCAGGTAGGGCGTCCATCCGTACAGCGCGAGCGAGGCCGTTAGCAGCACGGCCTGTACGAGCAGGAACCGCCCCACCGCGCGCGCCACCGCCATCGCGCCCGCGACATCGACCGTCGGTGACGTCATGCCGTCGTCGGACTGTTTGTTGAACGGCGTCCCCGCCGTGGTGCTGGCGCGACCCTTTTCGGCCGTTTCGCCGCGCAGCATCGCTTTCAGCCCGACAAGCGCGAAGCCGAACTGCGTCACGCGCTGTTTGAAAAAGGTTTGCCCGGTCAGATCGCGCAGTATCTTGCGCCCCAGACTGGCGCGCGTGGTCGGAAAGGGTTTCGACAGCGCCAGATCGGGGTCTTCGGCCTGCTGGGTGAATTTGTGATGCTGGAGATGATAGGTGCGATAGGCGATGAGATCGGACCCGACTGCGGCGCCGGTAAACCATTGGCCGAGGAAATTGTTGGTCTTGCGCACCGGATGCAGCAGGCCGTGCGCAGCGTCGTGCATCAGGATGGCAAGGCCGAGCTGGCGCCCGCCGACAAATACGATCGCGATCAGCCATGCGAGCGGGTTCTGCGACCATGCAGCCACCCCAACCAGTGCGATGCTGACGATCCACGCATGCGCGACCAGCCAGATACCGCGCCAGCGCGATGCGGCTGTGATCGCGGCCCACTCACTGCGGTCGAAGAAACGGTCGGGCGGGAGCAGACGGACGGCGGGCATCGGGTCACTATAACAAGTTGCGATGCGAAACGGAATAGCATCCATTTTGGCACAGTAACGGGGTTAACAAGCGGTCCTTGGTAAGGAATTGGAAACCCCTGTCTGGTCACTGAACCAGGTGGACCAGACGAGCAGGACAAGCGGGAAATTGGGGGATCGGCGTAGCATCATCCGGCCAGTGGTCGGCGAGGTGACGACGGACGAATCGATGTTCGATTCGGCTGAGTTCGTGACGCGCCTGATGCGCGTCGCGCAGCTGTGGCACTATCTCCTGATCGGCCGCGCGCTGACATTTCTGACCTTTGCGTTCCTGCCGGGCGTTCCCGGTTTCCTGGACCAGCCGTCGCAATGGCTGGTGATGGCGGCAGGCCTGTTTTTCGATCTCGTCCTGACGATCATCGGCCAGCTGATGCGTCGGCCGCGCCCCGCGCTACACCGAAGATTGCGAGCGGTGGTCGTGGCGAGCATGGGGCTGATCATATTGGGCAGCCTGCTCAATGCCGCCGCGATGTTTGCGGCGGTCGCCGTTCCCGACGGACGCCAAAGTTTTGATGCCTTTACCGCCATCCAGATCGGATCGCTGCTCGTCGCTGCTTCGGCAGCGGCAATTGTGCGCCCGGCGTTCTTCGCCTTTGCCGGTGCGACGGCGCTGGGCGGAGCGATCGGAATTGCATCCTGGCCCTTCGCGATCGCAGGCTGCGTGTTTCTCGCCCTGCTGATCATGATGATGCGCGAGGATATTCGTCATCAGCGCTGCGCAACGCGCGCGGCACGGCTGTCGGTCAGCGACCAGCAACGCGCGCTCAATTTGATGCGCGATTTCGAACGCGCGGGGCGCGGCTGGTTCTGGGAAACCGATCGCCATGGCCTGCTCGTCTATATCTCGCCAACCGTGGCGGCGCGGCTTGGCGGGGCGGCATCCGATCTGGTCGGCAGGCCGTTTACCGACATCATTCGCAAACGCATCGGCAATGACGAGAATGAAGAGCGCACGCTCGGCTTCAGCCTGTCGTCGCGTACCCCGTTCAAGGAGTTGACGGTGCAGGCCGCGGTTACGGGCGAAGAACGCTGGTGGTCGATCTCGGGCCAGCCGATCAGCAACGAACTAGGCAATTTTCAGGGTTTTCGGGGCAGCGGCACCGACCTGACCGAAAAGAAACGGTCGGAGCGCGAGATCAACCAACTCGCACGCTATGACACCCTCACCGGGCTCGCCAACCGGCCGCATATTACCGACCTGCTCAAACGCGCGCTCAAAAGCCATATCGGGCAGCCGCAGCCGTGCGCGCTGCTGCTGATCGACCTCGACCGCTTCAAGGCGGTGAACGACACGCTGGGCCATCCCGTTGGCGACCAGCTGTTGCAACAGGTCGCCGGAAGGCTGACGCAGATCGTCGGCGACAAGGGACAGGTCGGGCGGCTCGGCGGCGATGAATTCCAGATTGTCGTGCCGCAGCTGAGCCAGCCCGAAAAACTGTCGGGCATCGCCAATGCGATCATCCTGAGTCTGGCCAAGCCCTTTTCGATCGAGGGCGAGCAGGTTCGTATCGGTTGTTCGGTCGGGATCGCGGTGTCGGAAGGGCAGGGGGTTTCGGCGTCGGCATTGGTCCGCAACGCCGATCTGGCGCTCTATGCTGCGAAGGACGCGGGGCGCGGCGTCTATCGTTTCTATGCAGATGCGATGCACAATCAGGCGAGCGAACGCAAAGCGATCGAGGACGCGCTGCGCGACGCGCTGGTCAAGGACGAGCTGCGGCTCCTTTACCAGCCGATCGTCGACGTCGGCAGCGAACGAATCACCGGGTTCGAGGCGCTGATCCGCTGGCACCATGCGACCGAAGGGATGATCAGCCCGTCGAAGTTCATACCGATTGCCGAGGAATCGAACCTGATCGTGCCGATCGGCGAATGGATTATCCGAACCGCTTGTGCGAGCATCGCGCTGGTCGGGCCCGGTTACCGCATCGCGGTCAATGTGTCGCCGCGCCAGTTCGCCAATGAAAAGCTGCCCGCGACGATCCTGAGCGCGGTTTCGGCGGCGGGCATCCGCCCCGAACAGCTCGAGCTGGAGATCACCGAAGGCGTCTTCCTCGACGAGAGCCCGGAAAACCTGGCGATGTTCCGGCAGCTGAAACGCACTGGGGTGCGGCTGGCGCTCGACGATTTCGGTACCGGCTATTCCGCGCTTGGCTATTTGAAGAAAGCACCGTTCGACAAGATCAAGATCGATCAGAGCTTTGTTTTGGGCGCCGCCGATCCGAGTAGCATGAACGCCGCGATTATTTCGTCGATCGTCGGGCTCGCGACGGCGCTGAAAATGGAAACGACCGCCGAAGGGGTCGAGACTCACGATGATCTGGCGTTGATCCGCGGGCTCGGGTGCAGCCATGTCCAGGGCTATATTTATGGGCGACCGATGGAATTGGCCGAGATGCTGACGCTACTGCGCGAGGGCGGCGGGCACGCCGAGGCGCGGGGCTATAAATGCACGCGTGAGCCGCGTTTGACGATTTTCCGCACGATACAGGTTGCGAGTGGTGGGCATCAATATGAAGCGATCATCCGCAATATGTCGCCGGGCGGCGCGCTGATCGAAGGATTGTGGAATGTCCCGCCGGGGACGCGGCTGACGCTGGAGTTCGGCGCTGATCAGGCGTTCGACGTCGACGCGCGGTGGTCGGACAGCAACCGCGTCGGGGTCAAATTTGCCGAAGCGGTCGATATGGAAGCGTTGCTGGGGCTGAAGACGGTGGCACCGGCGCGCGCAAGGGGGCGCCGCGCGGCTTGAACAGGTCCATCATCCCGGCCTTCGCCGGGGCGATGATCTGGAATATCAGTCCGCGATCCGCCCCCGTACCATCACCCACTCGACCTTTTCCAGCGCCGTCACATCGGCCAGCGGATCGCCGCTGACCGCGATCATGTCCGCCGACATGCCGGGGGCAAGGCGGCCGATCTCGCTTTCCATCGACAGCGCCTTCGCCGCAACCGTCGTGGCGGCCGCCAGCGCTTCGCGCGAGGTCAGCCCGGCCTTGACCAGCAGCGCGAACTCGCCGCCGTTGCGGCCATGCTCGAACACCCCGGCGTCGGTGCCAAAGGCAACGGGCACGCCGAGCGCCTTGGCGCGCGTTACCGCCTTGCCGACGCTGCCCAGCGTCATGCGGACCTTTTCTTCGACCGTCGGGGTATAGATGCCCTTGCCGAGCCGCTCGCGAATGCCCTCGAACGCCATCAGCGTCGGGACCAGATAGGTGCCTTTGGCCTTCATCACCTTCAGTGCGGTATCGTCGGCAAAGGTGCCATGGTCGATCGTGTCGATCCCCGCCGTCGCTGCGGCTTCGATGCCGCGCGCGCCATGGGCGTGCGCCATGACTTTCAACCCCAGCGAATGCGCGGTGTCGGCGATGCTCTGCAATTCGGGGCTGGTGAAATGCCCCTCCAGCCCGCGGCCCTGCTGCGACAAGACGCCGCCGGTTGCGGTAATCTTGATGATGTCGGCGCCCGCGCGCGATGCCTTGCGAACCTTTTCGGCGCATTCGAGCGCACCGGTGCAGGTATAGCCCTGATCGAGCACATCATGGACGTCCTCGCGAAAGCCGGTCACGTCGCCATGGCCGCCGATGATCGACAGCGCCGGACCGGCAGCGATGATCCGCGGCCCGGTGATGAAGCCGTTCGCGGTGCCGCGGCGGAGCGAGAAGGCACTATATTGCGCTGACCCGGCTTCCCGCACCGTGGTGAACCCGGCGCGGAGCGTGATCCCCGCGTTCTTCACCCCGACGACGACGCCCCATTCGTCGGGATCGACCGCCTCGCTGCGATAGTCGCCGCCTGGGTCTCCGGTCAGGTGGACGTGAAGGTCGATCAGGCCAGGAAGCAGCGTCTTGTCACCCAGATCGATGACTTCGGCGTCGGCAGGCGCTGCGCTGCGCCCCGCGGTGATCGACGTGATGCGATCGTCGGTGATGACGATCGTAGACGGACCCTGCGTGGGCTTGTCAGCGTCGGTGATGACGCGGCCGGCGTAAATGACGGTGGTTTTGGCGTTCGCGGCGGTGGCCCCCAAAAGTGCGAGCGTCGCCGCGGCGACGAGTCCGATTGTGCGCATCCTGTTCCCCCTGACTGATGCGCCACCGTGGCGCGCCGGGCGGGGGAGGGCAAGCCCATAAAAAAGGGGTCGGACAAGCCGACCCCTTGAGTTTGTCTTCAGGTAATCGAAAGGACTTACCAGAAGAAATCGTGGATCACGTCGACGACTTGGCCGCTGTAGGTATCAACGAGAATCGCATCGTTGTAATAGCGGACCCAGCGATAACCGTCGTAGGCGGGCGGCAGGCGATACTGCCACGGGTCGTTGATCCAGTAGCGGTTGCTGTAGAACAGCGAACCCAGGCTGAAGCCGATGCTGAACCGCGTGTAGCGATGGTTGCGGTACGGCGAGTAATAGGCTGGCAAACGGTAGCGGCTGCTGTACCGCTGGCGGTAATCGCGCCAGTTGTAGCGGCGGTCGTCACGCCATGACCGGTTCCAATTGCCCCGGCGGTCGCTGTAACGGCGATCGACGCGATCGTTGTTGTTGCGGTCGTAGCGCCGATCGATCTGGCCGTCGCGGTTGCGGTCGTAACGCCCATCGCGCTGGTCGATGCGGTTGTTGTTGTTGCGATCCCAGCGGCGGTCGAGGTCGCCGTTGCGATTGCGGTCATAGCGGCGATCGACGCGTCCGTTGTCGTTGCGATCATAACGCTGATCGACCTGGCCGTTGCGGTTGCGGTCCCACTGGCGGTCGATGCGGCCGTCATTGTTGCGGTCATAGGTGCCGCCGCGTTGGCGCTGGACCTGCTGCGCCTGGGCCTGAGCGGCCTGACGCTGAGCAGCCTGTTGGCGCTGCTCATTGCCCCGCTGCTGCCACTGCTGACGCTGCGCCTGTCGCTGCTGATCATTGCCACGCTGTTGCTGACGGACTTCGCTGCGCTGCTGGCGCATCTCGCGCCGTTGCGGGCGCTCGGCGCGGGGCTGCGCCTGCTGACGCTGAACGCGCGCTTCGCCGCCGCTGTTGCCGCGGCGGGCTTCAGGACCGCGCGGTCCGCGGTCGCCGCGGGTTCCACGATCACCGTCGCCGCGCTGCGCCAGTTGTATGCGCTCGCCCGACGCCTGCGCGGCGGCCGGGGCAATGGGCGTCAGGATCGTCGCAGCGATCAGCAACCCTCCGAACATCTTTTTCATCTCGCCATTCTCCAACTCATGTCCCGAATGCTGGAGAGGCCAGCCGGGATGATGAATCATGTGTTACCGGGGGCAAGATGATCGGCGGCTGAACCATGCTGTTGCCTGCGGTTCAGCTACATGAACAGCCGGGTTCAGGTGCCGGGCGGCAGGCGCAGTGCGGGGACGGCGCGCGCGGCATCTTCAGGCCGAATGCCAGGCGGGGGCGCGGCGGCGATCCGCTCTTCGCCGCGCAGGACACGACCGGCACGGCGGATCGCAGTACGGATGCGCGGATAGGTGCCGCAGCGGCAGATGTTGGTGATCGCGGCGTCGATCTCGGCATCGCTGGGGTTGCTGTTCGCGCGCAGCAGCGCAGCGGCGGCCATGATCATTCCCGACTGGCAAAATCCGCATTGCGGCACCTGTTCAGCGACCCACGCCTGCTGCACCGGATGACTGCGGTCGCGCGACAAGCCTTCGATCGTGGTGACGAAGCGCCCCTCGCACTCGGCGATCGTCACCATGCAGCTGCGGATCGATTCGCCGTCGATATCGACGGTGCAGGCGCCACATTCGCCCGTCCCGCAGCCATATTTGGTCCCGGTCAGGTTCGACGCGTCACGCAGCGCCCACAGCAGGGGCGTTTCGGGTTCCATCCGATATTCGACCGGACGGTCGTTGACTGAGAATCGCGTCATACGCGAAGATTTAGCCGAGCTGCCGGATTAGTCACGCCAGCTTGTGTCGGTCTTGTCGACCTTGCGCACCATCGCGTCGAATTCGGCCTTGCCCGCCTGTCCGGGGATCGAGGCCATGAACAGGTCGCGCTGGTGGACCGCGATCACGTCCTGTGGAACCGTGATCGGCTTGCCCATGCTCATCGTCGCGAGCTGGATCTCGCACGCCCGCTGGAGCGCCCAATATTTGATGAACGCTTCAGTCAGGGTCTTGCCCATCACGACGGGGCCATGGTTCTTGAGCATCAGAATGCGCTTGTCGCCAAGGTTCCGGACGAGGCGCTCGCCTTCCTCCTCGCGCACCGTCACTCCTTCGAAGTCATGATAGGCAAGCTGGCCGGCAAAATTGCAGGCATAGAAATTGACCGGTTGGAGTCCGCCTTCAAGCCCGCAGACTGCCACCGTGGCGGTGGTGTGGGTGTGAATGATCGCATGCGCGTCAGGCAGGACGCGGTGGAACAGGCTGTGCTGGACAAAGCCCGCCTTGTTGACGTGCCAGGGATTGTCCTCGTCGACCTTGTTGCCGTCGATGTCGATCTTGATCAGGTTCGACGCGCAGACTTCGCTGAAATGGAGGCCATAAGGATTGATCAGAAAGGCGCCTTCCTCGTCCGGAACCTTCACCGTGATGTGGTTAAAGATCATCTCGTCCCAGCCCATCATCGCGAAAATCCGATAGCATGCGGCCAGTTCCTGCCGCGCCGTCCATTCGGCTTCGCTATATTTGCTGTTGCGTTTGAGCTGGGTCGCCATCACCTGTCCCTTTGTCATGTTAGTTTCGTCCTGCTACCTATGCCATAAGGCAAGGGGGCGGCACAATCCCGCAAGCGGGCCGGGCGGTTCATCAGCGGGGCAGGGGGTTTTGCCGTGCAGGGGCTTGCATTTCGCCGCGAATCCCCTTATCGGCCCAGCCATCGGAACGTCGCGGGTTCGCGGCGCTTCTTTTATTGCCCTTATATCGGCGATTTTTGGCGGACCGGACATCCGGCCACCTTGATCGTTGGACGAACCGGAGACGACACGGCACATGCAGATCATCGTTCGCGACAATAATGTCGACCAGGCCCTTCGCGCGCTCAAGAAGAAGCTGCAGCGTGAGGGCGTGTATCGCGAAATGAAGCTGCGCCGTCATTACGAGAAGCCCAGCGAAAAGCGCGCGCGTGAACACGCCGCCGCCGTCCGCCGCGCCCGCAAGATGGAGCGCAAACGTATGGAACGCGACGGGATCAAGTAAGACCCGTCCTTCCTTTTCAGGGTTCGGATCGTGAAACAGGCGCTGTGGGCAACCGCGGCGCCTTTTTCGTTTGGGATGGGGCTGGCGAACGTCGGGCGGCGGACATTTCCTCTCCCCTCCCGCAGGCGGGAGGGGAGGCACTGCGTTTCGAATTGATGATCCTGCCGAAGTGCTCGCCCCGCTCGACGATCGTGCCGCGACAATTCACGCTGGACCGCCCCGCACCGCTCCGCCTATAGGCTTGCCGGACAATATGGCCCGTCAGGGCAGCGGTAAGGATCAGCGATAATGAGCGTGACGACGGTTCCCCTGCGCCCGGTGAACAATAAAGGCCTGTGGCTGATCTGGATCGGCGTGATCGCGCTGCTCGGAGCGGCGGCAGCCTTTGCATATCATGTGACCCCGCGCATCGGGTTCGAGGTTATCAAGGAAGGCACGGGCAAGAGCCCGACCAAGGCCGATGTCGTGCTGGTCAAATATGAAGGCAAGCTCGACGACGGCACCGTATTCGACGCCAATGAACAGGCGCCGATGCAGGTTGCGCAGGTAGTTCCCGGCTTTTCCGAGGCGCTGACCCGGATGAAAAAGGGCGGCCAGTACAAGATCATCATCCCGCCGCAGCTTGGTTATGGCGACCGCGAAGCCGGACCGATCCCCGCGGGCAGCACGCTCCATTTCGACGTGACCTTGCTCGACTTCCGCTCGGAAGCCGAGGTGCGCGCGATGCAGCAGCAGATGCAGCAACAGCAGCAGATGATGCAGCAGCAACAAATGATGCAGGGCGCGCCGGGCGGCGCTGGCCCGGCCGGTCCGCCGCCGGGTGCGCCTCCGCAGCCCTGATATGATCGTTGCCACCCCGCGAAAGGCGGCGCCGCGAACAACCTGGCGCTACGTCGACAGCTGCTCCCGGCTTCGCGGGGGCGACGCTTCTAGCCAGCCGCCGCTTTCCCAACCTTCGGCGCGGCCCCAGCATTGCGCTCGGCCTCGCGCTCCAGCGCGACCTTGATCATCGCGACGATCGGATCGGCGAGAAACAGCCCCATGATGCCGAGCAGCGCGCCGAACAGGATCTGCGCGCCGAGCACTAGCGCAGGGGCAAGGTCGACGGTCTTTTTGGCGACCATCGGCACGATCAGATAGCCGTCGACCGTCTGCACGACGAGATAGATAGCGATTGCCCACAGTCCGGCATCGGTCCCGGCCGAAAAGCCAACGAGCACGAGCAGCACGCCGGAAACGATCGCGCCGATATTGGGAATGAAGGCGAGCAGCCCGGTCAGCAGGCCGAGCAAGGCCGCCATCGGGATGCCGACCGCCATGCAGGCAAGCCAGGTGCCGACCCCCTCGACGAACATGCCGAGTAGGCGGCCCGCCATCAACCGGCGCAGGGTGAACCCCATGCGCGCGGTGGTGATGTAGAAATTTTCGCGGTTCTTCATCGGCAGCATCCACGCGACGCCGCGCTCATACAGTCGCGGTTCGATCGCAATGAACACGCCGAGGACAAGGATCATCACAAGGCTGGTGAATGCGCCAACGACCGAGCCGACTGCCGCGGTGACGCGGCCAAAGGTGCCGGCGAAATTGTCCGAGATCGTCTTGGTATCGAGCTGGAAGCTGCCCATGCCTTGATCGCTTGCCCATGCCGCCAGCCGTTCGATCTGCGCCATCACCACGCTTTGCAGGCTTACCGCCTGCGCCGCGATCTGCGATCCGGCGAACATAGCGGTCCAGATCATGAAGAGCAGCACCGACAGGCAGACGATCAGGAGGCGCCAGCCGCGTCCGATCGGCAGCACGCGGCCGAGCAGGCGGGTGCCGCCGTCGAGGATCGCGGCCGTGACGATCGCAGCAAAAATCAGCAGGATCGGCTGGATCAGGACGATGCACGCGGCGATGAGCAGCGCGAGGCCGAGCCAGACGCTGGCCTTGAGCAATTCGGTGCGGACGAGGTGGCTGCGAATTTCGGTCGGGCCGGGGGCGTTTGCGGTAGCCTTGGCACGCGCCTGGGCGCGCTCTTTCCGCTCGACCCGCTCCACCATGAACTCGCTCCCTATTTTGCCGTGCTGCTACGTTCGGGGCGCAAGTCGGTTCCCGCGCGGCCAGAGCGCAGCGCGTTGAACCAGCTGAGCGGATTGTACCATATTGCGGTGCCGTCGGTCGAAAAGCTGATGATCTCGGCACGCCCCGCGATGACATCGAACGGGACGGGGCCGCCGAGCCCCTTTTGCGACGTGTCCACCCGGCTGTCGGCGCTGCCGTCGCGGTTGTCGCCCATCAGGAACAAATGGCGGGCGGGCACTTTGATCGGGCCATAATCGTCGGTGGTGTACCCCGGCCCCATATCGATGGTATCGAAACTCGCGCCGCCGGGCAGCGTCTCGCGCACGATCGGCAGTTCGAGCATCTCGCGCCCGTCGGCGCCGCGGGTGATAAAACGGTCGATGCTGCTCCCCATGCTCGGCAGGTTCGGATCGACGGGGATTGCCAGCAGCGGCTGCACCTCACGCTTCACCGGCTTGCCGTTGATGCTGAGCTCGCCGTTGGTCAGCTGAATCGTGTCGCCGGGCAGGCCGATGACGCGCTTGATATAGTCGATCCGCGTTACCGGATGTTCGAGCACGACGATGTCGCCGCGTTCGGGCAGCTTGCCGAACAGGCGGCCTTCGGTTTTGGGCGCAAGGTGAAAACTCACTGAGGCATAGGACCAGCCATAAGGATATTTGCTCACGATCAGCCGGTCGCCGTTGCGCAGCACCGGCATCATCGAATCGGACGGGATATAGAAAGGCTTGGCAACGCAACTGTGAATGCCCAGCACGAGCAGCAGGATCACCACGATGTCGCGGATCAGCTTGCTCCAGCTGCCGTCGTCCTGCGCCTTGTTCTTCGCCATGGTCCGGTCAGTCCTTGATTGCTTCGATGATGACGAACGCCTGCGCCCACGGATGGTCGTCGGTCAATGTCAGGTGGATGTGTGCGGTGTGATCTGCCGGGATCATCGCGGCGAGCCGTACCGCCGCACCGCCGGTCAGCGCCAACGTCGGCGCGCCCGACGGCGCGTTGACGACGCCGATGTCCTTCATGAACACCCCGCGCTTGAAGCCCGTGCCGACAGCTTTCGAGAAAGCTTCCTTGGCCGCAAAACGCTTGGCGTAGGTGCCGGCGCGGGTGAAGGGGCGGCGCGCCGCCTTGGCGCGTTCCACTTCGGTGAAGACGCGGTTTTCGAAACGCTCGCCGAACCGATCGAGCGAGTTCTGGATACGCTCTATATTACAGAGGTCGGAGCCGAGGCCGATGATCACCTGCCGCGGTCCTCGGTTTGGCGGCGCGAGGCGAAGCGCCAGCCGGCCCAGGCTGCCAGCTGCGCGGCGAGCGTCGCGCCGATCGCGATGAGCAAGACCGGGGGAATTTCCACATTGCGACCGCTTGCGACATCCCACCCGAGCTTCGCGAACATCAGCAGGATCAGCAGCGTTGTGCCGACCTTCAGAAGACCCGAGACGAGCAGGAGGGTATTTTGGGGTCCGCTCACCCTCTCGCCTCATCCATCAGCGCCCGCATTCGCCGCACCGCATCTTCCAGCCCGGTGAAGATCGCCTCGCCGATCAGATAATGCCCGATATTAAGCTCGGCGAGTTGCGGGATCGCCGCAACCGGGACGACATTCTCATAGGTCAGGCCATGCCCGGCATGCGGTTCGATGCCATTTTTCCAAGCCAGCGCCGCGGCATCGGCGATACGTTGCAGTTCGACCGCACGTTCCTCGCCCTCGCAATGCGCATAGCGGCCGGTGTGAAACTCGACGACCGGCGCGCGCAGCATCATTGCCGCCTCGATCTGCCGCGCGTCGGGCTCGATGAACAGGCTGACTCGAATGCCCGCGTCATTGAGCCGCGCAACGATGGGGGCAAGGTGGTTATGCTGTCCTGCGGCGTCAAGCCCGCCCTCGGTCGTGCGCTCCTCGCGCTTTTCGGGGACGATACACGCGGCGTGCGGATTATGGCGCAGCGCAATGGCGACCATTTCGTCGGTCGCCGCCATCTCCAGATTAAGCGGCAGGTCGGTCGCGGCCTGAATGCGTGCGAGATCATCGTCGCGGATATGACGCCGGTCCTCGCGTAGATGCGCGGTGATGCCGTCGCCGCCGACCGCCGCGACGATTGCGGCGGCGCGCACCGGATCAGGATGCTCGCCACCGCGCGCGTTACGGATCGTCGCGACATGGTCGATGTTGACGCCAAGGCGGAGGCGACCCGTCAATTCGCGCGGCTCCCGGGCTTGATCGCTTCGCTGCCCGCCAGATGTTCGGGAAGCTCGTCGGGGGCATAGGTGGGAAAGTTTATCGCAACGAGGGGATAGAAGGGGACGCCTAGCTCGACATTGCTGCCTGCCGAGCGATCGACCAGCGCCGCCTCGGCGATCACTTCGCCGCCGGCTGCTGTGACGCACGTCATTGCCTCACGCGATGACAGGCCGGTGGTCACGACATCCTCGACCATCAACACTTTGGCACCGGGTTCGATGGTGAAGCCGCGGCGCAGTTCAAAGGTGCCGGTTGGCCGTTCGACGAAAATCGCGGGCTTGCCGAGCGCGCGGCCCATTTCATGCCCGATGATGACGCCGCCCATCGCGGGTGACACCACGACGTCGATCGCCTGTTTCAGGTCGCGGGGCAGCTTCGCGGCGAGCGCGACGGCTAGCCGTCCGGCGCGCTCCGTATCCATCAGCACGCGCGCGCATTGCAGATAATATTCGCTGTGGCGGCCGGACGAGAGCAGGAAATGGCCCTGGAGCAAGGCTTCGGCGGCGCGGAATTCGGCCAGGATTTCATCATCGGTCATGGGAGAATTGTTCTTTTATCCAGTGCGTCGCCCTGTGCGGGAAACCGGGTTTTGGCGGCGAAGATTATCCAGCCGTAAAATAGTGTTAGAGATGCTTGAGGCAAGCGGCAAGCGGGTCTATAGCGCCCGCGAGATTCAGCCCATCCTCCGGCTGTCGCGACGCCTGTCCGACCGCTGCCGAAGAGGGGAGGAACCATGATAAAGAACAACAGGCAACGGGCGGCACTATCCTTATGAAGAGCTTGAAAACCCTTGTAATTGCGGCAGCTTTGTCGCTGGGCGCGGTGAGCGTCGGCCATGCGCAGGCACCCGCTGCCGCTCCGGCCGAAGCACCGGTTGCGGCGACCGCAGCGAATCCGGCTCCGATTGCTGCTGATGCAGCCGCGCCGACGGCTGCTCCCGCGACGACCGAAGCGGCCGTTCCGGCCGGCGACGCGAACTATGTGCCGATGAAGCCCACTCCCGGCATCGGCCAGCCTGTCGCCAAGGGCATCGATTTCCAGCCGCAGGTCAGCCCGGTCGGCGAGCAGGCCTATTGGTTCAACAATGTCATCCTGCTGCCGGTGATCACCGTCATCACGCTGTTTGTATTGGGCCTGCTGCTGTGGGTCGTGTTCCGTTACCGCGCCAAAGCCAACCCGGTTCCGTCGAAAACAACACACAACACCTTCATCGAAATTATCTGGACCGCCATTCCGGTGCTGATCCTCGCGGTGATCGCGGTGCCGTCGATCCGACTGCTCGCGCAGCAATATGAACCGCCGTCGAAGGAAGCGCTGACGATCAAGGTCACCGGATACCAATGGTATTGGGGTTACGCCTATCCCGACCAGGGTATCGGCGAATATGTGTCGAAAATGCTGCCCGAAGCAGATGCCAAGGCCGCAGGCGAGCCCTATCAGCTCGCGGTCGACAATCGTATGGTCGTCCCGGTTGGCCGTCAGGTCAAGCTGATCATCACCGGCGCCGACGTGATCCACAGCTTCGCGGTCCCGGCCTTCTGGACCAAGATGGACGCGGTCCCTGGCCGCGCCAACGAAACCACCTTCACCGCGAACAAGGTCGGCGTCTTTTACGGCCAATGTTCGGAACTGTGCGGTGTCGATCATGGCTATATGCCGATCGCCGTCGAAGTGTTGCCCGTCGACAGGTGGGAGGCCTGGGTCCGCTCGAAGGGCGGCAATCCGGCTGGCCCCGTAACGGCAGTGGCTGCCGCTGCACCGGCGCCCGCCGCGACGCCGGCCACCACCACGACCGAAGCTGTCCCGGCAGCGGCGCCTGCCGCCGCGCCGGCCGCCACGAATTAATAAGGGGTCCGACAGATGACCGATATCGCTGCAACTGCACCCGCCCATGGCCATGCCGATCACGCGCATGACGACCATGATCACGACACCCCGGGCTTTTTCGTCCGCTGGTTCATGTCGACGAACCACAAGGACATCGGCACCCTCTACCTGATTTTCGCAATCGTCGCCGGTATCGTTGGCGGCGTGATTTCGGGGATGATGCGCCTTGAGCTCGCCGAACCCGGCATCCAGTATCTGACCGGCTGGGCGCAGTTCTTCGACGGCGCCGCGGGCGACGTTCAGGGTAAGCATTTCTGGAACGTGATGATCACGGCGCACGGTCTGATCATGGTGTTCTTCATGGTCATGCCTGCGATGATCGGCGGTTTCGGCAACTGGTTCGTGCCGTTGATGATCGGCGCGCCCGACATGGCGTTCCCGCGCATGAACAATGTCAGCTTCTGGCTGACCTTCGTCGCCTTCGTCATGTTGGTCGGGTCGATGTTCGTCCCGGGCGGCAGCGGCCTGGGTGCCGGTACCGGCTGGACCGTTTACGCTCCGCTTTCGACCAGCGGGTCGGCCGGGCCGGCGGTCGATATGGCCATCTTCTCGCTCCACCTTGCGGGCGCGGCGTCGATTTTGGGGGCGATCAACTTCATCACCACCATCTTCAACATGCGCGCACCGGGGATGACGATCCACAAAATGCCGCTGTTCGTGTGGTCGGTGCTGGTCACCGCCTTCCTGCTGCTGCTCGCGCTGCCGGTTCTGGCTGCCGCGATCACCATGCTGCTGACCGACCGTAACTTTGGTACCACCTTCTATGATGCGGCAGGTGGCGGCGATCCCGTCCTCTACCAGCATCTCTTCTGGTTCTTCGGCCACCCCGAAGTGTACATCATGATCCTGCCGGGCTTCGGCATCGTCAGCCAGATCATCTCGACCTTCAGCCGCAAGCCGGTGTTCGGCTACCTCGGCATGGCCTATGCCATGGTCGCGATCGGCGTCGTCGGCTTCATCGTGTGGGCGCACCACATGTTCACCGTCGGCATGTCGGTGAACCTGAAGATGTACTTCACCGCCGCGACGATGGTCATCGCGGTCCCCACCGGGATCAAGATCTTCAGCTGGATCGCGACGATGTGGGGCGGGTCGATGAGCTTCAAGACCCCGATGGTCTGGTCGCTCGGCTTTATCTTCATGTTCACCGTCGGCGGCGTGACCGGCGTCGTGCTCGCCAACGGCGGGGTCGACACCAACCTGCACGACACCTATTATGTCGTTGCCCACTTCCACTATGTGCTGTCGCTGGGTGCGGTGTTCTCGCTCTTCGCCGGTTTCTATTACTGGTTCCCGAAGATGTCGGGGCGGATGTACAACGAGTTCCTGGGTCAACTGCACTTCTGGATCTTCTTCATCGGCGTCAACGTCCTGTTCTTCCCCCAGCACTTCCTGGGCCAGCAGGGCATGCCGCGCCGCTACCCGGATTATCCCGAAGCCTATGCTTTCTGGCACCTGATCTCGTCCTACGGCTATGTCATCATGGCGGTTGGCGTCCTGATCTTCTTCGTGAACATCCTGTGGTCGCTGGTCGCGGGCAAGAAGGCTGCCGACAATCCCTGGGGCGAAGGCGCGACGACGCTCGAATGGACGTTGTCGAGCCCGCCGCCGTTCCACCAGTTCAACGAACTGCCGCGTATCGCCTGATCGACGGTTTCCCCGCTGCTGTGCAGCGGGGGGCCGCGTGACGGTCCGGAGTTATTATGGCGCAAAGCCTCACCCACGGCGAAACGGCCCTTCCGGCCGATTGGCGCGACCTGTTCGCGCTGACAAAGCCGCGCGTCATGTCGCTGGTGGTATTCACCGCGCTGTGCGGGTTGCTCGCTGCCCCGGTCAGCGTGCCGCCCGTCCTGGCCTTTGCGTCGATCCTCGCGATCGCACTAGGGGCAGGGGCGTCGGGTGCGCTGAACCAGTGGTATGAGGCGGGTCTCGACGCCAAGATGAAGCGCACCGCCGGACGGCCGCTGCCCGCTGGGCGGCTCGACCCGCAGACGGCGCTGCAATTCGGGATTGGCCTCGCGGCATTCTCGCTGTTCCTGATGCTGTTCGCGTCGAACTGGCAGGCGACGCTGCTGCTGGCGGCGTCGATCCTCTTCTACGTCTTTGTCTATACAATGTGGCTGAAGCCGCGGACGCCGCAGAATATTGTCATCGGCGGCGCGGCAGGCGCGTTTCCGCCGTTGATCGGCTGGGTCGCTGCAACGGGCAGCATCGCGCCGCTGCCGGTCATGCTGTTCCTGTTGATCTTTCTGTGGACGCCGCCGCATTTCTGGGCGCTCGCGCTGTTCATGCGCTCGGACTATGCCGCAGCGGGCATCCCGATGATGCCGGTGGTCGCGGGCGAGAAATCGACCCGGCGCCAGATTCTGTTTTATGCGCTGATCATGGCGGTGGCGGCGATCGCGCCCTGGCCGCTGGGCTATACCGGTGCGCTTTATGGGTGGACCGCGGTCATCCTGTCGGCGCTGTTCGTGGCGCTGTCGGTTCAGGTCGGCATCCGCGAGACAGGCGACGCTGATCTGATGCAGCCCGAAAAGCGGCTGTTCGCTTATTCAATCGCCTATCTTTTCATTCTCTTCGGCGCCGTTGTTGCCGATCATTGGTGGCCATTATGACCGAAAATCCGAATCGCGAGCCCTTTGACGAGGTTGAATATCGCCGCCGCCAGCGCAGCCGCGCCAATATGATGGCGTGGATGCTTGGTGGTCTCGCGATCCTGTTCTTCTTCATCACCATCGCCAAAATCCAGATATTCGCATGATTGCACGCCTGTCCCCCAAAGCGAAGACCGCGAGCCTTGCATCGGCGCTGGCGCTCGCGATGGTCGGGCTGGGATTCGCGGCGGTGCCGCTTTACGATCTGTTCTGCCGCGTGACCGGATTTGGCGGCACGACGCAGCGTTACGATCCGGTTGCTGCCGCGGCGGACCCGGTGGTTCTGTCGAGAACGGTATCGGTCCGTTTCGACGCCAATGTCTCGCCCGGCCTGCCGTGGAAATTCTATCCCGAACATCCGACCGATACGGTCAGCATCGGTGCGCGCGACATGGCGATCTTTATCGCCGAGAATAATTCGTCGAAGCCGGTCGTCGGCACTGCGGGTTTCAACGTCACGCCGACGCAGGCGGGCAAATATTTCACCAAGATCCAGTGCTTCTGCTTCACCGAACAGCGGTTGGAGCCGGGGCAGCAGATGCGGATGCCGGTGCTGTTCTTCGTCGATCCCAAGATCATGGACGATCCGGACGCGCGCGACATCCAGGAAATCACCCTCAGCTACACCTTTCATCCTGTAGACGAGGGTAAAAAGGCGAGCTAAGGCCGCGATCAGAGTCCAAACAAGACCGGCGAGCGATGGGGAATCGCGATGCTGGGGCTGTAAAAAACGGGAAAAACGCCATGTCCGGTGCGAAACATCATGACTATCACCTCGTAAATCCCAGCGTCTGGCCGCTGATCGGCTCGTTCGCCGCGCTGGTGATGTTCTTCGGCCTCGTGATGTTTATGCACGACGATTATTTCGGCGGCGTCGGCAAATGGGTACTCGGCCTGGGCTTCATGGGCGTGATCGCCACCTTCTTCAGCTGGTGGTCGGACGTCATCAACGAAGCGCATGCCGGCGACCATACCCCGGTTGTCCAGCTCCATCTGCGTTACGGCATGATCCTGTTCATCGCGTCGGAAGTGATGTTCTTCGTCGGCTGGTTCTGGGCGTGGTTCGACTTCACCCTGTTCCCGGTGCCGATCGAATATGTCGATGGCGCGGTGACCTCGCTGTTTGGCCAAGACGGCGCGGCGGCGATCACCCAGTGGCCGCCGAAGGGCATCGAGGTTATCGACGCTTTCTCGCTGCCGCTGCTCAACACGCTGATCCTGCTCTGCTCCGGAACGACGATCACCTGGGCGCACCACGCGCTGATCCACGGCGACCGCGACGGCCTGAAAAAAGGCCTGTGGGCGACTATCATCCTGGGCGCGATCTTCTCGGCGATCCAGGCGTATGAATATGCCGCCGCACCCTTCGCCTTTGGTCAGAGCAATTACAGTTCGGCCTTTTACATGGCGACGGGCTTCCACGGCTTCCACGTTCTGGTCGGCACGATCTTCCTGATTGTCTGTCTCGTCCGTACCTACAAGGGTCACTTCACCCCCAAGCAGCATTTCGGTTTCGAAGCGGCTGCGTGGTACTGGCACTTCGTCGACGTGGTGTGGCTGTTCCTGTTCATCATTATTTACGTCTGGGGTGGCTGGGGCGCGCCGGTCGCCGCGCACTAAATTGCCCGACGGCACTATCATTCCAAAGGGGCAGCCGCCGGTCTGGCGCGCTGCCCTTTTTGGCCTTTGCCCCGAATGCGGCGCCAAAACCTTGTTCGATGGGCCGGTGCAGTTTCACGCGAAATGTGAAGCCTGCGGGCTCGACTATGGCCGCTACAATGTCGGCGACGGCCCCGCGGCGTTCCTGACCCTGATCATCGGCGCCTTGCTCGTCGCGCTCGCACTGGCGCTCGATGCCGCAGTCCAGCCGCCCTTGTGGGTTCACGTCGTGCTGTGGATGCCGCTGACCGCCGCCGCGGTGGTTTATGGCCTGCGCGTCGCCAAGGGGGCGCTGCTGGCGAGCGAGCACCAGCGGCAAGCGGCCGAGGGTCGACAAGTGGACGAACCGCGTGACTGATGCCGCAACGCCTCCGCCGCGGCGCTGGCCGCTGATCCCGACGATCGTCGTTATCGTCGCGGTGCTCGTGATGATCGCGCTGGGGGTGTGGCAGCTCCAGCGCAAGAACGAGAAGGAAGCGCTGGTCGCGCTGTACCAGCGCAACATGGCGATGTCGTCGCTGGTCACCTATCCCCAACTGCCGCAGGTCGCCGACGCCTATCTGTTCCGCAAAAGCAGCGTTGTCTGCCTCGAACCCGTGCGCTGGGATCCGCGCAGTGGCACTGACCAGAAGGGCAAGGCGGGCTTTCGCATGATCGCCGACTGCCGCACCGGCGCCGAAGGCCCGGGGGTGCTGGTCGATGTCGGCATCGGCGACGATTTCACGCCGCCGAAATGGACCGGCGGGGTCGTGCAGGGGACGATCGTCCCCGGCCCCGACCAGCCGACGGTGATGGAGCGCGCCGCGGGCAAGGATATGCCCGCGCGGGCGATGCTGATCGCCGACACACCCGCTGCGGGCCTGCGCCCAAGTGCGGTGCCGTCGGCTGATAATACGCCCAATAATCATCTCGCCTATGCCGTGCAGTGGTTCCTGTTCGCCGCCGCGGCGCTGATCATCTACTTTCTGGCTGTCCGTCGCCGCTTGCGGCCTTGAGGCTGGCCCGCTAGGCGCTGGGACGCCATGGAATATATCAGCACCCGCGGCTCTGCGCCGACCCTCGACTTTCGTGCCGCCACGCTCGCGGGCCTTGCCAGCGACGGCGGTCTCTATCTGCCTGCGCGCTGGCCGCAGATGGCGGTCGAGGACATCCGCGCGCTTGCGGGGCTCGACTATGCCGAAACCGCGGTGCGCGTCATGCGCCCGTTCGTCGAAGGCGTGCTGACCGAGGACGAGCTGCGCCAGCTGTGCCGCGCCGCCTACGGCAGTTTCAGCCATGATGCGGTGACCCCGCTGGTCCAGCTCGACCATCGCCACTGGCTGCTCGAACTGTTCCACGGCCCGACGCTGGCGTTCAAGGACGTTGCGCTGCAACTGCTGGGCCAGCTGTTCGAGAAATTCCTGAGCGGTGGCGACACGAACATCACGATTGTCGGCGCGACGTCGGGCGACACCGGATCGGCGGCGATCGAAGCTGTGGCAGGGCGTGAGCATATCCAGATTTTCATGCTGCATCCCGAGGGCCGCGTCAGCGACGTGCAGCGGCGGCAGATGACAACGGTGCTGACGCCCAACGTCCACAATATCGCGCTCGACGGCAGCTTCGACGATGCACAGGCAATGGTGAAGCGGCTGTTCGGCGACGACGAGGCGCGCGGCCAACTGACGTTATCGGCGGTGAACAGCATCAACTGGGCGCGGCTGATGGCGCAGGTCGTCTATTATTTCTATGCCGCCGTCCGCCTCGGCGGTCCGGACCGACCGATTGCGTTCAGCGTGCCGACGGGCAATTTCGGCGATGTGTTTGCGGGCTATGTCGCGGCGCAGATGGGACTGCCGATCGCGCGGCTGGTCGTCGCGACCAACGTCAACGACATCCTGCACCGTGCGCTGACCAATGGCGACTATAGCGCCGGGACGGTGACCGCGACGGCGACCCCCAGCATGGACATTCAGGTCAGCAGCAATTTCGAGCGCCTGCTGTTCGACCTGTCGGGCCGCGACGGTGCCGCGATTACCGCGATGATGGGCGAGTTCGACCGCAATCGCGCGATGACGATCCCCGCCGACATGCTGACGGGCGCCCGCGGGCTGTTTTCGAGCGCGAGCATCGACGGCGACGCGATGGCGCTCGCGCTGCGCTGGGCGCAGGAGCATGGCGGGCAGGTGATCGACCCGCACAGTGCCGTCGGCCTTGCCGCGGCGCGTGCGCTCGAGATCGACGCCGACATTCCCGTCGTCACGCTGGCGACGGCGCATCCGGCAAAGTTCCGTGAGGCGGTCGAGCGTTCGACCGGGGTGCGTCCGTCGCTGCCGCCGCGGCTGGGCAATCTGTTCGACCGCGAAGAGCGTTACGAACGGCTGCCGGGCGACTATGACGCCGTGAAGGCCTATGTGCTGGCGGAAGCCGCGCGTGGCTGAGCAGTTGCCGCTTGTCACCCTGGTCGGTGAGGCGTGGGACGATTATGGGCTGGTCGACAGTGGCAACGGCCGCAAGCTCGAACGCTATGGCCGCTATCGCTTCATTCGCCCCGAACCGCAGGCGATGTGGGCGCCCGCGCTGCCCGCCAGCGAATGGGAAGCCGCTGACGGCGAGTTTATCCCGGCGTCGGACGATGATGGCGGCGGGCGCTGGTATTATAACAAGCCCGTCCCGGCCGAAGGCTGGCCACTGGCGTGGCGCGAGACGCGCTTTACGGCGCAATGCACCCCGTTCCGCCATTTGGGATTCTTCCCCGACATGGCCCCCGTGTGGGACTGGCTGCGCGCGCAGGTCGCCGACAAGCCCGATCCGGTGTTCCTCAACCTCTTCGGCTACACCGGCGTCGGCAGCCAGGCGCTCGCCGCGACGGGGGCGTCGGTGACGCATGTCGATGCCTCGAAAAAGTCGGTGGGGCAGGCGCGTGAGAATGCGGCGCTGGCGGGGATGGCGGACAAGCCGGTGCGCTGGATCCTGGACGACGCCGGCAAGTTCACCGCGCGTGAGGTGCGGCGCGAGAAGCGCTATGATGCGATCCTGCTCGATCCGCCGAAATTCGGGCGCGGCCCGACCGGCGAACGCTGGCAGCTCGAGGAGGGGCTGGCGCCGCTGCTGACCGATTGCCGGCAATTGCTTGACGCCGACAGCCGCGCGCTGTTCCTGACCGTCTATGCCGTCCGCATGTCGGCGCTGGCGATCGGTGAGCTGCTGGCGCAGCTGTTTGCTGACCTGCCCGGTAAGGTCGAATGCGGCGAGCTGGCGGTGCGTGAAGAAACGCGGGGGCTGCTGCTACCGACCGCGATCTTTGCGCGTTGGAGCCGTTGAACAAACGGCGAATGCCGCGGCTACGGCACACTGGCGCGCATTAACCGCGGCATTCGCTCCTGTCCGGGAAGTTCCGTTTACGCCGGGTCAGCGAGTTCGATGCGGTTGCGGCCGCCGGCCTTCGCCTTGTACAGTGCCTCGTCGGCGGCTTTGAGCGCGCCGCGCGTTTCGCCATAGCCAAAGACATCGGCGACGCCGCCCGAGAAGGTGATCTGTCCGAAGGGTTCGTCGGTCTTGCGGTTGATCAGGCGGCGTTCGGCGAGGCCTTCGCGCGCCTCGTCGAGCCGCTCGGCGGCCTGGGTCGGGGTCAGGCCGCGGAACAGCATGACAAATTCCTCACCGCCATGCCGCGCGACATGACAACGGTCGTCGGAAATGCGTGCGAGCGTGTCGGCAATGGCTTTGATCACCCGGTCGCCCGCCTCATGGCCGTGGATATCGTTGACCTTCTTGAATTCGTCGATGTCGCAAAAGGCGACGCTCAGCGGTTCGCAGGCGGCGCGAGCTTCCTTGAAATGACGTTCGAGCAGGATTTCGAAAGCGCGGCGATTGGGCAGGCCGGTCAGAAAATCGACTTCGGCATCGCGCTTGGCGCGTTCGAGGCTGCGGCGCAGCGCCTTGGCTTCGTCCTCGCTCTTGCGCATATTATCCTCGGCCGTGCGCGTGCGTTCGAGCATCACTCGGGCAAGGTCGGCGAGGCTGGACACGATCCGTCCGGTTTTTTGCAATTGTTCCAAATCGTCGACATGCTGTTCGAGTTCGGATCCGTAGTCGCTGGTGACCGTCCGCGCTTCCTTGGCGTGGACCTGAAAGGATTCAAGATTGGTTTCGAGCCGCGTCATCAGACGGTCGAGATCGGCATGGTCGGCGCGGTTTCCACTCTGCTCGCCGAGCTCGTTCAGCCATGGCTGGGTGATACCCTCCGCCGATAGCGACCGCGCGGTGATCTGGCGCGCCAGCGGCGGGTTCATCCCTGAAAAGGCGGCGTGGGCGATCAGCAGGTTGCCGGGAGAAACATCAAGGTCATTGTCAATCAGAAACGCCATGATCGTGCCGATCAGCTGGTGCCGGGCGAGCCGCGCCAGATCGCGCGTCCCGCTGCCGTCGGGCGGCGCCTTCCTCCCTGCAGGGGGCGCGCCTTGTCTGCGGCGGAGCCCCAGCCAATCCAGAAGCCGTCCTACCGGCTCGGTCGATGGTGTAGCATTGCTGGTCATGCGCCAATTAACGGGTCGCCGTTGCAGATTTTAAGGCGGAATTCGGGGGAGTCTCGGGCAGCAAACCGGACTTGTTGCACTAATATGGCAAAGCCACGCCAAATCAGATATTTAAGGCCGACGATGATGGCGACGGCGGAAATTCTTAGTCGGTCGGGCGCGCCGCTGCTGCTGTGCGGTAGCGAAACAAACGCGGGACCGTCGGCCTGATTGACCCGATTTCGACCGCCGCACCGATGTGACCTAGTACATTTCCTCTCCTAGTGGCGCGGGTTCCCAATCCCTAGATTCCGCCGTGGACGCACTATCACCGGGCGAGGCGGCGTTGGGGAACAAACGATCATGAATCTGGCGGTTTTGCGCGTAGCGATGGCGCGGTGGATGGCGATTGCGGTGATGGTCGTGCTTGGCGCGATGGTGCCGCAAACGGCGAGCGCGCAGCATATAGCGACCTTGTGTCCCCCGCAGACGGCCACCGTTGCGGCTGGCGGAGCGGTCACGATCGAAATCACCACTTGTAACTCCGACATTGGCCTCGTCGGAATCGGCCCCGCCAGGCGACTTGGTCGTGACCGAATTTGATATTGGAGGAGGGCAGACCGTTGCCGACAGTATCGGTTCACGCCGCCAATTGGGCTAGGGGCAAAGCTCGGCTAGGATGCGGCATTGATAAACTTCATGGGATGGAATCGATGCGGGGTCTTAATTCGGAAAGAGTGGCGCCGGGGCGTGCGCGGGACGCGGCAGGCGATGGGCGCAGCGCGCGGTTTGTTGCCGATGGCAATTGCCGTGGCGACGGGCGCCGTCAATGGTCGCGGCGACCGCTGCTAGGCGACGAGACTGGTAGCGCAATCAGGCCGAACGCGCTCGGTCCCCAGCGAACTTCGCATCGTCCGACGGCAGGAGTATCCCATCATGCGCAGGATGTTGGAGACATGATTGCGCACCGTGAAATGCGACAGACCAAGCTTGCGGGCAATCTCCTTGTTGGACAGGCCGCTGAGCAGGTGACCCAGGATTTCCAGCTGGCGATGGGTCAGTGTCGGCGTCGCGCTGGCATGATTGTCCGCAGGATGATGGCCGGTGGCAGGGTGCGACAGGCTGACAATCTCGGAGCCGGGCAGGGCGGATTTAATTCGCGCGATGGCGTCGGCATCGCCATAGCGCGACGTTGTGACCAGGACGATGGTCCGATCGTCGCGATCGAACGGAATGACGCTCGCGTGCTGATCGAAATGGAATGACGGGTCGATATATTTCATGGCGCCGAGATGCTATCGCAATTGCTCGACAGGAAGAGGGGAAAAGCGGCGGTTGGCTTGCACAGGGCAATGAACGCGCGGGGTTTTCTACCACTGGCTTGTCGGTGATGACGAGCGCGCTAGAACGAAAGGCGCAATCGGACGGATCTGCGACCGACGGCGACCCTCTGCGCGCGCCGCCGGGTCGCGCGTCGGTTCGCGAACGCAAAGCGATTACCGCGACGACGGTCAAGCTGGCGGCGCTCTTCTGGCTTTGCGTATTCGTGTCCGACAGCATCCTGTGGGGCATCGCAGGCGTTGATCCCATCAAATCGGCGCTCGGCAAGATAATCACGAACAGCTTTGGCGTCGGGCTGACGCTGATCGTGACCGCGTCGCTGTTTAGGCTGCGCCACGCGTCGATCTTTATCAAAGTCCTCATCGCGTTCACATTTTCGATCGTGGCGGCAGCGATCCTCAGTGGCATCGATATCCTCGTTTACATTTGGTTTGTGCAGCCGGTGAACTGGTCGTTCGACCAGGTCGTTTTCGGCCACACGATGATCTCCTCCACCGGCATGTTCTTTGGCTGGTCGTGCCTCTATGTCGCGCTGCTATACAGTTTCGAAGTCCGCGACCGCGAGCGCAGTCTGGCGCAGGCGCGCGAAGAGGCGCTCTCGGCGCAAATGCGCGCTCTGCGCTACCAGATTAATCCGCATTTCCTGTTCAACACGCTGAACTCGGCGGTCGGGCTGGTCGAAGAAGGCGCGAGCGCGCGGGCGCAGCGAATGATGATATCGCTCTCGACCTTTCTGCGCCAGACGCTCGAACTCGACCCGATGACGGACGTTACCCTGGCGGCCGAACTGGCCCTGCAGGAAGATTATCTTGAGATCGAGCGCGAACGCTTCGCGGACCGCATGCGCTTTAGCATCGACGTCGAAGAGGCGGCTTTGCTCATCATGGTTCCGAATCTTATTCTGCAGCCGCTTGTCGAAAACGCCGTTAAACACGGCGTCGAGCCCAGCACGCGCGAGGTCGAGATCCGGATCGTCGCTTGGCGCGACGGCGACGATTTGTGCGTATCCGTCGAAAACGACCGGTTTCCGGGGGACGGCCATCCGACGCGCGTCGGCAGCCGGATCGGGCTGCGCAATGTTGCCGATCGTCTGGCAGCGCGCTTTGGGCCAGCAAGTTCGTTTGCGACGAAACCGACCCCCACGCAATTCCGAGCCGAAATCCGCTTACCCTGGATAAGATGTTGTCACGTCTCGTAACATTGGTCGTCGACGACGAGCCGTTGGCCCGCCGCCGCCCAGTGCGTCTGGCGCAGCAACTGCCATGGGTGGGCGAGGTCGGGGAAGCGGGCAATGTTGCGCAAGCAATCGAATGGCTTGCGGCATCGCCTTGCCACATCATCTTGCTCGACATCAGGATGCCGGGAGGCAGCGGGTTCGACTTGCTCCGCCTTTTGCCCGACCCCGCACCTGCGGTGATATTTGTCACAGCATTCAGCGACCAGGCACTGCGCGCGTTTGACGCGCAGGCGGTGGACTATGTCACCAAGCCGATTGAGGCCGGACGTTTCCGGACGGCCATGGAGCGCGCGCGGGGGGTCGTCGAGCAGGCGCAAAGCGCCGACCGCATCCGTGAACTGGAAGAGGTTGTCGCCAATCTACGCGCGACCGGACCGGAAACGCGCCAGCAGATGGGCGAATTTTGGGTGCGCGCGGGTGGCGAATATGTCCGCATCAAGCCCGAAAGCATTTCGCATGTCAGCGCCGAGCGCGACTATGTCCGCATCCATGCCGACGGTCAGGGATATCTGTACAACGAAAATCTGGCAACGCTCGAACGACAGCTGGCGCCGCAGCAGTTTCTGCGGATCCACCGCAGCACGATGGTCCGCATCGACGCCGTCGAGCGGGTCAAGGGCGGGCAATTCCATTCGCTGATTGCGGTGCTGAACGATGGCACCGAGCTAAGGGTCGGCCGCACCTATACCGCCGCGATTCGCGCCCGCCTTGCGCGCCGCGACTGACGGTCTTGCAGCCGCGCGACATTGCCGCGATTTCAAGTTTTTCTTTGCTGTGCAGAAAGTCGACCCGGCTTGTCTCTCCCGTCATCGCGTGCAAGGGACGCGCAGAATGAGCGGGAGACCTTCAATGCAGTTCGATGTGGTGATCGTGGGCGCCGGCCATGGCGGGGCGCAGGTCGCGATCATGCTGCGCACGCAGAAATTCACCGGCAGCATCGCGATCATCGGCGACGAGCCCGAATTGCCCTATGAGCGGCCGCCGCTGTCGAAGGAATATTTCGCGGGCGAAAAGGAATTCGAACGCATCCAGCTGCGCCCCGCCAAATATTGGGACGAACGCGAGGTGACGATGCTGCTCGGCAAGCGCGTCGTATCGGTCGATCCCGTGGGCCACAGTGTCACGACCGATGGCGGCGAGGCGATTGGCTATGGCAAGCTCGTCTGGGCCACCGGCGGGAGCCCACGGATGCTGCCGATCCCAGGCGGCGATCTGCCGGGGGTACAGGGCGTGCGCACCCGCGCCGATGCCGATGCGATGAAGGCGGCGTCCGAGACTGCGCGCCAGATCGTTGTCATTGGCGGCGGATACATTGGACTCGAGGCTGCGGCGGTGCTGCGCAAGGCGGGCAAGAAAGTCGTGCTGCTCGAAGCGCAGGACCGCGTGCTGGCGCGCGTTGCCGGGACCGAACTCTCGCGCTTCTACGAGCGCGAGCATCGCGAGCATGGCGTCGATCTGCGGCTGGGCGTCGCGGTCGAGGCGATCGAGGGCGATACCCATGTCACCGGGGTGCGGCTCGCTGACGGCGAAGTCATCGCCGCCGATCTCGTCATCGTCGGCATCGGCATCGTCCCCGCCGTCGAGCCGCTGATCGCGGCGGGCGCCGAGGGCGGCAACGGCGTGCTCGTCGACCGGCTGTGCAAGACCAGCCTGCCCGACATCTATGCGATTGGCGACTGTGCTGCGCACGAGAACGACTTTGCCGAAGGCGTCGTGATCCGGCTGGAGTCGGTGCAGAATGCCAATGATCAGGCGAATGTTGTCGCCAAGGGCATTTGCGGCGACGAAGCGCCCTATCATGCGATCCCCTGGTTCTGGTCGAACCAATATGACCTCAAGCTCCAGACTGCTGGGCTGTCGACTGGCCACGATCGCGCCGTGATGCGCGGCGATCCGGCAACACGCAGCTTCTCGGTCGTCTATCTGAAAGCGGGCAGGGTCATCGCGATCGACTGCGTCAACGCGACGAAGGATTATGTCCAGGGACGGATGATCGTCACTGCGGGCCTGCACGCGATCGCCGAACAACTCGCCGATCCCGAAACACCGCTTAAGGCGCTGCTACCCGCATAACAGACCTCGTCATTGCGAAGAGCCGAAGGCGACGCGGCGATCTGGATTGCTTCGCTTCGCTCGCAATGACGAAGCTTAAGGTGCCGGCGGCCTATTCGCCGTTGACGGCTCGTCGCCCAGCGCTCGCTTTAGTGTCGCTTTGATATTGCGGAGCAGGCGGCGCAGCGCGATTATTACGATGACCGCCGCGATTGCCATAAATATGGCGACGACGATCGCCAGCGGCGGAAAGGCGATGGCGAGTGCCAGCAGACTGCCGGTCGCGACATCTTCGCCGGTCGATACGACGACATTGCTGACGGGTTCGGGGCTAGCGTTGACGACCGCGCGCGTCGTCGCCTTGGCGCCGTGGCTCAGCAATGCGCCGCCGCCGCCAAGCAGGAAGGCGATCACTTGCCAGGTCGGATCGGAGGCATCGACGAGCGCCAGCGCGAGGAGGGCGCCGCCGAGCGGGCGGATCACGCTGTGGATCATGTCCCAGACCGAATCGACCCAGGCGATCTTGTCGGCAAGGAATTCGGCGATTGTGCCGACCGCCGCGACCGCGAGTACCCACGGATTTGCCAGCACCTGCAACGCGGCGAGATGTTCAGGCAGCGGCAGCCAGCCAAAATGCATCGCGGTGCCGGTGGCCAAGATGGTGAGGTAGAGCCGCCACCCGGCGAGGAGGCTGAGGCTGCCGGCAAGGCCCAAGATCTCGACGATTCCCAATATCCTGCTCCCCGTCCAGTTCGCGTTCTTCTTGCACCTCCATTGACCGTGCCGCAATGCCGGGATGACAAGCTTTGGCGGCACGGTTATCGCGGGGGGTGATGAATGACATGCCACTCCCGCCCTCTGGTTCCGAGGTTCTGCCTGAAGGTGCCATTCCCGCAGCGACGCTGGTCATCATGCGCCCGGCGCCGGATAACGGTCCCGACGAGATTTTGATGGTGAAACGATCGACGAACATGGCCTTTGCAGCGGGCGCCGTGGTATTTCCGGGCGGCCGGGTCGATCCCGACGATTATCTGGTGGCGCGCCAACACGGACCCGATGTTCACGAGGCCGACGGCGCCGCCCGGGTCGCGGCGTTGCGCGAGACGCTGGAGGAAACCGGCCTTGCTGTCGGCTGGCCTGCATTGCAGGAGCGCGAGCTCGCCGACGTTCGTCGGGCGTTGCTGGCAGGAACGCTGCTGTCGGACATCCTGGCGGCACGCGGTGATCGAATCGCGTTGGATTCATTTGTTCCTTTCGCGCGATGGTGTCCGAACTTCAAAGAGGCGAGGACGTTCGACACGCGATTCTATGCCGTCGCAGCGCCGCCGCACGGCCATGAACTGACCGTTGAAGAAGCCGAGCATAGTCATATTTTCTGGGCGAGCGCCCACCGAACGCTGATGATGGCAGATCGTGGCGAGGTGTCGGTCATTTTTCCGACCCGTCGGAATCTCGAACGCCTCGCACGCGTAGCCGATTTTGACGAGTTTTCGGCGCATTCGCGGCAGTTTCCGGTCGAGCTGGTAACGCCGTGGATCGAATGGTGCGAGGGGCAGTCCTTTTTGTGTATTCCCGATCATCTTGGCTATCCGGTGACGCGTGAATCCTTCGATCGGGTGCGGCGCGGTTAAGGTCATCCGCGAGGCATTTTTCCTCAATTTAGCAATTTGGTAAGAATTGCCGCGCTATGCCAAATCGTCGTTGCATTTGCTGAAGCCTGTGCCTAAGAAGGCAGCGCAGAAGCAGACCGGAGGTTCTGCCTTGGGTGTGATTCGACAAGACTAATCCAGTGGACGGAGAAAATAATGAACCTGCTCAAAAAGGCTGCGATCTCTCTCGCAGCGACCTCGATGATCGCAGCCCCGGTTGCCGCATCGGCCGCTCCCGCAGCCCGTGCAGCTTCGGCCGTAGAAGGCCAGAGCGAGCTCGAAGGCAGCGGTTGGATCATCGCGATCATCGCGCTTGCTGCTATCATCGGCGGCATCATCATCGCGTCGGACAACAACGACGATTCGCCGACCAGCCCGTAATTTCGGCTGATTGCTAGAGATACCAAAAGGCTCCGAGTTTCGCTCGGGGCCTTTTGCGCGTCTTCGGTTTGTGCTTGTCGGTTGTTAGACTTTCCGGAACGGCTGGCGCTGACGTGGCTCAGACGCGATCGTGGGATGTCTAGAGCGCGATGTTTCGCATGGCCCGCGAGCGGGCCAAGGGGATCGATTGCCGAGCGCGATCGGTTGCAGCGACATCGATCGGTGCCAGCACCACGCGATACCCAGTTTCGTCGCTGGCTGCGTTGGCATCGCCCAATATGGCGCCCCACGGATCGACGATCAGACTGTGGCCATAGGTCGCGCGGCCGTCTTCATGGTCCCCGCATTGCGCCGCCGCCAGAACATGACAGCCGGTTTCAATCGCCCGCGCGCGCATCAGCACATGCCAATGCGCCTCGCCCGTCGGCATCGTGAACGCGGCGGGGATCGCGATCAGGTTCGCCCCTTGGTCGACCAGCGCCCGGTAAAGTTCAGGGAATCGCAAATCATAACAGATGCTCAGTCCTAACCGGCCAAGCGGGGTATCGACGACGACCAGCGCATCGCCGCTGGCATAGGCCGCCGATTCGGTCCAGTTCTCGCCCGTCGGCAGGGTGACGTCGAACATGTGGATCTTGTCATAGCGTGCGCGGACGCTGCCGTCGGCGGCGATCACATGGCTGCGGTTTACGCGCCGCGCGCCATCGTCGGATAGTAGCGGCATCGATCCCGAGTGGAGCCACAGGCCATGCTTATGCGCCAGCGTTTGCAAAGCAACCGGCCAGACACTGTCACTTTCGCGCGTGATATGTGCCGCGGATCGCACGCGGTCGCGATCGAGCAGCAGCGACATTTCGGGCAGGAATGCCATCGCGGCGCCGCCCGCCGCCGCGTTCGCCATCGCGCGATCGATCGTCGCCAGGTTTGCGGCCGGATCGATCCCGCTGTTCATCTGGATGAGCGCGGCGAGCGGAGCGCCTGCTTGGGGATCGTTCGTCATGATCATCCCCTATCGCTAAGCCGATGCAGTTTGCAGGACAAGTGCCGCGACAGTTCAGTGGCCAGCAAGGTTTGAACGCGATAAGATGGCCCAATGGCCAATTCCCCTGTGCGTATGTCGCTTCGATTTTCCCGATCGCTCCTGTGCGCCAGTGCTGGCGCGGCGTTGTTGCTGCTTCCCTTCGCCGTCAACGCGCAAGGCGGAACCGCGCCGACGACGGCGACCAGTCAGACGGCGAGTGGCGACTGGCTCTATGCTGACAGTGACATTCCGCGCGACACCGCATGGCAATTCGGGACCCTGCCCAACGGCGTGCGCTATGCCGTGCGCAACAACGGCGTGCCGCCGGGACAGGTGTCAATTCGCGTCCGCATGGACGTCGGATCGATGTTCGAAACGGAGGAAGAGCGCGGCTATGCGCATCTGCTCGAACATCTGACCTTTCGCGGCTCCGAACATATCCCCGACGGCGAAGCCAAGCGCATCTGGCAGCGATTTGGAGTGACTTTTGGCAGCGATTCGAACGCTCAGACGACGCCGACGCAGACCGTGTATCAACTCGACCTGCCCAGCGTGACCCCCGCCAATCTCGACGAGAGCATGAAATTGCTGTCGGGCATGATCCGCCAGCCCAGGATTTCCGAACTGGCGGTCGCCGCCGAACGCGGTGTGGTGATGTCCGAATTGCGTGAATCGGACGGACCGCAGAAGCGGATCGGCGATGCGACCAACGCGCATCTGTTCGCCGGTCAGCTGCTCGGCGACCGCTCGCCGATCGGCACGACCGCATCGCTGGGCAAAGCTAGCGCGCCGACCGTCGCTGCCTTTCACAAACGCTGGTATCGCCCCGATCGGGCGGTGGTGGTCATCGTTGGTGACTCTGAACCCGCCGAACTGGCGCGACTGGTCGCGAAATATTATGGCGATTGGCGCGCCGACGGACCGAATCCCGTCGACCCTGATTTCGGCAAGCCCGACCCGAAAGCATCACCCGCACGCGAAATCGTCGAGGCGAACCAGCCGCTTGCGCTGACACTGGCGATGGTGCGCCCGTGGCAGAAACGCATCGACACGGTCGAAAACACGCGGCGGCTCTATCTGGAATTCATCGCGCAGGCGCTCGTCAACCGCCGTTTGGAAAACCGGGCGCGCAGTGGCGGCAGCTATCTGGTCGCGACCGTCGAACAGCAATATGTCAGCCGCAGCGCCGACATCACCATGGCGTCGATCGTGCCGCTCAGCGACTGGAAGGCGGCGCTCGCCGATGTACGCGGGGTGATCGCCGACGCGACCAGCAACCCTCCGTCACAGGCCGACATCGACCGCGAAGCGAATGAAATCGAGGCCTTCCTGCGCAAGGAACTGGAAAATGCGCGCAACGAGCCCGGCGCGCGGCTGGCCGACGATCTGGTCCGTGCCGTCGACATTCACGAGGTCGTGACAAGCCCGCAGGGGCAGGTCGATATGTTCAAGGCGATCCGCGCGTTTGCGACGCCGCAAGTGATGCTGGAGACCAGCAAGGCGATTTTTGCCGCCCCGGTGACGCGCGCTGTGTTAACGACACCGACCGCGGCGGGCGGCGACGCGGCCGTACGGGCCGCGCTAAAAGCGCCGGTGACCGCGCGCGACGATCGGTTGGTGTCGGTACAGGCCGATTTCAAACAGCTCCCCGCTTTTGGAACGCCGGGGACGATCACCTCTACCGACAGCCTGCTCGGCCTGCGCGCCGAACGGATCGAATTTGCTAATGGCGTGACCGCGCTGGTGTCGAACAACAAGATTGAACCCGGCAAGGTGCGCGTCAATGTGCGGTTCGGTACCGGCAACCGCAGTGTCGCCGCCGATTCCCCGAACCTGTTGTGGACCGGTGATTATGCTCTGGTCGCCAGCGGAATCGGGCCGTGGGGACAGAATGAGATCGACCAGCTGACCAACGGGCGGCAGATTCAGCTGAATTTTTCGATCGACGACAACGCGTTCGAACTGTCGGCGGAAAGCAAGCCCGCCGACCTTTCCGACCAGATGCGACTGATCGCGGGCAAGCTGGCGCAGCCGCGCTGGGACACGGCACCGATTGAGCGCCTGCGTGTCGGTTATCTCACCGGCCATGACCTCAACGACGCCACCCCCAATGCGGTGCTCGACCGCAATCTGCGCGGCTGGCTGACCAATAATGACGCGCGTTGGGCGGCGCCCGACAAGGCGCAGATCGAAGCGCTGACCCCTGCCGCCTTCCGCGCCTTTTGGGAGCCGCGGCTCGCCAGCGGACCGATCGAGGTGCAGATTTTCGGCGACCTGGAAGCGGTCGATTATCGCGAGATCCTGGCGAGCACGCTCGGCGCTCTGCCGCCGCGAAAAGTGCTGGCGCCCGCCAACGGCCAGCGCGTCGATTTCGCCAAAGCGGCCCCGGTTCCCGATATCGCCTATCATCGCGGCGCCGAGGGGCAGGCGGCGGCGATGACGGCGTGGCCGACCGGCGGTGGTCTCGCCAACCCGCGCGATGCGCGCGGGCTCGAAGTACTTGCCGCGATCTTCAACGACCGCCTGTTCGATCGCCTGCGCGCTGAACAGGGAGCGAGCTATGGTCCGGTGGTCGACAGCCATTGGCCGACGGGATTCGACAGCGGCGGCTATCTGCTCGTTGGCAGCCTGCTTGCGCCGAAGGATATCGACCGCTTTTATGGCATTGCGCGCGACATTGCCGCCGATCTGGTCGCCAACCAGGTGGGCGTCGATGAACTGACGCGCAACGCGGTGCCGATCCGCGAAATGGTCTCGCGTGCGTCGACCGGCAATGTCTATTGGATGTTTCTGCTGGAGGGCGCGACGCGCGACCCGCGCGTCGCCACCGCGGCGCTGTCAATGGAGACCGACATTGCCGCGGTGACCGCTGCTGACGTCCAGCGGCTGGCACAGCAATATCTGACGCCGCAGCGCCAATGGTCGCTGGCGATCCTGCCCAAGGGGATGACGCTGGCCGACGCGTCGGCGCTGGGTGCCGCAACCGGGGCGACAGCGACCACCGCGGGCGGTCGCTAAGCGGTTTTCCCGCCGGGCGCACGCACTTTGCGGATGCGGGGTTCGCGATCCAGCTCGCCTTTGGTCATGATGTCGTGGCGCATCTTGGCGCGCAAGTCGTGGATCGATGCGATCACCAGCCCCATCGCGACGCCCAGGTCGATCAGCACTGCTTCGGCAAGTTGCAGCGAGCTTTCGAGCGTCTCGGGCACCGCATCGCTCGCTCCCGCCTGATATAGCGCCGCGGCATGGTCTGCATCGCGCGCGCGGCTGATGATCGGCAGGTCGGGAAATTTCTGGCGCAATTGCTTGGTCATCCGCAGCTGCTGGACGGGATCGTCCATCGTCAGCACGATGGCGTCGGCGCTTTCAATGCCCAGCTTGTCGAGACTGCCTTGCCGCGCGACATCGGCAAAGCGCACCTTAAAGCCGTCGCGCCGCGCCACCGCCACGCTGTCGATATTGGCATCGACCGCGATATAGGCGCGGCCATGTTCGCGCAGCAGCTCTGCAACCGTGCGCCCGACGCGGCCAAAGCCGACGATGACGGTCCGCGCCACTGCGGGCTCATCCTCCGGCGTGTCGTCGCTGCGCATTTCGATCTGCCGCGCAACGTCATGGCCGACGCGCGCCAGCAGCGGCGTGATGGTCAGGCCGATCGCGGTGACAAGCTGCCAGAAACTCGCTGTTTCGGGATCGATGATTCCCGCCGTCAGCGCGGCGGTCAACACGATCAGGGTCGTCTCCGACGGGCTCGACATCAGCAAGCCGACTTCGGCGGCTGTACCGCGGCGCGCGCCCGAAAAGCGCAGTAGCAGTGCGGTCACCACCGCTTTGACCGTAATCACGCCGACGACCGCGGCGATCAACATCGGCCATTGTGCGGCGATACTCTTGAGGTCCAGCCCCATGCCGACGCTGATCAGGAACACCCCAAGTGCGAGCCCCTTGAACGGCGCGGTGATCGCTTCGACCTCGCCATGATATTCGGTCTCGGCGATCATTAATCCGGCGAGCAGCGCCCCGACGATCGGCGATAGCCCGACCGTCGCGGTGGCGAGCGCGGCGACGATCACCACAAGCAGGCTGGCCGCCAGGAACAGTTCGGGATCCTTGGCGCGCGCCGCCTGGGCAAAGATTCGCGGCAACAGGAACCAGCCCGCAACCGCCAGCACCGCAACCACCAGCGCGCCCTGCCACAGCGTCGTCATCAGCAGTTGGGCATTGTCACCGGCAGGATTGGGGGCGAGGGCGCCGAGGACAAAGATGATCGGGACGATCGCCAGATCTTCGAACAGCAACATCGAAAATGACGCGCGACCCACCGCCGACTTGGTCCCCACCATCGGCAGCACCAAAGCGGTCGACGACAGCGCGAGGGCGATGCCGAGCCCGAACGCCGCGGGGGTCGACAGGTCTCCGAGCAGCCATAAGCCGCCGCCAAGGATCGCGCCGCCGAGCAGCAGTTCGGCTGCGCCAACTCCGAACACAAGTTTGCGTAATTGCCACAGGCGGCGGAACGAGAGCTCGAGACCGATCGAAAACAACAGCATGATGATGCCGAATTCGGCAAATAGCGCGATATCGTCGGTCGATCCGATCGTGACATGTTTCAGCCACGGATAATCCCCTGCCAGCGATCCCAGCCCCGACGGCCCCACCAGCAGGCCGACGAGGATGAACCCGATGACGGGGGGCAGGCGAAAGCGCGCAAACGCCGGGATGACGATGCCCGCGGCGCCTAAAACCACCAGCGCATTGCCGATGGCCGATGTTTCTGTTTCCGATACCATAGGGGCCGACCTTATGCAGGCCGGCCCCGATTGGCTAGAGAGCTATCCCAACCTTTTTGGTTGTTTTCAGCTACCCATCTTGGCTTCAAGATTTTCGACGATCGCTTCAAAGAAGCCTTCGGTGGTCAGCCAGTTCTGGTCGGGGCCGATCAGCAGCGCCAGATCTTTGGTCATCTTGCCGCTTTCGACCGTCGCGACGCAGACTTTTTCCAGATCATCGGCAAACTTCACCAGTTCGGCGTTATCGTCGAGCTTGCCGCGGTGCTTGAGGCCGCCGGTCCACGCAAAGATCGACGCGATCGGGTTGGTCGAGGTCGCCTTGCCCTGCTGGTGCATGCGGTAGTGGCGGGTGACGGTGCCGTGCGCTGCTTCGGATTCGACGGTCTGGCCATCGGGGGTCATCAGCACGCTGGTCATCAGGCCGAGCGAGCCGAAACCCTGCGCGACGGTGTCCGACTGAACGTCGCCGTCGTAATTCTTGCAGGCCCAGACAAACTTGCCGCTCCACTTGAGCGCCGATGCGACCATGTCGTCGATCAGGCGATGTTCGTAAACGATGCCCGCGGCGTCGAAATCGGCCTTGAATTCGGCGGTGAACACTTCTTCGAAGATGTCCTTGAAGCGGCCGTCATAGGCTTTCAGGATCGTGTTCTTGGTCGACAGATACACCGGCCACTTGCGGGCGAGGCCATAATTCAGGCTGGCGCGCGCGAAGTCGCGGATCGAATCGTCGAGGTTGTACATCGCCATCGCGACGCCCGAAGAGGGGAACAGGAACACCTCTTCGTCGATGACCTTGCCGTCTTCGCCCTCGAATACCAGGCGCAGTTTGCCGGGGCCAGGGACGCGGAAGTCGGTTGCCTTATACTGGTCGCCGAACGCGTGACGACCGACGACGATCGGGTCGGTCCAGCCGGGGACGAGGCGCGGAACGTTCTTCATGACGATCGGTTCGCGGAACACGACGCCGCCCAGGATGTTGCGGATCGTGCCGTTCGGCGACTTCCACATTTTCTTAAGGCCGAATTCCTCGACGCGCTGTTCGTCGGGGGTGATCGTCGCACATTTCACGCCGACGCCATATTTGGCGATCGCGTTGGCGGCATCGACCGTGATCTTGTCGTCGGTCTGGTCGCGCATTTCGATGCTGAGATCGTAATAATGAAGGTCGATGTCGAGATAGGGAAGGATCAGCCGTTCGCGGATCCATTGCCAGATGATCCGGGTCATTTCGTCGCCGTCGAGTTCGACGACCGGGTTGGCTACCTTGATCTTGCCCATGCTGCTGCCTTTATCCTTGGGGAGTCGGAGTTGCAGCGGGCCTTAGGCAAAGCGGCGCGATTGATCAATGGGCGTGGTGGAACCCTGACCATGCCTTATTCATTGTCAGTGTCAGGCGCGCACCCTAGAAGAACGGCCATGTCCAACATCATCTCTTCCAACCGCCCCGGTGGCGGCATCAAATGGCAATGGCCATCGATCCATCCCGAGGGGCGCAAGTTCCTTTTGATCGCGGCGATCATCACCCTCTGCTTCTGGCTGCTCGGCTGGGAGATTGTCGGCTGGCTGATGTTCGGGGTGACCGTGTGGGTCGGTACCTTTTTCCGCGACCCCGTTCGCATCACCCCGACGGGCAGCGATGTCGTCATCGCGCCCGCCGACGGGCTGGTGACCCAGATCGCCGAGGTCGCCCCGCCGCCCGAGATCGCTGGCGCCGACGGATTAGGCGACGCGCCGATGCTGCGCGTGTCGATTTTTATGAGCGTGTTCGATGTCCACATCAACCGCACGCCAATTGCAGGAACGTTGCGCAAGCTCGTTTATATCCCGGGCAAATTCCTCAACGCCGATCTCGACAAGGCGAGCGAAGAGAATGAGCGCCAGCATTTTGTCGTCGAGCGTGCCGACGGGGTGCGCATCGGTTTTACCCAGATCGCAGGTCTGGTCGCGCGGCGGATCATGCCGTTCGTAACCATGGGCAACGAACTGACGACTGGCCAGCGCGTCGGGCTGATCCGCTTCGGCAGCCGAGTCGATGTCTATCTGCCTGCGGGGACCACGCCGCAGGTGTTGCTTGGCCAGCGGACGCTGGCGGGTGAAACCGTTGTCGCCCGGATCGGGCAGGCTGCGATGATCGACGGCATCGGGCAATAGGATGACAGACGACACCCAGCTTCCGGCGGACGCCGCGGGTCGCCGTATCGGGGGGATAGGCCTGCGCGCTTTTGCCCCCAATGCGATCACCGTGCTGGCGCTGTGCTTTGGCCTGACCGGGGTGCGCTTTGCGATCGGCGGGCAGTTTGAATTTGCCATCGCCGCAGTGATTGTTGCCGGGGTGCTCGACGGCATGGACGGGCGCATTGCGCGCCTGCTGCGCGCGCAAAGCAAATTTGGCGCCGAGCTCGATTCGCTGTCGGACGTCATCGCCTTTGGCGTCGCTCCGGCAATGATCCTGTTCCTGTGGTCGCTTCAGGATGCGCCGAAATTTGGCTGGACCGCGGCGCTGGCGCTGGCCGTCTGCTGCGCGCTGCGGCTGGCGCGCTTCAACTCGCGGATGGATGCCGATTTTCAGCCGCACAAATCCGCCGGCTTTAACACCGGTATTCCCGCACCCGCCGGGGCAGGCTTGGCGTTCGTGCCCGTCTATCTGTGGCTGACGACGGGCAATGAGCTGTTCCGCGAATGGTATGTCGTGATGCCGTGGGCGCTGGGTGTCGCGATGCTGATGATCTCGGCGATCCCCACTTACAGCTGGGCCTCAATCCGCCTGCGTCGGTCGTGGCGATTGTTCGCTCTGGCGGGGGTCGGGTTGCTTGGTGCCGCGCTGGTGACCGCGCCGTGGCTGACGCTGCTCGCCGTCTGCGCAATCTATGCGGCGACGCTGCCGTTCGGCCTCGCCAGCTATGCAAAGGTCAGGCGGCGCAGCTGAACTGTGGCTGGCTAAGCTGGGACCGCGTGACGATAGCGCGCGCAATGTGGCGACGCGGTTCTGACGGGCGGAGTTTGATGACGGTCGTAGGTCCGGGCTGGGGGGCGGCGTCGCCCGTAAAGGCGCCTTCGCCGAGCAGCGCCGAAAGAATCGCCGACTCGTTCGATTTCAACATCGCCAGGATCACCGTGATGCCGAGTCCGGCGGCGAGGGCGAAGAGGAGTGCGGCTGCGACCTGAACCATGATCTGTCCTTCCGGGTTTTCGTCAACGAAACCTTTCCGACAGGAATGACGGTTTCGCTTGGCTTTTGGTTGCATGTTCGTGGTTTGTTCTCAAGTGTTTTGCGACGAACGGAGTCAGATTGGCGCCGGATCGAATGACCGGATGCGCGCGCCGTTCATCCCAAATGCGCCGCGGACGCTTGCTTTTGATGACCAACGCGGCTAACGGCCCGCGCATTCCACATGGAAGGCGCACATAAACCGGTGCCGGGATCATCCGCTTGCGGAACCCGGTTCTTGCTTTCCAGAGGACCAACCGGAAGGAGAAAGACTATGGCGGCACCTGTCGTCACGATGCAGAATCTTATCGAGGCTGGCGCCCACTTCGGCCACCAGACCCACCGCTGGAACCCGCGCATGAAGCCGTATATTTTCGGTGCGCGTAACGGCATCCACATTCTCGACCTGTCGCAGACCGTGCCGCTTTTCGCGCGCGCCCTCGAATTCGTCGCCTCGTCGGCGGCGTCAGGTGGCAAGGTGCTGTTCGTCGGCACCAAGCGCCAGGCGCAGGGTCCGATCGCTGACGCCGCGCGCGCTTCGGGTCAGCACTTCGTCAACCACCGCTGGCTGGGCGGCATGCTCACCAACTGGAAGACGATCTCGGGTTCGATCAAGCGTCTCAAGACCCTTGAGGAACAGCTTTCGGGCGACACCTCGGGCCTGACCAAAAAGGAAGTGCTCAACCGCACCCGCGAACGCGACAAGCTCGAAATGTCGCTCGGCGGCATTCGCGACATGGGCGGCATTCCCGACGTGATGTTCGTGATCGACGCGAACAAGGAAGAACTGGCGATCAAGGAAGCCAATGTCCTTGGCATCCCCGTCGTCGCGATCCTCGATTCGAACGTCTCGCCCGATGGCATCGCCTTCCCGGTACCGGCCAACGATGACGCCGCGCGCGCCATTCGCCTGTACTGCGATGCGATCGCTCAGGCCGCGACCCGCGGCGGCCAGCAGGCCCGCGCTGATCGTGGCGAAGATCTGGGCGCAGCGGTGAACCCCGTCGCCGAACCGGCGCTGGTCGAAGAAGCTGCTGCACCCGTTGCTGAAGAAGCCCCGGCTGCCGAAGCTGCTCCGGTGACCGAGGACGAACAAGTCCCGGCCGAAGCCGCCGCCGAAACCGAACGTCAGAGCGACGCCTAACCGCTCGTTTTGATGACGCGGCGGCGCTTTGCCCTCGGGCAAACGCCGCCGCGGTCATCGTTCTGACTTATCGCGCCGCCACGCGTGCGGCGCAGCGGTCCCGTCCACCGGGCCGCCCCACATTGGAAAGGATCACCCATGGCTGAAATTACGGCCGCTCTCGTCAAGGAACTGCGCGACCGCACCGGCGCCGGCATGATGGATTGCAAAAAGGCGCTCGCCGAAAATGGCGGCGACATCGAAGCATCGATCGACTGGCTGCGCACCAAGGGTCTCGCCGCTGCCGCCAAAAAGGCTGGCCGCGTTGCCGCTGAAGGCCTGGTTGGCGTCGCCACCGACGGTACGCGCGGCGCGATGGTCGAAGTCAACAGCGAAACGGACTTCGTTGCCAAGAACGAACAGTTCCAGGGCTTCGTTCGCGACGTGACCCAAGTCGCGCTCGCCGGCAACCTGACCGATATCGACGCGCTCGGCGCTGCCGCCTATCCGGCTGGCGGCACCGTCACCGAAGCGCTGACCCAGAACATCGCTACGATCGGTGAAAACCAGTCGCTGCGTCGTTCGGCCATCATGTCGGTGAACTCGGGCGTCGTCACTGCCTATGTCCACAACGCTGCGGCTCCCGGCATGGGCAAGATCGGCGTGCTCGTCGCGCTCGAATCGACGGCTGGTGCCGATGTGCTCGAACCGCTGGGCAAGCAGCTGGCGATGCACGTCGCCGCCGCGAACCCGCTGGCGCTGAACGGCGACGATCTCGACCCCGAACTCGTCGCCCGCGAACGCGCGATCGCCGAGGAAAAGGCAGCCCAGTCGGGCAAGCCCGCCGACATCGTGTCGAAAATGGTCGACGGCGGTATCGCCAAGTTCCGCAAGGAAAACGCGCTGCTGTCGCAGCTGTTCGTGATGGACGGCAAGACCCCGGTCGCCGAAGTCGTTGCCGCAGCCGGCAAGGACGTCGGTGCGACGATCACGCTCAAGGGCTTCACCCGCTTCCAGCTCGGCGAAGGCATCGAGAAGGAAGAAAGCGATTTCGCGGCAGAAGTCGCAGCGGTCGCTGGCGTCTAAAACAAAACGCGGAGTTGCTGCGCGCAAGGCGCGCAGGGGAATCGCTTCAGATTAACGGTTGTCGTTGAGTGACGAGTGTTTCGAGGTAATCGGGGTCGAGATTGGCTCGTTTTCTGCGGACTTTGAGGCTGTGTTTGTCGTTTGGATTTCGCACCAGGTTCATGGCGATGTGTTTGACGACCGCCATATTCTGGGGTCCTGATCCGGTTCGCAGTCTTGTGAGGTCGTCGTGGAAGACGACGTCGAGCACCCAGTGGAGCCGGTTTTCGATGCCCCAATGGGCGCGGACTGCGGCGGCGAAGGCTTGGGCATCGAGTTTGACAGAAGAGAGGTAATAGCGCCGTTCCGTGCTTTTGCGGCCCTCCCGTTCGACGTGGTTTTCGACCATGGCGATCATCGCGAGATGAGGAAAATGGGGTTCATCAGGATAGCGACGATCGGAAAACAGCCATTGTGTGTTGTGACAGACGCTGTGGCGGCGTTCTTCGATGCGGCCATGATCGGCGTCGGTTGTCGTGTGCGCCGACAGGGTCATATCGGTGGGCGGATCGGCAAAGAACGCCACGACATCGGCAAACAGCGCCGGACGGTTGCCCTTCAGCGCGAGCAAATAATCTCCGCCGCGCGCCACGATGGTCTCGGCAATCGCGGCCTGTGTTCCGATCGCATCGATGGTGACGAGCGCACCGGTCAGTTCCAGCCGTTCGAGCAGCAACGGGATCGCGGTGATCTCGTTGGATTTTGCGTCTACCGCTTCCTGGCCCAGCACCAGCCGCTGGCGCGACGCCCAGGCTGAAACCATGTGCAGCGGCGCGCGGCCTTTGCTCCTCGCGTGACTACGCCGCGACGTCTTGCCGTCAATCGCGATGATATCGGGTGCCTCGTCGCGTAGCGCCTCGACCCAGGTCGCAAAGCAGGTTTTGAACAGCTCGGGATCAAGCCCGTTAATGACATCATTAAGGGTGTCGTGGGCTGGTATCCCGTGCGCAAACGGCAGAAAACGGCGCAGAAAATCGAGCCGGTGCTGGCCCCACAGCCTGATCTCGACAAAATCTTCCATCCCCGAAAGCGTCGCGCAAAGCACTAAAAGCAAGACCTCGCGAAGCGGATACAAAACCCGCCACTGCTCCCGGTGATCACGAAGCGCAGAAAAATGATCGAGTATCGAACGCGACGATGGCAATCCAGACATCAATGGCTCCCAGCATATGGAGCATCGTCTGAATCATAACACTTCAATCAACACCAGTCCGTTCATCTGAAGCGATTGCCCTGGCAAGGCGCGGCAGTCCGCTTGGCAATGGCGCGTACTCTGACTAGGGTGCGCGCCATTCGCTTATCAAGTGGTTGAAAGAGGTTCCCCCGATCATGGCACTGGCCGGCATGAAACGCATCTTGCTGAAATTGTCGGGCGAAGCGTTGATGGGCTCGACTCCTTTCGGCATCGATCCTGACACTGTCGCCAGCATGGCGGCCGAGGTCAAGGAAGCCAAGGAACGCGGGCTTGAAATCTGCCTCGTCATCGGCGGCGGCAATATCTTCCGCGGCATGGCGGGCGCCGCCAAGGGCATGGACCGGGCGCAGGCCGACTATATGGGCATGCTTGCTACCGTGATGAACGCTCTCGCGATGCAAAATGCGCTCGAGCAGCTCGGCGTCGAAACGCGCGTCCAGTCGGCGATCGAGATGGACAAGGTGTGCGAGCCGGTGATCCGCCGCCGCGCTGAACGCCACCTCGAAAAAGGCCGCGTGGTGATCTTCGCTGCGGGTGTCGGCGCGCCTTATTTCACCACCGACAGCGGCGCCGCGCTGCGCGCTGCCGAAATGAAGTGCGACGCGCTGCTCAAAGGTACCAGTGTCGATGGCGTGTATAACGCCGATCCCAAAAAGGATAAGGCGGCGGTCCGTTACGATACGCTGAGCTACGACCGCGTGCTCGCCGACAATCTGAAGGTGATGGATGCAAGCGCGGTGGCGCTGTGCCGCGACAACCATATCCCGATCGTCGTGTTCAACATTCGCGAAGCGGGAAATCTGGCCCGTGTGCTCGCGGGCGAGGGGGTTTCGACCGTCGTGGCCGACGCCCCCGGCAACGCCTGAACGCGCCAAGCATAGAAGAGGAAGAGACGATGGCGAAATATGACAAGGCCGACCTGGAACGCCGGATGCACGGCGCGGTCGAAGCGCTGAAAAACGACCTGTCGGGCCTGCGTACCGGCCGCGCACACACCGCGCTGCTCGATCCGGTGACGGTCGAGGTCTATGGCAGCCACATGCCGCTGAACCAGGTCGCCTCGGTCAGCGCGCCCGAAGCGCGGATGCTGACGGTGCAGGTGTGGGACAAATCGAATGTCGGGCCGGTCGACAAGGCGATCCGTTCGGCAGGATTGGGGCTCAACCCGATCGTCGATGGCCAGATGCTGCGCCTGCCGATCCCCGAAATGACGCAGGAACGCCGCAAGGAGCTGTCGAAGCTCGCGGGCAAATATGCCGAAGCGGCGCGCATCGCGGTGCGCAACGTCCGCCGCGACGGCATGGACAATCTGAAGGCTGACGAGAACAAGAAGGAAATCAGCGAGGACGAGCGTAAGCGCCACGAAACCGAGGTGCAGAAGCTGACCGACGCCACGATCGCCGAACTCGACGCCGCGGCGACCGCGAAGGAAAAGGAAATCCTGGGCTAGTGCTTTCCAGCGCTTACCTCTCTTCCGTTCGTGTCGAGCAAAGTCGAGACACGCCGAGTTCGCGCTCGACTTCCCGTGTCTCGACTTCGCTCGACACGAACGGGTTCTGAGGTCTTTTCGTGACAACACCGAATCACGGTGCGCGCCATGTCGCCATCATCATGGACGGCAACGGTCGCTGGGCCAAAAAACGCCTGCTCCCCCGCGTCGCCGGTCACAAAGCCGGGGTCGAGGCGGTGCGCAATATCGTGCGCGCGGCCGGCGACATGGGCATCGAGGCGATGACGCTCTACGCCTTTTCGTCCGAAAACTGGAAACGGCCGGAAGATGAAGTCAATGACCTGATGGGGCTGATGAAACGCTTCATCCTCTCGGATCTCGATGAATTTGCCGCCAATGATGTGAAGCTGAAAGTCATCGGCAACTGGCGCGCGCTGGCGCCCGACGTCGTCGCGCTGATCGAAAACGCGCTCGAGCGCACGTCGGGCAATAAGCGCACGACGCTGGCGGTCGCGCTGAACTACGGCGCGCAGGACGAGCTGGTCCGCGCCGCGCAGGCGGCAGCTGCAACGGGCGAGATCAGCGAAGCGGCAATCGCCGCGCATCTCGACACCGCCGACATGCCGCCGCTCGACCTGCTCATCCGCACCTCGGGCGAAGTTCGGCTGTCGAATTTCCTGCTGTGGCAGTCGGCCTATGCCGAGCTATATTTCACCGATATTTTGTGGCCGGACTTCAAACCGGCAGACCTGCAGGCGGCGCTCGACCATTTTGCGCGCCGCGATCGTCGCTACGGGGGACTATAAGACATGGCGGCGGGAAAATCGGACCTGTGGGTACGGATCGGGTCGGCGATCATCCTGTTTGCGATCGCGGGTACCGCCTTGTGGTTCGGCGGACTGGCGTTCGGGCTATTGCTGCTCGTCGGCGGCGCGTTGATGCTGGTCGAATGGTTCGCGCTGGTTCGCGCGATGACCTTGAGCAGCGGCGCCAGGGTGATGCTGAACATTCTCGGGCCGCTGCTGACCCTGGGTGCGATGGCGGGGCTGTGGTTCATTCGCGACCAGCTGGGTATGACCGCCGCGCTGTGGGTGTTCGGCATGGTGTGGGCGACCGACATCGGCGCCTATTTCGCTGGCCGCGCATTTGGTGGCGCGCGCCTTGCCCCCAAAATCAGCCCATCGAAAACATGGTCGGGGCTGATCGGCGGCATGATTGCCGCATTGATCGCCAGCGCCACCATCGGAGACCGCGCCGGGATCATCGGCGTGCCGCTGTGGATCGGGCTGTTTATGGGGCTGCTCGCACAGCTTGGTGACCTGGCGCAAAGCTGGATGAAGCGCCGCGCCGGGGTCAAAGATTCGGGCAAGCTGATCCCCGGCCACGGCGGGCTGTTCGACCGCGTCGACGGAATCTTGCCGGTGGCCTTGTTGCTGGGTGCGCTGGCTTATGCCGGGCAGCTGAGCGTTGGGACGGCGGGCTGACATGACACAGCGCCGCCTTTCACTGTTCGGCGCCACGGGTTCGGTCGGGCAATCGACCCTCGACCTCGTGCGGCGCGACGGCGAGACGTGGCGCGTCACGGTGCTGACAGCGAACAGTGATGTCGCCGAACTGGCAAAGCTGGCGATGGAGTTTCGCCCCGACGTGGCGGTGATAGCCGACGCCGCGCGGCTCAGTGACCTGCAGGCCGCGCTGACGGATACCGGCATCGACGTCGCCGCGGGCGCGGATGCGCTGGTCGAAGCGGCGCAGCGCCCGACCGATCTCGTCATGGCGGCGATCGTCGGCACCGCAGGACTGGCCCCGACAATGGCGGCGCTGGCGGCGGGATATGATGTTGCGCTGGCCAACAAGGAGGCGCTGGTCTCCGCTGGCGAGCTGATGACGGCGGTTGCCCGCACCTCGGGCGCCACCATCCTGCCCGTCGACAGCGAGCATAATGCGATTTTTCAGTGTCTGGCGGGCGGGCGCATCGATCAGGTGCGGCGCATTATCCTGACCGCCAGCGGCGGGCCGTTCCGCACGATGAGCGCTGCCGACATGGCGCGCGTTACGCCGGCGCAGGCGGTCGCGCATCCCAACTGGTCGATGGGCGCCAAGATCAGCGTCGATTCGGCAACGATGATGAACAAAGGCCTCGAACTCATTGAGGCGCATCATCTTTTTCCCGTTGGGCTCGATCGCATCGAGATTCTTGTTCACCCGCAATCGGTAATCCACAGCCTGGTCGAATATGTCGACTGCTCGACGCTGGCGCAGCTCGGCTCGCCCGACATGCGGATCCCGATCGCCAGCGCTCTCGCGTGGCCGGACCGGATGGCGACGCCGTGCGCGCCGCTCGACCTGGCGACCATCGCACGCCTCGATTTCGAGGCGCCCGACGAGGTGCGCTTTCCCGCGACCGCGCTGTGCCGCGCTGCAATCGCTGCGGGCGGGGCGCGCCCGGCACAGCTCAACGCGGCAAACGAGGTGGCGGTGGCCGCCTTCCTGGCGGGGCATATATCCTTTCCGGCGATCGTCGATACCGTGCGCCGGGTGATCGATGCCGCGGAACCTGCGGCGCCGTCATCGCTTCAGGACATATTCAGCGTCGATGCCGCATCCCGCGCGGCTGCCCAGCATTTTGTGGACCAATTTGAACATGCTTGAGACCCCCGGTTTCGCCTTCACCATCGTCGCGTTCTTGGCTGTCCTCGGCCCGCTCGTCTTCGTCCACGAATATGGCCACTATATCGTCGGCCGCTGGTGCGGAGTGAAGTCCGACACTTTCTCGATCGGTTTTGGACGCAAGATCGTTAGCTGGACCGACAAGCGCGGGACCGAATGGAAGATCGGCTGGTTGCCGCTGGGGGGATATGTCCAGTTTGCCGGCGACCGCGACGCCGTCAGTCAGCCCGATGCGGAATGGCAGCAACTGCCCGCCGAGCAGAAGTCGCACACCTTCCCGGCCCAGCCGGTGTGGAAGCGATCGCTGATCGTCGCTGCAGGACCGGTCACCAATTTCCTGTTCGCGATCCTGATCCTTGCCGGATTTGCCTGGGTTGGCGGCACGCCCGTGACACCGCCGGTCGCCGGCGGGATCGAAGCGGGATCGGCGGCCGACACGGCAGGTTTGCGCACCGGCGATCGCATCGTTGAAATCGACGGGCGTCCGATCGAAGTATTCGGCGACATCCCGATGGCGGTCGCGCATCGCCCGGGCGAAGCCATGCAGGTCCGTGTCGTCAGTGGTGGGAGCGAACGGATGGTCGCGCTGACGCCGCGGCTGGTCAAAGAGAAAGACCCGTTCGGCAAGGAGTATGAGCGCGCAATCATCGGCCTCGCGCCGCCGCCGGCGCAATTGCAGCCGGTGACGCTGCTCGAAGCTCCTGCCGTAGGACTGCGTCAGACCTGGCAGATCGTCCGCCAGACGGGCGAGGTGCTGGGGCAGTTCCTGACCGGGCGCCGGTCGATCAAGGACATGAACGGGCCGGTCAAGATTGCCGAAATTTCGGGGCAGGCGGCGACTCTGGGAATTGCGTCGCTGATATTCTTCATCGCGCTGATTTCCATCAATCTGGGGTTCATCAACCTCTTGCCATTGCCCATGCTCGATGGTGGTCATTTGCTTTTCTATGCCTATGAAGCGATCCGGCGGCGCCCCGCGCCGCCGCAGGTGCAGGAATGGGCGTTCCGATTCGGCTTTGCGGCGGTTGTCTCCCTGATGCTGGTCGTGACTTTCAACGATTTGGGCTCATTGGGCCTGTGGGACGGGATCGCGCGCTTGATTGGCTAGCGAGTCTGGGGCAGGGAGTGCGCGCGAGCCCGCGGTCAACCGGGTTGGTCGCTTTTGAGTTATTTTTTCGGGATGAACAGCGTGGCTTCACACAAATTCTCGGCGCGGACACAGCTGTCGGCCTTCCTTCTGGCAGGCACGATGCTCGCGACGCCGGTGTTGGCGCAAGAGGTTGCGCCGCCGACCGTGCCTGCGCCCGCCCCCGAAGCGGCGCCTGCCGCAACGACGGTCCAGACGATCACCGTTGTTGGCAACCAGCGGCTCGAGGCGCAAACGATCCTGTCTTACCTGCGCCTGCGCGTCGGACAACGCTACGACCGGTCGATCCTTGATCAGGCGCTGAAAGACCTGGCCGCGACCGAGCTGTTCAAGGATTTCCAGATAACCGACAATAATGGCGCGCTGACGATTCAGGTGACCGAGAATCCGGTGATCAATCGCGTCATCCTGGAGGGCAACAAGCGCCTGAAGGAAGACAAGATCCGGCCCGAGATCAAGCTCGCGCCGCGGCAGATTTTTACCCGTTCGAAAGTCCGCGCCGACGTCGCGCGCATCATCGAACTCTACAAGCGGCAGGGCCGTTTCGCCGCCACCGTCGAACCGAAGATGGTGTCGCTCGATCAGAACCGCGTCGATGTCGTGTTCGAGATCAACGAAGGTTCAAAGTCGAAGGTCCGCCAGATCAGCATCCTGGGCAACGAGAAGTTCAGCGACGGCGATCTGAAAGACGAGATGGCTACCAAGGAGTCGAGCCTCCTGACGATCCTGTCGTCGAACACCAGCTACGACCCCGATCGTCTGGCCTATGACCAGCAGAAGCTGCGCCTTTTCTACCTGCAGAACGGCTATGCTGATTTCCGTGTCATTTCGGCCGTCGCCGAGCTGACCAGCAACAAGCAGGATTTCATCATCACTTATGTCGTCGAGGAAGGCGAACGCTACAAGTTCGGCGATATCGATGTACAGAGCGAGTTGCGCGACTTTAAGCCCGAGTTGCTGAAAACCTTGCTGCCGATGAAGAAGGACGACTGGTATGATGCCAAGCTCGTCGAGGATACGGTCGAAAGCCTGAGCGAGACGGCCGGTCTGTTCGGCTATGCATTTGCCGACATCAATCCCCAATTCCGCCGCGACCCGGAAACGCGGACGATGCAGATCACGTTCAACGTCGCCGAAAGCCCGCGCACTTATGTCGAGCGCATCGACGTCAACGGCAACACGCTTACCCACGACAAGGTCGTGCGCCGCGAATTCCGCCTGAACGAAGGCGACGCGTTCAACAGCTTTGGCATCAAGCGTACCGAGAACCGCCTGAACAGCCTGGGCTATTTCCAGGAAAATCTGGAGATCGAGCGCAAGGAAGGCAGCGCGCCTGACCGCATCATTCTGGAAACCAACGTCCAAGAAAAGCCGACCGGTGAACTGTCGCTGTCGGCGGGATTCTCCTCGATCGAGAACTTCCTGCTGCAGGCGTCGATCCGGCAACGCAACTTTCGCGGTCTGGGCCAGCAATTGCAGGCGTCGGTCAATTATTCGAGCTATTCCAAATCGGTCGAGCTCGGTTTTACCGAACCCTATCTGTTCGACCGCAATATCTCGGTCGGCGGCAGCGTCTATCGCCGCGATTTGAACTCGTTCAACTTCATCAACAATGATCGCCAGACGACGTTCCAGCAGGTGACCACGGGGTTCCAGCTGAACGCCGGTGTGCCGCTGACCGAATTCATGTCCTTTTTCGGCCGTTACAGCCTGAACTATGACGATGTGACGCTCGACCGCGGCATCTATTTCTTTGGCAATCAGTGCGACCCGCTGGTCGCCGGCCGCTACCTTTGCGATGCGATCGGCAAGCGCACGACCTCGCTCGTCGGCTATACGCTGGCCTATGACGATCGCGACAACCGCATCCGCCCGACGCGCGGCCAGTCGCTGTCGCTCAGCCAGGATTTCGCCGGCCTTGGCGGCAGCGTCAAATATGTCCGCACCCGTGCGAACGCCTCCAAGCACTTCAATCTCGGCAGCCGCTTCATCCTCAATGTCTCGGCTGAAGGCGGCTATATCTATCCCTTCGGCAGCGCTCCGAGCCCGGGCAGCGACAAGGTCCGCCTGACCGACCGCTTCTTCCTGGGCGAACCGCAGATGCGCGGTTTCGACATTCGCGGCGTCGGTCCGCGCGTGATCCGTTATTCGGTGGATAATACCGATCCCGCTAACCCGATTGTCGTGACCGATGGTGATCGCGATCGTGGTCAGATTGACGACGCACTTGGAGGCCGCGCCTATTATCAGGGCCGGCTGGAAATCGACATCCCGCTCGGGACCGGGGCAAAGGAACTCGGGCTGCGGCCGTCGATTTTCCTCGACGTCGGTTCGGTGTTCAGCGTGAAGCGACCGACGCTGACGACGCTGGCCAATTTCCGCGAAACCAATCCCGCCGCACCGGGGTTCGGCCTCATCAAGTCGCTGTGCCGCAACTCGACGACGGGGACGAGCCAGTTTGCCGACGAAGCGACAACGACGCCGCCGGGCGGCGTCCCGACGGGGACGGGCCAATACACCAGCTGTCCGACCGGCTTCTCGCGCCTCGATCCGTTCGAGGAACGCTTCTTTGGCGACAGCTGGATGCCGCGCGTCGCGATCGGTGCCGGGGTCAACTGGAACTCCCCCTTCGGTCCCTTCCGGATCGACTTCGCTTACGCCCTTCGCAAAGAAGAGGGTGATGATACCAAACGCTTCTCATTCAACGTAGGAACTCAATTCTAATGAAGAACATTCTCACCGCTTCGGCGCTCGCCGTCGCTACGCTGTCGGCTTCGCCGATCATGGCCGTCCCCGCCGCCGCGCAGGCCAAGGCGGTTGCCGTCGCCGATGTCCGCGTCGCCGCCGCGCGTTCGAACGCTTTCACCGTTGCCTCGCAGCAGATCGAAACCACGTACAAGGCCCAGATTGATCAGCAGCAGTCGCGCGGCCAGACGCTGCAGGCCGAAATCAACGTCCTGATCGCCAAATATAACGAAGAGTCGCGCAAGACGCCGCAGAATCAGGCGACTTTGCAGGCTGCCGGCCAGGCGGTCCAGAACAAGCGTCAGGCAGCGCAGGCCGAATTGAGCCAGATCGGTGCGCCGGTTGAGCTGGCGATCGCTTATGTTGAGGACCAGATCAGCGTTCGCATGAACGAAGCAATCCGCGGCGCAATGACCGCGCGCAAGATCGATCTGCTGCTCAATCCGGACGCCGTTCTGGCGCGCGAGAACAACGTCGATATCACCGATGCTGTGGTCGCCGAACTCAACCGCATTCTGCCAACCGTGTCGACCGCGGTTCCGGCCGGTTACCAGCCGGGCCAGCTGGTTCAGCAGCGCAACCAGCAGATGATGGACGCCGCCCGCGCCGCGCAGCCGGGTGCGACGCCTGCCGCACCTGCGCCGACCGGCACCGCACCGACGACCCGCTGATATCGTGACCGACGGGGACAAAGCGGCGGGGGCATTGGGACCGGCGGACATCCGCCGGATCCTGACGCTTCTGCCGCACCGTTATCCGATGCTGCTGGTCGACCGGGTCGTGTCGATCGTCCCCGATACCTCGATCCACGCGATCAAGGCGGTGACGATGAACGAGCCCTTTTTTCAAGGGCATTTCCCCGGTCGGCCGATCATGCCGGGCGTGTTGATCGTCGAGGCGCTGGCGCAGGCCGCCGGCGTCCTCGCGATCGAATCGATGGGCCTCGCCGGGACGGGCAAGCTCGTCTATTTCATGGCGATCGACGGGGCGAAGTTCAGAAAGCCGGTTGAACCCGGCTGCCTGCTCGATCTGCACGCGACGATCATTCAGGCCAAACGCAGCGTCTGCCGCTTCGAAGGCAAGGCGATGCTTGATGGCGTGTTGGCGGCCGAATGCCAGTTTACCGCGATGATCGCGGACCCGCCGGCGGACTAACTATTGCCAAATCGGGCATTCGCCGTTAGGGGCCGCACCTTCGCGTCCCCGGACGCACAGACTCGCGCACGCTGGTCGGTAACCAGCGGCACAGGAGCGTAAGACATGAAACAAGACATTCACCCCGCGTACCACATGATCACGGTCAAGATGACCGATGGCACCGAATATCAGACGCGTTCGACCTGGGGCAAAGAGGGCGACACGATGACCCTCGAAATCGACCCCACCGCGCATCCGGCGTGGACCGGCGGCAACGGCCGTATGCTCGACGCTGCGGGCCAGGTTGCCAAGTTCAACAAGCGCTTCGGTGGTCTCACCCTCAAGCGCTAATCGCTTCGGCGATCAGCTCAAAACATTTGCAAGCGCGCTTTGCCAGCCGGCAAGGCGCGTTTTGCGTTTGTCGGCGTCCAGCGCCGGGGTAAAGCGCGTCGCGGTGCCACGCATCGTCTTGGCAGCGCTTGCGAGGTCGGGATAAAGCCCCGCGCCAGTCGCAGCGAGCATCGCGGCGCCCAAAGCGGTGCTTTCGACGAAATCGGGCCGCTCGACGGTCAGGTTCAGCATGTCGGCCAGATCCTGCGCCATCCAGTCGTTCGCCGCCATGCCACCGTCTATGCGCAGATCCGCCCAATCCACACCATCGGCGGCAAAGGCTGATTTCAGGTCATGCGCCTGATAGGCTTGCGCTTCCAGCGCGGCGCGCGCGACGTGCGCCTTGCTGGTCGCAAAGCTGAGGCCAGAGATCGCGGCGAGCACATCGGGACGCCAGTGCGGTGCGCCAAGCCCGGTGAGGGCGGGGACCAGATAGACCCCACCATTGTCGGCGACCGAGCGCGCCAGCCCCTCGCTCTCGCCCGCATTGGCGAGCAGGCCGAGGCCATCGCGCAGCCATTTGATCAGGCTCCCTGCGACGAACACCGATCCCTCGAGCGCGTAGGACCGCGCATCTCCTTCCTGCACCAGTACCGTCGCGAGCAGGCGATTGGCCGAGCGCGGCCGCACCGTCCCGCTCGCCGACAGGATGAAGGCGCCGGTGCCAAAGGTCGCCTTGGTCTGCCCGGGCGCCAGGCATGCCTGACCGATCGTCGCCGCCTGCTGGTCGCCCGCCATGCCGCAGATCGGGATCGCGCTCCCGAACAGGTCGGGGTCGGTCGAACCGACGCTGGTCGTGCAGCCTGTAATTTCGGGGAGCAGCGTCATCGGCACCCCGAGCAGATCGCACAGGCCTGCGTCCCAGCCGCCTGCGCCGTTGATGTTCATCAGCAAGGTCCGCGACGCATTGGTCGCATCGCTGACATGCACGCCGCCGGTCAGCCGGAAGATCAGATAGGATTCGATCGTTCCAACCGCGAGCCGTTCACCTGCTTCGCGCAATTGCGGCCAGTTTCGGAGCGCCCAGCCGATCTTGCTCCCCGAAAAATAGGGATCGAGCAGTAGCCCGGTCGTCGCCTGCACCGTCTCCTCATGCCCCGCGTCCTTCAGCGCCGCGCAGTCGGCGGCTGTGCGGCGGTCCTGCCACACGATCGCAGGCGCCAGCGGCTCGCCGGTCGTGCGGTCCCAGAACACGACGGTCTCGCGCTGGTTCGTAATCCCGATCGCCGCAACATGCTCGGCGCCCCCCGCTTTCTTGATCATCGCACGCGTACAGGCGAGGGTGGCCTCCCAGATCTCGGCGGCGTCATGTTCGACCAGCCCGGCCCCGGGATAATGCTGCTGAAACTCGCGCTGCGCGCTGCCGAGCGGCTCTCCATCGGCGGCAAACAGCATCGTCCGGGTCGAGGTCGTCCCCTCGTCGATAACGATGATATTCTCCGCCATGCCGCGCTCTCCCGCTTTGCGCGCAACCTTGGCGCAGCACAGCGGGCGACTCAAGCGCGATAGCGCGGATCAGATCGTATTGAGCGGGATGCGCAGATAGCGACGTCCATCGGCTTCGACTGGCGGTAGCGCGCCGGCGCGGATATTGACCTGCAACGACGGGAGGATCAGCTGCGGCGCCGCCAAACCCTTGTCGCGCGCGCTGCGCATCGCGACGAAATTGGCTTCGCTGACCCCGTCATGGACATGGACGTTGGCGGCGCGCTGCTGGGCGACGGTCGATTCCCATTCGGGCTCGCTGCGATCGTGGGTCGGGTAATCGTGACAGGTAAAGATGCGGGTGTCCGCGGGCAGCGCGAAAATCTTGCGGATCGAACGATAAAGCGTCGCCGCGTCACCGCCGGGAAAGTCGGCGCGCGCCGTGCCATAATCGGGCTGGAACAGCGTGTCGCCGACAAAGGCGGCATCGCCGATGGTATAGGTGACGCAGGCGGGCGTGTGGCCGGGGGTGTGGATGACGCCGATCGTGAGATCGCCCAGCGGCAGCGTGTCGCCTTCGTCGACCAGCCGCGAAAAGACGCTGCCATCGGGCGTGACGTCGTCCGCGGCGAATAGCGGGGCAAAGATGCGCTGCACGTCACCGATATGGCGGCCGATGACGATCGGCGCGCCGGTGCGTTCGTGGATGTAATGCGCTGCGGTCAGATGGTCGGCATGGGCGTGGGTTTCGACGACATAGGCAAGATGCAGCCCGCGCGCTTCGATTTCGGCGAGCAACCGGTCGGCGCCGGCGGTCGAGGTGCGGCCGTCGCGCTGGCTGAAATCGAGCACCGGATCGACGATCGCCGCCGTGCCGGTGGCGGGATCGGCAACGATATAGCTGATCGTATTGGTCGCGGCGTCGAAAAAGCCGGCGACGTCGGGGCGCGGGGATGCTGCGGTCATGGGAAATCTCCTTTGCACATATATTAGGGATTGCTAAATTAGAATCAACTAATATATTGGCACCATGTTCGATCTGACCCGCTTTGACCTCCGCCTGTTCGAAGAAAGCGCCGGGCGCGCTGCAACGCTGCTCCGCCTCCTTTCCAATGAGAAGAGGCTGATGATCCTCTGCCAGCTCGCCGACGGCGAAATGGCTGTGGGCGATATTCAGGCACACGTTAGCCTGTCGCAATCGGCGCTGTCACAGCATCTCGCACTGCTGCGTACCGAAGGCATTGTCGCGACGCGGCGCGAGGGGCAGGCGGTGTTCTACCGCCTCGACGATCCCGCCGCGATGCGCGTCATCGAAACTCTCGCCGAACTTTTCTGCCCCCCGAAATGAGGAAATGACCATGACGGCCACCATCAACAGTCTCGCGCCGCACGAGGTCCGCGCCCGGCTCGACAGCGGCCGCGCCATCCTCGTCGACATTCGCGAGGCCGACGAATTTGCCCGCTCGCATATTGCGGGCGCCCACTCGAAACCGCTGTCGGGGTGGGAACAGGCGCATCTTGGCTTCGATCCTGCCGCTGACGTCATTTTCACCTGCCGGTCGGGCGTGCGAACCGCGGGTGCGTGCGACCGACTGGCTGCGCGCGTTTCGAGCGAAGCTTTCGTCCTTGAGGGCGGCGTCGACGCATGGAAAAAGGCGGGGTTGCCGGTGGCGACCGACGCATCAGCGCCGCTCGAAATCATGCGTCAGGTTCAGATTGCGGCGGGTACGCTCATCTTGATCGGCGCCTTGCTCGGGACCTTTGTTACGCCCGCCTGGTTTGGGCTATCGGCGTTCGTGGGCGCCGGACTGCTGTTCGCGGGGATTAGCGGCTTTTGCGGCATGGCGCGGCTACTGATGCTGGCGCCGTGGAACCGCCGGACGGCGCCTTGATGCGCGCGACATTGGCGTGGCTTCGCGACCTTGATCGTGGGTTATGGTCACCGCGCTGGCTTGCGCACCGCGCCGAGACGATCTTTCGCATCGCGCTCAGCCTGATCTTCATCGTCGGTGGGCTCGGCCATTTCGTCCAGTTAGACGAGATGCTGCAACGCATCGATGAATCGCCGTGGCGCGATCAGGTTGTGGCCATTGGCGATCCGGCGATGCTGCTGTGGCTCAGCGGCGGAGTATTTGTCCTTTTCGGGCTGCTGCTGGCATTGGGGCTCCAGCAACGCCTGTCGGCCCTGCTGCTGTTCGTCACGCTGGTGCCGATTACACTGTCGGTCCACATCGCGCCCGGCCATTCCGGGCCACTGCTCAAAAATGTCGCGATCCTTGGTGCGCTGTTCTTCTTCTATGCGCAGCGCGGCCGCGTGCGTTGATCGAAACGCTGCTCCTCGCCGCCCTTGGCGGCATTCTCATCGGGCTGTTGCTGACGCTGTTCGGCGGCGGCGGATCCGTGCTCGCGACCCCCTGGCTGATCTATGTCGTCGGAGTGGTCGATACCCATGCCGCGATTGCGACCTCTGCAGCCGCGGTGGCGGTGAACGCCGCGACAGGATTGATCGCGCAGGCGAAGGCTGGGCGGGTCAAATGGCCGTGCGCCAGCGTATTCGCCACAGCCGGGTTGATCGGATCGGTGCTGGGCGCGCGGCTGGCGATGCAGGTCGACGGCGATTTTTTGATCCGCGCTTTCGGCGTCGCGATGATCGCAATTGCGGTATCGATGCTCATCCCGCGCAAGAATGAAGGCGACCCGGCGGTCCGGTTGACCCCGACGATGATATGGAAATTGGCGCCGGTCGGGCTGGTCGCGGGCCTTGCCGCTGGGTTCTTCGGCATCGGCGGCGGTTTCCTGATCGCGCCGGGTCTGATGGCGGCGACGGGCATGACACTCGCCAACGCATCCGCATCCTCACTGGTTTCCGTGACCCTATTTGGCGGCGCGACCAGCGCGACTTATGCCTTGCACGGCCAGCTGCTCTGGCCGGTGTTCGCGGCGCTCGTCGCGGGCGGGGCGGTTGGAACATTAGCCGCGATGCCGCTGCTTCGCCGTATCGAGAAGAACGCAAAACTGCTGCGCCATGGCTTCGCGCTGCTGGTGATCGCGGTCGGGCTGTTTGTCATTTTTCGCTAAACGCTTGCCAAATCAGCATCTCTATGCCATATATTGTGCAGCGCAGCATGGCGGAACGATCCGCCGCAGCCACCGGCAGCGTGATTTTCCCGCCCAATCTCAGGCGCGGGACGAGCCGGAACCGCGCTATTGTCCCCAGAGGCACCCTTTCACGCGGGTCGTTTCGAACCCGCGGCCGTGCGCCGTCCGTTCGATGCGAATGGACGCTGTGCGCGTCGCTCTTAGTGAGTATTTTATGACGACTTTCAACGACTTTGGCCTGCACGCCGACATCAATCGCGCCCTTGCCGCCAAGGATTATACCGTCCCGACCCCGATCCAGATGCAGGCGATCCCGCCGCTGATGAAGGGCCGCGACCTGTGCGGCATCGCGCAGACCGGTACCGGCAAGACCGCCGGTTTCTCGCTGCCCTCGATCCATCACCTGCTGACCTATCCGCATCGCCCGACCCCGCGTGGCTGCCGGATGCTCGTCCTCGCGCCGACGCGCGAGCTGGCGGCGCAGATTGCGCAGAGCTGCCGCGACTATGGCCGCTTTACCAAGCTGTCGGTCTCGACCGTGTTCGGCGGCGTGCCGATCAACAAGCAGATCCGCGACCTGTCGGGCGGCGTCGACATCCTCGTCGCCACCCCCGGCCGTTTGCTCGACCTGATCGACCAGCGCGCGCTGCGCCTCGACGATGTCGAGATCTTCGTTTTGGACGAAGCCGACCAGATGATGGACATGGGCTTCATTCATTCGCTGCGCCGCGTCGCCAAGTTGCTGCCGTCGCGCCGCCAAAACCTGTTCTTCTCGGCGACGATGCCCAAGGAAATCGCCGGCCTGGCTGAGCAGTTCCTCAACGATCCCGTCACCGTGTCGGTCACCCCGCAAGCGACGACCGTCGAAAAGATCCGCCAGTTCGCGACTTTCGTCGAACAGAAGGAAAAGCAGGCGCTGCTGCACTCGGTCGTTGCGACGCAGGATATCGACCGCGCGCTGATCTTTACCCGCACCAAGCATGGTGCCGATCGTGTCGTCCGCCACCTCGCGGGCGCCGGGATCAAGGCGATGGCGATCCATGGCAACAAGAGCCAGTCGCAGCGCACCCACGCGTTGCAGGCGTTCCGCTCGGGCGACATCAAGCTGCTCGTCGCGACTGACATCGCTGCGCGCGGCATTGACGTGTCGGGCGTTTCGCACGTCATCAACTTCGAAATCCCGAACGTGCCCGAACAATATGTCCACCGCATCGGCCGCACCGCGCGCGCTGGCGCCGAGGGCATGGCGATCAGCTTCATCGCCCCCGACGAGCGTCCGTACATGAAGGATATCGAGCGCGTCACGCGGTCGAAGTCCGAACCGATGCCGCTGCCCGAGAATTTCAACGAGCTGGTGCGCAACCTGCCCAAGCCCGTTGCAGGCCCGCGCGACACCGGCAGCCAGGGCCGCGACCCGAACCGCCAGCGCCAGGACGCGCGCCGCCAGCCGAGCGGCGGCCAGCCGCGCGGTGATCGCGGTCCGCGCCGTGACGCTCCCGCCGGTGATGGCGCCGAAGGCCAGCGCAAGCGCCGCTTCCGCCCGCGCAACAAGAGCGTCGGCGCGCATAAGGGTGCGGTGACGCGCGTCGGCTGACGCGACAAACAATTCTCTCTTTCCATTCGTGCTGAGCTTGTCGAAGCACCGCTCTTTCCTTTAGCATCGCTAGAAGAAGAACGGCCCTTCGACAGGCTCAGGGCGAACGGGGAATAGGATGACCGATCAGATCGGGGCGACGCCCATTGATACGCGCCAAAGCGAACGCAAGGTCATCCTGGCCTCGTCGCTCGGCACCGTCTTCGAATGGTATGATTTCTACCTCTATGGGCTGCTCGCGACGGTCATCTCGGCGCAGTTCTTTTCGGGCGTCAACGAGACCACCGGCTTCATCTTTGCGCTCGCCGCATTCGCCGCGGGTTTTGCCGTCAGGCCGTTCGGGGCGATCTTTTTCGGGCGCATTGGCGACCTCGTTGGGCGCAAGAACACCTTCCTCGTCACCATGGGCCTGATGGGTGCTTCGACCTTCCTCGTCGGCGTGCTGCCCAGCTATGCGTCGATCGGGGTCGCGGCACCGATCCTGCTCGTTGTCTTGCGCCTTCTGCAAGGCCTCGCGCTCGGCGGCGAGTATGGCGGCGCAGCGACTTATGTCGCCGAACACGCGCCCGAGGGAAAGCGTGGTCTCTTCACCAGTTTCATTCAGACCACCGCGACGCTCGGGCTGTTCGCGGCGCTCGGCGTCGTCATCACGATCCGCACCCTGATCGGCGAGGCAGCCTTTGCCGACTGGGGCTGGCGTATTCCCTTCCTGATCTCGATCATCCTGCTCGGCGTCTCGTTGTGGATCCGCATGCAGCTCAATGAAAGCCCGGTCTTTCAGAAGATGAAGGACGAAGGAACGACGTCAAAGGCGCCGCTGACCGAAGCCTTCGGCCGTTGGGGCAACCTCAAATGGGTGATTATCGCCTTGTTCGGTGCCGTCGCGGGGCAGGCGGTCGTCTGGTACACTGGCCAATTCTATGCGCTGTTCTTTCTCGAAAAGACGCTGAAGGTCGATGGCGCAACTGCGAACATTCTGATCGCCATTGCATTGGTACTCGGCACGCCGTTCTTCATCTTCTTCGGCTGGCTCAGCGACAAGATCGGGCGTAAGCCGATCATTCTCGCGGGCTGCGCGCTGGCGGCGCTCACCTATTTTCCGGCGTTTCAGATGCTGACGAGCGCTGCGAACCCCGCGATGGCAAAGGCGCAGCAGAACGCCGCCGTGATCATGGCCGCCGACCCCGACACCTGCGCCTTCCAGTTCGACCCGATCGGGCGCAACAAGTTCGAAAGCACCGGCTGTGACATCATCAAGTCGACGCTGGCAAAGGCTGGCGCCAGTTACACGGCCTTCACGCGCGAGCGGATAACGGGCGATCCTGCGCGGGTACGGATCGGATCGCGCGTACTCGCGGCGCCTGATCCCTGGCGGCTGGCCGAGGAGGATCGGGCGGGGGCAATTGCGGCATTCCGTGTGAAGCTTGAACAAGCCCTCGCCGACGCCGGCTATCCCGCGAAGGCGGATACCAATGCGATCAACAAGCCCCTGGTCGTCGCGATCCTCTTCTACCTCGTGCTGCTGGTGACGATGGTTTACGGCCCGATCGCCGCGCTACTCGTCGAACTTTTTCCCAGCCGCATCCGCTACACCGCGATGTCGCTGCCTTATCATATCGGCAACGGCTGGTTCGGCGGTTTCCTGCCGACGACCGCGTTTGCGATGGTCGCGGCGACCGGCAACATCTACTATGGCCTGTGGTATCCGGTCGTCGTCGCGGTGATCACGCTGGTGATCGGGCTTTTCTTCCTGCCAGAAACATTTCGTCGCAAAATTCACGACTAGCCCCGGATTGACGGACGGCGCCCGCGCGTTAGGGTCGCGCCAGCCTTGAGGGGGGCGTGATGATGATCGACGACGACGATTTCGAACCGCTACCGCCGCGGCGTCCATTGTTCCGCCGCAAGCGCGTGCTGATCCCGCTTGCCTTGCTCGTGGCGATCCTCGCCATCTTCCTCGCGCTGCGCACGTCGGATACCGATCGCGAAGCGATGATCGCCAAATATAGCGGCCCCGCGGGCGCCTTTGTGGCGGGTCCGGCGGGACAGCGCATCCACTACCGCGATCAGGGCAAGCGAAGCGGCCCCGCAATCATCCTGCTCCATGGATCGAACAGCAGCCTTCACACCTGGGAACCGCTGGTGCAGCGACTGGGTGCCATCTATCGCATCGTCACGCTCGACCTGCCCGGACACGGGCTGACCGGCGGCACGCCGGACAAGGACTATAGCGCCGGCGGCATGGCGGCAGCGGTCGATGTCGTTGCGGCGAAGCTTGGCCTCGATCATTTCATTCTCGGCGGCAATTCGATGGGCGGCTGGGTCGCATGGCGCTACGCGCTCGCGCAGCCGGGCCGGGTCGATGCGTTGCTGCTGCTCGACGCCAGCGGCATGCCGCTCCGCGAGGGGGAGAAGGCGCCCGAATCCAATATCGGCTTTCGGATCCTGAAATATCCGTTCGGTCGCTGGCTCGCGACCCAGATCACCCCGCGCGCGCTCGTCGAACAGTCGCTGCGCGGATCAGTCGAAAAGCAGGCCGTCATCGATGACGCGACAGTCGATCGCTATTGGGAACTGCTGCGTTTTCCCGGCAATCGCGAGGCGACGGTGCTGCGCGCGCGGATGGATCGCGAGCCTGCGATGGCGGCCCGCGTCGGTGACATCAAGGCGCCGACGCTGATCCTGTTCGGCGACAAGGACCGGTTGATCAACCCGAGCGCAGCGCAGACCTTCCATGAGCGGATTGCGGGGTCCGAAGTCGTCCTGCTCAAGAATATCGGGCATCTGCCGATGGACGAAGACCCCGATGCGACCGCGGCCGCCATCACCGACTTCCTCACGCGGCGGCTTGTTGTCCCGTCGCCGACGGATCCAGGAACGCGCTGATCCGCGCTGCAACGGCGGCAGCGTGGGTGAAGGGGAACAGGTGCGATCCCGGCACCACTTCCAGCACCGCGCCGTCGATCAGGCTGGCGAGCATCTGGCCATAGCAGGTGGGCATGACGCCATCCCGCTCTCCAACCAGCACCAGCGTCGGCAAGGCTTTGAAACCCGGCAGATAGGCGGTGCTCGACCAGCCAGCCATCGCCATGGTCTGATACGCGATGCCGAGCGGCGTTGCGGTCTGGACCTTCAGACCGCTCGCTTGCATGTCATCGTCGAAGATTGCGCCCCAGCCGATGCCCGGCGCGCCCATGATCGGCGTGGTCGCCATCAGTATCAGGCGGCGTACTCGCCCCGGGAACTGCATTGCGATCTGCTGCGCCAAGGCGCCGCCCCAGCTGAAACCGGCAATATCGAGAATGTCATGACCCAACCGGTCGGCAATCTCCATCACCACCGCGGCAATCGTGGAGGCGCCATAAGGCAGCAAGGCATCGGGTGAGGCGCCTACCCCCGGCATATCGAGCGTCCAGACTTCTCGTCCATGGATCTGCGCGAGCAGCGGCGCCGCGGCGGTCAGATCGGCACCGATCCCGTTGAGGAACAGCAGCGGCGTGCCTTCCGCACCGGCGCGCCAGCGGGCGATGCAGAGTCGCAGTCCGTAAACATGTTCGCTGCTGGTGACGGGCCGACCGCTGATCCTGCTCATGCCATGCGCCTTCGCATATCTTCGTGACGCGCGAAAGGCCGACGGTCGTTCAGTCCGATTGCCGCGCCGCGGCTTGTTCGTAGCGAAGGCAATCAAAAATCTTTGCGCCGGCCAGGAACACCGCCCCGCTACATGCAAGCAACAGCAGCTTTCCGCCTATCCCGGGATATTGCTCAAGATAGGCTGCGCCGCGCGCCATGGCGCCCACCGCCAGCGCATAAATGATCAGGCACGCTTCAAAGCGGGTCTTGATGACAAACAGGCGTCCGATTTTTTTCCACATCGCAGTTCACCCAGCAAGAGCCATGCCACTGGCGCAAAAGTGGGATTTGCTGCGCCGGGCTTATGGTAAACTGTAAGTTAATCCGACAAAAGAGGGAAGGTGCGTGGTGGGTGTCGCCGATCGGGACTTACCTTACTGCAGGAGCCATCCGCGCCCGTAGCTTTTGCAACTCGCGTTCGGATACGCGCTCGAGCGAAGCGGCGGGCTTGCCCTTGCGCAGCCGCTCGCGGTCTTTCTCCGACGGTTCGAACCGCCGCACGCGCACTGCGGCATGGCCCTGCGCCTTGATCCCAAGCTGTTCGGCAGCGCCGCGCGACAGGTCGATCAGGAGGCCGCGCGCAAAGGGGCCGCGATCATTGACCCGCACGATGATCCGCCGTCCGCTGCCGAGCGCGGTGACCTCGACATAGGTCGGCAGCGGCAGGGTGGCGTGCGCGGCGGTGATCCAGCCGGGGCGAAATGGCTCGCCGTTGGCCGTGCGGTTTCCCGATTCGCTGCCGTACCAGCTCGCATGACCCACTTCGTCATAGATGGGCGCTGCCGTTGGGACATAGGTGGTGCCGCGGATCGAATAGGCGGGGCCGATGCGGACCGGCGTGTCGGACACGGCGCGATAGTTGCCGCCGGCGCAGGCGCCAAGCGCCAGCGTCAGGACGGCAGGCCACAGGAGGCGCGCAACTTTGGACGCGCGCATCCCGGCGCTATTCCAGTCCGCTCAGATCCAGCGCGGCCAACAGGGCCGTGCGCGCATGCCGGACATCGCGCGCCAGGTTTGCCGAGGCCAGGTCGCCGGGCGCGATCGACTCCGGCCAATGCGCCTCGACCACCTCGGCAATATGGTCCAACTTTGCTCCATCGGCCATGAAGCGGGGATCGACCGTCGCCGGGTCGGCGACGACGCGCAGGCGCAAACAGGCGGGACCGCCGCCATTTGCCATCGACTGACGGACGTTGACCGGCAGCAGCCGGCGGATCGGGCCGTTGCCTGCGACATGCGCCTCCAGCCAGTTCCACACCGCAGGGATCGCCTGCGCCTCGGTTGGCAGCACAAGACCCATGCCGCCGCCGTCGGGCAGGCTGACCAGCTGCGCATTGAACAGATAGGATTTGATCGCGTCGGGCAGAGTGACGGCGCTCGCGGGTACCTCGACAATCTCGACCGCGGGAAAGGCGGCGCGGATTTCGGCATGCGCGGCCGCGCGGTCCTCGAATGCGGTTTCGTGGGTGAACAGCACATGTTCGTTCGCTACCGCAACGACATCGTTGTGAAAGGCGCCGCCCTGAATCGCCGTGTCCGACTGGCGGATGAAGAGGGTGCGCGCGGGATCGAGCCGGTGGTGGCGCGCGATGGCCTTGGACGCGTCGAGATGCTGGCGGGCCGGGAAACGGCCGCCGCCGACGCCATAGACGAAGATTTCCACGCCTTGTCCGTGATGCCCGCTGCATAGCCGCATATGGTTCGCCGCGCCCTCGTCGCCAAACGGCGCCGGGATTGGTGCGTGGACGACAAAGGCGGGGTCAGCAAAGGCAAGGCGAAGCTGCGCCAGTGTTCCCGGCCATTCGTGGCTGCGGTGCGGCATGGTTACGAGGTTCGCCACGGTCAGATGGCACTTGCCGTCTGCGCTGTCGGGTGCGGGCGAGACGGTCGCGGCGTTGGCCGCCCACATCGACGACGCCGACCAGGCCTGTGCGCGCAAATGCCCCTCGGCATCGTCCTGCGTCGTGCCGAGGGTTGCAAGCCACGGCGCGTCGGGGCGGTCGAGCGGCATGAAGATGCCTTGCGGCAGGCCAAGCGCGAGATTGTGGCGCATCTTGTCGATGCCCTGCAACGCCGCCGCTCGCGGCTGCGACACGTCGCCGGCGTTCGACGCCGACGCGATATTCCCCCGGCTGAGCCCGGCATAATTATGGCTGGGGCCGATGATCCCGTCGAAATTGATTTCGGTCAGCATCTCAGCGGCCAATCCAGCTGATCTCGTCGCCCGCCTCGACCCCGAGCAGCTTTGCAGCCGTACTATCGAGCGTCGACCCGTCGCCGACCTTGCCGAAACAGCAGCGGAAATCGGCGAGCCGCCCGGTCGCGACCAGCGCGTCGTCGCCGGTGTCGGTGATCGCCGAAATCTCGACATGCTTCGCACCCGCGACGCTCGCGACCTGATCGGTGCGCGCGGTCATCGTCGGGCCGCCGTCGAAGATGTCGACATAATTTTCGAACGCGAAATTCTCGTTCTCCAGCATCCGCATAGCGGCGCGCCCGCTAGGATGCGGGACGCCGATCACGCTGCGCGCATGGTCGCTGAGCATCGCAATATAGACGGGATGCTTGGGCATCAGGTCGGCAATGAACTGGTTGCCGTGGACGGCGTTGAACTGGTCGGCCTCCTGGAAACTCATCCCGAAAAATTTGCCTGCGACCCCGTCCCAGAACGGTGAGCCACCCGCCTCGTCGATCACACCGCGCAATTCGGCGAGGATGCGGTCACCAAAGCGAGCGCGGTGGCGGGCGATGAACAGATAGCGCGAGCGCGCGAGCAGGAGGCCGAGACCGCCCGCGCGCGCCGCCGGGTGGAGGAACAGCCCGCCGACCTCGCTCGACCCGTTGAGGTCGTTGCTCAGCATCAGGATCTGCGCGTGAAAGGTGCGGCCGAGCTGCTCGCTATGCTTGCTGTCGGTGCCGATTCGATAGGAATAAAAGGGCCAGCGCTGGCCGACCTGCCCGAAAGCCTGGCAGGTGCCGCGCACTTCGCCGCTGTCGAGATCTTCGAGCACGAGCAGGTACAGCTCGTCCGACGGATACTCCTTGTCGCTGGCGAATGAGGCTTCGGTACGTTCGAGTTTCGCGCGCAACGCTTGCTTGTCGGGGGGGAGGTTCGTGAAGCCGCCGCCGGTCAGCTTCGCCATTTCGTAAATGCTCTGCAAATCGCCCGGCTTGGCTGCCCGGATCACGTAATTCACACTGTCCCCCGTTCCGCTATGCGTATCATGGTGAGCGCCGACAGCTGAGCGCGTTCGGCGAGGCTGTCGACGATCAGAAATTCGTCCGATGAGTGGATGGCACCGCCCCGCGGCCCCATGGTGTCGACCACCGGAATCCCGCAGGCGGCGATATTGTTGCCGTCGCAGACGCCGCCCGTGGCGTTCCAGCGGATCGGCGGCAGGCCGAGCGCGGCGCCGCAGTCGCGCACCAGTTCGAACAGGCGCGTTGCGGCGGGATCGAGCGGTTTGGGCGGGCGGTTGAAGCCGCCGTGGAGATGGCAGTGGACGTCGTGGTCGCGCTGGATGTGAGCTAAGGTATCACGCAGCGCGGTTCCGGCGGCCACCATCGCTTCGGGGGTCGCGGGGCGGAGGTTGACGCGCAGGATCGCCTGGTCGGGGACCACATTGTTCGGGCCGCCGCCATCGATTCGGGCTGGATTAACTTTTAATTCTAGGGACTTAAGCGCGTTCAGACGCACCGCGAGATCGGCCGCGGCGACGAGAGCGTTGCGGCCCTCTTCGGGGTTGCGGCCCGCATGCGCCGCGCGGCCATGGATGATGACGCTGAAGTTGCCGCTTCCCGGCCTCGCCCCCGCCAGCGTGCCGTCGGGCAGCGCGGGTTCGTAGGTCAAAGCGGCGTTCTTCCCGGCGGCAAGTTCGGCGATCAGCCGCGCCGAGGCGTGGCTGCCGGTTTCCTCGTCGCTGTTGATCATCACGTCGTAACCGACCCGTTCGGCAAGTGGCGACGCTTCGAGCGCGGTCAGCGCGGCGAGGATCACCGAAAGGCCCGCTTTCATATCGGCAGTGCCGGGGCCGTTGAGGACGCCGGGTTCAAGCCATGTCAGGTTCTGGAACGGATGGTCGGCGGCGAACACCGTATCCATATGACCGGTGAGCAATAGCTGGACCGGCGCGTCGGGGCGCACCCGCACGTGGAGATGATCACCGCGCTGGATGGTGCTGACCCGGCCCGCGGCATCGACGCTTTCGACCGGATCGGCGGCGACGAGCCGCAGGTCGCCGGGTAGCGCGGCAAAGCTATCGGCGAGCTGCCCCACGACATTTTTGAGGCCGGCAAGGTTGCCGGTACCGCTGTTGACCGCGGCCCAGCGTTCGACCTGCGCCAGCATCGGCGCATCGGCGGCGCGTTCGAGCGTGGCGGTTTCGGTGGCCGTAAGTGAGGTCATCGCACGGCTATAGCGAGCAGCGCGGCGCTTGCCACCCCCGCCGGGGCGGAATCATCCGCCGACCATCACCCGCGGCTATGGCGCGGCGCTTAGACCGCGAGGAGCAGCGTGTCGTCGCTTTGCGGCGGCGCGGCTTCGAACGACGGCAGGGGTTCGAAACTGGCGTCGATCAGCGCCGGTTCGACCAGCCCGTCGAGCTTGAAATGGCCAAGCCGCCGCTCGTCGTCGGAGCGCCAGCTTTTGTCGAGGTTCAGCGCGCTGACGAACAGGTCGCCACGGCGTTCGAACATCTGATGCGGCGCGAGCTTCATCTGCTGGCCGTTATATTGCGCGGTGACGACGCGCTTGCGCGCGATCGCTTCCATCAGCGTCAACCGAGTTTCGTTCATGAGCTCGCCTGGGGGAGGAGGGGAGAGGTTTCGTTGTGCATTGCAACATAATGCACATGCTGGCAGCCCCGGCAAGTGTTGAAACGAAACCCATTGCATGAAATCCTATGCGTGAAATCGCCGCCATTGCCATATTGGCTCAATCGCGGCATAGGGCGGCGGCCCTTTCCTCCCCGGATTCCATTGCGCCATCGCGCTGATCAAAGGGTGCTTGAATGACTGATTTCCTCGACCGCAGCGGCTTGTCCATCGATTCGCGTTTGGCCGATTTCATCGAGGCGCGCGCGCTTCCCGGAACCGGGCTCGATGCGGCCAAATTCTGGGACGATTTTGCCGCTTTGCTGGGCAAATTTGCCCCCGAAAATGCGGTGTTGCTCGCCAAGCGCGAGGATTTGCAGGCCAGGATCGATGCCTGGCACGAAGTGCGGGTCGGGCAGGCGCATGACGCTGCAGCCTATCAGGCATTCCTCCGCGAGATCGGCTATCTCGTCCCCGAACCTGCGGCTTTCGCGGTCGGCACGCAGAATGTCGACGCCGAAATCGCGACGATGGCAGGGCCGCAGCTCGTCGTCCCCGCGCTCAACGCGCGTTTTGCCCTCAACGCCGCCAATGCGCGCTGGGGCAGCTTGTATGACGCGCTCTACGGCACCGACGCGCTCGACGCACCCCCGGCCAAGCCGGGGGGCTATGACGCCGAGCGCGGCGCGGCGGTGATTGCCCGCGCGAAGAAATTCCTCGACGACGCGGTGCCGCTGGCATCGGGCAGCTGGGCCAACTGGCAGGGTGGACAGCTGACGCTGGCCGATCCGGCGCAGTGGGTCGGCAGCAAGCCCGGCGGCATCCTGCTTTACCACAATGGCCTGCACATCGAACTGGTGATCGATTTGGCGAGCGCGATCGGCAAGACCGACCCGGCGGGCATCGCCGATGTTGTGCTCGAAGCCGCGCTGACCACGATCATCGACTTGGAAGACAGCGTCGCCGCAGTCGATGGCGAGGACAAGACGCTCGGCTACACCAACTGGCTTGGGCTGATGCGCGGCGACCTCATCGAAAGCTTCGCCAAGCGCGGGACGACGGTGACGCGCGCGATGGAGGCCGACCGCGAATGGACCAGCCCGTCGGGCGAGCCGTTCGTCCTCCACGGGCGCAGCGTGATGTTCGTGCGCAACGTCGGCCATCTGATGACGACGCCGATGATCCGGCTGCCCGGCGGCGCCGAAGCGCCCGAGGGGCTGTGCGATGCGGTGATCACCAGCCTGTGCGCGCTCCACGACCTCAAAGGCCTTGGCACGCTGACCAACAGCCGCGCGGGCAGCATCTATATCGTCAAGCCCAAGCAGCATGGCCCTGAGGAATGCAGCTTCACCGACCGATTGTTCGACGCGGTCGAGGATATGCTGGGCCTGCCGCGTCACACGATGAAGGTCGGGGTGATGGACGAGGAACGCCGCACCTCGGCGAACCTCGCCGCGTGCATCCACGCGGTGAAGGACCGCATCGTGTTCATCAACACCGGCTTCCTCGACCGCACCGGCGATGAGATCCATACCAGCATGCGCGCGGGCCCGATGATCCCCAAGGGCGAGATGAAGGCGAGCGACTGGATTGCGTCCTATGAGGATCGCAACGTCCGCATCGGGCTGGCCTGCGGGCTGTCGGGCAAGGCGCAGATCGGCAAGGGCATGTGGGCTATGCCCGATCTCATGAAGGCAATGCTCGACGCCAAGATCGGCCACCCGAAATCGGGCGCGAACACCGCGTGGGTGCCGTCGCCGACCGCCGCGACGTTGCACGCGCTGCATTATCATCAGGTCGATGTGTTCGCGCGGCAGAAGGAAATCGCGTGCGAAGCCGTGCCGTCGCTCGACCGGTTGCTGAACATCCCGGTCGCCACCGGGCGCAACTGGAGCGAGGCTGAAATCGCCCGTGAGCTCGACAATAATTGCCAGGGGATTCTGGGCTATGTGGTGCGCTGGATCGATCAGGGGGTCGGTTGTTCGAAGGTGCCCGACATCGACGACGTCGGCCTGATGGAAGATCGCGCGACGTTGCGGATCGCGTCGCAGGCGCTCGCCAACTGGCTGCTGCAGGGCGTGTGTTCGGCGGAGCAGGTCGACGCGGCGCTGGCGCGGATGGCGGCCAAGGTCGATGCGCAGAACGCGGACGATCCGCTGTACGAAAAGCTGACGCCCGACGGGATCGCGTATCAGGCGGCGCGGGCGCTGATCTTTGACGGGGTGACCCAGCCGTCGGGTTATACCGAGCCGTTGCTGCACAAGTTCCGGCAGGCGAAGAAGGCGGCCTGAGGCCAGGCGGCTGGTTTCGATGGAAGCGACCCGATCTTCGCCCAACCTTCTTAGGGAGGGACCGGGGGTGGGTAGCCGCCAAAGGCGGCGTTCTTCGCTTGGCTCGCTGTCGCTCGCGCACCCACCCGTACCTCCTCTAAGAGGGAGGGGTTAGGCCAGCAGGTTCATCATTTACCGCCGTTTCCATACAATACGCCTTGCCCCGGCCCGCTATAACGCGCCATCTTTGGCGCAGGGCAATATGGGGGCAGGGCGATGACGGCACCGTTTAATTTCGGGCAGCTCAGATTTCTGAAGGCGCTGACCGAGGCGCTGTTTCATGGCGCCGACATGGCGATCACCGCCGATCAGGTCGTCGACAATATCTGTCAGCTGTTCGACAAGGTCGGCGGGACCAAGCTCGATGAAATACGCCTGTCGCTGACCGCGATCGAGGTCGTGCTGGGCGGGCCGTTTTTCACCGAGGATGACGTTGCCGGGCGCGCGGCCAAGCTGAAGAACCGGCTCCAGAACAGCCAGATAGACCTGTTTCAGGACATGGCGCGGCTGCGCGGGATTGTTTATGCCTGCTATTATGGCCATTGGCAGTCGGGGCTGACGCCGGGCGATCAGGACGCCAATGTCGCCAATCCGGTGCATCGCCAGATCGGGTTTACGCTGCCCAAACACCGCGCTCGCGGTGCCGGCGAGATGCCAATCACGCCCGTTACGGGGCGCGAGATCGACCCGGCGCATGTCCTTGATGCCACCACGCTGGGCGACGAATATGATGTCGTCGTCATCGGATCGGGCGCGGGTGGGGCGGTCGCGGCGCACAATATCGCGGCGCAGGGTTACACGGTGTTGATTGTTGAGGCGGGGCCGTTTTACCCGTCGCACAAGATCCATCACCACGAACTCGACATGATCGCGAGCCTTTACAAGCATGGCGCGCTCCAGACATCGACTAACCGCGATTTTGTGGTGTTCCAGGGGCGCTGCGTCGGCGGGTCGTCGACGATCAACAACGGCATCTGTCTGCGCGTCAACGAGGCGGGGCGGACGCACCCCGACGCGCAGGATGTGCTGGCGAAATGGGCGAGCATCGGGGCGCCGATCGATGCTGCGGCCTTTCATGCGAGCTATGATGCGGTGCAGGCGAAGCTGGGCATCGCGCCGATCGAACCGCGCAGCGGGCGGCACAACGGGCCGCACCTGATCGAAGGGTGGAAGGCCTATGCCGGGGCGTCGGGCAGGCCGCGCGATGCGCGCGCGATCACCGACTGGTTCGCCAAGAATTTCGGGCCACCGAACACCCCCAATGCCTGTGCCTATTGCGGTTATTGCAATTCGGGTTGTCCCTATGGCCGCCGGATGGGGGTGGCGCAGACCTATTTGCCCGCGGCGTGCCGCGATTATGGCGCGCGCCTCCTGCCCGATACTAAGGCCGAACGGATCGTCTGGCAGACCGCCTATGACGGTCGGCGCGAGGCCGAGGCGGTGGTGCTGATCCTCCCAGGCGACGTTCGCGTGATGGTGCGGGCGCGGGTCGGCTTGGTGGTCGCGGGCGGCACGATCGCGTCATCGAAGCTGCTCGACCGCAGCGACATCGACGGCACCGGCTATCAGGTGTCGCTGAACGTCGCCTCGCCGGTCGTTGCGCTGTTGCCCGACGGGGTTGGCGGCGATGCGTGGGACGAGGATCAGATGTCGAGCTATGTCGATGTCGGCGACTATCTGCTCGAGAGCCATTTCCAGCCGCCGATGTCGATGGCGTCGCTGATGCCGGGCTGGTTCGCCGACCATGCGGACCGGATGAAGAATTTTGGGCGGGTGCATTCGGCGGGCATATTGTTCCCCGCCGATCGGCGCGGGCGGGTGGTGAACGACAAATTGCAGTTCCAGCTTGACGCCACCGATGACCTGCCGGTGCTGCGCGACGCGATGGCGACGCTGACCAAGGTGCATTTCGCGGCGGGGGCGATCGAATGTTATCCGGCGCTGGCCAAAGGGCAGGTGGTGACGCCCGACATGGACATCGATGCCTTTTTTGCGGACGCGATCCGCGAACAGGATGATGTGACGCTATCGAGCAGTCACCCGCATGGTGGCAATGCGATCAATGTGGATCCTTCGCACGGCATCGTCGATCTGGACTGCCGGGTGCATGGGACGACCAATGTGCTGGTCACCGACGCGAGCGTTTTTCCCAGCTGCATCCGGGTGAACGCGCAATGGACGACGATGGCGATGGCGCATTATGCGACGGGGCGGAGTGATCCGTTTGGATAAAAAGCTCTGTCATTGCGAGGAGCAAAGCGACGCGGCAATCCACAATGTTCCTAAACCGCTCTGGATTGCATCGCTTCGCTCGCAATGACGGCGGCTTTTGTCTAAGGGGGCCGCCCTTATGACCCTCACCGTTGCCGCCCTCTATCGCTTCGCGCCGTTCGACGATCCCGCCGCGCTGCGCCAGCCGCTCATCGACCTGTGCGCTGCGCAAGGGGTGAAGGGGACGTTGCTGTTGGCCCGCGAAGGGATCAATGGCACGATTGCCGGCAGCGAGGCCGGGATTGCTGCGGTGCTGGGCCACATTCGCGCGCTGCCTGTCTGCGCCGAGCTCGACGTCAAATATTCGGCCGCGGCGGCGATGCCGTTCCAGCGGCTCAAGGTGCGGCTGAAGAAGGAAATCGTGACGCTGAAGGTTGCGGGGCTCGACCCGGCGCGCGATGCGGCGCCTTATGTCGATCCCGCCGACTGGAACGCGCTGGTCGACGATCCGGACACGGTGCTGATCGACACGCGCAACGGGTTTGAGGTGGGCTATGGGAGTTTCGCCGGCGCAGTTGATCCCGCGACGAAAAGCTTTGGCGAGTTCCCCGACTGGTGGCGCGCCAATGCCGAGCGTTTTGCGGGGAAGCGGGTAGCGATGTTCTGTACGGGCGGCATCCGCTGCGAAAAATCGACGGCGTTTCTGCGCCACGAAGGGGTCGAGGATGTCGTGCACTTGAAGGGCGGCATCCTGGCCTATCTGGAGCAGGTTCCGGCGGAAGAGAGCCGTTGGCAAGGGAGCTGTTTTGTGTTCGATGAACGGGTGAGTGTGGGGCATGGGCTGGTTGAGGTGGGCGAGAAGGCGTGACGTGTCAGGCGTTTAGCCGCGCAGCACCATATTCGTACCAGCCGAACGGGCGCGGGGTTTTGGGAATATAGGCGGCGGCCTGCCGGTCGACGGCAAAGCCTGCCTGTTCATATGCGCCGGAAATCGGGCGGGTCAGGTGACAATTGCCGCCGATGCGTTTCCACACCGGTTCGATCCGCCGCTGCCATTTCGCGACCCCGGCATCGGGCGCGGCGCCATGTTCGAGGAACAGCGCGGTGCCGCCGGGTTTCAGCACGCGGCGGATTTCGGCGAGCACCGCCGCCTGATCGGTAACCGAGCAGAGGGTGAAGGTGGTGACGACGGTGTCGAAGCGCGCGTCACCGAACGGCATCGCTTCGCCGACGCCGCCCTGAATGTCGGCCGCCATGCCGCGCGCCTGCGCCGCGGCGCGGCTCATCGCGAGCAGTTCGGGCGAAGGGTCGAGGCCGATGAAGCTGGTGACGCGGGCGGGATCGTAAAATTCCATGTTGATGCCGCCGCCGCAGCCAAGCTCCAGCACCTCTCCGCGCGCGTGCGGCACGACCTCGCTGCGCACCTTCATGATCTGCCCCTGCGAACAGGCGCATTTGATCAGCCGCGGCACCCCATGACGTTCCCACCAGCTTGCCATTTTTCGGACTCCCCTTGGCGTGGAAGGTGACCCTTGCTAGCGCGGTTGGCAACACCCATCTGTGCGTGTCCGCACAGCCCTTTGAAAGACCGTCATGCCCAGCGTTCACCACACCAAGATGCTCATCCTCGGCTCCGGCCCCGCGGGCCTGTCGGCCGCCATCTATGCTGCGCGTGCGGGGATGATGCCGATTGTCGTGCAGGGGTTGCAACCCGGCGGCCAGCTGACGATCACCACCGACGTCGAAAACTATCCCGGCTTTGCCGAGGTGGTGCAGGGGCCGTGGTTGATGGAACAGATGACCGCGCAGGCGACGCATGTCGGCACGTCGATGATCTGGGATACGATCGTTGACGTCGACCTGTCGCAGCGCCCGTTCAAGATCACCGGTGACGGCGGCGATGTCTATATGGCCGAAACCCTGGTGATCGCGACCGGCGCGCAGGCGAAATGGCTGGGCGTGCCGGGCGAGCAGGAGCTGGGCGGCAAGGGTGTGTCGGCCTGTGCTACCTGTGATGGTTTCTTCTATCGCGGCAAGAAGGTCGTGGTGATCGGCGGCGGCAACACCGCGGTCGAGGAGGCGCTGTACCTGACCAACCACAGCGATGACGTGACGCTGATCCACCGCCGCGACCATTTACGTGCCGAAAAGATTTTGCAGGATCGGCTCCACGCCAACCCGAAGATCAAGGTGCTGTGGAACAAGAAGGTCGACCGGTTCGTCGCGGGTGAGGGCGTTTCGGGGCTGGTAGGGGTCGATCTGATTGACACCGTCACGGGTGAAGCGAGCCACGAGCCGACCGATGGCGGGTTCGTCGCGATCGGCCACAGTCCGTCGACCGAGCTGTTCAAGGGCAAGCTGCCGCTGGATAGCGATGGGTATCTGGCGGTGACGCCGGGGACGTCGCTGACCTCGATCCCGGGGGTGTTCGCGGCGGGCGATGTGACCGACAAGGTCTATCGCCAGGCGGTCACCGCGGCGGGCATGGGCTGCATGGCGGCGCTGGATGCCGAGCGGTTTTTGGCCGAGGCGGAGTATAAGGCGTTGGTTGAGGCCTGATCTACGAAAGCTCCCCTTCAGGGGTGGGGTTGAGGTGGAGCTCGCGGCCTTGCGCAAGATCGCTGGCCGCCACCCGCTGCGACTAGGCAGCCAGCTGCCAAGTCTCGCGGCCCTTCCCTAAAGGGTAGGGTGGATAATCGCCAGAACGCGCGCCACCAGCCATTCCCCGTCATCCCCGGCAAAGCTGTGCGAGGCGCTGACCAGTCGTTCGACCGGCACTGCGCCCGGATCGCAATTTTCTACAAACGCCTGCGCGGTCCGATCACCGGTGGCGAGCAGGATCGTTGCGGGGCAGGGCAGGGTGGCGAGCGCTGTATTCAGGTGGGCGGACAGGCTGTCGGGCACGGCGGGAGCGGAGCGGCGCCCCAGCGCGGACAGGCCACGGGCTAGCTTTTTGATATCGATTTCGCCCTTGAGCAGCCGGAGCAGGCTTTCGGGGTCGGTCAGCCGCGCCAGGTAGCGCGCGCGGATCGCTGCGGCCGGGGGCAGCGCGGGTTCTTCGGTTTCGCCGCTGTCGTCGCTTTCGTAAGTCCACGGATTGGCGAGGATCAGGCCGTCGAGTGCGAGAGGCTGGTGAAGCAGCAGTGCGCTGGCGGCGTCGCAATTGCCGAAGGCGATGATGCGGATAAGCTGCGGCGCGGCGCGGCGGAAGGCGGCGACCGCGGCGGCGATGTCGGGAGCGCTGCTGGTGTAGCCGTCATTTATGCCCTCGCTGTCGCCGATGCCGCGCCGGTCGAAACGGAACACGGGGTGACCGGCTTCGGCGATACGCTGCGCCAGTGCCGCCATGCCGCGATGCGCGCCGCTGCGGATTTCATTGCCGCCCGAGACGATGAGCAGGCCGGTAGTGCCCGGTGCGTCGTCGATCGTTGCGGTGAGAGTGGCGCCTTCGCAGGAAAAGGTCAGCTGATGCCGCATGCCGTACTCCATGCGGCGATGTCGGCGGCGATAGCTTTGGCCATCGCGGCGTCCTCGCCGGGTTCGGCGCGCAGCCAAAGCGGGGTTCCGGCGATGGCGTCGGCGCCGCTGCCGAGGGTGACGGTGCGGAGCCGGGCGACGGGTTGGGTTTCGGCGCTGCCGAGCTGTGCGATCATGGCGGGCGAGAGGCGGTTTCCCGCGAGGAGCAGTGGCGCCGTGGCGGCTTCAGCTTGCAGGCTGTCGAGCGACGACGTCACGCCGCCTTCACGATCGGCGGCGACGCGCGCGCGCATCAGGGTGCGGAGCAGCGAGGCGCCGCCGACGGGGGCGAGGCGCCACCAGGTGGCGGCTTTTGGGTGGTGGTCGATCAATGCGCCGCCGCGGAGCGAGGCGATGATCTGCGGGCCGTCGATCGTCGCGGCTGCTTCGGCGAGCGCGTCTTGCCAGCTGGCAAGATCGACCGTTTCGAGCGGGACGAGGCTTTCATTCTGGCCGGGGAGATCGGGGAGCAGGGCGGCAAAACCGTCCGCCGCCAGCGCGCGCATGGCGAGAACCAAAGTGCGACGCGTGCGGTTGGCTTCCTCGAATAGCGGCGGGACGATCAGGATCGTGGCGCGCGGGGTGCCGGTGGGGGTGATGCGGAAGCAATGCTCAGCCATCGTTCAGCCCGTTCATGTGCCCCGGCGAAGGCGGGGACACATCACCTTGCGGTTCGAAATCGCACCGGCCGGAGATGGACCCCCGCCTTCGCGGGGGAGCAATAAGAAGTAGATCGTGGCGATCACTCGCCAATCTTGCGTAGTGAGAACGCCAGCAAATTGCCGTAGGTTTCAAAGATCTCGCCATCAATCTCGTCATCGTCAATGAGGATGCCGAGGCGGTCTTCCATCTCGGTCAGCACCGTCGCGACTGCCATCGAATCGAACTCGGGCAGCGCGCCGAACAGGCCGCTGTCGGCGGTCAGCGCCGCGGCGCGGTCTTCGCCGAGGCCAAGGACATCGGCGAGCAGGGCGCGAAGGGTGGTGTCGACGGTATCGGGTTCGGTCACGATTCTTTCCTCAGCTGGGAACGGGCGAAGGCCTTGAGTGCCGGTCCCCATGCCGCGAGGCGCGAAGGATTGAAAGCCTCGATCCGCCACAGAGGGTCGTGGCGGTTCATCCAGTCGCGCTTGTAACCGTCGTTGCCGGTGCCGAAATCGATGCGTTTGATGCCGTCCACTTCGATCACATGGCGGAACAGCGCCGCGGACAACAGGGTGCCGGGCGAGGCCTTGAGGCTGTCTTCGACATGCGCAAGCTTGTGGATGTAGGCAGTGCCGTCCTCGACGGTCCAAAACTGCGCCGCGACGGGGATGCCATCGATGCGCGCGAGGCCCATCCGCAAGGTGCCGCGCGCGCTCTCGGCCTCGGCAAAGGCGCGGAGCAGCGCGGGGTGACCTTCTTCGGGTTTCCAGCTGGCCGCATAAATCTGTTCATAGGCGGCCCAGCTGCCGTCGTCGAAGGCGATGAGCAGCTGGATATCGACGATGCCCTTTTTCGCCTTGCGCTGGACGGTGCTGCGCAGCGCGCCGGGGCGGCTGGTCCACCAAGCGTCATGGTCCATATCGCCGAGGTCGAGCCAGTGGCGGTCGCCCGCGGGCGTGACTTTGACCCACCAGCCCGCGGCGCGGAGCGCGGCGGTGAGCTCGTCGGGTTCGCTTACCGGATAGAGCGTCAGGCGTCCGGCGGTGCGGCGGAGATTTTGCGACAACGCGCGCCGGGCGGTTTCGTGGTCACCGTCGCCGGTATAGAGCGGGCGGATCGCGAAGCTGTACCAGTTGGTGAGGCCCGCGACCTCGCCCGGCCTTTCGATCCGCAGCGGCAGCCATGCGGTGACGCCCCCCGCGCGGCCATGCGCGTCGACCCGGCCCTGCCCGGCAAAACCATACGCTTCGAGCAGGTCGAACCACGCCGCGCGGTCGAAGGGCGACGCGAAGCCCGCCGCGCGCGCTGTCGCGGGCAACCGCTCATCATTAGCGTGATGTTCACCGTTCCCTTGCATGGTGTCGCCCTCTATCACTTCACTCCTAACAGCCGATGACCAAAGCCGAAAAGCCAACTTCGCAACCGATCGACCATCTCGCCCTGCGCGGCGCGCCGGGGGCGGCTGCGCTGTTGATCGGTGAGGGGGTCATGACGTTTGCGCAATTGGATACGGGGGTCGCGCGGCTGGCGGCGTGGCTGCTGGATCAGGCGGGCGGGCCGGGCGAACGGGTCGCGAGCTGGAGCGCGAAGACGAGGGCAGCGTGCCTGATGCCGCTGGCGGCGGCGCGCGCGGGGCTGATCCATGTGCCCGTCAATCCAATGCTCAAGGGACCGCAGGTTGCGCATATTTTGGCGGATAGCGGGGCGAAGCTGCTGATTACCAACGGCGCGCGTGAGGATATGCTGGGCGAAGGGCGGCCCGATAATTGCGTGGTGCAGGATTTGAAGGTCGCCGAGGCAGTGATCGATTCGGGGGGGCAGGGACTGGCGCCCTCGGCTGCCGATCCCGATGATCTGGCGGCGATCCTCTACACCAGTGGCTCCACCGGGCGGCCGAAGGGCGTGATGCTGAGCCATGCCAATTTATGGCTGGGGGCCGAGAGTGTTGCGTCCTATCTGAAGCTCGTCCCTGATGACCGGGTGCTCGCAGTGCTGCCACTGAGTTTCGATTATGGGCAGAACCAGCTGCTGTCAGCCTGGTATGCGGGCACCGCGGTGGCGCCGCTCGATTATCTGACCCCGCGTGACGTCGTGAAGGCAGTAGCGCGGCACCGTGCGACGACGCTGGCGGGGGTGCCGCCCTTGTGGGTGCAATTGGTCGAGAGCCACTGGCCCGCCGAGGCGGCCGTACATCTGAAGCGCCTGACCAACAGCGGCGGGGCGCTGACGCCGTCGCTGATCGACGCGATGAGGGCGACCTTTCCGAACGCGGAGATTACTCCGATGTACGGGCTGACCGAGGCGTTTCGTTCGACCTATCTGGAGCCGAAACTCGTTGCCGATCATCCGACATCAATGGGCCGCGCAATCCCGCACGCCGAGATTTTGGTTTGCCGCCCCGACGGGACGATCACCGCCGACGAGGAACCGGGCGAGCTGGTGCATTGCGGGCCGCTGGTCGCGCAGGGCTATTGGCAAGATGCGGAGCGGACCGCCGATCGGTTCAAACCGGCGCCGCGCGTGTCGCGCTATGGCGGGATGGCGGTTTGGTCAGGCGACACGGTGCGCCGCGACGCCAATCACCTGCTCTATTTTGTCGGGCGCGACGATGCGATGATCAAGACTGCGGGGAACCGTGTGAGCCCGACCGAGGTCGAGGAGGTGGCGGTCGCGTCGGGGCTGATTTTTGAAGCCGTCGCGTTCGGGGTACCCGATGCGCGGCTGGGCGCGGCGATCGTGCTGATCGTGCGCGGCAAGGGCGGGGGCGCTGACGAAGCAGGGCTGGCCGTTTATCTGCGCCAGAACCTGCCAAATTTCATGCAGCCGCAGGCGATCGAATGGCGCGATGCGCTGCCCCGCAATCCGAATGGCAAGCTCGACCGGGTGGTGATCGCCGCCGATTGGGCGCAGGCGTGCCATGATGTTTAAATTCTCCGTTCGCATCGAGCGAAGTCGAGATGCCCATCGACCGAGCGCTGCCCCGATGGGTGTCTCGACTTCGCTCGACACGAACGGATTCCGGGAGCCCAATTTATCGTCCGCGAGAGTGGCGGCATGAAGCCGCACGGTCCGATCCCGCCCGGTTTCGCCGCCGACGAAGACGGCATGCTGCTGATCGGCGGCGACCGCGCCGACACGCTCACCGACATGGCGGGCGACACGCCGCTGTTCGTTTACGACAGCGCGATGCTGACCGCACGGGTCGCCGCATGGCGCGCCGCGATGCCCGCCGAAGTGCAGCTCCATTTTGCGATGAAGGCGAACCCCTATCCGCCACTGCTCGCCTTCATGGCGCGGCTGGTCGACGGGTTCGATGTCGCGTCGGGCGGCGAGTTGAAGGCGGCGATCGACAGCGGGATGGCGGCGGCGCACGTCAGCTTTGCCGGACCCGGAAAGCGCGACCGCGAGCTGGAAGCGGCCATTATCGCGGGGGCGACGCTCAATCTGGAATCGGCGGGCGAAGCGGCGCGCGCGCTGTCGATCGCGGCAAGGAACGGGGTGACTCCGCGCCTTGCGGTGCGGGTCAATCCCGACTTCGACCTCAAAGGATCGGGGATGAAGATGGGCGGCGGTGCCAAGCCGTTCGGCGTCGATGCTGCCGAGGTTCCGGCGCTGGTGCGGCGGCTGATTGCCGCGGGGGCCGATTGGCAGGGTTTCCATATTTTCGCGGGATCGCAGGCACTTGATGCGGCGGCGATCGCCGATACGCAGGCCCAGACGGTCGCGCTGGCGGCACGGCTGGCGGACGAGATCGGCGCCACGCCGCCGCTGGTCAATCTGGGCGGCGGGATGGGGGTTCCCTATTTTTCCAGCGATACAGCGGTCGATGCCGCGGCGGTCGGGTCGGCGCTGGGCGAGACGCTCGCGGTGCGGCCCCCGGTGCTCGCGGACAGCCGCTTTGCGATGGAACTCGGTCGCTGGCTGGTGGCCGAGGCGGGGGTGTATCTGACCCGTATCGTCGATCGCAAGACGAGCCATGGCGAGACGTTTCTGGTGACCGACGGCGGGCTGCATCACCAGCTCGCGGCGAGCGGCAATTTCGGGACGGTGATCCGTCGCAACTATCCGATCGCGGTCGCGAACGCATTTGGCCGCGACCCGACCGAAACAGTGTCGGTCGTCGGCTGCCTCTGCACCCCGCTCGACCGGTTGGGCGATCAGGTCGCGCTGCCGCGCGCCGACGTTGGTGACCTGATCGCGATCTTTCAGGCGGGGGCCTATGGCGCCAGCGCGAGCCCGGCGGCGTTCCTGGGGCAGGGTTCGGCGCGCGAAATGCTGATCTGACCCGGAAAAACTTGCTCCTTAACGGGACAATTATGCCGATGTGCTAGGCACACTTATCTCAATACTAACTCTATGTTCACCCTTTTCGCGCAAGAGCGGAAGCTGACGCAATGACGGTCGTCGCGGGGATTTGCGCCGCGGCGGCGGCCCGCGGCACGAAAGGTTGATTGTTTATGGCTTCGTTCCCCTCGCTTCGCGTCGCCCGCGCCGCGCTCGTTTCCGGTATCGCGGCGACTGCGCTCTCCGGCTGCGCGAGCGGCGGCAGCAGCGCGCCGCAGCTGCCCAGCGCGAACTTTGTCCAGAATCAGGAGGGGCCGGGCGAAGAATATATCATCGGCCCGCTCGACGAGCTGCAGATCTTTGTGTGGCGCAACCCCGAGCTTGGCGGCAAGGTTCAGGTGCGCCCCGACGGGCGGATCACCACCCCGCTGATCACCGACATGCCCGCGGTCGGCAAGACGCCGACGATGTTGCAGCAGGACATCAAGCTGCAATTGAGCCAATATATCACCGACCCGATCGTCAGCGTGATCGTGACGACGTTCAACAGCACCTTTTCGCAGCAGGTGCGCGTCGTCGGCGCGACCGAAAAACCGGCGTCGATTCCGTTTCGCGCCAACATGACCGTGCTCGACGCAATGATTGCGGTCGGCGGGCTGGGCGAATATGCGGCTGGAAACAAGGCACGACTTGTCCGTTTCGACAAGGGTAGCGGCAAGCAGCAGGAATTTGGCCTGCGGCTGAACGACCTGATCAAGCGCGGCGATATCAAGGCCAATGTGCGGTTGCAGCCCGGCGATGTCATCATCATCCCCGAAAGCATGTTCTGACCCCGAACGACCGCCAATAGACCCATTTCCCAAGGATTGATCGCAACCGATGAACAGCCTTTACGACGAATTCCGGGTGGCGCTGCACAGCGTCTGGACGCGCCGGTGGCTCGTGCTGGCGGTGGCGTGGGGCATCTGCATTCTCGGCTGGCTGGCGATCGCGTCGATCCCCAACCGTTATGACTCGCGCGCGCGGCTGCTCGTCGACATCAACGAAATCCTGCCCGACGATCCGCAGGGCGGCGCCTATGGCGGCCGCCAGCGGATTGACCAGATCCGCGAAACGCTGACCAGCGCGCGCAATCTGGAAAAGGTCGCGGCGACCACCGGCCTGTTGCCTGCGGGTGCCGGAGAGCGCGAGAAAGCCGGCGCGGTCGCGATGCTGCAAAAGAGCATCAAGGTGATCCCACAGCAGGACAATATCTTTGAAATTACCTCGAGCGTCGGTGTCGGTAGCCTGTCGGATGCCGACAATGCCAAGCTGGCGTCGGGCGTGCTCGACAGCCTGATTACCGTGTTCCGCGACGACCAGCTGCGCGGCGGGCGGATGAATGCGCGCGAGGGATTGAAATTTCTCGATGCGCAGATCGCCGACCGCGAAAAGGCGCTGCGCGAAGTCGAAGCGCGGCGGGCGGCGTTCGAGGCGCAGAATATCGGGCTGATCCCCGGCGGCGCCGGATCGCCTGCGCAGCGCGTCGAGGCAGCGCGCGCCGAACTCGGCCAGATCGATTCGCAACTCGTGGCGGCGCAGGCACAATTGGCGGCGGCGAACGGCCAGCTTGCCGCCACCCCGGCAACGATCAACGTCCCCGGGATGGGCAGCGTCGGCGGCGGTGTCGCACGGCAGCAGCTGGCGGGGGCGCAGAATGAACTGTCGTCGATGCGTTCGCGCGGGCTGACCGACGCGCATCCCGACGTCATCGCGTTGAAAAGCCAGATCGCGTCGCTGAAAGCCATGGCCGACCGCGAAGGCGCGGGCGGCGGCGGCGGCAATTCGCAGAACCCAGCCTATGCCTCGCTCGCCGCGATGCGGGCCGAGCGGCAGGCGACGGCGAGCGCACTCAACGCGCGCAAGGCGCAGCTGACCGGCGACATCGCGCGCATCACGAGCCAGCAAATCCAGAACCCCGGCATCGCCGCCGAATATGACCGGATCAACGGCGAATATACCGCGTTCAAGGCACAATATGACAAGCTGCTGGGCCAGCGCGAACAGGTGCGGATGCGCGGCGACGTGCAGACCGAAACCGACGCGATCAAGATCGAACTGCTCGATCCGCCGACGAAGCCGACCAGCCCTGCGGCACCCAATCGGCCGTTGTTCCTGACCCTGGTGCTGCTCGCGGGAATTGGCGGCGGCGTCGCCGCGGCCTTTGGCCTCGCCCAGGTCCGCACCAGCTATGCCACCGCGGCTAAGCTGGAGCGTGCCAGCGGATTGCCGGTGATCGGTTCGATCACCGAAGTGGTGACCCCCGAACGCCATGTCGAACGGCGCAAGAAGCTGGTCTGGCTGGCAAGCGGCGGCGGGGCGTTGGTCGGCCTCTACGCCTTGCTGCTGGTCGCCGAATTCATCCAGCGCGGCATGGTTGCGTGACGGGGGACGATGACATGAACGACCAACGCAAAGTCAAGCGCCCGCCCTCGATCCTCGAACGCGCAGCCGATATGTTCGGCCTCGATCCCGCCGCCAATGCGCCGACGATCGACGTGTCGAGCCTGCCGCCGGAAGCGCCGAAAAGGGCGAAGAAGGTCAAGGCGGAACCCGTCGCCGAAGTTCTACCGCCCGAAAGCGCCCCTCCCGTTGCCGAGGCCGCACCGACGGTCGAAACGGTGCCGGCGCCCAAGCCTTCGCCGCGCAAGGAGATCGCCAAGGCGGCGCCCGCGATCGTGCCGGCGCGGCAGGGGACGATCGACCGCGAGCGCCTTGCGGCGCGCGGGATGATCGTGCCGGGTACCCCGGTCACGGGCATTTCGGAAGAATATCGCATCGTGAAGCGCGAGCTGATCCGCAATTTCGGTGGCGTCGGCAATCGCCCGATCCTGCCGCGCGGCCACCGCGTACTGATCGCGTCAGCGAACCCGGGCGAAGGCAAGACCTTCTCCGCGGTCAACCTCGCGCTCAGCCTGGCGGTCGAGGCCGACCATGACGTGCTGCTGATCGACGCCGACATTGCCAAGCCGAGCGTGCTCGAAGCCTTGGGGCTGGAGGATGGTCCGGGGCTGATGGACGCGCTCGCCGATGCGCATTTGCCGCTGGGCGACTGCCTGATCCAGACCGACATTCCGGGGCTGAAGGTCATGCCCGCGGGGACCGGGCATATGCACGACACCGAACTGCTCGCGTCGGCGCGCACCGATGCGTTGCTGGCGCAGCTCGAACAGGGCGTCCCGGGCCGCATCCTGATCATCGATTCGCCGCCAGTGCTGGCGGCGTCGCCCGCCGCAGTGCTGGCGGGGCATGTCGGCCAGACGATCATGGTCGTGCGCGCCGACGAAACATTGGAATCCGCGCTGCGCGACGCGATCGGCCTGATGGGCGCGTGTCCGCATATTCAGCTGCTTCTCAACGGCGTGAAATTCTCGCCAGGCGGCCGCCGATTCGGCACCTATTACGGACAGGGAGGTGCGTGATGCGCACCCCCATCGCCCTGCGCCACGCGAGCGCGCTGGCGGCGCTGCTGCTGGCAGGGACCGCCACGGGCGCCCAGGCGCAATTTTCGGGAGATCCCGCTTCCGGCGCCAGCGACGCGCCGACGAGCGCCCCGGCGGAACCCGGCCGCGCAGCGAAGCGCGCCGAGGGCCGCCGTAACCAGCGGCAAGTCGATGTCAGCCCTTATCTCGAGGTCGGTCAGGTGCTGACCGCCGACCTGAGAAACGGCGGCGACGTCCTGACCTATACCAATGTCGCGGTCGGCATCGATGCCGCGATCGTGACGACGCGCGCCGAACTGGCAGCAACGCTGCGCTATGAACACCGCTTTGGCTGGGGCGGCGGCCTGAGCGATTCTGATACGATCAGCGGCCTCGCCCGCGGCCGGATCGAGGTTGCGCGCGGTCTCAATCTCGAGGGCGGCGCACTCGCCACGCGGACCCGCGCTGACGGGCAGGGCGCCGACAGTGGATTGTTCATCGGCAACGCGAGCAATGTCGCGAACCTCTACTCGGTCTATGCCGGGCCGACCTTGGCGCGCCGCATCGGCGGGCTCGATGTTGGGGCCGGCTATCGCTTTGGCTATACCAAGGTCGATGTCGATACACCCGCGATCCTGGCGCCGGGCAGCCAGCCGCAGGATATTTTCGACAGCTCGACCAACCATGTTGCGTGGGCCAGCGTCGGCGCGCGTCCCGGCGACCTGCCGTTCGGGTGGCAGGTATCGGGCGGCTATGAACGTGAGGATGCCAGCCAGCTCGACCAGCGTTTCGAGGGCAAATATGCCCGCGCCGATGTGACGCTGCCGATCGGGCCGACTGTCGCGCTGCTGGGCGGCGTCGGTTATGAGGACATCGAAATCGGCCAGCGCAATCCGCTCGTTGATGCGGGCGGCGTACCGGTGCGCGATGCGAACGGTCGCTTCATCACCGACAAATCGACCCCGCGCCAGCTGTCGTTCGATACCGACGGCCTGATCTGGGACGCCGGGGTGATGTGGCAGCCCAGCCGCCGCACGTCGGCGACCGCGCGCGTCGGCCGCCGTTATGGCGACACCATTTATACCGGCAGCTTCTCCTATCGCGCCGACCATGCGACGACGGTTCAGGTCGGCGTTTATGACGGACTGTCGAGTCTGGGCCGCGGCCTGTCGGGTGGACTTGCTGCGTTGCCAACCCAGTTCGACCCAACGCGCAACCCGATCGGCGGGACGATCAATCCGTGCGTGTTCGGCCAGCAGGGCGGCGGATGCCTGAACAACCAGCTCGGCAATGCAACGTCGGCGCAATATCGCAGCCGCGGCGTGCAGGCGACGATCGCCTCGCGCTACGCCGGGTGGAGTTATGGCGTCGGGATCGGCTATGACCAGCGCAAGCTGCTCGCGCCGTTGCTGTCGCCGGTCGCGAACCTGAACGGGATCAAGGACGAGAGCTATTATCTCTTCCTGTCGGCGGGGCGCCAGCTCGACGTCGATTCGGACATCAGCCTGACCGGGTATCTCAACTATTTCGACAATGGCGCGCCGGGCGCGAGCGACGTCCAGTCGGCGGGGCTGTCGGCGGCATACGCGCGGCGCTTCTGGCGCGGACTGACCGGAACTGCGGCGGCCAGCCTTAACGCCTTTGATCAGGACGGCTTTAACAGCCAGCTTATTGGTTCAGCTTTGGTGGGACTGCGTTACAACTTCTGACCAAGCAACGGGAATATTAGCGATGTACGATCAGTTCTATGGTTTCTCCGGGCGTCCGTTCCAACTGACGCCAGACCCGCATTTCTATTTCGAAAGCAGCACGCACCGTAAGGCGATGTCTTACCTTGGCTACGGCCTCGCGCAGGGTGAGGGCTTTATCGTCATCACTGGCGATGTCGGCGCGGGCAAGACGACGCTGGTCGGCCATCTGATGAACACCATCGACCCCAGTCGCCTTACCGCGGTCAAGCTGGTGTCGACGCAGGTCGAGGGCGACGACCTCCTCCGCCTGGTCGCCGAACAGTTCGGGATCGAGTGGGAAGGGCAGAGCAAGGCCGAGTTGCTGCGGTCGATGGAGCAATATCTGCGCGAGCAGGCGCGCGCCGGCAAGCGCACGCTGCTGATCGTCGACGAGGGGCAGAATCTTGCGATCTCGGCGCTCGAAGAGCTGCGGATGCTGTCGAATTTTCAGCTCGGCGGGCATTCGCTGCTCCAGATTTTCCTGCTCGGCCAGCCCGAGTTTCGCCAGACGTTGTTTCATTCGCCGACGCTGGAGCAATTGCGCCAGCGGGTGATCGCGACGCATCACCTTGATCCGATGGAGCCCGAGGAAGTCGAACCCTATATCCTGCACCGGCTGGGCAAGGTCGGCTGGACGGGCAACCCGAGCTTCAGCCCCGACGCGTTCGAGGAAATTTTCGATTATAGCGAGGGCGTGCCGCGCAAGCTGAACGTGCTGGTAAGCCGCCTGCTGCTGTACGGGGCGGTCGAGCAGATGACGCGCATCACGGCGCAGAATGTGCGTTCGGTGGTCGCAGAGATCGAGGCCGACCGCGGCATCGACGCGTCCACGCTGGCGCCGTTGCCGGTCGAGGAGGTCGTGGCGGCAGCTGCCGCTGCGGTGGCGCCGACCCCTGCGCCCTTTGCGGTGCCGACCGCAACGAATGAAACCGCGCTCGAATGGCCGCAACGTGCTGCCGACGGACGTCCGCCCTTTGCGGAGCCTGCGCCGACGCGGCCTGAGACTGACGTGCTGGAGCTGACGCCCGAAGCGGCCCCGGCTGTGGCGGCGATCGATCCCGAGCAGCTGGCGGCGCTCGAAGCCCAGATTGCTTCGCTTGAAACGCGGCTGGTCGAACAGGATGCCGCGTTGCGCCGCGTGCTCGACCTGCTGATCGAGTGGGTCGAGCGCGATCCTGAGAATGCACCCAATCCGGCGACCTCGCGGACCTGGGCGGCCTGACAGCGGACGCGAAATCGGCTATCCGGTCGATGAAGGTGAGAAACGATGCAGAACGGCCTGTCTGTCGATGTCGAAGACTGGTTCCAGGTCGGCGCCTTTGAGCGCACGATCCACCGTGCCGACTGGCCGACGCTCGAGTGCCGGGTCGAGGCGAATTGCGACGCGGTGCTGCAGATTTTCGCCGACGCGGAGACGAAGGGGACGTTCTTCACATTGGGCTGGGTCGCCGAGCGTTATCCGGCGCTGATCAAGCGGATTGTGGCGGCGGGGCATGAGCTCGCGAGCCATGGTTATGACCACGAACGCGTGTTCAACATGACCGCGGACGAATTTGCTGCCGACCTTCAGAAAACACAGGCGATCCTCGAGGATCTGGGCGGCGTTGCGGTGCGCGGTTATCGCGCGCCAAGTTTCTCGGTCGACCAGCGCACCCCGTGGGCTCATCAGGTGCTCGCCGAACAGGGCTATGCCTATTCGTCGAGCGTCGCGCCGGTCGTCCACGACCATTATGGCTGGCCGCAGAGCCCGCGCCATGCCTGGCGGCCGCTGCCCGATAGCGAACTGGTCGAATGGCCGGTGACGACCGCGCGCTTTGCCGGGCGCACGCTCGCGGCGGGCGGCGGGGGCTTCATGCGGATGCTGCCTTATGGCTTCACCCGCTGGGCGATCGCGCGGATGAATGAAGAGGGGCATCCTGCGATCCTCTATTTCCACCCGTGGGAAATCGACCCTGGCCAGCCGCGCGTTACCGATGCACCGATCAAATCGAAAATTCGGCATTACAGCGGCTTGTCGGCTATGGCTGGCAAGCTGAAGAAACTGCTCGCCGATTTCGACTGGACGCGCGCCGACGCGTTGCTCCCCGCGCAGCAGCAGCGCGCTGCGCCGTGGCGCGCGGCGGCGTGAATGCGCCGATCCGTCCGGTGAAGGATGGCTTTTCCGGCGCGCCGTTGTCCGATGCGGCGGCGTGGGATGCCTATGCTGCGGTGCATCCTCACGCGACGCCCTTCCACAGCCGGGCGTGGTGCGAGGCGATCACCAAGGCGACGGGACATGTCTGCCATCTGGTCACCGCGCGCGATGCGGGGGGAACATTGACCGGGCTGTTGCCGCTCCACCATGTCCGCTCGCCGCTGTTCGGGCATGCGCTGGTCGGCAGCGGGTTTGCGGTGGGTGGCGGTATCCTTGCCAATGATCCGGCAGTTGCGGCGAAGGTGGCCGAGGGTGCGGCGGCGATGGCGCAATCGCTCGGGGTGCCGTCGGTCGAACTGCGCGGCGGTCCGCAGCCCGATGGCGACGGCTGGCACCGCGAAGAGGGGGTTTATGCTGGCTTTGCGCGCGACCTCGCCAGCGACGACGATGCTGAACTGCTCGCGATCCCGCGCAAGCAGCGCGCCGAGGTGCGCAAGGTTCTGGAGAGCGGATTGACCGTGACAACCGGGCGCGACGCCGGTGAGCGGCGCGACCATTACCGCACCTATGCCACCAGCGTTCGCAATCTCGGGACGCCGGTGTTTCCCAAAAAGCTGTTCGATGCGGTGCTCGATGCGTTCGGCGACGATGCCGATATTTTGACCGTGCGGCAGGACGGGCGCCCCGTCGCAAGCGTGCTCAGCCTCTATTGGCGCGGCACGGTGATGCCCTTTTGGGGCGGCGGAATTGCCGATGCACGGCGGCTGCGCGCCAACGAACTGATGTATTTCGCGCTGATGCGCCATGCGCGGGCCAAGGGCTGTACGCGGTTCGATTTCGGCCGGTCGAAGGTTGGGACCGGACCCTTCAGCTACAAGAAGAACTGGGGATTCGAGCCGCAGCCGCTCGTCTATGCGCGCTGGCTCGCGCCGGGCGAAACGCCGCGGGACACCAATCCGAACAGCGCCAAATATCGGCTGCAGGTCAATCTGTGGAAAAAGCTGCCGCTGTGGGCGGCGAACAGGATCGGGCCGCTGATCGCGCGCGGGTTGGGGTAATACGGGTGAGGCCCGAAATCCTGTTCCTTGTGCATCGCGCGCCGTGGCCCCCCGACCGCGGCGACCGCATCCGCAGCTGGCATATGTTCGAGGCGCTGGCGAAGCTGGCGCCGGTGCATGTGGCGGCGCTGGCTGATAATGAACAGGATGCCGCCATCGCACGCGCAAAGATGGCGCCGCTTTGCAAGAGTTTGGTGGTCGAAGTGCGCAAGGCATCGCGGCCGCAAGCGCTGGTGAAGGCGGTGCTGACCGGCGACCCGGTGTCGAACCGGCTGTTTCGCAACGCGCCGCTGGCGCGCCATGTCGGCGGGCTGCTTAGCCACGGTGACGTCAGCCACATCGTCGCCTTCTCGGGGCAGATGGCGCAGTATCTGCCGCCGCCCAGCCACTTTTCCGGACCGGTGGTCATGGATTTTGTCGATGTCGATTCGGCCAAATTCGCGACCTATGCGGAGCAGGATCGGCGCCAGCCGCTGCATTGGGTGCATGCGCGCGAGACGCGGGTGCTGGGTGCCTATGAAGCCGAGGTGGCGCGGCGCGTCGATGCGAGCCTGTTCGTCAGCGAGGCCGAGGCGGCGCTATTTCGCGCGCGCAGCGGGCTGGGATCCGGCAAGGTTCGAGCGGTCGAGAACGGCATCGACACCGAACGGTTTGATCCGGCGCTGACATTCGACGCGGTCGATGGCGGCGAGGGACCGCTGGCGGTGTTTACCGGCCAGATGGATTATCGCCCCAATATCGACGCGGTGCGCTGGTTCGCCGGCGACATCCTGCCGCTGATCCGTCGGCAGCATCCGGCGGCGCGGTTCGCCATTGTCGGGCGGGCTCCGACCGACGAGGTGCGCGCGCTCGCCAGACTGCCGGGCGTGGCGGTGACGGGCGAGGTGGCTGATGTGCGGCCCTGGCTTGCTGCCGCCGATGCAGTGGTTGCACCGCTGCTGCTGGCGCGCGGGGTGCAGAATAAATTGCTCGAAGCGATGGCGATGGCGCGGCCGGTGGTGGCGAGTGCCGCCGCGGCCGAAGGGATCGATGCGGTTGCGGGTGAACATCTGCTGGTCGCCGACGATGCCGCGGGTATGGCCGCTGCCGTGGGGTCGCTGTTCGATGACCGCGAGGGCGCGGGCAGGATGGGGCAAGCGGCGCGCGCGCGGATGATTTCGCGTTATGGCTGGGACGCGCGGCTGGCGCCGCTTGGCGAGCTGCTGGGCCTGCCCGCATGACGTTGTGGCAACGCCATCTGGGCGCTCTCGCGCTGCTGTCAGCGGCGATCTTCGCGATCTTCTGGCGCGATGCCGCCGCTATGGCGGGCATCTGGTGGTACAGCTCGACGTTTACCCATTGTCTGTTGATGGTGCCGATGATCGGCTGGCTGGTCTCTCAGCGGGTCGACCAGTTGCGTCCGCTGACCCCCGTCTTTTGGTGGCCGGCGCTCTTCTGGATGGCGGGGGCGGGGCTGGTGTGGCTGGTCGGCGAGGCCGCGGGGGTCGGGTTGTTTCGGCAGCTCGGGCTGGTGCTGATGCTGCAGGGCGCGGTCGGCGCGGTGCTGGGCGAGAAGCTGGTGCGCGGCTTGCTGTTTCCGCTCGGCTATGCGCTGTTGCTGGTGCCGTTCGGCGAGGAGCTGGTGCCGCTGCTCCAGACTTTTACCGCGCATATCAGCGTCGTTCTGCTCCACCTGTCGGGCATTTCCGCCGAGATGGAGGGCGTGTTCATTACGACGCCCGCGGGTTTCTTCGAGGTTGCCGAGGAATGTTCGGGGGTCAATTTCCTGATCGCGATGCTCGCCTATGCGGTGTTCGCGGCGCATCTGTGTTTCAAGAGCTGGACGCGGCGGATCGTCTTTATCGCCGCGGCGCTTGCGACGACGATCCTCGCCAATGCGCTGCGCGCCTATGGCACGATGGTCGCCGCCGAAATCTGGGGGATCGAGGCGGCGGGCGGGATCGACCATATCTTCTATGGCTGGATCTTCTTCGGGCTGGTGATTGCGATCGTGATGCTGGTGGCGTGGCGCTGGTTCGACCGGCCCGCGAACGATGTTGCAGTCGATGTGAGCGGGCTGGACGGGCCGCTGCGTTTTACCGGGTCGGCCAACGCGGTGCTGCCCGCCGCGCTGGCGATCCCGTTGCTTTTTTCTGGCTGGGCATGGCTGGTCGGCGGGCGCAGCGCCCCGTTGCCTGACACGATGGCGGTCGAGGCGCCGCGTGGATGGAGCGAAACGCGCGCCGTAGGCATGGCGTGGACGCCGCGCTTCGACGGCGCCGACCAGCGGCTGCTGCGGCATTTTGTCGACGGCAGGGGACGCCGGGTGACCGTCGCGATCGGCGGCTATGAACGCCAGGCAGAAGGGCGGGAGGTCGTCGCATTCGGTCAGGGTGCAGTCGATCCCGACAGCAAATGGGCGTGGAGCGCGTCGTTGCCCACGGTCGAGGGCGGGCGGACCGAACGTCTGTTTCATCCGGGCCCCGTACTGCGCGATGCGGCGACGTGGTTTGTCGTCGATGGCGCGGTGACCGGGGATCCGCGCCGCGCGAAGATCGCAGGACTGAAGGCGCGGTTGCTGGGCGGCGATCCGCGTGCGCTGTCGCTGATCGTGTCGAGCGCGGAGCGGCAGGGCGGGCGCGATGCGATGGAGGATTTCGTTTCCGCGTCGGGCGGAGCCAAGGCAATGGCTGACCGCGCGCTGAAAACCCGCTAGGCCACGCAGCATATGTGTGGGATCGCAGGCATCTATCATCTCGAGACGGCCAAGCCCGTTGACCCCGCGCGGCTGCGCGCGATGCTGCAACCAATGCAGCATCGCGGCCCCGACGGATCGGGCGAATGGACCGCGGCCGGGGTCGGGCTGGGCCACCTTCGCCTGTCGATCATCGATATCGACGGCAGCCCGCAGCCGATGGCGAGCGACGATGAGGCGGTGACGCTCACCTACAATGGCGAGATCTATAATTTCCGCGAGCTGCGTTCCGAACTGGAGGATCGTGGGCACCGGTTCCGCACCAGCGGCGATACCGAGGTCATCATCGCGGCGTGGCGGCAATGGGGGCCGGATTGCCTGTCGCGGCTGAACGGGATGTTCGCCTTTGCGATCCACGATCATCAGCGCGGCTGCCTGTTCCTGGCGCGTGACCGCTTGGGGGTGAAGCCGCTGCATTATGCGCGGCTGTCGGACGGGTCGGTGGCGTTTGCGTCCGAGCTGAAGGGGCTGCTGCGCAATCCGCTGCTGCGGCAGGAAGCGAACCTCACCGCGATCGAGGATTTCCTCGCCTTTGGGTATGTCCCCGACGACAATTGTATCGTCGCGGGGGTTGAGAAGTTGCCCGCGGGCCATTTCCTGTTGCTCGAACGCGACAAGCCGGTGCCCGCGCCGACGCGCTGGTGGGCGCCCGATTTTTCGAAGCGCATCCGCGCCAGCGAGGGCGAGGCGGCTGAGCATCTGGTCCATCTGATGCGCGCCGCGGTCACCGACCGCATGGTCGCCGATGTGCCGCTCGGCGCCTTTCTGTCGGGCGGGGTCGATAGCAGCGCGGTCGTCGCGCTGATGGCGGAGGCGAGCGCGAAGGCGGTCAAGACCTGCACGATCGGCTTCGATCAGGCGGCGCTCGACGAGACCGCATATGCGCAGCAAATCGCCGAGCGTTTCGCGACCGATCACCGCACGCGCACCGTGTCGTCGGGCGACTTCGGGCTGGTCGACACGATCGCCGATCATTTCGACGAACCATTTGCCGACGCCAGCGCGCTGCCAACCTACCGCGTGTGCGAGCTGGCGCGCGAAGAGGTGACGGTGGCGCTGTCGGGCGATGGCGCCGACGAGGCGTTTGCCGGATACCGCCGGCTGGTGTTCCAGCATCAGGAGGAACGCCTGCGCGGGCTGATCCCCGGTTTCCTGCGCCGCGGGGTGCTGGGGCCGCTCGCGAAGGTGTGGCCGCAAATGGATTGGGCGCCGCGTCCGCTGCGCGCGCGCGCGACGCTCGCAAGCCTGTCGAAGAGCGGGACCGAGGGTTATGCCGAGGCGGTCGGGGTGACCGGGGTGGCGCAGCGGTCGCGGCTGTTCAACGACGCGGCGCATCATGCGCTCGGCGATCATGTTGCCGAGGCGCGCTATTGGAAGGCGATGGCCGAGGCCCCGGCGCGCGAGCCGCTCGACCGCGCCCAATATGCCGATCTGATGATCTGGCTGCCCGGCGACATTTTGACCAAGACGGACCGGATGAGCATGGCGGTGAGCCTGGAGGCGCGCGAGCCGCTGCTCGATTACCGGCTGATCGAATTTGCCGCGAGCTTGCCCGCGTCGATGCGCGTCAAGCGCGGGACGGGCAAGGCGATCATGAAGCAGGCGATGGAACGCTATCTGCCGCACGACATCCTGTATCGGCCGAAGATGGGATTTGTGACCCCGGTGTCGCATTGGTTCCGCGGGGCTTTGGTCGAGCAGGCGCGGGGGCTCGCGACATCGTCGACGCTGGCGCGGTCGGGCTGGTTCGACATGGCCGAGATCGAACGGATCGTCGCGGCGCATCAGTCGGGACGGCGCGACCATGGGCGGCTGATCTGGCAGTTTTTCATGCTGGAGAAGGCGCTGGCGAAACTGTTCGGGATTTGAGGGTTATTCGTCACCCCCGCGCAGGCGGGGGCCGCTATCGGCTTTACTCGGCGTCGGCGCCTAAAACTCCAGCGGTCCCCGCCTGCGCGGAGGCGACGGACATGTCGGCCACCCCATTTTAACTCCTTCCTGCTAACCTCCACCCGATGACGGTGCATCCCGCCTTTCCTGCCAACGCCGCGCCCGCTGACCCGCTGACCGTGCGCGTGGTTGATCCGCTCGCGCTGTCGCCCGAGCTGGCGGCGGCGTGGGACCGGCTAGCGGCGGAGGCGAGCGAGCCCAATCCCTTTGCCGAACGCTGGTGCCTGCAATCGGCGCTGCACCTGCTCGATCCCGAGCGGCATGCGCGGTTGGTGATGGTGCGCGATGGTAGCGACGGGCCGGTGATCGGGATTATGCCGATCGCGCTCGCAACCCATTATGGCCGCCTGCCGCTGCGCCATGTCAGTGGCTGGTCGCATCCCAATCATTTCCACGGCGCCCCGCTGGTGCGCGCGGGGTTTGAAAGTCTGTTCTGGTCAATCCTGCTCGGGTGGTGCGACGCGGCGCCCTGGGCGCGCACCTTGCTCCATGTCCCGCGTCTGACCGAAGACGGACCACTCCACCGCGCGCTGGTCGACGTTGCGCGGGTCCGCGGCGGTGAAGCCGAGGTGGTCCACCGTGAGGAACGCGCGCTGCTCGACAGCGAGCTGTCGCCCGCCGAATATTGGGACGCCGCGGTACGCGCCAAGAAACGCAAGGAACTGCGGCGGCAGGCGAACCGGCTCGCCGAACAGGGGGCGGTGCGCTTTCGCCGTTGGCAGGCGGGCGAGGCGATCGAGCCGTGGATCACCGCTTTTCTCGATCTGGAAGCGCGCGGCTGGAAAGGCCGCGCCGGATCGGCGCTCGCCAGCCACAGCGGCACACAGGCGTGGTTCCGCGCGATCCTGGCGGGCGCGGCCGAGGCGGGGCGGCTCGACATGCACGCGCTCGATGTGGATGAGCGGCCGCTCGCGATGCTGATCAACTTCCTCGTGCCGCCGGGCGGCTTTTCGTTCAAGACCGCGTTCGACGAGGATTATGCGCGCTTTTCACCCGGAGTGCTGCTGCAACAGGCCAATCTCGACCTGCTCGACGATCCGGCAATCGCCTGGGTCGACAGCTGCGCCGCGCCCGGACATCCGATGATCGACAGCGTGTGGCGCGAGCGCCGCGCTTTGGTGTGGGTCAACGCCGCGTTGTCGGCGCCCGCCGACCGGCTGCGCTTTGCGATGCTGACCAAGATCGAGCTGCTCTGGCGGCGCTGGAAGGCTCCCACGGCGACCGAAGATGACGTAGAAAGCCCGTCATGACTGCGCATCAACCGATCACCAGACCCGTTTTCCCGCCCGAAACGCTGGCGACGATGGCTGCGCTCTATCCGCTTCAGGCGGGATTGCTGCACCATCATCTGCCCGACCACCCGCTGCTGTCGATCGAGGCGCTGGCGCAGCTTGGCGAAGGCCTCCCGGCGAGCGAAGTCGAATTTAATCCGGGCAATGTCCCGATCGGCATCCGCCCCGAAGATATCCCCGCGAACGGCCTTTCAATCGGCGAGACGATCCGCACGATCGACAGCAACGGCAGCTGGGCGGTGCTCAAGAATATCGAAAATGTTCCGGCCTATCGCACGCTGCTGATGGACCTTCTTGGCGAGCTCAGATCGGTCGTCGAGCCGCAGACGGGCGCGATGCTGACCCCGCAGGGCTTTGTCTTCATCTCGTCGCCGGGATCGATCACGCCGTTCCACTTCGACCCCGAACATAATATCCTGCTGCAATTGCGCGGGACCAAGGTGATGAACGTGTGGCCATCGGGCGACGAACGGTTCGCGCATCGGCGTGAGCATGAGCGTTATCACACCGGCGGTCACCGCAACCTGCCGTGGGACGAAACTTATCGCGAGAACGCACAGCAGGTACCACTCGGCCCTGGAGATGCGGTATTGATGCCGGTGATGGCGCCGCATTTCGTCACCAATGGCGACGCGCCATCGATCTCGCTGTCGATCACCTGGCGCAGCGAGTGGAGCTATCGCGAATCCGAGGCGCATGCCGCCAACGCCGCGCTGCGCCGCATCGGCCTCGACCCCGCAATGCCGCCACGCTGGCCCAGCCATGCTCGCGTTAAGACCGTGGCGTGGCGGATCGCGCGAAAGCTGCGGCTCGTCGAGTGACAGACCGCTTTTCATTGCCGCGATTTGCGGCTATGGGCGCGCATCCTTTGATAGCGAAACCCTTTGAGGACTGATGGCGAAAGAAGAACTTCTGGAAATGCGCGGCCAAGTGGTCGAACTGCTGCCCAACGCGATGTTTCGCGTCAAACTGGAAAATGGCCACGAGATTCTGGGCCACACCGCGGGCAAGATGCGCAAGAACCGCATTCGTGTGCTGGTCGGCGACGAAGTGCTCGCCGAACTCACCCCCTATGACCTGACCAAGGGTCGGATCACCTATCGCTTCAAGTGAGCAGCGCGGCGAACATTCCCGCGCTCGTTCTGGCTTCGACTTCGCCGCGGCGGCGTGAGCTTCTGGCGCGCATCGGCGTGATCCCGGCGCGGATCGCGTCCCCCGACATCGACGAAACGCCACTGAAGGCCGAGCTGCCGCGCGACTATGTCGCACGGCTCGCCAAGGGCAAGGCGTTGGCGGTCGAGCGCGCCGTGGACGAGGTAGTGCTGGCGGGCGACACAACCGTTGCGATCGGGCGCCGCATCCTCGAAAAACCCGCCGACGAAACCGATTTGCGCTGCATGCTTGGCCTGTTGTCGGGTCGGCGCCACCATGTCTATTCGGGGCTGTGCGTCGTCGGTACCGACGGCAAGCCGCGGGTGCGCGTGGCCGACACCGTGGTCGCGTTCAAGGTGCTGAGCGCCGCCGAGATCGACTGGTATGTCGCGTCGGGCGAAGGCATGGGCAAGGCGGGCGGCTATGCGATCCAGGGCCGCGCCGAATGCTTTGTCCGCTTCCTGTCGGGCAGCCATTCGAACGTCGTTGGCCTGCCATTGTTCGAAACGCGCACCTTGCTGACCAGCGCGGGCATCCCCCTTGGCTGAATGGCTTTACGAAGCCGGGATCGGCGAGGCGCGCGCGGCGCTGGTTGATGGCGACGAAATTCTGGAAGCGCGGATCGAGCGCGAAGGGGTGGGGCCACGCGTCGGTGCGATTGTTGCGGCGCGGCTGGTCGAGGCTGGGAAGGCGCCGATGGTGGCGCTCGACTGGCCCGGCGCGCCGATGGCATCGCTGACGGGGTTGCCGTCCGCGACGGCCATGGGTGCGGCTTTGACGGTCGAGATCACCCGTATGGCGCTGCGCGAACGCGGGCGCGACAAACCCGCGCGGGCGCGGGTTGCCGAGGCGGGGGCGGTCATCGGCGATGGCCCGGATTTGCGCGCGCGCATCGCGGTGACCGGAGTGCCGGTGACTGAGCTGCGCGCAACGGCTCCCGACCGACTGGAACAGGCGGGCTGGTCCGAACTGATCGACCATATCCGTATCGGTCATTGGCCGTTCGCTGGCGGCGCGCTGTGGGTCGACGCGACCCCCGCGATGGTGCTGATCGACATTGATGGCGAGGGCGACGCGCTGGCGCTGGCCAAGGCCGGAGCGCGGTCGGCGGCGGCGGTCATCCGCTGCTGCGACATCGGTGGATCGATCGGCATCGATTTTCCATCGCTCCCTGATCGCGCCGGACGTCAGGCGATCGACGCTGCCGTCGATGCGGCGCTGCCGCAGCCCTATGAACGCACCGCGGTCAATGGCTTCGGGCTGATGCAGATCATCCGCCGCCGCGACCGCCCGTCGCTGATCGAGCAGGTCGTGCTCGACCCATTAGCGACCGACGCTGCCCTGTTGCTGCGTCAGGCCGAGCGCGCGGTAGGGGCGGGGACGTTAACGCTAACGGCGCGGCCCGCGGTGATCGACCATATCGCGGCGCATCCGGCATGGATCGATATGCTGCAAAATCGTACTGGCCGCCCGGTCCAACTGACCGCCGACGCCGCCAGCAAAGGAACCGGACATGCCCAGTAAACCGCCGCGCTGCCCCTTGTGCGGCAAGCCGCGCGAACCCGAATTCAAACCTTTTTGCAGCCGTGGCTGCCGCGACCGCGACTTGCTCAACTGGTTCGGCGAAGGCTATGCCGTCCCCGCCGCGCAGGCGCCCGACGGCACTGCCGATGACGATCGTTTCGACGAAGGCTGAACGCATCGAAACAGCCTTACAAAGCCACTGGACAGGATGAAAAGCCCTGCCTATAGCCGCCGCTCGCCAGCGCGGGCTCAGTTCCGCAGCGGCCCGGCCCGGGTAGCTCAGTTGGTAGAGCATGCGATTGAAAATCGCAGTGTCGGCGGTTCGAACCCGTCCCCGGGCACCATTTCTCTGCTAAGCATCCGGTTGAGTGGCCGAGCCTTTGGTCCGGTATGGCGGGAAGGAAAGTCGTGGGTCGCATCATCCTGTTCAACAAACCCTTTGGCGTCCTGTCACAGTTCACCGATCGCGGCACGCCGGAGGCGCGTGCGACGCTGTCCGACTACATCAATGTGCCGCAGGTCTACCCCGCGGGACGGCTCGATCGAGACAGTGAGGGGTTGCTGATCCTGACTGACGACGGCGCGTTGCAGGCGCGCATTGCGTCGCCGCGGCACAAGACGCCCAAGACCTATCTGGTGCAGGTCGAGGGCGAGCCCGATGCGGAGAGCCTTGATCGGCTGCGGGCGGGGGTCGTGCTTAATGATGGTCCGACCCGGCCGGCAGAAGCGCGGCGTATCGCGCCGCCGCGCCTGTGGCCGCGCGATCCGCCGGTGCGCTTTCGCAAGAGCGTCGCCGACAGCTGGCTGGAGATCATCATCACCGAAGGCCGCAACCGTCAGGTACGGCGGATGACCGCGGCGGTCGGATATCCGACGCTGCGGCTCGTGCGATGGCGGATCGGTGCATGGGAGCTTGGCGACTTGGCGCCCGGCGCGTGGCGCGAGGTGGCGTAGCGCGTTCGCGCTGCTTTTCGGGATCGCGCGCGCAGTTTATGTTGCAGTGCAAACTGTTGCTTTTCGATCACAATCGCTGAAAATCGGCCTAGTGCAACATCGCCGCGTTGACGCGGCGCGCGGGCTTATTACAGCGGCCTGCTCCGGTGGGGCATCTCCCTCTTTGGCCGAAGGGCCGCGCTTGCACCGGTTTGGAGAGAGAGACATCATGACTTTGCGCAACCTTTTGCTAGGCGCCACGATGCTGTGCGCCAGCGCTACCCCCGTCTTCGCTTTTGCCCAGGACGCCGCTCCCGCCGACGAAACTGCAGTTGCGGTCGATGACACCGACTATGGCAACGACATCATCGTCACCGCGTCCAAGCGGTCGCAGACTTTGCAGGACACGCCGGTTGCCGTTTCTGTGACATCGGCGGCGCAGCTGGAGGAATCGCAGATCCGCGATCTCATCGATCTGCAGACCGCGGTCCCCAGCCTGCGCGTGTCGCAGCTGCAGTCGAGCGCCAACACCAACTTCATCATCCGCGGTTTCGGCAACGGCGCCAACAACGCCGGTATCGAACCGTCGGTCGGCGTATTCATCGACGGCGTCTATCGTTCGCGGTCGGCCGCCCAGATCGGCGACCTGCCCAATGTCGAGCGGATCGAAGTGCTGCGCGGCCCGCAGTCGACCCTGTTCGGCAAAAACGCATCGGCAGGCGTCATCAGCATTGTCACGCAAAAGCCGCAATATGATTTCGGCGGTTCGGCCGAAGTCACTTACGGCAATTTCAACGCAATCACCGTCAAGGGCAACGTCACCGGCCCGATCAGCGAGACGGTCGCCTTCTCGATCGGCGGCAACTACAATCGCCGCGATGGCTATGCCCAGGATCTGAAGCTCGACACCGACGTCAACGACCGCAACCGGTGGGGCGTGCGCGGTCAGCTCTTGTTCGAACCGACCGACGCGCTGTCGATCCGCCTGATCGGCGATTATGACAAGATCGACGAAAATTGCTGCATTGCGGGCAATGTCATCGCTGGTCCGACCGTGGCGATCACCAATGCGCTGGCGGGCGGCCCCAGCGTCGATGCCAACAATCCCTTCTCGTACGATGTGTACAATAATTTCCTGTCGTCGAACGAAATCGAAAATTACGGCGGTTCGGCGCAGATCGACTATGATCTGGGCAACCTCGCGCTGACCTCGATCACCGCCTACCGCAAGGTCAAGGCGCTGACGAACCAGGATTCCGACTTCACCGGTGCCGACCTGATCGGCGAGAACAGCCAGGATCTGGGGATCGATACCTTCACCCAGGAACTGCGCGTCACGTCGGATTTTGATGGCCCGATCAACTTCCTGCTCGGCGGTTATTATTTCAACGAAAAGATCGACCAGGAAAACGATATTCGTTTCGGTACGCAGTTCCGCCCCTATGGCGACCAGCTGATCCGCGCGGCGAGCGGCAATGCGCTCAACGTCGCACTGCTCGAAGGCACATTCGGGGCGCTTGAAGGCGCGCCGACTCGTTATCTGGGCACCTTCTTCCGCGCCGGTGACGGCCTCGACGAAGCTTATCGCCTGAAGGACGAAGCCTTCTCGATCTTTGGCACCGTCGACTTCGAGGTGACCGACCGCCTGACGCTGTCGCTGGGCGGCAACTATACCAAGGATCGCAAAAATTTCTCGACCAATGTGATCAGCAGCGATGTCTTTTCGGGCGTCAACCTTGATGCGCCGCAATATGCGCCGTTCCGCAACCAGCTGCTGCTCGGCGGTGCCTTGCAGCAGGCAGGGGTCAACCCGAACGATCCGGCTGCCGTTGGCGCCTTTGCGACTAACCCCGCCACCGCGCCGATTTTCCAGCAGTTCCTGGCTTTCGCCGCTGCCAACCAGAACAACCCGGCGGCGAACCCGCTGGGCGGGCTGCGCGCGTTCCAGTTCCTGCCGCCCTTCCTCAATCTCCCCAATTCGGTTGAGGACGGCAAAACCAGCGACAGCGATTTCTCGTACAGCGTCCGCGCGGCTTATGAAGTGACCGACACGGTCAACGTCTACGCGACCTATGCGACGGGCTTTAAGGCAAGCTCGGTCAACCTGTCACGCGACAGCCGTCCGTTGGCGTCGGACCTTGCCGCGATCACCGCCGCGGGGCTTCGCACGCCGAACCTTGCAACGGGCTCGCGCTTTGCGGCACCCGAAGAATCGACCGTTTATGAATTCGGTTTGAAGGGCCAGTGGGACGTCGCGGCCGTGAATGTCGCGGTGTTCAAACAGTCGATCAAGGGCTTCCAGTCGAACGTCTTTACCGGCACCGGCTTTGCGCTGGCCAATGCGGGCAAGCAGTCGACCTTTGGTATCGAGTTCGACGGTTCGGTGCGGCCGGTCGAGGGTCTCAACCTGACCCTGGCGGCAACATACCTCGACGCCAAATATGACAGCTTCGTCAACTCGGCATTCGGTGACATTTCGGGCACCACGCCCGCGGGTATCCCCGCTCTGTCGATGTCGATGGGCGCCACCTACACGCATGAATTTGCCGGTGGGACCAAGGCGATCGCGCACGTCGATTACGCCTATGAAAGCCCGGTCCAGATCGTCGAAGGTCTGAGCGGCTTCCCGGCCGGCGTCGCCGAAAGTCTGCAACGCGAAGTGAACTCGCTCAACGCATCGTTCACGATCCGCCTGACCAATGGTCTCGACGTTGGCGTGTGGGGTCGCAACCTGACCAACGCGCAGTACCTCACGACGATCTTCCCGGCGGTGGCTCAGGCCGGCAGTGTGTCGGGCTATCCCAGCCAGCCGCGCACCTATGGCGGCACCGTTCGCTTCAAATTCTGATTGGGTGAGGGGCGGGGCGAGGCCCCGACCCGTGCTACATCGGGCAAAATGAAACCCCGGCCTCTCGATGGAGAGACCGGGGCTTTTTGTTGGCGTTGCCGCCGTTGGCTTTAGAACTTCACGCCCGCCGCGATGCCATAGCGGCGCGGTTCGAGGGTGAAGATGTTGGTGTAATTCCCCGACGACTGGTCGGTGATGTACAGGCCGGTGACGCTATTGGCGTCGAAGACATTCTGAATGAAGCCTTTGACATACCATTTGTCGTCGGGGCCGTTCAGCTGCAGCTGGGCATTGACCTGGGCATAGCCTTTGATCCGGTTAACGTTGCCGTTGAAGATGCTGCCATAGCTTTCGCCGGTGTAGGCCAGGTCGACGCGCGGTACGAGCGTCATGTCGCCGTTGCCAAGCCGCGCGGTATACTGAACGCCGGCGCTGAACTTGTAGTTCGGCGCCTGCGGCAGCTGGTTACCCTTGATATTGACGGGGACGCCGGCGGAGAAATATTCGATCCCGCCGAAATTCGCCGGATTGAGGCCCGCTGCGGCAAAGGCACCGGCGGCAGCCGCTTCCATGACCCCGCAGATGCTGAACGCACCCGTCGATGCGATGCCGCCGTCGGCGGGGAACGCGGTCGTGGGTTGCAAGCCGGCACCCCCCTGGACACCAGGGACGAACCCGCCGTTGATAACCTGCTGGACACCATTCACAAAGGCATTCACCCCAGCGGCGTTGCCCGAAGTCGATGCGACCGCGCAGTTTGCGGCGTTGGTAATGTCTTTGATGATCACTGCGTCCGAGCGGCCGCCACCAAAGTCACGCGGGTTGCTGGTGAACTTGTCTTCGGAAACCTTGCTGTGCAGGTAGCTGAAGCCCAGGTTGACCACGACGTCGGGATCGGGCCGCACGATCGCTTCGGCTTCGAAGCCATAGATGTTGGCGCTGACATTGTCGTTCACCGCCGTGCGCGCGACGATCTTGCTCAGCTGCAGATCCTTATACTTGTAGTAGAAGGCCGTCAGGTTGAGCTGGAGCGCGCCATTGCCAAAGCTGTTCTTTGACCCGATTTCGAACGCATCGACCTGCTCGGGCCGGAACGATTCGGGGACCGCAAAAATCGGCTGCAGCGGCGGGTTGATGCCGCCCGATTTATATCCACGCGAGTAGGACGCATAGATCAGATTGTCGTCGGTGATCTTGAAGTCGAGCACCGCGCGCCCGGTCAGCTTGTTGAACTTAACCTGACGTGCCTGGATGATCTGGTTGCCCGGTGTGCCAGGGTCGGCGTCGAACGACCCGACGAACGGCGAACCGAACACGGTGTCGGTGGTGCCGCCATGCGGCGCCAGGAAGCTCGCCAGCGTGGAGCGTGCCGTCACCGCCTTTTTGTCGTTGTTGTAACGCAGGCCGGCCGTCAGTTTCAGCCGGTCGCTGAACTCGAAATAGGCTTCACCGAACAGACCGTAGGACGTGATCTTCAGGTCGTCGGTATTGTTGCGAAAGAATGGCGTCGCCAGGAATGACGACGGCAGTGGGCCACCGGCAGCCGGCGGATTGGTCGCTGCAGTAAATGCACCCAACACCCCGGTCAGATAGTCGATCGGGAAGGCGTTCACATAATAGCTGTTCTCGGTCAGATGGTAATCTGCATAGATGCCGCCAACCAGGAAGTTGAACGGCCCGTCGAGGTCGCTCGACAAAATGCCTTCGACCGACCAACTGCTGTTATATTGGTTCGACCGGTCAAACTGCAGTGACTGGTCGCTACAGATCTTGTTGCCGCCATAGGCGCCGTAGCCGGTTTCTTCCGCGAGCGAGGTGCAAAGCTGGCCGGTCGGGCCGTTGGGAATGATCGCGGCGGCGACCGGCGCGAAATAAGGGGTGAACCCTGCGCCAAGTGCGCCACCGGCGGCGGCTTGCAAGGTAGCCAGGCCGCCTGCGTAAAGCGCGCGGTTACCGACATTGCTGTTATAGTCCTGCGATGCGTCCAGCTTGACCTTTTGATACTGGCCCGACACCTGCAACGACACGGGGCCGAAATTATGTTCGATCTGGCCCTGAATCGTCAGCTCGCTGGTAAAATAGCTGGGCGTATAGGCGGTGTTCACCACCCGCGGATCCTCAGGCACGGTCGTGTTGGCGTAAACGTCGGGGCCATAGAGGCTGCCGAGCGCGAATGCTTGCGGAATGCCGCGGATCGCAAGGAATTCGCGGGAGGTGAGTGCTGCGGTGAAGGTCGCGTTGCCGTTGAACGGCGAATTGTCGAGGCGAGTGTTCAGACAGCCGAGGATGCCGGTCGGATCGCGCTGGCAAAGCTGCTTCTGAATGCGGGTGCGCTGATCCTTTTCGCGAAAATAGGAGGCGAGAATGTCGATCGTCGTGTCGTCGCTCGGTTCCCAGCGCAGCGAGCCGCGGACCGAATAGAGATCGCGGTCGTCGATGCGGGTGTCGAGGAAGGTGTTTTTGGTATAACCGTCGCGGTTCAGGTAAATTCCTGCGACGCGGAAGGCCATGGTGTCGCCGAGCGGGATGTTGACCATCGCCTTGCCCTTGATGGAATTATAGTTTCCATATTCGGCTTCGGCGGCGGCTTCGAACGTACCAAGCTTGGGCTTGGCGGTGATGACGTTGACCACGCCTGAGGTCGCGTTGCGGCCGAACAGGGTGCCCTGCGGTCCGCGCAGCACTTCGATGCGCTCAAGGTCGTAGAATTCGGTTTCGAACAGACGGGTTGAGAACAACGGATCGCCGTTCAGGTGGATGGCGGTCGCACTGTCGCACGTCGTGCCGACGCACAGGTCGCCAATGCCGCGAATGGTAAAACTGGCGCCGGTGAAATTGGTCTTGGTGAAGGTCACGTTCGGCAGCGTCAGCTGCAGATCCGACGGGGTCTTGATCTGCTGCGCTTCGAGCGCTTCGGTCGAAAAGGCGCTGACCGCGATCGGAACGTCCTGCAGACGTTCCGACTGGCGCTGCGCCGTAACGACGATTTCGCCACCGAAAGCGTCGCGTTCCACTTCTTCCGCCGGATCCTGTGCCCATGCGGGTGTCGCCACCGCCATCGCCAGAATCGACGTTCCGATCAGTGCCTTGAACTTCATTTATAGCCTCCCTTTTTCGATCCCGCATGTGCGGGGCCGCCCAAACTCAAGTTGTGGTAAGGGGAGGGGATAAGACCAGACATGGCAAAGGCTGTCCGACCAACGCGGACCGATGCCTATAGGTATCCCTTTTGCCAGCTGTGCTGGTCATCGTCCTCTCCCACCGGCATCGGGGAAAAACGCCGGCCTCTCCGGATCACGACCCGCTTAGGCGGGTTCTGTAATGCAACCCAAAGGTGCGCTTAGTTGACGCGAGCGTCAAGCCACTTGTTCGATCCGGAAAGCGACATGAAATGGGGCACTTGCAAAAATGCAAAATGCTAAGTTTCCGCAACGTAAACTTGCGCGCAAAGCAATATTGTTGTCGTCCGACCCTTGTTTATCTAGGCATGGACACCGAAATGTGCGGCAAGAATGCAACAGTGAAAGTGGGGCGATGAGCGACAGCAAGGTGGAACTGGGAGTCGACGGCAAGGTGGTCGTGCCCGACCATGTCGCGGACGCCGTGCGGACGCTGATCGAGTGGGCGGGCGACGACCCCGAGCGCGAAGGATTACTCGATACGCCGAAGCGGGTGGCGCGGGCGTGGAAGGAATATTGCAGCGGCTATGCCGACGATCCGGCGATCCATCTGGCGCGTACCTTTGAAGAGGTGGGCGGCTATGACGAGCTGGTGCTGCTGAAAGATATTCCGTTCCAGTCGCACTGCGAACATCACATGGCGCCGATCACCGGCAAGGCATCAATTGCCTACATGCCGCGCGACCGCGTCGTCGGCATTTCCAAGTTGGCGCGCGTGCTCAACGGCTATGCGCGGCGGTTGCAGGTGCAGGAGCGGCTGACCGCGGAGGTTGCGCGCTGTATCTGGGACAATCTGCATCCGCATGGCGTTGCCGTGGTAATCGACGCGCAGCATGGTTGCATGACCGGGCGTGGGGTGCGGACGCCCGGCGTCGGAATGGTCACGAGCCGCCTGCTCGGCTGCTTCCTCGATGACCAGCGCAGCCGCAAGGAAGTGCTGAGTCTGATGGGATACTGACGAAGTACCGTCGTCAGGCGGCCTGGCGCCGCCGCGCGCTTTGAAAGCCCTTGCGCTCCGTGCATCGCGCCAGCCAGGCGGTTGTTGCTTCGCCCAGCACATCGTCGGCACCCAATGATGTCGCCAGAAAGGCGGCATAGCCGATGACGATGTCGGCGATGGTGAACCGATCCGCGACCAGCCATTCGCGTCCATCGGCCAGCGCCGCTTCGATACTTTTAGCGCGGCCGCCGAAGAATGCCTTATAGTCGGCGACGGCTTGCGCCAGCCGTCGCTCCTCTGGCTCAACGCGCGTGTAGCGGATCATGATCGCGAGGGGGAAGGTCAGCGTCGCGTCGCTGCGGTGTAGCCAGTTGCGATAGTCCCAGTAATCGTCTTCGTCGCGCCGCACTTCGAGCGGTGTTCCTTCGGCGATGCGTTCGCAAATTGCAGCCGATTCGGTCATAAGTCGCCCGTCCTTGACCCAGCCGGGGATCGTCATCAGCGGGTTCACCGCGCGATAATCGGGCTCGAACGCGCGCGGCGGGAATTTGAGCATCCGCAGGTCGACCTCGATCTCCGCCTCTTCGACGGCCCACAGGCAGCGCAGCGAGCGGGCGTCGGGGCAGTGGTAGAGAATGGGACGCGTCATGCGGCTACCTCCTTGGGCCGGTTGATGTGGCGGCGATGCTCGCGCCAGGCAATGAACAGGCCGGACGCGACGATCAACGGCGCCCCGACCCAGGTCGTGTCAGCGGGCAGGGTGCCAAAGAACCACCAGCCCGCGACGATCGCCCACAGCAGGCTGGTGTAGTCCATTGGAATCACGACCGATACCGGGGCAAGGCGCAGCGCGCCGGTCAGCGACATCTGGACGACCGCGCCGAGGACACCGAGCGCGATCAGGAGCAGCCATTCGGTGCCGTCATGCGGGGTGATGACAAAGGGCAGGGCGAGCCCTAGCGGTACCATTGACAGCAGGCTGAACCAGAAGACGATCGTTGCGGCGTTTTCGGTGCGGCCAAGGTCGCGGACCGCAATCGTGATCAGCGCGGTCATGATGGCGCCCGCCAGCGCAACCAGCGTACCGATGCCATGATCGCCGACAAAGCCCCCCGACAAACTTGCCCACGGCGCCAGCACGACCAGCACGCCGACAAAGCCGATGATCACCGCGCTCCACCGCTGCCAGCCCGTTGCCTCGCCGAGCAACAGCGCCGCAAAGATCACCGCAAAGATTGGCACCGACAGGCTGATCGTCGTCGCCTCGGCCATCGGCAACAGGATCATCGCGCCGAAATTGCACGCCATGCCGGCCAGTCCCATCAGCATCCGCCGCGCGTGGGCGCCAATACGGTTTGTCCGGAGCGAGGCAAAGCCGCCGGTCGTCTGTACCCACATGAGCAGGAAGGGCAGGACGAGCGCCTGACGCCAGAACAGGCTTTCGAGAATATGAATGCCGGCGCGGTCGACATATTTCACCACCACGAACATCAGCGACAGGCTGGCCATCGCCAGCAGCCGGAGCGCAATTCCGCGGAGGTAATTTTGCGGGGCTGCGGTCGAGGCGGCGGCGGGCATCATGCAAAGTTGCGCATAACAGTCCGCTCCCAAGGCGCAAGCCGTGATCCCCCTTGCTCCCCCTCAACAATCGGGCTAGGGGCGCACTCCGGCCTAGGGGTATAGCTCAGTTGGTAGAGCATCGGTCTCCAAAACCGAGGGTCGTAGGTTCGAGTCCTACTGCCCCTGCCAGGCCGGCCCGGTACATACCGGAGACATGGGTACCAGAACGTCCCATGACGTCCCACAGCGTCCCACTCGTTACAGTCGTGTCCCATCTGATGGTGTAGGTTCGCCGGCGTAGCCTTAGCGATCTCCGGCCAAGCCGGGTTGATCATGCTGCCATAGCGGGCAACGTGATGATGATAGCCAAGTGAGGCTCATATCCCCCACGATCGCCGCGCGATCATCACTTGTTGGAAACTAAACACGTAATTTTAGCGAAAGTCAGGGCGCTTATACCTCGCAGGGTATAAATTCTGCTTATACCCTGTGGGGTATATATAGAAATTATACCTTGCAGGGTATATTGCATGTTTACACCCTTTAGGGTATAGGCGCAGTCAAGGAGCGCTGCCGTGAACCAAATGATCCGAACCGCATCACAACTGGGCGCCTTCATCCAAGACACTCGCTCCCGACAGAATCTGTCGCAGCAGCAGCTCGCCGAGATGATCGGAAAACATCAGAAAACCATATCGAGCATCGAGCAGGGAAACCCTGGAACAAAGCTCGATACGATCCTCCTCGTCCTCGCCGCTCTGAACCAGAAGATCGAAGTCGGCCCTCGCTCGAAAAGCGGCGCCGATATCAGCAACATTTTCTGACATGCCGCGGAAGAAAACCCACGTTCCACTCAGCGTGCTCATCAATGGGCGCTTGACTGGGCGATTGGAGAAGGAGCCGAGTGGCGCGATCAGCTTTCAATATGACGAGAGCTGGCTCGCCTGGGAGCACCGTTTCGCAATATCCATGTCGTTGCCGCTCCGCGGAACAGTCTATCGCGGCGCGCCCGTCGTCGCGGTGTTCGACAATCTACTTCCCGACAATCCCAACATCCGGAAGCGCGTTGCCGAGCGCACCGGCGCCGATGGCAGCGACGCGTACAGCCTGCTCGCGCAGATCGGCCGCGATTGTGTCGGCGCAATGCAATTTCTGCCTCAGGCCGAGGAGGGCAGCTTTGACAGGTCCATCAATGGCGAATTAATTAACGATAGGGCGATCGAACAGTTGCTCGCCAATCTTGGCGGGGCACCGCTCGGTATCGATCCCGAACATGAGTTCCGGATTTCCGTCGCGGGCGCGCAGGAGAAAACGGCGCTCCTGCGATATAAAGAACGATGGCTGACGCCAACAGGCGTCACCCCAACGACGCATATTCTCAAACCCCAGATCGGCAAGATCCCCACCTCCAGCGGCGTCATCGATATGGCCGCGAGCGTGGACAATGAGCATTACTGTCTCACCCTGCTCGAAAGCTTTGGCCTGACCGTCGCACAGACGCGGATCGAAACCTTCGGATCACGCCGAGTGCTCGTCGTCGAGCGCTTCGATCGCCAATGGCGCGGTGACAAGGAGTTGCTGCGCATCCCGCAGGAGGATTGCTGTCAGGCGCTCGGAATACCCCCAACGCGGAAGTATCAATCGACGGTGATTGGCCATGAGAATGGCCCGAGTGCGGTCGATATTCTGAAACTCCTCAACGGCAGCGACGAGCCCGCCAAGGATCGGCACGACTTCCTCAAAAGCCAGATAATCTTCTGGCTCATCGGCGCCACTGACGGACATGGCAAGAATTTCAGCATCTATCTACGACCGGGCGGCGGTTTTGCCCTCACACCCTTCTACGATGTCCTCTCCGCGCAGACGGCGTTCGATAAAAAGCAGATACCGAACAACCGCTACAAACTGGCCATGTCGGTGGGGACGAGCCGCAAGTACAAGATTCTCGAAATCTGGGGGCGGCATTTCGTCGAAACCGGTCGCGCGGCCGGAATGGGAAAATCGCAAATTCGGGCGGCTGTAGAGGAAGTGATCGCTGCCGCGCCGGATGCAACAGGCCGGGCGCTTTCGCGGATGCCAAGCGATTTTACTCGCGATATTCACGATAGTATCGAGCGTGCGATCATTGATCGTCTTCCGCGCCTCGACCAAGCGCTGGAGGCCTGACGAGGGGCTACTGGTGTCCCTTAGGCAATGCCAGAACCGTGCGTTCGCGATTCAGAATGTCGATCCGCTGCCCGACTATTAACCCAATAGGTAGCGACCGGTGCATTTCGGTCATCGAAAATAGCGGAATCGTCCCAACGGGTCCCACTTACGCCCACATATATCGTGGTCAAATTGCTGGTAGATTGCGTTTTTGCGATTTTGACGCGTTATTTTTCAATTACGTAGGTCTGGCAATCGGGTCGTACTGCCGTTACCAACACGCAGTTCTTTGCCGCCACCTCAATCCGTTCGGTATCTGAGCTCAGCCCGCATCGCCGTTCGCCCAGAGGGGGCTTTCGCCCAAAGGCGAAGCTTGCGGTCGCTGTGCGCCAGGCAGAGCTCGAACGCGGAAGTGTCGAACAGCGGCGCCTCGGCGCGGAAGCTGAAATGCTGTGGGGTAAGGCCCGATATTTCCCGCCGCGCATGATCGACGAGCAGCGTGGCAATCAGCGGGCCGTGCACGACCAGTCCGTCATATCCTTCGACGTGACGCGCATAATCACGATCGTAGTGGATGCGATGCGCGTTGAAGGTCAGCGCTGAATAACGGAACAACAGTACCGGGTCGGGGACGATGTCGCGGATCGCTTCGGCAGGTTCCTGGTCGCCTTCGGCGGTCACGATCGTCGGCGCGGTCGAAGCCGGCGCAAGGGTCGCGGCACTGCGATAGACGATATCCTGTTCCTCGCGGATCGCCGGGACGCCGTCGGCGGCAATGTCGTGCTGCAAAGTCACGAACAGCAGATCGCCACTGGCGCCGCGCTTGGCGCGGATCGCCGCGATCGTCGTAACGCGGGTGAGCGCGGCACCGACCGCGACAGGGGCGAGGAACTCGACGCGCCCGCCCGCCCACATCCGGCGGGGCAGGGGGACGGGGGGAAGCAAGCCGCCCTCGTCGCGGCGCGGGTGGCCGTCCGCGCCGATCGCCGACTGGCGCGCGTCGGGCAGAAAATAGAGCCAATGGCCGAGCGGCGTGACGGTCGCGGGGGGCGTCGCGTCATGATCGAGCAGCGCGGCGAGACCGACGAGCGGCGCTGCGGTCGCAAAATCGTGCCGCGTCTCACTCCGTCCGACCCAGTCCGAATAATTCTTCATCGCGAGCCTCAGAAACTTTTGGGCAGGCCAAGCGCGTGGGTCGCGACATGGCTCAGGATCAAATTGGTGCTGATCGGCGCGACTTGATACAGGCGCGTTTCGCGGAACTTGCGTTCGATGTCATATTCCTCGGCAAAGCCGAAGCCGCCGTGCGTCTGCACGCACATGTCGGCGGCGTACCAGCTCGCCTCCGATGCCAGCATCTTGGCCATGTTCGCCTCGGTTCCGCCGTCCTGCCCGGCGTCGAACAGCCGCGCCGCCTTGTCGACCATCTCGGCCGCCGCGGCGAGCTGGACATAGGCGCGCGCAATCGGGAACTGGACGCCCTGATTTTCGCCGATCGCTCGGCCGAATACTTCGCGCTCCTTGGCATAGGCGGTGGCGCGGTCGATGAAGAAACGCCCGTCGCCGATGCATTCGGACGCGATCAGGATGCGCTCGGCGTTCATGCCGGACAGGATGTAGCGAAAGCCCTTGCCCTCCTCGCCGATCAGATTGGCGGCGGGGACTTTGAGGTCGTCGAAGAACAGCTCGGTCGTCGCATGGTTGAGCATGGTGCGGACGGGGCGGATCGTCAGCCCGTTGCCGACCGCGTCGCGCATGTCGACCAGCAGTACGCTCATTCCGTCGGATGCTTTGGCGCAGTCTTCGCGCGGGGTGGTGCGGCACAGCAGGATCATCAGGTCCGAATGTTCGGCGCGGCTGATCCAGATCTTCTGCCCATTGACGATATAATCGTCACCAACGCGCTTGGCGAAGGTGCGGATGCGGGTGGTGTCGGTCCCCGCGGTGGGTTCGGTCACCCCGAACGCCTGCAACCGCAAATCACCGCTTGCAATCGCGGGCAGGTACGCCGCCTTCTGCGCCGTCGAGCCGTGCTTCAGGAGCGTCCCCATCGTGTACATCTGCGCGTGGCACGCGCCGCCGTTGCAGCCCGCGCGGTGGATTTCTTCGAGCACCGCAGTCGCCGCACCCAGGCCCAAACCCGACCCGCCAAACTCCTCGGGGATCAGCACCGACAGGAACCCCGCTTCGGTCAGGGTGCGGACAAATTCGGTGGGATAGATGCGGTCGCGGTCCAGCCTTTGCCAATATTCGCCCGGAAAACCGGCGCACAGGCGTTGCACCGCCTCGCGAATCTCGGGATAGCTTTGCGGCTGGACATCGGACATCGGCATTCGCTCTCCCTGATCGTCCGAGAAGCCTTAGGACGACGGCACGCGGCACGCCAAGATGAATCGATAGCGACGGCCCTCTTTAAACGCGCTGTATAATCGGGCTATGACACCTTGGCTGATTCAGGAGTCTCTCATGTCCGAAGTCCAGTCGTTTGTATCCGATCATCGCGGCGCCTTCGGTCGAAATCTGGTGGCGCATCGCAAGCGCGACGGCCGTTCGCAGCTGTCGCTGGCGCTCGATGCCGGGGTCTCCTGCCGTCATCTGGGGTTTCTGGAAACCGGTCGCGCTAAGCCGAGCGCCGACATGGTCGCGCGACTGGCGGACGCGCTCCGCCTCTCGGGCACGGAACAGGACCGGTTGTTGTTGGCAGCGGGACTGGCGCCGCGCTTTGCCGATCGGATTTGCATCGACGGTCTGACATGCGACGCCGGTACGCTGGCGACGCGCGCCTTCGCCGCCGCCGTCGCGCTGGCCAGGTCGACGTCGGTCGCGCGTTCGACGGCGATCGCTGCCGATTTTTTCGGCGAGATCGGGATCGACAATTTCATCACTGGCACATTGCGCCGGGCGCCTGAGGGATGGGACATCAAGCGCAATGCTGGCGGCCGACCGGCCGTCGCATGGTTGGCGCATAATCACGCCAACCGGTACCGCAACACCGACTATCTGGTCCGCGCGACGGCGGCGCGCGATCGCGGATTTTTCTGGAGCGATATTCCGCCGACGGCGATGAGCAACGTCCAGCAACGCATTCTGTCCGAAGGCCGCGATTTCAGGATCCTCGACGGCTTTGTGCTGCCCATCCCGGTCGGCGACGGTTCGGTTCGCGCTTTTTCCTCTTGGGGCGAGCGGGTCGAAGCCAATGTCGCGACGCGCACCGCGGCATCGCTGGTGGCGCGGGCGGTGGTGGAGAATCTGCACGATCTGGGCCGACTACCTGCGGGGTAGTCGCGGAGCGCGCGAACGGATGACATGGTGGAGCTTGACCCTTGGGGGCGCCACCGATGAAACGACGTGATGTTTTTTCCACAGTGCTGGCGGGCGGCGCCGCGCTGGCGCTGGCCGGAACACCGGCGCGCGCCGCCCCGCGCGCGGCGGCGAACCCCGCATGGGTCACCGCGGCCGACGGGACGCGCCTGTACGTCCGCATTTGGGGCGCGGGCGCGCCGATCCTGTTCCTGTCGGGTTGGGCGCTGTCATCGGAAATGTGGGCTTATCAAATGGCTGCGCTGTCGGAGCGCGGGTTGCGCTGCATCGCCTACGACCGCCGCGGTCACGGCCGGTCCGACGATCCCGGCGCGGGATATGATTATGCGACACTGGCGGGCGATCTCGATGCCATCCTCACCGCGCTGGATGTCAAAGGCGCCACGGTGGTGGCACATTCGATGAGTGGCGGCGAGATTTTGAGCTATCTGGCAAAACAACCCGCGGCGAAACGGGTGGCGCGCATCCTGTTCCTAGCGACGACTTTGCCCTGTCTGACTGCGAAACCCGATAATCCGGCGGGCGTACCGGCGGGGGCGTTTGACCAGATGCGGCGGCAATTCTACACCGATTTCCCGCAGTGGATCGATGCCAACAGCGATGCTTTCGTTGTTCCCGAGACTAGCCCACTGATGCGCGGCTGGATCAAGAATATCATGCTTCGGACGTCACTGCGCGCGATCATCGACCTCAACCGAGCGATGACTGCAGCCGATTTCCGTGACATTCTGAGCGCGGTCACACTGCCGACCCTTTTCATTCACGGTGACAAAGACGCTTCTGCTCCGCTGGCGCTTACGGCGCAGCCGGCGTCGCAGCTGCCGAAACGATCGAGCCTAAACGTGTATGAAGGCGCCCCACACGGTCTGTTCGCTACACATATCGGACGACTCAATGCGGATATCGAGGCTTTCGCAAGGGGATAGGCTGGATCGGCGCCGCCGGGTCTGCAGGCTAGTCGACAGCACCAATGTCGCCGCGACCAGCGCGAGTACCAGCATCGGCGATTCTCGACATTGTGCAGATCGAGGCGAGCAAAGGCCGATACTCGTCGAGCCGCACGGCGGTCCCAGTGCGGCCTGGATCGCTTCGGTTTCGGCGCGCCTGCATTCGGAGGCGGAACGCCGAACATATTGCCGGAAGAACCATAGGGTTCTAAGGTTCATGTAAAGGAGAAAGGTCATTGGCGAAACAGCAAGGCAGTTTCAGGCATCCGGCGGAATATTATACCAATCCGGAAAACAGCATCGGCTATCTTGCCCGGATCGTGTTCCGGTCCTTTTCGCGGCTACTCGAGCGCGGGACACTGACGCATGATGTGTCGGCTGGCCAGTGGCGCTTCCTCCGCCAGTTGTGGCGCGAGGACGGGATTACCCAGCGGGAGCTCAGCGAACGTGTCGGCATGCGCGAACCGACGACCGTGGTGGCGTTGAAAGGGCTGGAGAAAGCCGGTTTCATTACACGCAAAAAGACTGACGATGACCGGCGCAAGACCTTCATCTACCTGACCCCGTACGCCAAGAAGCTGGAACTGACCCTCGCGCCCATGAATGCCGAGGCCCACGAGGTTGCGACGCGCGGAATGAGCGATGAAGAGGTCGAAGCGCTGCAAAAACTGTTGCGCCGCGTCATCGACAATCTGGCCGATGAGACGGCCAAACTTTCGACGCTATCCGACATCAAGGCATAGGCTGGCTATTGCGCGCCTGCGCCAAAATAGATTAGCATTCTAATTAATTTGACGGGAGGGAAGATTGACCAGGATTGCAGTCGTCGTCGGCAGCACGCGCGACGGATCGTTTAACCTGTCGCTGTCTGCTTCGATCGCACGTTCGATGTTATCGCGCCAGTCCGCCTAAGTCGTTGCGATCAAAGCGTCAAAGCGCTCGCGGCCCAGCCGCTCGGCGAGTGGATCGGGCACTTAGTGCGCGCTGGGCATCGCGTCGCTTGCGCGCCGGGTACGCGAGGCTAGTGCCGGACTGCCAGTCCGTGTTCATTTCCACAACACGGACGGCACCGGTCTTACCAATGTCTGGGCGGCGGTAGGAGAGGGGGCGTCCACCGTCGTTTCCTGGCTCGGCGGGGTCGACGGCTGTCCCTTCGCGCCGGGCGCCGCGGGCAATGTGCCGACCGAGAATGTCGTCTATATGCTTGAACGCAGCGGGTTACGACCGGGTTCGACTTGCAAAAAACGGTCAAGGCCGCTGCATGGCTGGCGGACAAGATGGACCGGACGCTGCCCGCCATGGTCAGCAAGGCGCCCGCCTTTCCTTCATAATTGTCCTCGTCAGCAGCTGTCGGGCACAGCGCCTGGCGTTCAGGACTGATCGCTCGATGCGGCCACGTTCATGTTCGATAGGCCTTCAGAAAGGTTTCGACCGCGGCCTCTACCCTTTGCCGCGTTGCACTGGCGGCGGGCGGCGAACCAAAGCGCAGTTCGACATCGCCGAAACCTTTGCACATCGACGCAAATTGTTCAGCGGCAAGGCCGGGATTGTCGATGGCAAGCGCGCCGCGGTCGGCAACCGCGGTCAGAAAGGCGGTCAGCGCCGCCTTCATCCGCCGCGGCCCTGCATCCAGAAAGGCGCGGCCGATTTCGGGATTGCGTTCGGTTTCGGCGGCGATGCGGCGTTCGAAATGGACCATCTCGGGCCGCGATAAAAAGGCGACCATGGCAAGGCCGATGTGCAGCAAATGGTCGCGCAGTTCCGCGCCACTTTGCCCTTCGATAAAAAAATGACCGCGCATCCGTTCGCATTCGCGCTCGATCGCTGCTGCGAACAGGCTCTGCTTGTCTGAAAAATGATTATAGATGGTCACCTTCGACACGCCTGCAGCCGCGGCAATCTGTTCGATCGCTGCCGCACCATAGCCATGCTCGAAAAATGCCTTGGTCGCCGCCGCCAGAATCGCCTCGCGTTTCGCAAGGTCGGTCGGCCTGCCGGGATTCCTTTTACGCGCGATTGACAATCTGTACGCTTCCGTTCATTTAAACACTACCGTTCAATAATGTTCCTAATAGCGAACGGTTGCAAGTGTCGCGGATAAAGGGCTCTCCCCCCATGGTCTGGATTGCGATTCGAATGCTGACCGGCGATGCGACCAAATTTTATGGTCTGCTGTTCGGTATCGCTTTTTCGACCCTGCTGATCACGCAGCAGCTGACCATCTTCGTCAACCTGATCGAACGCGGCGCCAGCGGCGTTTATAACGTCCCGTCGGCTGATGTGTGGGTGATGGACCCTGTCAGCCGCACGACCGACGTCAACCTGCCGATGCCCTCAACCGCGCTCGACCGGGTGCGCTCGGTTCCCGGCGTCGAATGGGCGGTGCCGCATTTGCGCGCCGCGGCATCGGTGCGGACCAAGGAAGGCGATCTGGAAGGCGTGTCGGTTATCGGCGTCGACGACGCGACGCTGATTGGCCTTCCACGCCGCATGGCGTCGGGTTCGACCAATGTGCTCGAACGGCCCGACGCGGTGGTTATCGACGATGTCGGTACCACGCGTTTTTTCCCCGAAGGCTATGATCCGGTCGGAGAACGGCTTGAACTCAACGACCAGCGTGCAGTCATCATGGGGGTGGCCGATGCCATCCCCAGCTTTACCAGCCAGGTCACCTTGTACACGCGCTACAGCCGGGCGCTGAATTTCGTACCCGGCACGCGCAACCGGCTGAGCTTTGTCCTCGTCGGCGCGGCGCCGAACATCGATGCCAAGGCGCTGGCCACTCGAATTACCGAGGAGACCGGGCTCAGGGCGCGCACGCGCGACGAATTTGCCCGTGACGGAATCGACTTCATCATCGAAAATACCGGGATCCCGCTCAACTTCGGGATCACGGTGATGCTGGGATTTCTGGTTGGGGTCGCCATCGTGGGCCTGACCTTCAGCCTGTTCATTCGCGACAATATCAAACAGTTCGGCGCGCTGAAGGCGATCGGGGTGAATAATGCCAAGATCCGCAAGATGGTCGCGGCGCAAGCCGCGATGGTCGGGTCGATCGGCTATGGACTCGGCGTCCTCGGCACGGTCGCATTCATCTGGAGTTTTTCGAGCAATCCGACCTTCAAGGGCTTCTACATCCCCTGGCAGGTGCCGCTGATCAGCCTCGCGGCGGTGACGCTCATCCTGACGCTGACCGGATGGATCGCATTGCGCAACGTGCTCAAGACCGAGCCGGCGGCGGTGTTCCGGTGAGTAACGTCGCGCTGGCCGCGCCGGTCGATGCCGCGACCGCCATCGCGACGCGCGGCGTCGTTCGCGATTTCACTGCGGGGCAGCAGACGATCCGTGTGCTGCACGGCATCGACCTCGATATCCGGGCGGGCGAGCTCACCTATCTGGTCGGGGAATCGGGGTCTGGTAAAACCACGCTCATTTCGATCATGTGCGGCATATTGTGGCCGACCGAGGGCGAGGTTCGCCTGTTCGGCACCGACATCTACAAGCTCTCGGACAATGAACTCGTCGATTTTCGACTGCGCAATGTCGGTTTCATTTTCCAGCAATATAATCTCATCCCGGCGATCGATGCCGCCTCGAACGCCGCGGTGCCGCTGATCGCGCAGGGTGTAGACCGCGGCGAGGCACGCGCTCGCGCCATCGAATTACTCGCCGCGCTCAACATCGCCGATCAGGCAGACAAGCTGCCCAGCCAGCTGTCAGGAGGGCAACAGCAGCGCGTTGCGATTGCGCGCGCGCTGGTGCACCAGCCGCGGCTGATTGTCTGCGACGAGCCGACTGCGGCGCTTGATGCGCGATCGGGGCGACGCGTGATGGACCTGCTGCGCGAAGTCGCGCTCGCCGACGATCGTTCGGTCATCATCGTCACCCACGACAATCGCATCTTCGACCTCGCCGACCGCATTCTTGTGCTCGAGGATGGTCGCATTACCCACGACGGCCGCGACCTGCCGAAGGACCATTGACGCCATGACCCGACGCTTTGCCAATCTGAACTTTTCGCGCCAGATCTTGCCGGTGATCGCCTTTCTGGGCGTGGTGCTTGCCGTCATCTATATCTTTGTCGGGCTGCCCGACCGCCAGCTCGAACCGCCACAGCAGATTCCGCCGCGCGCGACCGGCGCACTGGCCAATGGCGACCGGGTTGCGGGGGCCGGTGTCGTCGAGCCTTCGAGCGAGATCATCGATATCGGTACAGCCCTGTCGGGGCTGGTGATGAGCCTGAACGCCGAGCCTGGAAGCTATGTCGCGAAGGGCGATCTGCTGTTTCTGGTTGACGACCGTGCGGCGCGAGCGCGGCTGCGTGAAGCAGAAGCCGCAATCCGCGAAGCGCAGGCCGCGATTGCGGAGGCCGATACCGCCCAGACTACAGCGCAGCGCCAGCTCGCGCTTTACCGCCAAATCGACGACCCTGCTGCGGTTAGCCGGACCGAGGTGGTTCGCGCCGAGGGCGAGGCCGCGGCAGCGGCGAGCCGCGCGGCATTGGCACGAGCGCGCCGCGAAGCGGCCGAGGCTGCTGCAGCGAGGGCGCGGGTCGAATTGTCGCGCCTTGCGGTGCGCGCGCCGATCGCGGGCGAAATCCTGGCAGTGAATATCCGTCCCGGCGAGTTTGTGCAGGCGGGCGGGCCGCAGGGCGGCAACGCCGAACCCTATATACGATTGGGTGAAACGCGGCCGCTCCATATCCGGGTCGATATTGACGAAGACCAGGCCGGCGACGTGGCACTGGGCGCGAACGCGATCGTCTCACCGCGCGGTGCCGCCGAACGGCAGGTCACGGCGCGTTTCGTCCGCGCTGAACCGCTGGTGGTGCCAAAACGCTCGCTGACGAATAGCGCCGCCGAGCGGGTCGATGTCCGGGTGATGCAAATCATTTATGCTCTGCCGCCCGGCAGCGATCTGTTCCGCGTAGGTCAGCAGGTCGATGCCTTCATTCCCGCCAAACCCCGCACCGGAGCAAGGCGATGATCCGCAAGGCCGCACTCACTACGGCATTGGCGCTGTGCGGTGCAGGCTGTGCGTCCGGCCCCCCGCCGCGGATCGATACGCCGCCGCCCGTCTTGCCCGCCGCCTTCTCATATGTGCCCGACCCCGCTGTGGCCGGATCGCTTGCCGCCCTTCTGCCGCAAGAGGACCCTGCCTTCGTCTCGCTGCGCGCGGCTGCGCTAGATGACGCCCCTTCGATTGGCGAAGCTGCCGCGCGGATTGAACGCGCGCGCGCCGGTGCCCGCCGTGCCGGTGCCGAACGCATGCCGCAATTCGATCTCGCCGCATCGCTCGAAACCAGCCGCACCAATCCCGGCAGCCTCGGCGCCAGCCTGCCGACTGGCATCACGATCGATCCCGACCAGACATCCTATGGCGCCTCGCTCGGCGCGCGCTGGGATGCTGACCTGTTCGGGCGACTGAAGTCGGAACAGCGCGCGGCGTCGGCGCGGCTCGATGCAGCGACTGCCGACGCCGAAGCGGTGCGGATCGCGCTGATCGCCGACCTCGCGTCGCTGGTTGTCGACTGGCGTAGCCTGGAGGTGCGCGATGCGGCGCTTTCACGCGACCTTGATGCGGCTAACCGTCTGGTAGCGCTGACGGCATCACGCGCAAACGCCGGCCTTGCGCCCGGCGTCGACACGGCGCGCGCCGAAGCGATAGCTGCCGCATCGCGCAGCCGCTTGGCGATGCTGGGCGGCGAGCGCGCCAATCTCATCGGCCGTCTGGTCACGCTGACCGCGCGCGATGCCGGCTGGGTCGAAACGCAGCTCGCGGCGCCGGGTGGGACAACGGCCTTGCCATTGGTGCCCGCCACGCTGCCGTCCGATCTGCTGGCGCGTCGCCCGGACGTTACGGCAGCGGCAGCGCGTCTTGCTGCGGCTGACAGCGACCTTGCGGCAGCGGCCGCGCGTCGCTTCCCAAGGATTACGCTTTCGGCCAGCCTTGGCCTGCTGGCGTTCAGTCCGGGCCAGCTGTTCGACGATGACTCGCTGATCGGGTCGCTGGCGGCAGCGATTGCCGGGCCGCTGCTGGATTTTGGCCGCATATCGGCGGAGATCGACGGCGCAGCTGCCGACAAGCGCCTGGCGTTTCAGCTCTATCGCGCCGCCGTTTTCGACGCGCTTGGCGATGCGGAATCCGGATACCGGCTGATTGCGGCGACCGATGCGCGCGCTGCGGCGGCAGCAGACGAAGCGGTGCGGTTTACGCGCGTCGAAACGCTGACTGCTACACGCGTGCGCGCTGGCCTCGCCGATCTCTCGGAGCAACTGGAAGCGCGCCGCCAGGCCGATGGCGCCGAAGAACGCGCCGCTATCGCGCGGGGCGAAGCGCAGCGCGCGCGCCTGCTGCTGTGGCTCGCCCTGGGTGGTGCAGGCGAAGTGTGACCGACGCCAGTGCGCGGCGGGCGACGTCCCGTCCGCTGCGTGCCAGATTTCGCACGTTCCAGCCATATTCGTCATTCGCTGGAAAGCGATCGTTCGATGGGCAATAGCGGGTGGCAGGGGCTTGGCTCGCAGTTCCAGCCGCCAGGAAGTATGCAAAGCGGGATAAGCGTGGCGTCGCTCGATTTTGCTGGAAATTATCCAGTCATGCTCCAACGACAACTACGGTGGCGACTTTGACCGCGATCAATGACGCGGTGTGCATTGCGGCGTCATATGCCTGTACCAGCAGGAGATTTGACGTGCGCAATATCTTGATTCACGCCGACGATGGTCCCGGAATGCCCGCGCGATTGGAAAGCGGTTTGGCGATCGGGCGACGGCATCGTTCGCATCTGGATCTCGTGATCAGCTCGCCGTTTCAGCAGTTCATTGCCACCGACCCCTTCGGCGGCATGTATCTGGCGAGCGAGCAGTTGGCGAAAGCGCAGGCGGCTGACGCGGCGCTCGACCGGCGGCTGCGGGCCGATCTCGAGCGCGAAGATGTGCCTTGGAATGTGACGCTGGCCGATGGCGATGTGCTCGCGACGTTGACGCTTGCCGCGACGCTGGCTGACCTGGTCATCGTCTCGCTCGGCACCGCGGATCGGCGCCGCAGCTTTACCCCGCCAATGATGGCGGGCGACCTGGCGATGGCGGTTCCCGTGCCGGTGCTCGCCATTCCGGAACCGTGCGGCCCGATCGATCTCGACGCGCCGGTGATGATCGCGTGGAACGGCAGTCTCCAAGCGGCGCACGCCCTGCGCGCCGCGGTGCCGCTGATGCGCGATGCGCAGCAGGTTATCATGGTCTCGGTAGGCCAGGATGAGGGGCAGGTCGCTGCCGACGACGCGCTGCGCTACCTCTCGCGCCACACGATCCACGCCGAGCTGCGCCATGTCGAGCGCAGTGTCGAAACGATCGAAGAAGCGCTCGAGCGGACGGCGCGCGATATCGGCGCTGGCCTGATCGTGATGGGCGCTTTTGGCCATACCCGCCTGCGCGAAACCTTTTTCGGCGGCGTGACGCGCTATTTGCTGGAATCGGCGCCGGCCCCGTTGCTGCTCATGCACTGATCTACCGCAGACCGCTTCGCTTCCCAAAGTCTGCGGGCTGCTGTACGGCGGCGGCATGACCGATTGTTCCACCTGCGTCGTCCGCAACCGCGCGATTTGCGCCAGCCTCGACGCGACGGAAATATTGGCGCTCGGCAAGATGGGGCGCAAGCAGAAGGTCCGGCAGGGACAGACCTTGCTGTGGGAAGGCGATGGCGCGCCGGTCGTCGCGAACGTCCTGACTGGGGTATTGAAGCTGGTGGTCTCGACCGCCGATGGCCGCGAACAGATTGTCGGGGTCGTGTTCCCCTCCGACTTTATCGGAAGGCCTTTCGGCAAGGAGAGCCCGTACACGGTCACCGCGATGACCGATGCCGAAGTTTGCATTTTCAACCGCAACAATTTCGACGAATTCGCCAGCTCGCATCCCGACCTTCAGCAGAAGCTGCTGCGCCGCACGCTCGATGAGCTCGACCGCGCCCGCCACTGGATGATGCTGCTTGGGCGCAAGTCGGCGTCGGAGAAAGTCGCGTCGTTCCTGCTCGAAATGTCTGAACGTTTGGCGGGGCAGGGATGCGACGCGACGATGCCCAAGGGCGGTTTTGAGCTGCCCTTCGGGCGTCAGCAGATTGCCGATATCCTGGGGCTGACGATCGAAACAACCAGCCGCCAGCTCACCAAAATGCGCGGCGAAGGGGTGCTCGAGCTGCCGTCCCGCCGCGAGATCGTGATCAACGACCGCGCGGCGATGGAGGCGATGGCGGGCTGACCTGCAACGTCAGAAGCGGAAAGCGAGCCCGGCGCTGACGACCCAGGGATCGAGCTTGTGCCGCGTCCGCAACACTTCGGTCGGGCCGGCGAACCAGCGCGCGGTCGAGCGCATGACATAGCGTTTGGCATCGAATGTCACCGCCAGTCCCTTGGCATTCACCGGAACATCGACCCCGGCCTGAAATGCCATGCCCAGCGAGTCGCCCATCTTTTGCCGGGTCGCGCCGAGTGCGACCGCCGTTGCACCGGGCTTTTCGTCGATGAAGATGAAATAGCTGGGACCGGCTCCGACATAAGGCCGCACGCCGCCGTCTTTGCCGAAATGATATTTCAGCGTCAGCGTCGCGGGGACGATGTTCGCATTCGACACCAGCCCTGCACCCGCCAGGCCGCCACGGCCCACGACATCATGCTGGGTAACCCCCGCGATCGTCTCGACCGAGATATTTTGAGGTGGGGCGCATATCTGGGCGTGCTCAGGCTGCCGTTCGGGCGCTGTCGCCGAGCGACTTCAGTCGAATCATCGCCGCTGGTTTGGCAGACGAACATCCGCTTCTGCCGCGAACGGATTGCTGGCTCGCCGAGCCCGTTCTTTGCGACCAGCGAGTTCCCGTTGTTTTCGATGAAGCGCGGGAGCGGGTCACCTCAATCATATCGCGCGTTGTACGCGATCGCGTGTTTCGGCGCGTTGTTTTGCGCGTCTATGATGAGCGCTGTGCGGTCACCGGGCTAAAGCTCATTAATGGCGGCGGACGGGCCGAGGTGGAGGCCGCTCACATCCGCCCCGTCGAGGCGAACGGCCCCGACATCGTCAGCAATGGCTTGGCGCTTTCTGGGACGGCGCATTGGATGTTCGACCGCGGTTTGATCGGGCTAGATGATGACATGCAGATCATTGTCTCGCGGCAGGCCAATGATCCCGAAAGCATCCGATCAGTCATCAATGGCAGCGGCCGGATATTGGTGCCACAGCGAGAGGCTGATCGACCTCATCCCCAATTCGTCCGATGGCACCGCGAGCATTGCTTCAAGCATTGAGATGAGCGCGACGAGCCGCTGAAACTCGCTGCACAAGCCTTACTGCGAGCCTTCGGCAGAGAGAGTAGGCAAGCAATGGGTGTCCCTTGGAACGGCGGCCATCCCAGATTTTGTGCCTGAAACCTGCCGGTCTGAATTCGACCAGAATCGCGTAGCCCGAGCTACTTGCTATTCAGTCTTGCGCTTGTGGTGGCGATCAATTTCCGCCTTGCTCAGTCGGAGGAAGCGGGCCGCATTGTTATATAGGATGTCGCGCTTCTGCTCTTCAGACAGAAACGGCGCGGCAATGATGCTTTCCACGGCCACTTCGATCGACTGCGGCCAAACCATCTGGTCGCTACCGAACATGATACGCCTGCCATAGCCCGCATCAACCAGACGTTTCAGGTGATGATGAAACTCGGCGCGCGGAACGCCCCAATTGTCGGCGCTGATGTCCACAAAGACTTGTGGATGGCTATATAACAGCGCGATCATCTCGTCGGTCATCGGCATGCCAGCGTGCATCACATAGACGCGAAGTTTCGGATGTCGGACAAGTAGGGTTTCGAGCAGCAATGGGTTGCCGAGCGCCGCACGATAGCGCGGGTAGACCCAGTAAGGTCCGCCCGGTGCCCCGTATCCCATATGAATGCCCACGGGAATGTCGAGCCGCTCCGCCATCGCGTAAAAAGGCTCCAGCGCCGGATCATCGGGCGCCATGCCGCGATATTGCGCTGTGATTTCGGCGAACACTTTGGTCTCGCCGCGCTCGACCTGCGCCGCGAGAGTGGAGACATGGGCGGACGGAGGCGCTTCGGGGCCAGTGAAAAAATTCGCCGCCGGGATGAACCGATCTGGCGCCGCTTTTCGCCACGCCGCAACCACGGGCCCCTCGCCGGCGATGACTCCGGCGACAATGTTGAGACGTTTCATCGCGGCCAACGTCTCAGCCAAAACCTCCTCGTCAGTCGCGGGAGACTGAACGATTCGCCTGCAATCGACTTGCGCCGTGAAATCGAAAGGCTCTGCGGGGTCGATGCCGAGCATTTCGACCCCCTCCGCTCCAATGCAGCCGGGGACGCTCTGCCCGCCGAATTCGTCGAGGGACCACGCGTGCATATGCATGTCGATAATCGGTGGGGCTGCGTCGCGAGCGTGCGTGTCCGATGAAACCAGTGCTATCGCGAGGCAGGCGATGACGCGCATCCGACTTCTCCTCAGTGAAAAACGCCGCGTCAGTCCTTGTGTCGCTTTTCTCGGCCAAGCGCGGTCGTGTCCCGGTACGTGGTGTAGCTTCTGCCGGTAGCGAAGCTGACCGGACACGCGCTAATCGATAAAGCGCTGTAGTGTCCGGTCAGTTTCGCGGGTGGTCATCGGCGAACTTCGGTAAGCTTGGGTTGCAAACACTCAACTTACGGAGAACACCGATGACCAATGATCAGATGGACTTGAATGCGCTGGTTGGGAAGAGCGCCGATGGCGATTTTCTGCGCGACATGATCAGCTTTGCCGCGCAGCGCCTGATGGAACTGGAAGTGGGCGGCCTGACGGGTGCGGCCTATGGCGAGAAGGATAGCGAGCGGCTCGCGCAGCGCAACGGGTATCGCGACAGGGACTGGGAGACCCGCGCGGGCACGGTCGAGCTGAAGATCCCCAAGCTGCGCAAAGGCAGTTACTTTCCCTGCTTTCTCGAGCCGCGCCGAGTGGCGGAGAAGGCGCTAACCGCGGTCATCCAGGAAGCCTATATCCAGGGCATCTCGACCCGTTCGGTCGACGATCTGGTCAAGGCCATGGGGATGAGCGGCATCTCCAAGAGCCAGGTCAGCCGGCTGTGCGAGGAGATCGACGAGCGGGTGACGGCCTTCCTCGAGCGTCCGATCGAAGGCGACTGGCCCTATATCTGGATGGACGCGACCTACATAAAAGTCCGCCGCGCGGGCCGCATTGTCTCGGTCGCCGTCATCATCGCCGTCGGGGTCAACAGTGACGGTCGGCGCGAAGTGCTCGGCATGGCGATCGGTCATTCCGAGGCTGAGGTATTCTGGACCGAGTTCCTGCGCAGCCTTGCGCGTCGCGGATTGCGCGGCGTGAAGCTGGTGATCTCCGATTCCCACGAGGGGATCAAAGCGGCCGTCGCCAAGGTGTTCTGCGCCACCTGGCAGCGCTGCCGCGTCCACTTCATGCGCAACGCGCAGGCCCATGCGGGCAAGAGTGGCCGCCGGGTCGTGTCGGCGTTCATCGCCACCGCCTTCGCGCAGGACACTGCCGAGGCGGCCAAGGCGCAGTGGCGTAGCGTTGCTGACCAGCTGCGGCCCACCGTTCCAAAGCTCGCTACGCTGATGGACAATGCCGAAGAGGACGTCCTGGCCTACATGACCTTCCCCGCGCAGCATCGCACCAAGTTGCACTCAAATAATCCGATCGAGCGACTCAATGGCGAAATCAAGCGGCGCACCGACGTCGTCGGCATCTTCCCCAATGAAGAAGCGATTACGCGCCTCGTCGGCGCCATCCTGCTGGAACAGAACGATGAATGGGCGGTCCAGCGTTGCCGCTACATGACCCTTGAGAGCGTCTCGGGATTAAGCGATAATGCCATCATCACGTTGCCCGCCATGGCAGCATGATCAACCCGGCTTCGCCGGAGATCGCTAAGGCTACGCCGGTGAACCTACACCACCATATGGGACACGACCCCAAGCGCCAGACATGCGCGATGCAAAACCGCTCTCGTCGAATGGCCAGTCCGCTTCTCTTGATGGGCTTCCCAATGCTGTCCGACCGCAAGCGGCCAGAAACAGATTGTCGTTCATGGGCTTTGATGGTTCACAAGGGTAGGCCGGCGCAATGGGAAAGCGCGCAGGGCTACGCAGCTGTACCCATAAGTGCGCTTGGAAACGCTGTAGCTTGTATTTCTACGCCATCCTACGAGAAGGCGATTTTCTCGTGGCAGTGTCGGGGCGATCTACGATATCTTGCTCTGCGACTAGAGTTTTCGCTCTTTTTATCGTTGCCCCGGAGCAGGGGCGCCAAGTCTGGCGAAAACCGCGCAAAGCTAGGGTGCTTTGGCGTAGCCTTTCGCGCATCAAAAGAAATGGCTCCCCGGGTAGGATTCGAACCTACGACCGATCGATTAACAGTCGATTGCTCTACCGCTGAGCTACCGAGGAACATCCCGCTGACGCGGGCAAGGCGGCCCCTTTGCCGTGGGCCGCCAACTTTATCAAGAGGGTTTTGGCGCGATAGGCTCCGCTCAGACGATAAATTGTTCCATTGCGATGCGTTCGTCGAGCCCCTGGTCGGGATCGAACAGCAAAGTCAGCGGGCGGCTGCGGTCGGTGGTGACCAGCACGGTCTTCACATCGCGGATTTCGCGCTGGTCGGCGACCGCGCTGACCGGGCGCTTTGCCGCCTCGCGGACGTTGAAGCGGATGCTCGTCGATTCGGGGACCAGCGCGCCGCGCCAGCGCCGCGGGCGGAACGGGCTGATCGGGGTCAGCGCTAGCATTTCGGATTCGAGCGGCAGGATCGGGCCGTTGGCGCTGAGGTTATACGCTGTCGAGCCCGCGGGGGTCGCGACCAGCACGCCGTCGCACGCAAGCTCCTCCAGCATCGTCTTTTCGTTGATCAGCACTTCGAGCTTTGCCGCCTGACGCGTTTCGCGGAGCAGCGAAATTTCGTTGATCGCGGGCAGGATATGGCGCTCGCCGCTGATCGTCGTGATATCGCCGCGCAAGGGATGGATCAAAAAGGGCCGCGCCGCCGCGAGCCGGTCGACCAGCCCCTCGACGCGAAATTCGTTCATCAGAAAGCCGATGGTGCCGCGGTTCATCCCGAACACCGGCATGCTGCGCCGCTGGTCGAGTAGCTGGTGCAGCATGTGGAGCAGGAAACCGTCGCCGCCGAGCGCGATCAAGAGATCAGCTTCGCTCAGATCGACGAAGTCATAAAGCGGGCGCAACTCGGCCTCCGCCTCCATGGCGGCGGGCGCGTTCGATGCGACAAGCGCGATCTTGAGATGCATATTGGTCCGGTTCCCCTCGCGGCTAGGTTCAGCCGCCCGTTGCACTCATATGACGCGCGACCGCCGGTGTGGACTTTCGTTCGATATGAAAGTCATGCGCGCGGGGTTTGCCAGCCAATGCGGCATCAATCAACCCATCCACGTCGCCGCGATCGCGCAGTGCCGCGCGCAGGTCGACATGGTCGTCCTGCCCCAGGCACATATAGACGCGCCCCTCAACGGTCAGGCGGATGCGGTTGCACGTCGCGCAGAAATTGTCGGACAGCGGGGTGATCAGCCCCAGCGTGACCGGGCTGTCCTCAATCGCGAAATAGCGGGCCGGGCCGCCGGTGCGTTTTTCGACCGGATACAGCGCGTGCGTTTCGCGCAGCGGGGCGATGAAATGGTGGAGCGGGATATAATGGTCGCTGCGGTCGGCTTCGACCTCGCCAAGCGGCATCGTTTCGATGAGCGTGAGGTCGCAGCCGGTCTCGGCGCAATAATCGAGCATCGGCAGCAGCTGGTTTTCGTTGAGCCCCGCGAGCGCGACCATGTTGATCTTCACCGCCAGCCCGGCCGCGCGCGCCGCGGCGATTCCGCCGAGCGCCACATCGACGTCGCCGACGCGCGTAATGTGGCGAAACGCAGCGGGGTCGAGCGTGTCGAGGCTCACGTTGATGCGGCGCACTCCGGCCGACGCCAGCATCGGCGCATGTTCGGCGAGCCGCATGCCGTTAGTGGTCAGGGTGAGTTCGTCGAGGCCGTGCCCGATCATCGCCCCCAGCCGCGTCGCGAGCGTATCGATCCCGCGGCGCACCAGCGGCTCGCCGCCGGTCAGGCGAATGCGGCGAATCCCGCGCGCGACGAATCGCACGGCCAGCTCGCCCATTTCCTCGATGCTGAGCACCGCCGATTTGGGCAGAAAGACCATGTCTTCGGCCATGCAATAGCGGCAACGCAGGTCGCAGCGGTCGGTCACCGACAGGCGCAAGTAACTGATCTGGCGGCCATGGCCGTCGATCAAAGGCGCCGTCGATGCGGCAGGTTGGGAAAATGTGGAAGCCACAGGCGCCTTGTGATGCAAAAGGCAGCAACTTGGCAAGCAAAGCCTGCTAGGGGAAGGCCATGAATCGCTTGTCCGAAACCCTGTCCGCATGCGTCCGAAAACTTGAATCGCTGCACGCGCGCCACGATGCCGATGCCGGCGTCATGCTGGTCCAGATTGATCAGATGGCGCGGATCAACATCAGTGCCGGCACCGCGACCGGCGACGCAGTGCTCGACGAAATCGGGCGGCGGCTGGAAAATTTCGCCAGCGACGAATTCGGGCAGGGGTCGTGCGTCGACCGGCTCGACGGGCCGCGGTTCCTGATCGTGCCGTCGGCGCCGATGTCCCTGGGGGCATTGCGCGCGCAGGAACGCGCGCTGCATGTCGCGCTGGCCGAACCGATCGTCGGCGACCCGAACGGACGGCTGTCGATCCGGATTGCGGCGGCGCTGATCACGCGTGACGAATCGGTCGCCGAGCAGCTGCGCACCGCGGGGGACCAGTTGTCGCGTCCTGCGTCGGCGCGCGACGGGGTAATGGTGAATGCGGCGCTGTCGGGCGACGAGGTGCTGATCCATTACCAGCCGCAATATGATGTCGGCACCGGCGAAATGATCGGGGTCGAGGCGCTGCTGCGCTGGCAGCATCCCGAGCTCGGCCTGCTCGGCGCCGGACCGCTGGTGACAGCGGCGCGGGCGGCACGGCTCGAATGTGAGCTGACCGAACATGCCCACCGCGTTGCGCTCGCCGAAATGGCGAACTGGCCCAAATCGCTGGCAAAGCTGCGCGTGTCGCTCAACATCACCGCCGCCGATCTGGGCGATCCCGAATTCGCGGGCCGGTTCGCCGCGATGGCGAAAGCGGCAAAGGTCGATACCGACCGGCTGACGCTGGAGCTGACCGAACAGGCAATGCTGAGCGATCCGGCGAGCGCCGCCGAGCAGCTCGCGCAAATCCGCGCGCTGGGCTGTGCAATCGCAATCGACGATTTCGGCACCGGCTATTCCAGCCTGTCGCTGCTCGCGCGGCTGCCGATCGATTACCTCAAGATCGACAGCGGCTTCACCCGTACCATCGACGGCAACGACCGCGACCGCATTGTGGTGCGCGCGATCGTCGATCTCGCGCGCGCGCTGGGGCTGCTGGTGGTGGCCGAGGGGATCGAGAATGAACGCCAGCTGGCGCGGTTGTCCGAGCTGGGCGTCGCATCGTGGCAGGGGTTTTTGAAGTCGGGCCCGGTGCCGGGGGATCAGTTGCTGGCGTTGACACAATAAACGTCGCCCCGCGAAGGCGGGGGCTGCAGGCAGCCTTGCGCGACGTCGATAGCGGCCCCGTCTTCGCGGAGGCGACGATTACATCGCCTGCTTCGCCAGCTTCCCCAATCCCTTTGACAATTGCAGCGCTCCATTGAGTCGCGCCCCGGTACTGACCCAGTCGCCGCTCACCGACAATTTGTTGTCGGGACGCAGGCGCGCGCGGCCCTTCAACCGTTCGACATAGGCGATCAGCCCGGGGACGTTGGCGAACTGGTCGCTGTGGAAGCTGACGAGCGCACCCTTGGTGCCGACATCGAGTTTGGCGATTCCGGCCATCCGGGCGTTCGCCTTGATTTCCATCAGCAGGACAAGGTTCGCGGTTTCGGGCGGCAGCGGGCCGAAGCGGTCGATCATCTCCGCCGCAAAGGCATCGAGCGCCGGACGGTCGGCAGCATCGTTGAGGCGGCGATAGAGCGCCATGCGCAGCGGCAGGTCGGGGACATAATCCTCGGGGATCAGGATCGGTGCATCCACCGTGATCGTCGGTGACAAGGCTTCGCGAGGTGGCAGCTTGCCCGCGCCTTCGGCCTTGGCCATCAGGATCGCCTCTTCGAGCATCGATTGATACAGCTCGAACCCGACCTCGCGGATATGCCCCGATTGCTCGTCGCCGACGAGGTTGCCAGCGCCGCGAATGTCGAGATCGTGGCTCGCGAGCTGGAACCCCGCGCCCAGTGTGTCGAGGTCGCCGAGCAGCTTGAGCCGTTTTTCGGCCGTGTCGGTGATCGCGCCATGCTCGGGGGTGGTGAGATAGGCATAAGCGCGCGTCTTCGCCCGCCCGACGCGCCCGCGCAGCTGGTACAGCTGCGCCAGGCCGAAGCGATCGGCGCGGTGGATGATCAGCGTGTTGGCGCTCGGGATGTCGAGCCCGGACTCGACGATGGTCGTCGACAGCAGCACATCATATTTGCGGTCGTAAAAGGCGCTCATCCGGTCCTCGACCTCGGTCGGGGTCATCTGGCCATGCGCGACGACATATTTGATTTCGGGGATGCGGTTGCGGAGGAATTCCTCGATGTCGGGCAGATCCTTGATCCGCGGGACGACGAAGAAGCTCTGCCCGCCGCGATCATGTTCGCGCAGCAAGGCTTCGCGCAGGACGACAGCGTCCCACGGTGCCACATAGGTCCGCACCGCGAGGCGATCGACCGGCGGCGTCTGGATGACGCTGAGCTCGCGCAGCCCCGACATCGCCATCTGAAGCGTGCGCGGGATCGGCGTCGCGGTCAGCGTCAGGACATGGACGTCGGCCTTGAGCTGCTTCAGCCGCTCCTTGTGGACGACGCCGAAGCGCTGTTCCTCGTCGACGATCACCAGACCAAGGTTTTTAAATTCGACCGACTTTGCGATCACCGCATGGGTGCCAACGACGATGTCGATATGACCGCTGGCCAGGCCGTCGCGCGTCTTTTGTGCTTCGCCCGCGGGGACGAGGCGCGACAGGCGGCCGATATTGACCGGGAAGCCTTTGAAACGCTCGACAAAATTTGTGTAATGTTGGCGCGCGAGCAACGTCGTCGGCACGACCACCGCAACCTGCACTCCCGCCATCGCCGCGACGAACGCGGCGCGCAGCGCAACCTCGGTCTTGCCGAACCCGACGTCGCCGCACACCAGCCGGTCCATCGGCTTGCCCGACGCCATGTCGGCGAGCACATCGCCGATCGCGCGGTCCTGATCGTCGGTTTCCTGATAGGGAAAGCGGTCGGCAAAGGCGGGATAGGCGGCGTCCTGCGCGAGCAATTCGCCCGAACGCAGCGCGCGCTGCGCAGCGGTCGCGAGCAGTTCGCCCGCGATCTCGCGGATCCGCTCCTTCATCCGCGCCTTGCGGCGCTGCCACGCTTCGCCGCCGAGCCGGTCGAGTGCGACCCCGTCGCTCTCGCCACCGTAGCGCGAGAGCACGTCGAGATTTTCAACCGGGACGTACAGCTTGTCGCCGCCCGCATAGGTCAGTGCGACGCAATCATGCGGACTGCTCCCGACCGGGATCGAGGTCAGCCCTTCATAGCGCCCGATGCCATGGTCGAGGTGAACCACGAGATCGCCGACGCTGAGGGTCGCGAGTTCGGCGAGGAAGGCGTCGGCGCTCTTGCGGCGCTTCTGGCGGCGGACGAGCCGCTCGCCGAGGATGTCCTGTTCGGTGAGCAGGCTGATCGCGTCCGAGGCGAAGCCGTGGTCCAGCGGGAGGACGACCATCGCGGTCGCGCCGCCGCTTGTCGCAGACGCGGTGCCGAGCGCGTCCTGCCAGCCGTCGGCCGGAGCGAGCGACGTCACGCCATGCTCGCGCAGCAGTCCCGACAGGCGATCGCGCGCGCCGGCCGAATAGCTGGCGATGATCGTGCGTCGTCCCTTGCGACGTTCGTCGCTTAGATGATCGGCGACCTTGTCATAAATGTTGAGGTCGGCAGCACGTTCGGGGGTGAAATCGCGTGCGGCAAAGGTTTCGAGGTCGATGACGGTCGCTGAGGGGGCCACGTCGAACGGGGTGATGATGTGGATCGGGCGGCTCGCCGTCGCGCTCGCCCATTCGCTTTCCGTCCAATACAGCGTCTCGGGTGCCAGCGGCCGATAGCTGCCGGTCGATTCTTTTTCGGCCGCGACGCGGTTCGCATGATAATCGGTGATCGCGGCAAAGCGCGTCTCGGCAGTGGCTTCGCTGCGGTGGCCGCGCAGCACCGGGGTCGCGGGGTCGATATGGTCGAACAGCGTCGCCAGCCGCTCCTCGAACAGCGGCAACCAATGGTCCATCCCCGCCTGTCGCCGCCCCTCGCTCACCGCCTGATAGAGCGGATCGCTCGTCGACTGGCCGCCGAACAGGTCGCGATAGACTGAGCGGAAGCGCTTGATCGTGTCTTGATCGAGCAAAGTCTCGGCGGCGGGGAGCAGTTGCAGCGCCTTGGCGGGGCCAAGGCTGCGCTGGTCGGCGGGGTCGAAGCGGCGGATGCTTTCGATTTCGTCGCCGAAAAAATCGACCCGCAGCCCGGTTTCCTCGCCCGCTGGGAACAGGTCGAGGAGGCCGCCGCGCACGGCAAACTCGCCCTGATCGGCGACGGTGTCCACGCGGCTGAAGCCGTTCGAGACCAGCAGCTCTGCGAGCGCATCGCGGTCGATCCGCTGGCCTGCGGCGAGCGTTGTCGCGAGCTGGCGGATGCGGAAGGGGGTCAGCGTGCGCTGGGTGATCGCCGCGACGGTGGTTAGGACCAGTTCTCCGCGCTTGGGAGCGGCTTGCAACGCCGACAGCGTCGCCAGCCGGTCGGCGCTGACGCGCATCGACGGACCCGCGCGGTCATAGGGCAGACAATCCCAAGCTGGGAAGCGGTGGACGATGAGGTCGGGCGCGAAAAAGGGTGCGGCATCGGCGATCGCCTGCATCGCCGCGTCGTCGGTCGCGACATAAACAAGCCGCTTGTCGCTGGCGCGTGCCAGATCGGCGAGCAGCAGCGGTAGGAACCCATCGGCGGCACGTGCGAGCGTCAGCGGCGCCGCTGCCGACCCGATTGCGGCAAAAATGTCGGCGGCAGGGATGGTCATGGCAGCGGGATATAGTCCAGGCGGCGCATCGCGGCGATCATCTCGGGCTGGTTGAGATGCGCGGGCGGTTCGCCGGTGCCGAGCGCCCAAGCCATGATGTCGACGTCGTCTTCCTCGACGACGATTTCGTACCAAGCGATCTCGTCATCACCCCACGTCGCCGCATAGCGGTCGAAGAAGCCGCCAATCATATAGTCGGCCTCGCGCGTGCCGCGATGCCAGGCGCGGAATTTCAGGCGTTTGAGGCGGTCGGTCATCTGTTTCTCTTTCCCTTCTCCCTTGACGGGAGAAGGATACGGAGCCTTGCCGCTTTGCGGCTAGGCGAAGTCGGATGAGGGTGAGCGCTCGCATGGCGAGCGCGCGCTTGTTTTGCAAGCGCATACCCCTCACCCGCAGCGACTAACGCGCAAGCTCGTGAGTCTTGCCGCGTTCTAACGCATGGGGAGAGGGGAGGTGCAAGTTGGCAAAGCTCGCGCTAAACAGCGATCACCGATGCGACCCGAAATCCTCAATCCACTCTTTGCCGCGCTCACCGACCTGAAAGGCGTCGGGGCGCAGCTTGCCAAGCCGCTGGCTCGGCTGGGGCTGGAGCGCGTCGTCGATGTGCTGTTCCACCTGCCGACCGGGCTGGTGCAGCGCCATCCGGTCGATCGCCTCGACGACGCACAGCCGGGGCAGCAGATCATCGTCACGCTGACCGCGCAGGACTACCGGTCGGGGCGCAGCCCGCGTGCTCCGTTCGGCGTCGATGCATTCGACGCGTCCGGCGATCATGTCCGCCTCGTCTATTTCGGGCGCACATCGGGCCTGGCGAAAAAGCTGTTCCCGCTCGGCGAACCGCGGCAGGTGTCGGGTCGACTCGATACCTATGGCGAGATGCGCCAGATCGTCCATCCCGACCATGTCAGCGAACCGGACAGCGATGCGGCAATCGCAACAAGCGAGGCAGTTTATCCGCTGACCGAAGGGCTGACCAACGCGCGGCTGACGCAGCTCGTCGAGATCGCGCTCGAACGGCGCCCCGAGCTCGCCGAATGGATCGACGGGCCGCTGCTGACCAGCCGCAATTGGCCCACCTGGCGCGAAGCGCTGACGCGCGCCCATGCCAGCCCGCACGACGCCGCGGCGCACGACCGGCTGGCCTATGACGAGATTTTCGCGAGCCAGGTCGCGCTGATGCTGATCCGCGAAGGGCTGCGCAAGCGCAAGGGGCGCGCGGTGGCCGGCGACGGACGGCTGATCGACGCGCTGCGGCTGCCGTTCGGGCTGACCGGCGCGCAGGAGCTGGTGGGGCGCGAGATTGCCGCCGATATGGGCCGCGAAACCCCCATGCTGCGGATGCTGCAGGGCGACGTCGGGTCGGGCAAGACGCTGGTCGCGCTGCGCGCGATGCTGGCGGCGGTCGAGGCGGGGACGCAGGCGGCGCTGCTCGCGCCGACCGAGATTTTGGCGCGCCAGCATTTCGCGACCTTGCAGGCCATGCTCGCGGGGCTGCCGGTGAACATCGCGATCCTGACCGGACGCGACAAGGGGCGGGTGCGCGAATCGACGCTGATGGGGTTGGCCGACGGCAGCATCGACATCCTCGTTGGCACGCATGCGATTTTCCAGGATGCGGTGACGTACCGCGATCTTGCGTTGGTCGTCGTCGACGAACAGCATCGGTTCGGCGTCGCGCAGCGGCTGATGCTGACCCAGAAAGCGGCGCGACCGCCGCACCTGCTGGTGATGACCGCGACCCCAATCCCGCGCACGCTGCAACTGGCCAACCATGGTGAGATGGACGTCTCGCGGATCGATGAGATGCCGCCGGGGCGCACCCCGGTCGATACCCGCGTCGTGTCGGTCGACCGGCTCGACGAGGTGGTCGGCGGCTTGGAGCGTCACCTGGAGACGGGGGCGCAGGCCTATTGGGTGTGCCCGCTGGTCGCCGAGAGCGAGATGAGCGAGCTTGCCGCCGCCGAAGGACGCGCCGCGCTGCTGCGTGAGCGGCTGGGCGCCGACCGCGTCGGGCTGGTCCACGGGCGGATGAAGGGGCCGGACAAGGATGACGTCATGGCGCGATTCCAAGCGGGCGAGATCGGCGTGCTGGTCGCGACGACGGTGATCGAGGTCGGGGTCGATGTCCCCGCCGCCAGCCTGATGATCGTCGAACATGCCGACCGCTTCGGCCTTGCGCAGCTCCACCAGCTGCGCGGGCGCGTCGGGCGCGGCGCGGCGAAATCGGTGTGCCTGCTGTTGCGCTCGCAGAACCTGTCCGAAACCGCGCGCGAGCGATTGGCGCTGATGCGCGAGACGAACGACGGCTTCGTGATTGCCGAGAAGGATCTGGAGCTGCGTGGCGGGGGCGAATTGCTCGGGCTCAAGCAGTCGGGCGACGCCGATTATGGGCTGGCGAGCGCCGAGCAGCTGGTGCGGTTACTGCCGGTGGCGCACGACGACGCGCGGCTGTTTGTCGAACGCGACGGCGGCATGGACGGCGCGCGCGGCGAGGCGGTGCGGCACTGCCTCTATCTGTTCGAGCGCGATGCGGCGGTGCCGCTGCTCAGAAGTGGCTGATCGTCCCCCTCCCGTAAGCGGGAAGGGAGAAGAGCGTGCCTCTACTTCGCGTTTTTAGTTCAAATCCGCCCGGGCGCCCATGGCGCGGATCATCGGCAGATAATCTTCGACCGCGATCGACTTGTCGAACTGGACACCGGTCTTGCCGCCGAGCGACCACACGACCTTCGCCGCGGTGCGGCCGATGATCGGCATACGGAAAACGACGAGGTCGCCGATCTCCAGCCCGCGCTCGAAGCGCATCAGCATACCGTCGGCGCTGATGTTGACGCAGGTGCACATTTCCTGCCGTCCGTCGGGCATGACGAAGGGCAAGCGAACATAGACGTCGCTACGCGGAGCAATTCGCTGGTCGAGCCCGACATAATGGGCCTTGCTGGTATCGATCTTGCGCATTTTTGTGGACCTTGTTGGTTTGGCCATGACGATCCACTTGAATGCTGAAGATTGGGTAAACGCGTTTCTGCGCCTTACCGGATCACAAGGCCATGTTTTTTCGCGCCCAGGCTCAGCGGCACGGGATCGGTACCCGGTAGAATCCGATGCTGCGGGTCGCGGATGACGACGCCGTCGATCTTGACCGCGCCCTCGTCGAGCTTTCGGCGCGCCTCCTTGTTCGACGCGGCGAAGCCCAGTTCGCGCAGTGCGTCGACGACGCTGATCCCTTCGGCGGGCGCGACAGCTTGCGGCAGGTCGCCACCAATCTGCCCCTTTTCAAAGGTTTGCGCGGCCGTGTCCGACGCCGCGCGCGCGGCGTCCTCGCCGCGGCACAGCGCGGTCGCCTCGTTCGCCAGCATCTTCTTTGCCTCGTTGATCTCGGCGCCGCCCAGCGCTTCGAGCCGCGCGATCTCGTCGAGCGGCAGGTCGGTGAACAGCTTCAGGAAGCGGCCGACGTCGCGGTCGTCGCAATTGCGCCAGAACTGCCAATAGTCAAAATGGGACAGTTGTTCGGGATTAAGCCACACCGCCCCGGCGGCGGTTTTGCCCATTTTGGCGCCCGCCGCGGTGGTCAGCAGCGGAGTCGTCAGCCCGTAGAGATCGGCGCCATCCATCCGGCGGCCGAGCTCCATGCCGTTGACGATATTGCCCCACTGGTCCGACCCGCCCATCTGGAGCCGCACCCCCATGTCCTTCGACAAATGGCGGAAATCATAGCCCTGCAGGATCATGTAATTGAATTCGAGGAAGGTCATCGGCTGCTCGCGCTCCAGCCGCAGCTTCACCGAATCGAACGTCATCATCCGGTTGATCGTGAAATGGGTGCCGACTTCCTGCAGCAACTCGATATAGCCAAGCTGGCCCAGCCAGTCCTGGTTGTTGACCATCACCGCATCGGTCGGCCCGTCGCCGAAAGTCAGATACTGCTGAAAGATGCTGAAGATCGACGCAATATTCGCGGCGATCGTCGCGTCGGTCAGCATCTTGCGGCTTTCGTCGCGCCCCGTGGGATCGCCGATCCGCGTCGTCCCGCCGCCCATCAGCACGATCGGCTTGTGCCCCGTCTGTTGTAGGCGGCGCAGCATCATGATCTGGACCAGGCTGCCGACGTGCAGGCTGGGGGCGGTTGCGTCGAAACCGATATATCCGGGGACCACCTGTTTGGCGGCAAGTGCATCGAGCCCTTCCGCGTCGGTCATCTGGTGGATATAGCCTCGTTGATCGAGGACGCGCAGCAGGTCGGATTTGTGGTTCGTCATAGCGGGCGGGCGCTTAGCATGGGGTTGGAGTTTTGGATAGCATTCGCAAAGCGCTGGTCTGCCACCCCGACACCCCGGCCCGAACCGTGCGGTCGGTCGCGGTCGAAATCACGCTGTCGTTCGATGACGGCTTTGCGCTGCGCTATGTCGTCGAAGGTGCGGTGGGCGAGATTGTGTTGCCGCCCGGCGACGGCCAGCTGGTCATCGCCGACAGCGCGACCGACGGATTGTGGCAAGGCACTTGTTTCGAGGCGTTCCTGACCGAAGAGGGGCAACCCGACTACACCGAATTCAACTATGCCCCCGACGGCCGCTGGGCCTGTTACCAGTTTGACGATTATCGCTCGCTGCTGCGCCCCGACGAGCTGGCGCCGTGGGAGATGGTCGCCGAACGCAGCGATACGCGCTATGCGCTGCGCGTCGAGCCGGGGATTTTTCCCGACACCGGGTCGAAACTCGCCTTGTCGGCGGTGATCGAGGAGCTCGATGGCACCAAAAGCTATTGGGCGCTCGCGCATCCGCCCGGCAAGCCCGATTTTCATCATCCCGATTGCTTTGCGCTCACGCTTGCGGCACCGGGCGCGGCATGACGATGACATTCGGTATCGATCGCCTGCTCGCCGATCCTGCGCTGCGCAAACCGCTGGCGGGCCAGCGCGTCGCACTTCTCGCGCATCCCGCCTCGGTCAGCGCCGACCTGACCCACAGCCTCGACGCGCTCGTCGCGGCGGGGGTGAATGTCACCGCGGTGTTCGGGCCGCAGCATGGGGTGCGCGGCGACCTGCAAGACAATATGATGGAATCGCCCGACTTCACCGATCCGGTGCATGGAGTTCCTTGTTTTAGCCTATATGGCGAAGTGCGCCGTCCAACGGGCCAGTCGATGCACACCTTCGACGTTGTGCTGATCGACCTTCAGGATCTGGGTTGCCGCATCTACACCTATGTCACGACCTTGCTCTACATGCTGGAAGCCGCGGCGCAGCACGGCAAGGCGGTGTGGGTGCTCGACCGCCCGAACCCCGCGGGACGCCCGGTCGAGGGCACATTGCTTCGTCCCGGTTGCGAGAGTTTTGTCGGCGCGGCACCGATGGTCATGCGCCACGGGTTGACGATCGGCGAAATGGGGCGCTGGTTCATCCGTCACTTTAATCTCGACGTCGATTACCGCGTGATCGAAATGGAAGGGTGGGCGCCCACAGTCGGCCCCGGCTTTGGCTGGCCGACCGATCGCGTGTGGATCAACCCCAGCCCCAATGCCGCGAACGTCAACATGGCACGCGCCTATGCCGGCACGGTGATGGTCGAAGGCGCGACGCTCAGCGAAGGCCGCGGCACGACGCGCCCGCTCGAAATCTTCGGCGCCCCCGACATCGATGCCAAGGCGGTGATCGCCGAAATGCACCGCCTCGCGCCGCATTGGCTGGCGGGCTGCAAGCTGCGCGATATCTGGTTCCAGCCGACCTTTCACAAGCATGTCGGGCAGTTGTGCAGCGGCGTCCACATCCATGCCGAGGGGGCGTGGTACGACGATGCCGCGTTCCAACCGTGGCGGGTGCAGGCGCTCGGCTTCAAGGCGATCCGCAGCCTCTATCCCGACTATCCGATCTGGCGCGGCACCGATTTCAAATATGAATATACCGACGATGTGCTGGCGATCGACGTGATCAACGGCGGCCCCGATCTGCGGCTGTGGGTCGATGATGCAGGTGCGGTCGCGGGTGACCTCGACGCGCTGGCGTTGGCCGATGAGGCAGCATGGCACGACGAAATTTCGGATCTCTTGATTTACTGAGCGCGGAAGGCGAACAATGATCCAGCGCAGGCAATTTCTTGGCACGGCGGCCCTCGGCGGACTGGCTGCATCGCTGCCGTTGTCTGCATGGGCCGCCGACACCAGCGGACTTCCCAATCTGGCCGTCAACGCGGTTCCGATTGGTGCTGTCGAACGCATGGCGCGGATCGCCAAGGCAACTCAATTGCTGCGCGCGAACGACATGGACGCCCTGCTGATCGAGCCTGGATCGAGCCTTGTTTATTTTACGGGTGTCCAGTGGTGGCGCAGCGAGCGGCTGACCGCCGCGGTGTTGACCCGCGAAGGCGAGCTCGCGGTCGTGACCCCCTTTTTCGAGGAACCGTCGGTACGCGAAAGCCTCACCGTCGAAGCCGAAGTGCTGACGTGGAACGAGGATGACAATCCACTCGCATCCGTCGCGACATGGCTCAAAAAACGCGGACTGACCAAGGGCAAGATCGGCGTCGAGGAAACGGTGCGCTATTTTGCGGTCGACGGGCTGGAGCAGGCGATGCCGGGTGCGACCGTGGTCAATGGCGCGCCGGTCGTGCGCGAGTGCCGCATGCACAAATCGCCTGCGGAAATCGCGCTGATGCAGGTCGCGAACGATATCACCATCGCCGCCTATCGCCATACCGCGCCGCGGATCGAGGCGGGGATGACCCCCGCGCAGATCGGCGCGATCATGGCCGCTGCGACGAGCGCACTCGGCGGCAAAAGCGAGTTCGAGCTGATCCTGCTCGGCGAAGCGAGCGCCTATCCACATGGGTCGGGAAATCCGCAGGCGGTGAAGTTCGGCGAGGTCGTGCTGATGGACTGCGGCGCCACCGTCCACGGTTATCAGTCCGACATCTCGCGCAGCTTCGTTTACGGCAAGGCAACCCTGCGCCAGCGGCAGGTGTGGGACGAGATGCGCAAAGGGCAGGACGTTGCCTTTGCCGCGGCGAAGCTCGGTACACCGGCGGGTCATGTCGATGACGCGGTGCGTGCTTATTACGAAGGGCTTGGTTGGGGTCCGGGCTACAAGCTCCCCGGCACCTCGCACCGCACCGGCCACGGAATTGGTCTTGATGGGCACGAGCCGGTCAATCTGGTGCGCGGCGAGACGACGAAGCTGGCCCCGGGCATGTGTTTTTCGAACGAGCCGGGCATCTATATTCCCGGCGAGTTCGGGATCCGGCTGGAAGATTGTTTCCACATGACCGACAGCGGCCCGAAATGGTTCAGCCAACCGCCGCCGTCGATTGATAAGCCGTTCGGTTAGGCAAAAGGCGTCGCCCCCGCGAAGGCGAGGGCCGCTAGATGTTTGTGCATCGTTGCTGGGCCAGGCCGATGGCGATCCCCGCCTTCGCAGGGGCAAAGATTAGAGGGAGGCGTCAGGTTTCCTCGGCCGTTGCACCAAACTGACCAGCACGAACGAGATGATCATCAGCAGATACCAGCTGCCGAGCTTTTCCAGCCCCACAATGTGCCACCCATTGTCCTGGCTGGGATAAGTCCAGGCCCGCGCAAATGTCCCGATATTCTCTGCAAGCCAGATGAACAGCGCGACCAGCCCCCAGCCGACAAGCAACGGCATGCCGCGGTGGACATGCAGCGGGCGGAACCACACCTGACAGCGCCAGAAGAGCAGCGCGGTCGCTGCGAACAGGAACCAGCGAATGTCGTACAACCAATGGTGCGCGAAGAAGTTGATGTAGATCGCGGCGGCGAGCGCATAGCTGGTCCAGACTGGCGGATAGCCCGTGTAGCGGAAATCGAAGATGCGCCAGACGCGCGCGATGTAGCTGCCGACCGCGGCATACATGAAGCCCGAGAACAGCGGTACCGCGCCGATGTGGAGCAGGCTCGCCTCGGGATATTGCCACGACCCCGCCGCGGTCTTGAACAATTCCATCACCGTGCCGACGATGTGAAAGATCAGGATGACGAGCGCCTCTTTCGGCGTTTCGAGCCGGAAGGCGAGCATCCCGAGCTGGATCAGCACCGCGCCGATGGTGATTGCGTCATAACGGTAGAGCGGCGCGTCGTCGGGCCAGAACAGATGCGTGCCGAGCAGCAGCGCGAGCATCAGCGCGCCGAACAGGCATGCCCAGCCTTGTTTGAAGCCGAAGACGAGAAATTCGAGAAACCAGCCGCGCGGTCCGGGCTCGACCGCCATCGCTTCCAGCCGCATCCGAACGGCGTGAAAGCGCGACTGGCCGCGTGGCGCGTCAGACATAGATCGCGACCCAGGCGATCAGCATTGCCGCAGGCAGCAGCAGCGCCTGCGCCAGGATCGTACCGGCGAGGCGGCTCAGCGAGATGAAAGTGATCGCGCGGCGGAACTCTGCCTCGTCGACTTTGCCCTCGACCGCGTCGTCGGTCATCACCGACAGTTGCGGGTCGATAAAGGCGAACAGCAGGATCGTCGCAAAGCCGTTGATCAGCGCCGACAGCTGCGATGCGGTGACGCGGAACTCGGGCGCCAGATAGCCAGCGTAGAGCGAGGCGACGACGCCGACCGCGAGCAGCGACTGCGCGAGGCAATTGGCGATCAGCACGCCCCAGCTGATCCCCTTGGGCATCTTCCAGCCCCTCAGGTGCGCGAAGCTTGGTAAGGTCAGCGACCGGCCCAGGGTGCGCAGTCCGCTTGGGCTTACCGCCTTGACCGCCAGCTTTGTCGTGGACCGGTTAGTCTGATACCAGCCGATCGCGGCCGCAAACATCCGCTGCCCCGTCGGCACCAGCAAGATGCCAATGAACGTCGCGACGCTCGCCGCGGCCAGTACCAGCTGCATGTCGATGAACAGCGACGCGCCGTTGCCGTCATGCAGCCGCGTTTCGATCCGCTTGGCGAGGAAAGGGCCGAGGAAGCTGTTCGACGTGCGCGAAAACAGCACCAGGATGTTGAACAGCGCGAACGACATCGCAATCCGCCGCGTCCGTACCCCTGCAATTCGCGCCGCATAAGCGAGTGCGCCGATCAGGTTGATGAACCCGGTGAGGAGCAGGATGGTGACAAGGGGAAGGTCGATCATCTGCGAGGGTTAGCGGGAGGGCCGGGCGAATTCGAGCGATTTCAATCGGTCGCAGAGAATTCTGTCGGCCCAAATCTGCCCGTAGCCCAATCGCGGAGAAACGCGCTGCCGACGGGCGCGTCAATCAGATGAAGCCAGCTGTCATCACGGTTCAGCACCTTGCCGATCGCAATGTAAGCTGAAGCTCGGATTGTTATACTCAGCGTCGGTCAGGCTGCGTGTGTCGCACCGAAAGCGCCAGCCGCTGTCGGGATAGGCATCGCCTTCGCCCGGCGGGTCGGGCTCTTGGCGATAAAGATACTCGACTTTGAGTCGGCCATCGAGAATTTGGTCATCGACGAAGCAGCGGTCCCAATATTCTCGCCGCGCGGGCGCGTTTGGAGGTGGGACGGCGCGATCCTCACTCCAGTCGATGTCGATGATGTGCCGACGGGCAAATGTCACGCGATCACCGGCCCTCAGCTGAGGCATGTCGAGAGGATCGTTGTCCAGCGTACCGGTCAACCATGCTCCGTCTGTCGCCGTCACGATGACCCACATCCGTTCTGCGCCCCATTCGCCGCTATCGGGAATCGATCGGAAAATCAGTTTGACGAGGTCGAAGGGCGATACCGCCAACAGCTCCTTTTCTAAGGGAAGATAGAAAGTATAGGGTACCTTCGCGGCGATCGCCCGCGGGTCTTCTATCTCATACCGTCCGAACCAGCCGCGCAGCCTGTCCCTGAATTTGCCCACGCCGCGCTCAATGCTTGCGCGTCAACTCGCGCATTGCATCGTCCAGCCCGGCAAGGCTGAGTGGATACATGCGGTCGTTCATCAGTTGCTTGATCAGCTTCACCGACTGCGTGTAGCCCCAATGCGGCTCCGGCACCGGGTTCAGCCACACCGCGGCGGGATAGACTTTGGTGATCCGCTGGAGCCAGACCGCGCCCGATTCCTCGTTGAAATGTTCGACGCTGCCGCCTGGATGCGTGATTTCATAGGCGCTCATCGACGCATCGCCGACGAAGATCACCTTATAATCATGGCCATATTTGTGGAGGATGTCCCACATCTGGTGGCGTTCGGACCAGCGGCGCTTGTTGTCCTTCCACACGCCTTCATAGGGGCAGTTGTGGAAATAGAAGAATTCGAGGTTCTTGAACTCGGTCGTCGCGGCGCTGAACAGTTCTTCGCACAGCTTGATGAACGGGTCCATCGACCCGCCGACGTCGAGGAACAGCAGCAGCTTGACCGCGTTGCGCCGCTCGGGGCGCATCCGGATGTCGAGCCAGCCCTGCCGCGCGGTGCCGTCGATCGTGCCCGGAATGTCGAGCTCGTCCGCGGCGCCCTCGCGCGCGAATTTGCGCAGGCGGCGCAGCGCAATCTTGATGTTGCGGGTGCCGAGTTCCTTGGTGTTGTCGAGGTTCTGGAACTCGCGCTTTTCCCACACTTTCAGCGCGCGCTTGTGCTTGCTCTCGCCGCCGATCCGCACGCCCTCGGGATTATAGCCCGAATTGCCGAAGGGCGAGGTGCCGCCGGTGCCGATCCACTTGCTGCCGCCCTCGTGGCGCTTCTGCTGTTCTTCGAGCCGCTCTTTCAGCGTCTCCATGATCTTGTCCCAGTCGCCGAGCGACTCGATCGCGGCCATTTCCTCGGGGGTCAGGAATTTCTCGGCAACCGCTTTCAACCAGTCGGCGGGGACATCGACCGGGTTCTGGCCGTAATCGGAGATGATGCCCTTGAAGACCTTGTTGAACACCTGGTCGAAACGGTCGAGCAGGCCTTCGTCCTTCACGTAAATCGCGCGGCTGAGGTAATAGAATTGTTCGGGGCTGCGGTCGATCACCTCGCGGTCGAGCGCCTCCAGCAGCATCAGATGCTCTTTCAGGCTGGCGGGAATGCCCGCGGCGCGAAGCTCGTCGAGAAAGCCGAAAAACATGGGGGAGGGGTAACGTGTCGCGACTTGCGGTGCAATCCCTTTACGTAAACGGAAAGCGGGCCTGGGGTTTCGGTGCGAGGGCAGGATTCGACCCCAGCGCGGTCTTCAGCGATCCTCCCCATCGATTTGCGGTGGGGAGGAGGCAGCCCGCAGGGCTGGCAAGGCAGCCTGCCCATAACCCGCCTGCTTGCCAACCATTGACCCCCTATTAACCATTCTCCGGCATGACCCGTCGATGTTCTTTGGGTGGGTGCGCGCATGAAATATGATCCGATCAATCCGGCTGCGCCGGTGCTTGACCAGTCGGTTGCGAGCGACTGCGGCGAATTGGCTGTGGGATGCAGTGAGGCCGCGGGGCGGATCAAGCGCGCGACCGACCAGATGGACCGTCAGGTCGACGAGCTCGGACGGCTTGAGGATTTTGTTGTCAGCCTGGAATCCGACCAGCGCCAGATTGCCGATTCGACCGATGAAGCTAAATTGCTGTCGGCGCGCGCGTGCGAACAGCTCGACGCTGGTGCCGAACGCGTTAATTCCGCGGTCACCGAATTTCGATCGGTCATCGACCTCGTCGCGCGGCTTGGCACGCACGTCACCAATTTCGCCGCGGTGATGGAGCAGGTGCAGCAGGTCAGCCAGTCGATTGAAGCGATCGCCAAGACCACCAACATGCTGGCGCTCAATGCCGCGATCGAGGCCGAGCGCGCCGGTGACGCCGGCCGCACCTTTGCTGTGGTTGCCGCCGAAGTAAAAAAGCTGGCGCAGAACACCCGCGGCGCAACCGACGAAATCCGCCGCAGCATCGGCAGCCTTGCCGCCGAAGCGAGCGGGCTGGTCACCGAAATTCAGGCCGGGGTCGAGCAATCGAGCCGCGCCGAAGCGCAGTTCGAAACGATCACCGACGCGCTGCACGACGCCACGCACCTCGTCGCCTTGCTCGACGATCAGAGCGACCGCATCGCGCAGTCGAGCGCGATGGTGCATGCCAACGGCGCCAAAGTCCGCGAGGCGGTCGACCGCGTCGTCGGGTCGGTACGCGACAATCTTTCGACGCTGGAAGATACCCGCACGTCGATCCTGTCGATGGAGCATGTGTCGAACCGCATGTTCAACGCGGTGATCTCGGCGGGGGTCAGCCCGCAGGATTCGGCGGTTGTCGAACTTGCCGCCAGGGTGCGCGACAAATTTGTCGGGATCGCCGAGCAGGCGATCGCGAATGGCGAGCTGACGATGGAGCAATTGTTCGACACCAATTATGTCCGCGTGCCGGGATCGAACCCCGAACGCTTCCGCACCACCTTGTGCGACTGGGCCGACATCAATTGGCGGCCGCTGTTTGACGATGTCGTCGCCGACAATTCCAATGTGAAGATGTCGTCGGGGGCAGACATGAATGGCTTTTTACCGACGCACATCACCGAATGTTCGCGTTCCCCGACCGGTGATGTGGCGCACGACACCGCCTATTGCCGCAACGGCCGTATCCTGTTCGACGACACCGACAAGGCGGCCAAACGCAGCAGCGCCCCGTTCTTCATGGCGGTCTATCGCCAGGAAGGCGATGGCACCAACTATGTCACGGTCCGCAACGTTTATACGCCGGTTGTGATCAATGGTCGGCGCTGGGGCGATGTGGAGGTCGCGTACCAACTTTAAAGCGTCTGAACGACGTTTACGCCCCGACCCGTTCGTATCGAGCGAAGTCGAGATACGTCCGGCACTCCGTTGGCATGTCTCGACTTTGCTCGACACAAACGGAGGTTAAGAGCGAAGGCGGGCTCTAGCTTCCCTGACGCCGCGCCATGAACGCCAGCTTTTCGAACAGCATCACATCCTGCTCATTTTTGAGCAGCGCACCGTGGAGCGGGGGGATCGCTTTGCCGACGTCGCGGTTCTGCAGCACTTCGAGCGGCATGTCTTCATTGAGCAGCAGCTTCAGCCAATCGATCAGCTCGCTGGTCGAGGGCTTTTTCTTCAGGCCCGGCACGTCGCGAACTTCGTAGAAGATGTCCATCGCGCGGCTGACCAGCGTCTTCTGGATGCCGGGGAAATGGACGTCGACGATCGCCGCCATCGTGTCGCGATCGGGGAATTTGATATAGTGGAAGAAACAGCGGCGCAGGAAAGCGTCGGGCAGTTCCTTTTCATTGTTCGACGTGATGACGACGATCGGGCGTTCCTTCGCGGTGATCGTCTCATCGGTTTCGTAAACATGGAACGCCATCCGATCGAGTTCTTGCAACAGGTCGTTCGGGAATTCGATGTCGGCCTTGTCGATCTCGTCGATCAACAGCACGGGCAGCTTGGGCGAGGTGAACGCCTCCCACAATTTGCCCTTGCGGATATAGTTGCGAATGTCGTGGACGCGCTCTTCGCCCAGCTGACCGTCGCGCAGGCGCGCAACCGCGTCATATTCATACAATCCTTGCTGCGCCTTGGTCGTCGACTTGATGTTCCAGGTGATCAGCGGCGCATCGAACGCTTTCGCGATTTCCTCGGCCAGCACGGTCTTGCCGGTGCCGGGCTCGCCCTTCACCAGCAGCGGGCGGCGCAGCAGCGTTGCGGCGTTGACCGCGACCTTCAGGTCGTCGGTGGCGATATAGGCGCTGGTTCCATCGAAACGCATGGGCTCGTCTTTCCCTTAACGTGAACGTCAATCAAGCGCGGGCATAGCGAGGGGAGGGAGAGGGTGCAAGCCGAAGGCGTCGCAAGATCTTCCCCGTCGCTGCGCGACAGGGAGGATTGGATTCAGCTAATCGCGCGGCTCGCCGCGCGCGCTGCCATCAGATCCCACAGTCCGCTGTGCTGGGTGATCAGCTGCTGGGCGCCGAACGTCATCGCGCGCTCGACCGCGGGGCTGCTAGCGACGGCCCCGGCAAGCCGCGCGGTCTCGCGCAGGTCGGGCAGGGTGCAGGTCGGCGGGGTCAAGTCGAGCCGCTGCGCGCTGATGTCGAGCAGAACGCGGATCGTCCGCCAGTCGAGCGTCAGCGCGATCGCGGCGCCGACGGCGCAGCCATGGCGATCCGATTCGGCGAGCATATCGATCGCCTTGCGCTGCGCGGCGACCGCGGCCTCGCATTGCGCCTGTCCCTGGGTGCTCGGCACCGGGCCGACCGCCGAAGCGATTTTGGTCAGAAAGGCGCGTTCCTGAACAAAGGCGTCGGCGGCTTCCTCCATCCATTGACGCGATGCCCGATCGACCGCTTTGCGCGCGGCGCTGTCGATGACGCCGGGGTGGCGGCCGTGGAGCAGACATAGGAAATGGACGGCGTCGGCCAGGTTGCGCATCGCGTCCGACCCGCTCGACAGCGCGCCGGCGCGAACATGCGGATGCGCGCCGGTGCCGCCGCTGGCGACCAGCGAATCGAGCATTTCGGCGACGCCGCGCGGCTGCAGCAGGGGCTGGGTCAACTGGCTCAACGCTTGTTCCTCGCCTATGGCGCGGGCCGCGAGGCCAGGCCGGTGGACTATCAACAGTCGGTCATAGGGCAACGTCGTAAACGCCACGTTTATGCGCGGGCGGAGATTTGTACCGGTGCTGTTTCACTCAGGGACAAACGCAAAAGGACCGGCAAGCCCCGGGGGAAGCTTGCCGGTCCTGTCGATGGCGCCGGTTCGACGTCATCTGCGCGGGAAGGCCGGACCCGGGGAGAGGGATTGTCCGGCCAGTGCCGCTTAAGCTGCGAGTGCGAACTCGGCAGGCTTTTCGGTGACCTGCACAGTGCCTTCGACCGTGGTCAATGCCGGGGCTGCGGTTGCATTGGCTTTGACCGGGAAGAGCAGGCGCGAGGTGAGCACGACGCCGCCAAGGGCGAAATAGCCGATGAAAGCCTGCACCGGGAAAAAGAAGATCGGCGCGACAAAGGCGAGGCGCAGCCAGAGCGGGTTAAAGCCAAAATCCTGGCCCACGGCCTCGCAGATACCGAAAAACGTATCGCGGCGGTTGAAAAGGTTGGTGGTTTCGGTTTCCATCTTTTTGTCTTTCCCTTGGGCTGCGAGCACTGACCCGCGCCGATGCCGGATGCATCGCAAAGGCCGTGCCAATTTTAGCAATCCCCCGAATATCCGAGCTTTATGGGGTCGGTCGCGCTGAACCGCCCGCTCTGGACCGTGAACTCATTCCCATTGGTTGGGAATGATTGCCATTTGATGGGTGGCGCCTGAACCTTTGATGAAGCGCGCCGCACCGCGACAACGGCTATCTGGCGTTGAAATATGAAGATTTAAAGAGGATCAGGCAAAATATTTGTGCGGTGCAGCATTGGCGCGGAGCTGCGGGAGGGAACCCTCTGCGCGTCAGCCGCCGGTTCGGATGACGAATGGCGGGAAACAATCAGAACGCGACATCTCGTCTCACCTCCCTTCCACGGAGGGGAACGTCTCAATACCAACCAAAATCCGAAAAAAAGGGCGGCCCGTTGCCGGACCGCCCCTGGAAAATCTTCCCTCTCGATTCGCGCTTACTGGTCGAGGAACGACCGCATCTTGCGCGACCGCGACGGGTGCTTCAGCTTCCGGAGCGCCTTTGCTTCGATCTGGCGGATGCGTTCGCGCGTCACGCTGAACTGCTGCCCGACTTCCTCCAGCGTATGGTCGGTGTTCATCCCGATGCCGAAGCGCATGCGCAGCACACGCTCCTCACGCGGGGTAAGCGAGGCGAGAACGCGGGTGACCGTTTCTTTCAGGTTCGACTGCACCGCGGCATCGACCGGAATGACCGCATTCTTGTCCTCGATGAAATCGCCCAGATGCGAATCTTCCTCGTCGCCGATCGGCGTTTCGAGGGAGATCGGCTCCTTGGCGATCTTCATCACCTTGCGGACCTTTTCGAGCGGCATCGACAGGCGCTCGGCCATTTCCTCGGGGGTCGGCTCGCGGCCGCTTTCATGCAGGAACTGGCGGCTGCAGCGGACCAGCTTGTTGATCGTCTCGATCATATGGACCGGGATGCGGATCGTGCGTGCCTGATCGGCGATCGAGCGGGTGATCGCCTGACGGATCCACCAGGTCGCATAGGTGCTGAACTTGTAACCGCGGCGATATTCGAATTTATCGACCGCCTTCATCAGGCCGATATTGCCTTCCTGGATAAGATCCAGGAACTGCAGGCCGCGGTTGGTGTATTTCTTGGCGATCGAGATCACCAGGCGCAGGTTCGCTTCAACCATTTCCTTCTTGGCGATCCGCGCTTCGCGCTCGCCTTTCTGGACCATGTTCACGACGCGGCGGAATTCGGTCAGGCTCATGCCTGCGGCTTGCGCGATTTCTGAAATCTCGATGCGGATACGGTCGACCGCGCCGGCTTCGTTCTCGGCGAAGGCGGCCCATTTCTTGTCGAGACCGCTGACGCTCTCGATCCAATTCTCTTCCAGCTCGCGCCCGACATAATTGTCGAGGAACGCCTTGCGCGGCACCTTGTGGCGTTCGGCAAGACGCAGCATCTGACCGCCGAGCGCAGTCAGGCGACGGTTATAGCTGTACAGCTGGTCGACCAGATATTCGATCTTGGTGTTGTGAAACTGCACGCTCTCGACCTGCGCGGTGAGCTCCTCGCGCAGCTTGTGATATTTCTTTTCCGACACCGCGGGGAATTCGCCCGCGGTCGACAGCGCGTCGAGCCGCGTTTCCTGCAGTTTCGAAAAGGCTTTGAAGCTTTTGGTGATGTTGGCGAATTTCTCGAGCGCGTCGGGCTTGAGCAATTCTTCCATTGCCGCGAGGCTGAGCGTATTGTCTTCCTCGTCCTCGTCGAACGTCTCGCGCTTGCCCGACGAGCTTTCGCCGTCCTCGTCGTCGCTTTCAGCAGCAGGTTCTTCCTCAACCTCGTCCTCGTCCTTGAACGAAACGCCGGCAGTCTTTTCGCTGATCTCGCCGTTGTCTTCGGCGCCTTCTTCTTCCAGATTTTCGGGCGCGGGGTCTTTCGACAGCATCGCTTCGAGATCGACGATCTCGCGCAGCTGCATGTCACCATTGTTCAGCGCGGTCGACCAGTCGATGATCGCGTTGAAGGTCAGCGGGCTTTCGCACAGCCCCAGGATCATCGTGTCGCGGCCGGCCTCGATGCGCTTGGCAATCGCGATTTCGCCTTCGCGCGACAGCAGCTCGACCGCGCCCATTTCGCGCAGGTACATGCGAACGGGATCGTCGGTGCGATCGACCGTTTCCTTCTTCTTTTCGATTGCCGGGTTCGACACCGAACCGGTACCGGCGCTGACATCGACTTCGTCGTCGGGTTCGGCGTCGGCCTCTTCCTGCACATCCTCGTCGCTTTCGACGATGTTGATGCCCATGTCGGAAATCGCCGACATGATGTCCTCGATCTGCTCGGACGACATTTCGTCCTGCGGCAGCGCCGCGTTCAGCTCGTCATAGGTCAAATACCCGCGCTTCTTGCCGCGCGCGATCAGCTTTTTGACGTCGGCCTCGTTCAGGTCGATCAGCGGGCCGTCGGTGTCGGTTTCGGTTTCGGTGTTCTTGGTGGCCATATTTGTTCCTGCCAAAGGGGCAATCAGTGGGTCAGCCCGGGCTGCTGTCGGACAGCGCGGCCAGGCGGCGGGTCAATTCCTCGTCCATCGCGCGCAGCTTTTGCTGCCGCGCATGGCCTTCGTCGTCCATCGTGCGCATGTAATCCGCGGTGGCTTCGGCAAGCCGGGTGCGAATTTCCGGCTGGGTCACCAGCACGCCGATATATTCATCCAGGTCGCGAAGCGCGGTTTCCCGCGCTGCATCAACCTCTTCGCCGTCAAGCCTGCGATTGAACGAGAAGTGCATTCCGTCGGCTCTGAGCAATGTCGTCGCCCTATTATACACTTTCATTGGCTCCAATATGGCAAGCAACCCCTCGCAATCAAGCCCTTCGTCGCCGCTCGCGCTGTCAAGCATGACGCGGAGCAGTTCGGCGTCGCTGGAATCGGCGACCGCGAGCCGCGTGAGTGCCTCTTCGTGGCGCCGGATCGCCGCGGGATAACGAAGCAATCCGGCGATCAACGCCGCCGCATAATGGCCGCCGATGCCGATCTTGCCGATCGATCGTGCTTCATCGACCGGTGGCTGGAGCCGGGGGTCGGGACCGAAGCGGCGATTGCCGCCGCGCTGCGGTTGCGGCGCCCAGGGCACGCGAGGGGTCCGCTCGGGCTGTTTGCGCGCGAACAGCGTGTCGAGCCGCTCGCGAAAGGCCTCGCGATAATGGTGGCGCACATCGGCATCCTCGATCGCGTCGGCATGGGCGAGCAGCCGGGTCTTGAGCGCGGCGCGCTCCTCGGGCGTCGCCAGCGGCCCCGCCGCGATCTCATGCGCCCACAGGCGCTCGACCAGTGGCTGGGCTTCGTCGAGTAGCGCAGTGAAGCCGTCGGCGCCGCGGGCGCGGACGATGTCGTCTGGATCCTGCCCGGGTGGGAGGATCGCGAAAGCAAGGCTGAAGCCCGGACGCAGCAGCGGCAGTGCGCGCATCGCGGCGCGCATCGCCGCCTTCTGCCCCGCCGCATCGCCGTCGAAACACAGCACCGGCACCGGCACCATCCGCCAGATCAGCCCGAGCTGCGCCTCGGTCAGCGCGGTACCGAGAGGCGCGACCGCATCGGCGATCCCCGCCTCGGCGAGCGCGATGACGTCCATATAGCCTTCGACGACGATGATCCGGTTTGTCTGCCGCGAAGCCGGGCTGGCCTTATCGATATTGTAAAGGACGCGCCCCTTGTCGAAGAGCGGCGTGTCGGGCGAGTTCAGATATTTGGGCTCACCATCACCCAGGATGCGGCCGCCGAACGCAATCACGCGCCCGCGCGCATCGCGGATCGGGATCATCAGCCGGCCGCGGAAGCGGTCGTAAGGCTCTTTGTCGTCGACCGCGATCAGCATCCCCGATTCGACGAGCATCGCGGTCGGGAATTTCTTGAGGGCTTCCTTCAGCGCGCTGCGGCTGTCAGGCGCGAGCCCGAAACCAAAGGCGCGCTGCGTCGGGTCGGATATGCCGCGCTTCGCCAGATAGTCGCGCGCCGGGGCGCCGTTGCTGCTGTCGAGCTGCTGGGTGAACCAGTCGGCCGCGGCCTGCACAACATCGCGCAGGCTCGCCGCCTCTTCGGCTTTTTTCGCGGCGCGCGGATCGGCGGCGGGAACCTCCATCCCCGCCTCGGCGGCGAGCTCCTTGACTGCATCCATGAACGACAGCCCGCGCTGGTCGGTCATCCAGCGAATCGCATCGCCATGCGCGCTGCAACCGAAGCAATTGCCGGTCAGAATATTGTCGTCGAGCGCGAAAGCGTGATGGCGCGGGACTTCGGCACAATAGACGGTTTCGATCCGATTGCTGGGTTCCACCGACCGGACGACCCAGCGCAGGCGATCGAACTTCTTCGTTTGCGTTGCAAAACGTTCGCGCGCGGTTGGCAGCAGAAAGAGATTTTCTGACAGCGTCGAGGCCACGAAGTGGATTCGATGCAGCGCGCTCGGCTCGTTGGCATAGCCTTTGCGCATCAGGGTGGTGCGCCCATAGGTTGCAATACCCAGCTTCGTCGCAACGTCGCGGACGGCCTCGAGATTCTCGGCGCTTGCCGAATTTAGGATCACGGTTCCGTCTTTTGCCACATGGCCGTCGGCGGCCAGATACCCGGCAAGAAAGCCGAGCAGGTAGGCGGGTGGGCGGTCGTTTCCGGGCAATTGCTTCATATGGGAGAACGCGCGCCCGCCGTAGATCCGCAGATAAAGCCCACCGCCCTTACGTTTCTGGGCATGATGTTCTTGGTCGGGAAACCAGTGGCGCAGTTGGGCATCCCTTTCGCCGTGCAGGTTCAACGTACCAAATGCGCCTTTGTCCATGCTGCCGTCGCTGAAAACGATGCCATGTCGGACGCCTTCGGGATCGAGCGACCAATCGGACCGTGGTGACGGCAAGACCGATTCAAGCGCGTGGCCGGGGCGCAGTTCGTCGGTCGTATAGGTCCGAGCCCGATCATGCACGAACCAGCGGTGACCGGATGTGGCATGGATTTCCTTGGCGACGCCATTTCGCGAGAGGCTGATTTTCCAGAGCCGCTGTTCGCCGTAGGATTTGAATGGCGCCTCAATCCATTCGCCGCCACGCGACAGGATCCGGACGGTTTTGCCAGAAAGATCCGCGATCGGCGCTCGACCGTTTTCGGTGATGACCAAGGTTTCCGGGGCCAGGCAGTGGTAGAACCCCTTCTCGTCGTTGATCGTGAAGCTGGGGGTCTTCTCGTTATGGAAGGGGCAGCAGGCCTTGTACTCGCGCCCCGCGCGGGTGACCTTCACCGTCCGCCCGATGAGGGTCGACAGCGTGACGCGCGATCGTAATTCGTCCAGCCATTGCGGGGTGAGGGTCATATCCTCGATATGCCTCTACCGGCACCCGCCCGCAAGCAGGCGGGAGGGGTGTGTCTCAGGACAAAGCCGCCTTCACCCACCCGCTCGCCTTGCTCATATCCAGCTCGGACCCATGGCGTTCCTTCACCGCCGCCATCACCTTGCCCATATCCCTCAGGCTCTCCGCGCCCAGCTCCGCCGCAATCGCCTTGATCGCCGCCTGCGCCTCATCGTCGCTCAGCTGAGCGGGCAGGAAATCCTCGATCACGACGACCTCGGCCGCCTCGATATCGGCCAGTTCCTGCCGCCCGCCCTGTTCGTACATGGCAATCGACTCGCGGCGCTGCTTGACCATTTTCTGCAGCACGTCGGTGACCAGCACATCGTCGTCGGCCGGCGCGGTGCCGGTGCGCAGTTCGATGTCCTTGTCCTTGATCTTGGCCAGCATCAGCCGGATGGTGCCGAGCCGCGCCTTGTCGCCGGCTTTCATCGCAGCGACCTGCGCAGCCTTGATGTCATCACGAATCATACGTGTCCCCATGCGCTGCAAATTTCGGAAAGGCCCTCTCTAGCGCCAAGATTCCAAATTCGATAGCTTGTGAATCACTTTTTTGCTGCCTACTTGATCGGCCGTTTAGCCCCCCGTCCGGAGCATGTTGAATGGCACCTGCCAACCCCTCTGCCGCGCCTGAAACCCCGCCTGCGGGCGCGACCGGCGTCCTCGTTCTTGCCGACGGCACCGTCCTGTGGGGCGTCGGTTATGGCGCGAGCGGCGCGGGTGTGGGCGAGATTTGTTTCAACACCGCGATGACCGGCTATCAGGAAATCCTGACCGATCCGAGCTATGCGGGCCAGATCATCACCTTCACCTTTCCGCACATCGGCAATGTCGGCGCGAACCCCGACGATATGGAGCGCGACAAGCGCGCCGCGATCGGGTGCATCACCCGCGAGCTGCCGACCGCGCCCAGCAATTTCCGCAGCGTCCAGACCTTGCCCGAATGGATGGCGGCGCAGGGACTGATCGGGCTCGCCGGCATCGACACCCGCGCGCTGACCCGCCGCATCCGCGATGGGGGTGCGCCGACCGGCGTCGTCGCGCACAGCCGCGAGGGCAAGTTCGACCTCGATAAGCTGTTGATGCTGGCGCAGGGCTGGCCGGGGCTGGAGGGCATGGACCTCGCCAAGACAGTCACCCGCGAGCGGCAGGGTGCGTGGGATGCCGGGGTTTGGCATCTCGGTTCGGGCTATGACGTGTCGGAGCACAAGCGTGCGAGCGATGCCGCGCCGCACGTCGTCGCCATCGATTACGGCGCCAAAGACAATATTTTCCGCAACCTGGTCAAGGCCGGCGCGCGCGTCACCGTGGTGCCTGCCAAGACCAGCCTCGAAGAGATCGTCGCGCTGCGCCCCGCGGGGGCGTTCCTGTCGAACGGCCCCGGCGATCCGGCGGCGACGGGCGATTATGCGGTGCCGGTGATCAAGGGGCTGCTCGAACGCAATGTCCCGATCTTTGGCATCTGCCTCGGCCACCAGCTGCTCGCGCTGGCCGCAGGGGCGAAGACGGTGAAGATGCATCAGGGCCATCGCGGCGCGAACCATCCGGTGCAGCGCGTCGGAGGCGATTTTGGCGACGGCGTGGTCGAGATCACCAGTATGAACCACGGCTTCGCGGTTGACGCATCGACGCTGCCGGGCGGCGTGGTCGAGACGCACAAAAGTCTGTTCGACGGATCGAACTGCGGCATCGCGATTACGGGGAAGAATGCGTTTTCGGTGCAATATCACCCCGAGGCGAGTCCGGGGCCGCAGGATAGTTTCTATCTGTTCGAGAAATTTGTGGGTGGGCTGAAGTGAACTCTGAGATGCCAAAAAGAGCCGACATCCAATCGATCCTCGTCATCGGCGCCGGCCCGATCGTTATCGGTCAGGCGTGCGAGTTCGACTACTCGGGGATGCGGGCGATCAGGGCTGCCAAGGATTGATGATGGTGGCGCCCGTTCTTCCCATGTCTGACAGGTTGCGCGTGACGAGTGGCATGTCCGCGGCGATGGCTTGCGCGGCGATGAGCATATCGAGTTCAGCAATCAGCGTCCCTGCTGCGGCAAGCCGGGCCTTGACGTGGGCATATGCCTGGGCGGCGCTGGCGTCGAAGTTGAGGGTTCGTTCCTCCAACCGGAACGTAAGATCGTCAAACCAGATAACGAGCCGCTCGCGTCGCGCCGCATCGGTCAACCGCGCAATGCCATATCGCACTTCCCCAAGAACAAGGGCCGACAGCCAAGCGTCTTCGAAATGGTGCGATATGAAATCATTGACGCTCTGGTCCGGACGCGGTTTCGACAATTCGCTCCAGACGTTGGTGTCAATCAGCACCGAAGATATCCCGATCAGGGTCAATGGTTCGCTCGGGCAAGTCGAGTTCGGCGCCATTCGCGACCTTGACCAGATGCTCGACAAACTCCCGCCCGCTCATCGCCCGAATGCGCGCGGCGCGTTCGTCTTGCCGGTGGGCATAGGTTCGCTCGAGCAGCGCGCGCAGTTCGGCCTCCAGCGACCGTCCATTCGCCGCCGCAGCCAGCCGCGCATTGTGTTTGATCGTGTCGTCCAGATTCCGGATCGTCACCGCACCCATCACCATTCTCCTGTGATTGCAATGCAATCAATGTATGCAACGATAGCGAAATAGACAATGCCCAAGAGAACCGACATCCAATCCATCCTCGTCATCGGCGCCGGCCCGATCGTTATCGGTCAGGCGTGCGAGTTCGATTATTCGGGGACGCAGGCGATCAAGGCGTTGAAGGAGGAGGGCTATCGCGTCGTCCTCGTCAACTCCAACCCGGCGACGATCATGACCGATCCCGACCTCGCCGACGCCACTTATGTGGAGCCGATTACGCCCGAGATCGTCGCGAAGATCATCGCGAAAGAGACCGCGCTGAATCCCGGCGGCTGGGCCGTGCTGCCGACTATGGGCGGGCAGACCGCGCTCAACACCGCGCTCGCGTTATTCAACGATGGCACCTTGACCAAATATGGCGTCGAGATGATCGGCGCCGATGCCGAGGCGATCGACAAGGCCGAGGACCGGATCAAGTTCCGCGACGCGATGACGAAGATCGGCCTCGAAAGCGCGCGCTCGGGTATTGCGCATACTTTGGACGAGGCGCTCGCGGTGCTCGAACGCACCGGCCTGCCGTCGATCATCCGCCCGTCGTTCACGCTGGGCGGCACCGGCGGCGGCATCGCGTATAACCGCGAGGAGTTCGAACATATCGTCCGCGGCGGCCTGATCGCCTCGCCGACCACCGAAGTCCTGATCGAGGAATCGCTCCTCGGCTGGAAAGAGTATGAGATGGAGGTGGTGCGCGACCGCAAGGACAATTGCATTATCATCTGCTCGATCGAAAATGTCGATCCAATGGGCGTCCACACCGGCGACAGCATCACCGTCGCCCCGGCGCTGACGCTGACCGACAAGGAATATCAGATCATGCGCAACGCGAGCATCGCGTGCCTGCGTGAGATCGGGGTCGAAACCGGCGGGTCGAACGTCCAGTTCGCGGTGAACCCCAAGGACGGCCGCCTGATCGTGATCGAGATGAACCCGCGCGTGTCGCGCTCGTCGGCGCTCGCGTCGAAGGCTACGGGCTTTCCGATCGCCAAGGTCGCGGCCAAGCTTGCGGTCGGTTACACGCTCGACGAGATCATGAACGACATCACCGGGGTCACCCCGGCATCGTTCGAACCGACGATCGACTATGTCGTAACCAAGATTCCGCGCTTCGCCTTCGAGAAATTCAAGGGCGCCGAGGCGGTGCTGTCGACCGCGATGAAGTCGGTCGGCGAGGTCATGGCGATCGGCCGCAATATCCACGAGTCTCTGCAGAAGGCGCTGCGCGGGCTGGAGACCGGCCTGTCGGGCTTCAACTTCGTCGACCGCCTCAAGGGCGCGAGCCACGATCAGCTGCGCAGCGAACTCGCCAAGGCGACCCCGGACCGGCTTCTCAACGCTGCGCAGGCGATCCGCGAGGGGCTGCCGCTCAGCGAAATCAACCGCATCGCGGGCTACGACATGTGGTTCCTCGAACGCATCGAGGAAATCGTCGAGGCCGAAAAGCAAGTGTGCCGCAACGGCCTGCCGCGCGATGCCGAGGGGCTGCGCAAGCTCAAAGCGATGGGCTTTTCGGACAAGCGCCTCGCCTATCTGGCACTCCAGTCGGCGAATTTGCAACCCGGCACCCGCCGCGCGACGGCGCGCGGCAGCGGGCTGATCCACGAAGCGGTCAAGGCGATGACCGGCGGCGTGACCGAGATGGAGGTGCGCAAGCTCCGCCACAAACTCGGCGTGCGCCCAGTGTTCAAGACGATCGACACCTGCGCCGCCGAATTCGCGGCGCAAACCCCCTATCTCTATTCGACCTACGAAGCCCCGACCTTTGGCGAGCCCGAATGCGAGGCGAACCCCAGCGACCGCAAGAAAATCGTCATCCTCGGCGGTGGTCCGAACCGGATCGGGCAGGGGATCGAGTTCGACTATTGCTGCTGCCACGCCTGCTTCGCATTGGAAGAGGCAGGCTATGAAACGATCATGATCAACTGCAACCCGGAAACGGTGAGCACCGATTATGATACCTCGGACCGCCTCTATTTCGAGCCGTTGACCGCCGAGGATGTGCTCGAAATCCTGCACGTCGAGCAACAGAACGGCACGCTCGTCGGCGTGATTGTCCAGTTCGGCGGGCAGACACCGCTGAAGCTGGCGCAGGCCTTGTCCGACGCGGGCATCCCGATCCTCGGCACCTCGCCCGACGCGATCGACCTCGCCGAAGATCGCGAGCGCTTTGCGGCGCTGGTCAACAAGCTCGGCCTCAAGCAGCCCGAAAATGGCATCGCGCGCAGCCGCGAGGAAGCGATCGCGGTCGCGACGCGCATCGGCTACCCGGTGCTGACGCGCCCGTCTTATGTGCTCGGCGGCCGCGCGATGGAGATCGTCGACGATCAGGCGCAGCTCGAAAATTACATCGAGACCGCCGTACAGGTGTCGGGCGATTCGCCGGTGCTCATCGACCGCTATCTGCGCGATGCGATCGAAGTCGATGTCGACGCGCTGTGCGACGGCACCGACGTCGTCGTCGCGGGGGTACTCCAGCATATCGAGGAAGCCGGGGTCCATTCAGGCGACAGCGCCTGCTCGATCCCGCCGTACAGCCTGTCGCCCGTGATCATCGCCGAGATCGAGCGTCAGACCGAACTGCTCGCGCGCGCGCTCGAAGTCCGCGGCCTCATGAACATCCAGTTCGCGGTCAAGGGCGACGAGGTTTACCTGATCGAGGTCAACCCGCGCGCCAGCCGCACCGTGCCTTTTGTCGCCAAGGCCGTCGGCTCGCCGATCGCCAAGATCGCGGCGCGCGTGATGGCGGGCGAAAAGCTCGCTGACCTGCCGAAGATCAACCGCGACATCAAACATGTCGCGGTGAAGGAAGCGGTGTTCCCCTTCGCGCGCTTCCCCGGCACCGACCCGGTGCTGTCGCCCGAGATGAAGTCCACCGGCGAAGTCATGGGAATCGATCGCAATTTCAATCTGGCCTTTGCGAAAGCGCAGCTCGGCGCGGGTGACCGGCTGCCGACCGATGGCCGCGTCTTTGTGTCGGTCAAGGACAGCGACAAGCCGCGCATCATCGGCGCGGTGAAGCAGCTGGCGGCCTGGGGCTGGAAGGTGATCGCGACCGGCGGCACCGCCGATTATCTGGCGGGCGAGGGGATCAACGTCGAGCGGGTCAACAAGGTCGCCGAAGGCCGCCCGCATATCGTCGACCGGATCAAGGACGGCGATGTGCAGCTAATCTTCAACACCACCGAAGGCTGGCAGTCGCTACAGGATTCGCAGTCGATCCGCGCCTCGGCGCTGGCCGGCGACGTCGCTTATTACACCACGGCGGCGGGCAGCGATGCAGCCACGCACGCGATCGGCGCGTTGCGTTCGCACTCTCTTGAAGTAAAGCCGCTTCAAGACTATTATTGAAGGACCGCTCCACCCCCCGACATTGACGGAACAGCGGCGCAGCCGCCCGGCGAAGTTTCGCTGGCGGCGGGTTATTGACGAAGGACAACAGGAAAATGGCAAGCGTTGAAAAGGTGCCGATGCTGGCAGAAGGCTATGAGAAGCTGAGCACGCAGCTCACTGCGCTCAAAGCCGAGCGGCCGCTGATCGTCGATGCGATCGAGGAAGCACGCGCCCACGGCGACCTTTCGGAAAATGCCGAATATCACGCCGCGAAAGAACGCCAGGGCCAGGTCGAAGCGACGATCGGCGACCTCGAGGACAAGCTTTCGCGCGCGCAGGTGATCGACCCGACCATGCTGTCGGGCGACCGCATCGTGTTCGGCGCGACCGTGACGCTCGCCGACGAAGACGACAAGCCGGTGACATACCAGATCGTCGGTCAGGCCGAAGCTGACGCGAAGGATGGTAAGATCAGTTACAACTCGCCGCTCGGCCGCGCGCTGATCGGCCGCCGCGTCGACGACGAGGTCGAGGTCACCGTTCCCGCGGGCGACAAATATTATCTGGTGAAGAAAATCGAATTCATTTGATGGGACGATTACGATGAAGCCGCAGGACGCGCCGCTGGTCACGGGCTATGCGCTGGCGTGCGTCATCATCTTTGCTTTGCTGTGGATCACGGGGTTTCAGGGTAACGCGATCGTCCGCGCCGGGTTCATTCCGGCGCGGTTCGGGTCGGAACTCATCGTCCCGCCGGGGACGATGGTGCCCTTCTTCCTCACCCCACTGACCTCGGCCTTCCTGCACGGCGGGGTGCTGCACATCGTCTTCAACATCATCGTGCTGCTGTTCATCGGGCGCCAGCTGGAGGCGCCACTGGGCGCCAAGGCGATGGCGGTGCTGTTGCTCGCGGGCGCCTATGCCGGCGCATTTGCGCAGTTTCTGGCCAATCCGCAGTCGGCTGTGCCGATGATCGGCGCCAGCGGCGCCATCTCCGCCGTGATCGCCGTGTTCGCGCTGATCTTCAGCCGCTCACAGGCGCCCGCGATCGGGCCGATCCCTTCGCATTGGGTCCGCGCCCTATGGCTCGCCGCAGCGTGGATTGCGGTGCAGCTGCTGATCGGCTTTGCGGGCGGCAGCGGGTTCGGCGCTATCGCGATCTGGGCGCATGTGGGCGGGTTTCTGGCGGGATTGCTCCTCGCGCGGCCGCTGCTCAGGTGGCGGTTCGGGGCGCGGTAATCTTCCCCTAAGTCCGTTGGACACGAACGGGTCAGAGGTTGCCCAACAACCCCCCCGCCAGCAACATCGCCACCCGCACATCGATCCCGCACCCCTCGGCGCGTTTCGCGGCCACAAAATCGGCAATCCCGGCTAGCGGAACCCGGTGGACGACAATATCCTCGCTATCGACCCCGCCACCGTCACCGATTTTCACCAGCCCGGTCGCCATCAGCAGCGTAAAACTCTCGCTGACCATCCCCGGCGAGCTGTAGAATTCACCAATCACCCGCCAATGTGACGCGCGATAGCCGGTCTCTTCCTCCAGCTCGCGCTCGGCCGCAACCTTGGCGGCTTCGCCCGCGCTATCGTCCCCGACCAGTCCCGCGGGCAGTTCAAGGCACTGGACCTTCAACGGCACCCGATATTGTTCGACCAGGATGACATGGCGCCCGTCGGCGGAATCATCGATCGCCAGGATCACCGCGGCATGGATGCCCCGCGAACGCGAGACATATTCCCATGTTCCCTGCTGTTTCACGGTTATGAACCGGCCCTCCCAGCGGGTTTCGATCGGGGTGCCGGGCACGGGGCGGGTCATGTGTTTCCTTTCAACCTCTGAACCGTTCGCCCTGAGCTGGTCGAAGGGCAGTTCTTTCCTTTAGCGCGCAAGGAAGAACGATGCTTCGACTAGCTCAGCACGAACGGCTGCGAGGAATGCTCTAAATCTCGATCAAGCGATCGGGCAGTTCGTTCGGATTCTCGCTGCCGCGCGGGAAGTGCTGCGCCAGTACGACGCCCATCTGCGTCACCGCGGCCGCCATGCCCGCACCCGGCTGACCGGCCCGAACGCGGTCGATCAGCGCGTCCATCGCGTCGCCCCACACCTCGGGCGCGACTTTCGCCGCAATCGCCTCGTCGGCCACAATGTCGGCACGATGCTCTTTCAGGCTGAGGTACAGCAGCACCCCGGTGCGGCCTAATGTCTTCGCCTCGGTCCCGACCTTGAACAGGTCGATCGCACGGGCGCGCACCCGCTGCGCCTTGATTGTGCGCGGCGTCAGCGCCATTCGCAGCGGTTTCCACAGCAGGATGAGCCATGCAGCGATCCATTTGAGAACCCCGACCGCGATCACCGTCCCAAGCCACTGATTGGCGGTCAGCTCATAGCCCCAGCCACCGGTCAGCCGGTCGTAAAGCCCGCGGAAAAATTCGGGAAACAGCGCGATCACCGACATCGCGACGAACGCGACGACGCTCGCCCAGACGAGCGCGACGTCGTCATATTCGTTCGACTTCGCCGCGACGACCGTGACGATTTCGCCGCTGGTGTGCGCTTCGGCCGCCGCCACTGCGACGGTCACGACATCATGGTCGGCCTCGCTGATATGACTGACTTTGCGTGGCATCATATGTTCCCCTTACCAGCCGCCGGAGGCCCCGCCGCCCCCGAAGGAGCCGCCGCCACCCGAAAAGCCGCCAAAACCGCCGCCGCCGCCCCAGCCACCGCCGCCCCATGACGATCCGCCGCTGCCGCCGCCCCAGTCATCGCCGCCCCAGATGATGATAGGCGCGTCCCACGGACGACCCTTGCGCCGCTTTTTGCCCCGACGTCCCAGACGCGACAGCATTGGCAGGACGAAGAAAATGAAGATGATAAACCCGACAAAGAACAGTCCGCCGAAATTGCCGTCGTCGGCACGGTCGCGTTCGTTCGCGGCGGCCGCCGCAGCGCGCGCCTGCGCTTCCTCGGGCGGCAGCTGGATCTGCTGGGCGATTGCGTTGACCCCGGCCTGAATGCCGCCGGGATAGTCGTTCGCCTTGAACAGCGGCGTCACGGTATCGCGGATGATCCGCCCCGACAGCGCGTCGGTGAGCACGGGTTCGAGGCCGAGACCGACCGCAATGTGCATCCGCCGTTCGTTCGGCGCGATCAGGAAAACGACGCCATCGTCCTTCTCGGCATCGCCGATTCCCCATTCGCGGCCCAGCCGATAGCCATAATCTGCCACGTCGCGGCCCTCGAGATTGCTCACCGTCGCGACGACTAGCTGGTGTCCCGTCGTTTTCTCCAGCTCGAGCAGCTGCGCATTGAGCGCGGCTTCCTCCGCTGCCGGAATGATATCCGCCTGATCGACGACAGGATTGCCCGCGAGCTTGGGGAAAGTCTGCGCGGCGGCAGGCGCCGCAATCAGCGACAGGCCGAGCGCCCAGCCAAGCAAAAGCGACCTCATTGGGGTTCTCCCGTGTGGGCGGCGATCGCGTCGATCCCCAGCATCAGCCCCCCGGCATAATCGCCCTGTTCGAGCCGCGGCGTCATCTGCCGAACTACTGTCAGCGCATTGTCGTCGGTCAATGTCTTTTCCATTCCGGTGCCGGTGGCAATCCGCATCTGCTGCTCCTTGGGCGCCACCAAGATGAGGACGCCGTCGTCGTAATCCTTGCGTCCGACGGCCCAGCGATTGCCCAGGCACGTGCCAAAATCATCCACACGCACGCCGTTCAGGCTGGTCGTCGTCGCCACCACCATTTGGTGCTTCGTGCGCTGTTCATATTTCGCAAGACGATCCGACAGGCGCGTTTCTTCGGCTTCCGACAAAATATCTGCCGCGTCCGTTACCTGGCCTTGCATCGCCATGTGCGGGACGTCTTTGCACACAAACGACTCCGCTGGGGGCGCCGCCGCCTTGCATCCGCCCGCGATCAACAAGATCGCGAGCGGCGCAGCAAGGGCGGCGAGCCGCATCTTACGTCCCGAAATCGACCTTCGGCGCCTGATTGGCGTTCGGCGTAATCGCCTTGTACGGGGTCATCGGCTTGGCGCCATGGACGATCTTGGCGCCGATGATGTCGGGAAAGGTGCGGATCGTCGTGTTATAATCCTGCACCGAGCCATTATAGTCCTGTACCGCCACGTTGATGCGGTTTTCGGTGCCCTCCAGCTGGGTCATCAGGTCGGCAAAACGCGCCTGGCTTTTCAGGTCGGGATAGGCTTCGACGGTGACGAGCAGGCGGCCGAGCGCGCTCGACACATTGCCCTGTGCCTGCTGGAACGCCTGCACCTTGGCGGGATCTTCCAGATCGTCGGTGCTGAGCTTCACCTGCGTCGCAGAGGCGCGCGCCTGGATCACGCCTTCCAGCGTCGATTGCTCGATCTGCGATGCGCCCTTGGCGGTTTCGACGAGGTTGGGGATCAGGTCGGCGCGGCGCTGGTACGCGGCCTCGACATTGGCCCATTTCGCCTTGGCGGCTTCTTCCTTGGTCGGGACGCTGTTGATGCCGCAGGCGGACAGGCTCATCGCGGCGACGGGCAGGATCAGCCAGCGGGCGGTACGAGTGGTCATGGTCAAAAACTCCCTCCGGCGGCGTTTTGCCGCAACAATACACTACATAGGATGTTGCTGGACTTTGTGCAATCGGCGTGGCACCGTTGGCGCTCAGGATCAACCAGCCAGGGAGCAGCAACATGCTGGGAGAATTCAGGGAATTTATCGCCAAGGGCAATGTCATGGATCTGGCGGTCGGCGTCATCATCGGCGGCGCCTTCGCAACGATCACCGGGTCGTTGACCGCCGATCTGATCATGCCAATCGTCGGATGGATCTTTGGCGGGGTCGATTTTTCGAGCAAGTTCATTCTGCTCGGCAGTGTGCCCGACGGGATTGCCGCGACCGACTATGCCAAGCTGAAAGAAGCCGGCGTGGCGATGATCGGCTATGGCGCCTTTATCACTGCGGTCATCAATTTCCTGATCCTGGCGTTCGTGATCTTCCTGCTGGTGCGCTGGGTGAACAAGGTCATGCGCCGCGCGCCCGATGCGCCTGCGGGACCGACCGAGGTCGAGCTTCTGGCCGAAATCCGCGACGAGTTGCGCAAGAAATAGCCCCAGTTCGTTCGTGTCGAGCGACGTCGAGACGCCAGTCGCAGATGCTTGGCCTCACGGCATCTCGACTTCGCTCGATACAAACGGACAGTGAGGAACGGCTGCGCCCTTTCATTCGGCGGGCAGGCACCCTATATAGCTCAGGTCGGTTTCGGCCGACTATGGTGATAAATGGTGTCGTGAAATAGACACAGCGGACCCGGGGGCAGTACCCGGCGGCTCCACCACAAACCCGCCAATCCGCAAGGAAAAGCGGGCTTCTGAGGGGGCCGAACCAGGATCGACGTGTGTTCAAAGACGATATTTTTGCCCGGGCTGAGTAACCCGTTCAAGGCTCAAAACCAATAGGTGCTAACGATAACGAAGCACTCGCTCTGGCTGCCTAACCGATAAGCCTCACGGCCTAAGGTTAGACAAATAGAACGCGGTTCGGACCGAACCGGGCAACAGAATCGGAAACCAGCGGCTGGGGACGAGCCGGGCAACAGAATCGTCCCACCTCCCCTTTCTCTCAATCGTTGCCCACGCGCAGGCGGGGGCCGCTGTCATTTTGCCAGACGGTGATGGATTAGGCCGCTAGCGGCCCCCGCCTTCGCGGGCGAGACGGGTTGTGTCCTAATGCGCGCTTTCGCAATGCCGATGATCGCCAAGCGCCTCGATCACCCGGCAATCGGCGGCGACCCCGCCGCGGCAGCGCCCGACGATGCGTGTCAGTTCGTCGCGAAGCAGCGTCAGTTGCGCGATTTTCTCCTCGACCTGCGCCAGATGGCGGCTCGCGATGCGGTCCGCCTCACTGCAATCGCGCTCCGGATCGTCCGACAGGTCGAGCAGCGAGCGGATTTCCTCGATCGTGAAACCCAGGTCGCGCGAATGGCGCACGAAGGTCAGCCGCGCGCGGTGCGGATCGCCATAGCTGCGGTAATTGGCCGCGGTCCGATCGGGCTCTGGCAACAGCCCGATGCGCTCATAATAGCGGATGGTTTCGATATTGGTCCCGGTTGCCCGCGACAGCTCGCCGATTTTCATCACTTGACCCTGTAGTTGCTACAGGGTCCATATAGGGTCTCGACTCGCCGAACCAAGCAGGCTTTTCTGTGAAAACCGGTTCGGCGCAGGAAGGAGCCTCGACCTTGTCTGATCATTGCTGTGCCGGTGCCAGCGGCAAGACCGCGCTGAACGACCCGCGCTGGCGGCGCATCCTGTGGGCGGCGCTGCTGATTAACGCCGCGATGTTCGGGGTCGAGATCGTGGCCGGGGTCGCGGCGGATTCGCGCGCGCTGCAGGCCGACGCGCTCGACTTCCTGGGCGATGCCGCCAATTATGCGATCAGCCTCGGCGTCGCCGGGATGGCGCTCGCGTGGCGCGCCCGCGCCGCCATGGTCAAGGCGGTCACAATGCTTGCCTTTGGCCTGTGGGTGCTGGGCTCGGCAGTCTGGGGTTTCATCGACGGATCGGCGCCCCATGCCGAAACGATGGGATTGATCGGCGCGCTCGCGCTCGCCGCCAATGTCGCGGTCGCGCTGATGCTCTATCGCTATCGCACCGGCGATGCGAATATGCGGTCGGTGTGGATCTGCTCGCGTAACGACGCGATCGGCAATGTCGCGGTGATGGGCGCCGCGCTCGGAGTGTTCGGGACAGGGCAAAGCTGGCCCGACCTTGTGGTTGCCGCGATCATGGCGACGCTCGCGATATGGGGCAGTATCGAAGTGTTTCGGCAGGCGCGCGGGGAACTGGGCGCGATCCCGGCGACGGACCACTGACTTTCCACCCTGTGGGCGCGTTTCATATCCGATGCGAAAAGAGCTCCGCCGAAATTCGACGGAGCTCTTCCAGGTCGCACACACATCTGACTGGCGAGGACCCTCGCCCTGCCGTTCTGGGTCGCATCGAACGGCAGGAATTTTTACGAGCCCGATTCCTTCGACACCCGACCGCACCTGTCCGGAAACTAGGGTCGTATGTCGAAGGAATGGCCCCCTTAGTCCTTGCAAACGGACCTTTATTTTGCACTGGTGTAGCGATCATCCCCCTTCAGGGGGGTGATCAACTTAAGATAGGGGCCAGCAACCGCATCAGACTGGCCTCGCTATCGACGCCGCATTTCGGATAGATTTGCTTGATCTGCCCACGCAAGGTTTCGGGGGTCACCCCCCGTTCTGCAGCGATCGTTGAGCGCGTCCTGCCATCGAACAGGCGAACAGCGATGTCGGACTCGGCGAGGCTGAGCCGGTAAAGTGCAGCCAGATAGGCTGCCACGCCGGCGCGGTCGCGCCGCGGGCCATTGGCAATCAGGAGCGCATGCGGCAGCTTACCCAGCGACCAGCTTCGCACTGGGAGACGAAAACCTTCGATCATCAGTGGTGGCCGTCCTTCGGCGGTCGTGATCCGGGTCCGGATGTGATCCAGCCCGTCATCGGCGATCAGCGCCTGGACCGCCTGGCGCATCGTGAGGGGCGCGGCCGCGCCATCGAGCACCCGGCCCGACAGCCGCACGTCGCCGGCATCGACCATGGCATCGGCCCCGATGCTGTGCGCCAGCACCTTGCCGCGGACGTCGATGATAAAGGCGCTGATCTGAATCGCGTCGAAGGCGCCCGCCAGCAGCTTGGCTTGTTCGCCCTCCAGCTTCTCTTGCAAACGCACCGCGCGCCGCGCTGCCGCTGCGCCCTTGGCAAAGACTCGTCGCTGCGCTGGCGTCGTTCGGCCGTCGCTGCGATTTCGGAGCGTAGCCAGACCGACGACGCCAAAATTATCGATCACCAGATTTGTCTGACAGCCAAAAGGGATACCGATCTCTTCGCACCAGTCGACATAATCGGGCGACGCCAGTTCAGGGATCACCCGGTCATAATCATCTTCGTGCAGGACAGAATCGTAAAAGCCGCGCTCGACGTGGCGGTTCGACGCGGCAACCCGGAAATTATGGCTTCCCGTGGCCCAGCCGCTGGCTGCAAAAAAGTCGATCATTTCGGGACTGAAATTGGTGACGATGTTGAACGGGATTTCACGGGCACCGCCAACCCCGATCAACTGACCATGCGTCGACCCTGTCCGGATCGCGAGCGTATTGAGCGCCTCCAGCCACAGGTCGGGCTGCAGCGCCGCCTGCATGAATATATCGTCCCAATCCCGATCGATCCGCTGGCCCATCGCGTCTGCCGTCAATCCTAGTATGTCCTGAGTGTTCGAACTTTCGTCCAACTTTATAACAAAAGCCATAAAATTAGCGTTGGTGAACATTCGATGGACCGGTTTTCCACACATGATTGGGCGAGAGGTAGCAGTTCGCGAAAAGCGTTCTGGCTGAGATGCACGTGTCGGGCGATGGCTGCTGCGCCGACCCGGCCGCGTATAAGTGGCGTTCATCGATGCAGAGCGCAGGCAATGGGACCGCAATTGCCCCGATCAGCCACGCGGGGGACGGGGTTCCCGGCCAATCGATGCACGAACGGCTTTGGGGCGACTGACCTGGTGCCGGCTGTCAGACTCGAACTGACGACCTACCGCTTACAAGGCGGTTGCTCTACCAACTGAGCTAAGCCGGCGCGGAACGCCCCTTGCTTCAAATTATGCCAAAGGTCCAGCCTTCGGTGCGCGCGAGGGTGTCGGTTAGCGGCGATGGCGACCATAGTGCTGCATCGCTGGCAAGCGCGCGCAGCCATGCCGCGGTGAGCAGGGCATCGCTGGCATGGTCGCTGATCGGACCTCTGAACCCGGCGAGTGGCGAACCGAATTCGGCGAGTGCCATATCCAGCAGCGCGCCGTCGCGGATCTTGCTGCGCCCCACCGCGACCCCGGCGGCGCGCGCTGCGACGCCGGTATAGATTTCAACGAGCAGCGGGCCGGTCGCGGGGATGGGATCGAGCGGCCACAGCGGCAGCCGCGGGTGCAGCCGGTGGAGCAGGCGCATTCCCGTCAGGCTCGCCTTGCCGACCTGTGCGGCGCCGATCAGGTTGAAATTGCTGACGCTCGCCGCCTGCTTTGTTGCGCGCTGATGCTGCTCGACGACCCGCAGCCGCCCCGTGCCGGGCGCGAACAGGTCGCCGACGTCGCCTTGCGCGTGGCGGAAATGCCGCCGTGCCTCGGGATGGGTCAGAAACCCGCCGATCTCGTAATGCGGGTCGGATGCCGTCAGCCGTTCGACCAGCGTCCACAGCGCGGGCAGGGTGTTCGGGCTCGCGTCCCATTCCGGAAAATAGGCGCCGCGATCGGTAAAGGCGAACGCGGCCGAAAAGTCGAAACCGATCAACATGTCGGCGCGCGATGCCGCAACATCCTCTAACCAGGTCAGGATTTCGGCGCGCGACCAGATATGGCCGGGACGGACCAGTTCGGGCGCGCCGGTGCCGCTCGCCACCGCCAGCGCAATCCCGCGCTGCCGCGACCCGCGGGCGCCCGACCAGTCGAGGGCAGCAAAGTGGGAGAAGCGGCGCATCCACGGCGTCTAGCGCCCCCAATCGGCTTGCACAAAGGGCGATGGCGTCCCACATGCACCCCATGCTGATCGAAACCGAATCAACGCCCAATCCCGCGACGCTCAAATTTCTGCCCGGCCAGGCGGTGATGGAGGCGGGAACCCGCGACTTTGCCAGCCCCGAAGAGGCCGAGGCATCGCCGCTCGCCAGCGCGCTATTCTCGCTCGGCGATGTGACGGGGGTGTTCTTTGGCCGCGATTTCGTGTCGGTCACTGCGGCCCCTGGCGTCGGCTGGAGCGACCTCAAGCCCGACGTGCTCGGCATATTGATGGACCATTTCCTTGCCGGCGTCCCACTGTTCAACGCCGCCAGCGCGGCCTTTGCCGTGCCGCCCGAGGATGAAGCCGGCTTTGCCGATGATCCCGCCGATGCCGATATCATCGAGCAGATCAAGGAACTGATCGAAACGCGCGTGCGGCCTGCAGTCGCCAACGACGGCGGCGACATCGTCTACCGCGGCTTCGACAAGGGCAATGTGTATCTGAAGATGCAGGGCGCTTGCGCTGGTTGTCCGTCGTCATCGGCGACGCTCAAGAACGGCATCGAATCGCTCTTGAAACATTATGTACCCGAGGTAACGGCGGTTCACGCCGTCTGACCTTTCACATTTCAGGAGAATACCCCGATGAGCGAGCCGCTATCCGACAGCGCCCTCGACCAGCTGTTTCGCACTGCCCGCACCTATAACGGCTATCTCGACCAGCCCGTTTCGGATGCGCAGCTGCATGCGATCTGGGATCTGATGAAATTTGGTCCGACCAGCGCCAACTGCCTTCCGGCGCGGATCATCTGGTGCACCTCGGATGCCGCCAAGCAAAAGCTCGCGGCGCTGGCGATGCCCGCCAATGCCGAAAAGATTTTGGTGGCGCCAGTCACTGCGATAATCGGCATGGACCTCGAATTCTACGAAAATCTGCCCGAACTCTTCCCGCATACCGACGCGAGCAGCTGGTTTGTCGGCAATGAGGAGCTGGCGAAGACGACGGCGTTTCGCAACTCCAGCCTGCAGGGCGCCTATTTCATCCTCGCGGCGCGCGCGCTCGGCCTCGACACCGGCGCGATGTCGGGCTTCAACAATGCGGCGGTCGACGAAGCCTTTTTTGCCGACCAGCCGAGCGTGAAGAGCAATTTCATTTCGACCCTCGGTTATGGCGATCCATCGACGATTTTCGAGCGCAGCCCGCGCCCGGACTTCGGTCGTTTCAATCGTATCGCCTGAGCCGGACACTCTCAACTTCATGCGCCAGTTGGTGATCGATTCGGCGAGCGAGGCCTGTTCGGTGGCGCTGCTGGACGGCGCGACCCTCGTCGACTATCGCCACGAGGAGATCGGTCGCGGTCACGCCGAGCGGCTGGTTCCGCTGATCGCCGAACTCGTCGGCGGCGGCAAGGCCGACGCGATCGTCGTCGGCTGCGGACCGGGCAGTTTTGCCGGGGTTCGCATCGGCGTTGCTGCGGCGCGCGGACTGGCTTTGGGCTGGCAGGTGCCGGTGCAGGGGTTTTCGACGCTCGCGCTGGTCGCCGCCAGCGCTGCCGACGCGATTGCAGCGGCGGGCGGCGCGCTCGTCGTGATGGAAGGCGGGCACGGCCAATGGTTTGTCCAGCCGTTCGCCGCCGACCTGTCGCCGCGCGCCGATCTCCGCTCGCTGCTGCCCGATGACGCGGCCACGTTGACCGAAGAACTGGTCGTCGGCAACCGCGCCGAACAATTTGTCGCGCGCCGTGGTAGCGGCCGTGCGGTGGCGACGCTGCCCGATGCGCGCGCGTTCGTGCACCTGCCGCCAGCCGCGCTGCTCGACCAGCCCAGCCCGATCTATGGCCGCGCACCCGACGCCAAGCCGATGGCGCCAGCATGACGGGCAACATTCGCCTCGCCACCGCGCGCGTCGCCGATCTGGCCGCAGTGATGCGCGTGATGGATGCCGGCTTCGAGTCGGCCTATGGCGAAGCGTGGAGCGGTGCGCAGCTGCTCACCCTGTTCGCCTTGCCCTCGGCGCGCGTTTGCATTGCATGGGATGGCGACCAGCCATGCGGCTTTTCGGCGGCGCGGATCGCTGGACCCGAAAGCGAACTCTTGCTGCTCGCGGTCGACCCGGACTGGCGCGGACGCGGGATCGGCAAGTTGTTGATGCAGGACTGGCAGGCATGGGCGATGGCGCAAGGAGCCGATGAGTATTTTCTGGAAATGCGCGCCGACAATGACGCCGTTCATCTGTATTCGCGCGCGGGATTTTCGGAAGTGGGTCGGCGTGCGGCCTATTATCGCGGCCAGGACGGCAAGATGCGTGATGCGATTACCATGCGGCGAACGCAATCGGTATCAGGTGGCAACTGATCGGTTGTTGCGCAATCGCTTGCAAAGTGGCAACATTGTAAGTGGCGCAACAAGAATTCCAATGTTCGCTGTTCAGCTTCTGGGTCAAAACAATAAGGAATAGTGTCATGTCTGACCAAGCCGATACCAACGAGATGCTCGTTACACTGACTGCCGACATTGTCGCGGCGCACGTCAGCAATAACAGCGTTGCGATTTCCGATCTTTCTTTGCTCATCAACAATGTCCACGCCGCCCTGACGGGTCTCGGCTCCGCGCCGGTCGTTGAGGAAAAGCTGGTCCCTGCGGTGTCGATCCGCGCCTCGGTCAAGCCCGACTTCATCACCTGCCTGGAAGATGGCAAAAAGCTGAAGATGCTGCGCCGTCACTTGATGACGCATTATGGCATGACCCCCGACGACTATCGGACCAAATGGGGCCTGTCCGCCGACTATCCGATGGTCGCGCCTAACTACGCCGAACGGCGCCGGGCGCTGGCGAAGGAAATCGGGCTTGGCACCAAGGGCCGTGGCGGCGGACGCAAGCGCAAGGCCAAAGTCTGATCCGTCGCGATTGGTCGCCCGCAGAGGCAGGGAACGGCCGTGTCGCGGGCCGCCGCCCTTGTCCTCGCGCCGGGGTGACCCTATACAGTCAGGATAAGAAAGACGCGGCTGCATCTTGCAGGAAAGGCCAGCATGTCCGGTACCATCGATCTTGAAGCACTGTGCCACGAAAAGGGGCTGCGCATCACCGAGCAGCGCCGCATCATCGCGCGCGTCATCTCGGATTCCGAGGATCATCCCGACGTCGAGACGCTGTACGAGCGCGCGTCAAAGGTCGACAGCGGCATTTCGATCGCCACTGTCTATCGCACCGTGCGCCTGTTCGAAGAGGCGGGTATTCTCGATCGCCACGATTTCGGCGACGGCCGCTCGCGCTACGAGGCCGCGCCCGAGGCGCATCACGACCATCTGATCGACGTCGAAACGGGCAAGGTGATCGAATTTGTCGATCCCGAACTCGAAGCGTTGCAAAAGGTGATCGCCGAACGGCTGGGCTTCCGCCTCGTCGACCATCGCATGGAGCTTTATGGTGTCGCCCTCGATCGCAAGCGCGACTGATCGCGCCGCGATCACCTGGCGGACGGTCGCTCGCCTGACCCTGATGGTGCTGGCGCTCCTGTTTCTGATCGTCCCGCACCTGCTCTACCGCGCCGTCGGTCGGCCGTCGCCGATGGTGATGGCGTTCCTCAATGCGGTGGGCTGGATCGCTGGGCTGCGCATCCGCACCACCGGCACCCGGCTCCGCCGCGACGTCCTGTTCGTGTCGAACCATGTCAGCTGGCTCGACATATTGGCGCTCGGCGGTGCCGCGCGTTCGGCGTTCGTGTCAAAGGCGGAAGTGAAAACAACCCCCGTCGTTGGCTGGCTCGCCGATCAGAACAGCACCATCTACGTCCAGCGCGAAGCGAAGCGCGACATCCACAATCAGGCGAACAGCCTGCGCGACGCCCTCGCGCGTGGGCGTCCGGTGACGCTGTTCCCCGAGGGGACGACCGGACCCGGTGACGGCCTGTTGCCGTTCCGCGCTTCGCTGTTCCAGGCGATCATCCCGACCCCGCCCAATCTGCAGGTCCAGCCGGTGCTCCTCGATTATGGACCGGAGGTGAACGACATCGCATGGCTCGATCCTGAATCGGGGCTCGGCAATTTTAAGCGCCTGCTCGCGCGGAAGCGGGCAATCCCGCTCACCATCCATTATCTGGACCCGTTGCCCGACGAAGCTGAGCGCGACCGCAAGGCGATCAACGAGGCGGCGCGTATCGCTATCGCTGGCAAAATTGCGGCGACTGCGCGGCCTTCCGCCGCGCCGCGGCATCGCCTATAGCGCGCCGATGAAATCCGACTCCCCACCAAATTCTGCCAAGACCTTCCACGTCAAATCCTTCGGTTGCCAGATGAACGTCTATGACGGCGAGCGCATGGCCGAGATGCTGGGCGCCGAAGGTTATGTTGCTGCCGCAGACGGCGCCGACGCCGACCTCGTCGTGCTCAACACCTGCCACATCCGTGAGAAAGCCGCCGAGAAAGTCTATTCGGACATCGGCCGCTTGAAGCGCGCCGACGGCAGTCGCCCAACGATCGCCGTCGCGGGCTGCGTCGCTCAGGCCGAGGGCGCCGAAATCGCCCGCCGCGCCCCCACCGTAGACGTCGTCGTTGGCCCGCAGGCGTACCACCGCCTGCCCGACCTGCTCGCCCGCGCCGCGCGCGGCGAGAAAGCCGTCGACCTCGACATGCCCGCGATGAGCAAGTTCGGTGCGCTACCGGCCCGCGGCGCGGGTCAGCGCCCGACCGCGTTCCTGACGGTGCAGGAAGGCTGCGACAAATTCTGTACCTATTGCGTCGTTCCCTACACCCGTGGCGCCGAGATCAGTCGCCCGTTCGCCGACCTGGTCGCGGAGGCGCGCGCGCTGGTCGCGGGCGGTGCGCGCGAGATCACCTTGCTCGGCCAGAACGTCAACGCCTGGGACGGCGAAGACGCCAAGGGCAGGGCGATCGGCCTCGACGGACTGATCCGCGAACTGGCGCGCGAAGACGGGCTGGAGCGCATCCGCTACACCACCAGTCACCCCAACGACATGACCGACGGGCTGATCGCGGCGCATGGCGAGGTCGACAAGCTGATGCCCTTTCTCCATCTGCCGGTGCAGGCGGGCAGCGACCATATCCTCGCGGCGATGAACCGCAGCCATAGTAGCGAAAGTTATCTGCGCGTTATCGAACGCGTCCGTGCGGTACGCCCCGACATCGCGATCTCGGGCGATTTCATCGTCGGCTTCCCCGGCGAGAGTGAGTCCGATTTTCAGGCGACGCTCGATCTGATTCACCAGACGCGCTACGCCATGGCATACAGCTTCAAATATTCGCGCCGCCCCGGCACCCCCGCAGCGACGATGGACGACCAGATTTCCGAGGAAGTGATGAACGATCGCCTCCAGCGCTTGCAGGGGCTGCTCAACGAACAGCAGCAGGCGTTTAATGAAGCGAGTGTCGGCAGCACGACGCGGCTCCTCCTCGAACGCAAGGGCAAGCTCGACGGGCAGCTGATCGGCAAGACGCCGTGGCTCCAGTCGGCGCATGTCATCGCGCCGGGATTGGCGATCGGCGACATGGTCGACGTGCGGATCGTATCGGCCGGAGCGAACAGCGTTGCCGCCGAAGCACTGGCGGAAGAAGTCGCCTAGTGCGACTGGCGGAAGCTGTCTCCACGACGACACACTTGCTCGCCTTCCGTCGAATTGTGAAACTATCGGTGATGGACTCCCGCCTTTGCGCGAGTACACAGGATCATTCTTAGCTTAGGTGACTTGCCCATATGTCCAAACGCCCGCTGACCGCCTCGACCCCCGCCGAACCCGGCGACCGCGTCCGACTGACCGCGGAATTTGAGCGAACGCAGCTGTTGGGCATTTTGTTTGGCGAGTTCGACCGCAATCTGGTCGGCATCGAAAACCGCCTCGGCGTCTATATTTCGGCGCGCGGCAACCGGGTGCAGATCGAGGGCGAGGCCGAAGCCGCGGCGCGCGCCCGCGACGTGCTCGTCGATCTCTATAACCGCATCGAACAGGGGCAGGAGGTTGACGCCGGGATGGTCGACGGGGTGATCGCGATGTCGGCGCAGCCGACGCTCGCCGGCATCATCCGCCACGACAAGGACGAAGCGCCGACGGTGATGATCCGCACGCGCAAAAAGACGATCGTGCCGCGCGCCCCGTCGCAGGTTCCTTACATGAAGGCGCTGGCGCGCGACGACGTGATCTTCGCGCTCGGCCCGGCGGGGACGGGCAAGACCTATCTCGCGGTCGCGCAAGCGGTGGCGCAGCTGATCACCGGCAGCGTCCAGCGCCTGATCCTGTCGCGCCCCGCGGTCGAGGCGGGCGAGAAGCTCGGCTTCCTGCCCGGCGACATGAAGGAAAAGGTCGATCCGTACCTGCGCCCGCTCTACGACGCGCTCCACGACTGCCTGCCCGCCGAACAGGTCGAGCGCCGCATCGCCAGCGGTGAGATCGAGATCGCGCCGCTCGCCTTCATGCGCGGGCGGACGCTCGCCGACGCCTTCATCATCCTCGACGAGGCGCAAAACACGACGATCCCGCAAATGAAGATGTTCCTGACCCGCTTCGGCATGAACAGCCGCATGGTCGTGTGCGGGGACCCCAAACAGGTCGATCTGCCGATCCCCGCCAGCTCGGGCCTTGCCGACGCGGTCAGCCGACTGGAAGGCGTCGAGGGCATCAACGTCAGTTATTTCACCAGCGCCGACGTTGTGCGCCACCCGATCGTCGGACGGATCGTCGACGCCTATGAGGGGCCAGAGGCTTAACTCCTGAAAATCCTCCCTGTCGCGCAGTGATAGGGAAGGGGGTCGTTCGCGAAACGAGGTGGAGGGGCGGCGACGTTTGCGCCATCGCCCCTCCGTCCGCGCTTCGCGCTGCCTCCTCCCCATGGCTTCGCCACCGTGAGGACCGTTCCGCTTCACCGCGCGTCGCCCGGCATGCGATCCCCATATCCATGCAGCGATTAACGCAAACGAGTTGCAATAGCATAAAACTTGACCCCCTGATTTGACGCCTCTAGAGCGACGCTATTGCGAATCACTCGCAGATATTCAGGGGAAGTATTTTGACTAGCGATCGTTCGCCGTCCGTCATTCGCCTTGCGGCGGGCACCGCGCTGGGCCTTGCGCTCGCAGCGCCCGCAACGCCGGTTTTTGCACAGGACAATGACGGCGACTATTGGGCCGCGCGCAAGAGCCAGATCGTTGTCACCGCGACGCGCACCGCGGTGAAGGCCGAGGATATTCCGGTCACCGTCACCGTCAAATCCGACGAACAGATCGCCGACGAGCTGGTCACCGACATCCGCGACCTCGTCCGCTTCGAACCCGGGGTCAGCGTCCAGCGCCAGCCCGCGCGCTTCGGCGCCGCGCTTGGCGCCACCGGCCGCGCCGGAAACGACAGCTTCAATATCCGCGGCATCGGCGGCAACCGGGTCCTGATCCAGGTCGACGGCGTCCGCGTTCCCGACGGCTTCAGCTTTGGCGCGCAGGCGTCGGGCCGCGGCGATTATGTCGACCTGGGGCTGATCAAATCGGTCGAAATCCTGCGCGGCCCCTCGTCGGCGCTTTACGGTAGCGATGGCCTGGCGGGGGCGGTCAGCTTCATCACCGCCGATCCGTCGGATTTCGTCGAGGAAGGCAAGAGCATCGGCGGCCTGCTCCGCGCCGCGTACAGCAGCGCCGATCAGGAGTTCAGCGAAACTGCGATTCTCGCGGGCCGCAGCGGCGACTGGTCGGCGATGGCGGCCTACACCCGCCGCGATTACCAGGAGCTGGACAATCAGGGGGCAGTTGGCGGCACCGGCGCCGCGCGGACGCGGCCCAATCCGCAGGACGGGCGCTCCGACGCCGCACAAGCGCGCCTCGTGTACGACCCGGCGAACGGCCACAAGCTGCGCCTGACTGGCGAGTATCTCGACACGCACCTCTACACCAACGGCCTCTCGGGCCTCAGCGCGTCGGTCGATCGCCTCGAAGGCTTCGACAGCGGAACCCGCAAGCGCGTCTCCCTCGATTGGAGCTGGGACGGCGAGGGGGCGATCGATTTCGCCCGCGTCGCGCTTTACTGGCAGGACGGCGAAGATCGCCAATATACCGAGGAAGACCGCACCACCCTCCCGGACCGCACCCGCCTCAACACCTTTGAGAACCGCGTCTTCGGCGCCTCGGCCGACGCGCGCGCCGATTTTACCATTGGCGCGATCACCCATCGCCTCGTGTTCGGCGGCGACATCAGCCAGACGCGCCAGCGCGGTCTGCGCGGCGGAACCGTGCCGCCTGCTGGCGAGACCTATCCGACGCGCGCCTTCCCCAGCACCGACTTCACCCGCGCCGGTCTGTTCGTCGGTGACGAAATCGCGATCGCCGATGGCCGCCTGCTGCTCTATCCGGCGCTGCGATTCGACTGGTATGATTTGTCGCCCGACAACGACCGGCTGCTGCCGGGCTTCGTCGGTGCGAAACAGCATGGCTCGCGCCTGTCGCCGAAGTTCGGCGCGGTGTGGAAAATCACCGATCAGGTCCGGCTGTTTGCCAATTATGCGACCGGTTTCAAGGCGCCCGAGCCGGGGCAGGTCAACCAGTTCTTCGAAAATCTGACCTCTCCCTTCTTTTCCTACCGCTCGATCCCCAATCCCGATCTTGGTCCCGAACGCAGCGAAAGCGTAGAAGGCGGCATCCGCTTTGCCAGCGACGCGGTCAGCCTCGACTTCACCGGCTTTTCGGCACGCTACAAGGATTTCATCAGCCAGGAACAGATTGGCGGCGCCGGGACGATCGCCAATCCCATCCTCTATCAATTCGTGAATCTCGATCGCGTCCGGGTCAAAGGGGCCGAGGCGCGGTTCGAGGGGCGAGCGTCGTCCGGCCTGTATGCGACGCTCGCCCTATCCTATGCCAAGGGTGATGTGATCGAACCGACCGGCGGGCGCGCGCCGCTGTCGACGATCGATCCGCTCAAGCTGGTGGCCGGGGTCGGCTATCGCGAAACGCAGGGGCGCTTTGGCGGGCAGATCATCATGACGCATAGCGCCCGCGTCAGCGCATCGCGCACCACCGGCATCTGCACCCCCGGCTGCTTCCGCCCCGATGCCTTCACGATCCTCGATGCGACAGCATTCGCCCGCATCGTCGATGGGCTGACGCTGCGTGCCGGGGTCTTCAACATCCTCGACAAGAAATATGCCTGGTGGAGCGACGTTCGTGGACTCGCCTCCACCTCGACCGTCACCGACGCCTATACCCAGCCCGGCCGCAACGCGAGCGTGTCGCTCAGCTTCCGTTTCTGACCAACCGAAGGACTGCACCCCATGAAAACCATCCGCAACTTCGCCGCCGCCTTGCTGCTCTCGGCCGCACTGCCCGTCACCGCTTTCGCCCATTCGCCGATCGCCGCCGATGCTGCCGCGGCCAATTTCGAACAGGATCGCGCCGACATCCTGGCGATGGCAGGCAATTACCGCGTTCGCTTCGACATGCAGGAATCGACGCGCTGGGATCCGACCTATCAACCGCTCGAGCCCAAGAAATCAGGCGGCAACGAGGTGGTGCGGGTGATCGAGGATACCGGCCGCAAGATCGTGCTGCAGCATCTGCTGGTCATCGAGCATGAAGGCAAGTCGCACATCATCAAGCATTGGCGGCAGGACTGGGAATATGAACCTGCCAAAATCCTCGCCTATTCGGACCGTAACAGCTGGGCCTGGGAAGATGTCCCCGAACGCATGCGCACCGGGCGCTGGTCGCAAACCGTCTATCAGGTCGACGACAGTCCGCGCTACGCCGGCTGGGGCCAGTTCGAAACGCAGGGCGGGGTCCGCCGCTGGCGGTCGAGCTGGACCTGGCGCCCGCTCGCCCGCCGCGACGCGGTGCGTAACCCGGTCTATGACCGCTATCTGTCGATCAACCGCCACCAGAGCTCGCCCGACGGCTGGATCCACTGGCAGGACAATACCAAGATGGGGACAAAGGACGGCAAGCTGATCCCGATCGTCCAGGAATATGTCCTCAACACCTATGCCAAGAACGACGAGTATGACGTGAAGTCGGCCGACGATTATTGGGCGGCGACCAAGGATTATTGGGCCGCGGTGCGCGCCGAATGGGACCGCGTCGCCGCGACCAAGGGCGGCATTGCGATCGACGAGGAAGCGCAGACCGGCACCGTGATCAGCGGCCGCCTGCTCGAAATTGCCGACGAGGTGCAGGACAAGAAACTGACCACCGCCAAAGCCATTGCCGAAGCGAAAAAGCTGATCGAGGCGAATACCCGCAAGCTTTGACAACCTGCGTGACTCCCCGGCACGGGGCGGGGGACCACCGAAGGTGGTGGAGGGGCAGGTGCGTGATCATCCTACGTGTCCGCAGCAGGAAACACCGCGGGTGCCCCTTCACGATGCTGCGAGTTCGGGGTTGGATTGCCTCCGGCAATCCAAATCGCGCCCGGGGGACCGGACGACCCCAAATTGTCCCGCTCCTTCTTTGGGCGCCTTTGGGGGAGGAGGGACGGTGCTATTTAGACCGTGCGCCGTCGATGCTCCAAATGCCCGCTCCGCGCGTCGCGATGAACAGGAAGATGAAGCAGTAAAGCGCGATCGTCTCGCCGCCATTGGCGATCGGGAAGGGACTTTGCATCCCGTGCGCGACCCAATAGCCGACCGCCGACATGCCGCTGGCGACGAACGCCGCGGGGCGGGTGAACAGCCCGACGGCGATCAGCGCGCCCGCGATCAGCTCGATCGCGCCCGCGGCTTGCAGCATCGGAGTCAACGGATAGGGAAAGGCGGCGGGGAAGTTGAAGAATTTCTGCACCCCGTGCGCCATGAACAACAGACCCGCGACGATGCGCAGCAGCGCATAGGCCTGTTCGCCGAAACCATCGAGAAACTTCATGATTGGACCCCTCCTCATCATTGTCGAGGTGGGCAAGCTACCGGATTTTCACGCCCGTGCGAAATTTTTTCGCGCGCCATGTCACACCCGCCGATCCTGTCTCGTCATGTCCGTGTAAACCAACCACAGGAGACAGATTATGACCGTCGTAACCGACCCCTTCGCCGCCGCGCCGCAGCTGATGAAACAGTGGATGGGCGTCAGCCTTGCGGTACAGGACAGCCTGGAGCCGAGCCTGATCGAACTGGTGAAAATTCGCGCCTCGATCCTCAACGCCTGTGCCAATTGCATCAACATGCACACCGCCGAAGCGCGCGCCAGGGGCGAAACCGAACAGCGCATCTACCTGCTCGCCGCCTGGCACGAAGCGCCCGTCTATACGCCGCGCGAACGCGCTGCGCTGGCGTGGACCGACGCCTTGACCCGCCTGTCCGAAGGTCACACACAACAGGCTGCGAAAGACGGGCTCGAGGCGCATTTCACGGCGGAGGAACAGGTGAAGCTGACGCTGATGATCAACATCATCAATGGCTGGAACCGCATCGCGGTCGGCTTCGGCTTGTGGCTTGAACAGCCGGCGGCCAAGGCGGCCTGATGACCCGACCGGGTTCCCAAGACGCGGCGGACGCGGCGGTCAGTTTCGACCCGCTGCGCCCGCTGCTCACCCGCGTTGCCTACCGCATGCTCGGCTCGGTCGCCGATGCCGAGGATGTGGTGCAGGATGCCTTTATCCGCTGGCTCGGCACTGACCGCGCCGCGGTACGCGAGCCCGCGGCGTTTCTGCGCCGGACGGTAACCCGCCTCTGCCTCGACCAGATCAAATCGGCGCGCCGCAGCCGCGAGACCTATGTCGGTCCCTGGCTCCCCGATCCCCTGGTCGAGGAGGAGGAGACCGATGATGTCACGCTGCCGCTGATGCTCGCGCTCGAACGCCTGTCGCCGCTCGAACGCGCCGCCTTCCTGCTCCATGATGTTTTCGGTGTCGAATTCGACGAAGTGGCAAAGACGATTGACCGCGACCCCGCCGCAACGCGCCAGCTTGCCGCGCGCGCCCGTACTCACGTCCGCGATGCCCGTCCGCGCTACAAGCTTGAGAAGTAGCAGGGGCTCCAGATCGCCAACGCCTTTTTCGCTGCTTCGCGCAGCGGCGACATGGCCGCGCTTGGCGCGCTGCTCGCCGCCGATGTTTGCATGTGGGCCGACGGCGGCGGCAAGCGTCCGGCGGTGACGGAGCCGGTGTTCGGTTATGACATCGTGCTCAAGCTGCACCGAAGCCTGGCGGTGCTCTTTGGCAAATATGGCTCGACGCTGGTCCACGCCGGGACGATCAACGGCTTGCCGGGCTTCGTCACCCGCGAGGCTGACGGCAAGCTGCAGACCACTGCGCTTGAGATTGAGGACGGCAAGGTCGTCGGCATCTATGTGATGCGCAATCCTGACAAGCTTGGGCATGTGCATTGAGAATGATGGGCGGTAAGCGGATATGGCGGTCAGAAATCCTCCCTCCCCGTTCCGGGGAGGACCGGCCGCATCCGCTCCCCACTGCAAAGCAACCCCAACCGGAACCGGAAAAAACGCTGTCCTACATTCCCGTGCCGCGGTAGCGGATGGGTATGACCTTCAACGATCATCCAGCGGGCACGCGCGCCGCCTGGAAAACAGGCATTGCGAGTGAAGTTACGCAGTTTTCCGCTGTTTTCCTTGCGCGACATATTGCATGCTAAGCGTCGAAACCCATGAAGCCGCCCCTTGGCCCGACGCGCTCGATTGGGAAGAGCGCGCCGCGGAAGCCGTCGCCGCCGCCCTCGCGCTGACGCCCTTTGCGTCGCTTGCCCAGGCCGCCCCGTTGGTCGAGGTCGCGGTGCGGCTGACCGACGACGCCGAGGTGCAAACGCTCAACCGCGATTTCCGCGGCAAGGACAAGCCCACGAACGTGCTCTCCTTTCCGCAAGTGCAGGACGATCTCCTCGAAGGTCTCGCTAACAGCGACGATGGTGAAATCCTGCTCGGCGACATCGTGCTGGCGCGCGAAACCTGCGCGCGCGAGGCCGAAGAAAAGGCAATTTCGATCGCCGACCATGCGACGCATCTGATCGTCCATGGCACGCTGCATCTGCTGGGATATGATCATGGCGACGACGCCAGCGCTGGGGCAATGGAGGCATTGGAAGTGAAAGCGCTTGCATCGCTGGGCATCGCCAATCCATATGCGGATCAGGACTAACTGAGGAACCACGACAGATATGCCCGACGACCAGGGGTCTTCGAACCGATCGGAAGAGGACAGTAGGTCCGGCCTTTGGGCCGGGCTTCGGACATTGCTGTTCGGCGGCGACAAGGAACCGTCGCTGCGCGAGCAGATCGAAGAGGTCATCGACGAGGCCGAGGAAGAGGGTCACGACCGGCGCGGCAGCAATATCGTTGGCGATATGTCGCCGATCGAGCGCAAGATGCTGCGCAACCTGCTCCATTTCGGCGAACAGACGGTCGACGATGTCGCGGTGCCGCGCGCCGACATCATCGCGATCCCCGAAAGCGCGAGTTTCGACGAAATCGTGGCGCAATTCGCCGAGGCGGGGCACAGCCGCCTGCCGGTGTATCGCGGGAACCTCGACGAAGTTGTCGGCATGATTCACGTCAAGGACGTATTCGCGGTGCTGGCCGAGGGGCGCCCGCCGCCGCCGCTGCTCGATCTGATCCGCCAGCCGCTCTACGTCCCGCAGTCGATGGGGGTGCTCGACCTGCTGGCGGAAATGCGCGCCAAGCGCACCCATCTGGCGATCGTCATCGACGAATATTCGGGTACCGAAGGACTGCTGACGATCGAGGATCTGGTCGAGGAAATTGTCGGCGAGATCGAGGACGAGCATGACGACGAGCCCACCGCGCTGTTCACGCCCGGCGACGACGGCTGCTGGAACGCCGACGCGCGCGCCGAGCTGGACGATATCGGTGAAGCGATCGACCCGCGGCTTGCCGAGATTGACGAAGATGTCGACACGCTGGGCGGTCTTGCCGCGGTGCTGGCGGGGCACGTCCCTGAAGTTGGCGAGATATTGCTCCACCCCAGCGGCTGGCGGATCGAGGTGACCGAGGCCGACGAGCGCCGCGTCCATCGCCTGCGCCTGCACCCACCCGTCGAGGTCGACCTGGAAGCGCCGTTCGAAACCGGCGACTAAACCGCTACTTAATCGTCGACGTTGACCACATTATATTTCAGCGCTTCTTTCTGCGTCAGACAACGGCGCGTCGAACGGTCGCTGTCCGTCGCGACGGCTTTCTGCCGATACATGATGTCGGACAGCAGATCGCGCGAGACGTCGAGCCGGATGAGCAGGTCATTGTCCTCGGTCGCCATCAGCGCCGCTTCGCGCTCGACATCGCTGATCAGCTCGGTGGTCGATTCGGTACCTAGCGCGACGCTCGACTGGATCGCGTCCTTGTCGCCGGTCATCGTGAACATATGGACCATGAAATGGCCGCCGGGATCGATCGTCCTCGCGCGGCCGCCCATGAAGACGAAATTGCACGCGCTGAAACAGGTCCATCCCGACGGAATGCGGGTGATCATCTGCCGCTCTTTGCTGAATTTGCGGATCAGCAAGCCCGCGGCATTGCCGGCGCGCGCGTCGCCGCCGGGCGAACGGATCCAGATTTCGCTGATCGACGGATTGTCGGTCAGCACTTTTTCGAGCCGTGCGGGAAGCTCGCTGTCGACGCGGCCTTCGGCGAGCAGCACCGTTTCGCCGCTGCGCTTGAACGGCGTCAGCACCATCGTCTTGTAATCGGACCAATTGGGTTTGGCGGGGCAGGTCGGGTTGTCAGGGTCCATGCCCGGCGGCGTCGCCGCGGTGCATGCCAGCATCGCGGCGATTGCGGTGACCGATTTGATCCAGCTGCGCATGCCACCCCTCCCAATTCAACCCTGACTCTAGTCCACCGCCGGCGCCAGAACAATATCGGTCGCTGGCGCTTGGCGGTATGACCGGCGTCACTGACCAAGCTTGTGGGGACGAATATTGAGGCGTAGCCTTTGAAGTACAGGGGCAGGGGATTTGGGATGCGAATGAAGTTGCGACATCAAACGGTGCTCGTCGCCATCGGCGCGATATTGTTGTCCAGCGGCGCCGCCGCCGCGTGGCAGGGCGCACCGGGCGAGGGCGACAAAGCCTATGTCCCGCCCGTGGTCGCCGAACCGCCGCTGCCCGCCCTGCCACCACGACCGACGCTCGATACCGATAGCTATCCGGCTTGCCGCGAGGACTATCGCAAGAAGAAAGAGCCATTCGACCAAGCCGAGGCCATCAACCGCTGCACCGTGGCGATCGACGCCTATTATCGCGACAAGATGCTGCCCTATCGGCAGGCGATGATCGCCTATCAGGACGTTTTGTCGTCGCTCTATTCGACCCAGGTAGGCGCCAACAAACGCTATTCGGCGGACACACAGTATCGCTTTTTCCAGACCGTGATGGCCGAACATGCCGCGTCCAATCCAGAAGGGGCCAATCTTGCCGCCTATCGCGGCATCGAGGCGCAATATCAGACCGACCGCGCCTATCTTGCCGACCGTTTCTGTTTCAACACGGGATGCAATGGCTATCCAGTCCCCGCTGCGGTTGCAACGGCCCACAACGTCGACAAGCCTGGGAAGAAGGGCGACGAGACGAAGCGCGCTGACGGCGCCAACCCCGACGCCAAATGCAAGCGCGCCCGCAAACGAGGCGGCGCGCTCGGCGGGCTGATCGGCGGCGTTGCGGGCAGTGCGGCAGGGCTGAAAGGCATCGGCACCGCGGTGTCGGGCCTATTCGGCGCGGTGCTCGTTTCCGAGATCGCGTGCCAGCTCGACGAAAAGGAACAGAAGGTCGCCGCCGAGGCGACTATCGCGGTGACCAAGAAGGAAGAGGTCGGTGCCACAGCCAAATGGACGAGCCCGACCCGCGAAGGGGTGGCGGGTTCGTCGACGATCACCGCGCTTAACACCGAACCCAATGGCAGCCGATGCCTGTCGATTACCGACATCGCAATCGTCGAGGGCGAGGAAACGCGGGTGGCAAAGCGGATGTGCCGACAGAAACCGGGCGAACCGTACAGCATCATGGCCTGACGGCGGCGTTGCGTTTGCGCGGCGAGAGGATTAGCGCAGACGCGATGGACGTCTCCGATCTGCGCATCGCCCTGTTCAGCGGCAATTACAATATGACCGTCGATGGCGCGAACAAGGCACTCAACCGCCTTGTCGGCTATCTGCTCGCGCATGGCGCCGCGGTGCGCGTTTATTCGCCGACCGTCGCCAACCCCGATTTCGAGCCGACAGGCGATCTGGTGAGCGTACCCTCCTTCGCAATCCCCGGCCGCAGCGAATATCGCATCCCGGTGACCTTCTCGTCGCGCGTGCGGCAGGACATCGCTGCCTTCGCGCCGAACGTCCTCCACATCTCCAGCCCCGACCGCGTTTCGCGGCAGGTGGCGGCGTGGGCGCGGCGACGCCGCATACCGGTGGCCTGTTCCGTCCACACACGCTTCGAAACCTATTTCCGTTACTATAACCTGTCGTTCCTCGAGCCGTTGATGGTTGCCTGGCTGCGTAAGCTGTATCGCAGATGTGACGCGCTGATCGCACCGTCGGAAAGTTTCGCGCAGGTGCTGCGCGACCAGCGGATGAATTACGATATCGGGATCTGGACCCGCGGCGTCGAGCAGGGGATCTTCAACCCGGGGCGCCGCGACATCGCGTGGCGCCAGTCGCTTGGTATCGAAGACGACGTTCCCGCGATTGCCTTCCTCGGTCGGCTGGTGATGGAGAAGGGGCTGGATGTGTTCGCCGACTCCATCGACGTGCTCGCACGGCGCGGAGTGCCGCACAAGGTCGTCGTGATCGGTGAGGGACCGGCAGGCGAATGGTTCGAATCGCGCCTGCCAAACGCGCGTTTTATCGGGTTTCAGGGTGGCGAAGATCTGGCACATGCGCTGGCGTCGTGCGACATTTTCTTCAACCCATCGGTCACCGAAACTTTTGGCAATGTGACGCTTGAAGCGATGGCGTGCGGACTGCCCGTCGTCGCGGCGCGCGCCACCGGCAGCGCCAGCATCGTCAAGCACGGCCGGACGGGTTATCTTGTGTCGCCGGGGTCGATCACCGGCTTTGCCGATCATCTGCAGCGCTATTGCCGCGACATTCCGCTCCGCGCCGACCATGGCGCGGCGGCGGTGATCGAAAGCGGCGCCTATCAATGGGATGCAATCAACCAGGCGGTCGCCGACACCTATCTGCGCCTGATCCGCCAGAAACAGCGGCGCGGGGGCTAGGGCCATCGTGGCCGGGGATCTGTTCGGCGGCGATGCACCGGCTCAGCGGGAAGGCGCGGCGACCGGCCCGGTGCCGCTTGCCGAGCGCCTCCGCCCACGCACGCTGGCCGACGTCGTCGGGCAGGAGCATCTGACCGGGCCCGAAGGCACGATCGGCCGCATGGTTGCGGCGGGGCAATTGTCTTCGATCATTCTGTGGGGGCCGCCGGGTACCGGCAAGACGACGATCGCGCGGTTGCTTGCCGAAGCGGTAGGAATGCGCTTTTCGGCGCTGTCTGCGGTGTTCTCGGGCGTCGCCGACTTGCGAACGGCTTTTTCCGACGCCGAAAAAATGGCCGCGGCGGGCAAGCGGACCTTGCTGTTCGTCGACGAGATTCACCGGTTCAATCGCGCGCAGCAGGATGGCTTCCTGCCCTATGTCGAGCGCGGCACGGTGGTGCTGGTCGGCGCGACGACCGAGAACCCCAGCTTTGCGTTGAACGCGGCGCTATTGTCGCGGGCGCAAGTGCTGGTGCTCAATCGCCTTGGCGAGGATGCGCTGACGCAGCTAGTCGCGCGTGCCGAGGCCGATATCGGGCGCAGCTTGCCGGTCACCGACGATGCCCGGGCCGCCTTGGTCACGAGCGCCGACGGCGACGGGCGTTTCCTGCTCAATCAGGTCGAAACCCTGTTCGCCGCAGCGATCCCCGATTCGCTCGACCCCGCCGAGCTCGCGCAGTTTCTGCACCGCCGGATGCCGGTGTATGACAAGGACCGCGACGGCCACTACAATCTGATTTCGGCGCTGCACAAGGCGCTGCGCGGCTCCGATCCGCAGGCGTCGCTCTATTATATGGCTCGGATGCTCGTCGCGGGCGAGGAGCCGCTCTATGTGCTGCGGCGACTGGTGCGTTTTGCGAGCGAGGATATTGGCCTCGCCGACCCGCAGGCGCTGGTGCAATGCCTTGCCGCGAAGGACGCCTATCAGTTTCTCGGCTCACCCGAAGGCGAACTCGCGATCGTGCAGGCGTGCCTCTATCTCGCTACTGCCCCCAAATCGAACGCCGCTTACGCGGCGCAGAAGGCGGCGTTCGCATCGGCCCGCGACACCGGATCCCTCGCCCCGCCCGCAAATATCCTCAACGCCCCGACCAAGCTGATGAAAGATCTCGGCTATGGCGCGGGCTATGAATATGATCATGATGCGGAGGGCGGCTTTTCGGGCGCCGACTATTGGCCAGAGGGGATGGGCGCGCAAACTTATTACACGCCGACCGATCGCGGGTTCGAAAAGCGAATCGCCGAACGCATCGCGTGGTGGGACGAACAGCGCAAGACACGGCGCGAAGAATGATGCTGACGCACGCTTAGTGCAAACGCTGCGCCAATGACGCCGCCGATGATCCGCGCCGATCCTATTTGAACGGCGGATAGCGCTCGAACGCGGGCAGGCTGTCCAATTTTTCCATCCACCCGATCCGCTCCGCAGTCTGAATTTGCACCTGTGCAGGGATGAGGCTCGGGTCGTCGAGCGTCGCCGACTGGACGTCGATCTGCTCCGGAAAAATGGCTTCGCTGGTATAGAACAGCCCGGTGCCGCATTCGCCGCAGAAATGGCGCCGACCATGTTCGGACGACGCATAGATTTTGGGTGTGCCGGTGATCTCGATCTCGTCCTGCCCGACCAGCGCCCACCCGACCATCGGTGCACCGGCGTGACGGCGGCAATCGCTGCAATGGCAGAGCGCATGATGCTGCACAGTCGTGGTCATCGAATAGCGGATCGCGCCGCAATGGCATTGACCGGTGGCACGGGGCGTCGAATCACTCATCCTTGTTCTCCCTATTCCAATGAAAAGAACATACCATAAACATCTTGGCGAACACAATTACCCCGCGCGTCAATCCGAATTAGGACCGTGTTAACCACATCCGGTTAGGCCAACAGTGCGGGCATTGTGGGGATCTTTATGTATCAACAGCGGGCTGAAGTGCTGACTATCGATCGTGCGTATTCGCTCGGTGTGACAATCGTCATGCCTTGCCTCAACGAAACGATCAGTCTGCCGCATTGCATCGCCAACGCCCGCCATGCATTGGATCAGATCAAAGAAAATTTTGGACTGGAAGGCGAGATTGTCATCGCCGATAATGGCTCGACAGATGGGAGTCAGGCGCTAGCAGAGTCACTCGGAGCGCGCGTCGTCGCGATCGCGCGGCGCGGTTATGGCGCAGCACTCATCGGGGGCTGCGAGGCTGCATTTGGCGATTATATCCTGATGGGTGATTGCGACGGCAGCTATAATTTCACCGAAGGCGTCGCCATGATCGGCAAGCTGATCGAAAAGCATGACCTGTGCATGGGATCGCGGTTCGACGGCGGGATTGCCCCTGGCGCGATGCCTTGGAAGAATCGTCACATCGGCAATCCTCTGCTGACGGGCATTCTGAACCTGTTCTTTCGTTCGGGCATCAATGACGCACATTGCGGTCTGCGCGCGATCAGTCGTGACGCCTTTTCTCAACTCGGCCTTGCAGGTGAGGGCATGGAGTTTGCGAGCGAGATGGTGATCAAGGCTTCGCTCAAGAAGATGAAAGTCGCTCAGGTTCCGGCGACCCTGTCCGTGGATCTGCGCGACCGCGCGCCGCATCTGCGTCCGTGGCGCGACGGTTGGCGGCATTTGCGCTACCTGCTGATGCTGTCGCCGACTTGGGTTTTCGGCGTGCCGGCGATGCTGGCGATGGGCAGCGGCGCGCTGATCCTCCTCATCGCTCTGGCACATCTGATCGGCGTGGCTGGCGGGGAGCCGCTGATCGGGGCGAGTTGGACGATTGCTGCTGGTTTCTTGGTCAGCGTTGGCCATCTTGCCGCGATCATGGCGCTCGCGACGCATTTTCACGGCGTCAATCGGGGCTATCGCACGCTTCGCCCGCTGATCCGCCGCTATGCCGACTATCTGACGCTTGAAACCATGCTGATCGCCGGAGTTCTGCTGCTGCTCGGTTCGACGGTCGGCGTTGCTGTGGTGATCTATTACTGGTCGCAAACAGGTTTTGCCGCTCTTGCAACGGTGCTGCCGACGGTGGTGGCGCTGACAGGAGCGACGGTCGCGATCCAGACGATCCTTGGCGGCTTCCTGCTTGCGATCATCAATGGTCACCGTGCGGCGCTGACGCCCGACGGCGCGGAGCGGTGAATATTCGCCTGCAACATGGACCTCGCTATGTTGCGGTCAGCCTTTTTTGCATCGTGTTCAATAATGCGCTGCTCATCGGACTCGATTGGACCGGCGTTCATTATGGTGCCGCGGTTTTGATAAGCGCGGCGGTGATGATCCCGCTTTCCTATGCGCTGCATTGCATGCTGACCTTTGCGACCGAACCCGGCTGGCGGGCGTTTGCACGCTATTCCGCTGTACTCATCGTAAATACGCCGATCGCCTGGCTGCTCTTCCTGCTCGTCCATGATTGGGGGGCGATGCCTATGCTGTTTGCCGCACCGGTCGTGACCGGGCTGCTCTTCGTTTGGAACTTCTTTACGAGCGGGTGGGCGATTGCGCCGCGCTCGCGCGTCAAATCTTCGTTGTGAAAGGCTAAATATGTCGATCCCTTCCGATCTTCTGACCGAATTCGTCGCGCGTTACCCAGCGCAGCCCGCGACCGCCTTTTTGCGTAGCATTGAAATCCAGCGTTTTGCCGACGCGATCGCGCCCGACGGCCTCGGTCTCGACCTCGGTTGCGGCGACGGGATCTTGACCGATATCTTGTTCCGCGAAGCGGGGGTCGTGCCGCGCCTTGTCGGCGTCGATATCGATCCGCTCGAAACCACAGCGGCGGCGCAATATGACTTCTACGAACGCATCCATACCGTGCCGGCACAGGCGATTCCCGAGCCGGACGCGAGCTTCGACTATGTCATCTCAAATTCGGTGCTTGAACATATCCCTGATCTCGAAGGCGTGATCGCTGAAGTCGGTCGTTTGCTGAAACCGGGTGGGCAATTCTGGTTCACTGTCCCTGGTCCGGGTTTTCGAGCCAATCTGTCGGGCAGCATCGTTCCCGGGGCATCGCACGAGGCCTATCTCGCCGAACTCGACAAGCGGCTTGCCCATTTCCATTATCTGTCGGAAACGGACTGGCATGATATCTGCGAGCGCAACGGTTTGGCCGTCGACAGCATCGAGGGCTATCTCGACCGCGGCGAGACTCGGCGATGGGAAACGCTTTCGCGGATGACCGGCGGCCTCCTCCATAGCCTCACCGGTGGGCGTAGCCGCCCGATTGAAATCCAGCGTCGGCTGAAACTGCGTGACCTGCAAAATCATATGGCGATGCCGCGCCCGATCGCTGTCGCCCTCGCCAAGGCGATCGCGATGGGCGTGCGTCCCGACACCGTTGATGTACCGCCGTCCTGCTTGCTCGTCACCGGCCATAGACAACGAGTGCAGGGCTAATGGAAGAACCGCTGATATTCTGGTGACCAGCCGCCCGGCGAAGGTCTGGCGGTCAATTCTTGCGTGCGATGATCCGGATCGCCGAGGGTTTGCCGCTCAGAGCCTCGCCCAGCCACTGCAGCGGGTGCAGCGCGATACCCGCTAACAGGAAGGGCAGGCTGTTGGGTCGCCCAAAGGCGTTGGCAAGACTGCGGCCCATCGTCGGTACGCAAATATCGATATCCTGTTCGATCGTTAGTCCTGCGTTGTCGATCAGCGCACGCAACGCGGGACGCGAGAAATGAATGCGATGGAAGGGGAGATACCAAGCGTCCCATGCCTGGCCGAGAAGGCGCGTCCACATGCAATCGATGTTCGGTACCTCAATCACCAGCGTACCCCCCGGCGCCGCCAGCGCGGCGATGCGGTTCAGCAGGCTCTCCGGATCATCGTCATGCTCCAGCACGTGAAAGGCGGTTACAAGGTCGAAAGCGTCGGCATGTACAGAGGCCGTAGCGATTGGGAAGTAGTCTCGACCGGCGAGTTCGGCAGGCGGTTCTGAATGGAAATCGGTGCCAGTGACCGTTGCGCAGGGAAGAAGGTCGTCGAGGCAACGAGTGAACTGGCCGCTGCCGCATCCGAAATCGAGAGCCGCCTTGGGTCGGTGCGCTAGCTGCCGCAGCAGTGCGCGCGCCTGTCGCCGAAAGGCGATATCCTTGATCCGGTGTGAAAGGCCGCGCGCGTCGGGTTGAAAATCCTGACTTTCGCGGCCATCGTAGAGGAAGGCAACGTCTGGCAGGGGTGGCAACGAGACACCAATGCCGCAACGCGTGCAGCGGATGACGCTGACTTCGCCAACCTTCCCGCTCTTGTCGATGAACGAGCCGAGTGAAGTAAAGTCGCATGGCTGTCCGTTATCCAGAGGGCAGCGCCTGACATCGGCAATAGTATGGCGATTGGTCATGTTGCTTTTCCACGCAGGCAAAGAAAGTTTGCTTGTGTGACGTTGTGGTTAATAGCGGGTTAAATCCTATCTTTTTCGGCTTCCATATCTGCCAGGATCACCGAAAGGCTGTGGTCGATTGACAGGCGCGTTTGATTGTCGGCAAACCAGTCCCGCGTTCGCGCACGCAGAGGCGCACCCGCTGTCAGCACAGCGTTCATCGCATCGGCTAGGGCTGTGGGATTGGCGTTGTCGGCGATGAAGCCGTTGCGGCCTGCATCCACGAGTTCGACCGTGGCGTTGTCGGGCGCGTCGACAACGACGACGGGGACGCCGCGTGACGCGGCTTCGACGACCACCATTCCATAGCCCTCGCGTTCCGATGGTTGGACGATTGCGACTGCGCGCGCCATTGCCTCTTCGATGTCGGCCTCGGCGACAAAGCCGGCAAGCCGCGCGGCGTGATCTAGGCCGAGCAGCGCGATCTGCGCTCCGATCGCTTCTTCTTCTGGACCGCGTCCAAAGATGGTCAATCGCGCATCCGGTTTTCGTTTCCTAAGAAGCGCGAAAGCATCAATGAGCAACGATACCCGCTTTTCTGGAATCAGCCGACCAGCATAGACAAAGACCGGCGGGTCGGCGGCGTCGAACCCCGCGCTTGCGCTGCCGGCGAATTCCCCGGTCAGGATCGTCACGGGTTCGCGGCATCCCAGATCCCGCGCTCGCGCGGCGTGCAGGCGGGAAAACGCGTAAGGCTTTTGCGGGATTCGTGCGCAGAGGCGTTGCACCAAGACGCCGATCTTACCAAGCGGACCGAGATAGGCGCGCCAATATTCGGAGGTCCATACCTCATGCCAGTCGACTGCAATGCGATAGCGGGCAACGGGCAATAACAGGCCGATGGCCAGTAGCGAAAAGAAGGGAAAGGAAGCGAGATGTACACGGTCATATCGGGCGCCGTGTCGCAACAGGTGGAGAAATACGCCCCATCCAAAACGTACAGGCGGTGAGATGCGCCGCTTCCCCTCGGAGTAGAGCGCAAGCCGCGGGCCAACGGCAATGACTTCAACGCCGGGAATCTGCGGCGGGTCGGTAGCATCCCACTGGCGAAGCGTCAGATAGGTGACGTCATGTCCTGCTGCCGCGAGCCGTTCGGCAAGGTTGCGGTACCAGCGTTCAGCTCCGCCGATCGTCCATGGAAAGATGCAGTCGTACACAATGGCAATTTTCATTGAATCACCGTGCAACCCGATGCCAAAAGCCGCGCGCGCGCCTTTTGAAGCGCGGGGCTGGCGCCGATTGGCTGCGCCGTTTTGAACAGCCGGTTTATCGATGCAAGGGCTTTTTGGTCAACGATCGCCACGCGCTTCCCGGTGCATAATGACTGCGGCCAGCGCAGCTGAGAAACGGCTGACGCAGCCAGCCGTATCGGGCGGCGTTCCAGATAGGGTGGGTTATAGACCAGATCCTGTGCAAAAGGTGCGGTCGTGTCGTCGATCAGAACATAATCGGCACGGCTTGCGGCAATCGCGCGATCTATCGTTGCATAGGGTACGACCATGCGGTGGGCATTTCCGCCCAGCCACGCCAGTCCAATCAGGCTTGCGGCGCTTGATAAGGCGACGACACGCCACCGGTCGATTCCGCGTTCGCGCAGTGCGAGCCAGCCGAAGCCTGCAAGCAGACAAAGATTGCCGATCAGCCCGTGCAAATAGCGGTACCCCCAACCATGCCCTTGGTAGGGAAGCAAGATCAGCATCACCGCGATCGTGATAAGCGGTGCCAGCGCCAGTGCGCGGACAAGCCCGCTGCTGCGCCAACTCGTCACGACGCCGACCGTGACCAAAGGAAGCAGCAGCAAGTGCTGCCACGCTGCAAAACGCAACAAGTTGAGCGCCATCACCCAGACGCCCGACGGCGACCAACCGCCAAGCGTGTCGATCAGGCGGGTCAGATAGCTAGCGCCCTCGACCGCAGTCTGATGGGAAGCACTGCCCGTTGCCGCGATGACCATTGCTGGCCAGCCCAACCAGAAAAGTCCGACGGCCGCATAACCGATGGTCAGGAAAGCGAGGAGTCGCCATCCGCGTCTCTCGACGAGAAGCCAGAGAAATGGGGCGACGAACAGGGGATGGAAAATCGGTTGGTGCAAGCCGGTCGCGACAAACCCGATAGGCAACAACAGCGCGTAGCACCACCACCGCCCGCGGAGGAACAGCGTAAGCCAGACAAGGTTGAGGGAGAGGTGGGCCGTCATCGCATAGCTGGTCGTCGCGGTGACAAGGAACTGCGCCGATAGCAGCAGGCACAAGAGCGCGATTGCTTGGGGTGCGGTATCATCGGGCCAAAGACGGCGTGCGCAATCCCACAGTGCAACGATTGCTAATCCTGCAAGGATGGGAGCGGCCAAACGCGTGTCGCCCAGCGCTGCTCCGATCGCATGCAGCGCCGCATTTCCGGGCAGATAGGCGGACACCCACGCATTGTCGGCTATTCCCGGCAGAATGAAAACGCGACTGAGCGCCGATCCGACGGCGCTCCAGTCGTGGGGAAGGCGCGCGAATCCATCGCCCTGTGCGATGATCGCTGCATCGAAAAGCACCATCTGTTCGTCGCGGCTGAGGTCATAGCCAGCCATTAGCCAGTAGTGCCCGCTCCAGGTGAGCAGGGCGATAATGAAAGCAGCGAGCCAGATCATCCAAGGCGCAATTTGTGCGTTGAAGAGCGCTACTCTCGTGCCGGTATTCGTTCGGCGCAGCTGCAACAGGCCTGCCAGCAAGACGAGAAGCATAGGCCAGTCCTGCCGCTGCCAAAAAAATTGACTGAGGCCCGAGCCGTGATTGGCGCCGGTGATCGCGGATCCTACGACGATTAGTCCCAAAAGGATTATCAACGTCGCGAGCAGTGCACGAATGCCCGGCCAGCCTGCTCTGTCCTGCGGAGCGCTCACCTGTGGTTCAATCCCCCAAATCAACCCGATGCGCCTCCGCCCATGCCTGATACTGGCCGCGCGGGTTGGATGATGGTTGGGCCAGAATTTTCGGCATGTCGGCGCGCAGCGCGGCGAGGTCGAGTGAGCGGATCATCGCTTTGACGGGGCCGACCCCGGCGGGGGTGATCGACAGGCGTTCGATGCCGACGCCGAGCAGCGCCATCGCTTCCAATGGCCGCCCACCCATCTCGCCGCAAACGCCCAGCGCGACTTTGGATCCCACCACCGTCCGCACGACGCGCGCCAGATAGCGCATGACGATCGGCGACAGCCAGTCATATCGCTCGGCGAGGCGCGGATGGGCGCGGTCGGCGGCGAACAGGAACTGGGTGAGGTCATTGGTGCCGACCGACAGGAAATCGAGATGCGGTAGCATTAGGTCGAGCGTTTCGAGCAGCCCCGGCACTTCGAGCATCGCGCCATAGCGGATCGCTACCGGCAGCTTTTTGTTATGCTGCGCCAGCCACGCCCGCTGCCCGACGAACAGATTGCGCGCGGCCTCATATTCCCAGGGTTCAGACACCATCGGGAACATGACGTTGAGCGTGCGTCCGGCGGCGGCCTCCATCAGCGCGCGCGCCTGAACCTTGAGCAGCCCTTCGCGCTCGAGCGCCAGCCGCAGGGCGCGCCAGCCCATGGCCGGATTTTCCTCCAGCGCGCTGCCCTCGACATTCATATAGGGCAGCGCCTTGTCACCGCCGATGTCGACGGTGCGAAAGATCACCGGGCGATCGCCTGCGGCGTCGAGCACGTCGCGATAGAGCCGTTGCTGGCGGTCGCGCGACGGCAATGTCGCCGATACCAGAAATTGAAACTCGGTGCGGAACAGCCCGATACCACATGCGCCGGTCAGGTCGAGCGCAGCGACGTCCTCACGCAAACCCGCGTTGATCATCAGTTCGATCGGCACGCCATCCTTGGTGATCGCGGGCAGGTCGCGCAGCGAGGCGAGGTTGGCGCGGCGCTTTTGCGAAATTACCAACTTGGCGTCGAACGCATCCTGCACCGCCTGCGTCGGGCGGACATGCAGCGCGCCCGCCGCGGCATCGAGCAGCAGCAAATCGCCTTCGCGGATCGAAGCACGCACGTCGCTGACGCGGCCGATTACGGGAACGCCCATGGCGCGCGCAACGATAATGACATGCGCGGTGAGCGAGCCTTCTTCGAGCACGACGCCCTTGAGGCGGCGGCGGTCATATTCAAGCAGTTCGGCGGGGCCGAGGTTGCGTGCGATCAGGATCGAATCCTGCCGCAGGCCCATCTGCGCCGCTGTCCCCATCTGCCCCGAAACGATGCGGATCAGCCGGTTCGACAGATCCTCCAGGTCATGCATGCGATCGCGCAGCAGCGCGTCGTCGATTTGGCGCATCCGCATCCGGGTGCGTTGCTGAACGCGCTCGATCGCCGCCTCGGCGGTCAGGCCGCTATCGATCGCTTCATTGATCCGCCGCGACCAGCCTTCATCATAGGCGAACATCTTGTAGGTCTGGATGACCTCATCATGTTCGCCACCGACCCCGAAGTCGGCCTGACTTGCCATGCGGTCGATCTGTTCGCGCATCTTGTCGAACGCTGCATAGACGCGGTGACGCTCGGCCTCGGTATCTTCGGCGACGGTATGTTCGATAGTGATACGCGGCTGGTGGAAGACCGCGACCCCGGCGCCCATGCCGTCGACCAATTTCTGCCCGTTCAGCCGCTGCGCCGACTGGTCGGCAGCAGCGGCATCGGTGCGCGCGGCGGTGTCAACCAGGTCGGCGTTGGTGATTAGTTCGGAGAGAACCATTGCGACGGTTTGCAACGTCTCGATCTCGATATCGGCGTAGCGGCGTGGGTCAGCATGTTGGACGCAGAGGACACCGACCGCTCGTTCGCGGCGGATGATCGGCACCCCTGCGAAACTATGAAACAATTCTTCGCCGGTTTCGGGGCGGTATGAAAAGTCGGGGTGCGCCGCGGCCTCGTCGAGGTTGAGTGTTTCGATCTGATCGGCGATCATGCCGACCAGGCCTTCGCCCAGCCCGAGGCGGGTGACGTGCACCGCTTCCTGCTTCAGCCCGCGCGTCGCGTAAAGTTCGAGCGCGCCGTCGCGGAGCAGATAGATCGAACAGACCTCGCTATCGAGGCATTCGCCGATGATGCCGACAACCTGATTGAGCTTGCCCTGCGCGTTCGCGCGCGAGGCCATGACCTCGTGCAACCGGGTCAGGATGGTCCGCGCTGACTGAGCGGCAGAGGATGGCGGAGGCGGAGCGTTGGTCATTCGCCCCCTGCTAACAGATGGATGCGCCGAGCGCCATGACCCCCGCGCGCCATCCTGGACAAACTATTCTTGGCAGTCGCCAAGCCGGCGTCAGTTGGTCCCGACCGGCGCGGTCGGCCCCTGCGCTGCACCCGGCGGCGTGGCGGTCGTCGTTGTCGGAGCGAAGGGCGTAACCGGTGCGGGGGCGGTCATGATCGCCGGCGGGGGCGCATATTTGGCGTCCCATGCGACGACATCATACTGATACCGGGCGTAGGCCTCGTAAAAATCATGGAAAGGCTCGTCAAGCCGCGCCAGATGTGCGGGCGCCTGTTCGACCACCTGCGCGGTCGGCGTCGAAGAGACCAGCTGCGCGATTTCGTTGGCACGCGTGCAAAAGGCACGCTGCGCGGGGGGCTGCGCGAAGTAGTTGAACAGCTGGGTCGACAGTTTGTCGCGCGCGGCGGTGCCGTTGGTCTTATTTTCCTTGCCGAGCTGGGTGATAACGTTCTTCTCGGTTGAGCGGATGATCTTGCCATGCGCCTTGATGATGTTGTTGTACGCCGACACCAGTGTCGTTTCTTCGAGACCACGGCAACCGATGGCGGCCACGTTCAGGCCGATCTTGAGCTGCCAGAAGGCGCGGTCGCCAGTGACATTGCTGTTCGCCGTGACGAACCGCCCGTCGATGCCGCGGCCTGGCAGGATTTGGGTGACGGCGGCATTGCCCGGCGGCAGCGGCCGCGGGGGGACCACGATCACCACCGGTGGAGGCGGGGGCGGCGGCGGCGGCGGCGGCGGTTTGGTACAAGCGGCGACGCTAGCGAGTAAGCCGGCCACGATGATCTTGCGCGACAAATTCATGATCTTCTCCCCAGCCGCATTATCATGCGGCATCAACCCCGAGCGTGCAATGCGGCGTCGGCCTGTTGCACCAAAGTTGCGATAATATCGGCGACACTCTCTTCTTCCGATACCATACCGACAGATTGCCCTGCCATTAACGAACCATTTTCAACGTCGCCGTCGATAACCGCGCGGCGCAGCGCGCCGGCCCAATAATGTTCGATTTCGAGCTGGGCCTGCATCATGTCGATCTCGCCCTTGTCGAGCTTGTTGGCGACTTCGCGCTGCTTGGCGGTGAACGCCTCGGTCCCGGCATTTTTGAGCGCGCGCACGGGGATGACGGGCAGGCGCGGGTCGATCTGGACGCTCGCAACCGCTTCGCGCGCCGAGGCACGCATAAAGGCTTTCTTGAAATTGGGATGCGCGATGCTTTCGGTGGCGCAGACGAAGCGGGTGCCGAGCTGAACGCCCGAGGCGCCCATTTCCAGATAGGCAGCAATCGCTTCGCCGCGGCCGATGCCCCCGGCAACAAACACCGGCACCTCATCGGCCAGCGTCGGCAGGATTTCCTGCGCCAGCACGCTGGTCGACACTGGGCCGATATGACCGCCGGCTTCCATCCCCTCGATCACCAGCGCGTCGACGCCCGAGCGGACGAGCTTCTTGCCCATCGCGAGCGTTGGCGCAAAGCAGATGACCTTGGCGCCCGATGCCTTGATCGCCTCCAGGCTGCCCTTGGGCGGCAGGCCGCCGGCGAGCACAACATGGCCGACGCCATGCTTGGCGCAGACATCGATCAGCTCGAACAATTGCGGATGCATGGTGATCAGGTTGACGCCGAAAGGCTTGGTCGCAAGCGCCTTAGTCGCGGCAATTTCGGTGTCGAGCAGCGCAGGCGTCATCGCGCCGCACGCGATCACCCCGAAGCCGCCGGCGTTACTGATCGCGCTGACCAGATGGCGTTCGGAGACCCAGCTCATCGCGCCGCACAGGATGGCGTAGTCGCTGCCGAGCAGTTCGGTCCCGCGCGCCATCAATTCGTTCATTTTGCTCATTGAGGCTGCCTTTGCCAGCACTCGGACTCGCGTGCAATCCCTGGCGGTGTCAGGGCCATCAGCCCGTCGCACGCCGGAATCCGTTTGGCGCAGCAACCGAACCTTTCGGCGCAGAAAGCAAATCGATCATTGTCAACTAAATCACTTTGCATATGCTTGTGCGGCGAATCCTCCAGGGAAAGGATTATCTATGAGTTCCGCTGCGCAGACCGACAAAGACGGGTCCGAACAAACGCCTCGCGCGGTGCAGACCGTGCTTGATGCGCTCGAGAAACTGAAGTTCGGCGCGATCCAGCTAACCGTCCACGAAGGACGCCTGGTGCAGGTCGATGTGACCGAACGGCACCGTTACCCCAACTGATTTCAGAAGCTCCCACGAGGGACTCTCCCCTCGTCCTGCCGCAGACCGGTCCACCGGATGTGGCAATTTTCTATGCAACAGGAAATTGTCATGACCGCAAAATACCCGTCCGTTCGTCGCCGCCGCGTGCAGGCATCGTCGCTAACCCTTTCGCTTCTTCTCGCTATCGGCGCCACCCCCGTCGCTGCGGAGGAGATATCGGCAGCCACGACGGAGGAGGGCATCGCCGTTGCTGCGCCCGCCGCGACGGCTTCGGCAGACACCGCGGCACAAGTCGATAACGACGTCAGCCGCGGCGACATCATCATCGTCACCGCCCGCCGTCGGCAAGAGACGGCGCAGGAAGTTCCCATCGCAATCTCGGTCATCAGAGGCGATTCGATCGAGGCTACGGGCAATTTCAATGTCGTGAAGTTACAGCAACTCGCCCCGACGCTGCAGGTCTATACGTCGAACCCACGCAACACCGCGGTGAATATTCGTGGCATCGGGGTGCCCTTTGGCCTGACCAGCGACGGTTTCGAGCAAGGCGTCGGCATTTATGTCGACGACGTCTATAACGCGCGTGTTGCGGCGGCCACGTTCGACTTCCTCGACGTCGATCAGGTTGAAGTGCTGCGCGGGCCGCAAGGGTCGCTGTACGGCAAAAATACCACTGCTGGCGCGATCAACATCACCACGAACCAGCCGACGTTCGACTTTGAAGGCCGGGCCGAGGTAACGGTCGGCAATCTTAATTTCCGGCAGGCCAAAGCTGCGGTGTCGGGTCCGCTGTCCGAAACGGTTGCTGCACGCATCGCCGTCTCGGCGACCAGCCGCCGCGGCACCATATTCAACGTCACGTCGGATCGCTATATCAACGAACAGGACAACTTCGGCCTACGCGGCCAGCTGTTGTTCAGGCCGAATGACGATTTGGACATCACGCTGTCGGCCGATTACAGCAAGCAGGACCCCGAATGCTGCGGCACCGTGTTCGTGCGAACCGGCCTGACCCAGCGCCCGCTAAACCGCCAATATGACTCTTTGGCGGCCGCACAGAACTACCAGGTGGTCAGCCGCAATCGGTTCGACCGGCTGACGGACATCGACGCCAGCCTGAATGCCGGTAACAAAATAGGCGGGACGTCCTTGCGCGTGAAATGGGACGTCGGCCCGGGCACCTTGACCTCGATCACCGCCTGGCGTTTCTGGGACTGGAAGCCCGAGAATGACCGTGACTTCACCGGACTGTCTGTCGTTGCCCGGTCTCAAAACCCGTCGCAGCAAGATCAATATAGCCAGGAATTCCGCTACAATTACTCCAGCGACACGATTGACTTCGTGGTCGGTGCATTCGGGTTCAAGCAGCGTGTCGACACGCAAGGGACCGAATCGCAAGGGATCAATGCGAGCCGATGGAATATCAACCCGACGAACGCGTTGTCGAACGATCCTTCGGTCTTGAACGGTTTATCCGCTATCAACACACAGTTTCTGAAAAGCACCAGCGCGGCGCTGTTTGGCCAAGTGAGCTGGAAGGTCACCGACGCGCTGACCATTCAACCCGGCGCCCGCATCAATTACGACAAGAAATCGGGCTTCTATCGGCGCCGAGTCTTTGATGGTGCGGGCAATCGTGTGATCAATCAGCCTGCCAGTGCGGTCCGGACGGCGCAGCTCGCCATTTATCAGGAACAAACGTCCGCTCCATCGGTGTCTGACTGGAATTTCAGCTATGACCTGAACATCAACTACAAGCTCGCGCCCGATGTCCTCGCCTATTTGTCCTATGCCAAGAGCTTCAAGACGGTCGGAATCAACCAGAACGGCTTGCCCACCGACGCAGCGGGGAACCCGATCCTCAGCGCCGGGGTGATAAAGCCCGAATCTGTTAACCACTACGAAGTCGGCATCAAAACACAGTTCTGGGATCGCAAGGGTACGTTTAATCTCACCGCATTCCGCACCGACATCAAAAACTACCAAGCCACCGTTACGAACGGTCAACTCGGCGTGCTGCGCGGCTATCTTGCCAATGCCGGCAAGGTGCGATCTCAGGGCGTCGAGGCCGATTTCAAGGTCCGTGCCAGCGACCGCTTCACCGCCTATGCCAACGCGGCCTACACTGACGCAAAATATGTCAGGTTCGTTGATGCGCCGTGTCCGCCCGAATTGTCGGGAGGCACAACAGTCGGCGCAGGCCAGACACCGAGTGCGCCGGGGACGCCGGGCGGGCTGAGCCCTGCCAACTGTGATATTTCGGGCCAGCGGCTGCCGGGCGTGTCGAAATGGTCTCTTTCCTTCGGTGCCGAAGCCAATGCGCCGGTCATGCTGCTGGCGCAGGATGGCCAGATATATCTCGGCTTGGATGGCAACTACCGGTCAGGCTTCTCATCCAACCCGTCGGAATCGATCTACACCAATGTCAAAGGTTATGCGCTGACCAACCTGCGCGTCGGATTCCGCGGTGACGGTGTCGATGTGTTCGGCTGGGTCCGCAATGTCTTCGATGTCAACTATTTCGATCAACTACAGGTAGCGCCGGGCAACGTCGGGCTGATCGCCGGTCAGCCCGGTGATCCGCGTACCTGGGGCGGAACGGTGAAATTGAGTTTCTGATCCAGCCCATTCGCTGGACGCAGAGAAGGGGGCGCTCTGCGAGGGGCGCCCCCTTTGTAATGCAGCCGGTCGATCAGCGCTGCTGTGGGTTGTCGCGGTCCTGATCGGACCGCTGGCCGCCCGGCTGACGATCCTGGCCGCCATCCTGGTGTTGCTGCTGCTGTTTGCGACGCTGTTCTTCGTCGCGCTGCTGCTGCTCATTGGGGTTCTGGTTAGCCACTTTCTCTCTCCATTTCGTCACACCATTGTCCGGGTGACACTAAGCCAACCCGCTGTCCCGCCGCGATGTTGCGCTGCGCCTCGACCGTTTCGCCGGGGCGTGTTGGCGACGCGACCAACGTCATTTCATTGCGGCAACCTGCGCCGCTGTAATCGGTTCGTTCAATGACTGAATTCAGCTTATTCGGTTATGTCGATGGAGGAGGGCGGCCTATCCTTTCCATCCCAAGGCGAAAGGATGATCCAATCGACTCGCGACCGGCCTCGACCGACGTGCTAGCGGTGACTCCCGGTCACCCGCGCGTCATGCGCCCGTCATCCTGCCACGCCACTGTATTCAACGATAAACCCAAAGGAGAGACTGCATGAACGACCAGACCCCCATCGGCAGCGGCTGCCCGGTTCACCAGCCCGGCGGCGTGCGTTCGCTGCTTGGCCGCACCAACAAGGATTGGTGGCCCGACATGCTGGCGACCGAAGTCCTCACGCCCAATGGCCCGTCGAACCCGATGGGCGACGACTTCGACTATTCGAAGGCGTTTGCGCTGCTCGACTATGCGGCGCTGAAAGCCGACCTGACCGCGCTGATGACCGACAGCCAGCCTTGGTGGCCCGCCGATTATGGCCATTATGGTCCCTTCTTCATCCGCATGGCGTGGCACGCCGCGGGCACCTATCGCACCGCCGACGGCCGCGGCGGCGCCAACAGCGGGCAGCAGCGTTTTGCGCCGCTCGACAGCTGGCCCGATAACGGCAATCTCGACAAGGCGCGCCGCCTGCTGTGGCCGATCAAGCAGAAATACGGCAATAAGATCAGCTGGGCCGACCTGTTCATTCTGACCGGCAATGTCGCGATCGAAAGCATGGGCGGTCCGGTGTTCGGCTTCGGCGGCGGCCGCGCCGACGTGTTCGAGCCCGAACGCGACATTTACTGGGGCAGCGAAGACAAGTGGGTGAACGAAGGCGTCCAGACGCGTATCGACCCCGACAAGGGCATGGAGGCCCTCGAAGGCCCGCTTGCCGCGATTCAGATGGGGCTGATCTACGTCAACCCGGAAGGGCCGGGCGGCAATCCCGATCCGCTGCAGTCGGCGCGCGACATGCGCGCGACCTTTGAGCGCATGGCGATGAATTCCGAAGAAACGGTCGCGCTGACCGCGGGCGGCCACACCTTTGGCAAGGCGCATGGCAATGGCGACGCTTCGCTGCTCGGCGCCGCGCCCTCGGGCGGTGACCTCACCGCCTTGGGCTTCGGCTGGGTCAGCAGCCATGAGAGCGGCGGGATCGGCGAACACACGGTAACCAGTGGGATCGAAGGATCGTGGGTCAACACCCCTACCGAATGGTCGGAGAATTATTTCCGCCTGTTGCTCGACTATGATTATGAGCTCGTCCATTCGCCTGCCGGTGCACAGCAGTGGCAGCCGATCAACCAGAAGCCGGAGGATATGGCTCCGGCGGCGTGGGATTCGAACATCAAGGTTCCGACCATGATGACGACGGCCGACATGGCGCTCAAGATGGATCCCGAGTTCCGCGCGATCAGCGAAAAATTCCGCAGCGATCACGAAGCCTTCAAAGACGCCTTTGCGCGCGCCTGGTTCAAGCTGTGTCACCGCGACATGGGACCGAAGGTCCGGTACCTCGGCCCCGAAGTCCCGGCCGAAGACCTGATCTGGCAGGATCCGATCCCCGCCGGCACGATGCCTTCGGACGCCGAAGTGGCTGCCGTTAAGGCCGCGATTGCTGGAAGCGGTTTGACCGTGAGCCAGCTGGTCAAGACCGCCTGGGCCTCTGCCAGCACTTATCGCAAATCGGACCATCGTGGCGGTGCCAATGGCGCGCGCGTTCGCCTGGCACCGCAAAAGGACTGGGAGGTCAACGAACCGGCGATGCTGGCGAAGGTGATCGAAACCCTCGATGGGCTGCGAGGTTCGCTGTCGATCGCCGATGCTATCGTCCTCGGCGGGGTGGTCGGGCTGGAAAAGGCGATCAAGGATGCGGGCTTCAACGTCGCGGTGCCGTTCACCGGCGGCCGCGGCGATGCCACCGCGGAACAGACCGACGCCGACAGCTTCGAGGTGATGGAGCCCGAGGCCGATGCGTTCCGCAACTATCTCGGCAAGAAGAAGCTGGCGATCAAGACCGAGGAAATGATGCTCGACCGCGCCTCGCTGCTCGGCCTGTCGGTACCCGAAATGACGGTGCTGGTTGGCGGGTTGCGCGTACTCGGCGCCAATCACGGCGAGCGTGGGCATGGTCATTTCACCAAACGTTCGGGTCAGCTGACCAACGACTTCTTCGTCAACCTGCTCGACATGACCAATGTCTGGAAGGCCGTCGATGGGTCGGACGATCAGGAATATGTCGCCACCGACCGCAAGGGCGGCGGCGAAACCTGGCGCGCCACCCGCGCCGACCTGGTGTTCGGTTCCAACTCGGAGCTACGCGCGGTCGCCGAAGTCTATGCCGAAACGGGCCATGAGGAGAAATTCGTCAAGGATTTCGTCAAGGCCTGGACCAAGGTGATGAATGCCGACCGGTTCGACCTCGCCTGATCGGGATCAGCCGAACAGATGACGGGTCGCGACCCGCCCCCGGGGACATGGGCCTGGGGGCGGGTCTTTCTTTTTGGGGCATCGGCTCGCCGCTTCGTAAAAAGCAGCGAGTTCTCCCGCGAAGGCGGGAGCCCATCTCCCGCTGGTTCATGTTGAACCCACCGGCGATGGGTCCCTGCCTTTCACGACGCGGACGATGATGACGCCGTTGAGCGCGCGTCCATTGCGCTCAATGTTAACAATGTAAAATCAGACTTGACCGCCTGGGCCGCCCCGGGTCATGTTGACGGCGACAACATTGAGTCGCGGAAAGGATGTGCCATGCGAACCTTGCTCTATGCCATCGGGCCGATGCTGTTCGATTCGCTCGGCATCATCGTTTTCGCGGTGTTGCTGGCCGTGGGTGCCGGGATCGTCACCGCCACGGTCGCCGGGACGGTCGTCGCGGTTGCGGTCGTCGGCTATGAACTCGCGCGCGGGCACAAGGTCGCGGCATTGCAGTGGATCAGCCTGGCGTCGGTGCTCCTCGCCGCTGCAGCGACGCTGTTTACCGGCGATCCGCGTTTCGTGATGGCGAAGCCGACGATCGTCTATCTGATCGTCGGAACGGTGATGCTGCGCAAGGGCTGGCTCAACCGCTATATTCAGCCCGAGCAACTGGCGCTGGTCGGCGACGTGATGGACCGGTTCGGTTTTATCTGGGCGGCGATGATGTTTGCGAGCGCGGGACTCAACCTGGTCGTCGCGGTGTTTTTCACCGCATCGTGGCCATTGTTCATCGGGATATTCCCGCTGGCGTCCAAATTCGGTCTGTTCGCGGTCCACATTGCGGTGGTACATTTCATCGGACAAGCGCGGCTGCGGCGTGGTGCGGGCGGCCAGTTGGAACCGCTCGCCGCAGAATAATTGAACCGATCCTCCCAAACCCGTTCGTGCTGAGCTTGCCGAAGCACCATCCTTCCTTTCAGCGTTGCCGAGGAAGAACGGCCCTTCGAAAAGCTCAGGGCGAACGGAAGATGGGTGTTAGGCGGGCCTAGTCGGCGTCGAGGCCGTAGGCGGTGTGCAGAACGCGCACCGCGAGTTCGGTTTCATCCTCGTCGATCAGCACGCTGACCTTGATCTCGCTGGTCGAGATCGCCTGGATGTTGATACCGCGATCGGCAAGCGCGCGGAACATCGTGCTCGCAACCCCGGCGTGGCTCTTCATACCGACCCCGACGACGCTGATCTTTGCCACCTTGTCGTCGCTGATGATGCGGTTGAAGCCGATCTTTTCCTTCGCGGCGTCGAGCAGGTCGATCGAGCGCAGCAGGTCGGTCTGGGGCACGGTGAAGGTCACGTCGGTCTCGCCCTTGTCGCGGCCGACGTTCTGGATGATCATGTCGACGTTGATCCCCGCCGCGGCGAGCGGGCCAAAGATGTTGGCGACGCCGCCGGGCCGGTCGGGCACGCGGGTGACGATGACCTTCGCTTCATTCTTGTCGTGGGCGATGCCGGTGATCAGCTGCCGTTCCATCTGATGTTCCTCTATTTCCTCGTCGCTGACGATCATCGTGCCGCGGGCGGGGGCTTCGTCGCCCTCGACAAAGCTGGAGAGCACTTGCACGCGCACGCGCTCTTTCATCGCGAGTCCGACCGAGCGGGTCTGGAGCACCTTGGCGCCGACGCTCGCGAGTTCGAGCATTTCTTCATAGGTGACATAGTCGAGCTTGCGCGCGCGCGCGACGATGCGCGGGTCGGTGGTGTAGACGCCGTCGACGTCGGTGTAGATGTCGCAGCGATCGGCCTTGAGCGCCGCGGCCACGGCGACCGCACTGGTGTCCGACCCGCCGCGTCCGAGCGTCGATACGCGGCCATCGTCCATCAAGCCCTGGAAGCCGGGGATCACCGCAACCTCGCCGCGCCCCATCGCGGCGCCGAGCGCGCCGGTGTCGATGTCGGCGATGCGCGCGCGGGCATGCGCTTCTTCGGTGCGGATCGGCAATTGCCAGCCGAGCCAGCTACGCGCTGGGGTGCCCATCGCCTGCAACGTCAGCGCGAGCAGGCCCGAGGTGATCTGTTCGCCCGCGGCGACGACGACGTCATATTCGGCGGGGTCGTAGCGCGGGTTCGCCTCGCGGCAGAAATTGACGAGACGGTCGGTCTCGCCCGCCATCGCCGACACCACGACCGCGACCTCGTTGCCCTGCGCAACTTCGCGCGCGACGAGTTTCGCGACGGTGCGAATCCGCTCGGTGCCCGCCATCGACGTGCCCCCGAATTTCATCACGATCCGCGCCATCTCGCCCCGCTTTCAAGAAACTGGTTTCTACCGCAACATTCGAACAATTCCGCGGCGCTCGGCTGTTAGGGAAGGGCGCGCGGGAAGGCAAGAGGAGCGCTCGCCGCAGCGGATAGAATTTCTTGCATGGGGCGAGGGGGAGTGCCACATCGCGGGGCATGAGCGCTGCCACAATCAACCCGCATGAAGCCGCCCATTTCGGCGCGCTCGCCGCCGACTGGTGGGATCCGCACGGCTCGTCGGCGATGCTGCACAAGCTGAACCCGGTGCGGCTGACCTATATCCGCGCGCAGATCGATGCGCATTGGCATGTCGACGCGCGCGAGCGTTTTGCGCTCGCTGGCAGAACGGCGATCGATGTCGGGTGCGGCGCGGGGCTGCTGGCCGAGCCGCTGGCGCGCATGGGCGGACAGGTGATGGGCGTCGATGCGGCGCCGGAGAACATCGCGGCGGCGCGCGCGCATGCGGTGGGGCAGGGGCTGGAGATCGACTATTTTGCGGGCGAGCTGGCCGCTTTGCCGCCCGCGACATTTGATCTCGTCACCTCGATGGAGGTGGTCGAGCATGTCACCGATCCGGCGGCGTTCATCGCCGGCCTCGCGGCACGACTGGCGCCCGGCGGGTTGATGATCCTCTCGACCCCGAACCGGACGATGCTGTCGAAGCTGCTGCTCGTCGAGGCGGCCGAACGCGTCGGCGCGGTGCCGCGCGGGACGCATGACTGGGACCAGTTCCTGAAGCCCGCGGAACTGACGAAGTTGCTCGAAGACGCGGGGTTAGAGGTTGTCGATCGCACCGGCCTGTCGCCTTCGCCCGCGAAGGGCTTCAAGCTGGGTGGCAGCGAGGCGCTGAACTATCTGGTCGCGGCACGGTGGCCGGGCTGATAGATTTCCTCATCAAATCGTCACTGCGAGCGTAGCCAAGCAATCCAGGGCGGCTTACGCGGGCTCTGGATCGCCGCGTCGCCTTCGGCTCCTCGCCATGACGGAGCTCAGAAATCGACATCCTCATAATATTTCGGCGGCGTCACGATTTCCATCCGCTCGGCCAGCAGCGGGCGAAAGCTGGGGCGGGATTTGAGGCCCGAATACCAGCCTTTTGTCTGCTCGTGACCGGTCCAGTCGATGCCGCCGAGATAGTCAGCGACCGAGATATGCGCCGCGGCGGTCAGGTCGGCGAGGCTCATCGTTGCGCCGGCCAGCCAGGTTCGGTGGTCGATGAGATAATCGACATAGTCGAGATGGTTGTTCGCCGCCTTCATCGCCTCGCGCAGCGCGCCGCCGTCGGGGGGCTGGCGGTGGACAATGCGTTTCTGCATCCGCTCGAACAGCAACGGGCCGGTGACTTCGTAATAGAAATCATGGTCGAACCACGCTGTCAGGCGGCGGATTTCGGCACGGTTGGCCGCGGTGCCGTTGATCATCGCCTTGCCTTCGACGGTTTCTTCGAAATATTCGGAAATCGCCATGCTGTCCATCAGCACCTGGCCGCGCGCCTGATCGACCATCACGGGGGTGCGGCCCGCGGGATTGAGGTCGATGAATTCATCGCGGCGCTCCCACGGCGATTCGCGGACCAATTCATAACCGACGCCCTTTTCGCCCAGCAACAGGCGAACCTTGCGCGAAAAGGGACAGAGCGGGAATTGATAGAGTTGCCACATGGGTCTGGCATAGCGGCAGCGGGGCGCCCCGCGCAACGGCTATGGCGCGGTGCGGCCGTTCCGGTTGTGGATTGTCGCTTAGCGGCGCGGCACGGCGCGTTCGCGTTCCCATTGCGCGGCCATATCGCGCGCCATGTCCTTGAGCACCGGCGCGTACACTGCGAGTGCCGACGCAGCTTGTCCGGCCATCCGCGTTGTCGCGCGGACGTCGGCGCCCATGCGATCGGCATAATCGGGATCGCGGCCCGCAACCTCGCCCAGCGTCGCATCGCGGGGGATATAGGCGGCGTCGGATTCGGGGTCGACGCGGGCAATAGCGTCGGCGAGTGGGCCGACCGGCATCTGCATCAGCGCGCCGACGATCGCGGTGATGGTGTCGGCCATGCGGTCCTGTGCCACCGGATCGTTCAGCGTCGCGACGGTATCGCGCAGTTCGGGGTCGGCGGCGGCCGCAGGCAGCGGCGCGGCGACCGCGAGCAGGGGAAGGGCGATCAGGGCGAAACGGGTCATGGCTGTCATCCTTTCAGAGGACGCAAGGTTCGGTAAAGGCCGGGTGTCTAGCGATGTAACGCTTTCGCTGGGCTGAACGTGCCGCCGCATTGCGATGAACTGCAACCGGAACGGGTTGAGCGGTCCTCGCTGTGGCGAAGCCATGGGGAGGGGGACCGTTCGCGGAGCGAATGGTGGAGGGGCAGCAACATTGCGCCATGGCTCCTCGTCAGCGTCTACGCTGCCACCTTCCCATCGCTGTGCGACCGGGAGGATTATTCTGCCGCGACGACCTCGGTCTCGGTATCGCTCAGCGGGCAAGTCAGGCGCGAGAGCATTTCCTTCGGACACACCTGCCAGAACTGGTCTTTCCAGCGATCCCAGTCGGCAAGAATTTCGCTCGACCATTTGCTTCCTGTCGCCTTGGCATGATCTTCGACCAGATCCTTCACCACCGCTTCCCAATGCGCGCTCTCGATCCGCTGCCAGACGATCGATTCAGCATTGGCGCGGCGTTCGAACCGGCCGTCGGTGTCGAGGATGAAGGCCATGCCGCCGGTCATCCCGGCACCGAAGTTGGAGCCGACGGGGCCGAGGATCACCGCGGTACCGCCGGTCATATATTCGCAGCCATTGGCGCCGCAGCCCTCGACGACGACCTTGGCGCCCGAGTTGCGGACCGCGAAGCGCTCGCCCGCCTGACCCGCCGCAAGCAAGGTGCCCGACGTCGCGCCGTAAAGGACGGTGTTGCCTATGATGCTGTTGTGCTGGCTGACCAGCGGGCTCGACACGGTGGGGCGTACGACGATGCGGCCGCCCGACAGGCCTTTGCCGACATAGTCGTTGGCGTCGCCGAACACTTCGAGGGTGATGCCGCTGCACAGGAAGGCGCCGAGCGATTGGCCCGCGGTGCCGCGCAGGCGGACCTGGACGTGATTGTCGGCGAGCCCGTTCATGCCGAACCTCGCCGTGACCTCGGCCGACAGGCGGGTGCCGACGGCGCGGTGAGTGTTGCGGACATTATAGGTCAGCTGCATCCGCTCGCCGCGCTCGAACAGCGGTTTTGCGTCGCTGAGAATCTGCGCGTCGAGGCTGTCGGGGACCGGGTTGCGGAGCAGCCCGTGCGAGCGGCGCTGGTTGTCGGGGGCGTCGACCTTGGCGAGGATCGGGTTGAGGTCGAGATCGTCGAGATGTTCGGCGCCGCGGCTGACCTGGCGCAGCAATTCGGTCCGGCCGATGACCTCGTCCAGGCTGGTCACGCCCAGCTTGGCGAGGATTTCGCGCACTTCCTCGGCGATGAACGTCATCAGGTTGATGACTTTCTCGGGGCTGCCGGTGAATTTCGCGCGCAGCTTTTCGTCCTGCGTGCAGACGCCGACGGGACAAGTGTTGCTGTGGCACTGGCGCACCATGATGCAACCCATCGCAACGAGACTGAGCGTCCCGATGCCATATTCCTCGGCGCCGAGGATCGCGGCGATGACGATGTCGCGCCCGGTCTTGAGGCCGCCATCGGTGCGCAGACGGATCCGGTGACGCAAGCCATTCAAGGTCAGCACCTGGTTGACTTCGGACAGGCCCATTTCCCACGGGGTGCCGGCATATTTGACGCTAGTTTGGGGGCTGGCGCCGGTGCCGCCGGTGTTGCCCGCGACGAGGATGACGTCGGCGTGTGCCTTGGCGACGCCGGCCGCGACGGTCCCGATCCCCGCCGAGCTGACGAGCTTCACGCAGACGCGCGCCTTCGGGTTGATCTGCTTGAGGTCGTAGATGAGCTGCGCGAGATCCTCGATCGAATAGATGTCGTGATGCGGCGGCGGGCTGATCAGCGTCACACCCGGCGTTGCATGGCGCAGGCGCGCGATGAACTCGGTGACCTTGAAGCCCGGAAGCTGGCCGCCCTCGCCGGGCTTGGCGCCCTGTGCGACCTTGATCTCGATCTCGTCGCAGGCACCAAGATATTCGGCGGTGACCCCGAAACGGCCGCTCGCGATCTGCTTGATGTTGCTGTTGGCGTTGTCGCCATTGGCATAGGGCTGGTAGCGTTCGCGCGCTTCGCCGCCTTCGCCCGACACCGCCTTGGCGCCGATGCGGTTCATCGCGATCGCCAGCGTTTCATGCGCCTCGGGCGACAGCGCGCCGAGCGACATGCCGGGGGTGACGAAGCGCTTGCGGATCTCGGTGATCGCCTCGACGCTGTCGAGCAACACGCCCTGCGCCGGATAGTTGAATTCCATCAGATCGCGAAGGTATACGGGCGGCAGGTCGGCGACCCCGCGCGAGAATTGCAGATAGGTAGAATAACTGTCGGTCGCGACCGCGGTCTGCAACAAATGCATCAGTTGCGCCGAATAGGCGTGCGTCTCGCCGCCCGCGCGCTGGCGATAAAAACCGCCGATAGGCAGGGTGGTGGCGCGCTGGTCGAACGCGGCTTCATGCTTCTCGGTCGCGTTGATGAACAGCGATTGATAGCCTTCGCCCGAAATCTTCGCCGGCATGCCGGGGAACAGATCGTTGACGAGCGCGCGGGAGAGGCCGACCGCTTCGAAATTATAGCCGCCGCGATAGCTGGAGATCACCGCGATCCCCATTTTGGCGAGGATCTTGAGCAGACCGTCGTCTATCGCCTTGCGGAAGCGCAGGCGGCAATCGTCGAGCGACAGGGTGCTGCCGAAGAGTCCGCGCGCGTGCCGGTCGGCAATCGCGGCTTCGGACAGATAAGCGTGGACTGTGGTCGCGCCGACCCCGATCAGCACCGCAAAGGCATGGGTGTCGAGCACCTCGGCCGAGCGGACGTTGATCGAGGCGTAACTGCGCAGCCCCTTGCGGACGAGATGGGTGTGGACGGCGGCGGCGGCGAGCACCATCGCCATGCCGACGCGATCCTCGCCAATGCTCTGGTCGGTCAGGAACAGCTCGCTGCGTCCGGCGCGCACCGCATCCTCGGCCTCGCGGCGGACGCGCGCGATCGCCTCGCGCAAGCTCGCGGCATCGCCGCCGACGGGGAAAGTGCAATCGATGTCGGCAACGGCATCGCCGAAATAGGCGCGCAGGCGATCCCAGTCGTCGCCGACGAGAACGGGGCTGTCGATCACGAGGACGTGGTCGCTTTGCCCCTTTTCATCGAGGATATTGGCGAGGTTGGCAAAGCGCGTCTTCAGGCTCATGACATGCCGTTCGCGCAGACTGTCGATCGGCGGGTTGGTGACCTGGCTGAAATTCTGGCGGAAAAATTGCGCGACGTGGCGTGGCTTGTCGGAGATGACCGCGAGCGGGGTATCGTCGCCCATCGACCCGATCGCTTCCTTCGCATCCTCGACCATCGGCGAGAGGATCAGCTCCATATCTTCCATGGTCAGGCCCGCGGCGACCTGGCGGCGCAGCAAATCGCTGCGCTCGAAGACTGGCAGGCTCGATTTGCCGCCCTTGGGCAGGTCGGCCATGGTGCGGAAGCCTTTGACGCGTGCGCCGTAGTCATGCGCGCCCGCGATCTTGTCCTTGATCGCGCGGTCTTCGTAGAGGGTGCCGCTTTCCAGATCGACCGCGATCATCTGGCCGGGGCCGAGGCGGCCTTTTTTGCGGATGCTCGCCTCGGGTAGCAGGACCATGCCGCTTTCGGAGCCGACGACGAGCAGATTATCCGCGGTCAGCGTGTAGCGCAGCGGGCGGAGCGCGTTGCGGTCCATGCCCGCAACCGCCCAGCGCCCATCGGTCATCGCGAGCGCCGCGGGGCCGTCCCACGGCTCCATCACGCTGGCGAGATAATTATACATCGCCTTGTGCGCATCGGGCATTTCGGGTTCGTTGACCCACGCCTCGGGGACGAGGATCAGCTTTGCGGTCGGCGCGTCGCGCCCGGCGCGGCACAATGTTTCAAACACCGCGTCGAGCGCCGCCGTGTCCGATGCGCCCGCGGGGATCACCGGCTTGATATCTTCCGAATGCTCGCCGAAGGCGAGGCTTGCCATCTTGATCTCGTGGCTTTTCATCCAGTTCTTGTTGCCGCGGATCGTGTTGATTTCGCCATTATGCGCAAGACAGCGGAACGGCTGCGCCAACCACCATTGCGGGAAGGTGTTGGTCGAATAACGCTGGTGGAAAATCGCGACGCGGCTTTCGAACAGCTTGCTCGTCAGGTCGGGATAGAAATCAGCGAGGCTCTCGGCGAGGAATAGCCCCTTGTAGATGATCGAGCGGCACGACAGGCTGCACACGTAAAAATCAGCGATCTGGGCGGCGATCACCTTTTTCTCGATCCGGCGGCGGACCAGATAGAGCTGCTTTTCGAACTCGGCGAGCGACGCTTCGTCGGGGAGCGGCCCGGCGATCATGATCTGCTCGATTTCGGGGCGCGTGCGCTGCGCCTTGTCGCCGATCACCGATACGTCGACCGGCACCTGGCGCCAGCCATAGATGGTGAAGCCCGCGTCGATGATCTCGGCCTCGACGATGGTGCGGCAATGCTCCTGCGCCTCCAGGTCGGTGCGTGGCAGGAAGATCATGCCGACGGCGAGACGGTTCGGGCGCACTTTATGGCCCGACGCGGCGATTGCATCGTCGAAGAAACGGACCGGCAGGTCGACATGGATGCCCGCGCCATCCCCGGTCTTGCCGTCGGCATCGACCGCGCCCCGGTGCCAGACGGCACGCAGCGCCTCGATTGCCGCCTCGACGACGCGGCGCGACGCCTTACCGTCGGTCGCCGCGACCATGCCGACGCCGCAGGCATCGGATTCCAGGTCGGGGCGATACATGCCGTGCTCGGCAAGCCGGGCGTGTTCGGGGGTGGGGTAGTGGGTCATCTTTGTCGTCCTGACGGTATAGGCTGGCGCCTATTCGGAGGGGGCTTTGTCCAGCCGTTTGCGCGCCTTGTTCGCGGCTTCGGCCTCGGCTTCGAGATAGGCAGTGGCGGCGGCGGCCGAGGCAGCCTCCAGGTCTTCGACGCGCTTCAGATCGGCGGCCGACCAGTTGCTGCGGTCGTAGGCGGGGTCTTCGCTGGCATAATCAGTAGCGGCCGCAGCGGCATCTGCTGCGGCATCGGCGGCGTCTGCCGCCGCGTCGGCGGCGCTGCCGTCATACGAGGCATCGGCGGCAGCATCCGCAGCGTCGGTCGCTTCCATCACATCGGTCTTCGACATGTCGCGCTGCTCTTTCAGCACCTTCACATCGACCTTCATCAGCTTGGCGAGCGAGGCGAGTTCCTTGTCGCTGAAGTCGGATAGCTGCTTTTCCTTGGGCAGTTCCTTCATTTCCTTTTCGATCTGCGGTCCGCGGTCCATGAATTTGGTGACCATGGGCGGCAGCGCCTTCATCACCGCGACCATCACTTCGGGGTCGGCCTGCAAGGCCATCCATTCGCTGGCATAGAGGCGGCCTGTGGACGTCGCGAGGAAGCTGTTGAGGTCGGTGAGCTGCGCCGCGCTGAACTTGCGGGCATAGGCCTTGGCCATGCCGTCGCGCATCGGCCGCTCCAGATCGGTCAGGGCTTCGCTGATCAGCGGCTTGATCACTCGCGTGATCTGGTCTTCGCGTTCCTGGCGATGCGGGTCGAACATATCGGCGATCTTGTTCTTTGTTGCCTCGTCGAGCGTGGCAATCTTGTCGCTTTCGACCCCGGTCTTGATCGACAGCATCAGGTCCGACTGGCCGCCAAGCTCTGCCATGATCGTCTTGAACATCTTGCCATAGAGGTTGTCGATCATCTTCTCGAGGCTGCCGGCGGGGATTAGAGCCCCCATCGTCTGCTGCGCGAGCGTCAGGCGAGCGGGCTCGATCGGCGGCAAGCTGCTGGTGTCGAACATCTTTTCAACCAGCGCGATTGCCGCATCCATGTCCTTCTGCATCTTCGCCTTGGTATCGATGGCAAAGTCTTCGCTGTTGACATCAGCTTGAGCATCATCGGCAACGACTTCGGCCACGGGTGCTTCCTGCGCGGTAGCGGCCAGGGGTGCCAGCGCGAACGTCCCGGCGAGCAGCATCGTTTTGAATTTCGACATCATGAATTCCTTCCCCTGTTGGTCATGCTGCCTTCTTTTCGCTTTTGGCTTTGGCTTTCAACCACTTTGCCATCTGGTCGCTGACATCACGGCCGTCGCGGATGCCCCAGACGACCAGGCTGGCACCCCGGACGATGTCGCCGGCGGCAAAAACGCCGGGCAGGCTGGTCATCATCGTCTGATGATCGACCCGCAGCGTGCCCCAGCGCGTGACGCTGAGGTCGGGAGCGCCGAACAAATTGGGCAGTTCCTCGGGATCGAAGCCTAGCGCCTTGATCACCATGTCGGCGGGCAGGTCGAAGGTGCGGCCGGGATCGACCTCAGGGCTGCGGCGACCGCTGGCATCGGGCGCACCAAGGCGCATGCCCGCGACCGCGACCTGCTTGACGCTTTTGTCGGCGGTGAAGCTTTCGGGCGCCGACAGCCAAACAAAGTCGACGCCTTCTTCCTCGGCGTTCGACACTTCGCGCAGCGAGCCGGGCATATTTTCACGGTCGCGGCGGTAGAGGCATTTCACCGACTTGGCGCCCTGCCGTACCGCGGTGCGGACGCAGTCCATTGCGGTGTCGCCGCCGCCGATGACGACGACGTGCTTGCCCGCGGCGTCAAGGCGGCCGTCGTCGAACGCCGGAACCGCATCGCCAAAGCCCTTGCGGTTCGACGCGACCAGATAGTCGAGCGCGGCGATGACTCCTTCGGCTTCGTTGCCGGGAACCTTTATCTCTCGCGCCTTGTATACCCCGGTGGCGATCAGCAGCGCGTCATGCTTCTGGCGCAGCGCGTCGAGCGTCGCGTCGCCGCCGACCTCGAACCCCAGATGAAAATGGATGCCGCCCTCAGCCAGCCGGTCGACGCGCCGCATCACGACGTCTTTTTCCAGCTTGAAGCCGGGGATGCCATAGGTGAGCAGCCCGCCGGCGCGGTCGTGGCGGTCGTAGACATGCACTTCATGCCCCGCGACGCGCAGATATTCGGCGGCGGTCAGCCCTGCGGGACCAGCGCCGATGATGCCGACCGACTGGCCGGTCACTTTGCCGGGGTGTAGCGGCTCGACCCAGCCCTCCGCCCAGGCGGTGTCGGTGATATATTTCTCGACGCTGCCGATCGTTACCGCGCCATGCCCCGAAAATTCGATGACGCAATTGCCTTCGCACAGGCGATCCTGCGGACAGATGCGGCCGCAGATCTCGGGCATCGTCGATGTGGCGTTGCTGAGTTCATAGGCTTCGCGCAGCCGCCCTTCGGCGGTCAGGCGCAGCCAGTCGGGGATATGGTTGTGCAGCGGGCAATGCACCGAGCAATAGGGGACGCCGCACTGCGAGCAGCGCGCAGCCTGTTCGTCGGCATCGGGCGCGGCGTAGCGCTCGGCGATCTCGCGAAAATCTCGCGCTCTGTCGTCGGCGGAACGCTTGTCCGGGTAATGTTGTTCGCGCTCCACAAATTGAAGCATGCGATCGGCAGCCATGCAATTTCCCCTTCGATGCGGGCCAGATGCATGGTCAGACGGGCTCTGTCACGGAAGAATTGCCAGTTAGGTAAGGTAAACTGTCCTAAAATTACACTCGATCGAGAGAGATGGCGTCGCGGGCGCAATTTTCTTTCAAATCTAGTCCCATTTCGGTCCTACCTCAGGCCAAGCCAGATCAGCGCGATCGTGCCAAGAACGATTCGATACCAGGCAAAGGGCGCAAAGCCGAAGCGGCCGACGATCGCCACCAGCGCCTTCACGACCGCCAGCGCGACGACAAACGCGACGCCCAGCCCGATTGCGATTGCGGTCAGATCGTCGATCACGAGTATGTGGCGGTCTTTCCATAGCGAATACACAGTCGCGCCCAGCATTGTGGGGACGGCGAGGAAAAAGCTGAACTCTGCCGCGGTCTTGCGCTCGACCCCCATCAGCAGCGCGCCCATGATCGTCGCGCCCGAGCGGCTGACCCCGGGGATCATCGCGATGCACTGGACGACGCCGATGATGATCGCGGTCCGAAGCGGCATCGCCTCGACGCTTTCGACCTTCACCACCTTGACCATACGCTCGATCGCGAGGATCACGACGCCGCCAACGATCAGCGCGACCGCGACGGTCGTCGGCGACTGGAGCAGTGCGCGGATCCCTTCGTACGCGACTGCGCCGATCAGCATTGCGGGCAGGAAACCGATCAGGATGTTGCGGGTAAAGGCGATCGCGTCAGGATCGGCGCGCAGCAGCCCCATGCCGACATCCCAGAACCGCTGCCGATAGGCGACGAGCACTGCAAGGATCGCGCCGAGCTGGATCGAGATCTTGAACGCCGCCGACCCTTCGCCGGTAAAGCCGAGCAGTTCGGCGGCGAGGATCAGGTGGCCGGTCGAGGACACCGGCAAAAATTCGGTCAACCCCTCGATGATGCCAAGCAGGATGATGGTCGCAAGGTCGTGCATAAATGGTCCTGAGGTTGATCACCCCGGACGACCCAACGATCGGGTGGGGGCAGGGCGTCGCCCGGTTGGTTGGGTCAGGCGGGCTTTTGCACCGCAAAGCGGCCGTGGCGGCGATATTGCACTAGCCAGTCGTCGGCGACCGCAGCCAGCGAGGTCTGCGCAACGCCAAGCTCGGCCAGCCCTGCGGCGCCAGCGGCGACGACATTGTCCTTTTGCAGCATCAGCCACTGATCCTTGGTGATCGGGGCGCCCGGCGCCCAGCCGAGACCCGATGCAACCGCCCCGGCGACGGCATCCGGCACATCGACAAACAGCGGCGAGCGGCCCGTCGCATCGGCGATCCAGCGCTGCAATTCGCCCATGGTCAGCACCTGCGGCCCGCCCAGCTCAAAGGTCTGCCCCGCCGCGGCATCGCCCAGCGCGGCGACGACAGCATCGGCGACGTCGCCGACATAGACCGGCTGGAACTTCGCGTTCGGCGCCACCACCGGGATCACCGGCGCCATGCGGATCATCGCCGCAAAGCGATTGATAAACTGGTCCTCGCGGCCAAAGATGATCGACGGGCGCAGGATCACGGCAGCGGGAAACGCCGCGCGCACCGCGGCTTCGCCATCGCCTTTGCTGCGACCATAGGCCGACGCGCTGTCGCGGTCGGCGCCAATCGCCGAGATATGGACGAGGGCGCGCACCCCAGCGGATTTGGCTGCCCCGGCGACATGCCCCGCGCCATCGGCCTGCACTGCCTGCATATTGTCGAACGCGCCGACCAGGTTGATCACCGCGTCGCTGCCTTGGACCGCACGCGCGATGCTGGCGGGGTCGCGGACATCGGCGGTGACGAACTGCGTCTGGCCCAGCCCGCCGAGCGGTTTCAGAAAGGTCGCGGCGCGCGGGTTGCGCTGCGCGATGCGGACGCGGACGCCGCGTGCGAGCAGGCGCTGCACGACATAGCGGCCGACGAAGCCGCCACCGCCCAGCACCGTGATCAATTGCCCGTCGAGTTTCTGCATTGCATCCGCCTGTTATCAATTCTGTGTGGGTGGCGCAGCGTGCGCCCGATCGCTTCCCCATGCCGCGAAGCGGGGGAGGGGGCAAGGGGCGACGGCCACCTGATGGCCTGAAACGGGAACCTTTGCGATAAAATATGCCACGATCGCCGGACCGCGGTTGACAAGCCGCCAGCCCCCCCGCTAAGCGCCCGCTCCTACCCCGTGCCCAGATGGCGGAATTGGTAGACGCACCAGCTTCAGGTGCTGGCGATCGCAAGGTCGTGGAGGTTCGAGTCCTCTTCTGGGCACCATTTACCCTTCTCATAACATCCAAGAACCCTTGAAAAAATGGCAGAAATCTGCCATTTTTCTCTTGGTTCTGTTTTGTGTCGTCCAGAGAGATTTCACTCCATCTCGGCAAAAAACGGGTCACGAAACGGGTCACGTCGCATGTGCCCAAATCGGTGACCCGTGTGCCAAGGATTGAGTGGCGAATCCTCCGACCATCGAGACAGATCGATGCAGGAGTTGATAGATGGCGTTGAGCGATGTTCGCCTTCGGGCGCTTAAGCCCCGAAACAAGGCATATAAGGTTCCGGATGCTGACGGACTATATCTTGAAGTTCGGACCTCGGGAGCCAAGCTGTGGCGCTTTCGCTTCTGCCACCTTGGCAAGGAAAGCCGCATATCGCTGGGTAGTTATCCCGAAATTGGATTGGCTTCTGCCAGAAGGAAGCGCGATGAAGCCCGGCAGCAACTCGCCGAGGGCCTCGATCCTGCAGCCGAGCGGAGACGAGAAAAGCTGACCGCAGCTTTCAAGGCGGCGAACAACTTTGGTGACGTCGCCAAGGAATATATCGAGAAGATGGTCGCCGATGGTCGCGCCGAAACGACGACGGTGAAAGCGAATTGGCTCCTAGCTCAACTGAAGCCGATCGCCGCGATGCCGGTTGCCGATATCAAGCCGATCGAGGTGCTTGCCGCGCTCAAAAAGCTTGAGGCCCGTGGCAAACGCGAGACCGCGCGGCGTTGCCGGTCGTTCGCAAGCCGCGTTTTCCGCTATGCCGTGGCGACCGGGCGAGGAGAAGTCGATCCGACTTCTGTGTTACGTGGTGCTCTCGTGACACCGAAAGTGACGCATCACGCGGCGATTCTTGACCCCGCGGGTGTCGGTGAACTGTTGAGGTCGATAGACGCCTATTCCGGAAATGCGATCACGCGCATTGCATGTCAGATCGCGCCGCATGTCATGATGCGGCCCGGCGAGTTGCGACAAGCGCTATGGACCGAGATCGACATGACGGCCGCGATCTGGACGGTTCCGCCCGAGCGCATGAAAATGCGTCGGCCACATGCTGTTCCCCTGTCGCGGCAGGTTCTCACTTATCTGGAAGATCTACTTGGGCTGACCGGCCCGGAAGGTTTCGTCTTTCCAGCTTTTCACACGTCGAAACGCCCGATGAGCGAAAATACGATCAACCAGGCGTTCCGACGCATGGGCTACGCGACTGGCGAGGTCACAGCGCACGGACTTCGGACCACGGCTTCGTCGTTGTTGAATGAAAGCGGGAAATGGAGCCCGGACGCCATCGAGCGCTCGCTTGCTCATGCCGACCCGAACACCGTGCGCGGCATCTACAATCGCGGACGCTATTGGGATGAGCGAGTTGCGATGCACCAATGGTGGAGCGATTATCTCGACGCACTGCGCGCCAGCAAAATGGATGAAGCCCAATCGCTTGTGGCGGCTTGAGCGCCGCGGTAGTTCTTGAGGGTGGTGAGGTCTTGAGGGTGGTGAGGCGGGGCGCGGCCTCAAATGAGCGCACACTGGCGGAGACAGGCGCCGCCAGAGGTCGCGCGTTTTCACGGTTGGCCGCACCGCGCTCTTGTCTCGCTTCTTGGCGTCGTGGGCGCGCAGCCCTTGCGGCGGGTAAACAGCGCATAGCGCTGTTCCGGGCGTGGATTCGCCACCCCCGACCCGCCACCGGTCCGCGCACGCCGCGGCGCCGGCGGTTGCGACAAGGGCGCGTTTGTTGTCCGATGATGACGTCGCGCTAAAGCGCAGCGGCGCTGGTCGTTGGCCGGCCACGGACTGCGTGGCAGTCGGCGCACGGCTGTGGGACCGCTCGGACGGTGCGCAAGCCGCCGCTACGCGTCGGCTCCTCCACTGCGTTGCGGCCCTGCGGGTGCGCGCCGTCCTTGAGCGCGGTCCCGTCGCCTTTCCTCGCCGCCCGCCCCGCCGTCCGGGGCCGGGTGTGGTGGAAGGAAAGGAAGAAAATCATGAAGCTCGATTTTATCGATGTGGACCATCTGTCGATTGCCGCCGCCAACATGCGGGGGAAGGGCAAAGACCCCGATGTGTCCGACCTGCTCCCGAGCATTCGCGCGCGGGGTGTACTGGTTCCGCTGCTCGTTCGTCCCAACTGCGCCGAAGGCCGGTTCGAGATCGTCGCGGGACGTCGCCGCTTTACCGCCGTCAACGCCGTTGTGCGCGAGGGCGGAGCGGTGAAGCCGATCCCGTGTGCGATCCTCGACGAAGGTGACGATGCCGATGCGCTCGAAGCATCGATGCTCGAAAATCTGGCGCGGGTCCGTCCTGACGAGGTCAGCCAGTGGGAAGCGTTTGTGGCGCTGGTCAAAACAGGGCGCAGCGTGGAGGAGGTGGCCGATACGTTCGGGTTCGAGCCGAGCGCGGTGAAGCGCATCCTTGCGCTCGGCAATCTCTTGCCGCGCATCCGCACCCTCTATCGCGGCGGTCAGATCGACGTGAACACGGTGCGGCATCTGACCCTTGCATCGAAAAGCCAGCAGAAGGCATGGCTGGCACTGTTCGATGACGAGAGCGCCTATTGCCCAACCGGCCATCAACTCAAGGCGTGGCTGTTTGGCGGCACGGCCATTGCGGTTACGCATGCCTTGTTCGACGTCGAGGCTTTCAAGGGCAGCATTGTTGCCGACCTGTTCGGCGAGGATCGGTTCTTTGCCGACAGCGATGCGTTCTGGGCGGCGCAGATGGCAGCGGTCGATTCCCGCAAGGCCGACTATCTTGAGGCCGGATGGTCCGACGTGATCATCATGGAGCGCGGCCAGTGGTTCCGCGAGTGGGATCATGCCTACGCTGGCAAGCGCAAGGGCGGTCGTGTCTATGTCGAGGTTCGCGAGAGCGGCGAGGTCAGCTTCCACGAGGGCTTTGTCACCGCAAAGGAAGCGAAGCGGCTTTCCAGCGGCAGCGGGGAGGGTGTTGCCATCTCCGAGAAGCCATCGCGTCCCGAGGTGTCGGGTCCGCTCAATGCCTATATCGATCTTCATCGCCATGCGGCGGTGCGCGCCGACCTGCTGGCACATACCGGTGTCGCACTCCGAGCGATGGCCGCGCACGTCATTGCGGGCGCAGACCTGTGGCGGGTCGATGTCGAGGCGCAGCGCGCTCCGAAAGAAGAAATTGCCGAGAGTGTCGAGACCTGCTCCGCCGAAACCGCTTTCGATACGAAGCGCCGTGCCGTGCTCGCCGTGCTTGGTTTCGACGAAGACGCCCCGACCGTTACCGGCAAGGGTTATCACCGTCCCCCTTTTGCTCCCTTGTTCGCTCGGTTGCTCGAACTTCCCGACCCCGTAGTAATGGAGATTATCGCAATCGTCATGGGCGAGACGCTGCAAGCGGGCAGCGAGGCGGTGGAAATGATCGGCCTTCATCTCGGCACCGACATGCACCAGCACTGGCAAGCCGACGCGGCGTTCTTCGACCAGCTTCGCGACCGCGAAGTGCTGCTCGCCATCGTCGGCGAGGTCGCGGGCGCGGAGGTCGCAGCAGCAAACGCCGGTGAGAAGGGTAAGGCGCTGAAAGCGATCATCGCCGATTGCCTTGCGGGCGAGAACGGTCGGGCGAAGGCCGAGCCGTGGGTTCCGCAGTGGATGGCGTTCCCGCCGACTGCCTACACGTCTCGCGGCGGTGTCGGCAGCGTGAAGGCTGCGGCGCGTGTGGCTTTCGATCTCTCCGCGAGCATTGTGCCTCTCACCGAGGACAGCAGCGGACCGGAAACCGACGAACCGCCATTGGCGGCATAACAATAGGCGGGCGGCTTTTGGTCGCCCGCCTATTGTTCCCTCACCGGTAACGGACGCGCTGTCCCTTCGGGCCAGCGCGGCGCTTTCATTTTTGGCGCGCCGCCGCCGCAAGCGGCGACGGCGCGCGGACTCGGCAAGGAAAAAAGGCGGCACGATAAATCGCGCCGCCTTAAACGATGGTCTGCGTTGCAGAATATCGCCCCCCACCACCGAACGGTCCCCTGGGTCGCAATCAGGGAGCGTCCGACGAAAGTTCGTGTTGCGAGGCCTATGGCCGTTGCCGGTCGGGCAGGATTGTACAGATCCGCCAAAACGGAGTGATGGCGCTCCAGATTGTGCATTTCCCGATGACCCGGTGGGTTGTCCAACTCGCGCTATGGCGTCGGAATAACAACAATCGCGGAACGTCTGCGTTGAACCGTCCTTGACGATGTGTCTCTGGCGCATTGAGGCGTGTGTTCCGCTTGGGCATCCTGCTCTCATGACGTTACTAATCCGGTGCTGTTAGTGACTGCCTTGATCAAGCCGAAGACCATCCCCGTCGATGGGCGATCGACCTGGACCGGCACGGCGCCCCGCGAAAGTGCGGCGGCGCGATTATTTCCCCGCCGGCTGCGCCGCCTCCTCGCGGTCGCTGCGCTTCAAATAATCGCGGCGTCGCACTCCTCCGCTGCGCTGCGGCCCTTGCGGGTTCGCGGATCGCCTCATGCGCCGGTCCCTTGTCCGCCCATGTCGCAGGGATGGTCCCGCGGCAGTTTGAAGGAGACGACCAATGGCAGCTATCGGCTTTGTGAACGGCACCATCGAAGAAGGCTTCGTGGGCCAGTTGAAAACTCTCACGATCCGCGCGGCGATCGAGATCCGCACCAACCGCTCCAAGAGCGGCGACGTCCAGCCCGATTACCGGGTTTATTCCGAAGGCGTCGATTATGCGTAGCGCGTGATTATGCGGAGTGGGGTGATGGAAGTGGCGGTTATCTGGCGCTTTTTCTGTGTTCCTGCTCCACATAATAACGGCGGCGGTGCCGCAGCCCCTCGCCGGGTAGCGGGCGCCGCGGGCTAAGGTCACCGCGACCAGAGCAGCGCATGCTCGTGTAACGATAACGGATGTCCGAATAGTTGCGGCGTTCCGAATACCAGGCACGTCGGGTCATAGTCCCGCCTCCACCAAAAAGAGGAGGCGGTATGCCAAGAGGTGTCGATCAGCCAACGAAGAGCGTTGTCGGGGAACGGTTGAAGGCCGGAATGGCGGCGGATCATGCGGACGACTTTGCGGAATGGCTCCGCGAGCGACGTTATACGCCGCTCACTATCATCGAGAGGGTACGGCTGCTTGCAAGCTGGACGCAGTGGGCGCGCGAGAACAGCTATGCGCTGGACACAATCCGCGAGGCGCATGCGGCATCGTTCGCTATGATCAGGGCCGGATACCGGCCCCGGTTCCGTGGCGATGTCAACAAGGATGCCGTGGAAACCGCCAAGCTGTTCATCGCATATCTGGAGGGCTGCGGTGCCCTGCCGCGTCTGCCCGAGCGGTCCGATCCGGCTCTCATGATCGAGTTTGCGCGCTGGGCGCGCGAGCAACATGGCCTCGCGGAGACGACGCTCGGTACCTATCGTGGCGCGATCCTGCCGTTCATCGCCCAGCTCGGCGATGACCCTGCTGTCTATGATGCCGCCGCGATCCGCCGCTTCATGCTGGGGCGCGCGGGCACTGTATCCGGCGCCCGTCTGAACGGCATCGGGGTCGGGGTCCGCGCGTTCCTGCGCTTCCTGATCGCGACCGGGCGATGCCAACCGGGGCTTGATCATGCCATGCCCAGAGCCGCGACCTGGCAGCTGACATCGATCCCGCGGTTCCTGCCCGACGCCGATATCGTCCGGATCCTCGCCGCGTGCGAGGGGGAGCGGCGCCTGCGCGATCGCGCGATTATCCTCCTGCTCGTGCGGCTCGGACTGCGCGCGAGCGAGGTCGCCCGGCTGACGTTCGATGACATCGACTGGCGCCAAGGCAGCATCCGTCTGCTCGGGAAAAGTCGGCGCGAAGAACTGCTCCCGCTCAGCCAGGAGGTCGGCGACGCGATCATCGCTTATATAGAGCGTGCGCGGCCAGCGATGCCGACGCGCGCGTTGTTCCTGACGGAGATCGCGCCGCTCAGACCCATCAACCGCATCGCCGTCAAATGCCTTGCAACGGCCGCGTACCGGCGCGCCGGTATCGACTGTCCGCACAAAGGCGCCCATATCCTGCGCCATTCGGCAGCGACCGCGATGCTGCGCCATGGGGTCAGCCTTGGCGACGTGGGAACCGTTCTGCGTCACCGCGCCAGGGCGATGACCGCGCATTACGCCAAGGTCGACATCGCGCTTCTATCGGCCATCGCGCAGCCCTGGCCGGGGAGGTCGGCATGCTGATCGACGACGCGTATCGCTATATCGAGCTGCGCCGTTCGCTCGGCTTCAAGCTCTGCAAAACCGCCGATCACCTGGCGTCGTTCGCAGAATATGCAGCGAGCGTCGGTGACGTCCATGTGCGCAGCGACACCGCGTTGGCATGGGCGGCGGCGAAGTCCTCGACCCAGGACAGTTATTATCGAAGGCTCCAGGAGCTGGCCGTGTTCGCCCGCTTCCTCCGTGCCGAAGACGCTGGGCACGAGGTGCCGCAGCACCGTCTGTTCTATCGGTCGCGATCGAGGCCGGCGCCCTATATCTTCTCGCAGGGCGAGGTGGAGCGGATGCTCATGTCCGCACGCGAGCTGCGTGCGACCCGGCTCAATCCGCTCAAACCCCTCACCTTCGAGATGCTGTTCGGCCTGCTCGCTGCGACCGGACTGCGAATATCCGAGGCGCTCAAGCTGCGGCTCGAAGACGTGCTCGCGGACGGGGTGCTGCATATCCGCGCGACCAAGTTCAACAAGAACCGGCTCGTCCCGCTCCATCCGAGCGTCCTGGCAAGGCTCGAAGCCTATCTGAGGGTCCGCGAACGCTATTACGGCGTTCTCGAAGGCCACCTGTTCCTGACAGAATGTGGCCGGCCCCTACCTTGGGGGACGGCCCGCGCCGCGTTCCATACCGTCTTGCGGACGGCCGGGGTCGCGGTCGATCGACCGCGTCGACCGCGCATGCACGATCTTCGCCATACGTTCGCGACGCGTGTGCTGGAGCAATGCGCTGCCGGACGGGAAGAGGTGGCGCGTGACTTCGTCGCGCTCTCGACCTACCTCGGACACGGCCACATCCGGCACACCTACTGGTATCTGGAAGCGGTGCCCGAGTTGATGGGCGACATCGCGGCTGCGGCCGAAATGCTCACCCTGGGGAGGTGTGCATGACGCCGATCGCCCCGCTCATCACCGGCTTTCTGCGCGAACATATGCCGCGCCAGCGCGGCCTCAGTCCCCACAGCTGCGACACCTATGCGCACAGCTTCAAGCTGCTGTTCGCGTTCGCGGCCCATCGACTGCGAACGCGGCCATCACAGCTCACGCTCGAAGAGATCGACGCCGACATGGTGCTCGCGTTCCTCGGCTATATAGAGCGCGAGCGCGGTAACAGCCCCGCCACCCGCAACGTCCGGCTCGCCGCAATCAAGGCGTTCATGCGCTACGTTGAACTCAAATATCCCCGTGCGCTCGAGCAGGTCGCACAGATCAATGCGATCCCGGGCAAACGGTACGACCAGAAGTTGATCCGCCATCTGACGATGCCGGAGGTGCAGGCGGTGCTCGATGCTCCCGACCTCCGCACGCGCTCGGGAATCCGCGATCGAGCCATGCTGCACGTCTGCTTCGCAGCCGGCCTGCGCGTATCCGAGCTGGTCGGTCTGCGCCTGAAAAACGTCACATTGCAGCCTACGCCCAATATCTTGGTAATGGGCAAGGGCCGTCGCGAGCGAAGTCTTCCGCTCTGGAAGGAGACGGCGCGAGACGTTCGTGCCTGGCTCACAGTTCGCGGCCCGGCACCCGTGCCGGAACTGTTCGTCAATGCGCGGGACGACGCGATGACACGGGCCGGGTTCGAATACATCCTGGCAAAGCATGCCGTGACCGCGGCGCGAACCTGCCCGACCCTGGCGGGACGCACGCTGACGCCGCACCTGTTGCGGCACAGCTGTGCGGTTATCATGCTCCAGGCCACGCGCGACATCCGCAAGGTCGCGTTGTGGCTCGGTCATGCCGACATCCGGACCACCGAAGTGTATCTGCGGATGGACCCGACCGAGAAGCTCGAGGCGGTCGAGGCGGTGCTCCCGCCGGCACTTCGACGCGGTCGGTTCAATGCGCCTGACGCGCTGATCGCATCACTGATGGCGGACCCACATGCCGAGCCGACTTGAGGTGCCGATGGGTCTTCGAAGGTGAAAATGGCGAGCATGCGCTGATCTGGTCGCGGTGACCTTAGCCCGCGGCGCCCGCTACCCGGCGAGGGGCTGCGGCACCGCCGCCGTTATTATGTGGAGCAGGAACACAGAAAAAGCGCCAGATAACCGCCACTTCCATCACCCCACTCCGCATAATCACGCGCTACGCATAATC
>NZ_NISK01000001.1:0-118854 GCF_002205675.1 Sphingopyxis bauzanensis | reverse complement strand
GCGCCCGCTACCCGGCGAGGGGCTGCGGCACCGCCGCCGTTATTATGTGGAGCAGGAACACAGAAAAAGCGCCAGATAACCGCCACTTCCATCACCCCACTCCGCATAATCACGCGCTACGCATAATCCACACCCTCGGAATAGACCCGGAAATCGGGCTGGACGTCGCCGTTCTTCGAGGGGTTGGTGCGGATCTCGATGCTTGCGCGGATCGAGAGGGTCTTGAGCTGGCCCACGAAGCCTTTTTCAATGGTGCCGTTCACAAAGCCGATGGATGCCATTGGTCGTCTCCTTAAAAACTGCCGCGGAACCATCCCTGCGGCATGGGCGGACCAAGGACCGGAGCATGAGGCGACGCGCGAACCCGTAAGGGCCGCAGCAAAGCGGAGGAGTGCGGCGGCGCGATTATTTGAAAGCGCAGCGGCCGCGAGGAGCGTGCGCAGCACGCGGGGAAATAATTGCGCCGCCGCACTTTCGCGGGGCGCCGCGCCGGTCCAGGTCAATCGCCCGTCGCCGGGGATGGTGCTGCCGCCCGAGTGGAGCGACCACAAAACTATCGAACTGAACGATCGACCTCCGAAAATTGATTGGGCAGAGTGTTCGCTTCGACCTTCGACGGCGCCTGTTATCGCACGTCTGCACTCTCTTGAGCCCGCGCCAAATTTCGGAAGAAATGCTGGCCAGTTGCACTCATGTGGAGCTGCTGGCCGGCGTTGCCGAGCGTGCGTGAAGCGGGTCCAAGCAAACGGCTCGCACCCGCTTTTCCATATTCATTCCATACAAAGATGAATCTTTGTCGCTAAATCATTGTAATAATGGTGGAGCCGAGGGGAATCGAACCCCTGACCTCTGCAGTGCGATTGCAGCGCTCTCCCATCTGAGCTACGGCCCCGCGACCGCGGCGTAATAAACGCACCGCATTGCAGTGGCAACGGCTTTTCTGACCACCGCCGTCACCGCCATGCGAAATCAGGGAATGGGGGTTCCGATGAGCAAAGCCTGGCATTTGATCAGCCGCCCGCAAGGGCTTCCGACGATGGACAATTTCGCGCTGCGCGAGCTGCCTGACGCGCCGCTCGAACCAGACCAGCTCCGTGTCCGGAACCGCTGGCTGTCGGTCGATCCCTATATGCGCGGGCGGATGAACGACGCCAAAAGTTATGCCGCAAGTTTTCAGATCGACCAGCCGATGACCGGCGGCGCGATCGGCGAAGTGGTGGAAAGCCGGATGGAGGGCTTCTCGCCCGGCGACATGATCCTCCACATGGGCGGCTGGCGCGATGGCGGCGTCGTCGGCCTCGACATGATGCCGAACAAGCTGCCTGCCGATGCGCTGGCGGCGGGGCTGACCCCGCAGACCTTTCTGCACAATATGGGGCTGACCGGCGGCACCGCCTGGATCGGCCTGCTCCGCGTCGCCGCGGCGAAGCCCGGCGACACAATTTTTGTCTCGGCGGCGGCGGGCGCGGTGGGATCTGCCGTGGTCCAGATCGCCAAGGCGCGCGAAATGACCGTCATCGGTTCGGCAGGCGGCGCGAAAAAATGTGCGTGGGTCAAGGATCTGGGCGCCGATGCGGTCGTCGATTACAAGGCGGCGCCGGTCCTGTCGGGACTGACACAAGCGCTCGCTGATCTCGGTAAACCGGGCATCGACGTTTATTTCGACAACGTCGGCGGCGAACATCTCGACGCCGCCTTTGCGACCGCCAATGATTTCGCGCGCTTTGCAATCTGCGGGATGATCGACGTCTATAATGACGGCAAGGCGCAAGAGATGAAATATCTCATCCGCACGATACCGGCGCGGATCCGCATAGAAGGCTTTATCTACACCGATCAGTTCTTCGACTGCATGGAAGAATTTTACGCCGACATGGGCGGGCTGATCGCCAGCGGCGCGGTGACGATGCGCGAAACCGTGCACGAGGGAATAGAGTCAGTGCCTGATGCTTTTCTAGGGTTGTTCGCAGGCGAAAATATGGGGAAAATGCTAGTTCGGCTGTAGGTTTGTGGCCGCTAACGACCAAAACCAGTCGTCGCCCCTGCGAACGCGAGGGCCGCTGTCAGTTTACTCGGTGACGCAGGAATAGCCCACTTGCAGCCCCCGACTCCGCGGGCGCTTCGGTAGGCGAACGGCACCTAACCACCACCAAAACACGGCGGCTCCTGGGTTGGTCACCTAAACAGGCAGAAAATTCTCAGCTACCAAAACCGACCGACAGGAAACCCGGCATCGGGCCGTTCCAGCCGTCATCGGGACCGTCCTGATCGTCGCGACGCGGTGCGGGCGCCGGTTTCGGCGTAGCAGCTGATTTGCGATCATCGCGCGGCCTGGGCGCCTTTGCTGGGGCCGCTTTGGGCTCGTCGACTGGCTCCGCCGCAACCTTGTCCGGTTTCGAGGCGCCGCGGCCACGTCCGCCACGTTCCGAACGCCCGCGACGGGGCTTTTCTTCGGCTTCGCTGGGCGCTGCGGCGGCGGTTTCAGCCGCCGCCGCTTCAACGCCATGGACCGGGATCTTGTATCCGGTCAGCTTCTGAATGCTGTCGATCGCCTCGTCGTCCGATGGCGTCACCAGCGTGAACGCGCGCCCCTGCGCGCCGGCGCGGCCAGTACGCCCGATACGGTGGACATAATCGTCAGGGTGCCAAGGGGCATCGAAGTTGAACACGTGGCTGACGCCTTTGACGTCGAGTCCGCGCGCCGCGACGTCGGATGCGACCAGGATATTGATCGTGCCGTTCTTGAATCGGTCGAGCTCGGCGGTGCGGCTCGACTGGTCCATGTCGCCCTGAATCTCGCCAGCACTATAACCCGACCGTTGTAACGCCTTCGCCAGCTCGCGCACGGTCGTCTTGCGGTTGCAAAAGATGATCGCAGTGTGAACCTTCTCGGAATCGATCAGGCTGCGCAGCGTGTCCCGCTTGCCGCGTTCGGACGTCTTGACCAGAAACTGCTCGATATTTTCGTTGCGGCTCGCGGGGCGCGCGACTTCGACCGTCTTGGGGTTCGACAGGAACTTGTCCGCCAGCCGCTTGATCGGCGCTGGCATCGTCGCCGAGAACAGCAAGGTCTGGCGATTGGCAGGAAGCTTGGTGCAGATATTCTCGATGTCGGGGATGAACCCCATGTCGAGCATGCGGTCGGCTTCGTCGATCACCAGCAAATTGCATCCGGTCAGCAAAATCTTGCCACGCTCGAACAAATCCATCAGGCGGCCCGGCGTCGCGATCAGCACGTCGACGCCCTTTTCGAGCGCCTTGACCTGATCGCCCATCTGGACCCCACCGATCAGCAGCGCCATCGACAGCTTGTGATATTTGCCGTATTTTTCAAAATTCTCAGCTACCTGCGCCGCGAGTTCGCGCGTCGGCGCGAGGATCAACGAGCGGGGCATGCGCGCGCGGGCGCGGCCGTGAGCGAGAATGTCGATCATCGGCAGCACGAACGATGCGGTCTTGCCGGTCCCCGTTTGGGCGATGCCGATGATGTCGCGCATCATCAGCACCGAGGGGATAACGCCCGCCTGGATCGGCGTCGCTTCGTCATAGCCCGACTCGTCGATGGCGCGTAAAAGTTCGTCGGAAAGGCCGATCTCGGCAAATTTCATAAGTTTATCATGTCCGGAAAAAGAGGTGACGCTCAGCCTTCCACGCAGGCGGCGCTCCGCGGGCCTTGGGCAAATAGCGATGAAAAGTCAAGAAATGGCGACGAAAAGCGCGATTAGTCGCCTAATCCTCGTCGGGCACCGGAACCATCAGCCGAAACTTGTCGATCTCGCACTTGGCACCGGTCCGCGCATGGATCTGATCGCGATCCTCGCAAAGCTTCCCGTCCTTGCTGCCCTGCATGTAAAAGCCCGCGTAAAAGTCGAGTGCGCGGCACCCGCGGTTAAGCTGCGCGCGCAGCCGCTGCTTCTGCCGCGTGATGATGTCGATGCTGTCGCGCTGGGTCGCCTGCATCCCCATGATGTTGCGCATCGCCACGCATTTGGGCGCCTTTTTTTCTTTCCACACGATCGGGATTTCGGTCGCCCGCCGCGACCGCATCGGTCCCGCGGCAAAATTATTGAGTTGCGAACGCTGCGCCGGAACGCGGATGATCAACTGCTGTTCGATCACCACTTGCCAGAAGGACGTGACCTGCTCGGGCGTCGGCGCGGTCAGCGCGACCAGCGGTTCAGGTGCCGCAACAGGCGGCAAGGCGTCGGCGGCAGGCGCCGCCGCGGCAAACCAAAGGACAAGGGCGTTCAGCACAGCCGCGCCACCGCTCCTCTGGTATCCTGAAAATAAATGCTGCCCACCCGTAGCTCCCGCGTCCATAGTCGCTGGACGAAAACCTGATATTCATCCAACGCTCGCTTTAACAGCCATGATTGAACATCAAATGAACTATAATTGTCTTCCTAACCACAGGCGGTCGAACGCATTCGCGGGTGACCCGGTATGACGCGAGCGCCATCGCCTGCGCTGCTCGACGCACTTGCGAAGCTTTTGGGGCCAAAGGGATACACTACCGACGCCGATATCATGGCGCCCTGGCTGACCGACTGGCGCGGTAAATATACCGGACGCGCTGCGGCGATGCTGTCGCCCGGCTCAACCGAAGAGGTCGCTGCCATCGTGCGCCTGTGCGCCGATGCAGGGGTGGCGCTGGTGCCGCAGGGCGGCAACAGCGGCATGGTCGGCGGCGCCACCCCCGACGTCGGCGGTAACCAGCTGTTACTCAGCCTGCGCCGCATGAACCGGGTACGCAGCATCGACACTTCAGCGCGGAGTGCGGTAGCGGAGGCTGGGGTGATCCTCGAAACCTTCCATCACGAAGCGCTCACCCACGGCCTGCGTTTCCCCCTGACCCTCGGCGGCAAGGGTTCGGCGACGATCGGCGGCCTTGTGTCGACCAACGCAGGTGGCACCCAGGTGCTGCGTCACGGCACGATGCGCGCGCTGGTCGCAGGGATCGAGGCGGTACTGCCCGATGGCAGCATCTTCGACGGCCTCGCGCCGCTCAAGAAGGACAACCGCGGTTACGACCTGCGGCACCTGCTCTGCGGCGCCGAGGGAACGCTGGGCATCGTCACTGCCGCGACCCTCCATCTCGTTCCCGCCGCAGCCGCGCGGCGCACCGCGTGGATCGCGATCGATACGCCCCACCGCGCGCTCCTTCTGCTCCGCCAGCTCGACGCCAGCATCGGGCGCGAACTCGAAGGGTTCGAGATTATTCCGCACGGCTGCCTCGATGCTGTGCTGCGCCACATTCCGCAGACCCGCGCACCGATCGCCGCCAAGCATCCCTGGTATGTGCTGGCCGAACTGGCAGGTGCGAGCGATCAGGCGGTTGGGGACGCCTTGGAGCGCGAACTCGGCGCTGCCCTCGATGCCGGACTGATCCTTGATGTCGTGATCGCCAAGAACGACCGTGAGAGCGACGATTTCTGGCGCCTGCGCGATTCCATCTCTGAAGCCGAGCGTGCCGAGGGACCGGCATTGCAGCATGACGTCAGCGTCCCCGTCAACCTGATGCCGACGTTCATCGCCGACAATCCGGCTCGGCTGACTGCGGCTTTCCCTGGCGCCCGCGCGCTATCGTTCGGGCATCTGGGCGACGGAAATGTCCATCACCACGTCCAGCCGCCCGTCGGCGCAGACGGTCCGGCATGGCTCGCAAAGCATGGCACTGCGGTCAGTCGGCTGGTCTATGCGCACGTCATCGAACTTGGCGGCTCGATCTCGGCAGAACATGGCATCGGGCAGATGAAGCGCGATCTCCTCGCCGAACTCGACAGCCCGGCGCGGCTGGCAGCGCTGCGCGGGATCAAGGCCGGTCTCGACCCGGCAGGCCTCTTCAATCCGGGCAAGCTGATCGCCTGACCCCGCTCCCACCTCTTGCTACCGCCCCCCTTGCGCCGCGCGGCGCAGGTCAATAAGGCGCGCTGTTATCTTGTGCGTCCCGGCTGGTCGGGACACCCTACCGGAGTTTTATCATGGCCACTGCGCCCGCCCCTGCCAATCTGCCGCTTTTCTACAAGGATCTGTTGCCGCTTTCGAGCGTGGATCACGCCGATTTCCACGCACGTTCGCTGGACAACGCCGATTTCCTGGTCAACCAGCATGCGGTTCCGCTAACCTCGGACGAATTTGTCTCGGCCTGCCGCCATTATCCGATCGTCTTTTCGGCGGGTGATAATCCGGTGCCGCTGGCGCTGATGGGCCTGAACGAAGGCGTCAACACGTTCGTCGATGATCAGGGGAAGCTGGTCAATCCCGTTTATGTCCCGGCCTATATCCGTCGCTATCCGTTCCTGCTCGCGCGCCTGCAGCCGGATTCGGACGAGCTCTCGCTGTGCTTCGACCCGACCTCGGGCGCCGTCGGAAAGTTCGACGAAGGCGACGCGATGTTCGAAAATGGCCAGCCGACCGCACCCGTTCAGGCGATCCTCGAATTCTGCAAAATGTTCGAAGAAGCCGGGCAGCGCACGGGTGCCTTCATGGATGAGTTGAAAAAGGCGGACCTGCTGATGGAAGGCGAAGTCAGCATTCAGCAGGAAGGCAATGACAAGCCGTACGTGTATCGCGGCTTCCAGATGGTGGACGAAAACAAGCTGCGTGAGCTGCGCGGCGATGTCCTGCGCAAGATGATGCAAAACGGCATCCTGGCGCTGATCTTCGCCCATCTTTTCTCGCTTCAGCTGATGCGCGAGGTTTTCGCCGAGCAGGTAAAAGCCGGCAAGGTGCCCGAGTATCAGGAAGTCCCGACAGTCTGAGAGGCATGACCGCGATGGCCACCTTGGCAGAAACCACCGGCACCGCCGGACCGCGTTACACCAAGGTGGCCATCTGGCTTCACTGGCTGATCAGCCTGGCGGTCATCGCCAATATCGGCCTGGCCATGTTGACCGAGGGTTTGCCGCGCGAAACGCAGCGCACCGCCATGGATGTGCACAAGGCGTTGGGCATCACCGTGCTCGCGTTGACCGTCATTCGCATCGCGTGGCGGCTTGGCCACCGCCCCCCACCCCTGCCCGCCACGATTCGGACGTGGCAGCGGTTTCTGGGCAAGGTCACCCATTTCCTCTTTTATGCGCTGCTGATCCTGCTGCCGCTGTCGGGTTGGGTGTGGATGTCGGCGGCGGGGCGACCAATTGATTTCTTTGGCCTTTTCGCTATCCCGGTGATTGTCGCGCCGAACGAAGGTCTGGCCGACGTAATGCACGACCGTCACGAGGTGTTGGGTTTGACCATGCTGGCACTCGCCGCAATTCATATTCTCGCCGCGGTGAAGCATCAGTTTGTCGACCGGACCGGGCTAATCGGGCGAATGAATCCTTTTTGACGCGCGCTTGTCGCGACGTCAAAAATCGATGGCAATGCCCTTGAGTTCCCAGTCACCATAGCGCACCGGATTGCGGCCGCCGGGTTGATCCTCGGCCTTTTCCTCGCGGATCGGCGCCGCCGGTGGTACCGGGCTGTTGGTCCAGTCGGCAGGCGCCTTCACATGCGCCGGACGTTTCGCCGCGCGCGGCGTGCCGCCGATGGTTTCTGTTTCGCTGCGTTCAGTCATAACGCGCATCATATAGGATTTTTCATGCCTCACGCCAGCCTCGCCGACCATCGACATGGTTGATCGCCCGCGCCGCCCCAAACAGCGCGGGCAGCATGAACCTGACCCTGCAGGCACCGCACCGCGCCGCGCTGCATTGCGTCTGGTCGACGCGGTCCTGCGCCGGGGCGACCCGCTTGACATCGCGATGCACGCCGCGGCGCAGGGACTGACCGGCGCCGACCGCGCCTTTGCCGTAGCGATCGCGTCCGAAACCTTGCGCTGGATGGTCGACATCGACGCGCTGATCGACAGCGCGACGGCGCAGATCCTGCCCGACGACGTCAAATCACGCACCGTGCTGCGGATTGCGCTCGCACAGCTGCTCGTCCTTAAAAGCCCTGCCCATGCCGTCGTGGCGACCGCGCTGCCGCTGGTAGCGGGCGGACCGAGGCGGCTGGTTCACGCGATCCTCTCGCGCGCGCAGCAGGACCAATGGCAACTCCCCGAACGCGCCACCCTACCTCTGCCCACCGCCGAGCGATGGGCCGAGCAATGGAGTCTGGCGATGGTCGAAGTCGCTGAGGCGGGCTGGAGCACGCCGCCGCCGATCGACCTCAGCTTCGCCGCCGAACCAGGTGCGGACGAGTGGCCTGACGCCATCTCACTCGCGCCGCGCCATCGCCGCCTGCCGCGTGGACAGGCGGTCGAGGCGATGCCGGGTTATAGCGAAGGCGGTTGGTGGATTCAGGATCTGGCGGCGAGCCTTCCCGCTCGGCTGCTGGGTTCGGGCGGAGGGCACACCGTGCTCGATCTGTGCGCCGCGCCTGGTGGCAAGACGATGCAGCTGGCAGCCGCCGGTTGGCATGTGGTGGCGGTCGATTCCAGCGCCAAGCGCCTCGAACGGCTCAGCGCCAATATGGCGCGCACGGGGCTGGCCGCCGACATCGTGCAGGCCGACATCCGGTCATGGGCGCCCGCCGCACCTGCCGATGCGGTACTGCTCGACGCCCCCTGTTCGGCCACCGGTATCTTCCGCCGCCATCCCGACGTCTTGCACCGGATCGAGCAACGCCAGATCGAGGAAATGGCGGTGCTGCAAACCGAACTTTTCGCCCGCGCCGCGCGCTGGGTCAAATCCGGCGGTACGTTGATTTATGCCACCTGCTCGCTGGAGCGGACCGAGGGTGAGGATCAGGTCGCGACGTTCCTGAAACATCACCCATTGTGGCGCGTCGATCCGGTGCGCGCGGAGGAGCTGCCCGAAGCCATCGCGCCCGATAAGAATGGTTTTGTCCGCACCTTGCCCGGTGTCTTGAGCGAAGCTGGAGGCCTCGACGGCTTTTTCGTGGCGCGGCTACGCGCGCCAGCTAGCTGAATCCACCTCCCCCCTAGAGGAGAGGGTGATCCAAGCGTTTCGAATACCCGCCCATGCGCGCAACCCGCACCCGTCAGAACACCGCCTTCGGCGCCTCTTCCTTCATCATCGCCGCGCGCACCATCGGGATCGGTGGCCCGCCATAGGACAGGAACTCGTCGTGGAACGCCTTCCACTTCGTGCGATCGCCTTTCGTCCAGTCCTCGCGCAACTTGCGGATCATCAGCTTGCCCATCGTGTAGTTGAGGTAGAGCGGATCGTAGGTTCCGCGCGCCGCCTGTTGCCGCGCATTGCCTTCGTCCTGAAAGCACTGTTCCTTGAACAGCCTTTCCGAATCGGCGACGGTCATCCCCTTGGTGTGCAGCCCGATCGCCGACAGATAGCGGCAGTTGCGCAGTAGCGCATTCGACAGCTGCCCGACATGCGTCTCGGGATCGCCCTCACCCAGCCCCGCGTCCCACATCATCTCTTCGGTGTAATGCGCCCAACCCTCGGCAAAGGCATAGCCAACGAACAGCTTGCCAAAGATGCTCTCCGCCCGGTTCGAATGGAGGAAGTTCAGGAAATGCCCAGGCCACACTTCGTGGACCGAGGTGAACATCAGGTCCTTGCGCCCCGGCACGAAATCGGCCTGCGTCTGCTTGTCCCAGGCCGGGTCGGGCGGCGAGATATAATAGACCGAGGGGAGGCCTTTTTCATACGGGCCGGGAATGTCGATATAGGCGCTGTTCTGCCGGTTGTACGGCGGGGATTCCTCGACCTGCGCCTGCTCGGTGCCGGGGATTGTCACCAGATCCTTTTCGATCAGGAAGGCGCGCAGCGTCGGCAACTGGCGCCGCGCCTCGGCGACCGGGCCGTCGGCGGGCTTGTCGGCGCCCATTTTTTTCATGCAGTCGCCGATCGTCATCCCCGCGGCATAGGTCGCGCATGCGGCCTTCAGCGCATCCTGATTGCGCTTGAGATCGGCTTGGCCGATGCGCTCCAACTCGTCGAGCGGGGTGTCGACCCCCTCGTTGGTCAGGATCATCTTGGCAAATTTGTCGGCACCCAGCGCATAGCCGTCGGTAGTGCCAGGCTGCGATCCAACATATTTCGCCAGATCGGTCATCGCGGCCCCGGCTTTTGCCGCCGCTTCGTCGAACTGCTTTTGCAGCGCCTCGTCCTTCACCTCGGCGAACGCTGCCTTGGCGTCGCCGGAGTAATAATCGGCAAAGCCGCCAAACCCGGCGGCGCCATATTTGACGAAGGTCGCGGGCAGCGGCAGCTTTAGATTGGCCTTGATCTGCGCGGCGGCGGCGGGGACTTTCTCGGCATAGGCGATAAACGCCTTCATCCGCGTCGTCGCATCGGCGTAGGGCCGGGCGATATAGACATTGGGGTCGAGCGCGCCGGTATAATAGGACGGGTTCTTCGCCGCGAAATCGGTGTCGCGCAGGAAGAACAGCTGCCCCTGCGCCACATGCACCAGATAGTCGCGCTCAAACTTTTCAGCCGCGGTCATCTCGCCGTCAAAGACTTTCGCATCGGCGATCGCCTTTTCGAGGTACGCCGCCTGCTTCTCGATCCCGTCGGGCGACCAGTCGGGCAACTGCCCGTCGAATTCATGCTTGCCCTGATAGACCGCAAAGGTCGGGTTGAGCGGGAAATAGCCGGCAAGAAACTGGTCGCGAAATTCGGTCCAGCTTGCCGCGCTGGGCGCGGTGGTGGCGGACTTATTGTCCGACGCGTTGCAGGCGGTCAGCACCAGCAGCGTAGCGGCCATGGCGGCGGCGCCGAAGCGGGCAAATTTGCGTGTCATTCGGCTATCTCCCTGGACTTCCCTGTCCCGCTTCTGGCACCCGTGCCGACCGATGGCATCCTTTAATCGACGAACGACGCCAGCAACGCCACTGGACAGCGGCAAAAAGCGGTTTAGGGCGTAGCGCGATGGCGACGATCCCTCCCCCCGAAGGCGTAGAACCGGTCATGCCGGACGCGACGCCAAAAGCCCCCTCACCGCTCAGCTTTCCCGATTACCGCTATTTCTGGTTCGCACGCTTCACCGCGGTGATGGCGACGATGGCGATGGTCGTGGTCATCGGATATCAGCTCTACGACACCGCACGCACCGACTATGGCATGTCGATCCGCGAGGCGTCGTTCCAGCTCGGCCTGCTCGGCCTGGTCCAGTTCGTCCCTCTCGCGATCCTGACCCCGGTGGCGGGCTGGGTCGCCGATCGCTTCGAACGCCGCAAGGTCGCCATCTTTGCCAATATGATCGACCTTGTCATCGCGGTGCTGCTCGGCTGGTTCACCTGGATCGACGGCCTGACCTTGCCCCTGCTGTTCGCCCTCGCCGCGCTGCACGGCGTCGCGCGCGTTTTTGTCGGTCCGGCAATGAGCGCGATCGCACCCAATATCGTTCCGCCCGCCGTTCTGCCCCGCGCGATCGCAATGAGCAGCATCGCGTGGCAGTCGGCGTCGGTGGTCGGTCCCGCCGCGGGGGGCCTGATCTATGCAGCGCATCCCGCGTCGGTCTATGTCTTCGCGGCCATTCTGCTCGCGGTCTCAGCCTTCACGATCAGCCGCGTCCGTCCAGTGCTGCCACCGCCGACCGAGGTACGCCGCCACCCCCTCCGCGAAATGGCCGATGGCCTGCAATTCACCTGGCGCGAACGCTTTCTGCTTGGAACGATCACCCTCGACCTGTTTGCGGTGATCCTGTCGGGCGCGACGGCGCTGCTGCCCGTGTTCGCGCGCGATATTTTGCAGACCGGTTCGGAAGGACTCGGCTTCCTGCGCGCCGCCCCAGCCCTCGGCGCCGCAGTCGTCGCCCTCGGCCTCGCCTTCCGCCCGATCGAACGCAATGTCGGGGTCAAGATGCTGTGGGCGGTCGCGGTCTTCGGCGCCGGTACCGTGGCGTTCGGCTTCTCGACGAATTTCTTCCTCTCGCTCGGTCTGCTCGTCCTGATGGGCGCCGCCGATATGTTCTCGGTGTTCGTGCGTGGCACGCTGATCCAGCTCAACACCCCCGATCATATGCGCGGGCGCGTCAGCGCGGTGTCGGGGCTGGCGATTTCGGCGTCGAACGAGCTTGGCGAAATGCGCGCCGGCACGATGGCCGCGTTTATGGGGCCGGTGGGGGCGGTCGTGATCGGAGGTGCTGGCGCCATCGTCGTGACGGCGCTATGGGCTTGGCTGTTCCCCGAACTGCGCCGCGCGCGCACCTTTGCACCGCAATTTAAGGCAGGATCGACATGAAAGCCAATTCCATCCTCGATACCATCGGCAACACCCCGCACATCCGCATGGGCAAACTGTTCCCGGACGCCGAAGTCTGGGTGAAGTCGGAACGCTGCAATCCCGGCGGATCGATCAAGGATCGTATCGGCCTCGCGATGATCGAGGCGGCCGAGCGCGACGGCAGCCTCCAGCCCGGCGGTACCATCGTCGAGCCGACGTCGGGGAACACCGGCATCGGCTTGGCGATGGCCGCCGCGGTCAAGGGGTACAAGCTCGTGCTCGTCATGCCCGAAAGCATGTCGGTCGAGCGCCGCCGCCTGATGCTCGCTTACGGCGCGACCTTCGACCTCACCCCGCGCGAAAAAGGCATGAAGGGCGCGATCGAGCGCGCGATCGAGCTGGTTGAAACCACCCCCGGCGCGTGGATGCCGCAGCAGTTCGAAAATGAAGCCAACATCGACGTCCATGTCCGCACCACCGGCCCCGAAATTCTCGCCGATTTCAAGGACACCCCGATCGACGCCCTGATCACCGGGGTCGGCACCGGCGGTCACATCACCGGAACGGCGCAGTTCCTCAAACAGCATTGGCCGAACCTCAAGGTGTTCGCGGTCGAGCCGCTGGCGTCGCCGGTGATCTCGGGCGGCCAGCCCGCGCCGCACCCGATCCAGGGAATCGGCGCCGGCTTCATCCCGCGCAATCTCCACACCGACCTGCTCGACGGGGTGATCAAGGTCGATGCCGCCGATGCCAAGACTTACGCGCGCCGCGCTGCAACCGAGGAAGGCATGCTGGTCGGCATCTCGTCGGGCGCCACCCTTGCCGCGATCGCGCAAAAGCTTGCCGAGCTGCCCCCAGGCAGCCGCGTGCTCGGGTTCAACTATGACACCGGCGAACGCTATCTGTCGGTCCCCGATTTTCTCCCGGAGATCTGAGGCCAGCGCATGCGCCCTGACGGCGATCAAGCGGCGTTGCCTCCGGGGCGCGACTGGACCGGCTGGCTGTTCGTGCTGCTGGCTGCGGCCAGCATCGGGCTCGTGCTCTACGCCAGCGATAGCAGCGCTGAACGCGCGCTGGCCGCACGCCCGCACCCGATTGCGCCGCCTGCCGACGTCGTCCCCGAAGTGCTGCCGATGGAATTTGCCCCGGTCGCACAGGACGACGCCCGCGCCGCCAACGCGCGCATCGCGCTGATCACCAAGGGCTTCACCGCCGCGCGGCCCTTCATCTATGTCGGCAGCGGCGACGCCAAGGCGCGCGCGCGCGATTGCCTTGCTGCCGCAATGCTTTACGAAGCGGGCGACGACGCCAAGGGCCAGCAGGCTGTCGGCCAGGTCATCATCAACCGCGCCCGCCACCCGGCCTTCCCCAAATCAATCTGCGGCGTGGTATTTCAGGGGTCCGAACGCGTCACTGGCTGCCAGTTCACCTTCACCTGCGACGGTGCCTTGAACCGCCGCTATTTGGACGCGGCATGGCAGCGCGCCCGCAACAACGCCGATTTGATGCTGTCGGGCAGCACCTATCCGCCTGTCGGGCTCGCGACGCATTACCACACCGATTGGGTCCGCCCTTATTGGAGCGACAGCCTCGAAAAGATCGCGATCGTCGACACCCATCTGTTCTTCCGCTGGCCCGGCTATTGGGGCACTCCCGGCGCGTTCCGCGGCGCTGTGTCGGGCGGCGACGGGCCGGTCGCGAAACTCGCCGCCATCTCGCCCCTCCACGCCATGGCGCTGGGCCTGCCGAGTGAACTGGCGACCGGCGTCGACGCCGATGCCACAGTCGGCGAAGCGCGCGTCGTTGTCGGCGCGGGGGAAGCGACAGGCCGCGACACCATCTACACCCAGCTTGACCGCCGCGCCGCACCCGAAAGCTTCGTGACGACCGCGCTGCGGCTGTGCGGCGACAAGTCCTATTGCAAGTTCATGGGCTGGACGAACCCGGTATTGAAACCCGACAGCGACGCAATGAGCGACACCCAGCGCGCCGCGATGACCTTTTCGTACCTGCGCGACGACAAGGCGGGGTTCGAAAAGGCGCTGTGGAACTGCAGCGAGTATAAACGCGACGATGTACGGCAGTGCATGAAGCGTTAGGTGCCAACGACCGGTTTGAAGTGGCGTTGACCTTTCGCCAACGGCGCCCCCGCGAAGGCGGGGGCCGCAAACGACCCATTCCTACGGCAGCGTGTAAACCGACAGCGGCCCCAGCCCTCACGGGGGCGACGACTGGGTTCGGCCAGGATAGCGATACCAAAAAATGCTCCCTGTCGCGTAGCGATGGAGAAGGGGACCACTCGCTTAGCGAGGTGTGGGAGGGGCAGCGGCGTCGCGCTGTTGCCCCGCCATCAGCGCTTTGCGCTGCCACATCCCCATGGCTGCACCACAAGGAGGATCAAGTCGAAAGCTACCGCTATGCCCGATCCTACGGTCGGATCAGATATTTCTCGCCTGTGCGCTTGGCGTTGTAGGCGTGCGCGACATCGAGCGAGAGCGCCTCGGTCAACGAGATCTCATGGCTGTAATGGCTCTTGAACGTCGTCGTCAGCTCGTCGACCACGCGCTTACGCAGCCGCATATTGGTTTCCATGCCAGCCTTCTGCAGGAAGGGCGTCAGCAGGAAGCCCGACAGCGACCAAGTCAGGCCGAACGCGCGGTTTAGGATCGTCGGACCCAGGTCGAGTGCGCCATAGATATAGACCTGCTTGAACGTGTCCGACCCATAGCGGCTGTACGTCGTCATTCGCTTCACCGCGGCGACTTCCATCGCCGACAGGATCTGACCCGACAGCTTGCCGCCACCGATCGCGTCGAAACCGATCGTCGCGCCCGTCGCGACGATCGCGGCAACCAGCTGGTCGATGAAATCGTCGGCGCTGCTGTTGACGATATGGGTTGCGCCGATGCCTTTCAGGATTTCGACCTGCGCGTCGCTGCGCACGATGTTGACCAGCGGGATGCCATCTTTGGCGCAAATCTTGACGAGCATCTGGCCCAGGTTCGACGCTGCGGCGGTATGGACGATCGCGCTATGCCCTTCATTCTTCATCGTTTCGGTGAAGGCCAGGCTGGTCAGTGGATTGACGAAGCAGGAAGCGCCGTCCTTCGGGTCGGTGCCGTCGGGCAGTAGCATGCACATCTGCGCGGGCAGACAGCGATATTCGGCATAAATTTCGCCGCCGATCAGCGCGACGGTCTTGCCGAGCAGCGCCTGCGCTTCGGGTGAATCCCCCGCCGCGACGACTGTGCCGCAGCCTTCGTTGCCGATTGCCAGTGCTTCACCGATCCGCCCGCCCATCGCGCGCATCCCCGCGGGCGGAATATCGGCGGTGATCACCGGCAGGTCATCGCGGGTCGAGGCGCGTGCGGTCGACATGTCGGCGCCGCCGAACAGCAGGCCCAGGTCCGACGGATTGATCGGGGTGGCGAGAATTTTGACCAACACCTCATGCGACTTGGGCGTTGGCATCGGACGCCGCTCGAGCGACACCTCCAACTCGCCCTCGGGCTTAACCAGGGTCAGCATCGTCAGGTTGGTGTCAGGCATGTCGGTCATTGCGCGTCTCCCGTCGCTTTTCGGTTTCTTGATGCAACGGATTAGGGGGTGACGAAGCGACTGGCAACCGCGGATGGGTCAGCGATCAACGAAAAGGACAATCGTCGCCCCGCGAAGACGGGGGTCGCTGGCTATTTGGGCGAATACTCGGCCGCCAGCCGCAGCACTTCCTGCGCCAATTCCATCCGGCAGATCAGCAAGTCCGGCATATAGGAATCCGCCGCATTATATCGGATCGCCGATCCGTCGACGCGGCTCACATGCAGACCCGCCGCCTGCGCCACCGCGACTGGCGCGCAATTGTCCCATTCATATTGGCCGCCGGTGTGCAGATAGATGTCGGCCTCGCCGCGCACCACCGCCATCGCCTTTGCACCCGCCGATCCCATCGCGAGCAGCTCGGCACCGATCCGCTCGGCCACAGACACCGCTTCGGCGGCCGGACGGGTGCGGCTAACCAGCATTTTCAGCGGCTGGTTCGCGGGACACAGCGGCACCGGCGCCCCCGACGTCAGCGTGATCCCGAGCCCCGGCAGCGCGACCGCGCCGACAGTCGCAACGCCGTCGACCGCCAGCGCAACATGCACTGCCCAGTCATTGCGCCCCTCGCCATATTCGCGCGTGCCGTCGAGCGGATCGACGATCCATACCCGGTTGTATGCCAGCCGCGCCGCGCTATCCTTTTCCTCTTCGGACAGGATCGCATCATCGGGACGCGCCGCGCGCAATTCGCGGCACAGCATCGCGTTGGCGGCTTCGTCGCCGGCCTGCCCCAGCGCCTTGCCCTCCAGCCCCTCCGCCCGCAGCGCCAACAGGATCGCGCCTGCCGCGGTGGCGAGCCGTTCGGCCAGTTGTTCGTCGTTTTCGGTCATGTCAGCCAAGCAGCCGATCGATGATTAGGTCAGCCGCTTCCTCGGGCGTCATCACGGTCGTATCAATCCGGATCTCAGGGGTTTCGGGCGCCTCATACGGGCTATCGATGCCAGTGAAATTCTTGAGCTGTCCGGCACGCGCCTTTTTATACAGGCCTTTCACGTCGCGGCGCTCGGCTTCGGCCAGCGGGGTGTCGATAAATATCTCGATAAACTCGCTGTCGGGCAACATTGACCGCACCATGTCGCGCTCGACCCGGAACGGCGAGATGAAGGCGGTGATCACGATCAGCCCGGCGTCGGTCATCAGCTTGGCCACCTCGCCGACGCGGCGGATATTCTCAATCCGGTCAGCCTCGGTGAAGCCCAGGTCGCGGTTCAGTCCGTGGCGGACATTGTCGCCGTCGAGCAGAAAGCTGTGCCGGTTCATCCGGTGCAGCTGCTTTTCGACCAGATTGGCGATCGTCGACTTGCCCGACCCCGACAGACCGGTGAACCACAGCAGTGCGGGGCGCTGGTTCTTGAGGTTCGCGCGCATGTCGCGATCAACGTCGCTCGCCTGCCAATGGACATTCTGCGCGCGGCGCAAGCTGAAGTGCAGCATCCCCGCCGCGACGGTCGCATTGGTCAGCTTGTCGATCAGGATAAAGCCGCCAAGCGTGCGATTGTCGGCATAGGCCTCAAACACGATCGGCTTGTCGGTCGATAGCTCGACGACCCCGATACCGTTCAGTTCGAGCGTCTTCGCCGCCAGATGGTCGAGCGTATTGACGTTGATCTCATACTTCGGCTGCTGGATCGTCGCCGACACCGTCTGCGTCGCGAGCTTGAGCCAATAGGCACGCCCCGCGATCATCGCCTCATCGGCCATCCACACCAGTGTCGCCTCGAACTGGTCGGCGGCCTCGGGAGGCGCGTCGGCTGCGGCGATGACATCGCCGCGCGAGCAATCGACTTCGTCGGCAAGTGTCAGTGTCACTGACTGCCCCGCAACGGCCGCATCGAGGTCGCCATCGAGCGTGACAATGCGGGCTATCGAGGTGGTTTTGCCGCTGGGCAGGACACGAATCGCGTCCCCCGGCTTAACGGTCCCGCTCGCGATCTGACCCGAGAAGCCGCGGAAATCGAGATTGGGGCGATTGACCCACTGTACCGGCAGGCGGAACGGTTTCGCCTCATCGGCGGCGGCCGCGATCTCGACACCCTCCAGATGCTCGATCAACGCCGGCCCCTTGAACCAGGGCATATTGTCCGACAGCGCGGTAATATTGTCGCCCTTGAACCCCGAGATCGGGATCGCGGTGAAGTTGGTAATGCCGATCTCGCTCGCAAAGGCGCGATAGCTCAGCAAAATGCGCTCGAACACGGTCTTGTCATAACCGACAAGGTCCATCTTGTTCACCGCGAGCACGATATGTTTGATGCCAATGAGGTGCGCGAGAAAGCTGTGTCGGCGCGTCTGCGTCAGCACGCCCTTGCGCGCGTCGATCAGGATGACCGCGAGGTCGGCGGTCGAGGCGCCGGTGACCATGTTGCGGGTATATTGCTCATGCCCCGGCGTATCGGCGACGATGAACTTGCGCTTCTCGGTCGTGAAAAAGCGATAAGCGACATCGATCGTGATCCCCTGCTCGCGCTCGGCGGCAAGGCCGTCGACAAGCAACGCAAAGTCGATCTCCTGCCCCTGCGTGCCGACGCGCTTGCTGTCGGCCTCAAGCGCCGCGAGCTGATCCTCGAAGATCATCTTGCTGTCATAGAGCAGCCGTCCGATCAGCGTCGACTTGCCGTCGTCGACCGATCCGCAGGTGATGAAACGCAGCAGCGATTTCTGCTGGTGCTGCGCGAGGTAGGCGTCGATATCCTCGGCGATGAGCGCGTCGGTGACGTAAACAGGAGTGTCTGGGGTATTTGGCATCAGAAATACCCCTCCTGCTTCTTCTTCTCCATCGAAGCGTCGCCGCCATCCTTGTCGATGATCCGCCCTTGCCGTTCGCTGGTCGTCGTCAGCAGCATTTCCTGAATAACTTCAGACAGCGTCTTGGCCTCGCTCTCGACCGCGCCGGTCAGCGGGTAGCAGCCAAGGGTGCGGAAACGTACCGAGCGCAGGGCCGGCGTCTCGCCGGGCAGCAGCGGGAAACGATCGTCATCGACCATCAGCAGCAAACCGTCACGCTCCACCGTCGGCCGCGGCGCGGCGAAATAGAGCGGCACGATCGGGATAATTTCGCGCGCGATATATTGCCAGATGTCGAGCTCGGTCCAGTTCGAGATCGGGAACACGCGGATGCTCTCGCCCTTCGCTTTGCGGGCGTTGTAGAGGTTCCACAGTTCGGGGCGCTGCTTCTTCGGATCCCAGCCGTGGGTGCCGCTACGGAACGAAAAGATACGTTCCTTCGCCCGGCTCTTTTCCTCGTCACGCCGCGCGCCGCCAAATGCGACGTCGAACCCATGGAGGTCGAGCGCCTGCTTCAGCCCTTCGGTCTTCCACATGTCGGTGTGCAAAGGGCCATGGTCAAACGGGTTGATCCCGCGTTCCTTCGCCTCAGGGTTCTGATAGACAATCAGTTCCATGCCGCTCTCGGCGGCCATCCGGTCGCGCAGCTCGTACATCGCCCGAAACTTCCACATGGTGTCGACGTGGAGCAACGGGAACGGCGGCGGCGAGGGATAGAAGGCCTTGCGCGCCAGATGCAGCATCACCGCGCTGTCCTTGCCGACGCTATACAGCATCACCGGCTTGACCGCGTCGGCCATCACTTCGCGCATGATATGGATGCTCTCGGCCTCGAGCCGGTCGAGATGGGTCAGCGTATCGGTCATGCCCCGCCCTTGCCGCCGCGGTGTGCGGCGATCAAGCTGTATGGCCTTTTGGCCATGCAAGCCAGACTTGTAAGGCGCGGGGTCATGCCGCGGCATCGACCCGTGTCCGGCGCCATTCGGCGGCGATGGCGGTCACCGTGTCGCGGGCATGGGCCAGCCGCGGATCGACATCGGGCAATGCCGCCCACGCCGGATCGACGATTAAGCCCAGCTCGCGCCGGAAATCGTAGCCCGCGACCTTGAGCGGAACGATCCCCTCGATCGCCAGCGACACTGGCGCGGTGGTGATACCGATTCCGGCAGCGACCATGCGCAGGCACCGTTCATCGCTCTCGCTTCGCAGAGCAAAGCGCGGGCGCACGCCGTGCCGCGTGAAGAAGCGACTGGTGGCATCCAGAAATTCGCACGAGCGACGCGCGATCATCGTCTCCGCGGCGAGCTCCTCGGGGTCAACCTCGATCCGCCCCGCGAGCGGATGGCCAGTGGCGACGAACATCGCCAACGGCTCTTCGTACAGCGGTATAACCTGATCGCCGCGCTCGCCCGAGCGCAGCGGGACCAGCGCCAGGTTGATGCGCCCGCTACCCAGCGCCGCGCGGAGTTCGGATTCGCTGTTCTCGATCAGTTCGATGGCGAAGCTGGGCCGCAGCGCCATAACGATGGCCTGCAAAAACTCCCCTGAAACCGAGCGGATCAGGCCGAGCTTGAGTTCGGTCGCTTGCCGGTCGTCCTCGCGGCCGAAATCGTCGGCAGCGCGAAAACCGCGTTCCAGATCGCGCGCGATTGGCAGGAAACGCCCGCCCGCTTCGGTGAGCCGTATCTGGCGGCGGTTGCGGATGAACAGCGGTGTGCCGACCAGTTTTTCCAGCTCGGCAATCCCGCTCGACAACGCCGGCTGGGTCACCCGGATCCGCGCCGCCGCTTGGGTAAAACTGCCCGCATCGACGACGGCGAGAAACTGACGGACATGGGCGCGCTTTATCATAGATTTTGCTTATGCCAAATCTCCTATCGTTTCAATTTCCATATGATCAACTTTTGAGGCAGTATCGCGCCCTGTCCTGCCCTCGATCGATAGGCTCATCCATGCGCGCAACCCCCGACTTCGATTTCGCGCTCGGCGAAACCGCCGACATGATCCGCGACACCACTGCCCGTTTCGCCGACGAACAGATTTCGCCGCTGGCCGCCAAGGCCGACGCCGAAGACTGGTTCCCGCGCGACGAACTATGGACGCAGATGGGCGATCTGGGCCTGCACGGCATCACCGTCGAAGAGGAATTAGGCGGGCTTGGCCTTGGCTATCTCGAGCACGTCATCGCGGTCGAAGAAGTGAGCCGCGCCAGCGGCGCGATCGGCCTGTCCTACGGCGCCCATTCGAACCTGTGCGTCAACCAGATCCGCCGCTGGGGCAATGCCGACCAGAAAGCCAAATATCTCCCCAAGCTGATCAGCGGCGAGCATGTCGGCAGCCTCGCCATGTCCGAAGCGGGCGCGGGCAGCGACATCGTGTCGATGAAGCTGAAGGCCGACCGCGTTCAGGGCGGCTATGTCCTCAACGGCACCAAATTCTGGATCACCAATGCGACCTGCGCGGACACGCTGGTCGTCTATGCCAAGACCAGCCCCGAGGCCGGATCGCGCGGCATTACCGCTTTCCTGATCGAAAAGGATATGCCGGGGTTCAGCATCGGACAGAAAATCGACAAGGTCGGGATGCGCGGCTCGCCTACCGCGGAGCTCGTCTTCAATGATTGCGAGGTCTCCGAAGAGCAGGTCATGGGGCCGGAAAATGGCGGCGTCGGGGTGCTGATGTCGGGGCTCGATTATGAGCGCGTCGTGCTCGCCGGGCTCCAGCTCGGGATCATGCAGGCTTGCCTCGATACCGTCATTCCCTATGTCCGCGACCGCAAGCAGTTCGGCAAGCCGATCGGGTCGTTCCAGCTGATGCAGGCGAAAGTCGCCGACATGTATGTCGCGCTCCAGTCAGCGCGCTCCTATGTCTATAATGTCGCCAAGGCGTGCGACGCGGGACAGACGACGCGCTTCGACGCCGCAGGCTGCATTTTGCTCGCGAGCGAAAGCGCGGTGAAGGTTGCGGGCGAAGCGATCCAGGCGCTCGGCGGCGCGGGTTACACCAAGGACTGGCCGGTGGAGCGCTACTGGCGCGATGCCAAGCTGCTCGACATCGGCGCGGGGACCAACGAGATTCGCCGGATGCTGATCGGCCGCGAACTGATCGGTGCTGGCGCGTGACCTGGCTCTGGCTGTCGACGGCCTTTATGGTGACGACGGCCCTGGTGCATGGCGCCTTGGGTGAAAAGCGATTGATCCAGCCGCTCCTCGCGCTCGATCAAGGGATCATGGCGGTCGAACTAGCGCGCAAGGTGTTTCGCTTTGCCTGGCACGCGATGTCGGTGCTGATGCTGGTGTCGGCGGCCTCGGTCGTCTGGCCCGGCACCCCGCGCGCGTTGATCCTGCTGATCGGTGCGGCATGGACTGCGGTCGGTCTGGCCGATGGACTTTATACGCGCGGACGTCACATCGGCTGGCCGATCCTGACCGCGTCGGGCGTCTTCGCGATCTTGGGCGCGGCGGCGTGAACGACACGCTCCTCACCGCCCTGCAATATTATGGCGCGGGCGCCGCTACGCTCGCGGCGTTGATCGTCTCGCTCAACCTCGGCCGCCGCCGCACCGGCTGGGCCTTTGTCATCTTTGTCACCAGCAGCATCGCGCTGATCGCATGGGGCTTTTTGCAACCCGACAGCGAAGGCATCGGTTGGCAGAATGTCGCGCTGCTGATCATCAATGCCATTGGCGTCTATCGTTACCTGATCCTGAAAGATAACCCGGGCAATCCGGACAAAACGCAGGGAGAGACTGAACAGTGAGCGCACCGGTCCTTGGCACCACTGTCGATCCCGACAGCGACGAGTTTCGCACCCGCGCCGCGCACAACCGCGCGCTGAAAGACGAGCTGTGGGCGCGCGTCGCCGAGGCGGCGCTCGGCGGCAATGAGAAGTCGCGCGAGCGGCACACCAGCCGCGGCAAACTGTTGCCGCGCGAGCGGGTCGAACGGCTGCTGGATCCGGGCTCGCCGTTCCTTGAGATTGGCCAGCTCGCCGCGAACGACCTCTACGATGGCGAAGTCCCGGGCGCGGGGCTGATCTGCGGCATCGGCCGCGTGTCGGGGCGCCAGTGCATGATCGTGTGCAACGACGCGACGGTCAAAGGCGGCACCTACTATCCGCTGACGGTGAAAAAGCATCTGCGCGCGCAGGAGATTGCGCTCGAGAACCGCCTGCCCTGCATTTACTTGGTCGACAGCGGCGGCGCCAACCTGCCGCATCAGGACCAGGTGTTTCCCGACCGCGACCATTTCGGGCGTATCTTTTTCAACCAGGCCAATATGTCGGCGCGGCGCATTCCGCAGATTGCTTGCGTGATGGGTAGCTGCACCGCAGGCGGCGCCTATGTCCCCGCGATGAGCGATGAGACGATCATCGTCCGCAATCAGGGCACGATCTTTCTCGCCGGCCCGCCGCTGGTCAAAGCGGCGACGGGCGAAGAAATCAGCGCCGAGGATCTGGGCGGTGGCGACCTGCACGCGCGCAAGTCGGGGGTCGTCGATCATCTGGCCGAGAATGACGAGCATGCGCTGACGATCGTGCGCGACATCATCAGCCACCTAGGTGCTGACACCGGGTTCGACGTCGCGCTGAAAGACCCGCGCCCGCCCAAATATGATCCCGAGCAGCTCTACGGCGTTGTCCCCGACGACGTCCGTGCGCCCTATGACGTCCACGAAGCCATCGCGCGCATCGTCGACGCCAGCGAGTTTCATGAGTTCAAGGCCAATTATGGCAGCACGTTGGTGTGCGGCTTCGCGCACATCTGGGGCATCCCCGTCGCGATCCTCGCCAACAATGGCGTTCTGTTCAGCGAGAGCGCGGTAAAGGGCGCGCATTTCATCGAGCTGGCGCAGCAACGCCGCATCCCCCTGCTCTTCTTGCAGAACATCAGCGGCTTCATGGTCGGCGGCAAATATGAGGCCGAGGGCATCGCCAAACATGGCGCGAAGTTGGTGACCGCAGTCGCCACCGCGACGGTGCCCAAGGTCACCGTGCTGATCGGTGGCAGTTTCGGCGCGGGCAATTACGGCATGTGCGGCCGCGCCTATAGCCCACGTTTCCTGTTCACCTGGCCCAATGCGCGGATCAGCGTGATGGGCGGCGAACAGGCGGCGAGCGTGCTCGCGACCGTCCACCGCGACGCCGACAAATGGACGCCGGAGGAAGCCGAGGCCTTCAAGGCACCGATCCGCCAGAAATATGAGGATGAGGGCAATCCCTATCACGCGACCGCGCGATTGTGGGACGATGGCATCATCGACCCGGCGCAGACGCGGGATGTGCTGGGGCTGGCCTTTGCCGCGACGCTGAACGCCCCGGTCGAGGACCGCGGGTTCGGCGTGTTCAGGATGTGATAACGATGATCCAATCCCTCCTCATCGCCAATCGCGGCGAAATCGCCTGCCGCATCATCCGCACCGCGCGCGAGATGGGCATTCGCACCATTGCTGTCTATTCGGACGCCGATGCCAAGGCGCTGCATGTGCGACAAGCCGACGAGGCGGTGCATATCGGGCCGTCACCGGCGCGCGAATCCTATCTGGTCGGCGAAAAGATCATCGCCGCTGCCAAAGCCACCGGCGCCGATGCGATCCATCCGGGTTATGGTTTCCTGTCCGAGAACGCCGCGTTCGCACAGGCCGTGATCGATGCCGGATTGATCTGGGTCGGTCCCAACCCCTCGTCGATCACCGCGATGGGGCTGAAAGATGGCGCCAAAAAGCTGATGGCCGAAGCCGGAGTGCCGGTGACCCCCGGCTATATGGGTGAGACCCAAGCCCCCGCCTTCCTTGCCGAACGCGCCGCCGAAATCGGTTATCCGGTGCTGATCAAGGCCGTAGCCGGCGGCGGCGGCAAGGGAATGCGCAAGGTAGATAGCCCCGCCGACTTCATTGACGCGCTCGCCTCGTGCCAACGCGAGGCGGCGGCGTCGTTCGGCAACGATCATGTGCTGATCGAGAAATATATCCTGACCCCGCGCCATATCGAGGTGCAGGTGTTCGGCGACACCCACGGCAATGTCGTCCACCTGTTCGAACGCGACTGCTCACTGCAACGACGCCACCAGAAGGTGATCGAGGAAGCCCCCGCCCCCGGCATGGACGAGGTCACCCGCGAGGCGCTCTGCGCCGCCGCGGTGCGCGCTGCGCAGGCGGTCGACTATGTCGGCGCGGGGACGATCGAATTCATCGCCGACGCCAGCGAAGACCTGCGCGCCGACCGCATCTGGTTCATGGAAATGAACACGCGGCTGCAGGTCGAGCATCCGGTGACCGAGGAGATCACCGGGGTTGATCTGGTCGAATGGCAGTTGCGGGTAGCGAGCGGTGAGCCGATCCCGCTGCAGCAGGAAGAGCTGTCGATCAACGGCTGGGCGATGGAAGCGCGGCTTTATGCGGAAGACCCCACCAAGGGCTTCCTGCCTTCGATCGGCACGCTCGAACTGTTCCAGCTTCCCGATCACCTCGGGCGCGTCGATACCGGCGTCTATGAGGGCACCGAAGTCTCACCCTTCTATGATCCGATGATCGCCAAGGTCATCGCTTATGGTGAGGATCGCGAGGAAGCGCGCGCCATACTCTCGGAGATGCTCGAGGACAGCGCGATCTGGCCGGTCAAGACCAATTCGGCCTTCCTGATCAACGCGCTCGCGCATCCCGATTTCGTCGCAGGCAGCGTCGATACCGGACTGATCGGTCGCGATGGCGATGCGATGACCGACGAACCCGCTCCGACGATTGGAGCCCTCACCAACGCCGCGATGGCGATCGTCCCGCGCTCGCTGCAGGCGGGTTTCCGTCTCAACGCACCCGATGTGCGCTCGGCGGCGTTTCTGCTCGATGGAAAGCGTGTCGAGGTCGAACTACACGGGCCCGGCACCGAGGAGCCGGCGCCTGCGATGCTCGTCGCCGAGGGCGGTTCCGTCTGGCAACTTACCCCTTGGCGCGCCGAGGGCGGCCCGGGCGGGGCAGCTGGCGACGGCGCCATCCTTTCCCCCATGCCGGGCAAAGTCATTGCGGTAGAGGTCGCTGCGGGTGACACGGTGAGCAAAGGCCAGAAACTGATCACCCTTGAAGCGATGAAGATGGAGCATAGCCTGACCGCGCCGTTCGACGGAGTGGTGGCCGAGCTTAATACGACGCCGGGCGCGCAAGTTCAGGTCGAGGCGTTGCTCGTGCGGATCGAAAAGGACGAAGCATAATGGCCGGCAAATATTTCGACGAATGGGCGATCGGCGACACGCTGACCCACGACATTCGCCGCACCGTGACCGAGACCGACAATCTGCTGTTTACGGTGATGACGCACAATCCGCAGCCGCTGCACCTCGACGTCGAGGCGGCGAAAGCGTCCGAGTTCGGCCAGATCCTCGTCAACGGCACCTTCACCTTCAGCCTGATGGTGGGGCTGTCGGTCGGCGACACGACGCTCGGCACGCTCGTCGCCAATCTCGGCTACGACAAGCTGGTGATGCCCAAGCCGGTGTTTATCGGCGACACGCTGCGCGCGGAGAGCGAAGTGATCGGGCTGAAGCAATCGAAATCGCGGCCCAACGCCGGGATCGTGACCTTCCTCCACCGCTGCATCAACCAGCGCGATGAACTTGTCTGCCAGTGCGAGCGTTCTACGCTGGTTCAACGAAAACCATAGATCGCCGTGCGGTTCGAGCGAAGTCGAGAACCCTTTGCTCCGCACATGTCTCGACTTCGCTCGACACGTAACGCATAGGTAAGCCCATGAGACTGCGTTCCCTCCTTTTCGTCCCCGGCGACCGTCCCGAACGCTTTGCCAAGGCGGCGGCATCGGGCGCCGACGCGATCATCCTCGATCTCGAGGATTCGGTGTCGCTCGCGAACAAGGACGCCGCGCGGCATGCGATCGCCGACTATCTGGCGGGGCCGCGCGAAGTCTTCACGCTGGTGCGGGTCAATCCGCTCGACGGCCATCTGACCGCCGCCGATGTCGCCGCGATCATCGCCGCCCGGCCCGATGCGATCATGTTGCCCAAGGCCGAAGGAGCGCCGAGCATCGCGCAGATCGATACGATCATGCGCAGCGAATCGCCGCGCGATGCTTCGCTGCCGCCGATCCTCCCGATCGCGACCGAGACCGCCGCGGCCATTTTCACCCTCGGAAGTTATCGCGAAGCGAAGGAACGCCTGCTCGGACTGACGTGGGGCGCCGAGGACCTGCCCGCCGCGATCGGCGCGACAACCAGTCGCGAAGCTGATGGCAGCTACACCGCCCCCTATGACGTCGCGCGCGCACTGACGCTGTTTGCTGCCCACGCCGCGGGCGTCGCCGCGATCGATACGGTGTTCCCGGCGATCAAGGACGAGGCGGGACTCGCCGCTTACGCCGCCCGCGCCCGCCGCGATGGCTTCACCGGCATGATGGCGATCCATCCGGCGCAGGTGGAGGCGATCAACGCCGCCTTCACCCCGAGCGCCGAGGAGGTGTCGCGCGCGCAGGCGATCGTCGATGCCTTTGCCGCCAATCCGGGCGTCGGAGTGCTGCAGGTCGATGGCAAAATGGTCGACGCCCCGCACCTCAAACAGGCGAAGCATATTCTGTCGCTCGCAGACTAGGCATACGTCAGCCTTTGTTGCGCCGAAAAGGCCGATGCCGCTTCATCCAGTGGCGTCCGCGGTGCCAGCTCTTCTTGAGCCCGCGCTCGGTAAAGCTTTCGAACATCGCATCAGGGCTGGTCGGGTCGAGCACTTCATTGTCGGCAATGAATTCGTCGAGCGGTCCGGGCGCGACCAGGTCGAGCAGTTCGAGCGACCGCCCGTCACCGCGCATGGATTCGATCGTTTCGATCAAGGATCCACTATGCTCGAACGTCGCTGCGATGTCTTTCTCCGCCACGCCCAGATGCTCGGCCATCAGCGACTCGCGCAGCCGCGCTATCACCGGCTCGACGCCCTTGTTCGCGGCCAGCGCGGTATCGATCGTGACATCGCATTCGCTGTCGAGCCCCATCGAACGGTTGTTCAGGTTCGACGACCCGATCCGGAGCAGCCGGTCGTCGACGATCGCGGTCTTGGCGTGAACATAGATCGGATCGCCGCCCTTGGTATGCGGAACATAGATTTTCAGCCGGTCGCCGTGGCGCGCCTTCGCAATCGAGCGGACGAGTTGCACCCGCGCGGCGTCCATCGCCATCTGTTCGAGCCACCCGTCGGCGGTCTTGGGCATTACCATCACAAATTCGGGCGGATCGTCTTCATCGAGCCGTGCGGCAATCGCCGCGGCAATCGCGCCGCTGGTGAAATACTGATTCTCGAAATAGATGAAGCGCCGCGCGGCGGCGATCATGTCGAGATAGAGTTGCTCATTCTCGCGCACCTCTTCGCGGCCGTCATATTCGGCGCTGGTCCGCGAGATCGCCACGTCGACGTCGTTGAAATCGGCTTGAAGATCGTCGGGCCAGTTTTCTCCGGTGCCGCTCAGGTCGCGCAGCGGCTTGTTAGTCGCGCGCTGCCAGCGTTCATTGCCGAGTTCCGCGAGCGCGGTTCCGATCGGCCCCGACAGGATCATCGTCGAATCGTGCCAGGGCATATAGCGGTTGCCGTCGGGACCGGTGCGCCGGGGATCATCGTCGATGTGGTCGCGGGTATCCCACCGCGTCGAGCTGACATCGATGCCGCCGCAGACCGCCAGATGATCGTCGAACACCGCGACCTTCTGATGGTGACTGCACCCGACCGGATGCGCGCTATCGAGCCGGAAACTGATCGATCTGGTCATTTTCCAGCGCAGGATCATCGCGACGATCGACGGCACAAACAGATGTTTCAGCCCGCCGAAGTTCCAGCGCAAAATATCGATGTCGCGCTTCGGCTGATCCTTGGCGAGGCGGAGCAGATAATAGCCGAGCGACTCGCCATTCCCCTGCTCATCGGGGATCAGCGGAATACGCGGATCGAAGTCCCACCCGATCAGCAGGATTCGTTCCTTGGCACCCGCCATCAGACGTTTGAGCAGCGCGTAGTAATCGGCGGCATCGACGATCATGCGCGCCTTGTTGGCGCGTTCGATGCGCCAGCAATTGCGCCCTTCGACGACGATGGGGGCCAAGGTCTGCGGGCGTTCGGGGTCGCTCATCGCCGACGCCACGCATGGCGTCGGCAATCGTTCCATGGGGCGCGATCAGGCGGCGTAAAATTGTTCCGGGGTCAGCGCCATCATCGCTTCGCTGCCCGCTTCGATCTTCCGGCGCAGCGACCCGGCGTCGGGCAGGAACCGTTCGCCAAAGTGGCGCGCGGTGACCAGCTTGGCTTCGAGGAACGCCTTGTTGCCGCGCCCTTCGGCGAGCGCCTTCTGCGCCGCTTCGGCCATCATCAGCCACATCGATCCCAGCGCGACGATCCCCATGATGTGCATATAGTGATGCGCGCCGGCGCCGATGTTGTTGGGGTTCGCCATGCCATTCTGCATGAACCACATCGTCGCAGCCTTCAGTTCGCCATTGGCTTTTTCCAGCCGCCCGGAGAAATCGGCGAGTGCTTCATTGTCCTTGGCGCGCGCGCATTCGGTGTCGATGATTGCAAAAAAGGCCTGGATCGCGCGGCCGCCATTCTGCGCCAGCTTGCGTCCGACCAAATCCATCGCCTGGACGCCGTTGGCGCCTTCATAGATCATCGTGATGCGGGCATCGCGGACATATTGGCTCATGCCCCATTCCTCGATGTAGCCGTGGCCGCCGAACACTTGCTGCGCGTTGGTCGCGACGTCATAGCCCTTATCGGTGCCATAGCCCTTGATCACCGGGGTGAGCAGGCTGACAAGGTCGTCCGCTTGCTGTCGCTCTTCCTCGGTCTCGGCAACATGCGCCAGATCGACCTGCAAGGCGCCCCACAGGCACAAGGCGCGCAGTCCTTCAACGGTGGCCTTGGCGTCCATCAACATGCGGCGCACGTCGGGATGGACGAACAGTGGGTCGGCCTTTTCCTGCGGGTCTTGCGGCCCGGTGAGCGCGCGCCCCTGGCGGCGGTCCTGCGCATAGCGGACGGCATTCTGGAACGCGATGTCGGCCTGACCCAGCCCCTGGATGCCGACGCCAAGCCGCGCGGCATTCATCATCACGAACATCGCGGCGAGGCCCTTGTTTTCCTCGCCGACCATCCAGCCCTTGGCGCCGTCATAGTTCATGACGCAGGTCGAATTGGCGTGGATGCCCATCTTGTGCTCGATCGACCCGCATTGCAGCGCATTATGCTCACCCAGCGAGCCGTCTTCACCCACAAGGAACTTCGGCACGATGAACAGCGAGATGCCCTTGACGCTGTCGGGGGCGTCGGGAGTTTTGGCGAGCACCAGATGAATGATGTTGGCGGTCAGGTCATGCTCGCCCGACGAAATGAAAATCTTGGTGCCGCTGACGTCATAGCTGCCATCGCCGTTCGGGACCGCGCGGGTGCGGATCAGGCCGAGGTCGGTGCCGCAATGCGGCTCGGTCAGGTTCATCGTCCCGCCCCACTCGCCGGAGATCATTTTGGGTGCGTACAGCGCCTTCTGTTCCTCCGACCCCTTGACCAGGATCGCCGCGACCGCGGCCTGCGTCAGCCCAGGGTACATGGCAAAGGCCTGGTTCGCGGCCATGCGATATTCCTCGACCGGGAAACCGACGACATGCGGCAGCCCTTGCCCGCCAAATTCTTCCGGCTGGGTCAGCAATGTCCATCCAGCCTCACAATAGGCGTCGTAGGCTTCCTTGAAGCCCTTCGGCGTCGTCACCGATCCATCGTCGTGGCGGGTGCAGCCCTCCAGATCGCCCGACTGGTTGATCGGGAACAGCACTTCCTCACAAAATTTTCCGGCTTCAGTCAGCACCGCCTCGATCATGTCGGGGGTCGCATTGGCGAAACCGGGCAGGTTGGCGTAGCGCTCGACCCCGAGCACGTCGTTGAGGAGAAAGAGGCTGTCTTGCACGGGGGCGCGATAGACGGGCATGAGAAATCCTTCTGAAAAGCAGGTTCGCGATGTCAAACTTGCCTGGGGAGAGGCTCAACCGACCTTCTGGCCGGCGTCGACTTTTTTCACCATATCGATGAACCGCGACAATTCTTCGACAGCGCTGTCGATATCGTCGCGCTGCCGCTGCAACAAGCCGATGCGCTGTTCGCATTTTTCGATCGTCACCTGACGTTGCAGCTTGCGGCCGTCGCCGACGTCGTAAAGGTCGATCATCTCGCGAATGTCGGCCAGGCTGAACCCTGTGCGCTTGGCGCGCAGGATCCACGCCAAGCGCGCCCGGTCGCGTTTCGAATAGATGCGCGACAATCCCTTGCGCGACGGGCTGATCAGCCCCTCATCTTCATAGAAACGCAGCGCACGCGCGGTGACTCCGAACTCGGTCGACAAGTCGGTGATGCTGAATTGTTCGCGGCCCAAGTGATCGGGCGTGTCGATATGGGCGTGGCCATATGGTTCGGTCATGCCGATGAAACTAGTTTCCGTTGACGTGAACGTCAAGACCGGCAAATCGGCCTGTTTTGGCGCCGGTCAAACCCCGCAAGGTTGCTGCATATTGCCCTGTGGATCGCGGATCTGCAAGCCCCGCGCATCGTCGGCCGACCAGCTGGCGCGCGGCAGCCGCAAGCCCGACAGCGAGGCGCGGGCGGGGCAGATTTTGGCGCATTGTGGCGGCAAGCTCCCGGGCAGGCGCAACTCGTCCTCCACTTCGCGCACCAGCGCCTCGCAGCCTTCCGCCCTGGCGAAGCGCATCCGCCAGCCGTCACCTTCACGCACCATCGTTCCGCTGGCGGAACAGGACAAGGTCGTGCCGAACGCAGCAGTCACGGCAAAGCGCCACTGCCCCGCGCCAGCGGGAACAACACACATCGCGTCGCGGCCGAGATCGTGCGAGCGTTCGAACACGCCGACCGGAGTCGCGGCCTCGGAGCTCACAACACCGCGTTCGCGCGCGGAGATTTCCAGCGGGTTGTCGGCGTCGGTCCCCTGTCCGCGCCGATCCGGCGCATGCCGGTCACAGCCGCCGATGAGCAAGATGCCCAACACCAACGCGAACTTAACTTTGCGCATCATCGTCCAGAAACGTCAGCGCCCCGTCGGCCTCGACCCGGCGATAGAAGCAGGAACGGCGCCCGGTGTGGCAAGCGGGGCCGGCGGGCGTCACACGCAGCAGCAGCGCATCCTGATCGCAATCGACGCGCATTTCCACGAGCGTCAGACCGTTGCCCGACGTCTCGCCCTTGCGCCACAACGCCGAGCGCGATCGCGACCAGAAATGCGCCTGTCCCGTCGCCTGCGTCCGCTCGATCGCCTCGGCATTCATATGCGCGACCATCAGCAGCACGCCGGTCTCGGCGTCGGTGACGATCGCGGTCACCAAACCGGCGGCGTCAAAACGCGGAAGAAATCGGTCGGCGGTATCGCGCTGCTGGTCCATGATCCGCGCTTTAGAGCAGGCGCCCCGCCCCTGTCACCCCGTCGTTGGCGCGGCCGATGACAATATCGTGAATATGGGGGGCGACATTTGCGATTGCCCTCCCTATATGCGCGCCAGTCACTGCCCTCGTTGCTGGACCATCATGCTCACCACACACCCTTTCGACGACGACAAGCTCCGCGAGGAGTGCGGCGTCTTTGGTATTCATGGCGCCGACAGCGCCGCTGCGGTCGTTGCGCTGGGCCTGCACGCGCTGCAGCACCGCGGCCAGGAAGCCGCAGGCATCACCGCCTTCGACGGCAAGGAATTCCACACCCACCGCGCCATGGGCCATGTCGCCGGCAATTTCGACCGCGACGAGATCATGCGCCAGTTGCAGGGCGGGTCATCGATCGGCCATGTCCGCTATTCGACGACCGGCGAAACCGCGCTGCGCAACGTCCAGCCACTGTTCGCCGATCTGTCGACGGGCGGTTTCGCCGTGGCGCATAACGGCAATATTTCCAACGCGACCGCGCTGAAGAAGGTGCTCGTGCGCCGCGGCTCGATCTTTCAGTCGACCAGCGACACCGAGGTGATCATCCATCTCGTTGCGACGTCGAGCTATCGCTCGCTGATCGACCGGTTCATCGACGCGCTGAAACAGGTCGAGGGCGCCTATTCGCTGATCTGCCTGACCGCCGAGGGCATGATCGGGTGCCGCGATCCGCTCGGCATCCGCCCGCTCGTCATCGGAAAACTCGGCGACGCGCATATTCTGGCATCGGAAACCGTCGCGCTCGACGTCGTCGGCGCCGACTTTGTTCGCTCGGTCGAACCCGGCGAACTGGTGATCGTCCGCGATGGCCAGTTGACCTCGCACCGGCCCTTCGCCTCGCAGTCGGCGCGGCCGTGCATTTTCGAATATGTCTATTTCTCGCGCCCCGACTCGATCGTCGATGGCACCAGCGTTTATTCGGTGCGCAAAGCGATCGGTGCCGAACTGGCGCGCGAAAACCCGGTCGACGCCGACCTGATCATCCCGGTGCCCGATTCGGGCACCCCTGCCGCGATCGGTTATGCGCAGGAATCGGGTATCCCGTTCGAACTCGGGATCATCCGCTCGCACTATGTCGGCCGCACCTTCATCCAGCCGGGCGACAAGGTTCGCCATTTGGGCGTCAAGCTGAAGCACAACGCCAACCGGGCGCTGATCGCGGGCAAGCGCATCGTGCTAATCGACGATTCGATCGTGCGCGGCACGACCAGCCTGAAAATCGTCCAGATGATGCGCGATGCCGGCGCCGCCGAAGTCCATATGCGGATCGCCAGCCCGCCGACCCAGCACAGCTGCTTTTACGGCGTCGACACGCCCGAACGCGCCAAGCTGCTCGCCGCCCAGATGACCGTTGGCCAGATGGCGAACTTCATCAACGCCGACAGCCTGTCCTTCGTCACCATCGATGGCCTCTATCGGGCGCTGGGCGAGGTCAAGCGGACCGACGACGCGCCGCAATATTGCGATGCCTGTTTTACTGGCGACTATCCGACCACGCTCACCGATTTCGATGAGCATGGGCTGGAAGATCAATTTTCGCTGCTTGCCGAACGGGTTGTCTGACACCATGACTATCAAGACTGAAGAATTGGCGGGCCAGGTTGCGCTCGTCACCGGGGCGAGCCGTGGCATCGGCGAAGCGATTGCCGAAGCGCTCGCGGCGCGCGGCGCGCATGTCGTGATCACCGCGCGCACCGCAGGCGGGCTCGAAGCGCTCGAGGACCGGATCCACGAGGCGGGCGGCGCCGCGACGATCGCGCCGCTCGACCTGACCGACGGCGACAGCATCGCGCGGCTGGCGAGCGCGATGGCCGAACGTTGGCAACATCTCGACATGCTGGTCCTCAACGCCGCGATGCTCGGCACGCTGACCCCGGTGGCCGCGATCGACGGCAAGGAATTCAACAAGCTGCTGACGCTGAACCTGATCGCCCAGCAGGCGCTGATCGCCAATTTCGACCCGTTGCTGCGCCGCGCCGCGAACGGCCGCCTGCTCGCCCTGTCGAGCGGCGTCGCGCGCGAACCGCGCGCCTATTGGGGCGCCTATGCCGCATCGAAAGCGGCGCTCGAAACGCTGGTGACCAGCTACGGCGCCGAGATGCGCAACATCTCGACGGTCCGCACCGCGATCCTCGACCCGGGCGGCACCCGGACCCAGATGCGCGCCCGCGCCTATCCCGGCGAAGACGCCAAGAGCATCAAGGACCCTGCCGCGGTCGGCGAATTTGTAGCGGGGCTGATGGTCGGCGGCTTCGACAGCACCGCGTTCCACGCTTTGCCCAAGGTCATGGAAAAGGCTTAACGCCATCTTTGTTTTCCGGCACTAAGGCAGCCCGACAAGACGGGTTTGCAAGGGCGCAGCTATGACCAAGGATATTCTGCGATCAGCGATCGCGACGGTGATCGGCATCGTCGTAGCCTTCGGGCTGATCTGGCTGGCGCAATATGCCGGCAGCGAAATTTCGCCGTCCGAATATGACCTTGAGACCGGCGAGATATTGATCCCGATCGGCTCGACGATCGCGCTGATCGTCGGCTGGTTCATCGGCAGCTTCGCCGGCGGGTGGCTCGCGATGCGGATATCGGCAGGAACCGGTGCTGGCTGGATCGTGGCCGGGTCGGTGATCGGCGCCGCGCTCTATCGCGCCGTCACCCTCGCCGACACATGGTGGATCATGGCGCTGGGCGTCGCGGTTCCGCTCGCCGCCGTGTGGTTGGCCCAACGCGCAACAGCCATCGTCGCCGACCAATAGACCGTTGCCCCCGCGAAGGCGGGGCGGCTCGTGGTTTAGACAGCAATGGCCGATCAGGCCGCCCGGCCCACGCTTTCGCGGGGCGACAGGCCCTATTTCGCCGCTTCCTTATCCACCGCGGCCTGCACGCTCTTGTAAAAGACCTCGCGCGCCGCGCCGACACCCTCGGGATCGGTCGCGGTCGGCCAGTTGCCGTTCGATGCGATCACCAGCTTGCGCTTGGGATCGATGAAGATGCCCTGGCCAAAAATGCCCTGCGCCGCAAAGCTGCCGTCATCGTTGGTCCACCATTGATAGCCATAGCCGCGGCCCGGAATATCGATCCCCGCCTGTTTGGTGGTCGCCGCGGCCATCCAGTCGTCGGGGACGACCGTCTGCCCGCCGGCGACGCCGCCGTTCAGCATGAACTGGCCGAACCGTGCATAGTCCTTGAGGCTCGCCGACATGCAGCAACCGCTGATCTCATGCCCCGTGGCGCCGAGCATCCACACCGCATCCTGTTCCATTCCGAATGGCTTCCAGACCTTCTCGGACAGATATTGCGACAGCGTCTTGCCCGTCGCGCTCGACACCAGCACGCCGATCAGATTGGTTTCGCCGGTCTTGTACACCCACTTCGACCCCGCCGGCGCTTCGCGCGGCAAGGTCTTCATATAGCTGACCGTTATGTCCTCGCCCGCAATGGGTCTTTGCATATTGAACTGCGCAACATCGGACTTGGGATCGGTATAATCCTCGTTCCATTTGACGCCCGACGTCATCGTCAGCAACTGCCGCACCGACACGTCGTCATAGGCCGAACCCTTAAGCCCCGGGATATAGACGGTAACCTTGTCGTCGAGGCTCTTGATATAGCCGTCCTTCACCGCGGCGCCGACGAGGGTCGAGGTGAAGCTTTTCGCGACCGAAAAGCTGGTCCAGCGACCTGCGGCGCCATAACCAAGCGCATATTTCTCCAGCCGGACCTTGCCGTCCTGCACGATGATCAGCCCCGCGTTGCGCTGTTTTGCCATATAGGCGTCGACGTCGGCGCCCAGGTCGAGCGGCTCGCCCTCTGGCAGCGGATAGACCGGTCCACCCGCCTCGACGGTGTTGACGACAACCTTGGGGACCGTTTCCATCGTCCGAAAAGCGGCGTCGCGTTGATCCTGGGTCCAGAACAGCACATTCATATCCTTTGGCAGCGTGTCGGTGGTTTGGGTGGATGCGGGCGCATTGCACCCCGCCGCCGCGGCGCACAAAAGCGCCGCTGCCAGATATTGTCGCATAATATCCCTCTCCCCTGTTTTCAGGCTGTTTTTTCAAGCGTCACTTGCGCGACATCGATGCCGCCGCCGCGAAAACCGCCCTCGCAATATTGCAGATAATAACGCCAGAGCCGAACGAAACGGTCATCAAACCCTGACGGCAGCTGGTCGGCCGCGACCGCTGCGTCAAAACGCTCGCGCCACTGCCGCAGCGTTTCGGCATAATCCTCGCCGAACCGGTATACGTCGCGCCATGCGAGCCCGCGCGCCTCCGCGAGCGCCCGGAACCGGCTTTCGGAGATCAGGCAGCCGCCGGGAAAGATATAGGCCTGGATGAAGTCGCTGCTCGCCGCATAGCGTTCGAACAAGACATCGTTGATCAGGATATATTGGATCGCCGCCCTGCCGCCGGGGCGCAGCAGCCGCGCGACGGCGTCGAGATAGGCTGGCCAATAGGCCTGCCCGACCGCTTCGACCATCTCGACGCTGGCAATCGCGTCATAGGGTCCCCGGGCGTCGCGATAGTCGCACAGCTCGATACGCGACCGCGCTGACAAGTCGACCGCGGCAAGCCGCGCATCGGCGATCTCGGCCTGTGACGGCGACAGCGTGATGCCGGTGTAGATGACATCGTGCCGTTCGACCGCGCGCTCGGCGAGCGCGCCCCAGCCACAGCCGATCTCGAGCAGGCGGCTGCCCGATCGCAGGTCGAGCCGGTCGAGGATGGCATCGACCTTGCCCGTCTGCGCCTCCTCCAGGGATTGGCCCGGCTCGGCGAACAATGCGCTGGAATAATTCATCGCATGATCGAGCCACAAACGATAGAAATCATTGCCTAAATCATAGTGGGCATGGATGTTGCGCTTCGCCCCGCGACGGTTGTTGTGGTTCAGCAGGTGCGCGATCTTGTTGAGCCAGCGCAATGGCCCGCGCGCCCGCGCCACATCACCGAGTGATTCGCCATTGCGCATGAACAGGTCGAACAGCGGTACCGGGTCGGGCGAGGTCCACTCGCCCGCGTCCCACGCGCGGTACCAGCCCACCGACCCCGACATCGCCAGCCGCGCCAGCGCCGCCCAGCTGTGCAGGTGAACGACCGCCGCTGGCCCGTGCCCGCGCCCGCCCAGCAGGCGGACGCTGCCGTCGGGCGTGTGCGTCTCGATCGTGCCCAGCGCGAGACCCGCGTCAATCCGGTCGAGCAGCCGATGAAACAGTCCCGCGGGCGCCAGCGCCAGCAGCCGCGCGAGCGCCCCGCCGCTGCGGTAGGCGCGGTCGGCGCGGAGCAATTGCTTGCCGCGGCGCGGGCTGACATGCGTGTTCATAGCGCCTTCCTGCCCCAAAGTCCGGCGCCTGACAATCAGTTGCCGTGCGCCTTCATGACGTCATAGGCGGCCAGCGCGCGTTCGCGCGCTTCGCGGTGGCCGATGATCTTGGCGGGATAGGATCGCGGCCGCTGTCCGAAGCTTTCGGGATCGTGGATCGCCGGTTCGGTCAGTTCAGCAAGCTCCGGCACCCACTGGTGAATATAAGCTGCGGCATCGAACTTCTCCGACTGCGTCAGCGGCGCCATGATCCGCGGGAACATATTGCTGTCGACGCCGCTGCCCGCCACCCACTGCCAGTTGACCGCATTGGAGGCGTAATCCGCATCGACGAGCGTGTCCCAGAACCATTGCTCGCCCAGCCGCCAGTCGAGCAGCAGATGCTTGATCAGGAAGCTCGCGGCGATCATCCGCACCCGGTTATGCATCCAGCCCGTCGCCCATAGCTGGCGCATCCCGGCGTCGACGATCGGATAGCCGGTGCGGCCCTGTTGCCAGGCGGCGAGATCGGCATCGGCCGCGCTGCCGCTGCGCCATGGCAGATCGACGTCAAAGGCCGCACGCGCGCTGCGCCCGCCATAGTCGGGAAACTGCAGGATGATGTTTTGCGCATAATCGCGCCACCCTATCTCGCCGAGGAACACATCGACCGATCCCCCGGCGTCGGCGGTGCGCTGCCAGATGGTGGCGGGCGAGACCTCGCCGAAATGGAGATGCGGCGACAGGCGCGAACTGCCCTCCTGCGACGGCAGATTGCGGCAGCGATCATAATCCGCCGCCTCGTCAGCAAACGCCGCGATCCGCTTACGCGCGCCTGCCTCGCCCGGCTCCCATTGCGCGGTAAAGCCGGTGGCCCAATCGGGCTTGGTCGGTAGCAAATTCCAGTCGGCAAGCATGTCTGAAGCAGGCCATTTGTCGGGCGCCGCAATCTCGCGCGGCCGGTTCGACGGGCTCGGCGGCGGCATATGCTCCTTCAATGCCCGCCAGAAGGGCGTGTAGATTTTGTACGGCGTGCCGCCCCCGGTCGTCAGCGATCCCGGCGGGAGCAGGTAATTGCCATCATGGCATTGCAAGTCGAGCTGCTTCGCCACCGCCTTTTCGGCGTTGCGCCACCATGGTTCATAGTGGCGGAGGCAGTGCACCGACCTCGCACCAGTTTCTGCTGCGATCAGAGCGAGTTGCTCTTCACACTTCCCGCGCCGCAGGATCAATCGCGACCGCTTTTCGTGCAGGCTGGCGTCGAGGCTGGCGAGACTGTGGTGCAGCCACCAGCGCGACGCTGCGCCCATCCGGCGATGCTTCGGCGTATCATCGTCCAGAATGAACACCGGGATCACCGGCCCAGCCGCGGCCGCTGCGACGAGCGCCGCCTGATCCGACAGGCGCAGGTCGCGGCGGAGCCACAGGATGCTCGGCGCCGTCATTGGTTGCGGGTAGCAGTGTCGGGTGCGGTAAGCCGGACCTGGAAACGGTCCTGCGCCAAGGGATGCATGAAGCGCTGGTCGCGCAGCAGGATCGCATCGCCGTCAGGCTGCGCGACCGGCATCCGCGCCCAGAACAGGAATGCGCGCGCATCGGGATCGCCCATCAGCCACCCCTCGATCCGCGGGTCATCCATCCCGGCCCGCAGGCCGCTGATGTCAAGATTGCCGCCAACGCCGGGGGTAAAACTACCGCTCCCGTACCGCTCGGCGGTGCGCCAGAAGATATCGCGTTGCCAGAATGCCAGCGGCGGCGGACTGGCAACCACCAGCGCGTCCCGATGTCCGCTCGCTGCCAGCGCGGTCGCCGTGGTCCGTTCGGCAGCGCCGGTGATCAGGCCATTGGCAAAGATATAGACGCAAATCGCGGTGAAGCCGACCCACGCGGGCCGCTGCCAGTTTGTTGCCCCGCCCCGCTCGCGGCGCAGCGACAGCCACACCGACAGGCCCAGCGCGATCCATATCCACAGATCGATGATGAAGATCGTATCGCCGTAAAACCATTGCGACGAAAAGGGCTCGAGCAGGCGGATGCCGTAATTGTTGAGCCAATCGAGCGCCGGGTGGCTGAGGCAACCGATATAGGCGAGCGCCAGCAGCCAGCGCTTGTCGATCGGCAGCCGCCCGGCGGGGCGCTTGCCGCGCCTTGCCTGCCAGTGATCGAATGCCAGCATCGCCGCCCACAGCAATATCGGCAAGACCAGCATCGCGATCGGACCATGGGTGATCCCGCGCCGAAAACCCAGATGCTGGATCCCGTCGAGCCACGCCAGACAAGCGGCATCGATGTCGGGAAGGTTCGCCGCCAGAATCAGCGTCGGGATCGCCAGCCCGGTCTTTTTCTTGAGCCCCATCTGGCCGAGAACCGCGCCGACGAGGCTGTGCGTGAGATTATCCATCGCCGCTTGGTGGCGTGGATCGGTCCGCTTTGCAATGCGCTATACGGAGCGGGTCACGATCGGCTTGCGACCACGAAGCGCGCGGCAACTAGAGCTCGGGTCCACCCTCGGTCACCGTCCACGTCTGGCCCTTTTTCAGCAGGCCTTGCAGATCGGCGGTCTTGCCTTCGCGAGCGGCCGCGTTCTGGCGCCAGACATCGGCTTCAAAGGTCGGGCGCGGATCGTCGTAGAGGACGCCCAGCGCCATCGGGAATTCCCCGAACCGCATTTCGACCAGCATATGCGCCACGCTGCGGTTGGTGACGTCATGGACAATCACCCCCGCGGCCTGCCAGTCGCCATCGACGACATCGACGGTCTTGAGATGCAGCGCCTCGGCATCGAGCGCGATGCCCTTGGTGCCCTTGGCATAGAGCATCGGCTCGCCATTCTCGAGCCACAGCTGGCGATCCTCGGCACCTTTGGGCGCCGCGAAATCCTCGAACACGTCTTTGTTATAGACGATACAGTTCTGGAAAATCTCGATAAAGGCGGCGCCCTTGTGGGCATGCGCTGCTTTCAGCACTTCGGGCAACTTCTTCGACACGTCGAAGCCGCGCGCGACGAAGCGCGATCCGGCGCCGAGCGCAAAGGCCGCGGGCTGCGCCGGGCGATCGACCGATCCATAGGGGGTCGAGGGGCTGGTCGTGCCGACGCGGCTGGTCGGCGAATATTGGCCCTTGGTCAGCCCGTAGATCTCGTTGTTGAACAGCATGATCTGGCAATCGAGATTGCGGCGGATCAGGTGCATCGTGTGGTTGCCGCCGATCGACAGCCCGTCGCCGTCACCGGTGACGATCCAAACATCAAGGTTGGGATTGGCGAGCTTCAGCCCCGTCGCAAACGCCGGCGCACGGCCGTGGATCGTGTGGAAGCCATAGGTTTCCATATAATAGGGAAAGCGCGACGAGCAGCCGATGCCGCTGATGAACACGGTGTTCTCGGGCGCGGTGCCGATTTCAGGCATTGTGCGCTGCACCGCCTTCAAAATCGCATAGTCGCCGCAGCCGGGGCACCAGCGCACTTCCTGATCGGTTTCCCAATCCTTGAGCGTCGTCGTGCGCGCGATGGTCGTCATCTCGTTCATGCTAGTGCCTCCTCGATGGCGGCTTCGATCTCGGCAATCGTGAAGGGCTGCCCCGACACCTTGTTGACCGGCTTGGCGTCGACCAGATACTGGTCGCGCAGCACAGTCTTGAGCTGGCCGGTGTTCATTTCGGGAATGATCACCTTGTCATAGCTTTTGAGCAGTTCGCCCAGATTGGCGGGCAGCGGCCAGATGTGGCGGATATGGATATGGCTGACGTCGGCGCCCTCGGCGCGCTTGCGGCGCACTGCCTGATGGATCGGGCCAAAGGTGGAACCCCATCCGACGACCGCGAGCTTGCCGCTCTCGGCGCCAAGTTCGACGATCTGATCGGGGACCGTGATGCCGTCGATCTTATTCTTGCGAATATCGGTCATCGCCTGGTGGTTCGACGCTTCATAATTGATGTGGCCGGTGTCGATTTCCTTCTCGATCCCGCCGATGCGATGGAGCAGGCCGGGCGTCCCGGGCTTGACCCACGGACGCTTGAGCTTTTCGTCGCGGCTATAGGGCTTGAAACCGCCTTCGGGCACTTCGGTCAGGAATTCGACCGGGAAGGCTTCATATGTCGTGAGATCAGGCACCGCCCACGGCTCAGCCGCATTAGCGATATAGCCGTCGGTCAGCAGGATCACCGGGGTCATATATTGCACCGCGATCCGCACCGCCTCGATCGCGCATTCAAACGCATCGCCGGGCGAGCGCGCCGAAATCACCGGCATCGGCGCATCGCCGTTGCGGCCATAGACCGCCTGATACAGATCCGACTGCTCGGTCTTGGTCGGCAGGCCGGTCGAGGGACCACCGCGCTGCGAATTGACGATCACCAGCGGCAGCTCGGTCATGATCGCGAGGCCCATCGCCTCGCCCTTCAGCGCGATGCCCGGACCCGACGAGCTGGTGACACCGAGCGACCCGCCATAGCTGGCGCCGATCGCCGAACAGATCGCCGCGATCTCGTCCTCGGCCTGGAAGGTCGTGACGTCATATTCTTTCAGCCGCGACAGATGATGCAGGATCGCCGACGCGGGGGTGATCGGATAGCCGCCAAAGAACATCGGCAGCTTGGCGAGCTGCGCGCCCGCAACGAGGCCGAGGGCAATACCCTCCGCGCCGGTCAGCGTGCGATAAAGCCCCGGCGCGACGGGCGCGGGATCGACATGATGCTGCTTGAGCGGCCCCGCCAGTTCGGCGGTCTCACCATAAGCATGGCCGGCGTTCAGCGCCGCGATATTGGCGGCAGCCAGATCGGGCGCCTTGGCGAATTTCGCATTGAGCCAATCGACCAGCGGTGCGCGGTCGCGGTCAAACATCCAGAGCGCCAACCCCAGCGTCCACATATTCTTGCAGCGCAGCGCTTCCTTGTTGCCAAGGCCGAACGGCTTCACGGCGTCCATCGTCAACTGGCTGATGTTGAGCTTGAGCAATTGCCACTTCGCCAGACTGCCGTCGTCAAGCGGGTTGGCGTCATATTTTGCCTTCGCGAGGTTGCGGTCGTTGAACTCGCCTTCGTCGGCGATGATCAGCCCGCCTTGCTTGAGCGAAGGCACGTTCGTCTTGAGCGCCGCCGGGTTCATCGCGACGAGCACGTCGGGCGCATCGCCCGCCGTGTCGATCGCCGACGACCCGAAATTGATCTGGAACGCCGACACGCCGAACAACGTGCCTTGCGGCGCGCGGATTTCGGCGGGGAAGTCGGGGAAGGTCGCAAAGTCATTGCCCGCGAGCGCCGAAGACAGGGTGAATTGACCGCCGGTCAACTGCATCCCGTCGCCGCTGTCACCTGCAAACCTGACCACGACTGCATCCGAAAGGGGGGACGTCCGTTTGTCGGTTTCGCCCGCTACCGCTGTCGCCATTTTATTTTCTGCCTTGAATCTTGCGAACCTGTGACGCTGGCCTAGGCCTGTGGGCGCGATGCCGCAATTCAGAAAAAATTGTGCGCTGCAAACTTCAAACGTCCGAATGGGTTGCCAATTGCCATTGAATTATCCCGCGCGATGCCGAATAGCTGCGCCGATAACAAAGACGCAACGGCGAAGAGGGACCAGCAGGATGACCGACGGCACCACCCATTATACCCGCCCCGACGTGGCCATGTTCCTGGCTTTCCTCAATGCGCAGGAAGGCCCTAAGATGGAAGAGTTGCCGCCCGCCGAGGCGCGCGAGATGTTTCGCATGATGGCCAAGATGGCCGATGCCCCACGCGGCGAGATTGCGAAGGTCGAGGATCGGACAATTCCCGGCCCCGCGGGCGAGATTTCGATCCGCAGCTATGACAATCGTCCTGACCGCGAACCTGGCCCGGTGATGGTCTTTTATCATGGCGGGGGCTGGGTCATCGGCGACCTCGACACCCATGATGCCTATTGCGCCGAAGCCGCACGCCTGCTCGACATGCCCGTCATCGCGATCGACTATCGCCTCGCGCCCGAACACCCTTTCCCCGCCGCGCCCGACGATTGCGAAGCGGCGACGCGCTGGGTTGCCGATAATATCCCCTGCACCGGGCTCGTCCTGTCGGGCGAAAGCGCCGGCGGGAACCTGACCATCGCGACCGCGCTCACCCTTCGCGACAAACCCGCGTCGAAGCCGGTGATCGCAATGCACCCCATCTATCCGGCGGTCACTACGCACGACGACTGGCAAAGCTATCGCGATTTCGGCGAAGGCCATCTGCTGACCACCGGCAGCATGACGTGGTTCGGCAATCAATATGCCGCCGATCCCGCCGACTACCGCGCGTCGCCGCTCGATTTCCCCGCTGCGGGCCTGCCGCCAACATTGCTCACCACCGCTGGGCTCGACCCGCTGCGTGATCAGGGCCGCGCGTACGCCGCCAAGCTGATCGAAGCGGGTGTGCCGACGACCTATCGCGAAGCGGCGGGAAGCATTCACGGTTACATCAATCTGGCGCAAGGGATCCCGAGCGCCAAGGACGACATCCGCGGTGCGCTGACGGTCTTGAAAGCGATCGTCGCCGACGCTAGCGGGACCGCATGATCGATCCCAGCACACTTCCCTACCGGCCCTGCGCCGGCGTCATGCTCGCCAACCGCGACGGCCTGGTCTTCGTCGGCCAGCGGCTCGATACGTCGAGCGAGGCGTGGCAGATGCCGCAAGGCGGGATCGACCCCGGCGAAGATGCCGAGGAAGCCGCGATTCGCGAGCTCGGCGAAGAAACCGGGGTCCACGGCGGACTGGTCGAAATCATCGCGCGCAGCCGCGAGGAATATTTCTATGACCTGCCCGACAATCTGATCGGCAAGATGTGGGGCGGCAAATATCGCGGCCAGCGCCAGTACTGGTTTCTGATGCGCTTCATGGGCGAGGACGCCGACGTCAATATCGCAACCAAGCATCAGGAATTCCGCGCCTGGAAATGGGCCGATCTGAACGAGATCGAGAAGCTGATCGTGCCGTTCAAGCGCGTGCTTTACCGCGGATTGATCGAGGAATTCGGCCGGCTCGTCTGATCGCGCAGCGCCAGCGCAGTACGAAAGACGTCGGCGAACATCTCGGGGGTCAGACGGCCGGTGTTGGTATTGTAACGCGAGCAATGATAGCTATCGACCAGGTGGCGCCCATCAGCCAGCCCATGAACGGCGCCATGACCGAAAGGATGCGCCGCTAGCCGAACGCCAGCCGCTCGCAGCACCGCGTCATGCGCGATCCGTCCCAGCGCGATAATCACGCGGACGCCGGGCAACGCGGCCAGTTGCTTCTCGAAAAATGGTCGGCAATTCGCGATCTCCGCCGGCGCCGGCTTATTCTGCGGCGGCAGGCATTTGACGCTGTTGACGATAATGGCGCCGTCCAGTGTCAGCCCGTCGTCGACCCGCGCATCATATCGGCCTTTGCTCAGTCCGAACGCGGCGAGCGTCGCGAACAGTAGGTCGCCCGCATAGTCGCCGGTGAACGGCCGCCCCGTCCGGTTGGCGCCATGCTTGCCCGGGGCCAGCCCCGCAAAGGCGAGCCAGGCGTCGGGATCGCCGAAGGTATATACCGGCGCGTTCCACCAATCGGGATGTTCGGCCTGACATTCTCGCCGAAAGGCGACAAGCCGCGGGCAGCGCGGGCAATCGCGCGGCGGTTCGGTTCCGGGCAACGGGCTGTCAATCTCCACCCATCTGCGATAGGCGCGGCGCCATGAGCAACGCAATGCCGCTTCCACTTTATGCCATCGGGCTCGGGTCGAACCGGCGCCACGCCCGTTTCGGCGATCCGCGCGCCGTGCTGCTCGCCGCACTCGCCGCGCTCGAAAGCGACGACATCGAGGCCGTCGACGCCAGCCCGATCATCGCCAGCGCCCCGCTCGGCCACTCGCGCCGCCGCTATGCCAATGCGGTCGCACTTGTTGCGTCGACGCTGAGCCCGCCCGAAATGCTTGCGAGGCTGCACGCGATCGAAGCCAGCTTTGGCCGCCGCACCGGACAGCGCTGGAGCGCGCGAACGCTTGACCTCGACATTCTCCTCTGGTCGGGCGGCATCTGGTCCGACAGTGTGCTCACCATCCCCCACCCTGCGATCGCACAGCGCGCCTTCGTCCTCGGACCGCTCCGCGCGATCGTCCCCGAATGGCAGCACCCACTCCACCGCCGCAGCGTCCGCCAGCTCGCCGCAAGGCTTGCACGTCCAAAGCCGGTTGACCGGGGCGCAGCGGCGCACTAGGGCGACGGCTCACTTCGCACGCCGCCTTTGCGGCGGCGCGATGGGCCCTTAGCTCAGTCGGTAGAGCAACTGACTTTTAATCAGTAGGTCGCTGGTTCGAACCCAGCAGGGCTCACCATAATCAAGTAGTTAGCGAGAATATGGTGACGCGGTGAGCGCGCTAGGTAACGCTCAGGGCAACAACTGCGCAATCAGGGGCGTCGGTCGGCTTCAGCCTGCGTTGCCCCCGCTGTTGCGAAAACTTGATCTATAGGAGTTTCATTCTTCCCATCGACCAGCACGGCGAACCAATCGCCGTCGGGATCGGGGCCGCGCACTTCATGGGCCAATGCGATGAACGGTTCGGAAAAATTATTCGGCGCCGCGTGGCCCGTCGTCTTCGTCGCCGCCCCGTCCCAGCTGACCGGGCTCGTCGTCGTCGCTGCGTTCGCCGCGGTACGCGTCCATGTCGATCCGGCCCGAGCGTTCCATGTGATGCATGTGATCAACAACGTCTTGCACGTCGTCGGTCTCGTCACCCGTCTTTGGCTTGTCGCTGTCGGCCAATGGGCGCTCGGTGCGGGCAGCATTGGCGACCGACTGCGCCTGCGTTTCCTCGTCATCCTGCTCGCGGTTCACGGCTTCGGGCGCGTCGGTGTTCTTGGGATCGGCAATCATGGCACTGGCTCCTACCTTATCGGAACGCAACGCTGATCCGGCCGCCGCGGTTCCGTAGCGCAGGCATCTGGCGCAGGGAGAAAAACGACTCAGAACCTTCGCGGGGGTGCATTGGATATGCCGTAAAAGCCGCGTTCCACTGGCGCGACTTTTTGCTGCGTCACAGTTGACGGCGCTCAATCCTCATCGTCCCTAGCGTAAATCAGCACGAGTATCGCGCCCAAGATGAGGATGCCAAAAGCAAAAAGTCCGGCGATTAGTTTCCGTTGTGATCAAGCCCGCTTTTCGACCCAAAGGCGGTTTTCTTTGATGAGCGCGTTGGCGATTATGATGAGCTTTCGCATAAGGGCGACTAGAGCGACCTTTGCCGGTTTTCCGGCCGCGACGAGGCTTTGATATTTTGCCTTGAGGTCTGGATTGTAGCGGGCGGCAACGAGGGCCGGCATGTAAAGCGCTCGTCTTACGTTGGCCCGTCCCCCTTGAATGAAGCTGCGCCCTTTCCATTGCCCTGATTGTCGGGTGACGGGAGCCAGGCCTGCAAGGGAAGCGGCTTGTTTGGGATCGAGTGCTCCTAACTCTGGCATGGTCGCGACCAGCTGGTCGGCGGTGCGTGTGCCTATCCCGGCAATACTGGAGATGATTTCGTGCCGTCGCGCCAACTCTGAGTCAGCCGCAATGATCGTCGCAAGCTCGGCATCAACCTGTTCGATATGCCGTTCGATCTGATCCAAACGCTTTTTGTGCTGACGCTTGAGGAGAGGCAGCGTCAGGTTCTTCGCTTGATTTTGAAGCGCAATTTTATCGCGGACCAAGCCATCACGAGCGCTGATTAATTCGGCGAGCTTGGCCTGCTGGGGCGTATTGGCTGGGCGCACGGGAGGCTGGAGTGTCGTCGCCATGCGGGCCAGGATTACCGCATCAATTTTATCCGTTTTGGCGAGAGTGCCAATCGCTTGTGCGAACCGCCGCGCGCGAGCCGGGTTGAGCTTGACGCATGGCAGATCCGACAAAGCCTGCTCGAGCTGTCGGTGGTATGCGCCAGTAGCCTCATAGGCGATCCGATCGATCAACCATTGCCCGAGCCACGCTATCAGCTCCTTGTGGCCCTTGGCGGTATTGGTGAACTGCCGCTCGCAGCCTGCAGGATGAGCATATACATCAAGCGTCGCTTTTGAGATGTCGATGCCGATGGTTTGGGGTATGGGATTGTCCATCTTTTCCGCTGTCCTACTCTTGTCATCCGGGCCCGAAGCCCTGGTTTCCGTTCAGGTCTGGTGGAAAAGAAAGGGGTGATCACACTAATCGACGGTCCTCCACGACCGAGACGGATTCGATCCATCCCCTTCCGCCCGATCCGGGGTGGCCACCCCGGATCGGGCATCCCTTAATGCCTAAAACCAGCGGAAAAGTCATAAGACAAGACGACCCCATCAGTTCAACCGGCGTTCCAGTGGCTGGTTTTGTCACCGCCGTGCACACGGCTGGCCCGCGGCGTCCAATCACAGGAACGTATTGATATTTTTTGACTGCAATACTGTTTGTTGCAAAATCACCTTCCGGCGAGCCAGTTTCAAGGAACCATCCTGATCCCGCCTGACAAGATCTAGTCGGCGAGCCTTGATCTCCATCTCATCATTCTCAGTCCGGTGCCGATTGTTCAGAATGAGAGAATGTACAGTCCACTCGGCGGGATTTTCGGTTATTTCAACTTCGATGTTTCCAACCAGGTGAAAATGCCTCGTCGGCGGGTCTTCGGCCCAGGCATTGGGCTGCTTGGCACGGGCAACACGAATCTTGAGATACTCGAGATTGTCGTCGAAATATGCCATGCGGCCAGCGCTGAATTTCTCGACGTCCTTCCTGTAGCGAGCCTGCACGCCGGGAACCCAGTAATGGATATCGTCTGCCAGCAACTCCAGCCACTCATCATACTGTTCACCATCGAGAAGACGGGCTTCGCGATACAGAAACTGCTGAATCTCGAGCAGCAAAACGATGGGGACTGCGGGATTATCGCAAGATGCGACTTGGCCGGATTGGTTCACGGTCACCTCTAATTGATATTCAGCGGACAGGGACATCGGCCCAGGTTTCTGCGCCCATCAGGTCTGCCCAACGCTGGTAGAACGCCCGCTGGTTTGCCTCGTTGATCTGGCTCTGGTAAACATTCCCTTTGAGCTCATCATGGTCGATCTGTGAATCGAGACCCATTCCCACGTGGAGCATTTGGCGTCGGGTCACAACGCCAGCGTTGACCGACGTGCAATTCTCAAAGTTCTCCCCGTCGTCCATCTCGAAGACGCCTGCGGGCGAAAAGGTCAGCATCACTCCGCGCCGGTACTCATCCTTCAACTCCTGCGGGGCATTGGCGTTCAGAAACACCCATGTGTTAAGCTCCGTTTCGCTGGGCCCTTTCGGGTTCCAGGTGCGGAAGGTGTTGTGCCCAGCCAGAAAAGACAGGTTGGGGAAAACGTTGGCCGAGCTGAGCGATCCAACCATCCTGCTGCGGACCTTCCCCAGCCGTTCGGCAAACTTGGTTTCCTGCCCACGAAGATACTCGATGATCTGCGGCGAATTGAGGGTGGCAGCGTTGCCGATGAAATCCAGTCCAAACTCCCAGCCGTGACCATTCACGTTGGCGTGATAGGACCGTTCTGCCCGCATGGTCGGCGCCTTGCCGAACATGGCGATAAGAGCTGAACCGTGGGTCCAGGGCGCGTGGTAGGAATCACCCACAAAGTTTTCCGCGGGGAACTTCCAGTTGCATTTGAGATGGGATTTGATGTTGCCGTCGATGAATTCGATGCCACCTTCATCGTTGTCGAGAATGACGTCAAGATACCAGCGGAAGTCGCCGAGGTATTCTTCAAGGGACGGCGCTGCGGGATCGAAGCAGGCGAAATGCATGCCCTTGTAGCTTTCCACCCGGGCCGGGTGGAGGCCGAGCTTTGCCTTGTCAAAATTGGACTTGCCATCATAGGATTGCGGACGGCTTACGCTCTTCAGACCGCCATCGAGGCCGTAGGACCACCCATGGAAATTGCAGGTGAACCGGCGGGCCTTGCCGACCTCGGCAAAGCAGACACGATTGCCCCGGTGAGAACAGGAATTGAGGAAGGTATGAATTTTGCCGTCTTCGCCGCGGGACACAATGACCGCGTCCTGACCTATCGTGCTGGTCAGAAAATCCCCGACTTCGGGCAATTGGGAATCATGGGCAACGAAGATCCAGCATCTGGCGAAAATTCGTTCCAATTCCAGTGCATAGATATCGTCCTGCCAGAAAATCCGGCGATCTAACCAACCGTTTTCCACATCGACCCATTCGCCTGTCCTGACAATTGGTACTTCCCGGCTGGTCGTTTCCACTACTAGGTTTGACACCCCATTCTCCCATTCAATTTGATGGCGCCTGCCAATCTCAGGCCGATGGCAGGATTTCCGCAAAGCCCAGGCCAGTTACACCGCCCGGCCAGGCTTCATAGGCGAGCACCTCGCCTGATCCTCCGGGAAGCGCGCCCATCACGGCGAGAAAATGGCGGATTTCCATCCCGCCGTTGCCCCCGTCGCGCATGATCTCCTGGTCGGTCATCGCCAAAAGCGGGGCTGGATCACCGGACACAATCGCATCGAGAACCTTTTCGTCGAATTCGGGATTGATCCGCCCCATCTCGCCAGTACCGACCCAATGGCTTATGCCTCCGCTGCCCATCAACACGATCCGGTCGTCGGTTGGCATGGCGGCGACCGCTTCGCGAACCATCTGTCCGAATTCATATGCGCGCTGAAGGCGGACATATGGCTCCACGCCGCTTGCCATGTAGACGGGAATGGTCTTGACCGATCCGTCTGTCGGCAAGGCGAGTTGGGCGGGTACGCCGATGGCATGATCCACACCAAGATCGCGCGCAACCGCAACATCGAACCCGTTACCATGGGCGTAATCCACAAGGCTGCGCGCGAAAGCGGGATCGCTGGCGATCGGTGAGTTCGCAACTCCTGGCAACCGATCAATCGGGCCATGCAGTTCGCCTGTGGCGATGAGGAATTGCGGAAGGCAGCGAGGGCTGAAAAGAATGTAATGGTCCGCACCGAAGATTATCGCTTTGGTCGCCCCCAGCGCTTCCACCTTTTCCCGTATGAGGGTGTAGGCCCCGAGCAGGTGGTCGCGCTCTATATTCTGCGGATTTACGAACAACGAGGGATCATGCGGCATGATATAGCCACTAACGATTTTCGCCATCTGACAACTCTCTTTCGTGGGTTGATTCGTCCAAGCTTGGAAAAGCCGTTGGAATGCCCGTTTAGCCCGGCAAGGCTTCCAGTCGGGATTCTAGCTTGGGAACTCGATCGAGATATTCGGGTATCGACTGTGGCCCGCGCACACTGGTCCAGAAACCCATCAAGAGCATCGGATTGATTCCGTATTTGAACAGGTCTTCCACCTGCACGGCAACGACCATCTCCCGTTCCGCGTCAGTGAGCGCGTATTTGCCTGACGCTTCTTCAGGATTCTGGCGAAACGCCTCCCGATGGCTACGCGACGTACTCACGTCATAGAGTATTTGCTCGACAGATCCGTAGCTCATCCCGCTCGCTCTCCGTATGTCTTCTGTCTCAACGAAGACTGATGGCAGCCGTATAAAAAGCGAATCTTCAAATGTCAATACGCCCGCGTATGGTATCTGGCCTGGAAACCCTGCGGAGGCCGCTCCGAACGCCGGGCCACCCAACAGCCAGTTTGCAATTTTATTAATCCAAGCAATATCTTTTGGTCCGGCGGCTGGGCATGCGGATTGCGGCGATGAGCGCCAACGCCAAGGACGAGGCACTTGGCGCGCCGACCGCATCGTCCGAGCCACGCGAATGTTCGTTCGACGACCCAGCGGCGGGGTGGCACCTCGACGCCCTTGGCGTTGTCCGATCACTTTTCGATCCCGGCAGACCATTTGCCAATGCTGGCAACTGCCGATCGCCTCGCTTCGCTGGCGGACCAAGCGGCTCCGTCAGGGTGATCCAGAATGGCCGGAAAGTGCTCTAATCATCGCTCTGCCATGACAACACAACCTTGCCGACTGTGTTTCGCGTTCCCAAGGCCGTGATTGCCTCTATCAATTCGCCGATTGGGCGGACATGTTGGATCAGCGGGCTGATCCTGCCTTGGCCACACAGGCCAACTAGGTCCTGCTGTATCGCAGCGATTTCCTCGGGGTTGCGATCAAAGCTCCAGTAAACGCCATGCACACTGGCCGATTTCACCAGCATGTAATTTGCCTTCAGGGCAGGTATCTCGCCACTGGCAAAGCCACACACGAGTAACTGCCCCTGCCATCCCAAGAGACGCAAGCTTCGTTCCGAGGTTTCTCCACCTACCGGATCGAGCACGATATCGACGCCTTGCGGGGCCAAAGCCTTAACTTCGTCTTGCCAATTCGGCTGGCGGTAATCGATCACGTGTTCAGCGCCATTTTCGCGTGCGATGCGGCGCTTTTCCTCCGACCCTGCCGTTGCAATGATACGGGCCCCGACGGAATGGGCCAGTTGCGTTGCAGCGACGCCAAGCCCACCAGCGGCGGCATGAATCAGAACCGTCTTTCCGGCAGTCAAATTCGCTTTCTGGAACAATGCGACATGGGCTGTCGTGTAGGAAACAGGGAGCGCGGCCGCAGCCGCGGCGGGCAAATCGCCGATGGCCATCAATCGGCGCGAGGGAACCGCGCAATATTCCGCGAATGCTCCGCTGCGAACCTGGCATGCGACCCTGTCGCCGATTTGAAACCGGGAGTTTCCACTCGTTTGAACCACGGTTCCGGCAAATTCATTGCCAGGCACGAACGGGGGCTCGATCCGGTCCTGATAGCGGCCTGCAATCGCTATCTCGTCTGCAAAATTCAGCCCGGCAGCCTCGACTTTTACCAGCGTGTCAAGCGGCTCCGGACCCCCTTCACACAAGGATGGAACCGGGATCCGGTCGAGAACGAGATCCTCCGGCTTGCCGAATTTCTTGAGTACCCATGCCCGCATTGTCATCGCTTCAACCGTTCCCTTGCAAAGTTTCCATTCGCCCGAGTATGGACAAAGGGGGGTCCTGACAAGTGGCATCGTGCAAAGGATGACTTGATGACAGCCGACAAGAATAGACCTGCCTGGGAAGGGCATTATCCCGCCACCGCGCGCGATCTCGCGCCGCCCGAACCGCGTGCGCTGACCGCGCTGCTTGACGATGCCGCCTATTCCTTTCCCAACAGGCCCTGCCTCACGCTGGAGGATTGGACGCTGAGTTACGGTGAGGTTGCTCTGCTTGCGTCTCGCCTTGGCGCGGGCCTGGCGCAGATGGGGGTCATGTCTGGGGATCGGATCGGGTATATGGGGCCGCCTCACCCCGCGTTCACGCTTGGCTGTTTCGCGATGTGGCATATCGGGGCAGTATATGTCGGGCTCAATCCATTATACAGTGTCGACCGGCTGGCTGGACAATGTATCGACAGCGGTCTCAAGGCGATCATCACGCTTGATGAGCCCAGATTGCTGGCAAAGGCACATCAGATCCGCGAACTGACCGGGCAGCCAGTCACTTTCCTGGTAGGTTCCTTCAAGAAGGACCCGCGTGAGGTGATCGACCCGAACCAACCGTTCGGGCCAAGTAATGTATGGGCCATTTCCGACTTGCTGGCTGCTGATGCGTCGGTAGAGCGGGCGACCTTCGATCCCGTGACCCAGCCGGCAGTGCTGCAGTTCACAGGCGGCACCACCGGCACACCCAAAGCAGCGGTGCTCACTCATTTTAACCTGCTGACCAATGCTGCCCAGATGGTCAGCTGGTATCCCCAGCTCGAGCCCGGCAGGGAAGTCATGCTTTCTGCTGCACCGGTGACTCATGCGGGCGGCATCGGCCCGGTCCAGAATTTCACCGTACAGCTGGCGGGCGAGCTCGTATCGCTGCCGCGCTTTGATCCGATGAAGACGCTCGACCTGATCGAGGAGCGGAAGATCACCATTCTGCTGATGGCACCAACGATGGCCACCGCTTTGCTTGAAGCGGCTCGGGAGCGACCGATCGACTGGTCCGGCGTGAAGTGCGTCCAATGCGGCGCCGGGCCCGTCCCGGCGGAGCTGAAGGCCCGGTTCCTGCAGGCCACCGGGCACTGGATCACCACCCTTTACGGGATGAGCGAAACCGCGCCGGCCGTCGTCTATTCACCGTCTGACCGAGCGCTGGCAGAATATACGGGTGTTCCGCTGCCGTTCACGGAGGTCGAGATCCGCAAGGTCGATGACCCGCATCAACGTGCAGCAGTCGGTGAGGTAGGGGAAATCTGCCTTCGCGGCCCGCAAGTGATGAAGGGATACTGGCGCAATCAGGACGCTACCAGCGAAGGTTTTATCGATGGCTTCTTCCGCAGCGGCGATCTGGGTTCGATGAGCAAAGATGGACTGGTCACCGTCAGCGACAGGCTCAAGGACATGATAATTGCCGGTGGGTACAATATTTACCCTGCCGACGTGGAAAGCGCGATACTTGGCCATCCCGCTGTTCGCGAAGCGGCGGTCATCGGTGTACCTGACGAATACCGGGGCGAAACCGCAAAGGCGATTGTGAGCCTTCGTGGGGGCGAGCAGCTTGATCTCGATGAGCTCAGGGAGTTTCTCTCTGGTCGCCTTTCGCCAATGGAAATTCCCACGATCCTGTCCATCGTCGACGAAATACCGCGCAATGAGAACATGAAGATTTCGCGGCTGGACCTGCGCGAGCTCGAACGTCTTGCGCCACGCTAGCGTGCGTGAACGGCTTCGCCCGCCTCAATGCGATACGCCGCATGGGTCGGCAGTTCCGCAGGCACGGCATCTACAGGGGTGAGGGTGGACCGGGCGGCGAACTGCAGCGCCGCCCGGTCTGCCGGGTGTCAGGTTTTAGGCTAGATTAGTGCGCGGGCCTTGGCCATCGAAAGAGCCGTGTCCTCGATCATGTCTTCCTGACCGCCGATCATCTTTTTGCGCCCCAGTTCTATCAGGATGTCTCGAGCAGAGAGGCCGTATTTGCGTTCCGCTTCCTTGGCTTTATACAGGAACGTCGAATAAACGCCGGCAAAGCCCAGCGTGATGGAATCCCGATCCGCCCTCGGCGGCTGCGGCATGATCGGCAAGACTCGGTCTTCCGCAACATCCATCAGTTTGAACAAGTCGATACCAGTCTCGATGCCCAGTCGTTCGCTTACGGCAGCCATCAGTTCCAGCGGCGTATTGCCAGCCCCTGCACCAAGCCCGGCAGCCGAGCCGTCAATTCGGTTTGCGCCGGCAGCGACAGCTGCCAGCGAATTCGCAACTCCCATACCAAGGTTATGGTGGGCATGAAAGCCGATCTCGGTCTCATCCTGCAAGGCCGTGCGCAGGCCAGCGATGCGCGTGGTGACTTCATCGGGTAGCATGTAGCCGGCCGAATCCACGCAATAGATCGTCTGTGCCCCATAGCTTTCCATCAGCAGCGCCTGTCCGATCATGTGGTCGGGCGGCGTCATGTGCGCCATCATCAGGAAGCCGACAGTATCCAAGCCCAGTTCCCGTCCCAAACCGATATGCTGTTCGGTCACATCCGCTTCGGTGCAATGGGAGGCAACGTGAACGCAACTCGCCCCGCAGTCGGCAGCCATGCGCAATTCATCAAGCGTGCCGATGCCGGGAACGTGAAGGACCGAGATTGCCGCATTCTTAACATTTTTGGCCACCGCCGTGATGTACTCGCGATCGGAATGCAGGCCGCGGCCATAGCTGAGAGACGATCCTCCCAGCCCGTCGCCGTGGGTGACCTGGATCAACGGCACTCCGGCATCGTCAAGTCCTGAAGCGATATCAATCATCTGTTCCAGAGTTATCTGATGGCGCATCGAATGCATGCCATCGCGCAGGCACATATCGTGTAACTTGACCTTGCGGCCTCTGACCTTATCCTCAAGGCTCATCATGCGTTCTCCTTCACTGGTTCCAACTTGAGCCGTCCCGCCAATATGTCCCGCGCGAACATCTCGGCGGTGCGCGCGCCGGCCGCAGTCATGATGTCGAGATTTCCGGCATATTTCGGAAGAAAATCGCCCAATCCCTCGACCTCCAGGAAAATCGATACTATTCGGCCTTCGAAAATGGGGCCGTTCTTCAATTTATAGCCGGGAACATATTCCTGAACTGCGGCGATCATCTCTTGCACCGAAGCAGTAATGGCTGCCTGGTCGGGTTCATCGACAGTTTCGCAATAGACGGTATCGCGCATCATCAGCGGCGGTTCCGCCGGGTTCACGATCACGATCGCCTTGCCTTGCGCAGCTCCGCCGACTTTCGCCACTGCGGCCGAGGTCGTGCGGGTGAACTCGTCGATATTCTTGCGCGTACCTACGCCGATCGACATCGACGCGACAGTGGCAATGATTTCGGCATAGGCTACTTCCTGCACCCTGCTGACGGCGGCAACCATGGGGATTGTCGCCTGTCCGGCGCAAGTGACCATGTTGACGTTCATGGCCTGACGACCGGCAAGGTCCTTCAGGTTGACCGGGGGGACGCACAGCGGGCCGATGGCAGCGGGCGTAAGATCGATGACCAGAACGCCCAGCTCATTGAGCTTGCGACTGTTCTCGGGATGAACATAGGCCGAAGTTGCATCGAAGGCGATCTGCACACCATCCGCGATCACGTGGGGAACCAGCCCGTCGACACCTTCAGAGGTTGTCTTTAGGCCGAGCTTGTCCGCACGGGCGAGGCCTTCGGAACCGGGCTCAATACCGACCATCCAGACCGGTTCGAGAACCTCAGAGCGCAGCAATTTGTAGAGCAGATCGGTGCCGATATTTCCCGGCCCGATTATTGCGCATTTGATTTTTTCCATCTGAATTTCTTTCTTGTAACTGGATCGTGGCTGTGATCGCATCATGGTCTAATGGTCGCGCCCATTTCGGGGGTTTGGGCATCCGCCCTTCAGCGGACCAAGGATTACTCGAAGGTAAGACGGCACGTTCCCAGCCCGTCGCTCAGACTGAGCAATAAGGCGTCGCCGGCGGCTATTTCGATCATCGGACCGAGCGCCCCGGAAAGGATTATCTCGCCTGCCTTGAAAGGCATGCCGAGACGACCCAGGGTATTGGCAAGCCATGCAACCGAGTTGAGTGGCGAACCCTGGACGGCTGCCCCTACGCCGTTGGCGACTTCAATCCCGTTGCGCTCGATCCTCATGCTCACGCCAGCAAGATCGATGTCCCTCGGATCGACCCGCTCTGTGCCCATTGCGAAGATGCCGCAGGACGCATTGTCGGCAACCGTATCCTCGATCCTGATGTCCCAGTCACGGATGCGGCTGTCGACGATCTCGAAGCATGCAGCGACATAGTCGGTCGCTTCCAGAACATCGGCTGCCGTCACCCCAGGCCCGACCAGATCTCGCTTCAGGCTGAAGGCGATCTCGCCTTCAGCCTTGGGCTGAATGAGAGTCGCTATGTCGATAGTTGAGCCATCGGGGACCAGCATCGCATCGGTTAATTGACCAAAATCGGGCTCGTAGACCCCGATCATTTCCTGCACCGCCTTCGAAGTGACCCCGATTTTCTTGCCGATGATCCTTTCGCCCGCATTTATACGCCGAGCAATCATGCGCTCCTGAATCCGATAGGCGTCGACGACATCCATCAGCGGATTTCGGTCCCGAAGATTCGGGATCGTCGCACCCGCAACAAGAGCCTCATAGAGCTCATCGCCAAGCGACGTGATCTCCGAAATTTCGATTGCCATTTCCAATCCCTTCCTCAAACAATTCTGTATTCCAGAACATTTTTTCTATGCATTCATTCTTTTCCGTCACGATCGACGGAATCCACATCAAGCGAACCATCAATCAATATTTGATTGGGTTGACGAGCTTTTCGCTGCCGGCTGACGATGGCATTTATCTGCCTTTCCGACATTGCCCAGCTCTGCCTTTTTTGCCACCCTTGACAGGCAAGCTTTTCGGCATAGAATCTCACCTATTGAGAGGTTGAGCCGAAATGAACGAAGAGGCCGGTACATCGGTTGCCGAGCGATTGCTCGATTTGCTGGAATGTCTTTCGTCTGCACCTTTGACAGTGAGGGAAATATCCGAAAAGTCGGGAATTCCAATATCGACGGTTCACCGCCTCATTCGGCCACTTTTGTCGCGGAAATATTTGCTGCGGCAGGGCCGTGGTCGTTATGGCCTTGGCCTGGCCAGTGTGGCACTCTCGTCGCGCGCGGATCTCGATGCCATCATCGCCAGCGCAACCAGACCGATCATCGCGATTCTGGCCAGGAATTGCAGACGCACTGTACATCTGGGTGTTTTCCGAAATAATCTTGTCCGGTATCTGGTCAGGATCGAAGCCGGGTATTCGCGCCCGCCATCGCGAGAGATGACCGAGCTTGAGGCCTATTGCACTGCCATCGGGAAGGTCCTGCTCGCTCAGCTTTCTCCCGAGCAGCTTGACGAATACCTGGCCCCCGGGGATTTCGTTTCCCTCACGAAGACTACCATCTCGCAGCCAGATTCCCTGAGAACGGAGTTAGAGGCGGTTCGCAATCAGGGTTGGGCGATCGACCGGGGCGAAATGTTTCCCGAACTGCGCTGCCTCGCTGCACCGATACATGACCGGACCGGTCGGATCATTGCGGCAATATCCGTCACCGACACTTGTAAACATGACAAACTGGACGAGGTGGAAGAGGAATTGCTCAAGCTCCTGCCACGCATCAATGCAGCGACAGAGGAAATTTCCGCTTTACTCCGGGTTCCCTAGAGCCGACCTTTCTACCAAGCAGATCTGCAGTTGCACCGACCTCCTTATCCCATTCTCGTGCTGAGTCCTGCGTCACTTACCAGGATCGTTCCGTTGAGGTTCTTGCCATCTCGTCTCGATGCAAGCAGCACATAGCATCCAGCTTGATCTTCGGCAGCTGCGGCTCGTCCGAGGGGAGATGCCTTCGCGACCATCTCGACGGTCCTGCCCTCTGCATCCAGCCGTCGCGCCGAACTGTCCAGCGCATTAAGCCCCGAAAGACCGGTCACCGTGCCTCCGGGAGCGACACCATTCACCCGAACATGGGGCGCCCATTCATAAGCCAGCTGGTAGACCACGCCACGCAGCGCAAACTTGCTTGCGGTGTACAATGTGCCGCCGCCGCCGGCCCTGAAGCTGGCATTGGAACAGCTCACGATCAAAGAGCCGCCCGATTCCTTCAGTGCCGCGGCAGAAGAGCGTGCGATCAGCAAGGTCGATAGAACGTTAATGCGGAACAGCTCTTCAAACGCGGCCTGCAGATCGGCTGCGGACATTCTGTCGATGCGCTTGTACCAGTCATAAACGCCCGCATTTGCGACCACGCAATCGAGTTTGCCGAATTTTTCAAGCGCCAGTGCGACACCGCTATCGCAAACGGCCGTATCGCTGCAATCGCCCGCCACGGTTGCACACCGATCGCCCAGGCGATCTGCTAGATCGGCGAGTGCATCCGCATTGCGATCCAGCGCAACAACATTTGTCCCTTCTTCCACGAAGCGCAGGGCCACGGCCTCCCCAATGCCTGACGCCGCACCTGTAATCAGTGCGGTTTGGCCTGCAAGATTCCCCGTCATTTCTCACCCTCTGACTTTTAGCTGATGCCAAATCGGCAATCCATACTCTGGCGTATTGACATTAACGGAGGTGCCTCGCAACACATAAGCACAAGAATATGAGAAAATTCCGGGTCTGGGAGAGAGAGATGCTCGATGGTGCGGTGATCCCCGATATCGGGGTTTCGATGGATGTCGATGGCATCCATACGAATTATCATGAAAGCGGTGCCGGCGATCCGGTGATCCTTCTTCACGGTTCGGGTCCGGGAGTCACGGCCTGGCAGAACTGGCACAGGATACTGCCTCGCCTGGGCGAAACGCATCGCGTTTTGGCCCTGGATGTCGTGGGGTTTGGCTTCAGTCCGCTTCCCGAAGGTGAAAAGCCGGGAATCAAGCTGTGGACCAAGCATCTGGCTGGCTTCATCGACGCTATGGGGCTGGATCGCGTGACCTTGATCGGCAACAGTTTTGGCGGCGCGCTTGCTCTCGGAATGATGGCTTATCACGCCCACAAGGTGCGCTCGCTCGTCCTGATGGGAACGCCAGCGGGCGAGTTCGAGCAGACCCAGGGCTTGGCAAACAGCAGAAGTTTTGAACCCAGCACGGATGCGATGCGTGCGATGATGCGCGCCTTTCCCTACGACCCTTCGATCGTCACCGACGAGGCTGTCGAGGCGCGGCTGCGGGTCGCCAAGATCGCCAGCGGGAAAGAAACCATCAAGAAGCTGCAACCCGGCGACGAGCACGAAGCCAAGGGGCCGCGGATCGTCAAGGGCATCCCCCTCCAGCAACTGGACGCTATCGACGTGCCCGCCCTCATCCTACACGGTCGGGAGGACAAGATGATTCCGCTGTCGGTTGCCGTCCGAATGCATGAACACCTCAAGAGGTCGGAAATGCACGTGTTTGGTCAATGCGGCCACTGGGTGCAACTGGAGCGCGAAGATCAGTTCCTTGACCAGGTTCGGGGCTTTCTCCGGAACAACTGAACGTCTGCCAAACCGGCAGACGCGTCCTACCTTTTCTTTACTCAGTTCCCGTCGAAGATGGTGCAAAAATGCAAAAATCGAAAGCCAGGGCCGAGATACTCCGTCGCATCGCGGATGGAGATCCGGTGTTTTCCCGGAAGGAATATTCAGACGTCGTAACGATGTTCTGGGACACCGTGGAGGCGCGTCCGGATCAGGTTGCGCTTATCGATGACGACAAGAGGCTTTCCTACGCCCAGTTTGGCGCAGCGGTGGCCGGCCTTGCCGGGCGGATTGGCAAGATAGTCATGCCGTCAGGGCGCGTCGCGATCTGCATGTCCAATTCTATCGAGGCCAATGTTGCTATTTTTGCCGCGTTGAGCGCCGGTGCAGAAATTTCGATTATCAACGCGGATTATACCCCGCGCGAGATCGGTACCCTGTTCGATATAGCCCCGCCCGGGCTGGTCTTGGCTGACCAGAGCAGTTCCGAGGTTGTCGAGGCTTCCGCCAAGAATGCCGATGCGCCCCTGATTATCGTCGGCGAGGGCGGCGTTTCCATCGACGAACTGCTCGATACCACGCCGACAAGGCCTGACGTGGAGATCACGGGCGACAGTCCCTGCATTATCATGTTTACTGGCGGATCGACCGGGACGCCCAAGGGCGTGCAGCGCACCCATCGTTCCGAAATGAGCCTCATCAAGGCGATGCATACGGCGTGGCCAACGCGCCTGCTGGAAGAGGTGTGGCTCAATGTCGCCCCGGTAAGCCATGTGTGGGGGATACACATGGGCTGCTTCAATCCGGTCTATGGCCGCTCGAGCCTCATAGTCGTTCCCCGCTTTCAGCCTGACCTGGTCGCAAGCTTGATGGAGAAGTATCGCGCTAGCGTCTTCAGCGGCGGCCCCGCCGCAATCTATCAAGGCCTGCTCGCTGCCCCTGATGCAGATCTGTCGGCCCTTTGGCTTTGCCCCGGTGGTGGATCGGTCTTCTCGCAGCAAGCCCTATCACGATGGGAGGCCAAAACCGGCCTGCCTATCCTTGAAGCCTTCGGCATGACCGAAGGTGGGCCGCTGACGGCGCAGCCGCTCGACGGCACCCATCAATACGGCACGGCCGGCCTTCCCCTACCGGGCATAGAAGTTGCCATTGCGGATCTTGACGGTAGCGGCAAGCAGCTTCCCGCCAACGAGAATGGCGAGATCCTTATCCGCGGCGAAAGGGTGATTGACCGGTACATGGGACTTCCGCCGGTGACCGAGGATGGCTGGCTGCCGACGGGTGACATCGGTTTCCTCACGCCAGACGGCTTTCTAACGGTAGTAGACCGCAAGAAGGACATGCTGATTGTCGGCGGGTTCAATGTCTACCCAAGCGAGATTGAGGAAGTTCTATCCCTGGTTCCGGCAATTTCCGACGCGGCGGTGGTCTCCGTCGCTGACGTTCGCAAGGGCGAGGTTCCGTTTGCTTTCGTGGCCGCCAGCCAGCAATCCGGGGTGGACGAGACGTTTCTTCTGAAACACTGCGCCGAAAACCTGGCAAAATACAAAATTCCGCGAACCGTTGTCGTGCTCGATGAGATTCCGAAAACTCCTGCACGCAAACCGGACAAGAAACGACTCAAGGAAATGGCGCAAGAATTATTGCAATAATTCTGTGATTTATAATTTTATAGACATGTCGATTAATTAGACGCTCTACGGGAGGCAATAAGAATGAAAATGAAGTTTTTTGCTAGCGCGGCATTAATGCCGATAATGCTTCTTCCTGCTGCGGCCTACGCGCAGGGAACCACAACCAACCCGGCACAAGAAACCGGTCAGCAGGCTGACCCTTCTGACGGCGAGATTATTGTTACCGCGACACGCCGGGAAGAAAGCCTGCAAAAGGTTCCTGTCGCAGTGACCGCGGTGTCCAGCCAGACACTGACGACTGCGGGTGTTGAAAATGTGCGTTCGCTCAACCTGGTTGCTCCTGGTTATAACGGCGGCCGCAACCAGAACGTGATGCAGCCCAGCATTCGCGGTGTCGGCTCGAACGGAACTTCGGTTGGGGACGAATCCAACGTCGCCGTCTATGTTGACGGGATCTATCAAGGCGACCCCTATTCGACGCAGATCGACCTTGTCGAAGTTTCGCGTGTAGAGGTTCTTCGCGGACCGCAGGGCACAGTGTTCGGTCGTAACGCGACAGGTGGCCTCGTCAACGTAGTGACCCCGGATCCGCAGTTTAGTGCGCGGGGCCGTTTCAAGGCAAGTGGGTCGCGCACACGCGAATCCGCGAACAATTTCGACATTAGCGGCTATGTTACCAGCGGCTTGACCGACACAATCGCTGCCGATGTCGCAGTGCTCTATCGCAACCAGGACGGATATTCGGTCAACCTGTTCAATGGCGGCACTGTCGGTGACAGAGAAACTATCTCGGTCCGCTCGAAGCTCCTGTTCCAGCCTAGCGACAAGGCCAAGTTCGTGCTCACCGTCGGCTATGTCGACACGCATGAGGAAACGGCTGGGCTCGCTCAACCCTTTAAAGGAAACTCACTGGGAGCGCTGTACGCCGGAGCGATCGTCCCCAACAAGCCATGGCAAACATCAAGCTATGTCAACGCAACCGGAACTGCGGGATTGTCTGACTACAATCGGCTCGATATCGCTCTCAAGGGCGAGTTGGATTTGGGTGGAGTCATTCTGGAATCTTCCAGCTCCTTCATGCGGACGCGTGTGCATCAAAATGCCGATTCCGATGCCACCAACATCGTGCTCGGCGAAACCGACATGCGGGTCAGGCCCGAGACGTTAACCCAGGAACTTCGCTTGATTTCGGATACCAGCGGTCCTTTGAGCTGGACTGCCGGACTCTATTATTATGAATTGAAGGGTGAGCAGCCCCTCACCTTGATAAATCGCCAAGACCCGGCACTGCCTATTGTGCCAATCAGGTTTGAGCCGAAAGTGTCGACCGCTTCCTACTCGGCCTATGCTGAGGGTACATATGAGGTGTTGCCGCAGCTTTCGATTACACTTGGCGGTCGTTTCACGACGGAGACAAGGAAATTTTCGCAGCGTATCAATGGCGCTCAGCTATTCACGGATGCGGAAAAGAAGTTCGACAAGTTCACCTATCGCGTCTCCGTTCAGTATGAAGCCACACCTGATCTGAACATTTACGGCACTTACGGAACGGGGTTCAAAAGCGGCGTCTTCAACACGTTCAGCCCGTCCAATGTCGCAGTGAATCCGGAAACGATCAGCGCGTTCGAGTTTGGCGTAAAGTCTGAACCGCTGCCCTGGCTGCGCGCAAACCTGGCGGCCTTCCATTCTTCCTATGACGATATGCAGGTGACAGCGCGAGCGGCTAACAACTCGTTCGTGCTACAGAACGCCGCCAAAGCCAAAATCTATGGTGGCGAACTGGAGCTTACAGCAGACCCCATCACGGGCTTGAATCTGCGGGCAGCGCTTGCATACACGCATGCCAAGTATGACAGTTTCCCCAACGCGCAGGCTTTCATTCCCCGACTGGGCGGTGGAAACACCGTTACTTCTGTCAATGCATCGGGAAACCAACTGATCCGCACACCTGAGTTCACGTTGTCCCTAGGTGGGCGCTACAGCTTTGATGCATTCGATGGAGAAGCCTTCCTCGGCGGAAGTCTATTCCATTCAAGCCCGGTCTATTACGACTTTCTGAATACCTTCAGGCAGGATTCCTATGAGCTCGTCTCGGCTGAGATCGGTTGGACCAGTCCGAATGACGACCTTACTTTCCGGATATTCGCGAAGAATCTTACCAATGCAGCGGTGGCCCAGCAAATTTCGCCAGGACCGCTTGGGGCTTACGTCATCTACGAACGTCCGCGCGAAGTGGGCGCGAGTGTAGAGATCAGGTTCTGATCTATCGGCGGTGCAGGACACAGATTCGTGCCCTGCACCGCCACACCTGCCCGGATATGCGTAAGCATCAGGTGAGGGCGGCAGTTGCAGGGGTTAGCCGTTTACCGGTTTCATGATGCGTTTTGCCGCGGTGTTGCGGCGGGCCGCGATACGGCCTGACCTGCCACCCGCTGGCTCCCTCGATTTGATGTAGAGTCTGCCCCAAGCTGCACTGCTACCCAACCTCAGACCACTCGGGTCTGGAGTTTTCCGCCTTGTGACCTGCACCCGGAATTCTGGACCGTTTCGAGCTGGAAAATTCCAGTTATGATTGGAGGGCCAGAATACGGAGGGTTTGATGAAAAGATCGAAGTTTTCGGAGGCGCAGATCGCCTTCGTGCTTAGTACTACAGTTGCATTTATGACCAAAATCTGATTCTTTCGCGATAGATTGGCGGAGGATCGGATCATGGCGGTTGCGGAGTGGGCAGGAACGCTTGTCGATTGGCGGGCGGCGCTTGATGAGTTGAAGGAGTATCTGGCCCCAGCGTTGGGGCGGGCGGAGACTCGGGGTAAGCGATAATCTACCCCCACATTTTCGAATGTTTTGAGATTGCTATGTTGCGGGCCTGCTGAATCGGGAGCGTAGCGAGTGATGGGTGATGTAACCACGTTCGAAAGTGGCTTCGAAAGCAACGGGAACGGCCGTGCTCGCCCGATGGAGGTGATCCCGGCAGGTCGCGAGCGTCGGCAATGGACGCCGGAAGCGAAGGCCAGGATCATCGCCGAGAGCATGGCGCCGCGGGCGAACGTCTCGGATATCGCGCGCCGGAACGATATTCTGCCGCAGCAGCTCTACGCCTGGCGCCGGGAAGCGCGGGAGCGGATGGAATCGGCCGACGCGCCGGCCTTTGTTCCGGCGATGGTCGAGGAGCCGAAAGCGCGGGGGAACAGCGCCGAGATCCGGATCAACATCAAGGGCATGACGATCCGCATTCCCGAGGGCACGACGGCAGATCACATCGAGCGCGTGCTGCTGGCGGTGCAGGTGTCGACATGATCATTCCGCCGGGACCGCTCAAAGTGCTGGTGGCGGTGAAGCCGGTCGACTTCCGCAAGGGAATGGTGGGGCTGGCGTCGCTCGTGCAGCAAGAACTGCAACGCGATCCCTTTTCCGGAATCATGTTCGTGTTCCGCTGCAAAAGGGCCGATCGGATCAAGCTTCTGCTATGGGACGGGACCGGCCTGGTGCTGGTGACGAAGCGGCTCGAGACGGGCACGTTCCGCTGGCCGCGCTTCGGCGACGGGGTGATGAGCCTGACCGCGGCGCAGGCTTCGGCGCTGATCGAAGGGCTCGACTGGGCGCGTGTTCATGCCCCGCGCGTGGCGCGTCCGGTGATGGCGTTATAGGCCGTGAAAATGACTCGTCTGGCCGCAGAAAACGGGCAGAAAACCGCGACATAATTTATCTATCCGCACCATGAGCGAGGGGGTGGAAGAGCTGCCCGACGACGTCGAGGCACTGAAGGCGATGATCATCGCCGAACGGCTCCGCTCCGCCCGGCTCCAGCACCTTCTTGATGTTCTCAACCGCATGCACTTCGGCAAGCGATCGGAAAAGATCGACAGCGGTCAGCTCGCGCTGGCGCTCGAAGATCGCGACGTGTCGATGGCCGAAGCCGAGTTGCTCGTCGAACAGGGAGAGGAAGCCACCGGCATCGCGCCGGCACGGCGCAAGCGGGCGGCCGACGAGTCCCGCGCCTCGCTGCCGGCGCATCTTCCGCGTCACGAGATCGAGATCGCGCCCGAGGCCGGTTGCTGCGCGGGCTGCGGCGGTGCGCTGCACCGGATCGGCGACGATCGGTCCGAACGGCTCGACATCATCCCCGCCCAATATCGCGTCATCGTGACGGTGCGGCCGAAGATGGCGTGTCGGTCCTGCGGCGATGGCGTCGCGCAGGCGAAGGCTCCCGCGCATGTGGTGCCGGGCGGCCTGCCGAGTGAAGCGCTGCTCGCCGACATCCTCGTCAAGAAATACGCCGACCACCTTCCGCTCTACCGGCAGGCGCAGATGATGGCGCGCCAGGGCGTGACGATCGACCGTGCGACGCTCGCGGGCTGGGTCGGCCGCGCGGCGGGCTATCTGAAGCCGATCGTCGACCGGCAGAAGGCGGAGCTTCTGAAGAGCGATCGCCTGTTCGTCGACGAGACCACAGCCAAGGTGCTCGCACCGGGAAGCGGCAAAACGAAGACCGGCTACCTGTGGGCGATGGTCCGAGATGATCGGGCATCTGGCGGCGTCGATCCACCCGCGATCATTTACAGCTACATGCCGGGCCGGGGCGGCATGTGGGCGAAGAAGCTCCTCGGTGATTATCACGGTATCCTGCAGGTCGATGGCTATGAAGCCTATGGTCAGTTCGGCAAGGCGGGCCGTCCCGGCGGACCCTCCGTGCTGGCCTATTGCTGTCTGGGCTTGGTCCCGATGGCGCCAAACCCACCAAGCGATCGCGGCTCAAAGTCATCGAAGAATACGACATCAAATGCAACTGTAGTACTAAGCAGGCGGACGATGGGACGTCGGTCGGCGAGGTGTGTCGCAAGGCCGGGATCAGCGAGGCGACGTACTACAACTGGCGCAAGAAATACGCCGGGTTGATGCCGTCGGAGATGAAGCGTCTGCGGCAGCTCGAGGACGAGAACGCCAAGCTCAAACGGCTGGTTGCGGATCTCAGTCTGGACAAGGCGATGTTGCAGGATGTCGTCTCGCGAAAGCTCTGAGGCCTGATCGGCGACGCGAGCTGGTCGATAATGTCCGCAGTACATGGCAGGTCAGCATCCGCAGGGCCTGCAGCGTGCTCCGGGCGGAACGATCCAGCTACCACTATGTTGGCAAAAGCACCGATCAGGCCGACCTCAAGCAACGGATCAAAGAGATCGCGGAGACGCGGGTACGGTACGGCTATTGCCGTATCCATGTCCTACTGCAGCGCGAAGGCTGGGCGATCAACGGCAAGCGAGTTTACCGGCTTTACAGGGAGATGGGTCTGCAACTGCGCAAGAAGGCGCCGAAGCGACGGGTAAAGGCAAAGCTGAGGGAAGGCCGCTGTGCGGCCTCCCGCGTCAATGATGTATGGGCCATGGACTTCGTCCATGACCAGTTGGCGACCGGTCCGAAGCTGCGTGTTCTGACGGTCGTGGATACGTTCAGCCGCTACTCGCCGGCGGTGGTTCCGCGGTTCCGCTTCCGCGCTCCGGATGTGGTGGAAGTACTGGAACGGGTCTGTGCCGAGGTCGGCTATCCAGCCTCGATCCGGGTTGATCAGGGCAGCGAGTTTATATCCCGCGAGCTGGATCTGTGGGCCTACATGAAAGGAGTGACGCTCGACTTCTCGCGGCCTGGCAAGCCAACGGATAATGCGTTTATCGAGTCCTTCAACGGCAAGTTCCGGGCGGAATGCCTGAACCAGCATTGATTCATGAGCCTGGATGACGCGGTCCGAAAATGCGAGGCTTGGCGTAGAGACTACAACGAAGTACGACCGCACAGCGCGATCGGCAACAAACCGCCGATATCGCTCATGTTGGCATCAGCGGCACATGGCCCGCCCTGATGCACGCACGCTGGAAGGCCGCCAGCCAAGTGGTCCAGCATCGGGGTGCAGGTCAGTATCGGGGGGATATTCCCGATCGCGCTGTGCGGTCGCTCTTCGTTGTAGTGTCTACGCCAGGCCTCCAGCTTTTCGCAAGCGTCTTGCAGTGACAGGAACCAGTGCGCGTTCAGGCATTCGCTACGCAGCTCGCTGTTGAACGCTTCGATGAACGCATTGTCGGTGGGCTTAGAGTCTGATTCAAAACTATCTCGTGTAATTTCATGCTCTTGCGATACGGCGTGTGAAGAGCTGGATTGATGCGATGAACAGCCAGGCGGTTGCTGAGGCGATGGTTTGTTCGAAGTCCTTGGCGAGACGTCGGTTGCGGCTGAGCCATGCAAAGGTTCGTTCCACCACCCAGCGGCGCGGCAGCACCTCGAAGCCTTTGGCGGTGTCGGACCGCTTGATGATTTCGATGGTCCATTTGCTCTTTCCGATCTTGCTCAGTGCCTCCCGGAGCTTGTCACCGGCATACCCACCATCGGCGAAGACGTGCCGCAGCCACGGGAAGCGGCGGATTATTTCGGCGAGGACGAACGGTGCACCGTCGCGGTCCTGGATGTCGGCGGTGTGGATCACAGCATGAACCAGGTTACCGTCTGTGTCGGTCAGGATGTGGCGCTTGCGGCCCTTGATTTTCTTGCCCGCATCGTAGCCCCGAGGCCCGCCGCTCTCGGTGGTTTTGACACTCTGGCTGTCGATCACTCCCGCACTGGGCGAAGCTTCGCGCCCTACCGCTTCCCGGCCGATCAGAAGCAGAGCATGATTGAGCGAAAGCCACAGACCATTGTCGCGCCACAGGTAGAACCAGCGTCGTACCGTCGAGACCGGAGGAAAGCAGGGCGGCAACATCCGCCAAGGCAGCCCTCCGCGCAGCAGATACAGGATCGCCTCGACGATGCGCCGCAGCGGCCACTTCCGCGGGCGCCCAACGTGTGAAGGCTGCGGAAGAAACGGCTTCAGCACGGCCCATTCCGCGTCAGTCAAATCGCTTGGCAAAGTCAGCTGTGCACGGGCATACTGCGCCCGAGTGGTGTCGGTCCACATCGTCGAACTCCGGAAGTTTGTTGCAAAACCCCGTGAATCAGCGACTTGGGATGGCGTCAAGCTAACCCGCTGACACCACTCAACTTAATTTCGGATCAGGCTCTTACCAGGGCGGGAGAAGTCCAAGGTCACACCGCGCTGGTAAGCCCACAGATCCATATCCCGAGAGATAGTCGCCCGTGAAAAACGCTGAACCCCGCGGAGATGCGTGTGTTTGAGCTCAGATCAAGTATTCCGATTTGCAAGTTTTTGGCCGCTTTGGTGCAAAAGCCTTGTGATTTGGTGTGGGGTTGCACGTAGAATATTGCCCTTGCGGTGGTGCTATGATTCAATCGGTTCGACGAGACACCGAGGATTTCGAGATGCCCCCGAAGAAGCCGAAATTGCGCGACGACGAACTGTTCCGGATGCAGCTGGTCAACATGATCGACATGGAGCATTCGCTGGTGTAGCTGGCCGGGATGATTGACTGGATCACGCTTCGACGAGGCTTATGGGCGGTTCTACACCTGCAAGGGCCGGCCAGGCCGGGACTGTCATGATTTTCGTGTGTGGGCGGGCATAATGGGTAAAAAGGAGTCCCCCTACGTCCCGACGCAAAGAACCCGCTATACCTAATGAGCTTCTCGACCAACTGCTGGCAGGAGGCGCCGCCAGTGCCGCATTTTAGCAGGGCGGTTTGCTGGACTCGCTGAAGAAGGCGCTTACGGAGCGCGCGTTGAACGCAGAGATGGATCACCATCTGGCGACAGGCGAAGGCGCTGGTAACGTGCGCAACGGCTATGGCCGGAAGACCGTAACAACCGAGACGGGCAAGCTGGAGATCGACATTCCGCGCGACCGCCAGTCGAGCTTCGATCCGCAGCTGATCGCCAAGTATCAGCGCCGTTTCCCCGGTTTCGACGAGAAGATCATCTCGATGTACGCACGTGGTATGAGCACCCGGGAGATCACTGGGCATCTGCGTGATCTGTACGGCATTGACGTTTCACCCGATCTGATCAGCACGGTAACGGACGCCGTGCTCGACGAGGTCGCAACCTGGCAGCAGCGGCCGCTCGATCCGATTTACCCGCTGGTCTTCTTCGATGCGATCCGGGTCAAGATCCGCGACGAAGGGATGGTTCGCAATAAAGCCATCCACATCGCCTTGGGCGTCCGCGCCGATGGCGCAAAGGAGGTGCTCGGGCTGTAGCTTGAGCAAAATGAGGGTGCCAAATTCTGGCTGCGCGTGATGAACGAGCTCAGGAACCGCGGCACAGAGGATATCCTGCTTGCCGTCGTCGACGGCCTAAAAGGCTTTCCCGATGCGATTACCGCCGTCATGAATCAGCGCATGAGTCTCAGGTCAAGCTTTTGTCCGCGAAACCTAAATGCGTAAGGGTGATGTCGGCGAGCTGCGTGACAGACAGGCTGCCCGCCATTGATCTGAATAAGGCCTCGTCATTCCGCAATCAGGCGAATTTAAATGGCGCCATCTCTGAAATGGAGACGGCGCCGTTCTTACAGGTCAGAGCCGCCCGCAGCCCCGCAGGGTATCGCGCAGCACCGCAATTGAATTACTGAGCGAGGCTTCGCCTTCCAGCCGCCCGTTGATACGTAGCATCACCGTGCCGCTTTGCTGCATGAGCAGGGGAACAAGTTGCGTGCCCGTCACGCCGCCGATCCATTGCGTGCCGTTCGCATTGGCGCGCTGAACGGATATGCTAACGAGCCGACCGGAGAAGTTCCACGTCATCGTCATCGCATTGTCGGCGGAGGGCTTGTTGAGCAGCATCGCCATGTAGGGCTTTCCGCCTTCACAATAGAGACTGAGGGCTTCGATGTTGGGAGATGCCGCCGCGCTCACATAAGCCATGGGCGCGCGACCTTGCACCGGTACAACTTCCCAGGGTGTACCGGGAAGCGGCACTGCCGTTTCGGGCGGGCTTTTGTCCAACAGCGTCTTGATTTCCGGCGCAATCGGCAGCCTAACGCCCGAAGCAGACGGATAAACTGTTAGCTTGCCGCGCTCCCAAAGGCCCACCTGCACCGCACGGCGCGCCGGGTCTATCATTATATAGGCCTGCTCCACACCGCCCTGATGCTGCGCATTGCCGGAAAGATAGTAATAGTTCCCAGCCCGCTGCAATGGCGAGACGGCTGAGAGATTGGTCCGCAGCGCAGCCATCTTCGGCCCCATCCGGGCCTTCAATGCCGCAGCCAAGGCACCCTTATCGAACAGGTCGATATTGTCCTTGGCGTAGCTTCCCGGATATTTTCCGACGAGGCTGGCGAGATTGGTCCATTCCGCTGGAATGCCTTGCACGGCAACCGTCGGTTCAGGCCGTGGCGGCACTGGCGTGCCAGCTAGAGCGCTGCCCTTGCAGAGCGTGAACGGGCCGCCACCCGTGAAGGCCGCGTGGAAAGAATCTGGGCGTTGGCCGCGCGGCAGATCGGCTTCAAAGCGGATGACACCGCGCTTCTCGTCGTCGTTCACATACATTAGAACCCGACCAAAATCATTGCTGCTAACTGGAAAGGGGAAAAATACTGCCATGATGCCGTCATAGCTCTGGCCCATGAAGGTGAGAGCATATTCCACCCGAGGGGGCTTTATTTCCCGACCATTGGCGCGGAACGTCATGCCCTTTTCATCGATGGTTACGCGCGGTTCCTTTGAGCAGTCGCCGCGCGGGGCGTAGCTGCCAAAGATATGGTCGACGCCCTGATCCTTGAAGCTGGACAGTGGTAGCGCCTGCGCACTTGCGGCAGCAATCGTGGCAATCGCACAAGCGGCAAGACCTACACCCGAAAGGCGGATTGTGGACGGCATGTGAAATGGCAATGTCATGTCAAATCCCCATCGAAGTGGTGACGGTTTCGCGCGCACATGGCTCAGTCACGAGGCAAATTGGTGCGCCGGTCGCCTTGATCCTATTTGGCCAACAGGATAGCTGACTCAAGGGATGGTTTGGTTCTGGTCATGGATGCCCCCACGTGAAAGCCCTGCCCGGCAGGGACCGTGACGTGGTTAATACGATCTTGATGACTCTAAAATGAACAGGAAGAAATAGGTGAACTGACCTCATCCCCTGGTTTCCACCAGCCGGGATCAGAGTCCGGCCTTTTGCACTGCTACCCAACCTTGGACCACGCGGGTCATGCGCTCCGGATCGGGCATGCCGTACCAGCAGCATCCAAAAGTCGTCGGCGCGCGCTCGACCGCGCCAAGGCTGAAGCGCTGACAGCAAGCATCGGATGTATAAACTGATTTCTTCGGATCTCAGATGGCACACCTCCCACCGCCCCGAGCAATATAATAAAGTGCCATAATAAAGTTCTTTACCAAATACCGAAAAACTGCTCAGCTTCCAGCCGGGCGGCGAGAGTCTTTTCCTCTCCGGAAATCTCCTTCTGGCCACCTCTCAAACTCGGGGCAGCTCGGCGAGCTGCCCCATTTTTGAACATCGACAATCGGGGAAAGGCACGGGTTCGCGCAAGAAACTAAAAAATCGAGACAGGGAGAGAAGGGTGATGAATAACAAAGCCTATTGGTTGGCAAGCGCCGTCCTGATGGCGTTGCCACAGGTCTCAAATGCTCAGGAAACCAGAGCCGAAGAGCCAGATGGCGGTAACGATGTCATCGTCGTTACGGCGCAACGTCGGGCGCAAAGCTTGCAAGACGTGCCGATCGCTGTCAGCGCATTCAGCGCTGAAGCGCTTGAAAGCCAGCAGATCGAAAATGCCTCGGATCTACAGCTGACGCTGCCCAATGTATCCTTCTCGAAAGGCAATTTTACCTCAGCTTCATTCACTATTCGCGGCGTTGGCGACCTGTGCGTCGGCGTCACCTGCGATGCTGCGACCGCAATCCATGTCAATGGATCACCCTTGTTCGGAACACGCCTGTTCGAGACCGAATATTTCGATCTGGAACGGATTGAAGTCCTTCGCGGACCTCAAGGCACCCTGTTCGGTCGGAATGCGACCTCCGGGGTCGTGAATGTCGTGACCGCGAAACCCAAACTCTCCCGTTTCGAGGCTGAAGCGCAATTCGAGTATGGCAATTTCAACAGCATCGAAGCGCGTGGCATGGTCAATGTCCCGATCGGGGATATGATCGGCGTGAGACTGGCGGGCATATATGTGAACCGCGACGGTTATACGACGAATCTTTATGATGGATCGGACATCGACACTCGGGACCTTTACGCGTTGCGAGGCTCACTTCGTTTCGAGCCCGGTCCTGATACGACGATCGATCTCATGGGCTATTATTTCCGGGAAAAGGACACGCGCCTCAGAAACCAGAAACAAACGTGCCAACGCGATCCATTGGGCGTGCTCGGATGCCTGAACAATCGACGTGATTTCGATACCACGAACGCAAATTCAACGGTCGGTGCGACGCTCAGTTCTTCCGAGTTCTTCGCCATTCAGGGCATTCCCGCCGTACTCGGCCTTGGCAGCCTTTATGGCCCTGACGGGTTTTCCGGGTTTCAGGAGCCTGGCGATGTGCGTGTCGTCAACACGGCCTATACGCCCTTCTATTTTGCGGAAGAGCTACAGGTGCAGGCGCGCCTTGAGCAAAAATTCGGCGCGATGACCCTGACGGCCACCGGCATTTATCAGGATACTGAAGTCGATTCCAGGCAGGACTATTTTCTTGGAATTCAAAGCCGTGCCGGTTTCGCCCCGGCGCTCAATACGCTGGCCTTTTTTGCGGCTAACGGATTGCCGACGGGTCTTGCTCCGCCGGCGCCGGCCTTCATTCCCGGCTCCTCGGCCTATTTTTCGCCGATGGCCGGCGCTCTCATCCCGGACGGTCCGCAGGGCGTGCTGTGCACCTCGGATAATGATGATGGAAGCAGAGGCGCTTTCGAAGGGAACTCGCTGTGTTCCGAAACGCCGCTTTCTTTCGATCGATCTTCGGAACAACGCGAATCGTGGAGCGGAGAGCTCATCCTTACGAGTGACTTCGACGGGCCGTTCAATTTCCTGTTGGGGGGAATTTACGCGAAATCGAAAACCACCGACAATAGCTATTATGTGAACTCGTTTGCGCTCGATTACGCCAGTGCCATATTGGGTTCATTCGGCTCCTTGTCGGGCGGCCTTCCGCCATCCTATTTCGCGACGTCGATGTATCGGAACAACTCGCTGGAATCGAATCTGGAGAGCTATGGGATTTTCGGCGAGGTCTATTTCGATCTAAGCGACCGGCTGACGTTGACCGGGGGGCTGCGTTACAACAATGACAAGAAGGATGTAACGGCGCGTACGACACTGATCAGTTTCCTGAACCCTTATGCCAACGATGGAGATCCGTTCGATACCCCGATAACGCCTCTCACCGGGCCGTCTGGACTTTTCGATGCCGACCCGGGGACACCGGGCCAACAGCTCGCCCAGTTTCGCGAAGTAAGCTTCGACGAAATTACCGGACGAGCAGTTCTGGCCTTCGAGGTTACGCCGGACAATTCACTCTATGCATCTTACTCGAGGGGTTACAAATCCGGCGGTATCAATCCTCCGCTTTCTCCGATTTTCGCCGTCAGCGAGAGTTTCGGCTCTGAATCGATCGATGCCTTCGAGATTGGCTCCAAGAACGTCTTCGCAAACGGCGCGTTGCAACTGAATGCCACCGCATTTTACTACAAATATAGTGGACTGCAGCTCAGCCGCATCGTGGCAAGAACGTCTGTGAATGACACGGTTGACGCCAATATCTGGGGTGTCGAACTGGAGTCCGTCATCAGGCCGGACCCGAACTGGCTTATCAATCTGTCCTTCAGCTATCTCAATGCCAAGGTCGCCGGCGATCAATTCTTCTCCAATCCGCGTGATCCGGGCGGCGGGGATCCTGATGCCGTGATTATCAAGGACATCAGCAATGGTGCGCACTGCGCTGTCACGGGACCTGCGCCTGGCGTTGCTGATGCGTTCGTTGCGGGTGTAAATGCGGCTCTCGGCCTTCGCGCACCGCAGGAATTTCCTTCGGACGGCAATATCGCCTCCAGCGGCGCGTTCGGCATTTGCGGTGTCCTCGCGAGCGCTATCCCTGCGAACAGCGGGATCCAGGTCTTGAGTCCTGGCGTCGAGGTTAACATCAAGGGCAACACATTGCCCCAAGCACCGAATGTCAAGGTCTCGATGGGCGTGCAGTACACGGCAGAGGTCGGAAATGGTATGACACTCGTCCCCCGCGTCGACATTTCCATGACCGGAAAGCAATATGGCAATATCTTCAACGGCAGGATTAATCGCATCGAACCTTTCGTACAGGCTAATGCGGTTTTGCAGTTGAATGGTGCCGACGAGCGCTGGTTTGTCCGGGGGTTCGTTCAGAATATCTTCGATAGCAACTCAGTTACCGGACTTTATGTCACCGATGCATCTTCCGGCAATTTTACGAATATCTACACGCTTGATCCGCGGCGTTATGGTGTCGCGATCGGCGCAAAATTCTAATGATTTAGCTTTCCCAATCTAACGGGAAAAATCATACCGCATGAAAATCGCGGCGTCGGAGTGCCAGTAGTAGGCCCTCCGACGCCGATTTCATGCGCCAATAGCAGTCTTGGGCGAGGGATGGGTGTGAGATACGTCCGGCGTACGCAGGGCGGAAGCTTGCGCCTCGCGCGAGCGACATGGGAGGCACATTGGCTCCTGCCCCTCGAATCTGCAAAATTAACGCTGGGGGTGGGGACGCGGACCGACCGGGGTCGGCGTTTCATGTTCAGTGGGCTCGGCGGCGGTAGGTGTTTCAGGATCGGTAAACGAGCCGGGCTGGCTGTGCGTGGTTTCGGCTTGGAGTCCGGCAGTGCCGTCCCTGCCTTTGCCCCTTAACGAGTCGATTTGTCGTTGGCGCATGTCGAGGTAGAGGGTTCGTGTTTCGACATAGGGATCAGCGCTTTGCTCTTGCAGACGCTTGATCTCGGTGTCGCCCTCGATCCGATCATTGAGTTGCCTGATCACGGTAGTCGGAACTGCATAGGCGGTGCGGTTGAACGGCGCGCCCACAGCCGTTGGCACGACGAGCAAGTCGATGCTGTTTCCAGCCAGATCGCGCAATGTTGTTGGGCCAACGAGCGGGAGATAGAAATAAGGACCGGGCTCGACGCCGTAAAAACCCAATGTATTGGCAAAGCCGTTGCGCCGGTAGGGCAGGTTGAACGGCTTGGTCTTCGCAACATCGACAAGACCCCCGACCCCGAAGGTCGTGTTGACGACGAAGCGGCCGAGCGTCTCGGCGGCCTTTCCGATCTTGAACTGCAACAGGAAGTTCAGGAAATTGACGGGTTCGCCAAGGTTTCGCAGCGCATTGCCTACCCCGTCGCGAACGGGTTCGGGGACGATCCCTTGATAGCCGGTAGCGACGGGGGCCACGAATGCCTTGTCGATCGACTGGACCGCCCGATAAGATGCAATATTGGCTTCTTGGAGCGGATCACCAGCAGGCGGTTCTCCACGCGCAGTCACCACAATATCAGCGGGTGACGAGGAAATTTCGATCGGCGGCTCGCCCGCTGAGGAGGGCGGCGCGGCAGGAGAAGGGGAATGTCGGTCATCGACGGTCGGCACGACGACCGGCGGTTCCAGCGGTGTCTGGGCGCCTTTGTTTCCCTGCCGCTCGGTCTGCGTCTGGGTTTCAGCTGGAACGTCCACGGTAGGCGGCGTTGCCCCGGACAGCAAGAGAAACGCTGTGACGGATGACAGGCTCATCGCGCGCTGGATCCAGTGATCATGTAACCGATGAACATTAGATGCATCTGCTAAACTCCGGCTGGGGGGCATCAACCCGAAATTGTGCTCACCGCCAGCAACTGCGCCTTGCCGCCGGACCCGCGATGCGGGCCGGCCATCTTACCCTTCCCTCATCAGGAGGGAAGCCTAAACAGGTTCGGCCTGCCGCTCCGCCGCATGGAACGCAGGACCGCCGCCAGTTGACGCCTTCCGCTAAGGAATTACGATCTTTGCTGAACGTCGTGTCTTGGAGCTTTGCTCTGTTCACCTGCGCCGGCATCTGTTGATCTGCCATTGCCCTTTGTCAGCGGCGGCGCCGCTCTGTAGCAAAGCCTCGATCGGTGGCGATGAAACGCTCGATCATGGGTACGGCATCTTTTCAGCCGGCAAGGGCTCAGCGAGGCCGGTCGCTCGGGCGTGGACTTCGGCATAGATGGTCAACTCGCGGAATAGCCCCCCTGGAAGGTCGATCGATAGCTTCACCGGCTTATCATCGGCGATCGGACCGAGCCGCAGCTTGGTCATGGTGCGGCTCCCGTAGCGGGATCAAGGATCAGGTCGCGCGTTACAAGGATCCTGAGATCGAACCCCGGCCAGATCGTGATTGTCGGCTGCATCTGGAGTTGCGGGGAACTTGGCAGCTTTGCGGCCGGCATCGCCCGCGACATCGATGCCGTGAAAGGCGCCATTCTGACCCGGTGGACGACGAGTCCGGTCGAAGGTCAGATCAGCAGGGTCAAAGCCATAAAGCGGCAGATGTACGGACGCGCAAACTACCAACTTCTGCGACAGCGAGTTCTATTGGCCGGCTGACCATCGATGAGGACAACAAAGGCCTCGTCGAGCATCCTGTGTGGATCAGCGTTGGAGCGGGCCCCTCCTCTTTCACGATCTATCATTTTGAATTACCCTAAAAAGGCGGTTTTGACCGGGGTCCCGATAGGACGCCGGCATGCGCCAGTATAGGCATAACAATCAATGCCTAAGCTTTCGTGAAGCGTGGCCCCACTCTGACGCTGATCTGACGCTGATCGACAATTCTCCGTCTCGAAGACCGCAGCATCCGAGCATTGTTGCTGGCCGCAGATTTTCTCAGTCTTCGATCGGAAGGGTCGTGCCTCTGCTCAAGGTTTCTGCACAATCTGACGCTGTGTCGGCTGATGGATCGGAAGCCTGAGGTGCGACAAGCGTGTCGGGAATGACCATATCAGGCTCGCCCGCCCGATCGCGATCCTTGCCGCGCAACACGTCAATTTCCCGCTGCCGCATCTCGAGATACAAGCTGCGCGTCTCCACATAGGGATCGGCGCTTTCCTCTTGCAAACGCTCGATTTCCGCATCCCGCGCGACACGATCGTTCAGCCTGTTGATGACGGTGGTCGGGACAGCATAGGCGGTCTGGTTGAAAGGCTTGCCAACGGAAACGGGTAAGACGAGCAGGTCGATGCCGTCGCCGACCATATCGCGCAATGTCGTGGGCCCCACCAGCGGAAGGAAGAAATAGGGGCCAGGCTCCACCCCATAGAAACCAAGCGTGTTTGCGAAGCCGTTGGGTCGATAAGGCAGATTGACGGGCGGCTTTTTGGCGACGTCGAAAATGCCCGCGACGCCGATCGTCGAGTTGATCGCGAAGCGGCCGACCGTTTCCACAGCCTTTCCTATCTTGAATTGGAACAGGAAGTTCAGAAAATTGATCGGCTCTCTGAGATTGCGCAAGGCGTTGCCAAGACCATCACGGATCGGCTTCGGAACGCCCCCCTCATATCCCTTGGCGATCGGCCCAACGAGAGCCTTGTCGACCGACTGAGCGACCTGGAAGGCCTCAATATTCACATTCTGGAGTGGGTCGCCCGGCGGCGCTTCGCTTCGTGCGGTCACAATAATTTCGTCCGGCGCTGCTTCAGCCGTATTTCCAGCTTCCGCCGGCACGTCGCTCAATTGTCCTGCTGCCACCGGCCCTTCGCCGATCATGACAGGGGTCTGCATTTCGTCCTGCGGATTCACAATCATCGGACATGGTTCGGCAGAAGCTGCTTGAGCTTGAGCTGTCCGGACCAATGGCTCATTCTGGTGAACAATGCCTATTTCTTCGGGCTGCGTTCCGATCAGAAGGAAAGCGGCAGCACTGGCCACGACGCTCATTTTGCGATTATCTCCCATATTTCGAACATCTTTGGCGTCCAATGCCCCCGTTCGGCTCGCATTCCGCACACGGCAGCATTGCGCGCGCGTCGGCGATCATCCCCCCGAGCAATTCCTCGGTTCGACGGCAAGGACTGCCCACTTTGCGGGTGCTCGCTGGAGACCAAGTCAATCACTCTTCTGCCAACGTCTTTGAGCTGGATACGCTATGGTCAGCGGGAAATCAGTAGCGGAACCCGCGCGCTCGACAGCAGCGACCGAGTGACACCGCCGAAGAGTATCTCGGTGGTGCGCGGGTGGCTATAAGCCCCGATCACAAGTAGGTTCGCGTCGCGTTCCGCCGCCTGGTCGAGGATCACATCTGCTACCGATACGCCCTCGGACGTGATGTTGGCGATCTCGACACGCGCGCCGTATCTGGACAAGTGTTTAAGGAGATTGGCACCAGGCTCTGCCCCAAAACGTTCGGGGTTCCGGCCGCTGTCGATGGTGAGTATCGTCACGTTGGACGCAGAATTGATGAACGGAATTGCGTCGTTCACCGCCCGTCGCGCTTCTCGGCTGCGATTCCATGCGATCAGCACATTTTCGCCGATCGTCTCACCGCCCCATCCCGCAGGGATCATCAGCACGGGAATGCCGGTGGCCAGCAGCAGTCGCTCGGCCGACCAGCCTGATGGGAGGTCTGCCGGTTTGGGATGCGCCGCGACGATGAGATCGCAGTGCAGCGCCCGCAACATGCCTTCGTCGCGCAGGTCATCGCGCCACACGATCCGGAATTCGGAGCCGATGCCATATTCGCGGGCCAGTTCTCCAAAATGGCGAGCGGCGGCAATAATTTTCTGTTCGTCGGCAAGCCGTTGCCGGGTCAGCACGTCTCGAATCGCCGCAGTGCCCCTCGCAAAGGTTTCGGTGGGATGCGCGTTTTCGTGGGACACGCCATAGACGCCCACCAGATGCGCATTATGACGTTGCGCGATCGCAGCCGCACGGCAACCTATGTGTTCGCCCTCGGGTGTGGCGTCGAGGAAAACGGCGATATCTCTCCAGATAGGCAACAAGGGTTACGATCCTCCAGTTTACGGTTGTCCTCTATCAGATCAGCGGCGTCCTGGCCGAACTTCAGACCAAGATAACGAAAGGCTTCAAGACGGGGATTTGAGAGAGGTTGAAGGTTTGCTTGCGCGGTCCATCGGCAAAAACGCCGGTAAAGTCGCCTGATCCAGGTTGATCCAGGCGGCAGAGGTCCATAACCGGCAGCCGCATCCTGCATGCCGATCCAAATCGCGCGACGTTCCAACAGTGAGAGTGAAATCCCGCGATCGGCTAGCCCGCCTGCGGAGCCATCGACTGACGGGCCAGCGGACAGGAGGTGCGGGAAGGCCTCACAGGAGGTTTCGCCTGCCAAAGACAATGGCTGCAAGAACAATCGGCGAGCAGATTCATCCTGAGCACTCGACGCATCCGGAAATTGGGCGAAGGCTCCCTCCACTTCACGACCCTCCCTCATTTCTCATCGGAATGAGCCCTCACTCCAATGTCAAACGAATAGACCTCCCGGGAAGGGCAGTCAAGACAGCCCTTTACCCACCCCCATTTCAGTCAGCCGCCGACACGCAATACTCGACGATGCGAAGTGGTATGCAGCCATTCCGGTACCCTCCTTCTGAAGCGGTGCGTGCAGCCTCCGGCTGCCACTGCGTGAAGCGGAGGTTGTGTTGGTGCAGGGCGCCGTGACCGCGGAGGCGTGTCGGCGGATCGCGACCACCGAGGAGTTGGGTGAACGGGGGCTCCTGTCGTCTGTGTTAAATCCGCCAGCGGCCGGGTGACAATCCTGCTTCAGGCCGAAACAAGTTCTAATATTTCAATTCTGTGACCCGGCTTGTCATGCGAATGCGTTCGACTTCCCCGCAGGCTTTTTGGGACGGACTGCGTGACGAAAGCGGTGCCCAGGGCGTTTCAGGAACAGCGCCGGCGTGGCCCACCTTCGGCCTTTCAAGAAGTACGTGTGACGGCAAATTGCGCCGCCTGAGCGAGAGCATGTTTGGCTTCGCTATGACAAAGGTCGAAAGTTGTTCGACCGCAAACAGGCTATGCTGAGACGAGCCCCGAACAGGCTGCCGAATGGAAGGCACCGCTCCTCCCATCCTTGGTCGCGATATCCTTCCGGACAGTAGGCTCGACAGGCGTCTCTCCCGCGCATTTTCAACATGCGCGCCTCTTCATTTACACTGTCTGATTTTCTTTCCGGACTCGGTCAGGGTGATCTCGCTTGTGTCTACCGTCATGGTCACTCCACCGCCCTGGAACGGTCCGCCTGTTTCATTCGCCTTGAGCTGGGCAAGATTGCCATCGGTCCGGAGCGTGGCCGTAAGACCATCATTCAGGAAATCCACAGAGACTATGCCGTTGTCCTGGCAGCGATAGGTCACACTTTTCTCGATTGCCGGTGGCAGCTCTGCGGGAGCGACCGGTTTCGCGACGTTGGTTGAGTTGCTCGCGCTTGTCGTGCCGCTATCGCAGGCTGACAGGAGAACGGTAGACGCGAGCGCCATTCCGCCGAGCATCCACACGATTGAAGACGATAGGTTGCCCATGTGCTTCCTTTTATTCTTCCGAACATACAATTCGGTTGCGGTTGTTTGATCTGCTTTTTTTCAGGCGTAGCCGAGGGGGGCCCGCGCTTATGCTCTCCGAGGTCCGCTCGTTTTCCCCGTTCGGCTCGTCCTGCCAGCCCCGGAGACGAAGGATGGGTCGCCGACCGCCACTCGTTGGTGTTTCCAAGGTCATCATACCAGCCTTTCGCGGCGCTCGCCTCGACGGACGATGCTTTCATTGGTCCTGCCAGCCGGCGCGACGCGACCCGAAGGGCTTCGACCAGTGGACAATGGTAGCCGGTTCAGGGAACACCGGCTGGCAGGTGGCGGGACCCGGCGCCTAGGGTAGGGAGAAATAGCGCAAACGGGCCCGTCAAACCGAACGGGAAAAACAATGCTGCCGAGAACCCCATGATCGCGAGTGACCGTGCCGGCTTCCACAGGGGAATGAATGCGCTGGTTCCCATTATCTCTCCGGAGCACGTTATGAAATGAGCGCTCACTCCTATTTCAATTAGGCAATCCCGATTCTCCGGTCAAGCGGTAATTCAATCCTGGTACAGCGTCTGTGGCTGCGGACCACACGCCTCGCGCTTCCGGTCTTTAAAGCGCCGATCCCAGCGGGCACGGTGCAATCACCTCCGATGCCGCTGCCGGCTAAATTCGGCGGCATCATCGATTACCCGTCGCCCGCCAGGGTAGCGGCCCCAGAGCTGCACAGTCGCCGATGTCATGATGGGTCCTCCCCCGCTTACGGCCGTGCGCGCATTTCGGAATCGTCACGGCTGGGTTTGCACGCGACCACTTTCCAGTTCCGCCAGACCAAGCGCGCGCATCATCAGGCAAGCTGTGCTGTGGCTTGTCGCTTCGGGATCGACGGGTGGTGACATCGCCGTGCGGTGGCCGAGCCCGATGAAACAGGCCATCATGACATCGCCATAGGCTTCGAGCTCGGCCGCAGGCACATCGGGCCGTGCAAGCGCAGCGAGGCGGCGTATGCCATCGCGGTAAAAGGCGGTCTGCTTCTCGAACCGCTCTGCGACTGTAGGATTTCGGCAAGCCTCCGCCAAAATCTCATAGAACAGGCTGCCATCCTCATTGTGCAGCGAATTGGCAGCGATTGCCTTGATCGCCTCGAACATCGCAAGCTCGCGCCGTTCCACGGCGTCGAAAATCGAGTGCATCTCGGCCAGACGAACGCGCACATTTTCCTCCACTATTGCGAGGATGACGTCGTCCTTGTCGGTAAAGAGTCGGTATATCTGGCCGACGCTGACCGACGCTTCTTCCGCCAATTCAGCCGTTGTTGTCGCATAAAAGCCCTTCGAACCGAACAATCTGCGAGCGGCATTGACTATTCTCTCGCGCGGAGACTCTCCCTCGGCATAATTTCTTGAAGAACGTTTCATTCGAGACTTTCCCTGCGTCCTCTGTTTGACGATCTTCGGACGCGACACATGCCGATCCGCTCCATCCGGGTCTATCCCGCAAGCTTACATTTCATATGGATGAGGGGGAAGCACTAACAGTTCGCTGAAACGGGCTTCATCGCGCGGTCGACAGGATTCCATTCCCGTCATTGGATTAGACGGGCCGGTTGTGATCCGCGGTTCGGATGTGAGGTTGGGGAAGCTGTTGTGCTATGTGGGTCCCATGCGGCCGTTCCGCCGGATTGATCATGAACAAGGCCAGCTCGGTGTTCGGCCGCATCGCTGTCGCCCCGGAGAGCGCATGCCTGAGATCACGCAGGATTATCTGGCGGCGCGGCGATCCGGACGGTTGTGCAGCGCCTTACGATGCCCCCCCGCCCGCCCCGCAAGATCCTGGAACCGGAGGTGCAATTGAGCCGATGATTGCAAGGCGGCATCGGTATTGCCCGCCGCAGATCGAGCCTGGCGCGTTCGTACATTTGGCATTTGACGAGCTTCAAATCGGTGATCTCAATCTCGGTTTGTCCATTGGACCAGATCTGATGGCTGCGGACCGACCGAACCAATATCCCTGTTCGCCTTCGGCAGAGCAAGGATCGCGCAAAGTCTTCGGAATGCGCTACGTTCATCTCCATAGGCCCGGCTTTGTGGATCACCGCCTGCCATTCTCGCGGGTCTGGGGCGACGGCACCACGTCCAGCTGCGATGGACAATTTTTCAGGGGCGCGAAGCGAGGCGCATCCGGCGGCGACATCAACGCCCGCTACGGCGTCGATCATGGCTTCAGCTTCTACACGCACAATTCCGATCAGCGCGCGCCCTACCACGTCAACGTGATCTCGGCGGCGACGCACGAGGCGCCCTATGTCCTTGATGGCCTCACCAGCCATGGCACCGATCTCAGGATCGTAGAGCATTACACCGACACCGGCGGGGCGACCGACCATGTATTCGCCCTGTGCGCCATGCTGGGCTTTCGCTTCTGTCCGCGCCTGCGGGACTTTCCCGACAGGCGTCTCCCGTCAATCGCCCCGGTGGCCGCCTATCCATTTATTGCCCCGCTGCTGGGCAAGCGCATCCGGACCGATATTATCCGTGAACAATGGGGCGATGTGCTACGGCTTGTCGGTTCGATCAAGGCCGGTCATGTTGCGAAAGCTCGCCGCCTATGAGCGGCAGAACCAGCTCGACGTGGCGCTACAGAAAATCGGCAAGGTCGAGCGAACCCTGTTCATGCTCGACTGGCTTGAAAACCCCAACCTGCGCCGGCGTTGCCATGCCGGCCTCAACAACAGCGAGCAACGCCATGCATTGACGCAGGCGATCTACACATTCCGGCAAGGGCGCATCATTGATCGCAGCCATGAAGCCCAGCAATATCGCGCATCGGGCCTCAACCTGGTCATCGCCGCCATCGTCTATTGGAACAAGACCTACATGGGCGCTGCTGTCCAGCATCTACGATCGGAATCGGTCGCTGCGCCAGACCACCTCCTTGCCCATACATCCCCGGTAGGCTGGGAACATATCGCCTTTTCCGGAGACTTTCTCTGGGATAGAGTTGCCGCTTCCGCTGGCCGCAAGGCCCTGAACCTGCCGCAAAATGCCCGCGTCGCCTAAGCGTTCACTGATTGTTCGCCCACAGCGTTGTTTGGCGTACTCTTCACGCTATGCCCTCAACTTCGACTTCGCCACAGGTTTGGTCCGCGTGTAGCCCGGCGGCAGCGAGAACCGGCACATCTTCGATATCGTCTCGCGGCTCAGTCCAAAGACCTTCGCGGCCTCGCGCTGACTATTACCTTCAATAAAAACAAAGTGCCGAACGGCGGCGTAGCTCTCCACGGCAAACATCCTCGGCCACCCCCCTTAAAAGGAGCAACCTATCCAATGGCTGGTTTTTAAACCGCCACGCTCAACAAATCGCTGGCGTTCCATTGGCCCGGTTTCTCACCGCCCTCCACAATGTGACAGTGGTGGTCAATTAAACGAAGCATGGCTGTCACTGATTGGTCACAGAATTGTCGCTGCCCAGCTCTAGGTGCGCCGCAACAATCAGGGGAACTCATATGCGAAACAAGCTTTGCCTCGCCGGTGTCAGCGCTCTTGCACTGCTCACATCCACGCCGGTTCTCGCCCAGGATTTGGCGCCTGCCGACGAAGGCGAAGCGATCGTCGTCACGGGGCAGCGCGCGCAGCAGGAACGTGCGATCGAGATCAAGCGCAATGCCGTCGGTATTATGGATGTCGTCGCGGCCGACGAGATCGGCCAGCTTCCCGACCGCAACGTCGCCGAGGTGATCGAGCGGCTGCCCGGCGTCGGCGTCCAGTACGACCAGGGTGAGGGACGCTATGTCGCGATCCGCGGCATCCCGTCGGACCTCAACAACTATACCGTCAACGGCTTCGAACTCGGCAATCCCGACGGCAACACCCGCCGCTTGCCGCTCGACATCGTCTCGGGGCAATTGCTCAATCGCGTCGAGGTGACCAAGGCGAAGACCGCCGACCTCGACGCTCAGGGCATCGGCGGCATGATCAACCTCGTGACCCAGACCGCGTTCGACTTCGCCGAGCCTTTCGTTCTTTCGGCGAACGCGCAGGTTGGATACCAGACGCTCAATGAGAAATATCCGATCCGCGGTGACGCGAGCGCCGGCGGCCGTTTCGGCGGCGACGAGCAATTCGGTATCCTGATTGGCGGCAGCTATTCGAAACGCGATTTCCAGAGCTTCGGCATCTTTCCGGACGATTGGGCGGCGTTCCCCGGCGCGGCGCGCGAAGGGATGCCGACCAATATAAAATATACCGACTATCAGCTCGAGCGCGAACGCATCGGAGGCATCGCCTCGCTCGACTGGCGCCCGAGCGACACCACCCATCTGTGGGCTCGGGGCCTCTACAGCAAGTTCACCGAGAATGAATATCGCCAGCGGTTTCGGCTCGATTTCGCGACTCAGGCGCAACGGGACAATGGGACGGTAACATTGACCCCCGATGGCTTGACCGGCGTATCGACGGTGACCGAGCAGCGATCGGACCTGCGGCTTGAATATAAGGAGAAGTCCGTTCTCGTTGGCATGATCGGCGGTAAGACCGAGGCGAACGACTGGACCTTTGACTATGGCCTGGCACGTTCACACAACGAGGTGGTCGAGCCGAACCAGCTGTGGCAGTTCCGCGGCAATCCCGGAACAGTCGATTTCGACTTCACCGACAAGTTATTCAGCGCGGTTCCGCGTACCCCGCTGTCACCCAGCAACCTGGGTTTCCGCCAATATACGGTTCAGGATGAAAGCGGCGACGAATATATCTGGACGGGCCGGCTCGATGTAACGCGAAAGCTCGGCTTTGGCGACGACAGCTGGTTGAAGGTCGGCGGCAAATATCGCGCGACCGACAAGGTTTTCGATTCGAATAACAGCATCTTTTCGCGTGGCGGAAATGCCGCGACGCGCTTTACGTTAGGCCAGTTCGGGTTGCAGGGCGCCGACGTGATTTCGCGTGTCGGCGGCGGCCATGATTATCTGATTACGCCGGTGATCGACGCCGGCCTGATCGATACCTTCACCGCCGACCCGGCCAATGCCGCTTATTTCGTTCTCGACGAGACATCGACGCTTGCCAATGCGACGCTGGGGGATCTCGATCTTGGCGAGGATATCGCCTCGGGATATGCGATGGCGAACCTCGATTTCGGGTCGATCACCGTGACACCGGGCATTCGCGTCGAACGCACCGACCTGACGATCCGGGGGTTCCAGCTCGAGAATGAAACCGACGTCGTCGCCGTTAACGCGAAGCGCAACTACACCAACTGGCTGCCCAGCCTGATCGTGCGCATCGAGCCCAGTGACGAGGTAATCGTCCGCCTTGCCTATACGCGCAGCGTCGGCCGTCCCAACTATTCGGACCTGACCCCTGGCGGCGAGATCAGTTATGAACAGAATGACGACGGGACGTTTGACGGGTCGGTGTCGCTCGGCAATCCGAACCTCGAACCCTATATCGCCGACGCGCTCGACGCCTCGGCCGAATGGTATTTCGCAAAGGGCGGGCTGTTTTCGGTGGGCGTGTTTGCGAAATTCATCAAGAACCCGGTCTATACGCAAAGCTTCACTCTGCTCGACACCAGCTATGGCGGTCGCGACTATGCGGTGCTCGGCTTTTCGCAAAAGGCGAACGGGACCAGTGCCGACATCATCGGGCTGGAGGTCGCCTATCGTCAGCAGTTCGACTTCCTTCCCGGCTTCCTCTCGGGCTTCGGGGTCGAGGCGAACATGACGCTGATCGATTCGAAGCTGAAGGTGCCGGGCCGCGCCGACCCCGCGGCGTTCCCCGAGCAGTCTAACCTGCTCTATGGCGCACAGCTCTTCTACCAGAATGGGCCGATCGAGGCGTCGATCGCCTATCACAACACGGGCAGCGCGCTGATTTCGCTCGGCGCCGACATGCTCGGCGATCAATATAATGACGACCTGCGTCGGCTCGACGCAAAGGCGTCGTTCGCTGTGACGGATAACGTCAGCCTGTTCGTCGAAGGGCAGAATCTGACTGACGAGCCGACGCGCCAGTATCAGGGCGAACGCCGCGACTGGATCATCCAGAACGAACGCTATGGCCGGACGTTCTACGCCGGCGCATCGGTGCGCTTCTGATGCTCTCCACCGCGCTCTTGACGCTTTCTATTATCGCGGCGCCCGAGGCCGATCAGGGCGTCGCGGCGGACCGGAGCCATGTCTATGCCATCGATAACTATGCGATCGGCAAATATGACAAAGCGAGCGGCAAGCGGGTTGCGGGGTGGGAGGGCGATCCGAAGCTGTTTCCGCATCTCAACAGCTGCGCAGTCGTCAAGGCCGAGCTTGTTTGCGCCTCGTCCAACTATCCGAAAGTGCCGATGGCGAGCAGCGTCGAGATTTTCGACGCGAAGACCCTCCGCCATATCCGCACGGTCAGCCTCGGCCGGATGTACGGATCGCTGACCGCGATGGACTGGCATGAAGGGAACTGGTGGGCCGTCTTCGCCAATTACGACGACCGCGGCGGCGAGCCGGGGCGCGACCATCGTTCCACGACGTTAGTCCGCATGGATGCTTCCTTCCGTCCGCTCGAATCCTGGCTTTTTCCCGATACCGTGCTGGAGCGCTTCGCGCCTAAAAGCTGTTCGGGTTTCGCATGGGGGGCCGACGGATTGATGTATGCGAGCGGGCACGACCGACCCGAAGTCTATGCGCTGCGGCTGCCGAAGGCGGGCGCGACGCTCGAACTGGTCGCGACGCTTCCCGTGCCGACCGAGGGGCAGGCGATCGACTGGGACCCGGCCGAACCACGCCTGCTTTGGTCGATCGACCGGCGCGCCAAGCAGTTGCATTCGACCCGCATGCCGCCGCTCTGAGGTCGTGCGCGAAAGCGGCGCGGTTTTGCTCAAATCTGGCCGCTGCACGAACATGACGTAATCGCGGGTGCGCCGGCGATGGTCCAGAAGCACGAGATGGCTGGAAGGTTGGTTGCCCCCCGATAAAATGAAGTACGGGCTCACGATTGTTGACCGGGCCAGCATCAAAGGAGGACAACCGTGGCTCAGTATATAGGACTCGACGTTTCCTTAAAAGATGGGGTGGTTGCCGCCCTCCCCAGACGGCATCGAAATGTGCCAAGACGGTGGTGTTTACGGCCACTGAGCGGAAAGGACGGCAACCATGACAGAAGTTACGATGATCGGAGTAGATCTGGCAAAGAATGTTTTCCAGGTGCACGGCGCTTCTATGACGGGGGAGCTGAAGTTCCGTAAGAAGCTGTCGCGGCTGTGTTTTGGCAAGTTCATGACTGAGCAGTCACCGGCGGTGGTCGTGATGGAAGCCTGTGGCAGCGCGCATTATTGGGCACGCGAGATGATCAGGCTCGGCCATGAGGTGAAGCTAATTGCGCCGCATTACGTAAAACCGTTTGTGAAGCGGCAGAAGAACGATGCGGCAGATGCCGAGGCCATCGTGATCGCAGCTCAGCGGCCGGAAATGCGCTTCGTCGATCCGAAATCGGCAGAGCAGCAAAGCCATGCGATTTCGCCTGCGGCGCACCAGTCCCGCACGGTCTCATTCATAAATACGCTGTCATTGTCCGTGTCGAAGCCCAGCATGGTCATCGGAAGATGTCGGCGCAGTTCATCCAGCACGCTCGTAAGCAGGTTTTGCTCGCGGAACAGCAAGGGAGCGCACTCCGTCCATCCCCTCGCAATGTCGGTCAGAACCAACGTCTGGGCGAAGCTGCCCCTCGCCACTGGTCCGCTGTGCGATACCAGATCTGCTTCGAAGTGACCGGGCGCAGGATCGTCCCAGTCATCGAACGTCCGGTGTCGATAGGCGTACAATCCGGAACCCCACCGTTCTTTCAGACAGGTTGCTGAGAATGTGTTCTTTTTCGTTCACCTGAGGGGTCCCGATGGACGCCGACCCCAGGCCGCGCCAGCTGTAGGTCTAGCGCAATTTCAGTGTGATAATTCAAATTGGCCGATCCCGCTTTGGGTGCCGATTCACACCTCTGGGGATGAAATCGCCATGCGTGCCGCCATCCGCGCGCTCGCCCCGCTCTTGGCCGCAAGTTGCGCCCCATATCGCAGTACAGTCCTGGGATCGCGCCAGCGATAGGCCTGCATGATCGCCGGCAGCCCCTCCCCCGCGGCAAAATTGTCCTGCGCCACCCCGACCCGGATCGAGTGCGACGACACCGCCTGCACCCAGTGATCGAGTTCGGTGTCGCTCATCTCACCCAGCAGCTTCTTCGCGTGAGCGGCGCGAATGAGCCGCTTGTAGATCAGCGTGATGCTGTTGGGATGGAGTGCGACGCGTCCGATCGCGGCGACCGACCCGTCAAAATGGGTCTCGACCCGCCGGAACAGGGGACCTTTCCGGATATCGGCCTTGTCACGCCAGCGCGCGATCGCCGCCATCGTCACCGGCGACAGATAGGCCCAGGCCCCCTCCCCCGCCTGATCGGTCTTGGACGACGGTAGGAAGAGCGTCCCCGCCCCTTGCGCATCCTTCTCGATATGCTGCACAAGGATCGCCACCAGTTCCGACCGCCGGCAGCCGGCGTCATAGGCGACCCGCAGCAGCGCCGCGTCGCGCAGGCCAAGCTCGTCGCGGCGGCAGGCCTTGAGCAGATGCGCGAGACACACGCCCGAAGCCGGGCTATCAAAATCGGTGATGTCGCCCTTGAACCGGATCGCGCGCGCCTGGCGCTGGCGCACGCCAAGGCTCTTGCGCGCCGCCTTCTTCTCGAGCTTGACGAGCGGCGCGGCGGTCGGATCGGCCAGGCCCGCCATGCGATAGGCCCAGCCGACATGGACCAGATAACGTTCGATCGTCGCCATCGCGCGCGGCGTCTCGTCCGACGGATCGATGCCGGCCAGCGCCCGCACCCAGGCCGCGACCAGCGCGGGCGTTGCCTCGGCCGCCGCCACGCGCCGCTTGCGGCACCACGCCCCCCAGAGCGTCAGGTCCGAGCGGAACGCGCGGCGCGTGTTGGCCGACCAGCCCCGCAGCGCCGCGTCGAGGAGGGCTTCGTCGATCGGGGTCGCGGTGCCAACCAAGGCGCGCACCTCGCCGACCAGATCGGCGGAATCGGCCGAGAAACGGGCCAGCGCGTGCCCCCCGGTGACGGCCCCGCTGGTCATGGTGCGAAGCGAAGAGCCATGTGGACCGCGACCATCCCTCCACTATGATCCGCTTCCCGCTCCTCCGTGTAGCCGAGGCGCTCGTAGTGGACGATATTCGTCGCCATGAGCTTGTTGGTAGTGAGCCGCGTTCCCTGAAGGCCCGCAGCGCGGGCGACCGCTTCGGCATGACGCATCAGACGGATCCCCAGCCCCTTGCGCTGCCGGGCGAGGTCGACAGCGACATTGACGATCAGGAGCTCGGCGCCCTCGGCCACGGTCTCGATGAAGGCGACAAGCTTACCGCCCTCAACGAGCAAATCGAAGCGGTGGTCGCGAAAGGCGCGATCATAATCGGCGGTGACGGGCCGCGGCGGCCGCGGCGTGACGCCGACCCACTTCGCATAGGCGGCAAACGTCAGCGCCCGAATCTGGCCCAGTGACCTCATAGGTCGATAAACGGCCAACTCGGGGAACGGATACGGAACGGATTGGGCGATCATTCGACTGTGGCGGCTGCGTTGCTCACAATCCGGGAGATGGTCGCGCGGTGAACGTTGAACAATCGGGCGACGTCGGCGGCGGACCGGCCGACCGCCAGCATGGCAATGACCTCGGCTTGCTGCTGGCGGGTGAGCTTGGGCTGACGTCCGCCGCGGCGTCCCTGGGCACGGGCTGAACGAAGGCCCGCCTGGGTTCGCTCACGCACCATCGCGCGTTCGAATTCGGCAAACGACCCCAGCATTTGCATCATCATGCGACCAGAAGCCGTTGTGCTGTCGATATTTTCGGTCAGCGAGCGGAACCCGGCGCCGGCTTTTTCAACGCGGTCGAGGATAAGCAGCAGGTCTTTCAGCGACCGCGACAGCCGGTCTAGCTTCCAGACGGCGAGAACATCGCCGGGCTCGAGACGGTCGAGCAGTCGGTGGAGTTCCGGCCGATCCCAGCGGCCGCCCGAGGCGTGTTCCTCGTAGACCCGGGTGCAGCCTGCGGCTTCGAGTGCTTCGATCTGCGGGGCGGCATCCTGGTCTTCGGCCTTGGACACGCGGGCATAGCCGAGCAGCTTGGCTGATGCTGCATTTGTCTGTTGCTTTTGCATGTCGTTTGGCAACAGCTTTGTGCGACGAGTAGCGTGTTGTTTTTGCTGAGCCGGTCTGGATGCTGCGCAAACGACCGTTTGCGCGCAGGGCTCTCTCATCATGATTTGCGTCCGCGATGGTGTGGCTTCAACGCGGCCGTGCGTTCCACCAGCCATTCGACGGCACCCGGGACAGCGCGCCAGGCGGCGCCGTTCTCCTCGACATAAGCCGTCGCCTCATCCTCGCCGCCCATACTGATATAGCCGTCGCGGGAAGGAGTGAGGCGTTTGAGGCCGGCCAGCATGGCGGGCACATGCGGGTTGCTGTCCCATGCCTCCTGGACAATCGCAGAACCATGCGGATCCTGTTCGCGATAAGCGATCAGCGCCAGCGTGTAGACCCAGGCGGCACTCCCATCTTCTTCATACTGGTTCAACAGCACCTTCAGTCCAGCGATGTCGTCACGCGCAAGCAAGGCGGTCGCCAGCAGATAGCGGATGCCTTGATTGTCGTTGGGATTGAGGATCAGCATCGCACAATAGTGATCGATCGCGGCCTGCTGCTCGCCCAGGCGCCACAACGTGATCGCAAGCCCTGCTCGCGCCCGCATATAGGGCCTGGTCTGGAGAAACCCCCAGAAGTGACCGGACAGCTCCTCGAACTCGTCGCCGAGCGCGCGTTCGCCTGCCTCCACACCTTGACGGTACAACGCCAGCGCGTCCTGTTGGGAGCCCGCTTCTTCCTCCGCGAGCAGAACATAGGCATCCGCGCATAGCGGGGAGATGTCGAGGGCGGCTCTGGCGAGGGCGACGCGCTCGGCTCCGCTCGCTTCCCAGGCATCGTACATCATCTCCTGCGCATCATCGACGGCGCCGTTCGCATTGGCCGCTACGCGACCGAACAGTCCAGCCATGAAGCCTTCCATGGCCCGCCGGTCGGGCAACACCTCGGCAGGCCGCTTGGCGGGCGCTGCCGCGGGCTTGGTCCGTGTCTTCCTGGCCTTGGGACGTCGGGGAGGTGGTGTCGCTTTCTTCATCGCAGATCCCTTTGCGGATTACGCCGCCAGCGGCAGTTCGAAGTCGATGCGCCGATCCAGATTCGCCTCGAAACGGCCATAAGGATTGATATGGGCGTGGATGGCGGGCGTCAGGCCGCGATGATCTTCGGCGGTCATCCGATTCAGCGAGGCGGGCTCGGTCAGGACCCGCTGCAGCATCCGCGTGTTCACATAGACCAGGCAGTTCTGCAGCAAATGGAGCGCCAGCACTGACAACTCCTGATCCTCCAGGCGGTTGGTGGCGATCTCACCGCCCTTGCCGAAGAAGATAAAGCTGTGCGCGCCGTTCCAGTTCTCGACGACGTTGAGCCCGGCATGGATGTCGCGGCGCAGATCCTCCGAGCCGATATAGCCGCACAGGAAGATCGTCTTGATGACCTTGCCGAGTTCGGCGAGTGCCGCATAGGTCGGGTGCTGGACAGCCGCGCTGGCGAAGCGCCGCAGGATCGCTTCGGGGTCGGCGGTGCGATGTTTGAGCGCTGCGGTATATTTGATCATCTCGTCATACTGCCGCTCGATCAGGGGCCAGTTGATCTCGCGCGCCAGGATCGGCGTGAGATTGCCGAGCGCTCCGCGCATCGTGGCTTCGGGCACATAGAGCTTCTGGCGCGCGATCGCCTTCAGGCGCGGTGCCAGCTCGAACCCGAGCAGGTGGCAAAAGGCAAACCCCACCTCGCTCTGACCATGGCTGTCGACATAATGACGCTGAATCTCCTGGTCGGTACAATGGCGCAGCACGCCTTCGATCATCGCGCTGACCTCGGAGGACGAACAGCGTTTGAGCTGCGAGTAGATGCAGGTCGCCTGGCGCTCCATGTGCCAGTAAATCATGACGCCCCGGCCGCGGTAGCGGACATGCCATTCCGCCATCAGATTCTGGTCCCAGGCCCCCACCTTCGTCGAATCAGACGCGCAGGCAGTTCCTGCCTCGCCCCAGATGCGCTGGTCGCGCGTCGCGAGGATCGCGTTGGTGACCAACGCGGTTGCGCTGCGTAGCGCCTCTTTGTGGATGAAGCGGCGCCGGACATGCAACAGCTCGGTATAGCTCGCGGTCTCGGTTCCCGCGCTGACCCGCTTCAGACCGGCATTGGTGCCCAAGCCATAGAGGCACAGGACGAGACGCTGGCGCAGCGTATCAGGATCAAGGACGACCCGGTCGCCCGACGTCGTGAATTCCTCGAGAAACCCGGTTTGCCGAGCGGTCTCCATCAGTACGTTGATCAAATCCGTCATTGGCCAGCGCCGCTCGAGTTCTGTCTTGATCGCCTCCAGATTGGGGGCTGCCGGCAGCGGCTCGAAGGGCGTGATCGAAATTCGGTTCTTGCCCTGCTGGCGAAGCCGCACCTTGGCATTGCGCGGCATCTTCCGGTTCAACGCGCCGAGCGCCTCGGTCATCTGTGCACGAAGTCCGCCGACAAACGCTCCGGCATCCTCGCTGCGGCCGAGCTCGCGGTAATAGTCGGCGCGGCGTGTTTCGAAATCCCGTGGCAAATCGTCGTCAGAATTGCGGTAGCGGTCCGCGCCCACCACCCAGATTTCCTTGCAGCGCAGACGCTCGCGTAACGCGGTCAGTACGCAGATCTCATAGTTGATGCGGTTGATCCGCGGACGCCCGTCGTCGTCCTTTTCCACGACCAGGTCCCGCCATTTGGGGGGCACGACACCGTCCAGCGGCACGCCGTCCTCAGGCCGGATGACGCGCCGGCCGCCGCTCGTCCGGCGCAGCCAGTCGACCGCATCGAGCACCGGGCGATGCACCAGGTTATTCGAACGGAATTCCAGCACACCCAATACGGCCGGAAGCATGCGCCGATAATGACGCAGATACGAGACGCGCAGCACCCGGTGAACGCGCCGCTCGAAACCGTCCGACGCCTTATGCTCTCGCACGATCGCCGCCAGCACATTGGCGCCGCCCGCTGCCGGAAACACGACATCGCGCACCATGCCTTCGGGCTGAAGACAGGCCGCCTCGGCAATCCGGACCAGCAGTCCCTCTTTGCCGTGAACCCGCTCGACTTCGGTCACAAACGCCTTGAGCACCCGGTTGCGGGCTCGGCTGCCGACCTTGTGGACAATTTCGATCAGCAGGTCGATCAGGCCGTCTGTGAGTTCGCGCTCCCGGTGCGCCAGGAAAAGCCCGAACAGCGCGTGGCGTCGCCCATCAGGGTGCCGGCGCATCGTCCAGGCGGTCTCGTTGATCACTCTGCGGCGCAGAATCCGCGCAATGGGGTCCCCCAAATCGGGCAAGGCCTCGCAGGGCAACACATGCTGCTTCACAAAGGCAAGCCGCCGTGCCGCCACCAGTATGTTGTCGATATTGGGCTGCCCGGGATCCGCTTTCAGTCCCGAAAAACCTGTGACGCCGTCCTCATCGGCGAGCGAAGCATCAAGCCGTTCCCCGTGCTCGGGCGATACGAACGAGGCAATCTTCTCCAGCACCTGATCCTCGAACGCGCGACGGGCCGTGGTGATCAGCGCCGTCAACGCCTCTTCCTCAGGCGCCGCAATCCGGTGCGCGACGAACCAGCCAAGAAGACGGTCCATCATCCCGGAAGCGGGCAAGCCCAACTGGCAAAGCTCGGAGCCAGTCCACGCGGCCGCCGCCCGCATCTCTTGCCGGCGCGCCCGGCGAAATCCCAAATGGTCGAGAATCTCGGCACGATGCCGTCGCCCGGAACGGCCAAGCCAGTCATAGACTTCGAGCTCTGCAGGCGATGCTCCGATCTGCTCGGCGAGATACGCAACGACGGTATCCGGAAACTCATCGGCACCGCGACCAAAGCGTCCCGCCGTACGGTACAGGAGCAGTTGCGCGGTAAAGCCGAGCCGCGTCGCCGCAGGCTTTGCATTCAAAAGTGCAAAATCTTCGAAAACCAGACTCCAGCGTCCGGCCAGATCCTCGTCCGTCTCCAAGATACTCACCACCGACATTGTCGTCTCCGGCCCGCTTGCTCACATCATTCGGATACCGGAACGCAACAGTCAACCGCGCAGTCCGTTTCCGATCCGTTCTGCCAGTTGGCCGTTTCTCAACCTATGAGGTCACTGGGCCAATCTCGGGAACATCCTCCTTTACCGCGCGGCGAAGTATCGGTTCGATGCCCTGCCCTGCGCGAGGCGTCTTCTGCCCACCCCATGGGGCTGATGCTAAGCGCTCAGCGGACATGCCGCTGCACCCAGGAAATCAGCCCGAACGATTGCGATGATCTCACCACGAACGGCTTGCCTCATGGAGGATGACATCCGTCGCCGCGAAATCCTTGCCGGTGCACAGCAACGGCTCGCCCCGCTCCTTGGCCACCGCATAGACCATGAGGTCGAGCAGGTTGAGCGGGCCACCATTGCCGTTCCCTGAGCCGTAACGCGGCTCGGCCTCGATCGCGATTTGTGCGTGGTCTGCCGTGAATGCCAGCGTGGCGCAACCACCACGCTCGAAACTCGCGAGCATCTCTTTGGCCTTTTCCCGCAAGCCAAAGCGCTGATTGCCGGCGACCCGCAGGAACTCCACGCGGGCTGGCGCCGGTATTCCACCTCGCTCGGCGATGATCGCATCCAAAAAGGCGTCCCTGCCCTCCTCGTCGGTCAGCACGGCGATCAACGCCGACGTGTCGATGATCATCGCGGCAACCCATCCTCATCCCACAATTCCGCATCAATCTCGGCCATCGTCGGATATGAGCGTTTGGGCACTCCTGCGAGAATGGCCTCGACTTCCGCGCGAAAGGTTGCACCGTCGCTCGCAGGTGGAAGCGGCATGCGGTCGAGCGCCTCTTCGATGATGTCGACCTGGCTGCGCCCGTCGCGGGCGAGCAGCTCCAAGCGCTTCAACGCATGATCGGAGCGGATGGTGATTGCCCGCTGCTTGCGGCGCGGTGGTTGATGGGCGGCGGTGGCCACGACGATGCTCCTCTGGTCGCTAATTTCGACGATTTTGCATCATAGCGCATTGTGCTGCTACAGTGCAAGCACATTTGGCTAATGGTGATAAACATCCATTATCAACACTGTGTGTTCGAGCATACTTTACTGAGAAGCCATTTCGGTTCATAATTACGTATGAGCAACACCCCCTCTCCTGCCCGTTTCGGCCCCGAATATACCCCAAAAATAGTCGCGGCGATAGCGTCCTGTACCGCGGCGATCGCACGTCTCGACGCCCGGATTATGGTGAGTTCGGTGGCTTCCGCGTGGCGGCGACGCGCCGCCTGGATGGGCTACACGGGGGCGCTTCAGCTCCAGGCGATCGAAATTGATGAAATCGACGTATTTTCATGGGGCTGCGAGCTTAAAATCACTGGCCGCGCACTGCGCGCCTCCACGGTCGACATTTTCGAGGAATTTGCCCCGTGGCAAGCCGCACTTCGCAATCCCGACCCTTTTGCCTGGCGGATGGCGCGGCCACTCGCGTTGGCCGAGACCGATTCCGCCACTGCCCATCCTCTTCTGGTGCGAGCGCTTGATATGCTCCGGCGCGATAGCCGAACGGATCGCTCGATCGCGGCGTGGCTCGGGCTCCCCTTCGCGCTTCGCGATCTCAGTCTATGCGCCGCCCCCCTCCCCTGCCTGACCGGGGGTGCGAAGGCCTTCCGCCTTCGAAAGACCGTCGACCAGCAGGATTGGCTTTCCGCCCTGCGCGCTTTAGAGGCGAGCGCACGATCTGGGCTCGCACACCTCGACGACCTCGATCGCCATTATCGCCTCGCTCAGCGCGCCATCGCGGAGGAATATCGCCCTGGCGCCCTGCCCCGGCTCCTCGCCCTCACCAGCTATCGGCCGCTGCTCGGGCCGCAATCGGTTGCCACCTTGCTCGACATGAGCGTGGCGGGAGCGAGCAAGCTTCTTGAGCGCGCCACTGAGGCGGGGCTGCTTGTGGAGATAAGCGGCCGCCGCAGCTGGCGCCAGTACCTCACACCGGATCTCGCCACCGCATTTGGTTTTATCGAGCCTCGACGGGGTCGGCCCCGGAAGGACCCCCCTCCCCTGCCCGCCAACCCGAAGATCGCCGAAGCCTTCGACGCTTTCGACCGCGAGATGGCAGAGATCGATGCCATGCTGGATGCTAGCGCGCTTAACAGAGATAATTCACGAGCCTAGCTGGCGCCCAGGATCTCGCCGATCGCCTTCAGCAGCTCATCCTTCGTGGCCCCGGTTTTCGGCGGGACCTTCAGAGTCAGCGCGCCGCGAGTGTTTCGTGAATAGCGCAGAATGGCCTTGCCGCCTCGCCCCTTCACTTCGACCTCCCCTTCCCCCGCTTTGCTTGGAGCCATGGTCGCGCGCGCGAGCCGCTTGGCGACTTCGGGACCGGTGAAGCGAACGCCGAGATCGTTGCGCTCGCCGGCGATGCGCGCCGCCTCTTCGACCATCAGCTTCTTCGAGCGCGGATCGCCGACCAAAGGCTTGACGTCGCGAGCCACCCGAACCGTGATGTCGTGACGGTCGGAAAAAGCGCTCACGATTTCATCCGGCAGACGCACAACATCAAGCAGGCGGCTCAGCCAGGAGCGCGAGATTCTAAGATGTTCGGCCATCTCGTTTTGCGAATTGTTGTAGAACTCCGCGAGCGCGCGGGAATATTCGATTCCCCGCTCCCAATCGCTGATGTCCTTGCGGGAGCGATTTTCGACATCAGAAACGCGGAACGCTTCTTCGTCGGTGACATTCTGGATGGTGACAAGATAGTCATACTCCGGGTGATGATGCTCGCGTAGCCACTGCGCCGTCCACCAACGCCTGACGCCGGCAATAATTTCGAAATCATGGTCAGGGTCATTTTGGAGCCGCCGCACGATCGCCGGGATGCGCTGTTTCTTCGCCGACAGAAATGCATCGATGAGGTCACGGCAACTTTCTTCGGTAAGATGATCGAGGTCGCGGTTATGAAGTCGCCATGGCCGGCACCGCGCCGGGTCCACCCACTCCGTTCGATCGGTTACCATCTTCCCCGATGCGATGCGCGCAAGGGTCTGGCTGCGACTGGCCATGATGCTTTCGGATGGCGCCTCGTTGCCGACATCTTCGGCTTCATCGAGGCCCTCCGTGAGGCTGCTGCCAAATCCGCGATTGCCTTGTGCCATGGTCGCTCTTTCCGATTATTGCCTGTTACGTCACCCTAGTTGCCACGTGGCAACCCGTCACTCAACTGCCGATGTCCCTACCCGCTTGCGTCTCAGTTGCCACGTGGCAACTGACTTAGCCTACGCCACTTTATCCGGATGTACACGCTGAAAACTTCTGTCATGTCGCATAGTTAGCTCTTTGAATTTCAACGTTTTCTTGTCCAGTTGCCACGTGGCAACGCGTTAGCGATGGGCCTTGGCTTTGCTGTCCCAGCTGCGCAACACTTCCATCTCGATATCGTGGCAAACCTCTGTCAGTAGCCGCACACTGCGGTTGTGAACTTCGTGCGACGTTACCGGGCGTTCGAGCTCGAAAACCGTCTTCATACGCGAACTTGCGTTGTCGATTTCGGCGCTTGTCCGCAGTACCGAATTGATCATTGATCCGCCGAAGACCTGCCGCATCATCGAGAGGATTTCGCGATGCATCGACTTGCTTTCGTCGACGCGGCTCGCGACGATCTTGATGAAATTATAGGCGGGCTTCGCCCTCCCCCCAAGCTTCTCCAATTGCGCCATGGTCGTCCGCGCCATGTCGATGAAGGACACCGTCGATGCAAAGTCGATCACGCTCGGCGGCATGGGTATCACCATCGCGTTGGCCGCCTGCAGAACGGCCATCGACACCATCCCCAAGGCGGGCGGCGGATCCATGATGACCACGTCATAATCATCGACGACGTCGTCGATCGCGTGGGAAATCATGTCGATAATGTCGAAGTTCTGGTTCTGCGCGAGATAGCCCGCGATCTCATACTCGAGATTATAAAGTTTCAGGTTCGCCGGGATCAGCTCGAGTCCATGAAAATGCGTCTTGCGGACGATTTTGCGGACACCCAGCAGCTCCGGGTTGTGGAAATGCCCGTAGAGCGTGTCGTCCTCGCTGAGATCGACATCTGGCCGATAGCCGAACATCATCGTCGTGCTCGCCTGACTGTCGCAATCGATCAGGAGGACCCGGTAGCCCCGGATCGCAAAATGCTGGGCCGCGTGAAGGGCGATAGTGGTCTTCGCGACACCGCCCTTGAAGTTCGAGATCGAGATAATCGCCGGAGTATCGCTGGCAGCCCGCCACGGGCGTGTGCCGAACACCTCCCGCATCTGGTCCAGCTCTTCGAGCGTATATTGCAGCCGATGGCCCGATGCCGTGCGACCGCGCCCGGGAAGCCGGCCGTCCCGTTCTGCCTCACGGATCGCCGAGGCTGTCCGCCCCACGAGGGCCGCCGCCTTGGAGATGGGGAAGGTGGGTCCCTTCTTGGTTCCCGTCTCGGGATCGAGAGCGCCATCGCGAATCCGCTTCAGGATCGTCAGCGCCTTGCGATGGAGGGTACCGAGATCATCGCTGAAGAGCTCATCAGCCTGGCTGTCTTGAGTAGGTTCTGTTGCCATGTCCGCCACATCTTGTGAAGTTGAAGGCCTCGCTTAGCCCTCTTGGCAGTTTCGAGCAAGAATTGACCACCAAGCTTCCAACTTGACCGATGATCTCCGAGCAGTTTACTCGTCCGGCCGGTAGAAGTCCGTCCAGCCACGACACATCATACCGATGATCTGGGAGCCGTTCGACTGTTAGCGATCGCATTGAACCGCTCGTCCAAACCGCCCATTTTCAATGGCTGTCGGCGGACCGATGATCTCGGTGCAAACCGATGATATTGGTGCGTTTTTCCGATGATCTCGGTGCGAATGGACCGATGATCTCGGAGCCCATACCTATAGCTACAGAATCCCTATAAAAATCCGATTCGCGAATCGCTTTTGAACAATTTTTGGAGAAGGGGAGGGCGAGGGCAAGGAACGGCTCCGACATCATCGGTGGTTTTGGAGGTTTCACCCCGGGAATGCCGGCAAAACTGCCAAAACCCTTGCGCTGAGTACCCAAACCTGTTGATACATCGGGCCGTGGAGCGACTCCGGGAGTCGGATAAGGGCAAAACCATGAGTGGGGATACATCGAGGCCGATCGGACACCAATATGCGCTGGCCATGCTCGATGGCGGCCCGGAAAAGGTCCGTTCGGTTGCCTTGGCTGCCGGATCGCAGTTGACGATGGATGCCTTTCTTCGCGTCCATGATGAAGAACCCGTTCCTGCATTTCTCCACTCCGCACTCTGCGCCATGTCGCTTCCCACCAAGCGACCCAAGGACGATACGCTCCCGATCGTGCGCGAGGATGGCCGCTACGCGCTCGCCATCAATCCGCGGCCTGTCCTTCAGGTGGTCGATGGCAAGTCGGTCATGAAGAGCTTGGGGGTCCCCTATGGGGCTTATCCACGGGTCGCGCTGATTTATCTCCTCTCGCAGGCCGTCTCGAAGCAATCCCGGGATGTATATCTGGGACGGAACTTCACCGAGTGGATGCGCCGCCTTGGCTACCAGAGCATTTCGTACGGACCCCGAGGCACAGCCAATTTGATGCGCGAACAGGTCGATCGCCTGCTGGCGTGCGAATGGCAGATTCGCTGGGATGGGCATGAGACGGGCGACAATGCATTCGCCGTTCGCGACGTGAAGATTTCAAACGAATATGCGGGATCGCTCGACAAGAACGGCGCTTTTGCGCGCGAGATACGCATGTCGGAGGCGTTTTACAGCCATCTCGTCGATCATGCCGTACCATTGAACGAAGTCGCGATCCGCGAACTCAAGGGCACGCCGACCGCTCTCGATCTTTATACCTATCTTGCTTACCGCTTGCCGCGGATCACGAGCGACAGGGGGCAGATCATCTCCTGGGATCAGCTTGCAAAGCATCTCGGCAACGAAGCGGACAGCAAGCGATTCCGGCAGACGGTCCGGGAAACGATGCAAATCGTGTCCGCGGTGTACCCGAACGCCAATGTGGATCTTTCGGGACGGAAGGTCGTGCTTCATCCCTCGCATGCGCCGCTCGAGAGAAAGCTTGTCGGCCCGCACCTGCGACTCGTTGGATCCGATACCGCTCAAACGGCACCGAGATCATCGGTCGCGAAACAGGCGCGAAAGTCAGCAGAAAATACGAAGTCCAGGGAGCCGCTGTTCGAGTTCCCGTCGGGCTCATTGAACTATGGCACCCGGGAAGCCGAATTCAGAGCGATCGGCCTCGACAAGGGAAGACCTTGGGCGGTCGATACGATGGCTGATGCATTTCGCGCCGGCTTTCCGGATATCAAGCGGCACCGGACCCAAGCTGAATGGCTTCGCGTGTGGGAAGCTTTTGTAATTCGCTATGCCGAGCGACGACAGGCGAATGGTAACGATTGACCGATGATGTCCGAGCCGATGCGCTGCTTGAACCCGATTGGCGGCGGCGCGGCGCGTCATAGCGACGCCAGACAAGAGCTTCTGCCGCGCTCCTCCCGAACGACCCTTCATACGCCAATGCTGTTCCCCCAATCGGACAGGATGAACGAGCGACGCTCGCAAGGCGACAAAGTGCCAGACGTTCCTCGCGAGGTATCTTCAACCAGCACCCTCATAACCTGGCGACGGAATTCCCGGCAAATCGGTCTCGCTTCCGGCCTGCGGCTGCCCGCCACACGTCACGGTAAATGGCCTGCTCATATCGCCCCCAAAAGGACAGGATAGGGACGGCGGATAGCACTGCGCCCCAAAAGGGAACACGGGCAACTGGGGAAGGAAAGGGGAGAGGGATCGCAAAGGCAGAAAGGACCGTATCATGGCTCTCACTGCTCACCCTCCCACTCAGGACCTCATCAACCTCGTCGGCACCCTCGGAGGAACCTGGCACGGCCGAACGGCGATGTGCCTGTGCCCTGCCCATGCCGACAAGAACCCGAGCCTTGCGTTGCGGCAGGGCGACCGGGGCATTCTCGTCACCTGCTTCGCCGGTTGTGAACGCTCGGACGTCCTCCGTGAACTCGCCCGCGTTCCGGTGGGTGCCCAATATCGCTATGAGGACAAGCCCTCGACAGGCACGGGCAACGCAGAGCGCCTCTGGACCGAGGCGCGGCCGGTCGACGAGACTCTCGCAGCCCGCTATCTGGCCTCGCGTCACCTGCTGCCCGTTCCTCACGACGTGCGCTTCCATCCCAGATGCCCATATCGTCCCCGGCCGTGGACGCTCTTCCTGCCGGCATTGCTCGTCGCAGTCCGTGAAGGACCAAGACTGACAGCCATTCAGCGCATCTTCCTCGACACGCAAACCACGTCGTACCGCATGAAGCTAATGCTCGGCAGGCCCGCGCGCGGCGCATGGCAGGGGGAGGGGGGCGGGCAGGGGACACTCGCGCTTGCCGAGGGCTTCGAAACGGCGCGGGCCTTCACGATCCTCAACGAGATACCCTGCTGGGCCACGATGGGCGCGCGCCGCTTCGACCAGATCCAGTTGCCATCATCGATCGAGCGCCTGATCCTCGCGATCGACAATGATGCGGAGGGGCGGCGCGGGGCTACCAAAGCGGAAGAGCGCTATGCGCGTCCAGGGCTTTCGATCGAGCGCATGCTCCCCCGAGATGGTTTTAAGGATTGGGCGAAGGTCCTGGAAACTGGCGAGCGGCGGTTTATGAAGCCGTCGCTCTGAAGCTCCAGTGTCTCATTCGGCGAAGCCGACTGATCGCATATCGCGACTGTAGCGGAAGCGTCCCGCTACTCACGGTTCGTCGGGAGGGCTGGCAAAGTTTGGCGCGGCCCTTCGATCGTCTTGAAGCGCGACAGTGCTCGCAGCAAACCCATTGCCTAGCGCCGCACCCTCATGCAGGTAGCAGCGTCATGCGTTCCGACATATCCCATCTTCCCGCGAAGAATCAGCGCGAACTCGAACAGATTGTCCGCGCGATTTTCGAGGAGTTCGAAGACGCGCACAAGCTCGCCAGTGGCGATCGCAAGGCGGGCCGGATCCTGAAGGTCATTCTCTACGGGTCGATCGCGCGCGGCGAAGGCATCTATGAGCCGCAGACGGCCAAGGGCTATGTGTCCGACTACGACATCCTCGTCATCGTCAACCAGGACGAGCTCGCCGAGACGGAGCACTGGACCCATCTCGAGGACAGATTCAGCCGCGACCATGTCATCCTCGGCCGGCTGCGCCACCCGGTCAGCCTGATCGTCCACACGCTTCAGCAGGTGAACAACAATCTGGCGGAAGGGCGTTTCTTCTTTCTCGACGTCGTCAAGGACGGTATCGCGCTCTACCAGGCCGACGACGGCGAGCTTGCGACGCCGAAGCCGAAACGGCCCGCCGACGCGTTCAAGCTGGCGCGCGAATATTATGAGGAATGGTTCCCGAGTGCGGGCGCTTTTTACAAGATGTTTGAGCTCGCGCTTGCCGAGGGCACAAGTCAGGTCTTTCTCAAGAATGCGGCGTTCCAACTCCATCAAACGACCGAGCGACTCTACCACACGCTACTGCTGACCTGTACGTTCTACACTTCGCACAGCCATAATATCGAGAACCTCCGCAAGCAGGGGCGGAGGATCGATGCGCGTTTGGTCTTTGTCTGGCCCGATGACACGAAAGATGCCCGTCGGCGCTTCAGCCTCCTCAAGGAGGCCTATGTGAAGGCGCGTTATTCCAAGCACTACCGGATCGAGGCCGACGATCTCGCCTGGCTTGGCGAACGCGTCCAGGAACTCAGCGCGATCGTTCAGCAGGTGTGCGCCGAACATCTGGCCGCGCTGGAGCGCGCGGTCTCCGGCGAGAAAGAAAAGCCCACACCATCGGCTCCGTAGGGACGAGACATGGAACGCAGATTTGGCGGCGCCTGGATCTCGCCATGACCTGCGGCTTGGCCCATATGGATGAGCAAATTGGTCCTTGAGGATCGCAAGGCATTTCGAGCCTTGCCGATTATACCGCGTGGACCTATATTTAGTCTAAATTCAGTCCGGAGATCAATATGGGCCTTGAAACACGCATCAAGCCTATCAGCTATTTGAAGGCCCATAGCGCCGAAGTGATCCGCGATTTGGGCGAAGGCGCCCCGCCGCTCATCATCACACAGAATGGCGAAGCCAAAGCGGTCATTCAGGATGTCGCCAGCTATGCTGCAACCCAGGAGTTGCTCGCTCTCCTCAAGCTGCTGGCGATGGCGCGCGACGATATGACGGCTGGTCGCGTTCAACCGCTATTGGGCTTGAAGGAGCGCATTCGTAAACGCGCTGCGCAATGAGCCGCCAACAGCCGGTACAGATTATACTCGCCGCGGAGGCCGAAGGCGACCTGCAAGCAATTTACAATCAACGTCTTGCACAGCGCGGAGCGGAAGGGCTTGATGGCGCCGAAGCTTTGCTCGATCGTCTTTTTGACGCGATTGCAAGCTTGGCTGATTTCCCGCTGAAGGGGCCGATTCCGCCCGAACTGCTAGCCATCGGAATTGCAGATTGGCGGCAGCTCTCGTTGCCGCCGTATCGCATCATCTATACCGTAGCGGCCGATGTAGTTACCATCGCGATTGTCGCAGATGGTCGCAGGGATTTCGCAAGCCTCTTGGAGCGGCGTCTATTGCAAAAGACCTAGCAACGGAGTCTATTTGACTGGCTCGGGCGCCATGAGTAGCCGTTTTGAGGACGGCGTTCGCGATGATGACGAGCCTGCGTGCAACAGCAATGATGACGAGTTTGTGCGGCTTTCCACGTTTTTTGAGACGTTTGGCGATAGGCATCAGCATCTGATTGTGAGAGGCTGCGGCGAGCGCAGCCTGGAACAGCACCTGTCGCAGCGCCCGCCGCCCTCCGACGATTGTTCTTCTACCACGCCTTGTTCCGCTATCGTGCGGCACCGGAGCAAGGCCGGCCATGGACGCTCTTCCTGCCCGCAATGCTCGTAGCGGTTCGGGAAGGTCGGCGGCTGACTGCCATTCAGCGCATCTTCCTCGACGCACAAACCGCGTCGTACCGCATGAAACTTATGCTCGGCAGGCGCGCGCGCGGCGCATGGCAGGGGGAGGGGGGCGGGCAGGGGACACTCGCGATTGCCGAGGGCTTCGAAACGGCGCGGGCCTTCACGATCTTGAACGATATCCCGTGTTGGGCCACGCTCGGCGCGCGCCGCTTCGACCAGATCCAGCGGTCGTCATCGATCGAGCGCCTCATCCTCGCGATTGGCAATGATGCTGCAGGGCGGCGCGGCGCGACCAAGGCCGAAGAGCGCTACGCACGCCCAGGGCTTTCAATCGAGCGCATGCCCCCGAAGGAGAGCCTCAAGGATTGGGCGAAGGTTCTGGAAACTGGCGAGCGGCGTAATCTCAAGCCGACGCTCTGAAGCTCCAGCGCCTCGTTCGCCGTAGCTGACCAGCAGGAAATATACAGCAACGCCTGAAGCAATCACGAGACAAGGGGGTCCAATCGCCTTCTATCCGGCTCCACCCGCCGGAAAGGGCTATTGCGCGATAAGGGCTTCCACGTCGGCGACCGGTAGAAACATTCGCAGGGCGTTTGCCGGGAGCGAATTGAAGCCATAGCCCATATAGAGTCGCCTCCGCCGCTCGACGAGCTCTGCATCACCGCAGTCGAGCACATCGAGCAGAATCATGCGAATGCCGACTGCGCGCGCCGCAAGTGCAATGCGTTTGAGGCAATCAACTAACAGATCGCCGCCGAAACCTTGGCCTTGCGATTGCTTGTCAACACCGATCATGGAAATATAGGCCGCCGGAATTTGACCATGGCTCGGCCGGTTACGCGCAAAACGATCCGGGAGCTTCGAAAAGTGAACCGAATGGGCGTTGATTGCGGTGAATCCGATCACCTGGCCGGACGAGCCAACCATGCAATGAACCCTCACATTGTCGCTCTTCGCCAGTTTGTTGGCTGTCTTCCTGAAATAATTGTCGACCTGCTCGATGCCGCAGGAAAATGCCCCTCGATCATGCTTTGATGGATCGAGGGGCTCTATGATGTACTTCGTACCCGCCGGCTCTACGGTCACCTGCTGACGATCGCCTCTTCGTGCCGGGTGAAGGCGGCGCGCAGCTTCTCCGTCGGCGCAGGGTCGCGATCTAACGCAGCAAAGAATGCCTCATGATCGGCAGGCTCAAGGAGTGTATGCTCGTGAGCCGCAATCGTCAGCATCGCAGCCTGATAGGCGGCGTTCATCGTGAAGACGGAATCGTCCACGCCAGAAAGCGCCGCCGCCTTCTGAATCGTTTCCTTTATGCGCGGCTTGGTCCGGAACGACATGCGTTCGGTACTGCGCTCATCCACCTTGCCGATCTCGTCATGGTAGGCCTGCATGGCTACCTCCTATCTATGTGAGCTATCTTGTACGCCTCAACGGCGTACAATGCAACATAGTGTACGCCGCCTAGGCGCCGATGCTTCCCCAGTCATGGACTGCTGAAAACCGTCCGCGCCGCGTCCGCCACGTCCTGGCGACGATCCAGCTTCAACAGATCGATCGGCCGCTTCTCGCCGAGCAAAGGGCTCTGTTGAACGAGCCAAAGCCACGCGCGCCTCGGATTGCCCGCGATTTCCAGCACATCGCTGATCCCTTGCACGGGCCGTCCGTCAACGAACTGCTCGAGCGGGAACGCATGTTTGCGCGCGCCCGACAGAAGCGCGATGACTTCGCCTCGCTTCTGCCAGTCGTGCAGGGTCGATCGGGCGATACCCTGTTCATGCAGCATGGTTGATCCGGCCACCGGACCAGCCCAATCCTCGAGCGATCCCTCGGTCACATAGCCCGCGAGCCGGCGGCGTCCTTCATCGAGGTCGACAAGCTCACCAAAGCCCGAACCCTTTCGAGCTTCCGTCTGAGCAGGCGCCGGTATCCGGATTGCTGTCGCCGGTCTCTCTTCGCGCGCGAACGCGGCGATCATGGTCGCAACATCTGCACTCTTGCCCTTGAGGCGCTTTTGCTGGGCCGCGGGCAGCCCGATGACCGCAGCGGCAACGGCGGCGACGATCTGCGCGGTGTTCGCGACGGCTTCCTTGGCGAGCCCGGACTGGCGACCAAGCACCTCGGTCACTTCGCTCGCCACCAATCGACGAACACCCGCATCTGCATTTCGGACCTGCGCTACCATCGCGATCACTCCTTCCCGGTCCATATAGGCCGTTGTGCCTACATTGTCCAGATTGTCCGATATATCCGGAATGTGCGGGCCGCTATATGCTGACCAGGTCCTCGCTTCAACGCAAGCGAACCCGCCCGACGGACAAACGAGCCTGAAGCAGGAGAGGGAAGGGGGATCTGGGCTGAGGCTGCCGACAGGGCAGTCAGTCCGGAGACCCCCATCATGTCCGATCTATTCGACGCGCCGATCGCTGCCGAAATCCGTGCAGCCGCCCTCATCGCCGCCCGCCTGAAATCCGGTGGCCCGATTTCCCGGGCCGACCTCAATACGGCGATGACCGAAGCCTTCCATGGCACCGACGCCGATGGCCTGTGGACCCAGCGCCAGAGTTTCGAGCTCCTCGAACTCGCGCTCGTTCACCACCTCCAGGCCGCACCCTATCCGCTGCGCGTTCTCGACGATGCGCATGCCGCTTGCGATCTGCTCGACCGCTTGCCGACGCAGACCGTCCGCAGCGAGAGCCAGATCGAATGGCAGCAATTCTCGACGCCGGTCGATCTTGCGGCCATCGCGGTCCTCCTCGCGAACATCCAGGGTGACGACGTCATCCTCGAGCCGAGCGCCGGAAACGGCCTTCTAGTCGCCCAGTGCGGCGCCCACGCAGAACTCCAGCTCAACGAATATGCCCCCAAACGCCGCGCCCGGCTGGTCCACGCGTTTCCCGGCGCCCAGGTAACCGGGCACGACGGTGCCACGATCAATTCCACGCTGGCCGATGCGGCAAGGCCGACGTTGATCCTGATGAACCCGCCATTTTCGCGGTCCGTTGGTCTGGGCGCGGACGCCCATGCAGCCGTCCGCCACCTCCAGGCAGCTCTTCGGCGCCTCAGCCCGGGCGGCCGCCTCGTCGCGATCATGCCCGACTGGTTCGGCCCCAATGCACGGATGCGCGACCTCTTCGAGACCAGCTTGCGCGACGTCCAGCTCCGTACCTCCGTCCGTCTAGAAAAATGCTATCTGAAACATGGCACCTCGATCGCCGTCCGCCTCTACGTCATCGACAAGGTGCCCGGCGGTGCGATCCCGGCCACAATCCAGCGGTCTTCCATCCGGGAGCTGATCGGTGCCCTGGCGATACCCGCGCGCGCCGCGCTGGTGATGGCGCCGGCGGCACCCCCGCGCCGGTCGGCAAACCCTTCGCTGTTCCGCGCCATGAAGAGCCGCCCGCCAAGGCCACGGCCCTTTCATGCGCCCATACGCAACAATGTCCTGCCGGTCGCTTATTCGGCGCTCGCGACGCCCGCCCCGCTGCTCGAACAGGTTGGTGTCTATCTCCCCTATCGACCGAGCCGCATCGTATTCGACGCCGCTGGCGAGCATCCGACCGCGCTCGTCGAATCCGTCGCGATGGGCTCGATCGCCGCGCCGGTCCCCGACTATGTGCCGCACCTGCCCGAGCGGACGGTCAGCGAGCGCTTGCTCTCCGCGTCACAGCTCGAAACGGTCGTCTATGCGGGCCACGCCTGGTCGCATTACCTTCCGGGCACATTCAGTCCCAGCAAGGAAGGCGTCGGCCTCGAGGCGGCTGAAGACGGGCGCGCTTATCGAAAGGGCTATTTCCTCGGCGACGGTACCGGTGCGGGCAAGGGCCGCCAGATCGCCGCCTGCATCCTCGACAGCTGGCTCCAGGGACGCCGCCGCAACATCTGGATCTCGAAGAACGAGGCGCTACTCGAAGACGCGCGGCGCGACTGGACCGCGCTCGGGGGCCTTGCGGCCGACATCCAGCCCCTGGCGAACTGGACGATCGACAAACCCATCCCCCTCGAACAGGGCGTCCTGTTCGTCACCTATCCAACGCTCCGATCCGTCCGCGGCGACCATAGCCGGCTCCAACAAATCCTCGACTGGGCCGGCCCGGACTTCGAAGGGATCATCGCCTTCGACGAAGCCCATGAGATGGGCGGGGCCGCCGGCGGCGAAGGAGCGCTCGGCCGGAAGGAGGGATCGCAACAAGGCGTTTGCGGTGTCCTCCTCCAGAACCATCTGCCGGGCGCGCGCGTCCTCTATGCCTCGGCCACTGGCGCATCGGACGTCAACAATCTCGCTTACGCGGTCCGGCTTGGCCTTTGGGGGCCGGGAACGGCCTTTGACGATCGCGAACAGTTCATCGCGGGCATTCGCAAGGGCGGCATCGCGGCCATGGAACTCGTCGCCCGCGACCTGAAGGCGCTCGGCCTCTACACCTCTCGGGCGCTCAGCTTCGCCGGCGTCGAATATGAGATCCTGCTCCACGCGCTGACCACCGAGCAGATTGCGATCTACGATAGCTATGCTGACGCCTGGTCGATCATCCACCGCAACATGGAACGGGCGCTCGAACTGACCGCCATTGTCGATGGCCTCGAGAACGCCACGCTCAACAGCGGCGCCAAGGCCGCGGCGCGCTCCCGCTTCGAATCCGCAAAGCAGCGCTTCTTCGGCCAGCTTCTTCTCAGCATGAAGCTGCCGACAGTGATCGCGGCGGTCCGTCACCACCTCGGCGAGGGCAAATCGGTCGTTCTCCAGCTCGTCACGACCGCGGAATCGATCCTCAATCGCCGGCTCGCCGAACTGAGCCCCGAGGAACGGGCTGACCTCGAAATCGATCTCTCGCCGCGGGAATATGTGATCGACTATCTGGAGCGCGCCTTTCCCACGCGCCAGATGCGGTTCTTTACCGACGACACGGGTACGCCGCGCTCGGTCCCCATGCTCGACGATGACGGACAGCCCGTCTACAATCCCGAAGCGGAAACCGCCCGCGCCGAACTCATCGAGCGGCTTTGCGCGCTGCCGCCGATCATGTCGGCGCTCGACGCACTCCTCGGACATTTCGGGCACGACAATGTCGCCGAGGTGACGGGGCGCACCAAGCGGCTCGTCACCGCGGGCGATGGCCGCCAGAAGCTCGAATCCCGCTCGGCGCGCACCAGCCAGGCCGAGGCCGCCGCCTTTATGGCCGGGCGCAAGCGCGTCCTGATCTTCTCGGACGCGGGCGGCACGGGACGGAGCTACCACGCCTCGCTCGACGCGGTGAACCAGGAGCAACGTGTCCATCTGCTGCTCGAGCCGGGCTGGCGTGCCGATCGCGCGATCCAGGGACTGGGTCGGACACACCGGACGCACCAGGCGTCGACCCCGCTGTTCCGGCCCGTCACGACCGATTGCAAGGGCGAGCTCCGCTTCACCAGCACGATCGCGCGGCGCCTAGACACCCTTGGGGCGCTGACGCGGGGTCAGCGCCAGACCGGAGGGCAGGGGCTTTTCGATCCCGCCGATAATCTCGAGAGCGAATATGCGTGCAGCGCTCTTCTGAGCTGGTTCCACCTCCTCGCCGCCGGAAAGCTCGCGAGTACCAATTTGGACGACTTCCAGAATCGGACCGGCCTCGAACTCGTCGACAAGGACGGCGTCATGAAGGACGAGATGCCGCCGATCCAGCGCTGGCTGAACCGGATCCTGGCGCTACCGATCGCGTTGCAGAATAGCATCTTCGAGGAATTCCTCTCGCTCACCGAAACCCGTGTGGCGGCGGCGCGGGACGCGGGTCGCCTCGATGTCGGCGTGGAAACCATCCTTGTCGATACGGCGCGGCTGGTCGACGATGTCGTTCTGCGCACCGATCCCGGGACGGGGGCAACCTCGCACCTCCTGACGATCGAGATCGAGCGCCGCCGCAATCCCGTCTCGCTTGAGCGGATCATGCGGATTGCCGAGGGCGACCAGAGCGCGGCGTTCATGATCAACCGGAAGTCGGGCAAGGCGGCGCTCCGGACGCAGGCCCGCTCGCTCATGGAGGAGAAGGAAGGCACGCCGATCCCGCGGGTCGAACTCATGCGGCCCTCGCGCAACGACTATATGCGCTCGGCCGACCTGTTCGAGTCCTCATGGGAGGAGATCGACCGGGCAACCTTTGGCGCCCTCTGGACCCAGGAGGCGGAGGTTTTGCGGCAAAAGGTCGACACCGAGACGCTGCGCCTCGCGACCGGGCTGCTCCTTCCGATATGGTCCGCCCTTCCGAGCGACCATCTCGCGGTCAACCGGATCGTCGATGGTGAAGGGCGATCCTGGCTCGGGCGCCTCGTCTTCGACGATCATGTGCTTAGGCTTTTCTCGGCGCTCGGAATCGATCGCAAGGAGACCCTGCCTGCTTCCGCGATCGCTAAGGCGGTTGCTGCCGGGCGCAGTATCGACGTCACCCATCCGTTTCCGCTCACAATCAGGAGGAGCATCGTCAACGGCTCCCAGCGTATCGAGCTCGTCGGCTTTCCAGCCGACCGGCTTGCATGGCTGAAGGCGGCGGGGTGTTTCACCGAAGTGATCCAGTATCGCACGCGGGTCTTCGTCCCCGTAGCGGTGGCCGAGGCTATTCTGGCGACTGTCCTGGAGGCGACTACATGACCGCCGCGGAGGTGCGCTAGGCTTCGTCCATCTCGGAGAGCCAATCCTCGCGCGCATGACGGACGCGCAATATCAGCACGTTGTCGTTCGGCCCAGTTCGTAGACGACGGGATGAGCTTTGTAGGGATAGATGCGGACGGGCGACCGGATTTCCTCACGCTCGCGCGCCGCGCGGGGATATTCTCCAAGAAAATTGAAGGTCGCCTCTAGCCCATCGTGATATCCGTCGGCCTGTGCCGGCCCGAACCTTTCGAGCCCGTATAAGTAAATCGCGACTAGATCATCGCTGGCAGCACGCGTCAGCTGATACGATGGCACGCCTATGACTGCGCGCGTGCTTGTTCGAGCGCTCGAGTGCGGATGTCCGCCATGGATTCAGTGCTGACTCCGCTGCTCCGCGCCTCGTCAACCAAACGCTGCATATTGGCAATCTTTCCCGCCCGTTCCTGATCGCGACGGATAAGATCTCGCACATAATCGCTAGCATTGCTGTAGCGCCCCGTGTCGGCTTGGCCTTCGACCCAACGCTTCATCGGATCCGGCAAAGAGATGTTCATTGTCGCCATGGGCGCTTCGCTCCTTTTGGCAATCTTTATAAGAAAATTGGCAAAGATTGTTAAGTTGCGCACCGCCCGGAATTACCGGATCAGTTCTGATCGGGCTAGCGAGGTCTCATCACTCTGAGACCTCAAACGGCTGACTGAATTCGTGACCCGCAGCGGCGGGCTTAGTTCGCAGGCGCAAATTGCCGATCGAGGAGATCCTGAGCCGCCCGCTCTCCGGCGCTGGGCGGCATCATTGCTGGAAGTGCCACGGTGACGATCCAGAAGGCCATCAATCCGAGGAACACGCCGACCGCGATCTTCAATACATCCTGCATGATACCGACATCCTTCCCGACCCCGACCAGATAATCTCTCAGGCCCGGCGGCATGGCGGCCGGGACAAAACACGGTCAGCCTAATCGCCGGGCGCGGCATGATCGAGCCCATATCCGGTCCAGAATGGCAGTCGGGCAAGCTGCGACCCCGAGCGGAGACGATGCTGCCATGGGCGATCCCGACGGCGGCATCAGGCGTCGCGGGCGCCACAAAAAGGGGAGGGGGAGGGGAGCCGGTGTCCGGGCTGTTCCGGACGCCAGAAGGACTTCATCCGATGACCATTACGGTAAAGCTTTCAAAGCTTGCGCTTTCTCCAATCAACGTACGCTCTCGCCCCGAAGAGCTCCTCGAAATTCCCCAGCTTGCGGCTGATATCGAAGCGCGCGGCATCCTCCAGAACCTGCTCGTCAATCCGGTCAAGAAGCCGCGCGGCTCGTTCGAAGTGTTCGACGGCGGTCGCCGTCTCCGCGCCCTGATGAAGCTCGTTCAGGACGGTGTCATCGTTGCCGAGAGCTATGACGTCCCCGTCAAGGTTCTGACCGGCGACGTAGCGACGCTCTCTGAGACGTCGACCGCGGCGAACTTCCATCAATTGAAGATGACGCCTGCGGAGGAATGCCGGGCGTTCCAATATTTCATCGGTCTCAAGGGCGATATCGACGGAGTCGCCAAGCGCTTCGGCGTGACCCGCCGTTTCGTGGAAGGGCGCCTGCGCCTCGCCACCCTGGCCGAACCGATCTTCGATGCTCTGAGCGAGGGCGGGATCACGCTCGATATCGCCAAGGCCTATGCGTCCACCGAGAATCAGGCGAAGCAGCTGCACGTCTGGGAAGCCTATGGCGGGAACTACAGCAATGCCGATACGATCCGCCGGGTTATCGCCAGCGAGACGATGAAATCGACCGACTCGGTCGCCATTCTCGTCGGCGAGGACCGCTATGTTGCGGCCGGCGGCAAAATCGATCCCGACCTGTTCAGCGAGGATGGCGACAAATGGGTCGATCCGGAAATCGCGCAGCGGCTCGCGGCCGAGATCATGCAGGCCGAGGCCAAGCGCGTGGGTGAAGAGCTCGGGCTTGGCTGGATCAGGCCGATCGCATCGAACTATACCCACAACGCCGCGGCCGGCCTTTATCGCGTCATCTTGCCGCAGCCCGAGCCGACCACCGAGCAGGTCGCGCGGCTCGAGGAGATCGATGCGCGCCAATCCGAAATCTCGATCGAGATGGACGACGAAAGCCTGACGGACGATGCCTATCAGGCGCTCGATCGCGAGCATGACGCGCTCAGCGACGAGATCCGCGCGATCCACGACACGACGCCTGTGCTTCCGGAGGTACTCAAGCCCCAGGTCGGTCTGTTCCTCAAACTGACGATTAAGGGTGAGATGCAGCTCGACACGGCCTACTATAGCGAGCAGCCTGTGAAGGTCCCCGGGGATCGCGAGGACGAGGACGGTGCGGACGGCGATCGGGAGGGCGACGATCGGTCGACCGGCGGGACGAGCGGCAAACCCGCAGCGCCTCCCGCTCCGGAAACGGTGGCGCCAGGCGGCAAGCCGCTCAGCGCGCGCCTCTTCGACGAACTCTCGATGCAGCGGCGCGATGTCCTTGCGGCGACGCTTCTTGGCCACCCGGGTCTGGCGCTCGACTATGCCTTGTTCGTGATGATCGACGATCGTCACAGCTCGTTCAGCGCCTATGGCTCGACGATCCGCGCCCGCTCGCCGCAGGATCCCGTCTCCGGTCAGCAGCCCGAGACACGTGCGCGGGTGTATCTCGCCGAAGCGCATGAGGGCTTGGATGCGGCCTGGACCGAGCACAAGTCGGAGGTCGACCGCTTCGAGGCCTTCCGGGCGCTCGACGATGACAGCAAGGCCAACTGGCTCGCCTATATCGTCGCGCGATCCTTTGAGGCGAAGCCCAGCTACCGCGCCGAGCATTGCGCGCTCCACAACCGTCTCGCGACGATCATGGAGGTCGACGTGGCAAGCTGGTGGCGGCCGACGTCCGAGAACTACTTCGACCGCATCAGCAAGGGCTCGATCTTGGCGCTCCTTGCCGATGTCGGCGGCGCGGCGCTCACGGCGCGGCACGCCACGATGAAGAAGTCGGAGATTTCGAGCTCCTGCGAGAAGCTGTTCGCCGGCGAGGCGATCGTCGAGCCGGAGGCCAGGGACGCGGCGATCGCCTGGATCCCAGACACGATGCGGTTCCTCGATACCGTCACGGCGGATGACGCCGAAGCAGACGTCGATGACCAGAGCGGCGTGATCGAGCCGGCGGACACCGAGGCCGATGAAGCGGCCAATGACGACGAGGCCGTCGACGAACCTGCCGGAGACGAGGCCCTCGAGGAGGATCGGGGCGAACTCGCCGCCTGACGCGGAGCTCTCTCCTGGATGCCTGGCCGTCGGCGCACACAGCGCCGGCGGCATTTTTATGATACCACTGCTTTATGGCTGGCCTGCGCGGCGAGTGGCTTGCGCCGGAAGCTGGCGCATACTATGTCTTACCTTTGTCTTACATAGGAGGTTCCTGCAATGGCGGCGGCCGAAAAATTGACGACAACCGTTTCGACGAAGGGGCAGGTGATTCTTCCAAAGGCGATTCGGCAACAGTGGCATTGGGACGCGGGCACCAAGCTCGTCGTTGAAAACACGAAAGATGGTGTCCTGCTAAAGGCCGCGCCTTGTTTTGCCACCACCAATATCGACTCCGTGTTCGGATCGCTTCCCTTCGCGGGGAAATCGAAATCGATAGCGGAGATGGATGCAGCCATTGTCGCTGAGGCTCGCCGTCGTGCGCGCGATTGACACGAATATCATCGTCCGATTTCTGACGCGCGACGACAAGGATCAAGCGAAAAAGGCCCATGCCATCATTGGTGATGGAGATTTGTTCATCGCAACCTCTGTCATGCTTGAGAGCGAATGGGTTCTACGAAGTGCCTACGGTTTTTCGTCTTCTGAGATAACGAGTGCGCTTCGCTCCGTCGCTGGCCTTCCAGGAATCATTCTGGAAGACGCGCTGCTTCTTGCGCAAGCGCTTGAATGGACGGACCTGGGGATGGACTTTGCAGACGCCTTGCATCTGGCTCGCGCCAGGGATTGCGACGCTTTCTTCACCTTTGACAAGCGATTGGCAAAGGCGGCGGGTTTGGTCAGCGATACGAAAGTGATTGTGCCCTAAAGGCCTCCCGAAGAATTTCAGTATTGGTTTCGAATACCGTCATTCCCGCGTTCCCGGGGACACTTATGTTATAACTCGCTGGAAGCCGTCATTTGAGCACTCCTGCCGACTAGAGGATCGACTGCCTTCGCTTGATCCTTGCCTTTCTGACTTACCCTGCAAGCGTTTGAAAGCGGACGTTGATAATTGTGACGGGAAGTTCGCCGAAGTGTCCGGGAGCACGTCAGAGCGTCGTCGGTTCGCCGGTAGCAGTTTGGGACTATCTCCGCGAGCAGAAGCGCGGTGACGGGATGCCCCCCGGGAGCATCAACCATCATGAAAGCGTGAAATCCAGCCGCCAGGCGATGGCGATCGGGGGAGTGCGCGGCCGTATTTAGCCGTTAGCACCCCATTTTCCTCACTGCTGCTTAATATTGCTAATCAATCGCATTATCTGTAGAGGCGCGCGATAATCGCTACTCTCAGGGGGAAGTTCATGAAATCCAGATTGCTATTGTCGGCTGCCATGCTTGCGTTTCCAATCGCCGCTATGGCGGCCGAAGCCGAGTCGGACGACAGCCGCACGATCATCGTCACCGGCAAGGCGGATGGCTATCTCGCGGAAAATTCGGTCACGGCGACCAAGACCGATACACCGCTGCTCGATGTGCCGCAGTCGATCTCCGTCGTGACCCGCGAGCGACTCGACGATCAGGCGCCGCGCAGCATGGCCGATGTCCTGCGCTATGTGCCGGGCACCACCATCGGTCAGGGTGAGGGCAATCGCGACCAGATCACGCTGCGCGGCCAGAATACGACCGCCGACTTCTTCATCGATGGCGTGCGCGACGACGTCCAATATTATCGCGGCCTCTATAACATCGAGCGCGTCGAGATCCTCAAGGGGCCCTTCGCGCTGATCTTCGGGCGCGGCGGTAGCGGCGGCATCATCAACCGCGTGCAAAAGACACCGTCGGCCGATGCGCTGGCGATTGGCGGCACGGCCAGCGTCAACAGCTTCGGCGCGTGGGATGTCTCGGCGGACATCAATGCGCCGGTCAGCGGCAATGCCTCGCTGCGTCTCAATGCCAATTACGAGAGCCTCGACAGCCACCGCGATTTCTTCGACGGCGAGCGCTACGCGATCAATCCCTACTTCGCGGTCGATCTGGGCCGATGGAATCTGGGCCTGTCCTATGAATATGTGAACGACGATCGCGTCACCGATCGCGGCGTGCCGTCGATCGCGACCGTGGCAGGCCAGCCCAATCGCCCGATCACCGGCTATCGCGATACCTTCTTCGGCACGCCCGGCGTCAATCGCGCCGGCCTGGAAGCGCATATCGTCAAGGCCCGGCTCGATGGCGAACTGGCCGAAAACCTGAATTGGTCGACCACGCTGCTCTATGGCGACTATGACAAATATTATACCAATGTGTTCGCCAATGGCGCCGCCACCGGGCAGAGCGGCACCGTCGCTCTGTCGAGCTATACCGATCCGACGACGCGCGAGAATTTCATCGCCCAGAGCAATTTAGTGTGGGATGTGAATTTCGGATCGATCGGCAACAAGATTCTGCTCGGCCTCGAATATGGCGATCAGGATTCCACCAACCAGCGCCGGAACGGAACGCTGTCGAGCAGCACGCTCAACCTCGCCAATATCGTCTATCCGACGGTCCGCTTTGGCGCGCTCGCCCGGAACACCGAGTCCGACGTGCAATTCTTCTCGGCCTATGCGCAAGACCAGATCAGCTTCGGTGCGCATGTCGATCTGGTGGTCGGCCTGCGCTACGACCGGTTCAAGATCAAGGGCACCGATCTGATCGGCACGCCGCGCCCCTTCGCGCGCACCGACGAGAAGGTTTCCCCGCGCATCGGCCTGATCCTGAAGCCGCGCGACTATATCTCGGTCTACGGCAGTTACAGCAAGTCCTTCCTGCCGCGCTCGGGCGACCAGTTCCTGACGATGTCGGCGACCCAGCAGAATCTCGCGCCCGAGAGCTTCACCAACTATGAAGTCGGTGCCAAGTGGGACATCCGACCCGATCTCAATGCCACGCTCGCGCTGTTTCAACTTGACCGCACCAATGCGACGACCCCCGATCCGAACAATGTCACCGCGACGATCAACGTTGGCGCGACGCGGACCAAGGGCGCCGAACTGGTGCTGACCGGTCGGATCACGTCCAATTGGCAAGTGAGCGGCGGCTATACCTATCAGGATGCACATCTTCGCGGGAACGGCTTTGTCCGGTCGGCGCAGGTTCCAAAGCACCAGTTCGCCTTGTGGAATCGCTATGACTTTAACAGCAACGTCGGTGCCGGCATCGGCGTGATCCATCAGTCGAGCCAGTTCGCCACAATCCGGACATCCGCAACCACCACCCGCTTGCCTGCCTTTACCCGCGTGGACGCCGCGCTGTTCTTCAAGGCGAACGAGCGGATCGAGCTCCAGGTCAACGTCGAGAACCTGCTCGACGAGACCTATTTCTCCGACGCGCACAACAACAATAACATCACGCCCGGCGCGCCGATCAACGCGCGCTTTACTGCTCGCGTGAAGTTCTGACGGCTAGCCGAGAGGGCGGGAGTGCCTTGCGCTCCCGCCCTCGACGCACCGTGGTTGACCAAATGCCCGTCCGCAGGCCGAATTGCAGTGCAGCGCCATGAAGGCAGAGCCGGTTCAGCAGTTTAACCCCGCCCGTTGCTTCACCTGCGCTTATGCGCGACAACACCCCTCTGTCTCTGGTTGCAGCTGGATGAAAGATAGGGGTCACGTCACTCCATCGAAAGACGGGGGCCGCCGCCCAAAAATTCTAAAATATCGGTATTCCCGTGCACCATCCTATGGCAGCAGACCGACCTGAGATCGATAGCTGGATGTGAATAATTTCTTAACCTGATCCGCGTAGCTTCTCACGCTTAGGTAGGGAGGCGCCCATGTTCGCGAGATGCAAAAACGTCTTGATCCGGAAGGCCAAGGCTGCAGCGTCGACCAAAATTCTACAAAATCAGCGCGGCGGAACTTTGCTGCTGACCGCGCTCAGCATGTCGGGTCTTGTCGGTGCGACCGGGCTTGCGGTCGATGTCGCCCAATGGTTCTTGTGGAAGCGGGAACTGCAGTATGCTGTCGATCAGGCCGCCGTCTCGGGGGCCTATTCTTTGAGCAAAGACGCCCAGGGAAAATGGCGTGAGCGCGCGCTGTCAGAATTTAATGGGAATCGTCAGATTGTCACATTCAATAGCTCGCCACACATCCGGATTGCGAATTTTGGCGATAACCAAAATAACAGTGTAATCGTTGAAGTAAAAGCATCGCGCA
>NZ_NISK01000019.1 GCF_002205675.1 Sphingopyxis bauzanensis | reverse complement strand
GCGAGGATCGCCGATGACCGGCTGTAATCATAAGCCGCCAACAAGCTGTCTCTTATACACATCTAGATGTGTATAAGAGACAGGTCATGCGCTCTCACGCCGGTAGCGAGCGGCGCATGCCCGTATCCCGGATAGACCGCGCCTTCCGTGTCCCCGAAAATCGCCGTTGCGGGATGAACAATCAGGGGTGTAATCGAGTCGTCCATTTCAATGCGATAGAGCTGCACGCCATCACCCTTGTCGATGCGGGCGCTCCAGGCATCCTCGCCCGGGATACGGTGGAGCTGGTCGATCCCTGTCTCTTATACACATCTAGATGTGTATAAGAGACAGGGCCTGATCGGTCCGGGGGATCGCAAGAGCATCCAGCCGATGGCGGCGCGGACGGGCGAAGTCGGCTATGATCGCCTGCATCACTTCATCGGTGCGGGCCTTTGGGACAGCGGTCCGCTTGAGGCGACCCTGTGGGAACAGGCCGATGCGCTGGTCGGCGGCGACAAGGCATGGCTGATCATCGACGACACCGCGTTGCCGAAGAAAGGGACGGCGTCGGTGGGAGTGGCGCCGCAATATGCATCAGCGCTGGGCAAGAATGCGAACTGCCAGACGCTCGTATCGGTGACGCTGGCGTCGCGAGAGGTGCCGATCATGCTGGGCTTGCGGCTGTTCCTGCCGGAAAGCTGGACGAGCGACGAGGCGCGCATGGTCAAGGCGGGCGTGCCCGAGCCCTTCCGCCCGTATCGCACCAAGCCGGCGATCGCTATCGAGGAAATCGACCGGGTCATTGCCGCCGGGGTGCGCTTTGGCTGTGTGCTCGCGGATGCCGGATACGGCCTCTCGGCTTCTTTCCGCCAGGGGCTGAGCACAAGAGGCTTGCACCTGTCTCTTATACACATCTAGATGTGTATAAGAGACAGCTTATACTCGCCGCAAGTCAGGGCTGCGGTCTAAAAGCTTTACCGTCACCGATGTCACGATGGGTCCTCCCCCGCTTACGGCCTTGCGCGCATTTCGGAGTCTGTCTCTTATACACATCTAGATGTGTATAAGAGACAGCACTGATGCTGGTCGCCGTTGCCGGCGTGGACCATCCCGAGACGATGTTC
>NZ_NISK01000018.1 GCF_002205675.1 Sphingopyxis bauzanensis | reverse complement strand
AGATGTGTATAAGAGACAGAAACAAGGTTGCGCGACTAACCGCATAGCGGTGCGCGACCGTCTCCGCTGTTTCGGTACGCATGAGCTGCGCAGCCTCTGCGATCTGGCAGGGCTGCATCTTGGGTTTCGCACCAAGGCGGACACCGCGCGCTTTCGCGGCATCGAGTCCGGCCTTGGTGCGCGCGACGATCATGCGCCGTTCGACATGGGCGATCATCGCGAGAATGGTGGAATATAATTCACCGGCTTCGTTGCCGGTGTCGAACCCCTCGCCGATGCTGACAAGGCTCGCGCCTTTATCAGCCAGCTCGGCAACGATGGTCATGATGTGCGGGATCGATCGACCGAGACGGTCGAGCCGCCACACGATGAGTTTGTCGCCCTTGCCAATTTCAGCAAGGGCGCGATCCAGCCCGTCGCGCACCATTGAGACGCCCGTGATCCGATCCTCATAGATCGGGTCGCATCCGGCCTTGGTCAGGGCGTCATATTGAAGATCGGTATTCTGTTCGCAGGTGCTCACGCTGTCTCTTATACACATCTAGATGTGTATAAGAGACAGGACATAGAGAATGGCGATCAATGATGCGGCGAGCCGAACCTGCTCTGCTGTATCGCCTTCGCTCATGGCATCGAGCATCGCCTCAGCATGTTCGCGCGCAACTTGTGCGCCATCGTCAAAGCCGAGCGAGAAATCTTCCCATGTTTGATCGTCGGCAATGTCTGCGAAGGCGATCAACTCGTCCACGACATCGGCAAGCGACATGCGCCGTCGCGGTGCGGAATCGAGCAACTGTCTCTTATACACATCTAGATGTGTATAAGAGACAGGCCAGCACCGTGATGTTCCGACATCCCGCGCCGCGCAGCTTCGGAAATGGGATGTCCTCGAAGGCGAGCGATCCTGTCTCTTATACACATCTAGATGTGTATAAGAGACAGCTCCAGACCAATAATTGCGACCGTCACGCCAGCATTGTGGCTGGCAAGATTAGCCCATTTGAATGACGTGTGAGCGAAAGCAATCTTGCTATTAGTCTTAAAAACTAGCGGCCATAGAACAGGAACCTGCTCGCCTTGGCAAACAGAGTTTGTGGAAACGAAGGCCGTTTTTGCCTTGGTAGCGATGGCATAGTCCG
>NZ_NISK01000017.1 GCF_002205675.1 Sphingopyxis bauzanensis | reverse complement strand
GACAGACGCCATAGTGCGTAGCCGCCGGTCGCGGGCCGGTCCACGCTCGTGCTTTCGAGGACATACTCTGGTGACTGTCTCTTATACACATCTAGATGTGTATAAGAGACAGCTATTTGGCGAGGAAACCGGAGCCTGGCCTTGATGGAATCCTGTTTCCCTCGGTCCAATCTCCCGGCGAACATCGCAACGTGGTCTTGTTTCACCACACATCTCGGGTTGAACCGCTCGACATCCCCGAAGGAACTAAACTCTCGGCACGCCAGTTCGACTATACGGAGGATGGAGACGAACCCGACTATAGCGTTTGGGAGGACGTGCCGCCCATCCCAGAGAAGGTCAAAAAGCCTGACGATGATTTCGGCCTGATGGCTATGCTGGACGCGCCAATATTTGATTCAGATGAGGATGTCAGAGAACCTGCACTCAGGGTCAAAACTAAGGCAGTCACAGCTCACCATATTACAGGCGTCACGTTTTCAACTGACGATTTCGAGGTCAGCCGCCATCGGATGACGAAACGAGAATGGAAGTTTACAAAGCCCGTCAAGCTCGATTTGGGCGATGTGGATTTCTAATCGTCAGCCCTGCGAAGATTGTGGCAGAACAGCTATCCACTGATAAGCAATCAGTGTCTCCATTCCCAAAAGTGACCAGATTTCTTAGCTGCTTTCGACCGTAGCGGCAGCGAAATGCCTGTAGGGCAACGGTAGGGCAATTCCGGTTCCCGATTTATCCTCTGACAGACGCCATAGTGCGTAGCCTGTCTCTTATACACATCTAGATGTGTATAAGAGACAGGAATTGAAGCGATTGTAATCCTGCGTCGAATGATAAAAATCCTTCGTGTACGCGGTCTGACTGGTGAACGTGATCGTTGGAGATACATCGAATTCAACATTCAGCTGATAAACATCATTTTTCGCCCGGAACGTCGGATCATAAGCCGTCGCGATCTCACGCAAATTCTTCGACTGCGTCAGGCCAGCATAAGGGTCGTTGCCCATCAGATAAATCGGTCCGCCGACGAATTGGCCATTTACGACGCGTCTGCCGAGCAAGACCTGTGTCGATGCGGCTTGAACATAGGGCAGCGAAAGACCTGTCTCTTATACACATCTAGATGTGTATAAGAGACAGGCGGGGAGGTTG
>NZ_NISK01000016.1 GCF_002205675.1 Sphingopyxis bauzanensis | reverse complement strand
CCAGGCTGTCTCTTATACACATCTAGATGTGTATAAGAGACAGGCACGTGGGGTGTGACGCGCTTCCCAAGGATCGACGGCTGCTTCGTCGCTGCCGTCTTGACGTGCTCGGCCAATCGGAACGCAAATCCGTCGCGGGTCATCGGCTGCCCGTTGGCATTGAGGAATATCTCGGTGACCTCAACTTGAGGCCGGATCGCAAGCCATGCGCGCAATGCGATCTGGGTCTCCTTCCACAGCGGCAGGACCCGTTCACGTCGCCCTTTGCCCATGATGTGCATGGTGGACAGGGAGCGGTCCGGGAAATCGCCCAGTTGCAGCGTTACGAGTTCCGACACCCTCAGTCCGCCAGCATAGGTAAGATGCAGCATCGCGCGATCACGGGTGCCGAGGCGTGTCCGGGGATCGGGTGTATCGAGCAAAGCCTTGATCTCGGCCCGGTCGAGATAATCGATCAGCGCCTTGTCTGTCTTCTTGGTCGGGATTGCTCTGACACGGAGTGCCTGATCGAGGCAGGCTGGAATCCGGTACTCGATGTATCGGAAGAAGGATCGGATCGCGGCGAGCCTGCCATTGCGGGTCCGCACGCAGCTGCCGCGGCCGATCTCGACATGATCGAGGAAGGCCATGATCATGTCTGTGTCGAGATCCTCAACCTCTAGATCGGTCGGTCGGCGCTTCAGCCGATCGGCAGCGAACTGGACGAGGAGGACGAAGCAGTTGGCATAGGTCTTCACCGTGTGCGGGCTGACGGCGCGTTCGCGCGGCAGATGTTCCCGCAGATATGCCGAGAGATGGGGAGCAAGCGCCGTCATGCCGCTGTCTCTTATACACATCTAGATGTGTATAAGAGACAGCGCCAATACATCACTGCCGGTGACCTCGAAGAGAGCATGTGGGAGCCCGCCGACTTCGGGACATTCGAAATATGCTGGAAGGCCGAGTGCGATGAACTCGTCCAGGAGCCGAACCGCGAACGCTTCTTCCTCGCGGTTGGCCGCTTGCTTCCAATCTGGAATCTGCTGGGCGATGATCCTGAAGTTCGTCGCCTCGTGACCGCCGACGGGCGTGCGCTGCTTGGGCGTATTGTCCCGCGCGGCGATGTGAATACATTGCTCGGCAAGCTCGGCATAACTGGCGCCATCAGTCTAACACCTGTCTCTTATACACATCTAGATG
>NZ_NISK01000015.1 GCF_002205675.1 Sphingopyxis bauzanensis | reverse complement strand
CGCGGCTGGTCTATCGGTCGGCCGCGTTGGCGTCGGCGATCCGCGCAGCCGCTGGGGCAGCTGCACGCACGACGGTGACCTCCGCTACAGCTGGCGGCTTGTGATGGCACCCAACCATGTTCGCCGTGCGACGGTCGCGCATGAGGTCGCGCACCTTCGGCATATGGACCATGGTGCAGCCTTTCATGCGCTCGTCGACGAATTGCACGATGGCGACGTCGCCGCGGCGCGTGGCTGGCTGCGCCGCGAAGGGCGTTCGCTCCACCGCTACCGCTTCGCTGACTGATTAATCGTTCGCGCTATCCGAAGGCGGACGCTGTTGCTGCGACGGTCTGACGATCGGCGGTGCAGCCTTGGGTACCTGTCTCTTATACACATCTAGATGTGTATAAGAGACAGGCTTAGTGACGATGATTAGTGCGGTTTCGCCGGTGTCGGGATTGCGCGTGTTGACGAACGAGGGGTCATCCTTCAGCGCATCGGTCGCCTTGGTTCCGTCGCGGCTGTCGACTGCCTGCAAAAAGGCATAGCCGCCGCGGAACTGCGCCTGTGCGGGACTGAGCAGAAGGCCCGTCGCTGCAGCCAGTGTGACAAGGAAAAAGGCGAGGCGAAACTCCGCGCGTCGGAACATGTCTGGGCGACCCCTGGGGCAATTTGTCCGCCGCTGAGGCGACGACAATGGTTGATTTTCCATGGCTAGCCGATCAAGGCTGGCGGCATGATGAATATCGCAAATATGGGACAAAGGTTCGTCCGCGCAAGCCTGATGATTGCTTTCGGTGCCGCGCTCGCGGGTTGCAGCGGCGGCGGCGATGCGCCGCCCGCGAAGCCGCCGCTCGAAGGCGCGCGCATCGGCGGCCCCTTCACGCTCACCGATCAGAACGGCAAGACCGTCCGCGACACCGACTTTGCGGGCAAATATCGTCTCGTCTATTTCGGCTACAGCTTTTGCCCCGACATCTGTCCAGTCGACCTGCAAAAGCTGATGCGCGGGCTGTCGCAGTTCGAAAAGATCGATGCCGCGCGCGGTGCGAAGGTCGTGCCGATGTTCATCACCGTCGATCCGGCGCGTGATACGCCCGAAGCGCTCAAACCCTTCGTGGCGCGCTATCATCCGCGCCTGCTCGGCCTCACCGGCACGCCGGAACAGATCGCCGCGGTCGCGAAAGCCTATGTGGTGACTTATAACAAGGCTGTCTCTTATACACATCTAGATGTGTATAAGAGACAGGGATC
>NZ_NISK01000014.1 GCF_002205675.1 Sphingopyxis bauzanensis | reverse complement strand
GCGGTTGCCCACGCCCTCAACACTCGGCCGCGCAAAACTCTCGGATGGAAGACACCTGCAGAAGCCCTCGACCAGTTTCTCGTCGGGCAGTATAAAGCCGGTGTTGCGACGACCGGTTGAATCCGCCTTGAACGCCGCGATCGCTGTGATGGATCAGCCCATCTTCCGGACGGGGCCGTCGGACGTGGATCGCTTGTTCCAGAGCATCCAGGACAAAGCTGGCGGTGGGTGCGGTGCTGACTTTCCAGCCAACGATCCGTCGTGCGTATGCGTCGATCACAAAGGCGACATACACAAAGCCCGCCCAGCTATGGACATATGTGAAGTCGACCACCCACAACGCGTTCGGCCGGCTGACGCGGAACTCCCGGTTCACCTTGTCGAGCGGACATGGAGCTTTGGGATTGCTGACGGTCGTCACGCAAGTCTTTCCGCGCCTTACCCCTGCCAAGCCCATGGCGCGCATCAGCCGCTCGATCGTGCATTTGGCTACTGTCGCTCCCTCTCTGCGCATCTGGTGCCAGACCTTGCGCGTGCCATAGAGGCCGGAGCTGTCGTCGTGGACGCGCTTGATCTGCTGCTTGATCTCGTCATCGCGCCGGGCTCGCGCTGACCGTTTGGCAGGGTCAGCAAGCCGGGCCGCATGTTCGTGGTAGGAGGATGGGGCGATTGCCAACTCGCGGCAGATCGGCTCGATACCCAGTTCCTCACGGTGGCTGTCGATGAACGACATCACCATTTGCCGGGGCGGTCGAGCTCCGCCTGCGCAAAATATGCCGACGCCTTGCGCAGGATCTCGTTGGCCCGGCGAAGCTCTTTCACTTCGCGCTCAAGCAGCTTCAACCGATCCTTGTCGCTGGCGGTTTGCGCCGCTGGCCCCGCTCGTCGGCTCGCCTCCTCGCGGCACCAGCGGCGCAGTGTCTCTGCCGTGCAGCCGATCTTGCCTGCAATCGAGGTCATCGCCGCCCATTCCGATCCGCAATCGGCGCGGTGCTCCTCAACCATCCGGACAGCGCGTTCGCGGACCTCAGGTGAAAACTTGTTCGTCGTCTTGCTCATCGTGGCTCCTTCTTCTCACAAGTAGGAGCCTCCGGGAAACCCGGGGCGCTTCACTTTCCATTGGGGCATTATCGTAACAATTGCCCGTGCGGCTCATCGAGGGCGTCGCACCGATCGCGGCCAAGTGGTCGACATAGGCGCCCGCTGCGTATTGCGATCCGCGATCCGAGTGACAGATGA
>NZ_NISK01000013.1 GCF_002205675.1 Sphingopyxis bauzanensis | reverse complement strand
TCCGCCAGCGTCACCTGATGGTCGCTGCCCTCCAGTTCGAAGACGATGCGGTCCTTGATCGTGCGGCCCACCGGGTCGACCGGCACGTCGGCGCGGCCCGCGGCATCGAGGCTGTCTCTTATACACATCTAGATGTGTATAAGAGACAGCCTCGCGCCCGGCCTCGGCCATCGGCGATGCGGGGTTGTCGGCCGCATTCCCCACCGCAAGCTGCGCGCCGAAGAACAGCGAGGTCACGACCACGCCGAGTGTGAAGAGGCCGATCGCCCATTTGATCAGCCGACGCGTTTCCCACGCGCGGAAGCGGAAGGCGATGCAGCCGACGGCGGCATAGAGGAACAATATGTCGCCCCACCAGATGAAGAAATAATGGCAGAGCCCGAAGATCGCGAGCCACGCCATACGGCGATAATGTACCGAGCCCGGATCTTGTCCCGACGCCTCTGCCCGGTCGATGATGAGGAGCATGCTCGCCCCGAACAGGATCGAGAACAGCCCGCGCATCTTGCCGTCGAACAGGATGAAGCCGAGCGCCCAGGCGGCGACGTCGGAGGCGGTCTCGCCGCCATAGGCCTTGGGTGAGACATAGGCCATTTCGGGCATCGCAAAGGCGACGATGTTCATCGCCAATATGCCCATCACGGCGAAGCCGCGCAGCGCGTCGAGGGTGACGAGACGTTCGCCCGCAACTTGTCTTTCTTCGCGCACATCGCCCTCCACTGTATTATCGGCCTATAACGGCTGGCGCACCAATCCGTCCAGCGCTTTAACCTGCTATTGACATCTATGTCAGTAATGCTATCTCGACGTCATCACCTGATTCGAACGAGACCAGCCATGATCCCCACCATCTTCTCCCACCCCGATCGCCAGCCGCAGAAGTTCCGCCCGTTCAAGGCGTTCCAGCACTTCCGCAAGCTGATCGCGGATAAAGAAGACACCGAACAGGTGTTTCACATCTTCGAAAATTTGCCGCGCAAGGGGTTCATGGACGACGCGCGCGCCTTTGTGACAAGCGATTTCGGTCGGAAGCTGATGGAACTGTCTCTTATACACATCTAGATGTGTATAAGAGACAGGTGTTGCAGGAAGGCCGCGCGCTGATCGTCGCGCTCAACAAATGGGACGTTGCCGAAGATCCCTCGTCGCTGTTCAACGGCGTCCGCGGCGCGCTCGAAGACGGGCTCAGCCAGGTCAAGGGCGTCCCGGTGCTCAGCATTTCGGGCGCGACCGGCAAGGGCATCGACACGCTGGTGCGCGTCGCGTTCGAACAGCGCGCGATCTGGACCAACCGCGTCTCCACCGCAAAGCTCAACCGCTGGTTCGAAAACGCCGTCGAAAACCTGTCTCTTATACACATCTAGATGTGTATAAGAGACAGTGGTGATCCCGCGCGGCGCGCTCGGCCGGCTGGGCAAGCCGACCGACCTGGTACGCGATGCGCATGCCGCGGGGCTGAAAGTTCATCCCTGGACCTGTCTCTTATACACATCTAGATGTGTATAAGAGACAGGTTACGCTCGGCAGCAATGCGCGGCTGTGGTTCGTTCCTGCCGCGGCCTTGCGTGCCTATCTGGCGGCCAATCCGGGCGTCGCGGGCACACTCCACGAAGGCTTCGCGCGGGCCTTGCGCGGTAAATTGGCGAGCGCGAATACGCGCATCGCCGACCGGTCGGTAATTTCTTGAACCGACGCGTTCTCGGCCTCGAAACTGCAATCCGCCCCTGCTAGTCCTTGGTCCATGACGATGATTCTTTATGGCATTTCGAACTGCGACACGGTGAAAAAGGCGCGGCGCTGGCTCGACGAGCAAGGTGTCGCCTATCGCTTTCATGACGTGCGCAAGGATGGGCTCGACGCGGCACGGCTCCAGAGCTGG
>NZ_NISK01000012.1 GCF_002205675.1 Sphingopyxis bauzanensis | reverse complement strand
AAGCAAATCACGTCGATGACGGCTCTGAGCCGTGCGCGGCATCAGATCGGAATCCCGCGCGGGATCAGATCGGAACGATGCGCGTGATCATGTCGGTATCCCTGCGCGGGATCGTCGGAATCCGCACCAGATCGTCGAGGATCAGCAGATCGAAGCGATCGAGCCGATTGATCGCGTTTTCGAGCGTAAGCTCGCGGCGCGCAACCTGCAGTTTCTGGACGAGGTCGGAGGTCCGGACGAACAGCACGCGCCAGCCCTTTTCGATGAGCGCCAGACCGATCGCCGACGACAGGTGCGATTTGCCCCCGCCGGGCGGGCCAAACAGGATCAGGTTCGCGCCGTTTTCGAGCCAGCTGTCTCCGGCGCAGATCGCCATGACCTGCGCCTTCGATATCATCGGCACCGCGTCGAAGTCGAACGTATCGAGTGTTTTTCCCGGCAGCAGTTTCGCCTCCGCCAGATGGCGCTCCATGCGGCGGCGACCGCGTTCGGCGATCTCATGCTCGGTGATTGCGCTGAGGAACCGCGCCGCCGGCCAGCCCTCCTTGTCGGAACGCTCGGCGAACGTCGGCCAGAGCTGTTTGATTGTCGGCAGTCGCAGCTCGTTGAGCATCAGCGTGAGCTTTGTGACATCAATACCCTGGGTCATGCCATTTCCTCCGCGCGAGGAGCCAGTAGCGCTTCATAGGCGCTCAGCGGGACGAGCTCGACGATGACCTCAGGCAACGCCGCGGGGTCGGGCGCGAACCGCGCTCTAAGCACTGCCATGTCCGGCATGCCTTGCGGCGTCGCTAGCAGGGCTTCCAACACAGCGGCGAGCTCGGCCTCGCACGCCCGCTCATGCGCGAGGCTAAGAAGCTCGACCATCGTCCGGCACGCGACCCGTTCGGTGAGCCGCTCCAGCAGCCGATCGAACATGCGCCGGTAGGCCTCGCGCGGGAAGAGCTGGTGGCGATAGACAAGATTCAGCAGCGCCATCGGCTTGCGCCGGAGCGCATGGACGACATGGCGATAATCGACGACATGGCCATGTTTGCCGCTGCGCTCGGCACGGCCGCGCGGAAGCGTAAAGAGCGGTGTGCCGCCGAGGAACAGCTCAAGCCGATCGTCGTAAAGTCGCACCCGCAGTCGATGGCCGATCAGCCGCGACGGCACGGTGTAGAACACCTTGCGCAGCGTGAACCCGCCCGAGGAGGTCACCATGACGAGGACCTCTTCATAATCGCTGGAGCGCATGCCCGGTAGCGGCTGAAGCACCGCCCGTTCGGCGTCGATCCGCTTCGCGCACCGCGCATTCTTGCGCGCGACGATCTCGTCGACGAAGCGCCGATATTCGGCAAGCTCGTCGAAGTCGGCCGATCCGCGCATCAGCAGTGCGTCACGCACTGCCGCCTTCAGATGCCCGTGCGCGCTTTCTATCGTGCCATTCTCGTGCGCAACGCCGCGGTTGTTGCGGCTCGGCTCCATCCGGTAATGGCGGCACAGCGCATCATATCTGTGCGTCAGATCCTCGCGCGCCGATGCATCCAGATTACGGAACGCCGCCGACAGGCTGTCGCTGCGATGTTCACGCGGCGCCCCGCCCAGCGCCCACAGCGCATTCTGCAGCCCCTCCGCCAACGCGATATAACTCTCGCCGCCAAGGATCACATGGGCATGCTCGAAGCCCGAACAGGCGAGCCGGAAGTGATACAGCCGGTGGTCGAGCCCGACCCCCGCGATCCGTACACCCAGATCGGCCATATCCGTAAAATCCGACAGCCCCATCCGCCCCGGCTCGTGCACCTGGCGGAAGATCACATCGCGATCCGGGCCTTGCAGCGCCCGCCAACTGCGGATCCGACGCTCCATCGTCCGCCGTACTCCATCGGGAAGCTCAGGATGACGACGCTGCATTTCTTCGAACAATGCGATGGAGCGGATTCCCGGCGCACTCTCCAGGAGCGGTACAACCTCGCTATCGAAGATATCCGCCAGCGGATCGGGGCGACGGCGACCGCGCGGCGCCTTCTTCTGCGACGGCAACTGCGCATCCTGCTCCAGCCGATATGCCGTCGCCGTGCTGAACGCCGCGCACGCCGCCGCTGAACGCGGCGACACTGTCTGTCTCATCTTCATATATAATCTCACCTGATGATCGTTGATATGGCTCCCAGGCACCGCATCTCCCCTTCAGAAGGAGGCGCCACCTGGCAGGTCACGATCACCAAAAGCGCCCTTTCAGAAGAAAAGACGCTTGCGGCGGTGTGTCTGTCGCTCCTCGGGGCTTCGCCCCTCGTCCCGACAGACACACCGCCGCCATTCTCATCTAGATTGTCGCGCCGTTCTCACCTTGATTGTCGCGCAGCAGTTCCGTTACATCCGTGAGGACTTCTTCCTGGGGCGATCCTTCCGTACCATGGAGGACCTCAATGCCCAGCTCATCGTCTGGCTCGACACGGTCGCCAATGCACGGGTCCATGGCACGACCCAGCGCGTGGTCGCTGCAGCCTTTGCCGAAGAACAGGACGAACTGCAGCGCCTGCCTGAGCACCGCTTCAATGCGGTGTTGAAGCTTGAGAGGCGGGTCAGCCATGACGGGCTCGTGGCGGTTGGTGGAAACTACTACAGCGTGCCCGACCGGACACGTCGGGTCGTCGAGATCGAGCAGCTGCCGGACCTGATCCGCATCATCGACCGCGGTATCGTGGTTGCTGAGCATCCCGTACTTGAAGGGCGCCGACAATATCGCATCGACCGGCGCCATCGCACCGGGCGACCGCAAGCGCGCACGCACGATCGGCCGACGATGATGATCGGTCGAATCGGCGATCATGTGCCGCTGCGCTCGCTGGCGATTTACGAGGCAATCGGCGCGAGCCTGGCAATGGAGGGGCGGCCATGAACGGCGCGGCTCCTTCTGCGCGCGTGGACTCGATCCGCCGGAGTCTCGTGAGCCTCAAGATGCCCAGAGCGCTCGAAATCCTTGATGCGACCTTGCGGCGCATCGAGCAGGGCCAGATCGACGGCATCGAGGCGCTCGACGCATTGCTCGGCGAAGAACTGTCACTGCGCGAGAACCGGCGGATCAAGGCTGCCCTGCGCATGGCCCGGCTGCCCGTGGTCAAGACGTTGGCCGGCTACGACTTCTCGTTCCAGCCCTCGCTGGACAAGAACCGCATCCTTGCGCTCGCCGGCCTCGACTTCATCGAACGCGCCGAGGTCGTCCATCTGCTGGGGCCGCCCGGCACCGGAAAGAGCCACATTGCAACCGCGCTTGCGGTCGAGGCGGTCCGTGCTGGCAAGGCGGTCTATTTTATCCCGCTCGCCGATCTGATCGCCCAGCTTGCCAAGGCCGAGCGCGAAGGCACGCTCCGAGAAAAGATCCGCTTCCTCACGAGGGCATCGCTGCTAGTCGTCGACGAGATCGGATATCTGCCGGTCACGCCGGGAGGCGCCAACCTGTTCTTCCAGCTCGTCAACGCCCGCTACGAAAAAGGTGCAATGATCCTCACATCCAATCGCGGCTTCGCCGAATGGGGCGAAGTCTTCGGCGATCCCGTCGTCGCTACCGCGTTGCTTGACAGGCTCCTCCATCATGCCGTCGTCATCCAGATCGAGGGCTCAAGCTACCGCATGCGGGAACACGCCGCGCTCGTGCCCGAAAACCTACGCAGCGTCGCCTCGTTCAATCCGCCGGCGCCGAAGCGTCGCGGCCGCCCGCCAATAAAAGGAAATCAAGATCCCGATCACGGCTGATCACCGAAATCCCGCTACCCCAACATAGGGAATTTTAACCGCCCACATCTGCGGAAACTTCGGTGCCCATTGACAACACCAGGCCTGACGCCTGCTGCTCTTCACTCTTGATCGCCACGAACCGCATGCTCGGGCGCTGAGCGGCCTCGCAGATCGCCTCCGCATCCGCCGCATCATTCTTGTTCCGCTTCACGAACGGCTTCACATACGCCGGCGGGATCAGCTTCACCTCGTATCCCAACCGTGTGAGCTCTCGGCCCCAATGGTGCGCTCCCCCACAGGCTTCCAGCGCGACCGTACAACGCTGGTGCCCAGCAAAGAACTCCAGGAGCTTCCCTCGGCCGATCTTGCAGCTGAACAGCGCCCGCCCGCTCGCATCCGCGCCGTGCGCATGAAAAACATTCTTCGCGATATCCAGACCGATTATGCTAACTTCCGACACGGACGCCTCCTCTAGGCCGTGTTGACAAAAGGGATTCCCAATCGCGTCGACTTCTGATTCAAGACTGCTTTTTGAGGAGCAGTCATGGGTCGCGGGGATTTGTCGGAAGCGGAGTGGGATCTGATTGGGCCGCTGCT
>NZ_NISK01000011.1 GCF_002205675.1 Sphingopyxis bauzanensis | reverse complement strand
GCATCCTGCGAAGTTTCTTCGATCCAAATCAGGTGCAGGCGCCCGAGCCGGGCCGGATCAAACGCATCATCCTGATCGGTCCCTACGCGCGGCGATCCTGGTACGAAGACAGTCGGACGATCGACTTTTCCGATTACGAGTTCTGGAGCGTCGTCAATCATCCGCTGTTCACCGACGAACGCTGCTGGCAGCGCGCCCGCGACTTCATCCGCAGCGAGCTTGGCGACCGCTGCGCGGTCGATCTCGAATTCTATTCCAAGTCCGACATCCGCATCGCCAAGGCCGAACGTGACACCTTCATCCTCGACCGGCTCGAGGCGGGCATCACTCTCTACCGCGCGTCGCGTGATGCGCCGCTTGGTGCGCGCGACGGCGGGAGGGCGCGGACATGACGGTCCACACGCCCGTGGCGACGTTCCAGGCCATGCTCCCCGCAGAGCACGCCCGACTGCTGCGCTACTTCAACCGACGTGTTGGCCGCGATGCAGCCCCCGATATGGTGCAGGAAGTGTTCGCGCGCATGTTCGGCAGCGGGACGTTGGACCGGATCGACAATCCGCCCGCCTATCTGACCCGGATCGCGCGCAACCTGTTGATCGATCGCGAACGCCAACAGAGGCGCGACTGCACCGTCTTCTTTCCGCTCGACGAAAACCGCGACGCGGCTTCGCGCGCCGAGCAGACATGGCGGATCGAGGCGGCAGACCTGCTGCGACTGTGCCGGCAAATAGTCCGCGCCATGCCGCCCAAAACGCGGCGCGTCTTCGTGATGCACCGGCTACGCCGCATGACCTACAAACAAATCGCAGAGCAGGTCGGCATCAGCATCGCGACGGTCGAATATCATATGATGCGCGCGCTGGCGCTTTGCCGCGCTGCACTTGCGGAGCAATGGTGATGCGCTGGCGCATTTGGCGACGTCGCGAACCGCGGCGTCGTCCATTGGCGGCACCCGGCGATGTGCGCATCGCGCGCGCCGAGGCCGCCATCGCCGGGTTACCGGAACTCACGCGCGAGGTTTTCTTCATGCACCGCTTCGACGATTTGAGCTACGAGCGCATTGCGCGGCGGCAAGGCATCGACGTCAAAGAGGTCGAGGGCCATATCGCGGCAACGCTGATCGCAGTGCGCTGCGCGCTGAAAGACCTGGATTAGCGGCGCGGCGCATCGCGCGGCGCCGCTGCGGCGGCTTCGCTCTCGAAAGCGCGAGCGCCGCGCTTGCGCCAGAGCGCGGCAGCATGTGCGCCGTCTTCGCCGCGCAATTTGTCAGCCATCCACATAAACGCGCCATAGAGCATCGCGCGATCGTCGTCGGCGAGTTCGACGAGACCCGCCTTCACGACAAGGCCGCCGAGCTCGATCAGGTGGCGTGTGCGCTCGCGGCGCTTGATCTGCCAGTCGCGCATGCCGGTCCGCGCCTGCGCCAGTTCAAGCCGATGCCGCATGGCTGTCATGCGCCGCGTCATTCGCTGCATCGCGATCATGTCGCGCCGCAGCTTTGCGTGCGCCGCGCTGAAAGAAGCTCGCGCCTGCCTTGCGCCAGTCCTCCTTCGCATTTGCGTCTTTCGTCGCGACCGCACCGAGCAACGCGCCGGTCAGCAGTTCGGCATCGAGCGCGTCGGCGCCGGTGGCAATGACGAGTTCGCCGAGCTGGCGAACGCGGCGTTCCTTGAGGGTCTTCGCTTTCGCTTCGAGCGCCTTCAGTTCCGAATCGATATCGCGTGGTTTGCGCATGTCGCATCTCCATGATGGGGTGATGCCCCCATCATAAAGACGCGCCTCCCGATGCGCAGCAAGGTCGTCGGGACAGTCTGGCACAGCCTAGTCCCTCCGCGGATTTTTCCGGGTGAGGGCGCGCTTATACGTCGTGCCGACGTGGCTTTTGAAGTGTAGATGGATGGCCGCAATGGCAATTTTCCACCTCTCGGTCAAAGTCATCAGCCGTGCTGCCGGTCGCAGCGCCGTCGCGGCTGCCGCCTATCGTGCGGCCGAGCGGCTGCACGATGAGCGGCTCGATCGGGCGCATGACTTCACGAACAAGTCTGGCGTCGTGCACAGCGAAGTCCTGTTCCCCGAGAACGCGCCAGACGAATGGCACAATCGAGAGCGGCTGTGGAATGACGTCGAGGCATTCGAGAAACGCAAGGATGCGCAGCTATCGCGCGAAGTAGAGTTCGCGATCCCGCGCGAGATGAACCAGCAACAAGGCATCGAGCTGGCCCGTGACTTCGTGCAACGCGAGTTTGTCGATCACGGCATGGTCGCCGACCTTAATGTCCATTGGGACATCGGCGCCGATGGCCTCGCGAAGCCGCACGCGCATGTGATGCTGACAATGCGCGAGATCGTCGTCGGCGAAGACGGCGAAGCGAGGTTCGGCGCGAAGGTCCGCGACTGGAACCGCACCGAGCTTGTCGAGCAATGGCGCGAACGCTGGGCGAGCCATGTCAATGAACGCCTGGCCGAACTCGACATCGACGCACGCGTCGATCACCGCAGCCTCGCGGCGCAAGGCATCGCGCTTGAACCCCAGGACAAGATCGGCCCCGCGGCTTCGCGCATGGACGGCCGCGGGCTTGAAGCCGAACGCATTGCCGAGCATCGCGAGATCGCCCAGCGCAATGGCGAGCGGATCATCGCCAACCCGCGTATCGCGCTCGACGCGATCACCCACAGCCAGGCGACGTTCACCAACCGCGATCTCGCGATGTTCGCGCACCGCCACAGCGACGGGCGCGAGCAGTTCGATGCCGTCATGGGGGCGGTGCAATCATCGCCCGAGTTAATCGCTCTCGGCCAGGACGGCCGCGGCGAGGATCGGTTCACGTCGCGCGAGATGATCGATACCGAGCAGCGACTGCACCTTTCGGCGGAGCGACTTGCTTTGCGGTCGGATCATGGTCTCCCGGCCGCGTCTTTGCAGAGAGCCGCTGACGCAGCCGGGAGTGTTGGCCTAATGCTTGGTCGTGAGCAGCAGGCCGCGCTCAAGCATATAACGAGGGGCCAGGATCTCGCAATCGTCGTCGGCTATGCCGGAACCGGCAAGAGTGCGATTCTGGGACAGGCACGCGGGGCATGGGAGCACGCCGGACTGGAGGTACGCGGCGCCGCACTGTCGGGCATCGCCGCCGAGGGTCTTGAGAACGGCTCGGGCATTGCGTCACGCACGATCGCCAGCCTCGAACATGGCTGGGCGCAGGGCCGCGATCTGCTCACGGCGCGCAATGTGCTCGTGATCGACGAAGCGGGCATGGTCGGGACGCGGCAGATGGAACGCGTGTTGTCGCATGCCGCCGACGTCGGCGCCAAGGTCGTGCTGGTCGGCGATCCGCAGCAGCTGCAATCGATCGAGGCGGGGGCGGCGTTCCGCGCGATCTACGAGCGACACGGCGGCGCCGAAATCACTGAAGTGCGGCGCCAGCGCGCGGAGTGGCAGCGCGAGGCGACCCGCGCGCTGGCAACGGGCCGCACCGGCGAGGCGATCCGCGCTTACGACGAGGGGGGCATGGTGCACGCCGCGGCATCGCGCGACGCAGCGCGGACCGAGTTGATCGACCGCTGGGATCGCGATCGGCAGGCGCGACCCGGCGACACGCGGATCATCCTCACCCACACCAATGACGAGGTGCGCGCGCTCAACGACGCAGCGCGCGCACGGATGCGCACGGCAGGCGATCTTGGCAACGATGTCGCCGTGAAAGTGGAGCGCGGTGACCGCATGTTCGCGTCTGGTGACCGCATCATCTTCCTGCGCAATGAGCGCAGCCTGGAGGTGAAGAATGGCACGCTTGGGGTCGTCGAACAGGTCGATGCGCGAAGCATGATTGTTCGCACCGGCGATGGGCGATCGGTGGCGTTCGACTTCAAGGATTATGCCCATGTCGATCATGGCTATGCGGCGACGATCCACAAGGCGCAGGGCATGACGGTGGATCGCACCCATGTGCTCGCCACCCCCGGCATAGACAGCCACTCGGCCTATGTCGCGCTGTCGCGGCATCGCAGCGTCGTCGATGTTCATTATGGCCGCGACGACTTCAGGGACCAGGGCAAGTTGATCCGCACCCTGTCGCGCGAGCGCGCAAAGGATATGGCGCAGGATTATGCCAAGGCTGACCCGGCGCGAGCATTTGCCGAGCGGCGCGGGATAGCCTTGCGCGAGCGGATCGTCGAAACCGCGAAAAAGCTTCCCGAGATCGCCCGGCAAGCCCCCGAGAAGGCGCGCAGCATCTTTGCCGGGTTCAAGCCGACTGTTAAGCGGGCGAGCATCGAACCGCGCGATACATCGAGCGCCGATACGCGGCGCGCGGTCGAACGCTATGCCCGCGCGCAAGCCGACATCCACCGCATGCACGCCAAAGACCTGCCGGTGCTGCGGCATCAGTACGATGCGCTCGCACGTGCCGGTGATGCGCTGGGCGCGATTGATCCGCATACGCGGCGCGATCTGGCGTCGGCGTTCGAGCGCCAGCCCGAGTTGGTCGCCCAAGCCGCGCAGGGCAATAGTCAGTCCGCGATCCGCGCGATGAACCGGGAAGCGGACATCCGCATCAATCCCGCGAAACGCGCCGATCGCTTCGTCGACGACTGGCAGAAGCTTCAGCAGCAGCGCAGCCGGTCGCTCTCGCAGGGAAAGCAAAACGTCGCCAACCGGTTCGCTGGCGAGATGGGCGCGATGGCGAAGAGTCTCGAACGCGATGCCCAGGTTGAATCGATCCTGCGCACTCGCAAAGCGGCGCTCGGCATCGACGCACACTCGGTTCGATCAGTCGGGCAGGACCTGGCGACGATCGCCGACCTAGGTCGGGGGCGGTCGCGCGGCATCGGTATCGGCATGTAGGAGAATGAAATTGAACGACAACGAACTCGAAACCGAAGACCCCGCAGCCGCAGCGTTTGCGCGGCTTGAAGGTGAAGTCGCGCTTGTGCGACGGGCAGTCCAGCAGCTTGCCGCGGAAAAGTCGGAAATCCGGATCCCGGACTACACCGATACGCTTGGCGAACTATCGAAACACCTCGGTGCGGCGGAGCGAACGCTGAGAACCATCCTTGCCAAGCCTGCGATGGAGCTGACCCCTGAGGAGATGGCGCGGCGAATCGACGGGGCGGCCCGACAGGCGCGTGACGCTACCGAAAGCGAGATGCAGCGGGCGCAGGTGCGGTTCGACAACGCCGCATATGAACTTCGCGGCACGATATCGACGCTAAGGGCGGCGCATGAGCAGCGCCTTCATCTCATCTGGGCAGCAGGCGGCGGCATTCTCGCGGGGTGCCTGCTCTGGTCGATCCTGCCGGGCGCTTTTGCCAGGGCACTGCCCGAGCGGTGGCAGTTGCCCGAGAAAATGGCTGCCCATATCGTCGGCGCGCCGACAATACGGGAGGGCGGCATACGGCTCATGCAGGCAGGCAGCCCCGAAGCGTATCGGGCGATCTCCGCGGCCGCTGCGATGCGCCACGACAATAAGAACAAGATTGCCGAATGCGAAAAGGCGGCCCTGATAAAAAAGCGCCGGGTGCGTTGCGCTATTTGGGTCCAAGTCGATACTCAGGTCGAGTGACATGACCCGGGGTCTTCGTTGAGGAGCGGGCGGCGGATGGGACCAACAACCGCCGCCCTGATCGACGCCGCTGAGTGGGCAGCGGCACCGAATGGTGGAATGTACCGATAATCGGCTGAAATAGTTAACAAGTTCTTGGCTGCGGCAAACACTTGCACGAACGTCAGGAATGCCCCGGCCGATGGCGGTGTCTCGGTAAGGCGGCGGGTAAAGCACCCGAAAGCGCTCCTAGCCTTAGTTCATCGGCCGCAACGCAGCACCACGCCATTCATCCGATCGCCGGCGAGTCATCTTTTAGGCCATGTTGTCATTCGGGGAAATGTTCACGATAATATTGCATGCGCGTCGCTCGTAGCGCCGGCATGCCCGCGCGATCGAACAATCGCTGCCAGGTTTCCAGTTCCCCCGAACTCATCTGATACCGCGCACAGGGCTCGTTGGGCGTCAACAGACCACCCTTCACAGCGGCTACCACCTGCGCCTTTCGTCGGCTGACCCACCGTGTCGTTGCCGGAGGCGGTAGATTTTCCTTTGTCAGCACCTTATCCTCCGGACGGAGCGTTAACGCCGGACGGCGGCGGGACCACCTGGCTCGCCGCCATCATCTAGCACCGCGAGATACTCATCGATTGCACGCGTTGACAGCTCCGCAGGCGAGCCCTCTTCGCCGCTGGGGAAGTTCTGGCGATTGGCCGCTAAGTTTCGCGAAACACGTGCCCGTGGCCTCGCGACCAGGTTATCGTTGGCTGAATTGGAACACGGCAATTTGGGACGCCGACCTCTGTCCGCGCACGGTTCGCAGCGCCGCGCTGGCGCACATAACGGGAGGCCCGGCGTTTGGCCGAGCCTCCTAGCTTAGGGTTAGCAGTGTCAGCGCAGAAGCGCGGAGATAACCTGCTTGATCACATAGGTCTTGGGATCAACCTGATACACATAGCCATCTGCGTAGCGGTAGGTACCGTTGGTATAACGATCACGATATGCGCTGGGCAGGTAATCGTCGCGGTAGGCGTTAGGTAAACGTTGACCCACCGCCCAACGAGCTTTGGCATGGCCTGGGGGCAGGCACCCATTGTTCTTCTTGGACAAGCCTCGTGGGCAGCTGGTGCCGTAGAGACGGCCGTCGCGGAAATAGCGGCCCTCCGACCAGTAGCCCCGTCCGTCACCGTTGTAGGCGGCGCTGCGGCTGTCCCAGCGATTGTTGCTTCGTGTGTCGCGCTCGTCACGGTTTTCACGAGTTTGTTCGCGATCCCGATTGTCCGCCGAGCGACTATGCTCGGACTTGGGATGTATTTTTCCTGACTTGGAATGGCCGCTCTGGGCCAAGGCGGGGCCGGCGGCGCATAGAGCCCCGAGTGCGGCAAATATTAGTAAATTTTTCATTGTGATATCTCCATCCTGCATTGGCAGGCTAAACAGTCAAACGGCCGGATTGCGGCTAAGTTGCGTGAACAAAATATAACGAGCCGTTCAGGTTCAACACATACCGCCAAGCGAAAGGCGTCATCCCCAACTAGAGCAAATGGCGCCTGGAGTTTCCGCACCCCACTAGACAGTCACAGGCTAGCCGAAGTCCCTAAGGTTGAGTCCCAAAAATGGGATTTTATCACATAAATAACGGGAAGCAGGGAAGATGCGGCCATTTCTTCGTGCACTGACAAGGCAGTGGTCCCCATTTCAATCGCATGACGGGCAGAGGGAGCTGGTCATTACGTCACAAAGCGCCAAAGAGTTGTCCGCCATTAGTCTGGCGAGATGTAAACCATCACCGGCTTTGTGACCGCTATGTCAAACGTTTCGCCCGGCCAAAAGGGAACGAAATTGGGAACATCATAGGAAATCGTCAGATTTATTTGCTTTACTCCTGGAACTGAACTGATGACGGCCGTTTCCGCATCGACATGCAAATTGTCTGTGTTCAGTCCCGATCCCGATTTGACAGCTTGAGCGATCGTTGCCGTTTCAATCTGAGAATCAGTTAGGCTATTTCCGGTCATATATTGGACAACGGTATAACGGCCCATTTCGCCCGACAACGATCGAATAGAATTATAACCGAGCATTAAAAGGCCGACTTGAAAAACTCCGAAAAGCATTGCTAAAAGGACGGGTGCCGCAAACGCAAATTCGACCGCCGCAACTGCACGTCGGTCGGCGGCCAAGCGCCGCAAAATATTATTTGCCAGCTGCTTCATTTGACTTGTACCGAACGGAAAACGCCGAGTTCGACCGGCCCCCCGATGCCAAATGAGGTCCATAACGGAACGTAGGAATCATTGAGGCTGATCGTCACGAATGTGGATTTTTCAACATCCTCGTCGCAATCATGTCCATCGCTCTGAAGTGTCTCTTCGGTCCCGCATTTGATTTTGCGCTCGAGAACTACCTGATCTTCACTCAGCTGGCCCGAAGCCCGCGCGAGATGCGCAAGCGCGATCAATCCGGCATCTCCTGGCTCTTTCGCCATTGATGCGGCGGCGATTTCAGCGGCGACTTCCTGGAGATCAACTTGCCGAGCGACCATGCGCGAGACATCCAGAGCTCCAAGCATCAACAATGCGAGCAGCGGTAAGGCGATCGCGGTCTCGACTACCACGGAACCCCGAGCCTCTCTGCAAAGTCTGTTCAAGAAATGCATCACGACACCAGGTAGACGCGGCCTGTCGCGCGCCCGACGCTGTCGGCCTCCGAAATGGCCTGCCCGGGAGGGCAAAAGCTCCCTAGCGTTCCGTTACCGCTAAGCTTGATTTTATCGGCGACAATCATCAGGCACTGGCTGGTAACCTTGGCCGTTCCTGTCATTTCGACACTGCTCTTCGACAGGTAGAACTTGCCGTTCAAAACCGTTGACGCATTGCCGTTGATCTTGGAATCGCCGCCCTCCGATCCCGGATCTTCAAACACAAGCATTCCAGCAAGTCTCTCGTCGGTTATCCCCATCTGGGCAAGCTGCGACACCGTCGGAGCCGTCAGGGCAATTTCAGCGCCGCCATTGATCTCAACGCTCGCGCCATTCTTGAGGACGAACATGACGCCGGTGCCGACAAAGCTGTGCTGAGCGTTGATTTTCAGGTTGCCGCCGTCAATCACATAAATGCCACTGGCCAGAACCGTGTTGCAACTTGTGTCAATGGCATCATAGGTGCCTGGCAGAAGTGAGGCTGAGACGACTTTTCCCTGTCCCTTGCCCGAGGTGGTGCAATCATAATCGCGCGGCGTCGAATTATCTGGTGCCACGAAATCCTTGAACGGATCGACCAGGCCATCCACCTTTTCGTGAATCTGGTCATCGGTATTTTCGGCAATCCAATCGTCAACGGTTCCCGCTGTCACAAAGAACCCTGCATCAACGGAAGGATTGCCGTTAACAGTGATCGCATCGTCGGCATCAGAAAGCGCGGCGATGCCGCATGAAATTGATATATCGGAAGAGCCGCCCAATACGATAGTTCCCGTTTCATGTTCATTAGTTGCAATTAAACAACTAGAAAACAAAGATGGCTTGTCGAATGTTGCTTGAGCTCGTGCGTTAATTGTCACAGCTTTTGACATAAATATTTGACTGAATGGCAGACTGCGCGATGCTTTTACTTCAACGATTACACTGTTATTTTGGTTATCGCCAAAATTCGCAATCCGGATGTGTGGCGAGCTATTGAATGTGACAATCTGACGATTCCCATTAAATTCTGACAGCGCGCG
>NZ_NISK01000010.1 GCF_002205675.1 Sphingopyxis bauzanensis | reverse complement strand
GTTCGGCAAGCTAAAACAGCAACGACGCATTGCAACACGCTATGACAAAACCCTGCTCTCGTTCGAGAGCTTCCTCAACCTCGCCGCCATGCGACTATGGCTGAAATCTTTTGTCAACACGACCTAGTGGTGTGACAACACCTCCACTATGGCACATCGATGCCGCCGGGGGGCGTCCACCCCATCACTCAACTTAATTTCGGATCAGGCTCTCATCTTGCTCTCGGTACGCAGAGCTGCTAAAACAAAACTTCCCTTAGGCTGTTATAAAGGGCTGAAAAATAGAAGTTTTGAACTCTGTGGAGCTGGTTCAGTTCTGTCCAGCGGTATGCCTAACGCTTGGATGGCGGACAACCTATGATGAACCTAAATCGCCATTATGTTTTAATCGAAGAGTATAAGAGCATACAAGAAGCATTCGACGCTGCAGCGTCGCTTGGTGTGGAATTGCATCTTCGTCCAGGAGAAACCTATCGTTGGCCGACTGTGGGGGTGACGGTTAACGGGAAAGTCAGGGTTGTTGCGAGGGGTGCCCGAATTGAAGTTTCTTCAGCAAGTACGGCATTGACCTTTGTCGCTGGGGCTTCCGGGAGTGAGATCGAGGGGGGGGAATGGATATTTACAGGTCGTAGGGCCACGGATCGCGTGGCTGGCGCGAATGCGATCTTAGTAACGGGTACGCGTAACGGAGCGCGTACAGCTCCAACGTTCGTTGAGAATATTCGAATCCGAAATTCAGTTTTCGCCTACTTTGGAGGCATCGCAATAGAGTTTCGCTACGCTCGCAATTGCGGAGACGAATATGTCAAAGTACTGAATTGCGGTTTTGCGGGGATTTTTTGTTATTCAGTTGATACATACCGATCGGATAGCCTGCTTGTAGATGGATTGACCGGGCAGTTGGACGCGGAAAATTCGGCAGCAAGCGAACTCAATGCATACGGTTTCACTGCGACAGCTCAGACCGGCGGAATGCCCGATCGTGTTCGCGACCCTTATAGTCGTGATATTGTCGTGGCTCGCGCCACGATCATTAATGTTCCGACATGGCATGCGATCGACAGCCACGGCTCGGAAGGCATGATCATTACGGATGCAACAATTCGTAACTGCCGACGCGGTATCGTCTTCACAGGTTTGACCGATCGCGGAACATCGAACAGTAAAGCTGTCAGGTGTTACGCGACCAATAGTTTTTCGGCTACCGCTACGAACGCCAACGGAACATCAAAGAAGGGCGAGGCCTTTTGGGACGTCGGTCCGAGCCCTGCGCATCGCAACGGATATAACCGATTCGAACGCTGTTCGTGTTTCGGCCACGGCAATCCAAGCTCTGACGATGGGGCAATCCGGGTCGAGAACGTCGATAATGGGTACTATAATATCGAAGACATTCAAAGTCAGCGCGTGGGCTGGCGGTTCGGAAGCAATGTCTTTCGGGCTACGATCGATGCACATTCTGTTAACACGCGCCATGAGAGCGTTGACCCATCGGTGGCGCGGGTGGAGGGGAGCAGTATTGATCTCAGAATTGTGCGTTGGACCGCCGGCGCGCGCGACTTTTCTGTGGATACAAAGGTGATGGTCAACGGGCTTGTTATCGGGCGAGATAATACTGATGTTTCAATTTATTTTGGAAAATTTAACCTTGATTCTTGTGTAAGTGGATCTGTTATTTCTACACGAGGTAACTTAATATCGGCGAGACTGTATGGAAATTATGGCCGCGATAAGTTGGAATAATTGATAGAGATGAGGTAATTTTCGTTTTCGGCAGCAATCAGCCGGTGACCGACTTAGTGGTCGCTAGACGAAACGAAGTAAACTCGCTTTCATGAAATTAAGGCTCGGTATCGATTGTATGGATTTTGCGTTTGATAACAGTTTTCACGACGCGATGGAGGGTTTCTATGCCCCGGCCGAGGCGACTAAGCATTCGGCGCCTGAACTACTGGCTTTCAACCGTAGGCTGGCAACGCGGTTGGGGATCAAGGTAACCGACGACTGCGACGCGGAGCTAGCGCTGGTCTTTTCGGGGAAGAAGTTTCTCGACGGGGCAAATCTGCTCGCCTTCGCCTACGCCGGGCACCAGTTCGGGCATTTTTCGCCGCAGCTCGGTGACGGCCGCGCGCTCTTGCTCGGTGAAATCCTTGCCCCTGACGGCGCACGCTTCGACATCCAGCTCAAAGGATCCGGCCCAACGGCTTTCTCACGCAACGGCGATGGCAAGGCTGCCATCGGCCCGGTGTTGCGCGAATATCTTGTGTCAGAAGCGATGGCGGCGATGGGCGTGCCGACGACACGGTCGCTGGCGGCGGTGGCTACCGGCGACCGGGTGCAGCGCGAGCGGTCGCATCCTGGTGCCGTGCTGACGCGCGTTGCAAGCAGTCATATCCGGGTTGGAACTTTTCAATTTTTTGCCGCGCATTTTGGCGCCGACCACGTCATCCAGCTGTCCGATTACACCATCCGTCGCCATTTTCCCGAGCTCGTTGAGGCCGCCAATCCGCACCTTGCGCTGCTCGATCGCGTCATCGGCCTGCAATGCGAACTCGTCGCGCGTTGGATGGGCGTGGGTTTCATTCATGGTGTGATGAACACCGATAATGTCGCTGTCAGCGGCGAGACCCTCGATTACGGTCCCTGCGCCTTCATGGATCGCTTTGCCGTGAACACGGTGTTCAGTTCGATCGATACCAATGGGCGCTACGCCTACGGCCGTCAGCCGCAAATCACGCACTGGAACATGGCGCGCTTTGCCGAGGCCATGTTGCCCGCGATTCATGCCGTCGATCCTGCTGACGTGGACGCGGCCAAGGCGTTGGTTGACGCGATCCCGGCCCGGTTTCGGGCGATATGGCTTGATGAAATGCGCGCGAAACTTGGGTTGGGGCAGCCGCACAAGGCTGATGAGCAGCTGATCGACGCGCTGTTCGGCGAGCTCGAGCAGCATGGTGTCGATTTCACGTCCTTCTTTCGCGCGCTGGCGCAGTTGCTGCGCGGGGACGGCGATATGTTGCAATCGCTTTTGCCCGATGCGGAGGCGATGGCGCCGTGGATTGCCGACTGGTGGGCGCAACTCGAACGCGAAGCGATCGCGCCGCTCGAACGCGCCGATGCCATGGACGCGGTGAATCCGCTCTATATTCCGCGCAATCATCTCGTCGAGGCGGCGCTGGTTTCGGCGGAGGCTGGGGACATGGCGCCCTGGACCGAACTTCTGGAAGTCGTGCAAAATCCATATATCGAACGCGCCGAGTGCGCTGCTTTCGCGCAGCCGGCGCCAATCGACGCCGATCCTTACAAAACCTTTTGCGGTACCTGATCGCGGCTTTGTCGCCGCGGCACATACAGCGTCGCGGTTGAGCCATTTCGCCCCGGCTGTTAGAGGGCGGCAACCATCACAGGAGAATAGCACCAGTGCCGAACGATCCGGTCAAAATCACAATCGTCGGCACCGGCTACGTCGGTATCTCGAACGCTGTGCTGCTGGCACAGCATAATCGGGTCGTCGCGCTCGATATCGACAGCCGCAAGATCGATGAAATCAACGCGCGCCGCTCCCCGATCGCTGATCCGGAGATCGAGGAGTATCTGGCGAACCGCAAACTCGATCTGACGGCAACCATCGACAAGCAAGCTGCTTATGAGGGCGCCGATTTTGTCGTCGTCGCGACGCCGACCGATTATGATCCCGACACTAATTATTTCAACACCGGCTCGGTCGAATCGGTGATTGGCGATGCGTTGACGATGGCGCCCAATGCAGTGATCGTGGTCAAATCGACCGTGCCGGTCGGCTTCACCGATCGGATGCGCGCCAAGCACGACACGAACGCGATCGTCTTTTCTCCCGAATTCCTCCGCGAAGGGCGCGCGCTGTTCGACAATCTCCATCCGTCGCGGATCATTGTCGGCAACACGCACCCGCGCGCGGCGCACTTTGCACAGTTGTTGCTCGCAGCATCGCTCAAATCCGAAACGGCCGTATTGCACACGGGCAATACCGAGGCCGAGGCGATCAAGCTGTTCGCCAATACCTATCTTGCGATGCGCGTCGCGTTCTTCAACGAGCTCGATACGTACGCTGCGATGCACGGCGCCGATTCGCGCCAGATCATCGAGGGCGTGTGCCTCGACCCTCGGATCGGCAGCTTCTATAACAACCCGTCCTTTGGCTATGGCGGCTATTGCCTGCCCAAGGACACCAAACAGATGCTGGCCAATTACAGCGAAGTGCCGCAGAATTTGATCCAGGCGATCGTGTCGTCGAACACGACGCGCAAGGATTTCGTCGCTTCCGAGGTGCTGAAGCGCAGCCCCCGCGTCGTTGGCATTCACCGGCTGGCGATGAAGGCGGGATCGGACAATTTCCGCGCCAGCAGCATCCTGGGGGTGATGAAGCGGATTAAGGCCAAGGGGGTCGAGGTGATCGTCTATGAGCCGTTGATCGACGACGAACGGCTGTTCAACTCGCGGGTGGTGCGCGATCTTGCCGCGTTCAAGGCCGAGGCCGATGTCATCATCGCCAACCGCGTGACCGACGAATTGGCCGATGTCGAAGGCAAGGTTTACAGCCGCGATCTGTTCGGCGTCGATAGCTGACGCGCGGAACCCGATCACCCCAGACTCGTTGATCGCGTGCAGCCGATCCGGCTGACAGGGGATTTGCGACGAAATGAGCCGGATTCGGGACTTGGGCAGCATAGAAACGGGTTGCGCCGCCGCTGTGCGCCAGCCAGTGATGCCCTATCGACGGCTGATAGATGCAAAACCCTGAAACTTCCCGTGATTATCACCTGATGCGACTGGCGCGGACGCGGCCCTTGTTGATCGCGTCGGCGTCGGCTTGCTGTCTGGCCTGGTCGACCGCGGCGATTGGCCAGCCGGTCGAACCGCCGCAGGTTGTGCCGACGGTCGAACCGGCTTCCGAAGCGGCCATTGCTGCCCCGACCCCACCGCCGCCCGATGTTTCGTTCCCCGAAGTCGCGCCGATCATCAGCGACGAGGAGTTCGAGCAGGCGATCCCGCAGATATTTGCGGAGGATGATCCCGAGCTCAACCGACCGCTCGAATCGATCGCCGACTTTGAAAAGCGCCAGGCCGCCGATGCGGCAGCGGATGCCCCGACGCCCACTGTGGAGGGCGTGCCGGTCCCGGCGCTGGCCGACGGCGATGCGTGGGAGGTGATCGGCGATGCACCGATCACCGACAGCCAACTCGCGGCGCCGCTGCCGCCGCTCGAAAATTTCGATGTCGAACCGGTCGAATTTGCCGAGGCCGAGGACGACCGCGAGAATGTCGGTGTCACCTATACCGTGCAGGTCAACGGCCTGGCAGCTGCAGACGACAGCACGGATGTCGATCTGGCCGACCTGTTTGGTGACCTGTCGGCGCTATACGACGGCGATGGCAAGGCCGACAATGCGGCGATGTTGCGCGCGCGTTTGAGCGCCGACGGCGAGTTGATGCAGCGCATTCTGGCGTCGGAAGGCTATTATGATGCGGTGGTCGATACCCGGATCGATCGCGGCGAACGCGAAGAAGTCCAGGCTGGCCAACCGCGTCAGCGCCGCGCCATCACGGCGGTCATCGATGTGAAGCCGGGGACGCAATATAAGCTGGCCGAGATCATCCTTGAAGCCGATCCGACCGTGCCGCCGAACCTGATCGCCGACAATTTTCCGCTCAGCGTCGGTGAACCGATCGTCGCGCAGCGTGTCCAGGGCGCCGAGGCAGCTATCGCGCTCAAATTGCCCGAAGAGGGCTATCCCTTTGCCGAGGTGGGACAGCGCGACATCCTGCTCGATGGGGCGACTGGCGACGGCGTGTACACGCTGCCCGTCGAAATCGGCAAAAGATCGCGCTTCGGCGGCATCGATACGACCGGGGATCTGGCGTTCGACGCTGAGCATGTCGAAGTGCTCGCGCGCTTCAAGCGCGGCGACCTTTACGACAGCCGCAAGGTCGATGATCTGCGGCAGGCACTGGTTGCCACTGGCCTGTTTGCCACCGTCGCGGCCGAGCCGCAGCCTACCGGCGAAAGCGCGGGCGACGATACCGAATATGTGACGATGCTGGTGACCCAGCAGGCGGGGCCGCCGCGCACCTTGGCCGCCAGCGCCGGTTACGGCACCGGCGAAGGACTGCGCGTCGAGGGTAGCTGGACGCATCGCAACCTGTTGCCGCCCGAGGGAGCGCTGATCTTTCGCGGCGTGGTGGGGACGCAGGAGCAGGGGATCGGCGCCACGCTGCGCCGTTCAAACGCCGGACGCCGCGATCGCACCGTCGAGCTCGTCGCCGAAGCGAAGCGAAGCGATTATAATGCGTTCAATGCGATCACGGGGCGCATCGCAGCGCGCGTCAGCTATGATTCGACGCCGATATGGCAAAAGAGGTTCACTTACGCCTTCGGCGCCGAGCTGATTGCGACGAGCGAGGATGATTATGACTTCGCGCGCGCGGAGCGGAGCCGCGATTTTTATACGATCTTCGGGTTGACGGGGCAGATCGGGATGGACCGCACCGACAGCCTGCTCGATCCCACCAAGGGCTTTAGGGTGACCGCGCTCATCCAGCCGGAAGGATCACTCGCCGGGCGATTTTCGCCCTACGCCCGCGCCCGCCTCGACGTCAGCGGATATTATCCGGTCACCGACAACATCGTGCTGGCCGGGCGCGTGCGCGCCGGGTCGATCCTGGGCGCGGCGCGCGAACGGTTGGCGCCATCGCGGCGTTTCTATGCGGGCGGCGGCGGGTCGGTTCGCGGCTTTGGCTATCAGGAGCTTGGTCCCAAAGACCCCAATCTTGACCCGATCGGCGGTCGCAGCGTTGCCGAGGCGGCGTTTGAGGGGCGCTATCGTTTCGGCAATTTCGGCGTCGTCGGCTTTGTCGATGCGGGGCAGGTCTATCGTGGTTCGACGCCGACGTTTTCGGACTTGCGCTTTGGCGCTGGCATCGGCGCTCGCTACTACACCAACTTTGGCCCCATGCGTCTGGACGTCGCGACGCCGATTGGCCGCAAGCCGGGTGAAGCGCTGGTCAGTGTCTATGTTTCGATCGGGCAGGCGTTCTGATGGCTGATGACGCGCCCGTGGCGGTCGATGCCGCGGTGCGTGCAAAGGCGCGCAATTGGCCCATGACGATCCTGCGCTGGATTGGCCTGTCGCTGCTGGGGCTGGTCCTGTTATTCGCGCTGTTCCTGATCGGGCTCAACAGCGATGCCGGGCGGCGCTTCGTTGTTACCCAAGTCGAGAAATATGAATTCGAAAACGGGATGAAGATTGGCATCGGGCGGCTCGATGGGTCGCTTTATGGCCAGATGGTCATCCGCAACTTCACGCTGTCCGATCCTAAGGGTGTGTTCCTGGAGTCGCCCGAGGTCAGGGTCGATTGGCGGCCGATCCGCTATTTCGCCAACCATGTTGACGTCCGTTCGGCGACCGCCGCGACGATGACGATGCGCAAGATGCCCGCGTTCAAGGTCGTGCCCGATACGGGCGAGCCGCTGCTGCCCGATCTCGATATCGACATCGGCGCGCTGCGCGTTGATCGTTTCATTTTTGACCCCGCCGTCGCCGGTGAGCGGCAGGTAGCCCGGTTGGCGGGAAAGATCGCTATCGCCGATCGGCGCGCCCAGATCATGGCGAATGCCGCAACGATCGGCGCCAATGCCAAGGGCGATACGCTGGCGCTGCTGCTCGACGCCGTACCCGAAGCGAACCGGTTTGACGTCACCATGAACGTGACAGCGCCGCAGGGCGGGGTGATCGCGGCAATGGGCGGGTTCAAAGAGCCGTTGACCGCCAAGCTGGCGGGACGTGGTGACTGGAAGGTCTGGAACGGCAATCTGACTGCCGATCTTGGTACCGCGCCTCTCGCACGACTGGCGCTGACGGGCCGTAACGGTAGCTTTGCGGTCAAAGGGAGCGCGCAGGCGTCGCGGCTGTTCACGGGGGCGACGGCGGCGCTGCTGGGGCCGCAAACCGCGGTCGACCTGACCGCGCGCCTGGACGAACGCAAGGCAGATCTCGATGGTCGCTTCTCGTCCGAAGCCTTCCGCCTGGGGGTGAGCGGCGGGCTCGATCTGGGCAATAGCCGGTATGAAGCCTTGCAGCTGGCATTCGTTCTGCTCCGCCCCGGTGCCATTGCGCCTTCGGTTCGCGCCGATGGCGTGCGGGCGACGGCGACGCTGGACGGGGCGTTCGACCTGCCGACGATCGCGTATCAGGCGAATGCGAATGCGCTCGCGGTCAACGACATTATCATCGACACGTTGACCCTGTCAGGCAAGGCGCGTGTCGATTCCGATCAGGTCATCATTCCGGTTGCGGGCCGAGCGGCGCGGATCCGCGGCCTCGACGCGGTCGCGGGCGGGACGCTGGTGCAGGTGCGGCTCGACGGCGATCTCGCCTACAGCAATGGCCGCATCCTCAGCGACAATCTGCGCCTGCGCTCGCCGCGCATCGATGCCAAGGCGATCGTCATCGCCGACCTGAACCGTGGTTTTTATACCGGGGCGATCGACGGGCGGATCGACGATTACCGCATCGAAAGCGTCGGCATTTTCGACATCGATACCGATGCCGATCTGGAAACTGCGCCAAACGGCGGTTTTGCGATCGCCGGGCGCGTTCGCGCGCGATCGACGCAATTGTTCAATTCGGGGGTGCGCGACCTGCTCGGCGGCAATGCGGTCGCCACCAGTGACGTTCGCTATGGCACCGATGGGATCGTCCGCTTCGCCAATCTGCGGATGACCTCCCCGTTGCTGCGGATCGTCAGCGGGCAGGGGAGCTATGCACCGAACGGACAGGTGCGACTGAACGCGCGTGCCAATTCCACCGACTACGGCCCGCTTGGCGTCCAGCTGGCGGGAACAATCAGCGATCCGCGCGCAACGCTGACCGCCGAACGTCCCGGGCTTGGTATCGGCCTCGCCAATCTGGTCGCAGAAATAAATGGGGCGCCGAATGGCTATCGCCTCGCCGCAACGGGCGACACCGATTACGGACCGCTGTCCGCCGACGTCGTGCTGTTGACCGCAACCGGTCCGCTGACGATCGACATCGCGCGCGGCGATCTGTCGGGTATCGGCTTTAACGGGCGATTGGTGCAAAGCAGCGCGGGGCCGTTCGTCGGCGAGCTCAATGCATCAGGGCAGGGGCTGGGCGGTCTCGTCCGGTTGAGCGCCGCCGGCCAATATCAGGCAGCGGCGATCAATGTGCGCGCCAACGACGTCGTGCTGCCCGGACCCGCCAAGCTGGCGGTCGGATCGGCGATCGTCGATGCCGACGTCACCCTGTACGACACTCCGCATGTCGTCGCTGACATCCAGATCGCGCAGACCCGCATCCGCGAATATGACATCGCGGTCGGGCGGGTGAAGATCGATTATCGCGACGGACGCGGCAAGGCGCAGGCGCTGGTCGAAGGGACCAGCGGGGTGCCGTTCCGTATCGCCGCCAATGCCGATCTGACTCCCGAACTGTGGCGCGCGTCGGTGCAGGGGCGCGCGACGGGGATCAACTTTCGTACCACCTCGCCCGCGCGGATCATCCCCGGCGCGGATAGCTATGAACTGCTGCCGACGACGGTCAATCTGGGCCGCGGCAGCAGCGCGCGGGTTGCGGGGCGGTTCGGCGACGGCATCATGATCCAGAGCCGACTGGAACGCGTCAACATGGCGATCCTCAACGCCGTCTATCCCGACATGGGGCTCGGCGGGCGCGCGACTGGCAGCCTTGATTTCGAGCAGGCAAGCTCGGAGAGCTTTCCGCGCGCCGATGCGCGGCTGACGATCACCGGCTTTACCCGCACAACCGCGGCGTCGGTCAGCCAGCCGGTCGATGTCAATTTTGCGGGCAAGCTGCTCAGGGACGGCGGCGAAGCGCGCGCGGTGATGCGCAAGCGTGGCAGCGTGATCGGGCGGATGCAGGCGTCGCTACGCCCGCTCGGGCCGGGAGCCGGCGACTGGCTAACCCGGCTGCGCGCGGCGCCGCTGGGCGGAGGAATTCGCTATAACGGTCCGGCCGACACGCTCTATTCCTTTGCCGGTCCCGCCGACCAGGGCGTGTCGGGACCGATCGCGGTTGCCGCTGATTTCAGCTGCAGCGTCGCCGATCCGTGCCTGGCGGGCGTCGTGCGCGGCAAGGACATGGTCTACGAAAACCAGACCTATGGCACGCGGCTGACCAACATGGTCGTGGCGGGTCGCTTTACCGGCAACCGGCTGGAAATCGACCAGCTGACCGCGACTGCGGGCGAGGGCAAGGTCGAAGCGAAGGGCTATATCAGCTTGGCGCAGGCCGACGGTTATCCGATGAACATCGCGATGACGCTCGACAATGCGCGGCTTGCGCGCAGCGAGAATATTGCGGCGCGCGCGACGGGCAATCTGCTGCTCGAAAAGGTCGCGGGGCAGGCGGCGCTGCTGTCGGGCAGCCTGCGCCTCCCCGAAACGCGCTATCGCATCGTGCGCGAAGGCGCGGCGCAGGTGCCGGTGCTGACCGGTATCAGGCGCAAGCCCGCGGCGGGGCGGCCGCGGATCAGCGGCGACGGACTGGCTGCGGTCGGTGGCAGCCTGTTTGACCTCATCCGCCTCGATATCGCGCTCAAGGCGGCGGATGAAATCTACGTCAGCGGCATGGGGCTCGAATCCGAATGGATGGCCGACATCGTCCTGCGCGGGACAACGCTGGCGCCGCGCGTGACCGGTGAAATCGAGCTGGTGCGCGGGACGCTGGGATTTGCCGGACGGTCGTTCGAATTGCAGGAGGGCCGTGTGACATTCCCGACCGGCGATGCATACGACCCTGCGATCCGCTTGCTGGCGAGCGACACGATCGAGACCGTGACGGTGAGCGTCGCCGTGTCCGGCCGCGCCAGCAACCCGCAGATTGCCTTCTCCAGCGTCCCGGGCCTGCCGCAGGATGAGATCGTCTCGCGCATCCTGTTCGGCGATTCGATCACGAGCTTGTCGCCGCTGCAGGCTGTCCAGCTGGCCTCGTCACTAAATACGCTGAGCAGCGGGGGCGGGGGATTGAGCCCGCTCGGCGCGCTGCAGTCGGCGACCGGGATCGACCGGCTGCGCGTGCTCGGTCCTGACGACACCGTCGGCCGCGGCACCGCGCTCGCCGCGGGGCAATATATCACCAAGGATATTTATCTGGAGGTCATCACCGACGCGCGAGGTTACACCGCAACGCAGCTCGAGATCAGCCTGACCCGGGCGCTGTCGCTGCTCAGTCAGGCCGGGGGCTCGGGTCAGTCGAACCTCAGCATCCGCTACCGCAAGGATTATTGATGCGCGGCGCGGTGATCCTGCTGCCGTTGCTGCTGCTGGCGGGGTGCAAGGACGAGCCCGATTTCGAGGCGCGTTACGACAAGGCGGCCGAAGAAATCGCGGCCCGCGCCAAGGCGATGGACGTCGATATCACCGAATCGGAAGAAGCCGCCGCGGCGGCATCGAGGGACTTGCCTCGCGCCGACAAGCGGGCTAACCCGCCCGCGTCATCTGGGGAGTAGCCAGCCGTCCAATTGGACGGGCCACCGTGTCAACATACTCGGCCGAGAGGTCGTGGTGCGGTGGAAGCGGGAGACCGCTTGGGCGAGACCAATGGCATCGCATCCTTCGTCCGGGCCGGGCGGCGGGTGTCGATGTCCGTTGGAATCGCAGCGCCGCCCGGCCCCGGAGTTTTTTGATGGAAGCCCTGCTCACCTCGACCGCGGTCGTCGCGCTCGCCGAAATCGGCGACAAGACGCAGCTGCTCGCGATCCTCCTGGCAACGCGGTTCAACCGGCCGCTGCCGATCATCCTCGGCATCTTGGTCGCGACGCTGGCCAATCATGCCCTCGCAGCGCTGCTGGGGGCGTCAGCGGCGAGTTTCCTTGACAGCGCAATCTTCCGCTATGCTGTCGGCCTGTCATTCATCGCGATGGCGGCGTGGACGCTGGTCCCGGACAAGTTCGACGACGAGGATTCCCCCAAGCCGCGCTTCGGCGCATTCCTCACGACCCTCGTCGCATTCTTCCTCGTCGAAATGGGCGATAAGACGCAAATCGCGACGATTGCGCTCGGCGCGCAATATCATGACGTCGTGGCGGTAACTGCTGGAACGACGCTCGGCATGATGATTGCCAACGTCCCGGCGATCTTCCTGGGGCATGAACTGCTCAAGCGCGTTGATCTGGCAAAGGTGCGGATGATCGCGGCAGGGCTATTCCTGGCGATCGGCCTGTGGGTGCTCGCCCAGACGGCGGGCTGGTTCGGCTAACCCGAATTGCGCATCGCCAGCGTGCGCTCAAAACTCCAGCTGGATGCGCACATGGCGTCGAGGTCGCGCTGCGCGGTCCAGCCAAGCTCGCGCGCGGCGCGTTCAGGGCTCGCATAGCAACTGGCGACATCGCCGTCGCGGCGCGGCGCGATGCGGTAAGGGATACGGACGTCGTTCACACGCTCGAATGCCTCGACCATATCGAGCACCGAGTAGCCCTGTCCGGTGCCAAGGTTCCAGGTCGACAGCGCCGGTTCGGCCTTAGAGATCGTGTCGAGCGCCGCAACATGGCCGTCGGCGAGGTCGACGACATGGATATAATCGCGCACCCCGGTGCCATCGGGGGTGTCATAGTCGTTCCCGAATACGGAAAGTTCGCTTAGCCGTCCGGCGGCGACGCGGCTGATGAAGGGCATCAGGTTGTTGGGAACGCCGTTCGGATTCTCGCCAATCAACCCGCTGTCATGCGCGCCGACCGGGTTGAAATAGCGCAGGGTGGCGATCCGCCATTCGGGATCCGACGCTGCGATGTCGGACAGCATTTCCTCGATCATCAGCTTGGTGCGGCCATAGGGATTGGTCGCCGACGTCGGATGATTTTCGTCGAGCGGCAGATAGCGCGGCTGGCCATAGACCGTCGCGCTCGACGAAAAGACCAGCGTTTTGACGCCGCAATCGGTCATCGCCTGCACCAGCGACAGCGTGCCGCGGACATTATTGTCATAATATTTGATCGGCTCGGCGACCGATTCGCCAACGGCTTTGAGTCCGGCAAAATGGATGACGGCTTCTATGCCATGCTCGGTCAAGGCGCGGCTCAGCGCTGCGCCGTCACGGATGTCGCCGACAATGAGGGGGATGACCGTGCCGGTGATCGCCTCGAGCCGGTCGATCACGCCGGCGTCGCTATTGGCAAGGTTGTCGAAACAGACCACGTCGTGACCCGCCGCGACCAATGCCGCCGCGACATGGCTGCCTATATAGCCCGTGCCACCGGTCAATAGGGTCTTCATTGGATGTCTGCCTCCACGCGGGTATCGGTGCCGCCTCTTGACGCCGCACTCTACATCGAACCCCCTACCAAGATATTGTTCATTCGCCATCCGTCACGCGCGCCGCGTTGGCAAAATGCCAGAAGCGGGTAAGGGGGAGCGGACGGGCGAAGGAACGACGACATGACGGGCGACGCGCAGTGAAGATCCGCGAACTGATCGGCACCGCGGCGGTGCCGGGCGGCGGCGAACTTCGCCTGTTTCGGCGCGGCGACGAGTTTATCATCGCGCTTGGCGGCAACGAACTGATGAGCAGCCGGATGAGCGGCTCCGAAGAGGCGCTGGCGACGATGAGCTGCGATCGGCTGCGCGACAGGGACACGGCCAAGTTGCTGATTGGCGGCTATGGCATGGGGTTCACCTTGCGCGCGGCCTTGGCGAAGCTCGGACCACAGGCCCGGATCACCGTGGCCGAACTGGTCCCGGAAATCATCGAGTGGGCGCGCGGACCGATGGCCGAACTTGCGGCAGCCTGTCTTGATGACCCGCGGGTCGATGTCGTTGTCGCCGATGTCTCTGCGGCCATGGGCGCTGCAAGAGAAGCTTTCGACGCCATTTTGCTCGACGTCGACAATGGCCCCGATGGGTTGACGCGCCCCGCCAACGATCAGATTTACGGCTTGACCGGCCTTGCTTCGGCCAAGGCGGCGCTGAAGCCTGGCGGCGTGCTCGCGATATGGTCGGCGGCACCCGACGCCAATTTTACGCGCCGGTTGATCGCCGCGGGTTTTGCCGTCGAGGAAGTCAAGGTTCGCGCGCGCGCCAATGGCAAGGGTGGGCATCATCTGATCTGGTTCGCCAGGCGGCTCTGACGAAGCCATTCCGTCCGACCCATTGGGCGGTCATTTCGCTGATTATCCGGTGGCTGCCAGCCGCTGCGACCAGTCCTTGCGATACCAATCGACGAAGGCTGGAATACCGACCGCCAGCGGGGTGGTCGGCGCGAAGCCGAGGTCGCGGCTGATTTCGTCGATATCGGCAAAGGTCTGATACACGTCGCCATCCTGCATCGGCAGCAGGTTGATCTCGGCTTTGCGGTCGCAGGCGACTTCGATGGCGTGGATCAGGTCGGTCAGCCGTTCGGGGCGGTTGTTGCCGATGTTATACAGCCGGTGGGGGGTGGTGAAACCGCCAGGCTTTGGCTGGTTATCGTCTGCAGGGGGGCGGTCGAGAGCCAGCACCACGCCGTTGACGATATCATCGATAAAGGTGAAATCGCGCAGCATGTCGCCGTGATTGTAAACATCGATCGGACGGCCTTGCAGCACCGCCTCGGTGAACTTCCAGACCGCCATGTCAGGGCGACCCCACGGGCCATAAACAGTGAAAAAGCGCAGCCCGGTCTGCGGGATGCGGAACAGATGGGCATAGGTTTCGCTCATCAACTCATCGGCGCGTTTCGTCGCGGCGTAGAGCGAGATGGGCGTATCGGCCCTGTCGGTGACCCGAAATGGCGTATCGCTCCGCATGCCATAGACCGACGACGAAGACGCATAGACGAGGTGCGAAATTGTCCGATGGCGCGCCAGTTCGAGAATGTTCAGATGACCGGAGATGTTCGAGTGGATGTAGGCCGCCGGATTTTCGAGTGAATAACGTACACCCGGCTGCGCCCCCAAATGCACGATCCGATCGATCTTCACATCGGCCAGCGCCTGAGCGAGCGCATTCGCGTCACCGAAATCGACATCCTTGAACGCAAACTGGTCGCCATGGCGTGCGGCAAGATGCGCGACGCGGGCCCGTTTGAGCTCGAGCGAATAATAGGGGGTGAAGTTGTCGATGCCGATCACCCGCCCGCCGCGCGCGAGCAGCGCCGCCGCGACATGCATGCCGATAAAGCCTGCTGCACCGGTGATGAGTGTCGTCAAATTCCGTCCTCGTCGTGACCGCCGCTTCGGTCCATGGGCGTACATGCGCCGCCATTGCGGCCCTTATCAAGCCAATCGGTAAATTCACCGGTAACGAGCGTGACAATATTGCGGGGCCAGTCGCGCGGCGACTGCAGTTAGAATTCGCAGCTGCCTCCGCAAATGACGTGAAGGGGATGAGGCACCGCTGCACCGCTTCGGTGAAACACTTGGGATTCCCTGTTGTCAACACGGCCTAGGTCGTGTTGACAAAAGATTTCAGCCATAGTCGCATGGCGGCGAGGTTGAGGAAGCTCTCGAACGAGAGCAGGGTTTTGTCATAGCGTGTTGCAATGCGTCGTTGCTGTTTTAGCTTGCCGAAC